>NZ_OCPC01000015.1 GCF_900220985.1 Parahoeflea halophila
CTAGATTTGTAGACGCCTTCTTCCCTAAATTTGAGGCAAGGAGGCCATCATGAGCACAGCCAAATTCAGTGACGATTTCAAACGCGATGCTGTTCATCAGATCGTTGAGCGCGGTTATCCGGTTGCGGAAGTTTCGAAGCGCTTGGGTGTCAGTTCCCACTCGCTTTATGCGTGGAAGAAGCGGTTCGCGAAGTCAGGCTCCCGCGATGGGTCTATCGACGAACAGGCTGCTGAAGTTCGACGACTGAAGCTTGAACTGGCGCGTGTGACGGAGGAGCGCGACATCTTAAAAAAGGCAACGGCGTACTTCGCGCGAGATGCAAAGTGAAGTACGCCTTCGTAGCAGAGCATCGTCCGCTGTTTTCGGTGCGAGCGATGTGCCGTTCCCTTCGCATTCAACCTAGCGGCTTCTACGCATGGCTGAAGAACCCGTTTAGCAATCGGGCACAGGAAGACGAACGTCAGACAAAGCTGATCAGGACAGCTTGGGAAGACAGCGGCAAGGTCTATGGCTATCGTAAGCTCCACGATGATCTGCTGGATCAAGGCGAAACGTGCTGTCCTAACCGCGTTGCGCGTCTGGCTACACTGGCGGGCATCAAGGCCCAGATCGGCTACAAGCGTCGGCCTGGCAGCTATGGCGGAAAGCCGGCATTAGTCGTCAACAACACGCTGGACCGGCAGTTCGACGTGGATGCGCCAGACACGGTCTGGGTGACCGACATCACCTATATCAGAACATTGGAAGGTTTCGCCTATCTGGCGGTCGTGATCGATCTATACTCCCGGCGTGTCGTCGGCTGGGCAATGCAGAGCCGTCAGACGGCGGACGTGGTCTTGCAGGCCCTGCTCATGTCCGTGTGGCGTAGAAAGCCGAAGAACAGGGTGCTGATCCATTCGGACCAGGGCTCGCAGTTCACCAGCATCGACTGGGCTGCTTTCCTCAAGGCTCACAACCTGGAACACTCAATGAGCAGGCGCGGAAACTGTCATGACAACGCGGTTGCCGAGAGCTTCTTCAACTTGCTCAAACGGGAGCGGATACGGCGTCGAACCTACAAGACCCGCGTCGAAGCCAGACAGGATGTGTTCGACTACATCGAGATGTTCTACAACCCAAACCGCAAGCATGCCAGGAACGGGATGCTGTCGCCCGTCGAGTTCGAACGGCAGCAAGAAATGAAAACCGAGGGCGTCTAGAAAACTCGGGGCTATTCA
>NZ_OCPC01000001.1:0-350738 GCF_900220985.1 Parahoeflea halophila
TTCTTTGCACACATGGCTGCTTCTCCTTGTTGCACGGTTGATTCCGGTTAAGAATAACCCAACGGTGAGGGGAGCAGCCGGCACATCCCATTAGCGGACTTAGAGGGGCGATGCAGCGGGTAGCACGAAAGAGCCTACTGCAACAAAGTCCCGAGCACCGTTATCCGCAGGCACGCTGTGGTTTCTATGCATGGTGCGGGGTGCAATCCTATGGCATCTTGCGGAAATGGAAGAACTGCATCGAACAATCAGGTTGCTCTACACCGGTCAAAGCCAGCGTGCCCGGCGGTTTCGCTATGGCCTAATCGCTTTTGATGCGCTGACAATCGCCTATTTCATTGCAATCGCGGCGCTGCCCGCAACACCGATAACGACAGCGTTGAACACCGGGCTTGGCCTGCTCATATCTCTGGATCTGGTGGCCCGGCTGTGGATCTCCGATAACCTGCGTCGGGAACTGACCCGCATTTATACACTTGCGGATCTCATCGTCGTGCTGTCCCTATTCCTGGCCCCACTCATTACCGAGAACTTTGCATTCCTCCGCGTGTTGCGCGGGCTGCGGCTGATTCATGCCTATCATCTGCTGCGCGACCTGAGACGCGAGAGCCTGTTCTTCCGTCGCAACGAAGATGCAATCCTCGCGGCGGTCAACCTGTTCGTCTTCATCTTCGTGACGACTTCGCTGGTCTTCGTGCTGGCCTTCAGTAAAGACGCTGGCATCGCCGGCTATGTTGACGCGCTTTACTTCACCGTTGCAACGCTTACGACGACGGGCTTCGGTGATATCACTATGGAGACAACTAGCGGTAAGCTGCTGTCGGTGTTCATAATGGTCGTGGGAGTCGCGCTTTTCGTCCAATTGGCGCGCGCTATATTCCAACCCTCCAAGATCAAGCACAAATGCCCGGAGTGCGGCCTTAACCGGCACGATTTAGATGCGATTCACTGCAAGCATTGTGGCGAGTTGCTGAATATCGAGACGGAGGGCGATCTTGGCACTTGAACGCACCAGCTTCTGACATGATTGCCTGATTCGACCGGATGTCCAAAGAAGCGGGCAGGCAATGCTCGATCTTGAGCCTGCACTCCATGAGGTGCAGCTTGGAGCCGACTTCAGCGAACGGCAGCAATGCTTCTAAACAAATACACCAAATACGCTTGGGAAAGATTCTGGGGCTGCTAGGAGAGTAGGCAGTGTGTCGTCTATGCCTTCATCTGCACGGCGTTTGCCCCGTACACGCTTAAGGCCATCGCAACAATGAGCGATGATCACATCACCTTCCTTTGCTTCGCGCTGTTGCAACCTCATAGGTTCCCGGTGCCGCCCGAAAGGTAAACCGACGGCTGGAAGCGGTACCACATTCACGGATACGGCCAACACAGAAGGAATGAATTAACCTCTGAAATCTAAGATCAGGCATACGTTTCAGAAATTGAATGGTGTGCCGCAATGTACATGAAGACACTAAGTGCCGGGGTATTGTTGGCAACTTTTGGATTTTCGGGGTCTGTGCAGTCGCAATCCCTTCTGGAGGTTGCCAGCCTTCTGGTCGGATCCTCAAGCGTGCACACTTCTGGTCCGTGCTCCTTGAAACGCGACAATGCAGCAAATTCGGCGAGGTTGTTTGGGGGGCGAGCGTCCTGCGGCACCAAATCAGCGCGCAAGAATCCCGGTGATGTGACAGTCACAGATGGAACGACAATTCTGTGGGGAACCACTGCTTTTGGACGGTCCAACGGTTTTGCAACCTCCAACGGGTTTGGCACCACAACCTTCGGTCAGTCGAATGGGTTTGGCCACAGCAATGGGTTCGGCCAAGGCAATGGTATTGGACAGTCACACAGCGTCACCGCGTTCCGTTAAACTTACCAAGGCCAGAATGTACGGCACTCCTCACAGGTGCCGTACATTTAGTGTTACTCGAGCAGAGTGACCGACCGGTGGAAACAGGGTCCCGCCGAAGCCTACTTGATATTGAGCGTGATAACTGCCGCTGCACCCATTGCCGAATTGGAAATGGATGTATTGGTCGTCATGGCATTGGTGAAGGTGGCAGTGGCAGTCGTCTTGGCATCAGAGAGAGCTTGCTGTGCGACCATGGTTTCCGTCCCAGCTGCACGCGCGGTTCCGCCGATATTTCCAGCAACAAGCGAGTCGGCGCTGAATTGCGCTGCAGCATTGATGGCGCTGTTGCTGATGGTCAGCAGGTTCGTTTCCGTAATCGATCCGGTGGATGTTACCTTCGAGGAACCACTAGCGCCCTGTACTGCCGTTAGTGGCGACGAGGAGCTGGTTGCGTTCAGGGTTGCCGTAACATCTGCGTTACCAATCGACTGCTGTGTGAACAGGGCTTTGGCATCGGTCTTGGCGACCGCATTGGCGCGCCCGTCTGTGCCCGGCGAGACTAAACTGGGCCCGAATGGCGTGAAGACGACGCTGGGTCCGACCGGCGTCCCATTGGTTCCGTTCACACCAAACAATTCCAGTCCTGCAGACTGCGCAGAGGTGGTTGCCATGAGGGCCGCTATAGAAGCGAAGGCAATTTTCTTGAAAGTCATTTTCATATCTCCTTGGTTCTGGGTGAGTGGGATGATGAGGCCAGCGGCTGGTTATGCGGGCCGCTGTTTGTATCGCCGATGTCCATTGCAATAGCGTCCACATGGTCCGATGAATACCCCAGACCTTGATGGACCTGCCCAGGGTTCACCGGACGGGTCGCTGACAGTCCTGTGTCAACAGAGCTGCGTAGTTGCTGCGGCGAAGCATTCAAACCTTCGAACGGCAGCATCTTGGACCGGCAGGATTGAAGAGCCGGAATTTCCAGAAGGGCGTAGGCAGTAGCAACCATAATTCCTTCAGCCGAAGGCCGCTGCAATGGTTCCTGACTGCCCATCGACAAAACGCCAGAAACAAGAGTTCCAGACCCGCCACCGACAAAGGCGTTTGCTCCAATGCCAACTTCCGTATAGTCGGCCTGGAAAACAGCAAATCCCCGCGCCAGTGACCGCTGACTGCCGGGTTGAAAGATGTGCGCGCCATAATAAGCGTTGGCTTTTGTCTGCCGCATGATCGGTCCGACCCCTGCAACTCGGACATCCGCACTGTTCACGCCGCCAAAATCCAGTGCCGTAGCAAAAACATTGATTGCGAAATTTGGCATATTAGCATTCTGCAGCTTATGCATGTGATGAGCTGCACTTTCGCCGCCGACAAAAGCAATGTTGCGTACGACTTCCATATTCGAATAGTCATAGGCGATGCCCCCTGCCTGCGAGACTGCTTCCACGGCATAGATCGCAATGTTGGGTCCGGCTGGTAGGAAACTACCAGTACCGCCGTTCGTCGCCGAGTTGGTTTTGCCCGTGTCGTTGGCAAATGGACCAATTGCAAATCCTTGGTTCTCCAGCGCACCAGTAGCTTTCATACATGCAAAAGCATCGTCGAGCCTCTGTGAGAACACGTCCTTTCCAGGCACTCGATAGTTTAGCGGGGATATTTCATCTGAAGTTTTAATGGTTGAACTTGCTGTTTCGCACCCGGCAAGCCCCAGTGACATCGAGACAGCCACTATACCCACCATCACTCGACGCACTTTTATCGGGAAGGATGTCACCTCAGCACCTACCGTGTGACGGTGACGGTAGAAGTGACGTCGCCGGAATTCGTGCCCTCTTGGGTCGAATTCAGTAGATTATTGTCGCCAACAACCGTGATCTCATTCACAACGCCGATGGAAGTGATGGAGGCGCCGGGAAGAATTGCGGTGCGACCCTGAGCCGTTATGACTGCGGTCACGGCTGAGCCAGAGTGGTCTATGCCAGAATAGCTGCCTAAAGTGCCCCAAGCAGCGGTGCGGTCCTGAGCCTGCACTGTAGTAACGGACAACGATTGCATCACAAATAGCACGGCAAGTCTGGCGGACCATATCCGCGATTGCCGGTAATTCGGGCTCAGGGATATGACGGCGTCTAAGATGTATTTGCCGTTCAGTAAAACTGGAGAAGATTGGCGCATCACTAAACCCCTCTTAGAAAAAGCAACTCACGAGGCATTCACGATACTTTAATGCTGCAGAACATAAGATTGCCGCAAGAAATGAGATTATTTACTGATATATTGGTAAGGCAATCTATCCCACTTCTTTCCCAATCAATTTCAAGCAATAATGCTTTCAATCGGACCGCATGAAATTGTGAGGTAGTCTTTTAAGTTTCTTCAGAAGATTTCAGATTAGGCAATCCGTAAAACAACATTGCTCTCAAAAAATGATTTTAGCAACTATTATTTTTGGAGAAAATTAACTGAAGTAAAGAGCGGACTATCTATTTTATCATCATCTACATGTCCGTCTTCAGCACATGCACACCTCGGGCTCGCTAACGCAGCGAACGTCCGCTCCCCGCCCAATGCTGCCTCCCCGGCATCTCGAGTTTCCTGCCCGGCCAGATCTCCCGTCTCAGTCCATTCCCGCGACCGCACAGCAAAAAGCCGGGGATCGCTCCCCGGCTCTTGCAACGTCATCGGTAGGGCTGATCAGTCCTGCGTGTCCTCGCCGGCCGGGCCCGTGTCGGGCGCCTCGGCGTCTCCGGCTTCCGGCACGATGTCGGTGACATCGATTTCGGCGGCGGCTTCGACGTCATCGACCAGCTCTTCATCGGCTTCCGGCTCGCTGATCCGGTCAACCGAGACCACGCGCTCGTCCCTGGCGGTGGAGAAAATGGTCACGCCCTTGGTGGCGCGTCCCGCCATGCGGATGCCGCCGACCGGCACGCGGATCACCTGGCCGCCGTCGGAGACCATCATGATCTGGTCGCCATTCTCCACCGGGAAGGCGGCTATAAGCGGCCCGATCTCGCCGGTCTTGGAAGTGTCGGTGGCGCGGATGCCCTTGCCGCCGCGGCCCGAGATCCGGAACTCGTAGCTCGACGAGCGCTTGCCATAGCCCTTCTCCGAGACGGTGAGAATGAACTGCTCGCGGGCTTTCAGCTCCTCGTAGCGGTCGTTGGAGATTTCACCGATGTCCTCGGCATCCTCTCCGACCAGGCCGACATCCTCGACCTCTTCACCGGTGGCGGCCCGGCGCTCGGCTGCGGCGCGCTTGAGATAGGCGGCGCGTTCGGCCGCTTCCGCATCGACATGGTGGACGATGGTCATCGAAATCAGATGATCATCCGGTCCCAGATTCATGCCGCGCACGCCGATCGAGTTGCGGCCGGCGAAGACGCGGACATCATCCACCCGGAAGCGGATGCACTGACCCAGTGCGGTGGTCAGAAGCACATCGTCGAACTCGTTGCAGGTTTCGACATTGAGGATGGCGTCGCCCTCGTCATCGAGCTTCATGGCGATCTTGCCGTTGCGGTTGACCTGCACGAAGTCGCTGAGCTTGTTGCGCCTGACGGTGCCGCGCGTGGTGGCGAACATCACGTCGAGATTGGCCCAGCTGTCCTCGTCCTCCGGCAGCGGCATGATCGAGGTGATCCGCTCGCCCTTTTCCAGCGGCAGCAGGTTGATCAGCGCCTTGCCCTTCGACGTCGGCGTGCCGATCGGCAGGCGCCAGACCTTTTCCTTGTAGACAATGCCGCGCGAGGAGAAGAACAGCACCGGCGTGTGGGTGTTGGCGACGAACAGGCGGGTGACGAAATCCTCGTCGCGGGTCGACATGCCCGAGCGGCCCTTGCCGCCGCGGCGCTGCGCCCGGTAGGTGGCGAGCGGCACGCGCTTGATGTAGCCCGCGTGGCTCACGGTCACCACCATGTCCTCGCGCGCGATCAGGTCCTCGTCGTCCATGTCCGCGCCACCCTCGATGATCTGGGTGCGCCGCGGCACGCCGAATTCATCGCGCACGGCAATGAGCTCGTCCTTGACGATCTGCTGAACCCGCAGGCGCGAGCCGAGAATTTCGAGGAAGTCCTTGATTTCCTCACCGATCTTGCCGAGCTCGTCGCCGATCTCATCGCGGCCGAGCGCGGTCAGGCGGGCGAGGCGCAATTCGAGAATGGCGCGCGCCTGTTCTTCCGACAGATTGTAGGTGCCGTCTTCCTCGTTGATGCGGTGGCGCGGGTCGTCGATCAGCAGGATCAGCGGCTCGACGTCGCGTGCCGGCCAGCGCCGGGTCATCAGCTGCTCGCGCGCAGTCGCCGGGTCCGGCGCGTTGCGGATCAGCGAGATCACCTCGTCGATATTGGCGACCGCGATGGCCAGACCAACCAGCACATGCGCCCGTTCGCGCGCCTTGCGCAGCAGGTATTTGGTCCGCCGGGTGATCACGTCCTCGCGGAAGGCGACAAACGCCCTGAGCATGTCGATCAGCGTCATCAGCTCCGGCTTGCCGCCGTTGAGCGCCACCATGTTGACCCCGAACGAGGTCTGCAGCGGCGTGTAGCGGTAAAGCTGGTTGATGATCACGTCGGCATTGGCGTCGCGCTTGAGCTCGATCACCACCCGGTAGCCCTGGCGATCGGACTCGTCGCGCAGATCGGAAATGCCTTCGATACGCTTCTCGCGCACCAGGTCGGCCATCTTCTCGATCATCGTCGCCTTGTTCACCTGGTAGGGAACCTCGGTGATGATGATGGCTTCGCGGTCGTTTCGCATCGGCTCGACATGCACCTTGCCGCGCATCATCACCGAACCGCGGCCGGTCTCGAACGCGCTGCGGATGCCGGCCTGGCCCAGGATGATGCCCGCGGTCGGAAAATCCGGACCGGGAATGATGCGCATCAGCTCGAGCAGGTCGATGGCCGGATTATCCATGATGGCAATGCAGCCATTGATGACCTCGACCAGATTGTGCGGCGGGATGTTGGTGGCCATGCCCACGGCAATGCCGCCCGCCCCATTGACCAGCAGGTTGGGGAACCGGGCCGGCACCACCTTCGGCTCGGAGCCGGAGGAATCGTAGGTGTCCTGGAAATCGACGGTTTCCTTGTCGATGTCTTCCAGCATCTCGTGCGAGAGCTTGGCCAGGCGCGATTCCGTATAGCGCATCGCAGCCGGCGGATCGCCGTCGATCGAGCCGAAATTGCCCTGCCCGTCGACCAGCATCGCGCCCATCGACCAGTGCTGCGCCATGCGCACCATGGCGTCGTAGATCGACTGGTCGCCATGCGGGTGATATTTACCCATCACGTCACCGACGATGCGCGACGACTTCACATATTTGCGGTTCCAGTGGTAACCGCCCTCATGCATGGCGAAGAGAATCCGGCGATGCACGGGCTTGAGCCCGTCGCGCACATCCGGCAGCGCCCGGCTGACGATCACGCTCATGGCGTAATCGAGATAGGAACGCTGCATTTCCTCGATGATCGATACAGGCTCGATGCCTGGCGTAATCGGTCCGGCGGGTGTTTTCTGATCTGTCAAAGCGGCCCACGACAATTGGATGGAATCATTTCTGCGTTATAGCGGAAAGCCGCTGCTGTCGCCAATTTTCGCACCCTGTTTCAGCCCCTCGACGGGGGTTCTCCACCGTTGAGGGCGCGTACGGGGGTTTCGAACAGCTCTCTTGTGTCGTAAGTCAGGAAAAGAGGCCGTTTCATCAAGCCTGCGGGGGATGCGCCATGACTGCCGAGCTGATCATAAATGCCTTCGTCACGATCGTCGTGATGTTCGATCCGCCCGGCCTTGCAGCGATCTTCCTCGGCCTGACCACCGGCATGACCCGCAGCCAGCGCATCCAGGTGGCGATCCGCGGCACGGTGACCGCGGCGGGCATCCTCGCCGTCTTCGCCATTGCCGGCGCCAGCATTCTCAACATCCTGGGCATCTCGCTCGGCGCCTTCCGCATCGCCGGCGGCTTGCTGCTGTTCTGGATCGCCTTCGAGATGATCTTCGAGAAGCGCCATGAGCGGCAGGAAAAGAGCGCCGAGCGCGCCATCACCAAGGACCATATTTCCAATGTCGCGGTGTTTCCGCTGGCGATCCCGCTGATTGCCGGCCCGGGCGCCATCTCGGCGGTCATCCTGCTGGCCGGCTCGTTTTATGAGCCGGTCGAACGTGCCGGACTGATCGGCGTCATCGTCGCGGCCTCGCTGGTGCTGTTTGCCTTCCTGGTGATTGCCGAGCGCATCGACCAGTTCCTGGGTGACACCGGCCGAACCATCCTGACCCGGCTACTGGGCGTGATCCTGGCGGCGCTGTCGGTACAATTCGTCGTCGATGGCATCAAGCAGGCGTTTCTCGGCGCGTAGAAACAGGCCTTCGACTAAGCCGGAAAAGCCAGGGAGGGGGAACCTGCTGGCAGCGGTCGGGTTCGATCTCTTGCCTGCCGAGGGAATTGCGCAGCTGGGTGGAGGTTCTCGGCGCAGGCTGCAGGCGCTCGGCCAGCATCTGTGCGCAATCCAGCGGCTCCGTCAGCTGCCAGGAAGCCCCAGAGCATCGAGCAATCCCAGGATTGTCTGCTCAGCCTTCCCGGGTTCGCTGTCCAGGTTTTCCAGTCCGACGAAAGCCGCGTATAGAATCCTCCCGGCATCATCGCGCGGAAGCCCGCAGGAGCGGCACAGGTCGTCAAGATAGGCTAGCCGTCTTTGATCCATTCTGCGCACGGCTTCCAAGGCATTCTCATCTTCCCTCGCCCAGGCCCTCAATGCCGGCTCGGCCGCTGACCCACCGTAGTTCGGGTCGCGGAAACTCACAGCCAGAACGCAAAGCTGACGCAGGCGTTGTACCGGATCGGCCGTGGTTTCGAGCTTGTCGACGATTTCGTTGTAAGCGCGGGCCTCCCAATGCGCGAGCAGCCGGGCCTTGTAGTCGGCCAGGTCTGCAAAATGCCAGTAGAATGAACCCTTGGTAGTCCCGATCTGGCGGGCCAACGCTTCCGCCTTGAGCGCCGACGGACCCGTGGTTGCCAGGGCCCGAAATCCCGCCTGTATCCAGTCGTCGGCGGTCTGTCGTCCGGAGATCTTCTTCATGACCAAACCATACGGACCCGTATTGACTCAGGCAAGGACAAACGCTAGACCATACGCATCCGTATGTTTTGGAGATGCAGATGCAAACCTCACCCGACCTGTCCCCGATCACCGCCACGGCCGCCGCGCTTATGGCCGTGACCGTCGCGATCCATGTTTTCATGGGCGGCCCGGAAGTGCATGAGCCAATGCTGGCGGAAGTCACCGATATCACGTTGAATGGCTACGTCTCGGTATTGTGGCACGCGGTGACGGTCGTCCTGACCGCTCTTGCGGCTGGTCTTGCCGTGCTCGCCTTCCGCCGTGACCACGCCTTGGAGGCGGTTCTGTCCGGCGTTCAGATCGGTTTTGCGGGGCTGTTTGTCGCCTATGGTCTTGTGCGCCTCGGCAATCTGACAGACATGCCGCAATGGATCATCTTCCTGTCGATTCCGCTGATTGCGCGGATCGGTCAATCTCGCCGTTCAACTGCGGGCTCGACCTCCGGAAAACGTGGGCCAAACCCGGCCCCGAGCTGAAGCCGATGAACATCGGTTGATCGCCTGCAGGGGAGCGAACCCTCCCTTGCACAAGGCCCGCAAGCTCGTTAACTGCGTAAATCCGATGCTTTTTACACACTGGATGATCGATGCTTCCCGAGCAAACCTACGGCTTCGAGGCCGAACTCTGGCGTTCAGGCGACGGCAAGGCGGCGTGGACCTTTCTCACCGTGCCGCGCGAGATTTCGCAGCAGATCCGTTTTTTGGCCGGCAAGACCAACGGTTTCGGTTCGGTTCCGGTGCGTGCGCGGATCGGTGACAAGGGATGGAAGACCTCGCTGTTTCCCGACAAGGCGTCGGGGTGTTATTTCCTGCCGGTCAAGGCCGCGGTGCGCAAGGCCGAGGCGATCTCCGCCGGTGACAGCGTCAGCATCGAGATCAGGATCGGGTGAAGTGACTGGCGCCGGCAGCCGCGGGGTCAGTTCCCGAGATCAACAGTGATCTCCGCCCCGCCCCAGCCACGAACCGTGTCATGGGCCCGAACAGTAACGCTGTTGATATCCGCGGGGATGACAATCCCGGAAAGGCTGCGGGTAAAGGGCTGTTCTTTTTCGTGCAGTTGTGCCAGCACCCGCTTTCCAAGGACCGTAGCGTCCGGCCCGACGACCTGCCATGCATCGGCATAATGGTCCCAGCCTTCGTCGGTATGGCGCACTGTGACATCGAAGCGGTAGCTTCCATCTGCTGCCCTGGCATACTCCGCTGACACCACATCGGCTTCATCGGCCTCGACACCTGAGGCGATGGTCAGAAATGCGATACTGCCATCAGCAGCACCGGGATGGTGTGGGCTGTCTTCGGTGTTTCACACACCGCCAATGTTGCCCGGCTCTATGATCAGGCGCCACTCACAATCCGGTGCTCACCTGTATCCACCCCACCACACGCTGCCAATATGGTTCCTGCATGGTCGCTTGCCCGAGCGGCAAGGCTCAGCTCGCCGCGGCATGCCCATCGTTGAGTTGCAGCAGATCCCAGAGGTTGCCGTAGATGTCCCTGAAAACCGCCACGGTGCCATAGGTCTCGGTCTTTGGCTCGCGGACGAACTCGACGCCTTCGGCAGTCATCCGCTCGTAATCGCGCCAGAAATCATCGGTGTTGAGAAACAGGAACACGCGGCCGCCGGTCTGGTTGCCGATATACGGCTCCTGTTCCGCTTTTGAGGCCCTGGCGAGCACGAGCGATGCACCCTGCCCGCCCTTCGGCCGGACCACCACCCAGCGCTTGTCCTGCTCCGGCTGATAGCTGTCTTCCAGAAGATCGAAACCAAGCAAGCCGCAATAAAAGCCGATGGCTTCATCATAGTCGCGCACCACGAGTGCGACATGGGTGATCGATTGCTTCATGGACCGATTTCCTGCGGGTATAGTACGATCATCCGGCCCGTGGAAAGAACCATGCCCGCAAACTCTATGCTTGCGAGCCCTGATACCTGTGCCGGTCCGATCAGAACGGGATGTCGTCGTCGAGATCGCGGGACGATCCGCCGCCGCCAAATCCGCCGGAACCTCCGCGGTCCCCACCCGAGGGTCCACCGCCGAAATCACCGCCGCCGCCATAATCACCGCCACGGCCGCCGCCGCCTTCATTGCGGCCGTCGAGCATGGTCAGATTGCCGTTGAAGCCCTGCAGCACGACTTCGGTCGAGTACTTGTCCTGGCCCGACTGGTCCTGCCATTTGCGGGTCTGCAGCTGGCCCTCGAGATAGACCTTGGAGCCCTTCTTGAGATAGTTCTCGGCGATCTTGCACAGACCCTCGTTGAAGATCACCACGCGGTGCCATTCGGTCTTTTCACGGCGCTCGCCGGAATTCTTGTCGCGCCAGCTCTCCGATGTCGCCACCGACAGGTTGGCGATCGGGCGCCCGTCCTGGGTGCGCCGGATTTCCGGGTCCGCTCCAAGATTGCCAACCAGAATGACTTTGTTGACGCTGCCCGCCATGATGTATCACCTTCCAACACTTCAGGCGGCCTTGCGCCGCCCCGTCCAAATCGAATTGCACCTTACAGGATCAGCCAATCGCCGGTCAGTGCGGCCGTGACAATCCACAGGCCTTTTTTGTTCTTTATATGTTCTATTGACTGTGTCAGTTTCTGTCAAGAGATTCGGCTGCATAGCAGCTACCCGCTACCATGCATCTCGACAATGCGACCGCGGTACTTATGTATGGTTCTGGTCTGCCCCCCGGAACAATCTTGAATATGCAGTGTTGCATGGGGGCATTGTTGCTTGCGGGATACGTCCGGTCACATCACCCCGACCGTCTTACCTGCGGGCATTCTGGATAGGCGAGCAATCCGCTAGTGTTTCATCGGAACGCACCGGATGCTCCACGGCAAATCGGCGGCGACATGACTGAACTGAAATCCATCACCATCCGCGGGGCCCGCGAACACAATCTCAAGAATGTCGATCTCGACCTGCCCCGCAACAGCCTGATCGTGATGACCGGCCTGTCGGGCTCGGGCAAATCGTCGCTGGCTTTCGACACGATCTATGCGGAAGGCCAGCGCCGCTATGTCGAAAGCCTTTCGGCCTATGCCCGGCAGTTCCTCGAAATGATGCAGAAGCCCGATGTCGACCAGATCGACGGGCTTTCGCCGGCCATCTCGATCGAGCAGAAGACCACCAGCCGCAATCCGCGTTCGACCGTCGGCACGGTGACCGAGATCTACGACTACATGCGGCTCCTGTTTGCCCGCGTCGGCGTGCCCTATTCGCCGGCAACCGGCCTTCCGATCGAAAGCCAGACCGTCAGCCAGATGGTCGACCGGGTGCTGGCGCTGGAAGAAGGCACAAGACTTTATATCCTTGCGCCGGTGGTGCGCGGCCGCAAGGGCGAGTACCGCAAGGAACTCGCCGAATACATGAAAAAGGGGTTTCAGCGGGTCAAGATCGACGGCCAGTATTACGAAATCGCAGACGCCCCGGCGCTCGACAAGAAATACAAGCATGACATCGACATCGTCGTCGACCGCATCGTCGTTCGCCCAGACATTGCCGCCCGTCTCGCCGACAGCATGGAAACCTGCCTGCGGCTGGCCGACGGTCTCGCCATTGCCGAATTTGCCGACAAGCCGCTGCCTGAAACCGAAACCGCGGCCGGCGGCTCGGCCAACAAGTCATTGAACGAGACCCATGAGCGGGTGCTGTTTTCGGAGAAATTCGCCTGCCCGGTCTCCGGCTTCACCATCTCCGAGATCGAGCCGCGGCTGTTTTCGTTCAACAATCCGCACGGCGCCTGCCCCACCTGTGACGGTCTCGGCACCCAGAAGACCATCGACGAGGCGCTGATCGTGCCGGAACCGGCGCTGACGCTGCGTGGCGGCGCCATTGCGCCCTGGGCCAAATCCAGCTCGCCCTATTACACCCAGACGCTGGAAGCGCTGGGCAAGCATTTCGGCTTCAAGCTTTCGGATCGCTGGGACGACCTGCCGGAAAAGGGCAAGGCCGCCATCCTGCGCGGCACACAGGAAAAGATCTCCTTCAAATATGATGATGGCCTGCGTTCCTACACCACGTCGAAGAATTTCGAGGGCATCATTCCCAATCTTGAGCGCCGCTGGAAGGAAACCGACAGCGCCTGGGCGCGCGAGGAGATCGAGCGCTACATGTCGAACGCGCCCTGCCCGGCCTGCGACGGATACCGGCTCAAGCCCGAGGCGCGCGCCGTCAAGATCAATGATTGCCATATCGGGCAGGTCACCGAACTTTCGATCCGCAATGCCGGCGACTGGTTCGACCGGCTGCCGCAACAGCTTAACGAGCAGCAGAACCAGATTGCAGTCCGCATTCTCAAGGAAATCCGCGACCGGCTGAAATTCCTCAACGATGTCGGGCTCGATTACCTGACCCTGTCGCGCAATTCGGGCTCGCTCTCGGGTGGAGAAAGCCAGCGCATCCGGCTCGCCTCACAGATCGGCTCCGGCCTCACCGGCGTGCTTTACGTGCTCGACGAACCCTCGATCGGCCTGCATCAGCGCGACAATGCCCGGCTTCTGGAAACGCTCAAACATCTGCGCGATATCGGCAACACGGTGATCGTCGTCGAGCATGACGAAGACGCCATCCTGACCGCCGATTACGTGGTCGATATCGGGCCCCATGCAGGTGTGCATGGCGGCGAGATCATCGCCCAGGGCGCGCCCGGCGATATCATGGCCAACCCGCGTTCGATCACCGGCAAATATCTTTCCGGAGAACTCGACGTGCCGGTGCCCGCCGAGCGGAGGAAGCCGAAGAAGAAGAAAGAAATCAAGGTCATCGGCGCCCGCGGCAACAATCTCAAAAACGTATCGGCCTCGATCCCGCTCGGCCTGTTCACCGCCGTCACCGGCGTGTCGGGCGGCGGCAAGTCGACCTTTCTGATCGAGACGCTCTACAAGGCCGCCGCCCGCCGGGTGATGGGCGCGCGTGAAAACCCAGCCGATCACGACCGCATCGACGGCTTCGAGAACATCGACAAGGTGATCGACATCGATCAGTCGCCGATTGGCCGCACCCCGCGCTCCAACCCGGCGACCTATACCGGCGCCTTCACCCCGATCCGCGACTGGTTTGCAGGTCTGCCGGAAGCGAAGGCGCGTGGCTACCAGCCGGGTCGTTTCTCCTTTAACGTGAAGGGTGGCCGCTGCGAGGCCTGCCAGGGCGACGGCGTCATCAAGATCGAGATGCACTTCCTGCCCGATGTCTACGTCACCTGCGACGTCTGCCACGGCAAGCGCTACAACCGCGAGACCCTCGACGTCACCTTCAAGGGCAAATCCATCGCCGACGTGCTCGACATGACGGTAGAGGAAGGCGTCGAATTCTTCGCAGCCGTCCCCGCCGTGCGCGACAAGCTGCAGGCCCTGCAGGGCGTTGGCCTCGGCTACATCAAGGTCGGCCAGCAGGCGACAACGCTGTCGGGCGGCGAGGCACAGCGCGTCAAGCTGGCCAAGGAGCTGTCGAAACGCTCCACCGGCCGGACGCTCTACATTCTTGACGAGCCGACCACCGGCCTTCATTTCCATGACGTCGCCAAGCTCTTGGAAGTGCTGCACGAACTGGTCGACCAAGGCAATTCGGTCGTCGTCATCGAGCACAATCTCGAAGTCATCAAGACTGCCGACTGGGTCATTGATCTCGGTCCCGAAGGCGGCGACGGCGGCGGCGAGATCGTCGCCGAGGGCACGCCCGAGGACATCGTGAAGGTCGACCGGTCCTACACCGGCCAGTTCCTCAAGGAATTGCTGGAGCGCCGGCCGCAGAAACGGGTGGAAGCGGCGGAGTAGGAACTTCAGGGCTGTTTCACGAAGAGAGACGTGATGACGAACTCCGGTACAATCCGCACCGGCATTGGCGGCTGGGTGTTTGATGCCTGGAACGAGAGTTTCTACCCGCCGAAACTGGCCAAAACCAAGCATCTGCACTATGCGGGCAGCCAGTTGCGCACCATCGAGGTCAACGGCACCTATTATGGCAGCCAGAAGCCCGCGACGTTCGCCAAATGGGCGGCGGATGTGCCGGACCGGTTCCTATTTTCGCTCAAGGCCAGCCGCTACTGCACCAACCGCAAGGTGCTGGCGGAAGCCGAACCCTCGATCTCGAAATTTCTCAACTAGGGCATCACTGAGCTCGACGACCGGCTCGGGCCCATCCTGTGGCAGTTCATGCCGACGAAGAAGTTCGAACCGGACGATTTCGCGTCCTTTCTTGCGCTGCTTCCGGCCGAGCATGACGGAGTCAGGCTGCGTCATGTGGTCGAGGCGCGGCACGAGAGTTTCTGCACGCCGGACTTCGTCGAGTTGCTGGCCAATCACAATGTCGCTGCGGTCTGCGCCGACCATGACACCTATCCGATGATCGCCGACGTCACTTCGGACCTTGTCTATGCACGGTTGCAGCAGGGGTCGGATGATGAACCTTCGTGTTACCCCCGTGACGAGAGCGATCTCTGGGCCAAGCGGCTGAAGACCTATGCGGCATGTTCCGCACCATCCGATCTCGAGCTAATCGCCCGGACCGGAGCGTCGAAAACCGCCGCGCGACGTCTTTGCTTTCTTCATCACCGGCGGCAAGGTCAACGCCCCGTCCGGAGCAACGACGCTACAACACAAGGTTTGAGCCAGCCGGGTTCAGGCCACCGCCGGCGCCCAGACGAGCGCCGAGATGCTCAGACCGCTGCACCCGCTCGGCCGCATCGGCACTCCGCAGGAAGTTGCCGACCTGACCGTCTGGCTGTCCCCGCCGGAGGCCTGTTTCATGCTCGGCGCAATCATACCGGTGGATGGCGGCTACACCGCGCAATAGCTCCAAAATTGCAGGGAGCCACAAAGCAACGTCTCGGCTCCCTGGCAGCGCGATTGCGGGCGCGCGGTCAGCGGATGTTCTTCGGCAGCAGGATTGTCAGCAAGCCGAGGAACGGCAGGAATGCACAGACCTCATAGACATAGACAATCCCGCGGGCGTCGGCGACCTGTCCCAGCACCGCAGCCGCAATACCGCCCATGCCGAAGGCAAAGCCGAAGAATACTCCGGCGATCAGCCCCACCCGGCCAGGCACCAGTTCCTGCGCAAACACGATGATGGCCGGAAAAGCGGATGCGAGCACCACGCCGATGATCACCGTCAGCATCGCGGTCCAGAACAGGTCTGCATAAGGCAGCATGAGCGTAAACGGCAGGATACCGAGGATCGACACCCAGATCACCGCCTTGGCGCCGATCCTGTCACCAATCGGACCGCCGATCAGTGTCCCGGCCGCCATCGCACCGAGAAAGAGAAACAGCATGAGCTGCGAATCCTGAACGCTGACACCGAAGCGCTCGATGACGTAGAAGGTGTAGAAGCTGGAAAAGCTTGCGACATAGATATTCTTGGTAAACACCAGCAGCGCCAGCACCACCAGGGCGATGATCACGCGGCGGCGTGAATGCAAAAGTGTCCTGTCGTCCGCCGGGCGTCCGGCGGATGCGCGCCGGAACGCCGCATACCAGCGGCTGACCCAGGTCAGGATTGCGATGCCGCACAGAGCTGCAAAAGCAAACCAGGCCACCGAAGACTGGCCGTTGGGCACGATGATGAAGGCGGCAAGCAGCGGCCCGGTCGCGGTGCCGACATTGCCTCCGACCTGGAAGACCGATTGTGCCGTGCCGTGTCTGCCGCCCGAGGCCAACCGGGCTATGCGCGACGATTCCGGATGGAACACGGCCGAGCCGAACCCGACCAGCGCTGCTGCCAGGAGCAACAGCCCGTAATAGCCAGCCGTTGCCAGCAGAAGCAGGCCGATGAGCGTGAACCCGGTGCCGGCCGGCAGCGCATAGCCGATCGGGCGCCGGTCGGTGAAGGCCCCGATTGCCGGCTGCAGAAGCGAGGCTGTGAACTGGAAGGCGAAGGTCAGCAGCCCGATCTGGGTGAAACTCAGATCATAATTGGTTTTCAGGATCGGGTAGATCGCCGCCAGAACCGATTGCATCGTGTCGTTGAGAAAATGGCAGATCGAGAGTGCCACCACCACCGAAAACGCCGCCGGTGTGACCGCCCTTGAGGCAGCCCCTGCCCCGGAACTGTCTGGAATAATGCGCATGATCTTTCCTTCATCACCCACTCGGCGGGATCTCGGGCGTCACCGAACGCATGAGCACCTGACTTCCATGGCGCGCCGTCGAACCGTGATTCCTTATTCATGCGGCAATGCGAAAACCGATCGTCGCCAACAGCCTCGATCCGAGTGATACACGCCTTGCATGCAGCCCGCTTTCGTGGTTTGGTCTGTTTTTTACGCATTTGGGCCAATTGCAATGTCTCACCCTTGCGTCCGCCAAGATCTTCACGTCCCGGATACGAGTGATCAACTCAGTCCCAGCCGGGCGCTGGTCGAAGCGTCAGAGATCCCGGTGCTGGCCTTTGCCCACAGCCTTGCGCGCGACGAGCATGTCTCCGAGCACCACCACAGCAGGTCTCAGCTGCTGCATCCGATTACCGGCGTTGTCATCGTCACGACCCCCGCCGGACGCTGGATGGTTCCGCCCGGCCACGCCTTGTGGATACCGGCCGGGACACGCCATGCCGTCGACACCGCAGGCGAGGTCGAAGTGCAGTCCGCCTATGTCCGGCTTGATGCGATCGATGGATTGCCAACCCATCTCCACGTCACCGGCATGACCCGGCTGATGCAGAGCCTGCTCGATGAAGCGGTCCGGATCGGGCCGGAGGTGACCGACACCCGCGCGGACCTCATTCGCAACATCCTGCTACACGAGATTCCGTTGTTGCCGGAACGCCCGCTGGTCTTGCCACTGCCCCGCAACCCGCGCCTGGCTGAACTTTGCCGCAGCTTCATCGCGCGTCCATCCGCCCAGTTGGAAATCGACGACTGGGCCAACACTGTCGGCATGAGCCGCCGCAGCTTCACGCGGCTGTTCCGCCAACAGACCGGGCTCAGCCTCTCTGCCTGGCGCCAGCAGGCCTGTGTGATGGCAGCCCTGCCACGTCTCAGCGCCGGCGAACCGGTCACCGCTGTAGCAATGGAACTCGGCTATGACAGCATCCCGGCCTTCACCACCATGTTCTCCCGGGTTATGGGTGCCCCGCCAAAATCCTTCCTGAGACACCAAGTTCTTTGAAGAAAAGGCTTTTTCACGATCGGCCGTAGACACCCTTTTCGCGCGTATTCACCTGAAGCTGGCAAATTGTAGCATTGCAGGAAATGCGATAGGTTGAGTCGTTCCCGTCAGACCCGGCGACCACGAAATCAAGCTGCCGACAGCTGCTTCAGGCGTGCCACGGGATCTGTATTCTTAACAGGTATTGAGTGCTTCATGTCCGGAATGGTCGTTTTTATCAATCTTGCCGGCGCCGTTGCCCTGCTGCTCTGGGCGACCCGCATGGTGCGTACCGGCATCGAACGGGCCTATGGCAACGTTCTTCGCGAAAAGCTCCGGCTTGCGATCGGCAACCGTGTAACCGCCGCAATTGCGGGCTTTTTCTTCGCCATTGCCTTGCAGAGCGCAACAGCCGTAGCCCTGATCGTTGCAGGCTTTGTCGCCAGCGGATATGTCTCGACCGCCATCGGAATAGCAACATTGCTCGGCGCCGATCTCGGATCTGCCCTGGTGGTCCGCATCCTGCGTCAGGACCTTTCGCTGCTCATTCCCGTGTTGCTGCTCGCCGGAACGATTGCCTTCAGGGCCAGCGAATCCCGTAACTGGCGGCAGATCGGCCGCATTCTAGTCGGGCTCGGCCTGTTGCTGCTGTCCCTGCGGCTGATTGGCGAGGCATCGATCCCGCTCAAGACCAGCGAGATCCTGCCGGTCATCATCAACTACCTGTCGCGCGACTGGATCACCGCTTTCGTCCTGGCCGGGCTTCTGGCCTGGGCATTTCATTCCAGTGTTGCCGCGGTGCTGTTGCTGGCATCACTCGCCGACCGGGCGCTGATCCCGCCGGTGCTGATCATCCCGCTGGTGCTCGGCATCAATTTCGGCGCGGCGGTGATTGGCGCGGTGCTGACGCGCGGTGAGCGTGTCGATGCGCGCATCGTACCACTGGGCAATGTCGCTCTGCGGGGGCTGGGAACACTGATCGCGTTGGGCGCGCAAATGAGCTTCGAGCTCGAGAGCAGTTTCTTTTCCGATCAGCCCGGCGATGCCGTGGTGCTGGTGCATCTGGCCATAAATCTCGCGGTGCTGGTCTTTGGCCTGCCGTTTTGCGGCCTGGTAGGACGGATGCTCAAGAGCTGGCTGGTTCCGACCGCCCTGCCCGATGAGGTTGCTGACGAAACCAGAATGTCGGCACTTAATCCCGATCATCTGTCCGATCCCAGACAGGCCGTCGCCAATGCCACCCGCGAGGTGCTTACGGTTTGTGAACGCATAGAGCTGATGCTGACCTGGATTTTCGACGTCTTCGACACGCCGGACAAGCCGAAAATGCGCCGGATCGAAGAACTCGACGACGAAGTCGACGAAACCCATCGCGACATCAAATTCTATCTTGCCAAGATTTCCGAGAGCCGGCTCGATGAGAAATCGGCCGCCCAGTTGCAGGATCTTCTGGGCGCCACCATCAAGCTCGAACAGGCTGCCGACATCATCGCCCAGAACATGGTGACACGGGCCCGCAAGAAGGATTCCCGCAAGATCACCTTCTCGACTGAAGGCTGGCACGAGCTCAAGGCCCTGCACCAGGAGGTTCTGAAGAACGGGCGGCTGGCATTCAATCTGTTTGTCAACGCCGATGTCGATCACGCCAGGGAACTGGTGGCTCAGAAGGAAGTCGTGCGCACCATGGTTCGCCAGAGCGAGGAACAGCACATGCAAAGGCTTCGCGACGGCAACGACAACAGCTACGACAGCAGCTCGATCCACATCGATACCATGCGCGATCTCAAGGAGATAAACTCACTGTTTGCGTCCATTGCCTACCCGGTGCTGGCCCGCGCCGGCATGCTGCGCAAGAGCAGGCTTTTGTAGGCCGGTTGATCGGGCCGCGACGTTCCGCTCATAGCGGTTCGATGTGCCCGGCGAGGTCTTCGGCGTTCATTCCCCGGCCTGCACGGATTGCGGCCTCACCGTGCAGCGCCACACCGGCACAGGCCGCTTCGAACGCCGGCATGCCCTGTGACAGAAGACTGCCGATAATGCCGGCAAGCACATCACCGGATCCGGCGGTGGCAAGCCAGGCTGGCGCATCGGCATTTACCGCCGCGCGTCCGTCCGGCGCCGCAATCACCGTGTCGGCTCCCTTGTAGACCATCACCGCATTGAACCGGCTGGCAGCGCCTCTGGCGCGGTCGATCTTCGACAGCGACGGGTCATCTGCAAGATCACCGCACAATCTTCGGAATTCTCCCTCATGCGGCGTGAGGACCAGCCGCGCTTCACCGGCAAACAGCTTTGCCAGCAGATCGGTTTCAGACGCAAATGCCGTCAGCCCGTCAGCATCAAGCACCACTGGTCGCCCGGTGGCGGCGACCCTTGCGGTATAGCTGCGCGCCTTTTCCAGATCACCAAAGCCAGGACCGAGGACAAAAGCGGAGAGCCGCTTGTCCGACAGCCATGTTTCCAGCTCCGCCTCGTCCCGGACCGGGTGCTGCATGATGGCGGTGAGATGGGACGCCAGCGCCAGGGTCGCACCGGGCGGATTGGCGATGGTCACCAGCCCCGCGCCGCTGTTCAGGCCAGCCGTTGCCGACAGGCGCGCGGCACCGGTGGCGCTCAGCGGTCCGCTAAACACAACCAGATGGCCACGGCCATACTTGTGCTGCCCCGCATCAGTGAGCGGGCGTTTTGATGCGTAAAGGCCTGGATCGTTCTTCCACATCGCATCGTCGCTGCGGATCAGCCGCGCCGGAATGCCGATATCGCACAGATGCATCTGCCCGCACAGCGTTCTGCCCGGCATCAGCAGATGCCCCGGTTTCAACGCCGCGAAGGTCACCGTGTGGCTGGCAGCAAAACAGGCGCCCGTCGGCTCACCGGTGCGGCCGGACAGGCCCGATGGCAGATCGACGGCGATGACCGGCGTCCCGGCATGCTGCGCCCGCTCGATCAGGGCCGCGATACTGGCGGCCACCGGCCGGTCGAGCCCTGCGCCGAACAAAGCATCGACAATCACGTCGCCGTCGCGCGGTTGCCAGTCCTCAAGCGGCAGCAGTTTTCCCGGATAAGCCTGGCGCGCGCGGGCTGCGTCGCCTCCCGGCTTCGGCTCCATTCCAAAGCGGACCGCTTCGACCCCGCTGGCCGCCAGCAACCCGCCTGCGACATGGCCGTCACCGCCGTTGTTGCCCGGGCCGCAAAGGATCACGGCACGCTGCACTTCCGGGAAATGCGACAACAGCACAGCTGCCACATGAGCGCCGGCCTTTTGCATCAGGCCGAAACTGTCAATCCCGCTTTCGGCGGCGGCCTGGTCTATTTTGCCCATCGTCCGGGGAGAAACCAGCAATGTCTCGTCTATAGCCATGAGCGTTCGTGACATGAGGCCGCCAGTACGGTCAAGATTGCCTGGCAAACCGGGCCGTCCTGAGGACGCTGCACCCACTTGCACAAATTATAATCATCGTGCCCATCTTGCGGGCACCGGCTGGCGCACAAAAAATCATCACCCGGACCTGCCGGTTGTTGGCCTTCACACGATTGGCGGCACAATTTGGCTCGCCACATCGCAAAACCGACGCATTTGAGCTTCGGTTTCCGCGGATTCCGGCAGCTGACCGAATATTTCGGACGGTCTTGGCAGATTTTTTCGCAATGTGGCACGGTGTGTGCTTTGATACACGCGAGTGGGTATGTGGCGTCAGCCTATGCACCCGCTTTCACAGGACAGAGCGGAGAATTGGTTCTCATGAAAAAGATCGAAGCGATCATCAAGCCTTTCAAGCTTGATGAAGTGAAGGAAGCTCTTCAGGAAGTCGGCCTGCAGGGCATCACTGTCACCGAGGCCAAGGGCTTTGGTCGCCAGAAGGGCCACACCGAACTCTATCGCGGCGCGGAATATGTTGTTGATTTCCTGCCCAAGGTGAAGGTCGAGATCGTCCTTGCGGACGAAACCGCCGAAGCAGCGATAGATGCCATTCGCAACGCAGCCCAGACCGGCCGCATCGGCGATGGCAAGATCTTCGTATCCAACGTCGAGGAAGTCATCCGTATCCGTACCGGTGAAACCGGCAACGACGCCATCTGATCACTATGTGCGGCCGCGCGCCGCGCACTTATCGTCATTTACTAACAGGGAATATCGAACATGACGACTGCCACTGAAATCCTCAAGCAAATCAAGGACAACGACGTCAAATTTCTCGATCTGCGCTTCACAGACCCGAAGGGCAAGATGCAGCATGTGACCATGGACGTCTCGTGCGTTGACGAAGACCTGTTCGCCGATGGCGTCATGTTCGACGGCTCCTCGATTGCCGGCTGGAAGGCGATCAATGAATCCGACATGGTGCTGATGCCGGACACCGCGACCGCGCATATGGACCCGTTCTTTGCCCAGTCGACCATGGTCGTTTTCTGCGACATTCTCGACCCGGTCTCGGGCGAAGCCTACAACCGCGACCCGCGCACCACGGCCAAGAAGGCTGAAGCCTATCTGCAGGCGTCCGGCCTCGGCGACACCGTCTATATCGGTCCCGAGCCCGAGTTCTTCATCTTCGACGACGTCAAGTACAAGGCCGACCCGTACAACACCGGCTTCAAGCTTGATTCCTCGGAGCTGCCGACCAACGACGACACCGACTACGAAACCGGCAATATGGGTCACCGTCCGCGCGTCAAGGGCGGTTACTTCCCGGTTCCCCCGGTCGACAGCTGCCAGGACATGCGGTCCGAGATGCTGACCGTTCTGGCTGAAATGGGCCTGGTGGTCGAGAAGCATCACCACGAAGTGGCGTCTGCCCAGCACGAGCTGTGCATGGTTTTCGACACCCTCACCCGCATGGCCGACAAGACCCAGATCTACAAGTACGGCGTCCACCAGGTTGCCCATGCCTACGGCAAGACCGCAACCTTCATGCCGAAGCCTGTCTTCGGCGACAACGGCTCGGGCATGCACGTCCACCAGTCGATCTGGAACGGCGGCAAGCCGACCTTTGCCGGCGACGAATATGCCGGTCTGTCGGAAAACTGCCTGTTCTACATCGGCGGCATCATCAAGCACGCCAAGGCGATCAACGCCTTCTCCAACCCCTCGACCAACTCCTACAAGCGCCTGGTGCCCGGTTACGAAGCCCCGGTCCTGCTGGCCTACTCGGCTCGCAACCGCTCGGCCTCCTGCCGCATTCCGTTCGGTTCGTCGCCGAAGTCCAAGCGCGTTGAAGTCCGCTTCGGCGATCCGACCGCCAACCCGTATCTGTGCTTTGCCGCCATGCTGATGGCCGGCATCGACGGCATCAAGAACAAGATCCATCCCGGCAAGGCCATGGACAAGGACCTTTACGACCTTCCCGCAAAGGAACTGAAAAAGATCCCGACCGTTGCAGGTTCGCTGCGTGAAGCGCTCGAATGCCTCGACAAGGATCGCAAGTTCCTCACCGCCGGTGGCGTGTTTGACGACGACCAGATCGACGCGTTCATCGAACTGAAGATGGAAGAAGTGATGCGCTTCGAAATGACCCCGCATCCGGTCGAATTCGACATGTACTACTCGGCCTAAGGCCTTATCGACGCATAAAGAAACCGGGGCGGATCATCGATCCGCTCCGGTTTTCATTTGAGGTATTGGCTGACGAGCCGACGCCGTCAGGACGCGGGCATCATTTCTTCGCCTGGCTGCCGATGAAATCGCGCACGATGCGGACAATGCCGCGGCCGAGCACCTTGTCGAGCGCAGCAATGAACTCGTCGACATGCTCCGGACCGCAGACCAGCGGCGGCTCCAGCCGAATGACATTGCGGTTGTATTCGGTGAAGGCGACCAGCACGTTGTGATCGCGCAGCAGTTCGGCACCGACGAAACCGGACAGCGACCCCTTGAGCTTGTCGTCGAGCAGCGCCACCATCGGCCTGAGCAGCGCCGGCAGGGTCTGGCTGAAGTCCTGGAACTCCAGCCCGACCATGAAGCCGCTGCCGCGTACATCCTTGATGATCTGCGGATACTTGGCCTTGAGCTCGTTGAGGCGCTTGATCAGATAGGAGCCGGTCCGCTCGGCATTGCCGATCAGATCCTCGTCATACATGACGTTAAGCCCTTCGATGGCCGTCACGCAGGCTTCGCCGATGCCGCCGAAAGTGGCCTGCGCATGGATCATCGCGGTCTTGGGCGTCCCATAGGCCTTCATATAGACATCACGTGAGGCGATCATCGCCGCCATGGCGCATTTGCCGGCACCGAGCGATTTGGCAAGCGCCGTCACATCGGGCACCACACCGGCCTTCTCGAAGGCAAAGAAATGGCCCGAGCGGCCCATGCCGCACTGGACTTCGTCGGCAATCCACAACACGCCGTGCTTGTCGCACAAGGCGCGCAATTGCTGCCAGAACTCCACCGGCGCCTCGATGATGCCGCCGCCGCCCTGGATGGTTTCGAGCACGATGACACCGATTTCCGGGTCCGCCTCGAAGGCGTTGCGGATGGCATCGATGTCGCCGAACGGCACTTTCACCGTGTTGCCGGTGAGCTGGAACTCGCCGCGGTAGAGCTCGGAATCGGTCAGCGACAGCACGCCCTTTGTCTTGCCGTGGAACGAATTCTGCGCATAGACGATCTTCGGCCGCTTCGGCCCGGCGGCACGCTCTGCCACCTTGATCGCCGCTTCCATGGCTTCCGATCCCGATGAACCGAAGAACACCATGTCGAGATCGCCCGGCGCGATTGCCGCCAGGTTCTTGGCCAGTGCAGAAGCATACTGGCTCATGAAGGCAATGGCGATCTCATGACGATCCTCGTCCTGGAACGCTTTGCGCGCGGCGATGATGCGCGGGTGGTTGTGGCCCAGCGCCAGCGATCCGAAACCGCCGAAGAAATCGAGGATCTTGCGGCCGTTCTGATCGGTGTAATACATCCCCGACGCGGTCTCGACCTTGATCTTGTGAAAACCGAGAAGCTTCATGAAATGTAGCTGGCCTGGATTGATGTGATCCTTGAACAGCTCTGTCATTTCAGCGACGGACATCGCTTTTGCATCCGCGACGGTCAGCAGATCGGGCCGTCGGGCACGATGGCTCGCGGCACTTGTTTCGGGTTGCGCTTCGGACAATGGCGGAGCGTCGAGTTCGACGCGCGTAGGTGTATCAAGCATTCTGTGGGCTCCCTCGGAACGATTCATTCGGCCGGTGCGACCTGTGCAGAAGCGGACGATCCGCTGCGGGCCTTGGCTGCCCGATACTCGTCATAGGCTGCGATAAGCATGTCTTCGTCGCGGTATTGCGGCACCCAGCCGAGCTGGCGCTCGCCCTTGGACACGTCGAGAACGCAATTTTCGTCGGCGATCAGATACTGTTCCGGATCCATGATCGGCATATTGACCAGATCGAACAGGTCAAGTGTGCGCTTGACCGCCCAGGCTGGCGTCGGGATCAGGAACGACTTCGACCCGGCATGCCGGATCAGGTCGCCAAGCAGCTTGCGCACCGGCGGCGGATTGATCGACCCGAGATTGTAAGCTTCGTTCGGAACGCCCGCCTTCCAGGCCAGCCGCGCGGCTTCCGCGCAGTCAAACACTGAGATGAACTGGTACGGGTTCTTGCCCGAACCGATCATCGGCACCGGCAGGTTGGCGTCGATCAGCTTGAACAGTTTTTCCAGAATCCCGAGGCGGCCCGGTCCGATGATCAGGCGTGGCCGGAACAGCGATATCGACATCCCCTTCTGCCGCCATTCGGCCGCCAGCACCTCGGTGTCGAGTTTCGATTGGCCGTATTCGCCGAGCGGCGCCACCGGGTGCTCCTCGGTCATCGGATAGGTCTTCGTGTGACCGTAGATCATGTCGGTGGTGAAATGCACCAGCCGGCCCGCTCCCGCCTTGTCCATCGCCTCGATAATGTTCTTCGTGCCGTCGTAATTGACCGGATAGAAGAAATCATGGCGCTTCGAGCGGATCTGCAGCGGCGACAGCATCTTGGCCGACAGGTTGTAGACCATGTCGTCTGCAGAAATCGGCACGGCGGCAACCATGTCGGGCCTGGTGACGTCACAGGCAACGATCGTGGCCTCGCGGTAAAACGACTTGTTGTCATTGACGATGTCTGCCACCACGACCTCTTCGCCATCGGCAAGAAGCTTTTGGGCAAGATGGCGACCGACGAAACCGTCGCCTCCAAAAAGAATGTGTTTCATCGCTAAATCTCGTTGGTTGCTACGTTAATCTTGGAATTCTGCGCGGTTTCGCGCTCGCCGGCAGCCTGGCTGTCCCCACCGGACTGGGCAATCAGAACCGTTCCCACGCAAATGAAGGCGATACCGGCGATGCGCCAGCTGTTGAGGTCTTCCTTGAACAGGACATAGGCGAAAACCGCCACTGCGACATAAGCCAGGCTCAGGAACGGATAGGCAAAGGACAACTCCACCTTCGACAGCACATAAAGATGAGAAGCCATTGAAATGACGAAGGTCGTCAGCCCCGCAAAAACCCAAGGGTTGAACAATATCTGGAATATGCGGGCGATCATGGTATCGGCGGTAAAGGATACCGGCCCCAGCGAGATCATTCCCTGCTTGAGCATCAGCTGCGCAGCAGCATTTGTCAGCACAGTAAATAGTATGAAGACGATATATTTCATGTCCCGCTCCCGACTTAGGCACGAGACAGCTCTAGTCTTATTTCCCAAACATCCGGTTCACTGGCGCGGTCAATTTTGTCTTAAATTGTATTCATTCCCGAAATGACGCGTTTTGAAAGCATCACCACTGAGAATCTAGCGGCTGAGAACGTATTCGAGCGTCTGCTTCCAGTCCGTCATCCGCATCGGTGTGCCGTGTGAGCCGGTGTTGAACAGAACAAATTGCGCCGGATAATCGCCCGACGAGCGCCTGATAAGGTCGAAAACCGATTTCTGGTCCTGCCAGTCATAGACGGTGTCGTAGCTGCCATGGGTGAAGACGATCGGGACCCGCGCCTTGACTGCGGTACTCCTGGCGATTCCCATGTCGGGCGCCCCGCCCATGAGCACCATGCCAGCAAGCCGCGGAACAACCGCCGGGTCATTGGCGAGTTTTGAACAAATCATCGACCCCATCGAGGCGCAGGCGAGCACGACGGGCGCCCGCCCTGCCAGGACCAGTTCCCTGACATCGGCCGCCCCCGCTTCATCGAAACTCTTGACCGATGGAGCCAGGTAAGCCCCGCCATTGAGCGCCGTCAGGTTCTTCAGCCTGTTGAAATTGCCGCCGAAGGTGTGGTCGTTCATGCCGAGGCGCTGGTCGCCGCCCCGTCCATGCACGAAGATGACAGCGAACCGGGCTTTCGAATAGTCGCCGGTTACGCCGGTTTCGATCGCGCGGCCTCCGGCTTCATGCAGCGCAACCCGGCTCTGCCTGCGTACGGCGAGCGAGACGTATTTGGACTGAACCCTGCGTTCCGGTTCCGCATCGCGGCGGTGGATGTCGCGCTGCTTGTCATAGTCGACAACGATAAAACTGCCCTTTTCGGCGACCGACAGGATGCCCGGATAGGCAAACAGCCGGTCCTTGTGCCCACGCAACTCAACCGCCGAGACGCCGGTGGAGACAGCCAACAGCATGCCAAAGGCAAGAATTATCGCACCCTGGGCGGCAAGAACGCCGCGCAAAGCTCCAAACCAAATGCTACATAGTCGATAGAAGGAACGGATTCTGGCACACTCCGGCTGATTCGCTTCCCCAATCTACATCAGGCATAACGGCGATATGGACGATTCCAACGATCTTTTTTCCACAACCGGCGCATCGGCCGCAAGCCCTGCACCGAAATCGGAAAACACCCCGGCGAAACAGGCGGCGGCGAAACCGGCGCGGCCGGCTGCTGCCAAACCGGGGGCACCGGCCAGTGGTGACGATTACGACGCATCTACGATCGAAGTGCTTGAAGGCCTGGAGCCGGTGCGGCGCAGGCCGGGCATGTATATCGGCGGAACCGACGAGCGCGCCCTGCACCATTTGTTTGCCGAAGTCATCGACAACTCGATGGACGAGGCCGTTGCAGGGCATGCCAATTTCATCGAGGTCGAACTCGACGCCGGTGGCTATCTGACAGTCACCGACAACGGCCGCGGCATCCCGGTCGAAAACCATCCCAAATTTCCCGGCAAATCCACGCTCGAAGTCATTCTCACGGTGCTGCATGCCGGCGGCAAGTTCGACAGCAAGGTCTATGAGACCTCCGGCGGCCTGCATGGCGTTGGCGTTTCCGTTGTCAACGCACTGTCCGATGACCTTGTGGTCGAGATCGCCCGCAACAAGAAGCTCTACCGCCAGTCTTTTTCCCGCGGCATTCCGCAAGGCGCGCTCGAGGAACTGGGTGACATCCACAACCGGCGCGGCACCAAGGTCCGGTTTCACCCCGATCCGGAGATTTTCGGCGCCGGCGCCCGCTTCGACCCGGGCCGCCTCTACCGCATGGCCCGGTCCAAGGCCTACCTGTTCGGCGGTGTCGAGATTCGCTGGACCTGCGCGCCCTCGCTGGTGGAAGGCACCGAGACCCCGGAAAAGGCGGTGTTTCACTTCCCCGGCGGCCTCAAGGACTATCTCGAGGCATCGCTGGGCAAGGAACATCGGGTCACCCGCGATATCTTCGCCGGCAAGACCGAACGTCCCGGAGGCCACGGCTCGCTTGAATGGGCGGTGACCTGGTATGGCGGCGATTCCTCGATCAACTCCTACTGCAACACCATCCCGACCCCCGACGGCGGCACCCACGAGGCAGGCCTGCGAATTGCCCTGACCAAGGGACTGAAGGCCTATGCCGAGCTCACCGGCAACAAGCGCGCTTCGGCAATCACCACTGACGATGTGATGATCTCGTCCATCGGAATGCTGTCGGTGTTTATCCGGGAGCCAGAATTCGTAGGCCAGACCAAGGACAAGCTGGCAACGGCGGAAGCCCAGCGAATAGTTGAAAACGCATTGCGCGATCCCTTCGACCATTTCCTTGCCGATTCCCCCGCAGAGGCCGACAAGCTTCTCGAATGGGTCATTGAGCGCGCCGATGAACGGGTGCGGCGGCGCAAGGAAAAGGAAGTCAACCGCAAGTCTGCGGTGCGCAAGCTGCGCCTGCCGGGCAAACTGTCCGATTGCAGCCAGACCACGGCTGCGGGCGCCGAACTGTTCATCGTCGAGGGGGATTCCGCCGGCGGCTCGGCCAAGCAGGCCCGCAACCGCGCCAACCAGGCGATCCTGCCGCTGCGCGGCAAGATCCTCAATGTCGCCAGCGCAGGGCGCGAGAAACTGGGTGCCAATCAGCAGATTGCCGATCTGGTGCAGGCGCTGGGCTGCGGCACACGGTCAAAATACCGGGAAGAGGACCTGCGCTACGAACGCATCATCATCATGACCGATGCGGATGTCGACGGCGCCCATATCGCTTCACTGCTGATCACGTTCTTCTACCAGGAGATGCCCGAGCTGATCCGGCAGGGCCATCTCTACCTGGCGGTCCCGCCGCTCTACAAAATCACCCAGGGCGCCAAATCGCTCTATGCCCGCGACGACGAGCACCGGCTGGAACTGCTGGAAACCGAATTCACCGGTCGCGGCAAGGTGGAAATCAACCGGTTCAAGGGACTGGGCGAGATGATGGCTTCCCAGCTCAAGGAAACCACCATGGACCCGTCCAAGCGCACCTTGCTGAAAGTGGCCGTCGATGTGACCGACCCGGAATCGACCCAGGAAACCGTCGACAATCTAATGGGGACCAAGGCCGACGCCCGCTTCCGCTTCATCCAGGAACATGCCGAATTTGCCAACAACCTCGATATCTGATCCGGGACAAGGCTGACCACATCGCATCAGGCATCAGATTTCTTACGCTGCTGTTGCCGTGCCCCCTTGCTCGCTTGGCGTCCTGCGGTAGTCTTGGCACCAGGGAGTCCTTGGGGGAGTAAACATTTGAGGCAGGCTGCATCATCCATCGGTATACAGGCAACACTGGCGCTGGCATTTGTCATCATGGGCGCAAGCTCGGCGGTTTCGGCAGACAATTTCGGTGCAATCGCTTTTTCGAAATCAACCGGCGCCTACGGCTATTCCTACGACCATCAATCCCGTCAGAATGCCGAAGCGGTTGCCATGAATGAGTGCCGGTCGCGAAGCCGTGGCTGCAAGGTCGCCATCTGGTTCAAGAATGCCTGTGGATCGGTTGCCATCGGCCCTAACGGATGGGGAAGTGCGTGGGCCGGCTCGCGCGGCAACGCGGAACGCGCAGCCCTTTCCAATTGCTCGAAACATACACGCAACTGCAAGGTGCTGGCCTGGACCTGCACGACACGGTGAACCAGGATATTACGCAGCTTGCGCTGCAAGCGCCTGCGCATAGCTCCGCGATGCGTGCCGGTGCCAGCTCAGATGCATGCTTTCCACGAGCCTGAGCAGCTCAGCGACAGAGGGCTGGCGCGCGGCGTCGCCTGCATGCCGCTGCAACAGCTCTCTCGTGACCTTGCCCGTATCGATGTTCGCGTTCAGGCGCGACGCCGCGCGCCAGATCTGCGTGGCAGTGACAAACACGGGCGCCAGATCGCTGCCCAGTCCGATCGCCCGGTAGAGCGCCCGCATGGCGGTTTCGCGGCCATCGACAAGGATGCCGCGAACCCGCGCATCGCTCATGCCGGACAGCGAGACCACCGCGCTGGCAAAAAAATCAACATTGCCGGCACACAGCGCATGAATGAGAAACGCCGGCGTCAGCCGGCCGCCCAGGCGCAGATGTTCGACCAGGGCCGGAATCTCATCCTGACCCACAGTCTCGGCCAGCCCGAGCGTCGCATTCATGCAGGCTTCTTCGGTGACCTTGCGGCCGCGGCTGCCGCCGATCGCCGATCGGACGAAGTCGGAACCGGCCAACGCAGCGCCCAGCCGCTCGACCAGGGCCTGGCGCACATCGCAGGGCAGATCCCGCCGCTCAAAAAGCCGCGCCCGGATTTCGGCATTGTCGCCGAAGCGGTCTGCAATGCGCCGGATCGAAATCCGCGCCAGGATGACATGGGGATTGTCGAGCATGTCGGCAACCGCATCAGCCTCACCCACTTCGGCCATGGCCGCAGCCACAGAGACGGATACCGGGCAGCGGAAGGCAACGAACCGCTGCAGCGAGGGACGGCCGCCGGCGATGATTTCGATCAGGTCATTGTCGGCAAGCGCCGGCGACAGGGCGATAATCCGGCCAGCGACCTCGATCTGGTCGGAGGCAAGCCCGAGCAGGATGCTGCGCGGCGCGTGTTCCACCAGTGCCAGGCCTTCAGCCAGCGCGAGCCGGACTTTCGGGGATGGATCTTCAAGCAGCAGCGAGAGCGCCGCTTCGGCTTCCTGGCGTTCCGATGGTTTCATCTGCCCTTGGGCATAGGCCCGGGTCAGAGCCTGCGTTGCCCGGCAGCGGTCGCTGACCTTGGCGGTTTCGGACCACTTCAGAAAGGAACTTACTATCATCGATATGCAACCCCACTCGGTACCAGTGGGACTCACCCTAGAACCAAATGGTTTACGATCGGTTCACCATGTTCTTTAACAGGCCAGCGGCTCCGGCCGTGTCCGCCACTGCGCCATCACGTTGAAAACATGAAGCAACGCCTAACAAGGTCGCCCGCCAATAGCGACGAAATGTTAAACGCAAGCCCCCTTTCCTTGAAAAGGATAGAAGACAGGTCCGGTTTCTGGGGTTATCCATTCCGCATCAGGGTTCCTTGCCCCATTGCGCTTGCGCATCGGTTTGGAACGCGGCATCAATAACGGGCAATTGTACAGGGGGGCAAAACATGCGCGGTATGTATCTTGAGGAGTTCGAACCAGGCGCCGTTATCTCCCATTCTCTGCGCAGAACCGTCACCGAAATGGACAACATGTTGTTTTCCAACATGACGCTCAATCCGCAACCGCTGCATATCGACTTCGAATTCTGCAAGTCCACCGAGTTCGGCCAACCACTGGTCAATTCCCTGTTCACGCTCGGACTTATGATCGGCATCTCGGTCAACGACACCACGGTGGGCACCACCATCGCCAATCTCGGCATGACCGACGTGACGTTTCCGCACCCGCTGTTTCATGGCGATACCGTCCGGGTGGAAACACGGGTCGTGAGCGTCCGCGAATCAAAATCGAAGCCAGACCGCGGCATTGTCGAAATGGAACATCAGGCATTCAACCAGCATGACAAGCTGGTTGCCCGCTGTGTTCGCCAGGCAATGATGCGTAAGAGGCCGCAGTCATGATGCGGTCGCTGCTTTTCGTTCCAGGCGATTCGGAACGCAAATTGCAGAAAGGCATCGATTCCGGAGCCGATGCGCTGATTCTCGATCTTGAAGATTCCGTTGCCCTGTCGCGCAAGGACGAGGCGCGAGCCACAGTGGCGTCATTTCTGGAGGGGTCCGGCAGGGCGGCCGGCACGCCCTGGTTCATTGTCAGGATCAACGCGCTCGACACCGGCATGAGCGAAAACGATCTGGCCGCAGTCGTCTCCGCCGCGCCTGATGCCATCCTGCTGCCAAAAGCCGGATCCGGCGCCGACATCCAGGAGCTCAGCGCCCGCATCGGCGCGCATGAAGCCGAAGCCGGCCTCGAGGTCGGCAAGGTACGGATCCACGCATTGATGACGGAGACTGCGGGCGGCATGCTGGCAGCGGGTTCCTTCGCCGCCAAGTCGGAGCGCCTGGCTGCCCTGGCCTGGGGCGCGGAAGATCTGGCGGCCGATATCGGGGCATCATCCAACAAGGATGACAGCGGCGTCTACACCGACGTATTCCGCATGGCGCGGAGCCTGACCATCCTTGCCGCGGCCCATTCCCGCGTCGATGCCATCGATACCGTGTTCACCGATTTTCGCGATCTGGATGGCCTCGATGCCGAATGCCGGGCCGCGGTGCGCGACGGCTTCAGCGGCAAGATGGCGATCCATCCCGACCAGGTGGCAGTCATCAACCGGGCCTTCACCCCGCCCCCGGCAGATGTCGAGCGCGCGGTGAGAATCCTGGCATTGTTTGCCGCTGCCGGACCGGATACCGGCGTACTATCGCTAGACGGCAAGATGATCGACCGGCCGCACCTGCGTCAGGCCGAACGGGTGGCGCGGATGGCGGGCCTCAAGCCCGACGGGGTGCCGGCGGTCGATTAGGGCCTACTTCTTCGCCGGCCAGGCCGGACGGCGCATCTCGAACGTGTTGGCTGCATCGGCGTAATCCATGTAGCCCAGACGCGCCAATGGCGCCACGGCAGCCATGTCGAGCCTGCCGTCGGCCAGCGCTGCTTCGTCGATATGGATGCCGACGACCTGGCCAATCACCACGAATGAGCCACTGGCCTCGCCATCCAGCCCCTTGGCCTCGAAGATTTCCGTCACCTTGCATTCGAGCGCCGCATGGGCTTCGGCGACAAACGGCGCATTGATTATCCGCGCCTCGGCCATGGTCAGGCCGGCGAAGTCGAACTCGCTCTCGCCATAGGGCGCGTCGGCGGAAGACAGGTTCATTTTCTCTGTCAACGAGCGCCCCACCATGCTGGTGGTGAAGACCCGGGTTTGTTCGACATTGCGCAGCGTGTCCTTGCGTCCCGTCGAGGAGAACATCACCATCTTCGGCTTGTCGGCAATCGCATTGAAGAACGAGTACGGCGCGAGGTTGTTCGAGCCGTCCGCGCCACGGGATCCGATCCAGCCGATCGGCCGCGGCGAAACGATCGCCTTGAACGGATCATGCGGCAGACCGTGCTGGTTGTCTTTCGTCTCGTAGAACATCGATGTCATTCTCCCGCGAAGCTGACAATGTCTGCAAGTTCAGGCCTCGGCCGCTCGCCGGGATGCATTTTCGGAGACCCGATATGGATGAATCCCGCGATCTTTTCGTGCGGTTCCACCCCGAGCACAGGATAGGCCTTCTGGTCGAAGGCAAACCATTCGCTCAGCCAGTTGGAGCAATAGCCGAGCGCATTGGCCGCCATCACCAGATTGAGACAGACCGCGCCGGCGCTCATTACCTGTTCCCATTCAGGGATCTTGGGATGCGGGGCGGCCTGCGAGACAACGGCAATGACCACCGGCGCCCGGGTCAGCCGGGTCTTTTCGACAGTAATCATGTCTTCGGCCATGTCCGGCTTGTTGGCCATGGCAATATCAGCAAGTTCGAGCGAAATCCGCTCGCGCACGTCGCCGGCATAGACAATGAAGCGCCACGGCGCCAGCTTGCCGTGGTCCGGGACCCGGCGCGCCAGCGTGAGCATCTCCTCGATTTCAACCCGCGATGGCCCCGGCTCGGTCATCTGGAAAGCGGGAATCGAGCGGCGGGTTTCGAGATAGGCTTTCAGGGCGGCATTGACCGGCATGTCTTCCTCGTGCATTCAGGCTTGATCGCAATCGGCCATGAATTTGCCATGGCCTTGGGGTCCAAGTGACCTCTCGCAATTCAGAAGTCAACCGGACCCTGCCTCATGAACAGACTGTCTATTGTTCTTCTTTCTGCGCTGGCCCTGATGGCGCTATCCTCGCTTGCACGCGCGCAGGACGCCTTTGCCGATACAGCCGACCCGAAAATCACCCTGCCCGGACTGACCGAATATGCGCCCGCGTCCGAGGCGGGCGATTCTGCCGCAATCCGCCGGAGCGTGCGGATGCAAGCGGCCCTCACCGAGGACGGCGACCCCCTGAATTACGGACTGACCTGGCGCGTTTTCCACCCGGCTCCCGGTCCAGACGGCAAGTTGCCGCTGCTCGCCACCTCCGAGGGCGGTTCGGCTGAATTCGAGTTCGAGCCGGGCGATTATTTCCTCCACGTCGCCTTCGGCCGCGCCGGCGTCACCAAGAAGCTCACCATTCCCAAGGACGGCCCGATCGAGACCCAGCACATCGTCATGGAGGCAGGTGGGCTTATGCTCAACGCGGTGTCCGGCATCGACGCACGCATCCCCTCAAGCCAGCTGGTGTTCAACATTTACAAAGCCGAAGAAGGCATTGATGGAGAACAGCAATTGGTGGTCGAGAACGTCAAGCCCAACACCATCGTCCGGCTCAATTCCGGCACCTATCACATCATCTCCGAATATGGTTCGGTCAATGCGGTGATCCGGTCCGACATCCGGGTCGAGGCCGGCAAGCTGACCGAGGCGGTCATTCAGCACCGTGCGGCACAACTCACACTGAAACTGGTTTCAGAGCCGGGCGGCGAAGCCATTGCCGACACCGCCTGGTCGATCCTGACATCGGGCGGCGACGTGGTGTCAGAAAGTGTCGGCGCGTTTCCGACCATCGTTCTGGCCGAAGGCGAATACACGGCGATTGCGCGCAACAAGAACAAGGTGCATCAACGTGATTTCACCGTCATCGCCGGCCGCAATTCGGATGTGGAAGTGTTGCTGAACTAGGATCGGGGACCTATCCGATCTCCCGCCGCTTTTCGGGCCCGCGCTGGGGAATTTCCATAGCGAAAACAGCCTCTTGTAACTTACCCAGCAATGTCTTCCGGTCAGTGATCTTTGCAAGTTCTTCGGCTTCCAGCACCCGCCCCCGGTACAGTCCAAGATCACCGTGCCGGACAACCGCCGGATCTCGCGCACCAGCAATGACGTCCGTAACGTCAGCGATATCCGGCTTGCGAGATGAAACAGGGCGCTGCATTGCCCCTCGAAATAGAAATGAATGGCTCATTCCGAGTTGCCACGCCTGCATGAAAATCATGTGACTACCGGCGCGGCGGGTTACGACCGCCGCGCCGGAAACAGTTTAACCAGCCCGTGATGCCTTCTCCGCATTCTTGCGCAGAACGTCGGGAGGCGTTGCTTCTTCGGCCAGCTTCGCAACCGCATCGGCAAGCGACGTCGACACCTGGTCACGGCTGCCGAGACGGCGGATATTGACTGCCTTTTCCTCGGCTTCCCGCATGCCGCAAACCACGATCACCGGCACCTTGGCCATGGAATGCTCGCGAACCTTGTAGTTGATCTTCTCGTTGCGGAAATCGGTTTCCACCTGGAGCCCCGCGTCACGCAGCGTCTGGGCGACGGTTTCGCCGTACCCGTCAGCTTCCGAGGTGATCGTGGCGACGACAACCTGCAGCGGTGCGAACCACAGCGGCATGTGCCCGGCATGGCTTTCGATCAGGATTCCGAGGAACCGCTCGAGCGAGCCGCAGATCGCGCGGTGCACCATGACCGGCTGCTTCTTCTCCGAATCCGCCCCGATGTAGAAGGCGCCGAAACGCTCCGGCAGGTTGAAATCGACCTGGGTGGTTCCGCATTGCCAGTCACGGCCAATGGCATCGCGCAGCGTATATTCGAACTTGGGGCCGTAAAACGTCCCCTCGCCTTCATTGATCCCCACCTTGATGCGCCCGCCCGATTCGGCGGCCATCTTCTCGAGCACCTTCTTGAGGATGTTTTCGGCGTGGTCCCACATCGCGTCGGTGCCGACGCGCTTTTCCGGCCGGGTGGCGAGCTTGACGACCACTTCCTCGAAGCCGAAATCGCGGTAGACCGACATCATCAGATCGTTGATCTTCAGGCATTCCGCCTCGAGCTGTTCCTCGGTACAGAAGATATGCGCGTCGTCCTGGGTAAAGGCACGCACCCGCATCAGCCCGTGCAACGCACCGGACGGCTCGTAGCGGTGCACATTGCCGAATTCCGCCAACCGTACCGGCAGATCGCGATAGGATTTGAGCCCGTGCTTGAAGATCTGGACATGACCCGGGCAGTTCATCGGCTTGAGCGCGAAGATCCGGTTGTCGGCGTCCTCGTCGTCGGGATTGGTGAAGGCATGGGCGGATTTCACCGCGAACATGTTTTCCTGATACCAGCCCCAGTGACCGGAGGTCTCCCACAGGCTCTTGTCGAGGATCTGCGGCGCATTGACCTCTTCATACTCGTTCTCCAGCCGGCGGCGCATATAGGCGACAAGGTTCTGGAACATCTTCCAGCCCTTGGAGTGCCAGAAGACGACGCCCGGCCCCTCTTCCTGAAAATGGAACAGGTCCATCTCCCGCCCGAGCCGGCGGTGGTCGCGCTTTTCGGCCTCTTCGAGCATGTGCAGATAGGCGTCAAGCTCGGCCTGATCGGCCCATGCCGTACCGTAGATCCGGGTCAGCATGGCATTGTCGGAATCGCCGCGCCAATAGGCGCCGGCCACCTTCATCAGCTTGAAGGCGGTGCCGATCTGGCCGGTCGAGGCCATGTGCGGCCCGCGGCAGAGATCGAACCAGTCGCCCTGCTTGTAGATCTTGAGGTCCTGGTCGGCCGGAATCGCCTCGATCAGCTCGACCTTGTAGGCCTCGCCCTTGTCCTCGAACACTTTCCGGGCTTCATCGCGCGACCAGACCTCCTTGGTGAAAGGCTTGTTGCGGGCGATGATCTCCTTCATCTTCTTCTCGATCACCGGCAGGTCTTCCGGGGTGAACGGCTCGTTCCTGGCGAAATCGTAGTAAAATCCGTTCTCGATCACCGGACCGATGGTGACTTGCGTGCCGGGAAACAGCTCCTGCACGGCTTCCGCCATCACGTGCGCCGCATCATGCCGGATCAGCTCCAGCGCACGCGGATCTGTGCGGGTGACGATTTCGAGCGCGCCATCGCGGACCGGATCACTCAGATCGGTGAGTTCACCGTCAAGCGCGATCGCAACCGCCTTCTTGGCCAGCGACTTGGAAATCGACTCCGCGACCTCGCGGCCGGTCGTGCCGGCGGGATATTCGCGCTTCGAGCCATCGGGAAAAGTGAGGGATACGGCGGATGCCATGGCAGTCTCTCCTTGATCCAGTCCCGCCAACGAACGCGGGTGGTTGAGTTTGGTAGGTGTGCAGGGCGGCGTTTACGCGATTTGGCGGGGGGCGGCAAGTATGGCAGGCTGGTTCACCAGACCGGCGCAGTTCGGGCAGCCGAAACCGTTTGAACCGGTCTATTTCCCGGCCGTGCAACGGTGACCAGCGGAGACAAACCGCCACGGCGCCCACCAGGTGAGCCGCCCATCCAGCGTCTGCGGCACATTGTCGATCCCGTGGCTGCCGCCGGGGCCGCACCGGCTGACGCGAAACAGCGTCAGCCAGCCACCCTTCCACAACCCGTGCCGGGCAATGGCCTCATAGCCATATTCGGAACAGGTCGGCAGATGCCGGCAGGAGTTGCCGATGAACCCGGAAAGCGTGAGCTGATATAGCCGGATCAGGCCGGTGCCGAGCAACCGGCCCGGCGTTTTCGGCCAGGGCCCGGCCCAGTTGCGGCCGGTCGGGGCAGCACTCATCAGGCGGCGTCTTCCCCGGCCCTGCGCGCTTCAATCTGGTCAAGGCAGTCGCAGACCGCATCAAATGTCAGAAGCGTCGAGGCATGGCGGGCCCGGTACTCCCGCACCGGCTCGAGAAACTTGAGATCACCGAACCGGCCTTCGGGCGCGGGACCATTTTCCTTGAGCATCCTGCGCATGGTCTCGCGAACTTCGCGCAGCTCCGATGCGCTTGCGCCGATGATGTTGCTCGCCATGATCGATGATGATGCCTGTCCCAGCGCGCAGGCTTTGACGTCGTGGGCGAAATCGGAAACCACGTCGCCGTCCATCTTCAGCCAGACCCTGACTTTCGAGCCGCACAGCTTGGAGTGCGCCGAGGCTTCAGCATCTGCATCCTCCAGGCTCCCGATCCGCGGAATATTACCGGCAAAATCCAGGATCCGGGCGTTGTAGACATCATCGATCATCGGTTCGGACCTTTTCCAGCATCGGCCATTGGCAGTCGATCTGCGGCAAGAGCTGAAGGTATCGCATCTCGACGCGGCGCGCGGAATTACTATATAGTGTCTGTCAGGCGTTCGGCAAAACCTGTTTGCAACGCACTGAGGGAAACCGTGCCGGAGGGCCATGCCCGAAAGCCCCGGAGCCCACTGGACAAGATGCGCGGCCAGCCGCAAAATTGCCCAAGTGCGTGGTCCGATTGAATGCGAACAACGTAGATGGGGTGTAATCCCCCATGGAGACCACGAGCATGGATGCTATCGTCAAGAAACTGCACGATCACGACAACCGCCCCACCGAAGCCGAAGCTGAAGAAGCAGTCCGCACGCTTTTGCGCTTTATCGGCGACGACATTGGCCGCGAGGGCCTGCGGGACACACCCAAGCGCGTTGTCAAGGCGTACAAGGAAATGTTCGCCGGTTATGATCAGGACGCGGAGGAAGAACTTGGCCGCACCTTTGAGGAAGTCGCAGGCTATGACGACATCGTTCTGGTCAAGGACATCCCGTTCTTCTCTCATTGCGAACACCATATGGTGCCGATCATCGGCAAGGCCCATGTGGCCTATCTGCCCGACGGCAAGGTGCTCGGCCTGTCCAAGATTGCCCGCGTCATCGAGATCTATGGCCGCCGCCTGCAGATCCAGGAAACCTTGACCGCACAGATCGCACACGGCATCGACGACGCCTTGCACCCGCGCGGTGTCGCGGTAATGATCGAGGCCGAGCACATGTGCATGGCCATGCGTGGCATCAAGAAGCAAGGCTCGACAACCATCACCACGAGCTTTACAGGCGCGTTCAAATCGGATCCGCACGAACAGGTCCGCTTCATGACATTGATCCGGGGTTGAATGAGCACCCCGATTTGAGGGGCACTCATGACGTCTTCATTCAAATCCGCACCCGCTGACAAGTCCGAACTCGAAGAGGGCTCGGAACTGACCCCCCGCTTCGACGCCAACGGCCTGGTTACGGCCGTGGTTGTCGACAGCGGCGACAACGAGGTGCTAATGCTCGCCCACATGAACGAGGAAGCCCTGCGGCTGACCATCGAAACCGGCCTGGCGCATTACTGGAGCCGCTCGCGCAACAAGCTCTGGAAAAAGGGCGAGACCTCGGGAAACATGCAGACGGTTGATGAAATCCGCGTCGACTGCGATCAGGACGCCGTGCTGCTGAAAGTCCGCGTCAGCGGTGCCGACGCCACCTGCCACACCGGACGCCGCTCCTGTTTTTATCGCAAGGTGGTCGAAACCGATGGTCAGACCCGGCTGGAGATCGGTTCAGAGCCGCTGTTCGACCCCGGATCGGTCTACACCGATGATCAGGCAAACTGAACCATTTTGATCCGGCCGCATTGTTCCTTCACACATTCGCAACCCAAATCTGGTGTCATCTAATTGAACGCGGGGGGAGTGTTCGGCAAGGAAGGACCAAAAAATGCTGAACTGGAACATGGGCCGCAACACAGAGCCAGTAACCGCCGCTGAGTCCGGCGACGTCATGGCCATGACACCGGTGGGCGGGATGCAGCACAATCCGATACAGAAACCCAAGATCGCCCTGGCGCTGGGCGGCGGCGCAGCGCGCGGCTGGGCTCATATCGGTGTGCTTCGGGCGCTGGACGAAGCCGGCGTGGAGGTCTCCATGATCGCCGGCACCTCGATTGGAGCCTTGGTTGGCGGCTGCTACCTCGCCGGTCGGCTTGACGAGCTTGAGAATTTTGCCCGCAGCCTGACCATGCGCCGGATCGCCGGCCTTCTCGACTTCGCCATTGGCGGTGGCGGCCTGTTCGGTGGCATGCGGCTCAACGACCGCATGCAGGAGCATCTTGTTGGCGTAAATATCGAAGACCTCGACCGGACCTTCGTTGCGGTGGCTGCGGAACTCAACACCGGCCACGAAGTCTGGGTTTCTTCCGGATCGCTGATCACCGGCATCCGCGCGTCCTATGCCCTTCCCGGCATCTTCGAGCCGGTTCGCTGCAACAACCGCACCCTGCTCGACGGGGCCCTGGTCAATCCCGTCCCGGTTTCCGTTTGCCGCGCACACGAGCAGCCGCTCGTGGTGGCAGTCAACCTGCATTACGATCTCTACGGCCGCTCCGCGGTAATCAAGCACACGGCAAGCGAACCCGCGCCGGATTACACCGGGCCGGAGCGGCGCACAAAGGGGCGCGAAAGCCGCATTGGCATGACCACCGTCATGGTGCAGGCCTTCAACATCATTCAGGACCGGATTTCGCGTGCCCGCCTCGCCGGCGACCCGCCGGATCTTTCACTGCACCCGCGCCTGTCTGACATCGGCCTGTCGGAATTCCACCGCGCCAGCGAAGCCATCGATCGCGGCTACCAGGAAGCCTCTGCCAAGCTAGGAGAGATCATGCGCATGCAGGCTGCCTTGCAGCTGGCATAGCACGACGGGCAAGCAACGCCGAAAAGTAAAACCTCAACCAAAGAGGGCGAACCAATGTTTCCGTTCAGTTAACGGAGGTATTTTTTTTGCGTTTTAAATGCCATTGCAAAAACAAACATAACTGTTTTTAGGGATAGTAGAAATTACCGGCGAGAACCCATATATTTTCGGCACTCTGTAGTATCCAATTCTTAACACAGTCCAGACAGGTTACGCTCATTGTCAATTCCGACTTCGTAACCAAAGGACATGTCCATGAAAAAAATCGCGCTCTCGCTCCTGATGACTGCAACCTTCAGCACTTTCGCCGTGGCAAGTGACTATGCCACCAAGGATGAGGCTCAGGCGCTGGCACAAAAGGCAGCAGCTTATCTGAAGGACAACGGCATGGAGAAGGCTGCAGCTGCGTTCCAGACCCAGGGCAGCGAATGGTTCGACCGCGACCTTTATGTCTTCGTGATGCAGAAAAACGCTGGCGTGCTCGATTCACATGGCGCCAAGCCTGCCCTGGTTGGCAAGAACCTGCTGGGCCTGAAAGACACCGACGGCAAGCTTTTCGTCAAGGAGCTCGCAGCGATCGAGTCAGAAGGCTGGGTTGACTACAACTGGCAGAACCCGACCACCAGCGCTATCGAAGCGAAATCGACCTACTGCACGGCAGTCGACGCGTCTCTCGTCTGCGTCGGCGCCTATCAGTAACAATAAGTTATTGAGTCGATGAATAAAATGACGGCGGCTGATAGGCCGTCGTCATACACCAAACGGGATTTTCATGATATGATCTGGTTGAGACTGAGCAATATTCCCATCGTCGTTAAATCACTCATTGCACCGGTAATAGCCTGTGTTGCAATCGTGATCATTGCTGCGGTCTACTATTCGTCAAGCTTGGAAACCGCCAGGCTCACCCAGGCGGAGAAAACCAACAACCAACTGCTGATCACAGCAAATGCTCTCAAGCAGACCATCACTTCGGCCAACGGCAGCCTGCTGCGCGCCATGAATTGGAAACAGGCTGGCGCCGACGACGACATGGTCCAGAAATCCCTCGATGACGTCAACGCTCTCCTCGCCCAGGCCGACACCACACGCGCCGTCCTGCGTGCAGGTGCTGGTCCCGAGACAGCCGGGCTTATTCAAACTCTCGACGAATCCATCGACACCTACAAGGTCCAGGCCGCGGAAGTGGCGGGCAACGTGATGATTGACGCTCTTCTGGCGACCCTGACGATGCAGGACGCCGACGCTCAGGCCATCAAGATCGGCGAGCAAAACGAGGCTCTGGTCAAGGCGTTCGAGGCCACCGCATCAGCCGCCGCCAGTGCTGCCGAAGCCGCAAACCGCACCGCACTCGCCCAGGTTCTGGGTACGGCAACGGCCGCGCTCGTCATCTCGTTGCTGTGCTCGCTGGTTCTGGGTCGCGCGATATCGCAGCCCATCCGCGGCATCACCCGCGTGCTGGCGGCCCTCGCCGACGGCAAGCTCGAAACCAAGATCGAATATTCCGACCGCAAGGACGAAATCGGCACCATGGCGCAGACCGCCGAGGTGTTCCGCCGCAGTGCCCTGCAAAACCGTCAACTTGAGCAGGAAGCAGAAGGTGCGCGAGAAAGAGCGGAAAGCGACCGGATCGCCGCCCAGCAAAAAGCCGAAGCCGACGCGGCTGAAAGCCTCCGTATCGCCACCGCTGGCCTTGGTGCCGGCCTGAAGCGGCTGGCGGAAGGAGACCTGTCGTTCCAGCTCGAGGAAGAGTTCGCACCGGAATTCGAAGCCTTGCGGCACGATTTCAACGTCTCAATCCAGAACCTCGGCAGCACCCTGTTAACCGTTGCCAGTGGCGTCTCGGCCATGGAACAGGGGACCCGCGAGCTTGCCCAGGGTGCTGACGACCTGTCGCGGCGCACCGAGACACAAGCAGCATCGCTTGAGGAAACCGCCGCAGCGGTGGAAGAGATCACCGCCAACGTCAACTCCTCGACAAAGCTGACCGCGGAAGCCCGGGACACCGCCGCCAAGGCCAACGAAGCATCCTTGCAATCTGCAAAAGTTGTCGGCAACGCCGAAGACGCCATGCGCAAGATCGAGGAAAGCTCGCAGCAGATTTCCAACATCATCGGCGTCATCGACGAGATTGCCTTCCAGACCAACCTGCTCGCGCTCAATGCCGGCGTCGAGGCGGCCCGGGCCGGAGAAGCCGGAAAAGGCTTTGCCGTGGTCGCCCAGGAAGTGCGCGAACTGGCACAACGGTCTGCCAACGCGGCCAAGGAAATCAAGGCTCTGATCCAGACATCGACATCGGAGGTCAGCAATGGCGTCAATCAGGTCCGCGATGCGGGAGAAGTGCTGCGCAACATCGGTGCTCTGGTCAACGAGATCAACCAACGGATCACATCGATTGCAACCGCATCGAGCGAGCAGTCAACCGGTCTGGGCGAGGTCAATCAGGCCGTCAACTCGATGGACCAGATGACCCAGCAAAATGCTGCTATGGTGGAACAGTCAAGCGCTGCGACCGCCACCCTGGCCGATGAAGCCGCGAAACTGCGCGAAGCCGTCGCGAGCTTCAAACTGGACAGATCCAAGGCGCAGGCTGACAGCCTTCGTGCCACTGTGAGCGTCATGGCCGCGGGGTCCCCAGCACCTCAGCGCAGCGCACCCGCCGCAAGACCGCTGCGTGCCACGGTTGGCAACGTTGCGGTTCAGCAGGCTGACTGGAGCGAATTCTGATGAACAGCCAAAAACGGGACGGGGCCAAACGCCCTGCCCCTGCCGGGCCAAAGGAAAAGATATTGACGCGCTCGCATGGGAACATGTGGGCGCGTCATTTCTTCAGCCGGCAATATAGGCCTTGATTTCCTCTGCCTCGCGCTCGACGTCTTCGATACGCCGGCGCACCACGTCGCCGATGGAGATGATCCCCACCAACTTGCCGTCCTTTTCGACCGGCATATGCCGGAAGCGGCCATTGGTCATCAGTTCCATGACCTGGTTGATGGTATGATCTTCACCACAGGTTGTCACCTTTGATGTCATGATCGTGGAAATAGGCGCTGAAAGCGCGTCCGCCCCCTTCCGCCCAACGGCGCGAACGATATCGCGCTCAGAAAGAATGCCCGCGATCTTGCCGCCATCACCAGTCACCACCACGGCGCCGATCTTGTTGTCACCCAGAAAGCGCACGGCTTCTTCCGTAACCATGCTCGGGCTCACGGTCACAACGTCCCGGCCCTTCTGGTCAAGTATCTGTTTCACAGTCATCAAAGTCCTCCTCGCGCAAAATGTTTTCCATTCAAAGCGCTCCCGATCGCTTCCGAATTTGACATATGGTGCGCTCGAAGCCGGAGGTTTGCAAGCCTGAAGACCCGCTCCATGCGAGCCCGTGCCAAATCCCGGCAAAGTGTCGCAAAACCGGACATATGACCCACGCCTGGCCAACATAGGGCTCCCACACCCGCCTCTCCAAAGGTTCTGAGAAGCCTAGATATTGCCGCAATCCCAGCAGCGTTTCAGGCAGTTGGATGTGCTGTTACCGCTCGAGCGGATCAAACGGCGGAAATGCCAGAAATCCGAAAAGGAAACCACCGACATGCGCCTCCCAGGCTATCGCCGAATCGGCGATGCCGAAGGAGAACCCGACAGCGGCCAACATGTTGATGACAAACCAGACCACCAGGAATCCCAATACGGTGCGGTTTGCGAGCGACTGCGTCAGGCTCAGTCGGCGGTTGAGATGAGCCCGGTCACGCCGGAACCCGCCGCCGTCTCCAAAGGCAAACCGGGCCGCAGCCCCCATCAGCGCCGAGACAACGCCGGAGGCCCCGACCATTACCGTCTGATCCCCCCAGTGAAACACCAGGAACAGCGCCGCCGAGGCCAGCGCGCTCAAAAGCCAGAAAACGAGGAAACGGATCCAGCCGATGCGCCGGGCGACAACTGCACCGAACGCGGCCAGCCAGAAAGAGTTCAACGCCAAATGCGTGTAGCCGCCATGCAGCAGCGAGTAGGTGATGGGCGACCACAGGTAGGGGCCCGCCTGGCCGGAAATGCCGAGTGCATAACGTTGCGGGATGAAGGCTGTCTGCAGATAGATCTCGAGAACCGCTGCCCTGGGCAGCACGGAATCGAGCGCCACCTGGATCGCTACCATCATCAACAGCATCGCCAGCACCACATTCGGCAAGTTGAAGACCGGCTCGTTCGGCGGCCGGACGGGGCCGTTGTCTGTGGTGTCGTGCTCCTGGCTCATGCGAAAGCGCTTCCGGTTGGTTTCGAGACAGACGAGCAGTAAGACCCGGGCTGCGGACTGGCAACCACTGCATAAAAAAAAGCCGCCCGCAAGAAGCGAGCGGCCGGCCGAGCCCCCTCGTCCAAAAAGTGCGCTGAAGGAAGTCCCTTCGTCAATTGATGACCCAAGATGGCACGCCACCCGCCGCCCTGCAATCCCAACTGAAAATTAACCTTAACGGTGGGGCCATGGCATGGTTTTCGCATTGTTAATGGTCACAACCCGCCGTCCGGGCCCAGTCGCGCCAAATTGGCACAGATTGGTCCGGAACATGGCAATGCGAACTTTGGTGGCGACAACATGAGACACAAAAACAGCTACGAGCTTTTCGACTACTGGACCGAAAAACGCGGCCAGCGTACAGCGCCCGGCAGAACCGACATCGAACCCGCAGAGATTCGAACGCTTCTGCCACACGTTTTTATTTGCGATCTGACAGCCGATGGGCAATTGAATTTCCGGTTAGCCGGAACGGCCCTTTGCGCCCTGCATGGCAAGGAACTCAAGGGCGCCGCCTTCTCATCGCTCTGGCTGCCGGATGGTGCGCGCCACGCCGCCCGGACCGGTGCATCCGTGGCGACAGGCGCCACGCCCGCCGTACTTTCGCTTGATTGCCTGAGCAGTGGCGGCCGGGTCACGAAAGCCGAAATGCTTCTGCTTCCGATCACCGGCCCGAGCGGCCGGAATGACCGGTTGATCGGACTGCTGTCGATGTTCAATCCGCCCTACTGGGTTGGCCACGAACCCATCGTCGGATTTTCGACGACCGGCATCCGCTTCCTCGATCAGACCCGTGATCCGGTGTTTCTGGCAAACCGGCCTGAAATCCCGCTGCAATCGAAGCCGACATTCGCCAACGGCTTTAACGGCAACCGCAAGCGCGTTGCCCATTTGACGGTTCTCGATGGAGGGCGACGCGATTAGCCGGTAGACCCGGCCAACGCTTACCCATTGTTAACAGTGTCTGTATTAATATGAATTCTCATTCGTCGGGGAATCCACAAGGCTCTCATGTTGACCGCACAATCCGCATCGCACGCAACTGCAACGAATGGTGCCGAGGAGCGCAGGTTCCACCGCGTGACTATCTCGGCCCAGGGCCGGTTCATGCGGGCTGACCATTCCGAACATGATTGCATTGTCGACTCGATGTCGCCCTTCGACGCGGTCATTTCCAGCGGAGCACGCCCCGAAGCCGGCGAACGCATCGTGGCCTATATCGACTATATCGGTCGCATCGAAGGCAAGGTGACCGAAACCGGCCCGCGATCCTTCACCCTGTCGCTCAACGCCACCGACCGGAAGCGCGACAAGCTGTCTGCCCAGCTGACCTGGCTCGCCAACAAACATGAACTCGGGCTGCCGGAGGATCGCCGCCACGAGCGCGTCTCGCCAAGCAACCCGGTCTCCGAGATCAAGCTTGACGACGGCAGGCGCTACCCGTGCCGGATCATCGACCTGTCGGTTTCGGGTGCGGCAGTCGAGATCGATGTCCGTCCGGCCTTCGGCACCATGGTCGTGCTCGGCAACATGCGTGGCCGGGTGGTTCGCCATTTCCAGGAAGGCATCGCCATGGAATTCATGACGCTGCAGCCGGAAGGTACCATCGACCGAATATCCTGACTGCAGTCTTTTCCGATGGCTAGCGAGCCGGCCCACTAGGCCGGTTTTTTTGTGGCCTCAAGCCAACCAAGCATGAGCCTGCGTAGGAGGCGGTCATGGCCCGCCCGGACACACCTGCCCGGTCGATCCCGATCGCATCAGCAACTCGTCGCCACACCACCGGCCGGCCAGTCCTCACCCGGCGAACGGAACCATGATACGCAGCCCAGGAACCGGCGACGGTGCACGGCCGTGAATGGTCAGCCCATAATCGCTTCGCCGTTCATTCGCTTTTCGCTGGGTGGCCTTGTCACTGCTCGAAACAGCTTCCGCTCGAGCCCGCCACGCACAACCAGGATTGAACCCGGTCAAGGCTGTAAAGCGAAGGCCGCATGGTTGCCAAATGCTGAAGCAAAGCCCGCGCATTTTATACTTGTTTTAGTTTCATTTTATTCTTGTTTTGCACTCAATTGAATTGCATTAACTTCAAGTAAATGGCTATTTTTACTGTTGTTTTTTGCGCCATGTCAAAATCTACATGTCATTGTTGCCTCATAACGGGGAAACAAGACAATGAACAGACACATTCAGACAATGGGGAAATTTGCCGCGGCGTGTGGCCTGGCATTCACATTCAGTGCAACCGCTTTTGCGGCGCCTACAAATCTCGTGGCCGCCGGCAACACCAACCCGCCAATCGGGCATTTCGAGTTCTGCAAGAATTATCCCAACGAGTGCACGGCGCTTGGCCGCGACCAGGGCCCGATGGCCCTGAGCCGGAAAGCCTGGGCAACCATGCTGGAGGTCAACACGCGGGTCAACCAGAGCATCAGCCCGGACACCGATCTCAACATCTATGGTGTCGAGGAGCTCTGGTCCTATCCGCGCACCGTTGGCGACTGCGAAGACTATGTTCTGCTCAAGCGGCACATGCTGATGCAGAAAGGCTTCTCGCCCAAGAATCTGCTCATCACCGTTGTTCTGCAGCCCAATGGCGACGGCCACGCGGTGCTGACCGTCCGGACCGATTACGGCGACTACATTCTCGACAATATGCGCGGCGATGTCAGGCTTTGGTCGGAAACCGGCTACACCTTTATCAAGCGGCAATCATCCGAGCACGCTGCGCGCTGGACAAAGCTCGGACCGGGCTCCGCGTCCAATGTCGGTGCAGTCAGCAACTGATCCTTATCCGTTCCGGAAACACGCCTGCGGGGGCGATCCGAAACGTCAATCATAGCGGCCGGAATGCATCCATGCATCCTGGTTCCGGGTTGGGCACTGGTCGAGTCCCCATGCTTCCCCGCAACGGCCAGGCCTTGAGCCGACCCCAATGTCCCCTGGGGTCGGCTCCTTCATTTCAAGGGGTACCTCGAGCCAAGCTCAATCGATCCGTTTCAGGCCCTTGGCAAAGCGCCTGGCGTTTTCGACATAATGGCTGGCTGACAGTTTCAGCATCGCCGCGGCATCCTCGCCGAGCGTCTTTACGACCTTGGCCGGCGAGCCGAGCACCATCGAATTGTCAGGAATGACCTTTCCTTCCGTGACCAGCGCACCGGCCCCGATCAGGCAGTTATCACCGATTGTGGCACCGTTGAGCACCGTGGCGCCCATGCCGACCAGCGAATTGTTGCCGATGGTACAGCCGTGCAGGATCGCTGCATGTCCGATGGTGCAGCCTTCACCAATCAGCAAGGGAAACCCCATATCGGTGTGCAACACGCAGTTTTCCTGAATGTTCGAGCCTTTTCCGACGGTAATGGGCTCATTGTCGCCCCTGAGAACCGCGCCGAACCAGATGCCGGCCCCCTCCTTCAGGATGACATTACCAATCACCTGTGCGCTGTCCGCGACAAAATAGAATTCCGCCGGCAGGACCGGTTGCATTTCATCCAAACTATAAATCGCCATACGCGTCTCCTCTCTGCTGCAACGCCTGCCCGGCTGCAAGGCCGGATCAAGCCCCGGTCATAGAATGAATACCCGCACATTGGTAGGCGCACAGCACCCTGCCCCGCATGTGTGTGCGTGAACGAGGGCAATCGATCCGCGGCTATGCAAAAATCTCTGGCGTGCTCTAGGCCATGAAATAGCCGCTCGCGAAAGCCAGCTGAAGCACGATGACGCCCGAGCACATTGACCAGCCCGCAGCCACCAGCGCGAGCAGCGCGTAAAGCGGCAGCGACATCATCCCTGCCCGCCAGTTGCGGAAGCCGTTGACCAGCAACAACCGCGGCCCAAGAACAGCGGCCAGAGCCACCTCGATGCCGACGCGCACCGGGTGCAGGCGTCCTTCCGCAGGCTCCGGCTCGCGCCAGCCGGCCAGCCTCACGATTTCCACTGCGACCCAGGCAGTGGCGAATCCGGTCGCCATGGCGAAAATTGCTGCAAGGAAATCGAGAGAATAAACCATTGGTTAACCATGTCCGGTCCAGTGTTGACGCTAGTCAAATCATCAAGCAAGCGCCATGCCGAAGCGAGATGTTCCACTTTGGCACATATTGGAACGACCGGCTTTCATGTCTCATTCATCATCCACAATGGATCACGCCCCGCTGTTGTCGCCGCGCTTTGTCTGGAAGCTGACTGCCGTGGTGACGATCATGTGCCTGATTACCCTGGCCATCGCCATTGCCGGACGCATGGTCGGGAAGAGCATTTCCTATGCCGGCAATACGGCCGACCGGACCCTGCACGAAATCATCATCGGAAACGATGTCATCAGCCTGCCGGCCAACGTCATCCGCTTCGAGAGCCAGCGCGTCTCCGGGGTCCAGAACGCGGTGGATACCTATTTCTCATGGCCCGGAATGGAGGGTTACAGTGAAGCCCGCCGCGACATTTTCAACCAGACCAGATCAGCTGATGCGCTGATTTTTGCGCGCATTGCCCAGGCCACCATGTCGCGTGACATGTCCGGCCGTTATACGCCCATCTACAAGAGACTGACCGACGGCCCGCCGGTCGCAGGACCCAACGGGCTCAACTCCTTCAGGCTGCGGCCGGGCGCAGGCTACGCCAATGAATTGATGTATGTGGAAAAGGCCGCTTCCGAGCGGCCCTATGCGGTCAGGTGTCTGATCGAGGATCTCGGGTCCGAGGTCAACTTCTCCACCCAGACCGGATGCCAGCGCGATATCTTTGTCGGCAAGGATCTGTCCGTGACCTATCGCTTCTCGATCAATCTGCTGCCCCATTGGCGTCAGATCGAAGACGATGTCCGCAAGCGCCTTGAACTGGCGCTTGAGAACTAGCCGCGATCAGTCGAGATCGACGTCGAGGATTGCCATCGAGAAATTGTAGGACAGGTCGCCATCCTCATCATCGCGGAAGACGATGCCGAGGAATTCGTCGCCAAGATAGACTTCCGCCGAATCATCCTTGCGCGGCCGGGCCTTGACGACAATCTTCTCGTTGAAAATACCCTTGAAATAGGCGTTCAGCTTCCTGATTTCGTCTGGCTTCACAGTGCTCTCCTGGGCAAATTGGGTAAGCCCGGCTTGTGACACGGACGGCAGGCTAAATCAAATCCGCGATGCGATTTTCAAGGACAATCTCGCTACCGGAGGTGCCTGCTTCAGTTCCCGCCGTTGATGAGCTGATCCATCGCCCGCGACGGCTCGTCGCAGCCCGCGGTTCCGACCACTTTCGCCGGCACGCCCGCGACCGTGGAATTCGGTGGCACCGGTTTCAGAACCACCGAACCTGCCGCTACCCGGCTGCAATGGCCGATTTCGATATTGCCCAGCACCTTGGCGCCGGCCCCGATCAGCACACCGTCCCTGATCTTGGGATGACGGTCACCACTCTCCTTGCCCGTTCCGCCCAGGGTAACGCCCTGAAGCAGCGACACATTATCGCCGACGGTTGCCGTCATGCCGACGACAAGGCCGGTCGCATGGTCCAGGAACAATCCCTTGCCCAGCTTGGCTGCCGGATGAATGTCGGTCTGAAAAATCTCCGATGACCGGCTCTGCAGATAGAGTGCAAAGTCGATCCTGCCCTTGTTCCACAGCCAGTGCGCCAGACGGTGTGTCTGGATCGCATGAAAGCCCTTGAAATACAGCACCGGCTGGATGAACCGGTTGCAGGCCGGATCGCGGTCGTAGACCGCCTGGATGTCGACGCGCAGCACCGAGCCCCAGTCGCGCCAGTCATTGACCATTTCCAGGAAGGTCTGGCGCAGCAGATTGGCCTGCAGGTCCTGGTGGTCGAGACGCTCGCAAACCCGGTGTATCACCGCCTCTTCCAGGGAGGGCTGGTTCAGCACGGTGGAATAGAGGAAAGCCGCCAGCAGCGGATCCTGAGCGATCGACCGCTCGGCCTCGAGACGAATCGAATCCCAGATCGGGTCGATCGCCTTCACGGACTCGCCGGTCCGTACACCTGAATTCGCTGACATCTTCGCCTCCGGGGCTTATGGGCATTTTCAGCGTCCGAGGGCTTCACGTCCTGCACGACACGTTGAAAAGCCTAGATAAGGTGTCCACGACCGATGTTCAAACGAAGATATTTGAACCCAGCCTTCAACTGAGGATAAGACAGATCCGCAGGAAAAACCATCGGGTGGCTGAAATGGACGTAAACATATCCTTTGCAGATGGCAGCATTGGCGCTGCCGCCGATGGCAGCGCGATCGGCCGGCTCACCATCAACCGCCCGGACAAACGCAATGCCCTGACCGACGCGATGTGGCGCGCCGTGCCTGAAGCCATCGACTGGCTGGTCAACCGGCAGAATGCGCGCGTGGTCATCATGGAGGGCGCCGGGGGGCGCGATTTTTCCGCCGGCGCTGATATCGGCGAGTTCGCGACACTGCGAAAAAACGCTGAAACCGCCCGCGCCTACGAGGCTGGAAACTCCGCCGCCTTCGCGGCAATCCGGCACTGCCCTGTTCCGGTGATCGCAGCCATACGCGGCATCTGTTTCGGCGGCGGATTCGGTCTGGCCGCAGCCGCCGACATCAGGATTGCGGATGAAACTGCCCGATTTGCCATCCCCGCCGCCCGGCTGGGACTGGCCTACCCGCTCGACGCCGTGCAGGATCTGGTCCGCGCGCTCGGCGATCAGCACGCCCGGATCGCCTTGTTTTCAGGCCAGGAGATCCCGCTTGCACAGGCTGTCGCCTGTGGCTGCGTCGCGGGATCCTGCAGGCCGGATCAGCTGGAGAGCGAAGTCCAGGCCCTTGCCGCAGCAATCGCAGCTGCAGCGCCTCTGTCCGTCCAGGCTTCCAAGGCCGCCCTTTCCGCCCTGAACAGCGGCTTGCACGACGATTACGACCGCGCAGCCACGCTGTCCGCCTCCACCTTCGACAGCGCCGATTATGCCGAAGGCCGCAGCGCGTTCATGGAAAAACGCAAGGCGCGCTTTGAGGGCCGCTGAACTCAGCCCCGCCCCTCTAGCTTGTCGAGAAAGCCTGACACCGCGTCGTTGAACGCATCATTGCGGTCTCCGGCGACCATGTGCCCGGCCCCGGACACATCGACAAAATCGGCATGTGGCACCATCTCACGGAATGCCGCCACGGCTTCCTCGGTCACCAGTTCAGATTGCTGGCCGCGCACCAGCAGAACCGGAACTTTCAGGCCGCGCGCGGCTTCGACGAGACGCTGCTGCCCGGTGTCAGAGCCGTGATTGATGTTGCGTGGGCCATCGATGAAGGCCGGATCCCAGTGCCAACGATAGCGGCCGTCTTCACCCTGGCGCAAATTTTTGGCCAGGCCGTCGAGGGACCGGCGCGGCGCCCGGTTCGGCAGGTAAGCGGCAATCGCCGCAGCCGCCTCTTCCAGCGTGGCAAAGCCCTCGCGCATCCGCGCTGCCATGAAGCCTTGAATTCGACTAACCCCGTCGGCATCCATGTGTGGCGTGATGTCGACCAGCACCAACCCCGCCAGCAGACCCGGTCCGCCAAGATGCTCGGCCATCAGCCCGGAAATACCGCCGAGCGAGGCACCAACCAGAACCGGCTGCTTGCCACATTGCGCTGCGATCTGACGGCACACCGCAACCGCGTCAGCGGCATAGTCGTCAAAGGCATAGCCCTTGTCCTCGACCCAGGCACTGTCACCATGCCCGCGCTGATCGAGCGTGAAAGCCGAATGGCCCGCGTCTGCCATGCGCCGCGCAGCGCCACCCCAGGCATGCCGCGTCTGGCCGCCACCATGCAGGAGCAGCACGGGATTGCCGTGAACCGTGCCGCGGGGCTCATGCACATCCGCAGCCAGCCGGTTATTGGAAGCGCCGGTGAATTCGGTCCTGGTTTTCATGTCCTGCATCAGATCGCTCCAGCCGCCACATCAGCGAAGAATTCGAGCGCGGCCGCCTTGAACACCTTGTCGCCAACCGCAAGCATATGATCGCGGTTGGGAATGTTGAGTGCGCGGGCGCGCAGCATCAACAGCGCCAGGCCTTCGGCGGACCCGGCGATGTCGTCGCGGGTTCCGACAGCAACGAGCGCAGGCATGGTCAGACGCAGCAGATCCTCTTCTCTGATGAGCGTGCGTGATGTTGAAATGCAGGCCGCCAGCGCCAGACGGTCGCTCTTGGTCTGTTCGGCAAAGGCGCGGAACATGCGTCCACGCTCGTCCGTGACGTCACCGAGCGTCTCTGCCCTGAGGGCGTCCGCGATCGGGTCCCAGTCGCCCACGCCGTCAACCATCCCCAGGCCAAGGCCGCCAAACACCAAAGAGCGCACCAGGTCAGGCCGTGCAAGCGCGAGAAAGGCAGATATCCGCGCGCCCATGGAATAGCCCATCACATGGGCAGAAGTGATCTTGAGCGAATCAAGCAGACCGGCAGCGTCAGCAGCCATCATTTCCGGGTGATAGGCTTCCGGATCATGCGGCTTGTCGGACTGGCCATGGCCGCGATTGTCGAGCGCGATCACACGGAACCCGGCCTCGTCGAGGGTCTTGACCCAGCCCGGGAAAACCCAGTTTACATGCGCCGTCGAGGCAAAACCGTGAATCAGCAGGATCGGAAACCCGTTCGGGTTACCTGCCTCGTACCACGCGATCTCAATGTCCCCGGACGTGAAACGCCCGACCTGAAGCCGATCCAGATTCATGAAAAACCCCTTTCAGTCCCTACCTAGCTCAATCGCATCGCCATGCAAACGGTGTCCGGCTGCAAATCCAGCAGCGAAAGCAAAGCAGCCTGGCCGCGTCCAATTAGCGTCTACACTTTTGCGAGGGCAACGTATAAGGTCCGCTCGAAATCGAGTACGCCACGACGGAGAGATGCATGGCTGACCACAAAATCCCGCATTTCCAGAATGATGCAGGCCACGCCGCCATTGAGATAGGCGTCAAGGAATTCATGTGCGTGGGCGCAAACCCGCCCTACGACCATCCACACGTGTTTCTCGACATGGGTGCCGACAGCGAAAAGATCTGCCCCTATTGCTCGACACTCTACAAATACAATGCGGCACTGCATGGCGACGACACCGTCCCGGCGGGGTGCTCCTGGGTCTACGTGGCGGCCTGAGCGCGTTTTCCCGTGCCGGCTTGCGGCCGTGGTCTGAAATCGCCGATGATGGATTTGGTAGCCGCGCGAAGTGCACCGGCACCGGTCTATCATTCCTGTTTTGCGCCGGTTCAAGGCTGCTGATCTGCCGTCGGATCGGGAGAGCGCTGTGACGTCCCGCAACATACTCGTCATCGGTGCCGGTATCGGCGGCCTGACCACTGCGCTGGCCTTTGCCGCCGGGGGCGATCGCGTCGACATTGTCGAGCAGGCGCCGGAGCTCAGCGAAGTCGGCGCCGGCCTACAGGTCTCGCCCAATGCCAGCCGGATCCTCGTTGCACTTGGCCTGGGCGACCGGTTGCGGAAGGCCATGATCGTCCCGCACGAGATCGTTCTGGCCTCCGGTCAGACGCTTCGCAGGATCACCCATGTCCCTTGCGGCGGCTTTGCCGAAGACCGCTGGGGCGCGCCCTATGGGGTAATGCATCGCGCAGATCTGCAAAAACTGCTGCTGGATGCGGTTGCGGCACATGCCGATTGCCATCTCCACCTGGGGCAGCGGATCCAGAACACGAATATCAACTCTCTCCACGCGCGGTTGGGCCGTCCCGCGCCCGACCTGGTTGTCGGCGCGGATGGGGTCTGGTCGCAGATCCGGAAGCTTGTCCCCGGCGCATTCGAGCCGCGTTTTTCCGGCCAGATTGCCTGGCGGTTCACGCTGCCGGCGGATGTGGCCCGTTCGGTGCTGGACCCGGTAAATGTTACCGCCTTCATGGGCCCGAGAACCCATCTGGTCACCTACCCGCTGGACCGGGGCGAGACCATCAACATGGTGGCGATTACCCGCGGAATTCAGCGTGGCGAAACCTGGAACAGCCAGGAAACGGGAAGCGACCGACCAGGCCTGCTCAGCGCATTTGCAGGCTGGCACAACAGCATTGTGTCCATTCTACGCCAGCCCCCCGAAATGAACTGCTGGCCCTTGTACGAAGTGCCCGATGGCCCGTGGCATAACAATGAGAAGACTGTCCTTATCGGTGACGCCGCCCATGCCATGACCCCATACGCCGCCCAGGGCGCGGCGATGGCCATTGAAGATGGTTATGAACTGGCTCAGGCTTGTGCGCACCGTGATGCTGGCGAGCTCGGCTCCGCGCTTGCAGGTTTCGTGGCGGCGAGACGCGCCCGTGTCGCCCGCACGCGCGGCCGCGGTGCGTTCAACCAGTTTGCCTACCATGCGCGGGGGCCGATTCGCCTCGGTCGCGACCTGGTGCTCTCGCTCAAGCCGCCGGAAAGCCTTGCGGCCGATCTCGACTGGCTCTACGGCTACCGCGCCAGCGGGCTGTAGGCGAACAACCTCAGAGATCATTGTGGAGATGAAGGCTAGCGCTCAACAATGCCGGCAGAGGTGTCCACCAACCGGTCGTCAGTCCGGTTCGCCTTAACATCCGCGCAGTCCAGATATTACATCCGACAACCGCATTGAACCAGCCTACCGCCTCGTAAAAGCGGTCAAAGTCACCGTAATTGGCGCCGGAGACCACAATAGGAGCCCCGTCTGCACCAGACGAAAAACTCGCCAGGATCGATTCGAGCAATTGCTCGAAAGCATCCTCATCGAGTTCAATGCGGGTAACGGACGAATGGGCTTGATCAATATTCCCGGCAAGCCCGATATGCATGACCGAGCGGTCGACCGTCAGCGCGCTAAACACCGGACCCGGCTTGAGATCGGACCATGTCGGGGTTTCGGAGTAGAAACTGCGCCCGCCCCATCCGGCCACGATATAACTGACACCGGCCTGCGATGGATCGAGCCCATCCTCGGCTAGAAACGCAAACTGTTCAGCAACATCCGCATCTACCGGTAAAGCCAGATCGGTATGGATTGCCGACGACAGCAAAAGCACTGTCCGGATCTCGTCCGCTGAACCTGCATTTTGTGCTAGCGTATCCGGCACGGAACTGACCAAGGGCCTCGGAACAAGTGTCCCAAGGCCCAGTGAAGTCACAACAAACAGGGCAGCAGCTGCGGTGTAGCGCAGGAAACGTGGCTGACGTTCACCCACGTTTCGTTGCTTTCCTTGGCCTAGTGCAGGATCTGGCTCAGGAACAGCTTGGTGCGCTCATGCTGCGGGTTGTCGAAGAACTCGGTCGGCTCGTTCTGCTCGACGATCTGGCCCTGATCCATGAAGATCACACGGTTTGCCACCTGGCGTGCAAAACCCATCTCGTGGGTCACGCACAGCATGGTCATGCCTTCCTCGGCAAGCCCCACCATGGTGTCGAGCACTTCCTTGATCATTTCCGGATCGAGCGCCGATGTCGGCTCGTCGAACAGCATGATGCGCGGGTTCATGCACAGTGACCGGGCAATCGCCACACGCTGCTGCTGGCCGCCGGAGAGCTGACCGGGATACTTGTGCGCCTGTTCGGGGATCTTGACCCGCTCGAGGTAATGCATGGCGATTTCCTCGGCCTTTTTCTTTGACATCTTGCGCACCCAGATCGGCGCCAGTGTGCAGTTCTCGAGGATCGTCAGATGCGGGAACAGGTTGAAGTGCTGGAACACCATCCCGACTTCGCGCCGGACCTCGTCGATCTTCTTCAGATCATTGGTCAGCTCGATGCCGTCGACAATGATCTTGCCCTTCTGATGCTCTTCCAGACGGTTGATGCAGCGGATCATGGTGGATTTGCCCGAACCTGACGGTCCTGCAATGACGATCCGCTCGCCGCGCATCACCTTGAGATTGATGTCGCGCAGGACGTGAAACTCGCCGTACCACTTGTTCATGCCGATGAGCTCGATAGCGACATCGGTCTCCGACACCGTCATTTTCGAAGGACCGGCACCTTGAGTTGCTGCTGCGTTGCTGTCAGCCATGATTAGGTTCCCTTGTTATCGTTTATGGCCAGTGTCGAGCCGCCGTTCCATATAGGCGGAATAGCGCGACATGCCGAAGCAGAAGATGAAGAAGACGAAGGCGGCGAAGACAAAGCCGGTCGCCGGCGTCGCAGGTGAGATCCAGTTTGGGTCGTTCATGTTCTGCTGAACGATGCCCAAGAGATCGAACAGGCCGATGATCAACACCAGGCTGGTGTCCTTGAACAAGCCGATGAAGGTGTTGACGATGCCCGGAATGACCAGTTTGAGCGCCTGCGGCATGATTACCAGCCGTGTGCCCTGCCAGAAGGTCAGCGCCATGGCATTGGCTGCCTCGTACTGCCCTTTCGGGATCGCCTGCAGGCCACCGCGGATCACTTCAGCCATATAGGCAGAGGAGAACAGCGCCACGCCGATCAAAGCCCTGAGCAACTTGTCGAAGGTCACCCCGTCGGGAAGGAACAGCGGCAGCATCACCGATGACATGAACAGCACCGTGATCAACGGCACGCCGCGCCAGAATTCGATGAAGATGACACTGAACATCCTTACGATCGGCATTTCCGACCGCCGCCCCAGCGCAAGCAGGATCCCCAGCGGGAACGACACCACGATGCCGACGATGGCAACAACCAGGGTCACCAGCAGACCGCCCCAGAGCGGGGTTTCGACAGGCTCAAGCCCGAACTGGCCGGTCAGCAGGATGAAGGCCAGCACCGGAAACACCACCAGCAGATACAGCGCATTCTCGCGCTTGTAAGGCACCGAAGGTATGGCGATCGGCACCAGGCCCAAAATCAGCAGAAGACCGGAGAGGTCAACCCGCCAGCGCTCCTCGATCGGGTAGCGCCCGTAGATGAACTGGCCGAACTTGGCCTCGACAAAGGCCCAGCAGGCACCTGTGCCCGGTCCAATGCAGTCTTCCCGGCCGTCACCGGTCCAGACCGCGCTGATAAAGGCCCAGTCGATGATCGGCGGCACCATCCACAGGAGCAACAACAGGGTCAAAATCGTCAGCACCGTATCGCGCGGTGTTGCGAACAGGTTGACCTTCAGCCAGCCCGTGACGCCGCCTGTGGCGACCGGAGGCGCCATTGTCGGGCTTTCCTCGGTACGAACATAGCGGATTGAAGTCGGTAGAGTTTCCATGGCTCAGCGCTCCACCAGTGCGACACTGGAATTAAACCAGTTCATGAAAGCGGATGTCAGCAGCGACAGGGTGAGATAGACCAGCATGGTGATCGAGATCACCTCAACCGCCTGACCTGTCTGGTTCAGCACCGTCCCGCCGAAAATCGAGACCAGGTCCGGATAGCCGATGGCAACCGCGAGGGACGAATTCTTGATCAGGTTCAGATACTGGCTGGTCAATGGTGGAATGATTACGCGCATTGCCTGCGGCACGATCACCAGGCGGCTGGTCAGGTTCGGCCGGATCCCCAGCGCATAGGCAGCTTCCGACTGGCCGTGAGACACGGCCAGAATACCCGCACGGACAATTTCCGCAATAAACGCCGCGGTATACAGCGCCAGCCCAAGAAGCAGCGCCATGAATTCAGGCTGGATCACCCAGCCATCGACCATGTTGAAACCTTGCAGGCTGGAGTATTCGAGCGACAGCGGCATGCCGGTGACAAGGTAGGCGAGCAACGGCAGAACGATGATCAGCCCAAGGCCTGTGAAGAAGACCGGAAACTGCTGCCCGGTGGCCATCTGCCGTTTCTTCGCCCAGCGGCCGATAAAAATCCAGGCGACTATGGCGATGAGCAGCGCGTACAGGATCAGCGATGATCCGGCTTCCGGCACGATGCGCGGCATGTAGAGGCCGCGGTTGTTGAGACTGAAGACCACTTCGGCGCCGGGCTCGAGCCCGACCTGACGGGGTGAGGGAAGGATCGACAGAACCGCCTTGTACCAGAACAGAAGCTGCAGCAGCAGCGGAATGTTCCTCAGCATCTCGACATAGACGGTGGCAAACTTCTGGACCAGATAGTTCTTCGACAGTCTTGCCAAACCGATGATGAATCCGATGATGGTGGCAAAAAAGACCCCGATGAGCCCAACCACCATGGTGTTCAAAAGACCCACGAAGAAAGCACGCAGATAGGTGCTGTCATTTGTGTACGGGATGAGAGACTGCCCAATGTCGAAACCGGCGCGCTCACCGAAAAAGCCGAAGCCGGAAGCAATTCCGGCACGTGCCAGATTGTCGATGGCGTTCGTAACCCCGGAATAGACCAGGTAGATCACGGCAATGATCAGCAATACCTGGAAAACCAGGCCGCGTGCTTTCGGATCATTCATCAACGATACGCGACCAGAATCATCAACGTCCGAAGCGACGCTTTCTTGATGAGCCATATCTGTCCCCAACTCTGTGCCCGGACCTTTTGGCCGGATCGTTATTTTACCTGCCGTCTTTGCGTCAGGACTTTCGGTTCGCCTAATGCGACCGGCAAGTGCGGGCCCCTCAAGTGGAGCCCGCACTTGTGTCGCTGCTTAGCGGATTGGCGGTGCGTACTGCAGGCCACCCTTGGACCAGAGCGCGTTGACGCCGCGGTCGATTGCAAGCGGGGTCGAAGCGCCGACATTGCGTTCAAACATTTCGCCGTAGTTGCCGACCTGCTTGATCACATTGTAGGCCCAGTCGTTGCTCAAGCCGATGGAATCACCAAAGGTGCCTTCCTTGCCGAGCAGGCGCATGACGTTGGGGTCGGTGGAGTTGAGCATTTCGTCAACATTCTCCGAGGTCACGCCCATTTCTTCGGCATTGAGCATCGCGTTGTGAACCCACTTGACGATGTTGAACCACTGGTCATCGCCCTGACGAACCACAGGACCCAGAGGCTCTTTCGAGATCACTTCAGGCAGAACCATGTGCTCATCCGGAGCCGAAAGGCCGAGGCGGATCGAATACAGGCCCGACTGGTCGGTCGTGTACACGTCGCAGCGGTTGGCGTCGTAGGCAGCGTTCACTTCCTCGAGCTTCTCGAACACGACCGGATTGTAGGTCATGTCGTTGGCCTTGAAGTAATCGGTGAGGTTCAGCTCAGTGGTGGTACCGGTCTGTACGCAGACCGAAGCGCCAGACAGCTGCAGCGCGGAATTCACGCCCAGCGACTTGCGCACCATGAAGCCTTGGCCGTCATAGTAGTTGACGCCCGCGAAGTTGAGACCGAGCTGCGTGTCACGGCTCATTGTCCAAGTGGTGTTGCGCGACAGCACATCGATTTCACCCGACTGCAGAGCGGTAAAGCGCTCCTTGGCCGAAAGCGGGCTGTACTTGACAGCCGATGCGTCACCGAACACGGCTGCCGCTATGCCGCGGCACAGGTCAACGTCGATACCCGACCAGTCACCTGCATCGTTCGGGGCGGAAAAGCCGGCGAGGCCGGTGGACACGCCGCACTGGACGAATCCCTTTGCCTTGACGTCATCCAGCGTCGCGGCGGAAGCACCTGTGGCTCCCAGGCCTGCGACCACCGCGACACCAGCGACAGCCGACAAAATCTTCTTTTTCATTTGATACAACCTTTTTTTCTGTTGCCCTGTTTTTTGGGTGCGACAAGAGCGACAGTAGCTTTTTGCAAGGCCTCTGCCCGTCTCCATTAGCGCGTCGTTATACCATGCCGAAATCCGCCATCGGTCAAGCCTTCCCCGGCCTAATTCTGCGAAATCGTCGAATTTCGGCCACAAACCTTCCGGGGCGCGCCGCCGAACGCCCATGTTGCAGCGCGGCTTCAGGCCGGACACTACAGGTTGGCATTCGCCACTCAGTGGACCCAACAACATCTTGTGGGCACCTTCAACTCGCGATACTCGTTGGCCCGACTGAAGACCGATGATTCAAGACCATAAAGCGGATCCGAAATGAGCAGCGAAAACACTCCCCCCAAGGCTGGCATCAACACACGCCTGGCGCATTCCGGCCATGATCCGCGGAGTTTTCACGGCTTCGTCAATCCGCCCGTCGTGCACGCCTCAACCGTCCTGTTTCCGGATTCGGCCACCATGGTGTCGCGAAACCAGAAATACACCTACGGCACCTATGGCACACCGACCACGGATGCCCTGAACGCGGCCATGAACGAACTGGAAGGATCGGAAGGAACTGTCGCCCTGCCCTCCGGCCTCGCCGCGGTCACGGTCCCGTTCCTGGGCGCGCTGAACGCCGGCGATCATCTGCTGGTTGTGGATTCGGTCTACGCCCCGACAAGAAATTTCTGCGCCGGAATGCTGGCCCGCTTCGGCATCGAAACCAGCTATTACGACCCCGCTATCGGGGCGGACATCGAGAGCCTCATGCGCCCCAACACCAGGCTGGTACACACCGAGGCGCCCGGGTCCAACACGTTCGAGATGCAGGATATCCCTGCAATTGCCGAAGTCGCCCATGCCCATGGGGCGCTCGTCTCTATGGACAACACCTGGGCCACGCCGCTTTTCTTCAAACCCCTCGATCACGGCGTCGACATTTCCATTCACGCTGCCACGAAATATCCCGCCGGACATTCCGACATCCTGATCGGAACCGTTTCGGCGAACCAAAAGGCCTGGCCGGCATTGTGGAAGGCCTTCACCATGCTTGGTGTCTGCGCCGCACCGGATGACAGCTACATGACCCTGCGCGGCCTGCGCACCATGGGGATCCGGCTTTCGAGGCACCGGGAAAGCGCTCTCGCGATTGCGCGCGCGCTGGAAGGCATGGCGGGTGTCGCCCGAGTTCTCCACCCGGCTCTGGAGAGCTTTCCCGGCCACGCGCTGTGGAAACGCGACTTCTCCGGCTCCTCGGGCATCTTCTCGATTGTTCTGGATGTGGCCGACACCGATCGCCATCAGGCCAAGGCGCACGCTTTCCTGGACGCACTGGAAATCTTCGGCCTGGGCTATTCCTGGGGTGGCTACGAGAGCCTTGCCGTTCACGCCAACCTCTCCGACAGAACCGTCGCCATGCCTCCCAGGGAGGGCCCGGTCATCCGGCTGCAAATCGGCCTGGAAGATGTTGACGACCTGATGACCGACATCGAGCGCGGTCTCGCTGCCGCAGCGGCGGCCTGATCCGGTCGCGCCCACTGCCGGTCAGGGCGCGCAGTTGGACATGAGCCCGGACCGGTGCCGGCAGTCAGCCGGCACCTTGTCTCGGCAGTGTAATGACGAACCGCGCACCATCCCGGTATGACGTGTCAAGATGAATGCTGCCGTGGTGGCTTTCGGCAATCCGGCGGCACAGGGCAAGACCTATGCCGGTACCCGAATACAGCTTCTCGTCTGCGTGCAGACGCTGAAAAACGCCGAAAATCCGCTCTGCCTGCTCGGGAGCAATACCGATACCATCATCCTCGACGGTGATCTTGTGACCCTCTCGGTCAGTTTGAGCCTCCACCCGGATCTCCACGGACGAATCTTGACGGCGGTACTTCAAGGAGTTGGCAAACAGGTTCTGGTACAAGTGGGTAAGGAGAGTGAAATCGCCATAAAGGTCGATGTCCTTTTCAACGATCAGGCTTGCCTGTGCTTCCTCGACATTCACCGACAGATTGGTCCAGGCTTCGTTGAGGGCTTTGGACAACTGGAACTTTTCGGGATTGATTCGCTGATAGGCCAGCTGCGAATACTCCAACAGGCTGGACGTCATCGCCTCCATCGCTTCACTGCGCTGCGAAATATACCCTGAGAACGTTGCCAGATCTTCGGCTTTGCCCAGTTTGATGTCTTCGGCAATCATGTCCGCGAACAAGCGGATCTGGCGCAGCGGCGCCTTGAGGTCATGCGACACAACGGCGCTGAACTGTTCCAGGGCGTTGTTGCGCAATTCAAGTTCGCGCGATTGTCTTGCGATCCGGTTCTGTGCCTCGCGGACCTGGGTGATATCGCGCCCGACCGAAACCAGCTCCACCGGCTTTCCGTCTTCGAACACCATCAGGTTGGACCACAGACACCAGAGCGTCTCTCCGGTAAGTGAAGGCATCGCCTGTTCGCTGGTTCTCAACGGCTGTTCGGGAGACAGGCTGGCCAGATGCTCTATCAGCATCGCGCGGTTGGCCTCGGGTACAAAATCGAGGAATTTCCGGCCGATCATCTCATCGGCAGGACGACCAACGTAGCGGGCGTAGTGTTCATTCACGTAAGTCAGCGTCGTGTCAGGCTTGGCACGCACGATGAAATCCGGAAGGTTGCGCGCAAGGGTTTCGAATTCATGCTCTTTCTGCTTGAGCGCACGTTCGATTTCCAATCTTTCCGTCATATCTTCCACGAAAGCCAGGGCAACGGGATCATCGGGATCTTCCATGTGCTCGAGCCGCACCCGGCAGGGATAGGTGCTACCATCCTTGCGGCGGTGCATGGTGTCGAAAATCTGGATCTTGCTCTCTGCAGAACCTGTCGGCGCGATCAGTGCATTCATTTCGTCCTGCGCCGAGCCGGCGATGAAATCCGCGGCGGAAAGTTCGCGCAGTTCTTCCAGGCTGTATTGCAGATTGTCCCGCGCCGCCTTGTTCGCGCTGACGATTTTGTCCTTTGTCAGACTGAAGAGATAGACTTCCTGGGCGACATTCTCGATGATCTGGCCCAGTCGCTCCGCCTCATTCTTTGCCTGGCTGAGGATGCTTACATCGGTTCGCACCCCGACATTCAGCCCATCCTCTGCGATCCGCTCTTCGACCAGCAAAGAACGGTTCGTACTTAACCTTTGAATATAGGGCTTGCTGGGATTTCTGTGTCGCTCCATCCGCCAGGCGACCCAAGCTTCATGCTCTTCCTCGGTCTTGCCGCAATCCGCATACTGTCCATGCGCGACACCGTAGCGGATGATTGATTCAAACGTTGCGCCGATCCGCATGGCCGGAGCCGATATCGCATAGATCTCAAAATAGGCGTCGTTGCACAGGAGAAGCCGATCCTGCTTGTCAAAGATTATGAACCCCTCGGAAATCGAGGCCAATGCAGTGTTGAGGATCGATTCGGTGCGCCGGTGTTCTTCTCGCGCCGCTACAGTTTCACTAATGTCGCGCAGAATCGCGACCAGTGCGACAGCCTTGCCGTCCGCATCGAGGATCTTGTTCGCGGTCAATTCTGCGGTGACGATGGAACCGTCTTTGCGCAGGAACTGGTATTGGCCGTGAAGTGTTTGGGTAGCCTTGTCCAGCGGAAAGAGGGCTCGCCCCACCTCCCTTGCATCTTCTATCGATGCATAGAAATCTCGCGGCCCCAGGCCGAGAAACTCTTCTGCCGAATAACCAAACACCGCGGATGCAGCCGCATTGGAAGCAATCAACTTGCGATCTGCATCGATGATCATCACCGGGTCGGGCAGCGTTTCGTACAACGCATGCAACAGACTCTCGGGTGAGACCGGCAATCTCATGCTATTCCACACCCAAACTCAAAAACTTCCGGACCTTCACAGGAAATCTTCGGAGCAGGTCTCCGACAATTGGTCTAGTGTGTACTCTTTCAGAATGAAATTGATTACGGTCCCGTCGATCTCGTCCTTGCCGATTTTGAAATCGACACCGAATTCCCTGAATTTTTCAAAGTAGCGGCCGCTGATGTCCGAAGATATGATGCCGATCGGCCCGATGAAGCCTGCACTGCGCAGCTGTGGCGCTGTTTCGCGGAAATCATTGTTGGGGACGAGGCGGTTGTCGAGAAACACCATGTCAACGCCGCCGGCCTTGACCCTCTCTACTGCGCCACCGATGTCACTGACATATTCCAGATCGATCGATGCATCCTCGGCCGTTTTCAGTTTGCGTTTCAACAGCACATGTTCGGCCGGATCATCGTCAACCAGGAGGACCTTCAATAGTGTGCCGTCTTGCTGTGAGCTCATCGATGGCCTCCCGACCGATCTAGGTTATCAAGCCGCTGCGTATGGCTGATGCCACCATTTGCGCCCGGTTGACAACATGCAGCTTACGCAAAACCGCTGCGATGTACGAATTGACGGTGTGCTCGGACAGACCGAGTATGATGGCGATTTCGGCGGATGTTTTGCCCTCCGATGTCCAGCGCACGATCTGTATTTCGCGGTCACTGAGTCCACTGATGGAATCAAGGGAGAGGATGACTTCAAAATAGCGCTGAAAGATCAGCGCAGCGTCGAGCGCAATCAGCGCCAGCGCCTGATGGTCCGGCTTGGCATCCCCCCCAACCAGGATCAGGCAATACCGTTTTCCGGTTGCCGCGTGCAGCGGCACGATCACCACCGTATCGGAACCGCTGCAGCCGAGGACCTCCGAAGGCGTCTGGCCGAGATCCATCACGCAGGGCGCGGACGACTGCTGCAGACGGACAAAAACCGGATCGCGTGCATCGATCACCTGAAGCTTGGGGTCTTCGAACCATGAGGCGGGCAGATTGTGCAGCGCATGGACATGCTGCAAATTGATTCCCTGCTCGTCACTCACCACCTCGGTTACACCGAAATAGGAAAATCCATGGCTTCCAGCCAGGGACTTGAACAACCGGAAAAAATCCATCCGGTTAACAGCGCGCTCAAGTTCAGGACCCAAATGTAAGACGGTTTCCGTCACCAGCATATTGTCACTTTCGAATCAGATCCTGTAATAATGCCTAATATTCCACAGTGCCCCTGCTTTATACAGTTCTTCTTATAAGCTATTTCAGCAAAACTGAAAATGCCGCGAATGCCAGGTATTTCATGCTTTTGACCGCCCGGTTGCCACACCCATGCAGGCATCAGCTGCAAAATGTTTGGAGTGGGGGGTTCCAACGCGATTTTCAACGCGCCCTCTCACCATCACTTGTGGTGGGCCCACTTGCGAGTTGATGACCCGATAAGGCCGCCGCACTGCCGCGCCATGGCCGGTCTCGACACCAAAAGATCGCCCTCCACGCCCCCGCAAGCCAATGTCTGCCAACAGACAGGATTCTGGAGGGATTTGCACCTGCTTGGAAAAGCCGGGATGTGCGCAAGAAATCAAACGAATACAATGCACAAGATAGTGGCGACCCCTGCAGGATTCGAACCTGCGACCGTCGGCTTAGAAGGCCGGTGCTCTATCCAGCTGAGCTAAGGGGCCGTCGGCGGTTTGCTGCCTGGGCAAACCGTGGCAACGACTAGTGGGTCCAGGGTTGACGGCGGTCAAAACGGAAATTGTCGGCGTACACCACCCGGCGGCGTTTGGCTTCCTGGGGCTCGATGACACGATAGGCGAGACCGTTGCGCGTGGCATAGGCGACGGCCGCTTCGCGGGTTTCGAACCTCATCCGGATCTGGCTTTTCATGTCGGCGGAGGAAGTGTAGCCCATCATCGGGTCAATGCTGCGCGGCTTTTCCTGCTCGAAGTCAAGAACCCAGTCCAGGCTCTTGGCCTTGCCGGATTGCATGGCAGTCTTTGCGGGACGGTAGATTTTCGCAGTCATGTCCCAATCCTCTTCATGACGGCGCCCGCCCCGGAAGGCGGATTGCGGCGCCTTGCTGCAAGACGTCCGGAAACCGGACGCCGGAATGAATGGTCGGAGCGGAGAGATTCGAACTCCCGACCCTCTGGTCCCAAACCAGATGCGCTACCAGGCTGCGCTACGCTCCGACTGCCAAAGGCGTGACCCGGATACACCGGAACGCAGTGGCCCGCAACTCCAAATCGACGCTAAATTCACCTAACCGGAAATTCAGTCGCCGATCGCTCGGTGGCGCACCAGGTCGCCAACCGATATTCCCCGCGGCGAGGCCGTTCCGCCATTCAATTCCAGCACATAGCGCACCGGGCTGACGGAGGGGATGATGGTCTCCGAATACGGTTCGGTCCGCTCGGCGATTCGAACCACTGTGCCGCTTTCGTCGATAAACAGCATATCCAGCGGCAGCGGAGTGTTCTTCATCCACATCAGCACTTTCCGGGTCTGGTCGAACTTGAACAGCATGCCGTGGTCAGCCGCCATGCTTGTCCGGTTCATCAACCCGCTGGCGCGGTCTGCAGGCGTCAGCGCCAGTTCCACTGAAAATTCGACGGGGCCGCTCCCGGTCTCGATCACCAGCGGTTCGGGATCTGTCGGCAGCACTTTCGCAATCGCCGGCGCGGCGAAAAACACCAGAAGAGAGAGAAAAATCAGCGCGAGGCGTTGTAAACTGCCCATTGCCCGCTCAGTGCGAATTTGGGATCGGCGCATCTATGTCGGGATGGATTTCCGCCGCCATCAGGCCCTTGTCGCCGTCGCCGAAGCGGACAAGCACGACCTGTCCCGGGCGCAGTTCGGCCAGGCCGTAGCGTCTCAACGTCTCCATGTGAATGAAGATGTCTTCGGTCCCCTCACCCCGGGTCAGAAAGCCGAATCCCTTGGTGCGGTTGAACCACTTGACGATCGCCCGCTCGAGGCCGCTCGACGGCTTGACCTGCACATGGGTCCGCACCGGCGGCAACTGCGAGGGGTGCACTGCGGTCGAAGTGTCCATCGAGAGAATGCGGAAGGTCTGATATCCACGTTCCCGCTTCTGGATCAGGCAAACGACGCGGGTGCCTTCAAGAACGGTCTGGTATCCGTCGCGGCGCAGGCATGTCACATGCAGGAGAACATCCTCCATGCCGTTGTCCGGTATGATGAAGCCGAACCCCTTGGCAACGTCGAACCACTTTATGACGCCGGTAATCTCGATGAGATCGACAGGATCACCTAGTGCTTCCGTACCAGCCTGGTCTTTTTCTGAGGACCTTTCCCCCATCCGGATGCCTCTCCAATACGCGCCACAAACAAATGAAGTGATTCTTGATTAAAACATTAACATTGTATTGCGAGGGCAGCGCAAGCCCCGCAGGAAAACTTGTTCATTCGTCCCCTTTTATCAGATTGGCGTTGTCTCGAGCGCGATTCCGCCTATTTTCCAGCCATTCAAGAATCATGAGGTAAAGCCAATGCGTTATCTGCACACGATGGTCCGCGTCGCCGACGTCGAGGCCTCGCTGGATTTCTACTGCAACAAGATGGGACTTGTGGAAATTCGCCGTCACGAAAGCGAAGCCGGCCGGTTCACGCTGATTTTTCTCGCCGCGCCCGAGGACAAGGAGCGGGCGATGGCAGATCAGGCCCCCTTGCTCGAGCTCACCTACAACTGGGACCCGGAAGAATATGATGGCGGCCGCAACTTCGGCCACCTCGCCTATGTTGTCGACAATATCTACGATCTCTGCCAGTCGTTGCAGGACAAGGGCGTGACCATCAATCGTCCGCCGCGGGACGGTCATATGGCCTTTGTCCGCTCGCCCGACGGCATTTCCATCGAGCTTCTGCAGAAGGGCGATCCGCTCGAGCCGGCAGAACCCTGGAAGTCGATGGAAAACACCGGCAGCTGGTAACGGCGCGAGCAGGCCCGGCTTCAACCTAGCCGGGCCTTCAAGGCGCAAGGCTCACGCAACGAAGCCAGGCTAGTCTAGGGACTAGGGCCATGCTTTCGCCGCATTTGCGACGCATCGCATGCATTTGGCGCTGATGCCGAAGAGCCTTTTCAGGCAAACGGCTTTGTCCGTTTACAAGAACGTCGCAAATGAGTAGGCATTTTCAAGACCTTCGGGTCTGGCAATGCAAGATCACATCCGGGGGCTCCAGAGTTTGCAGACAGGCGGATACAAAGCAGCCATCAGGCGCAATACCACGCGGGCGTTGCTTCTGACCGGTGCAGCGATTGTTCTAAGCGGATGCGTGTCAACTGCTGATCCCGCCATGTTCACCACGCAGGGCTTTGCTCCCGGTTCTCCGGAGATGTTCGACGGCATCGTCAGCTCGGATGAGTCCGCAATCATGTATGCGGACGCCCAGGCAGCTGCCGAGACTGCTCCCGGTGTTCCTCTTCCCCTCCCCTCTCCCAACGCCTCTGACGCGTCGGCACGCATGCCAGATGCAGCTGCTGCGCAGATCGATCCCGCCCCCGGCCAGTCGGTCGTCATGGCGAACACCGCCGTCGACGCGCTCAACCGCGGCATCACCCAGAGCCAACCGGCCCAGTCGGTTGCCAATCTTTATGGCACACCCTCCGCTCCGGCCCCCGCCAGCGTAGCACTGCAGGACAGCCAGCCTGCCCCGCCAGCGCAACCGATGCAAACAGAGACAGCATCAGCCGACACGGCTCCGGTTGACACCGATTCGGAAGTCGACACACCTGCGCCACAGGTCCAGGAACTGGCAGTGGTTGCGCCGCCGAAGAAAAAATCCATATTCGCGCGCATGTTCGCCTCACCCAAGCCCTCGGCCAAGAATGCGCCGGCAGGAACTACAAAACGGGTGGTGACACGCGACAGCGCCCCGGTGACCGCCGCCTCCGCCGGGTCCGACGCACTGCCTGGCGTAAAGCTGGCATCAATGTTCGACAATGGGTCTTCTTCGTCCGCAAACGCCGAATACGGGCAGATCCAGCTGGCATCCGCCGCGGGTCTGGCTCGCCTTGCACCCAACGGGCTGCATCTGCAGACCGACAAGGTGCAGGTCGACTGCTTCAAGCCCCGGCTCGTGCGCACGCTCAAGGCCATCGAGCGGCATTACGGTCGTCCCGTTGTGGTCACCTCCGGCTATCGCAGCCCGAAGCACAATCGCCGGATCGGCGGAGCTTCGGGATCGCGCCACACCTCCTGCGAGGCAGCCGACGTCCAGGTCGAAGGCGTTTCAAAGTGGCAGCTTGCCAAGTACCTGCGTTCCATGCCCGGCCGTGGTGGCGTGGGAACCTACTGCCACACCGAATCCGTTCACATCGACATCGGAAACACCCGTGACTGGAACTGGCGCTGCCGTCGCCGCAAGTGAATTGGTCACTGATTTCACCGCCTGAGGCGCTCTTCCCCTGGGGCAGTTTCACAGCAGAAAAAAAACTTCATCTGGATGTCATTTTTTTCGCTCAAAACGCAATTATGCGCTTGCGGTCCTAAAACGGTCTGACTATAAGACGCCCACAGTGTTACGCGCCCTTCGTCTATCGGTTAGGACGCCAGATTTTCATTCTGGAAAGAGGGGTTCGACTCCCCTAGGGCGTACCACTGCTTCCAAGCCTTCCGCTTGATTTCCCCTTTGAAAACCTAGACTTATCTGGCGCTGGGTCCTTTGCTCTCGGCATGTTGTCCGGTGCTCTCACGCGTCCGCAACGCTCATCGCACCACGCAGCTATTCAGGTCTTGCCGGGCGGTCGGTCCGGGATAAATTACGGCTGCTCTTCGGCGCACATACCTATGACAGCCGGGTCCAAACGGTGGCTTAGTCGGAACCCCGCAGCCGCTGCTCAAACATTCCGGAAATGTGGATTCCTATCGCGCCACAGCTGCGTCAATCACGCGAATCTGTACCCGCCTGACGCCCTGCCAGTAATCGGCCGACAGCGAGCCCGCGATGTGAAACGTCAGTCCACGTCCACCAAGCAGACTCGCGCCCATTTCCGTGTCCGCCGCCCTGAAGGCAATGCCGTTGAGCCTGCCGCCATCGGGGCCGGAAAACGACAGCTTGATGTGATTCTGGCCGACCACGCGCGCATCCTTCAGCACGTGCCCGGGCATGGCGAAGACCGGCTGCGGGTGCCCCGCGCCGTAGGGACCGGCGCGCTCAATCAGGTCGACCAGATCGAGCGTTGCTCCGGAAGCCGAAATTGCGCCATCGATCTTGAGCTGGTGCGTCGTGGTGAGCCCGGCCACGGCCTCGGCGGCGTTGTCCTCAAAAAACGCCCTCAGGTCCCCGAGCCGGCCTTGTTGAACGGTCAACCCGGCTGCCATGGCGTGACCGCCGCCCTTGACCAGCAGACCTGATTCCACGGCCTTGCGCACCAGCCGGCCGATATCGACACCCGGTATCGAGCGACCGGACCCGGTCCCCTTGCCATTGCCGTCAAAGGCGATGGCGAAAGCCGGGCGGCGATAGCGCTCCTTGAGCCGCGAGGCCAACAGGCCGACAACGCCGGGATGCCAGCCCTTACGCTCCGTGACGATGACCGCCGGCCCGTCGCCACTTGCCATCTCCATGGCAGCCTCCGCGTCCGCTTCGGCCAGCATCGCCGCCTCGATCGCCTGCCGCTCCCGGTTCAGATCCTCGAGCTGGTCTGCAATGGCTGCCGCTTCATCCTTGTCTTCGATTGTCAACAAGCGGCTACCCAGAGCCGCGTCACCGATTCGACCCCCGGCATTGATCCGTGGCCCGATCAGAAAACCGAGGTGATAGGGCGTGACAGGGCCGTTGACCCCTGCCCGCTGCGAGATAGCTGTCAGCCCGGTATTGCCCATGCCACGTGCAGCCAGCAGCCCCTTGACCACGAAGGCCCGGTTGAGCCCCTTGAGCGGCACCACGTCACACACGGTCGCCAGCGCCACCAGATCGAGGTTAGCGAGCAGGTCGAACGTATGAGCGCGGGTGTCACCCTTCCGGCGCAACAGCCTCAACGTCCCCGCCAGCACCATGAACACCACACCGCAGGCGCACAGGTGCCCGAGCCCGGAGAGATCATCCTCGCGATTGGGATTGACCAGTGCCTGTGCGACCGGCAGTTCGCTGGCCACCTGATGGTGATCGATCACGACCACATCGATTCCACGCCGCGCGGCTTCTGCGAGCGACTCGTGGCTGGTTGAGCCGCAGTCCACCGTGATGATCAGCTTTGCACCGCGCTCAACCAGTTCTCCGATGGCCGTGGGGTTCGGGCCATAGCCTTCGAAGATCCGGTCCGGAATGTAAATTTCGCTGGCGAGCCCGAAATGGCGCAGGAAGCGCTGCATCAGCGCGGAAGAGGCCGCACCGTCGACGTCATAGTCGCCAAAAACCGCAACCCGTTCTCCACGTGAAATGGCGAGGGCAATTCGCTCGGCCGCCCGGTCGCAATCGGTCAGCTTTGAAGGATCCGGCATCAATGTCTTGATGGTTGGGTCAAGGAAGGCCTTGGCGTCGCCAATGCCAACCTCACGTCCCGCAAGCACGCGGGAGATCACGTCGGGAAGTCCGGTCGTCTGCGCAATCGAGATGGCCTTGTTTTCACCGGTCGCATCCAGCCGCGCCACCCATCTCTGCCCGGACAGCGACTGCTCGACTCCAAGAAACGCCCGCTCTGATGCGCTGTTGACTGTCATGCGAAAACCAACCTGCTCAAGGCGCCCTGCCTTGATGGTTGCGCCCTGGAAAGGCTCATAACCCAAACCGCCGCCGGCAGCAAAGCGCGGCAGGCGTCATTGCAGCGCCACCCGTCCAAATGGATTAGCAAGAGTCGCTGTAACGCTCCGAATTGATGCATGGGCGTCGCGTTCAAATGCAATCATTGAACGCGACATGCGTCAGGCACGGCTCGCCTGCCAACGCAAAACCGCCCCGGGCTCGGTTGAGACCGGGGCGGTGCTCTTGCCTGACAGAATCTGGCGCTTCCAGCAAATCAGTCGAACTTGGCGAGGTCCTGGTGGCGTGCCTTGATCTCGCGCACTGTCTTGGACGAGGAGCGCATCACGATGGTGTGGGTGATGATGGCATCACGAGTAAATCTCACGCCCTGCAGCATGTTGCCGTCGGTCACGCCGGTGGCGGCAAACAGCACATCGCCGCTGGCCATTTCTTCCATCGAGTAGATCTTGTTCGGATCGGAAATCCCCATCTTGGCAGCACGGGCCACCTTCTCTTCGGTGTTGAGCTGCAAACGTCCCTGCATCTGTCCGCCGATACAGCGCAGTGCAGCGGCTGCCAGCACCCCCTCCGGGGCTCCGCCGATGCCGAGATAGATGTCGATGCCGGTCTCGTCGGGATCGGTGGTGTGAATGACGCCGGCCACATCGCCGTCACCGATCAACCGGATAGCGGCGCCCGTGGCCCGCACTTCCTCGATCAACCGCGCATGGCGGGGCCGGTCCAGGATACAGGCGGTTACCTGCTCCACCGCCACGCCTTTTGCGCGGGCTACGGCATTGATGTTCTCGGTCGGGGTCGCCTCCAGCGAAACGGTGTTGGCCGGATAGCCGGGACCAATCGCGATCTTTTCCATGTAGACATCCGGCGCGTAGAGCAGGCTGCCCTTTTCAGCAAACGCAATCACCGCCAGCGAATTCGGCAGGTTCTTGGCGCAGATCGTGGTGCCTTCCAGCGGATCGAGCGCAATATCGACCTTGGCGCCGTCACGAGTCCCGACTTCCTCGCCGATATAGAGCATCGGCGCTTCATCGCGTTCCCCTTCTCCGATCACCACGGTGCCGTCGATCGGCAAGCGGTTGAGCTCCTGGCGCATGGCGTCGACGGCCACCTGGTCGGCAGCCATCTCGTCGCCACGGCCGCGAAGCCTTGCAGCGGCAACGGCAGCGCGCTCGGTAACACGCGCGATCTCGAGTGTCAGAATCCGTTCCAGGCCACTGGCTTCGGTTGCTTTGGCTGACATGGTCTACTATCCCCCACAGTGTCACGTTTCGCCGCTCATACAGCGATCAAACCTCGCAAGGCAATGTGAAAACCACATTAAAAGCCGTGTTTATTCAAGATTTTGGCCTGATCCCGATCTAAATCGATTAGGCTGAGAGATGCAGTCCCGAAACCCTGCTCACCCCGGACAGAAGCACAGTTGCGCTGCCCGGCTCAGTTGTCGCGCGTGCGTTCGATGCGGATCACCTGGGGATCACCGGCAAGATAGCCCTCACGCTTGATGGCATCGACCGCGGCCCGAACCTTCGATTCCGTCGTCGCATGGGTGACCAGAATGACCGTTTGCGGACCGGCATCCGCACCCGCCGGCCGTGCGCGCTGGACGATCGATTCAAGCGAAATCTCGTTGCTGGCCATCAAGGTCGCGATCGAGGCAAACACCCCTGTCCGGTCATCGACCTTGAGCGAGATGAAATATCCGCCTTCGTGGCTCTGGATCTGTGCCTTGACATAGGGCTCGAGCTTGTCGGCGGGCCGTCCCAGCGCCGGTGCGTGCTGATGGCCAGGCCGGCTCTTTGCGATATCGGCAATGTCACCGAGCACCGCGGATGCAGTGGCGGCGCCACCTGCTCCCGGTCCCGACAGCATGAGTTCGCCCAGAATGTCGGCTTCGATCGTCACCGCATTGGTCACGCCTTCCACCTGCGCGATCATCGAGCCTTTCGGGACCATGGTCGGGTGAACGCGCTGTTCGATCCCTGTCGCAGTCCGTTGCGATACGCCGAGCAGTTTGATTCGGTAGCCGAGTTCGTCGGCGGCGTGAATATCATCGATCGAGATATTGGTGATGCCCTCGATATAGACCTCATCTGCCGCTATCTCGGTGCCAAAGGCCAGGCTGGTCAGGATTGACAGTTTGTGCGCCGTGTCGTTGCCGTCAATATCAAACGCCGGGTCGGCTTCGGCATAACCGAGCCGCTGGGCTTCGGCGAGACACTCCGCAAAGCCCATGTTCTCGTGTTCCATCCGGGTCAGGATGTAATTGCAGGTGCCGTTCATGATGCCATAGATGCGCGTCACAGCGTTCCCGGTCAGCGACTCGCGCATCGCCTTGATCACCGGAATGCCGCCCGCAACCGCAGCCTCGAAGTTCAGAAGCACGCCATGGGCCTCGGCAAGCTTCGCCAGTTGCACGCCGTGCTGGGCAAGCATCGCCTTGTTGGCGGTGACAAAGTGCCGGCCGGCCGTCAGCGCCGCCGTCGCGGATGCGAGCGCCGGATCGCCCTCGCCGCCGATCAGTTCTACGAAAACATCAATGTCGGCCTCGCGCGCCATGGCCACCGGATCGTCGAACCAGACGACGCCATCAAGATTGAGACCGCGATCACGGCTGCGGTCGCGCGCGCAGACCGCGGTGATCACGATTTCCCGACCACAGATATCGGCCAGGAGATTGTGCCGGCTCTTGAGAATCTGGAACAATGCCGCACCGACAGTGCCAAGGCCTGCAATGCCGATTTTCAGGGCATCAGTCATGTCAAAAGTCCACCTGTATGGGATCGCCCGCATGAATATGCGGGGCGTTGGAAGTCAAGGCGGGTTTAGCGGCGAGTGCCGCGGCGGTCAACGCCGGGCGGACAATGAAACCACATTGTCGCCGCCGCCATTGCCCGCGGCCGCAAAGAAGCGCTTGATGTTGCGGGCCGCCTGGCGGATGCGGTGTTCGTTCTCGACCAGCGCGATGCGGACATGTTCATCGCCGTGCTCGCCGAACCCGACGCCGGGAGCAACCGCCACGTCGGCCTTTTCGACCAGCAGCTTGGAAAATTCCAGCGACCCCAGATGCTTGAACTGCTCCGGAATTGGCGCCCAGGCAAACATCGTTGCAGCTGGTGGCGGCACGTCCCAGCCGGCCTTGCCGAAACTCTCGACCAGCACATCGCGCCGACGCTTATAGATCGAACGCACCTCGGCGATCTCGGAACCATCTCCGTTCAATGCAGCAGTGGCTGCCACCTGGATCGGCGTGAACGCGCCGTAGTCAAGATAGGACTTGACCCGCGTCAGCGCCGAGATCAACCGCTCGTTGCCGACGGCAAAGCCCATGCGCCAGCCCGGCATCGAAAAGGTCTTCGACATAGAGGTGAATTCGACACAGATGTCGATCGCGCCCGGCACCTCCAGCACCGACGGCGGCGGCGTGCCGTCGAAATAGATTTCGGAGTAGGCCAGATCCGACAGGATGAGGATGTGGTGTTTCTTAGCGAAAGCCACCACGTCCTTGTAGAAATCCAGCGTCGCCACATAACTTGTCGGGTTCGATGGATAATTCAGAATGAGCGCCAGCGGTTTCGGGATCGAATGCCGCACCGAGCGCTCCAGCGCTGAAAAGAAGCTGTTGTCCGGAACGACATCCAGCGACCGGATCACGCCGCCCGACATGATGAAGCCGAAAGCATGGATCGGATAGGTAGGATTGGGACACAGGATCACATCACCGGGTGCGGTGATGGCCTGGGCCATGTTGGCAAAGCCTTCCTTGGAGCCAAGCGTGGCCACGACCTGGGTCTCGGAATTGAGCTTCACGCCGAAACGCCGCTCGTAATAGGCAGCCTGCGCCCGCCGGAGGCCTGGAATGCCGCGCGAGGTGGAATAGCGATGTGTCCGCGGATCTTTAACCGCCTCACACAGCTTTTCGACTATGGAGGCAGGTGTCGGCAGGTCGGGATTGCCCATACCCAGATCAATGATGTCGGCCCCCCCGGCCCGCGCCGACGCTTTGAGCCGGTTGACCTGCTCAAAAACGTAAGGCGGAAGTCGGCGGACTTTGTGAAATTCTTCCATGGAATTCCCCGGGGTTGTGGGCTGATTGGAGACGCTCTGATGTCATGGCTTTGCGTCCAAACCAAGTCAAACGCAAGGTCTAATTCTCGATTTCCCGTTGCGTGTCGCTTCCATGGCGGGCAGCCAGGGCCCGCAATTCCCTGAGCCGGGCCTCGTATTGCGCTCGCGCGTCCGGCGTCGATGCGCGGTTGCGAAGCAGCTCGGTCATCTCAGCTTCAGCTTCCAGCTTGTCCTGTTCGGAGAACTGGCTGTTGGCGGCCTTCGGTTGCTGGCCGAAAGTGGGGAACTCACCCGTCCGGCTGGCACCGGAATCAACAAACGCCTTGTTCTGGGCCGGTGCAGTCCTTTCAATCGGCACAACCGAAACAAATCCCGGATTGCGGGCGATGGTCCGGGACTGCTTCCCCGGTTCAATGTCATCCCCCGAAACTGCCGCCGAAGTGTCCGCAACCGGTTGCCCAGCGGTATCGCCGGCACCGGCCGCCGCCACAGTCTTCGGCGCCGCGTCTTCAAGCGACGCTGTCTGACAGCCTGCAAGCAAGAGGCAGTACAGCACAACATATATCGGACGAACCATCAGTCTCATGATCACAATTATTCCGGTCTTCGCCGAAGGGCGGTCATGACATGGACAAAAAAAGCCCGTATCAATGAAGGATAACGCCAGACTTGGCAGACAAGCAAAGCAAACAAGCCGATTTAAGGCAGAAAACGGGCCTGAAGCAAGCTCGGGAACATGATGAGGAGGCGCCATCATGGCGGACAAGGGCAAAACGACGGCTGGAAACGACCAGGCTGAGCCGGGCACCACGTCCGCTGAGGCTTATGTCGTCAAGGATCCCGAAGTTTTCGCCCGCAATCTTGCCCGCATGCTTGAAGAACTCGGCAAGGCCGCCTCGGCCTGGGTGGAACCGCGCGAAAAGGGCGAAGTCGTCGATACCGTCTCGGAGCCGATGGCGGATATGGTCAAGACCTTCTCCAAGGTCGGCGAGTACTGGCTGTCTGATCCCAAGCGTGCCCTTGATGCCCAGACATCGCTGCTGACGAGCTATTTCGGCATGTGGAGCGCATCCGTTGCCCGCATGTCGGGCGAGGACACCAGCCCCCGCCCGCCCAACAGGGACAAGCGCTTTGCCGATCCGGACTGGGAGAACAATCCATTCTTCGAGTTCCTGAAGAATGCCTATTTCATCACCTCGGACTGGGCCAACAAGCTCGTCGACGAGAGCGAAGGCCTCGACCCACACACGCGTCACAAGGCAGCCTTTTATGTGCGTCAGATCACAAGCGCGCTGTCGCCGGCCAATTTCATCGCCACCAATCCCGAACTCTACAAGGAAATGGTCGCCTCCAACGGCGAAAATCTGGTCAAGGGCATGCACATGCTGGCCGAGGATATTGCCGCCGGCAAGGGCGAGTTGCGGCTGCGCCAGTCCGATGCCTCCAAGTTCAAGGTCGGCGGCAACATTGCTGTCTCGCCCGGCAAGGTCATTGCCCAGAACGAGGTCTGCCAGGTCATTCAGTATGACCCGTCGACCGAGACCGTTCTCAAGCGCCCGCTGATGATCGTGCCCCCCTGGATCAACAAGTTCTACATTCTCGATCTGAACCCGAAAAAGTCCTTCATCAAATGGGCCGTCGATCAGGGACATACGGTGTTCGTGATATCCTGGGTCAACCCGGACCAGCGCCACGCCGGCAAGGACTGGGAGTCCTATTCCCGCGAGGGCATTTCCTTCGCCCTCGACACCATCGAGAAGGCCACCGGCGAACGCGAGGTCAATGCCATTGGCTATTGCGTCGGCGGCACCCTGCTGGCCGCCACACTGGCACTGCACGCCCAGGAGAAGGTTCAAAGAATAGCCACCGCCACCTTTTTCACCACCCAGACCGACTTCACCTATGCCGGGGATCTCAAGGTGTTCGTCGACGAGGCGCAGATCAGTGCGATCGAAAACGCCATGGAGAAGAACGGCTACCTCGATGGCTCGAAAATGGCGACGGCCTTCAACATGTTGCGCGCCTCGGACCTGATCTGGCCCTACGTGGTCAACAATTACCTCAAGGGCAAGGACCCGATGCCCTTCGACCTGCTCTACTGGAATTCGGACGCCACCCGCATGGCGGCGGCCAACCATTCCTACTACCTGCGCAACTGCTATCTCGAGAACAACCTGTCGCAAGGCAAGATGCAGCTTGCCGGCAAGACCCTCAATCTCGGCGACATCAAGATCCCGGTCTACAATCTGGCCGCCAGGGAAGACCATATCGCCCCTGCCCGCTCCGCCTATATCGGCGGCAAGCTGTTCGGAGGGGACGTGACCTATGTCATGTCCGGGTCGGGCCACATCGCCGGTGTCGTCAACCCGCCTTCATCGGGCAAATACCAGTTCTGGTCCGACGGCCCCGCGCATGCCGAATTCGAGGACTGGGTTGCCGGCGCTGTCGAAACCCCGGGATCCTGGTGGCCACACTGGCACGCCTGGATTCGCGCCGCCTCCGATGAAGAAGTGCCCGCGCGCAAACCCGGCGGCAAGAAGCTCAAGCCGATCGAAGATGCTCCCGGATCCTATGTTCAGGTGCGGATCTGACATCCGCCCACAAGCAGGGGCTAAATTTGCGGGCCAGGCCGATGACTGGTATGGGCGCAGACCATGATTTTCGACCCGCCGCTCATTCCCGCGACCCTGATCCGCCGCTACAAGCGTTTCCTGTTTGATGCAAAACTCGACACCGGTGAGTTGATTACCGGCTCCTGCCCCAACACCGGCTCGATGCGCGGGCTGACCGAGCCCGGTTCGAAGTGTTTTCTCACCTTGCATTCAACAGCCACGCGAAAATACGCGTACGCGCTGGAACTGGTGGCGTCCGACAACACGCTTGTGGGCATCAACACCGGTCGGCCCAACCGGCTGGTCGAGGAGGCGATCGACAAGGGGCTCATCGGCACCCTTGGAACCTACGCGATACGCCGACGCGAGCAGAAATACGGCAACAATTCGCGCATCGACATTCTTCTCGAGGACCCGGACAAGGGCCTAGCCTATGTCGAGGTCAAGAATGTGCATTTCCGTCGCAGCGAAGGCCTTGCGGAGTTTCCCGACAGCGTTACTACGCGTGGCGCCAAGCATCTCGACGAACTTGGCGACATGGCCGAGGCTGGACACCGCGCCATAATGGTCTATCTGATCCAGCGCGGTGATGTAGACCGCCTGAGCCTGTGCCGCGATCTCGACCCGGCCTACGCAGCGGCCTTTGATCGCGCCATGACCCGCGGGGTTGAAGCCTGCGCCATACGGTGCAACATCACACCGGAGCAAATCAGCGCTGAGACGATGGTACCCGTTGAGGAAACCCGCCTAAACAGCGTATTGTAATATAAGACCGGTGCAACCGGCCTGAAAACGACAAAGCGAGCCACCATGGTTACCTATATTGATGCCGCATCGGCCCCGATGAAGAACACAGGCCAGATCCGGCTCTACGGCGAGGAAGGCTTTGAAGGCATGCGCAAGGCAAGCCGGATAACAGCCAGGTGCCTGGATGAACTGGCAACCCGCGCCGTGCCCGGCGTCACCACCAACGAGATTGACCGTTTTGTCTATGAATTCGGCATGGACCACGGCGCCCTGCCCGCGACGCTGAACTACCGTGGCTACACCAAGTCCTGCTGCACCTCGATCAATCACGTGGTCTGCCACGGTATCCCCAATGACAAGCCGCTGCGCGAAGGCGAGATCGTCAATATCGACGTCACCTATGTGCTCGACGGCTGGCATGGCGATTCAAGCCGGATGTATCCGATCGGTGAAATCAAGCGCGCCGCCGAACGGCTTCTCGAGATCACCCACCAATCGCTGATGCTCGGCATCGAGGCGGTCAAGCCCGGCGCACGCACTGGCGCAATCGGTGAAGCCATTCAGAAATATGCCGAATCCGAGCGCTGCTCGGTGGTGCGCGATTTCTGCGGCCATGGCGTCGGCAAGCTGTTTCACGATGCACCGAACATCCTGCATTACGGCCGCGCAGGGGAAGGGCCGGAGATGCGCCCCGGCATGATCTTCACCATCGAGCCGATGATCAATCTCGGGCGGCCGCATGTAAAGGTGCTCTCCGACGGCTGGACTGCGGTGACACGCGACCGGTCGCTGACCGCGCAATACGAGCATACCATCGGCGTGACCGAGACCGGTTGCGAGATTTTCACCCTTTCCCCAGCCGGTCTCGACCGTCCCGGACTGCCTGCATGACAGCACCCCGTCGACCCGGTCTGAATGTGAAGGGCCTGAATGACGGGGGCATGGATGACGAATGCCTTGAAGGCAAAGGCTTGGATCTCGAGGGCATACAATCTTCAGGCGATAGCGGCGACCAGTCCCAGGAGGACGAACGCAACTACTTCGCTGAAAGCCGCCAGGGCAAGACCAGGGGCCGTGCACTCCAGACGGCCCCGCGCGACGCTGCAATCAATCCTGACGAACATTTTCACGGCCACCGCGACCGGCTCCGTCAGCGCTTCCGGGAAGGCGGGGACCGCGCCCTGGCCGATTACGAATTGCTGGAACTTTTGCTTTTCCGATTGATCCCGCGCCGCGACACCAAGCCGATCGCCAAGGCGCTTCTGGCAAGGTTCGGCTCGCTATCGGAAGTGCTCGGCGCCCCCGCTAAACTGCTTACCGAAGTCAAAGGCGTCGGCGACAGTGTGGCCACCGATCTGAAGCTGGTCGCCTCGATTGCCCACCGCATGCTCAAGGGCGAGCTCAGCGGCCGGCAGGTTCTCGCCTCATGGTCCTCGGTGATCGAATACTGCCGGGCAGCCATGGCGTTCGAACCCCGCGAACAGTTCCGTGTCCTGTTTCTCGACAAAAAGAACGCACTGATTGCCGACGAGGTTCAGCAGACAGGCACCGTCGACCACACCCCGGTCTATCCGCGCGAGGTGGTCAAGCGGGCGCTGGAGCTCTCGGCCACCGCCATCATACTGGTCCACAACCACCCTTCGGGCGACCCGACACCGTCACGCGCCGATATCGAGATGACCAAGCTGATCATCGACACCGCCCGGCCGCTCGGCATCACCGTGCATGACCACATCATCATCGGAAAGGATGGTCACGCCAGTCTCAAGGGGCTGAAGCTGGTCTAGCCGGCTGCTTGATCCTGCCATCCCTGCATTTCGTCACTGTCGAAGAAGCGCAAGGAATCGGTCCGGATCTCATCAAGCCGGCCGGGCTTCATCTTGCCAAGCGATCCCATAATCAGACCCATGCGGTGGTTATTCCTGAGACTTTCCTCGTTCTCAGAGAGGAAGTTCCAGTAGAGATAGTTGAAGGGACAGGCGTTCTCGCCTGCCTTCTGCTTGACGTCGTAGCGGCAGGAGCTGCAGTAATCGCTCATCTTGTTGATGTAGGACCCGGACGCCGCATAGGGTTTTGAAGCAACGAACCCGCCGTCGGCAAATAGGGCCATCCCTACCACATTCGGCATTTCCACCCATTCATAGGCATCCGCATAGACAACCAGGAACCATTCCTGAACCTGTCGCGGGTCTATTCCAGCCAGCAGGCAGAAATTGCCGATCACCATCAGCCGCTGGATATGGTGGGCGTAGGCGTTAGCCTTGGTCTCCGCAATCGCCTGGCCGAGGCAGTTCATGACAGTTTCACCCGACCAGAAGAATTCCGGCAGCGGGCGCCGCGCATCCAGTGCATTGGCGCTCGCATAGTCCGGCATTTTGAGCCAGTAGACGCCGCGAACAAACTCGCGCCAGCCGATGATCTGGCGGATGAACCCTTCCACGGCGTTGAGCGGCGCGGCCCCATCGCGGTAGGCTTTCTCTCCCCTCTCGCAACACTCCCTCGGATCGAGCAACCCGCAATTGATCAGCGAAGAAAGATGGCTGTGAAACAACAGCGGCTCGCCCTGTTTCATAGCGTCCTGCCAGTCGCCGAAACCGGCGAGCGCCTCCCCCACGAACCAGTCGAGATAGGCCTCGGCATCCTTGCGCGTAACCGGGTAGTCGAACGGCTCCAGGTCTCCGAAATGCGTCTCGAAGCGGTCTGCCACCAGATCCATGACATCGCGGGTTATCTGGTCAGGCTCGAACTTCGGACGCACAGGTACCGTGATCGAATCGGGCAGCGATTTGCGGTTGTCGGCATCGAAATTCCACTGACCGCCCTCCGGTTCACCATCGGTCATCAGGTATCCGGTGCGGCGCCGCATCTCGCGGTAGAAATATTCCATCCGCAGCGATTTGGGCTGCTCGCCGCTGTCAGTCGTAGCCCAGCTGACAAACTCCTCGTGACTTGCCAGAAACCTGTGGTCGGTGAGAATATCAAATTCCACCGCGAGCTCCTCGCGCCAGTTTTCCGCCGCCTCAAGCACGCGAAGTTCGGACGGTTCCGTCATCACCACCCGGTCTGGCTTGTGCCGGTCGACAGCCTGCGCCAGGGCGCCGCCGAAATCACCCGGATTGTCCTCGTCATCAAGCCTTAGATAATCAACGGTGAAACCCTCGCCGCGCAGGTCCTCGGCAAAGTGCCGCATGGCGGAAAACAGGAATGCGATCTTCTTCTTGTGATGTTTGACGGACGTGGCCTCTGCACTCACCTCCGCCATGAAGATCACGTCGCGGTCACGTGCAGCGCCGTCGAGGCTTGAAAGGCCACGCGACAATTGATCGCCCAGCAAAAAACGCAGAACTTTTTCCTTCGCCATCAGCACCCTCGGTTCACATCAGCCCCCTGAAACAGCCCCATCCCTGTACCATACGCTCTTCAACACAAGATGGATTGGCAGATTCTCGGCATCAGCCGGAATGGGCATTGCACCAATGCGGCTTCGGCCCGTGAACGCAAAAACGCCGGAGCAGAGCCCCGGCGCTTTCAAACAGTTTGGAAGTGCTGTGGCTTATTCGGCCGCAGTGTCGTCCTTCTTGGCAGCCTTTTTCTTGGCCGGCGCCTTTTTCTTCGGCGCGGGCTTTTCAGAAGCCTCGGCCTCGTCTTCGGCCATCAACTCGTCCTTCGTCACCGTCTTGTCGGTCACGTCAATGACGGTCATCAGATGGTCAATGGTCTTTTCTTCGAAGATCGGGGCCCGCAGCGAGGCAACAGCACCTGGAGTCTTCTGGAAGTATTCGTAGATTTCCTTCTCCTGGCCCGGGAACTTGCGGACCTGCTCGAACAGCGAGCGCTGCAGCTCATCGTCGCTGACCTGCACACCGGCCTCTTCACCGATCTTGGAGAGGACCAGTCCGAGACGGACGCGGCGTTCGGCCAGTGTGCGATACTCTTCGCGCGCGGCTTCTTCCGTGGTGTCCTCATCGGCAAATGTCTTGCCGTTGTCAGACAGTTCCTGGTTGATCTGGCGCCAGATGCTTTCGAATTCGGCGTCAACCAGCTTGGATGGCGTGTCGAACTTGTGCGTTTCGTCGAGCTGGTCGAGGATCTGCCGCTTCAGCTTCTGACGCGTCACCTGGCCATACTGATCTTCGATCTGCGAACGGACGATCTCACGCAGCTTGTCTGCGGACTCAAGACCAAGGGTCTTGGCCAGTTCGTCGTTGATTTCCAGTTCGCCCGGTGCGGCAACCGCCTTCACCTTGATGTCGAACGTGGCTTCCTTGCCAGCAAGATGGGCTGCCTGGTACTCCGCCGGGAATGTGACCGTGATCACCTTCTCGTCGCCTTCCTTGAGGCCGATGAGCTGCTCTTCGAAACCCGGGATGAACCGGTTCGAGCCGATTACCAGCTCCGCATCCTGGTCAGCGCCACCTTCAAAAGCTTCGCCATCGACCTTGCCAAGGTAATCGATCGTCACCTTGTCGCCGTCTGCGGCCTTGCCGGACTTGGGCTCGAACGTGCGGCTGTTCTCGGCCACGCGAAGCACCTGTTCCTCGACTTCCTCGGCCGGAACCTCGACGACTTCGCGGACGACCTTGAACTTCGACATGTCGGCAAGATCGAATGCCGGGATGATTTCATAGGCGATGGTGAACTCGAAATCGGCTTCGCCCTTGAGGATGGCGTCAGCTTCCTTCTCGTCTTCCGTCATCTTGATTTCCGGCTGGGTGGCGGACCGTTCGCCGCGCTCGGCCAGGATAGAGGTCGGCTTTTCCTGGATCATTTCATTGACCAGCTGCGCCATGATCGACTTGCCGTACATCTTTTTCAGGTGCGAAATCGGCACCTTGCCGGGGCGGAAGCCCTTGATCTGCATCTTGCCCTTGGCTTCGGCAAGCTTTTCGTTCATCTGCGATGTCATGTCCGCAGCGGGAACGACAACCTTCAATTCGCGCTTCAGCCCTTCGGCAAGCGTTTCGGTAACCTGCATGTTCAAACCTTCATTTCCTCGCGACTGCGACCGTTCGGGTTGGCCCCGCGACTGGGCCGGTGTTCCGGCGTCGCTTGTGGCTTTCTTCATTCTAAGCCCCAGACCGGATCAACCGACTGAACGCCTTCGTGCATGCCCTGCCATCCAGCGCCATCTGACGCACGGACCGGACTGTAATTTGGTGCGGGTAGAGAGACTTGAACTCCCACGCCTTGCGGCACCAGAACCTAAATCTGGCGTGTCTACCAATTTCACCATACCCGCCTTTAGGGCCGCAAAACCACGCTCGCGCGAGGCGACCCTGAACGCGGTCGCTCTATATCACCCGATTGGCGGCGATCAAAGGAAAAATCACCCGATCCGGCACGGTTTGTACGATTGCGCACCGGTCCCGGTGAATTCAAGGCCGGCTTTTCAATAGAGCGGCTCTTCATAAAGGGCTTTTCCGTCGATCATGATGCGGGCAATCTGCGCATCGCCATCATCGGAGATGCGCACGGCCACCGTCGTCCGCTGCTGGTTGCGGGCCGCTTCGATCTCGAGCCCCTCACCTTCCGGCACATAGTAACGCTCGATCCCGAAACTGAGTAACAGCTCGCCAGCCACGCTTTCGGAGGAGGCGGAACGGCTCAATCGGAGCGGCTCGCTCCTGAGGAAGACCTCTCCGGGTTCGCGGTCGACCGGCTTGTTCAGGCTGACAGCCTTGACCACACCCAGACCGTCCTCCCCGGTGCGCAGCGTCAACCAGAGCTTCGCCGGCCTGTCACGCGGCGGCAATTCGCCTTCGAACAGGGAGCCGTCGACACCGGAAATCTCTTCATAGCGCAACTGCACATAATCCCCGCGCATGAAATCCCTGGGGTCGACGGGCGCCGTCTTGAGCACGATCTCGGCGCCATTCCGCAAGATCGCCGCACGATCGAGAATCATCCATCCGGGCAGTCCGACCAGCACGGCGCTGGCAATCAGCAGTGCCACGATAGGGTGGAGCTCACGCCGCAACAGGTGCAAGAATGCCTTCATGGCTGCATCCCTTCTTTCTTGAACCGCTTTTCAAGACGCATCATGGCATAGGCCAATGCGCCCAGAACCAGTCCGCCGAAGAATAAGAAGCCCGCGCTTCCAAGCAGGGAACCCAGCGTTTCCCCGACGATGTAAATCGTCTCGCAACAGAAGGCGAAATAGGCGAACCGGCGAATCATCCTGTTCTCCCCGCCGGCCACCACCAGCACACAGACGCTGGTCCCGAGCACCAGCGCCGCAAACGCCATGGATCCCGGAAGACTGGCAATATCTGAATCCGCCTGCACCAGACCCAGGCCGCCAAGCAGCAGCACGGCTCCGTAGGCTGACAAGGTCCCATGCCTTTCAACCGGAGCATCTGGCGGCAGCGGCAACAGCGATCCGGTGGCAAAGACGAGTGCCCCGATCGCTGCCAGAAGGTAACCCGGATTGAGGTCCGTTGCCTCCTCGAAGATCCAGACCATCAGGCACAGCAGCATGACTGCCCCGAGGTGCCCGGCCATGGTGGAGCGGGACCGCCACGCGGCTATCCCGACTGCAACCGTGAGACTGAGAGCCAAACCATATCCCGTCAGGTCCGGGCCGGACCAGGAACTGAACATCCCCAGACCGTCGGACACCGAAAACAGGTAGCCAAGACCCAGAAAGCCTGCGCTGATCGCAGCCAGGGGCGAGGAAAACGAGAGCGATACGACAAGGGCGCCGAAGGTCCAGCTCAGAAGAAAATCTGCCTCGTCGCCGCTCAGGTGATACATCTGCCCTACAAGCGCGATCCCCGCACCGAAACAAAGCAGGGTGAAAACCAGCATTGCTTCGGCAATCCAGTGAGCGTTCCTGAGCGCGGCAAGGGCAGCCCCCGAGAGCCCCCCTATTATAAAGAGAAAGATCAACGCCACCCGCAACGGACGCGCGATGGCCTCCCAGTTGGCCGCCACGAGTGCAATCACGGCAGCACCGAACAGCACCGCCGCCAGAACCGCGAGCACGCTGGAAAGGCTCAATCCGGTGTGCCGGCGGTCATGGTCCTCAAGCAGCGCCTTGGCTTGGGTCGCTTCAAGCAAGCCGTGTTCGACCCACTGGTCGATCTCCCGCGCCAAATATCTTCGCAGCATAATTTGATTCTTCTCTTGAACTGGCCCGGCTGCAGATTACATCAGCGTCCGATGCGGGCCAATGATGGCATTACAGGCACTTTGCATCGCAGTATCATGGATTTGCACAGCTATGCGGCAAGCCCAGCTGATTCCCTGAGCAGCCATGCAAACTTGGAATAGCTTCCATGAAATTATTGCACTGCACAAATCGATTGAATGCCCCTATATTCAAGTCATCGGAACGCCACGGTGGTGGGCCGAACAACAGCAGGACAGAGGATGACATCGATGAAACTGATCAAATCCTTCGCCAGCTGGCGGAAATACCGCGAAACATGCGTCGAGCTGAACAGGCTTTCCGAACGCGAGTTGAGCGACATAGGCATGTCACGAAGCGATATTCCATTCGCTGCACGGCGCGCCCTGTAAGAAATTCAAGAATTCGGAGCGGCTTCCTCCTCCTCCTCCCAAAAGCCGCTTCGATGTGACTGGTGTTCATCCTCCTCCCGAACATCAGTCTTTACAAATGACGCTCACCGGATCCTCCTCCCCCGGTGAGCGTTATTTTTTTGTCCAGCGTCGAGCCTGGTTCCGGAGCAGCAGCCGCCATATCAGCGCCGGTCAGGCCCTATGCCATCAGATCAACCTGCCGGGGATGTTTCTTTAGGCGCGCGACCCGCGGCCTACATGATCGCACCCCATGCGATAAAACGTTAACTCGCAAGGGTTTGTTAACGCGCATTGCAGATTTCGCATGGCTCCTTTGCGATATTCCGCACTGCACAAATCGACTGTCTATTCCTATATCAGGATCAACGAAACACGGCGTACTGAACACCATCAGCGCCACATTGAAAGGCAATGACCATGAACTTCCGTAAGGCTTACAAAGACTGGCGCGACTACCGCAACACCGTCAATGAACTGTCCCGCATGTCCGAGCGCGAACTCAACGACCTCGGCATCTCCCGCGGTGACATCCCGTTCGTTGCTCGCCGTCCCGCCCGGTAAGAACTGAAGACCTCTGCCCGGTTCCAACAACCGGTCATTCAAAACGGCGTCCTGGCAACAGGGCGCTGTTTCTGTTTCGGATCTGGTCAATCCGGATGGACGAGCCACGGTAATCGCGCCCAGCACATTTGGGGCCAATGAGGCAACAAATCCAGCACAGGATTATCGGAAGGATACGATGCAACAGATGCCACTTTTCAAGGCATCTTCAAAGCTTGACGAAGCTCTAGTGGAGCCATTCCGGTTGCGCATATCTGGACTGCAAATATTGCGCTGCACAAACGGGTGGCAAACGCCTATATTGTAGGCATCAGAGTGAACAATTCGACATCAACGCCCGCACCGGGCGCATCCAAGGAGACTGCCATGAAAATTTTCAGCAGAGCCCGCAGCTGGATGAAGTCTCGCCAGACCGCACAGCAGCTTGCAAATCTGTCCAACGAAACCCTGGCCGACATCGGCCTGACCCGTTTCGACATCGACAATGTGGCCCGCGGCCTTCGTACCCGCTAATCGCATCTGTCATGACCGTTCGTTACGGCGTCCCTCGGGGCGCCGTTTTCGTTTGCGGCCGGACAAAACATCTTTGAGACGGGATCGCGCCCGTGGTAAACGGACGTCATGACCAAGACCACTTCTCTTCACACTCCCATCCACGTCATCGGCGGCGGCCTTGCCGGGTCGGAAGCAGCTTGGCAGATCGCCCGGAGCGGCGTCCCCGTGTTGCTGCACGAGATGCGTCCGGTCCGCGGCACCGAAGCCCACAAGACCGACAGCCTCGCAGAACTGGTCTGCTCCAACTCGTTCCGCTCCGATGATGCGGAAAACAATGCCGTTGGCGTCATTCATGCGGAAATGCGCATGGCAGGCTCACTGATCATGTCCTGCGCCGACAAGAACCAGGTGCCCGCAGGCGGCGCACTGGCCGTCGACCGCGAAGGATTTGCCCAGGCCGTCACCGAGGCCATTGCCTCCGAACCGCTGATCACCGTTGTCCGCGAGGAAGTCACCGGACTCCCGCCGGCCGAGTGGGACCAAACCATCATTGCCACCGGCCCCTTGACCGCGCCGGGCCTGGCCAAAGCCATCAGTACCGAAACAGGCCAAGACGCGCTGGCCTTCTTCGATGCGATCGCGCCGATCATTCACACCGATTCGATCGACATGTCGATCTGCTGGTTCCAGTCGCGCTACGACAAGGTCGGTCCCGGCGGTACCGGTCGCGACTACATCAACTGCCCGATGAACAAGGAACAGTATGATGCCTTCATCGATGCCCTGATTGCCGGCGACACCACCGGGTTCAAGGAATGGGAAGGCACGCCCTATTTCGACGGCTGCCTGCCGATCGAGATCATGGCCGAGCGCGGCCGCGAGACCCTGCGTCACGGGCCGATGAAGCCGATGGGCCTGACCAATGCGCACAAGCCCGATGAAAAAGCCTATGCGGTGGTGCAGTTGCGCCAGGACAACGCGCTGGGCACGCTTTACAACATGGTCGGATTCCAGACCAAGCTGAAATATGGCGCTCAGGCCGAGATCATCCGCATGATTCCCGGGCTTCAGAACGCCGAGTTCGCCCGGCTGGGTGGCCTGCACCGCAACACCTATCTCAATTCGCCACTGCTTCTCGATGGCAAGCTGCAGCTCAGGAGCCGTCCGGGCCTGCGGTTCGCAGGACAGATCACCGGCTGCGAGGGCTATGTCGAAAGCGCAGCCATGGGGCTGCTCGCTGGCCGGTTCGCCGCAGCCGAACGGCTTGGCAAAGACCTGGCCCCGCCGCCGCCGACTTCCGCCTTCGGTGCGCTGCTCAACCACATCACTGGCGGCCATCTGGTCAGCCATGACGAGCCCGGCAAGCGCTCGTTCCAGCCGATGAATGTCAATTTCGGCCTGTTCCCGCCGCTTGAGCCCGGCGCCATCGTCAAGCCCGAGGGCGGAGGCCGTTTCCGCGGCAAGGACAAGGCCAAGGCAAAGAAACAGGCGATGGCCCGGCGGGCTCTGGCGGATTTCGCGGACTGGCTTGGCGGATCGAGCGCCCAGCAGGCCGCCGAATAGCGCCAAAACGACATTTCCCCGGCATTTGACCGGACGGTTTAGAAATCTGCTAACCGCCATACGTTATCTTCTCGCCGCTGCATGAAGCGACGACCGTTGCAGCGTGGCCCGACCAGATTGCACCGGCCCATGGGAAGATTTGTCATGCTGAGAACCTTCGCCACCAACCGCTCAGGAAACTTCGGCATGATTGCCGCCCTGCTGAGCATTCCGCTGTTCGGCGCAGCTGCGCTAGCGGTTGATTACATCAACGCCTCAGGTCACCGCAGCAACATCCAGAATGCGGTCGATGCCGCCGTTCTGGCAGCTGCTTCGTCCGGAAAATCGACCGAAGGCGATTTGCGCGCGGTCGCCGAGAAGGTGCTGCTGGCCAATGTCGATTCCGATCTGCGCGAAGGACTCGACATCACCGGCTTTGCCGTCAATGCCGATGGCAAGGTAACGATGTCCGTCAGCGGCAAGCTGTCAGGCACCTTCGCCCGAATTTTCAAGGTCAACGTGCTGGAAGTGGCGGTCCGCGCCCAGGCCCAGCGCCCCGGCGGCCAGAGCGTCGAGATCGCGCTGGTCCTCGACAACACCTACTCCATGGTCGGCCAGAAGCTGAGCGACCTCAAAAACGCGACCAATGCGCTGATCAAGACCTTCGAAACCGAGCAGGATCTCGACGTCAAGATCGCCGTGGTACCGTTTTCGCGCTATGTCAATGTCGGCACCCAGTATCGAAACGCAAGCTGGCTTGATGTCGATCCGGACAGCTCCAACACCAGGAATGTCTGCTACAAGCGCAAACCAGTTACCGGCAAGTCCGGCTGCAGGACCGAAACCACCACCGGCATGAACGACGGCGTTCCGACCACCGGCACCCGGGAGGTTTGCACGAGCTACGCCTATGGCCCTGAGGAAACAGTCTGCGAGGACCGCACAACCCACACACGCTGGTACGGCTGTGTGGGCTCCCGCAATGCGCCGCTCGACATTAGCGACACACGTCCGGACCGCCGCATTCCCGGCCTGATGAACCAACGCTGTAGCGCACCTTTGCTGACGCTGACTGACAATTTCACCGCGATCCGCAAGGCGGTCAGCGAGATGAAGGCCCAGTACGACACCTATATCCCAGCCGGCATCATGTGGGGTTGGCGCGTCCTGTCACCGCAGGCACCGTTTTCAGAAGGCAAGACCTACTCCAAGGGCGTGCGCAAGTTCATGATTGTCATGACCGACGGGGCAAATACCCTGTCACCAAGCTACCCTCACCACAACGGCAAGGACGGCACCTATGCCGACCGCTTGATGACCAGGGCGTGTGAAAATGCAAAGGCAGAAGGCATCGAGATCTTCACGGTCGGCGTCGATGTCCCCAACGCCAGTACCCGTGAGGGGCTGGTGGCCTGTGCCAGTCAGGCGAAGAACGCCATCGCTATCTCGGATTCGACCAGGCTTGGCGAGGTTTTCCAGAACATCGCCGGTGAGATCCTGTCTGTGCGCCTGACCATGTAACCCGGGTCACGCGCCAGTAAACCGGTGCTGACATGGCTCGGGGCATCTCTATCGGCCGGTGGCGCCTCAGAGCTATTCCGCCGGTGCCACGGGCTGCCGGCCGTCGAGCGCTTCCGGTCGCGGCAATCCCGGGGCGCCGGCCGCGTCCGGATTGCGCGCTACATAATCAGCCTTCAACTCGCCGGAACCCTTGCGCGATCCGTCGTGACTCCAGCCGGGGGGCGCAAACAGATAGCCAAGCCGCTGCCTGAGCGTGAGTCCCGGTCGCGCCGCATCGCGGAACATGTCGATCCACTCGTGAAACGCCACCCGGATCGGGTTGAAGGTGCCGATATTCTTGACGATGCCGTAGCGCGGCATGTCCTCGTCCTGTTCCGGCACGAAGGTGCCGAACATCCGGTCCCAGATAATCAGCGTGCCGGCATAGTTGGAATCGAGATAGCGCGGATTGGTGGCGTGATGCACACGGTGATGCGACGGCGTGTTGAAGATCCATTCGATCGGACGCCACATCCTGCCAATCGTCTCGGTGTGGATCCAGAACTGGTAGACCAGGTTGAGGCCGCCAACAAACAGCAACAGCACCGGATGAAAACCGATGAGCGCCAGCGGAATCCTCAGGATGAACATACCGGTGAATGTCCCGGTCCAGCTTTGCCGCAGTGCAGTCGACAGATTGTAATGCTGCGAGGAATGGTGGATCACATGCTCGGCCCAGACCCAGCGGCAACGGTGCGCGATGCGATGATACCAGTAATACCTCAGGTCATCGACGACGAAGCACAGCGCGATCACCGCCCAGGATGTGCCCAGATCGGCAATCCGCAACTGCCACGCCCACATCAGCACGCCAAAGGCCACGAAGCCCAACAGCAGCCCCGAGGCCACGTTGCCCACGCCCATGAGCAGCGACGTGGTGGTGTCGCGCGTCTCGTAATCGCCCCGCCCCTTGAGGTAGCGAATTACGAACAGTTCAATCAGAATGGCAATGACGAAGAAAGGGATCGCCAGCTGGGTGACATCCGGAAAATCCTTGAGATCAGGCATTCGTCCCCCCTTCCGGCGCGTCGAGATCCGAGCTGGCGAGGGCAAAACTGCCGCACAGCCACAGCGACACTTCCGCCGCATCCTCCGCCGAGGCGAAGATGTAGTCGCCTCCCTTGAGCGTTGATTCGTGAAATTCGATGTGCAGGCCGGGCTGATCGTCGACCGGCCGCACGCTCACATCACCCGGCAGGATCAGCCGCGCCACCTGATGCCGGCCCATTGTTTGTATGAAGCCGGTCTTGCCGTCGGCCAGCCGAAGAAAACTGGCATTGCCGTCCCTGGTCATTGTCACCGAGCGGATCGCTTCGCCCGGATAGGCGCGGGCAAACTCCAGAATGACCTCACCATGGTCCCGGTCCTTTTCGGTCCGAGAACCTCCGGTGTAGTGGACCACGCCGATCAGCAGTGTAACCGCAAAGGCCACCACGACTATCAAGGCACCAAGACTCATCAATTTCCTCCGCTTGACGTAGCTCCCGTCCGCGTCAACTCGTTGTGACTATGCCGCGCAAGCCGGCCACGCGCAAGGCGGCCCGCACAGACACCGGCCAGCCTCATCAAGACCGCGAAAGCTTGCTCCAGCCTGTGTCGGGTTCAGAAGTCGCCCCTGCGTGCGGCGCGCCACAATTGCCACTGCCTGCGCCATTGCGGCGGGCGAACGGTCTGCGACAGGTAATCGGCAGGCATTTTTTCGGCGCGGTTGAACACCGATTCGACCAGAGCCACCGGCAGATAGGCCGGCCTGATGGTGTCAGGAGTTCCGGCAAACGCCGCCCGCGCCTTGCCCAGATGTTCGCGGCCAAACCCGGCAAAGCCACGAATAACATTGGCCGCGCGTTCAACTTCCGCTGCGGCCAGAAAACTGTCTCTCGAAAGCCCCGTCGCCGACAGCAGATCGCCAGGGATGAAGACCTGGCCCCTCGCCTGGGTTATCGGCAACATCATCAGATGACCGGCAACCGCCTGGGCGACACCCGCATGTCCGCTCGCCGTGCTGGTGCTGGCAGCCGCCGTCGGATCGAGCACGAATGCCGACATCTGCAACAGTGCAGACGCCGTTTCGCCGGCATAGCCCTCATAGCTGGTCCTGTCAGGCATGGGATCGTCATAGACATCGAAAATGCGCGCGTCGCACATCGCGGTCAGAGGTTCGACGGGAAGATCGCGTCGCTTGATGACATCGAGCAGAGCCGACGCCAGCGGATGCGATTGCGCCTCCTCCTGCCGATTGCCCGACACCATGTCCCGCCACCATTGCAACCGGATTTCTCCCGGAAGGGCCTCCCGTATCCTGTCGCGGACGGCCGCGATTTCGGCGTTGAAGAGAAACAGCACGAGCAGATCATCGCGAACGGCGGCTGGCATCAGCAACAGCGCCAGATAACGATCGATATCGGCAGCCCGCAGGCTGGCGAGGAACTCAGACCGGCTTTGATCTGACATTACCGCGCCGGTCAACGCCCTCACCCTTCGACAGCGATGAGGGCGGCGGCTACGGCACGGGATTCGGACAGCATCACGTTGTAGGTCCGCACAGCGGCTCCCGTATTCATCGGATCGGACGAGATATTGGCCGCCCTCAGGGCTTGCTTCAGCTCCGCAGGCAGCGCACGGATGGAGGGCCCGGTCCCGAGCAACAGGAACTCAATGTCCTTGGCCTCAGCGAGAACCCGCGAAAACTGCTCAACATCGAACGGTTGCGCTTCGGTCATCTCCCATCCGTAGACACCCGAGGGTAGACACAGGATAGAGCCGCGATGCGACATGTCGGCAAAACGGAAGCCGCCGTTTCCATAGGCGTCAATCGGCGGGCGCCCGGGAAAATGCGCGGCACGGATTTCAATCCCCGACGCCATGCTCAGATCCTGCTTTGATCCGCACCCTCAGGCACTGGTTCCGCTTCGGTTTCCGCGTCCATGCCAACGCGGAAACTGTCCGCTCTCAGCTTGAAAAGGATCAGCACCGGCGCCGCGATGAAGATCGACGAGTAGGTACCCACAACGACACCGAAGATCATTGCGAATGTAAACGACCGGATCACTTCACCACCGAAGATGAACAACGCCAGAAGTGCAAGCAGCGTTGTTACGGAAGTCAGGATCGTCCGAGGCAACATCTGGTTGATCGAAAGATCGAGCAGAGCGGTCAGCGGTAACTTCTTGTATCGCCTCAGATTCTCGCGCACACGGTCATAGACGACAACCGTGTCATTGAGCGAGTAACCGACAATCGTCAGTACCGCCGCGATACTCGACAGGTTGAACTCGATCCCTGACACTACGAAGATTCCGATGGTCAAAACGACATCGTGCACGGTGGCGATGATCGCCCCGAGCGCGAACTGCCACTCGAAACGGAACCAGATGTAGATCAGGATCGCCAGCAGCGCTGCGATCACGGCGATCGTGCCGGCCTGTGCCAACTCGCCCGACACGGTCGGTCCGACAACTTCGACACGGCGGATGTTGTAATCGCCTTCGAGTTCGCCGCGGACCAGTGTGATAACGGTCTGCTCCGCGTTCTCCCCGCCGCCCTGTGCCTGAACCCGGATCAGGACTTCACGCGGTGAGCCGAATTCCTGCACCTGCACATCGCCGAGATTGAGCTCGGACATCCGCGCGCGAATGTCGCCAACATCGGCATTGCCGTCCCTGGCCTGAACCTCGATCATCGATCCACCCTTGAAATCGATGCCGTAATTCATGTTGATCGTGGCAAAAAGCACCATCGCCGCCAGCGACAGCACGGCCGAGAGCACAAAGGTAAATTTGCGAATGCGCATGAAACGGAAGCTGAAATCACGAATGACCGCATCAAGCGCACCCCTTGGCATCTTCTTGGGGCGCTTGCGGCGTACCCATTCCGCGACCATCCAGCGAGTGAAGGTAAAGGCTGTGAACACAGTCGTGACGATCCCCACCGCCAGCGTAACGGCGAAGCCGCGAACAGGGCCGGTGCCAAGGTAGAACAGGATCACGGCCGCGATCAGGGTGGTGACGTTGGCGTCAAGGATTGTTCCGAATGCCTTTGAAAAGCCCGCATCGATTGCCTGGATCAGCGATCGCCCTGCCCGGTGCTCTTCACGTATGCGCTCGTAAATCAGCACGTTGGAATCAACCGCCATGCCGACGGTCAGCACGATACCGGCGATTCCCGGCAGGGTCAGCGTCGCGCCCAGCATCGTCAGGATCGCAATGATCATGAAGACATTGGCGATCAGCGCCAGATTGGCAATGAAGCCAAGCATGCCGTAAGCGACGAACATGAAGGCCAGCACGAGAACGGCACCGATGATGCCGGCGGTTTCACCGGCAGCCACCGAGTCGGCGCCGAGGCCGGGGCCAACAGTCCGCTCTTCGATCACCGTCAGCGTCGCAGGCAGCGCGCCGGCCCGTAGCAGGATTGCCAGGTCATTGGCGCTCTGGACGTCGAAATTGCCGGAGATCTGCCCCGTGCCGCCCAGGATCGGCTCACGGATCACCGGCGCAGAGATGACCTGATCATCAAGCACGATGGCAAATGGCAGGCCGACGAATTGTGTAGTTGCCTGGCCGAAGCGCTGACCGCCCTTGGAATCGAAGCGGAAGCTCACGATTGGTTCATTGGTCCGCTGGTCGTAACCGGCCTGCGCGTCGACGAGGTTTTCGCCAGATACCAGAATCGTGCGCTGAATGAGATAGGGGATCGGAGGGTCGTCCGTGGTGTAGAGGACTTCCGAATTGGCCGGCGGGCGGCCCTGGATGGCTTCCTGTACCGGCATCGAGGGATCGACCATCCGGAACGCCAGCTTTGCCGTCTGGTTTAGCAGGTTCTTCAACCGCTCGGGATCATCAAGTCCGGGCACCTGTACCAGGATCCGGTCCACACCCTGGCGCTGGATCACCGGCTCGGTGGTTCCCAATTCGTCGATACGCTTGCGCACCACCTCGATCGACTGCGCCACAGCCGAGGAAACGCGGTAGGTGATGCCGTCATCGGTCAGAAGAATGCGCAGCTGGCCCGGCTGCATTTCCTCGACGGTCGCTTCGGTCACGGTGCCGCCACCGAACAGTCCCGCACTTACCGGTTCGGAAAGCTCGGCAAGAATTTCCTTGGCTTCCTCGACCCGCGCATCATCCCGGATACGCACCTGCACCATCTGACCGGTGCCCGACAGGCCGGTGTAGCCAATGCCGGCTTCGCGCAACAGCCTGCGGACATCATCGACAGTCGTCGTCAGCCTGTCCTTGATGATGTCTTCGCGCTCCACCTGCAGCAGCATGTAGGAACCGCCTTGCAGGTCGAGACCGAGGGTAAGCTGCTTCGAGGGCACCCAGTCCGGCAAGCTTTCCGTCTGCTGTTGGCTGAGAAGGTTCGGGAACGCGAACACCACACCGGCAAGCACAGCCAGCCATATCAGAGTGGTTTTCCAACGGGAGAAGTAAAGCATGGGGCTCTCGGTTCATCCTTGGGGACGAAATGGGGTAAAAAGATGCAGGACGCCGAATGACGGACAGAAGCAGGCTTCTGTCCGGTGTTTGCGGTTATTCCTTGGCCGGCTCGCCCTTGACGCGCACATCGGCAATCAGGCTGCGGACCAGACGGACTTTGACGCCATCGGAAATCTCGACTTCGAGCTCCGCATCATCAATCACCTTGGTCACCTTGGCAACCACGCCGCCGCCGGTCACCACCTGGTCGCCGCGGCGAACATTTGCGAGCATTTCCGCACGCTTTTTCATCTGGGTCCGCTGCGGGCGGATGATGAGAAAGTACATGATCACGAAGATCAGCACAAACGGCAGGATCGACATCAGGATCTCGCCGCCGCCGCCAGCGGTCTGGGCATAGGCCGGGGTTACAAACATGAAAAACTCCTTGAAGATTAGGCATGCAGCGCCGGAAACGGGCCACCAATAGTCGAGCGGAATATAGTGGCAAGATAGGCGATTGCAACGCAAACATGGTCTCTGCACAGCTGATTTGCGGCTCAAAACCGCTTTTCGGCATTACCGCGCCATGCTACCCGCATGCAAACACCTCCGCGCCGGCGGCATTTGCCTCCCCACCGGCAAAACGGCTAGCCGCGCTGAGGTGTTCAACAGGCTTACTCGCCTCGCAACGGCCACTCACCGGACGCAGCGGTACATCAGACAGTCACGGGACCAACACATGCAAGATCAGACCGCCCAGCAAATCCTCGCAGAGCTCGCCCGGCTTTCCCGAGCGGTGGAATCGCTTGCACCAACCCCTCGCCCCGCCATCGACTTCGATGCTGCCGACTGCTTCGTCTGGAATGCCGACTCCCACCACCTCGCGCCCGTAGGCACGCCCAACCGGATCGCTATCGGCCTGATCAAGGGCGTGGACCATGTCCGCGATATCCTGATTGACAATACAAGGCGCTTTGCCCGCGGGCTGCCTGCCAACAACGTCCTGTTGTGGGGTGCACGCGGCATGGGGAAGTCCTCACTGGTCAAGTCCGCCCACGCCGAACTTGCCGCTGAAGCCGAGACCATCGCCCCACTGAAACTGATCGAAATTCACCGCGAGGACATCAATTCCCTGCCCGAACTGATGGCCATCCTCAGGCCGTCGGAAAACCGTTTCATCCTGTTCTGCGATGATCTGTCGTTCGACCACGACGACACCGCCTACAAGTCGCTCAAGGCCGCACTTGATGGCGGCATCGAGGGGCGGCCGGAAAATGTCGTGCTCTACGCCACCTCCAACCGCAGGCACCTGCTGCCGCGCGACATGATCGAAAACGAACGTTCCACCGCCATCAATCCCAGCGAAACCGTCGAGGAAAAGGTCTCTCTTTCCGACCGGTTCGGGCTATGGCTGGGATTCCACAAATGCAGCCAGGAGGAATATCTCGAAATGGTCACGGGCTACGCCGAGCATTTCGATCTCGAAATCACACCCGAGGATCTTCGGGCGCAGGCGCTCGAATGGTCGACCACCCGTGGCGCCCGTTCAGGCCGGGTTGCCTGGCAATTCATTCAGGATCTGGCAGGACGCCAGAGCCGCAAGCTCTAATCTGGTCCGGTCAGTGCCGACGCAAAAAGGCCAGCACCTTTAAGTGCCGGCCTTTTTCACCTTCGCCTGGAGGGGCGCTATTCGAGATAACTCGTTGGATCCACAGGCGACGCATTCTTGCGCACCTCGAAGTGGAGACGCGGCGTCTTGGCGACACCGGACATGCCCGAATTGGCGATCACCTGCCCACGGGCCACCTTGTCGCCGCGGCTCACATTGAGCTTGTCGGCGTGCGCATAGACCGTCACCAGCCCGTCATCGTGGCGAATCAGCACCGTCTTGCCATATTCCTTCAGCCCGTCGCCGGAATAGATCACGACACCATTTTCGGCAGCCTTGACCGGTGTTCCCGTTGGCATTGAGATGTCGATACCGTCATTGCGCTTGCCGTTTTCGCTCTGGCCGAAACCGGTGATGACCTGCCCCCGGGCCGGCCAGCGGAACTTGTCGATCCCGGTTGCCGCCGGCGCCACCGATGCGGTGTCGATCTTGGTCTTGGCGGCAACGCTGTCATCGCTCGCCTTGACCGGCGGGGTGTAGACCTTGGGCGCCTGCGTTTCCGGCACCGATGCGGTCGTCGCCGGATTGACGGTTGACCCGCTGCTGCCGGGAATCATCAGCGACTGACCGATCCGGATGTTGGTTCCGCTCAACTTGTTGGCGGATTTCAGCGCATCGACGCTGACGCCATGGCCACGGGCGATCTTGCTCAGTGTGTCGCCGGACTTGACAACGTAAACACCACCGCCCGCCTCGCCGGTATTGGCGACGGATCCGCTCACGCTTGCGCTTGTGACCTCTTCCTTGTCGGAGCTGCGCAGCGAAGGCACGCTCGGCAACACGGCCACATCGCGATCCGGCGAAGGCGCAGGAACCGGCAGCCGGTCATGCTTGACCTCGCCGCGCATTCCGGACCCCGAGCTGGAGGCGCGTGTCTTCGGATTGCTGTCCGGCGCGGAGACCGGGGCCTGACGCGAATAGACATAGACCGGGATGAGCAATTGCTGCCCGCTCGGCACGCGCGAGGCATCCGCAATACCATTGGCCTTCATGATCTCGGATGCCGGCACACCGTAGCGCTTGGACAGGTTGTAGATGGTTTCGCCTTCGCCCAGCGTGATGCGCGTAGCACCGGCCGTGGTCCAGCCCACAGTTTGTGGGGCAGAGCCGGTAACGATTGGATCAGGCGCCAGCACCGGGGCCGCATTCTGATAGCGCGGGTTGACCGGCACGGCCGACGAGACTTCCCGCGGCCGGTCCGGGAACGACTGCGCCTGAGGAGCGGCAGCCTGAGCCATCGGCTCGAGCACAGGGGCTGCGCCTGGAGCGGAAGCTGTCTGCACCGGTTGCGGCGACGGGTTGCTCGACGGCAAGGCGTTGCGCGCGATCGACTTCACCCGCTGCACCCCGTTGGTGATCAGACTGGAAGACGAGGAGGCCACCCGGGCGACCGAGCCGGGAATGGAGCCGGTCGAGGTTGGGTCATAGCCTTGCTGCGACGGCGACCGATAGTCTCCGGGGAACGCCTGCGAGACCGCTGCCGGCGCCTGCGGAAACGCCTGCTGGTTAGAAGCCGGCGCCGTCGGATAGCTGTTGTTTTGCGGGTACGAGGCAGCCTGGGGATATCCACCAGCCACTGCACCCTGATTGCCGCCGATGCTGCCCATCGGTGCGAGCGTGTCGGATGACGGCTGCGGCACCGACGCCGTAATCAACTGATCCGTGTTGCGGTAGGAAAAGCGGCTTGCATCCGAGCTGCATGCAGCGGCCGTGCTCGCCAGAAGCGCAACACCGAGCAAACGGGTAACCGGTGTTCCGGAAACGACAGTCTGTTTGAGACGCATAACACTACCCAATCAACGCAAAACCAATTGTGATGATTAAAGCGCGTTAGTGTTACTCATCGGTTAAGCCCGACGAATTCCGTTCATTTTCTGGCATTTTGCGGCCTACGACGCGGCTGCAACACCCGGAATGAAGGCCCGGTAGGGAACGTCGAAAAGGTCTTCGCGCTCGAACCGGCTGCCGATCTTGGTCAGCCGCATCATCACTGCCGTGCCGTTTTCCTGGAGCATCGGCGCCAGCATGATGCCGCCGGTGGCCAGCTGGTCGACAAACTGGCGCGGCATGGTTTCGAAAGCGCAGGTTGCAATGATCCGGTCGAAACTGCCTTCCCCGGTCACGCCCTGAAGCCCGTCGGCCTGGCGCGAGACGATGTTGCCCAGCCCCAGATGGGCAAAACGCTGCTGTGCCAGCTGCACGAGTGTCTTGTAGCGATCAACGGTCACCACACGCTCGCACATCCGCGCCGCCACTGCGGCGAGGAAACCGCTGCCGGTGCCCAGATCAAGTAGCCGCTGCCCCGGCTCGATCGACAGCACCGAGATCAGCCTTGCGACAAGATCTGCGCTTTCGGCGAAGGCACCGCAGTCGATCGGCACCAGCCGGTCCTGATAGGCAGCGTCGGTGTAGGCAGCTGACAGAAAAAGGGTGCGGGGCGTCTGCTCGAGCGCCGTCAGCAGCGCCTTCTCGGCCAGCCCTTCCGCCCTCAGGCGCAGGAAAAGCCCGGCAAAACCCTCTTTTTCTGCCAGCCGAGCATTCACGGCTCAGTCGTCCAGAGCCTTGGCGATCTGATCCTGAACCGCATGATTGGTCAAATCCAGCTTCAACGGCGTAACCGAGACATAGCCGTTTGAAATCGCCTTGATGTCGCTGTTGGCCTCAGGCGAGAAGTCCCGACGCCCGAATTTCAGCCAGAAATAGGGAAAGCCGCGCCCGTCGTGGCGCTCCTCGATGGAAAGCCCGTGCGTCATCTGGCCCTGGTCGGTGACGACCACACCCTTGACCTCGGCCGCCTTGCAATTGGGGAAGTTGACATTAAGCAACGTACCCGACGGCAGACTGATATTGATCAGCTTCCTGAGCAGATCCGGCGCCAGCGATTCCACCACGTCCCAGGGCATGATCCGGCCATGGTTGTAGGCCTGGCTGATCGCGATCGAGCGAACCCCGAGGAGCGTGCCTTCGATCGCACCGGCGACGGTGCCGGAATAGGTCACGTCATCGGCGACATTCTGGCCTGCATTGACGCCCGACAGCACCAGGTCAGGCTTCTCGTCCATCAGGCTCTTGATCGCCATGATCACGCAGTCGGTCGGCGTGCCACGCAGCGCATAGGTCTTCTCGCGCACCTTGCGCAGCCGCAGCGGCTCGGAAAGCGTCAGTGAATGCGCCAGGCCGCTCTGGTCCGTTTCTGGCGCCACGACCCAGACATCGTCTGAAAGCGTCCGTGCGATGCGCTCCAGCACCTCCAGCCCCTCGGCATGAATACCGTCGTCATTGGTGATGAGAATCCGCATCGTCTGCACTCCTGAAATGATAGAACTACGCCGCCTTTTCGATCCTTGTGATCCCGCCCATATAGGGCTGGAGCACGTCCGGCACGGTAATCGTCCCGTCGGCGTTCTGGTAATTTTCGATGACCGCGATCAGAGCCCGGCCGACGGCCACACCCGATCCGTTCAGGGTGTGAACAAAACGCGTAGCCTTGTCGCCGGCCTTGCGGCAGCGCGCATTCATGCGGCGCGCCTGGAAATCGCCGCACACCGAGCAGGACGAAATCTCGCGATAGGCCTTTTGACCCGGCAGCCAGACCTCGATGTCGTAGGTCTTGCGCGCGCCGAATCCCATGTCGCCGGTGCACAGCACGATGGTGCGGTAATGCAGCCCAAGCCCCTTGAGCACGGCTTCGGCGCTCGCTGTCATCCGTTCGTGTTCTTCCAGCGAGGTTTCCGGGGTCGTCACCGATACCAGCTCTACCTTGGTGAACTGGTGCTGGCGCAACATTCCCCGCGTGTCGCGGCCGGCCGAGCCTGCTTCCGAGCGGAAACAGGAGGTCTGGGCCACATAGCGTTTGGGAAGCTCATCCTCGTCAATGATTTCACCTGCTGCCATGTAGGTCAGCGGCACTTCGGCAGTCGGAATCAGCCAGCGGCCGTCGGTGGTCTTGAAAAGGTCGTCACCGAATTTCGGCAGCTTGTCCGTGCCATAGGCGGCAGCGTCATTGACCATCAGAGGCGGGTTGACTTCGGTGTAGCCGTGCTCACCGGCATGCAGATCGAGCATGTACTGGCCCAGTGCCCGCTCGAGCCGCGCCAGTCCTCCCGAGAGGATGGTAAAGCGCGCGCCCGACATCTTTGCTGCGCGCTCGAAGTCCATCATCCCGAGCGCCTCGCCGAGCTCGAAATGCTCCTTCGGCTCGAACCCGAGATCCGGCTTCTCGCCGGAGGCGCGAACCTCGACATTGTCGCTTTCGTCCTTGCCCACCGGCACGTCGTCAAGCGGGACGTTTGGCAGTACCGACAAGGCATGCTTGAGCGCTTCGTCGAGCTCGCGCTCCTTTGCCTCCCCGGCCTGCAACTCGTCCTTGATGCTGGCGACTTCCGCCTTCAGGCTGTCGGCCCTGGCCTGGTCCTTGGACGCCATTGCCTTGCCGATTTCCTTGGACGCCGCATTGCGGCGTTCCTGCAGCGCCTGCAGCTGGCCGACATGGCTGCGGCGAGCTTCATCGAGCGCGATCAGCTGCTGCGCCTGCGCCTCGGCGCCGCGCTTTGCCAGCGCCGCGTCAAGAGCTTCGGGGTTCTCACGTATCCATTTGATGTCAAGCATGGCAGGTTCCGGTACTCGATTGGCAGCGCCAGACCCGCAACCGTGCCGTCAGACGGCACGGCGCAAAATCAAGACCGGAGCTCAGGCGTCCCCTTCGGGATCGGAGGCTGCCGCCGAAGCATCTTCGGCTTCCCCCACGGCCGCTCTCGCAGCGCGCTGGCGCTCCACGAGTCGGGCGCAATAGATGGCAATCTCGTAAAGAATGATGGTAGGCAGCGCAAGCCCGATCTGGGAGACCGGATCCGGCGGCGTCAGGATGGCAGCAGCGACAAACGCAGCGACGATGGCGTATTTGCGCTTGTCGGCCAGCCCCTGGCTGGTCACCAGCCCGACCCGCGCCAGAAGCGTGGTCACAACCGGCAACTGGAACACCAGACCGAAGGCAAAGATCAGTGTCATGATCAGCCCGAGATACTCCGACACCTTCGGCAACAGCATGATCGAGGCTTCACCCGTGCCACCGACCTGCTCCATCGACAGGAAGAACCACATCACCATCGGCGTGAAGAAGAAATAGACCAGCGCGCCGCCAAGCAGGAACAGCAATGGCGAGGCAACAAGAAACGGCAGGAAGGCCCCGCGCTCGTTCTTGTAGAGCCCCGGCGCCACGAACTTGTAGACCTGAGATGCAATCATCGGAAACGCCAGCACCAGACCGCCGAACATGCCGATCTTGATCTGGGTAAAGAAGAACTCCTGCGGCGCAGTGTAAATCAACTCGATTTCCCGGTCCGACATCCCGGCCCAGTCCACCGCCCAGGTGAAGGGCAGAACCAACATGTTGAACAGCGGCTTCGCGAATGCGAAGCAAAGAACGAAAGCGATGAAGAACGCACCAACTGCCCACATCAGGCGGTTGCGCAGCTCCATCAGATGCATCATGAGCGGCTGCGGCTTGTCGTCGATATCGTCGGTCACGCCTGGCCCTCGCCTTTAGGTTTCTTGGCGCGAGGCGCACTTTTGGCCGCTGCCGGCTTGGCAGACGCCTTTGTTTTGGATGCTGGCGTTGCGGCTTTTGCAGCCGCTTTCGGAGCCGGGGACTTGGCGGCGGCGGTTTTCGCCGCGGCTGCTGTCTTGGTCGTCGCAGGCTTGGCTTTCGCAGAAGCCGAAGCCTTGCTGCTCTTGGCCGCGGCAGGCTTTGCCTTGGCAGCTGACGAAGCCTTGGCTGTTTTTGCCGCGCCAGTTTTGGCAGCCGACGTAGTTTCAGTGGCAGGCGCGTTCGGATCGGGTTTCGCCGCTGCCTCGGCGGGCTTGGTTGCGGGCCAGCTCTCCGTGAACTCCGGCGGGCCATCATCGAGCTTCATTGTCGGCTCGGGAGCAGCCATCTTCGCCGGCGCTTCAGCCGTCGAAGATGGAGTTTTGACCGATTTTTCCAGGTCCGCCTTGATATCCTTTGCCGTATCCTTGAGCGGATTCACGGCATCACGAAGGTTCTGCATTGGGTTGAGCTTGCGCGCATCGTCAAACGTCTTCTTGACATCGTCAAGCTCCGCTTCCCGCAGCGCATCGTCGAACTGCCCGCGAAACTCGGAGGCCATGGCTCTGAGTTTCTTGGTCGTCCGCCCGAAGGCGCGCAGCATGGGCGGCAGGTCTTTTGGACCAACCACGATGATCAGCACAATGGCTACGACCAGAAGTTCCGGCCAACCGATGTCGAACATTCAGATGTCTCCTCACCCGTCAGGGCAACGGGATTGGGATATCAGCTGCGGTCCTTGGCTTCTTCGGACTTGTTTTCAACAGTCTTGGTTTCAGGCGCGGCTTCGTCGTCGCCCATGCCCTTCTTGAAGCTCTTGATGCCCTTGGCGACGTCACCCATCAGTTCGGGAATCTTGCCGCGACCGAAAAGAAGCAACACGACGACCAGAACGATCAGCCAGTGCCAGATGCTAAATGAACCCATGATACTCTCCTGTAAGCATTCCACCCTGATTTAGGATGTTTAACCGTTTCTTTCAAACACCAATATGTCACGGGCGTTAACGGTGACCGAAACATCGCGGACGCCACTCCTTAGTTGACCCGCGCGTATCCGCGCGTCAATCGGATTGTCGCCACCTGCAACCGCCAATGTCACCAACTCCTCGACACCGAGAAATCTCCGCGCCACGATGCGTGCCGAAACACCACAAGGCGTTTCGGTAACTTCAACACCCGGAAGCCGGATTGCAATCGAGACGTTAGAACCATGCGCAAAGTCTTTGGCCGCTACCGGGCCGAGAGGCGTTTGCGCAACACCGTCTGAAACCACGCTCTCGAACACGTTGATTTCCGAAAAAAAGCCCGCTGCAAAAAGATTGGCCGGCCGGTGGTAAAGATCCTCCGCCGTTCCAACCTGTTCGAGCGCGCCGTCCCTGAGCAGGGCAATACGGTCACCCATGCGCATCGCCTCCTCGGCATCATGGGTCACCACGATGGCCGTGGCCCGCGCTTCGCGCAGGATCGCCAGGGTTTCAGCGCGAACGCTGTCCTTGAGCCGGGAATCGAGGCCCGAGAACGGTTCATCCATCAGCAGCACCGCCGGACGCGGCGCCAGCGCCCGCGCCAGCGCCACCCGCTGCTGCTCACCGCCGGACAGCGCATGCGGGTAATTGTCGGCGTAATGGACCATGCCGACCCGGTCGAGCGCGGCCAGGGCTTCGCGCCTGGCGTCGACCGGCGACAGGGCCGTCAGGCCGAACTTGACATTGTCGAGGATCGTCAGATGCGGAAACAGCGCGAAATCCTGGAACATCAGGCCGATGCCGCGGCGTTCCGGCGGAAGATGGGTCTGCGGCCCGGCGATTTCGCGATCGTTGAGTAGCAATCGCCCCCGTTCCAGCGGCTCGATCCCCGCAGCAAGCCGCAGCAGCGTCGTCTTGCCGGACCCCGAGGGCCCGAGCAGGCAGAGAACCTCGCCCGGTTCGGCCGCCAAAGTCACGCCACGCAGCGTCGGCAGATCACCATAGGTATGGTGAACATCCTCGAACGCCAGCCGCGCTGCGAAGGTAACGCCAGCCGTCCTGCGCGCGTTCGCCGCTCTTGTCTGCTGTGTAGCGATGATCGGAACCCTTGTAATCAGCAACACCTGTACCGGAGCAACCCGGCGCCGGATGCTTAGTCCTCCGCTTCACCCATCGGTGTCAAGAGACCAAGCTCCTCCAGATCCAATTGGGTGATCGGATCCTCATTGTCCGCAAGATCGTCGCCGGACGGAATCGGGGGTTGGAAATTCGATGGAACCCGCCCCGAAAGCAGGCCCGCGCCCTTGAGTTCATCCATGCCGGGCAGATCGCGCAGATCCTCCAGGCCGAAATGGTCGAGAAAAGCCATCGTCGTTCCATAGGTCACCGGGCGCCCCGGCGACCGGCGGCGGCCGCGCATGCGCACCCAGCCCGTCTCCAGAAGCACGTCGAGCGTACCCTTGGATGTCGCCACACCACGTACCTCTTCGATCTCGGCCCGTGTCACCGGCTGGTGATAGGCAATCGTCGACAGCACTTCGAGACCAGCACGCGACAGTTTCCTCGCCTCGGTCTCGTCACGCCTGATCAGGAAACCCAAATCCGCCGCGGTGCGAAACGCCCAGGCATCGCCGACGCGGACAAGGTTGACGCCACGCGCGGCATAGCGCCCCGAAAGCCGCTCCATCACCTCGCGCACGGGCGTGCCCTCGGGAAGCCTGTCGGCAATTAGTTTTTCCGCCACCGGCTCGCTGGAGGCAAACACCAGCGCCTCGGCGATGCGCTCAGCCTCATGCAGCGCGCGCTCCCTGAGTGACTCCAGAGCATCCTGCTCCATACCAGCCTCTTGTGCATCATCTGCAGCCGCCTCAAAGGCAAAAGCGGCGCCCTGCCCCGGATCCATGGTCATGGCTTGCTCCCTGCGCTGACCGCCGCTGTTTGCGGCAGTCGCATGAAGATTGGTTGAAACGCGCCGTCCTGACGGATTTCGAGTCTTCCTTCCCGTACCATTTCCAGACTGGCGGCAAAGGAACTGGCGATTGCGGTCGTTCGCTCGGCGGGGTCGGAGAGGTAGCGGTGCAGGTAATGATCCAGCGCTGTCCAGTCCTTGAGCTCTCCGATCAACCGGAAAAGAATAACCCGGGCATCGCTGAGCGACCACACACGCCTGCGCGAAATTGTCACTTCGGTGACGGTCTGACGCTGTTTCTGCGCCGCATAGGCCGTCAGCAGGTCGTAGAGCGTCGCGTCGAAATCAAGCGTCTTGTCGATGACCATCGGCTCCGGCGCCCCGCGGGCAAAGACATCGCGGCCAAGGCGATTGCGGTTGACCAGCTTTGTGGCGGCTTCGCGCATGGCTTCCAGCCGCTTGAGCCGGAAGGCCAGTTGGGCAGCCATTTCCTCGCCGCTGGGCTCATCGCCCTTTGGCCCCTGCGGGATCAACAGTCTCGACTTGAGGTAAGCCAGCCAGGCCGCCATCACCAGATAGTCCGCGGCGAGTTCCAGCCGCAAGGCCCGCGCTTTCTCCACAAACAGCAGATACTGCTCGGCCAGCGCCAGCACCGAAATCCGCGCCAGATCTACGCGCTGGGTACGCGCCAGGTGCAACAGCAGATCGAGCGGCCCCTCGAAGCCAGCAACATCGATCACCAGCGAGGGATCGCCCGTGGCCCGGTCAGCCTTGGCGTCATCCCACATCAGGTCCATGGGCGTCCTGCCACGGGCCGTCTTGCCGGAAGTGCCACCGCTGTGCCGGTTAACGTTGCTCACGCTTGCCGCCTTTCAGATCCTTGCTCAGGAGACTGCCATCAGCCCCTCGAATTCTTCGCGCAATGCAGCCTCGTCACTGTCGTCGGGAGGGCCAAAGGCTGTCATGACGTTGTTTGCACGGCGCAATGCTTCGTCCGATAGAACCGGTGTTGCCGACGCCACCGCTTCCATTTCGGCCCTATTGCCATTGCAGTGCAATGTGACATCGCATCCTGCGGCTAGAATTGCACGGGTCCTTGTTGCGAAATCCCCAGAAAGCGCATTCATTGACACGTCATCGGACATCAACAAGCCGTCAAACCCGATTTCAGACCGGATTACCTGCTCAACCACCCGGGCCGAGGTTGTGGCCGGGTCCGCCGCATCCAGTGCCGTGAACACCACGTGGGCCGACATTGCCATGGCTTCCCCGGCAAGCGCCTTGAACGGCAGGAAATCATGCGCAGACAGCTCTGCATGCGACGCGTCGACATGCGGCAGTTCGAAATGCGTATCCGCTCCGGCCCGTCCATGCCCGGGAATGTGCTTGATCACCGGCAGCATGCCGCCGGCCTTGAGCCCGTCGCACGCCGCCTGCCCCAGCGCCGAGACGATATCCGGTGTGATACCGTAGGCCCGGTTGCCGATCACCTCGTGCCCGCCCGGGGACGGCACATCCAGCACCGGCAAACAGTCAACGCTTATCCCGAGTGGAAACAGATCGAATGCATGCAGCCGGGACATGATCCAAGTCGCCCGGAGCCCGGATTCCGGATTGGCCAGATACAGAGCGCCAAGATCGGCGCCGGAAGGATATTGCGGCACCAGCGGCGGCTTGAACCGCTGCACGCGCCCTCCCTCCTGATCAATCAGCACCGGCGCATCCGGTCGGCCGACGCTCTCCCGCAATCGGGCGGTCAGTTCCGCAACCTGGCTCATGCTGACGATATTGCGGCCGAAAAGGATAAATCCCCATGGCCGCGTATCCGCAAAGAACGCCGCCTCATCGCGGCTCAATTGGGGCCCGGAACATCCGAAGATGACTGCTTTTGATTCGCTCATGCCGCGATGGTAGACGAACCGCCATCATTTGGCAGCAAGCCGCACCCGGAACTGCACATGTGAAAAAGGCCGCACAGTATGCGGCCTCTCCTTGTACTTTTCCACCAGTCCCGGCTCAGCGTGACACGAAGCAACTCCCGCCGGCAGCCTTGTAGCGGCTGCAAAGCGCATTCGCCTGGTCCCTGTTGCCTGCGGGCACCCGAACCCGGTGGAAAACACCTTTGCCGGGGATGTCGGCACGCTGGATGTCGACCGACTGACCGCCAAGCACCGAGCTGTAACGGTTGGACAGCGTCTGCCAGGAGGACCGGGCACCTTCCACGGTCGGCTGCGAGGCTATCTGCACATAGTAGCCGCCCGGATTGGCCACCGGTGCAGCTGCCGGAGCAGCGGCGGCTGGCGCCGATGCGACTTCCACCGGCTGCGGGGTCGCAGTCACGGCAGGTGCAGCGTTGACCGTCCCGCCCTGCGTCACAGTGCCCACCACATTGACCGGCTGGTCAGCGGGCCTGCCTTGCGGCACCGGTGCATTGGCCACGGGGCGGATCTGCTGGGTGGTGACGACCCGAACCGGGGCAACAGTGCCTTCGGAGGCCGCAGCTTCCGTATTGGCCGGCTCGTCTTCGACCGGCGGCGCAACCTCAGCCGCGTCCACCTGTTCGACAGGTGCAGGGCTCAGCAAAGGTTGAGCCTGCCCCTCGGGCGGGGACTGAGCCACATCCGGCGTCTCCGCCGGTGCCGCCGAAGCATCCGTCTCCGGTTCGCTGACTTCACGGGCCACGATCGAACCATCCGGCTTGACAATCATCGTGCGCACCTTGCGCGGAGAAACGACCGGTCCGGCCGCGGCTTCCGGCGGCGCCTCATCCGACGTCGCATCCGCAGTGAGACGCTCCTCCGATTTCTCGGAAAATTCCGAACGGCCTTCCAGCGGCAGAATTTCGGGATCCAGAGTTCTCTGCACCACATCTACCGGCTCTTCGGCCGAATTCACCAGCGCCGGCTGTCCGGAAGATTTACCGGCCCCACCGGCAACACGGTCATAGACCGCCTTGTCCTGGTTGGGGACCGTCATGCCTCCCGGGTTTTCGGGAAGGATCTTGACCGGCTCCTTGTCCGCCCGGATGATTCGTGGACCACCATCGGCTGTCGTGTCGTCGTCTGACAGCATGCTCCAGGCGAATGCGCCAACCCCGGCAAACAGCGCGACCCCCAGCACCGCGAAGGCCAGCACGGGACCGCGACTCCGGCTGTTTTCGGCACTGGGAGCGACGGGAATAGTCTCATCGAAGTCATAACCGGCGGCCGGATAGGACGCATCGGCACCTTCGACCACGGATGGACGGCCCCTCTCGTCCGAAATCACACCGAGCTCCCGCTCAAGTGCGATATATTCGTCCGAGACTTCATCGGCATGAGGCACGGCGCCGGCCCGGTTCCAGCCGTCCGTAGCAGCAAAAGCAGCGCCAGCGCCCAAGACCGCGGCCTCTTCCTGATGAGATTCCGGCCGCTCGACTATGTCGGCAAATTCGCGTTCGATCTCGGTCTCATACTCAGGGTCGATCGGCTGCGGCTCGTCGTGCTGCAGTTCAGGAACCTCGATATCGGAAACGAGCTCAACCGTTTCGTCCGCCTCGGAAATCAATCCGGCATCGAAATAATACTCGGAATCATCGGAGTCCGCGCCGCCAGGCTCGAGCCCCTGCTCTGACGTCTCGAATCCTTCGAGCCAGTCAGTCTGCTCCGGCTCGCCTGGCGCCCGGTCGGGCACCGATTTAGCCTCCGGTCCAACGCTTTTTTCCGGGGCCAGATCGAGGAAAGCCTCTGAAATCTCGTCGCGATGACTGGTTTCCTCGGGCTCGGGTCTTATTGACAGCCAGTCGTCGGCCTGCACCGGTTTTCCGGTCTGGAGCCTGGTCTCGACCGTCTCGACCTGTTCTGTCGGTTGAGCGGCCTCATCTGCAAAACTCTCGGCGAGCACCTGCTCCAGATCGAAGTCCAGCTCGTCAGACACATCGGCCGTTTCATCCGATGCCGTGACAACCCGGTCGGGCAGACCGAACATGTCACCGAGTTCCTCGTCGAGCTCCTCGGTGGTTGCCTCTTCGATGCTGTCGAGTGACCAGGGATCTTCCGCCTCTGTCGATGCGGAGGCCTCCGGTTCGCGCTGAGCCTCGGATTCACCGTCATTGACATTGGTGTCGCCGTCCTCGTTGATTGCCGCCAACAACTCCTCGGCGGCTTCGTCAAACACCGCTACGTCATCATCCAGTGTGCTGTCATTCAGGGCATCCAGCGCCGTCTCGACATCCAGCTGCGCCTCGATGTCATCAGCATCCTGCTCGTGGGTCACGGGACTTTCCCCGGGCTGCCCGATCGCAATCTCGTGACCGAAAACATCAAGCTCCGTGGAAAGGTATTCCTCGAAATCCATCGGTGATGCATCAGCTTCGACGCTTTCAGCCGGCTCGGTTCGGGCACTAACCGGCGCCGCCGACTGGTCGTCGCCCGGTAACGCTCCCGAAGTCCGGTCCCGCTGTGCTGCCGACGGCAGTTCGAAGCGCGCCATGTCGTTGAACACGTCGTCATCGACAGGATCATCCGTCACGCTGGTCTCGGCGACAGCGGCCACCGGCGCTTGTGCAGCGTCCTTAGAACCCGCATCTGGCTGTTGACTGTCCGCTTCTCCGGTCTCGGGTCCGTCCGTTTCAGACATCGGTGCGTCATCATCCGCATCCAGCGTCCTCATCCAGTCGTCATCGATCCCGGTCTCGTCAGCCGGATGGCCGGCATGTCGATCATATCGGGATTCGTTTTCAATCGCCGCCAGCAGCGCCTCGGACGAGCGCCCATCGCCGGATTCAAACCGGGCGTCTTGGGAGCTGGCCGCATCGTCATTGGCGGATGCTGAAACCGGCTCGTCAGAGACCTCCTGCTCGCGTTGATACTCGTCTTCAGCCGATGAACCGGTGGGTTTCTGTTCCGAAAACGCCTGTGTCAGCTCCTCGTCAAGCTCGTGCCTGTCGTCGAAATCGGACTCCGCCAGCATCGCATCGACAGCCTCGTCGGCTTCGACGCTATCAAGCTCGTCATCGGAAGGGGCGAGAGGCACGTCGAGCTCGCGCATCAGCTCCGCCTCGAGATCAAACTCGGCCGGCACCTGAGCGGTCTCGCCTGCAGGAGCTACCTCGGATGGCCGCTCGTAGCCGATGATCCGGGCAAGCTCAGCCAGGGGGTCGTCAATTTCGGACTCCGGCTGCGGGGACCGCGTATTGCTATCGAATTGATCAGCCATGAATCACTCACATACTCTCGCACACTCTACTGCCAGAGCAATGTGGGGAAAAGGTGACTTTAGCGCATTTCTTCCGGAGCATCAGTCCCAGTAATCCGAAGACCTGACCTCAAAACCGAAGCGACTGCGTACACCAATCCCAACCTGGCAATTGTCGAGTGTCTGTTTTTATCGTTAACAAACCGCAAACCCGGCTCGTCGCGTCCCTTGTTCCAGTGCGCGTGCAGCAAACTAGCCAGCTCATAGAGGTAAAACGCCACCCTGTGCGGCTCCTGACCGGAGGCCGCGGACTCGATCATGCGCGGATACTCGCCGAGCTTTGCAATCAGCGCCAGTTCACTCTCGTGTGACAGGTGCGACAGGTCGGCCGCAGCCAGAACCTCCGGCGACAAATCGAGATCCGGGAATGTCTCGACTGCCTGACGCATCACCGATGCGCAGCGGGCATGGGCGTACTGGACGTAGAAGACCGGGTTGTCCTTGGACTGTTCGGTCACCTTGGCAAAGTCGAAATCAAGCGATTCCGAACTTTTTCTGTAGAGCATCATGAAGCGGACCGAATCCACTCCGACTTCATCAACAACATCGCGAAGCGTGATGAAATCGCCCGACCGCTTGGACATCCGCACCGGCTCGCCGTTGCGATAGATCTTGACCAGCTGGCACAAGAGAACCGTGAGCTTTGCCTCACCCGCCGAGACCGCCTTGGCAACGGCCTCAAGCCGCTTGATGTAGCCGCCGTGGTCAGCACCGAGCACGTAGATCATCTCGGAGAAACCACGTTCGAACTTGTCACGGAAATAGGCGACATCGGCGGCAAAATAGGTGTAGCTGCCATCCGACTTGATCAGGGGACGGTCGATATCGTCACCAACATCGGTGGACCGGAACAGGGTCTGCTCGCGGTCTTCCCAGTCTTCGGGCAACTGGCCTTTCGGTGGCGGCAATTTGCCCTTGTAGACATGGCCCTTGAAGGTCAGGTCGTTGATGGCCTGCCGGATGGCGCCTGCGCCGTTAGCATGCAGGCTGCGTTCCGAAAAGAACACGTCATGCACGACATTCAGCGCTTCCAGATCGGCACGGATCATCGCCATCATCGCATCAATGGCGACGTCCTTGATAAGGGCCAACCGGTCAGATTCCGGCATCGTCCGCAGCGAAGTTCCATACTCGTCTTTCAATGCCTGCCCGACCGGAACCAGGTAATCACCCGGATACAGGCCGGCAGGAATTTCGCCGATGTCCTCTCCCAGCGCTTCGCGGTATCTCAGATAGACCGAGTTCGCCAGCACATCGATCTGCGAACCGGCGTCATTGATGTAATATTCCTTGGTCACTTGGTAGCCGGCAAAGCTCAGCAGATTTGCCAGCGCATCACCGACCACCGCGCCACGGCAGTGACCAACATGCATCGGCCCGGTCGGGTTGGCGGAAACATACTCGACATTGACCTTGCGATTTCCGCCCATGACCGAACGGCCGAATTCGGCCCCTTCGCTCACTATGGTCGCAACCAGCCGCTGCCAAAAGCTTGCAGTCAGCCTGAAATTTAGGAAACCGGGGCCGGCCACGCTTGTCTCCGTGACGTCCGTGTCACCGGCAAACTGCGCCGCGATCAGCTCAGCCAGCGCGCGCGGATTCATCCCCAGTGGTTTTGCCAGAACCATCGCCGCATTGGTCGAAATGTCGCCATGGGCCGGGTCGCGGGGCGGCTCCACGGTCAGTCGCTCAAGATTGACTTCACCGTTCTTTTCCTTAACGGCATCAAGCGCTTGTACGGCAAGCTTGATTCTGTTTTCGAAGTCCTTGAACACATTCATGGCTAAAGTCCGGATATGGCGGGGATAGGGGAGCGAAACGGGTGTTTGCGCAGGTGAGCGCTGCCTATCGCAAATCCGGCGTATGGTCAAACAGACGCCGGTGCGCCGCCACGGCATAGGTATCCGTCATTCCCGCAAGATAGTCCCTCACCTTGCGCGCGCGCAGCTCGACCGGCAGGTCTTCGATACCCTTGTGGCGATGTTTGTCCCCCATGGCTGATGGATCACTCATGAAGGCCGCAAACAGGTCTCGCACAATCCGTGTGGCGGACGCCCTCACCCGCATGACGTTCGGGTGCCGGTAGAGATGCCGGTAAAGAAATTTCTTGATGGCGCGATCGGCTGTGACGAATTCGTCGGAGAAATGCGCCATGGTCCGGCCAGCATGCCGGATATCGTCAGCCGATTGCGGCTTCAGTGCCTTGATATGAGCCTGAGACACGCTGATGACGTCCTCGACCATGCTGGTTATCTGGCGCCGCATGACCTCATGGATCAGCCGCGGCTCTTCAAGGCCGGGATAGCGGCACCGGACCTCCGCCAACAGCCGCGATATCAGCGGCAGTTCTTCCAGCATCTCCAACGTGATCAGGCCGGAGCGTAAACCGTCATCGATGTCGTGGGTGTTGTAGGCAATGTCGTCCGCAATCGCCGCGACCTGGGATTCGAGGCTCGAGTGAGTCGCAAGCCACAGATCGTGCTCGGCATTGTAAAGCGCGATGGGTTCGGGCAGCGGCTTGCCGCCCTCCACAATCAGCGGACCGTTGTGCTTGACCAGCCCCTCCAGCGTTTCCCAGCTCAGATTGAGACCGTCGAAATCGGCATAGCGCTGCTCGAGCTTGGTGACGATGCGAAGTGACTGAGCATTGTGGTCGAACCCGCCGGCGTCCGCCATCAGTTCGGCCAGCGCTTCTTCGCCGGTATGTCCGAACGGGGTATGTCCGAAATCGTGCACCAGAGCGACGCCCTCGGCCAGATCCTCGTCAAGCTTCAGTGCGCGCGCCAGGGCACGGGCGATTTGCGCCACTTCAATGGTGTGGGTGAGCCGGGTGCGATAATGATCGCCCTCATGTGCCACAAAGACCTGTGTCTTGTGCTTGAGACGCCGGAAGGCAGTGGTATGGACGATCCTGTCGCGGTCACGTTGGAACTCGGACCGGGTCGGACTGACCGGTTCCGCCACCAGCCGCCCGCGGCTCGCCCAGGGATCGACCGCCCATGGCGCCCGCGCGCAGGTTCCAAACCCCAATTGCTTTGTGTCGATTTCCATGCCTATCCCGTCAACAGGCGTCAAACATTGCCCGACTCACTCCGTCCAAGCATTGACGCCGGGCAAGCGCCTTCATACCTATAGAGCGAGTGATTTGAAACATGTCTCTTCCGGACCTTGACCCCGGCAAGGAGGTACAATGACTGAACCCGCATCTGTAACACTTTCCGATTCCGCCGCTCGCAGGATCAGGGAAATCGTCTCCGCCGAAACCGGCAAGTCCGCACTTCGGGTGTCCGTCGAAGGCGGCGGCTGTTCCGGCTTTTCCTACAAATTCGATCTCGCAGATGCGCCCGATGCGGATGATATCGTGTTGGAAAAAGATGATGCGCGAGTGCTGATCGACCAGGTCTCGCTCGTCTACATGGCCGGATCCGAGATCGATTTTGTCGACAACCTCATGGGCCAGGCCTTTCAGATCAAGAACCCCAACGCGGTCGCATCCTGCGGCTGCGGCACCAGCTTTTCCGTCTGACCTGCCCCTCTGTCCGCCCCTGGGCGGATTGATTGCCGAAGGATATGCGCCTTGAAAATCGCCACCTGGAACATCAACGGCGTCAAGGCGCGGATCGACAATCTGCAGGCTTGGCTCAAGGAAAGCGACCCGGATATCGCCTGCCTGCAGGAGATCAAGTCGGTCGACGAAGGTTTTCCGCGCCTCGAGATCGAAGCGTTGGGCTACCATGTTGAAACACATGGCCAGAAGGGCTTCAACGGTGTCGCGATCCTTTCCAAGCAGAGCCCCGATGAAGTCAATCGCGGGCTTCCCGGGGACGACAGCGACGAGCAGGCCCGTTTTATAGAAGGCGTGTTTTCGACAGAGCGTGGCGTGCTGAGAGTCGTGTCGCTGTATCTGCCCAACGGCAACCCTGTGGAAACCCCGAAATTTCCCTACAAGCTGTCCTGGATGGAACGGCTGCAAGCCTTTGCCGCCGATCGCCTATCTTTAGAGGAACCGCTGATTCTGGCGGGCGATTACAATGTCATACCCGAGCCGGTCGATTGCCACGACCCGAAGGTCTGGGAGGGTGACGCGCTGTTCCGCCCCGAATCCCGCAGCACTTTCCGAAGGCTCGAAAACCTCGGCTTCACCGATGCCTTGCGTTCAGTCAATGACCAGCCTGAAACCTATACTTTCTGGGATTATCAGGCCGGCGCCTGGCCGAAAAACAACGGCATCCGCATCGACCATCTGATGCTCTCGCCGGAAGCGGCCAACCTGCTGCGGTCTGCCACCGTGGAGAAGCATGTGCGTGGATGGGAAAAACCGTCCGATCACGTTCCGGTGGCAATTTCACTGGCAGTCTGAGCCGCAGCTGCCCGCGCTTCCGGGCACCCCGCAAGTCTTGCCAAACCACCGCAACAGGCGCATCATTGGGCCATGAAACAGGCTCTTGCACGTCGGATTGTCTTGAGCACCGGTTTGATGGCCGTTGCCTGCTTGGCCGCGCCTTCGGCGTTTGCCGGTCAAGACTGTGAGTGTGTCGGCAACGGAAAACGGGTCAAGGAAGGTAGCGTGGTCTGCTTGCAGATCGGCTCATCCCAGCGTTATCTCGCGCGTTGCGAGCGCAATCTGAACAATACAAGCTGGAAAAAGATTACCGATGGCTGCCCGATGTCGCAGATCTTGCCCCGGACAACAACGGTTTCAGCCCTGAAACCGGGCTGACAATATCAGCGCATTCATCATCTGGGATTGCCCACATCGCGATGCAGGCCACTGTGGCAGCGACAGCGTCCGGTCAGTTGAGGCCCTTTGCCAGCATGTCCTGGGCCAGTGCAATCGCCGTGCGCCGGTCGGCTTCACCGGCCAGCGAAAAGGCGCGTTCCTGCATCGCTTGGATCCAGGCCTTGTCGGCCGCCGGTGAGCGCTCGAGCGCCGTTGTCATGAAGGCAAGCCCGCGCACTGTCTGGCCTTCTTCGAACACGACATTGCCCAACACCGCGGCTGCGGCGGGATGACCGCTGACACGGGCCCGGTTGAGCCACTTTTTGGCCTGCTGGATATCGTTGGCGCCACCCTCGCCTTCAAGGATCATGCGCCCGAGGCGGTATTGCGCTTCGGGCACTCCAAAGGCCGAAGCTGCCTGAAAATACAGCTGGCGTGCGGCACCCAGATTGGCCTGAACCGGGCTTCCGGGAATGCCTTTCTGGTAGTAGTTCGCCAGCGACAGCAGCGCGTTGACGAAATAGCCGGTGTCCTGTGACCCGGGCTCCACGCCCTGACGGGCGATATCGTCATAGATCTTGAAGGCTTCGTAGTCATTCTCGACCACGCCGTCGCCATAGGCATACATGTTGGCAAGCGCCCAGCGGGCACCGGGATGGCCTTTTTCCGCAGCGTAGCGGTAGGCTTCGACGGCCTCGTCCTTGCGGCCCTTCTTGTAGGCCGAAAAGCCGAACCGGAACAGGTCGAACGGGCCCGATTCGCGCGTCACGCCCGCATTCGGGTCCAGCGCCAATGCCGGTGCGCCGAAGCCCATGGCCACAGCAAGGATAACACCACAAAGACCCGCCCGGGTATGCCTAGATGTCTGCATAGCAGTGCTTTTCTTTCGCTCCGCCCGGGTGGGTAACCGCGCCATAGCGCGCCGGCCCCACCGTCTGGGCGTATTTCCACAGCGCGCCCGATGCATAATCGGTTTCCCGCGCCACCCATTTTTCCCTGCGTGCAGCCAGTTCCTCATCGGACAACTGCACATTCAATGTACCGGCGACGGCATCGATATCGATAATGTCGCCATCCTCGAGCAGGCCGATCGGCCCGCCTTCCGCCGCTTCAGGCCCGACATGGCCGATGCAGAAACCGCGTGTCGCGCCGGAGAACCGGCCGTCGGTGATCAGCGCAACCTTGTCGCCCATTCCCTGGCCGTAAAGCGCAGCGGTTGTCGACAACATCTCGCGCATGCCGGGGCCACCCTTGGGTCCCTCGTAGCGGATCACCAGAACCTCGCCTTCCTTGTACTCCCGATTTGTGACCGCATTGAAGCAAGCCTCTTCGGAATCGAAACACCGGGCCGGGCCGCTGAATTTCAGCTTCGCCATTCCCGCCACCTTCACGATGGCGCCGTCCTCGGCCAGGTTGCCCTTGAGCCCGACAACACCGCCGGTCGCTGTGATCGGCTTGTTGGCCGGCATCACCACGTCCTGCTCGTCGTTCCAGCGCACATGCTCCATGTTTTCCGCCAGCGTCCGGCCGGTCACCGTCATGCAGTCGCCGTGAAGGTAACCATGCTCGAGCATGGTCTTCATCAGCACCGGAATGCCGCCGGCCTCAAACATGTCCTTGGCGACATATTTGCCGCCTGGCTTCAGGTTGGCGATGTAGGGCGTGCGCTCGAAAATCTTCGCCACATCGAACAGATCGAACTCAATGCCGCATTCATGCGCCAGCGCCGGCAGGTGCAGCGCCGCATTGGTCGATCCGCCGGTTGCCGAGACCACCGCCGCGGCGTTTTCAAGCGACTTGCGGGTGACGATGTCCCGCGGGCGAATCTGCTTGGCGATCAGTTCCATCACCTTCTCGCCGGCCGCATAGCAGAACTTGTCGCGGATCTCGTAAGCTGCGGGCGCGCCGCAGGAATAAGGCAGCGCCAGACCAATGGCCTCGGCCACGGTGGCCATCGTGTTGGCGGTGAACTGCGCACCACAGGAACCCGCCGACGGGCAAGCCGCCTGCTCGATCTCGGCCAGGTCCTCATCCGACATGTCGCCGACCGAATGCTGGCCCACGGCTTCGAACACGTCCTGAATGGTGATCTGGCGGCCGCGGAAAGAGCCCGGAAGAATCGACCCGCCATAAATGAAGATTGAGGGCACATTGAGCCGTACCATCGACATCATCATGCCTGGCAAGGACTTGTCGCAGCCGGCGAGTCCGACAATCGCGTCGTAGCAGTGACCGCGCATCGTCAGCTCGACCGAATCCGCGATCAGGTCACGGCTGGCAAGCGACGCTTTCATACCCTGGTGTCCCATGGCAATACCGTCGGTCACGGTAATGGTGCAGAACTCGCGCGGCGTGCCCTTGGCTGATGCAACGCCCTTCTTTACCACTTGGGCCTGCCGCATCAGCGAGATGTTGCAGGGAGCCGCCTCGTTCCAGCAAGAGGCGACGCCGACCAGAGGCTGGGCAATCTCTTCACTCGACAAACCCATGGCGTACAGGAACGACCGGTGTGGCGCACGCGTCGGACCTACCGTTGTGTAACGGCTCGGAAGCTTGGATTTGTCGAATGGTGTGGCGCTCATGAAATCCTCAGACGCGTCGGGCCTGCCAACCAAGCTGCGGGACTGGATTGATGCTCTGCCCTGCGCCCCGTTTGTGGCGGGAAATAGGCACCCCCTGTGCCCGTAAAACTCATAGCAGATGCTTTGGCAAAAAGTGTTGCGGAATCGTCACAATGCGTGATGTCAAAGCTGCATTCGACAAATTTTCATCAATTTTTCAAAGACCAAGGCGGCAACACGGCGGCACTTGGAGAAAATCAGACAGACTGACATGCGCCGTGGACCTGCCGCCCCCTGCATACAAAAACCCCGCCACAAGGGCGGGGTCTCAGAGACGCGGCTCAAACAACCGGATCAGAATTTGATCTTGGCACCGAGCGAGATCGCAGCGACGAGGTCGTTGCCAAAGGAGTAGCTCACTTCGTTACCGAACGTGCCCTGCGAATTGGTCACGGTGCCGGAGCTGCCAGACGTCAGGACGCCGAGCGCGCCGCCGAAGCGGATCTGAACATTTTCGTTGGGAGTGTACGCTGCACCTGCGCCGAATGTCCAAGTATCGGTTTGCGTACCGATCCCGGTGCTGGTACCGCGATCCCAGGTGATTGCAGCCGAACCGGAGAGCATGTCGTTGAACTTGTGAGCAACACCACCGGTGACCGTCCACCCATCGCGGTAAAGCAGATCAAGCGATGTAGCCTGATTGGCGGCACCGAAACGACAACCAAGCGCACGAGTGCTGGTCGGGCAGAATGCAATAGTCTGCAACTGGCTCCAGTCGACCCACTTGACCGATCCGAAGACCAGCCAGCCGGGCGCAACACCCGACTGCAGCTTCAATTCCAATGAATCAGGCATTGCCGTTGCACCGAACACTGGTGTCGCGCGCCCCGCAAGCGGATTTCCGCCCAAACCGGCAGTCAGCTGCGTCAGATCCAACGTACCGGTGATATTGTCGAGCTGGACTTCGGAATAATACATCAGGCTTGCACGCAGAGCGATGTCCGGAACTTCGTATGCGACACCCGCACGCCAGCCAATTCCAGACCCGCTCAGATCGAGACGGCCAACACCCGCACCAGGGATCGGAGCAACAAGCCGGGTCTTGAAACCGCTGACTTCGAGATGAGAAACTCCACCGATGACGCGAAACTGTCCTTTCCCGGCGTCAACCTTGTAGGAACATGTCGCGGCGAAGCTGTCGCTGGTGATCTTGGTTTCGATGTTGCTGTTGGCACCCACCCAGTTCGCGCCGGGTGCGGAGTGTGCGCCATAGGGCTGCGAGTAGTCACCCAGGCAATCGATCGCGTTTCCGACAGCGGCCTTGAACCCGATCCGTGGAACCCAGTAGGCTTCAGTGTCATTGGCAGTGGTTGTCCCCCCACCAATACCATTGCTACCCAAACCGTTGGTCGCGTTTGTGTCTACGGCATTTTTCAACTTACGCTGTGGCGATACATATGCAGCGGTCGCATCCGTGGTAAAACGGGATGTGTCGAACAACTGATCGATATTGTGGCCACCCCGCTCAAGTCCTCCTGCATGCGCTGCGGATGCAAGCGTCACGGTTGCGGCCATGGCAACCATTACTGAATTCAAAGTCCCGCGTTTCATATAATCCCTCCCGGACGCAAAAGCTTACGAAGATTATATTAGGTAAGGTATCGGCGTGTTTGTAAACCGTCACAAATTTGGCCCCAGCGCAGCCGCGCCGGCGTTGGATGCAAGAACTCGCTGAATTTCCCGTTTTGCGGCTGGCAACATCCCAAAATCACGTTGCAGTGAGCACGAGACGGCCAAAAATGGGGAGTTATTGCCTCTATGCCGCAAAATTGTTGCAATTCAGCCACAATTGCTTTGTTTTCGACCAGACGGCTCGAGAAGCCGAGCCTTGCGCCTTTAAACAGAAAGGGCGGCCCGTCTCCGGACCGCCCAGCCAGCATATTCAGACCGGGATTAAATCACCCGGCCTGGACCAGCCTGTCGATCGCAGCGGTGAGCTTGTCCTTCTGTCCCGACAGGTCGACCAGCTTTTCACGTTCGGCTTCGACAATCTCCGGCTTGGCATTGGCCACGAATTTCTCGTTCGCAAGTTTCCGTTCGATCTTGTCGAGATCATCGGCAACCTTCGCCCTTGCCTTCTCCAGACGGGCCTTTTCCGCAGCCAGGTCAATAAGGTCGCCCAGCGGCAGGCAGGCTGTCGCCTCACCGACAACAATCTGCGCCGATCCGGCCGGCACGGCGCTTTCCCGCACGATTTCGGTGACCCTTGCCAGCCGCTTGATTGCAGAATCGTGGCGGACCAGTCTTTCCTCGGTTGTGGCGTTCGTGCCCACCATCACCAGCGCCGCCTTTGCCGAAGGCGGTACATTCATTTCCGCCCGTACGGAACGCAGCCCCGAAACCAGGTCGATCAGCCAGTTGATTTCGGCCGCGGCTGCCTCGTCATCAAGCACCGGCTGTGGCCACGCTGCATGGCAGGCAAGCCCCGCCCCGGCTCCCGCCAGGTGTTCCCACAGTTCTTCCGTCATGAACGGCATGAACGGATGCAGCAGCTTGACCGCTTCGCTGAGCACGTGAGCAGCACAGGCGCGGGCCTCCACCTTGGCGGCTTCATCCTCGCCGTTGAACACCGGCTTGAGCAGTTCCAGATACCAGTCGCAGACCTGGTTCCAGACAAATCGGTAAAGCGCACTCGACGCCTCGTTGAACTTGTAGGCCTCAATCGCGGACTTTACCTCGTTGGCGGTGCGGGTGAGCTCGGTGAGGATCCAGCGGTTGATCGTCAGCTTGGCCGTCGACGGGTCGAATGCCGGGTCCAGCACCGCACCGTTCATGTCGGCAAATCGCGCCGCGTTCCAAAGCTTGGTACCGAAATTGCGGTAACCGGCGATCCGCGCCGGATCGAGTTTCACATCGCGGCCCTGGGCCGCCATGATCGCCAGCGTGAACCGCAGCGCATCGGCGCCGTACTCGTCGATAAGCTCCAGTGGATCGATGACATTGCCCTTGGACTTGGACATCTTGGCGCCGTCCTTGTCGCGCACCAGCGCGTGGACATAGACAGTGTGGAACGGCTCCTCATCCATGAAGTGCAGCCCCATCATCATCATCCGGGCCACCCAGAAGAAGATAATGTCGAAGCCGGTTACCAGCACATCGGTCTGGTAGTAGCGGGCAAGTTCGGGTGTCTTGTCAGGCCAGCCGAGCGTGGAGAACGGCCAGAGCGCTGACGAGAACCAGGTGTCGAGCACATCCTCGTCGCGGGTCAGGATCTCGCCCGGCTTGAAGTTCTCCAGCTTTTCCTCGACCCAGGCTTTCCACGGACCTTCATGGGCGATGTAATGCTGGATCGCCGCATCGAGCGCCGTCTCCTCGTCCTTTTCTACAAATACCTGCCCGTCCGGGCCATACCAGGCCGGGATCTGGTGCCCCCACCACAATTGCCGTGAGATGCACCAGGGCTGGATGTTTTCCATCCATTCGAAATAGGTCTTTTCCCAGTTCTTCGGCACGAAATTGGTGCGGCCCTCGCGCACGCTTTCGATCGCCGGCTTGGCCATCTCGGCGGCATTGACATACCACTGGTCGGTCAGGAACGGCTCGATCGGCACGCCGCCGCGGTCGCCATGCGGCACCATGTGGGTGTGCGGCTCGATGTGGTCGAGAAGCCCCAGTTCGTCCATCTTGGCGACCACCTCCTTGCGTGCTGCAAAGCGGTCCATGCCATCAAGCTCTTCGATCACCTCGATCAGCTTGCCCTTGACGGTCAGGCCTTCGAGGAAATCCTCGTTGTCCTTGAGCTCGATACGGCCATCGACGGTCAGGATGTTGATGGCCTTGAGGTGGTGGCGCTTGCCAACCTCGAAATCGTTGAAGTCATGCGCGGGCGTGATCTTCACCGCGCCCGATCCGGCGGTCTCGTCGGCGTAATCATCGCCGACAATCTTGATCCGCCGCCCGACCAGCGGCAGCACGACGGATTTGCCGATCAGGTCCCGGTAGCGGGCATCCTCGGGATTGACGGCAACCCCCGTATCCCCGAGCATCGTCTCCGGCCGTGTGGTGGCGACGATGATGTAATCCCGTGTCTCATAGGTGTGGCTGCCGGTTTCCTCGTCATAGGAGACCGGGTGCTCATAGGTGACGCCATCGGCCAACGGATAGCGGAAGTGCCACAAATTGCCCTGCACTTCGACCTGCTCGACCTCGAGATCGGAAATCGCCGTCAGCAGTTTCGGGTCCCAGTTAACCAGACGCTTGTCCTTGTAGATCAACCCCTCCTTGTAGAGGCTGACAAAGACTTCCAGCACCGCGCGCGACAGCCCCTCGTCCATGGTGAAGCGTTCACGCGACCAGTCGCAGGAAGCACCAAGCCGCTTGAGCTGGTTGAATATCATGCCGCCGGATTCGTCTTTCCACTCCCAGATCTTGTCGACGAATGCCTCGCGACCGATCTCCCGGCGATGGATCTGGCGTTCGGCAAGCTGCCGCTCGACCACCATCTGGGTGGCAATGCCGGCATGGTCCATGCCCGGCTGCCACAGAACGTTCTGCCCGAGCATCCGGTGATAGCGCACCAGAATATCCTGCAATGTGTTGTTGAGCGCGTGGCCCATATGCAGCGAACCGGTGACGTTCGGCGGTGGGATCACGATGCAGAACGCGTCCTGTTCCGGCTGTGCGCCAGCACCGGCGGCAAAGGCATTCGCCTCGGCCCAGCGTGTCACGATTTTGGGCTCTACAGCCACTGCGTCATAGGTTTTTTCGAGCATGATCGGGGGACCGTTTGCATCTGATGTGATGGGACTGTGATAAACCGGAAGCAGTTGCTGGAGTCAACACAAGCTGCGGCGAACCGGCCGCAGCCGGTGGACATGCCGCAGCTAGCCGCAAAACATGGCATCTTCCCACATCATGTGGCACCGGCGGACAGACCCTGGCGCATTTTTGACCGCGCAGGCGTCAAGCAACGGGATGAGCCCCGCGCCCGCCCCGCGGGCGGCTCAGGGTCACGGTGACATCAATCTACAAAACACAGGTCCGGGCAGTCATGCGGTGAGGCCGAGCTTTAGTGCCCGGTCCGCTATCCCGGCGCAGACTAGCGGCGGTTTCCGCGAGATACGCGCTCGATTTCCTCACGCACAAGCCGTTCGACCAGCGTCGGCAGATTGTCATCCAGCCATTGGGTCAACATCGGCCGCAACATCTCCTCGGCGATCTCGTCGAAGGAGCGTCGCTGACCCGCAGCAATGGCCGCATCGAGCTCTCCGAAGGCGGCGGCGACTTTCTCGCCGGTCTGCAGGGAGACCAGCTGCCCGCCGGCATTGCGATCAGCTTCCGGGGCCTGTTCGGGTTCAGGCTGCTGATTTTGCTCGGGCTGCACGGGCTGCCCCGAGCCTGACGCATGCGTATCAGCGGCAACTGCAGGTTTTTCTTCGGCTGGCGCTGCCTTCGCAGGCTGCGCTTCCACAGATTGCACGTCCTGCGGCGCTTCAGCCACCACACGCGGCGCCGCTGCCTGCACCGGCTCTTCCGATGTCAGCGCCTCACGCAGCCTTTCCGCAGCCGCGTCGATGAAGTCAGGTTCCGGATCGGCCGACTGTGTTGCTGCATCATTCTGGCTCTGGACGGAAGCCCGGGAATGGCTGACCGGCTGGGGTGACATATCATGCTGCGTATGCGTATGCGCATCCGGCATCGCCCGTGCGCGCGCCGCAACATCTGCGAGCGAAACGGGCTGCGCAACCGGAGCGTCATTGGCTGCGGATCGTTGGTTTTCCGTGTCCTGGTCGGCATATCCCTCGTCAAGGGATTCGTCGCCGGCGTCCTGCCGGGAAAATGCTTCGGCACTGCCCGCGACCGGATGCGCGTCAGCCCCAGGTTCGTTGTTTTCAATGATCCTGCGGATGGAAGCCAGAATTTCTTCCATTGACGGTTCGCGCTGCGCGCCGGCCTGTCCCATGATTACGCTCCGTTACTCTCGTCGCCAAGCTGATGCCAACCGGCGAATCACCTGCCCAGTCTAGGGTATCGGTTTGAATTTGAGAATCAGGCGTTTGCACGCTTCTCCAGTCATGCACAGGAATTCGCGACAGGGCAGAACACCGCCCTTGCGAAGCCGTACCCAGGTTTCAGCGGCCGTCGACGGTGCGCAGGCCGAACCAGCGGTCCTTGGTCGCCTCGTAGTGCACTTCCGGCCGGTAGTTGGCGACATGCAGGCCGAGACGATCGACGGTCAGCTTGCCGGTGGATGCAAGGACCGAAAAGCTTGCAACGATCGCGTTACGCTCCGACTGCGAAATGGCTTCCTTGGCATTGAGCACCGATTGCTGGGCATTGAGCACGTCAAGCGTGGTCCGCTGCCCGACACGCCGCTCTTCCACAACGCCGTTCAGGGCGAGATTAGCGGCGGAAAGCTGGGCCCTGTTAGCCTGGATGGTCGCAATGGCGGCTTCCATCTGGGTCCACGAAGAGACCACCGATTGTTCGATTGAACGGCGCGCGGAATCCACCAGAATGCGCTGCTGGCCGAGCTGTTCCTTGGCCTGGCGAACGCGGGCCGAAGCAGCGCCGCCCTGGTAGAGAGGAACGGTGACCTTGGCCTGGATCTGGCTGGTGGTAATCCCGCCATCGGCTTCGGCAACCGAGCCGGAGACCGTGACACCCGGGAGAAAGGAACCTTCCTGTGATTTGACATTGTAGCTCGCCGCATCAACACCATACAACGCTGCCAGAACCGCAGGGTGCTCCTTGGTGCCCTGCGCAACCGCAAGCGCCAGTGACCCGGGAAGCAGCTTGCGCGGCAACGGTACAGGCTTGAGGCTCTTCGGAGTGGTGCCCACGATCTGCGCATAGACCGCAGCACTCGATTTGGCCTGTGCAATCGCGGCAGTCAGGCTGGCCCTTGCGCCGGCGAGCTCGGCTTCGGCAAGGCTCACATCGGTGCGGGTGCTTTCACCTACATCGAAACGTGCGCGCGCTGCAGAAAACTGCTCCTGAAGGAAGGCGATGTTCTGCTTGCGATAAACGACGATCTGGTTGTCGCGATTGACATTGGCATAGGCCTGGACGGTGGCCAGAAGGATGTCGATCTCGGTGCCGCGAAGGTTTTCCCGCCCGGCAAAGACCTGCGCTTCGGCGGCCCGCACGTTGTTTCGCGTCTGAAACCCGTCAAACAGCGTCTGTGTGATCGAAACCCCGACGCTGGCAGACTTGTTTACCCGTCCCTCGGTGTTGACGACCGAAGCTGTAGCTTCTGCTCCAATCTTGGGCCTGTAGCCGGATTTGGCTAGCGCCACCCCTTCGTCTGTAGCCCGCAAACCCGCCCGTGCCGCGTTCAAATCCGGGTTGTTCTCATAGGCCTTGGCCATGGCCTGGTAGATCGTTTCAGCCGAGGCCGGCTGCACCGCCGCCGCCATCAGTGAAATGACGGCAATGGAAGCGAGCGATTTCTTGAAAAGGGACACGAGTACATACTCCAGCATGCGCAATCGCGGTGACCGCGAACAAGAGCAGGACACCATCATGATGTTTGATCAACATATGATGGTTGGAGCACTCCGACGCAATCGCGCGTGGATCACAATTGCGAACTTATCCCCCTCAAGTTGCCATCAGGCAACAGTGCGACACGCCGCATCAAGGCGGAATTGCTGGGTTTTGCGCGGCTCAGAAGACGAACTCTTCGACCTTGCGGAAACCTGGAAGAGGCTTGACGGCAACGTTGAAAGCCGGACGGCTCGAGACTGCGCCACCGTCCTTGACGAAGAGATGCGCCTGCGCAGCCAGACCAAGGCCAACGGGTGCGACAAGCCGCCCGCCATCGCGCAACTGATCGAACAAAGCCGCCGGCACAGTTTCAACAGCGCCGTTGAGGAATATGAGGTCATAGGGGCCTTCCGCTGCGTACCCCTTTTCCAGCTCGCCCGTGACCACGGCCACATTGTCGTAGCCACCGTCGCTCAGAGTCTGACTGGCGGATTCGACCAACGCCGAATCGCTCTCCACGGCGACCACCGAGCCCGCAAGCAGGGAAAGCAGCGCCGCGGTGTAACCCGAACCGCAACCGATCTCGAGCACCACATGGTCGCGGGTGATTTGCGCCAGCTGCAACATTTTGGCCAATGGAGAAGGTTCCATGACATATCGGCCGACGCCGTCTTCACCACCGGTGGAGACCTGGAGATCGGTGTCGATATAGGCCAGCGGCTTGAGCGGTGTCGGAACGAAATCCTCGCGCGCAACCGTCAGGAACGCCTTCAACACCGAATGCGAATTCACATCCGTGGTCCGGAGCTGGCTGTCCACCATCTTCTGGCGCGCTGCTTGGTAGTCGGTGCCCATTAGGTCTCTCCGATGCATCTGTTCTTCCGCTTCCAATAAAGCGCTGCACCGCGAGATTCAAGCAGCACCACGTCCCGCGCGGTCGAATTCCGGCTTTTCAACCGGCAACTTGGCCAGAAAGCTGCCCCGGCGATCAAGATGCCCCTTGCGCCGCTTCGATTCTCCGTCTATTTGCCAGCCGTCCGGTCATTGATCGGCGCGAGGCCTCGTGGCGGAGTGGTTACGCAGAGGACTGCAAATCCTTGCACCCCGGTTCGATTCCGGGCGAGGCCTCCAATCCATCTTCCTACCGATTTGTCTCACTTCATCCTGCCCTTTCGGCCGGGCCTTTCGCCCTTGCGCCGTTCCATCCGCAGCACGAATGACCGGCGCCAGCGGCGCACGGATGTGAGATCCATGGACAAGACCAGAAGTCCCAGCGGCAGCATCCAGAACCCCAGAATCGGCAGAAAACCCAGCGCCCCACCCGCAATCAGGCCAAGGCCAAGCGCGATTCGCAGAGATGGGCTCTGCGGCAGCCGGAACAAGCGCGATCCGATCCGGATCTCGCCACGGCCGGCGTGAAAGCTGAATAAACGGTTTCGGGACATGGTCGGCGGCTTGCCTTTGGCGGTTGCGGGGGCCGGTTTGCCCCTTCGTAGGTTCCCGAGAGATGGGGTTTACGAAGCTTCTTGGCAAGATCGACACATTTTCTTCAAAAACAGCTTGGCAAATGAGAGAGGCATTTGTTATAGGCCCCCCACGCTGCTTAACGCGGTGATCCCCGGTAGCTCAGTGGTAGAGCAATCGACTGTTAATCGATCGGTCGCTGGTTCGAATCCGGCCCGGGGAGCCAAATTTCAAAAGACCGCATCCCGACAGGGATCGCGGTCTTTTTTGTTGCCTGGCGAGTTTTCCGCAACTCCGTGCAGCAACAGCATTTTTTCGTGAAACTTTTGATCCGTCCCTTACGTAGTTCCGTAAGAGACATTCAAAAGCCTCGGCGACTTTCGCCAATACGGAAAAAATACATCGCATGGAACACCACACCTCCCTTTTTCAGGCTCCGGCCATTGTCTGGTTCCGCAACGATTTGCGGACCGCGGACAATGAGGCTCTGGTCGCCGCCTGTCAGCACAGCGCGGTTGTGCCGGTCTATATCCGGCAAACCGGGGGCAAGGCACGTGCTCTCGGCGGTGCCCGGAACTGGTGGCTGCACAAGTCCTTGGCCAGCCTTTCGAATGATCTGGGACGGCTTGGTGCGCCACTGATCCTGCTTAGCGGTGACCCCACCGATCTGATCCCCGAGCTGGTCAAGTCCACCGGCGCATCCGCAGTCTACTGGAACAGGCGCTACGATCCTCAGCACCTCGAGGCTGATTCGAATCTCAAGACCGCTCTTCAGGCCCAAGGCCTTATTGTGGAAAGTTTCGCCGGACAGCTGTTGCACGAGCCAAAGAAACTGCGCGCCGGATCCGGCAGTTACTACAAGGTCTACAGCCCATTCTGGCGGGCGCTCGAACCCGACATTGAAAACCGCCCGCCGCTTGATGCGCCCGAGCAGTTGATTTTTCTGGATTGCGCTTCAGACCTCACGACGGAATCGCTCGACGATTGGGACCTGCTCCCCACAACGCCTGACTGGTCTGGGGGGCTGAACGATACATGGACACCCGGTGAAACCGGCGCCCACGAGCGCCTTGCCGACTTTCTCGAAGAACGTATGCAGGGCTATGCCGACCGCCGCGACATTCCGGGCGTTGATGCCACCTCCGGCCTGTCCCCGCATCTTGCCAGCGGCGAGATCACCCCGGCGCAGATCCTCGAGGCACTCAAGACCACGGAAAATGATGCGGCCCCTGATGACCGCAGCAAGTTCCGCAAGGAAGTCGGCTGGCGTGAATTCGCCTGGCATCTTCTGTGCAACGAGCCCTCGCTCGCTGAAAAGAATCACAATCCGAAGTTTGATGCGTTCCCATGGCGCGATAATTCAAAAGCTCTGACAGCTTGGCAAAAAGGCCTGACCGGCTACCCGATTGTCGATGCGGGCATGCGCCAGCTCTGGCAGACTGGCTGGCTGCATAATCGTGTCCGCATGATTGTGGCTTCCTTTCTCACCAAGCATCTGCTGATCGACTGGCGCACTGGCGAGGACTGGTTCTGGGACACGCTCGTTGACGCAGACCCGGCGTCCAATGCCGCAAGCTGGCAGTGGGTTGCCGGCTCAGGCGCCGACGCCGCGCCCTACTTCAGGATCTTCAACCCGGTGCTTCAGGGCCTGAAATTCGATTCCGACGGCGACTATGTTCGCCGCTTCGTGCCCGAGCTGGCCGGGATCCCGAACAAGTACATACACAAGCCGTGGGACGCTCCCGGCAAGGTGCTTGACGCTGCAGGTGTGCGCCTGGGCGACACCTACCCTCACCCGATTGTCGACCATCAGCTGGCGCGCGACCGCGCTCTGGCTGCCTATCAAGAGATCAAGGAAGCCGCATGAACGTCCATCTGAAGGCCTTTCCAGTCAAGCCCGGGCCACACCGTCTGAAAGTGGCTGTCATCGGTTCCGGCATTTCCGGTGCCTCGGCCGCCTGGGCCTTGCGTGATCTGCACGACGTCACGCTCTACGAGGCGGAGAAACGGGCCGGCGGCCACACCGCCACGGTCGACATCGACTATGACGGCACGCCTCTGTCCGTCGACACCGGATTCATCGTCTACAACGAGCTGAACTATCCGAATCTGACGGCGTTGTTCGCCCATCTCGGCGTGCAGACCCATGACAGCGACATGAGCTTTGCCCTGTCGCTTGACCACGGCAAGATGGAATGGAGCGGCGACAATCTCTGGACACTGTTTGCCCAGAAACGCAATCTGCTGCGTCCGTCCTTCCTGCTGATGCTGCGCGAGATCCTGCGCTTCAACAAGCTCTGCCTGCAGGACCGCGCCCGGGGCCACCTGGCTGCCCGATCGATCGGCGACTATCTCAACTGGCGCGGATTCTCACCGGGCTTCATGAACAACTACCTGGTGCCGATGGCCGCTGCCATCTGGTCGACGCCGGCCAAGAAGATGATGGAGTTCCCGGCGACCTACTTTGTCAATTTCTTCGAAAATCATCGCCTCATCCATCACGAGCGGCCGACCTGGCGCACCGTGACCGGTGGCAGCCGCAACTACCACAGGAAGCTGCTCGAGCCGTTGGGCGACCGGGTGAGGCTCGATGCCGGTGTGGTCTCTGTCCGCCGCAGCGCCGATGGTGTTGACATCCTCGACACCACCGGAACCACCGAAACCTATGACCGGGTCATCATCGCCTGCCACACCGATCAGGCGCTACGCATGCTCGACCGGCCGACCGACGAGGAACAGTCGATCCTTCGTGCAATTCCCTACAGTCCCAACCGCGTCGTTCTACATCGCGACAAAAGACTGATGCCGACGCGCAGGAAGGTCTGGGCATCGTGGAACTACCTGCGGTCGTCCAGCCAGAGCAGCGACGCCAATGTCGCGGTCTCCTACTGGATGAACCGGCTGCAGGGCATCGACCCTGCCAAGCCGCTGTTTGTCACCCTGAACCCGGACCGCGAACCGGATCCGAAACTGGTCTTTGGCGAATACAGCTACGACCACCCGCAATTCGGCACCGATGCGATGGAGGTCCAGGCGCAGCTACGGCGGATCCAGGGTCACAACAACACCTATTTCGCCGGTGCATGGACCGGCTACGGCTTCCACGAGGATGGCCTGACCTCGGGCATCCTCGCCGCCGAAGCCCTAGGCGCGGTTCTGCCGTGGCGCACCGGCACGGCCCAAATCACGGAAGTGGCCGCATGACCACGGAAGTGTCCCACGATGACCCGGCAATGGACCACGCAGCTACGCCCCCACCGGCCTGCCTTTACGTAGGTGATGTCATGCATCAGCGCATGAAACCGGTCGGTCACAGGTTCCGCTACCGGGTCTACTCCATGCTGATCGATCTCGACCGCCTCGACGAGGCCGACCGGCTGTCACCGCTGTTTTCGGTCAATGGCCGCAATGTGATGTCGTTTCACGAAGCCGATCATCTGCGCGGTGCATCGCAGCCGTCGCTGCGCGCGCATATTGACACCTTGCTGGAGCAAGCGGGGCTTGACCTGCCCGCCGCGCGTATCGAACTTGCCTGTTATCCGCGCATCTTCGGCCGCGTCTTCAACCCGCTCTCGGTCTACTACGCCTATGACGACGCTGGCGAGCCGCTGGCGCTCGTCTACGAGGTGCGCAACACCTTTGGCGAAAACCACACCTACGTCTGCAGGGTCGAAGAGGGTGACGTCACGCCGGCCGGCATCCGCCAGAGCCGCTCCAAGATATTCTACGTCTCGCCCTTCGTCAAAATGCAGGCCCGCTACAATTTCCGGATGAACCTTCCCGGAGAAAACCTGAAATGGCGTATCCTCGAAACCGACCCGACGGGCCCGCTGCTGGCAGCGACGTATAATGGCAACAGGCGAGCCCTGACGACCGCGACAGTGTTGAGCTTGCTCTTGCAGATTCCGCTGCTGACGTGGAAGATTGTCGGCGGCATCCACTACGAGGCGCTGAAATTGTGGCTCAAGGGGATGCGATACGTGCCGCGCCCGGCGCCGCCTCCCAGTGCGAGTTTTCGCGATCAGGGAGAGTTCGAACGTCAGGTGGCGAGACCGTGACGGATGAGTTGTTGGCGAGTCGGAGGAGGCTGCGTTCATGAAGTCTGAAGCCACCTGGAACGAACATCAATCCATAGAAAAATTGTCGACGGACAACCTCTCGACCTATCTGCGCGGGCTCCCGGCCAAGGCCAAGATGGCATTGCGCGGGCTTCTGCACATGGGGCATGGCCGGCTGTCGATTCGCATGCCCGACGGCCGCACCGTGATGATCGAAGGACGTGCCGAGGGGCCCGATGCCTGCCTGATCCTGCACAACTGGAACCTGGCACATCGTGCGCTGACCGGCGGAACCATCGGCGTGGCCGAATCCTACATCGATGGCGATTGGGAGAGCCCGGATGTGACGGCCTTTCTCGAGTTGTTCCTGGTCAATGTCGAGGTCGGCGACACGCTGGCCGGCGGCGCACGCGGCATCGCCCGGCTTGTCGAATTGGTGCGCCACTGGCTGCGGTCCAATTCACGCAGCCAGGCCAAAAAGAACATCTCGGCCCATTACGATCTTGGCAACACGTTCTACTCGAAATGGCTTGATGAGACGATGACCTATTCGGCGGCGCTCTATGCCGACGGCGCCAATGACCTAACCAGCGCGCAGACCGCCAAGTACCGCGCTTTGGCGCAGGCCGCCGGCCTGAAGGCGGGCGACCGCGTTCTGGAGATCGGTTGCGGCTGGGGCGGCTTTGCCGAGTTCGCCGCACGCGAGATCGGCTGCCACGTCACAGGGCTGACCATTTCCCGCGAACAGCTGGCCTTTGCCCGCCAGCGCATTGAAAAGGCAGGTCTGTCGGACAACGTGGAACTGCGTTTCCAGGATTACCGTGACGAAACCGGCCAGTATGACGGAATTGTCTCGATCGAGATGTTCGAGGCTGTGGGCGAGAAATACTGGCCGATCTATTTCTCCAAGGTTCGCCAGTGCCTCAAACCCGGTGGCAGGGCCGGGCTGCAGATCATCACCATCAAGCCGGACGCCTACGAGGCCTACCGTGCCAATCCGGATTTCATCCAGCGCTACGTGTTCCCCGGCGGCATGCTGCCGACCGAAAACCATCTCAAGACGCTGGGCGAAACGGCAGGCCTCGACATGCTCGGACACCGAGCCTTTGGCCCCGATTACGCCCGCACGCTGGCCGAATGGCGGCAGCGCTTCTGGGACGCCTGGGAGGAGATCCAGCCAATGGGCTTCGACCAGCGCTTCAAGCGGCTGTGGGAATTCTACATGCATTACTGCGAAGCCGGGTTCCGCTCCGGACACATCAATGTCCGCCAAGTGGTCTACGGCTGATCAGCCGGTTTTGTGAGCTCATCCCGCTGAAGCTGGCTCCGGCGGGGTGAACCAAATGCAGCCTCTACGCGTAGTCAGGACTGCAGCTGAACCCGTAACCATGCCGGTGCCGGGGTTTTGGCCAACCACCGGGTTTACGTTTTGGCGACAGCTTCTGACCTCACCCCCGATCTTGCGTCTGAAGAGCGCGAGCGCCCGAAAGCCTCGCCCCTCGCCCTTTTGCGCATTGCTGCCTATGCTTTGCCGGCCATTCCCCTGGCTGCGCTCACACTGCCGCTTTATGTGCTGGTGCCGACCTTCTACACCGAGACCCTGGGGCTCTCGCTCGCCTCGGTCGGTTTCGCCCTTTTGTTGGTGCGGATCTTCGACGCGGTCAACGATCCGCTGATCGGTTGGGCCGCCGACCGGTTCCGTCCCCGCTTCGGCCGCCGCCGCACGCTGTTTGCCATCAGTCTGCCGTCGACGGCAATCTCAGCCTTCATGCTGTTCTGGCCGCCAGTCAACGCCGGCGTGCCGTGGCTGGCGGGCTGGGGCCTGTTGCTGTCGCTCGGCTACACCGCCGCGCTGATTCCGTTTTCAGCCTGGGGCGCCGAGTTGGCCACCGATTACCACGGCCGCTCCCGCATCACCGCCTGGCGCGAGGGCCTGACCCTGGTGGGAACCCTGGTTGCCATCGCCCTGCCCTTTGCCATCGGCTTCGAGCAGGCAAGCGGCCTGCATGGTCTGGCGGTGTTGGGGCTGGCCATCCTCATTGCACTTCCGCTGTTCGGTGCAACAGCCACTCTCGCGACGCCTGAGCCGGTCGAGCATTCGCGCATGCGTGTCGACCTGAAGGCCGGTTTGAAGCATCTGGTCGGCAACCGGCCCTTCGTCCGCCTCATCGTGGCGTTTTTTCTCAACGGGCTGGCCAACGGCATACCGGCCACCCTGTTTCTCTATTTCGTCTCGGCACGGCTCGGTTTGCCCGAGGCGCGGGGACCGCTTCTGTTTCTCTATTTCCTCTGTGCCATCGCCGGTGTGCCGCTTGCCGCATGGGCGGCCCGGCGCGTCGGCAAGCACCGCGCCTGGTGCTATGCCATGCTGGCTGCTTGCGTCGCCTTTGCGCCGGCACCGCTCTTGCCCGAGGGAGCGTTTGTGGCTTTTGCAGCAATCTGCGCCCTGACCGGCCTGCTTCTCGGCTTCGATCTCTCGCTGCCGCCGGCAATCCAGGCGGACGTCATCGATGTTGATACTGCCTCCTCCGGCGAGCAGCGTTCGGGCACCTATTTCGCCGTCTGGAGCCTCGCAACCAAGCTCTCGCTTGCCGGCGGCGTCGGGATCGTGTTCCCGGCCCTCGCCATGTTCGGCTTCGATCCCGGCACTGAATCAGGCTCGACGCAGGGATTGACGGCCCTGGCCATTGCCTATGCCTGGGTGCCGATTGCCGCAAAGCTGATCAGCATTGCCATCATGTGGAATTTCCCGCTTGACGAAGCCGCGCAGAAGTCGCTGCGCAGCCGGATTGAAACAGCGTGAGCCGACAGGTCAGCCGGTCTCCAGTGGCCGTTTCTTCCAACCGGTAGCCGCATTCATCAGCCAGAAGTAGGCGGGATAGGGCAGAAACTGCAGCGCCTTGAGGACATAGGTGAAGCGGCGCGGAAACGTGATCTCGAATGCACCTGACTTGAGCCCCTTGGCGATGCGATCGGCCGCCTGCTCGGGCTGCTGCAGCGCCGGCATCTCGAACGCATTGTCTTCCGTGGCCGGCGTATCGACAAAGCCCGGATTGATCACCTGGATGCGCACGCCGAACTTGTCGAGATCGAATTTCAGGCTTTCGGCCATATTGATCAGCGCCGCCTTGGTGGCGCCATAGGCCGCACTTGTCGGCAAACCGCCATAGCCGGTGACCGAGGAAACGATGGCGATCTGGCCGCGGCCGCGGGATTTCATTCGCTCGATCGCCGGCACCAACCCATTGACCACGCCGGACAGATTGACTGCGAAAGTCTTGTCGAAATCTGCAACCTTGAGCGTTTCGCCGTGAACCGGCAGATACACCCCGGCATTGAACACCGCCAGTGCCAGGCCATTGCCTTCGGCATCAACGCGCCCCGCGATCTCGGCCATCGTCTTAGTGTTGGTCACATCGCCGGGTGCCGCAACAATCCGGCCCTTGAGATCGGCAGACCGGTCCGCGAGCTCGGACAACGCATCTTCGCTGCGCGCCGTGACAAAGACCGTGTATCCCTCGCGCGCCAGATCCAGCGCCAACGCCTTTCCGATGCCGCTTGAGGCGCCGGTTACCCAGGCTGCTCCGTCTGCGGGTTTGGCGGTAAAACTGGTCATGCGTATCTCCAATCAAAAAGGCCGTCTGGAACATGATACGTTCCAGACGGCCTATTGGTTCAAATTCAGAAGTGTCAGCGGCTCAGCCGATGAGGTCGCCGATCAGCTGCCGGAACGACCCGGTCAGTTTCAAGGGCGCATCCATCACCGCGAAGCCGATGCACGGACGGCCGCTGTCGGCGCTCGGGCGGTGGTCGACCGAATCATCGGCCACCGAGATATCGCCGCGGCCGTAATGCCCGCGCCCATCGCTGAACGCGCCGTCCAATACCAGCGACAACTCGCAGCCTTCGTGGGTATGGGCAGGTACCGTCCGGCCGGGCTTGATCCAGAACAGGTTGACATGGCAGCCTTCGATGTCGCCAAGCTCATATTCCTTGAACCCTGGCATCTTGGTACGCCACGGCACATCATCCGCATCAAAGCCGACGAAATCATAAAGCGCCTTGGGGAAGATCCGCTCTTCGCCGCCGCGCATCCCGGTAACGGGCGCCGGTGCAGGGGAGCCAAGCACTGCAGCCAGCATCGCATCGCGATTGTCGAGCGCAGCTGGCTCGACGTCCATCAGCTCAAGTCCGGCCATGGCTTCCAGATTCGCAATCTTGCGCCGGTTGTCCGCCTTCAATTCCAGATGTGCTTCTACGAGGACCCGCGCCGGGGTCGGAAGAGTCCCGGCGACATACCGGGCAAGAAGCGAGTCGATTGTATCGATGTGTTCACGCACCATGCGTATCAAGCTTTCCACAATTTCAACGACCGCCTCACCCATGAAGGTGAAACCATCGCGTAGACATGTTCCAATTGTGTCTCCTTACGCCCGGCGGCGCAATACGGATCACCGGAACATGCCATTTCCCATTTTTGCCCTTAGAAGGCAAATTTTCCCTAATATTCCGCCCGCGAAAGAGGCGATTTCTTGCCACCGCCCCCTTGAGAAGCCACAACTGGCTGCCTAGTCTCAGCCAGCCCGTGCACCCGCAGACATTAACAGGAAAAACCATGCCAGCCATCAGCTCTGTTCTCGACGCCATCGGCAACACGCCACTCATTCGCCTCAATGCCGCGTCGGAAGCCACGGGCTGCACCATTCTGGGCAAGGCGGAGTTTCTCAATCCCGGCCAGTCGGTCAAGGATCGGGCTGCGCTCGAGATCATCCGCGACGCTGAAGCCAAGGGTTTGCTGCGTCCGGGCGGAACAATCGTCGAAGGAACGGCAGGCAACACCGGCATCGGCCTCGCCATGGTGGCGCGCGCGCTTGGCTACAAGACCGTCATCGTGATCCCGGAAACCCAGAGCCAGGAAAAGAAGGACGCCCTGCGCCTGCTCGGCGCCGAACTGGTCGAGGTTCCGGCCGCCCCGTACCGCAATCCCAACAATTATGTCCGGCTGTCCGGGCGTCTTGCCGAGCAGATTGCCAAGACCGATCCACGAGGCGCCATCTGGGCCAACCAGTTCGACAATGTCGCCAACCGCCAGGCCCATGTGAAGACCACGGCGCCGGAAATCTGGCACGACACTGACGGCAAGGTCGATGGCTTCATCTGCGCCGTGGGTTCGGGCGGAACGCTTGCCGGCGTCGCAGAAGGCCTGCGCGGCCGGACCAAGTCGGTCAAGATCGGTCTCGCCGATCCCGATGGTGCAGCACTTCACAATTTCTACACCAATGGCGAGATGAAATCGTCAGGTGGATCGATCACCGAAGGCATCGGCCAGGGCCGTATCACCGCCAACCTCGAAGGCTTCACGCCCGACATGTCGTTCAACATCCCCGATTCGGAAGCCATCCCGCTGGTGTTTGAGCTTCTCGAAAACGAAGGCCTTTGCCTTGGCGGTTCCTCCGGCATCAATGTCGCCGGCGCCATCCGCATGGCCCGGGAGATGGGGCCCGGCCACACCATCGTGACCATCCTGTGCGATTACGGCAACCGCTACCAGTCCAAGCTGTTCAACCCCGAATTCTTGCGGTCGAAGGATCTGCCGGTACCCGAATGGCTGAATCGCACCAGCGACCTTTCTGTCCCCTTTACCAATGAATGAGTTCCATGACTGCTCTCTTCCTCGAAGACGCTTATCTCTCCACCGCTGAGGCCCATGTCACCGGAGTGCGGGAGGATGGCGGCATTCTGCTTGACCAGACCTGCTTCTATGCAACCTCCGGCGGCCAGCCCGGTGACACCGGCTTCCTCGAGCGCGAGAATGGTGACAGGATCCAGATCGCCGGCACCGTCACTGGCGAGACCAAGGCCGAGATCATCCTTGTCCCTGCACCCGGCCAGGCTGTCCCTGCCGTCGGTGAGAAACTGGTTCAGCACATCGACTGGGACCGGCGCTACCGGCTGATGCGCATGCACACTGCCTGCCATCTGCTTTCCGTCGTCTGTCCTTACCCGATCACCGGTGCCGCGGTCAGCGAGACCGACAGCCGCATCGATTTCGACATGACCGACACTATCGACAAGGCCGAGATCACCGCGAAGCTGATGGAACTGGTCAATGCCAACCATCCGGTGCACAGGAAATGGATCTCGGAGGAGGATCTCAACGCCAACCCCGAACTGGTAAAGTCCAAGAACGTGCGGCCGCCGCGTGGCCAGGGTCAGATCCGACTGGTCTGCATCGGTGAAGACTCGTCCGTCGACAGCCAGCCCTGTGGCGGCACCCATGTCGGCGAGACCGCCGAAGTCGGCGAGATCCACATCGGCAAGATCGAGAAGAAGGGCAAGGAAAACCGCCGCTTCCGCATTCGCTTCGGCCCGCTTCCGGCCTGATCTCGGTCTCTCCAGACATCACCGCACACCGTCGTCGCGCTTCCCTGCCCGGTGCAGCGCTCCAATCGGTGGCAATGCCTACAGTTTTAACGGTGCATTTGAGACCTCGTTAAATCGATCAGCGTAAAACACGTGATAACTCGCGGGCATGCTAGAGCCGCGGGCACAGAGCAACGCCGTGATCGAAGTCTTTCGGGCTTCTCACCGAACATCGAAAAGCGACACCATGAATTCCATTCAAGCAAGATCCTATCCGATCTCTGCAATGGTTCCGAGCCTGATGCCTGCGCAGCCTGCTGGCGGCAGCACCAAAACACCTTCGCCGAAGACCGACACGGTCGTCCCCACTGACGCTGCACCACAGCTGTCTGCACGGGTCAGCACCTTTCTGACAAGCGATGCAACGATGGAAACCAGCGGCCGCCGCCCGAAAGGCACACCACCCGAGGGTGGAACGGCTTCGGCTGGTGAAGCTCCACGGCAGAACGAAACATCCAGCGAAAGCACATCTGCCTTGCTGCAGCTGAAAACCGACAACGACGCTGGCAGCAATAACAGTGCCGGGGAATCCGGGCCGCAACACGCTCCGATTGTGTTCGACGACGCCAGGACCTACTATCCGACATCGATGTACTGACGCGCCGCACACTGAAACCCAACGGGCCGGTCATCGGCCCGTTTTTATTTGCCCGATATAGTTTTGTATGACCCGGCCACCGCATTGCCGCAGCTGACGGCAATCGCATAACATGCGCCCGGAACACTCGCGCCACGACACTACGACCCGTGCCCTTCATTTGAGGATAATTTCATGACCGCTGCGCCAGAGCAAAGCCCATTCGTCGTCTCGTTTGACTGGCTCAAGAGCCGGATCGGTGAGCCGGGTCTCAAGATCGTCGACGCATCATGGTATCTCCCGGCACAAAACCGAGACGCTGCGGCCGAGTTTGCCGCCGCGCGGATTCCGGGTGCCGTCTTCTTCGATCAGGACAGCATCGTCGACAAGACTTCGAATTTGCCGCACACAATTCCCAATCCGTCTGATTTCGCCCGGGCTGCCGGCGCGCTCGGTCTGTCTGAAACCGACACCATCGTCGTCTATGACGGCCCAGGCATGTTTACCGCGCCCCGGGTCTGGTGGCTGCTGCGCCTGTTCGGTGCCGGCAACACCTTTGTCCTCGATGGCGGCTTTGACAGCTGGAAACAGCAGGGCCTGCCGGTGGAGACAACCGAACCGGCAGAGCCGCATCAGGCTCAGTTCACCGCCGCAAGCAACCCGAGCGCAGTCACCAGCTTTGCGCAGATGCGCTCGATCGTCGACACCGGCTCTTCGCAGATTGCCGACGCGCGTGGCCCGGGCCGCTTTACAGGCGCCGAGGCCGAACCCCGCGCCGGCATGCGTTCGGGCCACATGCCCGGTGCACGCAATGTCCCTTTCCCCATCCTGTCGGACGGCGGCAAGCTCAAACCGATCCCGGAATTGCGTGAGGCACTCGAATCCTCCGGTCTCGACCTCGACAAACCGGTGGTGACAACCTGTGGTTCGGGCGTGACCGCAGCGGTGATCACGCTTGCGCTGCAGTCGGTCGGGCACTGCGACAACACGCTTTACGATGGGTCATGGTCGGAATGGGGCGGCCGCGAGGACACGCCCGTCGCCACCGGAGAGCCATGAGATGACAAAGGCTGCAAAACCGAAGTCACTCAAGGCCACGGTCACACATCTGGAAATGAAGCGGCGGCCGCGCGCCACCACACCGCTGCCGGTCAATCTGCACGCGACGCTGATGAAAGCGACCGGCATACCGCTGCACTTCTATCGCTACCTGCAATGGCAGGTCGGCCGCGAATGGCACTGGGTCGCGCGGTTGCGTCTGACCGACGAAAAACTCTCCGAGATCGTCCACGCCAAGAGCACACGCATTTACGTTCTCAGCGTCGAGGGCGCACCGGCCGGCTTTTTCGAACTCAGCGATCGTGAAGACGGAACAGTAGAACTCGTCTATTTCGGCCTGATGAAACATGTGCGCAGACGCGGGCTGGGCGAATGGATGCTGGGCCAGGCGCTGAGCACAGCCTGGTCGAGCACGCCGGGCCGCGTCATTGTTTCGACCAATACGCTGGACCACCCCGCAGCCTTGCCGCTTTACCAGAAGATGGGATTCGAGCCGATGAGCCAGAACGGAGCGATAATCCGACCGCTGGCGGATGAGGAAATCCTCGCCATGGTGAAATCGGAAAATCAAAGCAGCGGCTGAAATCGGGTGGCGCCCGGTACATGGCCGCGGCAAGACCTCGTGTGATACCAGCTACCATGCGAGGAACCGATGACTTTCATATTCGAACCGATGGATGAAGCCACGGCTGAGCGGCTGCGAACCGGCGGCGGCGACTGCTATGGCAATCCGCCCGAACACCGGATTTCCGATGGAGCCGGCCTGCCCTGCCGCCGCTGCATGTGCATGATCGGCAAGGACGAGCCCTATCTGGTCGCCGCCTGGCGCCCGTTCCGCCGGTTGCACGCCTATACCGAAACCGGCCCGGTGTTCCTCCATGCAGAGATTTGCAGCCCAGCCCAAGCCGGCAACGGCGCCTTGCCGGAGTTTCTCGCAAGCCCGGATTACATCCTGCGCGGCTATGACGGCGACGAACGCATCGTCTACGGGACCGGCGGCGTCACTGCCCGTGACGCGATCCCCGCTCGCATCGGCGAACTGCTCGCCCGACCCGATGTCCAGGCCGTGCATATCCGCTCGTCGCGCAACAATTGCTACCATTGCAGAGTTGTCCGCTCCGGGGAAAACTGAGCTCTTGCGGCCAACAGAAAGCCCGCCCGCAGGATGAAATGCGGACGGGCCGGAGACGTGGAGGAGCCCACGACACGCAGTTTCGTCGAGCGCTGATCAGGCGACCTTGAGCACCTGATCCAGATCGGCCAGCTCATAACCCAGCGCGTCGGCGACCGGGCGGTTGGTAATGCGGCCCTTGTGGACATTGAGGCCTGCACGCAGGTGGCGGTCTTCGGCAATCGCCTTGAGCCCCTTGTCGGCCAGCATCAGCCCGTAATGGAGGGTCGCGTTGTTGAGCGCGTGGGCCGAGGTGATCGGCACGGCGCCGGGCATGTTGGCAACGCAATAATGGATCACACCATCGACTTCATAGGTAGGCTCGGCATGGGTTGTGGCGTGGCTGGTTTCGAAGCAGCCGCCCTGGTCGATGGCGACATCTACAATCACAGAGTTCTTCTTCATGCCCGAGAGCATGTCGCGGGTGACCAGCTTCGGCGCGGCAGCACCCGGGATCAGCACGGCGCCGACCACGACATCGGCGGAGAAGACTTCCTCTTCCAGCGCCTCGATGGTTGAGTAACGGGTGTGCACCCTGCCGTTGAAGATATCATCGAGCTGGCGCAGACGTGGCAGCGATCGGTCGAGAATGGTCACGTCAGCTCCCAGACCCACGGCCATTTTGGCCGAGTTGAGTCCGACAACGCCGCCGCCGATCACGGTAACCTTGGCCGGCAGCACGCCGGGAACGCCGCCGAGCAGGATGCCGCGGCCGCCATTGGCCTTCTGCAGCGAGGTGGCGCCGGCCTGGATCGCCAGGCGGCCGGCCACTTCCGACATCGGCGCCAGCAACGGCAGGCCGCCGCGGTCATCAGTCACAGTCTCGTAGGCGACGGCAGTGCAGCCCGATGCCAGCAGGCCCTTGGTCTGCTCCGGGTCCGGAGCCAGGTGCAGATAGGTGTAGAGCAACTGGCCATCGCGCAACTGCGCCCACTCCGACGGCTGCGGCTCCTTGACCTTGACCACCATGTCCGACCGCTCGAAGACTTCCTTGGCACTGCCGACGACAGTGGCCCCGGCGGCCTGGTAGGCTGCATCGTCTTCGCCGATGCCCATGCCAGCCTTGGTTTCGACGATGACCTCGTGGCCATGTGCCACATATTCACGCACGGCGCCTGGTGTCAGTCCGACGCGGTACTCATGGTTCTTGATTTCCTTGGGGCAGCCTACGCGCATAGATGTCTCCTCCGAGCCTGGGCTGACGCTGCAAGCGTCAAATCCGGTTTCAATGCGGCCCATTGAAACATTGGCGCCATGAAATGTCCTTGCAATCTAACCTTGTTCGGATCACAGCTTTCGAATAAAATTGCGCAACTTCACTCGCTATTCGGATATTCTTGCTATGGCTGAGCTAGATACACTTGATATCGCCATTTTGAAGACGCTTCAAAACGAGGGGCGAATCTCCAACGCAGCCCTGGCGGAACGCGTCGGCCTGTCCGCGTCCGCCTGTTCACGACGGCTCGATATTCTCGAAAAATCCGATGTCATCAAGGGCTACCACGCCCGGCTGTCGCACAAGGCGCTGGATTACCGGATGATCGCCATTGTTCACATTTCTCTGTCGGGCCAGTTCGCCAAAACCCTCTCCGAATTCGAGACTGCGGTCAAACTCTGCCCCAATGTCCTGGTCTGCTATCTGATGAGTGGCGAGTACGACTATATCCTGCGCGTTGCCGCGCGCGATCTGGAGGACTATGAACGCATTCACCGGGACTGGCTGTCGGCCCTGCCTCATGTGGTCAAGATCAACTCGAGCTTTGCGCTACGCGAGATCATCGACCGGCCCAATGTCGGCCTCGATTGATACCTGCTGGTCGCAGACATGACCGCGCTGCCTGCGCTCTCGGGCAATCATGAACTGATGCCGCAAACGGCGCGCGGGACAGCCGTCATCGAGGTCATGGACGAAGCCGACATTCAGGATCTGCAAAAGCCGCCGCAGCTCAAGATCGATTGGGTGGTCAATTCACAGCCCGGACACAACAGCGATCCATTGGTCGAAAGGGTCAGGAGCCTGCACTGGCAAGTTGGAAATCCACCAGTCTGGGCGGCATGCGAGTTTTCAAGCATGCGCAAAATTCGCAACTATTTCCGCGGCGAGCGCGGGCTCGACCGCGCCAACCTAAATATTTCCAGCTACTGGAAGGTTGTCAGCAATGAAGAAAACCACAAGATCGCCAAGCGCGACGATGCCACCGCCGCGGCATGACACTGCTCTGCAGACGAGCATCACCAAATTGACCACAACGAAACCGGCCGCCGGCGACTGCGGCGGCCGTATTTGTGGTCATGACGCTAGCCAGTCGATGCCAGCAGGCCAGACGGTCAACGCCAGTAGGGAGGCTGGCCATAATGTGCATAAAGGTCTTCCTGCGTCCTCGGAGACCAGTCGTAATCGTTGCCGCGCTGGTACTTGGGCGCGCCCTCCACCTGTTCCTTGGTGATATCGGCCTGGTAGCCGCCTAGGCCTTCGTCATATTTAAGCTTCTCCCAGGGCAGCGGATAATGGTCGTCGCCGATCCCGAAGAAGCCGCCGAAACTCAGAACAGCGTAGGACACCTTGCCGCCACGCTTTTCGATCATCACTTTTTCGATGGAACCGATATGGTTGCCGTTGCGGTCATAGACTTCGGTGCCGGCAACCTTGTCACTGCCAATCAGCGCAGCGCTCTCCTTTGTCATGCTCATTTCGTTCTCCTCAACAAGTTGGACAATTCAAGCATTCAGCCGGGGAATCTCCCGGGTCAGCCGTTCCTGCGGGGGTGAAAAGGAACGACTGCGAGATCAACGTTTTGGCTGAAAAGCGGTTCCGGACAGATATGGGGTGATTTCACGACAATCATGCCGCAATTCCGCTGCATTCGGACTGCCCGCCCCGCTCCGCCGCCTTGCGAGGCTCTCGCTGACTGGTGCCCTCGGGCGATAAGTGTCATCATCGGGATGACCGTCAAATTGGAGGGGAAAGGTCATGAAGGCAATATCATTCGGATCCGCAGCAGCCCTGTTCCTGCTGCTCACCAGCGGTGCGCTGGCCGGTACTGGCGCTGACGGCGTCTTCACCATTTACAACGACACCGAGAACAACGTTGTGTCCGGATTCTATACAAGTGAGGACAATGGCGACAGCTGGAGCGCCAACTGGCTTTCCATTCAGGTGCGCCCCGGCGAAGCCGCTGAGGCCCGTTTCCACGCCAATACGGGCCCCTGCGAACAGGTGCTGCAGGTCGGTTGGGTCGGCGAAGACGGAAGCGAAGTGCTCGACGAGCCGATCAGTATCGACATCTGCGAAGCCAGCAATGTCTATCTCGAGGACAACGACATCAGCTACGACTGAGGCCGGGCTGCTCAAAAAGCCGAAACATGCGGGACCACCGGTTTCGCCGCGTTCCTGCCGCGGCATGACCGCAAGACCCTGCTGGCCCGCTACTGGCGGGAAGTTCTACTTGAACAAGGCGTCGCCCTGCTCTTCGATGATCTGGCGCGCCTTGCGCAAGGCCATGGTTTCGACTTCCTCTCTGTTTGCGGAAATGTCGGCGCGGATGAACTTGTGCTCCCTGGCAGCGTCCCCCTCACCCTTGACGATACGTCCGGCCAGGCGCCATTGCCCGCCCTCGGCAATCGGCTCGGCGTAGATCAGGTAATCCTTGTAGCGGTCGGGCGCATTGGCCGCCTGCGGTGGCCTGGATCCGGAACCGCCGCCGAACAAATTGCGAATGCTGTCCATAATGCCTGCCATTCCATGCTCCTTGCTGCCGCACACAATCGGTTTTTGCCGTTCGCCCGTCTTTCAAATTCCCGCCGCGGGTGCCGCTGAATTCTGTTGCACAAGTGTCATGCCGGGATCACACTCGTAATTTAGGGCTTGCCGCCGGGCGTGACGGAAAGCCCGGATGCAGATGCGTGCCGATGCACCCGCCATGCATCCTTTCTAGGTCAACTGCAGGGAGAAAGTCCATGAAAGACCAACGCATTTCCGACATGCTTCATCCGATCTCGCGGCGTTCCTTGCTGGGTGGGCTCGCAGCCACCAGCGCGCTCGTCATGGTCCATCCCTTCACCGCCAGGGCCAATGCCAACCAGGCGCATTTGCGGATCATGGAAACCACCGACCTGCATGTGCACGTCTTTGCCTATGACTATTACGGCGACAAGCCCAACGATACCATGGGACTGGCACGCACAGCCTCAATCATTGACCAGATCCGTTCCGAAGCGCAGAATTCCATTCTGCTCGACAATGGTGATTTCCTTCAGGGCAACCCGATGGGTGACTACATCGCCTATGAGCGCGGCATGAAGGAAGGCGACATGCATCCGATCATCTCGGCAATGAACGTGCTCGGCTATGATGGCGGAACCCTGGGCAATCACGAGTTCAACTACGGCCTCGACTTCCTGTTCAAGGTCATTTCCGGCGCCAACTTCCCGATGGTTTGCGCCAATCTCGCCAAGGGATCCCTCGCCGAGAACCCGCGCGATGATGATCTCTTTCTCGAGCCCTACATGATCCTCGACCGGACCATCAAGGATGGCGCCGGCCAGGAACACCAGATCAGGATCGGCCTGATCGGCTTCGTCCCGCCGCAGATCATGACCTGGGACGCCCGTCACCTGACCGGAAATGCCGCCACGCGCGACATCGTCAAGGCCGCCGAAGCCTGGGTGCCGCAGATGCGCGAAGAAGGCGCCGACATCGTCATTGCGCTTTCGCACTCCGGCATCGGCCAGGAGCAATGGGCCGAAAACCTCGAGAATGCCTCGGTGCCGCTTGCCGCCGTTCCCGGCATCGACGCCATCGTCACCGGCCACAGTCATCTCGATTTTCCCGGACCCAGGTTCGACGGCGTTGCCGGCGTCGACAACGCCAAGGGTACCATCTCCGGCAAGCCCGGCGTCATGGGCGGTTTCTGGGGCTCCCATCTCGGCCTGATCGACCTGATGCTCGAGCGCGATGGCAGCAGCTGGAAGATCGTCGGTCACAGCTCCGAAGCCCGGCCGATCTACGAACGCGTCGACAGAAAGGTCAATGCGCTTGTTGCCGATACCCCGGAAGTGCTCGCAGCAGCCCAGGCGGATCATGAGGCAACGCTCGCCTATGTCCGCACAGCCGTCGGCAAGACCTCGGCGCCACTGCATTCCTATTTCGCGCTCGTCGCCGATGATCCCTCGGTTCAGATCGTGAGCAAGGCCCAGACCTGGTACGTCACCGAGATGCTCAAGGACACGGAGTGGAAGGACCTGCCGGTGCTCTCGGCAGCCGCCCCATTCAAGGCCGGAGGACGCGGAGGCGCGGATTATTACACCGATGTTCCCGCCGGCGACATCGCCATCAAGAACGTCGCCGATCTCTATCTCTACCCCAATACCGTCCAGGCAGTGGTGATCAACGGCGCCCAGGTCAAGGAGTGGCTGGAAATGTCTGCCGGGATCTTCAACCAGATCGAACCCGGCGCCACCGATGCCGAATTGATCAATGGCGAATTTCCGTCCTACAATTTTGATGTCATCGACGGCGTAACCTACGAGGTCGACCTCACCCAACCGGCCAGATATACACCCAAAGGGGAACTGCAGAACCCCGATTCCAGCCGCATTCAGAACCTCAGCTTCAGCGGCCAACCTGTTGATCCCGAGAAGAAATTTGTGGTCGCAACCAACAATTACCGTGGCGGCGGCGGCGGCAATTTCCCCGACATCGGACCCGACAAGGTGGTCTTCCAGGCCCCCGACACCAACCGCGATGTCATCGTCCGCTACATCATCGATCAGGGCACCATCAATCCTTCTGCCGACGGCAACTGGCGCTTTGCAGCCATGGACGGCGCGACCGTGTTGTTCTCCACCGGACCCAAGGCCACGGCCTTTGTTGACGACGTCAAGGGCGTCTCGATCGAAACAGCCGGCGAAGGCGCGGATGGTTTCGCGCTCTATCGCATCACGCTGTAGCATTGCGGCGCGCTCTCATGCTCCCCGACGCACGCGCGGGGAGCATGAAGATAACGGCCTTGCAATATCCAGCAACGTGAGGCCATGCCGCTATCATTCGACCTTAGCAATTTGATTACCGCTGAATGCGAGACTGCACGGCAGCAAGCCAGGGGAGTAATCGCGATGACGGGATCGACCAGCCGCGCCATCAAGCGGGACAGGACCAGAGTAAGGGCAAAGATTGACTGCATGGGGCAGAAGACCACCGGAGCGGTGGTTGACCTGTCGCAGCAGGGAATCTGCCTCCAGATCGATGGCCGCATCCCGATGGCGCGCGGCGACAAGATCCATGTCGAGACCGAAGAGATGGGTCTGCTGATCGGCACCATTCGCTGGATGCGGGGTAGCCGCATCGGGGCGGCACTGGTGCTTACCTCCAACAACCGCGCCAAGGTCGAGAGCTACTACAAGATGTTTCTCGACAACCGCCAGCCAGCATAGATCCGGTTTCCGGTCAGGTTGCCGTTACCCCTCGATGCAGGTCGAGTGCACCTGGTCGCCGCGGCTTCTGCTCGACCTGGCTCAGGCGATCTCAAGTACATGCGAACCGGTAGAGGGCTCGACCTGGACCGGCAGGCGTCCCGGTGAAAAGCCGATCGTCCCTTGCCCCTGCCTCAAACCACGGGAAAGGAATTAAACCTTGCACACGGATAGCTGGCACCGTCGCATGACCAAAAAAACAGACTGGGCGAACGGACATGAAGAATTTCACCGGGCGGGCACACCCAGGGGATAAAACCCGGATGCGGGCCAGGATCGACTGCAAGGGCCACAAGACACCCGATACGTTCTCGATCTTTCAAAGCTCGGCGCTGACCTTTACTTATCGCACGTCATTCCGGTTGCCTACGGAGACGAAATTCACTGCACCACCGAAGAAATGGGTCATCTCACCGGCACCGTCCGCTGGAGCAAAAGCCCGCGGGTCGGCGTGTCTCTGCTGCTGTCTTCCAACACCGTGGCCAAGGTCGCGAGCTGTTACAAGACGCTCGCGGATTTCAAGTCACCGGGCTGACGACCCGGCTCGCCTGATGGGTTCCGGACGCCTGACAGCCACCGTGTGGCGCGCCGCCTTCCCCAACGCGCTGCGTCAGGAGTTACCTTTTCCCTGACGCGATCCCTGGCCGCCACTCACGACGGCCTGTAGCCGATGGCGGCGCCCAACAAAGACCATCCGAGTTGCCGCCCGCTGTTGCGAAAGCCACGCAAAGACTGGCGTCTTCCCCTGCGTGCATACCGGAACGAATCCGCACCTCCTCACTATCTTCCGCGTACCGCTTGGAGCGAGCTTACCCGGCCGGACACAGCCACGCCATGCTGCATTATCAAATTGATAACCCGGCCATGATAGATTTCACCTGCCATATTTTGGGGGCTTCACATCATGAGTGACAGACCAACACGAATGGACCCGCGCGACGCAACCGAATTGCGGGCGGTCATCACCTGCATGGGCCGAAAAACCCATGCGACGATCATCGATATTTCGATGGGCGGCATGTGTATCTATCTAAACTCCCACATACCCATTTCTCCGGAAGAAGAGATCGAGATCAAGACTGAAGAAATGGGGTACCTTACTGGCACGGTGCGCTGGTTCCGGAGGCCGCGGCTTGGTGTACAGCTTGACATGTCATCAAACACCGCAGCGAAGGTGCAGAGCTATTACAAGAAATACATCAAGCACTACCTGATGGCTTGAAGCCCGGTTGTGCGGCTGCCCGACCCCGCGGCAGACCGAAAGCCATTGCACGTCCAGTCTCTCTGCTCCACTGTTGGCCCGGTCGGTGACCGGCCGCAACCGACAGCCATGCGAGAGGAACGCGAATGATGGTGAAATCCGCTCTGGGAGCACGAATGGCCTTGTACGTGACAGGATTCCTGGTTTTGGCCGGCCTTGTTGCATTTCTGCTTGGTCCACGTCCCGCTTCCGATGTGACGGTAAACTACGACGAACGCTTCCTGCCCGATGATCTCGACGCGTACCTCGCGCAATCCGAAGCCGCCTTCGGCGATCTCCGCCCCGCCAATCAACGCCAGATCGTCTGGGCCTACCCCGCATCCCGCGCCCGCACACCCCTTGCCATCATCTATGTGCACGGTTTCTCCGCCGGACCCGGCGAGCTGCGCCCCCTGCCAGATCTCGTCGCTCGAAAGCTCGGCGCCAATATCTACTACGCCCGCCTCAGGGGCCACGGACGCAGCGGCGATGCCATGCGCGACGGTTCGGTTCATGCCTGGGTCAATGATTTTGCAGAAGCCGTTGCCATTGGCCGCCGGTTGGGCGAGCGCGTCATCGTCATGGCAACTTCGACGGGCGCATCGCTCGCCACCTGGGCCGCCACCCAACCGGAGCTGATGCGCAATGTGGCAGGCCTGGTGCAGTTTTCACCCAATTACGGCCTTCAGGCCACAGGCTCCTTCTTGCTGTCCATGCCATGGGCGAAACAGATGGTGCAGCTGGTCATCGGCGAGCGGCGTTCATTCGAACCGGCAAACGACTTGCACGCACAACACTGGACATCAGAGTATCCAAGCCTCGCTCTTCTGCCGATGGCGTCCATGGTCAAGCTTGCTGACGCCGCCGACGCACGGAAAATCGAGATCCCGTCACTGTTTGTCTATTCTCCCCTCGACCGGGTTATTCGCCCGGATCTGGTCAAGGCGAAAGCCGCCGCCTGGGGCGCCCCGGCCAGGATCATCGAAGTCCTTGATGCGGACGATCCCAACCACCATGTCATCGCCGGCGAAGCGCTTTCGCCCTCCACCACCGAGAGGCTGGCGGCGGAAACCGCTGACTGGATCGCCGCTCTGTAACGGAAACATCTCAAACCGGTAACTCAAATGATCAGGTTGGCGATGATCTCGTTGTCGGTGATGTCTTCATAACTCAGCCCCGCCAGGTCGAAGGCTTCGATCAACCGGACAAAATTCTCCGGTGAGCTGGTCTCGATCCCGATCAGGATGGAACCGAAGTTCCGTGCGGATTTCTTCAGGTATTCAAACCTGGCAATGTCGTCTTCGGGGCCGAGCAGGTTGAGCAGATCCTTCAGCGCGCCCGGCCGCTGCGGCAGGCGCAGGATGAAATATTTCTTGGTCCCGGCATAGCGCATCGCCCGTTCCTTGACGTCAGGCAAGCGCTCGAAATCGAAATTTCCGCCTGAGACGACGGCGACCACCGTCTTGTCCCTTATGTCGTCTGCAGTGAGCCTTTCCAGCGCCGAGATCGACAACGCACCGGCGGGCTCAAGCACGATGCCTTCGGTGTTGAGGATCCGAGTCATGGTCAGGCAGATGGCGTTCTCGGGCACCGTCATCACCTGACCGGCCCGGAACCGGCGCAGGATCTCGAAATTGCGTGCACCGATTTCAGCCACCGCCGCACCGTCGACGAAATTGTCGATCTTCGGGAGTTTCACCCGGTGACCCGCTTCAAGGCTCGCCTTGAGGCTCGGCGCACCCGCAGGCTCCACCATTAGAAACCGGCCGGGGTCGATTTGACCTTCGAAATAGCGCGTCGTTCCTGCTGACAGCCCGCCGCCGCCGACCGGCAGCACCACCAGTTCAGGCGTCTCACCTTCCGGCAGTTGTGCGGCGATCTCCGCGCCGACACTCGCCTGTCCCTCGATGATATCGTCATGGTCGAACGGCGGCGCCATCAGTGCGCCTTCGGCGGCGGCGAACGCGCGCGCCGCATCATAGCAGGCGTCGAAAAAATCCCCTGTGAGCCGGATTTCGATGAACTCGCCGCCAAACACCCGGGTCTTGTCGATCTTTTGCTGCGGCGTCGTCACCGGCATGAAGACAACACCCTTGCGGCCGAAATGCCGGCAGACATAGGCAAATCCCTGGGCGTGGTTCCCCGCGGACGCACAGACAAACAGGTTCTGTTGCGGATTTGCCTGCAAGGCCTTGCGGATGAAATTGAACGCGCCACGGATCTTGTAGGACCGCACCGGCGACAGATCCTCGCGCTTGAGCCAGATCCGCGCTCCGAACCGCGCCGACAGGTGATCATTAAGCTGCAACGGCGTTGCCGGGAACAACGCGCGCATCTCCTCCAGTGAACGGTCGACAGAACTGCGGAAATCAGCCGGAGATTGTTTTTCGGTCATCTCGGGTATATGCCACGCGTAGCTGCCGGTTGCCAACCAGATCCGGCTTTCAAGAGGACTTGGCGTGCACGGCCACACGATTCGATCTGCGGTGTTCATCGCCTCGGTTGCCGGCCTATACATTGCGGTCGCCATGCTCGCGCCTGCGGCCCTCGACTACTATTACGGCAATCCGGACTGGCAGGTGTTTGCCGTGTCCTCTTTTGTGGTCGGCACCGTCTGCCTCGCCGCGGCAGCTGCCAATCGTGGCATCAACGCGCCGTTCTCCAGGCGCCTGGGCTTCCTGGTCGTCAACCTGCTGTGGATCACGCTATCTGTCACAGGCGCCATTCCGTTCTACTTGGCATCGCTCGGGCTCGACATGGCCGACGCACTGTTTGAATCCGTGTCCGCGGTCACCACGACCGGCGCAACGGTCATTGCCGGTCTCGATTCGGCGCCGCCCGGCTTGTTGCTGTGGCGCTCGCTGCTGCAATGGATTGGCGGCATCGGCATCGTTGCTCTGGGACTGTTGGTGCTTCCCTACCTCAAGGTCGGCGGTTTTACCGTGTTCAAGATGGAATCCTCAGACACGTCGGAGAAACCGTTCGAACGCTTCGCAGTCTTCGTGCGCGCCTTCTTCGCCATCTATATAGGGCTGACCATTATCTGCGCCATTTTCTACCGCGTGTTCGGGATGACCGATTTCGATGCGCTGAACCACGCCATGACTACCATGGCGACAGGGGGCTTCTCCACCCATGACGCCTCCTTCGGTGCATTCCAATCGCCTGCCCTGATCTGGACAGCAACGATTTTCATGTCGATTGCCGGCCTGCCCTTCTCGGTGCTGATCCTGTTCGTCGTACGGGGACGCTGGGATGCATTGCGCGATCCGCAGATCTATGCCTATGGCAGCATTCTTTTGGTGCTTTCCGTGTTGATCGCGCTCAGCCTGCGCCTGACCCAGGGCGAAGTCTTCGGCGTCGCCCTCACCCATGCCACCTTCAACGTCGTCTCCGTGGTCACCACCACCGGATATGCCAGTACTGACTACACGCTGTGGGGGCCGCTGGCCGTTGCCGTTCTGTTCATGGCCACATTCCTCGGCGGCTGTTCCGGTTCGACCTCTGGCGGTATCAAGACCTACCGACTGGTCATCATCGCCAGTTCGGTCCGTACCGGCTTGATGCGGCTGATCTACCCCAACAGCGTCCGCCCGGTTCGCTACGGTTCGATCGCCGTCGAACCGGACATGCAGCGAACGGTGTTTCTTTTCGTCTGCGCCTATGTCGGAATCTGGGTTCTGGGTACGGTCGCGCTGGCAGCTACCGGACTCGACATCGAGACGGCGATTTCTGGCTCGATTACCGCGCTCGCAAATGTCGGTCCCGGTATCGGACCGATTATCGGACCGGCAGGCAACTTCAGTTCGCTCGGCGATCCGGCCAAGATAATACTTGTATCTCTGATGTTGCTTGGGCGGCTCGAAATATTGGCGGTTCTGGTCTTGCTGCTGCCCGCGTTCTGGCGCGACTGATCCCGCCCGCAGTTTCGAACATTGCTAAATTATACATCGGTTAACCAAACCCTGCTTTTCTTCCCTGAACCGGAGGGTACAAACGAATGCACGCTTTGCAGGTAACTTTCGCAGAGGAAAAGGAACTCAGATCGATAATCGGGTCGGGTCCTCTGACCGAAACATCATCTCCCGGCGAAGACGACGCGCGCCTCATCCATGCCATGACCGTGATCGGCTCCCAGGTCGGTGAGCTCTCCGTCAACATTGCCGACACCAGCGGCATGGTCAGCGACGTCTCCGGCTCGATGTCACGGCAGGCCGACGAGTTTCACGCACTCACCCGCGACATCTCTATGATTGCCCGCTCGAACCAGACCGTGGCGGAAGCCTCGCGCGGCGCAATCGAATCGGCCAAGGCCACCAAGACGGGCCTCGACTCGACCACCCATAGCGTCAACTGCATTCTTGGCAACGCTGTCTCCGACATACAGTCTATGGCCGCCAATGCCACCGAGATCAGCGGTGTTCTCAATTCCGTTTCCGGGCAAATCAAGGAGATCCACTCGTTCTCCGAATCCATTCAGGGGATTGCCACCCAGACCCAGCTGCTGGCTGTCAATGCGGGCATCATGGCGGCCCATGCCGGGGAAGCCGGCCGTGGCTTTGCGGTCGTTGCCGACGCCGTCAAGCAGCTGGCCGACAAGACCGGTACGGTCTCGCGCGACATCGTCTCCCGGCTGGAGGCCCTGCGCACAATCGTCGACAAGCTGCAAAAACAGAATGCCGACAACGAAATGGTGGCAACCGCCGCGCATCAGCGCTCGACCGAGATCGATGTCGAGTTGCAGAAGTTCACCGGCTTCAGCCAGACCGTGGCCGGCATGATCAGCGAGATAGAGCGGATCAGCGATCCGGTCGAGGAAACCACAAGAGCCTGTTCAACGGTTCTCGCCAAGGTGTCCGACCTTGACAAACAGGTCCACTCCAGTGCCGACATGTTGATTTCCGCCAGCGCAAAGATCGACCGGCTGGTGTCCTTCTCGGAAAACGTCATCGGTGAAGTGGCCCAGAGCGGCGTCGAGACCGAGGACACTCCGATCATCCGCCACTGCATCGCCGGGGCCAAGAAAGTCAGCGCGCTCTTCGAGGAGGCAGTCAATTCCGGCGCCGTCTCGCTCAGTGACCTGTTTGACGAAAACTACACGCCCATCGCCGGAACCGATCCGCTTCAGCACATGACTCGGTTCACAAGGCACACAGACCGCCTGCTGCCGCCAATCCAGGAAGCCATGCTCGATGTCGATCCGCGGGTGACATTCTGTGCCGCAATTGATCGCAACGGCTATCTGCCGACCCACAACAAGATCTACTCGCAGCCACAGAGCTCCGATCCGGTCTGGAATGCCGGAAATTGCCGCAATCGCCGCATCTTCAATGACCGCACCGGTCTCGCCGCCGGCCGCAATACCAAGCCGTTCCTGCTGCAGACCTACCGGCGTGACATGGGCGGCGGCAATTTCACCCTGATGAAGGACCTCTCGGCCCCGATCGTCGTCAACGGGCGCCACTGGGGCGGCCTGCGCATCGGCTTCAAGATCAACCCCTGAGACCCGCGCTGCATCATCACGCAGGCGATTTCAGCTTGAAGACGGTGGTGCGGACGACGGGAATCGAACCCGTACAGCCTCGCGGCCGAGGGATTTTAAGTCCCTTGCGTCTACCAGTTTCGCCACGTCCGCACGTGGCCTAGTCGGTACAAGACGATCAGGTTGCAGGCAAGAGTTGTCATGTAGATTGGCAAAAACAAACCGCGTCCGGCAGTAGGAGCCAGACGCGGCTGATATGCTTGCAAGATAGCCGGTGATCGTCAGGCAGCAATCTTGGCGGCGATTTCCGCCACCCGCTTGCCCTGGAACTCGGCACCTTCGAGTTCCTGCTCCGACGGCATCCGCGAGCCGTCGCCATTGCTGGTGGTGGTCATGCCGTAGGGCGAACCGCCGCGCACGACATCATTGCCCATCTGGTCCTGGTAGGCGTAGGACAATGGCACGATGATCATGCCGTGATGCTGCAGCGCCACCTGCGTGTTGATGATTGCCATCTCCGCGCCGCCATGCTGCGTGGCAGTCGAGACCATCACCGAGCCTACCTTGTTGATCAGCTTACCTTCCGCCCACAGCGGCCCGGTCTGGTCGAGGAAATTCTTCAACTGCGACGCCATCATGCCGTAGCGGGTCGAAACGCCGAAGATGATCGCGTCGTAATCCGCCAGTTCCAGCGGCTCGGCAATGGCGGCCTCCTGGTCAAGCTTGTAATGGGCGGCTTTCGCAACTTCTTCCGGCACCAGCTCGGGCACCCGTTTGATGGTCACATCGGCTCCCGCCGCAGCAGCCCCCCTGGCCGCAGCCTGCACCATCGCTTCCATATGGCCCCAACTCGAATAATAGAGCACAAGTACTTTCGCCATCGTCATATCCTTTTCCGTGTTCGCCACCTCGGCGGTTTCGGCACCACAGATAGACATTTTATCGTTCACAATAAGCGGGCAAAATAAGCACGGATTGTTCACAAATCTGGCATTGTCAGCGGGTGCTTCTCCCTTGCACGCAAGCCCGCGGAAGGTCTATGCAGAACCGCTTGGCAAAGGAGAGTGAGCATGAGCGAAAGCCGCACAGTAACCGCTGCAGCGCTTGCCATCGGCGATGAATTGCTTTCGGGCCGCACCCGGGACAGGAACATCGGCCATCTCGCCGAGTTGTTGACCGCAGCCGGCATCGATCTCGAGGAAGTGCGCATTGTCCCAGATGATCAGGAGCGTATCGTCGAGGCGCTGAATGCGCTCAGGGCGCGCTATGATTACGTGTTCACTTCCGGCGGTATCGGCCCCACCCATGACGACATCACCGCAGATGCGGTCGCAGCAGCTTTTGGCGTGGCCTGCTCCCATGATGCTGACGCGCTTGCCCTGCTCGACGCGCATTACGCCGAACGCGGCATGGAATTTACCGAGGCGCGGCGCCGCATGGCGCGCATGCCGGTGGGCAGCCGCCACATCGACAACCCTGTCAGCAAGGCGCCGGGTTTCGTGATCGGCAATGTCCATGTCATGGCCGGCGTTCCATCGGTGTTTCAGGCCATGCTCGACAACGTCCTGCCGACATTGAACACCGGCGTGAAGATGCACTCGGAGAAAGTCAGCTGCCCTTATGGCGAAGGCGACATCGGCGATCCGCTGAGCGCCATTGCGGAGGCCCATCCCACGGTCAATATCGGCTCCTACCCGCGTTTTTCAGGCGACAGGTTTTCCACCGAGATCGTCATCCGTGGCCGCGACCAGGCCGCCATCGCCGCGGCCAGGCGCGATGTCGAGGCGATGCTCTCAAGCACCGGATCGAGGCTCGCCCCCAAGGCTGTTTGATACGGATCAAGGCGGTCACGCCGCGCGTTGTGCATGGTAGGATCCAGACATTCGCCCCTGCGCCCCGCAAAGGAGACCATCCCATGACATACCACACGATCCTCGCTGTCTATGCAACGCTGGCCGACGTGGCGCCGGTGACATCGGCCATTGCCGGGTTTGCCGCGGGCAAGGAGGTGCACCTCATCGGCTGCCATGGCGAACCTTCGCAATTTGTCGTGCTTTCCGCCCCCATCGATGTGCCTGACGCGACCACAATCGCGGCTCTCTACGAACAGGCCGACCTGCGCATGCGCGAAGTCGGTGATGCCTTCAACAAGGCCTGTGAGGCCGAGGGCCTGTCGCATGAATGGCGGCCGGTCCGCTCTCCCGGCGGCGACAGCGCCGTGTCTGCCCTTGCCAGTGCGCGCTCGGCCGATCTTGTCGTGGTCCGCCAGCCCGACCGCACCGCCAACGAAGATATGGCGACCAACATCGAGGCGCTGCTGTTTGAAGGCGGCCGTCCAGTGCTGTTTCTTCCCTCCGACGGCAAGCTGGCCACGCCGGTCAGGCGGATCCTCATAGCCTGGGACGGCTCGCGCGAAGCGGCCCGCGCCACCCATGATGCGCTGCCACTGCTCAAGGCGGCGGAAGCGGTTGAAGTTGTCGTGGTCGATCCCGACAAGCTGCCCGACATCGACGCGCCGCTTGCCGGCACCGATATCGCCAGTTGCCTGTCGCGCCACGGCGTTCATGCCAATGTCACAACCGTGTCCAGAGGCGATGGCACGACGGCCGAAGCGATATCCGCGCAGGTCACGGCCAGCAATGCCGACCTCGTCGTCATGGGTGCCTACACACACCAGCGACTGAGGGAATGGCTCTTCGGCGGCGTCACCCGCGCCTTTGTCGAGAGCTCTCCGGTACCAGTGCTGATGTCACGCTGACGCCGGCGGCTGTTATTGCGGTTGATCTGCATGAACATTCCCGCCATTGCATCGCGCCCGGCGGTCGCCTCACCCGACGTCTGCACATTCATGCAGGTGGCGCGCCGGGTGGACGGGATCGGCGGCGAAGAATGCAGGCAGCGGCGATACGGACTTGACCGGTGGCTTGCGTTCCGCCACCGATTCCGGCTATTTGCGGCGCTTACCCTGCAAACAGCGGCCATCGGGGCTGCCTGCACATTCAAGGAAACCAGCCATGTCCCTTCCAGACAAAGCCTTTCCGGTCTCGTGGGACCAGTTTCACCGTGATGCGCGAGCGCTTGCCTGGAGATTGAGCGGCAGCGGACAGGTCTGGAACTCGATTGTCTGCATCACCCGTGGCGGACTGGTTCCTGCCGCCATTATCTCGCGTGAGCTCGGCATCCGTCGCATCGACACCGTTTCGGTCGCCTCCTACCATGACTATTCCAATCAGGGCGAGATGAAGGTTCTCAAGGAAATCAACTCCGAGATCCTGGAGACGGAAGGCGAAGGCGTGCTTATCGTCGATGATCTGACCGACACCGGCAAGACAGCGGCCATTGTCCGCGCCATGCTGCCAAAGGCTCATTTTGCCACCGTATATGCCAAGCCGAAGGGCCGGCCTCTGGTCGATACTTTTGTCACCGAAGTGAGCCAGGATACCTGGATCTATTTCCCCTGGGATATGGGCTTCGCCTATGTCGAACCGATCGCCAAGGATACCAAGGGCTGAGCCAAAAACGGTGTGATTTGGGGTCGTCCGCCGGCGATCGGCCGGCAGACGGGCGGCATTTGCAACACTGCCCGGCTTTCCCCAAAAAACTGCCATCCGAGGCTTGCCCTGCCCCGAACAGGCGCAAGGACCTGGACACGCGAACTCAAGTCCTTGCTCTCGATCTCAGCACGCCGTTAACTCTCTTTATATACATTTGTTGGATTATGCCGGGTCAGAATTGATGATCCGGCTGGAATGATTTCAGCCTTTAAGAGCCTTCTCAAAGGCATGCATCGCGGCCCAAGGGCGTATCATCCACCATCATGCAGCCATCGACGCCGCCACCTGGAAAGTTGTTCAGGCAATGCCGCATAGTCGGCATCAACCTTGCCGTGATCGGCCTCGTGTTGTCGGCAGCGGCCATTACGCCCCGAAACGGCCAGGCTCTGGTGATCGTGCCACCATGGAGCGAGCCGTCACGGGTGGTCGATGTCATTTCCCAGGCAGGCGGATCCGTCATCAACGGCACTGACGCGCCCTATGCGGCCATCGCTCATTCCGACGAACCCGGTTTTGCTTTCCGCCTGTTCAGTTCCGGCGCCATGCTGGTTCTCGATGGCAGTCTCGCTTTCTTTTGCAGGAGTACACCTACGCCATGAATTACATGATTTCGCTCCGCACCCGCGCAGCCATCGCAATCATCTCGCTGCTGTGGATCAACGTCGGCATGATGGCCCTGAGGTTCTTGTGGGGCATGGAGGCGGATCCCATCATCGTTCTGGGTGGCGGCACCGCCATCGCCGGCGCTGCGACGCTGACCTGGTGGAACGACCGCACCGGCACGGCAACGCAGATCTCCACGGCCTTGGCCCATGCGGCAAGCGTCGCGCTTCTGGTCTATTCGTTTTCCGGTTCTCCCTATCAAATCGATATGCATATGTACTTCTTCGCCAGTCTGGCGATCTGCGCGGCCTGGGTGAACTGGCAACCGATTCTGGCATTCGCCGGCCTCACGGCCGTGCATCACCTGGTGTTGTTCTTCCTGATTCCCGCAGCGGTGTTTCCAGGTACTTCCGATTTTGGCCGGGTTGTGCTGCATGCGGTCATCCTTATCCTCGAAGCCGGTGCGCTCGTGGCTTTGGGCCATTCGCTGGCCAGAGCCTTTGCCCAGAACGATGAAGCGATGATTGAGACCCGTGCGGCCAATGAGCAGGCGAGCGAAATGTCTCGCAAGGCCGAGGAGGCCCGGCAACAAAACATCGAAGACGCGAAGCGCCGCGAAGCCGAGCGCGCTGCCGATACGGCGCGTCTGCAATTCGCCATGGAATCGCTTGGCAGCGGCCTTCGCAAGCTTGCGGAAGGAGATCTACGCGTTCGACTGACCGACGAGTTCGACGAGACGTTGGAAGTTCTCAGGGGTGATTTCAACACATCAATGGAATCACTTGAGCAACTGGTTGCCGAACTTGGCGGCTCTGCGCGTCAGATGTGCGAAGCTTCAAACACCGTATGCACAGATGCCGAGCGGATTTCAAAACGAACCGAGCAGCAGGCCGTCTCGCTGGAAGAAACCGCAGCCGCCATCGGCCGGATCACAGAAAACGTCCAGACCGCCTCAAAGCGGGCTGGCGAAGCAGGACGTCTGGTCGACGAAGCGACAAAAAACGCCTCAATCTCGGCCTCCATCGTCTCCAATGCAGTCAACGCCATGACCGAGATTGAAGCGTCATCGCGTCAGATCGGCCAGATCATCACCGTGATCGACGAAATCGCGTTCCAGACCAACCTTCTGGCGCTTAACGCCGGTGTTGAAGCCGCCCGCGCTGGCGAAGCCGGCAAGGGCTTTGCGGTTGTAGCCCAGGAGGTGCGCGAACTGGCCCAACGCTCGGCCAGCGCAGCCAAGGAAATCAATGCGCTGATCGACACCTCGTCGACCCAGGTGAGCAGCGGCGTGGCACTGGTCAACCAGACCGGCGAAGCGCTCCGCTCCATCGGCGAGCAGGTCCGGGAAATCAACGATTATATCGCCAAGATCGTCGAAACCGCCCGCGAGCAGGCCACAGACATTTCCGAAATCAATTCCGCCGTGGTCAACATGGACCAGACGACCCAGCAAAACACCGCGCTGATGACCGACACGACCAGATCGATCCGCGGCCTTGCCGAGGAAGCGGATGGGCTTGTTGCCAAGCTGGCGGTCTTCAACGTCAGCGAACGCGCCGCGTCGCGCCCTGCCCCGGCCGCTCGGGCCAGGCCGGCGGCCGCAGCACCGGCACCCGCGCCCCAGCCTCAGCGCCCGGCACGTCACGCAGGCGGAGGAGCAGCGGTCGCCGTCGCACAGGGGTGGGACGAGTTCTGATCTCTCCGGGCCGGTTTGCGGCCAATGGTTTCGGTCAGTCTTGGTTTGCACATTTGTTGCACTATGTTGGGGACCCGGCCCGCGCCGTGTCCCCATTTGCTCACCGGCGCCGCACGCCCCTGCCCGACATGGCCAAAGCAGGTGCCGCAGCCGGGTGTTCCACAGGCTGTCGTATCCTGCAGTGCCGGGAACGGCCTTGCATCCGCGGTTTGGAAGAAAATCGGCCACAATCGGGTAACAAGATGAGAACAGGTGAATCAGCAGACATGACAGCATTTGACAGGCTCAAGGCGATCCTGGACCTGTTTAGGCAGACCGGCGAGCCGCACCGAAAACTCAAGAAAAAATCCAAGCGGCAATCCGCAGCGGCAATTTTCCGAGGTACAGGCGAAGATTGCGAATTGTTGCTCATCACCAGCCGGGATACCGGTCGCTGGATCGTGCCCAAGGGCTGGATCGAAGATGATGAGGACGGCGCCGCGGCCGCAATCCGCGAGACCTGGGAAGAAGCCGGCTTGATCGGCGAAGCCCTGCCAGGCGGCCCGATCGGGCACTACCGCTACATCAAGCACAGGGCACGCCGCCGCGATGCCTTGTGTGATGTCGATGTCTATCTTCTCCGGCTGCTCGAAGAATGCGACCGCTGGCCCGAGTGCGATGAACGGCGGCGCAAATGGTTCCCGGTCGCCACTGCAATTGGCCTTGTCGACGAAGAAGGATTGAAGGACGTCATCCGCGAGGCCTTCCTCTACGTCAAGGCTGCCTGAGTTTCTACCTCGGCAAGCAACACCGCGTTCTCTCCTTTTCGCCAAGAGCTCCGATGAAGCAAATATCGGAGCACAACCATCGCGGCTGGCGCAGGTCGATAGCGATACTTGACCTCTAGGCATGTATCTGCTCCCTCCAGTCATTTTCCTAAAGCTCTGATTATGCGTTGCTCCTGTCAGGATTGAGTCGGCGCTTCGTCCGAAGCAGTTTGTCCGCGACGATTGCTTGGCGTTTCTACGAACAACGACGCGAGCTGACAAATAAGCGATTGTCCTCGTTTTCCACAGTGCTTTTCCACTAGATATGGTGTGCAAGAATCTGCCACCGACAACCCCTTGACGCATCCACACGAGTCGCTGCTTATAGGACAGACGTTGCGGCGGCGGCGCGACTGGGGTGTTCAGAGGCCAGTCAAATCTCGACATTTTGCGTTTCACAGCATCTTTCCCCGTGGAAAACACGGTGGTTTGAGGGGCTTGCCTTGATGCGGAAAAATGACGGCGATCTGCCATATTGGGGACTGGCGTAAATTTCTTGTTAACACTATATTTAGTGTTTGCAGCCAACCTGACCACAAGATAGAGCATTCCCTGCGACGGGAATCTCACTGAGTGACCGAGTAGATACACTGGCTGCGCAATGAGTGCGCCGCCTGCGGGGCAGCTGTTGCCGGGACGCAAGGGATGCGGTCGGCGCCGAATTCACAAAGAGGACTAAAATGCGCATTGAACGTCGGTTCACCAAAGAGGGCCAGTCAGCCTATGCAGACATCGAATTCCGCAAGGCGACCAGCGAGATCAAGAACCCTGATGGTTCGGTGGTCTTCCGCCTCGCCGACATCGACGTGCCGGTTCAGTTCAGCCAGGTCGCAGCCGACATTCTGGCGCAGAAATATTTCCGCAAGGCCGGCGTTCCTGCGCGCCTGAAGAAGGTTGAGGAAAACTCAGTCCCGTCATGGCTGTGGCGCTCGGTGGCCGATGAGGAAGCCCTCGCAAAGCTGCCCGAAGACGAGCGCTACGGCTCGGAAACCGACGCCCGTCAGGTCTTTGACCGACTCGCCGGCACCTGGACCTACTGGGGCTGGAAGGGTGGCTACTTCTCCTCCGAAGACGACGCCCGCGCCTTCATGGACGAGCAGGCCTATATGCTCGCCACCCAGCGCGTTGCCCCCAACTCGCCGCAATGGTTCAACACCGGCCTGCACTGGGCCTATGGCATCGACGGCCCCGGCCAGGGCCATTTCTATGTTGACCCGTTCACCGGCAAGCTGACCAAATCGAAATCCTCCTACGAGCATCCTCAGCCGCACGCCTGCTTCATCCAGTCGGTCGAGGACGATCTCGTCAATGAAAACGGCATCATGGACCTCTGGGTCCGCGAGGCGCGCCTGTTCAAATACGGATCCGGCACCGGCTCCAACTTCTCGCACCTGCGCGGCGAAGGTGAAAAGCTCTCGGGCGGCGGCAAGTCGTCGGGCCTGATGAGCTTCCTCAAGATCGGCGACCGCGCGGCCGGCGCGATCAAGTCTGGCGGCACCACCCGCCGCGCGGCCAAGATGGTCGTTGTCGATATCGATCACCCCGATATCGAGGACTACATCAACTGGAAGGTCAAGGAAGAGCAGAAGGTTGCCGCCCTCGTCACCGGTTCCAAGATCGTGGCAACGCACCTCAAGGCCATCATGAAGGCCTGCATGAACTGCGAGGCCGACAACGACGCCTGCTTCGACCCCAAGCAGAACCCTGTTCTCAAGCGCGAGATCAAGGCTGCCAAGAAGGATCAGGTGCCGGAAAACTACGTCAAGCGCGTCATCCAGTTTGCACGTCAGGGTTACACCGACATCGAATTCAAGACCTACGACACCGACTGGGATTCAGAAGCCTATCTGACGGTTTCGGGTCAGAACTCCAACAACTCGGTTTCGATCAAGGACGACTTCCTGCAGGCGGTTGAAGCCGACGGCGACTGGAACCTGACCGCCCGCAAGGACGGCAAGGTGATGAAGACCATCAAGGCCCGTGACCTTTGGGAATCCATCGGCCATGCGGCATGGGCATCAGCCGACCCGGGCCTGCATTACAACACCACGATGAACGACTGGCACACCTGCCCGGCGGCCGGCCCGATCCGCGCCTCCAACCCGTGCTCGGAATACATGTTCCTCGACGACACGGCCTGCAACCTTGCCTCGCTCAACCTGCTGCGTTTCAAGGACAAGGATTCCAAGCGCATCAACATCGCTGATTACGAGCATGCCGTCCGTCTCTGGACCGTCGTGCTCGAGGTTTCGGTGATGATGGCGCAGTTCCCCTCGCAGCAGATTGCCGAACTCTCCTACAAGTACCGCACCCTGGGCCTGGGCTTCGCCAATATCGGCGGCCTGCTGATGACCTCCGGCATTCCCTATGACTCCAAGGAAGGCCGCGCCATCTGCGGCGCGCTGACCGCGATCATGACCGGCGTGGCCTATGCCACCTCGGCCGAGATGGCCGGCGAAATCGGGCCCTTTGCCGGTTACAAGGAAAACAAGAAGAACATGCTGCGGGTAATCCGCAACCATCGCCGCGCTGCTCACGGTGAGGTCACCGGCTATGAGGACCTGTCGGTCAACCCGGTCGCGCTGATCCATGAGGATTGCCCCGACCAGGACCTGATCACCCACGCGACCGCTGCCTGGGACAAGGCGCTGGAGCTTGGCGAAAAGCACGGCTACCGCAATGCGCAGGCCACCGTGATCGCGCCCACCGGCACCATCGGCCTGGTGATGGATTGCGACACCACCGGCATCGAGCCCGATTTCGCGCTGGTCAAGTTCAAGAAGCTCGCCGGCGGCGGCTACTTCAAGATCATCAACAACGCGGTGCCCGAGGCGCTGCGAACACTCGGCTATTCCGAGGCCCAGCTGGCCGAGATCGAGGCCTATGCGGTCGGTCACGGCAACATCAACCAGGCGCCCGGCATCAACCCCGGCTCGCTCAAGGCCAAGGGCTTCACCGACGCCCAGATCGAAGCCGTCAACGGCGCCACCAAGGCCGCCTTCGACATCAAGTTCGTCTTCAACAAGTGGACCCTGGGCGAAGAGTTCTGCAAGGACGTGCTCGGCTTCACCGACGAGCAGATGAACGATTTCTCCTTCGACATGCTCTCAGCCATGGGCTTTTCGAAGAAGGATATCGAGGCTGCCAACATTCATGTCTGCGGCGCGATGACGCTCGAAGGCGCTCCGCACCTGAAGACCGAGCACTATCCGGTCTTCGACTGCGCCAATCCGTGCGGCAAGGTCGGCAAGCGCTACCTTTCGGTGGAAAGCCACATCCGCATGATGGCGGCCGCCCAGCCGTTCATCTCCGGCGCAATCTCCAAGACCATCAACATGCCCAACGAGGCCACTGTCGAGGACTGCAAGAGCGCCTACATGCTGTCCTGGAAGCTGGCACTGAAGGCCAACGCGCTCTACCGCGACGGCTCCAAGCTCAGCCAGCCGCTCAACGCCTCGCTGATCGAGGACGAAGAGGACGAGGATGACGCCATCGAGGCGCTGGTGGCCCAGCCGGCTTCAGCCCAGGCCGTCACCGTGACCGAGAAGATCGTCGAGCGCGTGGTCGAGCGTCTCTACCGCGACCGCGAGAAGCTGCCCAACCGCCGCAAGGGCTACACCCAGAAAGCCGTCATCGGCGGCCACAAGGTCTATCTGCGCACCGGCGAGTTCGACGATGGCCGTCTCGGCGAGATCTTCATCGACATGCACAAGGAAGGCGCCGCCTTCCGGGCGATGATGAACAATTTCGCCATCGCCATCTCGCTCGGCCTGCAATACGGCGTGCCGCTGGACGAATATGTGGAGGCCTTCACCTTCACCAAGTTCGAGCCGGCCGGCATGGTGCAGGGCAACGACGCCATCAAGAACGCCACCTCGATCCTGGATTACATCTTCCGCGAGCTGGCCGTCTCCTACCTGGCGCGTCATGACCTGGCCCATGTCGACACCTCCGACTTCACCAACACCGCACTCGGCAAGGGGATCTCGGAAGGCAAGGCGCAGCCCTTCTCCAAGGGCTTGACCCGCGGCGCATCGCTCAAGGTCGTCACCGGCGCGGGTGCCAGCGGCAGCGCTGAGCCCAAGGGCCAGGCAGCAGCTCCCGCCAAGGGCGCTCCCGCCTCCGGCTCCTCCGTGATCACCGCCTCGTTCGCGTCAAAGGCGGCGTCGGGCAAGGCTTCCGGCAATCTGGCGGTCAAGTCCGATCAGGCCGAAGCGCTGGCCACCGACGGTGCCGTCGCCTTCAAGCGCGACTACGAGGAACGCGCCGAGGAACTGGCAGCCGAGATCGAGATGGACGAAATGTTCTCCGACGACGCGGCCGAGGACGCAGCCCACGCCAAGGCCGATGCTGCAACCGAGGCCAAGAAACTCGAAGCCGACCGCCGCGCCAAGTCGATCATGCAGGGCTACACCGGCAACATGTGCACCGAATGCCAGAACTTCACCATGGTGAGGAATGGCACCTGCGAAAAGTGCGACACCTGTGGGTCGACGAGCGGCTGCAGCTGAGCTCAGAATTGAGCATATTCGACGAAAATGAAGTTGTGGCGGGCCATGAAAGGCTCGCCACATTTGTTTTGAATGAACTCGGAGCCTTGGGCGCTTGCACCAATCTCATTCGGGAAGGTGTGCAAAAATCCCGAGGACTTAAACTTAAAAACAATCTTGCTCGAGAAAGCTGGCTGAAGCATCCCATCTAGTGTTGCGGATTTGCAATGACGCCGGCGCATCAAGTGTCTTGATTGATCGCGGATACTTCCTTCAAGCCGCCGCTCCATTGCGGAGTATTGCAGAGACTGCGCAGCTGCTACTGATATTTTCCGAAGATCCAAGCCACATCGAAAGCTGGCGAGTGTTGCGCGGGAAAGACCGGTATAATCGTTATGGCCACAGCAAACTGAAAAGCAAATTAAGCACTCCGGATTTGAGAGCCAAGTTTGATTGGTTCGAGGCACGTTTCAATACGTTTTCAGAATATGGCGGACATCCATCGGCGGTCTCCATCATGGCTCATCGAGACGGTAAAGACCTTCACATCGGACCCCATGTCAATGAGTTCCTATAAACCTCGACGTACAAGGATTTAGCCTCTTTGGTCTGGCATGCGACTGATGTATGTGGGCTTCTGTGGGAGGCTTCCATAGAGGTCCCATTCGAAAATTTGTTATCAGAAGAACGCAAGCTCTTCCTCGACGCATGGCCAGCGATTGCACCGCCCTGAAACTCAAGTTCCGAAGCGAGTGAGACGTGGCAAATCCCCGTTATCCCTGACTCGATCCCGCATACAGCCACCCCGTATCCACACAATAACAAACACACAAACAGACACACATCACGGAATGGATCCTCGGCTCGGGGGCCGAGGATGACGATGGATAGGGTTGAGCCAAGAAGATAGTCAGCTGGTGCCGAGACGCCCACACCCCTTCGTCATCCCAGGGCCCCGACCCTGGGATCCATTCCGTGATCCCACAGCACCGCAAACCCTATCGCAGGGCAGGACCCCACTCCACCGCGCGAAACAAACGCTCGGTCCGCTCCCCATCACCACCCGGTGCCACGAAACAGTTCGAACCACTCCGGATTGGTCTTCTCGATCAAGTCGATTTTCCACTGCCGCGGCCACCGCTTGAGCGACTTCTCACGCTGGATCGCATCGCCGATGTCGAAATGCTCCTCATACCAGACCAGCCGCCGCACTCCGTAGCGTCTGGTAAATCCAGAGCCAGTGCCAGCTGTATGCTCGGGGATCCGCCGCGCCAGATCATTGGTCACCCCGATGTAAATGGTTCCGCCCTTGCGGCTGGCCAGCATATAAACATAACCAGTCATCGCGAGATGATACCGCAGGTTGCAGCATCACGGAATGGATCTGCGGCTCGGGGGCCGAGGATGACGACGGAGAGGGTGTGCACGACAGCGGCACGATTACTCTCCTGCAGTTTTCTGCATTTGGCCTCAGGCTAAGATGCTGAAATTGCGCCCTCTCCCAAAAGGGGCGAGGAGAAGACCGAGACCCCCGACGCGCCAACCTCTCTCTTGGTGGGAGAGGACACAAAATCGAGGGCTTAGCCACAGGCTAAAGCTCAGACTTTGTTGGCGAGGGGGTCCGGCAGTGTCTGCACCCCGGCTGTCGAACGGACGCGGGCTAAACTCCGCATCACGGAATGAAAGGCTAAAGCGGTACCGCCCTCATCCGCAATACCCGGCACCGGTCACCTGAAATCAGTCACCCCATCCCACCCCTTCCCAAGCGCCTGCCTGCGCGTTAGTTTTTCGCCATGTCCCTCACCTATGCCATCGGCGATGTTCACGGCAGGCGTGACCTGCTCGAATGCCTGCTTGCGGCCATCAGGGCCGACATGGGCGGCCGCGATGGTCGGATCGTTTTCCTCGGCGACATCATCGATCGCGGGCCGGAAAGCCGGCAGGCGATGGATCTGGTGATCGAGACGCTCGGCGAGGTCGACGGTTCCCGCCTGATCCTCGGCAATCACGAGGAGTTCATGCTGGCCTTTCTCGACGCCCCAACGCGGGAAGACCGGGAGGCCGCGGCGCGCCGCTGGCTGCCCAATGGCGGCACCGAGACGCTTCGATCCTACGGATTTGCCGATGACGATCCGCTCGACCGGACCGCAAGCGGGCTTCGCGCGAGATTTCCGGCCCATATCACCGCGCTGCGCGATGCGGACTGGATGCTCGAGACCACCACCCACGCCTTCGTCCATGCCGGCGTCGACCCTGACCTGCCGCTTGCCCGGCAGGACCCGGAAACCACGCGCTGGATCCGCGAGCGGTTCCTCTCGTTCCGTGGCCCGCTTGAAAAGATCGTCGTCCACGGCCACACCATGACCGCGTCGTCGCTGCCGGAATTGCACCGCAACCGCATCGCGCTCGACACCGGCGCGGTCCGTTCCGGCCATCTGACCTGCATCGTACTGGACGGCGATGCACCGCCGCGTTTTCTTGCCACCGACGATCATGGCCCGGCGGTGGAAGTTGGCGAGATCCGCCCGCTCGACTGCCGCTGACACCAGCCGAACCCGGCTCCCGGTCCTTCGGCAACCGCCGCAATCCGCCTCAGTGAAAAAGCGAAGGCCAAGCCAGGTTACGGCGTGGCCTTGGCGTCATGTCGGGATCTTAGCAGTCCGTCCTATTTCAGACCCATGCAGCTTGCGTAATAGCTCACCGTTGCCGGCCAGTCGGAAAACAGGCCGACGATGCCGACATCCCGCGCCAGAACATCAAGCACCTCGTACATCTGCCCGTCGCCCGCAAGCACGTCCTTGACCGACTGGTAATACCAGCCGCCGCCATTGACGAGTGAGCCGGACCGCTCGAACGACCAGGCGATGATCTCGAGACCGGCCTGCTTCGCTTCCAGCGCATAGGGCGACGGAACCATCTTGCCGTCATCAACCGTCAGCAGCATCCAGATCGGCGGCGCGATGTAGTTGACGCCCTGATCCGCCAGCTCCTGCATCGACGGCTCAAACGTTTCCGGCTTGAGAGGATCAAATCCCTCACGGCTGTAGCGGCCATCGAGATAGACCGCCTGGGTGCCGAATTCCGGTTCGTTCTCGATCCAGTAGAGCACATCCTCGAGATTGAAGGATTGCGGCCAGACATCGGAGGCGGGAATGCCCGCCTGCTTGTACTCGTCGATCATCTTCTGCGCGTAGTCGGCCTGGCTGAACCCCTCGAACGGCATTTCCACCGATGGCGATTTCAGCTCCGGCGTGAACTTGCCGCCGAGCGAGGCAATCAGCGCGATCGATTCGGCATGGGTCATCACGGTGCCGCCGGCATTGGCGTAGAGATCGGTGCGCCAGCCGGCGGTGCCGTTCATGTAGTCCTCGACCGTTTCCGCCTTGCTGTTGGCCGCGTCCATCTTGCCGTTCAGCGCCTTGAACTCGGCCAGGGTGATGTCGGAGGTTCGGCATTCCGCCGATGCCTTGCCGCCCCGCGCCGGCGTGAACCTCCTGGTGCATTTGTCTGCCAGTTCGGTTCCCAGAATATTGGTCGTCGTGTGCAGATCATTCTGGGCGTGGCGGCATACCAGTTCCTTGTCCTTGGTAAAGGTCACGTCGCATTCGATGATGCCGGCGCCCATTTTCGCAGCCGCCATGTAGGATTCGCGCGTGTGCTCGGGAAACTGCAGCGGCGCGCCGCGGTGGCCGATGGAAAACAGCGTCCTTGACACAGGCTTGCCGGCGCAGGCGCGCAGCGTGTCCTTCAGCGCACCGTCAGCCATCTTGTCGATCAGAAAACCCGGCCGCGGCCCCACCTCGATCTCCGAGGCGACGGCGCCGGAGGCAATGCCGACGGACAGGGCAAGGACGAGACAACTTGCTCTTGCAATATTGGTCATGAGAAAACTCCGTATCAGACAACCCACCCTGGTCGTTTAACACGACAGCCTGATATAAGCCCGCCGAGAAAATCCTGCGGGCATTTCCTCTCCGCCTCAAGCGCAACACCTTGGCTCCGGGCCGTGGGCTCACTGCGAGCGCTTGCCGATCCATCGCGCCAGTGGCGTCGAGCTGAGCCCGTGCACCAGGATCGACAGCGCTACTGTCATCGACACGCAGGCCAGCAACTCGGCTTCGTTGGGGAACTCGAACTCGTCGATGATCACCAGCGTGAACAGGATCGAGGCGAGCCCGCGCGGTCCGAACCAGCCTAAAAACAGTTTCTCGCTGGCATTCAGCCCTGCCCCGGTCAGCGACAGCCAGATCGCGCCCACCCGGACCACGGTAAGGAACATCACCGCAATCACCACCGTCTTGAGGGAGGCATGCGCCAACCCGTCGGGCAGCAGCAACGCGCCGAACACCAGGAATGACGCCATGGTCAAGAGCATCCCGGCGCCTTCCATGAATTCACGCACGAAGCGGATATTGTGCCTGTAAGTGTTGCCGAAGATCATGCCGGAGACGAAAGCCGCGATAAAGCCGTTGCCGCCGATCACTTCCGCCAGCACATAGGCTGCAAAACTCGCCGCCAGAAACACCACGCCTTCCGCTGATTCCGAAATGAAGCGCCGCGCCTGCGCCACATCCATCAGCCGCGCCACCACCCAGCCGGTGACAATCCCTGCCACGGGGCCAAGCACGATCTGGACAAGGGCGGACAGCGCCAGCCCCTCCGTGCTGGTTCCTGCCATTCCGGCAGAGGCAAGGATCGCGCCCAAAAGCACGAAGGGCAGCACCAGCCCGTCATTGAGCCCGCTTTCCACATTGATGGTCTCGCTGAGCTTCTCGGGCACATTGGCGCTGGTGACCACCCCCTGCCCCAGGGCTGCGTCAGTCGGCGTCAGCACCGCGGCGGTCAGCAGCGCCATGGCAACCCCGCCCTCAGGGCTGATCAGAACAGTAACCAGCGTGCCGAGCCCGATCGACAGCGGCAGGCCGATGATCAGCATCCGGGCAGGCAGTTTCCAGCTCTGCCTGAGTTGCTTGAATTGCACATGCGACGCGTCGGAAAACAGCACCAGCACCAGCGTGATTTCCGCCAGCAGCCTCTTTCCTTCATCGAGAACCTCGGGCGGCGCCGCATTGCGCAACGGCTCCGCCAGCGCATAGCCCAGGCACATGAAGATGATCGGCAGGGTCAGCACCGAACGGTCGACAACGCGGGTGAGCAGCGAATAGAGAATGAAGGCCCCGAGGATGCCGAGGATCACCAGATCGAAATGCATGTCCTGGTTCATCACACCCGTCCAGCCACGTTTCCGCTGGCACCACTATGCCTCGCTGCGCAGGGTTTTGCCATCGGAGATGCACGGGCGCCTTGCCCTCAGGTGCCGCAATAGGTGGTGTAGGGGCCGAAATCCGACGGCGCACCAAGCGCAAACACCTCGAGGCCAGGCCGTTCCGTGTAGGGGTCCTCAAGAACCGTGAGCAGCCGCTCGAAGGGCCCCAGATCGCCCTTGGTTGCAGACGCGAGAGCGGCTTCGACCATGTGGTTTCGCGGCACATAGACCGGGTTGAGCCGGTTCATGGCCAGCGCCCGCGCCTCGGCGGTGCCCTGGTCACGTTCCAGCCGCGCCCGCCACAGCGGCAGCCAGACATCAAACCCTGCGGGATTGTCGAACAGCGCCCGTGTCGACGCCGCATCCCCAGACTGGGCAGAGGACAGGCTGCGGAAGAACCGGGTGAAATCGGCATTCTGGGTTTCGAGCACCGAGAGCAGCCCAGTGGCAAGCTCCAGGTCGCCGTCTTCCTCCCTTGTCAGCCCAAGCTTTGCCCGCATGCCCGACAGCCAGGCGCGCTCATAGGCGAGCGGAAATTCGTTGATCACATCGCTCGCCTGGCGCACCGCGTCGTCGCTGTCATCGGGATTGATCAGGTCGAGCAGCGTTTCGGCCAGCCGCGCCAGGTTCCACTGCGCAATCTTTGGCTGGTTGCCATAGGCATAGCGGCCATGCTGGTCGATGGAGCTGAACACGGTCGCCGGGTCATAGCCATCAATGAAGGCGCATGGCCCGTAATCAATCGTCTCGCCGGAAATCGTCATGTTGTCGGTGTTCATCACCCCATGCACGAAACCGACCTGCATCCACTGCGCAATCAGCGCCGCCTGACGGTCCCGCACGGCCTCAAGCAGGCCGAGATAGCGGTCCGGCTCGTCCATAAGTTCCGGGTAATGCCGGGCAATGGCATAGTCCGCGAGTTGCCGCAGCCGTTCTGTTTCACCGCGGGCGGCAAAGAACTGGAAGGTGCCGACCCGCAGATGGCTTGCGGCCACACGGGCCAGTACCGCGCCCGGCTCCGGACCGTCCTGCCGCATCACCTGCTCACCGGTCGTCACCGCAGCCAGTGCCCGCGTTGTCGGCACGCCAAGCGCATGCATCGCCTCGCCGATCACATATTCGCGCAGCACCGGCCCGAGCACCGCCTTGCCGTCGCCGCCGCGCGAAAACGGGGTCCGGCCGGAGCCCTTGAGATGGATGTCGCGGCGCTTTCCATTCGTGTCGATGATTTCGCCCAGCAACAGCGCCCGGCCATCGCCAAGCTGCGGCGAAAATCCGCCGAACTGGTGCCCCGCATAGGCCATCGCAAGCTGTGCCGCTCCCTCGGGAGCAGTGTGTCCGGCAAAGATCGCGGCGCCCGCATCGCTGTCCAACGCCTCGGCATCCAGTCCCAGCTCAAGCGCAAGCGGCCGGTTGAAGCGGATCATCCGCGGCGCGGGAACTTCTGCCCCCTTCCAAGGCACGTAGAAGCCTTCGAGCTCGCGAGCATAGGTGTTGTCAAACCGGAATCCTGCGGTGCTCATGGTTGACCCTCGTCAAAACGCCGTGCCTGGATGCAAGCGACCGGCAACTGCCGGTCGCTCTGAAATCCGGGCCCTTTGGACCTGCCTACTCGGCCGCGTCGCGCTTGGGCAGCACCCAGTCAGGGCGCGGGAAATGGCAGGTATAGCCATTCGGAATGCGCTCGAGATAATCCTGGTGCTCCGGTTCGGCTTCCCAGAAATCACCCACCGGCTCGACTTCGGTCACGACCTTGCCCGGCCACAGCCCGGAGGCATCGACATCGGCAATGGTGTCGAGCGCGGTCTGCCGCTGCTGGTCGTCGGTGTAATAGATCGCCGAACGGTAGGACATGCCTACGTCATTGCCCTGCCGGTTGGGCGTCGACGGATCATGAATCTGGAAAAAGAACTCCAGCAGCTCGCGGTAGCTGATCCGGTTCGGATCGAAAATTATCTCGATGCCTTCGGCATGGGTGCCGTGATTGCGATAGGTGGCGTTCTTCACGTCGCCGCCGGTGTAACCGACGCGGGTGTCTTCAACCCCGGGCATCTTGCGGATGAGGTCCTGCATTCCCCAGAAGCATCCGCCGGCAAGTACTGCACGTTCACTCATCTAGATATCCTCCACCTGGTCAAGATAGTCACCATAGCCCTCATCCATCATGTCGGCCTTGGCAATGAACCGCAATGACGCGGAATTGATGCAATAGCGCAAGCCCCCACGGTCTTGTGGACCGTCCGGGAACACGTGGCCCAGATGGCTGTCGCCGTCCCGGGAGCGCACTTCGGTTCTGATCATGCCGTGCGAGGTATCACGAAGCTCGGTCACATGCGCCGGCTCGATCGGCTTGGTGAAGCTCGGCCAGCCGCAACCGCTTTCGAACTTGTCAGACGAGGCAAACAGCGGCTCACCCGAGACGATGTCAACATAGATTCCGGCTGCCTTGTTGTCATTGTACTCGCCGGTGAACGGACGCTCGGTACCATTCTGCTGGGTGACGCGAAACTGTTCGGGCGTCAGCTTTGCAATTGCATCCTCGGACTTGGAATAGGTCTTGGTCATGCCGGAACTCCTGGCTGGAAGGCTGGACTCGTCTTGGGTCAGAGATGGGTCATCCCGACCCGCTTTTCAATTGCCTCTTCCACCGCGGCACCCGTCGGACAGGGATCCACGGGTCAATTAGGCGTGAGCCGAACCGCTCTACAGCGCCGCGCATCCAATCGGATGCGCAAAGGTCGCTGTAACACCTTGAAATGATGCATGTACGTTATCGTTCAAATGAATCCACTTAAACGCGACATGCATTAGTATTCACGCTCGAAAAAAATGCCGCCCTTGGTTTCTCCGCCCGAACTGGCTTCGCCGCGCAGCTTGATGCCACTGCCGATATCGAGGTCGATGCGGGCCTTGCCGGAACCTGCAGAGGATCCGCTCTCGATCCCGAAATAGGTCCGGTCATTGAGATATTTGCCGACACCCAGCGAGGTATCACCGGTCTCTTCGTCGGTGCGCAGGTCAATGTCGTCGACGCCGGTCGCACGGCGCAACTGTTCGACAAGCCCACCGCCCTTGACGGCTCCGGTCAGCTGCCCGGCGGCTTCAGCCAGCTGCGCAATCTGCAAGGGAGAGAGGCTGCTCAAGGAGCGGCCGAACACCAGCTGCGCCAGCACTTCGTCTTCCGGCAGTTCCGGGCTCGAGGTGAAACTGAATTCCGGCGCGTTTGCAGGCCCGGTGATCAGCACCGTCACCGTGGTGCTGCCCGACTGGCTTGATGCTGCCAGATCGAGGATCGGCACCACCGAACCGGCAAAGCCAAGCCGGCCACGGGTAAAATCAAGCCGCTGGCCCAACACGCTCAACCGCCCGCGCACCAGGTCGAAACCGCCAGCCGCCACCGGCGCACCGGTGCTGCCCGTCAGGCGCAGCGAACCGCCCAGTTCCACATCCATGCCCCGGCCACGGATGAAGATGCGGCTAGCCTGGACGCGGACATCAAGCGCGATACCGGTCGATGCCCCGCTGCCCTCGTCGCCTGAAAGCCGCGCGGCCTGGGACTGAATATCAGCGGGCGCGTTCCGGTGCGTCACATCGAGCCGGGAAATCGAGCTCGGCAGCGTGTCGGGAACCGTGATTGTGGTCTCGTCGAGCATGACCGTGCCGCCCAGCTTGGGCAACTGGGTCAGCGGGCCCGTCAAAGTCAGGTCGGCATCAAAGCGGGTCGCCACCATCTGTCCGTCGGCATAACGTCCACGCGAGACCTTGAGCGCAAGATCTGCCGGGTAATTGGCACCGGCATCAAGCCCCACTGTGCCCGATCCGCTGATCGTTCCGCCGGACGACAACTCGCCAGACAGCGAGCGGATCGACGCCTGGTCCGGCGCAAGTCCGATTTCGGCCGACAGATTGTCGATCGCGATCCCGGTGCGTCCGTCCACCAGGCGGCTGTCCGACGTGGTGATTGTTCCCGAAATTTGCGGCGCGCCGACACTTCCGTCGATTGCGATATCTGCCTGCGCCGCACCCGTCAGCGCCACGCCCTGCTTGGCGATGGCACCCGACAGCAGCGAGAACGGAATGCTGCCACTGATCCGCGCGGAGATGGCCTGCGTGCCGGTGGTGTCCAATCCGCCACTCGCGGTAAACGACAACCCGCTGCCACTGCCCCTGGCATCAAATGTGACCCTGTCGGATTGAAATTCGCCACTTGCGTTGATCGCAAGGGGCACATCGGCCACGGCAGACGCCGCAGCCGCACGCACGTCGCTGGCATCAAGATTGTAACGCACCACCGGTGCCGATGCCGTCCCCGCGACGCTCACCGTACCCGACAGAGCACCCGACAGCCCTGCGCCCGGCGCCACGGCATTGACCGATGTCAGCGGCAGGCCCGCAAGCGCGATATCGAGGTCCAGCGCCTGTCCGGCCGTCCCGGTGATCGACACCCGGCCACCGCCCGGCGAGATCACCAGCCGTTCGATCTCGGCAGTTCCTTCACGGACAACGACACGCGCCGGTTCGCTCAGATTGATGGCAAGGCCTTTCCAGACTGTGTTTGCGGTCTCGATTTCCAGCTCGGTCTCCGTCTCACCGGGTCGCACCCGGGCCGCGAGGGAAATCGGCAAGTCTGCCGCCTGGGCCTTGGCCTCGACAGTGGTCCAGCCTCCATCCTGGGAAAAACCGGCCACAAGGTTGGAAACATCGGTTCCGCCGGCACTGACTTCCCTCACCTCCAATGTACCGGTAGGTTTCGGCGTGCCCATCACATCTTCGACGGTGCCGGCTAACCGGGCGTTACGAAGGATGAAGGCTTCTCCTGAAAGCTCGGGAACACCCAGCTGGATATCGGCGACCGATTCGCTGCCGCGCACTTTGAAACTGATGCTTCCGCCGGCACTGCCCTTGATATCCTGAAGCGCCAGTGCCGACAGCGAGCCGATATCTTTCAGGTCGAGTTCGATTTTTCCGGTCGGCCGGTAGCCGTCATCGAGCACCAGCGCACCGGAGATCAGGTTGTCCGCGACCTGCAGCCGCAGCGGATCGATCCGCACCACGCCGCCGGTTTGGGATACCAGCAGGCTGCCATTGACCGGGCGGCCTTCCAGAGCTCCGGAAAGCGTGATGTCCGCCTGCGGAGCGGCAGGATCGGCTACACCCTTGGCAGCAAGCACCAGATCGGAGAGGTCGCGGCCCTGGAGTTTGAGTTGGCGGCCAGTCAGGCTCGCCTCGAAGGCCGGTGCCGAAACTGTGCCTGACACACTTGCCGTCAGCGATAGACCACCGGACACATCCGCGCCGGCGCCGGCGAGCCGTGACAACTCGGCTGCAACATCGCCTTCTATCTCGCCGTCCGCCCCGAGCGCCACTCCGCCCGATGCCTCGGCGAACTCCGAGGCAAGCTCGAAATTCTGCACCGTCAGCGCACCGCCCTCATCCCGCGCAACATCTGCCGTAAAACGCGTCTCCGGCCCCAATATCCCGGCTGCCTGCTCCGAAAGCACCAGATTGCGCATCTGTCCCGACAGGCTGGCGGCAAGCGCCCCCGACATGTTCACCGACAAGGCCTCCGCCTCCACCGACGCCACACCGGATTCAATCCCGATGCGATCGCTGGTAATCACCTCTCCCTGATCAACCGCAACGCCACCATTCACGGAGACGCCGCCAGCCATGGCGCGGGCGACAATGTCATTGCTCGAGCCAATGGCATTTGCGCGGACAGCGATGGTCCCGGTGCCACTGCGGTCCGCCAGCGAAAACCGGTCGAAATCCAGCACCGCCGACAGGGCATCCGCGCTGAATTCGGCGCCATAGACCTCTGGTGTGGAAGCCTCTAGCCGAATTGCCGCCTCATCCGCATTTCCAGTCACCCGGACAGTGACTGCAGGCACGGCAACCCGGGTGGGCGATGCGCCGGTGCCAAATTCGAGCATTCCCGCATTTGGCTGCGGCGTAACGGAAGCAGTCAGATCCACATTTCCTTCGCGCGCGACCCGGCCGCGGCCCTCTGCCGTCAACTCAGACGATGACAAGGTGAAAACATCGATGACCGCCCCGTTTTGCTCTGGTTCGATCAGGCCTTCGAGCACGATATCGCTCCGCCCCGCCACAAGCTGCCCGATTGAAGGCGGCAGGAACCGGTCAAACATGCCGTTCGCCTGGAGCGACACCGCATTCCCCGCCTCGCCGGCCACCATTTGCAGGCTTGCTTCGGCGATGATCTCGCCATTGATCGTGCCAGCCGCATTCAGGCGCCAGTCGGCCAGGGACCCCTGTGACGTTGCCGACAGGCTGATCGCATCTTCCGGCGGGAGGTTGAGCAGATGCGCCATGACCCCGCCTGCAGGCTCCGACAGCTTTGCGGACACATTGAACCGGTCCTCGGCTTCAAGGTAATCCGCGTCCACTACCAACTCGCCGCCGACACCGTCGGTCCGCTTGACCACCAGATCCGCAAGCGCCGTCGACATGGTCCCGTCCACCTGCGCACTGCCCCTGGCTTCAAACCTGGCCAGTCGTCCGGCCACCGGTTCTCCAAGCAGAATATCGGGTGCGGTAAAACGCTTGATGTCGAAGGCCACCGGCAGCTGGAACGGAGTGCTTTCTTCTTCGCTCTCCTCACCTTCGGGCAGTTTCGCCAGTTCCACCGTCTCGATGGTCAGATCGTCGATCGCCAGCCCGGACCTGAGCAGGGTCAGCGGTGTCCAGTCGATCCGGATCCCCTTCAGCAGCAGCCACGGCTCGCCTTCGGCGTCGCTGAGCATGATGTGTCCGATCCGTGTGGAGCCTGACAACAGGCCGTCGATGCGGTCGATATCGACGCTCTGCGCCGGGCCGGAGCCGAGCCGGTTCAGCGTCAGCGCGATCAGCCAGCCGCCCGGAGTGGTGGTGAATACCAGCACGATACCGGCCAGAAACACCAGCAGCCCAATGGCCAGCCAGCGCGCCGCACGCCAGAGCGCACCCGGACGGGGTTTTGAACTTTGCCTGTCTGTCATGTCAGAATGCCTGACCTATCCCGGCATAGATTCCATAATCGGGATCGAGCGGCCCCTTGTTCAGCGGCACCGCGACATCGATGCGAAGTGGGCCGAAAGGGGTGCCATAACGCAGGCCGACACCTGTGCCGAGCTTGAACTGGCTGCCGGAAAAGCTCTGGCTGGCACTCACCAGACCCGCATCGACGAATGGAACGATGCCGACGTTCTCGGTCACCTGAACGCGGACTTCGCCTGACGCTTCCAGCAACGAAAGTCCGCCTGTCGGCTGCCCTGCCGCATTGACAGGACCGATGTCCTGATAACCGTAACCGCGGACGGACCCGCCGCCACCCGCATAGAAGCGGCGGTTTGCCGGGATCGACGCCAGATCGGCGCCAAAGATCGAGCCGGCGGCAACCCGGCCTGCGACAACAAAGCGCTTGTCCGCATCTAGCGCCCTGTAGGCGGAGGCCTCGGCGCGCAACTTGACGAAAGTGGCCCCGGCATTGATTTCGTGGGTCGGCTCGACCAGCAATGCCAGACGGGTTCCGCTGGTCGGATTAAGCTTGCTGTCGCGGGTATCGCGGACATATTCGAGCGGCAGCGCCACGGTAATGGTTTTTAGATCGACGTTGAAACTGTCGGTCAGCTTCGCATACTCGACATTGACGCCGGCAGAAACTGTCTGCTCCGGCGTCAGTTCATAGGACACTCCGGCTGCGCCCTCGACCGAGAAGCGGCGATAGGCGTCCGGGTTCTCCTGCTCGATCTCGAGCTTCGACGTGAATTTCGAGGCCGGACCAAGCACGCCCGGCTTTTCAAACAGCATGGCTCCGCGCCAGGTCATGTCCTTGGCTTGTCCGGTGGTGCCGAGTCTGCTGACAGATCCCTCAATGCGGAGTTTTTCAGCCCGGCCGAAAAGGTTGCGATGTCCCCAGTAGGCCTCCAGTCCGCCGCCATCGGTGGAGGAATAGGTTGCGCCTGCTCCGAGATAGCGATGCTTGCGTTCGGCAACTGTGACCTGAACCGGAACCGTGCCATCTGCGGCCAGCCTCTCACCGCCACGTACCGTCACGCTCGAGAACACTTCAAGCGAGCGCAGGCGTTTCGCGGCCGCGGCCAGTTCCTCGGGGGTATATTGCTCGCCCTGCCTGACGCCGGCCATCCGCGCGATGAAGGCGGAGTTGACGCTTTCAGCGCCTTCGACCGCTGTCTGGCCAAAGGACGCGACCGGCCCGGCTTCAAGGGTCAGCGCAACGTCGAGCACCCCGCGGGCATGATCGGCGACCACGTCGCGGCCTGCCACCTGGGCAAACGGGTGACCATCCTTCTCAAGCTCGAGAACCAGAGCCTGCTCGGCGTCGAGAATGATGGTTGACTTGGCCAGCTGGCCGCTGATCAGCCCCTGTTCTGCTGCCGCATAAGTCTGGCCATTCACATCGCGAATGCTGACATCGCCGAAGCGGAACTGTTTTCCGGGCTCCACCAGGATACGGACCGGCACGGGGCCATCGCGGCGCAGGTCGGCATCGGGCGGCAGATCCGCAAGTCGTCGCCCGTCGAGCAGAATGCGAACTTCGCCGGCATAGCGGGCGTTTTCGTAAAGTGCTCCGACCAGCTGTTCGAAATCGCCGTTGGCGCGCTGGATCAGGCCGATAGAGCCTGCGACCGGACTGTCCGCGCTCTGAACCAGCTGCGAGGCGGCTTCAAGCTCCCCGCGCAATTCGCCATCGGGGTCCGCGCCTGCAACTTCGAGCGTAACCAAGTAGGACAAGGGATCGGCAACGACGACAGGGTCGGTTTCTTCGCTTTCAAACAGCTTGAACCCGAAAATCTCGATTGCGCCTGCCGGCCCCGTGATCGCCACGGAGGCCACTCCCAGGCACAGCGCAGCCGAAAGGCTTCGCAGCCAAGTGTGGCCGCGCGCTTCGGAGTGTATGTCCCGCACGTGTGTCATCTCATCCCAGTCTACAGGCGATTGGTGAATGCGCCCTGAACGTTACTACCCCATAAACCGGTTCGAGAATAAGGGGGTTGTTGAAAAACTATGGTCTGATTGCATATCGACAACCCGGCCTCCCCTGCTTTCTCGCGTGGGGCCGCAATTACTGCTTGTGTGACAAGGACCGATTTCGCAATCTGCCGCCATGATCGAGCTGGGGGGGGGGAGTGCAGATGAGATCACATGTCAGGGCCGTGGTTATTGGCGGCGGTGTTGTCGGCTGCTCCGTCCTTTACCACCTGGCGAAGGCGGGATGGACCGATGTCATGCTGATCGAGCGATCGGAACTGACTTCGGGGTCGTCCTGGCATGCGGCCGGCGGCTTCCACACGCTCAACGGCGACCCCAACGTCGCCAAGCTGCAAGCCTACACAGTCAGCCTCTATGACGAACTGGAGAAACTCTCCGGCCAGTCCTGCAGCCTGCACCTGACCGGCGGCGTGATGATGGCAGACACACCCGAGCGGATGGATTTTCTGCGCCTGGTCCATGCCAAGGGCCGTTATCTCGGCATGGAAACCGAGCTGATCACCCCGTCCGAAGCCAAGGCCATGTTTCCGCTGATGGACGAGAGCAATTTCGTCGGCGCGCTGTGGGATCCGGTCGAAGGCCATCTCGATCCGTCGGGCACCACCCACGCCTATGCCAAGGCGGCGAAGAAACTCGGGGCCGAGATCGTTCTGCGCAACCGCGTCATCGAACTGACCCAGGAGGCCGACGGCACCTGGAACGTCGTCACCGAGCAAGGCACTGTGAAGGCAGACCACGTCGTCAATGCCGGCGGTCTCTGGGCACGCGAAGTCGGCCGCATGGTCGGCCTCGAACTGCCGCTTCTTGCCATGGAGCACATGTATCTTCTGACCGAGGAAATGCCAGAGGTACTCGAGTTCAACGCCAGGACCGGCCGCGAACTCATTGGCGTCATTGACTTCAAGGGCGAGATCTACACCCGTCAGGAGCGCTCGGGCATCCTGCTCGGCACCTATGAGAAGGCCTGCAAGCCCTGGTCGCCGGTCAATACGCCGTGGGATTTCGGCCATGAACTGCTCGCGCCCGATCTCGACCGCATTGCGCCCTCGCTGGAAGTCGGCTTCCGGCATTTCCCGGCGATGGAAAATGCCGGCATCAAGCAGGTCATCAACGGCCCCTTCACCTTTGCACCGGATGGCAATCCGCTGGTGGGCCCGGTGCCGGGCCTGACCAATTACTGGACCGCCTGTGCGGTGATGGCCGGCTTTTCTCAAGGCGGCGGCGTCGGCCTGGCGCTGTCGAACTGGATGGTTCACGGCGATCCCGGCGCCGACATCTGGGGTATGGACGTAGCACGCTTTGGCGAATGGGCGACGCTGCGCTACACCAACGCCAAGGTGCGCGAGAACTATTCCCGCCGCTTCTCGATCCGCTTTCCCAATGAGGAACTGCCCGCCGCCCGGCCGCAGCAGACCACACCGCTCTACCATGTGATGCTGCGCGACAACCACGCGGTGATGGGCGACAGCTGGGGACTGGAGACGCCGCTCTGGTTTGCACCCTCAGCGGACGAGGCGCATGACGTGCTGTCCTTCCATCGCTCCAACGATTTCGAACATGTCGGCAACGAAGTCCGTGCGGTGCGCGAGCGCGTCGGCGTCACCGAGATCGCCAATTTCGCCAAGTACCGGGTCAGCGGCACCGGCGCCGAGGTCTGGCTGTCGCAACTGATGACCAACACCATGCCCAAGACCGGGCGCATCGTGCTGACCCCGATGCTCAACGAGTTCGGCAAGCTGATCGGCGATTTCACCATCGCCAAGGTGGCCGACGAAGACTTCATGGTCTGGGGCTCGTCGGCAGCGCAGCGCTACCACATGCGCTGGTTCGAAAAGCACCTGCCCAAAGGCAGCCCGATCCGTGTCCACCGGTACGATCTGACCCTTGTAGGCCTGTCGATCGCCGGACCCCGCGCCCGCGACGTGCTGCAAAAGCTCACCGACGACGACGTCTCCAATGCGGCTTTCCGCTTCATGGATTTCCGCCAGATGGATGTCGGTGGCGCGCCCTGCATGGTCAACCGCGTCACCTATACCGGTGACCTCGGCTACGAGATCTGGATGGAGCCCTGCTATGAGCTGGCGGTCTATCGCGCCATCAAGGCGGCGGGCGAAGAGTTTGGCATCGCCGATTTCGGCATGCGCGCCCTGCTCTCGATGCGGCTCGAGAAGAATTTTCCGACCTGGTTCCGCGAACTCAGGCCCATCTACGGCCCGTTCGAGGGCGGCATGGATCGCTTCATCAAACTTTCGAAGAATGATTTCATCGGCCGCGAGGCGGCAGCGAAAGAACACGCCGAGGGTCCGAAACTGATGCGGGCCTCGTTCCTGGTCGATGCGCTCGACGCCGACGTGATGGGCGACGAGCCGGTCTGGGCCAGGGTCGGTGACAGCGACTACGGCACGGTCGAAGCGCCGCACGGCTACGGCGCGCCGCGTTTCGATGCCGACGGCAAGGAAATCCCAAAGCCCGAGGGCGGCACTCTGCGCGATGGCGACTGGCGCGTCGTCGGCTGGATCACCTCCGGCGGCTACGCCCATACGATCGGCAATTCGATGGCCCAGGGCTATATCCCCGCAGCGCTGGCGACCATTGGTGAAGAAGGCATGTTCGAGATTGAAATCCTCGGGATCCGCCGTCCGGCAAGGATCGCGCTGGAAGCGCCCTTCGATCCGATGGGCGAGAAGATGAGGAGCTGAACCGATGTCCGACCTCACTGAAGAAAGTCGCGCTCTGGAAATCCTGAACGCTCGTCGCGACCGGCGGCAGATCGCCCGTGGCAATTCGGGAGACCTGACGATGGATGCGGCCTACAGGATCAACCGTCGGATCAGGGATCTGCGCACGAAAGCCGGCGAGCGCGTTATCGGGCGCAAGATCGGTTTCACCAATCGCACCATCTGGGACGAATACAACGTGCATGCCCCGATCTGGGGATACATGTATGACACAACCTTTCGGGACGTGGCGCCGAAAGAAACCTGCTTCTCTCTTGCGCCGTTTTGCGAGCCGCGGATCGAACCGGAAATTGCCTTCTGTTTTGCGCGACCCCCCTTGGCCGGAACAAGCGAGGAAGACCTGCTCGCCTCGATTGCCTGGTACGCGCACGGCTTCGAGATCGTCGATTCGCTCTACAAGGACTGGAAATTCGAAGCAGCCGACACGGTGGCAGCCTTTGGCCTGCATGGCGCCTATCTGTGCGGACCCCGCCGATACCTGAAGGACGAAGACCCCACGCGGCTGCTGGAAGCATTGCAGAGCTTCCAGATCGAGCTCGCGCGCGATGGCGAGACCATCGACATCGGCCAAAGTAGCAATGTTCTTGGCAGCCCCTTGACGGCTCTGCGGCACGCCATCGAGGTAATCGCGAAAGACCCCGATGCGGACCCCGTCGGCGCCGGCGAAATCATCACTACCGGTACCGTGACACGGGCATTCCCGATCAAACCGGGCGAGACATGGTCGACGCGTGTCACCGGCCTGGCACTCGACAATATGCGAGCCACGTTCACCTAGACCAGTTGAAACCCGCAACAGGAACCTGCCCCCAGGCAAAGAAATACCCGCAAAGTCAGGGACTTGCGGGTATTTCAGGAATCACATTCGCAACAGCTTGAATCAAGTGTTCAACTCAGTCGGTGCGCACCACTGCGTTGCCTTCTGCAGCCAGCCTTGCCAGATCAGCGGGCTTGAGCTCCACCGATTCTCCACAGCCGCAGGCAGACGTCTGATTCGGGTTGTTGAACACGAAGCCCGAGCGCAGCTTGGTCACTTCGTAATCCATCTCGGTGCCGAGCAGGTAGAGCACGGCTTCCGGCGCCACGAACACGGTGGCCCCGTCGCGCTCGATCCGGTCGTCCTTCTCGTTCACTTCGGTCGCCAGATCGATGGCATACTCCATCCCGGCGCAGCCACCCTTCTTGATGCTGACGCGGATGCCCTCGGCATTGTCCGATGTCTTCAGGATCGCATTGACCCGCTCGGCAGCAGCCGGGGTCAAGGTCATTACGTCAAAGCCCATTTCAGTCTCCTTCGGCAACACGGATTCAAGGCCCGCTGCTTCATATGCTGAATGTAGTGTGGGTTTATCAGGTTAACAAGTCGGCTGAATTGCCACCCGGGTGGCAAATCAGTACCAGCCGACCGCCACCTGCGCCTCTTCGCTCATCCGGTCCGGTGTCCAGGGCGGATCGAATGTCATCGAAACGTCGACCCCGGAGATGCCTTCAACCGTGTTGACAGCGTTCTCCACCCAGCCCGGCATTTCGCCGGCCACCGGGCAGCCGGGCGCTGTCAGCGTCATCTCGATCTTGACCATGCGGTCATCCTCGATGTCGATCTTGTAGATCAGCCCGAGCTCGTAGATGTCGGCCGGGATTTCGGGGTCGTAGACGGTCTTCAGCGCCGAGATGATGTCGTCGCTCAGCCGCGCCAGTTCCTCGCGCGGGATCGCCGATTCGGCCACGGAGGTTTCCGTGCCGGTTTCGGTCACGGTCTTGTTTTCGGATGCGTCGCTCATCGGCTTTGCTCCTTCAGGAAAAAAACGCCCGCGCCTTGTCGAGGGCTTCGACAAGCACATCGATTTCCACACGGGTATTGTAAAGGCCCATTGAGGCACGGCAAGTCGAGGTCGCGCCAAAGCGCTTGAGCAGCGGTTGCGCACAATGGGTGCCCGCCCGTACCGCCACGCCGGAGCGGTCGATCAGCATCGAGATATCATGCGCATGAACGCCCTCGATCTCGAAGGCGAAGATCGCCCCCTTGCCGCGGGCCGTGCCAATCAGCCGAAGCGCGTTGACCGCCGAGAGCTTTTCCAGCGCGTAAGCTGTCAGATCCGCCTCGTGTGCTGCAATCCGGTCACGACCGAGCTTTTCGATGTATTCGAGCGCAGCGCCCAGACCGATGGCCTGGACGATCGGCGGCGTTCCTGCCTCAAACCGGTGCGGCGGATCGTTGTAGGTGACATCGTCTTCGCTGACATCGACGATCATCTCTCCGCCGCCCATGAAGGGTTGCATCGCCTTGAGCGCGTCCGTCTTGCCGTAAAGCACGCCGATTCCCGACGGGCCGTAGAGCTTGTGGCCGGTCATAACGTACCAGTCACAATCAATCTCCTGCACATCCACCGGCATGTGCACGGCCGATTGGCTGCCATCGATCAGCACCTTGACGCCGCGCTCATGGGCGATGCGGCAGACTTCCTTCACATCGACCACCGTGCCGAGCACATTCGACATGTGGGTGACGGCAACCAGCTTCGTCCGGTCGGTCAGCGCCTTGCGAAAATCGTCAAGATCGAAATTGCCCTCATCGTCGACGCCGACCCAGACGATCTTCGCGCCTTGGCGTTCGCGCAGGAAATGCCACGGCACGATATTGGAGTGATGCTCCATGATGGTGATGACGATCTCGTCGCCATCCTCGATACGCGGCATGCCGTAACCATAGGCAACCGTGTTGATCGCTTCGGTGGTCGATTTGGTAAACACCACATTGTCGACCGATGGCGCGTTGAGAAACCGCTTCACGATTTCGCGGGCGTTCTCGTAGGCATCCGTGGCTGCATTGGAGAGGAAATGCAAGCCCCGGTGTACATTGGCGTATTCGTTCGAATAGGCGTGAGTGACCGCGTCGATCACCGCCTGCGGCTTCTGGGCCGAGGCACCGTTGTCGAGATAGACCAGCGGCTTGCCGTGAACCGTTCGCGACAGGATCGGGAAATCCTTGCGCACGGCGTCAACGTCATAAGCCTGAATCAGAGTATCAGCCATGGTCGGCAAGCCACTGTTCGATAAGCGTTTCCAGCGCCTCGACCAGGTCCTCGTTTTCCAGTTCGTCAATCAGTTCATCGACAAAACCGTTGACCAGAAGTCCGCGTGCCGTCTTCTCGGAGATGCCGCGCGCCATCAGGTAGAACAGGTGATTGTGGTCGATGTCGATCACTGTCGCACCATGGGCGCAAATCACGTCATCGGCAAAGATCTCCAGTTCCGGCTTGGCCGAAAACTCGCCGTCATCAGACAAAAGAAGCGTGTTGCAGGCCATCTGCGCATCGGTCTTCTGTGCCACCTGCGCCACCCGGATCTGACCCTGGAAGACGCCGCGGGCACGGTTCAGCACCACGTTGCGGACGATCTCCGAAGACGTCGTGTTGGGCACGTTGTGGCCCAGCGTCAGCGTCACGTCGGTGTGGCTGTCACCGGCCAGCAGGTTGACGCAGCGCAGATCGAGATGTGCGCCCTCGCCTGCGGCTTCCACATGCAGTTCCTGCCGCACCAGCTTGCCGCCGGCATTGATGACGAAAAGCTTCAGCTTGGCATCCGCGCCGAGCCGGGCATTGAGCTGCGCCAGCCGCTGATCAGCCTCTCCGCACCCCTGCAGGATGATCCAGGTCACATCCGCACCATCGGCGAGATCGAGCGTGGTCACCGCGCTCGACAGCCCGCTCTGACCCTTGTCGCCCAGATGCCGGTCGACGACGGTTGCGGTGGCCTTGGCGCCGAATCCGGCTGCAAAGCGATTGTGAACCTGCCCGCCGGACTGGGTCGACTGGATCTCGATGATCTCCTCGATCGCCTGGTCGGCAGCAACCGAAAAGCTGTAGCCGTCCATCACGAAGGCACCGTTGAGACGGCCGATCAGATCGTCGGCCCCGCGTGCGACCAGACGGCTGGCAGCCTCGCCGGACGCCAGAAGCTCCATATACGAGCTGAGCTCGAGGCCATCTGGCACACTGATATCGGCGCTCTGGCCCTGCACCAGGGGCAGCACCAGGCTGCCGCGGACAAGCGGATCGACCTGCTGCGCAGCGCCGCTGGCCTGACCGGGCACATCGCGCAGAAGGTTGCGCAGGTCGGTGTAGTGCCAGCTTTCAAGGCGGCGTGTGGGAAGCCCGTCATTGCTGATCGCACTGACCAGCTTGTCGCGGGCAGCAGTTACCGGCGCGTCACCGGGCAGTTGCCCCATGACTTCGGCGAAACTGTCCAGTATCGCCTTCTCTGCGGCGGTGTGTGGCGGCTTTGTCTGTATGTTCATGCCTGTCTCTCCTGAGCTTCTCGCCCGTCCGTTCGGCGTCACCTCAAGCGGCGGCTTCGATGATTCCGGCGTAACCATTGGCTTCCAGATCGAGCGCCAGGTCCTTGTCGCCGGACTTGATCACTCGGCCGTTGTAGAGCACGTGCACGGAGTCGGGCACAATGTGCTCGAGCAGGCGCTGGTAGTGGGTAATGACAACCACGGCCCGATCGGGCGACCGCAGCGCATTGACGCCATCGGACACGATCTTCAGCGCATCGATGTCGAGGCCGGAGTCGGTCTCGTCAAGCACGCAAAGCTGCGGCCCGAGCAGCTTCATCTGCAGGATCTCGGCACGCTTCTTCTCGCCGCCCGAGAACCCGACATTGAGCGGGCGCTTGAGCATGTCCGGATTGATCTGCAGTGTGGCAGCAGCTTCCTTGACCAGCTTGATGAATTCCGGCGTTTTCAGCTCTTCCTCGCCGCGCGCCTTGCGCTGCTCGTTCATTGCCACCTTGAGGAACTGCATGGTGGCGACACCGGGGATTTCGACCGGGTACTGGAATGCCAGGAAAATACCCTTGGCGGCGCGTTCGGAAGGATCGAGCTCAAGAATGCTCTCGCCATTGTACAGGATATCACCCTCGGTGACCTCGTAATCGTCGCGGCCCGCCAGGATGTAGGACAGGGTCGATTTGCCGGAGCCGTTCGGCCCCATGATGGCTGCCACTTCGCCGGCCTTGACCGTCAGATTAAGGCCGCGAATGATTTCCGTACCGTCTTCGGCGATGCGGGCGTGTAGGTTCTTGATTTCCAACATGTCGTAGTTTCCCAACTCGAATTCAAATTGTCTCTGGACCGGTCTCACTCCGGTCGGGCTGACTGTTTCACAGCCCTGCCATTCCTCGGATCACCGGCAGCACCGTAGCGGCGACAATCCCGACCACTGCACCGATCATCACCCGCACCAGCCTGCCGCCGAAACTTGGCGCCAGCGCCGACAGAACACCACAGATGACGGCGTACCAGGCGACAGCTGTTGCATCGATGCCCATCGGCCATGCTCCTGTCCTGAGGAGCGCCGGGCATGTACCCGGCCGCCACCCCTTGTGCTTAACCGACGCTGCCTTCCAGCGAGATGCCGATCAGCTTCTGCGCTTCGACCGCAAATTCCATCGGCAATTCCTGGATCACTTCCTTGACGAAGCCGTTGACGATCAGCGCGATGGCTTCTTCCTCGGGAATGCCGCGGGCCAGGCAGTAAAACAGCTGGTCCTCGGAAATCTTCGAAGTTGTCGCCTCATGCTCGAACTGTGCCGTCGAGTTCTTCGCCTCGATATAGGGCACCGTGTGCGCACCGCACTGATCGCCGATCAGCAGGCTGTCGCACTGGGTGAAGTTGCGCGCATTCGATGCCTTGCGGTGAGCCGAAACCTGGCCGCGATAGGTGTTGGACGAATGACCCGCGGAAATCCCCTTCGAAATGATCCGGCTCGAGGTGTTCTTGCCCAGATGGATCATCTTGGTGCCGGAATCGATCTGCTGATAGCCGTTCGACACCGCGATCGAGTAGAACTCGCCGCGCGAATTGTCGCCACGCAGGATACAGGACGGGTACTTCCAGGTGATCGCGGACCCGGTCTCGACCTGGGTCCAGGAAATCTTTGAGTTCTTGCCGCGGCAGTCGCCACGCTTGGTGACGAAGTTGTAGATTCCGCCCTTGCCGTCCTTGTCGCCCGGGTACCAGTTCTGCACCGTCGAGTACTTTATCTCCGCATCATCGAGCGCGATCAGTTCCACCACGGCCGCATGCAGCTGGTTTTCGTCGCGCTGGGGCGCGGTGCAGCCTTCGAGGTAGGAGACATAGGCCCCTTCCTCGGCAATGATCAGCGTGCGCTCGAACTGGCCGGTGTTCTTCTCATTGATGCGGAAATAGGTCGACAGCTCCATCGGGCAGCGAACACCCTTGGGCACATAGACGAAGGATCCATCGGTGAAGACAGCCGCGTTGAGCGTCGCATAGTAGTTGTCCGTCACCGGGACCACGGTCCCGAGATACTTTTTGACCAGCTCCGGATGCTCGCGCATGGCTTCAGAAATCGACATGAAGATAACGCCGGCCTTGGACAGCTCCTCCTTGAAGGTCGTCACGACCGACACCGAATCGAACACCGCATCGACAGCAATCTTCGACTGCTGCACGCCAGCCAGAATTTCCTGCTCGCGTAGTGGAATGCCGAGCTTCTCGTACACCCGCAGCAGTTCCGGATCGACATCGTCGATCGACTTCGGACCTGTGATGCCCTTGGGCGCCGAGTAGTAGTGAATGTCCTGGAAATCGATCTTCGGATAATCGACACGCGCCCAGGTGGGCTCTTCCAGCGTCTGCCAGCGCTTGAACGCGTCAAGCCGCCATTCCAGCATCCATTCGGGCTCTTCTTTCTTGGCCGAGATCATCCGGATGGTGTCTTCGGTCAGGCCCTTTGGCGCGGTATCGCTTTCGATGACGGTTTCGAAACCGTATTTGTACTGATCCACGTCAATCTGACGCACCTGATCAATGGTTTCCTGCACTGCAGGCATGGCGCTCTCCAATCTCGCCGGGTCAAGGCCGGTGGCTTGTTAACGTCGTGTGATGTGCCGATCATGGCTCACCACTATGTAGGGTGGGACAGCTGTCCCTGCTATGTCACTCGCGAAATTTCCTGGCTCGCGAATTGAATTTTTTCACTCACATCAGGCGGCAACCGGTGCCCTCTTGCGCGCCATCCGCCGGGTATTAATCGCGGTGAAGGCCTTCAGGAACCGCTCAACATCATCTTCCGTGTGATCATGGCCCAGGCTGACCCGGATCGCCCCCAGATCTGCATCAGCGCCCATCGCTGAAAGCACGTGGCTGGTGCCGATCTTTCCCGACGAACAGGCAGCTCCTGCCGACACTGCCACACCTTCCATGTCGAAGGCGATCTGCGCCGTTTCGGCCTTCAGGCCGGGGAGCGAGAAGAAGCAGGTATTGGCAAGCCTGTCGACCGATGCGCCGTGGATGATGACATCGGGCGCAAGCTCTCTGAGCCGGGCTTCCAGATGGTCACGAAGCGCCGCGACGCGCTCGATACCGGCCAGAGCTCCCCGCGCCATTTCCGCTGCCGCCCCGAAGCCTGCAATGCAGACCAGGTTTTCAGTGCCGCCGCGATGGCCCTTTTCCTGGCCACCGCCACGCAGCAAGGGCGCGGGCATCAGGATCTCGCCGGCACTGACCAGCGCGCCGATTCCCTTTGGTCCTCCGAGCTTGTGACCCGACAGGATCATGAAATCCGCGCCCAGCGCTTCAAGAAAAAGCGGCAGGCGGCCAGCAGCCTGGACTGCGTCCACGACCACAAGGCCATGGCGGGCCTTGACGATTTCTGCTGCCTCACGGACCGGCTGAATTACGCCGGTTTCGTTGTTCGCCAGCTGCAACCCGAGCATGGCTTGGCCGCTCTCCGGGTCATGTGTAGCCAGCGCCTCGGAAAGCGCCGCCAGATCAAGCCGGCCATTGTCGTCGACGGGCAGAACGGTGACCTGCTCCGGTGCAAACCGTCCGCCCTCAAGCATGGCGGGATGCTCAACCGCCGATACAAACAGCCGCGAGACGCGGACCGGCGACCGGCCCATGCGGAATTCCGGCGTCAGCACATGGTTGGCAGCTTCCGTGGCGCTCGAGCAGAACACGATCTGTGCCGCGGGAACGCCGCACAGCCGCGCCACGGCGTCACGCGCGCCGCTCACCACGGCGCGTGCCTTGCGGCCTTCCGCATGAACCGAAGACGGGTTTCCAATGAGCGCCATCGCATCGACCATCGCCGACCGTGCATCCGCAAGAAGCGGTGCAGTCGCGTTGTAATCGAAATAAAGACGCCCAGTAGCCATTGTTTCGTTGCCTGCGGATCCCGTCTGCCGTGATGGCGAACGCATTTTTCTTGAATTTTCCGTGTCCGATGCCGTAAGACACACAAACTTTCAGCGATCACGCTGCAGTTTCGAACGATTCTAAACTAGGTTCTAGGGAGCCGCCCCGCCTCAGTCAAGTGTCGGACGCGATATCCACCAGCCCGCCGGCACTTACAGACCTGTCGGCAGGCTGCGCGAACCCAGCTTATGCATGGAGTATCAATGCCTGAAGTTATTTTCAACGGACCAGCCGGTCGTCTCGAAGGCCGCTACCAGCCGGGCAAGGAAAAAAGCGCACCGATTGCCATCATCCTGCATCCACACCCGCAGTTCGGCGGCACCATGAACAACCCGATCGTCTATCAGCTGTTCTATATGTTCCAGCAGCGCGGGTTTACGACTCTGCGTTTCAATTTTCGTTCGATCGGCCGCAGCCAGGGTGAATTTGACCATGGCGCCGGAGAACTCTCCGATGCTGCCGGCGCGCTCGACTGGGTGCAGAGCCTGCACCCCGATTCGAAGAGCTGCTGGGTTGCCGGCTATTCCTTCGGCGCCTGGATCGGCATGCAACTCTTGATGCGGCGGCCGGAGATCGAGGGCTTCTTCTCGATCGCGCCGCAGCCGAACACCTATGACTTCTCGTTCCTGGCGCCCTGCCCGTCCTCCGGCCTCATTATTCACGGCGATGCCGACAAGGTGGCACCGGAAAAGGACGTCAACGGCCTGGTTGAAAAGCTCAAGCTTCAGAAGGGGATCCTGATCACCCAGAAGACGATTCCAGGTGCCAACCACTTCTTCACCGGCAAGACTGACGAGCTGATGACCGAATGCGAGGACTATCTTGACCGCCGCCTCGCCGGCGAGCTCGTGCCCGACACCGCAGCCAAACGCCTGCGCTAGAGACTTCTGCATCAAACACGCGAGAGAGGCATGGCGGAGAGATCCACCATGCCTTTTTTGCGCAGCGCGGCAGCGGCACGTTCCCAAATACGAGTCAGTCCCCATCAGGGAAGATGACCCGCTTCAGTTTGCCTCATTTGGTTCTGTCTGGTCCGCCGGTGTGGTCTCTTCTGGTTACGGAGACCGGGTCGCTGGCCGGGAATGTATCCTCGAGGCCGTCGTCCAGCTCGTCATCAAGCTCTTCGTCAAATGTCCGCGGCACGGATTCGCCCTCCGCGGCCTTGATGGCCGCTTCGCGCGTCGAATAGAATGGAGAGCGCCGGCCGTCGATCACATAGACCCAGCCATCGTCGCGATTTTGAAGCTCGTAGTTTGGTTTTGTCATGTTTCCACCTTTCACTGCCCAACTCGTGCAGCGCCACATGGTTCCATCAGACAAAGATTTTTCTCAAACGACAAAAGCTGTCCGGTCTCGTCAAGAGAGTTCGACCACCTTGCTGTCCGCGAGTGTCACCCTGCGGTTCATCAGGCTCGCCAGCTCGTGGTTGTGAGTGGCAATGACTGCGGAGAGACCCGATTGCCGCACCAGCGCGTCGAGTGCTTCGAACACATAACCCGCCGTCTCCGGGTCGAGATTGCCTGTCGGCTCGTCCGCCAGCAACACCAGCGGTGCGTTGGCGACCGCGCGCGCAATCGCCACGCGCTGCTGCTCACCGCCGGAAAGTTCGGCGGGCCGGTGGTCAGCGCGATGCCCAATGCGCATGTAGTCGAGCAGCTGCTCGGCCCGCTCCTTAGCTTCTGGCATTGGCAGTCCTGAGATCAGCTGCGGCATCATGATGTTTTCAAGCGCCGAGAACTCCGGCAGCAGATGGTGGAACTGGTAGACGAAGCCGATCTCCGAGCGCCGGATCGCCGTGCGGCGGTCGTCCGGCAGGTTACCACAGGATTCGCCGTCGACCAGGACATCGCCTTCGTCGGGATGCTCGAGCAGGCCTGCAAGATGCAGAAGTGTGGACTTGCCGCTGCCTGATGGCGCCACCAGTGCCACGGTCTCCCCGGGCCACAGGCTGAAATTTGCTTCGTCCAGAATCGATATCTGGTTGTCGCCCTGAATGAAATGACGGCTGACATTGACCAGCTGCAGTGCCGGCGTGACCGCATTGCCCATCGCATCACTCATAGCGCAGCGCCTGTACGGGATCGAGTTTGGAGGCCCGCCACGATGGTATCAGGGTAGCGATGAATGACAGCGCCAAAGCCACCACCAGCACGACAATCGTCTCACCCGAATCCATGTCCGCCGGAAGCTGGCTGAGGAAATAGAGTTCCGGATTGAACAGCGTGGTTCCCGACAGCCAGGAGAAGAACTGACGGATGCTCTCGACGTTCAGGCACACCACGACTCCCAGCAGAAAGCCGGCGATGGTGCCTGTGACACCGATTGCAGCACCGGTCATGAAGAAGATCCGCATCACAGATCCCGAGGTCGCGCCCATGGTGCGCAGAATGGCGATGTCCCTGCCCTTGTCCTTGACCAGCATGATCAGCCCGGAAATGATGTTGAGGGCGGCCACCAGGATGATCAGTGTCAGGATCATGAACATCACGTTGCGCTCGACCTGCAGTGCCGAAAAGAAGGTCTGGTTGCGCTGCCGCCAGTCGCTGATGAAAATCTGCCGCTCTGCCGCAGCCTCCATCAACGGCCGCATCGCGTCGATTTCCTCCGGCTGCTCGATGAACAGCTCGATCGACTGAACCATGCCTTCCGAATTGAAATAGAGCTGCGCTTCTTCGAGTGGCATATAGATGATCGAGGCATCATACTCCGACATGCCGATCTCGAATATCCCGGACACCGGATAGGCCTTGACCCGTGGATTAACGCCAAACGGTGTCACGTCACCTTCAGGCGCCACCAGGGTGATCATGTCGCCGGCGCCGAGTCCGAGCGACTGCGCCATCCGCGAGCCGACCAGCACGCCTTCCCCGGCAGTAAAGCCAACCAGGTCACCAGAGCGGATATTGTCGGACACGATCTTCATCGACTCCAGATCCTCGGTGCGTATACCCCGGACCAGCGCGCCGGTCCCTGCCCCCCCGACGCCGGAAGCCAACGTCTGGCCTTCGACCATCGGAATCGCATTCAGCACCCCGTCGACCGCCTTGAGCCGGTCAGTCAGCGCTGCATAATCGTCAAGCGGGCGATCGATCGGCTGGACGATCATATGTCCGTTGATGCCCAGAATGCGGGTGATCAGCTCGCCGCGGAACCCGTTCATCACCGCCATCACGATGATCAGCGTGGCAACGCCCAGCATAATCCCGATAAAGGAAAAACCAGCAATCACCGAGATGAAGGCTTCCTTTCTGCGCGAGCGCAGATATCGCCACGCAACCATCCGCTCAAAGGCCGAAAATGGCCGGGCGCTGGGCGGCGCAGAAACATCAATCGTGTCCGCATCGGTCATGGATCTATCCTTTGGACCATGCTTGACCTACCGGGCTTGCGCGAGGCGGTTGATCGCCGCTTCAATGGAAAGCGTCTCGCGCTCGCCGGTCGCCCGCACCTTGATTTCCACATTGCCATCGGCCACCGCACGTGGTCCTGCGATCACCTGGATCGGCAGGCCGATCAGATCGGCCTTGGCGAACTTCGCCCCGGCGCGTTCATCCGTGTCGTCGTAAAGCACTTCCAGTCCGGCATTCTCAAGAGCGGTTTCGAGCTTCTCACAGGCCGCGTCACAGGCCGCATCGCCGGGCTTCATGTTGATCAGGCCGACATCGAAGGGCGCCACGCTCTGCGGCCAGATAATACCGTTCTCGTCATGCGAAGCCTCGATGATGGCGCCGAGCAGGCGCGACGGACCAATGCCGTAAGACCCCATCGAGACAAAATGCTGTTTGCCGTCAGCGCCCTGGACGAATGCATTCATCGGCTCGGAATATTTCGTGCCGAAATGGAAGATATGGCCGACCTCGATGCCGCGGGCGGACACGCGGGCTTCCTCGCCCAGCCCATCCCAGGCCTCGCGCGCCCACGCTTCCTTTTCCATGATTTCATCGGTGGCGGCAAAGGGCGTCGTCCATTTCTTGACCACCGCTGCAACCGCAGCGTCATCGTCGTAATTCATGTCCGCACCAGGCACCTCGAACGCCTCGAAATCGCGGTGACAGAACACCTGGCTTTCGCCGGTGTCAGCCAGCACGATGAATTCATGGCTCAGGCTGCCACCGATCGGACCGGTGTCGGCACGCATCGGAATCGATTTCAACCCGCAGCGTTCAAACGTGCGCAGGTAAGACACGAACATCCGGTTATAGGCGGCAGCAGAAGATTCATAATCGAGATCGAAGGAATAGGCGTCCTTCATCAGGAACTCGCGGCCGCGCATGACGCCGAAGCGGGGCCGGCGTTCGTCGCGGAACTTCCACTGGATATGGTAGAGATTGAGCGGCAGGTCCTTGTAGGATTTGACGTAGGAGCGGAAGATGTCGGTGACCATCTCCTCGTTGGTCGGCCCATACAGCATCTCGCGGTCGTTGCGGTCATTGATGCGCAGCATCTCCTGGCCGTAATCATCGTAGCGGCCGCTCTCTCTCCACAGGTCGGACGGCTGCACCGTCGGCATCAGGATTTCAATCGCCCCTGCCCGGTTCTGCTCTTCACGGACAATGTTGCAAACCTTGTCGAGCACGCGCTTGCCAAGCGGCAGCCAGGAATAGATGCCGGCAGACTGCTGCTTGATCATTCCGGCACGCGCCATCAGGCGGTGGGAGACGATTTCCGCATCCTTGGGATTTTCCTTGAGGATGGGCAGAAAGTATTTGGACAGACGCATTGGATGATCCGGTTTGACTACAGCCTTGACGGCCGATTCGGGCAAAAAGAGGATTGTCCCGACGACGGTCAGGACTCATGCGTTCTTATCCGCTTCGCTCGGCAAAGAAAACCCGTACACCAAAGACGTAGCGGCCGCGCCACTTGCTTGAGGCACTAATCCTTTCGTAGCAAACAGCCCAGTCACAAAACGCGTGACAAGCGGTCCGCATTGGGCTAAACAAAGCCCACTAAAGAGGCAAGTCTCATTGGGAGTTGCCCAATTCGCGGTCAAAGTCTTGGGAGGATAGGATCTCAGGCGCGCTTTGCTCGCAGCCCCCGGGCAACCGGGAAAAAGATCACGCGACACCTGAACAACAAGGCTCCGAGCCTTGTTTTTTTTTGAACACATGCCAGCAGTTTCTTGCTCTGCGCATATGCAAACGGCCCCGGCGACCATCACCTGGTGCCGGAGCCGTTTTCAGACTGTTCTGTCGATCAGTCGGAGCTGCGATTGCCCTTGCCGAGTTCTCTTTCGGCGCGCTCGTCCTTGTCCATCTTTTCGAGGCTTTCGATCACGCCGTCATCCGGCGTCTGCTTGACATCGGGAACCGCGTGGCGCTGGTTGCGCACGTTGCGCTGGTCGTTGCCCTGGAGCGCGTTGTCGCCCATCTTGTCCTGGGCCAGGTCGGTTTCGGTCAGGCGATCGGATTGCGTCTGTGTCTTGGACATTCAAGCCTCCATCGGAAATTGCTATGCAATGACCAACGGAGGTCAAAGCGCAAAGTTCCATGGAGCATGTCGGATCAGTCGGCGGCAGGCTTGAAGTCGGGCGAAAGCGCGACCAGGTCGTCAAGCGAATACCCGCCGACCACAGTCACGAGAAAATAGGCGGCAAACACCGCGCCTGATATCAGTGTCGTCCGCCAGAAGATCGGGGAAAACCGAAAATTCGCCGGCGCGCTGTGTGTCGTGCCCAAAGTCACGTCCCCGGCATCGGCCTGACTGCGGGCCGAGAACGGCAGCACCGTAAACAGCACCACCCACCAGATGATGAAATAGATCGCAAACCCTGTTCCAAACCCCATGGACGCGCTCCTAGACCTGCTCGAGTTCGATCAAGGTGCCGTTGAAATCCTTGGGATGCAGAAACAGCACCGGCTTGTTGTGCGCCCCGATCTTTGGTTCGCCATCGCCCAGCACCCGTGCGCCTTCGGCTTTGAGGCGGTCCCGCGCTGCCAAGATGTCCTCGACCTCGTAGCAGAGATGATGCATGCCGCCCGATGGGTTCATGGCAAGAAACGCAGTGATCGGCGAGGCCTCATCAAGCGGCTCGAGCAATTCGATCTTGGTGTTGGGCAGATTGATGAAGACAACCGTTACCCCATGCTCCGGCAAAACCTGCGGTTCGTTCACTTCGGCGCCCAGTATGGTTCGATACTGCGCGCTTGCAGCCGCAAGATCAGGCACTGCAATTGCTACATGGTTCAGCCGTCCAAGCATGATCGTCCTCTTACACCTTGGTGACGAACACCGTCACCACAGGTTTCTTCCCCCATACCTCGTTTGCCGCAGCACGAACAGAGCGGCGAATTGCCTCGCGCACCCCGTCGATGTCCTTGCGGCGGCCGCGCGGAATGCTCTCCACCGCGCCCAGCACCGAATCATAGAGAATATCTTCCATGTCGTCGCCCTCAACATCGAAGGCCGGCAGGCCGATTGCCGAGACCACCGGATCGCGCTGGAATTCAAAGCGCTGATCCAGCACCACATTGACCGCCACATGACCGGCAAAGGACAGCTTGCGGCGTTCAGAGATCCCCATCTCGTCGTAATCGCCAATCAGCTGGCCATCCTTGAAAATACGGCCGTGATGAGCTTCGCCGATCACTTCCGGCGCGCCCGGCGCCAGCCGCAGGATGTCGCCATTGCGCACGCGTGGCGTCATTGAGATTCCGGAGGCCTGCGCCAGCTCCGCCTGCGCGGTGAGATGGGCTGCCTCGCCGTGCACCGGCACAAGGATCTGCGGTTTGACCCATTCATACATCTGCACCAGCTCCGACCGCCGCGGGTGTCCCGAAACATGCACCAGCGCCTCGCTGTCTGTGATGATCTTGATGCCCTGCTCGATGAGGCCGTTCTTGATGTCGATGATGCCCTTTTCATTGCCCGGAATGGCGCGCGAGGAAAACACCACCGTGTCACCCGACGCCAGGGCGACATTGCGCATCTCGTCGCGCGACAGCTTGGCAAGCGCCGCCCTTGGCTCGCCCTGGCTGCCGGTAAGGATCACCACCACCTTGTCGCGGGGGATATAGCCATACTCGTCTTCGGCCAGGAACTCCGGAATACCCTCCATCATGCCGAGGTCTCTGGCCACATTGACCACCCGCTTGATCGAGCTTCCGAGAAGAAGAACCTCCCTGCCCGCATCACGCGCAGCCTCCGCAATCGAGCGAATGCGGCCGACATTGGACGAAAAGGTGGTGATGGCCACCCGGCCTTCGGCCTGCTCGATGACCTCGCGCAGCCCGGCGCTGATTTCCTTTTCCGACGGTGAGACCCCATCGCGCATGGCGTTGGTGGAATCGCACATCATCGCCAGGATTCCCTCCTCGCCCAGTTGCCGGAACCGATGCTCGTCGGTCAGCGGTCCAAGCGACGGCGTGGCATCGATCTTCCAGTCACCGGTATGGATGAGATTGCCAAGCGGTGTCCGGATAGCGAGCGAGAACGGCTCGGGTATCGAGTGATTGACGGCCACCGGTTCAATCTCGAACGGCCCGGCGGTAAACCGTTCGCCCGCCTTGAACAGGGTAACCGGCACTTCCGCCCGGGTCCGCTCATAGGCCCGCTTGGCCTCCAGCATCCCGGCCGTGAAGGCCGATGCGTAAACTGGCACGTTCAACCGCGGCCAGATCTGCGCCAGGCCGCCGTAATGATCCTCATGCGCGTGCGTGATGATGATCGCCTTGAGCTGTTTCCCCAGGCTCTTGACGAAATCGATATCGGGCAAAATCAGGTCGACCCCCGGCAGCTCCGGTCCGGGAAACGTGACGCCGCAATCGACCATGATCCATTCACGCTGCTTGGGCGAACCGTAGCCGTAAAGCGCAAGATTCATCCCGATTTCGCCGACACCGCCGAGTGGCACGAATACGAGATCCTGGTCTTTCTTGGTCATCAACTATCCTGTCTGATCATTTCGCAGCCGCGCCAAAAGCCGGGTTTGCCGTTCAAGGTCGCAGCACACATGAGAATGTGCATGGTTTTCATCTGGGGCCGCATCGGGATCAAGGTGAAAGCCATGCGTTTTCAGGCAAAGAACACGTCGCCTGAAGCGATCATCTGTGTCTCGCCGTCAGGCATTGCAAGCATCAGCCTGCCTTCGTCGTCTATTCCGTCAAACAGACCATGGATTTGCCGGTCTGGCAAATTCACTGTCACCGGCCTGCCGATCCCGTCGGCGCGCTCGATCCAGGCCTGGCGCACCCGGGAAAGACCGCGGCCCTCGTCCCAGTCCTTCAGCGCTCTGTCCATCGAAACAGCCAGCCGCGCAAACAGCTCCTGTGGTGTGACGGCACTGCCCTGATCCGCAAGGCACGTCGAAGGGTAAAGCCCGGTATCCGGACGGTGCGCGACATTGACGCCGCAGCCGATTACCACCGCTCTTTGCCCATCTGCCAGCTGTTCCGCTTCGATCAGGATTCCGGAGGTCTTGCGGCCGTCGATAAGCAGGTCATTTGGCCACTTGATCTTGAGCAGGCCACGTGGCCGTTGCGGCAGGACCGCAGCCACCGCATCGAAAACCGCAACAGTGACAGCAAGGGGAAGGCTCGCAAGCGCCTTCGACGGCCCCGGGTTGATGAGCAGGAGTGACGAATAAAGATTGCCCGGTTCTGATACCCAGGTCCGTCCCCTGCGACCGCGACCGCCGGTCTGCCGCGTGGCGGTTACCCACAATCTGCCGGGATCACCCGAACGTGCCCGCTCCATGCATTCCGCGTTGGTGGATGCCACATCCCCCAACGCGATGTGCCGGAATTCCGGACCTCTCATATGGCGGGCCGCGCCATCTTAGAAGAACGTCTTCGCCGCCACGTCGGCGGCCAGACCCAGCGGGTTGCCGACAACCACGTAGAACAGCACGAACAGGCCAGAAATTCCGAACACCAGCTTCAGCTCGCCTGCCACCGGCGCGAACGAACCATCGGGCTCGTCAAACCACATGATCTTGACAATCCGCAGGTAATAATAGGCACCGACGACAGAGGCGAGTACCCCGATGATGGCCAGCGCATAGAGTTTGGCTTCGATTGCCGCGACAAAGACGAAGTACTTGCCGAAGAAACCTGCCAGCGGCGGAATGCCTGCAAGCGAGAACATCAGGATGGTCAGCATCAGCGCCATGAACGGATTGGTCGAGGACAGTCCGGCAAGATCGTCGATCTGTTCGACATTGCCGTCTTCCTTGCGCCGCATGGCGAGAATGCAGGCGAATGTGCCCAGCGTCATGACCATGTAGATCAGCATGTAGAGGATCACGCCGCGCACACCGGCCTGGCTGCCGGCGGCAAGACCGACCAGCGCGAAGCCCATATGCGCGATCGACGAATAGGCCATCAGACGCTTGATGTTCTTCTGGCCGATCGCGGCGAAGGCGCCAAGTCCCATCGAGCCGATCGCGATGAAGACGACGATCTGCTGCCAATCAAGCGTCACCGGCTCGAACGCCACGATGACGATGCGGACGAACAGTGCCATGGCGGCCACCTTGGGGGCTGCGGCAAAGAAGGCAGTGACCGGTGTCGGCGCGCCCTCATACACGTCCGGCGTCCACATGTGGAACGGAACGGCGGAAATCTTGAAGGCAATACCGGCAAGCAGGAAGACAAGGCCGAAGATCAGGCCAAGCGACCGTTCGCCGCCGGCAATAGCAGCGGCAATCTCGTCAAAGCCGGTATGGCCGGTGTAGCCATAGACCAGCGATGCGCCATACAGCAGCATTCCCGACGACAGCGCGCCAAGCACGAAGTATTTCAGGCCCGCTTCCGTCGAGCGCTGGCTGTCGCGGTTGATCGCGGCTACCACGTAAAGCGCCAGCGACTGCAGCTCGAGACCCATGTAGAGCGCAACCAGATCGTTGGCCGAAATCATCAGCATCATGCCGAGTGTCGCCAGAACGAACAGCACCGGCAGCTCGAACTTGTCGATCCGCTCCGCTTTTGCGTGACCGACGGTCATCACCATGGCGGTAATCGCCCCGATCAGCGCCAGCACCTTCATGAAACGCGCGAACGGGTCGGACAGGAACGCACCGTTAAAGGCCTCGCCATTGCCGGTCACCAGCACCAGCACCAGGCCGGCCATGATCAGCAATGCGACCGCCAGGCCGTTGACCAGCGTCACCGACTTCTCGCCGGAGAACACACCGATCATCAGGAGCACCATCGCGCCCACGGCCAGCATGAGCTCGGGCACGGACAGCTGAAGGCTGATTGAGAGAATTTCTGGCGTCATGGTCCCGCAGTCTCCGTAGCTCAGTTAACTGACAGCGCGAGATCGCGCGCTGCCTGCAGCGAAGCCGTGTAGTTGTTGATCAGTGCGTCAACCGAAGCTGCCGTCACATCAAAGATCGGCGCCGGATAGACACCAAAGAGGATTGTCAGCGCGATCAGCGGATAAAGGGTCGCCTTCTCGCGGCCCGACAGGTCGAGCATGGCCTTGAGGCTTTCCTTCTCCAGCGCGCCGAAGACGACGCGGCGGTAAAGCCACAGCGCATAGCCCGCCGACAGGATCACGCCGGTAGTGGCAAACAGCGCCACCCAGGTGTTCACCCGGAACACGCCCATCAGCGTCAGGAATTCACCGACAAAGCCCGAGGTGCCGGGAAGGCCGACATTGGCCATGGTGAAGATCATGAACGCCACCGCATATTTCGGCATGTTGTTGACAAGCCCGCCATAGGCCGCGATTTCGCGGGTATGCAACCGGTCATAGACAACGCCCACGCACAGGAACAAGGCGCCCGACACCAGACCGTGGCTGAGCATCTGGAAGATGGCGCCCTGGACGCCCTGCTCGTTGGCGGCGAAGATACCCATGGTGACAAAGCCCATATGCGCCACCGATGAGTAGGCGATCAGCTTCTTGATGTCCTCCTGCACCAGCGCCACCAGCGAGGTGTAGACGATGGCAACGACCGACAGCACGAAGATAAACGGCGCGAAGTCGGCGGAGGCGATCGGAAACATCGGCAGCGAGAAGCGCAGGAAGCCGTAGCCACCGAGCTTCAACAGAATGCCCGCCAGGATCACCGAGCCCGCGGTCGGCGCTTCGACGTGGGCGTCGGGAAGCCAGGTGTGAACCGGCCACATCGGCATCTTGACGGCGAAGGAGGCAAAGAACGCCAGCCATAACCAGGTCTGCATCTCAGCCGGGAAATTATGCGCCAGCAGTGTTCTTATGTCGGTCGTGCCCGCATCCCAGTACATCGCCATGATTGCCAGCAGCATCAAGACCGAGCCGGCAAGCGTGTAGAGGAAGAACTTGAAGCTCGCATAGACGCGGCGCTTGCCCCCCCAGACGCCGATGATGATGAACATCGGGATCAGGCCGGCTTCGAAGAAGACGTAAAACAGCACGATGTCGAGCGCGCAGAACACGCCGATCATCATGGTTTCCAGCACCAGGAAGGCGATCATGTATTCCCGCACGCGGGTCTCGATCGAGTTCCAGCTTGCAAGGATGCACAGCGGCATCAGGAAGGTGGTGAGGATGACGAACAGCATCCAAATGCCGTCCACGCCCATGGCGTAGGAGAACATCGAACCGGGGAGCTCGATGGTTTCCACCATCTGGAAGCCTGGATCGCGGACATCGAAACTCGCCCAGATCAACAGCGACATCACGAAGGTTGCCGTCGTCCCCAACAGCGCCACCTGGCGGATGTTGCGCCGTCCGATCTCGGTGTCGTCCTTGATTGGCAGCAAGAACAGCACGCAGATCAGAGGTATGAAGGTGACAACTGACAGTAGTGGCCAATCGGTCATCAGAACGCACTCCCGAGCATCATCCATGTGACAAGCGCTGCAATTCCGATCAGCATCACGAAGGCGTAGTGGTAAAGAAATCCGGTCTGCAGCCGGGTGATCCGGCCGGTGACATCCTGGACGCGCGCGGCGATGCCGTTGGGGCCGAAGCCGTCGATGACGCGCACGTCACCCTGTTTCCACAGGACGGAGCCGAGCCATTTCGCAGGACGGACAAAGATGAAGTCGTACAGCTCGTCGAAGTACCATTTGTTGAGCAGGAACTGGTAGAGCATCTGGTGATCCTCGGCCAGGCGCTTCGGTGTCTCCGGCGAGCGGATGTAGAAGTACCAGGCCGAAACCAGGCCGATAAGCATCGCCACGAACGGGCTCAGCTTTACCCACAGCGGCACGTAGTGGAACTCCTCGACTATGGTGTTGCCCGGCAGGGTGAACAGCGCACCCTTCCAGAAGGCGTCGTAATCATGTCCGAAGAAGAACTCCTTGAACACCACGCCCGCAAGCAGCGCGCCGACTGCAAGGATGAACAACGGCACGAGCATCACCGGCGGCGATTCATGGGCGTGGTGCATGACGTCTGCCGATGCCCGTGGCTTTCCGTGGAAAGTCATGAAGATAAGCCGCCAGGAATAGAAACTCGTGAACAGCGCCGCGATCACCAGCAGGCCGAAGGCAACGCCAGCAGCCGAATTCTGGGCCACGAAAGCCGATTCGATGATGATGTCCTTGGAGAAGAACCCGGCCGTGCCGATCAAGGTACCAGGAATGCCGACGCCGGTCAGCGCAATCGTGCCGATGATCATCATCCAGTAGGTCATCGGGATCTTCTTGCGCAGGCCGCCCATGCGGCGCATGTCCTGCTCGTCGGAAACGGCATGGATCACCGAACCGGCACCGAGGAACAGCAGCGCCTTGAAGAAGGCGTGTGTGAACAGGTGGAAGATCGCGCCGCCATAGGCGCCAATGCCGAGCGCCACGAACATGTAGCCGAGCTGCGAGCAGGTCGAATAGGCGATGACGCGCTTGATATCGTTCTGCACCAGCCCGACGGTCGCGGCGAAGAAAGCCGTGATCGCGCCAATCCAGGTCACGACGGTCAGCGCATCCGGCGCATATTCGAACACCGGCGACATGCGGGCAACCAGGAACACGCCGGCGGTGACCATGGTCGCGGCATGGATCAGCGCCGAAACGGGCGTCGGGCCTTCCATCGCGTCGGGAAGCCAGGTGTGCAGCAGGAACTGCGCCGATTTGCCCATCGCGCCCATGAACAAGAGCAGACAGACGCCGGTCAGCGCATTGGCCTTGTCGAGATGCATGCCGAACAGCGTGATCACGGCGTCACCAGGTTCTGCGCCTTCGGACGGAAGATAATCGGCCACCCCGGCAAAGATCGCATCGAACGAGGCCGAGCCGAACAGCACGAACAGGCCGAATATGCCGAGCAGGAAGCCGAAGTCACCAACACGGTTGACGATAAAGGCTTTCATCGCCGCCGCATTGGCCGAAGGCTTCTTGTACCAGAAACCGATCAGCAGATAGGAGGCCACGCCCACGCCTTCCCAGCCGAAGAACATCTGCAGCAGATTGTCCGAGGTCACCAGCATCAGCATGGCGAAGGTGAAGAACGAAAGGTAGGCGAAAAACCGCGGACGATGCGGATCGTGGTGCATGTAGCCGATCGAATAGACGTGCACCAGGCAGGATACGGTGTTGACCACCACCAGCATCACCGCAGTCAGCGTGTCGATGCGAAGCGCCCATTCGACATTGAGCGAGCCGGAATCGATCCAGCGCATGATCGGCACACGGATCATCTCGCCATCGCCCATGGCAACGGCCAAGAACGCCACCCAGGACAAAAGCGCGGCCACGATCAGGAACAGCGTCGTGACATATTCCGACGCCTTGGCGCCGATGGCACGGCCACCGAAACCTGCGATCAGCGCGCCGATAAGAGGAAGAAAGACGATAGCGTGGTACATGGCTCTCTCAGCCCTTCATCATGTTGACGTCTTCCACGGCAATGGAGCCGCGGTTTCGGTAGAAGACGACGAGAATGGCAAGCCCGATTGCGGCTTCCGCCGCGGCGACTGTCAGGATCAGCAGCGCAAACACCTGACCGACGATGTCATTGAGGTGCATCGAGAAGGCGATCATGTTCAGATTGACCGCCAGCAGGATGAGCTCGACCGACATCAGGATGACGATCACGTTCTTGCGGTTCAGGAAAATCCCGAAAATGCCCAGCGTAAACAGGATCGCGCTGACAGTCAGGTAATGGGAGAGTCCGATTTCCATGCGATTATTCCTTCACGTCCCCGCGTTCAGATGCCCTGGCCGGGCTTGACCTTGACCACCTCGATGGCGGTCTCCTTTGTCCGGGCGACCTGCTCGGTGATGTCTTGCCGCTTGATGTGTTCACGATGTCTCAGCGTCAGCACGATGGCGCCGATCATGGCCACCAGGAGCACCATGCCTGCGATCTGGAAGTAGAAGATGTAATCCGTGTAGAGCACATCGCCCAGCGCCTGCGTATTGGTCCGCTCGCTCGGTGCCGGGATCGGATTGGCGCCGCTGCCCGCCGCTGCCGGATTGAAGGCATTGCCTGCCAGCACGATGATCAGCTCAGCCGCCAGAATGATGCCGACGAGCGCGCCAACCGGGGCATATTCCAGCGCTCCGGACTTCATTTCGGCGAAATCCACGTCCAGCATCATCACCACGAACAGGAACAACACTGCCACGGCGCCGACATAGACCACCAGCAGGATCATCGCCAGGAATTCAGCGCCGGTGAGCAGGAACAGGCCTGCCGCGTTGAAGAAGGTGAGAATGAGGAACAACACGGAATGCACCGGATTGCGCGCCGCGATCACCATGAAAGCAGATGCGACTGCCACGAAGGCAAACAAATAGAAAAACAGAGCCTGAAGACCCATGATCGGCGCCTTTTCGTCTTTCCCGCGAGTGACAGCGACCGTCTTGCCCCTGTCCCGGAGAGAGCCTGGTTTGGCCCAGGCCGTCCCCTGCCCCCGCATGTGAATTCAAGACGACGCGCCCGAATGATGCGCCGTCCCGGTGTCTTATCGGTACGGTGAATCCATCGCGATATTGCGAGCGATTTCCCGTTCCCAGCGATCGCCATTGGCGAGCAGCCGGTCCTTGTCGTAATAGAGTTCTTCGCGCGTTTCCGTCGCGAATTCGAAATTCGGTCCTTCGACGATTGCATCGACCGGACAGGCTTCCTGGCAGAAGCCGCAATAGATGCACTTCACCATGTCGATGTCGTAGCGAACGGTGCGGCGGGTGCCGTCATTGCGCCGTGGACCGGCTTCGATGGTGATTGCCTGCGCCGGGCAGATCGCTTCGCACAGCTTGCACGCGATGCAGCGTTCCTCGCCGTTCGGATAGCGCCTGAGCGCATGTTCACCCCGGAAACGCGGGCTCACCGGCCCCTTTTCGTTCGGATAGTTCACGGTCGCCTTCGGTTTGAAGAAATAGCGCATCGACAGCACGAAAGCGCCGACAAACTCCTTCAGGAACAGCGATTTTGCGGCTTGAGCCAAGGCCATGGTCAGTCTCCGCTCTTGCCCGGCACAACCGGCCGGAATGGGGAATTGATGAGTGTGATCACGGTGCGGTTCCTGTCAGCTTGAGCACGAAGGCAACGATCACCAGCAGCACCAGCGACAGCGGCAGGAACACCTTCCAGCCCAGCCGCATCAGCTGATCGTAGCGATAGCGCGGCACGAACGCCTTCACGATCGAGAACATGAAGAACATCATGCAGACCTTGAGCACGAACCAGACAATTCCCGGCACCCAATTGAGGAACCACACGTCCAGCGGTGGCAGCCAGCCGCCCAGAAACAGGATGGTCGACAGCGCGCACATCAGCACGATGGCCGCATACTCCCCGAGCATGAACATCATGTAAGGCGTCGAGCCATATTCGACCATGAAGCCCGCAACCAGTTCGGATTCAGCTTCCGGCAGGTCGAAAGGCGGCCGGTTGGTTTCGGCCAGCGCCGAGATGAAGAAGATGATGAACAGCGGGAACAGCGCCAGCCAGTGCCAGTCGAGCATGGAGTTTGGCAGACCGATCCGTGTACCGATGCCGTTGGTCTGGGCCAGAACGATATCAGTCAGGTTGAGCGAACCGACGCAAAGCAGCACCGCAACGATGACGAAACCCATCGAGACTTCGTAGGAGACCATCTGCGCCGCAGAGCGGAGCGCGCCCAGAAACGGGTATTTCGAGTTCGAAGCCCACCCGCCCATGATCACGCCGTAGACTTCCAGCGAGGCGATCGCGAACACGAAAAGGATGCCCACATTGATGTCGGCGATCACCCAACCGGCGTTGAACGGGATCACGGCCCAGGTTGCCAGTGCCAGGGTCACCGCCACCAGCGGTGCGAGCAGGAACACGCCCTTGTTGGCGCCTGACGGAATCACCGGTTCCTTGAGGACAAACTTCAACAGATCGGCGAACGACTGGAGCAGACCCCACGGACCGACCACGTTCGGGCCACGGCGAAGCTGAACCGCCGCCCAGACCTTGCGGTCGGCATAAAGCACATAAGCGATGAACAGCAGCAGCGCCACCAGAACCAGCAGCGACTGCCCGATCATGATGGCCGCGGGCCAGACATAGTTTGAGATGAAACCGTCCATGATGTTTCCGCCCCTATTCCGCCGCCACTGCCTTGGCAGTCTTCGCCAAGGCCGAGCATTCAGCCATTACCGCCGAAGCGCGTGCGATCGGATTGGTCAAATAGAAGTCTTTGACCTGAGACGCAAACGCCGATTTGTTCATCCGGCCGGGTTTCTTCGCAATTGCCGCAATTGCACCGCCTTCACCGGTGGAAATCATGTCGATTTCAGCGAAATGCGGATATTCGGCATAAAGCGCAGATCTCAGACCTGCCAGCGAATCATAGGGAAGCCGCTTGCCCAGCACGTCCGACAGCGCTCGCAGGATCGCCCAGTCTTCCTTGGCTTCACCCGGGGCGAACGCGGCGCGGTTGCCCATCTGCACCCGGCCCTCGGTGTTCACATAAGTGCCCGATTTCTCGGTATAGGCGGCAGCCGGCAGGATGACGTCGGCATGATGTGCGCCATTGTCGCCATGGGTGCCGATGTAGACGGTGAAGCCGGCGGTCTTCTTGGTAAAGTCCAGTTCGTCCGCACCGAGCAGGAACAGCACGTCCGTGCCGTTCAGCATCGACGCCGCATCTAGGCCGCCTTCGCCCGGCACGAAGCCGAGATCCAGTCCGCCGACACGCGCAGCCGCCGTGTGCAGCACGGCAAACCCGTTCCAGTCGCCCTTCACCGCACCGACCGCTTCGGCAAGCCTGGCCGCATTGGCCAGCACACCGGCGCCATCGCTGCGAGACAACGCACCCTGTCCGACGATGATCATCGGCTTCTTGGCGCGCTTGAGCTTGGACAGGAACTTGTTGTTGCCGTCGACCAGATCCTTCAGCGTTTCCGGACCGGCACCAAGATATTCGTGGTCGTACCGCAGGTCTGCCTGCTCGCCGATCAGCGCGATGGGCAGATCACCCATCCGCCAGCGCTTGCGGATGCGGGCATTGAGGATTGCAGCCTCGCGGCGCGGGTTGGACCCGATGATGAGGATCGCGTCCGCGTCTTCGATGCCATCGATGGTCGGGTTGAAGATGTAGCTTGCCCGGCCGAGCGACGGATCAAGTGCTGCGCCATCCTGGCGGCAATCAATATTGGTGGACCCCAGCGACCCAATCAGCGTCTTGAGCGCGTACATTTCCTCGACGGTCGCCAGATCGCCGGCAATGGCTCCGATCTTTTCCGGTGCTGCCGCTGACACCGCCGCAGCAATCGCACTGAACGCATCACCCCAAGACGCTGCCTCAAGCCGGCCGTTGCGGCGCACATAGGGGCGGTCGAGGCGCTGCGTGCGCAACCCGTCCCAGATGAAGCGGGTCTTGTCGGAAATCCACTCTTCGTTGATAGCTTCATTGATGCGCGGCATCACACGCATGACTTCGCGGCCGCGGGTGTCGACCCGGATCGCCGAGCCGACGGCATCCATCACGTCGACGGATTCGGTCTTGTTGAGCTCCCACGGACGCGCCTGGAAAGCATAGGGTCGCGAGGTCAGCGCACCGACCGGGCACAGGTCAATGACGTTGCCCTGCAGCTCCGAGCTCATCGCATGTTCGAGATAGGTGGTGATTTCCGCATCCTCGCCGCGGCCGATCAGGCCAAGCTCGGAGATGCCCGCCACTTCGGTGGTAAAGCGAACGCAGCGCGTGCAGTGAATGCAGCGGTTCATGATCGTCTTGACCAGCGGGCCGATATACTTGTCTTCAACAGCCCGCTTGTTTTCCGCGTAGCGGGAATTGTCCATGCCGAAGGCCATGGCCTGGTCCTGCAGGTCGCATTCGCCGCCCTGGTCGCAGATCGGGCAGTCCAGCGGATGGTTGATGAGCAGGAACTCCATCACCCCCTCGCGCGCCTTCTTGACCATCGGCGTATTGGTGAACACCTCCGGCGATTCCCCGTTCGGGCCGGGGCGCAGGTCACGCACGCCCATGGCGCAGGAGGCAGCGGGCTTGGGCGGCCCGCCTTTCACCTCAACCAGGCACATCCGGCAATTGCCGGCGATCGAGAGCCGTTCGTGGAAACAGAACCGTGGCACTTCCGCACCGGCCTCCTCACACGCCTGCAACAGCGTGTAGTGATCCGGCACTTCGATCTCGTTTCCATCAACCTTGATCTTGGCCATGCAAGCAGTCCTACCTTTGCGAACGATCGAAACGACCGCGTACATCCCTTACCGGGACCTGATTGTGTTCGGCCGGGCGAGAAGACCGCCCGGCTTTGGCATTCCTAGTCGGCGGTTGCCCCGCCCTTGGCAAGCGCAGCGGCTTGCGAAATCCATTGGTCCCGCTCGACCCTGCCGCCAAACTGCAGATAATCGTCGACCCATGCGGCCTCTTCCGGCTTCCATGCCGCAATCTGCGTGAACGTCCAGACCCCGAGCCCGTTGAGCACCTGTTCGAGCTTCGGCCCGACACCGGAAATCAGCTTGAGATCATCCGGCATCTCCGGCATTTCGATTTCAGCCGGGCGGCGGAAGTCTTCCGGCGCCAACACCGGTTTGGCAGTCTCAGCCGGCGCATTGGCGACCGCAGACGTCTCGGTGCTTGCCGCTGCTGCCACATCCGCGTCCGTCTTCAGCTTCTCGACGGCGGCCTCGGTTGCCCTTTTCGCCTCCGGTGCACCGGCCTTTGTCTTGGCAGGCGACGTTTTCGCTTTGGCCGAAGCAGGCTTTACCTTGGATTTCGCCGCCGCGGGCTTCAAATTGACAATGTCTGCAGACTGTTCCGCGCCTGCAGGTTTCTCATCCTCAACCGCAGCTTCCGGCTCTTCAGGCGCCAGGTCCTCGGCCAGAACCGGCATCATCCAGCTCAGGTCGGGATGCTGGCCCAGCAGGGAAGCCTGGCTTTGCATGGCGCCCTGCATGGCCCCCATCATCATGCCGGCCATCTGCCCGGCCATGCCGAAACCGACCGCGGTGGCCGCAGCCGCCGCACCCAACGGATAGACCATCAACGGGGAGACTTCCAAGCCTTCCGTTCTGGTCAAATCTGCCATGGCATTCATCGGTTTCATCATCTCGTTCATGTTCATCTCGGTGGGAAAAGAAAACATCGACATCAGTCTCTCCTTAGACGTCTGTTGGTTCTTGTCCCTTGTGACGTTTCCTGTCTTCCGGACCCGATGTTACGGGTCTCTTATTCCGCCGCTTCCAGCCGCACATTGCGGCTTTGAACGGCATTGCGTGTATACTGATCGATCCGCGCTTCCATCTCGGGACGGAAATGCCGGATCAGGCCCTGAATCGGCCAGGCCGCCGCATCGCCAAGCGCGCAGATGGTGTGGCCTTCGATCTGCTTGGTGACGTCGAACAGCATGTCGATCTCGCGCTTCTGCGCATTGCCTTTGACCATGCGGTCCATGACCCGCATCATCCAGCCGGTGCCTTCGCGGCACGGCGTGCACTGACCGCAGCTTTCATGCTTGTAGAACGCCGACAGCCGCCAGATCGCCTTGACGATATCGGTCGACTTGTCCATCACGATAACGGCTGCGGTGCCGAGACCCGATTTGAGATCCCGCAGACTGTCGAAATCCATCGGCGTGTCGATCATGTCGGCACCCGGTACGCAGGGCACCGAGGAACCGCCCGGGATCACGGCCAGCAGGTTGTCCCAGCCGCCGCGGATACCACCGCAATGGGTGTCGATCAGTTCGCGGAACGGGATCGACATCGCCTCTTCCACCGTGCATGGCGTGTTGACGTGTCCTGACACGCAGAACAGCTTGGTGCCGGTGTTGTTGGGCCGGCCGATTCCGGCGAACCAGGCGCCGCCGCGGCGCAGGATCGTGGGCGCAACAGCAACCGACTCGACGTTGTTGACCGTCGTCGGACAGCCATAGAGACCCATATTGGCAGGGAATGGCGGCTTCAGCCGTGGCTGGCCCTTCTTGCCTTCAAGGCTCTCGAGCAGCGCTGTTTCCTCGCCGCAGATATAGGCACCTGCCCCGTGATGGACATAGATGTCCATGTCGTAGCCGAGCTTGTTGTTCTTGCCGATGAGCCCGGCCTCATAGCACTCGTCGATCGCCGCCTGCAGTGCCTCGCGTTCACGCATGTATTCTCCGCGGACATAGATATAGGTCGCGTGCGCGCCCATGGCGAAACCGGCAATCACGCAGCCCTCGATCAGCGTGTGCGGATCGTGGCGCATGATGTCGCGGTCCTTGCAGGTGCCCGGCTCGGATTCGTCAGCATTGATGACGAGGTAATGCGGACGGCCGTCGCTTTCCTTCGGCATGAACGACCATTTCAGTCCGGTCGGGAACCCTGCCCCGCCGCGGCCGCGCAGGCCCGACGCCTTCATCTCGTCGATGATCCAGTCACGGCCCTTTTCCAGGATTTGCTTGGTGCCGTCCCAGTGGCCGCGCGCCATCGCACCCTTCAGCGACTTGTCGTAGACGCCATAGATATTGGTGAAAATCCGGTCTTTGTCAGCTAACATCATTCACCTCTATCGCGGCTTCTTGCCGAAGACTTTGATGTACTCGGCCTCGCCGCCCTTGGCCAGCGCCTTGGCCTGCTTGAGCCAGTCTTCACGCTCGATACGGCCCTTGAACTTGAGATACCCGTCGACCCATTCCCGCTCGGCCTTCTTCCACGACGCAACCTGCGCGAACGTGTAGATGCCGAGCGAATGCAGAATACCCTCTATCTTCGGCCCGACACCCGAGATCATTTTAAGATCGTCGGGCTCCGCCGGTCTGGAAATTCCGGCGGGACGGCTCTTGTCATCGAGCGAGGGTGCCGTGGCTGGCTTGGCGGACTTTCCCTTGGCGGTCGCGGCAACCGACATGGTGGGATTGCCTTCGGTGACCGGTTCGGCCGGCCGTTTCGCCGGGGAGACTGATTTCGCGGTCGAAGCCAGCGAAGCGGTCGCGTTGGCCGATTTCGATGGGTCAGGCGCCTTGCGCGGAGCTGCAGCCTTGCGGTTCCGGACAGGATTGCTGTCGTCTGCTGTCTCTGAATCTGCTGTCGCAGAAGACTTGCGGGCGCGGCTCATCTTCGGCGCTTCCGTCGCGGTCTCGGCAGTCTTGGCGTCCGCCTTCACATTGGCCTTGGCTGCAGCGGGAGACTTGGTCGAAGTCTCGGTCGACGGTGACTTGGGCCGCGCGGCCTTGGTGGCGGAAGGCGACTTGCCCGCAGCACCCGATGCCTTGGCACCATTCTTTTTTGCCGGCTTGATTTCCTCGGTGAGGCTGGTGAGCCCGCTTTCCGGGGCGGAAAAAGTCCGGTTGACCTGCGGGCCCGGGGTCACGTCCTCCGGACGGCCTGCCTCGAACCGGTCGATGATGTAGGCCAGACGCTCGGGGGAGAGATCCTCGTAGGAATCCTTGAAGATCATCACCATCGGAGCGTTCACGCAGGCGCCCTGGCATTCGACTTCTTCCCACGACAGCGTCCCGCTCTCGTTGAGATGAAATGGCTCCGGATGGATCTTGTTGCGGCAGACCTCCATCAGCTCTTCGGAGCCGCGCAACATGCACGGCGTGGTTCCGCAAACCTGAACATGTGCCCGCGACCCCACCGGCTTGAGCTGGAACTGGGTGTAGAAGGTCGCCACTTCCAGCGCCCGGATATAGGGCATTCCCAGCATGTCGGCGACAACCTCGATCGCCCGCTTGGTTACCCAACCGTCCTGCTCCTGCGCCAGCATCAGCAGCGGGATGACGGCCGACTGCGCCCGGTCCTTCGGATATTTCTTGATCCAAACCTTCGCCTGCGCACTGAATTCGCGGTTGAAGGCGAAATCGGCTGGCTGGACATTTTCTTCGGCAAGTCGACGAACGGACATGATGAACTCTTTTGTCTTATTTCCGGCCTATTTCAAGTCACTGCCGGGCACATTGGGCGTGGCCACAACTGTGCCGGCGGCTGCGGATGTTATTGCCATGCACATCACCGGTCGACCTCTCCGAACACGATGTCGAGCGAGCCGAGCACGGCTGACACGTCGGCCAGCTGGTGGCCACGCGTGAGGAAATCCATGGCCTGCAGATGTGCAAAGCCCGGAGCCCGGATCTTGCAGCGGTACGGCTTGTTGGAACCGTCCGAGACCAGATAGACGCCGAACTCGCCCTTGGGCGCCTCGACGGCGGCATAAACCGCGCCTTCGGGCACCCGGTAGCCTTCGGTATAGAGCTTGAAGTGATGGATCAGTGCTTCCATCGAGCGCTTCATTTCGCCACGCTTGGGCGGCACCGCCTTGCCATCGGTCGAGGAGACAGGCCCCACCTTCGCGTCACCCAGAAGACGGTTGATGCAATGGCGCATGATCTTCACCGATTCGCGCATTTCCTGCATGCGGATCAGATAACGGTCATAGCAGTCGCCGTTCTTGCCGATCGGAATGTCGAAATCGATCTCCGAATAGCACTCGTAGGGCTGCGAGCGGCGCAAGTCCCAGGCAGCGCCCGAACCGCGCACCATCACGCCCGAGAAGCCCCACGCCCAGGCATCTTCCAGGCTGACAGTGCCGATGCCGACATTGCGCTGCTTGAAGATGCGGTTGTCGGTGAGAAGCCCCTCGATATCATCGCAGATGGTCAGGAACGGCTCGCACCACTTGGCAATGTCCTCGACCAGCTCATGCGGCAGATCCTGATGCACGCCACCGGGGCGGAAATAGGCTGCGTGCATGCGCGCGCCGCAGGCACGCTCGTAAAACACCATCAGCTTTTCGCGCTCTTCCAGGCCCCAGACCACCGGGGTCATGGCGCCCACATCGAGCGCGTGGGTAGTGATGTTCATGATGTGGCCCAGAATACGGCCAATCTCGCTGTACAGAACCCGGATCAGCTGGCCACGGATCGGAATTTCCATGCTAAGCAGCCGTTCCACGGCCAGGGCATAGGCATGCTCCTGGTTCATCGGCGCCACATAGTCGAGGCGGTCGAAATAAGGCAGGGCCTGGAGATAGGTCTTGGTTTCGATCAGCTTTTCGGTGCCGCGGTGCAAAAGCCCGACATGCGGGTCGACGCGCTCGACGATTTCGCCATCCAGCTCCAGCACCAGGCGCAGAACGCCATGGGCCGAGGGGTGCTCGGGACCAAAATTGATCGTGAAATTGCGGACGTTATGTTCTGCCATGGTCTTGCGTCCTCATCCCTTGGCTTTTTCGTCGCCCGGAAGCACGTAGTCGGTGCCTTCCCAGGGGGAGAGAAAATCAAAATCGCGGAATTCCTGCCTGAGCTCGACCGGCTCGTAGATCACACGCTTGGCCTCGTCGTCGTAACGGACTTCCACGAACCCTGTCAGCGGAAAATCCTTGCGCAGCGGGTGACCTTCAAAACCGTAATCGGTCAAAAGCCGGCGCAGGTCCGGGTGGCCCGAAAACAGGATCCCGTAGAGGTCATAGGCTTCGCGCTCGAACCAGTCGGCGCCCGGAAAGACCCCGGTGACGGACGGAACCGGCGTATCCTCGTCGGTGCTCAGGCTGACACGGATGCGGAAATTCTGATGCGGCGACAGCAGGTGATAGACCACTTCGAAGCGGTCCGCCCGGCCCGGCCAGTCGACACCGCAGCAATCGATGAAGCTGACGAACTTGCACTGCGCATCATCGCGCAGGAAGGTCATCAGTTCGACGATCTTGTCGGCCTGCGTGTAGATCGTCAGGTCGCCAAAGGCGATCTCGGCGCGCTCGATCAGGTCCGCCTTGACCTCGGTCAGGTAGTCCGAAAGCTCAATCAGGGCTTGGCTCATGACATTGGCTCCTTAGCGCTCGATCGTACCGGTACGGCGGATCTTCTTCTGCAGAAGAAGCAGGCCGTACAGCAGCGCTTCGGCGGTTGGAGGGCAGCCCGGCACGTAGATGTCGACCGGCACGACGCGGTCGCAACCGCGCACCACGGAGTAGGAATAATGATAGTAGCCGCCGCCGTTGGCGCAGGATCCCATCGAGATCACGTAGCGCGGTTCGGGCATCTGGTCATAGACCTTGCGCAGCGCCGGCGCCATCTTGTTGGTCAGCGTGCCGGCAACGATCATCACATCCGACTGGCGCGGTGACGCGCGCGGCGCAATGCCGAAGCGCTCGAGGTCGTAGCGCGGGCCGGACGCCTGCATCAGACCCTCGACCGCGCAGCAGGCGAGACCGAACTGCATCCACATCAGCGAACCGGTGCGCGCCCAGGTGATCAGCTCGTCCGTGGAGGTAACCAGGAATCCCTTGTCGGCCAGCTCGTCATTGATCTCGCCGAAAAACGGATCGTCGCTGCCGATCGGCTTGCCGGTATTGGGATCGATAATTCCTTTGGGCGCAGGGGCCACCAACGGTGCGTTGCTCACTCCCATTCCAGGGCTCCCTTCTTCCATTCATAGACAAACCCGACCGTCAGAACGCCGAGAAACACCATCATCGACCAGAAACCCATCCAGCCGATATCGCCGAACGACACCGCCCATGGAAACAGGAATGCAACCTCGAGATCAAAGATGATGAACAGGATCGAAACCAGATAGAACCGCACATCGAACTTCATGCGCGCATCATCGAAGGCGTTGAAGCCGCACTCATAGGCCGACAGTTTTTCCGGATCGGGATTCTTGTAGGCGACCGCGAATGGAGCGATCAGCAAAGCCAGACCTATCACCAAAGCCAGACCCATAAAAATAGCAATCGGCACATAAGCGCCCAGAAGTTCCGTCATGACGTCCGTTCCTGTATCCGTCACAGTCGAAGCCCCTACCCTACCTTAAGGTCTGGAGCCGGCCCCTCACCCGTGCGGCTGATCATGTTGCAACGCGGCGTGGTTAGCGCAGCCCGCCAAGCGGCGCAAGAGCACAGGGAGCATTTGATCAGATACTGTAGGCTTTCGCCACTCAATGTTTTGTCGCACGGCTGATGCAAGCGACATAATCCGGTTTTCAACGACGCGTTGGTACGTTCTGTCTTTCCCGGGAGAATCACCGGGACCAGCAAAAATTTGTTCAGCGCTCGGGGCGTGCGCGGCCGGTTGTCAGGCAGGTTTCCATGGTCTCGGACGGCATCCTCGCAAGTGAGCCTTTCCACAAGGTTTTGCCACGTGTTCAATGCCCATGCCGGCCGCGGCGGCAAGGCTTTCGTGATTCGGACACAGCACGATTTATCGGCTGCAGGCCGCCAAATCCGGCCATACCCGGGCACTCACGCTGACACTGCTCCCACGTTCCCGAAAAGACGCCCTGGCAGGATTGCACCGGCATCACGTCCGCCACCATGCCGCACCGCCCCGGACCATCCCGAACCACCCTGAACCCCTCTGGCGTGAGCAGCCAATAGAGCCAGTTTTTGATTGCTTCGGGACCGAGAACGAAAAAAGCCCGGCAAAGCCGGGCCTTTTCAAAAATGTGTCCATTTCTCTTGAAGAGAAATGGCGCGAGTGACGGGGCTCGAACCCGCGACCTCCGGCGTGACAGGCCGGCACTCTAACCAACTGAGCTACACCCGCGCATTTTTCGGCGGAACAGTGTGTGACCGCCGTTCCGTGAGCGGTGAATTACGGGGTTCGCACCGGAGTGTCAAGCGGCGATTGCGAAGGAAATTCGACAAAATACAATCTTCTTGAAAATGCCAGTCGCAAACCCCGGAGTAAATATGACGGCGCGCCGATTGGGAGAACTTGATGTCGATTTCCGCTGTTTTTGGCTTGCGAAATTTTTACGAACACCCTAAAGCACGAGCCACCGAACTGGGGGCGATTAGCTCAGTTGGTAGAGCGCTTCGTTTACACCGAAGATGTCGGGAGTTCGAGTCTCTCATCGCCCACCATTTTATCCCCTTGAAATCATTGAAACCCGTTGACTTTCAACGGCTTTGTCCCAAAGTGATGTCACAAAACACGTCACAAAATTGGGTTTCAGGATGGCGGGTAAACCCCAGCATTGGAAAGAGCGCAACGGTCGATATTCGGCCCGAGTCGTCGTGCCGGAACACTTGCGGCCATATATGGACGGAAAGCGCGAGTTCGAAATCCAGCTTGGCGGCGACAAACGCGAGGCGCTGAGGAAGCACGCAACAGCCGTCGCATCAATCCAACGGCAGATCGGTATTGCGCGCCACAAGCACGAGCTCGCCACCGGCGAGCAGTCGAAGCCCCTCACCCACCCTCTGACCGCTCAGCAGATCGCAACACGCGACTACCAAAGCCAAATCGATTTCGATGCCGAGATACGCGCGCACGATCATCGCTATGCTGCTTTCGAGGTTGATCTTGAGCATGCCCAGCTTCTCCGCGAGGGGTTCGCCGGTAAGCTCAGCGACGACCAGCTTGAGCAGCTTGTTGGCGCGCGCGTGGAACGGGCGCGCTTGGCAGGTCATACCGATGCCGAGAAGGGCTCACCGGAATGGCGTCGGATTGCCCAGGCACTTTGCGTATCCGGTTATGAAGCCATGGCGCGCCAAGATGAGCGCAATGAAGGTGACTTCACCGGCAAACCAACCCATCCCGATCTGTCCGATACCCCGCCGATTGATGACGACATCGATCCGACGACTTTTGCCGACATCATCAATGCAGAAGTGAAGCGGCGGGCGCGTGGCAACAACGCAAAGCCGCTGCCTGACAAGACCGCAAAGAAGTATCGCGACACGGCTGATGAGTTCGCCAAATTCCGCAAGTCAAATCTGGCGGCAACGGTCAAGCTCATTGATGCCAAGAACTGGATGGAAGCCTTGCAGGACGCGGGCAAACTCTCGAACCGAACCATTAAGGCAAAGGTCCAGTCGATCTGCACGATCTTGAACTGGGGACGCCAAAACGATCCGGAAAAATTCCTACCAGCGGGCAATCCGCTGACGGGAATGAAGATGCCGGATTTCAACAGCACGCCCTCCCACTTGCGCGCATTCACCTTGGCTGAAGCCGCCGTCATCCTTTCTGCGGCCCGAAAGGAAACGAAGCCTCTCTTCCGCTGGTTGCCATGGCTTTGCGCCTACTCCGGCATGCGGGTGAATGAAGCTGGCCAACTTTGCAAGGAAGACTTCTTCCAGATCGGTGATCAATGGTTCTGGAACGTAACCACGGCAGGACGCAGATCGCTTAAGACAGCGTCAAGCGAGCGGCGCATTCCTGTTCACCCTGCCCTGATCAATGAAGGCTTCATCTCGTTCGTAGAGAAATCAGCTTCAGGTCGATTGTTCAAAGGTGAGACAAAGGACGAAATCAACGTCCAGCCGAGAATGAGCACTTGGGTTCGCGGCATCATCCCATGTCAGAAGCGACCGCAGCTTTCTCCAAACCACGGTTGGCGGCACTTGTTTGAAGACTTGTGCCGCCGCGATAACATCCCTGAAGACGCTCGCAACTACATGACCGGGCGAGCAACCGGGAAGTCGCAAGACCTCTATGGCCGAAGCGACGTGATGCTGCCCGGCTTGGCAGATGCGATGCGCCGGATTGAGCCGATACCAGTCTAATGTGATTATTTTCCTGCTAAATAGGAATTAATTCATTTTTAGGATTCACAACAGATTCAAGGTGTGAGACAATTTTCCTCAAGTTGAATTGAGGAAAGCTGTATGAGTTCTGCCGGTATCGTTTCGAGTTTCAGAAAGGCACTTGGCCTTTCGGCAGAACAGAAAGCCTATTCACTTAATAACGCCGAAGCTTTCGAGCTGTTTGGTGTCACACCGACACACTCGGGCGTAAACATGAGCGGTAACACTGCTCTCAATGTTCCGGCTGTTCTTCAGGCGTTGCGCCTGATCTCGGAAACCATTGGATCGCTTCCCTGCAAACTCTACCGGGAAACCGAAGACGGCAAAGACACCGCGAAGGACCACACCGCCTACCGGATTGTGCACAAGCGGGCGAATGAATGGACCAGCGCGGGCGCGCTACGCATCGAACTGACTGCCGACGCTCTCATTCATGGCAACGGCTTCGCCAAGGTCATTCGATATGATGACGGTCGCCCGTTCGAACTTCACCGGCTGAAGCCGGGCAAGGTCACGGTTCTTGAGCACGCCATAACCGGCGCGCCTGTCTATCGCGTCTCGGAAGAGACCGGCACCCGCGATTACCCACACACGGACATCCTTCATATTTCATCCTTTCTCGGAAAGTCGCCGATCTCGTTCGGGAAAGAAGCGCTCGGTCTTGCAGCAATTCTGGAGCGTCACGGCGCACAGTTCTTCGGTTCCGGCGCGCGTCCGACCGGCATCGTCGCCAATGAAAAACCGCAAGGCGGCGAAGCTGGCACGAAAGCCGTTTCGGCTATTCGGAAGTCCTTCCGCGAATGGCAGCGAGGGGCTTCCGGCGATCCGCTCATTCTTGATGCAGGTTGGAAATACGAACAGCCGGTCATGACCTCGACCGATGCGCAGTTTCTTGAGAACCGCGTTTTCCAGATCAACGATATCGCCCGCATTTTCGGCGTCCCGCCGCACCTGCTTTTCGAGCTTGATCGCGCGACGTGGGGCAATGCTGAACAGATGGGCGCAAGCTTTCTTCAGCTTTGCCTTCGACCTTGGCTTGACCGATGGGCAGACGCCTTCACGACCGTGCTTCTTACCGAAGACGAACAGGACAGCCATTATTTCGAATTCGTCACGGCTGACCTTGAGCGCGCCGACGCGGCGGGCCGTGCTGAGATCTACGCGAAGCTGATCGCCGCCCGCGTCTACACGCCGAATGAGATCCGCGCTCGCGAGAACATGCCGCCGCTTCCGGGCGGCGATGAACTGGCAAACCCCTACACGACCTCGACACCTACCCGCCCCTCCATGAGTGAGCCGGTCAAGGAAGCTGCATGACCAAATACAAAGCCTTTTTCGGCGACGGTGAAAAAACCTTCGCCTTCCCAACGCGCGACCTCATCGAAGAGCTTGAGCGCAAAACCAGCATCGGCATCGGCGGGCTGTTCGAGCGCTTCCGCGTTTCGACCTACTCCCTTGCCGACATTCTTGAGATTCTTCGCATCGGCCTTATCGGCGGCGGCACCTCGCCTGCCGATGCATCCCAACTTGTCGCCGTCTACGGCGTCGGGCGTCCGCTGACCGAAGTCTTCGCAATCGCCGATGGCGTTATCAGCGCCCTCTTCTTTGGAACCGGCGAGGCCGCCGACGACACGGCAGAGATCGCCCAGGGCGAAATTCGACAGGTGGCCGCATGAGCGAACACCTCGAAATCAAAGGGTCGCTCAGCGTTGACGACGCCGGAACCATCACCGGCATTGCATGGCCTTTCGGAAGCGCCGACCGCGTCGGCGACATTATCGAGAAAGGCGCGTTCCCGGCGCTGGAAAGCCTGCCGATGTTGTTCGCTCACGATCAGGGGCAAGTGATCGGTGTTTGGGATCAAATAGCCGAAAGCACCGAAGGCTTGTCCGTCAAAGGTCGCCTGCTTGTCGATGATGTCGAGCGCGCCCGCGAAGTCCGCGCGATGATCCGCTCCAAAGCCGTCACCGGCCTTTCTATCGGCTTTGTCACCAAGGCTAGCAAACCCCGCCAACGCGGGCGGACAATTACCGCCCTTGATCTTCACGAAATCAGCGTGGTCGCCGTCCCGTGCCATCCGGGTGCGCAAATCACTTCTATCAAGGCCGAAGATGGCACGGCAGCGAACAAGGAAAAACTCATGGAAAACGAAATCGAGAATACACCGGAAGCTAATACCGATCCGGTTGTCAGCGAAGAAGCCCTTGCCGAAATTAAGGCGCTTCGCAACGACATGAACACGGTCAAGGCGAAGCTCAATCGCCCGACCGCCGCAAACAACAACCATCCGGCCCCGGCAAACGACAACAGCGAGCGCAAGGCTTTCGTCTCGTATCTTCGCCGTGGCGTCGAACGCATCGCGCCGGATGAAGTCAAAGCTTTGACCGTCGCGACCGATGCGAACGGCGGTTTCCTCGCACCTGAAGAGTTCGGCAATGAACTCATCAAGCTCTTGAGCGAGTTCTCGCCAATTCGCCAGTATGCCCGCGTGGTCAGCATTTCCGCACCGGAAATCAAGTATCCGCGCCGCGTCACCGGCACCGCCGCAACGTGGGTAGGTGAAACCGACGACCGCACCGAAAGCGGAATGACGTTCGAGCAGGTGACTTTGACGCCGCATGAGCTGGCGACCTTTACGGACGTTTCCAATCAGCTTCTCGAAGACAATGCCTATGGCCTCGAAGGCGAACTCATCGCCGACTACGCTGAAAGCTTCGGCAAGACCGAAGGGGTTGCCTTCATCAAGGGAACCGGCACCGGCCAGCCGAAGGGCATCATGACCGCTTCCGGCATTCCGGAACTCAAAACCGGTGTTGCCGCCACCTTCCCGACGACTGACCCGGCGGACGTTCTGATTGCCATGTATCACGGCATCGCTACCACTCACGCGAACAATGGCGTTTGGCTGATGAACCGGGCAACCCTCGGCACCATTCGCCAGTGGAAGGACAGCACGGGCCGTTACCTTGTGCTTGATCCGATCAGCGCAGGCGGCGCATCGACCCTGCTTGGCCGCCCGATTGTTGAAATGCCCGACATGGACAGCATCGGCGCAGGCAAGACGCCGATCCTGTTCGGCGACATGTCCGGATACCGGATCATTGACCGCATCGGCCTTTCGACCCTTCGCGACCCGTTTTCCCTCGCCGGCAAGGGCCAGGTTCGTTTCCATGCCCGCAAGCGCGTCGGTGCGGACGTGACGCATCCCGACCGCTTCATCAAGCTGAAGGTCGCCGCCTAAGCCATGACTTCGCAGCGGCCCGCATATGAACAGGTGACGTTTGTGCACGGTGGCAACACCGTAACGCTTCGCCCTTCATTGCGGGCCGCTGTCACTCTTGAAGAGAAGTTCGGCTTCCCAGCGCTCTATCGGGCGCTAGCCGAACAGAACTTCACGATCATCTCGGACATCATTCGCACCGCGAAGTCAGGTGCTCAGTATGTAGCACCCTTCCCGGAACAGTCGTTATTCCTGTTCTTCGCCGAAACGCTAATTCCAGTCGCAAATTTGCTCGACATGTTCCGGCCCGAAACTGACTCGGATGCGAAGCCAACATCTGGCAAGTCGATCAGTTGGTCACAAGCCCATCGCGAGCTTTTCAACGCCGCCACTGGTTGGCTTGGCTGGACGCCACAAGCGGCATGGGAAGCGACCCCGAACGAAATCGCATCAGCTTACAGCGCCCATATTGCTCGTCTGAAGGCCATCCACGGCAGCGCCGACGATCAGTCCAGCAACAGCCATCAAGCGCCCCATGACCTCGCTCAGCGCCTTAGCTCGGATGGCATCGACCCGGAATTTGATCGGGAAAGATTTCAAGCCCTCAAGGCGAGCATCGCGAGGGCGAAACGATGAAGCCGCCCCGGATATGCGCCTGTAACCAGATTGTTCCGCATGACGAGCTATGCGCTTGCCAATTGAAGGCCAAACGCGCCCGCAATGCCCGGCATGACGCCACGCGCCCGACCGCTGCCGGACGCGGATACGATCATGAATGGCGAAAGGCCCGCGCTGAATACCTGCTTAATAACCGTGATTGTCGTATGTGCGCCAACCCGGCAACGACCGTCGATCACATCATTCCGCATCGCGGCGACCGCGCCTTGTTCTGGAACAGGAACAATTGGCAACCGCTCTGCGCGCCCTGCCACAACAGCGTCAAGCAACGACAGGAGCGCGGTCGGATCAACTTTCGTTCGAACGATCCATCATCGCATGCCGTATCGCAATCGGCACTGAGTTTTGCCCAACCTCTTCCGGATCCAAGTCGTCAAAGCCCGCATCGCGAGCAAGAGCGGGATCACGAAGCCCCTCAAAACCGCCGATGATCAATCCAGCCAAAGACAGCCCGACTCCACTCATGATTGTCGCCATCGCAAGAAGCTTTCCATGAATGTTTATGAAGTCAGTTCCAACCCCCACACCGAACTGAGAACCACCTAGCAGCCAAAACCAACCGCTCACGAACACCACAACACCGGCAAGAAATATCGGATTAAGAAACAAAGCCTTACCCCCAAATGCACATTACAGACCGAATGTTGCTGAAGCTGCAGAATCCGTCAAGAGACCCGACCACAAGGACAACAGAATAATGGCCCCAAAGCTGATTGAATTTAATGGCAAGCGATATCTTATCTCGGAGATCACCGATCTAACCGGCATTCCGCGTGAGACTATTCGCGCACGGATTGCAGCGGGATGGAGCATCGAAGAAGCAATCGGAACGCCGACGCCAAAATTGCGGCGGGCGGGGGTGGGCTTCAACTTGCTCGCGTTTCAGGGGACCGGCGGGGGGAGCACTTCACAAGAGAGCCCGAATATAACTTTTTCTGAAAAGGCCGAAGACGCATGAGTATCGTCTCGCTTTCGCTCGCGAAAGCACACCTGAATATCGACGGCACCGCCGACGATGATCTGATTTCGCTCTACACCGGAGCGGCTGAGACTTGGCTTGGCAACTACATCGGCAAAGCCCTTTCGGTGATCGATCCCCTGCCCGACGATTTGAAGCTCGCCGTCCTGAAGCTTGTCGCCTTCTATTATGAGCAGCGCGAAGCCGTTGGCTTCGGTGTCGCCATGCAGATCGCGCCCTATGGCGTGACCAGCATCGCCAATTCCTACCGTGAAAACTGGTTTGGCGAAAATGTCGAATAAGGACGGCGGGCTCGCATCTACACTGGCGGCAATCGAACGCGCACGGAAAGCGCCGCGTGCTGCAATCACACCGGCACTTTTAAAGTCCGCGAACGAACTTGCGCTGGCACAAAAAGCCCTGGCGGAAACATCCCGCGACACTGGTGCGCTTATCGACAGCATCGAAGTGACGCCACCGGGCCATTCCACACCGCCCTACTCCCAGCCCGGCGGCTCACGTGTTGCCGGTGAAACCGAAGTGATCGTCACCGCCGGAAACACCGATGTCCGTTATGCGCACCTTGTCGAATTTGGAACGGCCAAAGCGGAAGCCCAGCCGTTCTTTTGGCCTGCCTTTCGTCTGCTTAGGAAGCGCCTTCAGAACCGTATCAACCGCGTTACCAAGAAGGCCGTGAAAGAGGCTTGGAACAAGTCATGATCGAACCAACCCTTGCGCTTCAGACTGCCATTCGTTCGGCGCTCACCACATCGGAAATCACCGCGCTTGTCGCTTTGGACCAAATCCGCAGTGGCGGAACACGACCAGACAAGCTGCCGACGATCATCATGAGCGACGGCCAAACGATCTTTCTCGGCAATGCGTCCGGTTCGCAATACATGGCCCGTGTCTTCGTCGATCTCCACATTTGGGCAATTGAAGACGGCAGCGACACCGCCAAAGCCATCGGCTTCGCCATTTGCAACACACTGAAGGTGACACCGGAAGGTGACGGCTTTTCGATTGACGAGTTCGGCTTGCCGTCTGTTCGGTGGATGCGTGACCCTGATCCGGAGAAGTCCTTTGCGCACGGGATCATAACCGTGGAAGCTGTCTTGCGGTGGAGCATCTAATGCGCGCCGGAAAGCTTGATCGCACGATCTCAGTCGAGCGGAAAACAGAAACCGTTTATGAGACCGGTGCAGTTGTTACGGATTGGCTTGCCATCGCCACTGTTCGCGCAGAAGTCGTCACCCAATCAGCGGATGAGTTTCTAACCGGGTTTGGCAAGGCCGAAAGCGGCAACGTGATCTTCCGCGTTCGATATCTGCACGACGTGACGACCGCCGACCGCGTGATCTGTGACGGGAAGATATATGACCTTAAAGAAGTGATCGAAGTCGGCAGACGGCGCGCGCTCGAACTTCGAGCGGCGACAACCTCATGACGCATCTTCGCGGTGTAAAGCCGTCCATCGAACGCGACAGCAATCCGTTGAAGAAGGCACCGGCAGCACCGAAGAATCTTTCGACTTTCGCCCGTGCCGAATGGAAGCGGATCATGCCCAGCCTTATCGCTCGCGGCATCATCACCAGCGCCGACCTCGGCGGCGTTGAAGACTATTGCCGGGCTCGCGGCCTTGTTCGTGAAATCGAAGACGTGCTTCGCGCATCCGGTGAAATCGATCCAAAGCTTTGCCGCCTTCAGGACAAGACAATGCAGACGGCTCGGCAGCTCGCGTCTGAATATGGCTTGTCGCCTGTATCGCGCGCTCGCATCGGCAGCACCGCGAATGACGACGATGAAGACGATAACCCGCTGACCATCGGCAAGAACCGCCGACATGGCTAAGAGCGCATTCCCTGACTGGATTTATGACGGCTCGCCGATTCCTGACCCTTTTGGGTATGGACAGGAAGCCGTCGATTTCATCCAAGCCCTGAAACACCCGGCGAGCCCGGCCCCGAAAGGGCGCTTTCAGCTCTTCGATTTTCAGGAACGTATGACGCGCCGGATTTACGGACCACGCAACCCGGACGGCTCGCGAGCCGTGCGCACCGTGTTTCTCATGCTTCCGCGCGGCAACAGGAAGACCAGCATCGCCGCCGCATGGGCGCTCTTGCACACCATTGGTCCGGAAGCCCGGCCCGCTGGACAGGCAATCTTTGCCGCATCTGATCGCGAACAAGCGGGTATTGGCTTCAAAGAAGCGGCCAATATCGTTCGCGAAGACCATCGCCTTGTGGCGGCGACACGCATCTATGACGCGCACAATTCAGCGAAGAAGATCATCAGTCGTTCGAACAAGGCCGAATTGCTCGCCGTATCGAGCGACGGCGCGGCGCAACACGGCAAGACTCCTTCTTTCGTGCTGGTCGATGAGATTCACGCTTGGAAAGGGCGTGATCTTTGGGAAGCGCTCAAGTCGGGGATGGCGAAGGTTCCCGACACGTTGATGATCATCGCGACCACCGCCGGGCGAGGACAGGAGAACATCGGCTTCGAACTCTTCGACTATGCACACAAAGTCGCTACCGGCGAGATTGCTGACCCGTCCTTTCTGCCGATCATTTTTCAAGCTGAGTCCGGTGATGATTGGCGTTCGGAAGAAATTTGGCACAAGATCAATCCCGGCCTTGCGCACGGTTTCCCTGACCTTGGCGGCTTGCGCACCATAGCGAATGAAGCCGAACACCGGCCCGCCGAACGCTTCGCTTTCCAGCAATTCCATCTGAATATCTGGCAAGCCGCTTCCCGCGATCCCCTCTTTGACATGCAGGTATGGGATGCTGGCCAAGACGCGAACTTTGATCTTGCCGATCTTGAAGCCCTGCCTTGCTGGATTGGCGTTGATCTGTCCCGGTCTGGCGACCTCACCGCCATTGTCGCCGCATGGCGGCACGATGACGGGCGTATCTCGCTTCACCCTTGGTTCTTCCTGCCCGGCGACGGCATTGAGGAAAAGGCGCGACTTGAGCAAGTCCCTTACACCCGCTGGCGCGACGATGGCCTTTTGAACGTCATTGACGGCCCGGTAATCGAGCCGGACGCCATTGCTGACAAGATCATTGATATTTGCGGCACCTATGACGTTCGAGAAGTTGTTTTCGATCCCTCGCTTGCCGGGCCGGTTATGGGCAAGCTCATGGATCACGGCGTTAACGTGCTTCAGGTTCGGCAAACTCCGGTGAACATGCACGGTCCGATTTGCGACCTTGAGCGCGTCGTCAACGGCAAGCGCGTTCGCCACGGCGCGCACCCGATCCTTCGCCAGCACTTCGATAGCGTAGTCGTCAAGCGCGCCACCAATGCGGGCGCCCTGACGACAATGCACAAGGGCACGCGCCATTCCAATCATATCGACGGCGCTGTTGCGTCCGCGCTCGCCGTCTTCCGGGCGGCTGCGAACGACAATCAGCCCTCGATTTTCGACCTCGACCCCGACGAATATGACCGGCTTCAGGATGAAGCCGAAGCCGCATAAGGATTTGTGAAAATGGATGACGGCCAACGCCTCTTAGTCACCCTTGAAGCTCGCGTGAACAAGTATGAGCGCGACCTGGAGCGTGCGCACGGCAAGACCGGTAAGAACTTCCGTTCGATGCGAAAGGAAGCCGAGAAGGCCGGAACAGGCATTGAGAAGGCTATGAACGGCGCTTCTAAGTCACTTTCGGCGTTCGGCAAAGGCTTGATCGGTGGCGTCGTCGGCGGGTTAGCTATCGGCGGGCTTGATCAGATCATTTCCCGCGTCGGCGACGTCGCGAAAGGCGTTGCGAACATCGGCAGCGAAGCTAAGCGTGCCGGTCTCAGCAGCAAGGCGTTTCAGGAACTCAAGTTCGTCGCGGAACAGAACCGGATTGAGGTTGATGCACTTGTCGATGGCATGAAGGAACTCAGCCTTCGCGCCGACGAATTCATCACCACCGGCAAGGGCAGCGCCGCCGATGCATTCCAGCGGCTTGGCTTTTCGGCACAAGAGCTGAAGCGGAAGCTTGCTGACCCTTCGGCTTTGCTGGTCGAAATCATCGGCAGGCTTGAGCAACTGGACAAGGCCGCGCAGATCCGCATCGCCGATGAAATCTTCGGCGGCACGGGCGGCGAGCGGTTCGTCGCCCTGATCGATCAGGGCGCGGAAGGCATTCGCCAGACCATCAAGGAAGCGAACGACCTTGGCCTTGTCCTCGATGAGGACATCATTCGCCGCGCCGATGAGATTGACCGGAAGTTCTCGAAAATTGCCCAGACAGTCGGAACGGCTCTGAAGGGCGCAATCGTCGAAGTGGTTAGCGCCATGAGCGATTGGCTCGACCGCCTCAATAAGGTCGAAGAACAGACAGACCGCAACATTCAGCGCCGCCTCGCCGAAGTCTATGCACAGCGCCAAGAGGTTCAGGAGAATCTTGCCGGTGCGACCAATGACCGGCAACGCGGTTTGTGGGCAAACCAGCTTCGGCAACTCACCGAAGAGGCCTTGAAGCTTCGCGACATTCTCGACCGGCGCACCGGCTACGATGAGAATTTCATCTACAAGACCGGCAAGGACGCCAAGGGCGCAACATCGCCGGTCAGAGATCTCAATGACGCTCTATCTGGCACCGGCAGCACTGCCAGTAAATCGGTTTCGGGCATAAAAAATTATGCCGACGCGATTCGAGCGCTGAAGAATGAAATCCCTGAGCTGGCGGCGAACTTGCGCGACCTGGATGCCAAGGCCCGCATTGATGAAACCTACCGGATAGCGCTTGCCAAAGCTCAAGGGCAGCGGGAGGTGGCCCTTGCCAATGAAATGCGCGGTCAAGCGCTCGCGTCTCTTTCGATCCGGTCCGCTACCGACGACCCGGCGAACTACCTATCGACCCTCCTCGCCAAAGGACGCGGTGCGGACAGCATCAACGGCATGGCCGGTGAGTTCCGCGAGAAGCTGGCGAAAATGATTGCGTCCATGCCCGACGATCTCAGGGGCATGGTGACAATCAATTCGGGCTTCCGATCGATCGAAAGGCAACAGCAGCTTTGGCTTGCTGCATTGAAGAAATACGGCTCACCGGAAGCCGCTCGCAAGTGGGTGGCCCCTCCTGGCAACTCGCAACACAACAAGGGCAACGCAGCCGATCTTGGTTATGGAAACGACCGGGCTCGGGAATGGGTTCACGCCAACGCCAATCGCTTCGGCCTGTCCTTCCCGCTCAGCAATGAGAATTGGCACATTGAGGATTCGAATGCGCGAAGTGGTCAGGTTGCCGCTGAAATCGAGCGCCTGACCTCGGCAGCGAAATCGCAATCAGACGCATACAGACAGATCATCTCCGGCGCTCGCGACCATACGGCGGCACAACGGACCGAACAGCAGGCTCTTGGTATGTCTGCCCAGCAGGCGCAGGCGTTCCGCTATGAACAGCAGATGCTCGCACAAGCCCAACGTGAAGGTATCTCCCTGACGGCGCAGCAGCGACAGGAAATCGCACAGTTGGCGCAGGGGATGGCGAGAGCGGACGCTAGCGTTGAGCTATATGCCGCGTCGCAGGAACAGGCTGGCAAGGTGTCTCAGTTCTTCGGTGAGCAAGCCGTAGATGCGCTGAGCGGACTTCTCACCGGCACCATGACCGCCGAACAGGCACTCAAGCAGCTTCTCCAAACTTTGATCCGGGCAACCCTTCAAGCCGCTATCCTTGGCGAAGGTCCGCTTGCCGGATTGTTTGGCGGCGGCAGCAAGATGGAAATGCCATCGGCAGGTGGCGGCGGCAAGAAGGGCTTCGGCTCACTGTTCGGTGCTTTGCTTGGCTTCGCGGATGGCGGACCTGTTCGCGGTCCCGGTAGCGGGACCAGCGACAGCATCCCGGCCCGGCTTTCAAACGGTGAGTTCGTCGTGAACGCCAAGGCCACCGCCAAGAACCGGGCGCTACTTGAGGCGATCAACAGCGGTCACGTCGCCAGCTTCGCAACCGGCGGGCTTGTCGGCAATGTTCCGGCCCTCGCCCGGCCCGACCTCGCGAGCGCCAATGGTAGCGCGAGCGGTGATCAGGCGATTTCCATCAACGCCCCGATCACTGTCAACGGATCGGCGGGCACGCCCGAACAGAACGAAGATCTCGCCAAGCGCATGAGGCGCGAGATGGAGGGCACCATGCGCGGACTGGTTGTCGACGAACTACGGCAGCAAATGCGTCCCGGAAACACCCTAAGCCGCCGATGAGCATGAGAGGATTATTTTCCTTGAAGTCGAGGACCGACTCATCTACACTAAGTAACTAGTCAATCAATGGAGTTGAAATGCCAACCGAAGTCATCCGTATTCCTGCCGAACGCCACGCCCAAATCAGGGAGCTTGCCAAGCGGCGAGACCAGACCATCGCCGAATGTGTCGGCGAGCTCATAAGCGCAGAACTTGATCGCACGGGCTTGATCGAAACCATCGGCCTTCCACCATTTGAGACAGTGCCCCTTGAAAACGGGAACGTCCATTTCGCTGGTCCGATGGGGGTATTCAATTGGAGCAAACCCACATCAAGATCGGTCGCTAATTCTTTCGAAGAGTTCGCGAAACCAGCAAATCGAGAAGCCGCCGAGTTTAATGTCGATGCAGACATCAAGCTCCATCGTGTCGGAACCTCGGTGAAGATCGAGAACACGGATACAGGTGCTTCGGTCATTGTCGCACCACTGGTCGCCAAAGAAATTGCACGGCTTTTGCGAAAGACCGCCGCTTAACCGCTATAATAGCAAAAACGGACCGGCTGCCGCTGCAAACAGGAGGCCGGTCCGTTTTTCAATTGCACCCATCCAAAGGCATTTACGTGGGCACTTCAAATTATAGCCATTCCGCCACCGGAATGCACCAAGAAAATCAGGAAATATTTCCTACATCGTCGCCCCGGCGAGCTGGACGTGATGACAAAAAGGTAAACCTTGGACGCGTGAAATCACCCTATCGGGATGCTCGTTTTCGCCAGCGTTTCCAAGGCGTCGAGCGTTCCGGCGATACGGGCACCGGTGCGAGGACTTCAGTTACCGACGTTGTTAGGTCCTCTCCCCCTACCCCTACCCCAGCACATCAGGCTCACAACACCACGACCAACGAACAAGCAGCAGCAACCGACACACCCGCCGCAACGGAACCGCTCACCGACAAGGAACAGGCCCGCACGAAACGGTTCTGGAGCCACTACGGCGCTGACACGCCTTTCCTTCCCCAGCACACCACACCCGCCCCTTGGCGCGACCTGAGCGACGTTGCACGCCTTGAGCAGCTTCATTACGCCGTGGCGAGCTTCGGACCGGCAACCGCGTTCACGCTCAATCTCTCGCCGGAAGTGGAAGCCCAGGTTCGCAAAGAGTCGAAGGCAGCGAAGTGGATTTCGGCCCGCATCGCACGGCGTCTCTTCGAAGCCCTTGGCCGGAAAGTCGACTTCTGGTTTGCCTTCGAGATCACCGAAGGCCATCGGCAGCGCCTTCACCTTCACGGCGAGATTGCCGGGCTTGAGGACACCGATTACTCAGCCGTGCGCAAAGCCCTCAGATTGGCCGCTGGCGAGTGGAAGCAGGTTCGACAGCATCAAGCCCACCTCAAGCCCGCAAGCATTGTATGGGCAAACTACGCGGCAAAGCACTCATTCACCGTTCGCCCGCACAAAGGACGCTTTGCGATCCTTTCCCGTCCTATTTCCGGTGATTGGTATTTCGCGACCAACAACCTTCGGAGCACGGCGAAGGAAATCTACACTTTCCGGCGCGCTGAAGTGCTCAAGCAACAGCTTGAACCGCGTGAATCGACAGCTTCACAGTAAGCGCTTACTTATTGTTTTAATTGAATATTTATTGTTGACGTGAGATTCTTCGGCGGCTTATCGTGGTGCAAATCAACCCGATGGAGCACCGCATGCCAGCCACCAACATCTATTTTCACACCGATGCCTATCACGCTGCCCTTGATCGCCTTGAGAGCATAGCCCGCGCCTTTGATCCCGCCGCGCCGGTTTGCCTTCGCAGCGAACTCATCGAAGCCCTTGGCGACCTGAGCATCTGGCCTATCGAGATTTTCTCCGGCGAGGATGAAAGCGAAATTATTTTGGCTTCATGACTTGCATATTTCTTCCCGTTGCGTTACTTTCTGAATGCAACACAACGGCAACGGAACTTAAGCTTATGGCGAAGTCAGTAGCACAACGAGCGCGAGAACACCGGCAACGGCAAAAGGAGAAAATGCGCGAGGGGCTTTTGGAAGCATCCAAATTACCCGATTACGCAATCACGTCCTTCGAAGAGTTTGTCGGTAATCGCTCTCTGGAATTCTACGAGAACCTTGACGCGTTTGGTGTCGACGTTTTGGGCAGTGAACTTAACGAGGCAAAGCAAGAGTTTCGAAGCGAGTTTGAACGCGACGAACCGCTAACCGCGATGCAACGTGCCGAAGGTCTGGCCAACGTGTTCATTGATGCAGCAACCGAACTCGCGGCTCTCATCAACGCCTACAAGTTGGAAGAGATCGAAACAGCGATAAATGACGCAGAAGTCCGCAGCGCCAATCTACCTCGCGGCGACGTGGAAGCGCTGAAGGCCTCTTTTGCTGAGATTGAACACTTGAAAGCAATCCAGTCACAACTGCGCAGGCCGACCCGACATACGATGGCGACTTTCCGCGCAAAACAGGAATGAAGAATTCTGCCGGTTCGGCTTCGGCGTCCAAACTTCAGACGAACCGGCAGCAATAGCGAGGCAGGCGCTTTCCTGCCATCACACAAGGAGAATATCTTACATGAACACCAACTATACCACCACCCCCGCTGATGGCGCAGTCTGGACCGAAAAGGAAATGTTCCAACACTTCCTGAACATGACACTCAAGGACTATGACGCCTTCGGCAACATCGTAAATGAGTATGAACCCGACACCCTACTCAGTAGCGCCGGTGGATATGAAACCCTTGAAGACTTTTTGGATCAGATCCTCGATGATTTCAGCGAATTCGAAGGGCCGGAAACGAGGCTGGATAACATGATTATGGACATGGGGGCTTACATCTCCGCGCTTCGGAAAGTTCGCGCCGCATTCCGCTCCCTAAAACAGCATCACATCATCATTCCACCGGAGCCCGATGAAACCGTTGACGGTGCAACTTGGGAAGCATGGGATCGCGCTGCATACGAGGCGGAGAAAAATCCGCGTTTTCGACCCGTGGGGCTCCAACCCTTGGCAGATGACAGTGTTGATTTCGTCGAGCCCGGCGACAGCCCTGCACCGGAACCCGATTTCGAGGACATGACCGAAGCAGACGAAGAATCAATCCGGGGCGTAGCATAACAAAAAACGTTACCAACTCGACCGGGTGCGAACCGCTCCAAACCGAGCGATAACGAACTTCCCGCCGACGCAGATCGGCGGGAAGATTCCACCGACACTTTTTTTCACGGCTCACTGTGCTATGCCTCAACGATCAACGAGAGATTCTTATGACCAATCCCGCTTCAGAACTGATCCAGACCGCCAAGGGGAAAAAGTTCAAGACCATTCTTGCTGACCCACCTTGGCAGTTCGTGAATCGAACAGGCAAGGTTGCGCCAGAGCATCGCCGCTTGAGCCGTTACGGCACAATGTCTCTTCCGGAAATTCAGGAGCTACCGGTAGCAGATGTAGCTGACACTACCGCACATCTGTATCTCTGGGTTCCAAACGCCTTGCTGCCGGAAGGCTTGGAGGTAATGAAGAGCTGGGGTTTCAACTACAAGACAAATCTCATCTGGCACAAGATTCGTAAGGACGGTGGATCGGACGGCCGTGGCGTTGGCTTCTATTTCCGCAATGTCACGGAGATCATACTCTTTGGCGTGCGCGGCAAAAACGCTAGAACTCTTGATCCTGGCCGGACACAAGTCAACTATTTGGCTACTCGGAAGCGGGAGCATTCTCGCAAGCCCGATGAGCAATATGACCTGATCGAAGCGTGCTCGCCCGGTCCATACCTTGAAATGTTTGCAAGGGGGACACGGCCAAAGTGGACTGTGTGGGGAAATCAGGCTGACGATGAATATCACCCAACTTGGGACACCTATAGCAACCATTCGCGCGCTGTAGCTGCCGAGTAAGGACAGGCTCGGCTATGGCCAATCAGCCACACAACCGGGCCTGATACCAATCGCTAGCACCGGGCAGCCGCCATTTCGCCCAGCATTGAGACGGTAGAGCAGCTTACCCATCCATGTTGTGCTGGCACCATATTTCCCCGCAATACCGAGATCACTAAAAACTTCATTGAGCTCGGCGCTGCGTGTTAGCAAAACAGCAGCGTCAATCGCACCAGCTTGATAGAATGCATTGAAGGCATATAGGTCTCGGTCAAACGTCTGGTCTTTGCTATTCCACTCCAGATCGAAGGCAACCTTGTTCTTCACGTAGTCAATTTTATGACCGTCAAGAAATCCTTCCCGCACCAGTGTGCTATCACGCTCAGCTGTTACCGGTTTTCCAGACTTTGTTATGCGAACTACCTCTCGCCAAATAAGCTTAACGTGCAAGTCGCCCCTGATAACCGTCTCATGCCAGTTAAAAGGCCTCAAACAAGCGCTTATCGCCTTGGGGATGCGCGATTCGTTTCCACCCCCTTCGGTGATCATTTCCTTGGTAATAGAGAATTTATCTAGTGCGTCGAGAAGTTCTGCCCATTCCGTGGGATGAGTTTCAGCTAAAATAACTACTGCGTTTTTGTAACTGAAAAAATCATAGCGGGAACGAAGTGCTTCAGGCACTCGGGCATCAACGAGTGATTGCGCATCCGCCAGAGATGGCGATAGCGATGTGTCACCCTCTTCTTCCTGTAGTTCTTCTTCGTTGCTCATGAGCCCACCCGTCCCTCGTTATTGCAACACTAACTGATTCTTAATCTTCGATAAGCGTGTTTGGTGACGCCGACACAACTAAAGATATCAGTTGGAGTCCCTGCACTACGAAAAATGCCTGAATCCAAAAACGTCACAAAAAATCGCTCGTCACAATGTCACAAATTGCATAAACTGAATGTATTACAATGATAATTAAATCAATACTTTAAAGAGAGTAACGATGAGAGAAATGAAAATTCGAGTCTCTCATCGCCCACCATTGTTCCCCTGACGCACCTGGAATTCTTTGACTGTACGTGTTGCAGGCACCGTTGCCTGCGGGCGGCTGTGGTCAGCGCCGGTTTTGCTGAGAAGCTGACACGCTGGACAGCTCTCCTGTGCAAGGCAGCATCACGGGCACTCTCGCCATCGCGCAGTTTGACCGGCTTTACAGCAAGCAGCCGCCATCAGTCTGGACGGCAAACCCGGCAACCGACCAGCACAGCATGCTCTGGATCAATCCACTTTTGCGGGGCCGGCCATGGTCAGCAACACCCCGGCACGGCAAACCTCGTTCAACCTGCTGCGCGTTTCTGTGCGCGCGCCAGAACGCCGCCGGTCGCCGGCTCGCTGACGCCGGTGGTCCCGGGATAGGTCAGCGGCAGGCCTGCAACCGAGCGCACCGCCAGCCAGGCCCAGGCCTCAGCTTCCATCGAATCGCCATTCAGCCCGGCTTCTTCGGCGAGAATCACCCTGCCCGTGTGCCGCGTGGCAACCGTCAGATCCTCGACGATCATCCGGTTGTGACGCCCGCCGCCGGTCAGGATCCATAGCTTCGGCTTTTCCGCAAGATGCGCCTGCGCCTTGGCAATGGCGGCAGCGGTGACAAATGCCAGCGTCCGTGCGCCATCCTCAAGCCCGGCTTCGGAGTCGTCCGGCAAGGTGAAATCATTGCGGTCAAGCGACACCCGGTGTTTGGCGGTGAAGAACGGTGAAGAAAGGTAGCGGTTGGCAAGCCCTGAGAGCACCCGCCCCTCCGATGCGATCGCGCCGGCTGAATCATAGGGAATGCCGGCATGTCGCTGCACCCACTGATCAATCAGCGTATTGCCAGGGCCGCTGTCGAAGGCCCTCAGCTCACCATCGCAACCGATATAGGTAATGTTGGAGATGCCGCCGATATTGACGAAGACCACCGGCATCTCTTCCGCCCACTCGTCACCCAGTCCTGCCGCAAGCGCGCGGTGATAGGCCGGCACCAGTGGCGCCCCCTGCCCGCCCAGCGTCATGTCACGGGCGCGCAGATCATGGACCACATCGATTCCAAGCCGGGCTGCAAGCCGCTCGCCATCACCCAGCTGGACGGTCAGCGCCTCCAGCGGACGATGCAGCACGGTCTGGCCATGAAAGCCGATCACGTCGACATCGGGTGTGGACAGGCCTTCCCTGGCGAGAAATTCCTCAACGGCTTCCGCGTGACGGTCAGTGAGCTCGGTTTCCAACTCCGCCAGATCGCCGGGCCGCTCGCCGCGTGCCCTGATGCTCCTGGCTGTCTCAAGCGCCGCCTCAAGGCGTTTGCGGAACGCCGCGTCATAGGCGGCAAACGACGACGCCCCGCGCCTGACGATAATGTCGCCATCGGTTTCCAGCATCGCCAGATCGATGCCGTCCATCGACGTGCCGCTCATCAGCCCGATGGCCCGTTTGATTTGAACCGTCTTGTTCATAGTCATCGTCCCGGTTGAAGTCAGCCTTCGGAGGTGCCCGCAAATTCAGCGAGCCCTGCCTGGCCTGTCTGTGAAGCCGTTGCATTTGCAGCCATTGCCGCGGCCGCAAACGGCTCTGGTTGAATGCTCAGCGCGCTGATGGTAAAGCCCCCGCAGGGTGCCCGCTTTGACGAGGCACCCGTATTTGTTTGCGGTATTTCCGTCATGAGTTCAAGGTCAGTGACATGTCAGCCTTCAAGTCCGATTTCCTGCGCATTCTTTCCGAACGCGGGTTCATTCACCAGTCCTCCGACGAAACAGGTCTTGATGACTTGTTCCGCAACGAGATCGTCACTGCCTATATCGGCTTCGATCCGACCGCACCGAGCTTGCACGCAGGCGGCCTGATCCAGATCATGATGCTGCACTGGATGCAGAAGACCGGTCATCGTCCGATTGCGCTGATGGGCGGCGGTACCGGCATGGTCGGCGATCCATCGTTCAAGGATGAGGCCCGCAAGCTTCTCACTCCCGAACTGATCGACGAGAACATCGCCGGCATCAAGTCGGTGTTCTCCAATTACCTTGATTTCGGCGACGGTCCGCAGGATGCGGTGATGGCCAACAATGCCGACTGGCTGATGGGCATCAACTACGTCGAATTCCTGCGCGATGTCGGCCGGCATTTTTCGGTTAACCGAATGCTGGCATTCGATTCGGTCAAGACCCGGCTCGACCGCGAGCAATCGCTTTCGTTCCTTGAATTCAATTACATGATCCTGCAGGCCTATGACTTCGTCGAGCTCAACAAGCGCTACGGCTGCCGCCTGCAGATGGGCGGATCTGACCAGTGGGGCAACATCATCAACGGCATCGACCTCGGTCACCGGATGGACTGTCCGCAACTCTACGCCTTGACCTCGCCGCTGCTGACCACCTCATCCGGCGCCAAGATGGGCAAGTCGGCCAATGGCGCAGTCTGGCTCAATGCGGACATGCTCGGCGCCTATGATTTCTGGCAGTATTGGCGCAACAGCGAGGACGCCGATGTCGGCCGCTTCCTCAAGCTCTACACCACCATGCCGCTTGATGAGATCGCCAGGCTTGAGGCACTGGGCGGGGCAGAGATCAACGAAGCCAAAAAGATCCTGGCAACCGAGGTGACGGCCATGCTGCACGGCCGGGCAGCAGCCGAACAGGCTTCGGAAACCGCCCGCAAGACTTTCGAAGAAGGGCAGACAGCCACCGATTTGCCGACGATTTCGGTGTCGGCCTCTGATCTTGATGCCGGCATCGGACTGCTGGCCCTTTTCGTTCAGGCCGGACTGGCAAGCTCCAACGGGGAAGCCCGCCGTCACGTCAAGGGCGGCGCGATCAAGCTCAACGACGTCCCTGTCACCGACGACAAGACGCTGGTCGATGCGGGTTATCTCAATGATGACGGCGTCATCAAGCTGTCGCTGGGCAAGAAGAAGCACGTTCTGGTGCGACCGCAGTGAGAACCTGTATCCCGGTCCGGGACGACAAGACCGCCTCATCCCTGGGGGCGGGCGGTCTCTTACGGCCGGAATTCGAAGATTGACCGGAACACTCCGGGCGCGATGACCGACAACGGGTTGACGTTCAGCTGCGGCGAAGCGGTCTTGCCGGTCAGCCGGAAGGTGATGCCGATTAAGCCCCGGTCGCGCCCGTTGCCCAGAAGCACGCCGATGATGGGCAACTCGCTGAACAGCCGGTTGACTCCATAGGCCGGCATGAAGGTCCCGGTCAGGTCGATCTGATCCTTGGAGTCATAGATCTGCCCCTGAAACGATGCGCCGATTTGCGGGCCGCGAACGACGCCTTCGCTGACATGAAGCTCTCCATTACCGGCCACCAGACGCGCACTGGCGACCTCGAACCTGGCCTCGGAAACATCGATATCTGTCTTCACTGCATCCCTCAGGCTGCGGCCATCACTCGGGCTCGGCGTGGACACCAGCGATCCAAGGCGCGGCTCGCCCACCACCACAAAATTGCGTATATCAACCGAGCCGCGCCGGAACGGACCGTCCTGACGCTTGAGCCGGACATTGAGCAAACCGCCGCGAATGCGCGAATAGATGCCGGCAAAGCGCGCAAAGGCACCGGCATCGCCGCTGGTGACCTCTATGGTCTCCCCCGCCGCGCCGCCGGAGATCGCCATCACCACAGCCTGCCCGCTTTCGGTGACGGCCTTGAAGTCAAGCAGATCGATCCGGTCGCCCTGGCCCTTGTAGCTCACACTGCCCGATGACAGTCGCTCGTCCGAATAACCATACATCGCATCGACACTGCCAGAGACTTCGACCCGCACTGAAGCGCTACTCTCCCCCGACGCCCTCTTGCCGGCAGATTTTGCCAGCGCGATGACCGGGCGCAGATCGACCGATTTGCCGTCGACCTTGACCTGGTAGCCCTTTCCCTTCCGGGTGATATCGGCCTGGTAGTCATCGCGCGATGACAGCGCGATGCGGCCGAACCTGGCGCGTTCAAGCTGCCCCCCGTTCAGCGTCACCTCGCCCGAGGCGGAGAACCCCTCTCCCGACAGTTTCAGATCCGTGAGCCTGGCGATGTCGCCGTCGGTCTCCATCACGAAGTCGAGCTTTGCGGCAATGCCCTCGCCCTTGACCCAGCCGATGCCCGGCACTGTCAGCTCTGCTGCAGTCAAATCGAGACTGATGATCTGCCGCGCGCTGTCCTCTGTATCAACCTCGAGTGTGAAACCGATGGGGCCGGAGAACAGAGCGCCGCTGCCCGGCGCGATCTTTTCCCGGTCCTCGGGACTGAGCGTTCCCGACAGGATGCGCTGGGGAACCACCTCTGCCTTGGTGTCCACCGGCTGGATGATGTCGAGCGTCATCGGCGCACCGTCGACCAGCGCATCGACCTTCAGCACCGCCCGTTGCGGGGTCACCTGCAGATTGCCGTCCATGCCGGCCAGCGCCCGGCCCTCCACCGGCTTTGCAATATCAACGCCTTTCATGTCGAGATTGACGTTCCAGTCCGGCGGCGGAGGCGATTGATCGTTGATCAGCCCGAACCGTGCCGTCACCGTCGATGAGATCTCGCCGCTCAGCTCCGAGGGCTGAAGCCCGATCTTGTCGAGCGCATCGATCGGATGATAGCTGATCAGCTCCGCAACAGCATCGGCCTGGCCCCGTACCGACATCGACAATTCTGCCATCAGCGGGCGTTCGTTGGCGCGCGGGATCAGAAACTCCGCATCGCTCACATCGACGGTTCGCCCGGTCGGGAAAAACGCTGTCGCCGAAGCGATGTGGAAACCGATCCTCGAGCCTCTGAGTTGCATGTGTCCGACTGTATCGCGCAACGGCGGGATTTCTCCGGCAACATTCATTCGCGCGCGCTCGATGTCGAAATCGATCTGCAGCTGGTCTTCCGTGAAGAAGACATCCTCATTGGGCTTGTAGTGGCCGGCCGGTGCCGCCAGCTGGATGCGGGCATTGCGCACGGTTCCGCCGTAAAGGTTCTCGAGTACCCATTGCCGCGCCCGTTTTCCAACCCAATAAGGCCAGAGCTGTTTCACTGCGGCCGTCGACATCCGCTCCGCCTGCGCAACCAGGTTGATCTCGGGTGAAATCCCTTCCACGAACCGCCAAGACGCGGAGCCGAACATGGCACCCTGCGCCGAGGCGACGGTCAGCTCGTCAGCCACGAGTTTCCGGTTGGCTGCGTCAAACCAACCAAAGGCCTTGCCGGCAAACGGGATCGGCGCCTCGTCGGAATCGCCCGGTGCTGCAAGCCCCTTGTCGATGACAAAATCAAAAGCGACCCCCTCGCCGGTTTCAGCGGCAAGCCGGTCGGCATCGATCAGGCCGCCGGTGAAGGGCAGAACGGTTTCGCCGATCCGGATTATCGAGGGCGTGATCTCGATCTTGTGCATCTTGGGCATGTAGACGAGATTGACCCGCGCATCGCGCACATCTGCCTGAACACCGCCCATCGTCATGATGCCGTCAATGGCGGCGACCCTGATCGACAGGGCCGGGCTTCGTTTTTCCGTGGCGCGCCCGGCCGTGAAGGTGATCTGCAACGGCGCCGTGACGCCGTTCTGCCGGTCGCTCGGCCCTTCCGTCAGAAAATCGACCGCCAAACCGCCGATCTCGCCGGTAATCTTTGAAAGACCGGTCTCGTTCGCCCTTGCGCTTGCGGTTCCGGTGAAGTCGATCTTGCGGCCATTTCGCACAATCTCGGCCTCAACATGGTATCGCATCGCATCGTCCCGGCGCACCAGACCATTCTCGATCACCACCGGCTCGCCGACCCCGGCAATGCGGATGTCGGAGAACCGAAATGATTTGGCCTCCACGGCATCAACCTGGACCGCAACCTTGTTCAGGACCGTAAACAACTGCTCGATCATCGCATCGGTGCCGTCAACGCGAAATCCGGCGAGATCTGTCAGGTTGAAGCCATCGCCCTGCGGTGCGACCAGGTCCACCCCTCCAATCTCGACCGATGATATCGACAGTCTTCCCGCCAGCAGCGGCAGCGGATCGAGCGAAATCAGCGTGCGCGCGGCCCGGGTTGCAGGCGTTGAGCCATCAAGCCGCTCGACCACCACGTCCCCGGCCAGCAGCGCCAGCTGTCCACGGCTTGTCAGACGAACTCCCGCCGAACTCAGTTCGGCCCGGCTGCCTGGTCCGACTGCCTGCGCCAGCGCCAATTGCGCGCGGTCACGGATGAAGCCGTCGAACGTCCCGGTCTCCAGGGCACCCACGAGGCCGGCGAAAAGCAGCAGCACGAGCAGCAAGACCCCGCCGATCCACCGGAGAGAGCTCACACTCCAGTGTCGTGGATGGTGCCCGCGCACCAGAATAGCATCCTCAAAATTTGCCGACGGATATTCGTGCAACCCGATAATGTCGCGTCTTTTGAACAGAACCTTGTCTATCGGCTGATCCGGCATGGGCGTTGGGATGATATCTTTCTGTTTTGGCGGTGATTCTTCTGGACGCTCAGATGAGTGTTTATATATCGCCCGATGACAGGGTCACCTGTCAAAACGCGAATGAGCCTGCGAAAGGGATCCATGGTGAACGAAATTGTTGAAGGCGCTCAGGCACCAAAGATGAACCTGCCACGAGATGGCGGCGGAAACGTGTCATTGGCCGATCTGGCTGGTAAAACGGTGGTGTTGTATTTCTATCCGAAGGACGACACCAGCGGCTGCACTACAGAAGCACTCGACTTCACTGCCCTGTCGGACGAATTCGCGAATGCCGGCGCCGTTGTCATCGGCGTATCGCCCGACCCGGTCAAGGCCCATGACAAGTTCATCGCCAAGCACGATCTCGGTGTCATCCTCGCTTCCGATGAAGACAAGTCGGTTCTCCAAGCCTACGGCGTCTGGAAAGAAAAAAGCATGTATGGCCGCAGCTATATGGGCGTGGAGCGCTCCACATTTCTGATCGACGGCGCCGGAAAGATTGCCAGGGTCTGGCGCAAGGTCAAGGTAAAGGGCCACGCCCACGCCGTGCTCGAGGCTGTCCAGTCGCTCTGATCCGCCGTATGAACAACAAGGTCTGGAAGTCCATTGCCCACCAACTCTGAGAGAATACTTTCCTTGCGCGACGGTGCAGCGCGTGCCGTGCGTGCCGGTGACCTGTTGGAAAAGACCGCCCTTGCGCAGGATGTGGCAAACCGCTGGCACTCCCGGCGGCTGTCCCTGCGCTCGCCGCTGGATACGCTGCCCCCGCTGCGGCCCGGGCGACCGGCAAAGCCGGACCTTGTCGCTCCGACGCAAGTGGTCCGCCGCTCGCTCAATTCGCGCCGGGGCCGCATCGCCCTGTTGCACGCCATCGCCCATATCGAGCTCAATGCGGTCGACCTCGCGCTCGACATCGTCGCCCGCTTTGCGGCGAGCCCGATGCCGCAGAGTTTCTTTGACGGCTGGATGCAGGTGGCCTTCGAGGAGGCCAAGCACTTCAAGCTGGTGCGGCAGCGGCTGCAGGCGCTCGACGCCGACTATGGCGACATGCCGGCCCATGACGGGTTATGGCAGGCAGCACACGACACCCGTAATGACCTGACGGCGCGTCTGGCCGTTGTCCCCCTGATTCTCGAGGCCCGTGGCCTGGACGTCACCCCCTCCCTGCTCGCCAAGATGCGCGAGGTCGGTGATCACGACACTGCAGACGTGCTCGAGATCATCTACGAAGACGAGAAGAAGCATGTGGCAATCGGCGCCAAGTGGTTCCGTTTTATCTGCGCGCGCGAAGGCAAGGACCCGGCCAAAACCTTCCAGCTGCTTGTGCGCGCCAATTTTCGCGGCGGCCTCAAACCTCCGTTCAACGATCTCGCCCGTGCTGCCGCCGGATTGACGCCTACATTCTATCGCGCCCTGTCCAGCCAGAACATGTCCTGAAGTCACGCAATGGGCATCGGGCGCCGCCAGTTCAAAGCTTTGTTAACCTTAACAGGGTGTAATCGCCCCTGAACAAGCAACGGCAAACCGTTTTGGACAGGATTACCGCGTGTCGCAGAGACAGGACAGCCGCGTTTTTGGCAAGAAACCCAAACACTCTCACACCATTATTTTCGCCAGCGGCGAAAGCATTCGGCATATAACCGTTCGTCCCTGGGTGGCCGGGCTGGTGATGTCTGTCCTGGGCGTGATGGCCATCGGCTATCTCGGTGCCACCTCCTACCTGGTTCTGCGCGATGATCTGATCGGCGCATCGATGGCGCGTCAGGCGCGTATGCAGCATGCCTATGAGGACCGGATTGCAGCCCTCAGGTCACAGGTTGACCGGGTCACCAGCCGCCAGTTGCTCGATCAGCAGCTGATGGAAGAAAAGGTTGCCGAACTGATTGCCCGCCAGAATGCGCTGAGCAACCGCCACGGCAAGATCGGCCCGTTGCTCGATCGCGTTGGAGTCTCGCCAGACCACGTCCCGATTCCCGTCAGCAATCCCAAGAAACAGGCGGCCTTGCCGGCTGAGCCTGCGCTGGCCGTGACTGCGAAGACAGCGCGCCTTGCCGCACTCGCCTCCAGCCCAACCCTGGTCACCGAACCAACGGCCGCGCGCATCAATCCACTTGCTTATGGTGCAGACTCAAACTCGACGCAGCGGGAATCCGTGGGAGAACGCGCCGACCGCATATTTTCCAGCGTTACTCTCTCGCTCAAATCCATCGAACGCGAGCAGATAGAGAAGATGCAGGGCCTGGCAATCAACGCCTTCGAGACGGCCTCGGAGATCGACGAGATAATCAAGTCTGCAGGCCTGCCTAGGCCGGCAATCGCCGACAGTGCGGTCGGCGGGCCTTTTGTACGCCCCAATGATCCGAATGCCTTCGAAGCCACGCTCGACGATCTCGACCAGGCGCTCGGCAGGCTCGACACCGTTCGCCGCCACGCCCGTAAATTGCCGATCGGCATTCCCGCGCCGGGTCGCGAAATCACCTCGCGCTATGGCAATCGCCGCGACCCGTTTCTCGGCCGGCTTGCGTTCCACGGCGGCATCGATTTCCGCACGCCGACCGGAACACCGATCTTCGCCACCGGTTCGGGTATCGTCGTTCATGCCGGACGCAATGGCGGCTACGGAAAGATGGTCGAGATCGACCATGGCAACGGCATCACCACCCGCTACGCCCATCTGTCTACTGTCGAGGTGCGTGAAGGCGACCACCTGTCGGCGGGCACGCGCATCGGCAAATCCGGATCCACCGGCCGCTCCACGGGGCCACACCTGCATTACGAAGTGCGCCGCGACGGCAACGCTGTCGATCCGATGCGCTTTCTCAAGGCCGCCAAGAAACTCAAGCCGCTTCTGGTTTCCAACTGAGAGTGATAATCCGCTCATCAGCTTGATGACACAAAAAGGGCCGCATTCGCGGCCCTTTGCAGTCACTGAAGGTCGTTGCTTACAGGTCGCTTACAGCACGCCTTTTGGTACCAGCACCTTGTCGATGACGTGAATGACACCGTTCGAGGTATCGATGTCCGCGCTCACAACATTGGCATCATTGACCATCGGACCTTGTCGAGGTCGATCGTCACCATCGACCCCTGAACGGTCGCCGGCGTCGAATCGTCAACGAGGTCGGACGACATCACCTTGCCGGCGACAACGTGATAGGTCAGCACCGCCACCAGCTTGTCCTTGTTTTCCGGCTTCAGGAGCTCATCCACGGTCATGCCCAGAGCGGCAAACGCCTCATCGGTCGGCGCGAACACGGTGAATGGCCCCTCACCCTTGAGCGTTTCGACCAGTCCCGCTGCCTGCACTGCGGCGACCAGCGTGTCAAAGCCGTCGGCTTCCACGGCGGTGTCGACGATATCCTTCGCGCCCGAATGTGACGCGGCATTGGCTGCGCCGCCGACGAGACCGAAAGCGATGACGGCTGCTGCGACAGTCTTGGTCAGTTTCATGTAATTGCTCATTGTGAGGTGTTGAGCCCCCGACGTCGCCTTTCACGAAACCCGGAGTGTTTTGGACCACCCCTATCCTGCATAAGGCGGGGTGAAGATGCCGATCGACTTTTTCCGTGCCGGACGACTTGAATATTCGACCGGCAGCACGTGTGCCAAAATGGGTCAACACAGCGCAGTTGCGGCCTTTTCCTTGACTTAATGCACTGCAACGACTATTCGAAACCGCAAGGGACCGTGCGTAAAGCTCGCTCCCGCGCATTGCCGCACACTCCGAAACGGAAAACGCTCCCAATTGACCACTTTCGCTGATCTTGGCTTAAGCCAAAAAGTACTGTCCGCCGTAACTGATGCCGGCTACACGACGCCAACCCCGATTCAGGCTGGTGCGATCCCTCCAGCTCTCGAACGGCGTGACATTCTCGGCATCGCCCAGACCGGGACCGGCAAGACCGCATCCTTCGTTTTGCCGATGCTGACGATGCTGGAACGCGGCCGCGCCCGGGCGCGCATGCCACGAACCCTTATCCTTGAGCCGACGCGCGAACTCGCAGCGCAGGTTCACGAGAACTTCGAAAAATACGGCAAGAACCACCGCCTCAACATCGTGCTGCTGATCGGCGGCGTCTCCTTTGAGGAACAGGACCGCAAGCTTGAACGCGGTGCCGACGTCCTCATTGCAACGCCGGGCCGCCTGCTCGACCACACCGAACGCGGCAAGCTGTTGATGACCGGTGTCGAGCTGCTGGTGATCGACGAGGCCGACCGGATGCTCGACATGGGCTTCATTCCTGACATCGAGCGCATCGTCAAATTCATTCCGTTCACCCGCCAGACCCTGTTTTTCTCGGCCACCATGCCGCCCGAGATCCAGAAGCTTGCCGACAAGTTCCTGCAGAACCCGGCCCGCGTCGAAGTGGCGCCGCCCTCATCCACCGCCGCAACGGTGGAACAGCGCCTCGTCGCCTGCGGCAGCAAGGACTACGAAAAGCGCGAACGCCTGCGTGATTTGATCCGCGCCCAGAGCGAACTGAAGAACGCGATCATTTTCTGCAACCGCAAGAAAGATGTCGCCGATCTCTACAAATCGCTGCAAAAGCATGGCTTCTCGGTCGGCGCCCTGCATGGCGACATGGACCAGCGCTCGCGCACCAACATGCTGCAGGGTTTCAAGGACAACGAGATCTCGTTGCTCGTAGCCTCCGATGTCGCAGCTCGCGGCCTTGATATTCCGGCCGTCAGCCACGTCTTCAATTTCGACGTTCCGATTCACGCCGAAGACTACGTGCACCGGATCGGCCGCACCGGCCGTGCCGGACGCGAAGGCGCCGCCTTCACCCTGGTCTCGCGCCGCGATGCCAAATATGTCGACGCGATCACCAAGCTGATCGATCGTGAGATCGAATGGCTCGACGGTCAGGACGCCATCCAGTCCGCCGATCCGGCCGATGACAAGCCCGCACGCGGCCGTCGCGGTGAAAGCAAGTCGTCGGCACGCCGCTCCGGTCGCGGCGAGAAGCGGGCACAGGACGAAAAGCCCGCCAAAGCCGCCGAAGCGGAAACAGTGTCCGAACCGAAAAAAGAGGAAAAGGTCATCCAAGCAGCAGTCAAGCAAGAGCCTCGCCAGGAAAAGCCGGCAGGTTCAGCCGCGCAGCAGCGCACACCGCAGCCGGCCAACGCCAACGAGGACCGCAACCGCAATCGCAACCGCCGTGGCGGCCGCGACAATGATGATCGCGAACCAACGCCCGTTGGCTTTGGCGATGACATTCCAGCCTTCATGATGATCGGCGGCAAGTACTGATCCACCCGGACAGGAATCCGCGACATTCACGCCGCTGGCCAACCCGGCCGGCGGCGTTTTATCTTGTCCGCACGGCAGATGACCGGCTCTCTTCAACTGTCGTCGAGCGGCTTGAGAATGTCGGCAATCATGTTCCGCAGCCAGCGGTGGCCCGGTGACGCCGTCGAGCGCCGGTGCCAGATCATGATGATTTCCACCAGATCGACCGCCATTGGCGGCACATAGAGCTCCAACCCGAATTTGCCGGCCACATGTCTGGCCAGCTGATGCGGCAACAGCGCGATCAGGTCGGATTCACTTACTGCACCGTAGACACCGGAAAACACCGGCATCGTCATCACCACCCGGCGCTTCCGGCCAACCTGTGCAAGCGCCACGTCACCGGCCGCAGAAAGCTTGCCTTCGGGCGAAAACAGCACGTGCCCAAGATCGCAATACAGATCGATCGGCACCACATCGCCTGGCTTCAATCCGGCATGGGCGAAACGCGGGTTTCCCTTCCTCGCGATCAGCGAATATTTCGACCGGAACATGGTTTGCTTTACAGCCCAGCCTGGCAGCGGCAGGGCCGGAGCAAGTGCCAGATCCACTTCGTTTTGCTCAACCGAGTCCACATTGATATCTGCCACAAGGTCGACCAGCTGCACCCGCACACCTGGCGCCTGCTTGGACACGCGATCCGCCAGCCGCGGCATCAGCATTTCGGCGAAATAATCGCTCCCGGAAATCTTGAAATTCACTTTGGCCGTTTCCGGATCGAAGGATTTTGGCTTGGCCAGAACTTCCTCGATATCGCTGAAGATTTCACGCAACGGCAACTCGAGGGATTTGGCATAATCGGTGGGTTCGAGACCCTGTCCGGAGCGAAAGAACAATTCGTCCCCGAGACCGCTGCGCAAACGCCCCAGGGCGGCGGATACCGCGGGTTGCGACAAGCCGATCCGCGCTCCGGCCTTCACCGTTGATCCTTCACGCAGCAAAGCATCAAGCACCCGCAGCAAATTCAGATCAAAAGCTGGCAAATCCATCTGACAAATATCCAGTATATAAAAATACGATTGTACGAATAGATACACCTCATCTAACGTTCATTCAATCGAATGCGCCTTCGTACCCTTCGCTGCACGCAAGGAGGAAACGATGACCATGAACATACTTGGTGCTGATGCCGTTGAGTGGCTCGGCGTCCACTACAGGACCATCCTCAAGACCGCCGATAGCGGCGGCGCAATTTCAGTGGTGGATTCGGTCTCTCCGTCGAAAACCGGACCGCCGCGCCATGTCCACCACGGCGCCGATGAGACCTTCGTCATCCTGTCGGGAGATATCCTGTTCTGGCTGGAGGGCAAGGAGCTCTCCCGAGGGCCCGGCGAAACCATGTTTATTCCCCGCGGCAAGGAACACACCTTCCAGGTCGTCAGCGACTCCCCCTCGCGTCATCTCGTCATCCTGACGCCCGGAGGCTTCGAAGGCTTCTTCGCAGAAATGGCCGCCGGACAGTTCCGGATTCCTCAGGACATGCCCGTAATCGCCGAAGCCGCAGCCCGGTATCAGATGGACTTCACCGGACCACCCTTGTGATTGTAACACCCTTTAAGGAGTAGACCCATGAAACACATCGCAACCCGCTTTTTCGTTACCGGGGCCATCTTCGCCCTGATTGGCATGATCTGGGGCATCCAGATGTCCGCCACCAGCGATCACACCCTGGCACCGGCCCATGGTCACCTCAACCTGATCGGCTTCGTGGCGATGGCGGTCTTTGGCACCTTCTACGCGCTCAGTCCCACGGCTGCCGGATCCAGACTGGCCGGGATCCACTACCTGCTCACAACCGCTGCGGTTCTGGTGCTGGTGCCCGGCATAGCCCTTGCGATCTCCGGATCGGGCGAAACCCTTGCCAAGATCGGCTCGGTGCTTGCGCTGGTCTCGATGGCGCTGTTCGCCTTCGTGGTGTTTCGCCACGGCGTGGGTGCTCAGCCCGGAGCGCAGCCGCAATAACGCGCATGATGCGCCTGGCCCGCACCGGGCGCATCCGCGATGGCCTGGGGCAAGCTCGGTCACGGCGTGGTTTGTCACTTCCTGGCGCGCAACGCCGCATCCCACGCCAGCGCCACCCATCTGGCCAGCTCATCCGGATCATCAAGCGCTGCATCGGGTATCGACCAGTAGGGCATCGCCACCGGCTTGGCCTTGCCGTCATAAGTCCACTGGCTGGCGCCGGCTTCGGCAAACGCCGGCGCCGTCTGCGCATCTGCCTTGAGCAGAATGTCCCCGCTGACCTCCAGCGCCAGGATCCTGCCCTCATGATAGATGCCCTTGCCGCCAAACATGCGCTTGATCGTCACATCGCCGAGGCTGACAAACATGTCTCGGATTGCGTCATTGTCCATTGCATTCCCCCTTGCCCTGCAGCCTTACTAAGCGGCCTGAACGTCTACCGGTTCTGTGCTCACCCATCTTGCCGTCAAGCGGTCCCGCACCATATCGGCATAATGTCGAAACCGGTCAAAAAATCCGACCTGCCGCAAAAGTCATGCGCCTGTTGCAACCGTCCCTTCAGCTGGCGGCGCAAATGGGCTCGCGTCTGGGATGAGGTCAGATACTGCTCGGATCGCTGCCGGTCCGCAGCCCGCATCCGGGCAACCGGACCGCGCGTGACAGGCTAGAGCATTTCCGGCGGAGACAGAGTCACCGTAAATGCTCTTTCTTGTTGTTTTGCTGCAATTCCGGACCCGAAACCGGTTCCCACTTTCGCTGGAATTGCTCTAACAGCGGGCCATCAGTCCGGTGCAGGCGTCTCTGTCACGCCGCCCGCTTCGCGCACCGCAGCTGGCGTATCAACGTCGAGCCGTGCGGCAGGTCCGATTTCGACATCAATCACGGGCCAGGTGCCGCTTTCGATCAGTGCCCGGGCACCGACATCACCCGTAAGCGTCATGGCGTCGGCAAAGGCGGATCTCGGCAGGATCACCGGATTTCCGCGCCGGTCCCCGTCACAGGCGCGGATGATTGCAGTTCCCCCATGCGCAGCGAAGGTCTCGATCAAGCGGTCGAGATGGGCAGGTTTCAGCGCCGGCATGTCGCCCAGGAGCACCAGTGCGCCCGATACGTCGGCACCAAGCGCGCCCAGCCCGTGGCGCAGCGATGACGCCATGCCGGTGGCAAATTCACCATTGTGCACCATCTCCACCGCAAGCCCGGCAAGGCTCTTGGCAATGTCGGCGCTGCGGTGCCCGGTTACCACCACCGTCCGGCCCGCGTGCGAAGCCAGGGCCGTGCCCGCCATCTTGCGGATCAGCGTCTCGCCATCGAACGCTGCCAGCAGCTTGTGTCCCGCCGCCACCCCCATCCGGCTCGCGCGTCCGGCAGCAAGCAGAACAACGGCAACATCAGTTCCCGGTCTGCGGCCTCGTTTCACGACCGGCTGCCGGGGCTGCGGCCGCGTCGGGATCTCCTTGAGCAGCCCGCCCACGCCCATTCCCGAAATGTCCACCGAGGATGGCGGCTCACCGGCAAGTATTCGGGCCAGCACCCAGTCGAAGCCGTTTTCCTTGGGACTGCGGGCACAGCCCGGCGCACCGATGATTGGCACCTCTCCCAGCCAGCCCAGCACCAGCAGATTGCCGGGATCGACAGGCATCCCGACCCGCTCAACATGGCCGCCTGCCTGCCGTATGGCTGCCGGGATCACATCCTCGGAATCGGTGACCGCGGACGCACCGAAGACGATGATCATCTGGTGGAGCTTTGCCATCCGCCCGATCTCGCCCGCGACCGCCGCTGCGTCATGCGCAGCGCGGATTTCTTCCACGAGCTCGGAGCCGCTCAGCGCCAGCCGGGACGCCAGCAATTGGCGGGTCTTTTCCATCACCTTGGATTTGAGTGTCGGCAGACGCGTCGCGATCAGCCCCACCCTCGCCGGGCGGAATGCCCGCACCTGTGCAAGGCCGTTGACCGCGATTGCACTGATGGCACGTGCCAGCGAGGCGCCGGAGACCGCCAGCGGAATGATCTTGATCGTCGCCACCATCTCGCCTGCCTGCACTGCGCTGTAATCGTCAAGGCAGGCAAATGTGATTGCCGGGTCGATCGCATTGAACGCATTGACCAGGGATCTGTCGGCACGGAACAACCCGGCCTCCTCGGCGTGCAGGTTGACCCGCCCGGTGGACGCATTGGCAGCACGGATACTGGAGCCGGCAAATGCCCCGGCCAGCGCTTCTGCGGCCGCATCCTCGCCGACGTCACCCTCGTCGAGCCGGGCCACGATCACTTCATCGGCGCCCTGAGCACCAAGACGCGTGAGGTCCTCTGCACTGAGTACATGGCCCTTTTTCAGCCGCACCGCGCCAAGCGAAAGCGAATGCGCCAGCACCGCCCCCTCGGCCTCAGACAACGGCACAGGACCAAAGTACATTTGTCACTCTTTCGGCGGCTGACTGGAGGTTGGTTGAGCCGACTTGCGCAGCGCCGCAATCACCTGCGCCAGGATCGCAACGGCGATTTCCTGCGGGCTCTGTGCGCCGATATCAGCGCCGATCGGTGCGTCGATCCGGCCGATGTCGGCCTCGCTGAGACCAGCCTGCGTGAGCCGTTCCACCCGTCTTGCATGGGTTTTCCGCGAACCCAGCGCGCCGACATAGAACGCCTCCGCCTTCAACGCCGTTATCAAAGGCCAGTCATCGATCTTCGGATCATGCGTCACCGCCACCAGCGCCGTGAAGGCATCAATCGGCCGATCTTTCAACGCATCCTCCGGCCAGTCGGCAATCAGCTCGACGTTTTCAAACCGTTCCGGCGTGGCAAAGGCGGTGCGCGGATCAACCACCCGCACGTCAAAACCCGCCATCGTCGCCATCGGTGCCAGCGCCTGCGAGATGTGGACCGCGCCGATGATAACCATCCGCGGCGCCGGTAGATGGACATTGATGAAGAAGCGCTGCCCTTCGGCTTCCATCGCGCCTGATTTGCCGGACCGGAACGCCTTCGTCACGGCCTCGCCAAGCTCTCCCGAAACCGGATCGCCCTTCTTCACCAGCCGGTTGCGGCCTTCAGAAAGATCGGTCAGCATGATCACCGCCTGCCGCTCGCGCCGGGCTTCGTTGAGCTTTCTGAGCAGGTGCGGGTCCATCAGCCGACCCGCTCGAGATAGACCTGGATCTTGCCGCCACAGGACAGCCCGACCCGCCAGGCAGTTTCATCGGCCACGCCGAATTCCAGCATTTTCGGCTCGCCGCTGGCAATCACGTCGGCGGCCTCGGAAATCACCGCGCCCTCGACGCAGCCGCCTGAGACCGACCCGCTGAAATTGCCCTCTTCATCGATCACCAGATGGCTGCCGACCGGCCGCGGCGCGGAGCCCCAGGTTTCGACGACGGTGGCCACCGCAACCTCGCGGCCGGAGAGCATCCAGCGCTCGGCAACCGTCAGCGGATCGAGCTGATCGTCGCCATCCCCAACAATGCTTCCCGGTGTCATGCCAGCCTCCATCCTTGTTAGACGAATATGGCCCCTGCCGGCAGTTTATGACAAGGGGCGTCAGAGATAGCGACGCGGATCGGCTGCCGACGCATTCCTCTCGCCCAGTGCGGCGACGAGATCGGCCATCGCGTCGATGTTGTGGACCGGCCGGAATTCGTCAACATGGTCGAGCATCGTACGCACTCCGCGGGCGCGCGCCTCGAAGCCGTCAAATCGCAGCAGCGGGTTCATCCAGATCAGCCGCCGGCACGACCGGTGCAGACGGTCCATCTCGGTGTCGAGTTCCTCGATCGACTCGCGCTCCAGCCCGTCGGTGATCAGGATCACCACGGCGCCCTGCCCCAGCACCCGGCGCGACCATTGCCGGTTGAACAGCCGCAGCGCCTCGCCGATCCGGGTTCCGCCCGACCAATCCTTGACCGTACCGGTGCACTGGTCCACCGCCTCGTCGGGATCCTTGTTGCGCATCTGCCGTGTAATGTTGGTCAGCCGTGTGCCGAACAGGAACGTGTGAACCCCGCGCCGGCGCTCGCTCAGCGCATGCATGAAATGCAGGAAGATCCGGGTGTACTGGCTCATCGATCCGGAAATATCGGCGATGATCACCAGCGGCGGATGCACTTTGCGGCGCTTGCGGAATCGTGGCAGGATCAGATCGCCGCCGGTGCGCATCGCAGCCCGCATGGTCGCACGCGGGTCAATCCGTATCGGCACCGCAGACGGTTTGAAGCGCCTGGTCTCGACCAGGTCGAAGGGCAACGACAGCTCGCCGATGGCACGCTTGGCCTCGGCCAGTTCGACCGCTGTCATCTGAGCGAAATCCTGCTGCCTCAATACCTCGTGGCCGGAAGTCGTCTCCCGCGCATCGATGTCGATCATCGGCTTGTCTTCTGGCGGCCGCTGCTTCTCGTGGCCTTCGAACAGCGCCTGGCTGACACGGGTCTCTCCGGCCTGCAGTTTCTCGCGCTGCCTGTTCTCCATTGCCACCGGCGAGAACATGGCGATCATCTTTTCGACCAGGTCACGGCTGCGCCAGAACAGCTTGAACGCCTGGTCAAAGACCTCGTGATCCTCGCGCCGCTTGACGAACACCGAATGCAGCACCCAGTAAAATTCCTCGCGGCTGCCGATGCCGGCGATCTGGACCGCGTCGACCGCATCACGCACTGCCGCGGGCCCAACCTTGAGCCCGGCCTTGCGCAGGACCCTGGCAAAATAGACCACGTTGTCCGGGATACGGCCGTCGCCTCCGCTAAAACCAGAGGTGTGTGCGGCGTCTGCCATCACAGCGATTGTGTCAGCTCGGCCTTCACCTCGGTCAGCAGCTCCCGGCCGGCGCTGCTTTCGATGCGGGCAATGTCATCCTGATACTTGAGCAATGTGCCGATCGTGTCCGATACGGTCTCCGGGTCGAGCGCCAGCTTGTCGAGCTCGGTCAGTGCGGTTGCCCAGTCAATGGTCTCGGCCACGCCGGGGCTCTTGAACAGATCCATCTTTCTGAGCTTCTGGACATAGGCCACCACCTGCCGCGACAGTTCCTGCTGGCAGCCCGGAACCTTCAGCCGCACGATCTCCAGTTCCACATCGGCTGCGGGATAATCGACCCAGTGATACAGGCAGCGCCGTTTCAGCGCGTCGTGGATCTCGCGGGTGCGGTTGGTGGTGATGATCACAATCGGCGGCTCGTCTGCCTTGATCGTGCCGAGTTCGGGGATCGTAACCTGGTAATCGGAGAGAATCTCGAGCAGGAACGCCTCAAACGCCTCATCGGTCCGGTCGAGCTCGTCGATCAGGAACACCGGTGCCCGGCCGCCTGAACTTTGAAGCGCCTGCAGCACCGGGCGGCGGATGAGATGCTTCTCGGAAAAGATCGACTGCTCGATGGCGCCGCGGTCATCCTCGCCGGTGGCCTCCGCAAGCCGGATCTCCAGCATCTGCGCCGGGTAATTCCATTCATAGACCGCCGAGGAAACATCGAGCCCCTCATAGCACTGCAGCCGGATCAGCGGCCGGTCCAGCGCCTTCGATAACACCTTGGCAATCTCGGTCTTGCCGACCCCGGCCTCGCCCTCGAGGAACAGGGGCCGCTTCATGCGCAGGCTCAAGAACAGCACGGTTGCCAAGGCGCGGTTGGCGACATAATCCTCGCCCGAAAGCAGCGCCAGCGTCTCGTCAATCGAGTTTGGCAGATCTGGGATGACTGACATCGTGGCTCCGGGGTCGGGGTTTTGGAAGGGTCTCCCTCAAACCGAGGCTAGACGGAATGGTACCCGCGGTCCAGATACAGAAGCGCAGGACCGGCAGGTCCGGTTCTTAGACCGGTCACTTCACCGATCAGCACGGTATGGGTGGCAACGTTCTTGGCATCGACCAAGCGACAGTCAAAGACAGCCGCAGCCCCCACCAGTGTCGGCACGCCGGTGGTGATCGTGTCCCACTCACCCAGTGCAAACCGGTCTTCGACGCTCAGGTGATCGCGGCCGGAAAATGCGTTTGCCAGGTGCTCATGATCGGCGAGCAGCGTGTTGAGTGCGAAGACACCCGATTCGATAAAGATCCTGTTGAGCGGGTTCGAATGGTTGAGACACACCAGCAGTGTGCCGGGGTTGTCCGACACCGAGCAAGCCGCCGTCACCGTCACGCCCCGCCGCTCACCTTCGTGCAGGGTCGTGGCGATTTGCACATGCCCGGCATAACGCGCCATCGCATCGCGATAATCTCTGGTATCGATTGTCTGCCGTTTCAACACGCCTGCGCCTCGGTTCTGGGACCGCGTCCCGGTCGTCTTCCTGTCGTCCATACATAAAGTCTCAACGCAGTTTTGAAACCCGCCGGGCACGACTTTTTATCCCGCACCAGCGCCAGTTCGGACCCAAGCAACGGATTTTGCTTTGATTACACGGGTTCGCCGGGCTAAATACCGGCCATGTTGATCCGGCTTCCCTGTTTGCGCCTGTCCCTGCTCGTGGCTTTGTTGTCTGCCGCTGTTCCAGCGCTGGCGGAACCCTTCCATGTCGGCCTCGTCATTCCCCAATCAGGCCAGTTCAAACCGCTCGGCGATCACGTTCGAGAGGCTTTTTCGGTCTGGGACAATGCCAATCCCGGGGTGTTTGATGACATTGTCGAGGGCGAGGACGGTTGCTCCGAACAGGCCGGCGCCGACGCCGCCGCCGCGATGATCGAGGCCGGCGCCAATGTGGTGGTGGGGTTCCTGTGCACAGAAAGTCTGGCCGCTGCCTTGCCGCTGCTGTCTGACGAAAACATCCCGGTCATCACCCTCACCGTCCGCGCCGACATCATCGGCGAAGAAGCAGCGCGCCTGGGCTGGAAGTTCTTCCGGCTCGCCCCGCGCGCGGGTTCCGAAGCCGATATTGCCTCCGAAGCCATCCTCCGGCTGTGGGCGGACAAGCCGTTCGCGCTCATCGAGGATGGCGCGATCTCCGGACGCGAACTGGTCGAGGCCATCCGCATCAAGCTCGAGGAGCGCGGGCTGAAACCCACTTTCGTCGACAATTACCGGCCCGGCCAAGCGACCCAGCCGAGCCTGATCCGCAGGCTCAAATCCGCCGGCGTCGCCCGCGTCTTTGTCGGCGGCGAACGCTCCGACCTCGCTGTCATTGCCATGGAAGCCGAACGCCAGGGCGTCGCACTCAAATTCATGGGCGGCGATCTGTTGCACGCCCCACAAGGCGAGCTCCCGCTACCCGACGGCACCCTGGCCGTGCTGGCAGCTGGCGCCACGCCGGGACCGGAGGCCGAAGCAGCCAGCAGGATCCTGAAAGACAACGGCCTGATTGCCGAAGGGCTGCGAATACCCGCCTATGCCGCAGCCGAAATTCTCGGCACCATCGCCACGCGCATGGAATACAGCGAGACCAGTCTCGATGAAGCTTTGCGAAGTACCACGTTTTCAACCGCCCTCGGACCGGTGACTTTCGATGAGAACGGCGAACGACGGGAACCTGGTTTCGTGCTTGCCATCCTGCGGGATGGCGAATTCAAACGGCTGAGCATCGAGGGCGCAGCCCGAATCGGCGGAGACGGCCAATGATCGGGACTGCCATGAAGGCTGGCCCGCGCAACCTGATCACCGACGTCGCGGGCCTCACCGTCGGCAATGCCAGCGACGCGGAGCTGAATTCCGGCGTTACCGCCATTGTCTGCGATCCGCCCGCCACGGCAGCCGTTCAGGTTCTCGGCGGCGCACCCGGCACCCGCGAGACCGATCTGCTCGAGCCCCACAACACGGTCGAGACCGTCAACGGCCTGGTGCTGTCCGGCGGCTCCGCCTTCGGGCTGGATGCGGCCAGCGGCGCCCAGGCCTGTCTACGCGACCGCGGCATGGGTTTTGAGGTCGGCCCGCACCGCATCCCGATCATTCCGTCGGCCATCCTGTTTGACCTGATCAATGGCGGAGACAAGGATTGGGAACGCTATCCACCCTATCGCGAGCTGGGCTACCAGGCAGCAAGAGCCGCCGCAGAGGATTTCGCCATTGGAACCTCCGGCGCCGGAACTGGTGCGCTGACCGCTACCTTTAAGGGCGGCCTAGGCTCGGCCTCTGCGCTGGTCGCGGAAGGCCTGACCGTCGGCGCCCTTGTCGCCGCCAATCCGATGGGTACCGCCACCATCGGCAACACGCGCCATTTCTGGGCTGCTCCCTTCGAGATCGGCGATGAATTCGGAGGTCTCGGGATGCCGTCGCCGATGCCCGCGGACGCGACCGACCTGAAAATCAAGTTCCGAGACATGTCCCGCGGCGGCTCCAACACCACCATTGCCGTTATCGCCACCGATGCCAGACTGAGCAAGGCCGAGGCAAAACGCCTTGCGATTGCGGCCCATGCCGGCTTTGCCCGGGCGATCTGGCCCAGCCACACGCCGTTTGACGGAGACTTGGTTTTCGCACTCGCCACCGGGGCCTCGGGCCGGAAGCCGACCAGCGACGAATTCATCGACCTGTGCGCTGCTGCCGCCTCGACCATGAGCCGCGCCATTGCCCGCGGCATCTACGAGGCCACGCCGGACGATCGCGATTTGATGCCTGCCTGGAGCACGGCCGGGCTTTGAGCCGTCTCGCGGTTGCCCGCACGCCGCAGCAATGATACGCGGTGCTGCCAACCAATCTGGGATCCCAATGACGCCTCTGCCCTGCAAATCTGCCGTTTCACTTGCCGGGTTTCCTCAGGCGCGTACCGATGATTCCCGCGGCCGATGAAAACCCCGGTCAGACGGCACAGGGGCCCGAAACCGAAGCCCGCCAACGACAATTCCAACCTCAGAGACCGCCTGCGGGCCGCACGGCCTGCCTGGCGTGACGTTGTCTACGGCGCAATCGCCTGGGGTGTAGCCATGGCGATTTCGGCCCAGGCCTGGCTCTGGCTTTCCGTCGCAGCCCTGACCAGCCACTACTGGAGCCTGACAGCGCTCGTATTTGCGGGGGCTGCCTGCGCGTGGCCGCCCTGCCTTGCCGCCTTCCGCTTCATTGCCTTTCGCCGCGCCCGCGAAGCAGCTTTCGCCGCGGCCTTCCTGTGCCTGACGATCTTTACCATTGCGATCACAGCCATGATGTTCGCCATCATCTACCGCAATTTCTACGCCCAGTGGCATGGAGACGCCTTCACCAGGATCTGGCTGGTGCAGCTGATCTTCACCAGCGCGTCGGCGCTCTACCAGTTCGCAGTCATGGGAATCCGGCTCTATCTGCCCTTGGGCGTGGTCTTCCTCTTCGCTGCGTCCTGGCTGCTTGCCACACGGCACTCACCGACAAAGGGGCGGAAAAGCAGCCGGACTGACTAGACTCTTCCGATCCAAAGTTTGAATCCGGACGGAAATGGTCTAGACCCGCCGCAACGCCAACCTGCTACGGATTTCGCCATGATACCTCGTTACTCCCGCCCGGAAATGGTCTCTGTCTGGTCGCCGGAATCAAAATTCCGCATCTGGTTCGAGATCGAGGCACACGCATGCGATGCGCTGGCCGACCTCGGCGTTATCCCGAAGGAGGCAGCCCGGACAATCTGGGACAAGGGCGGCAAGGCCACGTTCGACATCGACCGTATCGACGAAATCGAGCGCGAAACCAAGCACGACGTCATCGCCTTCCTGACTCACCTGGCCGAGATCGTCGGTCCCGACGCCCGTTTCGTGCACCAGGGCATGACCTCGTCGGACGTGCTCGACACCTGCTTCAATGTCCAGCTGGTCAGGGCCACCGATCTGTTGCTCGCCGACATGGATGCGCTTCTCGCCGCCATCAAGCGCCGCGCCTACGAGCACAAAGACACCGTCTGCATCGGCCGCTCGCACGGCATCCATGCCGAGCCGGTGACCTTCGGCCTGAAGATGGCTGAAGCCTATGCCGAGTTCGACCGCTGCCGCACCCGCCTGCTCAATGCCCGTGCAGAAATCGCCACCTGCGCCATCTCAGGCGCGGTCGGCACCTTTGCCAACATCGATCCGCGCGTTGAAGAACATGTCGCCAAGGCCATGGGGCTGACCGCCGAGCCGGTCTCCACCCAGGTCATCCCGCGCGACCGCCACGCGATGTATTTCGCCACCCTCGGTGTCATCGCCTCTTCGATCGAGCGCGTCGCCACCGAGATCCGCCACCTGCAGCGCACCGAGGTTCTGGAAGCCGAGGAGTATTTTTCCAAGGGTCAGAAGGGCTCGTCGGCCATGCCGCACAAGCGCAACCCGGTGCTGACGGAGAACCTTACCGGTCTGTCGCGTCTGGTCCGCATGGCAGTCACCCCGGCCATGGAGAACGTTGCCCTGTGGCACGAGCGCGATATCTCGCACTCCTCGGTCGAGCGCATGATCGGCCCGGACACCACCGTCACGCTGGACTTCGCGCTGGCGCGGCTGACGGGCGTCATCGACAAGCTGATGGTCTATCCCGAGCGCATGATCGGCAACATGGACCGTCTCGGCGGGCTGGTGCATTCGCAACGCATCCTGCTGGCGCTGACCCAGGCCGGTTCCTCGCGCGAGGACGCCTACCGGCTGGTTCAGCGCAACGCCATGAAGGTGTGGAACAGCTACCAGACCTCGGGCGATTCGGAAGTCGACTTCCTCACCGAGCTTCTCGCCGACGAGGATGTCCGCAAATATCTCGCCGAGACCGAAATCAGGGATCGTTTCGATCTCGGCTATCACACCAAGCATGTCGACACGATCTTTGCCCGCGTCTTCGGCGAGAGCTGAGAGCATCAACTGAGACAAAAATGACACGCGGTCATGTGAAGTGATTGCGTGTCACTGTCTCGCCCTGCTGCTGCCCCCGTCTTGCCGTGGTTGCCGCTCAATCTGCTGGTCATCCGTAATCATTGGAGACCCCCATGCAGGATTATCCGCCCCTTGCCGGCAATGGCAGTCAGGACCGCCGCGACAACGGCCTCGAACCACATCATCCCCACGACACCGGCTTCACCCTTTGGATCGCCGCCGCAAGCGTCGTCATTTCGCTCGGCGTCCTGCTGATTTTCACCCAAGGTCATTTGAAAAACGGAGGCGCCCCTTTTGTCATCACGCCCCCGGCGCAGATCAGTTCCTACCCGGCGACGGATCGCTGACGCGGCCCGCGGCAGGCACGTGAGCCTCACGCCGGCGCAGTCGGCAAGATTCAGCACGCCGAGACCAAAATAGAGCTACAAGCGTGCCCTCGGACCGTTTCTCCCGGTTGACATTTATCAGCGCTTTGCCCAACTCGGCATCATGAAAGTAGCAGAATCCGATATTCTCATCGTTCCCGGATACAAGAATTCCGGCCCCGAGCACTGGCAGACCCGTTGGCAGGCCCGGCTGTCGACCGCACGTCGTGTCGAACAGGACGCCTGGACCAAACCGGTGCGTGAAGACTGGACGGCGCGCTTCGCTGAAGCTGTCAACGAAGCTGAGAAACCGGTTGTCGTCATCGCCCATTCACTTGGCGTGGCCACCGCGCTGCAGGCCCTGCCGCGGCTTGAAAACAGGATTGCCGGAGCGTTCTTTGTCGCGCCACCGGAAGTCAACAATCCGAACATCCGCCCCAAGCACCTCATGACCTTCGGCCCCTACCCTGAGCAGCCGCTGGAATTTCCCTCCATCGTTGTGGCGAGCCGCAATGATCCCTTCGGTTCTTTCGACCACGCAGGCGACATGGCCAACGCCTGGGGATCGATGCTGATCGACGCCGGCGAAGCAGGTCATATCGATCCTGACTCAGGCCATGGCCCGTGGCCCGAAGGCATCATGGTCTTCGCCAACTTCCTCTCTCGCCTCAAACCTTGATCGCTTCCCGGGCCAGCTTTTGAGGTTCTGTTCGCGATGATGACACAAAAACGCCCGAACCGCGGTCCGGGCGTTTGTTACTGATCGTTTGTTGGCGCCGGGTGAGCGCCACACCGGGCAACCCGGTCAGTTGCTGCCGGATTTGGGCTGCCCCAGCTTCTGCTTCGAGGCTTCCTCTTTTGCCGCACTTGCAACGCGTTTCCCGGATGATTTCGCCTTGCTGACAGCCGCCTCGGCCGCGGTCTTGTCTCCCGGGGCCTTGCTGTCAGCCTTGGCCTTTTCTTCGCGAGCGACGGTCTTGGCCTCCGTAGCTGCTTTCTTGACCACCTTCTCGGCCTTTTCGGCTTCCTCTCGGAACACCCGCTCTGCTTCTGCAAAGAGCCTGTCCGAATGCGCGCCAGCCGCGTCGTCCTCGGTCCTGGTGCGCGGTGCAAGTGCGCCAATGGCGGCGCCGACAGCAAGTGCCAGAGCTCCTGCGACAAGCGGCTGACTGTTGAAGAAATCAACTGCCTCTGATTTGCCGCGCCGCGCTGCGTCTTCGACCCGTTCCTGCGCCTGCTGGGCCCGCTCGCGGGCGGCGACAACCTTTTGCCGCGCAGACTCGGAAAGATTTTCAGTACCTTCGTATAGACGCCGGCGCAAATCCTCAGCCGAAGCGCGGGTCCGGCGGGCATAGGCCGAGGCGCTATCGGCGTAATTGGACGCTGTGGATTGCGCCCGGTCCCACCGGTCAGAAGCTGCCCGCTTGGCGTCGGACGCAGCGCCGGAAACCGTATCGGCCGCATCGCTGAGCCTTGAAGACGCGGAGTTGCTCGCCCCTCCGGCGGAGCCGTAGTCGCCGACGGTACTGTGCCTGCCGTAAGCCGCCGTCCGGTCTTCGCCAAACGGAGAGGTGTCCAGTGGCCGCGACGTGGTGCGGCTGCTCAAGGAGGCCTCGTCATGCCTGCGGTTTTCGCCATAGATCATCCAGGCGAGCCCAATACCCGTCAAGGCCAGGGCGATCGGATTGCTTTTCACCGATCTGCTGATCGAGCTACCAAATTCGCCGCCGTGGCGGGACACCTGGTCGGAAGCCTGCCGGAAGATGCCCTCGAGCGAGAACTGGCTCTGAAGCGCGTCAAGAGACCTTGAAAGTTGCGCGCGCTCGCGCTCGATGTCGCGTTCGATTTCCTGAACGTTTCTGGAATTATTTGTCATGGTAGCTCTCCTTCACGGCATCGACATCGCGCCGCAGGTTGCGGCCTGCCCGCGTGGGGGCAATGCTGGCAGGTTTGAGATCGTTCAGGCCCTTGTAAGTCAGCGCGAAAGCGATCAGCGCAAAACCGACCCCGACGAGCAAGGCAGCCCAGCCGCTTGCCATGCCGGCGTCTGTCAGCGCGGCAACCAAAGCGGCTGCAAGGACGTTAAGCGAGGTGAGAGCAATAACCACACCTCCGACGATCAAGCCGACCGCAGTCGCCGCTGCTTTGAGATTTTCGGAAATCTCGGCGCGGGCAAGATCGACTTCACCGCGAATGAGATTGGTGGCATGCGTCAGGACGTCGGAGAAAAGCCCTTTGGCGCCCGACATTGTGCTGTGTTCGGTCATTATTTTGTCTCCGATCTGCGTGTTGAGGTCGGGGCGCTGCCAGAAACTGGCTGCGCGCTCGACGCCGTAGCGGTCGGCGAAGCCGGTGTAGTCGCCGCCGGATAGCTTGGCGTCGTGGATGGCTGGCGGTCGTGGTCTCGGGACTCAGACGCCTTGGCGAACCGGCTGGCAACAAAGCCGAGAAGAGCTGCTCCGCCGAGGAAGACCGCAGGGTTACTGCGTGCAAAGCCCTGAACGTCTGTCACGACTTCGGACATGTCTTTGTTGCGGACCGTGTCTGCGGCACCCGAGATCCCGTCGGCGATCTGATTGAGCAGCTTTGCCTGCAGGGTGCCCGTGTCAAATTCGCCCGACGCGCCATGGAGCGCGCTGGCAACGTTCGACATCTCGTCTGCCACCCGCGACTTTGCCTCATCGCTCTGGTGTCTGGCTTCGCTTTTCAGCTTTTCGCCGGTTTCTGAAATTTTCTGTTTAATGTTGTCGGTGGCGTTTGCCATCGTCTCTGATTTGGAGCTTGTCATTGGCGTCTCTCCTTCTTAAGCCAGCAGGCCCAGCACAAAGAGCACAACAACCACGAGCCCGATGGTGTAAAATATGCTGTTCATTGCCGTCTCCTTTATTACGGGAGTTCAACAACGCTCAATTCATAAAGTTCCGCGGAAATGAGGATTTTTGTTCAGGGCCGTTCCTGAACCGCAGCGCAGAGCACCCGGCCCATGCGCATCCCGCATTAGCCGCGAGCATTCTATGCTCGCAATAATCTTTCCTCGGAGGGCCGAAAAGCTTTAACCCTTCGCCTTTTCCAGCATCACCGCAGCACCGGCCGCGATGATCCCCGGGTCGGTGTTCAGGGCCGCCAAGCGGTAGCCCATCTTGCCAAAGCGCGGAACGTCGGCAGGATCGACGGCAAAGATGGCGGCGAATTTTCCCGCCTTGCGGGCCTTCTGGGCTATTTCCGCGATCACGCCCTGCAGCTCTTCATTGTGCGGGTCGACATGAGCGCCGCCCGACCAGGAGATCGACAGGTCCGACGGCCCGACAAACACACCGTCGATGCCGTCGGTTGCGAGAATGCCGTCGAGCGCAGCGAAAGCCGCCCTTGTCTCGATCATCGCCAGCGACACCGTCCTGGTGTTAGCCGAGCGGAAATAGCTCTCAGGCGTGTAGGACGTATGCATCTGTAGCGCCTTCACCGGCCCCCAGGAGCGCTCACCCATCGGCGGATATTTCATCGCGGCCGCAAACGCCCTGGCGTCCTGCACCGAATTGATCATTGGCGCAATCACCGCCTCGAATCCCATATCGAGTGCCCGGCTGGCCAGATCATTGCGGCCAACCGGAACCCGCAGGATTGCAGGTTTGCTCGCCGTGATGATTGCCCGCGCCGCGGCAAATGCCGTCGTCTCGGTGTGCGCCCCATGCTGCATGTCGACGGTCACCGTATCGAAAGCACAGCGCGCCAGTGCCGCCGCCATCTCCACCGATGGCGAGGTCGACCACGCCGTCATCAGCATCTCTTCCTGATCCAGTCTGTCGCGCAACTGCATGGCCTTCCCCCTCGAATCAACGCATCGCCCGCCAAAGGCGCTCTGCACCCTCAATCCAACAAAAAACCGCCCCCGGCAAGCCGAGGGCGGGATCGATTGTTTCAGTCTGCCCGGATCAGTTGGCCCGGATCAGCTGGCCCGGATCAGCTAGCTTGAATCTGCTCGACGGCAACGACCAGCAGTTCCTGCATCTTGCGGCGCAGCTGATGGTCGGACTGGTTGACACCACCATTGTCGAAATCGGCACGCACCTTGCGGAACACGTCGTGATCGCCAGCTTCCTCGATATCGGCCATGACAACCTCCTTGGCATAGGCTTCGGCTTCCTCACCGGTCTTGCCAAGCAATTCTGCAGCCCACAGGCCGAGCATCTTGTTGCGGCGGGCTTCGGCTTTGAACTTCAGCTCCTCGTCATGGGCAAACTTGTTCTCAAATGCGTTTTCGCGGTCTTTCATATCGCTCATGAGCTGGCTCCCGGCGTGAATCGATTATACCCTATATGTGGGTTCACTCCATAAAACAAAAGACCGCCGAAAGTGCAATGCAAACCGGTCTCCAACCGTGCAATTCGGGGGACATTGCCGACAACAGCGTTGTGAAAGCCTGGACAATCCGCTAAAGCACGGCTCAAAATCCCCAAGCCGAGTTGCCGCGGCTTCAGCCGGCACATTTAGACAGAGATGCTCCATGACCCGTCGCCGCCGTATCTACGAAGGCAAGGCCAAGATTCTGTATGAAGGCCCTGAACCAGGCACGCTGATCCAGTTCTTCAAGGATGACGCCACCGCGTTCAACAAGAAGAAGCATGACGTGGTCGACGGCAAGGGCGTTCTCAACAACCGCATTTCCGAGTACATCTTCACGCATCTCAACCGGATCGGCATCCCGACCCACTTCATCAAACGCGTCAACATGCGCGAGCAGTTGATCAAGGAAGTCGAAATCATTCCGCTCGAGGTCGTGGTGCGGAACATCGCCGCCGGGTCGCTGGCAAAGCGTCTCGGTATCGAGGAAGGCACCGTCCTGCCCCGCTCCATCATCGAATTCTACTACAAGGCTGATGCGCTGGATGACCCGATGGTCTCGGAAGAGCATGTGACGGCTTTCGGCTGGGCCAGCCCGCAGGAAATCGACGACATCATGGCGCTCGCCATCCGCGTCAACGACTTCCTGTCCGGTCTGTTTCTGGGTGTCGGCATCCAGCTCGTCGATTTCAAGATCGAATGCGGCCGCCTATTCGAGGGCGACATGATGCGCATCGTCGTTGCCGACGAGATCTCGCCCGATTCCTGCCGCCTGTGGGATATCAACACCAGCGAGAAATTCGACAAGGACGTGTTCCGGCGCGACCTCGGCAACCTGGTCGAAGCCTATCAGGAAGTTGCCCGCCGCCTCGGCATCATGAACGAGAACGAACCCAACCGCCCCACCGGGCCGGTTCTGGTCAAGTAAGCGTCGGGAGCTCATAAAATGATCAAGGCACGCGTCACCGTCACGCTGAAAAACGGCGTCCTCGACCCGCAGGGCAAGGCCATCGAGCACGCGCTCGGCGGCCTCGGTTTCTCCGGCGTCAATTCCATCCGCCAGGGCAAGGTCTTCGACGTGGTTCTCGAAACCTCGGACCGCGCTGTCGCCGAAGCCGAACTCAAGGCCATGGGCGAGAAGCTCCTCGCCAACACGGTGATCGAGGATTTTTCGGTCGAGGTGATCTGAGTCATGAAAGCCGCCGTCATTCTGCTCCCCGGGCTCAACCGCGACCGCGACATGATCGCGGCATTGACCCATGTCTCGGGTCAGGCCCCGCTCACCATCTGGCAGACGGAAACCTCCATTCCCGATGATATCGAGCTGATCGTCATCCCGGGCGGCTTTTCCTATGGCGACTATTTACGCTGCGGTGCGATAGCCGCACGCATGCCGGTCATGCAGGCGGTGCGCGAGAAGGCCGAAAAAGGCACCCGCGTCATCGGCGTCTGCAACGGCTTCCAGATCCTGCTCGAGGCGGGACTGCTGCCAGGCGCGCTGATGCGCAATGCCTCACTCAAATTTGTCTGCCGCGAAGTCCGGCTCGAAGTTGCAAATGCATCTACGGTGTTTACCCGGGGCTACACCCAGGGCCAGATCCTGCGCTGCCCGGTCGCCCATCACGACGGCAACTATTTCACCGATGCCGACACGCTGGCCGATCTCGAGGCCAACAATCAGGTTGCGTTCCGTTACACCGCCGAAACCAACCCGAACGGCTCGCTCAACAACATCGCCGGCATCGTCAACAGGGCTGGCAATGTGCTGGGCATGATGCCGCATCCGGAAAACCTGATCGAAGCGGCCCATGGCGGCTCCGATGGCCGCGCCCTGTTCGAATCCGCCCTCGGACTTGTTGACGCCTGATCCGGTGTGCTAAAGATTCCGTCGACCATGCAGGTAGGCGGAGTCGGCCCATGAATGCGTTCGAAGATCTCTATACCAGACCCCATCAAGACCGCCGGTGGGGCCTTTGCCTGCTCACCGGCTTGCTGCTGGCTTTATCCCTGACCTTAGCCGCACCAGCTCACGCTGCTGCAAAAAACACCGCTGAACCTGTCACCCAAGTCTACTTCATACGCGGTTTCATGGGGATCTTCTCCACCGGCTTTGACACCATGACCCAAAGCCTCGCCCGGCGGAAGATCGAAGCCAAGGTCTACAGCCATCTCGGCGGGTCTGCTCTCAGGGCGAGAATTGCCAGACAGTACAAGCAATCCAGGAGGGGCAAACCCATTGTCATCGTCGGCCATTCTTTTGGCGGAAACGCTGCGCTGCAGGTTGCCGACAGCCTGCGCAGGGACAACATTCCGGTAGAGCTTGTCATTACCGTGGACCCGACCCGGGCCGGTCCGCTTTCCACCAACGTCAAGCGCTACGTGAACTACTATTTCTCCAAAAACGGCCTCGGCGCCGAACTCAAGCCCCGGTCCGGCGTGCCGAAAAGGCGCATCAAAAACATCGACATGCGCGCGCGTACGGATGTTATGGGCGAAGGCGACGACCACTGGACCGTCACCCACAATGAGGCAATCCAGTCGGAAATTCTGCGCGCTGTGATACGCGCCGCCCGCTGATCATTGCCTTGCAGCACCGGCACCGGCTCGAACTCTTCCGGCGCGCAGGGCTGCCTTGAGCTGTTCTGTATATTCATGCACTTCAACCTGAACCGCATGCCGCGGGCTGGCTTTGTAGCGCCGGGCGTCACGCCGGTTGTCCCGCTCGATAAGCGCCGCCATGTTGTCCGGCCGCTTCCAGGCGCCGGAAATCTCTGCCGCGGCGAGCTTCGCCTGCAAATCGGCGAGCACCCAGATGCAACCGACCGGCTGGATCAGCCCGACAAAAAACAGCTTGGGCAGGTCTGCCATCATCATCTTGAGATAGAGCGGAACTTGCGCGGCCTCGCTCCAGTCGGGGCAGACGCCCTCAAGGAATGGCGCACCGAGCCGGTAGCCCGTCGCCCAGATGATCACATCGAATTCCGCACTGGCGCCGTCATCGAACTTGACCGTCCTGCCCTCGATCCCGCTGATCCCCCGTCGGGGTGTCACCTTGCCATGGCGGATCCGGTCGAGAATGTCGGTGTTCAGGGTTGGATGATGGCTCAGAACGCGGCCCCGCGGCTGTTGAAGCCCGTAATCCGCGTAGCGCCCTACCAGCAGCGAGACACCGAACCTGAGGCCAAGGTCACGCACCCATCGCAATGACGGCTTCGACAGCTTGGCGAACTGCCGGTCTATCGGCCGGCCGCCAAAAAGCTTCGGCACGATGACTTGCGGGCTGCGGATGCTCAGCTCGACGCCATCTGTCACCCGGCTGACGGCCGCTGCGATATCACAGGCCGAATTTCCGCCTCCGACAACCAGCACCTTCTTACCCGCGAAACCCTCCGCCTTCTTGTATCGCCCTGCATGCAATTGCTCGCCGGTAAAATCGGCCGCGATATCCGGTACCGAGGGGTCTCTGTGGTGACCCGAACAGACGATCAGATAATTCGCGGTCTGGAGGCACGTCCCGTCCGCAGTCTCTAAGGAGATTTCCCAGACGCCATCGGACCGCCGCTTCACACCGCTGACCCTGGAGTTCAGCCGGATATACCGGCTCAGCCCGAAATGCGCCTCGTAGCTGCGCATATAGTCGAGAATCTGCCTGTTGGAGGGATAATCCGGATAGCAATCGGGCATGGGAAAATCGGGAAACTGCGAATACCGCTTCGAGCTGATCGTGTGCGCGCTATCATAGACACTTGCTCGATCCGGATCCTCGCTGAAGGCCCAGATACCCCCGGTCTCACCCTGCATCTCATGGCAGATGATGTCGGTGACGCCTGCAGCTACCAGATTCTTGATTGTCGTCAGACCGGTCGGGCCGGCCCCTACAATGCAAACCCGAACATGATCAAGTCTGTTCACTCTGTCTTCCCGCTCGTGCCCCGGAATTCTCCTTTGGTTGTTAGCAGTTGCTCCACTGTCTCACAACCATATCCGCCCTTTCCGTCTGTCCGGATGCTGGCGGTTTGGCCACTTGCGCAACCGGGAATCATGCTATGCGAAAGCCTCGAACCACATCTGCGATGGCCGGCCCCGGAGAGCCTGATGAAACACTTGCCCATGATGCTCGTCATCGCCTCCTTTATGGCCTTGTCCGCCTGCGCCCCAGCCTCGGGCCCGCCAGCAGGCACGGGTTCGAACACTTTGGCCGTGGCGACGCTGCAGAAGGTCAACAGCCAGGCCCATGCCTGCTGGCTCAGCGACAAGGATTTTGCCGAATACGGCATTGTTCCCGAGCTCGATACCACCAGCACGCCACGGCTGCTGATCATTCCGCGCGGCAAGCCGCAATCGCTGCCCAAGGCGGTCATTGTCGCAAGCGCCGGTAAAGCCCAGTTCTACGGCCCGCTCTCCACCTCGCCGCTCGCCGGCCGCATCAACGGTGACATTTCCCGCTGGGCTTCTGGCGCCACCGGGTGCTGATCGCCGCCGTGAAGGCGGCGCCCACGGATTGAACCCGTCCACAGTTAGGCGCGTTTATTCACCTGAAATCGCAATTTGAAGGTGCCAACGGACCCGCCATTGCGCTATAGCCTGCACCAGGCGCAGACAGGAAGGGCGACCACCTCCATGAGCATCCCGAATATCATTCCCATCACCGAAGATCTTATCGCGGCTCACGGGCTCAAGCCCGAAGAGTACCAGCGCATACTCGATCTGATCGGGCGTGAACCGAGCTTTACCGAGCTGGGGATTTTCTCGGCGATGTGGAACGAGCATTGCTCCTACAAGTCATCGAAGAAATGGCTGCGCACATTGCCGACCAGCGGACCGCGGGTGTTGCAGGGCCCCGGCGAGAATGCCGGTGTGGTTGATATCGGTGACGGCGACTGTGTGGTCTTCAAGATGGAAAGCCACAACCATCCCTCCTATATCGAGCCCTACCAGGGTGCCGCGACCGGCGTTGGCGGCATCCTGCGCGATGTCTTCACCATGGGCGCCCGCCCGATCGCTGCCATGAACGCGCTCAGATTCGGTGAGCCTGATCACCCGAAGACCCGCCACCTGGTTTCCGGCGTTGTTGCCGGTGTCGGCGGCTACGGAAATTCCTTCGGTGTGCCCACGGTCGGCGGCGAAGTCGAGTTCGATTCACGCTACAATGGCAACTGCCTGGTCAACGCTTTTGCGGCCGGCATTGCCAGGACCGACGCGATCTTCCTGTCCGAGGCCAAGGGCGTCGGTCTGCCTGTGGTCTATCTTGGGGCCAAGACCGGTCGCGACGGTGTCGGCGGCGCCACCATGGCCTCGGCCGAGTTTGACGAGTCCATCGAGGAAAAACGGCCCACCGTGCAGGTCGGGGACCCCTTCACCGAAAAATGCCTGCTCGAGGCCTGTCTCGAGCTGATGCAGACCGGTGCCGTCATTGCCATTCAGGACATGGGCGCGGCAGGCCTCACCTGCTCGGCCGTTGAAATGGGCGCCAAGGGCGATCTCGGCATCGAGCTCGATCTCGACCAGGTGCCGGTGCGCGAAGAGAACATGAGCGCCTACGAGATGATGCTGTCGGAAAGCCAGGAGCGCATGCTCATGGTGCTCGAGCCTTCGAAGGAGGAAGTTGCCAAGGCGATCTTTGTCAAATGGGGCCTCGATTTCGCCGTCGTCGGCAAGACCACCGATGATCTCCGGTTCCGCATCCTGCATCAGGGTGAGGAAGTCGCCAATCTGCCGATCAAGGAACTCGGTGACGAAGCCCCCGAATATGACCGCGAGTGGCGCGATCTTGGTGGCCTTTCGCCGCTCGACATTAACGATGTCGAGGAGCCGGAAGATTATGGCCAGGCCCTTCTCGACCTGCTCGGCTCGCCCAACAACGCATCCAGGCGTTGGGTCTGGGAGCAGTACGACACGCTGATACAGGGCAATTCGCTGCAAATCCCCGGCGGCGATGCCGGTGTTGTGCGGGTCGAAGGCCACGCCACCAAGGCGCTGGCCTTCTCGTCCGACGTGACCCCGCGCTATGTCGAGGCCAATCCCTACGAGGGTGGCAAGCAGGCAGTTGCCGAGTGTTGGCGCAATCTTACCGCCACCGGCGCCGAACCGCTGGCCTCGACCGACAATCTCAATTTCGGCAATCCCGAACGGCCCGAGATCATGGGCCAGCTGGTGATGGCCATCCAGGGCATCGGCGAAGCCTGCACCGCGCTCGATTTCCCCATCGTTTCGGGCAATGTCTCGCTCTACAACGAGACCAATGGAGAAGCCATTCTGCCGACACCGACCATTGGCGGCGTCGGCCTGATCGAAGACTGGTCCAAGATGGCCCGCGTCGGCGGCGCCAGCGCCGGAGACGCGGTGATCCTGATCGGCGGCGATTGCAGCCATCTCGGCCAGTCGGCCTGGATGCGCGACTGCCTTGGCCGATCAGAAGGCGCACCACCGCCGGTCGACCTCATGGAAGAACGCCGCAATGGCGATTTCGTCCGCTCGGCAATCCGCAACGGCCAGGTGACCTCCTGCCACGACATCTCATCCGGCGGCCTCGCTGCCACGCTGGCTGAAATGGTCATGGCCTCCGATCTCGGCATGCAGCTTGACCTGTCAAATTGCCACGGCCCGGCCCATGGGCTGCTGTTTGGCGAGGATCAGGCGCGCTACGTCATCACGGTCCCGTCGGATCTGGCAAACTACATCATGGCCAGCGCAGAAGGCGCGGGCATCCCCTTCCGTCAGCTCGGGACAATGTCCGGCGACAGCCTTGAGATCGAAGGCCTGTTGTCGCTCCCCATATCCACATTGCGCGCCACCCATGAATCGTGGTTTCCTGCCTTCATGGACGTCCCCGAAGCGCTGGCCGCAGAATAACCCAATCAGGAGCCTACCCCATGCCAATGAATGCTGGCGACATCGAGAAACTCATCAAGACCGGGATTCCTGACGCCAAGGTCACCATCCGCGATCTTGCCGGCGACGGCGATCATTATGCTGCCGAAGTCGTCTCCGAAAGCTTCCGCGGCAAGAGCCGGGTGCAGCAGCACCAGATGGTCTACAACGCGCTGGAAGGCAACATGGGCGGCGTCCTGCACGCATTGGCGCTGCAGACCAGCGTCCCGGAATAAGGCTGTCTGGCGGAGGCCATAAAGCCTCCGCGGGTTTCAGTCCTCAATTCTGTCGAACACCGCGACAACCGGCCCTGCCGGTTCACCCGCATCGATTTCCATATGTGTGCCCCAGGCAAGGCTCGAGACCGCGCCGTCGAAGAACAGCGCGTTCTCGCACTCTGCGATGTCGCGGAACAGGCGTGCGAAAGAGCCCAGACTGACCTCGTCGCGGGTGATTGCCAGCACGATGCTGCCATCAGCGCGCACGCCGACGCCGTTGCGGATATATCTCGATGTCCCGTCCGGCAGGAACCGGGGATGGACCTCCCCTTCGATCAGCAGCATCGGCCCGGACTGTGTAGCGAATTCGGGCACCATCCCCGCCGCCCGGTAGGCTTCCGTCTCCATCACTCCGGCAGTTCCGTTCGCACCGACAAAGAACACGCCGTTGGGTTTGAGAAAGAAATTGCCGAATCCCTCTTCCGTGTTCAGGGGCGCAAGTTCGGTGCTGTCCTCGACATAAAGTCCGACCGGCGTCATGTCTGCATGATACATGCCGGCATTCATCGCCAGTACCGGTGTCCGTCCGGCCGCCGCCAGTGCCGTGACCGCCTTGGAGACACTGCCAAGCACCTCGCCATCGGGACCGCGATAGATGAGCCTGATGTCGTGATCACCCGGGTCGGCCGTGCACAGCACCGCGCGCGAACCCTCGAACACTATTTCCTCACAGATTTCGGGTTTCTTGGTCATCTTCATGCTCCCGGGTTCTTCCGGCTTCTGAGTTGCGGGAGGAACACGGGCTGGCGGCGGAGACACCATGCTCCAAGCCGCCCACATACCGGCCGCGGCCAGCAAGAACAGGACAGAATAACCGGCGCGACGCATCCTCATCCGATCACTTATAGAGCGCGCCTTCTTGTCTTGTCATGCCGCCCGCGTTATCTGAGGGGTAACAAATATCGTGGCCACGCGCTCTGAAAGGATCCAACGATGTCCGGCATCAATGATTTCATCGACAACGAAGTGAAGAACAACGACGTGGTGCTGTTCATGAAGGGCACCCCGCAGTTTCCGCAATGCGGTTTCTCGGGCCAGGTCGTCCAGATCCTCGATTACCTTGGCGTGCCCTACAAGGGCGTCAACGTTCTGGCTGACGATGCCTTGCGCAACGGCATCAAGGAATATTCCAACTGGCCGACCATCCCGCAGCTCTACGTCAAGGGCGAGTTCATCGGCGGCTGCGACATCGTCCGCGAGATGTTCCAGTCGAGCGAGTTGCAGCAGCACATGACCGACGCGGGCGTTCCGGTCAAGGCAGCCTGAGCTTTCTTTCTTCATGACACGGCAAGAGGCGGATTTTCCGCCTCTTTTCGTTTCAGCTGCCTGGAAAATCCATTACCCTACACCTGACCAGACCACGACGACTGGAGACGCGAGCATGACCTGGACCATCTACCTCTCGGGCGAAATTCACACCGACTGGCGCGACCAGATCGAGGCAGGCGCGACGCAGGCAGGATTGCCGGTCGCCTTCAATGCGCCCGTCACCCACCACGAAGCCTCCGACGACGTCGGCGTTGCAATCCTTGGTGCCGAACCGAACAAGTTCTGGCATGACCACAAGGGCGCCCAGATCAACGCCATCCGCACCCGCACGCTGATTGAGAAGGCTGACATCGTAGTGGTCCGCTTCGGCGAAAAATACAAACAGTGGAATGCAGCCTTCGACGCGGGATTCGCTGCAGCGCTCGGCAAGCCGCTGATCATCCTGCACCAGGACGAACACGCCCACGCACTCAAGGAAGTCGACGCCGCGGCCCTCGCCGTCGCCAAGACCCCGGATCAGGTGGTCGCCATCCTCAGCTATGTCATCAACGGCGAATTGTCCGGCTACACCGGAGCACAGGACGCCGCACAATGAGCAGCGGGGCCTATCACGGTTTTGGTGACAAGGCCCTGCCCTTCCTGAAGGCCCTCGGCTTTCACCAGAACCGCGAATGGTTTCACGACAACAAGGCCATCTTCGAAGAGCATCTCAACGAGCCGCGCGGACAGCTGATCGACGATCTGGCCGCACGTCTGGCTTCGCGGAAGATCCCGCTTACCTGCCATCGCAAGACCTCAACCTTCCGGATCAACCGCGACGTCCGGTTTGCAAAGGAAAAGCACCCCTACAATACCCATGTCAGCGCGGTCATCACCCGTTCCGGCACCAAGAAGGACCAGGGTCTGCTTTATTTCCATGTCTCGCCAGAGGAGTGCTTTCTCGCCGTCGGCTTCTATTCGATGGAGTCGGACGAGCTGCGTGCCTTCCGTGAAGCCATCGTTGCGCGCAAGCCGCAATTCGACGCAACCCTTGAGCCCTTGCTCGCGCTCGGTTTCGCCTTTGATCTCGAAAACAGCCTCAAGCGGACCCCACGTGGGTTTGAGGCCATCACCGACCCTGCCCTGCTAGAGCTGCTGAGACTCAGACACCTGACCCTGTCGCGCCGCTTTACGAAGGACCGGCTTGACGGCACCGCCCTGCTCGATGATCTGACCGAGCTCGCCGAAGCCGCGCAGCCCTTCCTCAATTTCGGCTGGCGTGTCATCGACCCGGTTCGCGCTGCCCGCGAAGAAGCCAGTAAATAGGAAAGAAATGTCGATGCCTCTGGACAGCGGCGGCTTGCTGCAACCTCGAGTCTAACCGGTTGCAACTGGCACGACTTCGACCGCAGCTCCGGCCGTCGCTGATCTGGAGATAGCCTCGATGAGCAAGTGCACCTTCAATGCTTCCCGGCCGGTAACCAGAGGGGCGCGTTGCTCGTGGATCGCCATCGCGAAATCAGCGATCAGGGCCCTGTGCCAGTCACAGGGAAACTCCATCGGGTCGGCGCCGCCGCCGGTGCCTGCGGGTTCGTCTGTCTGCTCGGTGCGTCCGTCGCGCCAGACGACATCGAGCCGCCCGCCGCGCAATGTCGCTGTTGCCAGCGTGCCATCAAGCACAATGCTCTCGGTGCCGCCGGGATAGGTTGCCGTCGTTGCCACGATCGAGCCCACGGCCCCGGATGCGAAGCGAATGCCTGCGGTGGCGAAATTTTCCGTTTCCATGCTGTGCACCGCCGTCGTGGCAGTCAGCGCCTGTACCATCTTCGCAGGCCCCGTCAGGCTCAGCATCAGGTCCAGCACGTGGATTGCCTGACTGATAAGCACCCCGCCACCGTCTCGCGCGTAGGTGCCCCGCTCCGGCTGATCGTAATAGGCCTGATCCCGCCACCACGGAACTTCGACGCGCACCAGCGCGATATCTCCGAGCTCTCCGGCTTGAACCAGGGCTTTCAACCGCATCGCCCCAGCCCGGAACCGGTGTTGCAGCACGATCCCCAACTGCACCTTGTGGCGTTCGCAGATTGCGACGAGGTTTTCGGCCGCCGGAAGCGTTCGTTCGACCGGCTTTTCCATCAAAATGTGCTTGCCTGCTTGCGCCATCATCTCGACGATTTCCAGCCGCTGGTCCGGCGGCGTCGTAACTAGCACCCCGTCGACGCTTGAATCGCCTGCTATCTGTTCAAGACTGTCAAAAACCCGGCAGCCTTCCTGACCGGCCACGTCCTCGGCCCTGGCGCGGGTGCGGTTGTAGACCCCAGCCAGTCCGGCGGGACAGGAGGGATCCCGCAATGCTTCCCGATGTGGCTTGGTCGCCATGCCGAGCCCGATAAGCGCAAGCCGAAGCGGTTTGATGTCTGGCATCTACACTCCCCAATTTTCACCGATATTGTCTGCACACCCTGCATCTCTAAAGCAGCAGCTCCCCTGATCACCGCGGAATGTAGCTGCTTCGCAGCAGGTCCCAAACCATCCGATTGCGCGCCGGAAGAATTCTGCTCCTCGGTCCGCCTCACCTCTCCATTGCCTGACAGACGAGTACCCGGCGGCTGACCTGATCACAATTTGATGCAATACATTCCCCTGTAATTCACAGGCTTGCCCGAAAACTGTGCCGGGTCTATGTACGATGCTGGCACCGGTTACGACGGCCCGCCTTTTGAGTCCCGTATTCCCGATATTTCCGGCACGATTGCCCGATTGACGCAACTGGGATCGAGCATTGCAATAAACGGCTGCGCAAGCGCATCCTGTTTCGATTAGGTGGAATTCATTTCAATGGACGTAAACACGGCTGCTGTCGCGCCCCCCCCTGCGACCGTCAAGGGTCTCGGCCGCGCGCAATTTATCGCTATAATCGCCTCGCTCATGGCGCTCAATGCCCTGGCAATCGATATCATGCTACCGGCATTCCCCAACATCCAGGGCGACCTTGGCATCGCGGATGGCAACAGTGTGCAGTATATCCTGCTGTCCTACATTATCGGATTCGGCGGGGCGCAGCTGTTTTTCGGCCCGGTGTCCGACCGCTTCGGCCGACGTGCACCGCTGTTTTTCGGCATCGCGCTCTATGCAATCTGTGCGATTTCGGGTGCCCTTGCGCCAAGCTTTGAGTTTCTTCTGATCGCTCGCTTCCTGCAGGGCGTTGGCGCTGCTGCGACACGTGTTATCGCCATCTCGGTTGTGCGCGACACCCATTCGGGTCGCGCCATGGCGGCCACCATGTCGCTGGTGATGATGGTCTTCATGGTGGTGCCGGTGTTTGCACCGATGATTGGTCAAGTCATCATCCTGGGCGGTGACTGGCATCTCATCTTCGTCTTCATGGCACTGGTCTCACTGGCAGTCGGGCTCTGGGCGATGTTGCGTCTGCCCGAAACGCTCGACAACGAGAACCGCCGTCCGCTGACCACCAAGAGCATCCGCGAAGCCTTCGCAATCGTGCTGACCAATCGCATCGCGCTGTTTTACACATTGGCTACAAGCTTCTATTTCGGTTCCCTGTTCGCCTTTCTCAACGTCGCACAGCCGATCTATGTCGATCTCTATGGCCTGGGCACCTATTTCCCGGTGGCATTCGCCGCGGTGGCCGTCGTCATGGCCGGATCCTCCTTCGTCAATTCGCGGCTTGTCGGAAGATTCGGCCAGCGCCGCCTGTCTCACGGTGCACTGATAGCCTATTTCACCCTTGCCCTGGTGCTGGCTGGCCTGACCGCCATGGGGCCAATTCCGTTCTGGCTTTTCTTCGGTATTTCCATGCTCATGATGCCATTGTTCGGCTTTGTTGGATCGAACTTCAATTCAATCGCCATGGAGCCGCTTGGCGCCATCGCCGGCACCGCCTCATCCACGCTGGGCTTTGCCCAGACCGTTGGTGGCGGCGTCGTAGGTGCGGTGATCGGACAAACATTTGACGGCACGGTTTTCCCGCTCGCGGCCGGCTATGCCATTGTATCGGCGATATCGCTAATAATGGTCCTGATTGCAGAAAAAGGCCGGCTGTTCGGCATTGGTACGCCCAACTGACCCAAAGAGGTCAGGCGCGCCACAGGGCTTCGCGCACCATATTCCAGCTGTCCGGGTCGGTCGCCGACAGCACGCCGCCATCAAGATGCTCCGGACGATAGACGCTGCCGTCGAAACGGCGAACATGGCCGCCAGCTTCCTCGGTGATCAGCGTGCCGGCCAGATGGTCCCATGGCATCAGCTTGTGATACATCGCGAAGTGGATGTGGCCGCCCGCAAGCAGACGGTATTCCTGCGCAGCACACCGGTAGGCGACGCTCCCCAGGCAATGCGCCTGATTGCGCGCGACCCGCGTCCGCTCGGGCTCCGGCATGTACTGCCACGACGCCGATCCGATCATCTTGTCCGCCGCGCCGGCCGCTTCGGCCACCTTCAGCGCGCTCTCGCGTCCATTCATCCGTCGGTAAATGGCGCCTGCGCCTTTCTGCGCCATGATCCAGTCCTTGCCGACCGGGTCGTGAATGATGCCGACGATCGTTTCGCCGCGGCTGACCACCGCCAGCATCACGCCGAAGGAGGCGACGCCAGAGGCAAAATTGAAGGTTCCGTCGATCGGATCGACCACGAAAGCGAGCCTGTCGGTCTTGCTCCAGCCGTCGAGCAGCGTCGGATCGTCAGCAACAGCCTCTTCGCCGATGACGAGAGCGCTGGGAAACCGCTCCAGCAAAGCGGCCGTGATCTTCCGCTCGGCATTGACATCGGCTTCGGTAACCAGGTCCGCGGCGGAGGTCTTCTGCTGCACGTCGCCATCGCCCAGATTGCGGAACCGCGGCATGATCTCGGCGGCGCCCACATCCAGAAGCAGCGCTGCCAGCCAGTCCATGTCGGTCGCGGTAAGAGTGCTCATATATCTGCCTTCCCTGGCTGCGTCGTAAGTCCTGCAAAGTCGAACAGCGATCTGTCCAGCAAATGTGATGGCCGCGTGTTGGACAGGGCCCGGATCATCGAATCCTTGCGGCCGGGCATCCGCCGCTCGATATCCCCGATCATCAGCTTCATCGCATTGCGTTGCAGCCCGTCCTGCGAGCCGCACAGATCGCACGGGATGATCGGAAACGCCAACGCTTCGGCAAAGCGCGCGAGATCCTCCTCGGCGCAATAGGCCATCGGCCTGAGAACCATGACGTCGCCATCATCGTTCAGCAGCTTGGGCGGCATCGCCTCGAGCCGCCCGCCGTGAAAGAAATTGAGGAAGAACGTCTCGAGAATGTCGTCGCGGTGATGGCCGAGCACCAGCGCCTCGCAGCCTTCTTCGCGCGCAATCCGGTAGAGATTGCCGCGTCGCAGACGAGAACACAGCGCGCAATAGGTAGCCCCTTCCGGCACCTTGGCGGTCACCACCGAATAGGTGTCGCGATACTCAATGCGGTGCGGCACTCCATGCGCCGCCAGGTAATCGGGCAGGATGTGCTTCGGAAAATTCGGCTGGCCCTGATCGAGATTGCAGGCAATCAGATCGACGGGCAGCATGCCGCGCCATTGCAGATCCATGAGAAGCGCCAGCAGCCCGTAGGAATCCTTTCCGCCGGAGAGCGCCACCAGCCAGCGCGGCCGCTTTCCGCCGGGATCCGCCGCCGGGATCATCGAAAAATCGTCGATAGCCTGCCGCACATTGCGGATCAGCCGTTTGCGCAGCTTGTTGAACGATACGCTCGATGGCGCGTCTGCATAAAGCGACGGTCCCGCACCGGCGGCGGGGTCTGTCGTCTCCATTCTGTCGATGACATCACTCATGGCACCGGGGATGATGGCTTTGCCCGAAACAGTCAAGCCCCGAACACCGTCCAATCCATCCGCCGGGCCAATTGTTCAAGCGCCGCGGTTCCGAGTTTGGAATTGCCGACCCTGTCGAGCCCCGGAGACCAGACCGCAATCGAGGCTTTGCCCGGCGCAATCGCCAGGATACCGCCGCCGACACCGCTCTTTCCCGGCAGGCCGACACGGAAGGCAAACTCGCCGGATCCGTCGTAATGGCCGCAGGTCAGCATGATGGCATTGATGCGGCGCGCCCGCTGTTCGGAGACCACCTGCGCGCCGGTCACCGGGTCACGCCCCTGGCTCGCCAGGAACAGCCCTGCCCGTGACAATTGCCGGCAATTCATCACCAGCGCACACTGGTGGAAATAGACACCGAGAACGTGATCGACCGGGTGGTGGATATTGCCGAAAGAGCGCATGAAATGCGCCAGCGACGCATTGCGGTCGCCATGCGCTGTTTCCGAGCGCGCCACATGTTCATCGATCAGAATCGAATCATCATCGGCCAGGTGGCGGAAGAACTGGATGATCTCGCCGATCGCTTCCTTCGGTTGATGTCCGGCCATGATCAGGTCGACCACGGCAATGGCGCCCGCATTGATGAACGGATTGCGCGGCCGGCCCTTTTCCTGTTCCAGCTGGACGATCGAGTTGAACGGGTTGCCCGACGGTTCGCGCCCGACTCGGCTCCAGACCGAATCGCCGAGCTTGCCAAGGGCCAGCGCCAGGGTAAAAACCTTGGAAACGCTTTGGATTGAAAACCCGGTGGCAGAATCACCGGCGGACAGCACGGTTCCGTCCGGCAAGGTCACGGCAATACCGAACTGCTTCGCATCAACCTTGGCGAGTTCGGGGATGTATTGCGCCACCACGCCGCGGTCCTCGTCGCCGGCAGCCTCGGCGGCAATCTCGTTCAGAACCTGTTGCAGATCTCTCATCGGCGGTCTCCCGAGCTCGGCTTTGATAGCTCAAAATACAAAAAGCCGCCCCGAAGGGCGGCCTTGAACTGGCGCGATCCGAAAGGGATCAGCGGGAATAGAATTCGACAACCAGGTTCGGTTCCATCACCACAGGGTAAGGAACGTCGGACAGGTTGGGAATGCGCACGAAGGTCGCAGCCATCTTGTTGTGATCGGCTTCGACATATTCGGGAACGTCGCGTTCAGCCAGCTGCGTCGCTTCCATGACGATCGCGAGCTGTTTCGACTTTTCCCTGACTTCAATAACATCGCCCGGCTTGCAGCGGTAGGAACCGATATTGACGCGCTTGCCGTTGACGGTGACGTGGCCGTGATTGACGAACTGACGTGCGGCAAAGATCGTGGCCACGAACTTGGCGCGATAGACGATGGCGTCGAGACGCTGCTCGAGCAGGCCGATCAGGTTTTCAGGCGTATCGCCCTTCATCCGGTTGGCTTCGTCGTAGATCTTGCGGAACTGCTTTTCCGAAATGTCGCCGTAGTAGCCCTTCAGCTTCTGCTTGGCGCGCAGCTGCACGCCGAAGTCGGAAAGCTTGCTCTTGCGGCGCTGACCGTGCTGGCCGGGGCCATATTCGCGACGGTTGACCGGGGACTTCGGACGGCCCCAGATGTTTTCGCCCATGCGGCGATCGAGTTTGTACTTGGACGATTCGCGCTTGCTCATCGCATTTCCTTTCAAAAGGTTGGACCAGTCTGTTGCCAGACCGGTTGAAGGAAACGCGCCCTCCTCTGGCCCCTGTTTTGGAGACCTGACAGAACGGTTCACGCACGCATTGTGACAAACCGTCCACGGGACACGTAAGAAAACGCGAGGGCATGAACCCTCGCGCTGGCCGGGTCTCTAGTACATCGCGGCCCGGCTGTCAACGCCGGCGGCAAACCCCGGCTTCAAAACGGTTTCACCACGGCCATGACACCGATGATGGCGAAGGAAACCAGAATGGTTGCCGTCACGATCGACGATGGAACGATGCTTCTTGTTTGCGTCGCCGTCAGGTCCAGCCGTCTCAGCCGGCCGGCCAGATTGCCATGCAGGCCCGACAGGATCAGCACGAAGACAAGCTTGACCTGCAGCCAGGGCTCAGTGAACCATCCGCCGCTCAACCCCGCCCACAACCCGAAAACCCAGACCCCGGCTAATGCGGGTTGCGAAACCCACATGTCCCATTTGCGCACCGTCGCTCTCAGCTTGTTGCTTTGATCCTCCGCCGCCGGGTCCCGCTTGCCGAGCGCCATGCTGGCCACCAGCAACGCCACCAGCCCGCCCGCAAACAGCAGCACGGAAACCACATGCAGCGCTTTTATCCAGTCATACATCTCAACATTCCAAACCAATGCTCCGGCGAACGCGATCGCGTTACAGCTTGGAACCTTTTATATTTCCGTAGGTCGCCTGGCCAGCTATAGCTGAACCACACCGCCAGAGGATCCTTTCAATGACCGACACCGTCCTAGACCGCCTGCTTCGCTATGTTGTCATCGACACCCAGTCCGACCCCGAGAGCCGCACCCAGCCCTCGACCGAAAAACAGAAGGATCTGGGCCGTGTTCTGGTCGAGGAGTTGCTGGTGTTGGGCCTTGAGGATGCCCACATGGATGAGCACGGCAACATCTACGCGACATTGCCCGCCAACACCCGTAAGGACGTTCCGGTCATCTGCTTCTGTGCGCATATGGACACGGCGCCCGATTTCACCGGCACCGGCGTCAAACCGAATGTCGTGCGCGACTACAAGGGCGGTGACATCCGGCTTGCCGGCGATACCAGCCGCGTCATCAAGGTGTCCGAACACCCCGAGCTGAACAACCAGATCGGCCACGACATCGTCACCACCGACGGCACCACGCTGCTCGGCGCCGACGACAAGGCCGGCATTGCCGAGATCATGACAGCCGTAGCCACGCTGATCGCCAATCCCGAGATCAGCCACGGCGCCATCCGGATCCTGTTCACCACCGACGAGGAAATCGGCCGCGGCGCGGACAAGGTCGATATCGCCAAGCTCGGCGCTCAATTCGGCTATACGCTCGATGGCAGCACCATCGGCGAGGTCGACGACGAGACCTTCTCCGCCGACGGTGTCGAGATCGAGATCGTTGGCGTTGCCCAGCACCCGGGCACCTCCAAGGGGGTGATGGAAAACGCCATCAAGATCGCCGCCGACATCATAGCCCGGTTGCCGAAAGACCTCGCGCCCGAAACCACCGACGGCCGCACCGGCTTTATTCATCCCACCGATATCAGCGGCTCGATGGACGCGGCCAAACTGACCTTCATCATCCGCGATTTCGTCAATGAGGGCCTGACCGAGAAGGAAGCCCTGCTCAGATCCCTCGCCGAGGAGGTCATGACGGCCTATCCCGGCTCGAGCATGACGTTCACCGTCACCGAGCAATACCGCAACATGAAGGAGGTCCTCGACCGCCACCCGGAAACCATGGCCAACCTCACCGAAGCCGTGCGCCGCGTCGGTCTCGAACCGGTCACCAACGCCATCCGCGGGGGCACCGACGGCTCGCGCCTGTCCTTCATGGGCCTGCCCTGCCCCAACATCTATACCGGCGGACACTCCTACCACTCGCCGCTGGAATGGATCAGTGTCCAGGACATGGAGAAATCGGTGGAGACGATCGTCGAGCTAATCAAGATCTGGGAAGAGCGGGCCTGATATGATGCCTCTGGTGCGGGCAAGGCGTCGCCACCACGGTCAGGCTTTGACCCCACGCTGATTGAAGCGGGATGCGGAAGTCAGCGCGCCCGCGCCGCCCAGATCCGCAGCCTGGCGATCACCACCACGGTGGCAGCCACAACCAGCGCGCAGAGCACAATTTTTGACGCAATCTCCATCGTCCCCTCGATCAGGATCGCGTGGACAACGCTTCCCACCACGATCACGGCTGCCAGAGCCGTATGGGCGCGACGCCAGTGCCGCGGCCGCAATCGCCGGCGCAACAAGGCCAGCAGCGCGGAGGCAAAAACGGCCCACATCGCGATCACACCCCAGGCGGAAAACGGTGTCGGCGATGCAAACAGCAATGCGTCGATGACATCCGGTGGACTTGTCACCCAGAGGCCCATGACGTGGATCACCACCGCCAGAACCAGCAGGCCACCGACCCAGCGATGCACCCGCCGGCCCCGCTGCCCGGAGAGGCCCGGCAACCAGCCGGACGCAAGCAGCGGCTGGAACAGCAGCAGTTCCATCGCCACCACCCCGGCAAAACCTGCCGCAATATAGACCGGGTCACGCCACGCCAGCAGCGGACTTGCCGCAGCCGCAGCGACCGGTACGGCAACCGCCATCACCAGTACCCCCCAGACAAGCAGCTGTTTCAGCCTTGCAGTCTCTGCCGGATCCACCCTTGTCAGGCCGGTTCGAGCACGAAATCCGCAGACAGGCTGGTGTCAGCTGAGCTGGCCATTACCGGCCTGAGAAAGACGGTCTTGAAGTCACCACTGTCATAGGCCAGGTGGCCATGGGGCTGGCCGAAGGCCGGAACGATCTGCGGCATCTCGAGGCGGAATTCGCCATTGGCGTCCGTCAGCGTGGCGCCATGGCTCCAGGGGTCGCGCTCATTGCCTTCGGTCGTGTGCGCCCAAATCTGGATCCGCTGGCCGCTCAGCGGTGCGCCATCGCCTGCGCGGCGTACGGTACCCGTCATCCAGAACCCGCCCCCGCCAATGCGCTCGACAATCGGCGCGCCGGGAAGATAGTTATTGGCCCCTCCCCGCATCGAGGGCGTTGGGGCCACGCGCTCGGCGCGTGCAGGCACAACGAGGCCTGCCGGTCCCGTCGCGACGAGTGCACCGGTCGCAGCGAGGAAACTACGGCGGGTCATGAGAGCTTTGGTCATCTGTCTTGTCCTGTCGGGCGAATGCTTGACGCCGGAACGGCGGCCTGATCATGGCTGCTGCGCAAGTATAGCGCGCTTTGGGGCGATCCCAAGGCTGCCGCGGCCTCCTTACCGGCGAACTGGATTCACGGTTTCGTGAGCACAGGCCTCTTCTGGGCATTGATGCGCTGGGGAACGATTTAACTCCCAGCAGCGTTGGAGCTTTCGCAATCAGTGAGTTGACCTATGCACCGGAAATCAGAACTGCCGCAGACAAGCCTGAAGCCATCCTTGATGATGGCCCTTGCCACCTATGCGATGGCTGGCTGTGCCATTTTCACGTTCTCGATCCTGATTGCGGACTTCCTGGTCCCTGACCACGACTGGATCGCCGATACGATCAGCGATCTTGGCGCCGGGAATTATGAGTTCATTGTCGACATCGGCATCTATGCTTTTTCGGGGTCGCTGATCTCGGTTGCCTTGCTTGCCGCCCACGATCACCTCGGCGGATGGCGCTGGAGCCTTGGATCAGTCGGTTTCGCCGTTCTTGGCCTTATCGTGTTTCTCGTCGGCTCCCGCAACGAGTATGGCGACAATGACCATGACGGATGGGTGATACACATCTATCTGGTCTACGCGCTCGGCCTGCTGGTTGCAGTCTTGCCATGGGCGATGTCAAAAGGCGCAAAACGCATCAACCGCAACCTCGGCCGCCTGCTTGTTGCGCTCTCGGTTCTGTGGACCCTGTCCGCTCCGGTGTTCTTCTTCCTGCCCACCGTGATAGACGGGCTGTACGAACGTTATCTGGGCCTTGTCTCGTTTTGCATAGTCGGTGCGATGGCGTGGCTCTTCATCGGCCATGCGCGCAGCCTGCGCTAGCCAGTCAAACCAGGCTTCCTACTCCGCCGCTTGCGCTCTCCCCGCCTCCTCGTCCGGCGCGTCCGCAGCCCCCGGCGCGGTTTCCACCTGCAGCTCGGGAATGCCGACAATACGCTTGCCCGTCAGGTCGGCGTGGACGATGATAAGCTCCTGCTCTTCGAAATAGCCCAAGAGCCTGCGCGCCCGCCGCGCCGAATGAGTGCCATAGGCGCGGGCGATGCGGGCGTCGGACGGACATGGCTCGCTACAGATCGCCGCATTGGCGAGCATCAGAAACACGCCCTGAAGATCCTCAGACACCATTTCCGACAGCTTCAGCGCCGTGGCCCAGGCCTCGCTGGCGGCAGTTGCCGCATCCACACCGGAGCGGGCAATGGCGACACGGCGGCGGAATTCAGCCAGCGGCATCGGCGAGCCCGAGACCCGGCGCATTCTCAGCCGCACAAGAAAATCCTGGTACAGCGCGGAATCGGTCCGGTAACCAGATTCCGGATCGGCCAGGATTTCTGCGAGAACCGCGGACACCCGTTCCTCGCGCTCTTCTGCCCCCATCGCCGGCCGAGTTCCCTCGCCGCCAGGACGCGAGATCGGCTGATCGCTGAGCGGCGTCGCGCGCGACAATTCCGCCAGAATATCTGTAGTCGGCCGCGGGGCCGGACGCGCCCGGCGCGGGGCCAGCTGACGGGTGAACTCTTCCGGGTCGGGGGTGAAGATCAGGTCTTCGACATCCTCGACGGTTTCCGGCATCGGCAGCAGTTTCGGGCTGGAAGACCGAGCCTGGGTCTCGACCGCGCCAATGGCAATCGGCAGCGGCCGCCGCGACAGCGCCGGGCCGAGACCGACAAAATTGCCGCGCTGAAGGTCGCGGAACATTTCCGCCTGGCGCCGGTCCATGCCCAGTAGATCCGCCGCGCGCGCCATGTCGATATCGAGAAAGGTCCGGCCCATGAGAAAATTCGAGGCTTCCGCCGCCACGTTCTTGGCAAGCTTGGCCAATCGTTGGGTGGCGATCACACCGGCCAGCCCACGCTTGCGGCCGCGGCACATCAGGTTGGTCATCGCGCCCAGCGACATCTTTCTCGCGTCCTCGGAGACGTCGCCGCCGACGGCCGGCGCAAACATCTGCGCCTCGTCGACCACCACCAGCACCGGGTACCAGAACTCGTGATCGGCATCGAACATGGCATTGAGAAAAACCGCGGCCGCGCGCATCTGCTGCTCGACGTCGAGCCCTTCCAGCGACAGCACGCAGGACACCCGGTGCCGCCTGATCCGGCTGGCAATGCCGGCGAGCTCGCCTTCGCTGCGCTCCCCTTCCACCACCAGGTGTCCGTATTTCTCCGACAGCGTGACGAAGTCACCCTCGGGATCGATGATCACCTGCTGCACCCATTGCGCGGATTGTTCCAGCAGGCGCCTGAGCAGATGCGACTTGCCGGACCCGGAATTGCCCTGCACGAGAAGACGGGTTGCCAGCAGTTCCTCGATGTCGAGCGTGGCCGGCTGACCGCCTGCCAGGCTTCCCATGTCAATTCCGACCTGCAAAGTACCCTTACTCCGTAATGCTGACTCGTGACCCGGCTCGACTCTCTGGTGAATTCGCCAAAGCACCGTTTAGCAGATTTCTCCGCGCCCGCAGGCAGCCAAGGCGGAAATACACAGGAATTCGCCCCGTCGTGCCTCCGCCTCATAGCAACAGCGAGCGGCTGGCCTCTCGCCAGTCCTCAGACCACCGTCAGTCCGAAGCCATGCATCAGCCGTTGCGCACTGTAATCGGGGTTGCCGGAAGTGAACACAACCCTGTCGCGCGCATCGGGCAGCGCATCGCCGCCGGGCAAGGTCTCGACGATCGCCAGCGCCCGCCGTGCAATGGCTTCGGCCGGGTCGATCCAGTCCACCGGCCAGGGCGCCATCTTTCGCATGCGGTTGACGAGAAACGGGAAATGCGTGCAGGCCAGCACCACGATATCGGTTTGCCGTCCGTCGCGTTCGACAAAGCACGGATCGATCTCCGTCTTTACCGCCGCTTCATCGACAAAGCCTTTGCGCATGTAGGTTTCGGCAAGGGCGGCGAGGTTTTCCGATCCCACAAGCCGCACATGCACCTTGTCGGCATAGTCGCGGATCAGGTCGCGAGTGTATTGCCGCTTCACTGTGCCCGGCGTCGCCAGCACCGAAACCAGGCCGGACTTTGTCCGCTCGGCGGCCGGTTTGATGGCCGGCACAGTACCGACGAAGGGCAGCGCCGGGAAGGTCGCACGCAGAGCCGGCATGACGATGGTCGAGGCAGTGTTGCAGGCAATCAACGCCAGCGCCGGGTTGAACCTCTCGATCAGGCCGCCAAACAGCCCGACAATACGGTCGTTGAGCGCGCCCTCCTCCCAGGCGCCATAGGGGAAGCCGGCATCATCGGCGACATAGACAAAGCGCCGTCCGGGCATGATGACCCGCGCCTCGCGCAGCACGCTCAAGCCCCCAATGCCGCTGTCGAACACCAGAACCGGCTGCTCGCTCATCCTCCGTCTCCCGTCTCTCGGTTGCCGGAAGGGGACCGTTGTCCGGACCGGCTGAACTTGTCAAATGAGGCAAAAAGACCGCGCAACACTGCAATCTCGTCGGTCGAGAATCCCGGCCGTGTCAGCACGGCCCGCAAATTGTCGACCGCCTTCATTCTCTTCGTCTCGGAGCGGAAATAGCCCCGCGCCTCAAGCCCCTCCTCGATCTGGGCGAAAAGACCGTGCAGATCGGCCTTTTCCGCCGGCACAACATCCGGGCTGTCAAACGCGGTCTCGTGCGGATCGGAAAGCCCCGACTTCATCCATTCATACGACATCAGCAGCACGGCCTGGGCGATATTGAGCGAGGCATAGGCCGGATTGACCGGAAAAGTGACGATCTCGTCGGCAAGCCCGACTTCCCAGTTGCGCAGGCCGATGCGCTCACGCCCGAACAGGATGCCGGTTTTCTCGCCGCCGTCCTCGCGTCCGCGCAGGATCTCGCCCGCTTCCACCGGCCCGCGCACCGGCTTGTGCCCGTCGCGCGGCCGCGCCGTGGTGGCATAGACGAAATTCAGATCCGCAACGGCTGCTTCCAGCGTTTCAAACACCACCGCCGCAGCGATCACGTGGTCGGCCTTGGCCGCAGCGCTCACGGCCTTATCGTTAGGCCAGCCGTCGCGTGGATTGACGATCCTGAGATTGGACAGGCCGAAATTGGCCATGGCCCGCGCAACCATGCCGATATTCTCGCCAAGTTGCGGCTCTACCAAAATGATCGCCGGGCCGCCGGTGATCAGTTCGCGATTTCTGTCTGTTCCGGCCACGTGCTCATTCCCTGGCGCAGCCGCCAGCGCGTTGGTGCAATCCGATTGCGCAACTCAGCCAAGGCGACCCGCTTGTGTCAGCCGACACCACTACTGCCGCCTTGGCGCACAATCAAGACAAGGCTGTCACGCCACCGCGCTGAACACCAGCGAGGCATTGACCCCGCCAAAGCCGAAAGCGTTGGAAAGCACGTGCCTGAGCTTCTTTTCGCGCGGCGTCTTCGGCACCAGGTCAAACCGGGCTGCCGCCTCGTCAGGGGTGTCCAGATTGATCGTCGCCGGCATGGTGCCGTCGCGCAAGGCCAGGATCGAGAACACCGCCTCTATGGCGCCGGCAAAGCCGCTGGTTCCGTCAGCAAATTCTAAAACCGCCGCAGCCAGGGCCCAGCATGTTGTGCGCCCGTCGCTGTTTTGTTAAGAGATGCGCCAACTGAACGGGCGGCTTTTCGTCCACCTTCGACAACCCCCTCAAAAGGTCAAACAAGCATGGCAAAGATCAAGGTAGCAAACCCCGTCGTCGATCTCGACGGCGACGAGATGACTCGGATCATCTGGCAGTTCATCAAGGAAAAGCTGATCCTGCCCTATCTCGATCTCAAGATCGAATATTACGACCTCTCGGTGCAGTACCGCGACGAGACCAATGACCAGGTCACCGTCGACGCCGCCAACGCCATCAAGAAGCACGGCGTCGGCATCAAATGCGCCACCATCACGCCCGACGAGGCCCGCGTCGAGGAATTCGGCCTGAAGAAGATGTGGCGTTCGCCCAACGGCACCATCCGCAACATCCTGGGCGGCGTGATCTTCCGCGAGCCGATCATCATGAAAAACGTGCCGCGCCTGGTTCCAGGCTGGACCAAGCCGATCATCGTCGGTCGTCATGCCTTCGGTGACCAGTACCGCGCCACCGATTTCAAGTTCCCCGGCAAGGGCAAGCTTTCGGTGAAATTCGTCGGTGAGGACGGCGAGACCATCGAGCACGAAGTGTTTGATGCCCCCTCCTCCGGCGTGGCCATGGCCATGTACAACCTTGACGATTCGATCCGCGATTTTGCCCGCGCATCGCTCAACTACGCGCTGATGCGCGGCGTGCCGTGCTACATGTCGACCAAGAACACCATCCTCAAGGCCTATGACGGCCGCTTCAAGGACATCTTCCAGGAGATCTTTGATGCCGAGTTCAAGGAAAAGTACGACGAAGCCAAGATCTGGTACGAGCACCGCCTGATCGACGACATGGTGGCAGCGGCCATCAAGTGGTCCGGCGGTTATGTCTGGGCCTGCAAGAACTATGACGGCGACGTTCAGTCAGACATCGTCGCCCAGGGTTTCGGCTCGCTCGGCCTTATGACCTCGGTGCTGATGACGCCGGATGGCAAGACTGTGGAAGCCGAAGCGGCCCACGGCACCGTCACCCGCCACTACCGCCAGCACCAGAAGGGCGAGGAAACCTCGACCAACTCGATTGCCTCGATCTTCGCCTGGACCCGTGGCCTGGCCCATCGCGCCAAGCTCGACGACAATGCCGAGCTGGCCAACTTCGCCGAAACGCTCGAAAAGGTCTGTATCCAGACTGTCGAATCTGGCTTCATGACCAAGGACCTGGCACTGCTGATCGGTCCGGATCAGCCCTGGCTGTCGACCACCGGTTTCCTCGACAAGATCGACGAGAATCTGCAGAAGGCCATGGGCTGACCAGCACTTCCCGCGGCGACGACCTCGGCGGCAGCCGGATCGCTTGTCCCGACTTCGGTTTTTTCATCGGCAATGGCGCGGTTGGCCCACAACCGCGCCATTTTCTTTGCAACCACACTCGCTCCATGCGTCCGGTTTCGCCGTCGCGGCGTGTCTGCCTGGCCCGGCAGGCCCGCTGTAGCGATGCTTCAAACGATGTATCTGTGTCATCGTTCAAATGGATCCATCTGAACCCGACATGCATCAGGTCGGGCAGGCGCGGCAGCGCCTTGTCGGCAGCTATTTATCTTTGCAATCCCCGGACAGACCACCCGGCGGCCAGGGCGCCCAAACGGGAATTCGTTCAGATTATGCGAAAAATTAAGCCATTTGCGGCACAGTTTCGGCTTTCAAACACAAAGGGGTCGAGCCGATGAAACAGCCTCCGCTTAGCAAGCGCTATGATCTGGAAGAGCAGACGGCGGGAACTATCGTGGAAGTCGTCCTGTCCTGCATCAACAATGTCCGCCTGATGGATCATGCGAATTACCTCAGATATGTCGAGGGCGAGCCATTCAGGTCGATCGGTGGCCGCGCCGAAAAATCGCCGATACGCCTTAAGGTCCCGGCAAGCGGCCACTGGCACCTGGTTGTCGACCGGCAGGGCTTTCAGGCACTGGCCAATTCGAATGTCCGCACCATAGCGCCCCGGCAGGCCAACAATTCAGACGCGACGATTGCTGCCTGAGCCGTGAGCCGCGCCCAGGGGACGGCCCGCGCCGGGACCGGCGATCATCACCCTGACCCAGTGCGGCGCATCCGGCCTGCAAGGACGGGCCGCTCCAAATGAATGGCGCGTTCAATTGAAGCCAGTTGAATGCGACATGCATCATTTTGAAGCATTACAGCGACCTTTGCCCATCCAGTTGAATGCGCGGCACCGTAAGACGAGACCGCGCCCCTCAGCCAAGCTGCATGTGGATTTCCGTCAACAGCTCTGTCGGCGCCGTATTATGTGGCAAGTTGAGATAGCGTTCCACCGCCGGGGCCGACCCGGCGCTCTCGCCGCTTTCGGCCAGCCAGGCGCCATAGAACCAGTGATAGGCCTTGGCGAGCTCGCCATAGGGGCCCTTGTGGGTCAGCACCGCGTAGCGCCCACTTGGCAAGGTAAAGCTCTCCAGCCCGTCGGGCGGTGTCTCACCCGGTTTCAGGGCCATGCCGGCAAGCGACCTGATCTCTTCCGGCGGCGTGATGTCGGGATCGGAGAAACAGATCGCGGCCATACCCGCCGATTTCTCCCAGCCACCGTTTGCTGCCATGTGCGAGCTGAAGCGGTCAAAAGCTTCTCCCACGTCATTGTAGGGGCCCGTGTGCGGCATCCCTGCGATCACCACCGGTTCGTGGTCTTCAATGCGTACGTCAAACATATCTTCGGCCTCCTGCCAGGAAAGAGTGTCATAGCGCCTGTGACCGCCCTCGGCGCGGTAGCGAAGCGGAGACAGACCGTAATCAGACTTGAAGGCCTGCGAGAAGGCGCGCGGGTTGGTGTAGCCCGATCTCTCGGCGATCTGTTCGATCGGCGCGCTCCCGTTGGCCAGTTCACTGGCCGCGCGATGCAGCCTCAGCCGTTTGACCGTCTGCCACACGGTTTCCCCGGTCAGGCCGCGATAGGTGCGGTGCCAGTGAAAGCGGGACAGGCAGGCAATGTCGGCAAGCGCGTCGAGATTGAGCGGCCCGTCGAGATTTGCGCGAATGTGGTTTCGTACCCGCTCCAGCCGCTCGCGATACTCCCTGACGCCTGCGCTACCTGCCATGCCCGTCCCTCCGTCGGTCACCAGATTAACAGCATGGACCGACCGCATAAATCTTGCTGACTTGCAGCGCTCAGCATCCAATTGGATGTGCAAAGGTCGCTGTAACGCTTCGAAATGATGCAAGTCCGTTATCGTTCAGATGAATTCATTTGAACGCAACGGGCATTGGGCAGTTGCCGGAGCAACTCCCCTCTCGCAAACAAAAACGCCCGGGAGAAAACCCGGGCGCTCAGAGTGCAGATGGCAGCTTTCGTGCTGCGGACCAGATGGGCCACTCAGCCGATGGCCGCCGCGACCGCGTCAACGGCGGCATTGGCGTTAGCGCCATCGGGACCACCGGCCTGCGCCATGTCGGACCGGCCACCGCCGCCCTTGCCGCCAATAGCTTGCGAGGCAGCGCGCACCAGATCCACGGCGGAGAACCGCTCGGTCAGGTCTTCGGTCACGCCGACCACGACGCTGGCCTTGCCGTCTTCGCTGACGGCGACAAAGGCCGCCACGCCCGAGCCGAGCGAGCCCTTTGCGGCATCGACCAGGCCCTTGAGATCCTTGGGCAAGACGCCAGTCACCACCTTGCCGAGGAACTTTACCCCGCCAATATCGCGGCTTTCGTCACCGCCTGCGGAACCGCTGCCGCCCAGCGCCAGCTTCTTGCGCATATCTGCAAGCTCGCGCTCAAGCTTCTTCCGCTCGTCCATCAACGCTTCGATCCGTGACGGCACATCGCCGGGCTGCACCTTCAGCATGGAGGCTGCCTGCCGGAGCTTGTCGTCTTGTTCGGTCAGGTACTGGCGTGCGGCCTCACCGGTCAGCGCCTCGATGCGGCGAACGCCCGAACTCACCGCACTGTCGGACAAGACCCGCACCAGACCGATATCGCCGGTGGCCGCCACATGGGTACCGCCGCACAGTTCGACGGAATAGGGCCGGTTCGACTTGACGCCACGCACCCCGGTGCCCATCGACACGACCCGGACTTCATCGCCATATTTCTCCCCGAACAGCGCCATTGCGCCTTCGGCAATGGCATCGTCGACGGCCATCAGCCTGGTTGTCACCGGGCTGTTTTGCAGGATGATCTCGTTGGCCATCGCCTCGACCTGCGCCAGCTCCTCCGCCGCCATCGGCTTGTTGTGGGAAACGTCGAAACGCAGCCGTTCCGGCGCGACCAGAGAGCCTTTCTGCATCACATGGGTACCGAGAACCTCGCGCAGCGCCTCATGCAGCAGATGTGTGGCGGAATGGTTCGCGCGGATTTTCGACCGACGGTCGTGGTCAACCACCAGCTGCGCCACCGCGCCACGCCTGACCTCGCCTTCGGTCACCTTGGCCCGGTGCACCCACAGTCCCTCGCCACGCTTCTGCGTGTCGCTGACCTCGAGCCTGTACCCGTCACCGGAGATGGTACCCTGGTCGCCCATCTGGCCGCCGGATTCGCCATAGAACGGAGTCTGGTTGGCCACGACATCGACCTCGTCGCCGGCCTGAGCCGCCTCCACCTCGGCACCGTCGCGCACAAGGGCAAGGATCACGCCTTCAGCGGATTCGGTGTCATAGCCAAGGAAGTCTGTGGCGCCGACCTTGTCCTTGACCTCGAACCAGATGGATTCCGTTGCCGCGTCGCCCGAGCCCGCCCAGTGCTTGCGCGCCTCGGCCTTCTGCCGCTCCATCGCGGCCTTGAACGCGTCGGTGTCGACATCGACGCCGCGCGGCCGCAGCGCATCCTGGGTCAGATCGAGCGGAAACCCGTATGTGTCATAGAGCTTGAATGCGGTTTCCCCGTCCAGCCGGTCGCCCTCGCCAAGCCCGGCGCTGGCCTCATCGAGCAGTCCCAGACCCCGTTCCAGGGTCTTGCGGAAGCGGGTTTCCTCCAGCTTCATGGTCTCCGATATCATCGATTCCGCACGCTGCAGCTCCGGATAGGCACGCCCCATTTCGGCCACCAGTGTCGGAAGCAGGCGGTACATCAGCGGCTCATCGGCACCCAGCAGCTGTGCGTGACGCATGGCCCGGCGCATGATCCGGCGAAGCACGTAGCCACGGCCTTCCTTGTCCGGCAGAACCCCGTCCGCAATCAGGAATGCGGAAGAACGCAGATGGTCGGCAATCACCCGGTGGCTGACGCGGGCCTTGCCCTCGGCCGCAACGCCTGTGGCGTCCTCCGATGCGGTGATCAGGCGGCGGAACAGGTCGATGTCGTAATTGTCGTGCTGGCCCTGCAGCAGTGCGGCGATGCGCTCGAGCCCCATGCCGGTGTCGATCGACGGCCGCGGCAGATCCACCCGCTTGTCGGGGGTAACCTGTTCGAACTGCATGAACACCAGATTCCAGATCTCGATGAAACGGTCGCCGTCTTCGTCCGCCGAACCGGGAGGTCCACCCCAGATATGGTCGCCGTGATCGTAGAAGATTTCGGAACAGGGTCCGCACGGCCCGGTGTCGCCCATCGCCCAGAAATTGTCATTGGTCGGAATCCGGATGATTCGGTCGGCTGAAATTCCGGCAATCTTGCGCCACAGCTCGAATGCCTCGTCGTCGGTGTGATAGACGGTGACCAGCAAGCGGTCCTTGTTGATGCCGAATTCTTTCGTCAACAGGTTCCAGGCAAGCTCGATGGCCCGGTCCTTGAAATAGTCGCCGAAGGAAAAATTGCCCAGCATCTCGAAGAAGGTGTGGTGGCGCGCGGTGTAGCCGACATTGTCGAGATCATTGTGCTTGCCGCCGGCGCGGACACATTTCTGCGATGTTGCTGCCGTCGAATAGGGGCGCTGTTCCAGACCGGTGAAGGCGTTCTTGAACTGCACCATCCCCGCATTGGTAAACATCAGTGTCGGATCATTGCGTGGCACCAGCGGGCTGGACGCCACGACCTCGTGATCGTTTTTCTTGAAATAGTCGAGAAAAGACGACCGAATTTCGTTCACGCCACTCATGATCAACCCTTTGTCAGATAAAACGGCAGTGCCCCGCCGGGGAGCGCTCAGGTCACACCCACGCGCAACGGGCGGACCGCCGCTTTTATCGTTCACCCCGTTGACTGTCTAGACATCAGCGGTCGCGCCATCAAACGAAAACCGGCCGCCTGCCCCGTAAAGGGCGGGCAGCCGGCCAGCAGACAGCAAAGCTGAACCTGAAAGCCTACATTTCAGCACTGTCGGGCGACTCGTCACCGCCATTGCCATCGTCTTCGAGGAATTTCTCGGCAATCAGCCCGGCATTCTGCCGCAGCGACAATTCGATTTCGTCGGCAAGCGCCGGATTGTCGCGCAGGAACTGTTTCGAATTCTCGCGCCCCTGCCCCAGCCGCTGGCTGTTGTAGGAGAACCAGGCGCCGGATTTCTCGACGATCCCCGCCTTCACGCCCAGGTCGATCAGTTCTCCGACCTTGGAGACGCCTTCGCCATACATGATGTCGAACTCGACCTGCTTGAAGGGCGGTGCCATCTTGTTCTTGACCACCTTGACGCGGGTCTGGTTGCCGGTCACCTCGTCGCGGTCCTTGACCGAGCCGATGCGGCGGATGTCAAGCCGCACCGAAGCGTAGAACTTCAGCGCATTGCCGCCGGTCGTGGTTTCGGGCGATCCGAACATCACGCCGATCTTCATGCGGATCTGGTTGATGAAGATCACCATGCAGTTCGACCGCGAGATCGAGGCAGTAAGCTTGCGCAGCGCCTGGCTCATCAGCCGCGCCTGCAGGCCCGGCAGGCTGTCGCCCATCTCACCCTCGATTTCGGCCCGCGGCGTCAGCGCGGCCACCGAATCGATCACCAGCACGTCCAGCGCCCCCGAACGCACCAGCGTATCGGTGATTTCCAGCGCCTGCTCACCCGTGTCCGGCTGCGAAATCAGCAGGTTCTCGAGATCGACACCAAGCTTGCGGGCATAGACCGGGTCGAGCGCATGTTCGGCATCGATAAAACCGCAGATGCCACCCTTCTTCTGCGCCTCGGCAATGGTCTGCAGCGCCAGCGTGGTCTTGCCCGAACTTTCCGGACCATAGATCTCGATGATCCGGCCCTTTGGCAGACCGCCCACGCCCAGCGCGATATCAAGCCCGAGCGAACCGGTGGGGATCGTCTCGATCTCGACAACGCCCTCATTGGCGCCAAGCTTCATGATTGAGCCCTTGCCGAACGAGCGTTCGATCTGGGAAAGTGCGGCGTCGAGCGCCTTGCTTTTGTCCACGGATTTTTCCTCTACCAACCGCAAAGAGTTCTGTGCCATTCGGTCCACCTTTAGGTTATCATGCCACTGCAAGCAATGAGTGCTCGGTTGCACAGTTTGTACTTCATTTGTTCTAATTGCGCAAGCCCCACCCAAAGCACTGATCTAAAATGACTTTATGCTTCACGTTCCATTTTTGTTTCGACTGGCGCCGGCGGATGGCTGCCGCGGCTGCGCCAGAGCCTGCAGGCGTCCGGGGGCATCAGCCGATTCGCCGGCGCTGCGGATTCAGGGGGGCCTGACGATGGCGACGATCGTGGTAATCGGCGGTGCCCATATCGACCGCAAGGGCTGGCTCTCGGCCCCGCACCGGCCCGGCGCCTCCAATCCGGGCCATTGGCACACCGAACCCGGCGGCGGTGCCTTCAACGCGGCGCGCAATCTCGTTCGGCTCGGCCACCAGGTCAGTCTGGTGGCGCCCCGCGGCGGCGACGCGGCCGCGGATCTGGTTGCCCGCGCGGCCGAGGAAGCCGGCATGGAGGACTGCCCGCTGACCTTTCTCGACCGGGCAACACCGAGCTATTCGGCGATCCTCGAGCCGGACGGAAACTTGGTCACGGCGCTCGCCGACATGGCGCTTTACGACATGGTTCCAGCACGCCGTCTGCTGAGCGCGCGGCTGCGCAAGCGGCTCGCTGCGGCCGATCTGCTGCTGGCTGATTCAAACCTGCCCGAAACCGCACTTGCAGCACTCGCCGACGCTGCCTGCGAACTCGATCTGCCACTGGCCGTCATCGCCGTCTCGCCGGCCAAGGTCGTGCGCTGGAAATCAAGCCTCGGCAAGATCACCTGCCTTGCCATGAACAGCGCCGAAGCGGCAGCGCTGACCGGCAGGCAGGCAGGTACATCCGGCGCATGGGTGTCCCATCTCGCGCAAACTGGCCTGCGCGGTGGGCTGATCACCGCCGGAAGTGATCCGGTCACCGCCTTCACAACTTCCCCGCAGGACCGGGACCAGGGCAGGCAGGTCATCACCTTGCAGCCGCCGCCGCTCGATCAGCTGCAGGATGTCACCGGCGCCGGCGATGCGCTTGCTTCGGGCTACCTCGATGGCCTGCTGGCTGGCGGATCTCTGCAATCCAATCTCGTCCGCGGCATCGCTCTGGCCCGGCTGACCACCGGTGTTTGCGGCCCGGTTCGTTTGGATTTGTCCCAAGCCATGCTTGCGCAGGCGCTCGAAGCCATGCCAAAGCCATCGCAAATTCAAACACCCATGCAGGACTCCCATCCATGACCGGATCCATCAACATCGAAATGACCGCGGAAGTGGCCGAAGCGCTGGCGCAGAACCGCCCCGTCGTGGCGCTCGAATCCACCATCATCACCCACGGCATGCCCTGGCCGGGAAACCGCGACATGGCGCTCGAGGTCGAGGCGGTGATCCGCGCGGAGGGCGCCGTCCCCGCCACCATCGCGGTGATCGATGGAAAATTGCATGCGGGCCTCGACGAGGCCACCATCACCAAACTGGCCCAGGCAACCGATGTGATGAAGCTCTCGCGCGCCGATTTCGCCTTTGCCCTGGCCGAAGGCCGCACCGGCGCCACAACGGTTGCCGCCACCATGATGGCGGCCCATCTCGCCGGCATTCCGGTCTTTGCCACCGGCGGCATCGGCGGCGTGCACCAGGGCGCGGAAACGAGCTTTGACATCTCCGCCGATCTCGACGAGCTGTCGCGCACCCCCGTCATCGTCGTTTCCGCCGGCGCCAAGGCCATTCTCGACATCCCAAAGACGCTGGAAGCGCTGGAGACCCGCGGCGTCCCGGTGGTGGCCTTCGGCCAGGATGCGATGCCCGCCTTCTGGTCGCGCGAATCCGGCCTTGCAGCACCGCTCAGGCTCGATGATGCCGCAGCCATTGCCCGCTTCGAGATCACCCGCCGGGCGCTTGGCGGCCATGGCGGCATGCTGATCGCCAACCCGGTCCCGGTGGAGGATGAAATCGCAGCCGCCGAGATGAACCGCCACATCGCCGCCGCCCTCGCCACGGCCAGGGAGAAGGGCATTGAGGGCAAGGCCGTCACGCCGTTCCTGCTCGGCGAGATCCTCAATCTCACCGACGGCGAAAGCCTGAAGACCAATATCGCGCTGGTGCTCAACAATGCCCGGCTCGCCGCCCGCATAGCCAGCGAACTCGCCTCTGCAAGCAGTTGACAGCGGTCCCGCAACCGCCAAGCTGAGAGGACTTGCGATGAAGCCCACCCGACGCACAGGCAGCGCCCTCGATCGCGCCGAAGCCGCCTTCAAATCCGTCACCACGAAGCCTGTCGAAACAGCACCGAAACGCAACAGCGTGCCTGAGGGCAAGGAAATGGTCTCGATCAGGCTCGACCGCGCCGTGCTCGAGCATTTCCAGGAAGACGGCCCCGGCTGGCAGGACCGCATCAACGCGGCATTGCGCGCTGCCGCCGGGTTGAACGCCCGATAGCAAGCAGCGGCAGATAGAGGCAGCTCTTCTGCATCACGCCCGCCTGTCTTGAGCGGCAAATCCGGAACAAGCGGCGGCGGGCCGCCTATCACGCGCCCGCCGCCGCTTTTCCCCGGGACCGCCACCTCATGCCGCCGGGGCCCGATCGGCTCCAGGCAGAAACAGCATCGCCCCGCTAACAATTCCTGCCAGCGCAAATCCCGCCGCGGTGCCCTGGAAGACCAGATCATAGCCAAAGACGGCGATGGCCGGTATGCTGGCAAATGGCGAGAGAAACTGGCCCAGAAACATCGTTGTCGTCATGATCCCGCCCACAATGCCGCGCCGGTGTGCCGGCGCCCATTGCAGCGCGATGGCGATGAAGATCGGGGTGACGGTTGCATATCCTGCACCGATCAACGCGGCAGCCGCCAGCAACATGCTGAGCCCGCCACCCGCTGGCAGCACGGCAAAGCCTGCGGCCATCAGCATGAAACCGAGCGCAAACCCGCCCGCATCACCAAGCCTTTGCTTGATGCTTCCATGAAGCAGCGCCGAAAACCCGCCGGCCAGCATCAACACGCCGAGATAGGCGCCGGTCGTGCGGGCGCTCTCATAGCCCAGCTCCGCTGTGTAGAACGGGATCTGCGTCGGGTTGAGAAAGAACACCATGGCGGTCAGCATCTGCACCGCAGCAAGGCCAGTGACCGGCCCAACCCATCGCGGCGGTGTCGCAATTGCTTGAGTGTCAGCCTGCCCGGTGCCAGGGCGCTGAAACGGAACATCCTGCACCACCCGCCAGACAAAAGGCAGATAGAGGATCGCCAGCCCGTAGATGGCGAACGGCAGCCGTGGCGCAATCGCCGCCAGCAGCCCAGCCAGAACAATAAAGGCCATGCCGCCAAAATTTCGCGCCGAGACCTGAAGCCCCATCACCGCGGTGCGCCGGGGTCCGGAAAAATAGTCCCCGGCAAGCGCTGTCTGGGCAGTCATGATCATCGCCACCGATACACCCAGCAGCAACCGGCTGGCGAAGATCGTTTCAAGGTCGGGCAAAAACAGGCCGGCCGGCCCGGTCAGCAAAAACAGCACCAGCCCCGCAAGCAGCAAGGGCCTTCGCCCGAGCCGGTCGGCGGCGATGCCTGCAAGCGGGGCAAACAGCACCACCGTCAGCGACGGCGCGGGCACCAGCAGACGGATCAGCAGGCCCGCATTCGGGTCATCGGCGAACAGGGCTTCAAGCCCCGGCAGCGCCGGACTGATCGTGGCATTGGACATGATGACCAGTGTCGCAGCAAGCAGCAATGCGATGGCCCTCGGCTCCCGCCAGACCGGCAGTTCGAGCGTATTCAGACGTGGGTTCATGGTTTTTCCTCTTGGTGACCGGGGTGACTTGAGGCACCCTACGAATTCAAGTCAACTTGAGGTCAAGCATGAAAATCCTCGATATTGCCGAAATCGTCCGGCAGACCGGTCTTCCGCCGTCCACCCTGCGTTATTACGAGGAACTGGGATTGATCGAACCGGTCGGCCGCCACGGGTTGAGACGCCAATATGAGCCCGACACGCTGATGCAACTGGCGCTGATTTCGCTTGGCAAGGCGGCGGGTTACTCGCTGGAGGAAATTGCCGGCATGTTCGGCGGCAATGGTGAGCCGGCGTTGTCACGGCCCGATCTGCATGCCCGGGCCGACCGGCTCGAGCAGCAGATCCGCGAACTCACCGCCTTGAAGAATGCCATCCGGCACGTCGCCGAATGCCCGGCGCCCTCGCACATGCAGTGCCCGACCTTCCAGCGCCTGATACGGCTGGCCGCAAAGCGGCAGGCCCGGCAAGGCGCAAGGCGGGCGTAAGGGCGCCTGCCCGGCCCGGCAGATGCCACAAAAGACCCGGCCACTCTCGCAGCCGGGTCTGATGTTGCCTCAGAAGCTTGTTTCGGTGCTACAGCGTCCCGCATCCAAACCGATGCGCAAGGCTCGCCTTACCACCTTGAACTGATGCATTTGCGTTGTCGCTCAACCGGATCGGTTGAGCGCGTCATGCCTTGATCAGCTCAGCGGCGAAATCTGGATTGTCACGCGGCGGTTGGCAGCGCGGCCGGCCTCGGTCGAGTTGTCGGCAATCGGCTGGCTTTCGCCAAACCCTTGCGTGAAGAAGCGGCGCGGATCATTGCCCTGCGAGATCAGGTAGCTCGTCACCGACTGCGCCCGCTGCTGCGACAATGTCAGATTGTAGCTGTCGGACCCGGTCGAATCGGTGTGTCCTGCCACATCGACCAGCGAGCGGTTGAATTTCTGCAGCACCAGCGCCACCGAGTTCAGCGTGTCGTAGAACTGCGGCTTGACCGCCGACTGGTCGGTGTCAAAGGTGATGTTGGACGGCATGTTGAGGATGATCTTGTCACCCACGCGCGTCACCGACACGCCGGTGCCCTGCAGCTGCGCCCTGAGCTGCGCTTCCTGCTGGTCCATGTAGCCGCCGACCGCGCCGCCTGCCAGCGCGCCGATGCCCGCGCCGATCAGCGCATTGCGGCGGTCGTCGCCGCCTGCCAGCGTGCCCAGAGCAGCCCCGCCGAGCGCGCCAAGCGCTGCGCCGCCGGCCAGGTTGGAAACCTTCTGCTGACCGGTATAGGGATCGGTCGTGCAGCCGGAGACGAAGACGGCGGCAAGCGCCGCGATCAGAAGTTTGGATTTCATGATGGCCCCTCTTGGCAAATCTGGAATTGCGAAGTCTAGCGGAAAATGCGGCAGGATGATGAACAATTCGTCACCCGGAAATTAACCCTGTGCCGCGCGGCGTTGCCCGTGCAGTTCAGCGCCGCATCCAGCCATCTTTCGTCATCCTCGGTGTCCCACTCGTCTTCCTCGGCCCACGAGCCGAGGATCCATTCCGTGGTCTATCCGCACATCGCGTTGTCCGAGAAAAAATTGCATGGAAACCAGCGGCAGCGAAGTCGTTGCGCTTGTCTTGGTCGGACCCCAGGGAACTACGGGAGGTGACGCGCACTCTGCCAATTTGCCTGGGCCGATTCCACATCCGACTCATCGAAATCTTCGCCCGTTGCAACCCAGAGACGATCATCGAACGGGCCGCCAAGCATCCCGGTGCCGGAGCGATAATGAAGATGTGGTTGACCGCCGGTTAGAACGAGACCGGCATCGCCAGCCGCAGAGCCAAGCGTGAAATCGGGGACCGTTTACCTTTCAGCCAAACACCGGGTTTGAACAACCGGAATCAGGAGGGAAAGCAATCTGTCCCCGACCGCCCCCTCAGGCGTCCAGCATCTCGCGTACCGAGGTCGCCAGCTGCTTGAGCGAGAACGGCTTGGCGAGGAAGCCGAACTTGGCGTCGGCGGGCAGGTTCTTGGCGAACGCATCCTCGGCATAGCCCGAGACGAAGATGAACTTCATGTCCGGATAGTCCTTGCGCAGCTCGGTGAGCAATGTCGGCCCGTCCATCTCCGGCATCACCACGTCGGAGACGACGATGTCGACCTTGCCTTCGAGTTCCTGCAGCACTTCCAGCGCCTCGACGCCGCTGCCTGCCTCGTGCACCTCGTAGCCGCGGGCCTCGAGCATGCGCTTGCCGCCACGGCGCACCGCTTCCTCGTCCTCGACCAAGAGCACCACCGCCGACCCGCCGGTCAGGTCCTCGGGACCGTCGGATGCCGCCTTGCTGGCTGTGGCAGGCGCACCTTCGGTCGCACGGCCGGCTGCAGCCTCGGCTTCGGCGGCGGCAGCCGCCTTTTCCGCCTCGTCCTCGAGGTGGCGCGGCAAGAAAATGCGGAAGGTGGTGCCCTTGCCGACTTCGGATTCGGGATAGATGTAGCCGCCCGACTGCTTGACGATGCCATAGACCATCGACAGCCCCAATCCGGTGCCCTTGCCCACGTCCTTGGTGGTGAAGAACGGCTCGAAGATCTTCTCCATCACGTCGGGCGCAATCCCGGTGCCCTGGTCCGCAAGCTCGATGAGCACATATTCGCCCACTTCCATGCCGCGATAGTTGAGCTGCGCGACTTCCTCCGCCTCGACATTGCGGGTTCTGACCGTGATGGTGCCGCCCTCGGGCATGGCGTCACGGGCATTGACGGCCAGGTTGATCAGCACCTGCTCGAACTGGCCGAGATCGGTCTTCACCGGCCACAGGTCACGCCCGAATTCGAGCTCCAGCTTGACATGGGTGCCGATCAGACGGTCGACCAGCATGCGAAGATCGCCGATCACATCGGTCATCGACAGCACCGTTGGCCGCATCGTCTGCTTGCGCGAGAACGCGAGCAGCTGCCGCACCAGCACCGCAGCCCGGTTGGCGTTGCGCTTGATCTCGATGAGATCGGCAAAGCTTGAATCGGCGGGCCTCAGTGACATCAGCAGATGATCGGCAGACAGGAGGATCGCGGTCAGCACATTGTTGAAATCATGCGCGATACCGCCTGCAAGCGTGCCCACTGCATTCATCTTCTGGGTCTGCGCCATCTGCGCTTCCAGCGCCTTCTGCTCGGTGGTTTCCACCGCGTAGATGATCGCGGTTTCTTCGGGTGCCTCTTCCGAATGCTCGATCACCGCATTGACGTAAAAGCGGAAATGCCGATCCTCATTGTCGGCGCGGCGGCTGTCGATCGGCGAGATATCGCCCTGCTTGTCCGCTGCCTGGGAGAGCGCCTCCCGGAATCCCTTGCGGTCATCTTCGCGCAACACCGTCTCGAACAGCGACCCGCGTTCCATGTCGTCGCGGGTGATCAGGCCGTTGAACATCTGCAGGAACGGACCATTGGTTCTGAGAATCTTGCCGTCGCCATCCACCGAGGCGATGGCCATCGGCGTGTTGTTGAAGAACCGGGTAAAGCGCATCTCGGCGCTGGCTGCGTCGTGCACGCCGGCGCCGCCCTCTTCGCGGCTGATGACGATGGTGCGGCTTTCGCCGGGCGAGCCGTCGCGGGTAGCCGAAACCCGGTGCACCAGCCGCACCGGCAGGCTCTGGCCGTTGGATTTGAGAAGGTCAAGATCGAGCTGTGCAGTCCGGTTCAGCCCTGGCTCGGCCTGCACCGATTCCACCAGCGCCATTCCCGCGCCGGCTACGAGATCCCGCAGCATCAGTTTGCCGGCCATAAACGAGGTCAGGTCGATCCCCAGCCAGTCGGCAAGCGTTGCATTGAGATAGACGATGCCGCCGTCGCGGCCGGCGGAGAAAAAGCCCACCGGCGCATGGTCGAGATAGTTGATGGCGTTCTGCAGTTCCTTGAACACCAGCTCCTGTTCGGTGCGTTCATGGCTGATGTCGGAAAGTTGCCATGCCATCAGCGTCGCGGCCTTAACGCCCTTGGTGCCCGAGGAAACCGGACGGCCGCGCAACCGGTACCAGTGCCCGGCCTCGGTGCTGTCCTGGGCCGCGCCCAGCGGCTGGCTCATGCGGAACTCTTCCTGACCGGCCTTGCCCTCACGCATGGCATTGGTCAGCCGGTATACGGCCTCGGCCGATTCCCGGTGGCGTGACAGGATCGCCTCGATCGACTGCACGTCGGCAGCACTGGTCGATCCGGTCAGCTGGCCATAGGCATGGTTGGCATAGACCACCCTGCCCTTGTCGTCGGTCACCAGCGTGCCTTCCGGATGGGTATCGATAAAGGCGCGGGCCAGCGGGTCGGCGCTGTTCTTCGGCATGATGTCGACAAAGCCAATTACCGTCGAAACCAGAAAGAAGATCCCGACCACGGCAAGAACACCGAGAATGACGAGCATCAATTCGTTGTTGAGCCGGTCCCTGAACAGGAAAAACACGATCGATGCGCCAATCATCACCAATGCGAGGAACACCAGCCTCGACACTGAGCGTGATTTTGCGCTGCGATCTACAAGCGCCGCCGGATTTCCGGCCGCAGGTGTCGTCTCTGTCATGAATCGCTCTTTCGGCCCGCCGCGGATCCGTCCGGTTTGGATCACATTCCGCCGCTGATGGAAAGCCCAAAACACGGCGGGAACGCGTTTGCGGGCCCAGTTTTCCGGGGAAAAACACGCTCGCTTCGTCAACGGGGCCATACCCTCGCCACAGAATTGAGCTCTTACGGGATAACCGCCAAACCCAGCTTGTGGAGTGCGCGGAAAAAAAGTCAAATGCACTCGGATCATCACTCTAACCAGTGATCCAGCGCAGACTTTTTTGAGCCTGTGCATTGTGACTGTAACGGAAGGACTCCGGATGCCGGAAACTCTCATGGACGGCCAGGGTGCCACATTGCTGACCGCCATTGCCATTGTCGGCATTGCGCTGCTGGCGCTGGTCGGCGTCTTCTGGCTGATCCGCAACCGTGCCGCGTCCACCTTCATTCGCGGCGGCAAGAACCGAATGCCGCGGCTTGCGGTGCTCGATGCGACCGCCGTAGACACCCGCCGCCGCCTTGTGCTGATCCGCCGCGATGATGTCGAACACCTCGTCATGATCGGCGGCCCCACCGACATTGTCATCGAAAGCCGCATCGTTCCGCACGGCATGACGGCCACACCTCAGCCCCAACCCAAACCCCAGGCCCAGCAACGCGAACAGCGTGAGCAACGGCCACAGCAGCCGGCACCCGAAACCGTGCGCCCTGCCCGCGCCGAGCCGCAGCCTGTCGACCGGCCGGACCGCCCGACCGGGACTGGCGCCGCGCTGACGCCACAAGACCGGCAACAGCCGCGATCTGCACCGCTGGCTGCGGCTGCCATTGCCGCTAGCGCAGACGACGAGACCCGTAGCGAAGCCGCCGACCTGCTGGAAACGGCACGCAACAGGGTCTTCGAGGAGCCGGTCTTTGAAGAAACCGACGTTGATGATCTGCGCCCAACGCCATCACAGACCCCGGTTCAGCAGCCGCCAGCGGCAGGAACAGCGACAGCGTCAACACCTGAGCCGGCCCAAGCCGCATCCGCAAGCGCCGTCACACCTGCCAATGACACGGTTCAGGCCAAGGCCGTCGATGTGCTCGACACCGTCAGAAACCGGGTTTTCGAGGACCCCACTTTCGACGAGAGTGTCTTTGAGGAACTGACCTCGACGCCACCTGCCGCGGACCCCGCCCCAACGGTCCGGGCGACGCCCGTCGCGGCGTCAGTGTCCGCAGCTCCTGCCGCCGGCTCGGGCATGGCCACCGGCCGACCGGTTGCTGCAAATGAACAGTCCCCGGCTGCCGCATCCGACTTCGAAACTGTTCTCGCCGCGGAACTCTCCCAGAATCTGGCGCCCGAACCCGCCCAAGACAGCCTGATTACCGCTCACTACACCGAGCACCAGCTCGACCCCGAGGAAGCCGAACGGCTCGAAGCCCCTGAGGTCCAGCCGGAAACGCAGGAATCGCGGGATTCGCTCGAGGCCGAAATGGAACGGCTGCTTGGCGACCTGTCGCGCAAGCCCTGAAGGCTGGGCGCCTCGCGCCCCGGCTTGACACGGCTGGTCCGGGGAGCGTTCCGGCATGGAGCTGGCAGGCTGCGACAGGCTTCATTGATGGGCGTATTGCGCCATTTACGTCAAGGATCGGCGTCTTCACCGGGGCTCCCGCGCGGCGGTCGCCTTTCCCCGCGATGGGCCGTGCGTGACCGCCATTTTCAATGCGATCGTTCCCGGCTCAACCTGTGTCGGGCGAGTTCGCTTCCCTGCTGACCAGTAGCTTGTCGATGCGGCGGCCATCAAGATCGACAACCTCGAAGCGCCAGCCTTTCGCCGAAAAGCTCTCTCCCAGCGATGGCAGGCGTTTCATTTCGTCGATGGCGAAACCGGCCACCGTTTCGTAATCGAAATCCTTGTCGAGCGAGAACCCCATTTCCTCGGCAAATTCGTCAATCGGCATCCAGCCTGAGACGAGAAAGGAACCGTCATCCCGCTCCACAATGGCAGCTTCCTCTTCGGCGTCTTCGCGGAACACGCCGGTGATGGCCTCGAGCACATCGCCCGAAGAAATCGCACCTTCGAAATGGCCGTACTCGTCATATACCAGCACCATGTGGGAAGGGGACTTGCGCAGCGACCCGATCACGTCCATCGCGCCCGACCGGTCGGATACCACCGGGGCATCTCGCATCAGGCTGCGTACATCAAGGTTTGCGCCCTGCAGGAAAGCGTCCAGCGCATCCTTGACGAAGACGACGCCGATGATCTCGTCCGTGGGCCCGTTTCGGACCGGAAGGCGTGTCCGGTTGGAGTTGCGCAATTGCTCGCGGATATCAGCCAGATCATCCTCGATGTCGATCACCTCAACCTCCCGGCGCGGCGTCATCAGGCCACGCGCGGTGCGGTCCGCAAGCCGCATGACGCCCGATATCATTTCCGATTCCGCTGTTTCGATCACGCCGGCGCTCTGTGCTTCGGCCAGCACCGAGCGGACCTCCTCGTCGGTCATCCTCTGGTTTGCCTCACCCCTTTGCCCAAGCAGCGCCAGCACCAGTTTCCCCGATGCATTCAACAGCCAGACCAGAGGCAGCGCGACCCGTGAGAGCATCGCCATCGCCGGCGCGACCTTCGCCGCCACCGCCTCCGGCGCCCGCAAGGCAATCTGCTTGGGCACAAGTTCGCCCACGATCAGCGACAGATAGGTGATGGCAAGCACGACCGAACCGACACCCAGCGCATCCGCCATCACTTCCGAAAGGCCCCGGGTTTGAAGCCAGTCCGCCAAGCGCGCGCCCAATGTCGCGCCCGAGAACGCGCCGGACAAAACGCCGACCAGCGTGATGCCGATCTGCACCGTGGATAGGAACCGTCCTGGATCCTCGGCCAGGCGCAGCGCCGTCGCCGCTCCCGTGCTGCCCTGGTCGGCGAGCAGCTTCAGCCGGACCGGGCGCGATGAGACCACGGCCAGTTCCGACATGGCGAGTACGCCGTTGACCAGAATAAGCACGATGACGATAGAGATCTCGATAAACACGCAAAGTCCATTGATTGGGTCAGGACGTCCGGTAAGGCGACAGTTCCGGGCGCCGGGATGCCGATGAGCCGGCCAATCCTCCCATGCCTGCATGAAGGCGAACAATCACCAGGCGCAAACATGTCGATCCTGCCGGTATAAGATGCCGAGGCCGATATGAGCAATCCGTGCGCGAAAATTCTGTCGCCCGATCTCGCCGGGGAAACCGCCTGGGAGTCGAAGCCGAACGCGAGAACGGGCACCTGTCAAAATGCAAAAAAACCGGCCTGATGGCCGGTTTTGCAGTCCTGTCCCGAGAGATCTGAAGCAGATCACTCGTCGCGATACACCTTTTCCCGCCGCTCGTGGCGTTCCTGCGCCTCGATCGACAAGGTCGCAATGGGGCGGGCGTCGAGCCGCTTGAGGCTGATCGGCTCACCGGTTTCCTCACAATAACCGTAGGTCCCGTCATCAATGCGCATCAGCGCCGCATCGATCTTGCCAATCAGCTTGCGTTGACGATCACGGGCCCGCAATTCGATCGCCCGGTCGGTTTCGGACGAGGCCCGATCGGCCACATCGGGGTGGTTGGCACTTTCCTCCGCGAGATGGTCAAGCGTCTCGCGTGCCTCCTTGAGAATGTCATTCCGCCACTCTATCAGTTTAGCCCTGAAATAGGCCTTCTGCTTGGCATTCATGAAATCCTCGCTGTCCGAGGGCACATAGGAGGAAAAATCGAAGTCCTCACTCATAACGATTCTCCCAGCTAAGCCGTTTTGGGGGGCTGTATAGCCAGACGGACGCAGCGGTACAAGCAGTATTGTCGCCGGTCACCGCAATTTCACACTGACCGTCAAATTGCTTTAGGAAATTGAAATATACAGACTTTCACAGCCGGCACCGACGCAATTTACCACCACCACCCCAGCCCCCTAGGCTGTTGCCGTGCACTGACCCGCAAAGCTGACAGCCACCCGGATTCCGCGTCTGGTATTTGTTCTTTTGGTGAATTGAAGCAGCGCCGCAAATGGCTACATTCATGAAATGAACCTGACACCAGACACCGATTTGCGCATCTTTCTCGTCCGTCACGCGCACGCCGCATGGCCTTTGCCGGGCATGCGCGATTTCGACCGCCCGCTCGATGATCGCGGCCGGGAAGAAGCTGCACGCCTCGCAGCAACCCTGTCGGTCAATGCCTTCGAGCCGGATCTGGTCTGTTGCTCAACCGCCCGGCGTTGCCTCGAGACCCTTGCTGTCCTTGATCCGCTCAGCAGCGTCAGACTGCGCGTCGAGCATAGCGATGCGCTCTATGCCGCCAGCCATGATGCCTATCTCGACCTGATCGCCTCCCCGCACGACCAGGCCATCCGCTCGATCATGATCATCGGCCACAACCCGATGCTCGAAGACACAGCACAGGCCCTGCTGCAGCACGATCCTGCGACCTTCGAAACCGCGCTCGGCGCCGGTTTTCCCACCGCCGGACTGCTGATCCTCGATTGCGACAGCCGCGGCGCCAGCGCCGTCAGAGGCGGTGCACGGTTTGTCGGCCTTCTGTCTCCGGTCGACGCCTGACCGCGCTGGCCCGCCGGACCCGGCCGGCCCTGCTTTCAATTGCCGCTTCACCTCCCTATATCTCAATGAGCAATTCGGAGCAGATCTCAACGTGTCATCGTCCTTTACCACATTCACCGATGAGGCATTGATAGCCTTTGACACGCTCACCGACCGCGCCAGCAACCTGATCCAGCCGACCTTGCGACTCGGCGTCACCGGGCTGTCGCGGGCTGGCAAGACCGTGTTCATCACCGCTCTGGTGCACAATCTGCTGCATGGCGGTCGTCTGCCGATGTTCCAGGCCGCCCATTCGGGCCGCCTCGCCCGCGCCTTTCTCGAGCCCCAGCCTGACGACGCCGTGCCGCGCTTTCAATACGAGGATCACGCGTCCCGGATGCTTACCGACCGGATCTGGCCCGATTCGACCCGCGCCATATCCGAACTGCGCTTGGTCATCGAGTACGAATCGGCCAGCGGCTGGAACCGGTTCTTCTCCGGCGGCAGGCTCTGCCTCGACATTGTCGACTATCCAGGCGAATGGCTGCTCGACCTTCCCCTGCTCGGGCAGGACTACGCGGCGTTCTCGTTCAATGCCACCACGCTTGCCCGGTCAACGGTTCGTGGCGACCTCGCTGCCCCCTGGCTGGAGAAGGCCAAATCCATCGACCCGCTCAAGCCGGCGGATGAAGGCGATGCACGCGAACTGGCACGGCTCTTCACCGACTATCTCAGGGCCTGCAAGAAGGACGAGCGCGCGCTTTCCACGCTTCCGCCGGGCCGTTTTCTGATGCCCGGAGACCTCGACGGCTCCCCCGCGCTTACCTTTGCGCCGCTGCCCAACCTCCCCGAAACGGCCGCCCCCAAAGGCTCGCTGATGGCGATGATGGAGCGGCGCTTCGAGAGCTACAAGTCGGTGGTGGTCAAACCCTTCTTCCGCGAGCATGTCGCACGGCTGGATCGGCAGATCGTGCTGATTGATGCCATGCAGGCGATGAATGCCGGCCGCGAGGCGGTGATCGATCTCGAGCGCGCGCTTTCTGACGTGCTGTCCTGCTTCCGGCCCGGCAGCAGCAATCTGCTGACCAATCTGGTCTCGCGCCGCATCGACAAGGTGCTGATTGCCGCCACCAAGGCCGACCATCTGCACCATGAGAGCCATGACCGGCTCGAGGCAATCGCCCGCCGCATTGTCGAGCGCGCCTCGAGCAATATCGGCTCCTCCGGCGCCGATATCGAAGTGCTGGCTCTGGCGGCGGTCAGGGCGACGCGTGAAGCCACGGTGAAACAGGACGGCGAAGAGCTTCCAGTGATTGTCGGCACGCCGCTGGAGGGCGAGCGCATTGGCGGCGAGCTGTTCGACGGAAACCGCAAAACAGCGATATTTCCCGGCGACTTGCCGAGAAAACCTGATTCCTTCTTCAAGGCAGTTGACTCAAGTTCTCAACCGAATCTTCCGGAGATCAACATCGTCCGATTCCGCCCGCCGCTGATCGAGGAAAGCGACACCGGCATCAAGCTGTCCTTGCCCCATATCAGGCTCGACCGGGCCATGGACTATCTGCTGGGAGACCGTCTGGCATGAGTGAACGCGATCCCGGCGCCGCGCCCCGCAAACCCCGCTCCTTCCGCGTGGACGATCCTGCGGCAAAACCTTCCTCCGAAAAGCCGGAGCCGCAGAAAGGGCCAGGGGAAAGGCCGCGGAAGCCTGCAGCCATACCGGTCAATGCCTCGCTCACCATGGCGCAGGATGATCCCTTCGCTGCCGAGCCCTCCGAGCTCGAGGCGCTGACCCCGCCACCGGCCACCGCCCGCCCCAGGCGCATGACTGCCGGCAAAGTGCTGATGGCAAGCCTCGGCCTGCTTCTGGCGCTGGCGCTTGGTATCTGGACCGACAGCCTGATCCGCAGCCTGTTCGAACGCGTCCCTTGGCTCGGCTGGGTCGCCAGCGCCGCTGCCGCAGGTGCCGCTCTGGCTCTGATCGTGCTCGTCGTCAAGGAAATCCTCGGCATCCGCCGGCTGGCCAAGGTCGCCGGTCTGCGCGAGGCGGTCGCGGTAAAGTCAAAAACCGCAACCGCAAAAGAAGCCAGGGCACTCACGGCCGAAGTCTCGAGCCTTGTGTCGGCCAACCCGCTCACGGCGCGGGGCCGCCGGAACCTCAAGGCGCTCGATGGCGAAATCGTCGATGGCCCTCAATTCCTTGCCTTTGCCGAGCGCGAACTGATGGCCTCGCTCGACCGGCAGGCGCGGTTGCTCACCGTCAACTCCGCCAAGCGGGTCTCGGTGGTGACGGCCGTCAGTCCCCGCGCCATTGTCGATCTCGCCTATGTCGGTTTCGAGGCGGTGCGGCTGATCCGTGCGCTCGCCGAACTCTACGGCGGTCGCCCCGGCACCATCGGCATGATCCGCCTGTTCCGCGATGTGATCGCGCATCTGGCGGTGACTGGCACCATCGCCGCCGGTGACAGCCTGATCCAGCAGGTCGTCGGCCACGGCGTGGCGGCAAAACTCTCGGCCCGCCTCGGAGAAGGCGTGATCAACGGACTGATGACGGCGCGGATCGGCATTTCCGCTATGGATCTGTGCCGCCCGATGCCATTTTCCGCCCTCAAACGCCCCGGAATTGGGGATTTCATGGCCGATATCACGAGTTTTGCCGGAAATACCGACAAGTCACAAGCAACGCCCCGCAAACCGCTATGAAATTCACTGAAATTGTGAATATAGTCGGGTCGATTACCATCCGTTAACCATTCTGCGTCAGTGTCGGGCTTCCCTTCCAGCCGCAACAGGTGTGACCATGTTCTCGAAGTTTCGCATCATTCCTCTGTGTCTTGCGGCCATCGCCCTGTCCTCCGCTGCCCCGTCGCATGCGCGTGACCGGGACACCGTTTTCTTCGAATCAGTGGCAGGCGAATGGAAGGGTCCGGGCGAAATCGTTGCCGGAAAGTACAAGGGGACGAAATTCGTCTGCAATCTCTCCGGCGATCCGGTCGACGGCAAGGCCGCCGGCATCTCGCTGGACGGTTACTGCCGCGTAGGCGTCTTCAATCAGAAAATGTCGGCCCTGATTACCCGCAAGGGAAAAACCTATACTGGCAAATTCCTGGACGGTTCCGCCGGTGAGGGCCTCGACATCGTCTCCGGCAAGGTCACCCGCGACCGCGCCATCATGGGCATCAACCGCAAGACGCTCGACGGTGCGATGATTGCCCGTCTGCATGACGAGCAGACCATGAATGTCACCATTTCGGTCAAGGTCGGCACGGAAATGGTTCCGGTGATCGGCATGACGCTGAAGCGGGACGCACGCAAGCTCGCCTCCGGCCTCCTGCGCTGAACGGCCCAAGCTGCAAAGCCCCTTTCCAGAACAGCATAATGGTATTGTTTTCCGCTGCACTTGCGGGAGTGGCGATTGCGTTTGTGTCATAAACGTGTGAAATCCAGGGCAGGAACAGCGCGCCGCCTGACCGGTTCCTTGCGCCGTCATTCAACAGCGGTCGGGGCTGTGATGGCTCTTCAGGCCCCCTGCTCCGGTTCGCGCCACCAGTCGCCCGACTTGCTCAGCGCTTCGATGCCTTCCGAATCCACTTCGCTCGACCAGTCCGCAACGCTCTGCAGATTGATCACCGCCTGCGGCGCGATGTCTGCCAGCGGCACCATCACGAAGGCCCGCTCCGTCATCCGCGGATGCGGTACCGTCAGGTCGGCATGGTCGGACAGGAAGTCACCATGCAGCAACACGTCGAGATCGATTGTCCGCGGCCCCCAGCGATCTGTGCGCACCCGGTCGAGCTGCAATTCAATTTCCAGGCAAACTTTCAGCAGCTCATGCGGATCGAGCGTGGTCTCCACCAACGCGCAGGCATTGTGAAACCACTCTTGATCGGTCTTGCCCCAGGGCGGCGTCCGGTAGAGCCGCGACACCGTGCGAATCGTGATGTCGTCGCGCGCGTCGAGAAGTTTGAGCGCGCGGGCCATGGTCCGGCGCGGATTGCCGACATTGCCGCCAAGCCCGATCGCCGCGATGTCCGTCTTGCGATCAGGCACGATGCACGACCGTCACTTCCACATGGTCGAGCACACCCGGCACCGCCGCACTTGGCTTGCGCACGGTAATCCGCGCTACCCGGATCTGCGCGAAACGGGCGCACAACGCCTTTGCCACGTCCATCGCCAGCGCTTCGATCAAGTAACGCCGCTTGCCGGTGACGATCTCCTCGATCACCTGGAAGGCAATACCGTAATGGACCGTCCCTTCGATGTTGTCGGTCTCAAGCGCGTCGCCCGGATCGACCTCCAGCTCGGCATCGACAAAGAAACGCTGCCCGAGGAATTCTTCCTCGTCATGGACGCCATGGCGGGCGAAAAATGCGCAATTGGCAAGGCGGATTGTGTAGCGGTCAGCCATGGCGGGGCTCCTGTTCGCGGCTGCTTTGAACCATCGCGTCCGCAATCGCAAGCCCGTCCCTGTTGAAAGCCACATTGTGGACCCGGAACATCGCCGCCCCGGCAAACCGCAGCGCCACGCTCGTCGCAACGGTGCCGACATCGCGGTCCGCGGCGTCGCGCCCGGTCACCCCGCCGATGAAGCGCTTGCGCGAGGTGCCCGCCAGTAACGGCAGGCCGAGCGCATGCAGTTCCGCGAACCGCGCCATCAGCTCGAGATTGTCGTCCGCGTCCTTGGCAAAGCCGAAACCGGGATCAAGGATGATTTGGTCATCGGCAATCCCCGCGCTGCGTGCAACCTCCAGAGATGTCGCAAACCAGTGAAACTGATCCTCGACGAGATCAGGCAAGCAGACGCGCTCACGGCCCGTATGCATGATCGCCACCGCGGCACCGGCACCGGCAATCACCTCTGCCATCCCGGCGTCGCGCTGCAGACCCCAGACATCGTTGATCAGGTGCGCGCCGGCGGCGAGCGCAAGCCGCGCCGTCTCCGCCCGCCAGGTGTCGACCGAGATCAGGACATCGTCTCGCCCGCTCAGGGCTTCAATCACTGGCAAAATCCTGCGCTGCTCTTCGAGCGCCGTGACCGGATCCGCCCCGGGACGGGTCGATTCGCCACCGATATCGATGATGTCAGCCCCCTCGCCCACCATCATGAGTGCGGCATTGACCGCAGCATCCGCGCTGTCATGCAGGCCGCCATCGGAAAACGAATCCGGCGTCACGTTGACTATGCCCATCAGACGCGACCGCGGTCCGAGTTCCATCATCCGGTCACGACCAAGCCGCAATTCTGTGGCATCAAAGACGCTGTCGGGCGGCAATTGCATGGCGGTGTTATCCCCGGACCTGTGGCAATATGGTTACCGGTTCCTGTTGCATGAGCCGGCTCCATGACGCAAGTTCCACCATAGTGTTTCTGACCGGGAGTATTGTATGCGCCGTCTCCGCCTTGTCCTGATGGCTTTGTTGCTGTGCGCATCGGCGGTTACCAGTGCCTCCGCGCCGGTCATCACCAAGACCTATTCCTATTTCGATATCCAGGGCCTGACAGGCGCGGATCTGGAGCGCGAACTTTCAAGAAACGGTCCGATGCTCGACCAGACCGGCATTAGGCATCCCGGCGCGACCAGGATCAACCTGGGGGGCTCGGTCGATTACAAGCTCGTGGGCAAGGGCGATTGCGCAGATTGCAGCGCTCGCAAACCGTTTCCGCTCTCCCTGCTCGACGGCCTGGTCGCGCTGATTTCCGGCGCTCCGCACTTAGCCATGGCGGGATCCATGTGCCATGTCACCAATGCCAAAGTCACGCTCGAGACCCACCTGACCCTGCCGCGCTGGAAAGACCGTAACCGGGCCGACCGGGAAACGGTATTGGTCTGGGACACGCTGTCATCCGACATCAAGCGTCACGAGGAACGCCACGCCGAAATCGCCCGGCAATATGCCCGCAAGCTCGAAAAGACGCTTGAAGCACTGCATCCCGAGCGCGACTGCAAACTGATGGAAGCCAAGGTCGAGGCCACCAGCAACAAGATCATCGAGGAACACGCTGCCGATCAGCAGAGGTTTGACCGCGTCGAGGCCGCAGCATTCGAACGCCGCATGCTCAGAATGCTGCGTTTCAGGGCGGAAAAGCAGAACAACCGCAGCTAGCTGAACTGCAGCGGTCGAGCTGCCTTGCGGATCCCGGATGCGGCTAGCACTTCCGCCCGTCACGGCCCCGCTCAAACAACCGATTCGGAATGGACTTGGCTTCGCCCGCCACATCATGAAGCATGTGACGCGTGCGGCGCCGGAGCGCTCGTCAAAAATCGCCGCTGCGGACAAGTTTTTCCACAATCCGGCGGGAATTCACGGCGGCAGCCACCAGTGAATGTTCGATTATCTGGAAACAAAAACAGACAGTTACACTGCCATTACTACAGACACCCCAAGTTTCCACCCTGCATTACTGGCAATATTCGGGCAAGCAACTCCATATAAGATGTCAGTTAAGGGACAGATTTGAGCGATTGATTCGGGTTCCCCGGCGCATGGATGCCGCCTGATGGTCCTCCCACGTCAGGCTTGACACCGAAGCGCCTGTTGGCCCCGCTTTCCGGACAGCGGAAAGCGGGGTCCTTTTTCTAGCTACTCCCAACGATATACTTGAAAGAACTTGCTACTGGACGCCGAGCTTCTTCTGCAGGCTGGTCGAGGATGTGGTGTACTGGAACACCAGCTTCTGGTCCGGATGCGCGATGCGCTTGACCGCCTGGGTCATCAGCGCCGCCTCGTGGAAGCCCGACAGGATCAGCTTCAGCTTGCCCGGATACCAGTTGATGTCGCCGATTGCGAAGACCCCCGGAATGCTGGTTTCGAACTTCTCGGTGTCGACGGTGATCAGATTCTCGTTGAGATTCAGGCCCCAGTCGGCGATCGGACCGAGCTTCATGGTGAGGCCAAAGAACGGCAGCATGCGATTGCAGGCGATCTCGACTTCCCCGTCCGGCCCCTTGATGGTGGCGGCTTCGAGCTGCCCGTTGGCACCCTTCAGTCCGGTCACCTGCCCGACTTCGAAGTTGATCTTGCCCTCTTCACGCATCGCAAACATCTTGTTGACGCTGTCGGGGGCTGCACGGAAATCGGGACGGCGATGAACCAGCGTCACAGATTTGGCCACCGGCTGCAGGTTGAGCGTCCAGTCCAGCGCCGAATCGCCGCCGCCGACAATCAGCAGGTCCTTGTCGCGGAACTCTTCCATCCGGCGCACCGAGTAAAACACACTCGAGCCCTCATAGGCCTCGATTCCGGGAACCGGCGGCCGCTTTGGCTGGAACGATCCGCCGCCCGCTGCAATCACCACCGCATGGGCATGAAACAGCTCGCCCTCGTCGGTTTCGACCTCGAAGCGGCCATTGTCGAGCTTGCGGAAACCGGCAACCATCCTGTTGAAGTGAAATTGGGGCGAAAACGGTGCGATCTGCTCCATCAGACGATCGGTCAGCGCCTGTCCCGAAATCTCCGGCCAGGCCGGAATATCATAGATCGGCTTCTCCGGGTAAAGCTCGGCGCACTGGCCGCCCGGGCGGTCGAGAATGTCGATCAGATGGCATTTGAGATCGTAAAGGCCAAGTTCGAACACGGCAAACAGGCCAACCGGCCCGGCACCAATAATCACAACATCGGTTTCAATCGGCGTAGTCATCGCATTAATCCGGAATAAGAAGGAGAATCAGGCCTGGCGCTCGGGCACGTGCACCACAAGCCCCTCGAGGTCGTCACGAACCTTTATCTGGCAAGACAGCCGCGAGGTCGGACGCACGTCGAAAGCGAAATCGAGCATGTCCTCTTCCATCGGCTCAGGCGCACCGACAGTCTCGGCCCACTGTTCATCGACGTGGACATGGCAGGTGGCACAGGCGCAAGCGCCCCCGCATTCGGCTTCGATCCCCGGCACGGAATTGCGAACCGCGTTTTCCATGACGGTCGAGCCGTTTTCGGCATCAACGTCAAAACGCGTGCCGTCGAAAGCGACGAGGGTGATTTTGGTCATTACGGCCTCTGCTACAGTCTCTGGGATATGAGGCTTTCATACACGCTGGACTGTGTGAGGCAAGAATGAAAACCACGCCGCGACAGCGATTCGCGGCATGGTTTTCCAATTTGGCGGATTAACGGCTGATTTGTCGCAAATCCTTATCGCATTAACCCTACGATGAAGCTGTCGGCCTCGACCACTGCCTTGGTGAAGGCCGCGACCGCTGCGGAATTACCCGGCTCGTTCTCCAGCAAGCAAGCACAGCGCGCCACGTCGGAAGCCCCGACACCCTTGGCGGCACCGGCTATCTTGTGTGCGAGTTCCGAGCGTGCCTCTTTTTCAAGCTCGCCAATCTGGGTTACCGCCTGCCGGGCCTGCCGGGCAAACAGGGCCAGCACCTCGGTCTCGAGAGACTTGTCACCGCCTGTCTGGCGTGCCAGATGTACAAGGTCGATGGGCCGCCCGCCGGAAGGACGCGGCTGGACGCTGAGTTCCTGGGCTTCAAACGCGATACCAAGTGCCGCCATGGCGGGGCTCCTTTATGTCGTCAATTGTTAGGATGATGGTCGCGCAAACGTCTCTACATCAGGTAAACGACTGCGCTATGGTGAATGAAAAATCTGCTGGTATGGTTAACGGCTCGTAAACATGGCGTTTCATTGAACTTTGTGCCTCTTTTTGAGACAGGCCAGCGCTAAAAACCAGTGGATGCTGGGGCCATCTTACCGCTTTCATTTGTGAATTAGCGCTGTGTGTGTCACTAAATCGATAGATTATGGGACCCGAATGCTGTTTTCCGGGTCCCGTCGCGCGTACCAGGGAGCCAGTTGCGCGGCTCCGGGCGTGCGGACATGACGGGGAACATGCGCGGACCCTGTCTTTAGTAATGAGGCTTGAGTGGCATGAGTAAGACACCAGCGGACAAGACCATTGAAGAGCAGACTTTCGAGGCGCTTGAAGACGCCTTGAAGATGGATCTGGGCGATGACGGTCTCGGCGATATCTCGCTTGATGACCTGGAAGACAAGGTCTCCAGTGCCGCCCGCGAGCTGAAAAGCGCCGGCGCCAATACCCGCGCTGCGGCCAAGCCGCCGCGGCCGGCACCCGGCGGAAACACCGCGCCCCGTACCCCAACGCCGCCGTTTACGCCGGCAGGCCCGATGGCGCCTGCCAATGATGACAGTCGCAAGACCACGGCCGGTCTGCTACGCACGCTCGAAGGCCGCTCGAGCCGTGGCGCAATCCGCAATGCCGCAATCCTATCGCTGTTGTGGACGGTTGGCGTACTAGGTCTCGCCAACCTGCTTTACGGCCCTGCCATCTGGCAGATCCGATCGGTCACCGACCTGCTGGCCATGCCTGCTGCCATTGGTTTCCTGGTTGCCATTGTCATCCCGATCCTGGTCTTTTTTGCCTTCTCCATCATGATGGCGCGCGCCAGGGAAATGCGTTCGGCCGCCCGCTCGATGGCCGAAGTGGCACTCCGTCTTGCCGAACCGGAAAACGTCGCCGGTGACCGCATCCTGACCGTTGGCCAGGCCGTCCGCCGCGAGGTATCGGCGATGAACGAAGGCATCGAGCGCACCATCGCCCGTGCCTCCGAGCTCGAAACCTTGGTTCATTCCGAAGTCAACGCCCTCGAGCGCAGTTACTCCGACAACGAGATGCGCGTCCGCAGCCTGGTTCAGGAGCTTGGCAGCGAGCGTGATTCCATCGTCAGCCACGCCGAGCGTATTCGCGCTTCCATCGCCGGCGCGCATGAGCAGCTGAAGGAGGAATTGACCACCGCCAGCGAGGAAATTGCCACCCGGATCTCGACCTCCGGCGAAGCCTTCGCCCAGCTCATGGAAATTCGCGCAGCCGCATTGCAGGAACGCACAAGCCGTACCAGCCGCGAGCTGGAAACAATGCTCGACAGCCGCACCGAGGCGCTGGTCACGACCCTCAAGACCTCCGGCGGCGAACTCACCGACGAGTTTGACACCCGACTCGAAATGCTCAACGTGCAGCTCAACCATCGCGGCAAGGCGCTGCTGTCCGAGTTCGAAACCCGGGCTTCGACGCTCGACGCCAACACCGAGAAGCTCAACGCCGCACTCGGCGAACGCGCCCGCCAGCTCAACGAAACCCTCATCGCCCGCACCCGCGAAATCTCCGACAGCCTGTTCTCCGGCCAGCAGGCCATTTCCACCGGCCTCGAAGAGACGCTCGCCGCCCTCAACACCTCGCTTGAAGAAAAGGGCTCCAGCTTCCGCCAGGCCCTCAAGTCGAGCGCCGACGACGCGATCATGGATCTCGACCTGCGTACCGGTTTCTTCGAGGAAAAGCTCGAATCCACCGTGGGGCGCATCACTTCGGTGTTCGACGAGCGCGTGGGCGAATTCACCTCGGCTTTCGACAGCCGCGCCGGCAATCTCGACACCAAGCTCTCCGAGAGCCTGTCGCAGATCAACGAGTCGCTCAACGGCGGCACCAGCGCGATGGACAGCATCCTTTCGGCCAGCCTCGAACGCATCGGCGCAACCCTCTCCGACCGCAGTCAGGCCCTGGAAGCAGCGCTGGGCTCGGGCGCCGAGCGCATCGAAAGCTCGACCGCCAATATCGCCGAACGCATCGAGGCCTCTGCTTCAGGTGCTGCCGAACGGGTCGAAGCAAGCGCCAGCGGTCTTGCCGAGCGCATCGAAACTTCATCCAGCTCAGCGGCCGAGCGGCTGGAAACCACCGCATCAAGCTTTGCCGAACGGATGAATGAGACCATCGGCGATCGCACCCAGGCACTCGAGCTGGCGCTCGCCAGCGGCGCCGAGCGCATCGAAACATCCGCCACCACGATCGTCGACCGGATGGACTCCACGATCACCGACCGCACCCAGGCACTCGAACTGGCACTTGCCAGCGGCGCCGAGCGCATCGAAACGTCTACCTCCTCCATCGCCGACCGGATGGACTCCACGGTCACGGATCGCACCCAAGCGCTCGAAGCAGCCCTCGCAGGCAGTGCGGAACGCTTCGAATCCTCCGCCTCCTCCATCGCCGAGCGCATGGACTCGTCGGTTGCGGACAGGACCAAGGCGCTTGAAGCTGCTATCGAGAATGGTTCAAAGCAGCTCGAAACATCCGCCTCCGAGATCGCCGGACGCATGGAGACAACCGTTTCTGATCGCACCTACGCGTTGGAACTGGCACTGGCCAGCGGCGCCGAGCGCATCGAGGCCTCCACTTCCGGAGCCGCCGAACGTGTGGAAGCCTCCACCTCCACTGTCGCCGAACGCGTCGAAGCCTCGACCCGCAACGTCACCGAACAGATTGACAGCACGCTTGCCAACCGTGCCGAGGCACTTGAGAAAACCTTGGAAGCCGGTGCCCAGCGCATCGACTCGAGCCTCGACGAGCGCTCCACCGCGCTGTTCGGCGCAATTGCAGAAAGCGCCGAATCTCTCGATGCAAAACTTGCTGCCCGTGCCGCCAGCTTCGGCGCTGCCGTCAACGAAGCGGCCGAAGGCATGGATGGCATGCTCAACGATCGCACCAGCGACATCCAGAAGAACATCGCCCAGGCCTCCGACAGGCTCGTGGCCACGCTTGATGTCGAAGGCCAGCGCTTCACCGAGCTGACCAATGCCGCCTCCGAGCGCATCGATGCAACCTTCCTCAAGGGCACCGATCACGTCAGCGAACGCCTTACCACCATGAACAACATGCTGGGCATCGGCCTCGAAGGCGTTTCCAAGACCATCGAGGGCAAGGCCACCGGTCTGGCCGCAAAGCTGCGTGAAGCTGTTGCCCAGGCCGCTCAGGAGCTCGACAGCGAAGCGCTCAAGGCCGGGGAAGCGCTGCAGTCGGTCAGCAGCGGTTTTGCCGGACGCATGGATGAGCAGGCCCGCAATTTCGTCGAACGGCTTGACAGCCATGTCGATGAGCGCACCGCCAATCTCGCAGCCCATGCCGAAAACATCGCCAGCCGGATTTCCGCTGGTGCGGCGGATCTCGGCAACGAGGCCAACCGCATCAGCGAGCTGGTCGAGCGTGTCGGCGAAACCGTCGGCAGGCAGGCCGACACGATTTCCGGAACACTCGATGCCACCGAAGCCCGCTTCGCTGCCCAGGCCGCGGCTCTCGCGTCGCGTCTTGAATCCGAGACCGGAACGATTTCCGAACGCCTCGGCCAGACCGCGTCCGAGCTTGTCACCACGCTTGACGGCAAAACCAGCGAACTGGTCACCACGCTTGACGGCAAGACCAGCGAACTGGTCTCCACCCTCGGAAGCAAGACCGGCGAATTCGTCTCCACGCTCGACGGCAGAACCAACCAGCTGGTCTCCACCCTCGACGAAAAGACAAACGCCATCGATGCCCGCCTCGCTGCTTCCGGCGAGAGCCTCGTCAACCGGACCGGCTCGCTCGGTGAGGCGCTCGACGAGAAGGCCAACTCGATTATCCAGCGCCTGAGCGAAGCCGAGCAGGCAATGGACGTCCGCGCAACATCGGTGCACTCGACGCTTGACGAGCGGACCCGCGAACTCAATTCCATGCTGGCAAGCCGTTCGGCAGAGCTCTCGCGCGTCATCGACGAGCAGGCCCGCCCACTGGTCGACCGCTACGCCGCTAGCGGTGAGGAATTCGCCAATCGTCTAAGCGAGGTCACGCAGACCTCGACAGACCGTCTACGCGCCGAGAATGCGGCTCTGATCAACGCCATCACCAGCCGCACCAGCGAGACCTTGTCGGCTCTGGAAAACGTCAACAAGAGCCTGAGCGGCAATGTCGGCGACCTTCTCGAACGGCTTGGCGCCAGCAACGAGGAAATCTCGGGCGTCATCGCCAAGGCCGCAAGCACGCTTGGCGCTGCCAATTCTCAGCTGTCGCAAACCTCTGGCGCGATTGCCGAAACCACCGACCGCGCTGCCGAACTGATCTCCGGCTCGGCCCGCCTTCTCGACGGCAAGGTCGAACGCCTGACCGACATTTCCAGCCGCACGCTGAGCCAGGTTGGCTCGATTGCCGGCCGTTTCGACGATCATTCCAAGGTGCTGGCATCGGCGTCCGATCTGCTCGGCGCGGCCCAGTCCAACCTTGCCACGACGCTGGAAGAGCGCCGCGAGGCGCTGCAGTCGCTGTCCGTCGGACTGGTCAGCCGGTCGGAACAGATCGAGCAGACGATGCACTCGCTTGAAAGCATTATCGAGAAGGCCTTCGCCGGCGCTGAGGACCTGTCCAAACGCACGGCCATGCGTCTTGAGGGTGGCCTGCGCAGCGCTGCGGAAAATGCCGGCAAGCTGATGGGTGAAACCGAGGATCGGGCCAACGTCGCTGCCGGTCTGATGCGCGAAAGCATCCGCGAGGCGGTCGAAGACGCCGACAAGCTGCTCGGCAAGACCGAAACGCGGGCCCAGGCGGCAGCCGGTTCGGTGCGCCAGACGGTGGGTGAAGCCGTCAGCGAAGCCGACAAGCTGCTCAGCGAGACCGAGAACCGCGCTCAGACTGCGGCCGGTTCGATGCGCGAAAGCGTCAAGCATGCGATCGAGGATGCGATCGCCCGCTTCTCCGATGCAACCGAGGAAATCCGCCAGTCGGCAAACAGCATCCGCAAGGAGCTGGAAGACACCAGGGGCGAACTCAAGCGCGGAGCCTTCGACCTGCCCGAGGAAACCCGCGAAAGTGCGGCCGCCATGCGCCGCGCGGTCTCCGATCAGATCAAGGCGCTGCAGGAGCTCTCCCAGATCGTCGGCCAGTCCGGCTATCGCACCGAAGTCTCCGAGCCGGAATCGCGCGCTGCCCCGCGTGCGGCGGCCCAGGCCCAGCCTGCTCCGCAGCGCGCGCCACGCCGTGAGCCTGCGCCGGCGCCTCGTCCGGAGCCCCAGGCCCAGCGGGCGCCTCTGCGAGGCAGCCTCGAGCCCGCGGGCACAGCTCCGTCAAAGAGTGATGGCTGGGTCAGCGACCTGCTGCGTGGCGCCTCCCGCGAGGAACAGGCAGCAGCCCCCGCACCGGTGGCCAGCAAAGCCCCTGAGCGCAATCCGCGCCATGTCGTCGAATCGCTGAATTCGCTGTCCGTCGACATTGCCCGCGCCATCGATCACGACGCTTCCGTCGACCTCTGGCGGCGCTACCAGCGTGGCGAACGCGATGTCTTCACCCGCAGGCTCTACACGCTGAAGGGCCAGCAGACCTTTGAAGAAATCAAGAACAAGTATGGCCGCGAACCGGAGTTCCGCGACGCCGTGGACCGCTACATTTCCGATTTCGAAAAGCTGCTGTCCGATGTCGCACGCAATGACCGCGACAACATGATGACCCAGACCTATCTGACTTCGGACACAGGCAAGGTCTACACCATGCTGGCCCACGCCAGTGGCCGCTTCGGCAAGGACTGAGACCAAGGTCGGAAAAAGGGCCGATACCCACACGAAAACCCCGCCTTCGAGCGGGGTTTTCCTTTTGAAGATCTCCAAAGTCACCCACAACCACGCGTCGCCCCGGATTTCTCTCGAGTGCGGCCAGGACCCTCAGGTCAACACGGTTGTGCACCCGAAGCGTCGTTTCGCCGTGCTGCACGCTGTGGAATACCGGCCTACCTTGAGCGCTCCAGCTCCCGGTGCTTGCCGGCCGGAAGAGATCGGCATCCGGCAGCTCAAACGAAAGGAAGGCGGCCCATGGCATCGGCACTACTGACATACGTGGCACTGATCGGCATTCTCGCCTGGGCAGCCTGGCGCAACGGCGTCACCGAGAAGCCGATGTTCGTCGTCAATCTCGCTCTGCTGTGGCTGAGCGCGATCTGGCTGTTCGGCTATCCTGCCTTGATCGTCCCGGCCGTGCTGGCAGCGATCGGCATCCTGGCGCTTCTGGTCATCATGACGGCCGGAGACCTGCGCGCCCCGGCAACTGCTCCGAGCCCGCAGCAAGGCAGCAGAGCGCGCAGCGGATGCTGAGCCACAGATACTGACAGTGATATCAGGTGCTGTCTGCGATCGGGTGAGACCAGGCCCTGCTCACATGCGCGACAGGGTCCAGGCGACCAGATCCCGCACCACTGCCTCGAAGGCCCGGTCCAGCGACTGGACATAGGCCGCGTTGCCGCTGCCCGTAACCGGCGCCGTCGAGCGGAATATTTCGCTCGCTACGACCACGCCATTGCGGTCGTTGAGCAGTTTTGCCGAGATTTCGACCACTGCCTGCTCGCCCGCATCGGCCTTGATTTCAAAGGACCTGATGGCGGTGATGATCTTGTAGTCGATCGCCAGCCCGTCGCCCGGACGTCCGACGCCGCCGATGCGGCCGGAATTCTCGAACGCCTGCACCAGCTTGTCCTGAACGATGTTCGGCAGCCGGTCGGACCATTGCGAGTCTGCCAGATACTCGATCGCAAACGGTGACGGCCGGATGACGATCTTTTCGCTGTCGAGCGCCTTGAGGGCTGTTGGCTCGGGGATCAGGATTTGCCGGTTGGGAACCTCCCGGCCGGAAACCGCCGGCGCAGAGAAAAGCCCGTAGGTGTCCGGCGGCGGACCGGCCAAGAGTCCGCCCCCGCATCCTGACAGCAGTGTGGCCATCGCCAACGCACCAATACAACGTCCCGCTTTCACGCTCACACTACTCCCTGACACCACACCCGGGCCGCCTGGCAATTCGTTAACCAATGTCTTGCGACGCTGGAACACAAGAGTCAACGCCGGTTACGCCCATCATACTGTTTGACCGTTTCTCCACCGAAAATCAGCCGTTGCGGGTCTCGCTCGATGGATGTGATCGATTCCTCGATGCGCTGGATCGAACGCCGTGCATCGTTGACCAGGGCTTCGACTTCGCGCAGCCCGGAGCCCGAAAAGCGCTCCAGATTGTCGGCAATCGGTCCGACCCTTGCATTGAGCGAATTCGCCACGTCGCGGAACGATTTCAGCGTCGCCTCGGCGTCCGCGATCAGGTTGGACGCATCGCCTTCGCCGAGAAAGCCGTCGATCTTGGCCAGCACACCATCCACTCGACCGGACGCCGCATTGAGCTTCTCGGTCAGTTCCCGGGCGTTGGTGATGATCTCATCATAGTCGTCCTTGCGCGCGCTGAAGGTCTCGACCACGCCGCGCGCGTCATTGAGCGCCTTGCGCGCATCCGCGCTGGCAAGTGAGATATTGTCCATGGTCTGGCCGACCTTTTCCGGGTCGATCGACGCAATCACCTTGTCGACCTTGTCGAGCGAGGCACCGGCGTCAGCGGCAAATGTCTGCAGCGATTCTGCCGCAGCGCCGAAGCTTTCAAGTGTCTTGCTGATTTCACCCGACGCGCTGGCGACATCGGCAGTTACCTTGTCGACATTGGCGAGAATGCGGTCGATCTTCTCCGGATCGACGGAATTGAGCAGGTTCTCCGCCGAGGCCAGTGCCGTATCGATGCGGCCCGACAGCGATTTGACCGTCTCGGCCAGATTGCCCACGCTCTTGAGGAAGCCGTCGATTCCATCGGCGTTGTCGCGCAAGGCGGCGGTAAACACTTCCGTGTTCTTCAGGGTTTCGGTCAACGGCGACCGCGCATCCCTGACGAAACCCTCGACCTCACCGATCACCCGGTTGGCACGGGTGAGAATGTCGTCCGCTGTTGCCAGGAGGTTGGTCACCCCGGATGGGTCAGCCTCGATGACCGCAACCTCGTTGAGCTCGCGCGCCCGCGTCAGCACGTTCGGATTGCTCGGCGAACCGCCCTGCAATTCGATATAGGCCGATCCGGTCAAGCCCTGGATTTCAAGCGCTGCCCTTGTGTCGGTGTAGATCGGCGCATCCGCTTGCACGGTGGTTTCGGCGATGACGAAGTCGGGGCTGTCCGGATCGATGCTGATCCGCCGGATCACGCCGTAGGGAATGCCGTTGAAGCGCACCGGCGAGCCGTTGGACAGTCCGTTGGCAGACCCGGGAATGCGCACGATGAGTGGCGCCGTCTCGCCCGAATTGCCGTACTGCGCCATCCAGTAAACAAAGCCGAAGGCCGAGAACATCACCACAAGGGTGAAAAAACCGACTATGGCGTAGTTGGCCCGCGTTTCCATCAGATCGTTTCGCTTTTCTGGCCGCTTGGGAACCGCGTGCCGCTAACATAATGTGTCTTGGCTGCCTGTTCTGAATCCCGGTCTGGGATCATCCGTGCCCGCTTGCCCTTGAAGTAGGACTGCACCCACGGATCGTCAAACTCAAGCATGTCTTCGATTGTCCCTTCCACCAACACCCGCTTCTGCCCCAGCACCGCAACCCGGTCGCAGACGGAAAACAGGCTGTCGAGATCGTGGGTCACCATGTAGACCGTAAGCCCCAGCGTATCGCGCAGCTGCGCGATCAGATCATCGAACTCTGCCGCACCGATCGGATCAAGCCCCGATGTCGGTTCGTCCAGAAAAACCAGGTCCGGATCGAGCGCCAGTGCCCGCGCCAGCGCCGCCCGCTTGATCATCCCGCCTGACAGTTCCGAGGGATATTTGTCCACCGCATCGGGCGCCAGCCCGACCATCGCCACCTTGAGTTCCGCCAATTCGTCCATCAGCGATCGCGGCAGGTCCAGATACTCACGCATTGGCACCTGGATGTTCTCGCGCACCGTCAGCGCCGAAAACAGTGCGCCATGCTGGAACAACACCCCGAGCCGCATGTCGAGTTCGATGCGTTTGGCCTCGTCGACCTGGTCATAGTCTTCGCCAAGAATGCGGATCGTGCCGTGTTGCCGTGGGATCAGCCGCAGGATCGAGCGCATCAGCACCGATTTGCCGGTCCCCGAGCCGCCGACGAAACCCAGGATCTCGCCCCGATAGACATCCAGATCGAGATTGTCGAGCACGACATTGTTGCCGAATGCGACCGTGATGTCATGGGCGGACAGGATCACTTCGCGCTTGCCGTTTTCGGTCTGTCTGGTTGGGATCATCAGGTCTGCCTCAAAAATCGATGGCGGCGTAGAACATCGCGAACAGGCCATCCACCAGGATCACCACGAATATGGATTTCACCACCGATGAGGTCACGCGCCGTCCCAGTGACTCGGCACTGCCGCCGACCTTCATGCCCTCGACCGAGGCGACAATGCCGATGATCAGCGCCATGAACGGCGCCTTGATCATGCCCGAGATCACGGTCGACAGGTCGATCGCTTCGCGCAGCCTGGTAACAAACACGTCCGGCGTAATCCCGGAATAGCTCCAGGACACAGCGGCAGCGCCGGCCAGGGCCGCGAAATTCGCAACCACCGTCAGCAGCGGCAGCACCACGGTCAGGGCCACCAGGCGCGGAAACACCAGAACGCCGACCGGATTGAGCCCCATCACCTTGAGCGCGTCGATCTCCTCGCGCATCTTCATCGAACCGATTTCGGCGGTGATGGCGCTGCCGGAACGGCCGGCGATCATGATTGCGGTCAGCAACACCCCGATTTCGCGCAATTGCAGGATGCCGACGAGATCGACGACGAACACTTCCGCCCCGAAATATCTGAGCTGAAAGGCACCCTGCTGCGCAATGATGGCGCCGATCAGGAAGCTCATCAGCGTGATGATCGGCACCGCGCGAACGCCCATATGGTCGATCTGGGTAACAATCGCTGCCGGAGAAATGCCCGCCGAGCGGTTCAGCTTGAGCTGCGCGCCGCGAACCGCGGAGCCGAGGATGTAAAGCGAAGCGATGAAATCGTCGAAAAGCTCGTACATCGCCTTGCCGGTCGGTGCGAACAGGCGCTCGAACAGCGGAATTCTCGAAGTCTGCTTGTCCGTCGTCTGTTCCGCCGGATCGGGCAGAGCGTCGATCAGTTCCCGGGCCTGGTCCGAGGCTGCGAGCAGTTCCACCGCTGCCCCTTGCGCGCTGGCCGCAAGCATTGTCTTGCGCACCAGCCAGGCCCCGGCGGTATCGAAATGCCCAAGCTCGGAGAGATCGATTTCCAGCTGCTTGCCGGTCAGGTTTTTCTGGATTTCGAGCAATTCCCCGCAGACACCCGAAATCGCCGCATGCCGCCAATCACCGCCCAGCACAAGCCGCTCAGCGTCAGCTGAGACATGATGCTCAAACCACGCCGGCTGGCGGGTCTCCTCACCCAATTGGGCTTCGCCCCTTGTATCTTTTTGCTGTTTGGTCAACATGCCTCACACATATAGGCTCGTTCCTGAACTGTCACCGCGCAGCGGCAGGAATAGGGCCGCAGATGCCCGACTATCGACCCTTTTTTTAGGACCGTTGCAATGCCTCGACACCTCAGCGTCAAGATCGACAGTTTCCCGCTCAAGCGCGCCTTCAACATTTCCCGCGGCGCCAAGACCGCGGCCGATGTTGTCACCTGCACCATCACCGACAATGGCGTCAGCGGATGGGGCGAATGCGTCCCGTACAAGCGTTACGGCGAAACCGTCGAAGGCGTGCTCGAGGCGATCGAAGCTCTTGCCGGGCCAATATCGGAAGGCATGACGAGACAGGACCTGCAAAGCGCCATGAAGCCGGGCGCCGCCCGCAACGCCATCGATTGCGCGCTGTGGGACCTTGAAGCCAAGCTGAGCGGCACCCGGGTCGCTACCACCGCCTGCCACATCCTGCCGCGCCCGGTTCCCACCGCCGTCACCATTTCGCTCGGCGAGCCCGCCGAGATGGCCAGCGAGGCCCGCGCCCACTCGTCGCAGAAATTGCTCAAGGTCAAGGTCGGCACCTCCGATGACCGGGCACGCATGCATGCGGTGGCCAGTGCCGCACGCGATGCAGAGATCATACTCGACGCAAATGAAGGCTGGGATGAAAGCAACATTCGCGAACACCTGCTGCTCGCAGCCGAATTGCATATCGGCCTGATCGAGCAGCCCCTGCCCGCCGGCAAGGACGAAATCCTCGCCCACATTCCGCATCCGGTGCCGATCTGCGCCGATGAAAGCGTCCACACACTCGCCGATCTGCAGTCTCTGTCCGACCGGTATGATGCAATCAACATCAAGCTCGACAAGACCGGCGGCCTGACCGAGGCTCTGTTGATGCGCGACCGGGCCCGCGAACTGGGCTTTGGCGTGATGGTTGGCTGCATGGTCGGCTCATCGCTCGCCATGGCCCCGGCAGTGCTGCTGGCACAGGATGCCGACTGGGTCGATCTCGACGGGCCGCTCCTGATGGCAAAGGACCGGTCCCCGAGCCTCAGCTATTCCGGCTCGCTGGTCTCCCCGCCCTCGCCCGATCTCTGGGGCTAGGCCAGCCCCGCGCCGGGAACACTTCTGCCCCGCAATGGAGCATCAAACAGGTTCCATTTGCCCCCGAAGGGTTCTAGAACGGATTCTGGCCGTCAAAACGGTTCGCAGAGGGGGTCACGGTATGAATTCTGACTGGAACCACACGCACCTCACCGGCAATGTGCGTTTTCGGCGCCCCTTCCGTTGCGTATTCGCTGTTGACGCCTCAGCCATCGCCCGTGTCGCAATTCCCCGATAACCGTCAACAAAGAAGTGCCGCAGATGACATCAACAGACAACAAGCGCTCCGTCGACCCGAAACCTTCCAGTGGTGAGCTCGACGAAAACGCCCTGTTCTATCATCGTTATCCGCGACCGGGAAAACTCGAGATCCAGGCCACCAAGCCGCTGGGCAACCAGCGCGACCTGGCGCTTGCCTATTCACCCGGCGTCGCAGCCCCCTGCCTGGCGATCAGGGACAATCCCGATGCCGCCGCTGCCTACACGGCGCGCTCGAACCTGGTCGCCGTCGTTTCCAACGGCACCGCGGTGCTCGGGCTTGGCAATATCGGCCCGCTCGCCTCCAAGCCGGTGATGGAAGGCAAGGCCGTCCTGTTCAAGAAATTTGCCGGCATTGACGTCTTCGACATCGAGATCGACGCCCCCGACGTCGGCCGCATGGTCACCGTCGTCTCGGCGCTGGAGCCGACCTTCGGCGGCATCAATCTCGAAGACATCAAGTCGCCCGAGTGTTTCGAGGTCGAACAGCAACTGCGCGAAATCATGGACATCCCGGTCTTCCATGACGACCAGCACGGCACCGCTATCATCGTCGCTGCCTGTATTCTCAATGGCCTCGAACTTGCCGGCAAGAAGATCGAGGACGCCAAGATCGTCACCTCCGGGGCGGGCGCTGCGGCACTGGCCTGTCTCAACCTTCTGGTCGCGCTTGGCGCCCGGCGGGAAAATATCTGGGTCCACGACATCGACGGCCTCGTCTACGAGGGCCGCGAAGTGATGATGGACCAGTGGAAATCGGTCTATGCACAAAAATCCGACAACCGGGTTCTGGCCGATTCCATCGGCGGCGCCGACGTGTTCCTGGGGCTCTCCGCCGCTGGGGTGCTGAAACCCGAAATGCTCACCAGCATGGCGGAAAACCCGCTGGTCATGGCGCTGGCCAACCCGTCGCCGGAAATCATGCCCGACGAGGCCCGCGCGGCGCGGCCCGACGCGATGATCTGTACCGGTCGCTCGGATTTTCCCAACCAGGTGAACAATGTCCTGTGTTTCCCCTACATCTTCCGCGGGGCGCTCGATTGCGGCGCCCGCACCATCAACGAGGAAATGAAGATGGCCGCGGTGCGCGCCATCGCAGCACTTGCCAAGGAAGAGCCGTCCGACATCGCCGCCCGCGCCTATTCCGGCGAAACTCCGGTTTTTGGTCCGGAATACCTGATACCCTCGCCATTCGATCAGCGCCTCATTCTCCGCATCGCGCCGGCGGTGGCGAAAGCCGCCGCCGAGTCCGGCGTCGCCCGGCGCCCGATCGCCGACATGGACGCCTATGTCGATCAGCTCAACCGTTTCGTCTTCCGCTCCGGCCTGATCATGAAACCGCTGTTTACCGCCGCCAAGACCGCGGTCAGGAAGCGGGTGATCTTTGCCGAAGGCGAGGACGAACGGGTTCTGCGCGCTGCCCAGGTGCTGCTCGAGGAAGGCACTGCGGAGCCGATGCTGATCGGCCGTCCCGGCATCATCGAGAGCCGCCTGCAGCGGTTTGGCCTCAGGATCCGGCCCGGCACCGATTTCACGGTGATCAACCCCGAAGACGACCCGCGCTTCCGCGACTACGTCGATGAGTATTTCTCGATTGTCGGCCGCAAGGGGGTGATTCCCGAGGCGGCGCGCACGATCGTGCGCACCAATTCGACGGTGATTGGTTCGCTGGCGGTCAGGCGCGGAGAGGCCGACGCGCTCATCTGCGGTCTTGAAGGCCGCTATACCAAGCACCTGCGCGATGTCTCGCAGATCATCGGCAAGCGCGAAGGGGTGATCGATTTCTCCGCGCTCAGCCTTTTGATCTCGCAGCGCGGCGCCACCTTCTTTACAGATACCTATGTCTCGTTCGATCCCTGTGCCGAGGAAATCGCCGAGACCACCATCATGGCCGCCCAGGAAATCCGCCGCTTCGGCATCAACCCGAAGGCGGCCCTGCTTTCGCACTCCAACTTCGGATCACGCGATTCCGACAGCGCCGACAAGATGCGCAAGGCGCTCAAGATCATCCGCTCGCAGGAACCGGGCCTCGAGGTCGATGGCGAGATGCACGGCGATTCCGCAATCTCCGAGGTGCTGCGCCGCCGGGTAATGCCCGACAGCACGCTGTCCGGCGAGGCCAATCTGCTGGTCTTCCCCGACCTCGATGCCGCCAACATTGCGCTGGGCGTCGTCAAGACCATGACCGAGGCGCTGCATGTGGGTCCCATCCTGCTTGGAACCGCCCTGCCCGCACATATCCTGTCGCCTTCGGTGACGTCGCGCGGTGTGGTCAACATGGCGACGTTGGCCGTGGTTGAAGCCTCGTCCGGCGATTGACCGGATGTCGCCGGAAGCCCGGCACCCCGCCCGGTTAAGGTAAACGGCCGGTTGTGATTGGAGCAGGCCCGATCAGGCGCTAGTATAAAACTGTTAGGGTCTCTCGGCTATGTCTGGGACAGCCGAGCGTGTTTTGCATTAGTGTTGGAGTTGATCATGCGTCGCGTTAGCTTTCGCAGTTCCCTGGCCGTTCTCGCACTGGTTCTCGCCGGAACCGGCGCGGCAGACGCCTCTGCGGTCTGTGCGCGGCTCCAGACCCAGCTTGAAAACGCCTCCGCAGGCAGTGGCGTCTCGGCCAAGTACCAGCGCTTTGCCAGGGCCGCCGACGAACAGGCCGAGCAGATCGACCAGGTCGAAGCCGACCTGACCCGTTTTCACTGCCCATCCGGCAGCTTCGTCGAGGTCGGCAGCCAGAATGCGAAAATCTGCACCAAGCTCAACGCAGCGCGCACCAAGATGCGCGCCAATCTCGGCGCTCTCGAGCGCAAGCGCGATGCCTATGCCAGCCGCGCCGACAAGACCGCGATAAGGCGCATCCAGGCTGCACTCGATGCCAATGATTGCAGCGGCCAGCGCTCTTCCGTCCAGGCTGCCGCCTCGAAGGGGAAGTTGGCCGCACTGAAGGCAAAATCGCGCAGGAACTCCGGCGTCGTCGCCGTGCTCGGAGACGGCAGCAGCACAGGTCGCAGCGACACGCTGGCGCGCCAGACCGGAGTTCGCATCGTCGTCGAGCCGAGAGCAGCACGGGGCGGCAACTACCGGACCCTGTGCGTGCGCACCTGTGACGGCTTCTTCTTTCCGGTCTCCTCCGCAGCCGCCCCCTCGGATTTTGGCCGCGACGAGCGCACCTGCCAGATGATGTGCCCTGGAACCCAGACCGCCCTGTTTTTTCACCACGCGCTGGGTCAGGAGAGCGCGGACATGATCTCGGCCCGCAGCCGGGAATCCTACACCGAAATGCCCTACGCTTTTGCCTACCGCAATGCCCGTGCACCAATGAGCCAGGCCTGCGGCTGCAACATGCGCGCCTTCTACACCGAAATGCAGCGCCGCGAGGCGATCCTCAACGGCACTTCCAGCGGCGACGAGGCGGTGACAACCTGGGTTCGGCCCTTCAACCGGCCGGATCCAGGCGAAGATCCGGAATCGGTTCTCAACAGTGAGGCGCAACTGACCCCGGAAGACATCTCCGCCGTGCTCTCCGCCTCGACCGCCGAACGTTCGCTGACCCAGAAACACCGCAATGTGAGGATTGTCGGACCGGCATTCCTGCCCGACCAGTCGGACCGTCTCGATCTCAAATCCGGCACCCTTTCGCTGATCCGCTAAGGCATGTTATCGTTCGAATGGTTTCATTTGAACGGTAAAGGACATGCATCATTTCAACGCCCTGCAGCGACCTTCGCGCATCCGATTGGATGTCGTCGCCGCGGAGCCGGACAGGCCCCTTAGCCAACAGCCTGGCGCTTGAGCGCCCTGCGGCTGACCTGGATCAGCACCAGGCTGATCAGCACACAGTAAAGCCCCATCGCCATGATCTGCCCGGTATAGGGCACGCCCGCATCGATCAGTGCACCGGTTACGCCCGGACCCATCGCGGTGCCGAAAACCATGAAGGCCACGATCAGCGACCGGATGCCGCCGAGATGCCTGGTGCCATAGAGTTCCGGCCAGAGCGCACCGAACAGCGTCGACGAAAACCCGTAGGATATCCCCATGAAGGCCATGAACAGATAGGCGCCCCAGGGCGCCTCGGTGGCGGCCAGCACGAAACAGGACAGCGACAACGGCACCAGGAACACCGGCAGCAGCCGTGTGGCCGTGAACCGGTCGACCAGCTGCCCGGCCACGAGCGCGAACAGGATGGTCATTGACGACATGATGGCGAACGAGGCTGCAAACACGCTTGGTGGCCAGCCGCGCAGTTCCGACAGATAGACCTGATGGAAGAAGATCGTCGTGCCGATGAAGGCCGGCGCCATCACGCCGGTCAATGCGGCCCAGAACAGCGGATCGCGGATCACCTCGGCCCGGGTCCAGTCCCGCGCTGCCGGCCGGTTCGGATCCTGCACCACCGATTGCGGCGTCCGCTCCTTTTTCAACAGCCCGTAGATCGCAGGCAGCGCAATGAGCAGCAGCACTCCGGCGGCAACCAGCCAGGAGCCGCGCCATCCGACAAGGGCCGCCACCCCGACAAAGCTGATCGGAAACAGGGCCTCGCCGAAATTGACGCCGATGGCGGTCAGCGAAATCGCCCGGCCCCGCTGGGCCGCAAACCAGCGCCCCATAGCGGTCATGGCGATATGGGTGAACATGCCCTGCCCGAACAGCCTGAGCAGATAGACCGACAGCACCAGCAGCAGCAGCGAGTGCGACCAGGCCATCAGCAGGCAGGCAATGGCGAGGATGGGGGCCGCCAGCAGCACCGTCGAGGCGACCGAGATCCGGTCGACGATCTTGCCGATCTGCGGCAGCGTTGCAGCACTCGCCAGCGTCGCCAGCATGTAGAGCGTGCCGAAACCGCCATGGCTCAACCCGTATTCGTCGCGGATGTCGCCCGCCGACAGCGAGATGAAATAGGTCTGCCCGAACGACGAGAAGAACGTCAGCAGAAACCCGCCGGCAACCCAGCGGGCATTGTCACGCAGGAAGGAAAGGATCATCCCCGGTCCCGAAACCTGTTCGTGATCGGATAACGCCGGTCACGGCCGAAATTCTTGCGGGTGATCTTCACCCCCGGCGCCGACTGGCGGCGCTTGTATTCGGCGATGTAGAGCAGGTGCTCGATGCGGTGCACGATGGCGACGTCATGTCCGCGCGCGACGATCTCCTCTACACCCATCTCGTTCTCGACCAGGCATTCGAGAATGTCGTCGAGCACCGGGTAAGGCGGCAGCGAATCCTGGTCGGTCTGGTCCGGCCGGAGTTCGGCCGACGGCGCCTTGTCGATGATGTTGACCGGGATCACTTCGCCCGAAGGCCCGAGTGCCCCGGGTGGCACATGGCTGTTGCGCCAGCGCGACAGCGCATAGACCTGCATCTTGTAGAGATCCTTGATCGGGTTGAAGCCACCGTTCATGTCACCGTAAAGCGTGGCGTAGCCGACCGACATCTCGCTCTTGTTTCCGGTGGTTACCACCATCGAGCCGAACTTGTTGGAAATCGCCATCAGGATGACGCCGCGCGCCCGGCTCTGCAGGTTTTCCTCGGTCACGCCTTCATCGGTGCCCTCGAACATGTCGCCGAGCGCCTCGAGAAAGCCCTGCACCGGCTCCTCGATCGCCACCGTGTCGTAGCGGCAGCCAAGCGCACGGGCGCAGGCTTCCGCATCGGTAAACGAGCTTTCTGACGTATAGCGGTAGGGCAGCATTACGGTGCGCACCCGCTCTTCACCCAGCGCATCGACGGCGAGTGCCGCGCAGATCGCCGAATCGATGCCGCCCGACAGCCCCAGAACCACGTTGCGGAAGCCGTTCTTGTTGACGTAGTCCCTGAGGCCGAGCATGCAGGCGCGGTAATCCGCCTCTTCCCGGTCCGGGATCACCGACATCGGGCCATTGGCGCAGGCCCATGTGCCGTCATCCTGGCGCCTGTAGGTGACGATGGAGACGGTTTCCTCGAACTGGCTCATCTGGAAGGCCAGGCTCTTGTCGGCATTCATGCCGAAACTGGCGCCATCGAAGACCAGCTCGTCCTGGCCGCCGACCTGGTTGGCGTAGATCATCGGCAAACCGCTCTCGATCACCTGGCGCAGCACCACTTGGTGACGGATATCGACCTTGCCTCGATAATAGGGTGAACCATTGGGCACGATGAGAATTTCCGCCCCGCTCTCACTCAGTGTTTCGCAGACGCCGAGATCGCCCCAGATGTCCTCGCAAACCGGAATACCGAAACGCACGCCACGGATTGACACCGGGCCCGGCATTTCGCCGACGTGAAACACCCGTTTCTCGTCGAACTCGCCGTAATTGGGCAGATCTACCTTGTCCCGCGAAGTGACAATCTTGCCGCCGTCAAGCACCGCAACCGAGTTGTAGCGCCTGTCGCCTTCAAATCGCGGGTAACCGATCACGACGGCCGGGCCACCGTCATCGGTTTCGGCAGCCAGGGTTTCGATCGCCCTGAGGCAGTTTTTGAGAAAGGCCGGCTTGAGCACCAGATCTTCCGGCGGATAGCCGGCGATGAACAGCTCGGTCAGCAACACCACGTCGGCGCCGTGCCGGGCAGCATCCTCGCGCGCCTGACGCGCCTTCGCGAGATTGCCGGCAATATCGCCAACAGTCGGATTGAGCTGGCCGACGGCGATGCGGATGGTGGTCAAATTGTCTTGGTTCTGGGTCATGTCAGCCGTGTTAGCGCAACTTGCCGGACTTGCAAATCACCGATTCCGTCATTGCCGGAACAGTGCCGGAGAATGCGCGCACTTGCTGCGTCGGACCAGCGGCTCAAGCCGCCGCTGTGGCCGGTGGCGGGTCGAACCGCCACATGGTCATCGCCAGCACGCCGAACTCGGCGCTGTCATGGACCAGCCGCGCCGTGCCGTGCCTTCCGGCAGCGCCCATTGCCACATAGAGCGGCAGCAGGTGCTCGTCGGTCGGATGATTTTCCACCGCATAGGGCGCCGCACTGCGGTAATCGATGAGGGCATCGACATCGCTGGCCGTCAGCCGCTCGTTCATCCAGTTGGTGAAGCTCTCGACCCAGTGAGGCACCTCGGCCAGCCGTGTGCCCCTGCGCAACAGCTTGAAGGCTTCGCCGAGATTGTGGGTAAACGAGCCGGAACCGATGACGAGCACACCTTCCGCGCCCAGCTCCGAAAGCGCCTGCCCGAGCCGGAAATGATGTTCCGGCCCCTCGTTCGGGTCCACCGACACCGAGACAACAGGAACGTCGGCATCGGGATAGGCGAGCTTCAGCGGCACCCAGACGCCGTGATCGAAACCGCGCTTGTCCGCGGCACTGGCGGCAAAGCCTGCCTCTCGCAGATCGCCCGCAATCCGCCCCGCCAGTTCGGGCTCGCCCGGCGCCGGATACTGCATGGCATAAAGTTCAGGCGCGAAGCCGCCGAAATCATGTATCGTTTCCGGTTTCGGATCAGCCGAAACCACCACCCCGCCCGAGACTTCGAAATGCGCGCTGGCCACAACAATGGCGCGCGGACGCGGCAGATCCTCCGCCATCTGCTTGAGCCAGGCGGCAGCCTGCGTGTCAGCGATCACGGTGTCCGGCGACCCGTGCGAAATGAACAGGGCGGGGAACGGTGGAATGGGTTCGGCTGAACTTTCGGACTGGGTCATGATCTGTCTCCTTGCGCCCAACATAGGCCGTCGCAGTCGTTCACAGAAGACCAGAAGATGGCCACTCTGCGTTCCGATATGGTGAACAGAAATCATGCAGGCGGCCCTTCAGGGCGCGCCGAACAACCCGCATGGACGGTATCCACCGGGGTAAAGTCTGTCTTCAGTCCGGAGGGCCGCACGCGGGCTTTGCCTCTGGAGAATGAAGAATAGGTGGCGCGGCTCGCGCGCGGCCCGACTATCGCCGGATGATGTCCGCATCCGACAGACGGCGCCTTGCACCCCCGGGGTGTTACCCCGCCCGGATTGCTCCGGCCGCGATCTGGACTGACCGCGGGAATGGGTCTCGAGGTACCGGCACGGACCCTGACGCGTTTCACGCGCTTCATGTCCGCCACAGGCCCGGACCGGCCCATTGCTCCACACCCTGCCTATCGGCTGGTGCGGACCAGAACCCGGCCCGGTGGCTGGCTTTGCACGCGTCTCGCAAGAGACCCGCCCGCCAGCGGAACCAAGATGGCCTCCGCCTCCTTTCAAGCCTTGCCGCACGTTACGGCAAGTCCCGAAAGGCCTTCCCCCCGCCTGGTCGAAACCGTTCGCGAACCATCCGGCAGCGGGAGTGCGATGATGATGACATGGGGGTTGGCGGGTGGGGAAAAGATTGCGGGATCTTTTTTTGAGATTGGCGCCGTTTTCGTCATCCTCGGCCGCCGAGCCGAGGATCTACTCAGTGAAGCTTCAAAACTTCTATCTGTTTGGAGAGATAACGGAATGGATCCTAGGGTCGGAGCCCTAGGATGACGACGGCGAGAGTGTGCGAAGTAGCGGCGCGGTATCCCACATCAATCCTCCGCCACCAGCAATCCCTCAGAGCCCTTCTCATATTGCGGCAGGCCATCGGTGATCTCGTAGAAATCGCCCTTGTCGGCGCAGAAGATGTGCTTGGTTATTGTCAGACCGCTCGGCGCATCAAAGGCACCCGCCAGAACCGAGATATGCGCATCATCCTGGTGCTTCCAGAACAGCGCCGAGCCGCAGGTTCTGCAGAATCCGCGCTTGGCGAATTCGGAAGCCTGATACCAAGTTATGTTCTCCCCGCCCTCGATCTCTATGTTCTCGTCAGCCACATTGGTGGCGGCGAAATAGAGCCCGGACTGACGCCGGCACTGCGAACAATGACAGGCGACCACTTCGCGAAGCGGGCCGGTGGTGCGGAACCGCACAGCGCCGCAATTGCAGTGGCCGGTGCGGATCTGGGTGTCTGACATGGCGGACTCCGAGGGGTGCGACTCTGGTTGGAGATGATCAAAGCACGGACGCGTCCTGCCTTTCTACTGACGTTTGCGACATTGCATCGCCATGCCGGACCTTACCGTCATCATTCCCGGGCCACCGAGCCGATGGTCCAGACCGTGATCCGGCCGCACCCGGCGTCTGGGTAGAAATTGCGGAATGGATCCTCGGGTCGGGGCCCGAGGATGACGAACGATAGGCCCGAGGATGACGAGACGAGGGGCTCGAGGATGACGAGACGAGAGTGCAGTGTTCCGTAGCGCTCCGTCATGCCGGACCCCGATCCGGCATCCAGCGGGCGAGCGTCTGCGAGACGGAAGACCATATTGTCCAAGATATGAAAAGTCATTCACCGCGCAGACGCGCGGTGGCTGGAAACCGGAGGCTGCGACGTCGCTTCGCTTGTCTGGATCAGGTCCGGTATGACGGCGGTGGGGATTTGGCACTAAGATCCCGGTGCAGAAACGGGACAGCCAACCTCCCCTTAGGGGAGGCTTGGGATTGTACCCTGCTCCAGCCCCAAGACCAAAAACGCCGGGGCTTCCCCCGGCGTTCTCGTAATCAAGTCAGTCCGTTGTAGTCGGACGGCTATCAGCCGTTCACAACCTGCTTTTCTTCGTCGCGGCCGCCCTTCATGCGTTCGGCGACGAGGAAAGCGAGTTCCAGCGCCTGGTCGGCGTTGAGGCGCGGGTCGCAATGGGTGTGGTAGCGGTCCTGCAGGTCCTCGCCCGAGAGCGCCCGGGCGCCGCCGGTGCATTCGGTGACGTTCTTGCCGGTCATCTCGATATGGATGCCGCCGGGATGGGTGCCTTCGGCGCGGTGGATCTGGAAGAACGAATCCACTTCCGACAGGATCCGCTCGAACGGACGGGTCTTGTAGTTGTTGAGCGTGATCGTGTTGCCGTGCATCGGGTCGCACGACCACACCACCTTGCGGCCCTCGCGCTCGACGGCGCGGATCAGCTTCGGCAGGTGATCGGCCACCTTGTCGTGGCCGAAGCGGGCGATGAGCGTCAGCCGTCCGGCCTCATTGGCCGGGTTGAGCATGTCGATCAGCGTCAGCAGCTCGTCGGGATCGAGCGAAGGGCCGCATTTCAGGCCAATCGGGTTCTTGATGCCACGGGCATACTCGATATGCGCATGGTCGGTCTGGCGCGTCCGGTCGCCGATCCAGATCATGTGGCCAGAGGTGGCGTAGTAATCGCCCGACGTCGAATCGGTGCGGGTCATGGCTTCTTCATAGCCAAGCAGCAGGGCTTCGTGGCTGGTGAAGAAATCGGTCTCGCGCAGATTGGCGTGATTGTCGGCATTGATGCCGATCGCCTTCATGAAATCCATGGTCTCGGAGATCCGGTCGGCCAGCGCCCGGTAGCGCTCGGCCTGGGGGCTGTCCTTGACGAAACCGAGCATCCACTTGTGCACATTGTCGAGATTGGCGTAACCGCCCTGGGCAAAGGCACGCAGCAGGTTGAGCGTCGCCGCAGACTGCCGGTAAGCCATGATCTGTCGCTCGGGATCGGGCACGCGCGACTTCTCGTTGAACTCGATGCCGTTGATGATGTCGCCGCGGTAGCTCGGAAGCTCGGTGCCGTCCTTCTTTTCGACATTGGACGAGCGCGGCTTGGCGAACTGGCCGGCGATGCGGCCGATCTTGACCACCGGCTGCTGCGCGCCGAAGGTCAGAACGACGGCCATCTGCAGAAAGACGCGGAAGAAATCGCGGATGTTGTCGGCCTCGTGCTCGGCGAAACTTTCGGCGCAGTCGCCGCCCTGAAGCAGAAAGCCCCTGCCCTCGGCGACCTCGGCAAGCGACGCGGTCAGCCGGCGGGCCTCACCCGCAAAAACCAGCGGCGGAAACTTGGCCAGCCGTGCTTCCGTCGCCTTGAGCGCGTCCGCGTCCGGATAATCCGGGACCTGCTGGATCGGTTTGTTGCGCCAGCTTGATGGGGTCCAGTTCTGTGCCATGTCGTTCACCGTGTTGACCGGGCTCATGCCCGGAAGTTTTACGGGGCAATGCGCCCGCGGGTTGATCGGGCTGACGCCCGGCTGTTCGCGGGGCTGAGCCCCGCAGATCGCTTATTTTACCGGGCTTATAGCGATAGATTGGCCAAGTGCAAACCCGGCAAATCGAATCAACCGGGCTTGCGCGATCTCAATCCGGCGCGCGCGCCGCAAGGGCTGCATCAAACAGTTCGATCTCGGCCGGCGACAGGCGGACCGCACGCGGGTAGAGCGGCGCGGCCCGGTCCTCGTGGATCGGGGTGTGGAAGGCGTCGGTTTCGGCGATAAAGCGGTGCACGCTCTCAGGCCCGAATTCGCGCAAAAACCCCTGCAGCACCGCATCGAGATAGGATCTGAGGATCGGCGCCGGCCCCTCGCTGACGGGATGCTCGGTCCGCGCCTCGTAGACATGCAGGCGGATGCCGTCGCCAAGCCCATGCCCAGGCCACTGCCCGGAATCGGCGCCGGACGCGTCGAACTCCAGATCGGCAAGCCTGATGTCGCGCCGGTGATAGCGGAATTCGCGGGCGTCGATGCCGGGAAGGTTGACCGCGAAATCGATCACCAGCAGCCCGTCGATCGCAGCCCCCGCGGCGCGGTGGGCGGTCAGAAGCGACGGCGCCAGCTCTTGCGGCAATCCGGCCCCTGCTCCCGGCCCGTGTTCCCCCGTGACAGCCCCCATGTCCGGCCGCGGCCGCCAGGTCCGCCGCCAGCCCTTCAGCCGCGCCGGGTGGGCGGCGACATGGCCGTGGGTCAGGGTGGCGCGGTTGACCAGAGACCCGTAGCCGAAATAGCCGACAAGCTCGTCAGCACCCGGATGCGCAACCCTTGCGCCTGCGGCGGCCTGCCCGGCCCGGCCGCCCTCACCCGCCGGGATTGGACCTGTCTGCGGCTTTTCGAACTTGGACATCAGCACCTTGCCTTCCTACATTGGGGGACAGCAATCGAACACAAATCCGCCAGAACACGCCAGCCAGAGCCATTCAGCCAGAGCCAGCCAGGCAGAACAGTTCAGCCAGAACGGGGACACCCCATGACGCAGACACCAGACCGCATCGCCGCCCTACGCGCCAGCTTCGACGGCGGCAGGACCCGTCCGGCAAAATGGCGGCGGCAACAGCTCTACCAGCTGATGACCATGATCGAGGAAAACGAGGCTGCGATCAACGAGGCGCTCAATGCCGATCTCGGCAAGTCCTGCTTTGAGGCCCGGATGACGGAAGTGGGCACGGTGCTTTCGGAAATCGTGCACACGCTGTCCAAGCTCAGGAGCTGGATGCGGCCGACAAGGGTTTCCACCCCGCTCTCCAACCAGCCGGGGCACAGCAGGATCGTGCATGAACCGCTCGGCGTGGTGCTGATCATGGCGCCGTGGAACTATCCGTTCAACCTGACGCTGACGCCGCTGATCGGGGCCATCGCCGCGGGTAATTGCGCCGTTTTGAAGCCTTCGGAAGTCTCGGCCAACACCTCCGCGCTGCTGGCGCGGCTGATCTCGGCCTATCTCGAGAGCGATGCCTTTGCGGTGTTCGAGGGCGGGCCGGAGATCTCGACGGAGCTGCTCGAGCAGCGCTTCGACCACATCTTCTTCACCGGCAGCGAGGGCATCGGCCGCATCGTCATGAGTGCGGCTGCCAGGCACCTGACCCCGGTGACGCTGGAACTGGGCGGCAAGAGCCCCTGCATCATCACAGCCGACAGCGACCTCGAACTGGCAGCAAGGCGGGTCGCCTGGGGCAAGTTCCTCAATGCCGGGCAGACCTGCATCGCGCCCGACTATGTGATGATCGACGAGACCGTGGCTGACGCCTTTGTCGGGCAGATGCGAAAGGCCATCACATCCTTCTTCGGCGCCGATCCGAAGCAGAGCCCCGACTATTCGCGGCTGATCAACGAGCGCCATTTCGACCGCGTCCAGGGGCTGATTTCGGGCGGCGATGTCGCCATCGGCGGCGAGACCGACCGCGCGGCGAAATACATCGCCCCCACCGTGCTGACCGGGGTTGCGCCCGAAGCAGAGGTGATGCGCGAGGAAATTTTTGGCCCGGTGCTGCCGGTGATGACCTACAAGAGCCTCGACGACGCCATCGGCTTCATCACCGCCCGGCCGAAGCCGCTGGCGCTTTATGTCTTTGCCCGATCGCGCGACATCCAGAACGCGGTGATCGCCCGGACCAGCTCCGGCGGCGCCTGCATCAATGATGTGGTGATGCATCTGGCCGTCCCCGATCTCCCCTTCGGCGGCGTCGGCGCAAGCGGCATGGGTGCCTATCACGGCCGCGCCTCGTTTGACACTTTCAGCCATGCCCGCGCCGTGCTGACCAAGAGCGAACATTTTGACGTGCCGCTGCGCTACCCGCCCTTCACCAAGACCAAGCTGCGCTGGCTCAAGCGGCTGCAGTAAGGCCACGAGCGGCGGCAGCACGATGCTGGCAAAAGCGGGATGTGGCTCACCCTCGCCAGTTCCGGATACTGAGCTCATGGCGGAACGGATCCATCATGGGTTGGGTTTCGGTAGCCAATTCCATCAGTGCCTGCAATGTGGAACTGCGGCCATTGAGAGGTTTCGATGCAATGACCGCAATGCCCGTACTCAGGCCGCGGCGGTCGCTTCGATCTCGAAGAGCAGTCCGGGGATTGCCAGGCGGGTGACACCGACAAGCGTCATCGGCGGGGCCACCTGGTGGGGGCCGAAACGCTTGCCCAGAAGATCGAAATTTTTCAGCGCCTCATCCACATCCGTGGCATAGACGCCCAGTCTGATCACGTTGCCGAGCCCCATGCCCGCGGCCTTCAGCACCGCTTCGAGATTGTCGAGCGCGAGGCTGATCTGCGCCCGCATGTCGCCGGGATGTTGCGGGGCGCCATTGCCGTCGACCGCGGTCTGCCCGGCGCAGATCACCTGCCGCGCAGCACCCTCGATCAGTTCGGCCTGATTGTAGCCGAGCTTCACGGACCAGTCCCAGGGGTTCACAGCCGTCCGTTTCATGTCGCACTCTCCTTTTTTCGCGTTGCCGGTTTGGCTTAGGAGAAAATAGTGCCAATTCCTGTCACCATTTGTGCTAGGGTGGCGGCATGAATGTGAGATCGAGACACGACGCCATCGTGTGCAGCCTGCGCCGCAGCGGCACCACCAAGATTGATGCGCTTGCACTGGAAGTCGGCGCCTCCCGCCGCACCGTGCTGCGCGACATCGGCGCGCTTCGGGACCAGGGCTATGTGATCCACTCCGATGTCGGCCGCGGCGGCGGCCTTCAGCTCGACCCGCAGTCGGTCCAGACCAACGCCAGGCTCTCGGTCCCCGAGGTTTTTGCCCTGTTGATCAGTGTCGCCGCGATGCGGGCCGCCGGAAACCTGCCGTTTTCCGAACTCGCCGACGCAGGCCTGGCCAAGATCGAAAAGGCCCTGCCGGCAGACAGGATCAGGGACCTGCGCAGGTTTCTCGACTGCCTCCATATCGGCCAGCTCTCGCCGCTGCAGGACCTGTCGGATATGGGCACCATGGTGCCGGAGCTGCTGCCGGCCTTCGAAACCGCTTTTCTCGGGCAGCTCATGCTCCGGTTCGACTATCGCGACGCGAAAGGCCGAAAGAGCCGGCGCGAGGTCGAGCCTCAGGCCATGCTGATCCTGCCGCCGCTTTGGTACCTCGTCGGCTGGGACCCTTCGCGCGCGGATTTCCGCCATTTCCGCATGGACCGGATCAGCCGCGTGGAAGCGGTTGAAGGAACCCGCTTCCGCCACCGCCACGTGCCCTTCGAAGACGACGTCTGCCCCTACAGCGAATTGCAGGCAAGGGACAGAGCGGGGCACGTGTGACGCGCATGGGTGGCGGTTGCTCCGGGCTGGGAGTTGATTTTCGCGGCGAAGTCATGTGGTTCGGTCGTTGAACGTGGATGCTGGTCAAAGGTCTTGATGGGGCGGGAAGCGGACGTTTGCCGGCTTCGAAGGGAACCACCTGAATGGGGCGAATGCTGTGCGGCAGGACTCCGAATGCGATTTGGCCAGGCGGAAGTGGGCCCCCATCGCAGGCTGCAACGCTCTCCGCCCAAGGTTGCCGTTTCGAATTATACACGAGTCCACTGTTAGGCGCGCATACTTGCCTTGGTCAGTTTGACAAACGTAGATTGCCTTCTCCACCGATCAAATCAGGCAGTGGTGTCTTGCTCCTCGTATCAATTTTTGCGTGGAAGGAAGCATTACCCTGAAGTTCGAAACGGTCCGCTACGAGGATTGATTGTGTCGCAAGCTCATTTACTGCAGTCGAGATTTTCATGTTTGTATTTGGGAGGTAAATCACACCATCTGCCCTGAAATCCGCCGCAGGACCCACGACGATTGAGTTGGAGCTACCAGAGAAATCTTGATGATAGATAACAAAGCCTTTGTAGCTACCTGACTGGAGTCCCGTGACGTTAAGCTTGCCGGAGAGCGTGTAGGTGCTCACGCTCTTATCCAACGCGATAAGAACATCCTCGCCTTGTAGGGTTCCGCCGCCTTGAAGGTCCAAGCCTGCTTTGAAGTAATGAATACCCGGCTTCAGATTAAGCGTACCATTGTTCGAAACAGTAACCATGCCGCAGTGCACGCCTGCTGATAACGATTTGACTTGGCCACTCCCAGTAGATGATCCTGAACTGATGCATGAGGATGCCAGTTCCCTTGGAGGTGACATTCCCCCAAAAGGATCCACTACAACTGAACAACTGTCTAATTTCTCCGAGGGAGTAAGCGTCCCAGGGCTGGCTGAAATCGATCCATTAGCGCAGATACCAGAGAACTCAGCACGAGCACTAGATCCGGTTTTGATGGCCGTGCCTCGGGTCGTGATCATTATCACGCAATTGGTAATGAACTTGCTGCTGTCGGTCATGTTTAGGCCGGTGTTTCTGGGGTCGGTAAGGAAAACACAACCGGTGTTCTCCGCAGAAGCACCCCCAAGGGTTGCTGCAGCGCTTACACCAAATGCCAATTTTGGATAATCCGCCACTTGCATAAAGAATGGATTTAGAACCGCGTTGAATGAAACATCAACTGTCCCAGTTCCATTGCGTCGAACTGATATGTCACTCTGTTTGTATTCCCCTTCTCCGGACATGTTCCCAACGAGATATTGGCGCGCAAGGGTCGAAAGCTCTTCGTCGGTCATATGTGGATTGTTGGCCGCAGCTAGAGCGGCCGCATCGACGGCACCTTGGGCATGGTACTTGGCGTTCACCAAACGCGAAAAATCCACAGCCAACCCAGCAGCCAAAATCAGAGGCAACATCAGAATAGCGGCCATTAGCGAAAAGTTACCACTTCTGTCTTGAGAAAACTGTTTCAATTTCGCCTCCGAACTCTTGTTCGGGAGTGAACATATTATCAATTCCTTATGAAATCACTTACGACCGCATAGGAGCGGTGCCTGCTGGATTGGAGTTCTCTCCATCGTGATGAACATCCCGGATCGGTAGCAGGACCTTGATGTCCGCCATCTGCATGTGATGCACAACAGCAATCTGTTGGACCAATCAGTGAGTCCTGACGCTAGAAATGTGCCATTTCTTGAATTTTATTGTTCTACGTCTTACTAAATTTGGGTGCATTTTGGGAGAGTTGGAATGCTAACATTCGATCGACAGTCCACAGTCGAACATCTAAAAGAGCTCGTACTCAATGATCCTATCATTTCCAGTTTTTGCATTACTTCAACTGATCAGATCGTAGGCCGTCCATGCGGATTCGATGATGAAGTAGAGGACCAAGTCTGGTGGCGCGTGCACAATGAGCTGATGGTCGATTTGCTGGACTCAGTTGCGCACAAGTTCAAATAGGCTGAGTTCCGGACCCAGCAATGCATTCGCTGATCTAAAGCACCCCTTTCCGGTCCTTCATCCGCAAACCAAAATACGGCTGCAGTGGCACAGTAGCGACGCTGCAGTCTTTGGAGTTCAATAGCCGCGTTGCCAACGCAACTGTCAAAACTTAATGGTCTGCTGTTTGCGTCATTCTTTAATTTTGTCTTGAATTCAGCGAATGCCTGCTCGCCGCTTTGTCAGTACATTAATGTGGTCCCCAGCGAATGATCGGTTTCAGAAACGGGATATCAGCACGCCGAGGCCAGAAATGGGGGCGCAGAACAGTTGTAAATCGAAATGGCGATGAAGGTCGGCTTTAGGCCGAAAGCGCCACTACGACTTGCTAAACAGTGACGAACGATCCACCCTTTTGATACAGCCCCGTTCAACAGCGCCAACACTCTCTTCTCCGCAAACCTACCCCACACCAATTGACGTGAACGTAAACGTCATCCAGATTGTCTCCGGGCGAAACGGGAGAGCAATTGCCATGCAGACGGGTTTGAGCTTGTCAGAGACCATTTCAGCCGGTGCCGAAGCCGTCCGGTTCGAGGCGGTTGACGGGCATCCGCTTGAGGGGACGTTGACGCGCGGGGCCGGTGACGGGCCGCTGGTGCTGATTTCGGCGGCGACGGCGGTCAAGCGCGGGTTTTATCAGAAATTTGCCGAGAGCCTGGTGACTGATCACGGGTTTCGCGCCGCACTCACCTATGACTATCGCGGCACCGGCGGGTCGGTGAGCCGGGATTTCAACCCGCGCCACATCTCGATGGCCGACTGGGGAATGAAGGATTTTCCCGCAGCGCTCACGCGGCTAGAGCGTGTGGCCCCCGGACACCCGGTGGTCGGCGTCGGCCAGTCCTTTGGCGGCCAGGCGCTGGGGCTCGGCAATGTCTCGCAGCGCTTCGAGCGCTATCTGATGGTGGCGACGATTTCCGGCTACTGGCGCAATCTCGAGGGCGGGCTGAAGCTTTACGCGCTGATGAACCTCATCGCCAACCCGGTTGCGGCTGTCCTCGGCCATGTGCCTGCGGGCATGGGGCTCGGCTCCGGCCTGCCCGGCGGCGTCTTTGCCGACTGGACCCGGTGGTGCCGCAGGCCCGACTATTTCTTTGCCGGTGAATCCCGGTTCGACGCCAAGCGCCTGTTTGCGTCGGTCAGAACCCCGATCCTCGCCATCGGCGCCACCGACGATCCCTGGGGAACGCCGGCCGCGCGCGAGGCGATCATGCGGCATTTCGTCAATGCGCCGGTGGAAACGCGATGGCTCGACCCGCAGGCAGCCGGCGGGCCGATCGGTCATCTCGATTTCTTCCGCTCGCGCTTCCGCGAGACGCTCTGGCCCGGACCTATTGCCTGGCTGAAGGGCGAAGTAGGGGCCTGAGGCTCAGACCCGCTCGCCGTTCTTCACCCGGTAGCTCGGCTTGTACATGGTCACCAGCTCTTCCGACGCTGTCGGGTGCACCGCCATGGTGCGGTCGAAATCGTCCTTGGTGCAGCCGGCCTTGAGCACGATGCCGAGGATCTGCGCCAGTTCACCGGCGTCATGTCCGAGGATATGGGCGCCGATCACCTTGCGGTCCTCGGCATTGACCACCAGCTTCATGATCATCTTTTCCTGCCGGCCCGACAGCGTTGCCTTCATCGGGCGGAATTCGGCGCGGTAGATTTCGAGCTCGTCATAGCGCTTCGCGGCTTCGTCTTCCGACAGGCCGACGGTGCCGATCTCGGGCTGCGAGAACACCGCCGTGGCAATCAGCTCATGGTCCGGCGAGGTCGGGTTGTCGCGGTAGAGCGTGTCGATCAGGCACATGGATTCGTGGATCGCCACCGGCGTCAGCTCGACGCGGTTGGTGACGTCGCCGACGGCATAGATGCTTTCGACATTGGTGCGCGAATATTCGTCGACGAGGATCTCGCCCTTCTGCCCGGTTTCGACGCCGGCCGCCTCGAGGCCGAGGCCCTTTGTGTTCGGGTCGCGCCCCAGCGCCAGCATCACCTGGTCGGCAATCAGCGCCTTGCCGTTGTTGGTGTGGGCAATGAGGCGCCCGTCGGGACCGCGCTCGATCTTCGAGAACACCTCGTGGCACAGGATGCGGATGCCCTTGGCTTCCATCTCCTTGTGCAGCCCGCGCCGCATGTCCATGTCGAAGCGCGACAGGATTTCCTGGCCGCGATAGATCAGCGTCGTGTCGACGCCGAGACCATGGAAGATATTGGCGAATTCCACGGCAATGTAGCCGCCGCCCGCAATGGCGATCGCCTTGGGCAGTTCCTTGAGGTAAAACACCTCGTTGGAATGGATGCAGAGCTCGTGGCCGGGCAGCGAAGCATGCGGATTGGGACGGCCGCCGACGGCGACGAGAATGTGCCGCGCGGTGACTTCCTGACCGGTCGCCTTGATCAGCAGCGAATTGGGACCTGTCAGCTCGGCCCGCGAGGCGATGATCTCGGCGCCGGCATTTTCCAGCCCGTGCCGGTAGAGCCCTTCCAGCCGGTCGATCTCGCGGTCCTTGTTGGCCACCAGCGTCGGCCAGTCGAACGAGGTTTCGCCGACGCTCCAGCCATAGCCGCGCGCATCCTCGAAATGCTCCTGATATTGCGAGGCATAGACGAACAGCTTCTTCGGCACGCAGCCGCGAATGACGCAGGTGCCGCCAAAGCGGTGTTCCTCGGCGATCGCCACCTTCTTGCCAAGGCCGGCGGCCAGCCGTGCCGCGCGCACCCCGCCGGAGCCGCCGCCAATGACAAACAGGTCGTAATCGAATTTGGTCATGGGCGGAGATCCTTGTGTGCGTATCGGTGGGCAGCGGGCGGCTCCTCCGGAGAGGCCATTGCCCGGGACAGACGAAAGCGGGCACGAGATATGCCCACGGTTCCTGCCTATGTAGCCGACCACGCGCAAAATAAAAGCCCGGGGACCAGCCCCGGGCTCTCAAATCACTGCGAGACATCGACCGATGCGGGCGCGATCACCGCGCCCGGGGTCGCACTGCCCGTATATTACTGGTCCTGAGCGACCTTCGGGCGCGCGCCGACCTTCTCTTCCAAGGCCTTGTTGACATTGATATTGAGGTCACGGGCCACGCCGGAAGCCCAGATATCTGCGGCCTTGATGACCTCGCGCGTGACCAGCGGGCCGTTCTCGATCAGCTTCTTGCCTGCGGGCGAGTTGTAGAAATCGGCGATTGCGTCAAGCTCTTCCTTGGTGAAGGACTTGGCGTAGATCTGCGCCGCCTCTTTTTCCAGGTCACCGCGACGCGGCACGATCTTCAAGGCTTCTTCATCCACCGTGGCGCTGATGACTTCCTGAAGGTCGGCATTGGCCCGAATCAGGCTGACCTTGAGCTCTTCCGCAGTGCCAGGGATGATGCCATCGAACTGATCGGTTGACCCAAGGGCCTCTATGGCAGAGCGCGCGGCGGCAAGATGGTCTTCGCTCACCTCCTGGGCCAGGGCCGGCTGGCTCGCAGCGGCGAGGCTCGAGATCACAATCACGCCGGCGCCGAAACGCTTGAGACCAGTGATGATAGACATGTTCGGTTTCACTCCTGTTTAAGTCTTTGCGAGCAGGGTCCGCGCACCGCTTTGCGAAGCGATGATCGCGGCATCCGCCATATTGAGAAACAACCCGTGTTCGACCACACCGGGGATGGCGACAAGCCCGTTAGCCAGCGCTTCTGCATCCGGAATGCGGCCAAAAGATGCATCGAGAATGAAATGGCCGCCATCGGTCAGATAGGGCCCGTCCTTGTCGGGGCGCTGGACGATTTCCCCGGTCAAGCCGAGCCGCGAGGCCAGCCGTTCCACAGCCATCCGCGTCGCGGTCAGACCGAACGGCGCGATCTCGATGGGAAGCGGGAATCGCCCCAAAGTGTCGACCAGCTTGGTCTCGTCGGCAATGACGATCATTCGCGCCGAGGCCGAGGCGACGATCTTCTCGCGCAGCAGCGCGCCGCCGCCGCCCTTGATCAGGCCAAGCGCATTGTCGACCTCGTCGGCGCCATCGATCGTCAGGTCGAGTTCCGGCAGATCATCGAGAGAATAGAGCGGCACGCCAAGCTCGACGCAGAGCCGCGCCGTGCGCTCGGAGGTGGGAACGCCCTGGACCTTGAAGCCCTCGGCAACCTTTTCCGCCAGCAAGCGGACGAATTCATCGGCCGTCGAGCCGGTTCCGATACCGAGCCGCATGCCGTCCTCGACATGTTCGAGGGCCGCTTTTGCGGCTGCGATCTTGAGTTCCCGGGCGTCCATGCCACTCTGCCATAGTTGTTGATACTGGCCCGCCTGTTAGCATGGAAGCCAGGCAAGGCAAAGCCCGAGATGGAATCCGGCGCCACAGCCTGGTACAACGGAAGCGCCCGGCGACGCCGACGAGACCCGCCGGCAGGATCGCCATAGCGGTCCAGCCGGCAAGACCGCAATTGCCCGTCCCGCGCGAGCCTGTTACATCGGCTCCGCACCGGCCCCTTCGCGCCACCTTACCCAGACCATCCAATTTTCCGGAGCCCGCATGACCTCTCCCCTGGTGATCTTCGACCTCGACGGCACCCTGATCGACACCGCGCCCGACCTGATGGCGAGCCTCAATCACGTGATGGATCTCAACGGCCTGGACCATGTCACCTTTGATGACATGACCTGGCTCGTCGGCCAGGGCGCCAAGGTGATGATCGAGCGGGCCTGGAAACTGCACAACCACCCCTCCTCGCCCGATGAGCTGGATGCTGCCTTCGAGGCATTTCTCGTTCATTATGCCGCCGGCATGCCCGGCAAGTCGGAGCCCTACCCCGGCCTGCTCGCTGCACTCGACCGGCTCGAGGCAGCAGGCATGCGGCTTGCCGTCTGCACCAACAAGAGCGAGAAACTGGCCTTACAGCTGCTTGACTGCCTTGATCTGACGCACCGCTTCTCAGCGATTACCGGCGGCGACACGTTCGACGTCAAGAAGCCGCATGGCGACCACATCCTGCGCACCATCGACAGGGCCGGCGGAAGCCACGACAACGCCGTCATGATCGGCGACAGCATCAACGACATCCTGGCGGCACAGAATGCTTCGGTGCCGGCGATCGGGGTTCCGTTCGGCTATTCCGACAAGCCTGTCGAGAGCTTCAACCCCGATATCGTCATCGAGCATTTCGACAGGCTGGACGCGGCCCTGGTCGAAAGCCTGATTGCTGCCCGCATACCCGCAGGCTGAGCCGGCGGCCTGCCGGTTTGAAAAACCCGCCCGCCTGCAGAACTCCCGCTTGACCTTTGTGCGGCGGAGCGCTTATACCGCCGCAGACCGTTCGGACCGCCGCAGGCGGCGACGCGACGGGCGCGTAGCTCAGCGGGAGAGCACTGCCTTCACACGGCAGGGGTCACAGGTTCAATCCCTGTCGCGCCCACCATTTTCT
>NZ_OCPC01000001.1:350835-1557634 GCF_900220985.1 Parahoeflea halophila
GCAGGCGGCGACGCGACGGGCGCGTAGCTCAGCGGGAGAGCACTGCCTTCACACGGCAGGGGTCACAGGTTCAATCCCTGTCGCGCCCACCATTTTCTAGCTTTGTTTTCAAAGGCCTAAGCAGAGAGAGTTCAGACGACACGCTTCAGTTTTTCGGTCTGTCACACTGGTGTCACAGTGACGGAGACGAAGATGGCGTCGATACGCAAACACGGTACTGGATGGCAAGCGCAGGTTCGCAAACTAGGACATGCAGCCGTCGTCAAAACCTTCCGCAAGAAAACCGATGCCGAGGCCTGGGCAAGGCAGACAGAGATTGCCATAGAACGGGGAGAGTACGCTGCACCAAAGCAGACGCACACTTCACCACCCCTGTCTGACCTGCTTTTTCGCTACCTTGAACAATGCACAGCCACCAAGCGGGGCGCTGTTTCGGAGACCTACAGGATCAAGACGATGCTGAAGCATCCGATGGCCCGCCTCCCCGTCAGCCGATTGAAGGCCTCGGCAATCGCGGCATATCGTGATGAACGGCTCAAGATCGTAACCCCTTCTAGCGTCCGTCGAGAACTGGTAATCCTTCGACACTGCCTGGAGGTTGCTAGGCGGGAGTGGGGAGTGCCACTCAGCGACAACCCAGTGCGTCAGATCCAGATGCCGAGTGAGAGCAACGCGCGTGAGCGCAGAGTTTCCAGAAATGAGATCGCGGCTCTCATCAAAGGGCTGAGCCGGACACGCAATGAATGGGTAGCACCCGTGGTCTGGTTTGCACTTGCGACGGGCATGAGGCGCGGTGAGATCCTCGGGCTTGCATGGGATAACGTGGACCTTGATGCTCGGACAGCAAAGATCCTCCGAACAAAGAATGGTCACGCTCGCACAATCCCTCTGTCCGAAGACGCAATCAAGGTCCTGGTGAAGCTGCCCAGGGAAGGAGACCAGGTCTTCCCCATATCGGAGAACGCGTTTCGGCTGAGCTGGGAGCGTCTGAAACGACGGGCTGGTCTTATTGATCTCCGCTTCCATGACTTACGGCATGAGGCTGTCAGTCGCTTCTTTGAACTCGGCCTCAACGTCCCGGAAGTGGCATTGATAAGCGGACACCGGGATGTGCGAATGCTCTTCCGCTACACACATCCCAAGGCCCACGAGCTTGCCCGAAAAATGAAAGCCAAGCAGGATTGAACATGCGCCTCGTTCATGAGGGGGCAACAACACCCTCTCAATGCTGGGAGAAGGCCCTAGGTTTATTGCGTCAATCGCGAGACGACTTTGGACGCTTGCTGACCAATGTTCTTGAAAGCCGCTATCAACTCTGCACTGTCTTTTGCATCAAAGAAGTGCGCTCCCGAGGAGGCGCAGTATGACAGCAACTGCTTGCCTCGATCGGGAGCCGCGAACGCAACACTGTAGACCTTTACGCCATCTTTCTTGGCCTTGTCACACAGGATCTTCGTCGAGGTGTCAGCAGACACGTAGTTGTTGTCTCCATCGGTCATCAGCACGATGTATTTGGTAGGTGTCTGGCCGGTCTCCTTCAGATGCTCTTTGTCTTCCTTATCGTAGGTGACTTTCTCATGTGCCCATTTGAAAGCGTCCGTGGAGTCAGTTCCGCCCTTAGCTTCAAGTTTTCCTACGAACTTACCGGCATAATCAGTGCCCCACTTCAAGCCCTGCTTCTTATCGATCTTGGTATCGTAGCTGACACCACCTATGCGGACATACTTCTCCTCAGGGTCAGCCAACTTTAACTCTGTGAGAAGACCAATCACTGCCGTCTTGAGGACATTCATCTTCACCTGGCCACCCAGATCCCATCCCATCGACCCGGACTTATCAAGCACCAGCATCAAGGAGACGGAACCTTTCGTGGTACCGGAGGCGCTTTCCGACGTACCGGCCACCTTGACCGTCGTTTTTTCGTGGCCCAGGAAACGAGCCATCGGGGTGGCGGCTTGGCTACCCTCAAGCACGATCGACACCTTCCAGGCGGTGCTGCTGCCATTGATGGTGGGAATGATCGATACGGTGGGCTTAACGGCCATCGCCTGGTAGGAGTTCATTGCCTCTTGAAGTTGCCCGTTCAGAAACTTCTCTGCGAACGACTTGGCATCCAGGAGCGACAAGCCCTTGTCGTTGGCAAGGCGTGTTGAGGTGGCTAAGGCTGCGCTATCGACGGCGTTCTGCATCTGGGTCTTCATCGAGATTGCGTTCGTAGTGTCAACCGCGAGACTACCTGCCATAAACAGCAGCGGGATCGTGAGGGCCGCTGCGATCGCGAAATTCCCGCCCCTGTCCTCAACCAAAGAAGAAGCAGTAAAAAGCGCCTTGGGCTTCATCATGAACGTAACTCCATTCGTGTGCCGCTGTTGCAGTCCACCATAGACGTTGCTTATGAAAAGATTGCCAAGACAGATGATTAAGGATGCTTTGGCATGTACGGTGGCATTCTACCTATCGTCGCCATTACGACCATCGCATGCGTCCCACTGGACGACATCGAGTGCAGCTGATGGCGAGCAGCACGTTCGAGACCGATACGAACTCGACAGACCGATGGTGGAAGTTGACCCGCCAGGCGGCGCGGTTCATGTGGGTTGGCCCGACAGCCACCGATGTGAAACTCAGGCTGACAACAGAAGGTCAGAGGAACTCCTTGGCGACGGTATCCAGGAGTGCGACCATCGTCTTGTTGTGCGAGTTCCACCACTCCACATCACATATCTCGTCTGTATCACTACATGGTCGCCCGACAGCCAGATCGGCATTCGCGATACAGTGCTGCGCGACGAGAGGGTCGTTCAGCAACATCTCGATCACATGCTCGACAACCAGGCCTTCTATAAACAACACCATATCGAGTTCCCAACGGACCCTGCATACCACACCATTTACGCGGAGCATGGTTTGATTTGGATCAAGCCCCCGTCAAGTCTACCTTGTCCAGAGCTAGATGGTGTCGATTAGGAGCCTTGAGAGAGCGGCATGAACCATCTGAAAGGCACAGGACGGAAACCGTAGAGGGTGTCACGCCCTCATGCCGGACACTGGACTGCACTCGAACCAGCCCCCAATGATATGCAGCCTCCATTACCGCCGGGAGATGAGGTGGTCTGGACGGGCACCAGACTGTCTAACGCGGTTACGAGGGATCGCTTCTCGGCACGACACGACAACCACGTCCTCCATCAGGTCCCACGCTTTGCATTGGCGAAGTTGAGGGAGCATATCTTCAGACGAGACGTTCAGCTCGACGCGAGATGCGCGACTGTCCTTTGGAATGCGAGTTCTGCGGAACCAGCATCATACTCCTCAGGCCGGTCGGTCTCAGCGAACCAGTGGCTGGTCTCAGGATAGTCGAACGACTGGTATGCGCATCCTGCGCTGGAGATAGCACGTTCCATGTTTCTCCGGACGGTCTTGCTGACCCAAGGATCGTTCTCCGCAAAGTGTGCCAGGAACGAAGCCTTGCTGTGGGCATAACTCCCAGCACGTGCGGCATAGTAGAGAACGGTCGATCGGACCGGCAGATCGGGTTGCTGTGACAACCAAACAGCCCAATGCCCACCCATCGAGAAGCCGACCAAATCCACTGTTCGGACCCAACTATCACCAACTGAGAGCAGGTCCTCAATGTTGGAGATCAGGTACCTGTACATTGGTTCCTTGCGCGGCATTCGGCGGAGGCGTTTCGCGTCTTCAACCCCAGATGCTGTCTTGCCAGCAAACAGATCGCTTAGGCCAACAGTATAGCCCTCACCAGACAGGCGCTCACCGTAGTCACGGAAAGACCGGGTTAAGCCCCACCACGAATGAATGAGTAGGACCCGCCTGGTCGGTGATTTGGTGTTGCCCAGAACTTCCATCGCCACTTCATCGGTTAACGCTCACACAAGACAAAGAGGCTCCACCACATAGGACCTTGTCCACGACGCATCCACATTCAGGAGTAACATACGAAAGCACCCTGCCTTCAAGGAGCAGATTGCATCGATGAGCATAAGGGAGGAGCGGCAAGGGAGGTTGGGAGGCTTCCGGTTGATGTCCTTCCCTGCCCTGTTTCCCAACCACCAAGCCGGTGAATTTTGATCCGTCTATTCGCAATGGCCCCTCGGACGTAACCAGCGTCCGGGGTTCCCCCTCCCCCACCCTGAACTCGATAAAGGGACCCTGGGGGTAGCATTCCCTCAGACATCGGATGCCGGGCAAAGAACACACCCACACGTCGGCTTTGTCACACTGGTGTCACAGTGAAGCACTTGTCGGACGCACAAATGGGGTCCCGAACTGCACACAAGATTTGCCCTTGTCGGCGTCACATCTGGTTGCCACATGGTGCCTCTTTGGGTATCGTCAGCGGTGTGATTGATCGAAAAGGAAGTGTCCGAAAAACTCTTTAAGTGGTTGTATTGAAACGCTGAACGACACCCGCGGATCTGCCGCTTGACGCCTGCCCCGCGGAGCGCTTATACCGCCGCAGACCGTTCGGACCGCCACAGGCGGCGACGCGACGGGCGCGTAGCTCAGCGGGAGAGCACTGCCTTCACACGGCAGGGGTCACAGGTTCAATCCCTGTCGCGCCCACCATTTTCTTTTCTGTTTCGATTGTGTTTTCGGTATCGGATGTTGGCGGTGTCATGGCGGCGCGTTCGCCCGGTCCAGGGCAGCACGTTTTCCGCATCTTCCGGTCATCGAATGCAGCGTCAAAGACCTTTTAAATCGCGCCGCCAGTTCCCACTTGTGTGACAACCCCGAGTGACTTGATCAGGCGCAATCAGAGCGTTCGCCGGAAATGCGAGGGTCTGTCGATCGCTGCTGGTGGTCCTGATGGGCCGCAGCCCGGCGCTTGCGGCCTGCATCACGACCAGGGTCAAGGAATGTCATCACGGATTGCCGTTCATGAATGGAGCGAACCGCATGAAAAATCCTTACGAGGTTCTCGGCCTCAAGAACAAGGCGAGCGATCAGGAGATCAAGCTCGCCTTCAAGAAACTTGCCAAGAAGTATCATCCTGACCTGCATCCGGACGACAAGCAGGCCGAGGCCAGGTTCAAGGACATTTCGGCCGCGCACGAGTTTCTCAGGGACAAGGACAGGCGGCGGCGTTTTGACGCCGGTGAGATCGACGCGTCCGGGGCTGAAAGACACCAGCAGCAATATTACCGCGACTTTGCAGGCGCCTCGCAGTCCGGATTCCATGGCGGCGGAAGCGGATTTGCCGGCGACGAGGACCTCGAAGATTTCCTCGCGCGCGCCTTTGGTGGCATGGGGTCAGGAATGGGGTCCGGCATGGGCGGAATGGGTGGCCGGCGCAGCAGTGGCCGGGCCGGCATGAAGGCGCCCGGGCAGGACGTCAACTACACGCTGCGTGTTTCCTTCCTCGACGCGGCCCGGGGTGGCGTCAACACGCTGCAGCTGCCCGATGGCAAGACGCTCAAGGTCACGATCCCCGAAGGCGCCGAGGACCGCCAGACCTTGCGGCTGAAGGGCCAGGGCATGCCCGGTTTCGGCGGCGGCCCGGCGGGTGACGCCTATATCGAACTGCACGTCCAGCCGCATGCGCATTTTGTCCGCAAGGACGACAACATCCACCTCGAGGTCCCGGTCACCCTGAAGGAGGCGGCGTTGGGCGCAAGGATCGAAGTGCCGACCCTGACCGGCCCTGTCAGCCTGGCGGTGCCCAAGGGGGCCAACACCGGCACCAAGCTGCGGCTCAAGGACCGCGGCATACGCAACCGCAAGACCGGGCAGAAAGGCCACCTCTACGTGACCTTGAAAGTAATGCTGCCCGAAGCTGACGAACCAGAGCTGGCGGCCTTCCTGGAAGGCTGGAAGCCCCGCCATGAGCAAAATCCTCGCAAGGAGATGCTGTCATGAAAAACCTGGAGGAAATATTCACCCTGCTGCCCGGGTTGCGGCGCGACGATCTCGAGCGCTGGCTGCGCGACGCGCTCATCGAAGCCGCACACGACAATGGCGGCCCGGCATTCAGTGAAATCCAGTTTGCCCGCGTCCGGCTGATCTGCACCCTGCGCTACGACCTCGATGTGGAGGAGGAGACGCTGCCCGTCGTGCTCGATCTTCTCGATCAGTTGCACGACACAAGGGAACGTCTGCACACGCTCAGCCAGGCAGTGCTGGCACAGGACGAAGAGGTCAGGGCCGCGGTTCTCGATCTTGTCACCGAAGCCAGGCGCCGGCGCGGGCGCTGAAGGGAGTCGACAAACCCGCCTGCCGCCCGGGCTGCCAGTTTGCGTGCGACGTCACTCGGTTGCCGGCAAGTCCTGCCGGCACCATCCCACCCAGCGCCCGCAGCGCCGTTTCATCCCGGCCATGGACTGCCGAGAAAACCGGTTGTGAGCCGCAGCCCGTTGCGAAACGTGATGGCGCTTTTCACCATTCCTTAAACCAATCTTGCTAGCTTGCAGCTGCGAGATTCCCTTTCGGGGAAGCATGATGCGTTCTCGCTCCGCCAGTCAGATCGGTTCAGATCCAGGCATGTTGGAAGACCGGTTCCGACCGAGCGTTCATGTCATCGTCTGCCCGTCACCGGGCGCGTCGCATCGCTGCGCAGGTCGACCTCAACATACTGATTGTTATCGCGTAAGGAGTTCGTCGTGGCTGCCCAGAAATCAGACAAAAGCAAGGCCCAGAGCAAAAAAGGCAGCATCATGGGCGTGCTGTCGAAACTCTTCGGCGTCGGCGCCATCACACTCGGCGCCGTGTTCTTTGCTGCCATGTTCGACGTCGGCCATGCCGGCCTGATCCACACCCTTGCAGGCTCTGCCATTGTGCTTGTGCCGTTGTTTGCGCTGTTTGCTGTCGGCGCCCTGCTGCTGTCGCCGAAATCCGGCGCGGATCTGGAAGAAATGGCAGCCCAGGTGGCAGCACTCACCGAATCCAAGTCCAAGATGACGTCGCAGATCCTCACCTTGCAGAACCAGATGGACGCAATGAGCGGTCAGGACGTCGAAACCCTGAAAGCCAAGAACAAGGAACTTCAGGAGCAGCTTGACGCCATTCACCAGGCCGAGCGCGAGAAGATCGACGGTGAATTCGACACACTGCGTCAGCGCAATGAAGAACTGGAAGCGCAGATCAAACAATGGGCGCTCGACACGGTCTCCAAGGCCGTTGCCGGCGAAAAGCCAGCCGCTGCAAAGGCCGCCTGACCGGACCGCAAGCCGCGACCGGTGCAAGCTCAAGTTCCAAGGTGTGTTCAGCGCCTCCCGCCTCCGGACAGCCCTGCTGCCGGGGGCGGTTTCATATCAATCGCTATCAATTCGCTCGGAACTGCCGCGCAGGGCCTGACGCAGCGCTCGAGAGCACCGGCGGACCTCAATTTGTCGGCCGCGGCGCGCCAAGGGCGCGCATGACGGTGCGGGCAGCCTGCATCACCGGGTGGTGGGTGTCGTTGAGGATCGCCACCCGGTCAAAACGTTCAGGGTCACAATTGACGGCCTCCCGAAGCGCCGCGCCAAAGGCCATGCGCAGCTCGGTGCCGATGTTGAACTTGCAGATGTTCGATCCCCTGGCCAGTGCCATGCGCTGTGCCACCGGAACGCCGGAACCGCCGTGGATCACCAATGGCACCGCGGTGACAGCCTCGATGGCCCGGATCCGCGGCTCGTCGAGCTTACCCTCAGCGTTCTGCTGCAGATGCACATTGCCGACAGAGATCGCCATCGCGTCAACGCCGGTCTCACGGGCGAACCGGGCCGCCTCAGCCGGTTCGGTGCCGGCCGAATTCTCGCCACCGGAATAGCCGACAAACCCGATCTCGCCTTCGCAGGAGATACCGGCCTTGTGCGCCATCTCGGCGATTGCCGCGGTCTCCTCGATGTTCTGCGACAGCGCTTTGCGCGAACCATCGAACATCAGCGAAGTAAAGCCGCAATCAAGCGCTTCCTTGCATTCCTCGAAGGTGTAGCCGTGATCGAGATGAACCACCACCCGCACGCTGGCAGTCTCGGCCAGGTGGCGAAGCATCCTGCCCAGCACCGGCAGCGGCGTATGCGCCCGGCAGGAAGGCCCCGCCTGCAGGATCACCGGCGCGGCTTCCGCTTCCGCAGCCGCCACATAGGCACGGGCGTCCTCCCAGCCCAGCGTCACCAGCCCCGCGACCGCATAACCGTCTTTCAGCGCCGGCTGCAACACATCCGCAAGCGTGGCGACACTCATCTGAACTTCGCGACCATGTCCTTGATGCCGGGAATTGTTTCGATCTGGTTGGCATGGGTGGGCTGGAAATACTGCACCAGCGAGCGCTGGCTCAGCCCGCCCAGAATGGTGAAGTAGTACATCTCGTAGCCTGGCAGCACACAGCAGGGATGATAGCCCCTGTCGAGGCAGATCGTCGACCCGTCGACGATGTGATAGGCGTCGCCGGGCTCGTTGTCCGCGCGCTGCAGCATCTGCACGCCGGAGCCGTGACTGGGCCGGAAGCGGAAATTGTAGGTCTCGTCGTGCCGGGTCTCGTCGGGCAGCCGGTCGGTGTCGTGCTTGTGGCTGGGGAACCCCGACCAGCCGCCCTGCCCGACCGTAAACAGCTCGCTGACCAGCAGCCGGCCGACCTTGCCGTGATGCTTCTGACCGAGAATGTGCTTGATCTTGCGATGGGTCTTGGTGTCGTCGGAACCGTACTGCACGACGTCAAGCCCGTCGGTGCGCACATCGAACGGTTCGAGAACCTTGTCGTATCTGGCCCCGGCGATGAAGGTTTCGGTTTCGTCGGAGGTACACACAATGGTCACTTTGGCGCCGACCGGCACATAGACGCCCTCCGGCTCTCCATCCCAGACATCGACACCGCGATTGCCGAGACTGGCATAGGAGACGCCCTCGACCTCGACATCAACCGTGCCGGTGGCAGGCACGATGCAGGTCTCGTAGCCCGGCACCTGGTAGGCGAAGGCCTCGCCCTTTTTCAGCTTGACGATGTTGAAATAGTTGAGCGGAACGCAAGCATCGTCGACATCGACGATCGGCGCGTTTTGATTGTTGTAGGGCGCGATATGCATGGGTCAGATCCTTTTGGAATTCCATGGAGTCAGACGCTGGTGGGTCCGGGATGGGTGGCGAGGAAGGCTTCGAGCTGGTTGTGATCGGGCATGGCCGGGGCGCAGCCGGGCCGCGAGACGACGATCGAGGCGCAGGCCGAGCCGCGCAGCACCGCCTCACCGATCTCCCGGCCTTCCGATAACGCGGCCAGCAGCCCGGCCATGAAACTGTCCCCGGCCCCCGTGGGCTTGAGCGCCGTGACCGGGTAGATGCCGGTGCGCAGTTCTTTGCCGCCGGCTAAGGTGACGGCGCCTTCGGGTCCCATCTTGTAGACAACGATCTCGGCGCTTGAAGCGGCCAGTTCACGTGCCTTCTCCAGCCCCTTGTCGATGCCGCCGGCCATGAAGCCGAACTCCTCGTCATTGCCGACGATCACATCCGCCATGCCGCCTGCCCGCGACAGCACGTCTGCAGCCTCCTCGGCGGAAGCCCAGGAGTAGGGCCGGTAGTCGACATCGAAGATGACCGGCAGCCCGGCGGCCCGCGCCAGCTCGAACGCCCGGAAGGTCGCCGAGCGCGACGGCTCCGCCGCAAACACCGTGCCTGCAGTGATCAATGCGCCATACTTGCCGTAGTCCACCGCCTCCACATCGGCAATGTCCATCTGAAAATCGGCAGCATTGTTGCGGTAGATGACACTCTGGTGCTCCTCGATCCGGGTCTCGTAAACGGCCAACGAGGTGCGGCATTCGCCGCTGACTGCCCTCACATGGCTCCTGTCGACGCCGTAATGGTCGAGCTGGTCAAGGCAATACCAGCCGACCGCATCGTCCGACACCCTGGTCACAAGCGCCGCCCTGCAGCCGAGTTTGACGAGGCCCGCTGCGATGTTGGCGCTCGAGCCGCCCATTGCCACCATCATGGAGGTGGCATTGCGGGTCCGGGATCCGGCAGGATCGGGCGACAGATCCATGCCGACGCGGCCAATCACCAGGAAATTGCGCGCCTTTATGCCATTGAGTACGCTCATGTCCGCCCCACGGGTTTCTCCTGTCACGGGCTTCGCATCGGCCGGGCATGCTTGCGCTGCTGACCCAATGCCGATGCCCTCTCCGCCGCGCCGGCCAGAACGGATGACCGCGGCCGGAAATGCCGCTTGCGAAACATCCTGTCCAACGATACAAATTTTGCAACCGGTTGCAAACCGAATTTCAAGATGGGTCCGATCATGCGTGAAATTGGCGTTGGCATTGTTGGCGGCGGCTATATGGGCAAGGCCCATGCCGTGGCCATGGCAGCCGTCGGCGCCGTCTTCGACACGGCGCTGCGCCCGCGGCTGGAGATGGTCTCGGCCGGGTCGCCTGACTCGGCCGAGCGCTACCGCGCAGCCTACGGGTTCAACCGTGCGGCTTCGGACTGGCAGGAGCTGGTGGCCGATGCGAAGGTCGAGGCGATCGTCATCGCCTCGCCGCAATCCACCCATCGCGCCATTGCGGAAGCCGCTTTTGCGCTGGGCAAGCCGGTGCTGTGCGAAAAACCCATGGGCGCAAGTCTGGAAGACAGCCGCGCCATGGTCGAGGCTGCAGAGAAAAGCGGTGCGGCCAACATGGTCGGTTTCAACTATATCCGCACGCCCGCCAGCCAGTTTGCCCGCAAGCTGATTGCCGAGGGCGAGATCGGCGAGATCACCTGGTTTCGCGGCGAGCACACCGAGGATTTCCTCGCCGACCCTGAAACGTCTGCCAGCTGGCGGACAAAAGGCCGGGCCAATGGCACCATGGGCGACCTGGCGCCGCACATGATCAACGCGGCACTTGCACTGGTCGGACCGGTAAAGACACTGATCGCGGACATCGAGACCGTGCATGCCACCCGCCCGGGGGGTACCGTCAGCAATGATGATCAGGGCCAGTTGATGTGCCGCTTCGAAAATGGCGCCATGGGAAGCATGCATTTCAGCCGCATCGCGACGGGCCGCAAGATGGGCTACGCCTACGAAATCACCGGCACGAAAGGCGCGATCCGCTTCGATCAGGAAGACCAGAACGCGCTCTGGCTATACCGGATGGATGAGCCGGAAGCGGTGCGTGGTTTCCGGAAGATCCTCGCCGGTCCGGCGCATCCCGATTTCCTGCCCTTCTGCCAGGGCCCCGGCCACGGCACCGGCTACCAGGACCAGATTACAATCGAGGCGCGGGACTTCCTGCGCGCCATCGAGACCGGCACACCGGTGTGGCCAACCTTCCGCGATGGCCTCGAAGTCAACGAAATCGTGGCGGCCGCCTTCGCTTCGTCACGCAGCAGGTCGTGGCAGACACTTGGCACAAGCGCGTGAGCGGAGGGGAATGAAACATGACAATGAGGATTGGAAACGCCCCCTGCTCCTGGGGCGTGGAATTTGCCGGCGATCCGCGCAACCCGCCTTGGCGGACGGTGCTCAGGCAATGCGCCGAGGCCGGCTACACCGGCATTGAACTCGGTCCCGCCGGCTACATGCCGGAGGATCCTTCGGTCCTTGCCGAAGCGCTGGAGGGGAACGGGCTCGAACTGATTGGCGGGGTCGTCTTCCGCGCCTTCCACGATGCCGGCCAGTGGGACGATGTGATGGACGGCGCGGTGCGCACTTGCAAAGCGCTTGCTGCGCACGGAGCCCAACATCTGGTGCTGATCGACTCGATTTCTCCGCGGCGCGCCCCCACTGCCGGCCGTGCCGACGAGGCCGAACGGATGGACGCGGCGGAGTGGGCCTCCTTTCGCGACCGCATCGCCACCGTGGCAAGAATGGGGGTTGAAGAATACGGCCTCACCGTCGGCATCCACGCCCATGCGGCGGGTTTCATCGATTTCGAACCGGAACTTGAGCGGCTGCTTGACGAGGTGGATGAGAAGATCCTCAGGATCTGCTTCGACACGGGCCACCATTCCTATGCGGGCTATGACCCGGTGGCCTTCACGAAGCGCCACATTGGCCGTATTTCCTACATGCATTTCAAGGACATCGACCCGGAAGTTAAAGCGGCGGCCATTGCCAACCGCACCGGCTTTTACGAGGCCTGCGGGCAAGGCATTTTCTGCAATCTCGGCGACGGTGATGTCGACTTCCTGGCCGTGCGGCAGATCCTGCTCGATGCCGGTTTTGACGGCTGGTGCACGGTCGAGCAGGATTGCGATCCGCTGCTCGACCCCGACCCGGCTGGAGATGCCCGGACCAACCGCGCCTATCTGCAATCCATCGGATTTTGAGTTTGGATCAGTCACCAGACACCGTCATGCCGGACCCCGATCCGGCATCAAGGCAGGCCAAGTTCCTGGGCTCGAGGAGATATTTGACCAGGCGGACGCCGGATCGCTGGACCCCGGCTCGGGGGCCTGGGTAAGGAAATTCAAGACGCTGATTGACGCCAATTGGGAGGGTTCATCATGAGGAAACTGAAATGGGGTATGATCGGCGGCGGCGAAGGCAGCCAGATCGGCCCGGCTCACCGGCTCGGCGCCGGGCTTGATGGAGCGTTCGAGTTCGCTGCCGGCGCTCTCGACCACCGGCCTGATGCGGGCCGCGACTACGGCCGGCGGCTGGGACTTGACGCGGACCGCGCCTATGGCGACTGGCACGAGATGCTCGAGGGTGAAAAGAACCGCCCGAACCGGGTCGACCTGGTCACGGTCGCCACCCCCAACTCGACCCATTACGAGATCACCAAGGCCTATCTCGAGGCCGGTTTTCACGTGCTGTGCGAAAAGCCGATGACCATGACCATCGAAGAAGGCGAAGACATTGTCCGGATCGCTGAGGCAACAGGAAGGATCTGCGCCGTCAATTACGGCTATTCCGGCTATTCGCTTGTGCGCCACATGAAGGCTATGGTGGCCCGCGGTGATCTCGGCCAGATCCGGCTGGTCAAGGCCGAATTCGCCCATGGCCACCATGCCGATGCCACCGACGCCGACAACCCGCGGGTGCGCTGGCGTTATGATCCGGCCCAGGCCGGCGTCTCGGCGCAATTTGCCGATTGCGGCATTCATGCGCTGCACATGGCATGCTTCGTTACCGGCCAGGACGTGGAAAAACTCTCCGCCGACACTGTGTCCTGCATTCCAAGCCGGGTGCTCGAAGACGATGCCATGGTCAATTTCCGTCTGTCAGGCGGCACAGTCGGCCGGTTGTGGACCTCGTCCATCGCCATCGGCAGACAGCACGGGCTGACGCTGCAGGTGTTCGGAGAAAAAGGCGGGCTCAGATGGGCCCAGGAACAGCCCAACCAGCTCTACTTCATGCCGCTGGGCGGGCGGCTGCAGATCATCGAGCGTGGCGAGGCAAATCTGTCGCCCGAGGCCGACCGCACCTCCCGTGTCACCATTGGTCACGCCGAAGGCATGCCGCTGGCGTTCGCCAACATCTACAAGGATCTGGCCGAAGCCATCCGCGCCGGGAAAGAAGGCCGTCCCATCGATCCGGCCGCCAATCTCTATCCGAGGGCCGAAGACGGCCTGCGCTCGATGGCAGCCGTTTTTGCGGTGGCGGAATCGGGGCTGGCGCACGGCCAATGGGTCGAAGCAAGGCCGCCGATGTTCAGGTAGGCGTTGACGGATCGGCAGCCCGGCCACCGGCACCGGAGGGCATGCCGTAGGCCGCCAGGAAGATCCGCACCGCCTCACGCGCGTGGGCGTCAAGCTCTGACCGCGAGGGGATGCCACTGTCGCCGAGCAACATCGCGGCATTGGTCGGAGCTCCCATCACCATCCAATTGAACTGGGTGGCGGCGCCGAGCGGATCGCAGTCGCGGATCTGCCCGATCGCCTTGTAGCGGGCAAGGGCCCGGGCGACCCGCCGGATCGAGACCAGCGGCCCGTTCTCGTAGAGCGAGCGGCCAAGCTCCGGAAAACGCTCGCTCTCTCCGATGACCATGCGGCGCAACTGCATCAGCCGCGGCGTCAGGACAACGCTCAATTGGTCAATTGCCACCGCGGTGAGATAGTCCTCTACCGGCCGATCATCGAGTGGGTCTTCGACATCCTCGCCGATTGTCCGCGCGGCACCACCGGTCATCGTCTCGATCACCTCCAAAAAAAGTATCTCCTTCGACTGAAAATGCGCATAGACGGTCTGTTTGGAGACGGCCGCCTTCTCCGCGATCGAATCCATGTTTGCGCCGAGAAAACCTGCACGCAAAAACACCTGCTCGGCAGCGGCGAGGATTTTCTCCCGGTTCCGCCGGATGCGTTTTGAAGCCCCGTTGACCATGTCCTTGCCCTTGCCGCTCGCAAAGCCGAACCTAACACATCCAGTTGACAAATCAAACTAGACTGTCCAGTCTAATTAAGACGATAAGCGGGAGAACATGATGACCGACAGCCAGACACTGGCCTGCACCTGCGGCGAGGTGAAATTGCGCCTTGCAGGCCCGCCAATTGCCAGCGTGGAGTGCCTGTGCACCAGTTGCCGTACGGCGGGGCAGATCCTGGAAACCCTTCCCGGCTCGCCGCGGATTGTCGATGACAAGGGTGCGACCGCGCTCGTGATGAAGCGCAAGGACCGCGTCGAGATCCTCTCCGGCGCGCGCCATCTGCGCCAGTTCCGCCTGTCGCCGGATGCTGCAACACGGCGTGTCGTCGCCAGCTGCTGCAACACGCCGGTATTCCTGGAGTTCAACGGCGGACATTGGCTGAGCATCTATGCCGGACTCTGGCCGCAGGCCGCGCGGCCGCCGATTGAACTGCGCACCATGACCGGCGATCTTGAGGATTCGTCCACCCTGCCCGGTGATGTGCCGAACCTGAAGCGGCATTCGTTGCAGTTTTATGCCCTGCTTTTGAGCGCATGGGTCAGGATGGGGTTCAAAAACCCCAAATTTGCCGTCGAGGGAGAACTCAATGTCTGATGCCGATGACCGGATCGAGATCGAAAGCATCACCTCGCCCAACCATGTTCAGCGGGTCAATCGCGCCAAATACATGGCCATGCGAGAGGCGCTGCTCCCGGTTTTGCCGAAGACAGCCCCGGGTGTCACCGTAGCCGAAGCGAAAGCGGCATTGCTTGACCATCTTTCGCCCGACCTCTTCCCCGGTGGAGCAAAGGCCGGCTGGTGGCTCAAGGCGGTCCAGCTCGATCTCGAGGCAAAGGGCGTGATCGCCCGTGGCAGCGCCAAACCGGTGCGACTCTATCGCTGCGCCTGACTTCGCTGCGCCTGCTATTGCTGAACCGGGCAGCGGCGCCACGCAACCGGGCAAACAAGGTCACACCATCAACCTGGCCACCAATCTCCACCCCCGAGCCGAGGATGGGCTGCGCTGGATTGCTGCCGCGTTTACCTTTGTTGCTGGAGCCCTCTACGCCGAATTATTTGCCTGACTCCGCAACTGAAATCTCCTTTGCGCGTTGTAAACCAGCCGTGGTTTTCGGCTTGGGGCGCATCGATGATTGAGAATTTTGTCGGCGAATTCATGCGGGACACGCCTTCGGGCCTGTCCGCCCTGATCCTGGGGCTGGTTTTCCTCGGATTTCTGTTTGAGAAATTGCCGCCGGCGGCGGTAGCCACCGCCGGGGCGGCGGCGTTCCTGCTGCTCGGCTATGTCTCGACCGACGAAGTGCTGGAGGTGTTTTCCAATCCCGCACCGATCACCATCGCGGCGATGTTCATCCTGTCTTCGGCGCTTGTCAGCACCGGTGTGCTCGATGCCGCCTCGTCCTATTTCGTCGGCCTGTCGGAACGGCGCGGCCCCATAGCCCTCGTGCTGCTGCTGCTTGGTGCGGCACTGGCCTCGGGGCTGATGAACAACACGCCGCTGGTGATCGTGCTGATACCGATCATCTCGAAGATGGCCCAGGCGCTCGGGATCGCCTCGAGCAAGGTGCTCATTCCCCTGTCCTACATGGCGATCCTTGGCGGCACGCTGACGCTGATCGGCACATCGACCAACCTGTTGATCGACGGCGTCGCGCAACGCGAAGGTATGGAGCCGATGCGGATGCTCGAGCTGCTGCCTTTCGGCCTGGTGGCGCTGGTGGTGGGCGGGCTGACCCTGCTGCTGCTCGGGCCACGACTGCTGCCGTCGCATATGGTCTCCGGTGAAGCCATCGATGACAGCACCACGCAATTCATGTCCGAGGTCAGGATCCTCGCTCCCGCCGAAACCGAAGCCACGGGCCGGCCGCTGTCGGATTTCAGCGCCTTGTCGAAAACCCGCGTGCTGGGCATCCTGCGTGGCACGGAACGGCTGAAGCCCGGCCCGGATGTCGAGCTCTTTCCGAACGACCTGGTGATTTTCCACGCCAATCAGTCCGAACTCCTGACCCTCCGCGAGCATCCCAATTACCGGCTGGGATATTTCAAGGCGTCGAAGCCCTCCACCGACCAGCAAAAGACCGAAAAACTAGAGGCGGTCTATGCCGGCGATGCCGGCAGCAGCGGCCGTCAACTGCGCGATCTGGACTGGTTCAAGGCCGGTGTCCGCGTGCTCGGCATTGCCCGGCGCAAACACAATCCCGGGCCGGCGCTGTCCGAGGTGCGGCTGCGCGCGGGCGATCGCATCCTGCTCGAGGGCAGCCCGGCCGACCTTGCGGGGATCCTGGAGGAGGAAAGTTTTGCCGCCGCGAGCGAACCCAGGCTCAGGCCCTACAAGCGTCACCGCGCAGGCCTCGCGATCCTGACCATGGCAGCCGTCATCGGGCTGTCGATCTTCAATGTGGCGCCAATCGTCACCCTGTCGCTGCTCGGCGTAGGCGCTATTCTGCTTGGCCGCTGCGTCGAAGCCGAAGACGCCTGGAAATCGATCGACGGCTCGATCCTGGTGCTGATCTTCGCCATGCTCGCCATCGGGCGCGGGCTCGACAACACCGGTGTGGTGCAAAGCCTTGTCGATGCGGTGACCCCGTTTTTGCAAGACGTGTCGCCGCTTGTGGTGCTGCTTGCCATCTACGCCCTCACCTCGGTGCTGACCGAACTGATCTCCAACAACGCGGTCGCCGTCATTCTGACGCCGATGGCGATCGGACTTGCCGGTTCGCTCGGCATCGATCCCAAGCCACTGATCTATGCCATCATGCTTGGCGCTTCGGCAAGTTTTGCCACCCCGGTCGGCTACCAGACCAACACGCTGGTCTATGCCGCAGGCAATTACCGCTTTGCCGATTTCCTCAAGGTCGGGCTGGTGATGAACCTTGTGGTCGGGATTGCCAGTTGCCTGGCGATCTGGGCTTTCACCGGGATCTGAACCATTGGAAACAGAAAACCCGCGCGGTGATGCCACGCGGGTTTTGGTCACTCAGGATTACGTGTGATGCGGACTACCCGGAGTTCTTCATCTGTTTGGGCGCGCCGCTGGTCATGTCGGTGCCGGTGTAGCTCAGCCCGGCTTCCTTCCAGGCTCCGAAGCCGCCCTCCATGTGGGCAACGCGGTCGTGCCCGGCCGCCAGATATTTTTCGGCGACCTTCTTCGAGCGTGCCCCCGAGCCGCAATGGAAGACTATTCGCTTGTCACTCTGGCCCGGCATGTGAGCCGGCTGAAACGCCTGCATCGGCGCCAGCAGCGCCCCTTCGATGCGTTCAAAGCTATATTCCTGCGGTGTCCGCACGTCGATAAGCACGATTTCGTCGCGCTCAAATGCGTCGGCCGCCTCCTGGGGCGTCCAGGTCTCGAGGGTGCCGTTGGCGAGGGATTCGGTTTTCATCAGCTTTCTTTCTCAAATCGGTTGAGTGGAATTTTCAGGTAGCTTTTTCCGTCGCTTTCAGGCTCGGGCGGCTGCCCTGCCCTCAGGTTCATCTGCAGCACGTGCAGCATGCGATCCGGCAGCGCCAGCGTCCGGTCGCGGTCTTCGCGTTCACTTATATAGGCATCTTTGGATGTACCTCCGGCAAGATGCTCGTTGTCGCGGCGTTGTTCGGCGACGGTCGACTCCCAGGCGGGCTCATCGCGGTCGTCCGTGCCGTAATCATGGCCGATGAAAAGCCTTGTCTTGTCGCCAAGCGCCAGAATGTCCTGCAGGCTGTCGTAGAGTTCGCCGGCCGAACCGCCGGGGAAATCGGCCCGGGCGGTACCCACATCCGGCTGCATGAACGTGTCATTGACGAAGGCTGCGTCCGAGCCCACCACATAGGTGATCGATCCCAGCGTGTGGCCTGGTGTAAGCATCACCCGCACTGGCAGGGTTCCGATCTTGAACTCATCGCCATCCGCGAAAAGCCGGTCGAAATCCTTCTCGGGCGCAAAGGCGTCCGGCATGTGGTAAAGATCGCGCCACAGCTCGGCGATCTCCTTCACCTTATCACCGATCGCATTCGGCGCATCAAGCTGCTGTTTCAACCAGGATGATGCCATCAGATGATCGGCGTGCGGATGGGTGTCGAGGATCCACTCGATCTTGATGTTGCGCTGCTGCGCGAACCGCAGGATCTCTTTCGCACCACTTTTGTCTGTGCTCGCGTGGGCGGGGTCAAAGCCCATGACAACATCAATCAGCGCTCCTTGTCCGGTTTCCGGATCGGACACCAGATACTGGATGCTGCCGGTGTCCTCATCATAAAAACCGGTGACTTCCGCGGAACCGGGCCCGTGCGACGGGCTGGTCTTGTGCAAGGTCATGCTTCCCTCCTGTCACATCTCGTTTTCACAATGTCTAAGCGAAGAAAAGGTTCCGCCTCACTGGCGCGGCCATGTGGGAGATGAAGACGCTGATGCTCTTGTCCCCCGCCCGGCCGGAGCCCCTGTCAGGGTAGCGGCCGCAGGGTGCCCCGTTCGATCACCCGGCAGGGAAACAGCCGCGCTTCGGGGTAACGATCGGGATTCTCCAGCATCGACACGATCAGCTCGATGGAGGAATTAATGATCTGGCTGATTGGCTGGCGGATTGTGGTCAGATTGATGTTTTCCCAGCCGGCCATTTCCATGTCATTGAGCCCGATCAGGCCGATGTCGCCCGGCACCGAAAGACCGGTACCGGTCACCGCGCTGAGCGCACCGATCGACAACACGTCGTCACCGCAAAAATAGGCCTCTGCCGTACGATCCTTGAGGCACCTCAGCATTTCCGCCCGCCCGGCATTGAAGGAATAGGCTGCGGCGAAGCTGTGCCGCGTCCTGACACCGGGATGCCGCTGCAACTCCTCGATGAAGCCGCGCAAACGGTCTTGGGTCGAGGTGGCACTTTCCGGACCTCCCAGAAAGCCCACATCGCGATAGCCGCGGCGTACCAGTTCCCGCGCCGCCATGCGCCCGCACTCGACATTGTCGATGCCGACGACATGCACATCAGGCGAGCTGGCGTAACGGCCGAAACTGTTGACCACCGGTATGCCGGCATCGCGAAACGCCTTGGCGAAACCCGGCGGCAACGTCGACGAGGCCACCACCACGCCATCGACCGAATATTGCCGCAACATGCGGATCGACTGCGCCGGATCGGTTTCATCCGACAGGTTGACCAGCAACGGCCGGAGGCCTCGATCCTGCAGCCCGCGGGTGAACCGGTCGAACACCTCGAGAAAGATCGGATTGTGGAAGTTGTTGGACACCAGTCCGATCAACTTGGTCCGTCCGGTGGTCAGGCTCGAGGCCAGGGCGTTGGGACTGTAGCCGAGTTCACTGGCCGCCTTTTCCACCTTCTTGCGCATGCCGGGCGACACCGATGCACCGGCGGTAAAGGTGCGCGACACGGCTGCGCGCGACACCCCTGCCCTTTCGGCGACATCCTTCAGCGTCGGCGGCATCGATTGTTGTCTCCTGTTCGCACCCGGTCCGGCACCCCTGCATTTGCGCCAAGATAGCCACTAAAAGCAAGATTACCGGTCTCGTTTTTGCAACCGGTTGCAGGAGTTCTTGAAGCGCAAAGTTCCTGAACCATCCTGTCCTTGTCATGGAGACGGAGGCTCAAGGACTTCCATTCGCTCAAAAATGAACACCCTCGGAAGCCATCAACCGGCACAGCCCCGAACAGCTCCTCGATGCCGCCCAGCACGGACGGGTTGCGGGACCTTGTTGACGAGATGAACCTTCAAAGGCGCGCTGCGACAGTGCGCCTCTTTCATGTTTGGCCTGTAATTTTCAGAGGACACAACCATGACGCAGCGTTGCGATGCGGAAATCGGGGCTGCCGAAACTTTATTCCCGGAAACCCACAACCGATTGTCACATAACTGTCGTGCACCCTTGTCATTTGTCCGCGCACGCAGAATAGTCTGCGCTGGGAAAAAGATAACCCGGAGGAAGACCATGACTTTGAAATCCATTCTCTTGAGCACCATTGCCGGTGTGGCCATGTCCATTGCCGCACCGCTGTCCGCATCTGCCGCCGATTGCGAGCGCGGCACGCTGGACGAACGCTATTGCGATGTTGACGGCGACCTGATTGCCGACATTCCGAGCGATGAATCGGAGCTTATCGATCCCGACACGCTGATCTTCGCCTACACCCCTGTGGAAGATCCGGCTGTCTACAAGGAAGCCTGGTCCGATTTCCTGACTCATCTCGAAAAGGTCACCGGCAAGAAATCCGTCTTTTTCCCGGTTCAGTCCAACGCCGCGCAGATCGAAGCCATGCGCTCCGGCCGCCTGCACATTGCCGGCTTCAACACCGGCTCAAACCCGCTGGCTGTCAATTGCGCCGGTTTCCGCCCCTTCACCATCATGGCATCGGAAGATGGCGGCTTCGGCTACGAGATGGAAATCATTACCTACCCCGATTCCGGCATCGAAAAGGTCGAGGACATCAAGGGCAAGGACCTCGCTTTCACATCCGAAACCTCAAACTCCGGCTTCAAGGCACCGTCCGCGATTCTGAAGGCCGACTACAACATGTCAGCCGGCACCGACTTCAATCCGGTGTTTTCGGGCAAGCATGACAACTCGATCCTCGGCGTCGCCAACAAGGATTACCCGGCAGCCGCCATCGCCAACTCGGTGATGCACCGCATGATCGAGCGCGAAGTGATTACGCCCGATCAGGTCAAGTCGATCTACAAGTCGCAGACCTTCCCGACCACCGGCTTCGGCACGGTCTATAATCTCAAGCCCGAGCTTCAGGACAAGATCAAGGAAGCCTTCTTCACCTTCCCCTGGGAAGGCTCTTCGCTGAAGAAGGAATTCGAAAAGTCCAATGAAGGCCAGTTTCTTGAAATGAACTACAAGGACTTCTGGGACGTGATCCGCAAGATCGACGCCGCCAACGGTGTCGAATACACCTGCGGCTGATCCCCATCTCTCTGGCGCCGCGTATCCGCGCGGCGCCACACTATTTTCGTGACGGGGCCCCATGCTCGAACTCAAGAACCTGACCAAGACCTATCGCACCGGCGACAAGGCACTTCAGAACGTGACGCTGACAATTCCGAAAGGCCAGGTGATGGCGCTGATCGGTCCGTCCGGCGCCGGCAAGTCGACCCTGATCCGCTGCATCAACCGGCTGGTCGAGCCGACCGAAGGCAGTGTCATACTCGACGGCACCAACATCACCACGCTCGGCACGGGCGCGCTGCGCCGAATGCGCCGCAAGATGGGCATGATCTTCCAGCAATACGCGCTGGTCGAACGCCTCACCGTTATGGAGAACGTGCTCTCCGGTCGTCTCGGCTATGTCGGCTTCTGGCGCTCCTATTTGCGCAAATATCCGCAAGCCGATATCGACGAGGCGTTTCGCCTGCTCGACCGGGTCGGACTGCTGGCGATGGCCGACAAGCGCGCCGACGAGCTTTCGGGCGGGCAGCGCCAGCGTGTCGGCATTGCACGGGCCCTAATCCAGAATCCCCGCTTGCTGCTGGTCGACGAGCCGACCGCCTCGCTCGATCCCAAGACCTCGCGCCAGATCATGCGGCTGATCTGCGAACTCTGCGCCGAACGCGATCTCGCCGCTGTCATCAACATTCACGACGTGGCGCTGGCGCAGATGTTCGTCGAGCGCATTGTCGGCCTCAAGGCCGGTGAGCTGGCCTTTGACGGCAAGCCGACCGAAATGACCGAAGACGTGCTGACCAGCATCTATGGCGAGGAAGACTGGCACGCCACCATCCGCGAAGTGGATGACGAGGACACCGACATCGAGGATCCCGCGGCATGACCACCGCCACCCTTGATGACAGGCTCGGCACCACCTGGAAGAAGCCGCCGCTGATCACCAACCCTGCCCTGCGCTGGGGCCTGTTTGTCGGTGCAGCAATCTATCTCGTACTCGCCGTCACCTCGCTTGACGTCAACTGGGCGCGCGTCGCCGAAGGCATGAGCCGCGGCTGGGCCTTCATCACCTCTTTCTTCAATCCGGATTTCACCTCGCGCGGAAGTGACATCTGGGACGGCATCCTCGAAAGCATCATCATTACCATTACCTCGACAGTGGTAGGGATCCTGATCTCTATCCCGATCGGTCTTGGTGCTGCACGCAACATCGCGCCATTGCCGGTCTATCTGGTCTGCCGCGCCATCGTTGCGCTGTCGCGGGCTCTGAACGAGATCATTGTCGCGATCCTGCTGGTGGCGATCTTCGGATTCGGCCCGCTCGCAGGCTTCCTCACTCTCTCCTTTGCCACCATCGGTTTCCTGGCCAAGCTGCTGGCCGAAGACATCGAGGAAATGGACAAGGTGCAGGCCGAAGCCATCCGCGCCACCGGCTCGACATGGCTGCAATGGATCAATTACGGCGTCCAGCCGCAGGTCATGCCGCGGCTGATCGGCCTGTCCATGTACCGGCTCGACATCAATTTCCGCGAATCCGCGGTGTTGGGACTGGTCGGCGCCGGTGGCATCGGCGCTACGCTGAACACCGCCTTCGATCGTTATGAATTCGACACCGCGGCGGCGATCCTGCTGATCATCATCGTCACCGTCATGGCGCTGGAGTACCTCTCCGGCATCATCAGGGCAAAGGTGCAATAATGCCGGTATCAACTGACGCACAGGGCGCCAAAATCTGGCAATTGCGCAACCGCAAGCAGACGCTCATCCGCTGGGCAGGCTATCTTGCCGCCGTCGCCATCTTCATGTGGTGCTGGCAACGGATTTCCGAGGCCACGACATGGTTCTTCGTCTGGGATGCACCGCGGATCGCCGCGGACATCGGTGGCCGCGCCTGGCCTCCGCGCTGGTCCTACATGGACAATCTCTGGGAACCGCTCTGGGATACGCTCAACATGGCGACCCTGGGCACTTTGCTGGCCTTGGTAATGGCGGTGCCGGTGGCGTTTCTGGCCGCACGCAACACCACGCCAAGCGCCGTTTTCATCCGTCCGGTGGCGCTGTTCATCATCGTTGCGACCCGTTCGATCAACTCGCTGATCTGGGCCTTGCTGCTGGTCGCCGTCATCGGCCCCGGCGTGTTTGCCGGATTGTTGGCGATTGCTTTCCGCTCGATCGGCTTCTGCGCCAAGCTGCTCTATGAGGCGATCGAGGAGATCGACCATACCCAGGTCGAGGCGATCACCGCGACCGGTGCCAGCCGCTGGCAGGTGATGGCCTATGGCATCGTGCCGCAGATCATGCCCGCCTTTGCCGGGATCAGCGTCTTCCGCTGGGACATCAACATCCGCGAATCCACCGTGCTCGGCCTTGTCGGCGCCGGCGGCATCGGGCTGCAGCTGCAGTCCTCGCTCAACACACTGGCCTGGCCGCAGGTGACGCTGATCCTGATTGTCATCCTGGCCGCCGTGGTGATCGGCGAGTGGGTTTCGGCCAAGGTGCGTGGAGCGATCATTTGAGCACCGGTGCAGCAATCCTGAAAGGTGCGGATACGGCCGTCGCCTTTGGCGAATACGAGTCCGTACGCCACCGGCTCCCCGCCCCGCGCCCGCCGTCCACCTCGGTCCGCGCGGAACATCTCGACGCCATCGCCGAGCATTTCGACGTCTTTCTGCTCGATGCCTTCGGAGTTTTGAACATCGGCGAGTCCGCCATTCCTGGCGTCGTCGACCGCGTCAACGGATTGCGCGCGCGCGGCAAGCAGGTTCTCGTGGTCACCAATGCTGCCGGCTACCCCTCTTCCGTGCTGCATGAGCGCTACCGGCGGCTTGGCTACAGCTTCGCCACCCCGGACGTGGTGTCGAGCCGGATGGCGCTGCTCAAGGGCCTGAAGAACCACGCCAACCGCAAATGGGGCCTGGTCGCAGCCCCGAAATTCGGCCGCGAGGAACTGCCCGAAGGGGCAATCTTCCTCGAGGACGATCCGGCCGCCTATGCCGAAGCCGAAGGTTTTCTGATGCTCGGCGCTTCGGCCTGGAGCGAGGCCCGGCAGGCGCTGCTCGAACAGGCGCTCAGGGACAGGCCGCGCGAACTGCTGGTCGGCAATCCCGATCTGGTCGCGCCGGTCGAATCGGGCCTGTCGCGCGAACCCGGCCACTACGCCCACCGGCTGGCTTCTGCCACCGGGGTGGAGCCGGTGTTTTACGGCAAACCGTTTCCAGCGATCTTCGACCTGGCGCGGGAACGCATCCGCCCAGGCACGCCCGATGACCGTGTGGTGATGGTCGGTGACACGCTGCACACCGACATTCTCGGAGGCAGTGCTGCCGGTTTCCGCACGGCTTTGATCCAGGGCTACGGCTTTTTCGACGGCGCCGATCCGGATGCGTCTATCGCCGCCTCAGGCATCATTCCCGACTTCATCCTCGACCGCCCCTGAGCGATCCGGCCAGCGCACCGTCCGCTTCCCCGATCCGGTCACTGCAGGCCGAAGCCGTTCCGCCGCGTGGTCTTGATGCACGTCTAGGCGGCAAGATCCATGACTCCGATGACCCTCCCCGACAGGCCGTTTCAACCAGCCTTTCGGGAGGGCCTCATGTCGGCAGCCAACACGAATGTCATCTGGTTTGAAGATCTGTCGCGCGGCGACATCAGCCTCGTCGGTGACGCCCGACAGTTTCGTCGCGGTGAAGCAGGATGGCGCCGAGGCGGAAAAATCATCGAACAAGTAGGCGCTCCGGCACCGGAGCAGATTGAAACCGCCTGCCCTGTTGTGTGATGGTCGCCGCCATGTCTGATATCCTCACCATCACGCTCAATCCTGCCTACGACGTATCGACCGAGGTTGGCACGGTGACGCCCGGTCCCAAACTGCGCTGCGCGCCGCCCCGCTTTGATCCCGGCGGCGGCGGCATCAATGTCAGCCGCGCCATCTCCCGGCTTGGCGGCGTATCTACGGCCTTCGTCGCGCTGGGCGGCCAGACCGGGGCGATGTTTCACGCCCTGCTCGGCACCGAGGATTTCGATGTGGCGACGTTCGAGATCTACGGCAACACCCGCCAGTCGCTCGCCGTCATCGAGACTTCGACAAGGCAGCAATACCGGTTTCAACTGCCCGGACCGGACTGGTCGCCCGAACAGACCGCGGCCATGCTGGACCGTCTGCAACCGCATCTGAGCCGCGGCCGGATCGTGGTTATGTCAGGCAGCCTGCCGCCGGGTGTGCCTGCCGACATTGCCTCGACCGTCAACCGCCTCGCCGTCGAGGGCGGCGCACGGCTGATCCTCGATACCTCCGGGGCGGCCCTCATCGCCGCGGCGGCCAATTCCGGCCCGCCTTTTGCCCTTCTGAGAATGGATGGCGCGGAAGCCGCCGAAGTCTCGGGCCGGACATTCACCTCTCCGGCCGCGCTGGCCGATTACGGGCTCGACCTGATCCGCAGCGGCGCGGCGGAGCAACTGGTGATGTCGATGGGCGCTGCCGGCACGGTCGGCGTGTCGGCGAACGAGCGCTTCTTCTGCCAGCCACCCCGGCTTGAACCGCACAGCGCCGTCGGCGCCGGGGATAGCATGGTTGCGGCCATCGCGCTCGAATTTGCGCGCGGCGGAGACCTGAATGACGCCGTTCGCCATGGCGTTGCCGCCGCCGGCTCCGCCGTGCTCACCCCGGCCACGGAACTCTGCTCGAAGGCCACTGCAGACGAGATCCTGGAACAGGTGGTAACACGCGGGATCTGAAAAAGCCCGGACCGCCACGCCGGGGTTCGGAACTGGAGTGCCTGCGCTTTCACTCGGAGATGGCTGTGACGACGCCCGCATCGAGAAGCTCTTCGGCTTCCGGATACCACATGCTTCCGGGCGCTGCGGAATGCATGCGGGCGACGAAATCCTGCTTCACCCCGGCGGCGAGATAGAGCGCCTTGTCCTTGCCCTCTTCGTCCTTCGGCCTGGCTCCCAGCACATCATAATCGGCCTCGATCCGGTACTGATGGAAGCCGAGCCTTCCGCCCGGCTTCAACCGCCGCGTCTTCCCGCCGATGAAGGCTGTTGTACAGGCGGACGAGCACTCATCGGCAACCAAGGTGGCAAGACCCCTGTCGCGAAACAGGCGCGCCAACCCACGTGCTTCGTAGATGTTGCCGCCCGCGCTCGACAGCACGATCTCGCCGATCCCCGGGTCTTCGGCCAGCAGCGCCGCCAGCCTTCTGGTAACGCCAAGCTCCAGCGTGCCGTCGATCAGAAGGGCGCTGTCGGAGTCCCGGAATATCCGGTATTTGCCGGCACGTTCCGCATCCATCTTCTCGGCATAGTTTTCATAGTCCGGCACGTCGAGTGTCATTTGCCAGGCTTGCAGCGCGGAACTGGCGGTCAGCCAGAAGGCCAGCAGCACACCAAGCTGCGCGCCCCAGTGCAGCGCGATCGCACCATGATGTCGAATATGGTTCTCCCCTGCCCGGAACACGCCGACCGCCTGCCAGACAAAGACCACGCCGTGAAGCAGGATCGCAGCCACAAGCACCGCCGGAGCCCAGTCGTGATAGTCGTGATATTTCGCCGGACGGGCCAGATCCTGCAGCAGGAAGATCGCGGCACGCAGGGCGACCAGATTGACCGCCAGCGACCATACCAGCCCCTGCTCCCCGCGCCAGTGGGTGACGATGTAGCGTGTGACGGTCTTCAGTGACATAAGCACAAGCTATCACAAACGCTTCGATCAGAACCTCAATTTCGAGGCATAGTCGCCAATCACCTCGGCTCTGCGTTTGAGCGCCGCGCGTTCGCCCTCGTCCAGATCCGGCATCAGCGTGGCTACGATGCCCGCACGGCCGACGATACGCGGCAGCGACAGCGGTACATTCGTGATGCCTTCGAATTCTTCGTTGACCTGCGAGACGCTCAGCACCGTGCGTTCATCGTCGGCGGTCGACTGGAAGGTGCGCGCAAGGCCTGCGCCGATGGCAAAAAACGAACATCATTTTCCAGAGCGCACACACACACGGCTGCAACCGCGCCGGAGGTAAGTCTGGCGGGGAATTTACCGCCCGAGACACCGGACGGGTACGGCAGGCACCGCGCTTAGTATCGGAAGCGCGCTGCCTGCGGTTTCAGGGGGATCAGGACGAACGGGCGTCTTCGGTGGCGTCGATCGCCTTGCGCAGATACCCGTCACGGCCATAGATATCGGCAAAATACTCGACCTTGCCGCTGTCATCCGGCCAGGCCGTGAAATAGGCCACATGTACGGGTATTTTCGAGGTCAGCTCAACCCGCTTGTTCTGGCCGCCGGCAATGTGACTGCCAATTTCGTCGACCGAGGAACCCAGAACCTTTGCGGCCATGGCGCGGGGGTCCTGCAGGCGGATGCAGCCGTGGCTGAAAGCGCGGGTGTCGCGCTCAAACAGCGATTTCGAGGGCGTGTCATGCATGTAGATGGCATGGCGGTTGGGGAACAGGATTTTCAGTTCGCCCAGCGCGTTGCTGCTGCTCGGCGGCTGACGCACGCCGATATTGCTGCTGCGACCAACAGTCGACCAGTTGATGTTTCTCGATGCTACCCGCTTTCCGCCCGCCGTCACCTCATAGCCGAGACGATCGAGATAGGACGGATCGGACCTGAGCTTCGGCACCATCTCGTTGAAGATGATCGACTGCGGCACGCCCCAATAGGGATTGAACTCGACCAGTTCGATCTCGTCGTCGAAAAAGTTGGTCTGGTTCGAGCGTTTGCCAACCACGACCCGCATGGAAAGCTCTGATTTGCCTTCGTCGAAATAGGTGGCCGTGTAGGCGGGCTGGTTAATGAACACCCGCCGCGAAGCCAGTACGCCTGGCAGCCAGCGCGCCCGCTCCATGGCGAGCCGCACCTTTTCGATCCTGTCTTCGTTGGTGATGCCGACCAGCGCCCGCCGCGTTGCGGGTCCAACGATGCCGTCCGGCTTGAGCCCGGCTTCCTTCTGGAAGGCCTTCACCAACGCCACCAGTTCCTGATCATATTCAGGCTTGCCGGCATAGCTGGCAAACAACAGCGCGTGGTCGGTCTTCAGCGCATCGCTGCCCTTCTTTTCGATCGCCGCCATCACGTTGGCAAGCTCGGGATCGGACTGGCCCGGCCTCAGCATGACATTGGGCGCGATCTCGATACGTGCGACATCGTCGAGGTCCTGCAGGCGCTTGAGCTCCGCCGTCAGGGCTTCGAAATGCGCGCCTTGCGGGTTCTGCGCCAGCAGCGCCGCAGCTGGATCATCTGCCTTGGAAAGCGCTTCAAGCTGTTTGACCAGATCCGGGCTCTTGCGCTTGAAATCGTGGTAGCCGGAGATCCGGTTGGGATCGACCCGGCCGCGCGTGGCATCGAGGATATAGCTTGCAACGGCCACCGAAAGCTTCATTTCGAAAGCCATCAGCTCCTTCTGGCGCTCGGTGCCCTGGGTCACATCGAAGGCATCCGCCGGCACCTCGACCTTGTAGTCGGCCGCCGACAGTCCGACGGTGTCCGCAGCGTCCAGAACCTCGATCACCGCACGGGCGCGATCAGTCACAGCCGTACCTGCCACCCAGACATAATCGGGATGCACCGAATAGTGGTCAATGACCGCCTTGGCCACCTCCGGCAGTGCCCGCACGGACAGTTCAGCCAGCGCCGGCCGGCCTTCGGCAAAAGCATCGATCCCCAGCGGCGCCAGCCCCATATCGTCGATGCCGGCGGTCACGACGGGATCCGCAATCTCGCTGAAAGCAACCTGAACCAGGGTATCTGGCTTGTAGCGGTGGTAGCTCGGCCCGCTGATGCGAACCTGCTTGACCCGCTTGGGCGCCGCCACTTTCTGCCGTGCGCGTTCCTGCGCGGCTTGCTCACGCTTGCGCTGGGCGGGGCTCTTGAACAGGGCATCGAGCAAGCCCTGCGCCTGAACGGGAGGTGTCGGCGCAACAACGCCGGTAAAGGTCACTGCGATGGCGATCATCGCCACACCTGTACGCATCCTGATACTCATACCCAGCCCAAATTGTTGTGCGCAAAGCCTAAGCTGCGCGCGTTCAGCGGAATTGGCGATTTGGGCAAACCTTACCAAAGGATGGTTACCAAGGAAAGAATGCGAGGCGATTTCAATGACCTGAATTGTCACCCTTTCGTGACCGCAGGCAACACTTCAGCCGGGACACCGTCGCAGCGATTGCCGGCCTCCCCGCCTCAAAATCAGGCCTGCCGGGACGACGCCGGGGCCATCTCGTACCAGCCCTTGGACCGGTTGACGACCCAGACCAGCGACAGCATCACCGGCACCTCGATCAGCACACCCACCACCGTGGCAAGTGCTGCGCCGGAGTTGAAGCCGAACAGGCTGATGGCCACGGCTACCGCAAGCTCGAAGAAATTGCTCGCCCCGATCAGTGCTGACGGGCCCGCGATCACATGGGTCTCGCCGATCACCCGGTTGGCCACATAACCGATTCCGAAGATCAGATAGGTCTGGATGATGATCGGCACCGATAACAGCACGATGATCATTGGTTGCGCCAGAATGGCCTGTCCCTGAAAGGCAAACAGCACCACCAGCGTTGCCAAAAGCGCCAGGATCGACAGCGGCTGCAGCTTTGACAACAGCGCCTGAAGCCTTGCCTCGCCGCCACCGGCCAGCATTCGGCTGCGCAAGATCTGGGCAATGATCACCGGCACCACGATGTAGAGCGTGACCGACAGCAGCAGGGTCTGCCAGGGCACCGTGATCGCCGAAACCCCCAGGAGCACCGCGACAATCGGGGCGAAGGCAATCACCATCACCACATCATTCAGGGTCACCTGGCTTAAGGTGAACAGCGGATCGCCCCTGGTCAGGTTGCTCCAGACAAACACCATGGCGGTGCAGGGTGCCGCCCCGAGCAGGATGAGCCCGGCGATATAGCTGTTGACCTGCTCCGCGGGCAGCAACGGCAGAAACAGCCAGCCGATGAAGAACCAGGCCATCACCGCCATGGTAAACGGCTTGATCGCCCAGTTGACGATCAATGTGACTGAAATGCCGCGCCAGTGCCGGCCTACCTGCCCCAGCGAGGCGAAATCGATCTTGACCAGCATCGGTATGATCATCAGCCAGATCAGCACCGCCACAGGCAGATTGACACTGGCGATCTCCGCTGACCCGATCACCTGGAAAAACGCCGGGAACACATATCCAAGCGCGATACCGGCGATGATGCACAAGGCAACCAAAAGGGTCAGGTAGCGCTCGAATGTCGACATGTTCTACTCCTGTTGGCGTATTCTGCTTTGCGGCTTGGCAGTCCCAGTCGCGTCAGACCACCTGTTGACGAAAGCTGCCGAAATTAAAATCCATAAATCATGATATGTTGAATTGTTCAAGCTCCCCTACGGGCGACATTCGTGCAATTGCATTTGTCCGGCCTTCATCCTAAGACCTTGCCCACAATTCCGCGACAACTCAGTGACTGGAAAGGCAACCCGTGGCGAACGATCTCTTCCCCCTAGGCCCCGACACGACCACCTGGAAAAAACTGACTGATAAACATGTTGGTGTCGAGGAGTTCAAGGGCCAGGAAATTCTCACTGTGGACGCGGACGGACTGCGGATGCTCTCCGAAGCCGCGTTCGGCGATATCAATCACCTGCTCCGGCCAGCGCATCTGCAGCAACTGGCAAAGATCCTCGACGACCCGGAAGCCACCGAGAACGACCGGTTCGTCGCCTTCGACCTGCTCAAGAACGCCAATATTGCCGCCGGCGGCGTGCTGCCCATGTGCCAGGACACCGGCACGGCTATCGTCATGGCCAAGAAGGGCCGCAGGGTCTGGACCGAGGGCGGTGACTACGAAGCCCTGGCCGGCGGCGTGATGGACGCCTACGAGCGCCGCAACCTGCGCTATTCACAGCTCGCCCCTCTTTCGATGTTCGAGGAAAAGAACACCAAGAACAACCTTCCCGCCCAGATCGACATCTATGAAGAGGGCGAGGACAGCTACGACTTCCTGTTTGTTGCCAAGGGCGGCGGCTCGGCCAACAAGACCTTTCTGTATCAGGGTACGCCATCGCTGCTGACCCATGACCGGATGATCGAGTTCCTGCGCGAGAAGATCCTCACGCTTGGCACCGCTGCCTGCCCGCCCTATCACCTTGCTGTGGTGATCGGCGGCACATCGGCCGAAATGAATCTCAAGACGGTCAAGCTCGCGTCGACCAAATATCTCGACGAACTTCCCACCGAGGGCTCGGACTCCGGCCATGCCTTCCGCGATCTGGAAATGGAAGCCGAAATCCACAAGCTCACGCAGCAAATGGGTGTTGGCGCCCAATTCGGCGGGAAGTACTTCTGTCACGATGTCCGGGTCATCCGCCTGCCCCGTCACGGCGCTTCGCTGCCGATCGGGCTCGGCGTTTCCTGCTCGGCTGACCGCCAGGCCAAGGGCAAGATCACCAAGGAAGGCATTTTCCTCGAGCAGCTGGAAACGGATCCGTCGAAGTACCTGCCGGAAATCGACGAGGAAAAGCTGTCCGCACATGTGGTCAAGATCGATCTCAACCGGCCAATGAACGAAATCCTCGCGGAGCTGTCCAAGCACCCCATCAAGACGCAGCTGTCGCTGACCGGCTCGATCATCGTAGCGCGGGATCTGGCCCATTCGAAGATCCGTGCGCGGCTGGAAGCCGGCGAACCGATGCCCGACTATCTCAAGAACCACCCCGTCTATTATGCCGGACCGGCAAAGACACCGGAAGGGTATGCTTCAGGTTCGTTCGGCCCGACCACTGCCGGCCGGATGGATTCCTATGTCGACCAGTTCCAGGCGTTCGGCGGCTCGATGGTCATGCTCGCCAAGGGCAACCGCTCTCGTTCTGTGCGAGATGCCTGCGCCACACATGGCGGCTTTTACCTTGGATCCATCGGCGGGCCTGCTGCCCGTCTGGCTCAGGACTGTATCCGTAAAGTCGAGATCGTGGAATATGCAGAATTGGGCATGGAAGCGATCTGGAAAATCGAGGTCGAAGACTTCCCTGCCTTCATCGTGATCGATGACAAGGGCAATGACTTCTTCAAGGAGCTGAATCTCGGCTAGTAACCAAGACAAGCAACCCGGGATGCATCGCAACTGGAAACCAACTGCCAAGGGCTGTCATTAACATTTCCCCAAGATTTAACCCGTAAGAATATTGGTACAAGAGCTATGAAAGCGACGTTAGGGACGAAAGATGACGGTAGCACCTACAAACAAGGTCCAATCTATGGACACCGCTACCCTGGTGCTGGCAACCATGCGCCGCCGCGGTATTTCCGGCCTTCCCCGCAACTATGAGCTTGTCTACGAGGCTCTGAACGCATCCAACCCGACGCTGACCAAGCAGTTTGATGCGCTGGGCCGCAATCCGGCGCAGGACGATCTGGACGCGCTGGGCAAGAAGATGTTTCCTCACCATTTTCGCGCCGGTGTGGTGGAAGGCGCCCATGACAAGATTTCCGGCGAGCTCGATGGCATGCTCCGGCTGCTCAAGCAGGAACAGTCCTCGATGGAGAGCTACTCCAAACTGCTCGGCGAAGCCTATAACCGCATATCGTCCAAAAGCATGGCGAGTGCCGAGATCTTGAACAATGTCATCAGCGTTCTCACCAACGCAACCGGCGACAGCATGGAAAAAGGCAAGGTCGTGGTCGAGCACATGGTCGAACGCGCCCGTGAGATGGAGCAGGTCAAGCTGGAGCTCGACGAGTACAAGCGCATTGCCAACACCGATCCGCTGACCCGCCTGTCAAACCGCCGTGCCTTCGATGATGTGCTCGCCAACATCTACAATGAACAGCGCAATGCCATGTACTATGCCCTGATCGTGGCCGATATCGATCACTTCAAGAAATTCAACGACACCTTCGGACACCCGGTCGGCGACAGGGTGCTCGGGGTTGTGGCCGCGGTGATGAAAAGCACCTTGCGCAAGGATGTGTTCGTCGCCCGTACGGGCGGCGAGGAATTTGCAGTTATCCTGCAGGGCACAAGCCTGGAAATCACCATGGAAATTGCCGAACGACTGCGCACTGCAGTCGAATCGACGCCATTGAGAAACCAGAAAACCGGCGTCAATTACGGTCCCATCACCTTGTCATTGGGCGTCTGCATGGCAAGTGATGCGGAAAGCGCTGAAGAGCTCTACAACAAAGCCGACGTCGCGCTCTATACGGCCAAGCACAGTGGCCGCAACAAATCGCAACTCTACAAGCCGGAACTGAACCAGGATTTCGAAAAGAACTGGGCCATCTACAAGACCTGAGACTGTTTGCGGCCCCGTTCGCAACCAGATCGTTTGTTTTCGGACTCGGTCAAGATCAAAATCGCAAACGGCATGGCATGAAACTGGACAGTCCGACGCGAAGCAGCTACCGATAGCGGTCTGGGGTGAAGGCGGAAAGCCGAGCCCTCGGCAAAGCACCGCACCGTCTCCATAAACCCAGCCCCGGATCGTGACATGAAACGCCTGATTTCTTCCGTCTTCCTGGCCTTCTGCCTGGTGATGCCTGCCGCCGTGCAGGCGCAGCCGGCCGGCCAGTCTTCCGCCGAATCCAAGACACTCCTGCAAATTCTGTTTCCACCTTCGAAGAATTACAACAAGTACCACCGCTCGGATAAGTCGCCGATAAAGCGCAAGGTGGTCTCGTTTAAGGAGAACCATCCGAAAGGCACGATCGTCATCGATACCTCTGATCGCAGGCTTTATCACGTGATGGGCAAGGGAAAGGCCATGGCCTACGGCATCGGAGTCGGCCGCGAAGGCTTCACCTGGCAAGGCCGGAACCGGATCACCCGCAAGGCCGAATGGCCGGGCTGGACCCCGCCGAAGGTGATGCGTGACCGGGTCAAGCGCCAGGAAGGCCGCGTGCTTCCGGCTTACATGCCGGGCGGCCCCGACAATCCGCTGGGTGCGCGCGCGCTTTACATCGGCTCGACAATCTACCGGATTCACGGCACCAATCAGCCCTGGACCATCGGCAAGGCAATGTCCTCGGGTTGCATCCGCATGGCCAATGAAGACGTCGAGCATCTTTACGAGAAGGTGAATGTCGGAACCCGGGTTGTTGTCCGCAATTAGGCGATCAACGCTCCCGCCAAAAACACGAAACCGGCCTGAAAAGGCCGGTTTTTTTGTCACCAGAGGCTGTTCTTCGCCCGCTCCGGCCACTCCCGGTCATAGCTGCGGGCATCGAAATCCTGCTTGAGTTCGCGCATCAGGCTGCCGGGTGTCGGCAGCTCTGCGGGATCCGGCCAGGTGGAAGCCTCCCAGACCCTTGAGCGCATCAATGCCCTTGCGCACTGGAAATAGACCTCGTCGATGGTGATGACCATGACGGTCCGCGGCTGCTTGCCTTCCATGGCAAGACCGGCCAGCAGATCCGCATCCACCGAGATCTCGGCCCGGCCGTTGATCCGAAGGGTGCTGTCGGATCCCGGGATCAGGAATAGAAGAGCAACCCGGCCGTCGCGCACGATGTTGCGCAGCGAATCGATCCGGTTGTTGCCGCGCCTGTCAGCCAGCAACAGTGTCCGCTCACCCCTGATCGCAACCGCCTGCCCCGGATCACCACGGGGTGAACAGTCCAGCCCCTCCGGCCCACAGGTCGCCAGTGTCATCAGCGGTGAAGCTTCGATCATCTTTCGATAGCCGCTGGTGAGACGGTCGCTCACTTTGATCCGTGAGGCGTCCCCGCTTTCTCCGTAGATGGCCTCAAGTTCCGCTACCGTCCTGATGATCGTCACGCAAGCCTCCGGGATCTCCTGATTTGACGTGCCGCAACGCTATCGCCTTCCCGCGCGGATGGAAGAGGCAGATCGAGGATCTCGGCCTCCGTCGCCGCTTCGCCAAGAAACCCGACAACCGCGCGCGTCACCGGTTCGGCGGACACGATGCGGCGATGGCCGAAGCCATTGGCCTTGAGCAGCCGGACATGCGGCCCGGTGCGCGTGATCGCTTCGGCATTGCAAAAGGCCACTTCCTTGTCGTCCTCCGCGTGGATCACGAGAGTGCGGATCTTGAGATCATGCATCATGCGATCGACACGGAACTCCGACAGCGGACGACCTGCGAACCGCAGCACCTGGCGTTCGAAGGCGTTTTGCGCGGCGGCACCAAGCCCCATCAGCTTGCCGGCCCAGCGAAACACATCGCTCATGTCCGACGGCGCCGCGATGGTAACGATGCGGTCAGGCCGCCGCTGCGGCACGTGCAGGATCGAGCCTGCGGCTGCCGCCATCACCGAGGGACCGCCAAAGGAATGGCCGACAAATGCATCAAACGCGCCATGCTGGCGCCATGCCGCGTCGATGGCCTCCACCGCCTTGCCAAGATGCAGCGTCCGCCCGCTCGAGGCGCCGTGGCCAGGCAGATCGAGGCAGACGACAGTGTGGCCCGCGGCCACCAGCGCCTCTGCCAGCGTGATCATGTGATCGCTGCGCGAACGGTAGCCGTGCACGATGAGGATCTTCTGCCCGGTCTTGCAATCAGCGTCGGGACGAAACACATGGGTGGCGACCACGCTGCCGGGAATCACCAGGTGGACGGTTTCGCTTTCGGCCATGCGTTCACTGGCCTTTTCGAGCGCCTTGCGTTCCTTTTCGCTCTGCGGCCTGGTCGAGCGGGTACGGGTGAACAGCCAGAACGCCAGTTCCCCGGCCTTCTGCGGCGATTGAGCGGCGACCAGACGAAGTGCCGCACGGGTGACCTTTTCAACAAGAGATGCCATAGTGGGTTATCCAGATTGGTTCAACTATGAACAGAATTGTACAACTATGAACAAAAAGCAAGCCCTGCCCTGGGACAACCCGCGTTTTCACAACTGGATTGCCGTTGCCCGGGCCTGTCAGGTGATGGGATTGTCTTTGGCGCGCGCGCTTCAGCCGCTCGACATCAAGCCGCCGCATCTTGATATTCTGGTGAACCTTTTCCGCACTCCGGGCATATCGCAGCAGGATCTGGCCGATAAGCTGCTGGTCGGCCGCTCGAACCTGTCCATGCTCCTGCCACAGCTGGAAAAACGCGGCCTCTTGCTGAGAAAAAGCGACCCGCAGGACCGGCGCGTGTTGCGACTCGAGCTCACCGATGCCGGGACGGAGCTGACACGGGAAGCGCTCGTCATCCAGACAGAAATCATCGAACGCGCCATGAAAACCGCGGATACCGAGGAATGCAATCTGGTCGGCGAGGTCATGACCCGGATCATTCGGGAGCTGACCAGATCGGGTACCGACGAATCGCAGGCCGACGAGATCGCGGTTCGCAGGAAAGCCTGAACAGACGCCTCAGAAGATTCTCGACATGCCCTTGTCCGCCAGTTCGGCCATGTACTCGGCCCAGCGCTGATCCTTGCTTTCCCCCAGCTCGGAGAGGAACGCCCAGGTGAAAATGCCGGTGTCATGAGTGTCGTCAAATACCAGTCTGACCGCATAATTGCCGACCGGCAGAACCTTGGAAATGGCCACTTCCGACTTGCCGCCCACGGTCACCCTCTGCCCGGGCGCATGTCCCTGAACCTCCGCAGATGGCGAACGCACCCGCAACAATTCGGCTTCGAGGTCGTAGGACCGGCCGTCATCAAACCGGACCGTCAGCATCTTCCTGTCGGCAGATACCCGAAGTTCTTTCGGCCATGCCTTCTCATGATTGCTCATCGGTTCGGCTCCTCGCATACACGCTTCGTCACGCTGATCTAGAACCGATCCGGCGGCATCACAAGCCACGCCGATCAAAACATCCCTCGGCCTGTGCCGCAGACCCCCTTGCCTGTTATGGCCTATCGACGCGGGGCCTTGACGCAGCAGCAGTAGATGACGACATTGAATGCCGGACAACGAGGAAACTCTCCATGCAAGACACCGCTGCGCCGATGATGATCGACCCTTTTGGCCGGGCAGTGAACTATCTCCGCGTCTCGGTCACGGACCGTTGCGATTTCCGCTGCACCTATTGCATGGCGGAGAACATGACATTCCTGCCCAAGAAGGATCTTCTGACCCTTGAAGAGCTGGACCGGGTGTGCACGGTTTTTGTCGAAAAGGGTGTCCGCAAGATCCGCCTCACCGGGGGCGAGCCGCTGGTGCGCAAGAACATCATGCAGTTTGTCCGCCAGGTCGGCCGTCACATCGATGCCGGGCGCATGGACGAGTTGACGCTGACAACCAACGGCTCCCAGCTGGCCCGCTTTTCGTCAGAACTCTATGACTGCGGCGTGCGCCGCATCAATGTCTCCATCGACACGCTCGATCCGGACAAGTTTCGCAAGATCACCCGTTGGGGCGAGTTGGGCAAGGTGCTCGAAGGCATCCGTGCAGCCCAGGCTGCAGGCTTGAAGATCAAGCTCAACGCCGTGGCTCTGAAGGGCTTCAACGACGCTGAAATCCCCGACATGCTCAGATGGGCCCACGGCCAGGGCATGGACATGACCGTGATCGAAACCATGCCGATGGGTGAAATCGACGAGGACCGCACCGACCAGTACATGCCGTTGTCGCTGCTCAGAAGCAATCTCGCCCGCCAGTTCACGCTCGAAGACATCGCCTACCAGACCGGCGGCCCTGCCCGCTATGTCCGCGTGGCAGAAACCGGCGGCAAGCTCGGCTTCATCACCCCGATGACCCACAATTTCTGCGAAAGCTGCAACCGCGTGCGATTGACCTGTACCGGCACGCTCTACATGTGTCTTGGTCAGAACGACGCCGCCGATCTGCGTCAACCGCTCAGGGCATCCGAAGGCAACGAACTGTTGTCAGCAGCCATTGACGAGGCCATCACCCGCAAGCCGAAAGGTCACGATTTCATCATCGACCGGACCACCAGGCAGCCCGCCGTCTCCCGCCACATGAGCGTCACGGGAGGCTGAGCAGGCCTGACCTTCATTCCGGCCGGTCTAGCCTGCCCCACGACTGATCAATTTCCGTGATGGACCTGCAGTCCAGCGTGACTGTGTCGCCCGTTGCAACAATGCTAGTGTATTGCTCGAGCCAGCGATTCCCTGCTGACATTTCCCGGATCTACCATGGCATTATCCAGCAATATGCGCGGTGCGTTGTTCATGTCCCTGTCAATGGCAGGTTTCACCTTCAACGATTCGCTCGTCAAGCTGGTGACCGGTGACATCAATGTCGCCCAGGTCATGTTCCTCCGCGGCGTGGTCGCCACACTGCTGATTTTTCTGCTGGCACGGCATCGCAAGGCGTTGCGTTCGCTGCGGGTGCTGCGCGATCCCTGGATCGGCCTCCGGGTGATTGGAGAGGTCGGCGGAACACTGACCTTTCTCGTAGGCCTGACCCATATTCCGCTGGCCAACGCGTCGGCGATCCTCCAGGCCCTGCCCCTCGCCGTCACCCTGGGCGCCGCGCTGTTTCTCGGCGAACCGGTGGGCTGGAGACGCTGGGCCGCGATCATTGCCGGTTTCGTCGGGGTGCTCATCATTGTCCGTCCCGGTCTCGAGGGCTTCTCGCCTTTCGCGCTGATGATCGTCGGCACGGTGATCTTTGCTGCCACGCGCGACATTGCCACCAAGAAAATCAGAGCGGACATCCCGTCGCTGTACCTGTCGACCATTACCGCTGCAGCCGTCGCTTTGGCCGGCCTCGTCCTGATCTGGCCGATGGGCGGCTGGCGGCCGGTGACGGCGTCGGATCTCGGCCTTATCAGCCTGGCTGCATGTCTGCTGCTGGTCGGCTACCAGTTCATCATCATGGCCATGCGCGAAGGCGAGATTTCCTTCATCGCTCCATTCCGCTATACCAGTTTCATCTGGGCCCTGCTGCTGGGCATGGTAGTGTTTGGCGAATATCCGGATGCCTTCATGATCACCGGCGGTGTGATCGTGATCGGGTCTGGCCTCTATACGCTCTACCGCGAACGCATCAAGAGCGCGGCCAAACCGGCAACCCGGGCCGCACCTCGCCACTCACCATGACGAAAAAGCCGTTTTGTTCCGATCGTTCAAGCGGAACACGCCGCCCACTTGGGATGGCTTTTCGCCAGATTTCTCCGGCGTCCCGGAAGAATCAGCACATACGGGAGTTGCCCGCTTGGGCCGGGCCGGAACTTCGGCTTCCAGCTCGTCGAGCAGCCTGACATGCGAACAGTCGCCCCATTTCGCATCGCAAAAAGGGCAATGGTCAATTTCCCCGTCGCCGGACATTAGGCTCCACCCATCTTGAACAATAGATTAGATCAGAGACCCACAAAAATCTACTGGATTCAAGCTTTCAAATCGGAAACGCAAAGTATTCGCTAATCCATTGGCATGCAACCAGGACCGGCCGGTTTGCTTAACGGCATCGAGCGTGCAAGCCCGATCGCCGAACCCGGCGGAATTCGGTTGCATCCCCGGTGCTGAAGGCACAAAACACCAACGATGAACAAGACAGTCTTTCTCAATCGCACAACCCCGCCGCACATCGCCACTCTTGTGGTGATCGCGGGCCTGAGTGCGTTGAACATGAACCTCATTCTCCCCTCGCTGCCAGGCATTTCCACCTATTATCAGGCAGATTACGCACTGGTTCAGCTGGCCGTGTCGGGCTACCTGGCCGTAACCGGCCTGTTGCAATTGGTCATCGGTCCCTTGTCGGACCGTTACGGCCGGCGCCCGGTGATGATCGTGAGTCTCTCCATCTTCCTCCTGGCCACCGCTCTGACGCCCTTTGCGCCCAGCATAGAGGTGTTTCTGGCCATCCGCATGCTGCAGGCTGCAGTGGTATCCGGGATGGTGCTGTCCCGCGCAGTGGTCCGCGATATCGTCAGCGCCGACCAGGCAGCCTCGATGATCGGCTACGTCACCATGGGCATGACACTGGCACCGATGATCGGCCCGGTGCTTGGCGGTCTGATGGAGGAGCTGTTCGGCTGGCAATCGGTGTTTGCGCTGCTGTTCGCCTGCGGCCTTGCGGCGTTCATCCTGTTGCTCACTGACCTGGGAGAAACCAACCAGAACCGCTCGCCCAGCATGCTGGTCCAGTTCCGCGCCTACCCGGAACTTCTCCGCTCCCGCCGTTTCTGGGGCTATTCGCTGACAGCCACCTTCGCATCGGGATCTTTCTTTTCGTTCTTGGGTGGCGGCCCGTTCGTGGCCACCCGGATCCTCGACATGGAACCTTCCGAACTGGGTCTCTACTTCGTGTTCATCGCGCTGGGATACATGGCCGGCAACTTCCTGTCCGGGCGTTTTGCCAGCCGCATCGGCATCAACCGCATGATGGTGACGGGATGCATCATTGCCACCTTGGGCATGATCATGACCCTGGCCCTGTTTCTTGCAGGGCTGTGGCATCCAATGTCGTTCTTTGGTCCAATCTTTTTCCTCGGACTTGGAAACGGGGTCACGCTGCCCAGTGCCAATGCCGGCATCGTCAGCGTCCGTCCGCACCTGGCCGGCTCTGCCTCAGGTCTCGGCGGCGCCATGATGATCGGCGGCGGCGCCGCCCTGTCTGCCTTCGCCGGGTCCATCATGTCCCCCGAGACCGGTCCCTACCCCCTGATCATCGTCATGCTGGCTTCCTGTGTCGTCTCCATTTTTGCAACGCTCTACGTCATCCGCGTCGAGAACAGCCTTACCGCAGACGCAAGGATCAACGGCGCCTGATCAAGATCGCGGACTGGCTGCACCGTCAATGCCTGCGCTACGAACGCCCATGGTGAAACCTTACCCAAACTGGCTTTGGGTAAGACTGTATTTCCTGTTGCAATCGCCCGCGAAACAGTGGGAATATCCGTCCCAGCGCGGTGAGCAACACCTGCGATCATGGGAATGCGGCGGTCAACAAGCCGCAATCCTGCCAACAGAGAGGACACCTATGTTTATTTCAAAACGCATCACGCTGGCAGTCTCCGCTGCCGCCCTCATCCTGTCGATGGGTGCCGCGGCCCAGGCAGAGAGCCATGGAGGCATCAAGAAGGTCGTCATCGGCACGGAAGGTGCCTACCCTCCCTTCAACAATCTCGAATCCGACGGAAGCCTCGTCGGCTTCGACATCGACATCGCCAAGGCGCTGTGTGAAGAGATGAAGGTCGAGTGTGAATTCGTCACCCAGGATTGGGACGGCATCATTCCCGCACTTCTTGCCGGCAAGTTCGACGCCATCATCGCCTCGATGTCGATCACCGAAGAACGCAAGGAAAAGGTCGACTTCACCAACAAGTACTACAACACACCGCCGGCGATTGCCGTGCCGAAGGACAGCCCGATCACCGAAGCCTCCGATGCAGGCCTTGCCGGCAAGCTGATCGGCGCCCAGTCCTCGACCACGCACTCGAACTACGCGGAAGAGAAGCTGCCGTCGGCTGAGCTCAAGCTCTACCCGACCCCGGACGAGTACAAGCTCGACATCGATTCGGGCCGCATCGACGCGGTCATCGACGACGTCATCGTGCTGAGCGAATGGCTGAAATCCGATGCCGGCACCTGCTGCAAGCTGCTCGGCACCCTGACACCGGACCCGGTGATCAATGGCGAAGGCGCCGGTATCGCCATTCGCAAGGGCGAAACCGAGCTGCGTGACATGTTCAACACCGCCATCGCGGCGATCCGCGAAAACGGCACCTACGAGGAAATCAACGACAAGTATTTTGAAGTTGACGTCTATGGCGACTAAGCCGGCCATTCACCGGTAGAGACCGCAAAAGGGCGGCGGGCGAGGAATTCGTCCGCCGCCGCGCACCAAGACCGCACCAATGCGGCACGGGTCAGGGGACAGCATGGAACCGACAGCAACGCTGGGAGCCCAGCTTTATGCGTTCGTATCGCTGTTCGACCCGTTCTGCGGCCCAGTCGGGGTACTCAACCTTCTGCCGGAAGGTTCGCTTCTGTCATGCGGCGACACCGGCTGGGGAGACGAGGTCGCGCGCGGCTTCTTCGTCACCATCACGCTGGCGCTGTGTACGCTTCCCATCGGGCTGATCATCGGCCTGTTTCTTGCACTGGCCAAGCAGACCGAGATCCGCTCGCTCCGCGCTGCCGCCGACATCTACACCACCATCTTCCGCGGCCTGCCTGAACTTTTGACCATCTTCATGATCTATTTCGGCCTGCAGATCGCGGTCCGCGAAGTCGCCATCGCACTCGGATTCGAGCGCGGCTTCGACATCAATTCCTTTGTCGCAGGCACCATTGCGCTGTCGCTGGTCTTCTCCGCCTACGCCTCGGAAGTGCTGTCATCCGCCTTCAAGGCGATCCCCAAGGGCCAGTACGAGGGGGCCCATGCGCTCGGCCTGCGCCCGGGCAAGACCATGCGGCTTGTCATCCTGCCGCAGCTTGTTCGCATCGCCCTGCCAGGTCTCGGCAATCTCTGGATGATCCTGATCAAGGACACGGCACTTATCTCGGTGATCGGGCTGGGCGACACGCTGCGCCAGACCGGCATTGCCGCCAAGGTGACCAAGGAAGCCTTCTTTTTCTACAGCATTGCCTGCCTGTTGTTCCTGGCGCTCGCCATGGCCTCCTCGGTGGTGTTCTCGAAGATCGAAACCCGGGTGCGGCGTTCGGGAGTGAGCCGATGAGCATTGCCAACGACCTGATCCCGCCGCAGCCGCCGCCACCGGTCGAAGCTTTCCGCTGGAGCGGCCTGCGCATTCTAGGCGCTGTCCTGCTCGGCCTCTGGATCGCCGCCGGAATCGCCCTGGTGCTCTGGCTGGTGGACGCCTGGGACATCGACAAGGTCGCCACCTACGGGCCGAAATTCCTTTCCGGACTGGGCGTCACGCTGACCCTGGTGGCCATATCGATCTCGCTCGGCGCACTGCTTTCGGTCCCCGTCGCCTTCGGCCGGATGTCATCCAACCGCTTTCTCTCTTCTATAGCTTACGGCTACGTCTATTTTTTCCGTGGCACACCGCTGATCGCGCAACTGTTCCTGATCTATTACGGCTTCGGCAGCTTCCGCCACGAACTCGAGGCCGTTGGCCTGTGGGTGTTTTTCCGCGATGCCTGGAACTGCGCCCTGTTCGCATTCACGCTCAACACCGCAGCCTACCAGGCCGAAATCCTGCGCGGCGCAATCGAGAGCGTGCCCCGTGGCCAGCATGAAGGGGCTGCAGCCCTCGGACTGACCCGGTTCCAGACCTTCCACCGCATCATCCTGCCGCAGGCGATGATCGTGGCGCTGAGGCCTTACGGCAACGAGATCATCCTGATGATCAAGGGCTCGGCGATTGTCGCCATTGTCACCGTGTTCGACCTGATGGGCGAAACCCGGCGCGCCTATTCGCGCACCTTCGATTTCCAGACCTATATCTGGGCCGCGGTGTTTTATCTCATCATCGTCGAGACCCTGCGCAACATCTGGGAAAAGCTCGAACAGCGGCTGACCCGCCACCTAAAGCGCTGACACGCCAATCCCCGCTTGCCGCGCCCGCGCCTTTGTATAAAAGGAGCGCGAAACCGAAATTGGAGCCGTTCATGGCCAAGACCGACGACGATGCCCTTGCGGAAGCCTACAACCGTGCGCTCGCGCTGGAAAAATCCGGCGACTTCGACCTGGCTGCTCAAGCCTATGCGGAAGTCCTGGCGCTTGATCCCGACGATCACGGCGGCGCCGCGGTGCGGCTTGCCTCGATGAAGCGTGGTGAGGTGCCGGCGCGCGCACCGGAAGCCTATGTCACCACCCTGTTCGACCAGCATGCGGAAGTTTTCGACAAGGTTCTGGTCGAGGATCTCGGCTACCACGTGCCGCTGCTGCTCAGACAACGCCTGATCGAGCTTGGCGAAACCAGCTTCGAGCGGATGCTCGATCTCGGCTGCGGCACCGGCCTGACCGGCGGTGCGCTGGAAGACATGGTCGATGACGCCACCGGCCTCGACCTGGCCGAGAACATGGTCGAGATTGCCCACGAAAAAGGCCTCTACGACACGCTCTATGTCGCCGACGCCGTCGACTATCTCGAAGACAACGAGGATGACCCTTTCGACCTCATCGCCGCCACAGACGTGCTGCCCTATCTCGGCGCGCTCGAACCGCTGTTCGTAGCGGCGGCGAGAAACGCCCTGCCCAAGGCGCTGTTCTGCTTTTCCAGCGAAACCCTGCCCGACGCGGATTTTGAAGGCCGCCCCTACACCGTCGGCCGCTTCCAGCGCTTCGCCCACACGCAGGCCTATGTCCGCGAGGCACTGTCCGCCGCGGGCTTCGAAACGCTTGAAGCCGGGGATATCATTGTCCGCCACGAACAGGGCCTGCCAATCGCGGGGCATCTCTTTATTGCACGGAAGAGCTAAGGCTTGCTGATTAGGTGCGAACAGGCCCAACTGCTTAAAGTGGGCCACACCCGCCGACTACAGTTTGGCTTTTGATAGCGTTTAGGGAGTGATTCCTGGCCGCCACCAGTTCGGACGCCATGCTTTGTAGGAATGTGCATCGGGCCTGAGCACCTCCAAGGTACGGCTTGTCGAAAACCCCGGTCAGAATGGCCACGGCCGGAGCGTCGTCCATAGCCCCGATACTGCTGCCGCAGACCGCACAAATGGCTCGGCTTGACGTCTCCGATGAACGAAAAGTGCTCGGTTTGCCGCCCGGACCGGTCCATTTGACGGAGTCCGCCGGAAACTCCACCCATGCTGCTGTGAGAGAGCCTGTATGACGTTGGCACATGCGGCAGGAACATGTGTGCGGAAATTCGGGAGGCGACATCGTGCGAAACCTGATATTTCCGCAGATACATCCGCCTTCAAGCGGCGTCATCGTTCGTGCCCTCACAGACGGATTATCCGTTCATTGTTCCCGACCGTCCTCGGCAAAGTGCTGATCTGCCTGACACTCCCCATCCCACAAGCTGGTGTTCATACACTTTGACGCGCCTTTCACCATTGCCAAGCTTCCAGATCCGCAAACGCCGCCAGGCATTCAGAGCGGCGATAAAGGGCCGTTTCACCGCAGGTCACGCCACCCCCCTCCGCGTTTGCATGACCTCGATGGCCTCGCGGTAGATTTCTTCGACGATGTCGGCGGCCGGGGCAATGCTGCGCACGAGCGACACCCCTTGCCCGGCCCAAAGCGACATGGCTTCAACATTTCCCTGTGTGCCTTGGAGCGGGGTGTAGCTTTGGTACCTCAAGACGGCATCACCATTGGGCCGATGGCCGACAACTTCACCTTCGTCAGGGCGATTGCCCGGTGACGGTGAACCTGCCTCACGCCATTTCTGCGACGTCGAGTTGGACAAGGCACGATGCGGCGCATCCGGCCACGCAATGTCATAGAGATCATGGCTCCACTCCGTTTGCGTCTCGGTGGCGCTCAAGATGCGCTGGCGATACTCCGAGTGGATCGTGGCTTCCGTGCTGGCCAGGAAACGCGTGCCGATCCACACTCCCGACGCCCCGAGCATGATCGCTGCGGCCATTCCCCGGCCATCCGCGATGCCGCCTGCGGCGACGACGGGAATCCGGACCGCATCGGCGACCGCCGGAACGAGAGCCATGGTCGAGACTTGCCCCCAGACGTGGCCGCCCGCTTCCCAACCCTGTGCGATGATGACATCTGCACCGGCCTCTTCTGCGATCTTCGCTTCCTTAGCGCTCCCGACGCTCACCAGCACGACAAGTCCGCCGTCCTTGGCCGTTGCGATGGCAGAGGGCTCCATGCCCCAAAACAGCGATACTGCGTGGACCTTTTTGTCGATACAGGCCTGCAGCTGGTCCAAGTAAGGAAATGACAAATTCAGGTTGACGGCAAAATTCCGGCCCGTCAGCGCCCTGACCTGATCAATACCGGAAATGACTTGATCCACCGGTTTGCCCCACAAGGGGATCACACCGTAGCCACCTGCGCCGCAAACGGCCGCAACCAGATCGGGCCCGGCCGCACCACCCATGGGCGCGGACAGGATCGGTTTCTCGATACCCAGGAGCTTGCAAAGTTCAGTCCGCACTTTTCCAATCCCCCGGCTGATGATTACGGAGAGTTGGCCCGACATTTGACTTCACGTCAACCGCAGCCCCGCTGCAGGGAGCGCATCAGGCCTTCCGGCAATCGACCTCACCAGAGTAGCCGACCGTCATTGGATAGCAGAAGACCGCGAAATGCGGTCTGCATGTCGCGGCCGTGATTTGTTTGTCTGAATACGCAACGCCTTACATCAATTTGAACACCGACGGATCAGGACCATTGCGCAAGCCGATGTCGAGGCCTTCAATGGTCTTCATTTCGTCGTCGGTCAGGGAAAAATCGAACACATTAAGGTTCTCCGCCTGGCGGCCCGGATTGACCGAACGGGCGATCGCCGCGTGGCCGAGTTGCATGTGCCAGCGCAGGACAACCTGGGCCGGGCTCTTGCCGGTCCGGGCCGCGACAGCCTTGATCGGCTCGGCCTCGAAGGACTTGCCGTTGCCGAGCGGCGTCCAGGCCTGGGCGACGATCTTGCGGCTGTTGCAGAACGCCCGCAACTCCGGCTGCTGCAGTTGTGGGTTGATCTCGATCTGGTTGAGCACGGGCGCTTCACCGGTCTCCTCGATGACCCGCGTCAGATGGTCGGCATTGAAATTCGACACACCAATCGAACGGATCAGCCCTTCATCACGCATTTCGATCAGCGCCTTCCAGGTTTCGACATAAAGGTCCCGGCCCGGCACCGGCCAGTGGATCAGCACCAGATCGAGCTTGTCGACGCCGATGCTCTTCAGACTGCGCTCCACCGATGCCCGGGCCTTGTCGCGTCCCTGGTCACGGTTCCAGACTTTCGTGGTGACGAAGATTTCCTCGCGCGCCACGCCGGAATTCCTCAGACCTTCACCGAGACCGGTCTCGTTGCCGTAGATGAAAGCTCCGTCGATCAGCCGGTAGCCGGTCTTGATGGCGCTTTCGACCGCTGCTGCAGTCTCGTCCTGCGGAATCTGCCAGATGCCGAATCCCAGCTGCGGGATTGAGTTTCCGTCATGAAAGGCAATGGTGTTTTGGTCAGTCATACTCGTTCCTTGATTTCAATGAGGGCAAGCTGCGATTTCAGAGCTCGCATTTCCCCCACTTAGTCGCAGAGCCCCGAGCTACAACCCCTTTCGCCATTCCTTGGCGGTCATTTGGCGGCCCGGCCGCCAGGACCGATTTGGGCTCTCCTTGACGTGAATCAACGAATAACGACCGTTCTGCATTCAAATATTGGTATAGTTGCAACCTGATGGATTGTTAAGCCGGGGAGGACGAACCGTGAGTTTCTTTCGCGCAATCATGTCGGTTATTGCCAAACACCCGTATCAAACGGCGTTTCTGCTGATTCTGACCCTGTGGATACTCGGGGTGCGGACCTACAACATTGTCACGCTTGAAAAGGGCTATGCCCGGATCGCGGGCCTGCTGGAATCGGTCGAGGAGCTGAAGCAGGGCACAACCGCCTCGGATCTGTACGAGGCCAAGTATTTCGCCGCCATGAGCGCCGAAGTCTATCGTCTCTCAGACAGTCCGAAGCCGAAAACGTCTCCGGCAGCCTGTGACCTGGCTGAGATCCTTGCCGACTGGACACGCCTGCCGGCATCCGCCACCGTTCCTGCTATGCCGGACCACCGCGACGGCAACCAGGCAAGATGGGACGGCGCATTGAGCTACGCTGTCTGGTACCGGAGGATCAGTCCCGAAAAAGTCCAGGTCGCGCTGGTCTTTCGCGGCACCCAGACCTGGGGCGACTGGTGGAGCAACGCACGCTGGATTACCAAATATTCCGGTGCTGGATGGGACCAGTATGATCTCGCCCGCAGCATTGCGATCCACATTTCCGATCAATTGCTGGTCGATCACCCGGAACTCCAGGGGCTGGGCACGCCCGAAATCATCGCCACTGGCCATTCCCTCGGCGGCGGCCTGGCCCAGCACGCGGGCTATGCCAGCTCGCGCATCAAGCGCGTTTATTCCTTCAACGGCACCAGCGTCACCGGATTTTACGATATCCCCGACCGCGGCGTGAACAAGCAGGGACTACGGATCTACCGCATCAGCGAGCGCGGCGAAATCCTGGCTCTGCTGCGGGCCTTCATGAAGATCATCTACCCCGTAGTCGAGAAAAACCCGAAGATCATCGAGGCGACCTATAATTATGGCAGCCGCGGGCTGGTCACCCAGCACAGCATCGAGGATCTCGCCTGCGCACTTGCAAATGACTTCTAGCCCGATCAACTTGCGGGGCTGAGCCTCCACACCCCTGCCGGGTCCACCACGTCGGTTGCCGGGATCTCGATCGAATTCACATCGGCCCAGATCGGGGCGAAATCGCTGTAATGGCCGGAAAACACATTTCCCGACTGGCCAGTGGTCTGAATGTAAGTGGCCCGGTCGAGATCCGCCAGATCGAAAATCCCACGATAGCTTGCGGCATTGGTGTTGGCGTAAGGGTCGTCGTCATCCTGCACCTGGGTGCGCCCGCGATCCAGGGTGAACGGCCCGCCGCCGCTTTCGACCTCGACGTTGAAGAAACGTTTGAGCAGCCCGACTTCGCCAAACGGGCGGTGCGCGCCCCTGGCATAATGCGCCTCACCCCATCGCCACTGGCTGGCATCGTCGCCGTAGCGGGCACTCAGATCCGCAACGGCGGCGTCGAATGCCGCGCCGACGATCTGCTCGCAGCTCTCCTCGGCTTCGGTGGTGGCGATGTCGCACCAGTTGCGCGCGGTTTCCCCGTCGAGCAGCCGCTCCATCACCTTGCCGCGGATCCTGAACCAGTCCTCGAACAGGAAACCGAGATCATCCTCGAACGCCATGATCATGGCATGGCGCACCCAGGCCATGAACAAGAGCGGTTCGCTTGCGTCACGCGCCATGGTCTCGTCCCAGGACGCAAGAAGGGCGACCAGGTCCTGATCGGAGGCAGACAGGGATTTGCCCTCCAGTGCCTTGAGCATGCGCGGTTTCAGGCTCGCAAAGGCGGGCGAGAACACGTCGGCCTGTACCTGGCGTGACATCGCCACGGTGTGCTTTTCCTCCCTGCCGTTGATCAGCGCTTCGATGCGGTCCTGGCGGTAGGGTTCATCCCAGTCGAAGGTCAGGTGCAATGGGTAGTCCGGGCCTACGATCTTGGTGTTGGCGGTGGCAATCAACCCGCTTTCGGGATTGTTCTCGCGCGGCAGATCGCGGTAGGGCGCATAGCCGCGCCAGTCATAGATCGCATTCCAGCCAGGCGCCGGCGCACGCCCCATCAGCTGGTTGGCCGGATCGCGCCGCGGCAGCCGGCCGGCGGCAACAAAGCCGATATTGCCCGACCGGTCGCCCACCACCATCGACTGCATCGGTGTCACGAACACCTCGAACCCGGCCTGGAAATCCTCGACCGTGCGCATGTTGTAAAGGCGCGGGCCGGCCATCGCGGTGGTGTCGTCATGCGCTAGCGCCACCCATTGCAGTGCTGCAACCGTGTTGTCCGGCAGCAGCTTGTCAAAATCCTTGTAGCTGGCCGGAAACACCGGCCCATGCCGGGTCCAGCGGCGGGTAAAGCGCTGGTCGTCTCCACCCTTGACCTTGATGATCTCGTCCTTCGTGCCGAATTCCGCCCACCCCGTCGGCGTCAGGTATTCATCTTCATTGTCCGGGTTGACCCGCTCGACGAAGACGTCCTGGACATCCGACGCGGTGTTGGTGAACCCCCAGGCGATGTCATTGCCGCGCCCCAGCAACACGAACGGTGTGCCCGGCAGCGACGTGCCGATCAGGTGCCTTGGCTCGTCGAACTCCTCCGTGACCTCCATATGCGCGAGATACCAGACCGATGGCGCCATCAGTCCGAGATGCGGGTCATTGGCAACAATCGGCAGGCCGGACTGGGTGCGCTCACCCGAGATCACCCAGTTGTTGGACGCGCCTGTCGCCAGCACGCCGTCGATACCGGCAAAGCTGTCCGAGGCATCGGCAGAAACCATCTCAGCCCCGATCGGCCCGGTCTCGAGCCCGAGCAGCTTGGTCAGATCCGGCATGTCGGGCGCAGCGTCGACATCGAGATAAGGCAGCAGATCCTGGATCTCCGGCTCGCTCAGTCCGAGGCGGGCGAAACCCAGCCGCAGCGCTTCTTCGCCGAGATTTTGCGCCAGCGAGATCGACATCATCTTGATTGCGGTTAGCGTGTCGACCGGCCGCCACGGTTCCGGCTCATGGCCAAGGATCAGAAATTCCGGCGGTAACTTGGCCGAAAACACCCGCGGGTCGCGCTCCATCCAGGCATTGACTCCACGGGCATAGCCCTCGAGCATCGCCATCGTATCGGCATCCATGACACTGAGCGAACCTTCGGCCGCGTCGTGAATGCCCATCGTGCGAAGCCATATGTCGGTACCGACGGTGGCCTCACCAAACATCTCCGACAAACGTCCCTGCCCGGCCATGCGGCTGACTTCCATCTGCCAAAGCCGGTCCTGGGCGTGCGCGAAACCGAGACCGGCAGCCGCGTCAGCCCGGGTTTTGGCTTTGATATGGGGCACCCCGTTGCCATCCCGTGTGATCGTCACATCCTCGCCGAGGCCGGCGATCTGCATGGCGCCGTCGAGCGGTGCCTGTGATCGCGAAGCCCACAATATCCCGGCTCCCGCAACCATCACGGCCAGGGGAACAAGAAACAGAATGAGCTTGATAAGCCCTTTGAGGATACGCATCATGGGTCTATGTCCCTCCAAGGATCTGACAAGTTGCATTACGTAACTTGCAACAAGGTTAGGCGTAAAGCGCATTTGTGACAGAAGGATAGGCGAAATGGCAACAGTAGCATTCATTGGTCTGGGCGTTATGGGCTACCCCATGGCAGGACACCTCAAGACCAAGGGCGGCCATGAACTCCGGGTCTACAACCGTACCGCCGAGAAGGCCCGCAAATGGGCCGACGAGTTTGGCGGCACCGCCTGTGAAACCCCCGCGGACGCCGCCAAGGGGGCCGATTTCGTCTTCACCTGCGTCGGCAACGATGACGATCTGCGCGCAGTCACCCTGGCGCCGGGCGGTGTCCTGCACGGGATGAGCGAGGGCGCAATCCTGATCGACAACACCACCGCCTCCGCCGAAGTGGCGCGCGAACTCGCCAAGGCCTGCAGCGACAAGGGCTGCGGCTTTCTCGATGCGCCGGTCTCGGGCGGCCAGGCCGGCGCCGACAATGGCGTGCTCACCGTCATGGTCGGCGGTGATGAGGCAACCTTCGAAAAGGCAAGCCCGGTCATCGACGCCTATGCCCGAATGGTCGGCCTGATGGGTCCTGTCGGCAGCGGCCAACTGACCAAGATGATCAACCAGATCTGCATCGCAGGCCTGGTCCAAGGGCTCTCCGAAGGAATCCATTTCGGCAAGAAGGCCGGTCTCGACATCGAGAAGGTTGTCGAGGTGATCTCCAAGGGCGCCGCCGGCTCCTGGCAGATGGAAAACCGCCACAAGACCATGAACGCCGGCAAGTATGATTACGGTTTTGCCGTCGACTGGATGCGCAAGGACCTCGACATCGTGCTGACTGAAGCGAGGCGCAACGGCGCCAAGCTTCCTGTCACAGCGCTGGTTGACCAATTCTATGCCGACGTCCAGGCCATGGGCGGCAACCGCTGGGATACTTCCTCGCTGCTGGCGCGTCTGGAGAAGTAGATGCCGCCTCGCCGCCGGCCCGAAAACGCCGATTACACCGTGCCGGATATTCTGGCATGGCTTGAAGCAAGTGCGTCAGCGCATAACATTGCCGGTATGGCGCGCTTCGGGATTGACACCGGCAGCGCCTACGGGGTCGGCAACTCGGAGCTCCGCCCTTTCGCCAAGGCCCTGGGCCGCGACCATGAGCGCGCGCTGGAGCTGTGGCAGACCGGAAACCGCGAAGCCCGGCTGCTGGCGCTGTTTACCGAGGAGCCAGGGCGGGTGAGCCCGACCCAGGCCCGCGGCATGGCCGACGATTTCAACAGCTGGGAAATTGTCGACCACGCCGCCGACCTGTTTGTCGACGCGGGCCATCTTGACGAACTGGTGCCGGACCTTGCGAGCGACGAGCGTGAATTCGTCCGCCGCACCGCTTTCGCCATGCTGGCCTGGGCCGCCGTGCATCTGAAGAAACGCGACGACGCCGATTTCATCGCATACCTGCCGCTGATCGAGAGACACGCCACCGATCCGCGAAATTACGTCAAGAAGGCTGTCAACTGGGCGCTGCGCCAGATCGGCAAACGAAACTTCACCTGCCACGCCCCTGCCCTGGAACTGGCGCAAAAGCTCGCGGCGTCTGACGACAAGGCTGCCCGCTGGATCGGCAGTAACGCCGTCAAGGAGCTGACGGACGACAAGGTCCTCAAGCGTCTGGCCTCAAGAAATCCCTGATCCGCCAGAAAGATCAGAAACCGTCGGCTGCATCCTTGATGATCTCCGACAGAAGCGCATTCACCGCATCGCGCTCGCCGCCATCGGGCAACCGTCTGAACCCGATGGTGACAGCACCCGGCGCATCTTCGGTCTCGTAGGCGAACACGACATAGGGACAATAGGCGATGTCAGCGGCGTCGGCCTCCATCACCTTTCGCGACACAACCGCCGAGCAGAAGGTGAAGAACTCCGCATCCTTGTAGAGCGCCTTGCCGGCCTCGACGTCGCTTGCGGTGCGTTTCAGCATATCGCCGATGAAGCCGTGATAATCGATCTTGTAACCGCGGTTGACAATGGCGTTCTCGATCCCCGACGCAACATCTGCAAATGCCGCCTCACTGGTGACGGCCGTCACATCGTCGTCCGCGGCATGGGCGGCGTCTGCCATGAAGAAGATGGTCAGCGCTGTGGCAAGAAGCGTTTTCATGAGTTTCCTCCCGGTGGGATAATCCCCGACATATCGCATTTTCAGCATACACTGAAAAAGCGAGATCCGTGAGCGATCTGACCGCGGCGTTTTGCCATGCCGGCGCTGCAGCAGTTCATCCAGCCGCAGAAAAGCAGGACGTGCTCGCGTGCCGCATGATGCGCTTCATTCCATACCCGGCTCAGCTGGCTTCGGATTTCTCCTTGGCGAGCTGGATGTAATCGAGCGGAAGCTGCGTCGTGTACTTGATCTGCTCCATGGCAAAGGAGGATGAGACGTCGCGGATTTCGATCTTCGCGATCAGCCGCTTGTAGAACGCGTCATAGGCAGCAATATCCGGCACCACAACGCGCAGCAGATAGTCCACGTCCCCGCTCATCCGGTAGAACTCGACCACTTCCGGAAATTCGATGATGACCTCGGAAAAGCGTTTGAGCCATTCGTTGGAATGCGAGTTCGTCCGGATCGAAACGAACACCGTCACCTTGGCATTGACCGAGGCAGGATCAAGCAGTGCCACGCGGCGCTTGATAATCCCGTCTTCCTCGAGCTTCTGGATACGCCGCCAGCAGGGCGTTGTCGAAAGCCCGACCTTCTTGGCAATTTCAGCCACGGCCAAAGTGGCGTCTTCTTGCAGCAGGCGCAGAATTTTGCGGTCTAGGCGGTCCATGAGAGTCTCCAGGATCAGGAATGAGCTCCCTGATATCCCGCACGTTCAGCCGTGACAAAGAAAATTTTTCTCCCACAGCCGACTTTTGAGCATTCTCAATTCAAATCAGCGCTCCAGAAGCATCGATACCCGGCGTTTGAGCTCCGGCAGCAGGTCTGTTTCGAACCATGGGTTCTTTCTGATCCAACCGCTGTTGCGCCAGGAGGGATGCGGCAACGGCATCACCGGCGTCGGCGTGTCATTGGCGTAGAGGATAGAACGCCAGCTGCGGACCGTTTCAGTCAGCGACTTTTGCCTCAGCGACCCCAGGTGCCAGGCCTGTGCGTACTGCCCGATCGCCAGGATGAGCTTGAGCTGCGGCATCTGCGCCATCACCTGCTCACGCCAGGCCGGCGCGCACTCCTTGCGCGGCGGCAGGTCGCCGCCCTTGGCGTCCTGGCCCGGAAAGCAAAACCCCATCGGCACGATGGCGAAAAGGTCTGGATCGTAGAACTGCGCCTCGTTAACGCCAAGCCAGTCGCGCAGCCTGTTACCAGACGCATCGGTAAACGGTCTGCCGCTGGCATGCACTTTTGTACCCGGCGCCTGTCCGGCAATCAGGATCGGCGCACGCGACGAGGCAACGCAGACTGGCCTTGGCTCGTGCGGCAGGGCGCGTTCAGGACCACCTGCGGGATTGTCACGGCAGATCCGGCAGGCCGAAATCCTGGTGAGCAAGGCGCTCAGCTCCGGATCCCGGTCCTGTTCTTCAGTGGCCCTGCTCATGCTTGCGCCTAGATTTTGGCACTCGGCCGGGAAGACACGGTCTTGTACCAGCGCATCACATTGGCAAGATGCTCCGGCCGCTCGATCCGGGCCGGCTTCATGAAATCGAACCCGATCATCCCGGTGATGTCTGCGATCGTATAGCGGTCGCCGGCGATGAACTCGCGACCGGCCAGTTCCTTGTCGAGCAGTTCCAGAAATGCCAGCGCCTTGGGCCGGTTGACCTCGCCCCATTCTGCTAGTTGCGGCACTTCCCATTCCTTCATCGCCGGATGGGTATGGCGGAACGCGTTGGCGACCGCGCCGAGAAAGATCAACTCCACCCGGCGGTTCCACATTTCCACGATGGCCTTGTCCCTGGCATCGGTCCCCATCAGCGCCGGCTCGGGATGAAGCTCCTCGAAATAGCGGCAGATGGCCACCGTTTCCGAGATCGCCGTGCCGTCGTCGAGCTCAAGCACCGGAAGCCGCTGCAGCGGGTTGAGCCGGGTGACCTCCTCGGACTTGTGCCCCAGCTTGCCCATGTCCACCGGGACTTTTTCGACATCAATTCCCTTTTCGGCCAGAAACACGGTAACCCGGCGCGGATTTGGCGCCCGCCCGCCGTCATAAAGCTTCATAAAGTTTCCTCTCTCTCCCAAACACGGTGCCGATCAGACACCAAACAATCGCCTCAACATAGCTGTCAGTTCGGACAATCCCGAATGAAAATCCTCGTTCAGCCCGCCGTGAACCTTGCGCCACTGTTTCGGCGGCTCAAACTCGCCTGCCCACAGCCCTGCCTGTTGACTGCGGGCTTCGGCCTCGGCCGCGACATAATCACCGAACGCCACCGCCTGGCCTGAACGCACCATTGCCTGATTCAGGTCCACGCCACCTGCACTGCATCGGACCAGATCACGGCCGTAACGGTCAATGCCCTCCCCCCTGCAAATCACCTGATGATTTGCCACCAGGTCGCGGAGAAACGATGCCGCCTCGGTGCCGCACCCATACTCCCGGTCGTTCTTGCGGCAACGCTGTTTGAGTTCCGGCGCGTCGATGCCCTTGAGCCGCAATCGCCTGTTGCCCATTACAAGGCTATCGCCGTCCACCACGCGCACCTGGCCGGAAATATCGGTCGCAGCGAACCGTTCCAGGCGCGCTGCAGCATAGGCCGTACCGGCGAAAAGCAAGATAGCCACGCATATATCGACAAATCTGCGCCATCGCGGACGCGGTCGCCCATACCTGAACTTGCGAAATCTCATGTCGCCAGATGCACCTATTCGCCTTCCCTGTTCAAGCCGATTGATTGGCCGCAACGGCTCAATTGCAAACAGGTTCTTAAACTTTGGCGACTAGATTCTGGGCCCGAACGGAGAGACTGGACAACTGTGTCGACGCCCCAGACCATGACCGACAAGAACATTGTCGATCGCTCGCGCGCCCACAAGAACGCAGCGGTGATGAAGACCGTGCGCGCGACGCGCGAGAAACTGCAGCATGGCCGTGATGCGCTGCACGGCTTCGACAATGAAATGCTTCGTTTGCACATCAATGCGGTATTGCAGGGGGCGGCAGCTCCGCCGGTGCTGGTCATTCTGACTGCGGTCGGCGGCCTCTGGTTCGATGATGCCGTCTGGCTGCTGGCCTGGGCCCTGATGACGCTGGTGGTTTATGCTGGCCAGGTCCTGGTCGCCCGCCGCGCCTCGCGTGAGCACAGCAACGATGAGAGCTTCGGCCGCTGGCGCAATCGCTTTCTTGCCGCTTATGCAGTTTTGGGTCTCACCTGGGCCTTCTTTGGCTACCAGGATTGTACCACCTGCCAGGGCGATACTTTCGTGTTCTACAAATCCGCGGTGTTGCTGATTGCATTGGCCGCAACCGCCATGGCCGCCTTTGCCCTTCGCAACGCGCTCTATTTCACCGCATTGCCGATCATCGCGGCCCTCGCCTTGCGCGCAGGCCTCAGCCGCGACATGGCCGACGTTTCGATATTGGTGATGATCGTGGCCGCTGCGCTGTTTTTCGTCTTCATGTCGAAACGGCTTTATACCACCAACGTAAAGATGCTCAGCTATCAGACCGAGAAGGACGACCTGATCGCCGAACTGGAGGTCGCCAATTCGGTTTCGGACGAGGCCCGTCGCCGTGCCGAGGAATCAAACCTCGCCAAGTCACGGTTCCTGGCCTCGATGAGCCATGAATTGAGAACGCCGCTCAACGCCATTCTTGGCTTCTCCGAAGTCATGTCCGGCGAGGTTCTGGGCCCGATCGACAATCCCAGCTACAAGGAATATGTCGGCGACATTCACCGCTCCGGACAGCATCTCCTCAACCTGATCAACGAAATTCTCGACCTTTCGCGCATTGAAGCGGGACGCTACGAGCTCAACGAAGCCGCGCTGTCGCTCGCCGATATCGCAGACGATTGCATCGGGCTTGTACAGCTGAAGGCGCGCAGCAAGAACATTCGCATTATTGAGGCGTTCGAGGAGAACCTTCCGGCGGTCTGGGCTGACGAGAAATCCATACGCCAGGTCACCCTCAACCTGCTCTCTAATGCCGTCAAGTTTACCCCCTCGGGCGGCGAAATCCGCGTCAAGCTGGGCTGGACCGCGGGCGGCGGCCAGTACATCGCCATCAAGGACAACGGCCCGGGCATTGCCGAAGAGGAAATCCCGGTGGTGCTGTCGGCTTTCGGCCAGGGCTCGGTCGCCATCAAGAGCGCCGAACAGGGCACCGGCCTGGGCTTGCCGATTGTCCAGGCCATTCTCGCCAAGCACGGCGGCGAGTTCGTGCTCAAGTCCAAGCTGCGCGAAGGCACCGAAGGCATCGCAATCCTGCCGGCCAAGCGTGTTCTGGAGAGCATGGCGCCGGTCGAAGGTGTCGCCGGAGGCGCGGTCAAGAAGAAGCGAGCCTTCGCCTGAGCTCCGGCCTCGTTGCTACCGAATCGGACTTCACTCCTTGTTCGCTACGCCCGCCTGGGCGAATGTCGCCATGCCTGAATGACATTGCGCCGCCGATTTGACGATGCCTGCGGCCAGCGCCGCCCCGGTCCCCTCGCCCAGACGCATGCCCAGCGCCAGCAACGGTGTCTTGCCGAGCTTCTCGATCGCGGCCATGTGGCCGGGTTCAGCCGACACGTGCCCGATCATGCAATGATCGAGAGCTGCCGGATTGATGGCGTGCAGCACGGCGGCCGCGGCGGTTGCCACATAGCCGTCGATCAGCACCGGGATCCGTTCCGTTCGTGCGGCCAGAATCGCGCCAGCCATGGCCGCAATCTCGCGCCCGCCCAGGCGCCGCAGCAGCTCCAGCGGATCGCCGAGATGCGCCTTGTGCAGCGCGACCGCGGTTTCCACCGCGGCAATCTTGCGCGCCAGAACTTCGCCTTCGGAACCGGTACCCGGGCCGACCCAGTCAGCTGCAGACCCACCGTAGAGGCCGTAGAAGATGGCAGCCGCAATGGTCGTGTTGCCGATTCCCATCTCGCCAATGCAAAGCAGATCCGTACCACCCGCGATCGCCTCCATTCCGAATGCCATGGTGGCAGCGCATGTGCGCTCATCCATCGCCGCCTCGGTGGAAATGTCGCCGGTCGGCACTTCCAGAGCCAGGTCGAAGATCTTCAGCCCCAGATCATTGGCCACACAGATCTGGTTGATCGCAGCTCCGCCTGCAGCGAAATTCTCCACCATCTGTGCCGTCACCGAGGACGGGAAAGGCGTCACACCTTGCGCGGTCACCCCGTGGTTGCCGGCAAAGATTGCCACCAGCGGCCGCGTCACCTGCGGCTGCCGCCCGCTCCAGGCCGCCAGCCAGAACGCGATTTCTTCAAGCCGTCCCAAGGCACCCGCAGGCTTGGTCAGTTGCGAATCGCGTTGGCGCGCCGCTGCAAGAGCCTCCGTATCGGGTCCAGGCAGGTTGCGCAGGAGTTCGCGAAAATCGTCAAAGGGCAAACCGCTGGCACTCATTTTTCTCTCCAAGGTCATTCTGGCGCATGACGCGCGTCGCGGCCCGGTGTAATTGTCATTTCACCCAAGGACAACAACGTTAGCGACATCCAAGGTCTCGATCCGAATTCTTGTGCTGGCTGGAGAACCCAAATGCAGATCAGCGACTATATCGACGACATCGCCCGATCAACCGGCTTCCTGAGCCGGCTGCCGATGCCGGCGCACCATTTCGAGCGGCATGACGGATCTCTGTCCCGGGCTTCTGCGATGTTCCCCGCCGCGGGCCTGCTCATCGGCCTGTGTCCGGGGCTGCTCGTCGTGCTGCTGTCCTCCGTCAGCGCCAATCACGCTCTGACTGCTGTTCTCGCTCTTGCAGTGCTGATCGGCGTGACCGGCGCGCTGCACGAGGACGGGCTGGCTGATTCCGCCGACGCCTTCGGGGCCCGGGGCGGACGCGAACACATGCTGGAAATCATGAAGGACAGCCGCTCCGGCACCTATGGTGTGCTGGTCCTGCTGATCAGCTTCGCGCTGCGCGCCGTGTCCCTGACCATCATCCTCTCGGTCATTGGCGGCTGGAACACGTTGCTCGTCCTTCTGGCCGCCGCCGCCGCCTCGCGCGCAGCCATGGTCTGGCATTGGAGCCTCTTGCCACCTGCTCGTCAGAATGGCGTCGCCGCCTCCGTCGGCGCTCCTGATCAGGGCGCCCGGTCCACGGCGCTGATTGCGGGTGGGCTGCTCTTTGTCGTGCTGGCCAGCCTGGCTTGCGGCCTGTTCCCGGCGCTGTCTGGCCTGGTGCTCCTGGCTGCCATGACCGGCCTCTGGACATCCCTGGTCCGGCGCAGGCTGAAGGGCCATACCGGCGACACCATCGGCGCCACCCAGCAGATCGCGGAGACGGTTTGCCTCACCGCCCTTGCCCTTTTGCTGTGAAGCAACGATATAAACCGTTCACAGTGGCCGTTAACGAGCAGAATCCATGAGCATAGAATCCCCCTGCATCCTGATATGCTCGATCGACGACACGACCGGTTTCTGCTTCGGCTGTGGCCGCACCCGCGACGAAATCGCCGGATGGACCGGCTACTCGCCGGAAACAAGGCGGGTTGTGATGGCGGAGTTGCCGGCCCGGCTCGAAACCGTCGAACGCAAACCACGCCGGGAAACCAGGCGGCAGCGCATGGCGCGTGAACGGCAGGACATTTGAGACGAATGGTTTTCATACTCGCCCTGATGGGCGCCGCCCTCGCCGTGCTGATTTACAATCACGAAACCGGACTGAGTTTCGGCATTCCCAACACCGATCTCGCCAGCCTTGTCTATCTCGGCATGCTCGGGGCTGTTGTTGGCGCAGCCGTGTTCGGCGGACATCGTAACATCGGCGAAATGATACGCAACCTCATGATCTGGATGGTGCTGTTTCTGGGCCTTGCCACCGGCTGGCTCTACCAGGACCAGGCCAGGGACATGGTTCTGCGCGTGGCCGGCGGCCTCGCACCCGGCAGACCGGTGACCGTGTCGGATGAAAATGGCCCGGCCGTCCTGATCCGCAAATCACTGAACGGGCACTTCGAAGCTGCGGGCGCCGTCAACGGCGAACCGGTGAGCTTCCTCATCGATACCGGCGCAACCGCGATCGCGCTCTCGCATGCCGATGCCTTGAGCGTCGGCTTTTCCGAGGGTGATCTCAGCTACACGCTGGTGATAAACACCGCCAACGGCCGGGCACGCGCAGCCCCCGTTCGCCTCGACACGGTCACCGTAGGTTCGGTCGAGCGCAGCGGGTTGCGCGCCATGGTGGCCGAACCCGGGCGGCTGGATCAGAGCCTGCTGGGGATGAATTTCATTTCTTCTCTGACCGCATTTGAGATGCGCCGGGACGAAGTCATCCTGCGCGACTGAAGCGGCACGGCCAGCCCCATAGCGGCAAAATCAACCGAAATCGACGAGATTGGCTCCGCCGCTAGGCAGTGCAACTTTGGGCCGGATGGCCGAGCGCGCGGAAAGCCTCAGGCAAGCGACTCGCGGCAAAATTGCTGCAAATCCATCCCTGCGAAGTGGATTGCAGTCATTTTGTCGATTGCCTTCCCACTTTTCCGGTCACAGGTCGCGCCATGATTTCCAGTTACCAATCGTATAATTTCTACACCAAGGACTTCAATCTGACGCTCAGCCGGAAGGCCGCCGATCCGGTCGTCACCAGGGAAGCGCAATACTACCGCGACACGATCGGCTCGATCAAAACGGTCGATGAATTCCTGGCCAATGACAGGGTCTATGCCTATGCAATGAAGGCCTACGGTCTGGAAGAGATGACCTACGCCAAGGCGTTCATCCGGAAGGTGCTTGAAAGCGATCTCACGGACACCAGCAGCTTTGCCAACCTTCTCACCGACAGCAAGTACAAGACGCTGGCCGCAGCCTATGATTTCGGCAACACAGTCACCTCGGAGATCATCCAGACCACCAGCCAGATCGACGCCCTGATCGGCACCTACGAGCAATCTGTGCAGAGCAATGACGATCGGCTCCGGGAGGAAACCAATTACTTCAAGGCCGTGTCCCAGACCTTTACCAGTGTCGACGACCTGTTGCAGAACACCCGAGCGCGCGACTACGTCTTTTCGACCTTCGGCATCGATCCCAAGACCTACGACTACGAAACCTTGAGGGGCGTGCTCACCAGCGACATTGCCGATGCGAACAGCTACGTCAATTCGGTCATCGCACCCAAGGTCAGTGACTGGCTGGTCCAGGTTGACGACCTCAACACGCAACTGGCCGATCCGCTGAAGACGCCGGCGCAGAAAGAAAAGATCACTTACCTGATTACCCAGTACACCAAGGCCATCGACAAGGCCGACATGTATTACAACATGGCCGCCTCCTTTAATTTCAAGGCCGATGGCAGCCTGGATGCAGGCGTGGCGCCGATGAGCGAAGCGCAGCTCAAGATGGTCACGGAAAGCTACGTGCTTTCACAGCCGAGACTGACCTCCACCGGCGCACTGATCAACAAGCAGTATTACGAGGAGACCATCTCCACCATCACCACGATTGACGAGCTTCTGAACAATTCCCGTCTCAGCAGGATGATGCTGACAGCCTATGACATTCCGCTGACCACAAGCCGCGCCGATGTCAAATGGGCCCTGGAGCAGGACACCTCCGATCCCAATGGTGAGATCTACAGCAAAAGCGCGGGAATGATCGCGCTGGCAAAGGCCTTCAATTTTGAAGCCGACGGCTCGATCACGCCGGGCAAGGACATCCAGGACGCCGACCAGCTATACACCACCACCTCCAATTACATCGGCAAATACAATGATGCCGATGAAGAGGCTGATGCCGCGGCGATCGCCAAGTACAAGCTTTATATCGGACTTACCAGCAACCTCGATGACTTTCTGTCCGCCGAGCCCGCGGCAATTACCATCCGCGAATTTGCCCTCAAGGCCTTCAACATTTCTCCCGGTGAAGTCTCCACCTTCAAGCTGAAGCAGATCTTCACCAGCGACCCCTACGACCCCAACAGCTACGTCAACACCATGAAGGATGACCGGTTCGTCAAGCTGGCGAAAGCCTTCAACTTTGCCGCTGATGGCAGCATTGGATCACCCCGCTACGCACAGTCCGAAAACGAAATCACCCGGATCACCAAGGCCTACTACACGGCCGTGACCAGGCTCGACGACAGCGAATCGTCGAAGGCTGCAGCAGAGAAGGAGGCATCTTACTACCGGACCAGGCTGCAGACGCTGGAGACCGTGGACGATCTCCTGGCCGACACGCGGCTGCGCAACGTGCTCCTGGTTGCCGAAGGCCTCCGGCCGGTTGACGTCAGCACCGAAACGCTCCGCGCAGTGCTGATCTCGGACCTTGATGATCCCAACAGCTTCGCCAACCAGCAGACCGAGATCGGATTTCAGAAGATCGCCGGATCCTTCAACTTCGATGCCGATGGCTACATTCGTACAATTTCCAATCCCGGTGCGCAGAATGAGCGCGGCCTGGTGGAAACCCAGCGGCTCTATCTGACACAGGCGATCGAGGAAGAAGCAGGGCAGGAAAGCCTCGGCGCGCGCCTGGCACTCTATTTCGAGCGCATGGCGCCCACCCTGACCAGCAATTTCGACATCCTGGCAGACGACGCCCTGGCACAGTTCATCCGCACGACATTCTCGATCTCCGATGAAACCGCAGGCAGTGACATCGACAAGCAGAAGCAGATGCTCGACCGCTATCTCGATATCGACGATCTGATGGATCCGGAAAAGGTCCAGACCCTGGTACAGCGCTTCCTTGCGCTCTATGACATCGACAATGGCGCCCAGGACCCGATCCTGTCGGTTCTTGGCGGCAATACCGCGATCAACTTCGAGACAGTGGCGACACTGATGCAGCTGCGCTCGAGCTTCTGATGGATGCCGCGTTCAAATGGATTCATTAGAACGATAACGGACATGTAACCATTCAAGGTGTTGCAGCGACCTTGGCGCTTTCGCACGCATGTACTGACCTGAACCCTGGAGCGCTTCCCAGGACCGGCGATACAGCTCATCCCCTTTCCACCGGGCGGCACTAATGATCGTCGCGATTGGCGAATGCTCCGCAAGCCGTTCGGTCAGACCAGACTGTAGAGAAACCTTGCGGCCACCAACAGCAGGAACAGGCCAAAGCCGATTTCCAGCTGCCGCTTGTTGAGCGCATGCGCCATACTGACGCCCAGCGGTGCGACCACAAGCGTGATCGGAATGATCAGCGCCACCACCAACCAGTTAACGTAGCCAGTCGAAAACAGCGGCAGCGCCGCAACACCCCATCCTGCCCAGATGTAGCCGAACAGGCCGGGTATCGCGATCAGCACGCCGACACCGGCCGACGTCGCCACGGCCTGGTGCACCGGCCGATTGTAGAGCGTCATGAAGGTGTTGTTGAGAACCCCTCCACCAATTCCCATGAGACCGGACAGAAGTCCGATCAACCAACCGACGACGGCCCTGACCGGGTTGCCGGGTACCTGCACGCCCAGACGCCAGTTCTCCCTGTTGAGCAGCATCCTGATGCCCACCAGAATGGAAATCAGCGCAAAGATTGCCCTCAGCCCCCCGCTTGAGATCGAGGCGGCGATCAGCGATGCGGAGAGAACCCCCAGCGGCACAGCCAGGATCCAGCTGCGCAGCAGCTCGTGATCAACCGCACCGCGCTTTCTGTGTGACAGGAACGAGCGGATCGAGGTCGGCACGATGATCGCCAGCGAAGTGCCGACAGAGAGGTGCATTCGCACCGCATCATCGACCTGCAGCAGCCCGAACAATTGGTAGAACACCGGAACCAGGATCGCTCCGCCGCCAATGCCGAACAGGCCGGCCAGGATTCCGGCCACTCCTCCGGCCGCGGCAAGCGCTGCCGCAAACCAGATCAAATCCCCCGGCAGTGGCATCTATGCATATTCCTTGTTCATGAAAATCCCGGTCCGGATCTATGAGACCTCGCCACCGGCTGTAGACGAATCCGCCCCTGTCATCAAACAGAGACATTCCTCAGCCATTGTCCAGCCATGGCCGAAACAATCGCAACCGGCCACCGGGATTTCCGTGACCACCCGCCGCAGGTCCCCACGGGAATCTTCCCGATCCGGTATGACGCCCCATCTCCGGCAACGGGTTGAAGGCTGGCTTGTCCGGCCTTCTTTTTTGCCCGATTGCGGCTGGACTGTTGTGGATAATCTTGACCTGTCACCCGGTCCCGGTCAGTCGCAGTGCCGGTAACCGCGCTTTCGTGACCTCAGGTCGAAATGGAAATGATCCCGGTGATGGATGTCGCTGCCCGGGCCGAGAACCGTGGTGAAATATTTGCAACTGTCGTTGCGTACTGTTTTCAGCAGGCTTTTTTCACGGAAAGAAAAGAATCCCGGCTTTCTCACGGCAATCGACTGGCCATTGTTCAGCGTGATCTTGCCCACATCGATGGCGTTGCCGCTGGCATGTTCGGACATCGGCGCACCGCGTTTCGAATTCATCGTCCGGCAGGAATAGGATGAGAGCTGGCGGATGGACTTCACCCCGGAGAGATAGCGAAGCCGGGCCGCCGGTGCGAGTTCGTTCTTGACCCACTGGGCGAAAGCGTCGGTGATCTGGCAATTGAGCTTGGCCGCAGGCTTGATCTCGATCCCGCCCGACAATTCGGTGACTTCGACCGGATAGGGAATGGAGCAGCCCTTGCCGCTGTTGATGGCCGGAAGATCGCGATAGGTCACTCCCAGGCGCTTGAGCCGGTTGCGACATGCCTTTTCCGCGGCAGGCATTCCGCCCGCCCATTGCGGCGCACTCATCGGGTTGCTGATCCGCGGCATCAGACCGGCCATCTGCACCGGATTCTCCTGGATGCTGGTGTCCTGCACCTGCAGATTCGAGCCATTGCCCGCCGGATAGCCGGACATGGTGGCCAATTGCGGATTGTCGGTGCCGATACCGGTCACGATCGGCTGCTCCACCCTGCCTTCCGGCAAGGCAGAAGTCATCTGGTTCGCGTCCACACCGGCCGAGACCGGGTAGGCAAGCACGTTCTGCATCGGCGCATCGGGGCCGCTGGGTATTCGCGTTTCCGTCCCGTCGGCGAACATGGCCGGCGCAAGCGGCGCACTTGTCATCATCGCCGGCGCCGCGGGTTCGCTCAGGATCGTGGGAGCAGCCGGCTGCACCGACAGCAGTTCACCCGGAGGCGCCATGTCGCCTGAACAGCCACCAGCCAGCAGGGCCGTCGTCAAGACCAACCCCGCTGAAACCAGCGACAGGCGGCGGGAATTGGGTACGCAGGACAACATGGATTGCTCCGGAAAAACGCAAGACTACGAGCAGGAATCGCACATAACAGTAAAGGAAGGCTGATGCCGCGCGTTAACGCCTGAGGCAATATTGCGGCAAACCCCGGCACGATCTGCAGCCGCAGCTCCGTGTCGGCAACAGTGAGGTGACGACCTGGCCGGCCAAAAGCAATCCCCGACATTCTCCTCCGAGCACTCTTCAAAACCTTCCGGCGGCGGGTTAAACCAAAGCATCAACGAGGAGACGCGCATGACCACCCCGACCGGCGAACTGACCCTGCGGACACTGGCCATGCCGGCGGATGCCAACGCCGCTGGCGACATCTTCGGCGGCTGGGTCATGGCTCAGATGGACCTGGCCTGCGGCATCCGTGCCGCCGAGCGCGCAAGGGGACGCGTTGTCACCGCGGCCGTCAACGAGATGTCCTTTGCCATGCCGGTCAAGATCGGCGACACGCTGTGCATCTACACCGATATCGTCAAGGTCGGGCGCACCTCGATGACGCTGCTGGTCGAGGCCTGGGCCCAGCGTTACCTGTCGCCGCAGATGGACAAGGTCACAAATGCGCTGTTTGTCATGGTGGCGCTGGATGCAGCCAACAAGCCGACACCCCTGCCCCCCGAGTAAGGCATAATCGTCAGGCAGGGACCACTGAATCAATGTATCAAGCACCCGATTCAAAATGCCAAAACTGCCGCTCAAGCACCTGAAATGATTAACCTATTCGAGCGCAACAAGGACCTTCCGCCACGCTCGACACCACCACTCGCCTCACTCTTCGGCTGCGCGCGGCTCGCTCATTTCATAGAGGTAAAGCCGCGTCTTGCGTCGGTCGGACAACTCCCAGATTTCCGATGGCTTAAGGCCCGGCACTCCGAAACTGTTGGAGACCAGCAGGCTGCCCGGCTTCATCTCCCGCCGCGCCTTGTCGTAAAGCGCCGGCATCGGTTCCGGCGACAGGAAGACATAGACCACGTCCTGATCCGAAATATCGGTTGTCCAGATATCCTGCCGCAGCATCCTGCCTCGCCTCTGGATTTTCGACAGGATCGCCGACACCAGCCAGACCAGCGGCGCGGTCTCCACACCCGTCGCCTGCCGCCCTTCGCCATCCAGCGCACGCACGACACCGCCGAACCCGGACCCCAGGTCAATGAAGCGGCGGGCGTTGCGTTGCTGCATCAGCGACGCCAGCGCCTCGGTCGTGGCCCGGTTGGTAAGATAGAGCGGCACCCGCTCCCGCGCGGTGTTGGAAAACAGCAGGTACAGAACCACGAACCCAAGGCCGAATGGCCAGGCCGGCAAGTCTCCGGCGTACAGTGCCAACGCCATGGCCGCGGGAAAACAAAGCCCGATCCAGATCCACCAGACCGGAAGACCGAGCAGCTTCGTTACAAGCGCAGCAACCACGCTTTGCACCAGCAGCGCAGACCAGAACAGGATCCGCGCGTCAAACCTATCGGCAGCTCCGAGCACAAGCGCGAACACGAGCGCACCGGCAACGATCTGGGCGGCGATGGCGCCGATGATCGGATAGGAGCGGAGAAGCTTCATGTCATCTCCCGTCGATTGGCGGCATTGCCATACAGATTGCTCAGGCGGCTTCCGTCAGGCCGGCAAAGTCAATGGCGTCGAAGGCAGCGGCGATCACCTCCGGGCCTGCTCCCGGGCGTACCGCGTCAGCCGACAGGACCTGCCGGAAGCGGCGCGCGCCGCGCACACCCTGGAACAGCCCGATCATGTGCCGCGTGACGTGAATGAGTCGGCCACCTGCGGCCAGATGCGCGTCCGCATGGGCCATCATCGAAGCGCGGACGGCATCCCAATCGGTCACACCCACATCGTCGCCATAGACCTGCCGGTCCACGTCCGCGAGCAGCGACGTGTTGTGATAGGCGGCCCGGCCGAGCATCACGCCATCGACGTGATTCAGATGTTCAAGCACCTGATTCAGAGAGGCAATACCACCGTTTATGCCGATGAAAAGATTCGGATAATCCTGCTTGAGCCGGTAGACAATATCGTAGTCGAGCGGCGGAATATCCCGGTTTTCCTTCGGAGACAGGCCTTCGAGCCAGGCTTTGCGCGCGTGCACCCAGACCGCATTCGCACCGGCATCGACCACGGACCTTACGAAGCCAGGCAAGACGATTTCCGGATCCTGCTCGTCGACACCGATACGGCACTTCACCGTCACCGGGACATCCGCAACGGTTTTCATGGCCGCCACGCAGCGCGCCACCAGATCCGCCTCGCGCATCAGGCAGGCGCCGAAGGCCCCCGACTGCACCCGGTCGGAGGGACAGCCGACATTGAGATTGATTTCGTCATAGCCGTAATCAGTCGCAATCCGAACCGCCTCGACCAGCTTGTCAGGCTCCGAGCCCCCAAGCTGCAAGGCCACCGGTTGCTCGATCTGATCAAAGCAAAGCAGGCGGTCGCGGTCACCATGGATGATGCCGTCAGCCACCACCATCTCGGTGTAGAGCAGCGCCCGGCGCGAGAGCTGACGGTGCAGGAACCGGCAGTGCCGGTCAGTCCAGTCCATCATCGGTGCGACGGAAAATCGGTGTTGAGGATATCTACTCATCTCGCCTGTTTCAAAAACTATGTCAGACCTGTTTCCAGGGCCGGTTTCTTCGCCTGCCTATAGCGCAAATCCCGTCCGCGCGAAACCACGGCGTTCCGACACCGGGATCGAAGGTCGAGTGGAACCAGTTGACCTCTCTGGCGTTGAGCTAGCAGCATCAACGGAGACCACAATGCCGGTAGAGAAAAACAGTTCATTCATTGATCCTGTCGACGTCCAGATCGGCGGTGACGCAGATACCGACGGCATCGCCCAGACGCTCACCGCCGACGACATCGACGCCGTGCTGATGTCACCCAGGCCGGTTGACCAGCGCCTTGAGACGCTCAAATCCATGCGCTCCGAACTCGAGGCTCGCTCCCATGCCGATTTCGGCAACGACATGGCGCCGTTGATCGAGGAGATCGATTCAGCGATCGCGCAGCTCTCAACCCGCATCTAGGTTACGCCCCGGTCGACGAAAGTAAGGACAAACCATGGCCAGCAGCAGACATGCCTCGTCCATCAAGGACGACGACACCTACGAAGCCCTGCGCGATGACGGCGCCTCCAAAGAGAAGGCCGCCCGCATTGCCAACGCGCAGGCCAATGACAGTCAGAAACCATCCAAGAAAGGCGGCAAATCATCCGCCTATGAGAACTGGACTAAGGACGAGCTCTATGCGCGCGCCCAGGAACTCGACATCGAGGGCCGTTCGGACATGTCGAAAGGCGAACTGATCGAGGCGCTCAGAAACAGCTGAGGCCTCCGGCCTGCCCCCTCAGGCCCGAAGACCCCGCATGGACGCCCCTTCCATGCGGGGTTTTCAACTTTCTGGAAGGCTCTTGTATTGCCGTTAGACGGGCAGTCCGGCAACCTGCGCCACTGCGTCGGCGGCTTCCCGGCCCTTCTTGACGAAATGCTCAGTGAAAAAAGTCCGGTGCTCGCCGGTGGGCTGGAAGTTGTGTGGCGTCAACGACACCGAGAAAACCGGAACCTCGGTCTTGAGCTGCACATCCATCAACCCGGAGACCACTGCCTGGGCCACGAAATCGTGCCGGTAGATACCACCATCCACAACCAGTGCTGCTGCCACGACGGACTGGTACTCGCCGGTCTTGGCAAGCTTCTGCGCAAGCAGCGGCATTTCGAATGCGCCCGGCACATCGAAACTCACCACCTCCGCAACGAGCCCCAGCTCTTCAACACGCGCCTTGAACCCGAGAAGCGCCTGATCGACGATATCGGCATGCCAGCGGGCCTTGATGAAAGCTACTTTGAGGGATTTTGTCACTGCTCGGATCCTTTCAATCATGACAAGATCCCAGAGCGCACAAGCGTTCGGAACAGGTTTCGCAACCCGTTGCCTCACGCCCATTCTCTACCATCCGGACTCTAACCGTCGGCCCTGGAATTCCACCAGTGTCTGCTGACCCACCAGAAGGTGGCGCTCGCGGGCTGTAACCGCCGGTGGGGAATTTCACCCCGCCCTGAGAATGGATTTTACCTAGTGGGTCGGTGTGTGTGAGTCAAACCGTTCCGGGACGCAAATGGCCTCCGCTCGGAGTTAACCGACGCGGCGCAGAAAATCGCGCGTGCGCTTGTCGTGGGGAGCATCGAAAATCTGGCTCGGCGGCCCCTGCTCGACGATCCGTCCTCCGTCCATGAACACTATCCGGTCGGCAATCTCGCGGGCAAACTGCATCTCGTGGGTAACGATCAGCATGGTCTGCCGTTGCTCGGCCACCCGCCGCATCAGGTCCAGCACCTCGCCCACCCATTCCGGGTCGAGTGCCGAGGTTGGCTCGTCAAAGAGCATCAGGTCGGCATCAAGCGCCATCGCCCGGCCGATGCCGACACGTTGCTGCTGACCGCCCGACAGCGCCGCCGGGTAGGAGTCCGCCTTGTCAAGAAGACCGGTCTCGCGCAACACCTCATCCGCCCGCGCCTCGGCATCTGCACGCGAGCGCTTCTGCACGGTTACAAGCGCTTCGGTGATGTTCTCGCGCGCGGTCTTGTTGGCAAACAGCGCATAATTCTGGAACACGAAGGCGGTGCGCCGGCGCAGAGCCAGGATATTCCTGCGGCTGGCGCGCGCTGCGTCGACGCTGAGGTCGCCGACGGTGATGGTGCCTGCGTCGGGATGGTCAAGGAAATTGATCGCGCGCAGCAAGGTCGACTTGCCGGTGCCGGACGGGCCGATGATGACCACTCGCTCGCCATCCTCGATCTCGAGGTCGATATTGTCCAGCACCGTGTTGGTGCCAAACCGCTTTGTCAGTCCCGAGACACCGGTCATCGCGCATAGGCCTCTTCCATACGGCTTTCAAGCAGCCGTTGCCCGTAGGACAGCACCTCGACGATGATCCAGTAGATTACCGCCACCACGATAAAGCTTTCAAAATAGAGGAAGCTGCCTGCCGCCTCTTTCTGTGTTGCACCCATCAGCTCCGTCACACCCAGAGTAAAGGCCAATGAGGTGCTCTTGATCATGTCGATGAAGTAATTGACCAGCGTTGGCGCAGCCACCCGCGAGGCCTGTGGCAGTACGATCCGCCTGAGCATTTGCGCGCGGGTCATGCCGACCGCCATTGAGGCTTCCCACTGGTTGCGGTCAACCCCGATGATGGCGGCACGGATGCTTTCCGCCATATAGGCCGCAAAATGCAGCGTCAGGCCCATGATCGCAGCGGTCACACCGTTGATCTGGGTGAGAAACGACATCAGCTGCGGCAGCCCGTAATAGAACAGGAACAGCTGTACCAGAAGCGGCGTACCGCGGAAGAAGCTGATGAACAGCATCACCGCCTGGTCGAGCACTGGCACCCGGACGACCCGCTCTACCGCCAAGAGCGCGGCAAGCACCAGCGCAAAGGCCATCGACGCCAGCGCCATGCCGAGTGTCAGCGGCACGTAGCCCAGAAGCACCGGGACCAGCCCCAGCATGTAGTCGATGTCAAGCGGTTGCATTGCCCTGCCCCGTGTGGCGGCTGCCTATTCGGCTGTTGTAATGTCGGCTCCGAACCAGGTCTGCGAAATTTCCGCAAGCGTGCCGTTCTCGCGCAACGCCGTCAGCGCAGCGTCGACCCGGTCGCGCTGGGCGCGGCCGGCCTCGTCATCGCGAAACGGCAAGGCGTTGCGGATTTCCGAGAACGGCTGACCGGCAAGCGCCAGCGGCAACGGGCTTTTCTGGATCACCTGCGCCGAGGACACGCGGTCCATCACGAAGGCATCGACGCGGCCAAGCGCGGTATCCTGTTCTATGTTTGATTCATAAGTGCGGATATCGATCTCGGCCGCATAGGGCAATTCGCGCAGCAACTGTTCGAAGTTCGATCCCAGATTGACGGCCACAACACGGCCGCGCAGGTCTTCAGGGCCGCTGATCGTGTGTTCATTGCCCTTCTTCACCACCACCTGTGCGCCGTCATAGACATAGGGCTGCGTAAACGCAAAGGTCGCTTCGCGCTCGGGCGTGATGGTGATCTGGTTGGCGATGGTATCGATGCGGCCGGAACTCAGCGCGCCGATCAGCCCGGAGAACGACATGGTGACGAACTCCACATCCATGCCGGTTTCCGCGGCGACCGCGTTCATCACATCGACTTCGAAACCCTGGAGCTTGTCCTGCTGCACGAAGGTGAACGGGAAATAGCCGCCCGACATGCCGACACGGAGCGTGTCCTTGTCCTGGGCAGCGGCGACGGAAACGAAACTGGCCGCGGCGAGCGCGGCAATGGCGATTGATTTGAGCATATCTGTCTCTCTCGTGACGGGTCAGCGGCTTCTGGGCGCGGGCAGGCTTCAAGGTGAACGCCACAGATGGGTGCTGGTTCCGCCTTTGCAATCACAGAGCTTGTTCAGCACGGCAACGTGAGGCGGCGTGATACAGCGTGAGCACCGGACAGTTTTTCCCGAAGTTAACGGAACTCACGCCACAAACAGGCGTTGAGTGTCGGTAAGTTTCACGAACGAAGGAAAACAAGATGCCCGATATGGAAAACGCCAAGATCCTCATCATGTCGACCCACGGCTTTGAGCAGTCCGAACTGGAATACCCGCTCGAGCACCTCAAGAAGGCTGGCGCTACGGTCCACGTTGCAACGCTCGACGGCAAGGCCATCAAGGGCTGGGACAAGGATGACTGGGGCAATACGGTCGAGGCCGACCTCAAGATATCCGACGTGAAGGTCGACGATTACATTGCCCTCGTGCTGCCTGGCGGCCAGATTAACCCCGACCTGCTGCGCGTCGAGAAGGACGCTGTCCAGCTCGTACGCGACTTCGTCACCAACGACAAGATCGTCGCTGCCATCTGTCACGCCCCGTGGCTGCTGATCGAAGCCGGCGTCATCAAGGGCCGCGAGGCAACCTCCTACCACTCGATCCGCACCGACATGGAAAATGCCGGCGCCAAGTGGGAAGACAGCGAGATCGCCATCGACAACGGCATCATCACCAGTCGTTCGCCGGAGGACCTTGAAGCATTCGTCAACAAGATCATCGAAGAAGTGCGCGAAGGCGAGCACCACCGCGATTCCGCGAACGCCGCCTGATCCGGATTTGGGGTGGCCGCATGAGCGGCTGCCCCCAACCCGCCGTATTGGCCACCATTGTGGTACCGGCCAGTCCACTCACACATAGCGGGAGGTCGCATGTCCAACCTACCAGTCCCTCACAACACCCTCATTGTCGTTGGCACCGGGGAAGGCGCAAACTTCTACCGAAATGCCGGCAAGAGCGGCGAACTCAAGCTGCAGCATTCCAAGGACCTGGAGCCCGGCAATCTTGCCGACCAGGGGCCGGCCGGAAAACAGCCGCCCGACACCTCGGCCAAGGAATCGATGGAGGCCACATTCGCCAAGATCCTGGCCAACCATCTTTATGACCTCGCCCAGCAACACAAGTTCGAAAAGCTGATCCTCGTGCTCGATCCCGACACCCTCGGCGAGACCCGCCCGAGCCTTCATGTCAGTGTCACCGACAAGATCATGCTCGAACTGCCCAAGACCCTGGTCAACAGCCCCACCGATCAGATCGAGAAGTCGATCCTCGCGGCAATGTGAAGACGCGAAGCCAGATTGGCCGGGACTTGCGCCCGGCCATTTTGCCATGCCTACGACCGCTCCGGCCGACCAAACCGCCGCCCGCCGATACCGTCACTGCTTCCGTGACCGCTCAGCCACGAGAGTTGCCTCCCCGCGCCATGCATGCGAAACCCGGTCCGGAAACTGTAATGGGGGGACCATGACCGTCAGCTACACCACAGAACGCATGCTGCATTTTGGCGACTGCGACATCTCCGGAACCGCCTACTACCCGGCCTATCTCAATCTGCTCAACGGTGTGATCGAGGAATTCTGGTCCGCAATCGGTTATCCCTGGCATGAAATCATTTGGAAAGAGCGCTGGGGCACGCCCACCGTGCATCTGACCTGCGACTTCTCCAAGCCATCCTTTTTCGGCGACAAACTGACGTTCGAACTGACGGTCACCAAGGTCGGCAAATCCTCGATGACCGTCGAGCACAAGGTGCTTTGCGGCGAGGAGCACCGCTGGTCAGGCAAACAGGTGCTGGCCGCGAGCTGGCTCGACAAGCACACCTCGATGCCATGGCCGGACGACGTGCGCGCCAAGCTTCTGTCGTACCTTCCGGCGCAGCCCGCAGAATAATCCGCGGAACGCCAACCTGCAGCTAGTCGGACCGTATTTTCGGCGATCTTTCCGGGACCAGCCCGGAACGGAACTTCTGTAGCACGAACTGCAGCAGCAGACCGACAAGCAGCATCCGGATATAGGACGACCGGGTTATCCATTCGGGCGGCAGGCGGCTGGTGAAGATCTCGGTCGCCGACCAGATGAACCAGATCACCAGGGCGCCGACGATTGCGCCCTTATTGTTGCCCGACCCGCCGGCCATCAACATCACCCAGACCAGGAACGTCACCAACAGCGGTTCGGTGGCCGAAGGCGACAAAAACTTGAAGTAATGTGCCGACAGCGCCCCGGCCAAGCCCATGATGGCGCAGCCGATGACGAAGGTCTGTAGCCGGAACCAGTCGACATCCTTGCCTGCAGCGCGCGCGGAATCCTCATTGTCGCGGATCGCACGCAATGTCCGGCCCCACGGGCTGACATAGAGCCGCTGGCACAGGATGTAGACACACAGCACGCAGAGCCAGACCATGACGAGATAGAGCAGATCAGCCTCCCTGCCCTGCAGCAGGTCACCGAAGGGCCGCGGCACACCGGCAATGCCGAGGCTGCCATTGGTGAGCCAGGACTCATTGACGATCACCAGCCGCAGGATCTCGGCGATACCGACCGAGGCCATGGCCAGATAATCACTCTTCAGCCGCACACAGATCTTGGCCACGATCCATCCGGTGATCCCGGCAGTGATCATCGCCGCGGCAAGCCCGAACGGGATCGGCAGCCCGAAACCACCCAGATGCTTGGACGAGACCGCGGTCGTGACGATCGCCGACGTATAGGCGCCGACCGCGAAGAAGCCGGCGATGCCCGCATTGAACAGACCACCCATGCCCCATTGCACATTCAGCGCCAGGCAAAGGACGGCGTAGATGCCGCCGGCGATCAGCACGCTGACCAGATAGAAAAGCAGGCCACCCAGTTCCATTACAGAAGCCTCCCCTTGAACAGGCCCTGCGGTCTGAACAGCAGCAGTGCAACCATGATGAAGAAGGCCACCGCAGACTTGTAGGACGGTGAAATGAAGGCCTCGTCACTGAACCAGGTATAGGTGGCGGTTTCCTCGGCAACGCCGATGATCAGGCCGCCAGCGATTGCCCCCATCGGCTTGCCGATGCCGCCGAGAACCGCTGCGGCAAACATCGCCAGCAGCAGGTTCCAGCCCAGATTGGGGTGCATCGAGGTGTCCATGCCGGCAAACACGCCCGCCGTCGCCGCCATCGCCGCACCGATAACCCAGGTCCAGCGCACAACCCGCTCGGTGTCGAGCCCGGCGACCGATGCCAGTTCCGGTTCGTCCGACACCGCGCGCATGGCGCGCCCCAGCTGAGAACGGGTCAAGAAGAAATGAAGTGCAATGGCGATGATCAGCGTGAGAATGATCACCTGCATGTGCAGCTCGGAGATCCGGAACGTGTCGAACAGCACCACCGGCATGCGAACGCCGGAGATGAACACTTCATTGCCCGAACTCCAGAAAAGCTGCGCCAGCGAACGGAAGATCAGCGCCACGCCGAAGGATGCAATCACCGTGTAGATGGTCGGCAGCTTCCTGAGCGGCTTGTAGAAGAACTGATCCACCGCCAGCGCCGACACGATTGCCAGCGCGATCCCGAACGGCAGCAGCAGCAGCGGATGAAGCGGAATGAACCAGACCGCCGTCAGCACACCGTAACCGCCGATGGTCATCAGGTCACCATGGGCGAAATGCGCAAACCGAAGGATGCCGAAGATCATCGAGATGCCGACCGCGCCGAGCGCATAGACACTGCCGATGGTCAGCCCCGGAACCAGATAGAGATTGATGAAGTCGATCACGCTGCTGCACCCCCGAGGAAGGATCGGCGCACCGCCTCGTCATTGAGCAGCGCCTCACCCGTTCCTGATATGAAATTCTTGCCGCTGACCAGCACATGGCCATTGTCGGCGATCCGCAAAGCCTGCTTGGCGTTCTGCTCCACCATCAGGATGGTCACGCCGCGATTGCGGATGTCGAGCAGCAGGTCGAAGATGATCTCCAGATAGGCAGGCGACAGTCCCGCCGTCGGCTCGTCGAGAAGCAGCAGCTTCGGTTCGCTCATCAGCGCTCTGCCCATCGCCACCATCTGCCGCTGACCACCCGACAGTTCGCCCGCCGCCTGGTCGAGCTTGCCGCGGAGGTCCGGAAACAGCGTCAATACATTCTCGCGCACGGCTTCCTTGTCCGGCGGTGGCGCCGCATAGGTGCCGACATCGAGATTTTCCTCCACTGTCAGCGTCGGAAACACGTTGCGGCTCTGCGGCACCATGGCAATGCCCAGCGGTACCAGCGCTGCTGTCCTGAGGCCGGTGATATCCTTGCCGGAAAACCGCACTTCGCCGTCCGAGCGCGCGGTCAGCGCGAAGATGGTCTTGAGCAAGGTCGACTTGCCCGCCCCGTTGGGTCCGATGATGACCGAAATTTCGTGCTCGGCCACGTCCAGATTGACGGCTTCGATGATCGGCACGCCACCGTAACCTGCGGTCAGTTCCTTGACGGACAACAACGCGCTCATGGCTGGGCCTCATATTTTCCGCCGCCGAAATAGGCTTCGATGACGCGCGCGTCCTGGCGCACCTCGTCAACCGCGCCACGGGTGAGCAAAGTGCCCTGCGCCATGACGATGACCTCGTCACAAAGCTTCGAGACATAATCCAGATCGTGCTCGATGAGGCAGAAGGTCAGCCCCTGCTCCTTGTTCAGATGCAGAATCTTGTCGGAAATCTTGGCCAGCAAAGTGCGGTTGATACCGGCGCCGATCTCGTCGAGCAGAATGATCTTAGGCTTGCGCATAAGCGCCCGGCCGAGTTCCAGGAGCTTCTTCTGCCCGCCGGAGAGATTGCCGGCCTTTTCATCCTTGACGTGATCAATCTCGAGAAAGCTCACCATGTCGCGCGCAGCACGATAGGTCGCCTCCTCCTCCGCGGCGAAACGGCCGCGCCGGAAGATGACATTGAACACGTTTTCGCCGATCGGCGTGGCTGCGGCAGCCATGAAATTCTCGATCACCGTAAGCCGTGAAAATTCGTGCGGGATCTGGAAGGTCCGCGCCAGCCCCCGTGCGGCACGCTGGTGCGGCTGCAGGCCGGTGATGTCCTTGTCCTCGAGCAGGATGCGGCCGCCGGCCAGCCCGACATGACCGGCGATCGCGTTGAACATTGTGGTCTTGCCGGCACCATTGGGCCCGATCAGGCCGGTAATCTGTCCCGATGGAATGTCAAACGTGACATCATCGACGACGTTGGGGCCGCCATAGCTCACCTTCACATGCTCAACTGAAATCATCTGCGCCCCGTAGGCGGCTCTTCCTGGCCGCTGGCGATATCTTGCAGCGCGGGAAAACCCCGCACCGACGATCCGCACTTTGTTGGTGTCCCTCCCCGGTTGACAGGGAGGGACTTTGTTTGATTGCGTCAGACAGGCCTATTCGAAGATGGCGATCTGCTTGTAGACGTCGCCGTCGACCACGAACTTGCCGATGACACCGGCGACATCGCCGTTTTCATCGAAATCGTAATTGCCGCCGGCGCCGTCATAGTCGATGTCCTTTCCCTCGGCGATCAGGGCCTTGGCCTTGGCCCAGTCGCCAGGGCCGACCTTTTCTCCCGGTGCCGATGCCACCGCACGCAATGCTTCGGCCATCTTGCCGCGATCGGCTGATCCGGCCTGCTCGATTGCAAGCAGCGCCAGGAAGGTCGCATCATAGGTCTGGTCGACAAATGGCTTGTCGGCCGGTTCGTCATAGGCTGCGGTATAGAGTTCATGCAGCCGGGCCTGGTTCGGATTGTCCGCCGGCGATGTCGGGGCCGAGAAGAACGAGCTGGCCAGCGCCTCCGCACCGATATCGGAAATCAGCGCTTCGTCGCGCAGGCCGTCGGTGCCGATGAACTTCGTGAACAGCCCGCCTTCAAGCGCCTGCTTGACAATCTTGCTGCCCGAATCTCCGGCATAGGCGACCACCACGAGAGCATCTCCGCCAGCCTTCGACAGGGTTGCCAGTTCCGAGCGGTAGGAGTTCTTCTTCTCTTCATGCTTCACTTCGGCAACGACCTCGCCGCCGAGCGCCTTGTAGGCCTCGATGAAGGTGCCGCCGATGCCGACACCATAATCATTGTTGACGAAGGTAACGGCCACCTTCTCTATGCCTTCGTCCAGCACCATCTTGGCCAGAACCTGGCCCTGGAAATTGTCTGACGGCACAATGCGGTAAAGCAGGTCGTTGTCGTTGATGTCGGTCATCGCGGGTGATGTTGCGGTCGGCGAGATCTGCACAACACCGGCGGGGATGGCGGCGGCTTCCGCGGCTGAAATCGTGGTGCCAGACATCAGTGCACCCATGATGATCGGCACGTTCTCGACATTGATCAATTTGCCAGCGGCATCGACTGCACCCTGAGACGAGCCTGTCGTATCGCCGTAGACCGGAACCACCTGGCCATCCAGCAGACCGCCATTTTCATTGACGTGCTGGACGGCAAGGTTTGCCGCATTCTGCAGCGGCGGAATGAAGCTTGCGATCGGGCCGGTGATGTCCATCAGCAGGCCGAGCTTGGTGTCGGCCGCAAGGGTTGAAGCGCCGGACGCCAGCAACGCTGCCATGGCCAATGCATATGTTGTCTTTTTCATTCTAACTGCTCCCATTTGTTTCTTGGCCCTAATCTGCGTGAGCGCTTGGCGGGCTGTCTTCATAAGCGCTCAGACTTCATCCACAACGTGGGTATCGAACGAACCGGGAAGAGATACCTCCAGCAGTTCGAGATTGCCGCTTGGATCACTGTAGCGCGTCGCCATCCGTGGAGGAATGACGAAGGCATCTCCTTTTTCAAGACGATAAGGTTCCTTGCCTTCACCTTCCAGCAACATGCTCCCCGACATGACGAAGTTGAACAGGATGTCGCCTTCGTGCCGGGTCCACACTGGTTCATGCCCCTCCAGGGGCCGCGCCACCATTACCGAGGCGACACCCTTGGTGTTTTCATTGATGGTGGTGTCGCGCGCTTCGAAACCGGGGATGCGGAACGGCTCGAAAACCCCGTCCTTGCAGAGGCTGTGCACGAAGCGCTGGCCGTCCCATTCACGCTCGGGGCGTTCATGCGGTGTCGGCAACTCCATTTCGTGGTCAATTTCAGTGACGTGATCGGCAGGAACGCCGATTTCGATGACTTCGATGCCGTCCGCCGCGTGCAGCACCTTGTGCCGGATCTGCGGCGGCTGGATGAAGCAATCGCCCGCATGCAGGCGGCGCGTGCCGCCCTGATCTTCGTAAAGCACATCAACCCAGCCGTTGATGCAGAAGATCAGCTGAAATCCGACCTTGTGAAAATGCACCATGTCGGGCACCGGCCCGTCCGGCACCCGGATATGCGAGGCGATCATCGCACCACCGAGCCGTGACGGGATCAGGTCGCGGTATTCCATCCCGGCACGGCCGATCACCCAGGGCGCCTGGTCCGCCAGCCGCCGCACCACGAAGGCATGCTCGGTCTGAGGCAGCACCATCGGCGGGTTGAGTTCGTCGATCTCGATACGGGTGCCGTTCGGCGCGACGAGTTCGCGCTTGCCATCGGCAAAACCATCCGGGTCCTCGGTGAGAATTCGCAAGGTTCCCGGCGCTTCCGGCGCGCCCTTCTGGATACGGATGCGCAAGCCGTGACCGGAGAGAACGGCAACTTCGGGATCATCGGCCGGGTAGATCATGTCGAGACGCATTTTCAGCGTTCTGGTGAAGAACGGCAAATCGTCCCTCAGCTCCGTGGTCGGCAACCTGATTTCCGCACGCGTATCCAACCTGTCCTCCCAGACCATTTCGCTGTCATATCCCAGATCTGTGTCCGGTGTCGGCGAAAACCATCATCGCCCAATGCTCTCGAAGACTATCCGACCACAGAGGTATTTCAAGGCTAAAATAATAAAGCGGGCGAGCTAAAGCTCGGTCCGCACCCGCCACAACTCGGGAAACAGTTCAACATCGAGCATGCGCCGCAGATAGCTGGTTCCGCCGGTGCCGCCGGTGCCGCGCTTGAGACCGATCACCCGCTCCACCGTGGTGACATGGTTGAAGCGCCAGCGCCGAAAATAGTCTTCCAGATCGACCAGTTTTTCGGCCACCTCGTAGAGCGCCCAGTATTTTGCCGGCTCCTCATAGATGATTTTCCAGCCATACGTGACACCATCGTGCAGCACATGAGTGTTGCGCACATCCCGGTCGATCACCTCTTGAGGCATGGCGATGCCGCGACGTGCAGCAAGCCGGATCGCCTCGTCATACAGGCTTGGCAGGGCAAGTTCGGCTTCAAGTTTTGCCAGCGCCGCCGGAACATGCGCATGCGGACGCATCATCGCGTGGTTGCGGTTGCCCAGCGCATATTCGATCAACCGGTACTGCAGCGATTGAAATCCGGAAGACTGGCCGAGCTTGTTGCGGAAATGGGTGTAATCGGACGGCGTCATCGTCCTGAGCACATCCCAGGCGGAGTTCAGCTGTTCGAATATCCGCGACACCCGTGCAAGCGTCTTCATCGCCGGCTGCAGCTCGTCTGATCTGATTGCGGCCCGCGCCGCCGAAATCTCGTGGATCGCCAGCCGCATCCACAATTCCGACGTCTGGTGCTGGATGATGAACAGCATCTCGTCATGAGCGTCGGTTCTGGTCTTCTGCGCCGAGAGGATCTGGTCGATGCACAGATAATCGCCATAGGACATCCGCCCGTCGAAATCCATCTGAGCACCTTCTTTCGAAGGGTCGTAATCCGTGGTCTCGCTCATGTGACCGCTTTCCGCGCCTTGAATCCCGGCCTGTCCCATTCCCCTGTGGCGATGATCTCGCACAGCGCCGCAGCCGCATGGCTGACCTCATCGGGCGTGTTGTAGAGCGGGCAGAAGCCGAAGCGCATGATGTCCGGCGCCCGGAAATCGCCGATGATGCCGCGGGCAATCAGCGCCTGCATGGCCGCATAGCCTTCGTGGAAGCGGAACGAGACCTGGCTGCCACGGCCGTTCGGGTCGCGCGGACTGGCGAGCTCGACATCCTTGCAACCGGCCTCGACTTCCGAAATGAACCGCTCGGAAAGTTCGATAGAGCGCGCCCGGATATCATTCATGTCGACGCCGTCGAAGGCATCCAGCGCTGCGTCCAGCACCGCCATCTGGATCACCGGCGGCGTGCCGACGCGCATGCGGCTGATCCCTTCGCCCGGACGGTAATCAAGATCAAAGGCGAATGGCGCCTGATGGCCAAGCCAGCCCGACAGCGCCGGACGGACCTGATCGATCAGGTCGGGACGGACATGGATGAAGCCGGGCGCACCGGGTCCCCCATTGAGATACTTGTAGGTGCAGCCGACCGCGATGTCGGCCTTGCAGCCGGCCAGGTCTACCGGCAGTGCACCGGCCGAATGGGCCAGGTCCCAGATCATCAGCGCGCCCACCGCATGTGCCTTGTCGGTAATCGCCTTCATGTCGTGAATGCGGCCGGTGCGGTAATCGACATGGGTGAGCATCACCGCCGCCACTTCTTCGGTAATGTTGTCCGCCACCGCTTCCGGATCGACGACCTTCAGCTCGTGCCCCTTGCCGAGGCTCTTGAGAAGCCCGTCGGCCATGTAGAGATCAGACGGAAAATTGCCGTTGTCAGACAGCACGATCTTGCGGTCCGGCCTCATCTCCACCGCCGAGGCGACAGCCTGATAGACCTTGATCGACAGCGTATCGCCGACCATCGTGCTGCCTGCCGGCGCTCCGATCAACGTTCCGATCCGGTCGCCCAGCCGTCCTGGCAGCTCCATCCATTTGGCCTTGTTCCAGCCGGTGATCAGCATCGGTCCCCATTCATCCGCCATCGTCCGGCGGCCGCGCTCGACGGCGGCCTTGGGGAGCGGACCAAGCGAATTGCCGTCAAGATAGGTAATACCCTCGGGCAGATCGAACTGATCGCGGCGCGACCGGAATGTGCTCATGATGTCACGCGTCCCTCTTTGACTTGCCGATTTCCGCCGTGGCCTCGATCTCGACCAGCGCCTCGTCCTCGATCAATCCGGCAACCACGATCACCGACATCGACGGGAAATGACGGCCCAGCACCCTGCGGTAGGCCGCGCCGACATCCTTCTGTCGTGCCATGTATTCCTTCTTGTCGGTGATGAACCAGGTCAGCCGGACTATATCGGTGACTTCGCCGCCCGCTGCCCGCACGATCTCGGCGATGTTGCTCAGCGTCTGTTCGAGCTGGCCGACGAAATCCTTGTGCTCGAAGACCTGGTCCTTGTTCCAGCCGATCTGGCCGCCGGTGTAGAGCCGCTCACCGTCAACAAGCATGCCGTTTGCATAGCCTTTGGGCTTTTGCCAATCCGGAGGCGTGACTGCTTCGATCATGATGAAAGTCCTTGTTTGTATATCTTGGAGGAAGTCCTAAGACCCGGCTCAGGCGCTGTCGCGCAAGCGGAACCGCTGGATCTTGCCGGTCTGCGTCTTGGGCAAGGCGTCGGTGAAGATGATGGAACGCGGATACTTGTAGGGCGCAATCACCGCCTTGACGTGATCCTGCAGCCGTTTGGTGGTTACCTCGTCGGCGGCAACGTCCGCGTTGAGCACCACATGCGCCTGAACGATCTGACCCCGCGCCTCGTCGGGGACACCTATAACCGCACACTCGGCGACATCGGCGTGGCCGAGCAGTGCGGCCTCGACTTCGGGGCCGGCAATATTGTAGCCGGCGGAAATGATCATGTCGTCCGAGCGCGCGGCAAAATGAAAGAAGCCGTCCTCGTCCTGTGTGAAGGAATCGCCGGTCAGGTTCCAGCCGTCACGGACATATTTCTGCTGCTGTTCGGGATCGGACAGATAGCGGCACCCGGTCGGACCACGCACTGCCAGCCGGCCAACCTCGCCGCGCGGCACTTCGTTCATCTCATCATCGACAATCCGCGCCTGATAGCCACTGACCGGCAGCCCGGTGCAGGCAGCCTTGGAACTTTCAAACCGGTTCGAGATGAAGATGTGCAGCATCTCGGTAGCGCCGATGCCATCAAGCATCGGCTTGCCGGTTTTCTCCATCCACTGGTCATAGACAGGGCCGGGTAATGTTTCCCCAGCCGAGACGGCAGCCCGCAGCGAGGACAGGTCCGCCCCCTCCTCCATCGCCGCCAGCATCGCGCGGTAGGCGGTCGGTGCGGTAAAGCAAACCGTGGCTTTGTGGTTCTGAATGATCTCGACCATGTTCGCCGGCGTTGCCTGTTCGAGCAGCGCCGCCGCCGCACCAAAGCGCAGCGGGAACACCGCCAGACCGCCAAGCCCAAAGGTGAAGGCCAGCGGCGGAGAGCCGATGAACACGTCGTCGGGGGTCACGCCAAGGACTTCCTTGGCATAGCCGTCGGCGATGATCAGCATGTCGCGATGAAAATGCATCGTCGCCTTCGGCTTTCCGGTGGTGCCGGAAGTGAAGCCCAGAAGCGCCACATCATCGCGGCCGGTCTTCACCGTCTCGAAGCGGACTGGCTTGGACAGCGCCAGCCGGTCGAGTTCCGCGTCATGGTTGGCGGTGCCGTCGAAGCCCACCACCTTGTTCAGGAACCGGTTTTCCTTGGCACAGGCAACCATCTCGTCCATCAGCCGCGTGTCGCACAGCGCCAGCGAGATTTGCGCCTTGTCGGCGATCTTGCCAAGCTCGACGGCCCGCAACATCGGCATCGTGTTGACCACCACGGCCCCCGCCTTTGTCGCCGCCAGCCAGACCGCCACCATCGCCGGGTTGTTGGCCGAGCGAATGAGCACCCGGTTGCCCGGCTTGACGCCGTAATCCTCGACCAGCACATGGGCGATGCGGTTGGTCCAGTCGGTCAGTTCCTTGTAGGTCCTGATCCGGCCATTGCCGATCAGGGCGGTGTGGTCGCCAAAACCCCTTGCCACCATCGCATCGGTCAGCTCGTAGCCGCAATTGAGCCATTCGGGATAGGTGAACCCATCGAGATGAAACTCTGGCCACTGCCCGTGTGGTGGCAGATTGTCCCGTGTGAACGTGTCGATATGCCCCGATGGTCCCAGCACTTCAAACCCCCTTCGAATTCGCCAATGTCTGCCGCGCGATCACGACCTTCTGCACATCCGACGCGCCTTCATAAATTCTCAGCGCCCGGATCTCCCGGTAAAGACTTTCAACGATATGCCCCTTGCGCACGCCATCACCGCCATGCAGCTGCACCGCCTTGTCGATCACGTCCTGAGCGTGGTCGGTGGCATATAGCTTTGCCATCGCCGCCTCGCGGCTGACGCGCGGCGCTCCCTGGTCCTTGAGCCACGCCGCCCGGTAGACCAGCAATGCCGCGGCATCGACGTCGAGCGCCATGTCGGCGATATGCCCTTGCACCATCTGCAGATCACTCATCGGCGCACCGAACAGCTCACGCTCGCTGACGCGGGTCAAGCTTTCATCCAGCGCCCGGCGGGCAAAACCGAGAGCCGCCGCGGCAACCGTCGAGCGGAACACGTCGAGCACCGACATGGCGATACGGAAGCCTTCTCCCGGATTGCCGATCATGGCTGATGCCGGAATCCGGCAGTCGTTGAAGGCGAGCCGCGCCAGCGGATGCGGAGCGACCACTTCAAGCCGTTCAGCGATCTCCAGCCCCGGCGTGTCGGCAGGCACGATGAACACCGAGAGCCCCTTGGCGCCCGGCGCCTCGCCGGTGCGGGCAAACACGCAATAGACATCGGCGATCCCACCATTGGAGATCCAGGTCTTCTCGCCATTGAGAACATAGTCGTCACCGTCGCGCACGGCCGTCATCGCCATGTTGGCGACATCGGAACCGGAGGCGGGCTCAGACAATGCAAAGGCGGACAATGCCTTTCCGGCGCGGGTCTTTGTCAGCCACTCGGTTTTCTGCGCATCGCTGCCAAACAGCGAAATGCAGCCGGTGCCAAGCCCCTGCATCGCGAAGGCAAAATCCGCGAGCCCGTCATGCCGGGCGAGCGTTTCGCGCATGATGCACAGGCTGCGCACATCGATCTTCGAACTCGCGTCCGCCGGTTCCACTGCCGAGAGCTTCAGCCAGCCCGCTTCGCCCAGCGCCTTGACCAGTCGCTTGCAGGTTTCATCGACGTCGGAATGGTCGAGGTCAGCCAGTTCCCGGGTTGCCCAGGCATCCACCTGTTCGGCCAGATCGCGATGGACCTCGTCAAAAAACGGCCATTGGAGAAAACTGCGGTCAGACATCAGTTACCCTCGAACACGGGTTTCTGTTTCGACGCGAAGGCTTCATAGGCGCGGCGGAAATCCTGCGTCTGCATGCAGATTGCCTGGGCCTGCGCTTCGGCCTCGATGGCCTGCTCGATGCCCATGTTCCATTCCTGCGCCAGCATGGTCTTGGTCATCATGTTGGCGAAGACCGGCCCGTCGGCAATCCGCCTGGCAAGCTTGCGGGCCTCTTCCTCGATCTCGTCTGCGGAAACAACTCGGTTGTAGAACCCCCAGCGCTCGCCTTCGTCCGCGCTCATCGAGCGTCCCGTGTAGAGCAGGTCCGCCGCCCGGCCCTGCCCGATGATCCGCGGCAGTATGGCGCAAGCGCCCATGTCGCAGCCTGCTAGACCGACCCGGTTGAACAGAAACGCAGTCTTGGATTCCGGTGTGGCAATGCGCAGATCGCTGCACATCGCAATGATCGCCCCGGCACCGGCACACACGCCGTCAACGGCAGCGATCACCGGCTTGCCGCACCCGACAATGGCCTTGACCAGATCACCGGTCATGCGGGTGAATTCGAGCAACCCCTTCATGTCCTTGTCGAGCAACGGCCCGATGATTTCGAACACATCGCCACCCGAGCAGAAATTACCCCCGTTGGAGCCGAAAACTACCACCTTGACGTCGTCGCGGTAGACTAGGCCCCGAAACCAGTCGCGCAACTCAGCATAGCTTTCAAATGTCAGTGGGTTCTTCTTTTCCGGCCGGTCGAGAGAGACCTCGGCAATACCGTCAGTCAGTGTCAGTCGGAAATTCTTTGGCGCGTCTGTCGGCATGGTTCAATCCTCTCCCTTGGTACTCTTGCGGGCAATGCATTCGAGCTGCTCTGACAGATGCGGCACCTCGTCGGCCTCGATGCCATCGAGCAGGCAGTCGATCCAGCGCTCGTGGCTGGATGCCATGGCCTCGAACTGCTCGCGCCCCGCCGTGGTCAATCGCACGGTTGTCGCACGACGATCATTGTCAACCGGAACCCGCACCAGAATGCCGTCATCGACCAGCCTGTCGACGATGCCGGTGACATTGCCATTTGAAACCCGGAGCACGCTCGACAATTCGCTCATCTTCAGACCCTGCTCGTCACGGTAGAGCGCTGCCATCACATCAAACCGCGGCAGGGTGGTGTCGAAACCGGTGCGGAAATTCTCCCGCAGTTCCGCCTCGACGTGCTTGGTCGCCTTGAGCAGCTTGAGCCACAGTCTCAGCCGCGCCTTCGACGCCGACGCCTCATGACCATGGGACGGTTTCACCACAACTTCGCTCATGTTTCCCCCCCGGACAATGAAATTGCCTGGCCCGTCACCGACGCCGCGGCATCGCTGCAGAGCCACAGCACGGTTTCGGCTATCTCCTCAGGCTGGATGAAGCGGCCCTGCGGGTTCACCTTCTTCAGCGAAGCTTCGGCCTCCTCGCGGGAGCGTCCGGTTTTCTCGACAATGTTGTCAATGGATCGATGCAGCATCGGCGTCTCGGTGAAACCCGGACAGATTGCATTGACGGTCACACCGGTTTTCGCCAGCTCCTGCGCCAAACTGCGCACCAGACCGACAACTCCGTGCTTGGCTGCGCAATAGGCCCCGACATAAGCATAACCTTTCAGTCCGGCGGTCGAGGCCACAGCAATCAACCGGCCGGGTTGATTCCGGTTCATTTTCACAAAGGCCGACTGGAAAGTGTTGAAAACACCAGTCAAATTCACATCAAGCGTGGAACGGAACAAGGCCGCATCGGTGCGATCGAACGGCGCACTTTCGGCCGATCCGGCATTGGCGATGACGATGGTCGGGGCGCCGTTTTTCTCCACCGCCTCGTCGATGGCCTTTGCCATCGCCTCCTCGTCTGTCACGTCTGCAGAGATAGCGATGATTCTGTCGTCCTGCTCGCCCAGTGCTTCAAGTGGTGCCAGACGCCGTCCGATCGCGGTCACCCGCGCACCCTTGTCCGCGAGCGCCAGGGCGATGGCTTCACCCGCTCCCGAGCCCGCGCCGGTGACAATGGCATGATGCCCCAAAAATTCCGACATGCTCAGACCTTTCCGAGCATCACGTCATTGCGTTCGGCCAGACGCCACATCTGGTCGCGGCCTGGATGGTAGGGGTCGGGCCATTTCTCGTCATGGTCGCCGAGCGTGGCGGCCGCATGCAGGGTCCAGTAGGGATCAGCCAGATGCGGGCGGGCGAGGCAGACAAGATCTGCGCGACCGGCCATCAGGATCGAGTTGACGTGATCAGGCTCGTAGATATTGCCCACCGCCATGGTCGCCATATGCGCTTCATTACGGATCCGGTCGGCAAACGGGGTCTGGAACATCCGACCATAAACCGGCTTGGCCAGTTTCGAGGTCTGTCCGGCCGACACATCGCAGATATCGACGCCGGCCTCTTTCAGCATGCGCGCGATTTCGACGGCTTCCTGCGGTGTCACACCGTCACCTTCGACCCAGTCACTGGCCGAAATGCGCACCGAAATCGGCTTGCTTTCGGGCCAAACGGCACGCACCGCGTGGAACACCTCGAGCGGAAAACGCATCCGGTTTTCAAGGCTGCCGCCATATTCGTCGCTGCGCCGGTTGGTCAGCGGCGTGATGAAGGAGGACAGCAGATAGCCGTGCGCCATGTGCAGTTCGATCATGTCGAACCCGGCGCGCTCTGCCATCTCGGCCGATCTGACGAACTGGTCACGCACCATGTCCATGTCGTCGCGGGTCATCGCCTTCGGCGTCTGATTTGCCGAGGACCAGGCCACGTCGGAAGCCGACAGCAATGGCCAGTTGCCCTCCTTGAGCGGGGCATCCATGATTTCCCAGCCGAGCTGGGTCGAGCCCTTGGCGCCGGAATGGCCGATCTGCATGCAGACCTTGGCTTCGCTTTCAGCATGGATGAAATCGACGATGCGTGCCCACGCAACAGCCTGCTCATCCGTGTAGAGCCCCGGGCATCCCGGCGTGATGCGGCCTTCCGGCGACACGCAGGTCATCTCGGTGTAGACGAGGCCTGCGCCACCCTTGGCGCGCTCGCCGTAATGTACCAGGTGCCAGTCGGTGGGATTGCCGTCGACCGCCTTGTACTGTGCCATCGGCGAGACCACGATGCGGTTCTTGAGCTCCATGTCGCGCAGTTTGAAGGGCGCAAACATCGGCCGCCGCACCGGCGCCTGCGTCGAGACTTCGGCCTGGGTCTGGAACCAGCGCTCGGCGTCCTGCAGCCATTCCGCATCGCGCAGCCGCAGGTTCTCGTGGCTGATGCGCTGAGACCGGGTCAGCAGCGAATAGTTGAATTGCACCGGATCGAGGTGGAAATAGCGCTCGATCTCCTCGAACCACTCCATCGAGTTGCGCGCCGCCGACTGAAGCCGCAGCACTTCGAGCCGCCGGTCGTCTTCGTATTTTTCGAACGCCTTCTGCAGGGTCGGTTCGGAATGCAGGTAGTCGGCAAGCGCAATCGCGCTTTCCAGCGCCAGCTTGGTACCCGAGCCGATGGAGAAATGCGCAGTCGCCGCCGCATCGCCCATCAGCACGATGTTCTCGTGGCTCCAGCGCGCGCACAGCACCCGCGGGAACTGAATCCAGGCCGAGCCACGAATGTGGTTGGCGTTGGTCATCAGACTGTGGCCGCCAAGATGCTCGGCAAAAACCTTCTCGCAGACCGCGATGGTTTCCTGCTGGCTCATCTGGCCAAAGCCATAGGCGTCGAAAGTGTCCTGGTTGCACTCGACAATGAACGTCGCCGTATTATCGTCGAACTGATAGGCATGTGCCCACAGCCACCCCTTGTCGGTCTCTTCGAAGATGAAGGTGAAGGCGTCGTCGAATTTCTGATGCGTGCCGAGCCAGACAAACTGGCACTTGCGGACATCCACTTCCGGCTGGAACTGGTCGGCAAATTCCGTCCGGGTACGTGAATTCAGGCCATCGGAGGCCACCACCAGATCGAAGTCCTTGGCGTAGTCGGCTGCACTGCCAACCTCGGTCTCGAACCGCAGCTCAACGCCAAGTTCGCGAGCCCGGGCCTGCAGCAACAAAAGCAGCTTTTTGCGCCCGATACCGCAAAATCCATGGCCGGTGGACACGGTTTTGGTATCCTTGAACAAAACCGCGATGTCGTCCCAATAGGCAAAATGATCGCGGATAGAGGCAGCACTCACCGCATCGTTTTCGGCCAGATTGTCCAGCGTTTCGTCGGAAAGCACCACACCCCAGCCGAACGTGTCGTCCGCCTTGTTGCGCTCGATAACGACGACCTCGTGCGAGGGATCACGCAGCTTCATCGAGATCGCGATGTAGAGACCGGCGGGACCACCACCCAGACAGACGACTCTCATTTCCCGAACCTCCAAGCTGATTTCGTTGCACAATGATCCTACGCCCGAACGGTTATATTTCAAGCATAAAATTTTTATGTGCCGAGAATGTCGCACGCTGCCTGTGTAAATTCTCTGATGGAGGCGCGGAAGGCAGAAACCTGCCGTTTCAGGACTTGAAACCTACCTGGAGCGGCTGTCCCTGAGGGCAACCACCAGCCGGTCGACGCCCTCCCGGCTTGTCATGAAGCCTGGTGAGCAGCGCAGGATTGGACCCCGCGCATCGGCAAAAACCGAAGCCGCCCGCAACCGGCTCAGAAGCGCCTGCGCCTCATCGCCGTCACCAAGCCGTACCATCACGCTTCCGCCCCGATGAGCGGGATCACGTGGCGATGCCAGTTCGTGGCCCGCATCATCGGCAGCTGAGATGATAACGTCGCACAACTCACGATTTTTGTTCAGTTGTACACCCCAGTCCTGTTCGGCATGCCATTCCAGTGCCGGCACCGAAGCGACGCAGGCCATCACCGACGGCGTGCCATTGTCAAACCGGCGAATGTCAGGAGCATAGGAAAAAGCATTGATATCCCAGGAGAAAATGTTGTCCTGGCTGAACCAGCCTCTCAGGCTCGGCTGACAGCGGGCGATCATGTCCGGCATCACCTGAAGGATGCCGCCTCCGGGCGAACCACACATCCATTTCAGGCTGGTCGAGATTGCAAAATCCGCAGCCACCGCCATGCAGTCATACTCGATCAGTCCGGCGGCCTGCGTGATGTCCACGCCGATCACCGAGCCCTGTTTACGCCCGTGCGCCACAAGTGCTTCGAGATTGCAGCGATGCGACGACGTGGAGCTGACCCATGTCAAAAGGGCCAGACCGACTTCCGGGCCCCAGGCCGCGACCACGTCCTCGTCTTCCACCCAGTTGGCACCCTCCCGCAGGGCGACCGTGCGCAGTTCGAACCCGTAGCGGCCGGCAAGACCGGTGAGCAGGAAATGAAGGCTCGGGAAGCAGTCCCCCGCCACCAGCACCACCCTGCCCTCGAGATCTTCGCGCGGCAGCGCCATGATGATTGCCGCCAGCGCCGAGGTGACATTCTCTGTCGTCGTCAGCGACGCGCGCGGCGCCTTGAGCAGCTGGTTCCACAAATCGATGAACCGCTGTCGCTGACCCAGCGCATAGCCCCATTGCTCGTCATCGGGCGCTCCCCAGCAATCGGCAAATGCCGTCAGCGAGGCCGCCATCTCCTTGGCCTTGCCGGGGTATTGCCCGATCGAGTGGTAGAGCATGTAGCCGGAGCCGTCATTGGCGGATGTGTTCGGTGTGTTTGGCACGTGTTTCTCCCCCGGCCCCGTCGTTGCCTCAAAGACAGCGGCCTCTCCTCAAGAGTGATGTCTGTTCACCAGCCGCTCTGCTGCGGGTCAGGCAGTGGAATGGCATCCAGCAATTCGCGTGTATAGGCGGCCTTCGGCGCTGCAAAGACCCCCTCGGCATCGCCATACTCGACGACATCGCCCCGCTGAAGCACCATCACCGTGTCACACAGACGCCGGATCACCGACAGATCATGACTGATGAAAGCAAGCGTCAGACCGAGTTCCTCGACCAGTTCCGCCAGCACGTTGAGCACTTGCGCCTGCGAGGAAACGTCAAGCCCCGAGACGATTTCGTCGGCCAGAATGAACTCAGGCTTCAGCGCGATGGCCCTTGCAATGCCCACCCGCTGGCGCTGTCCGCCCGACAGCTCATGCGGGTAGCGGCTGCGGAAACTGCGCGGCAGACCGACATGGTCGAGCGCCTCATCGACGCGCGTGCTGATATGGTCAAAGCCATGCATCTGCATCGGATCGGCAATGATCGCACCGACCCGGCGGCGCGGATTGAGCGAAGACATCGGGTCCTGGAAGATCATCTGCATCCGTCGCCGGATCGGCCGCAGCGCATCCTCGTTGAGATCGGTGATATCCCGGCCGTCAAACAGGATGGTTCCGGCTGTCGGTTCGACCAGCCGAAGCAATGCGCGGCCCAATGTCGACTTGCCCGACCCCGAGCCGCCGACAATGCCGAGCACCGAACCGCGAGTGATCTCGAGATCGATGCCGTTGAGAATGCGCACCATCGGCGCACGGCCAAAGACCGGCTTCGCCGCCATGTCCGGAAAGGCGACTTCCAGCCCACTGGCCGAAAACAGCACATCACGCTCCGTGTCCAGCTGTTCCGCTACGGTTTCATGCGCCATGACGCCACTCCTTGTCCGCAGCCAGAACCTCGGCTGCAACGGCTTCAATCACGGCGTCATCCACCGGCAGCAGCGATGCATCCGGGTCGGTGTATTTCGGCGTCGCCGCCAGCAGTGCCCGCGAATAGGCATGCCTCGGCCCCTTGAAGAAGTCAGGCACGCGGGAATTCTCGATGATCTTGCCGCCGTAAAGCACCGAGAGCCGCTGGCAGACTTTCGACACTACGCCGAGATCGTGGGTAACGAACACCATCGCCGTCGCGTGCCGCGCCTGCAGCTCCCGGATCAGCCGCAGGATCTGCTTTTGCACGGTGACATCGAGCGCCGTCGTCGGCTCGTCGGCGATCACCAGCTTAGGGTTGGCGGCAAATGCCGAGGCGATCAGCACCCGCTGGCGCATGCCACCGGACAGTTCATGCGGATAGCTGCCCATCACCCGTTCGGGACTGTCGATATGAACCTCGTTGAGCAGCTCCATCGCCCGCACCCGCGCATCCGACTTGCTCCAGCCGAGAATGTCGACCAGCCGGTTGGTGATCTGAGGCTCTATCCGCCGCGACGGGTTAAGCGCGGTCAGCGGATCCTGCGGAATCAGCGCCGCGGTGGCGCCAACCAGCCGCCGCCGGTCGGCGGGCCTCATTTTTTGCAGGTCCTCGCCGTTAAGCAGGATCTCGCCTTCGATGATCGAAATCGCCGAGGGCAGTATGCCCAGAATGGCCTTGCCGATCATGCTCTTGCCCGCACCGCTCTCGCCCACCAGCCCCAGCACCTCGCCGGTATCGATCGAGAATGACACCGATCTGAGCACCCGCTGGTCGAAGCCGTGCAGAACCGCCGACAAACTGTTGACAGTCAGGAACGCGCTCATCGCAGCACCGGATCGAAGCGGTCCTTGAGACCTTCGCCAAACTGGCTGAAGGACAGGACGGTCAGAAACAGAACACCGAGCGGGAACGCCAGCACCCACCAGGCCTGGTGGATCGAGGTGCGGCCTTCGGCAATCATGCCGCCCCAGGTCGGCGCGTCGGTGGAGATCGAGAGGTTGACGAAGGACAGGATCGCCTCGACGATCACGGCGATGCCCATTTCCAGCGTCAGCAGCGCAACGATCGTCGGCAGCACGTTGGGCAGGATCTCCCGCCACAGAATATCGCGCCGCGGGCGGCCTGCGACAACCGCGCTTGCGACATAGTCCATCGCCGACTGGTTCATGGCTTCCGCCCGCACCACGCGGCAGAACCGGGTCCAGTCGATCACGATGATGGCAATGATGATCGAGGTCAGCCCGGTACCGAGCACGGCGATCAGCAGGATGGCAAACAGCACCGGCGGAAACGCCATCCAGATGTCGACCAGCCGCGAGATCACGATGTCGACCCAGCCGCGCATGTAACCGGCCAGCAGGCCGAGCAGGGATCCGACAAGGGCGGTCGCCAGCCCCGCCACCAGCGCCACCGAAAACGCGATCTGGGCGCCGTGGAACAACCGCGACAGCACGTCCCGGCCAAGGCTGTCTGTCCCCAGCACGTAAGCCGGATCCGACCCGCTCATCCAGAACGGCGGCAGCCGTCCGGCAAACAGGTCCTGCGCCAGCGGATCATGCGGGCTGACCATCGGTGCGAACAGCGCCAGCGCCGCCATGATGCCGAGCCAGATGCCCGACAGCCAGAGCCGGGCGCCGAGCCGGCGATTGATTGAACCGCGGCCATCAAGCATGACGCAACCTCGGATTAAGCAGCGCATAGGTCATGTCGACAACCAGATTGATGATGGTGAAGAGCAGCGCGAAGACGATCACGATGCCCTGGATCAGCGGCAGGTCGCGGTTGATCACTGCATCAATTGCCATGTTGCCGAGCCCTTCATAGGAAAACAGCCGTTCGATGATCACTGTGCCGCCAATCAGGAACGTGAACTGGACACCGATAAGCGTCAGCGTCGGCAACACCGCATTGGGAAGCGCCTCCGACAGGATCACATGGTTCTCGCTGTAACCCATGGTGCGTGACAGCGTGACATAATCGAGGTGCATGGTCTCCTTCAGCGACTGCTTGAGCAACTGGCTGATGATCGCCGCCAGCGGGATCGCCAACGCTAAGGCCGGCATGAACATGTGCTTGAGCAAATCCCACCATAGATCGAAGCGCAGCCGGAACAGGCTCTCGAAAACGTAGAACTGGGTCACGAACGGCAGCTCCAGCGAGGGCGAGATCCGGCCGGAAATATGGAAAATCGGCATCAGCACGCCGAACAGCACGATCAGGATCAGCGCCCAGAGAAAGTCCGGGATCGAGAGCCCCACCCCGTTGGCAACATCCACCGCGGTTTCTGTCCGGGTCTCGCGATGCCGCACGCCTGTCAGCGCCAGCGCGCCGCCGATCACAACGGCGATCACCAGCGCGAAGATCGCCAGTTCGAGGGTGGCCGGCAGCCGCCCGAGCACCAGCGGCATCACCGGCTGGCGCAACGAGATCGAAGTACCGAAATCACCCTGGAAAACGCCGCTCAGCCAGATGCCGAATTGCTGGAATATGGTCTTGTCGAGACCGTAGTGCGCCGTCAGCCGCGCCACGTCCTCCTCCGAGGCGCCCGGCGGCAGCATCATGGCAATGGGGTTGCCCGGCACGACACGGATAACGAAAAACACCACCACCGCCGCCCCGATCAAGGTGACCGACATGGTCGCAAGGCGAACAAGGATTGCGCGCAACAATTTCAAGGTAAATGTCCTGCAAATGGGGCCGCCGCCCAATGGCAGCGGCCCATCTATGCGTTTGCGATCTAAGCCCGCTTCATCAGATGCGGAAGCAGAGCGCCCGAAGCATGCGGCGTGACCACCACACCATCGGCATGCAGGATCGGCTGCACATACTGCAGCAGCGGGATCACCAGGGCATTGTCGGCAATGTACTTGTCGACCGCCTTCCAGCCTTCGATACGCTTGTCCTCATCAGCCTCGCCCCAGAGCGGGCCGATCATGCCGGTCAGGTCTTCACCATCCCACACCGAGTGCGGCGACGGGCCGAACATGGCAAAACCGGTCGAGGTCGTCGGGTCGCCAACCGAGTTGCCCCAATTGTAGAACGCTGCCGGCGCAAGCTGGTCGGCCGCCCGCAATTCGTAGTGCTTGGCGATCTCGTAGACTTCGATCTCGGCCTCGATGCCCACCTTGCGCCACAGACCGACGATCGCCTGAATGATCTCGTAATCCTTTGGCTTGAAGCCGCGCGTCGTCTGGATCTTGAACTTCACGGGGTTCTCCGGCGAAAAGCCCGATTCTGCCAACAGCTCCTTGGCCTTCTCGGGATCGTAGGGAACCTTGATGGAGTCGTCGAACGCGATGTATTCCGGCGTCTGCAGCGTGTCGATGGCGACACCATAGCCCGACAGCAGACGATCGATGATCAGCTGCTTGTCAATCGACATGGCAGCCGCCATGCGTACATTCGGGTCAAGCATCGCCTCGATGTCGTTGAGGAAGATCATGCCGATATCGGAAATCGGAGCATCGGTGCCGGCAATACCGTTGCCATCCTTGAGACGGTCATATTCCTCATAGGGCATTTCCAGCGTGACATGGGCATTGCCCGATTCGATCTCGGCCACGCGCGACGCGGCATCAGTGACGAACTTGATGGTCACGGTTTCAAAGTCGGGCTTGCCACCCCAGTAGTTGGGATTGGCCTTCAACCGCACGAACGCGTTACGCTCGAATTTCTCGACCATGTAGGGGCCGGTACCGATCGGTGCAGCCTCGAAACCTTCCGGTCCGACCTTTTCATAATAGTCCTTCGGCAGCACGTATCCCGTCAGGAAGTACATCCACTTGAAGATGGTTGGCTCGAAGCGCGCAACATCGGCGGTTACCGTGTTGCCTTCCGCCTTGATGTTGGTCAGCGTCGACCAGATGAACTGGATCGGGTTGCCGGTGTTCTCGTCGGCTGCGCGGGTAAGTGACCAGGCGACGTCTTCGGCTGTAAATGGTGAGCCGTCATGCCAGGTTACGCCTTCGCGCACCGTAAGCATGATCTTGGTCTTGTCCTCGTTCCAGCCCCAATCGGTTACCAGTCCCGGTGCGGGTGAAAGGTCGGACTTCTGCAGGATGAACTGGTCGAACACCGACTGGTAAATCCCCTGGATGGTCGGGTTGACCGCCGACGGGCCGACGGTCGGGTCCCAGGATGGCAGGTTCACATTGTAAGCGATGACAAGTTCGTCGATGCCCTGGGCGAGGGATGGTCCGGCAAAGGCGGTAATCGCCACTGCCGCGGCCGTGCCCTTGAGCACCGTGCGACGCGAAATCTGTTTCATGCTGTTCTCCCTGATTATATTTTGTGTTCATTTCCCGCCCAATTTCTGCGCGAGCATATATCCTGCACCTGCTCCGGTGCCTGCCCCCGGCCAGACGCTCGCACCGGTCAGGTGCAATCGCTCGATTGGGGTCTTTCCCGTGGCGTGGCCGAAGGCCGGACGGAACAGGAAATTCTGCGAAAGGTGATGGCTGCCGGCAATCTGGTCACCGCCGACAAGGTTTGGATTGTCGGCCTGAAGATCGAGCGGAGAGACCACAGCCCGGCTGATGATCTTGCCTCTAAGCCCCGGCGCATGCGTCTCGATGATATCGAGCGCCCGCTCCGTATAGATCTCCTTGACCTCGGCCCAGTCGGTTTGCGTGATCTTGCCAGCTGCATCGCCGCGGATCCTGGCCGGCACCATGCGCACCTGAACCCAGAGCACATGCTTGCCGTCTGGCGCCCGGCTCGGATCAATTGCGGTCGGCTGTCCCACCACCAGAACCGGTTCGTCCGGCAACATGCCTGCAACAGCCTGCTGGTAGGTCCGGGCCATCTGATCGAGCGACGGCGCGATATGAACATAAGCGAATGATCTCAGCTCGTCGCTTGCGCTCCAGTCCGGCAGCCCGTCAAGCGCCAGGTGAATCATCATCGTGCCCGGCGCATGGACGAACTTCGTCATCTTCGCGTCGAAACCGCTATTGCCTGAGCCGCCTTCGAGCAGCTTCATCATTCCACGCGGCGCAACATTGGCGATCACCGCCTTGGCTGCGCTCACTCTGGTTCCGTCTGCAAGCTCGATCCCGGTGGCCCTGGCACCTTCACGGATCACCCGCGACACCTTCCTGCCGCAATGGACTTCGCCGCCCGAGGCTTCGATCTGCGTCACGAGCGCCCGCGTCACCGTGTCGGCACCACCCTTGCCGATGACCATGCCGAAATTCTGGTTGGCCATCGCTTCCAGATAGGGAAACACCGCACCGCCACCCAGATCGGGCGCAAAATCGAGATGCATCCCCCACGCCGCGAGCGTGGCGCGAACATGGTCGGACTCGAAGGTTTCCGACAGGAAGCTGCGTGGCGAGGAAATCAGCAGCCGGACCAGCCCGGCAGTCCAGGCGACGCCTTTCTTGTACAGGGCCCTGGCCAGCAACTTCAAAAGTACATGCGTTTGCATGGGACTGCCCAAAAGCGCAAAGACATGTTCGGCCGTTTCGGGAAATTCCTTGCACAACCGGTCCCAGGCTCGCGCGTCGGCCTCGGAAAAGGCTGCAATCCGCGCCCGGGTCTCGCCATCTCCGGTGCTCACGCCAAGCCACTTGCCATCCTCAAAAACGCTGGCAAAACAATGGCTAGCTGGCGCAAACTCAAGCCCGTTCGCACTCAGCGCCTCTCCATGCTGCTTGAAGAAACCCGATCCGGCAAACAGGCTCAGATTCATCGCCGCCCAGTCATGACGGAAGCCCGGCTCGGTCAGTTCCAGCGTCTTGACGGCGCCACCGGTCGCCTCCGCCTGCTCGAAAACGCCAACCCGCCAGCCCTTCGTGCCCAGCTGAACCGCACAAGCCAGACTGTTCACGCCGGAACCAACTATGACTGCATCATACCCGCTCTGCACTGCACCCGATCTCCCTTCGAGATTTATAATTGCAAATGCATATTATTCTGTCTAGCATCTATTTGTTGCAGTCCCGCATATCGCCTTTCCGGCTGATCATCGGCGGGAGACAACAGAAATCAAGAACGCCTGTCAGGGGAGAGACACACATGAACGCTGCAGAAACGCTCGGCAATCTTGCCGGTATGCTGATCGAGGGAAAAGTCGAGGTGGTCGACCTCTCCGGTCCGCTTGGGCCAGACACGCCACTGCTTCAGTTGCCCGAGGATTTCGCCAAGAATACGCCCAAGATCGAAATTCACAAGATCTCCGAATATGACAGTGACGGTCCGTTCTTTGCCTGGAACTGGCTCAAGCTCGGCGAGCATTCCGGCACCCATTTCGACGCGCCGCATCACTGGATCACCGGCAAGGACTATGCCGATGGCTACACCGATTCCATTCCGCCACAGAACTTTGTCGCACCGGTCAATGTGATCGACTGCTCCGCCGAAGTCGCTGAAAACCCCGACTTCCTGCTCGATGCAGCCCGCGTCAAGCAATGGGAAGCCGAGCACGGCGAAATCAAGGCCGGCGAATGGGTGGTGATGCGGTCCGACTGGGATTCCCGCGCCGGTGACGAAGCCGCCTTCCTCAACGCCGATGAAACCGGCCCGCACTCGCCCGGACCGACGGTTGATTGCATCCAGTACATTCTGTCCAAGGGTGTGGTTGGCTGGGGCAACCAGTGCATTGGCACCGATGCGGGTCAGGCCGGCGGCATGGAACCTCCCTACCCGGCGCACAATCTGCTGCACGCGGCCAACAAATATGGTCTCGCCTCGCTTGCCAATCTCGACAAGCTGCCGCCCAAGGGCGCGATCCTGATCGCGGCACCGCTCAAGATCGTCAAGGGAACGGGCAGCCCGATCCGCGCCATGGCACTGGTCGCACGCGGCTAAAGCGCGCCAACGCCGGAGACCGGGACCATGGCAGATTACGACCACATCATCGTTGGCAGCGGGATCAATTCGCTCGTTGCCGCGGCCATGCTTTCCAAAAATGGCAAGCGTGTGCTGGTGCTCGAGCGCGAAGACCGCCTCGGCGGCTGCATGCGCACCGAGGAAATCACCCTGCCCGGTTTCCACCACGACGTCATGGCAGCCACCTTTGTGCTGTTTCTGACCTCTCCAGTCCATGACGCGCTCGGAGCCGATCTGGCGCGGCATGGGCTGGAATTCTGCCACACCCAGCACCCGACTGCGGTTCTCAGGCCCGACGGCTCGTCGCTGGTGCTGACCACAGACCGTGCCACCAACGTCAGGACGTTCAATGCAGTCTCTGCCGGTGATGGTGACCGCCACAAGAAAGCCGTCGAAACAGTCGAAGCCGATGCGCCATTCCTGTTCGCGCTGCTCGGCGGTGAACTCTGGAGCTGGTCCACCGCCAGGCTGATGATCGGCCAGGCCTGGAAACGCGGCCTGCGCGGCCTCGCAGCCTGGATGGGGGAAGCCTTGCGGCCGATCCGCGCCTGGCTTGAAAGCTCCTACAATTCGCAGCTGGTTCAGGCGCTCTGGGCGCCCTGGGCGCTGCACACCGGCCTGACCACGGAATCCGCCTATGGCAGCCAGATGGGCAAGGTCATCGCCTTTGCGCTGGAGGCTGCTGGTGCGCCTGTCGTCAAGGGCGGCGCCGGCCAGGCCGTTGCCGCCTTCAAGGGCCTGATCGAGGCCAATGGCGGCGAGTTGCGCACGGGCGCCGACGTTGACCAGATTATTCTGCGCGACGGCAAAACCGCCGGCGTCAGGCTCGCCGATGGCAACGAGATCACCGCGTCACACGTCATCTGCTCGGTGGCGCCGGGACAGCTCTACAACCGGCTGCTGCGCGGCGAGACCGGGAAACTCCCCGAAGAGGTGACCTCCGGCCTTAGTCAATTCCGCCATGGCCGCGGCAATTTCCAGCTGCACTACGCCATCGACGGCCCGATCCGCTGGAAGACCAAGGGGCTGGAGGATGTCGCTCTCATTCACCTGGCAGAGAGCGTCGATTCCGTCTCGAAATCCTCCAACGAGGCCGAGCGCGGCATGTTGCCGGCAACACCGACCATCTGTGTCGGCCAGCCGCACCGGCTAGACCCATCCCGCTGCCCGGATGGCAAGTCCATCCTCTGGCTGCAGATCCCCGATGCCCCACGTACCGTCAAAGGCGACGCTGTTGGCAAGATTGAAACCGGCGGCGTCTGGAACGAAGCCACGCGTGAGGCCTTTGCCGACCGCATCGAGGCGATCCTTGCCAATCACATCGAAGGATTTGCCGACAGCGTTCTGGCCCGCAAGGCCTACTCGCCGGTGGATCTGGAAACCATGAATATCAATCTCGTCGGCGGCGATCCCTATGGCGGGTCCTGCGCCCTGGACCAGTTCTTCATCTGGCGTCCATTCGCCCACAGCAAGAACAACGCGACAGCGATCGAAAACCTGCATCACATCGGCGCCTCCACCCACCCCGGACCGGGTCTTGGCGGCGGATCCGGTCTGTTGCTGGCAAAAAGGTTGAGCGGATGAACGACACCAGGAAGCCTGAAACCGAAAAGCCCGAGCCCCTGCCGCGGCTTGGCGAAATCGGCCTGTCGAATTACGCCCCCTATCTGATGAACCGCATCATGGGCCGCTACAATGCGGACCTGAGGCAGGAAATGACGGAGCTTGGGTTGACCACACCCAAGATGCGCGCGCTTGCCGTGCTTTCGGTTATCGATGCGCTGCCGATCAGTGAACTGGCGGTCTATGCCGTGGTCGAGCAATCGACGCTCAGCCGTGCTCTCGACCAGCTTGCTTCCGACAACATGGTCAGGCGCGACGCCGATCCGAACGACAGCCGCGTGACCCGCATCGGCATTACCGATGCAGGCCGCGCGACCCTTGATCGGCTCTGGCCCACCATGGCCCGGAGCTACGCCCAGATGTTCAAAGGCATCCCCGAAGAGGAGCGCCAGGCATTCGTGACCACGCTGCAAAAGGTGCTCAAGAACATCCGCAAGCACGATTTTTAAGGACGGGAATCACAGATCATGGCTGAACGCTCATTCGCCAAGGAAGTCCAGAAACTGAAGATCGGGGAAGGTGAAACCTTTTCCGGCGAGGGCATTCTGGCGCTGACGAAGGCACTGCTGGAAGCCGGTGTCGGCTATGTCGGCGGCTACCAGGGCGCACCGATCAGCCATCTTATGGACGTCCTCGCCGATGCCGAGGAGATCCTCACCGAGCTCGGTGTACGCTACGAGGCCAATGCCTCCGAAGCAGCCGCCGCGGCCATGCTGGCGGCCTCCGTGCATTACCCGATCCGCGGCGCCGTCACCTTCAAGGGACCGGTTGGCGTCAATGTCGCCTCCGACGCGCTCGCCAATCTGTCCTCATCCGGCGTAACAGGAGGCGCGCTGGTCATCATCGGTGAGGATTACGGCGAAGGTTCCTCGATCATGCAGGAACGCAGCCACGCTTTTGCGATGAAATCGCAGATGTGGCTGCTCGATCCGCGGCCCAACCTGCCCTCGATTGTCAAGTCGGTACATCAAGGCTTTGAGCTGTCAGAAGCCTCAAACACCCCGGTCATGCTGATGGTGCGGATCCGCTCGTGCCATGTGACCGGCAGCTTTGAGGCCAGGGACAACAAGCGCCCGCCCTTTACGGTGAAGGATGCGCTGGCCACGCCGCGCAGCGACTACGCCCGCGTCGTGCTGCCGCCGATGTCCTATCTGCAGGAACACGACAAGATCAACAACCGCTGGCCGGCCGCGCAGAAACACATCGTCGAGAACAAGCTCAACGAAATGTTCGGCCCCAAGGAGGCACCAGTCGGCATCGTGCTGCAGGGCGGCATGTACAACGGCGTGATCCGTGCGCTGCAGCGCCTCGGACTGGCTGACATCCACGGCGAGACCGATGTCCCGCTCTATGTGCTCAACGTCACCTACCCGCTGGTCAATGACGAGTTCTTCGAATTCTGCGAAGGCAAGTCGGCGGTTCTGGTGGTCGAGGAAGGCCAGCCCGAATTCATCGAACAGGCGCTCGGCGCCGCACTTTACAAATCCGGCCGCAACATCAGCCTGCATGGCAAGGACATGCTGCCGATGGCGGGCGAATACACCGGTCAGGTCATGCTCGACGGCCTGGAAGCCTTCCTCCGCAAGGCGGCCCCCGAGATGCTGCCGGCCCGCCTGCGCGCGCCCAATTCGGAAGAGAAGCCGGCGCTGCCAGACCTCTCCAAGACGGTGCCGATCCGCCCGCCCGGTTTCTGCACTGGCTGTCCCGAACGACCGATCTTTGCCGCCATCAAGCTGACCGAGCAGGAATTCGGCAAACACCAGATCGCCGGCGACATCGGCTGCCACCTGTTTGCCACCCTGCCGCCCTTCGAGATCGGCGGCTCGACCATGGGATACGGTCTCGGTCCGGCCTCAAACGCGGCCTTTGACGGCGGCGGCGAGAAACGCTCGATTTCCATTCTCGGCGACGGCGGCTTCTGGCACAACGGGCTGTCCTCATCGATCGGCAACGCGGTCTACAACAAGTCCGACGGCGTCATCGTCGTGGTGGACAATTTCTACTCCGCCGCCACCGGGGGGCAGGACGTGCTCTCGTCGCGCGCCGACAATCCGACCAAGGCGACGGGCCATCCGATCGCCGACGCGGTCAAGGGTGTCGGCGTCAAGTGGGTGCGCCAGCTTGACCGCACCTATGACGTGCCCAAGATGCGCGAGATCCTGAAAGAGGCGCTGACCACCGACCATGTCGGACCAAAAGTCATCGTCGCCTCCTCGGAATGCATGCTCAACAAGCAGCGCCGCGAAAAACCGCTGATGAACAAGGCGATCAAGGAAGGCCGCCGGGTTGAAAAGCCGCGCTTCGGCGTCGACGAGGACATCTGCACCGGCGACCACGCCTGTATCCGCCTGTCCGGATGCCCGTCGCTGTCGCTGAAGAAGCTCGACGATCCACTGCGCGACGATCCCGTTGCCAGCATCGATCAGAGCTGCGTCGGCTGCGGCAATTGTGGCGAAGTGGCCGACGCCGCCGTGCTGTGCCCGTCCTTCTTCCGCGCTGAAGTCGTGCACAATCCGGGCTGGCTCGAACGCAAGCTCGGCAACCTGAGAAGCAAGACCATCGCGTGGCTTCAAGATCGCCGCTCCAGCACCCGCATCGAATTCGCCCGGACCTGATCGCATGGCAACCACCACACTCTCCGAACTGAAGCCCAGGCAGCCGGACCTTGCGCTGGACCAGATCATCAAGGTCGCAATCATGGCCGTCGGCGGCCAGGGTGGCGGCGTGCTGACCAACTGGGTCGAGGACTGCGCCCACCGCAACGGCTATGTCGTTCAGGCCACCTCCGTGGCCGGCGTCGCCCAGCGGACCGGTGCAACGATCTATTACATGGAAATGGCGCCTGCCAGCGATCGCAAGCCGGTCTTCTCGCTGATGCCGGCTGCTGGTGACGTCGACATTCTGGTGGCAGCCGAAATGATGGAAGCCGGACGCGCCATCATGCGCGGCTTCGTCACCCCGGACCGCACCACACTGATCGCCTCGTCGCACCGTGCGCTAGCCGTCTCCGAGAAGATGGTGCCCGGAGATGGCATCGCCGATTCCGAGGAAGTGATTGCGGCTGCGGAAATCGCCGCCCAGCGATTCATCGCTTTCGACATGGAGAAGATGGCAGTCGATGCCGGATCAATGATCTCGGCCAGCCTGTTCGGCGCGCTGGCCGGCTCCGGCGCCTTGCCGTTCGAGCGCGAAAGTTTCGAAGCCGCGATCAAGGCCTCCGGCCGTGGTGTTGAAGCCAGCCTGCGCGCTTTTGCGGCCGGATTCGAAGCTGCGGCCGGAGGCTTGGTTGAGCGTCCACAGTGGGGACAGACGAAATCCGATACGGCCAACGCGCCCAGGGGACCAAGCCACCTGGTCGAGAAATGGCAAGCGCTCGAGGCAAGGACAGAGGCCCTGCCCGACAACGTTCGCGACATGGCGCTGACGGGACTGCGCGCCGTCGTCGATTTTCAGGATCTCGACTATGGCGCCGAGTATCTCGACCGGCTTGACCAGGTTCTCGACCACGACGACCCCGGCAAGGACTATGAGCTGACCCTGGAGGCCGCCAAATACATCGCCAAGGCGATGGCCTATGACGACGTGTTCCGTGTTGCCGACCTGAAGACCCGCGGCAGCCGCTTCGCCCGCGTCCGCAACGAGATTTCGCCGGCTGAAGGCACGCAAATGAAACTCACCGAATTCATGCATCCGCGCGCCGAGGAGGTGGTCGGCATAATGCCGTCGAAGCTCGGCCGCCGGCTGTCTGCCAGTGAAAAATCAATGCGGCTGATCGACAGGCTGGTCAACAAGGGCCGCAGGCTGCGCACCGATCGGCTGCTTCCCTTCGCCCAGCTCTACATCCTCGGCGGGCTTCGCAAGTATCGCCGCGGAACCCTGCGCCATGCAATCGAGAAAGAACACATGGAACGCTGGCTGGAACAGGCGCTGAACTACCGCAAGCTCGATTATGCGCTCGGCGTCGAAGCCTTGCGCAACCGCCGCCTGGTCAAGGGCTACTCCGACACCCATGCCCGTGGCCTGTCGAAGTTCGACCGGGTCATGGAGGGCGTAGCGCTGCTTGCAGGCCGCGACGATGCGGCCCATTGGTGCAAACTGCTGCGCGAAGCAGCCCTCGCCGATGAAAAAGGCGACCAGCTCGAAGGCGCGCTCAAGACCGTCCGCTCCTTTGCAGGACAGCCCGAGACCGCGTTGCAGAACTGAACCGGCCGCAACAGTCTCGATCAGGTGAGGCTGTGCTGGCAAAGGGCACTTGCGTGGCCTGCGCAATGGCTTACATGAAAGCCAAGCGAGGACGACCTCCCCATTGAGGAAACACCGCCGGGACGACCCGGCAATCAAAAGGGCTGTCCTGTGAGAACTGCCAAAGACAGACTTCGTCACGCGCTGAGTTTCGAGATCATCGCGCTTTTTATCGTCATACCAGCCGGCGCCTGGATGTTCTCCAAGCCGCTTGGCGATATCGGCATTGTCGCAGTGGTCAGCGCCACCATCGCAACCGGCTGGAACTATCTCTACAACCTTATCTTTGACCATGCGCTGCTGCGCATCAGCGGCAGCGTGAAGAAGACGGTGGGCTTGCGTGTCTTCCACGCAGTCCTGTTTGAAGCCGGGCTGCTTCTGGTGCTGCTGCCCTTCATCGCCTGGTATCTCGGCATCGGCCTGATCGAAGCACTGCTGATGGATATCTCCTTTGCGGTTTTCTACCTGGTCTATGCCTTCGTCTTCAATTGGCTTTACGATGTGGTGTTTCCCATACCGTCGTCGATAGAGACCGAGGGCACCATCCGCGAGCATTAGAGCCGTTCATCTGAACGGCTCCGGGTCACAGGCAAAACTTAAAACGGCCGCGGATCACTCCGCGGCCGTCGATGCTTCAAGTCAGTGAGCGCCTGAGATCAGGCAAACCACCAGCGCTCGGACACCTTGGCGCCGTCACTCTGCCAGTTGGCTGCGACTTCTTCCTCATGGGCAAGGCCCTTGCCGTGGGCGTGGATGAAGCTTGCCCACATGCCGACCAGCGCGCCGCCGTCATCCTGCAGCAGGCGCTGGGCTTCCCAGTACTGGTCCTTGCGCTTGGCTTCGTCGGTTTCAGAGCGCGCAGCAACCACCAGCTCATTGAACTTGTCGGCGGCTTCGCCGGTCTTCCAGGCGGTGTCGTTCCATTCGGTGTCCTTGGTGTAGGCTGCCGAATACATCCAGTCCTGGGTCGGACGGCCGCCCCAGTAGCAGGCGCACCATGGCTTCTTGTTCCACACGTTGGACCAGTAGCCGTCGCTCGGCTCGCGCACCAGTTCGATGTCGATCCCGGCTTCCTTGGCCGAAGCCGCGACCAGCTGCGCCGCATCGACGGCACCTGGGAAGGCTGCGTCGGAGACCGAGAGCTGCAATGCACCGGAATGGCCGGACTTCTTGTAGTGGAATGCGGCCTTTTCTGCGTCGAACTCGTGCGTCGGCAGCTCGGTATTGAAGAACGGCATCGAGGCGTTGACCGGCACGTCATTGCCCGGCTCACCATTGCCGAGCAGGATCTTGTCGACCAGTTCCTGGCGCTTGATCGCGTATTTGAGCGCCATGCGCAGGTCATAATTGTCGAACGGCGCAGAATTCACCCGCATCGGGAACGTGTAGTGCTGTGTGCCGGTGGTCTTGAGAATTTCAAGCGATGGTACCCGGCCAAGAAGCGCGACGGTCTTCGGATCGACATTGTCGATGAAGTCCACATCGCCGTTCATGATCGCGTTCTGGCGCGCGGTCGTGTCGGAAAGAGTGATCATCTCGACTTCATCGAAATGCGCACGGCCTTCCTTGAAGTAGTTCGGATTGCGCTTGAACAGCGCGCGCACGCCGGGCTCATAGCTTTCGACGATGTAGCCGCCCGTGCCGATCGGGCTGTTGGCATCGGAAATACCACCGTCTTCGGACGGCATGATCATGATGTGGTAGTCCGACACGATATAGGGGAAGTCGGCATTGCCGCCTTCCAGCTCGAAGATCACCCGGTTGTCGCCGTCCTTCTTGATTTCCTTGATCGCCGACAGCAGGCCCTTGGCCGCGGACTTGGAATTTTCGTCGCGGTGATAGTTGAAGGTCGCGATGACGTCATCGGCCGTCATGGTCTTGCCATTGTGGAATTCCACGCCCTGGCGCAGATCGAACACCCAGGTTTTGGCGCCATTCGACGGCTCGTAACCGGAAGCCAGTTCCGGGATCAGCTTGCCGTCATTGTTGACTTCGGTCAGGTGGTTGCCGCGCGCATAGATGATGTTCTGCGTCATGCCGTTTTCGGATGTGCCTGGGTCCAGCGCATCGGTGGTCGAACCATAGGACGAACCCATGCGGAACTTGCCGCCTTTTTTCGGTGTGGCGGCCAGCACATCGGTTGCAAGCGTCAGTGCCGAAGGAACGGCAAGACCAGCTGCAATGGCTGTCTTGATGAACTGACGGCGGTCGATCTGGCCTTCGCTGAGCCAGCGAGCCTGCTTTTTCAGATATTCGTCTCTCATGGTCTTCTCCGTTGTGTTTCCCAGATTGTTATTGTTTGGCGGCACTGCATCACACACGGTGCCGCAAGTCATGCTACTTCTTTGTCCAGGCTGTGGATGGATCACCGCCACATGAAGTTATGTAATCAGGTTTTAGACCGCAGCTCCCGAAAATGTAAGGCCATGGCGCAACTTGTCGCTATATCCAGCCACCTCCGGACCACCCCGCGCCTGTTATTGGGCGAGCCCGGTACGGATCACGAAATGGCCGGCTCCGCAAAAAATGTATTATTCACCAAGCCAGTTTACAAACCCCGCTCAACTGGTCAACAATGAAAACCAGTGCCAGGAGCCGGTGTCGTTTCGAACGATCGGCGCGTGGTGAGATGGCGCAAAGACCATCGGGAATTATGGGGAAGGATTGCACACTTGAATGCGGTGCTGTCGACTATCTTGAAACGGCTCGGGCTGGGTATCGCCACCTTGTTCGTGGTCTCGGCGATCATATTCAGTTCCATCTCGATGCTGCCGGGGGATTTTAGTGAAGCTGTCCTCGGCCAGGCCGCAACCGAGGAAACAGTGGCCGCGTTCCGCAAGGAACTGGGCTTGGACAAGCCCGCACCGATCCGCTATTTCGAATGGGTCGGATCGGTCCTGCAGGGCGATTTGGGGACATCCTTCTCAGGCCGCAACGCCTCCGGGCAGGACCGCTCCCGCCAGGTCGTGGATCTGGTCATGCCGCGGCTCTGGAACACGCTTTTTCTGGCCGGCGTCACCGCCCTGATAGCTGTGCCCCTGGCTCTGTTTCTCGGGCTAACGGCTGCGCTCTACCGCAACACTGCCTATGACCGAGTCGTCAACGCTGCAACGCTGACAACGATATCCACTCCGGAATTCTTCGTCGCCTATATCCTGATCCTGTTCCTGGCCTCTCTCTGGCCGGTGTTTCCGTCTCTTGCCAACATCGACGCCACAACCGCTCTTGGCGAAAGGCTCTACCGCGTGGCGCTTCCCGCCCTGACGCTAACCCTGGTCATTGTCGCCCACATGATGCGCATGACCCGAGCTGCCATCATCAACCTGCTCGCGAGCCCCTATATCGAAATGGCCCGGCTCAAGGGCGCATCGCGGTCACAGATCATTCTCAAGCACGCGCTGCCCAATGCCTGGGCGCCGATCGCCACGGTCATCGCCTTCAACCTGGCCTATCTGGTCGTGGGCGTCGTCGTCGTCGAGGTGGTGTTCGTCTATCCCGGGATCGGTCAGTTGATGGTCGACGCGGTCACCAGCCGCGACATTCCCGTGGTTCAGGCCTGCGCCCTGATCTTCGCCGCCACCTATATCCTGTTGAACCTGACCGCCGATATCATCGGCATCGTCACCAACCCGCGATTGTTGCACCCAAGATGAGCGAGCAACCCGAGACCTACGCTGCCGCCGCCGAAGTCGGTGCGGTCCGCAAGCGCCGCACCGCCTGGGAGCGGTTTGTCCTGCTGATGAAGTCCGCGCCGCCGAGCGCCTGGTTCGGCATGATCGTCGTCTCGCTCTACATTCTGGTGGCCATCTTTGCAGATGTGCTCGCGCCCTATGGCGAGGCTGAAATCCATCCGGTTCCCTTCGCCCCCTGGAGCGACGAGTTCGTCTTCGGAACCGACCAGATTGGCCGCGACGTTCTCACCCGGCTTATCTATGGCGCCCGCAACACCATGGGCATTGCGCTGGCAACCACCATCCTGTCCTTCCTCATCGGCGGTGGGCTTGGTCTCGTCGCTGCCATCAACCGTAGCTGGCTCGACCAGGTGCTGAGCCGCTTCGTCGACGTGCTGATGGCGATCCCGAGCCTGATCTTCGCGCTGATGCTTCTGTCGATCTTCGGCTCAACCGTTACCAGCCTGATCATCATCATCGCCGTGCTCGACTCCACGCGCGTCTTCCGCCTGACCCGCTCTGTTGCAGTCAATGTCGCAGTGATGGATTATGTCGAAGCGGCGAGGTTGCGCGGCGAAGGTCTCGGCTGGATCATGCGCCGGGAAATCCTGCCCAATATCATGCCGCCTCTGGTGGCTGAATTCGGCCTCAGGTTCTGCTTCGTGTTTCTCACCATAGCCGCCCTGTCCTTTCTCGGTGTCGGCATCCAGCCGCCAACCGCCGACTGGGGCTCGATGGTGCGTGCCAATGCCTCCCTGATCCAGTTCGCCAAATACGACATCACGGCGGCCATCACGCCGCTGCTGCCGGCAGCGGCCATTGCGCTGTTGACCGTGGCCGTCAATTCCATCGTTGACTGGTTCCTGCATAAAACCAGCGGGCTCCGCGAATGACCGACCCTTCCCGTCCCAGCACCACCGCCAGCGGCGACATCCTGCTCAAGATGCGTGACATCCGCATCGACGGCTATTCCGACGAACAGTGGCACCCGATCATCAAGGGCGTCGACTTGACCCTTCGGCGCGGCGAAATCATGGGATTGATCGGCGAATCCGGTGCCGGAAAGTCAACGCTCGGCAAAGCCGCAATGGGCTACACCCAGCCCGGTTGCAAACTGATCGGCGGCTCGATCCTGTTTGACGGCATCGATCTGGCAAAAGCCAGCGACCGGCAGAAACGTCACCTCTGGGGTACCCGCATCGCCTATGTGGCGCAATCCGCCGCGGCCTCCTTCAACCCGGCGCACCGGCTGATCGATCAGACCGTCGAGGCCGCAACCAGGCGCGGGATCCGGCCCGATGCGGAATCGCGCACCGATGCAGTCGAGCTGTTCCGGGCCTTGCAACTGCCTGATCCCGAGACCATCGGCAACCGCTATCCACACCAGGTGTCCGGCGGGCAGCTGCAGCGGGTGATGACCGCGATGGCCATGTCGCCGCGTCCCGACCTGATCATCTTCGACGAGCCGACCACCGCACTTGATGTCACCACCCAGGTCGAGGTGCTCGCCTCGATGCGCAAGATCGTCGAGGAGTTCAACACCGCCGCCATCTACATCACCCATGACCTGGCGGTCGTTGCCCAGATGGCCGATTTCATCCAGGTGCTGCGCTACGGCGAAGAGGTAGAAGAGGCTCCGACGCAGCAGATGCTGACCAGGCCCGAGCAACCCTATACCAAGTCGCTCTGGTCGGTCCGTGCGCTGGAGAAACCCGAGGTAAAGGGCGACGACATCGTCCTGTCGATCGACAATGTCGACGCTGCCTACGGGCCGCTCAAGGTGCTGCACGACGTCTCGATCAAGCTGCCGCGCGGGCGCACCGTCGCGGTGGTCGGCGAATCCGGGTCCGGCAAATCGACCACCGCCCGGGTAATGACCGGCCTGCTGCCGCCGCTCAGCGGCACCGTCACATTCAACGGCGAGGTCCTGCCTGCCGCCCTGAAGGATCGCAGCAAGGACCAGTTGCAACGCATCCAGATGATCTACCAGATGGCCGATACGGCGATGAACCCGCGCCAGACTGTCGAGGACATCATCGGGCGGCCGCTGGAATTCTATCTCGGTCTCAAGGGCAAGGAACGCGAGGAGCGCATCCTCGAACTGCTCGAGATGATCGAGCTCGACGAGACCTTCATGGACCGGCTGCCGTCGGAACTCTCCGGCGGCCAGAAGCAGCGAATCTGCATCGCCCGGGCGCTGGCTGCCCGTCCAGACGTCATCATCTGCGATGAAGTCACCTCCGCGCTCGACCAGATCGTGCAGGAAGGCATCCTGAAGCTGTTGTTGCGGCTGCAGCAGAAATACAACATCACCTACCTGTTCATCACCCACGATATCGCTACGGTGAAGGCGATATCAGACGAGATCGTGGTGATGTTCGAAGGCAAGGTGGTCGAGCAGGGACTGAAGAGCGAGATCCTGTCGCCGCCCTTCCCCGATTACACCAAGCTGCTACTGTCTTCGGTGCCGGAAATGGACCCCGACTGGCTTACAAACCTGTTGCAAAACCGCGACATCTGAGCGGCGAGCCCGGACGAGACTACCGCGCGGCCACCAGTGCAGGCAGATCTGCAACCGATCCGATCAGCACATCGGCCAGCGCCTCCAGCGTCTGCTGCGTCCCGGTGCCCGACAACACGCCGATGGCCGCCCCGGCCGCGGCCGCGCGTGCCAGTTCCATGTCGTGATTGTTGTCGCCGACCATGGCGATTTCCGAGGGTTTCAGCCCCAGATGGGCCGCAAAGGCCAGCAACATGCCCGGTTCCGGCTTCGGTCCGTGGCCGCTGTCATAGCCTGCGATGAAATCGATCTCGGACGACAAGCCGAGCACCTCGACGGTGCGGCGAATGCTGTCTTCGCCGTCGCTCGAGGCGATGCCCAGCGCAAAGCCGGCCCCGGATAGCGTCTGCATCAGTGCCTTCAGGTCGCAGATCGGCCAGGGATTCTCGGCACCTTCGACAAAGATCTTGTCGAGCCTGCGCATCAGTTCGTCCCGCTCGAAGGGGCTGCCATGCGCCACCATATGCGCGGCGATCTCGCAGGCATTGGCTGCGGCGAACATGCTGTCGGCCCGGGTAATTCCGGTAACGGGATCCATCCCGCATTCATGAAGAATTACGTCGGCGAGCGCGCTATCGCCATCCGCTGCGATCAGCGCACCCTTGCGGTTGGTCTCCGCCCAGGTCTTGTCAAAATCGACCAGCGTACCGTCCTTGTCGAACAGGATTGCCTTGATCTCGGGTCGCAATGTCCATGCCATGATGATTTTCCCATTTGACAGAACCTGTGCCTCGCGATTGCATGGGCGTCAACATCACCGACCACATTTGAGGACCTGCCCGTGCGCCCTGCCCCCTACGACACATTGCTGGACGACGAAACCTGGGCCTTCATCGACAAGTCAGCCGCGTTCTACCCTAACGACGCTGCCATTCTCGACCATCATGGCAAGCGCGAAATTTACAACGCCCTGTGCCGCGCATTCGACACCGGCAGGCCGGCAGGCGTAACGGTACGAGGCTTTTCCGTTTCCGGCCCTGCGGGCCCCATCGCCGTGCGCGAATACATGCCGGCAAACGGCGAACCCGAGGCAAGCATCGTCTATCTGCATGGCGGCGGCTTCATTCTCGGCGGGCTGGAAAGTCATGACAGTATCTGCGCCGACATCTGCGACCGCACCGGTTACCGGGTGAGTGCGGTCGACTACCGGCTGGCGCCGGAACATCTGCATCCTGCCCAGTTCGAGGATGCGCTGGCAGCGTTCCGGCTGCTGGCAGCTGAGGCGCGGCACCCCGTGATCCTGTCTGGCGACAGTGCCGGCGGCAATCTGGCCGCGGCCGTGACATGGGCCACCCGCAGCGACGACATCAGGCCGGCAGGACAGCTGCTGATCTACCCTCTACTTGGCGCCGACACCGACAAGGGTAGTTTTGTCACCCATGCCAATGCCCCCATGCTGACCACGGCCGACGTGCTCCATTACGACAGCCTGCGGTCCGGCGGCATGTCTCCGACAGACGACCCCTCGTTCTCACCGCTTGCCGCCGATGATTTTTCCGCCATGCCGCCGACCGTCATCATCACCGGCGAGTGCGACCCGCTGTCGGGCGATGCACCAACCTATTGCGACCGTCTGACCAGCGCCGGCGGCAAGGCGGTCTGCTTTGAAGAGAAGGGTCTCGTTCATGGCTATCTTCGCGCCCGCCACTCGGTCGCCCGCGCCCGCGACAGTTTCACCCGGATGATCTCGGGCTATACTGCTCTCGGCACAGGGGAATGGCCCTACTGAGCCTGGGGGCTCGACCGGGATGATCAGACGAAACGGCGCGCGATCTTCTCGTCCCATTGCTTCTCGAACATCACCGCGTCGTTCTCCGTCGCCACCAGTTTTCCGGTGATGTAGAACCACTCCCGGTCACAGCGCATCTCCATTTCCGCCACGGTCTCGGTCCACCAGCGATCACGGCCGCCGGTTTGCTCCCAGCGAATATGTCCGGTGGCAGACAGCGGATCATCGGGATGAATCGACCAGCGTTCCCGCGTTGTGCTGCCGGACACCAGCCCGTGTTCCAGGTCACGGTTCTCGCCAGCGTCATTGAAGACGAGGGTACTGACCACACCGGTACCAGGATCGGTCTCGGTGCTTCGTGTCGATGCAGATGGCCGCAGGTTCTCGTGACGCCAGGGAGTTGCGCCGACCGGTGTTTCGAAGCTGCACTCATCCTGATCCGCCAGAACCGTTCGGCACGGCAGCTGCAGCGATCCAGCTTCAAGGGTCACGGTCGCATGCTCTGGCGCAGGCCAGATGAACGGCCAGTAGCTGGTTGAGACCGCGATCCGCAACCGGTGCCCGGCCGGAATGCGATAGGCAATCTGATCGAGTGTCAGCGTGGTTTCGAATTCTTCGCCGGGCTCGAGCGGCTCCGGGTTTTCGGCCGAAGCCCGGTGCGCCAGATTGAACACGCCCATGGTGATCAGCGCCGAAGTGCCGTCCGGCCGCAAATCGCACAGCCGCACCGCCAGCTGCGCCAGCGGCTTGTCGGCCCTTGCGCGGACCACCAGTGTCGGCGCGCCAACGATATCGAGCTGGTCTCCGAGAACATCACCATCGAAACAGACGGAATACTGATCATCCGGCGTCTGCTCGTCCGGCAATTCCGGCCCGTAGGCAAAGGGGAAATACTCGCCGCCCTGACGGCCGCAATCGAGCGGTGAACATACCGGAACCGGCGTGCTGATCGCGGCCTGCCCGAGCGTGCCATCGCCGAGATCAAGCGAAAGCTTGTCGATCGTGGCTGACGGCCAGTCATTCTCGGCGATCCACCGGCCAGGCCGCTCGTCGACCCAGCGCTTCGGCGCGATGCTGTCCATCAGCCAGGCCCGGTAGACGGGCAAATCCTCAGCACCATTGTCGATGCCCTTGAGCCAGTAGTCCCACCAGCGTTTGGCCTCCTGCAGAAACCCGATGCGCGGCTCAGGACCGGCATAATGCGGATATTTGTGGATCCAGGGCCCGACAATTCCCTTCACCGGCGCGTCGAGATTTTCCACCAGGTTTGAAACCGTGTTGCGATAACCATCATGCCAGCCACCGATCGACAGCACCGCAGCTTCGATCGCGGCGTAATCCTCGCAGACCGAACCGTGCTTCCAGTAGTCATCCCTCGTCTGCCGCGTGATCCATTCCCGCGCCAGGAACGGCATTTCTCTGAGCCGGTTGAGCCACAATTCGCGCCATCCAGGACCCAGCAACAACGGATCCGGCGGCCGTGAGGAGTAAGACAGCATTTGTGCCGCCCAGCCGAAATTCTCTCCCAGCAGACAGCCGCCCTTGAAGTGAATGTCGTCGGCGAACCGGTCGGCGGTCGAGCAGATGGTGATGATCGCCTTCAACGCCGGCGGCTTGAGCGCCGCGACCTGCAGCGAGTTGAAGCCGCCCCAGGAAATCCCCATCATCCCTGCCGTGCCCGAGCACCAGGGCTGGCTAACCGCCCAGGTAATCACATCGCAGGCATCCTGCAGTTCCTGCGGTGTGTATTCGTCACTCATCACCCCTTCGGAATCGCCGTTGCCCCGCATGTCGACCCGCAGGCAGGCATAGCCCTGCCCCGCCATCCAGGGATGGGTGATGCTGTCGCGAACGACGGTGCCGTCACGTTTGCGGTAGGGGAGATGTTCGAGGATCAGCGGAACCGGGTTCGCCTCGGCATCCTTCGGCATCCAGAGCCGCGCCGACAGCCGGCAGCCGTCCGGCACGATGATCGGCTGGTCCTCGATCTCGACAACCTCACGCTCGAAGCTGGTCTCGATGTCCGGCATGAAGGATGCCATGGCCTGTCTCCCGATCTATCCGTGAGCTCACCTGTCGCGCCCGAGCCGAGGGAAACAACGCACGCGCCGTCCAAAGCGACTGCAAGCAAGCCGCGCTTCAATGCCCTCCTGTCGCGCACCACTAGGCGATGGTCTCTGCCCGCCCCGCCTGCCGGCCCGAGAAGATGCAGCCACCAAGGAAACTGCCTTCGAGCGCGTTGTAACCATGATAGCCGCCGCCGCCAAAGCCGCTGACTTCGCCAGCGGCAAACAGACCCTCGATCCGTTTGCCCTGCGCATTGAGAACCTGACCATTCAAATCGGTCTCGAAGCCGCCCAGGGTCTTGCGGGTGATGATGTGCAGCTTCACCGCGATCAGCGGACCGTTTTCGGGATCGAGGATGCGGTGCGGCCTGGCCGTGCGCATCAGCTTGTCACCGCGGTAATTGCGCGCGGCGTGCACTGCCATCAACTGTGCGTCCTTGGTAAACGGATTGTCGATCTGGCTGTCCCGGGCCGCAATCTGCGCCCTGAGCCTCTCGAGATCGATCAGATCGCCCCCGATCCGGTTCATGCCGGAAACGAGTTCCTCCAGCGTATCGGCCACGATGAAATCCTCGCCGTGCTGCTTGAAGGCTTCCACAGCCGGGGTCGCCTGCTTGTTCAGCACCCGTTGCTGCACCACCTTGGGCCAGCTCTTGGCGGCGAAATCCGGGTTCTGCTCCGATCCCGACAGCGCCACCTCCTTCTTGAGGATCTTCTGGGTCATCACGAACCAGGAATGGTCATGGCCAGTCGACCGGATCGCGCGCAGCGTCGACAGCGTGTCGAATCCCGGCAGGCAGGGCGGCTTCAGGCGGTTGCCTTCGGCATCAAACCACATCGAGGATGGGCCCGGCAGAATGCGGATGCCGTGATTGGGCCAGATCGGGTTCCAGTTCTTCACGCCTTCCGTATAGTGCCACATGCGATCGGCATTGATCACCCGTCCGCCGGCAGCCTCGGTGATCGCAATCATCCGGCCGTCGACATGGGCCGGGACTCCGGCAATCATCTCCCGCGGCGGCTCGCCCAGCCTGTCGCGCGGCCAGACCTTGCGCACCAGATCGAAATTCCCGCCAATGCCGCCCGACGTCACAAGCACGCTTGGCGCGCGCAGCTCGAACTCGCCGGCAATCTCACGGCTCGTCGACTGGCCGCGCTCCTTGACATCATCGGCCAGAACCTCGCCCGACACGCCTTTGACGGCGTTGTTTTCGGTAATGATGTGGGAACAGCGGTGCCGGAACCTGAGCTCGATACGTCCCGCCTTCACATGGGCGTGGATGCGTTTCTCGAATGGCTCCAGCACACCCGGACCGACGCCCCAGGTGATGTGAAACCGCGGCACCGAATTGCCATGTCCACCGGCGAACGAGCCGCCGCGCTCGGCCCAGCCAACCACCGGGAACCAGCGCATGCCCATCTCGTGCAGCCAGGGCCGCATCTGGCCGGCGGCGAAATCGACATAGGCCTCGGCCCATTTGCGCGGCCAGTAATCTTCCTTGCGGTCGAACTGGGCCGACCCCATCCAGTCGCTCAAGGCCAGTTCGCGACTGTCCCTGATCCCCATTCGCCGCTGCTCTGGTGTGTCCACCAAAAACAGGCCGCCCAGCGACCAGAAGGCCTGTCCGCCGAGAAAGTTCTCCGGCTCCTGGTCAAGAATGATGGCGCTCTTGCCGCGGTCGGCAAGCTCCGTCGCGGCGACAAGCCCGGCAAGCCCCCCGCCGACAATGATCACATCACAATTGTCCATCGATCTGTCTCCTATGCGGCAGCAGTCTCGGTTGGTGAATTCCTGCGCAGCCACAGGATAAACGGCGCCGAGACCGCATACATCAAAATTCCGTACACCGCCGCAGGCAGCGCATAGGCCGAAAACCCGGTCTCGGCCCCGCCAAGCAGAGCCGCCACCGTGATCCCGAGCGTCGAGTTCTGGATCCCGGTTTCCACGGCGATGGTCTTGACCTGCTTGAGCGGCACGCCGGCCAGCCGCGCCACTCCATAGCCGAGCGCCAGCAGCAGGACGATCAGGCTGACCAGTGACGGCGCCAGTAGCGGCAGATTGGTGACAAAGGCGTCCCAGTTGACCACCAGCGCCAGCCCGACGATGAAGGCGAAAATCGCATTGGCCACTTTCGCCACCTTCGGCGCAATGCGGTTTGTCAGCCCGGGGGCGAGGTGATGGACCGACAACCCGATCAGGATCGGAACCGTCGTCAGCAGGAACAGCTGTACCGCGATCCCGCCTATATTGACCGGCTGCGCTTCCGCGCCACTGAAATAGCGGATCGAAAGTGCCAGCAGCGGCGGCACGGTGATCATGCTGGCCAGGCTGATGACCGCCGTCAGCGACACCGACAGCGCCACATCTCCCCTGGCCAGCCGGGCCAGAATGTTGCTGGTCACCCCGCCGGGACAAAAGGCCAGGATCATGAAGCCAACTGCAAGTTCAGGCCCGAGCCCGAAAGCGAGCACGAGCAAGAGAGTGACAATCGGCAGCAACACAACCTGATTGAGCGCGCCGATGAAAAAGGCATAGGGTTGTTTTGCAACCCGCACAAAATCTGCGACCGTCAGCCCCAGTCCCAGCGAAAACATGATGAACGCCAGCCCCAGCGGCAGCACCACCCCTACAACAATACCCATCGTCCCCTCCCTTTGCCGATGGCGAAAACAGAGCTACCCGGCCTGATCCTCGCGCCATCCCGTGCGCACCTGCCCGGTATGGTGGCGACGGGACCATAAAATTCCGGTCATGTCGATGCCTTGGGCGAAGATGACGTAAAACTATTCCACGGAAGTTCCTGAAGCCGTTGCCCCTGCTCAGATGCTCTTGAAAATCTGGTTCGCTGAAAAGGCTGTCTGGTAAAAGCCGGCTTTCACCCGGCGCAGCGTCTCCGGCTTCACACCGGTCACCGGCAACGGAAGATCTTTCTCGTCGCCGCCCGCCAACAGCTCGGCCATCGCCTTGCCGAAAATCGTACCCGGCGCTATGCCGCGGCCATTGTAGCCGATCGGTGTATAGACCCCATCAGCCAGGCGATGAATCCGCGGAATGTGGTCGGCGGTCATCGCAATCTGCCCGTGCCAGCTTGTTTCGAACGCCACGGGTCCGAGTTGAGGGAACAGGCGCTTGAGCTGCCGCGCAGCCCAGCGCTCCGACAGGCCGTTCTCGCCACCGATCACCGATCCCATGGAGCCGATGACAAGCCGGTCTGCCGCGTCGCGCCTGAGGGAGAACATGATCTTCCCCGTATCCCACAACCCCTGCCGTTCCGGCAGAATTGAAGCCACTCGCTCCCCCAGCGGCATCGTGGCAACCTGGAAATAGTTGATCGGCACAAAACTGTCGCGCAGGCCCGGCCACAAGCCGTCGGTATAGGCATTGGTCGCCAGAACCACCGATCTGGCTCTGACGCAGCTATTCGCGGTTTCAAGCCGCCAGACGTCCCCGGCGCGGATCAGGCTGCGCACCCTCGCTCCGGTATGAATGCGGGCTCCCGCCGCCCTGGCGGCCCGCGTCAGCCCACGAACATAGCCCATCGGATTGATGGTGCCGGCCCGCTGGTCAAGCAAGCCGCCGTGAAAGGCTTCCGAGCCGATCCTTTCACAGGCCTGTTCCCGCGTCAGCAGCGAGACCGGGGCACCCAGGCGGCGCCACTCTTCCGCACGCCGGGCGAGATCCCTGTAGCCACGCGGCGAGTGCGCTGCGTGTATGGTCCCGGTTCGGGTCAGTTCACAACGGATCTGATGCGTCTCGATCAGCGACATCACATAGTCCGGGCCGTTGCCAAGCACCTCCACCAGCCGGGCGCCGCGCTCCTCGCCGAAATGCGCCCGCACGTCCTGCGGCGGCAACCACAGCCCGGCATTGACCAGCCCGACATTGCGCCCCGACCCGCCATAGCCGATCTGCCTGGCCTCCAAAACGCAGACGTCGAGACCATTCTGAGCTGCATGCAAGGCTGTCGACAGGCCGGTAAATCCGCCCCCGACCACGGCGATATCGGTCACCAGATCCGTTGTCAGGGGTGCCACCAGGTCAGCTTCAGCAGCGGTCTCATCCCACAGCGACAGCGACGATGAATGTGGCATGGCTGCAGACCCCGGTTGCCGAACTGGCCAGGCTGTTCCACCCTGGAACCGCCGCTGGCGGCACAAGTGTTGAACCAGGTCGCCAGATGCGTCAATCATGCTGTTGAGACAGATCACAGTTCGGACAGGCGAGACCATGACCAGAACAATCACCCCCGTCGCAGACCTCGTTGCCGCAGCCAGGGCACGGATCGAAGAGATCGAGACCGCCGAAGCGATTGCGATGGTGGACGATCCGAACGTGGTCATTGTCGATCTGCGGGATGTACGCGAACGGCAACGCTCGGGCTACATACCCGGCAGCTTCCACTGTCCGCGTGGCATGGTGGAGTTCTGGGTCGATCCGCAAAGCCCTTATTTCAAGGAGATTTTCGGCCAGGACAAGAAATTCGTCTTCCACTGCGCCTCGGGCTGGCGTTCGGCGCTGACGGCGGCGGCCCTCAATGACATGGGTTTCGAAGCGGCTCACCTGAAGGAAGGCTTCTCGACCTGGAAGGCGCAGGGCGGGCCGGTCGAATTCCCGCCGGATCGCAAGCCGTAGCGGACCGTACCGTTTTCGGAAACGGGACGCCTGGCATTACACGAACTCGAGATCCTCGTAGATCTTCCACTTGACCTTCTCGGCTTGGAGGAAATCGATCGAGTGGACCACCGTGCTGTTGTTACCGAGAAAGCAGACATTGTAGTTCGGCGCCAGATCGCCATAGCCCATCCGGTTGATCTGACCTGAAAACTCCGGCCAGCACACATGGCTGGTCGAGCGTGGCGCCGAATAGGGCACGCCGGAGACCGAACCGCTCAGCGTGTAATGGCAATGGCCGAAAAAAACGTGCGCAGCGGTATCCTTGTATTCGCGGAGCAGCGATTGAAATGCACGTTCATCGATCAGCCCGACGATGTCGGCATTGGCCACATGCACCCGCACAGGATTGTGATGCATGAACAGATAGGCTCTCTGTCCGCTCTTACGCGCCTGATCCAGCACCTCTTTCAGCCAGGCCATGCGCCGTTCGCAATAGCGCCCGCTGTGCCGCCCCTGATCGACCGTGTCCATGTAGACAAAAACGCCAGCAGGCGTCTCCTCTGTCCATTGAACGAAGCCCGCATCGTCGCGCACGGCGCTGGGAAAGACCGAAGCGAACGTCTCACGGTTGTCATGGTTGCCGATCATCAAGCGTGGTTCGAGCTTGCCCTTAAGCGAACTGCCATCGAGGATCTGAGCCAACTCGTGGTAGCTTTCCTCCAACCCGTAATGGGTCAGATCCCCGGTGATCACAACCCGCTCGGCATCTTGGTGATGCGCTTCGACATAGGCCAGGCATTTTTTGAAGTTGGCGATGGAATCGAGGCCGAGGATCGGGTCCGCATTGATGTGGATGTCAGAAATATGCACCAGCTTCATTGTGCCCTCCCCTTGCAAATCCGCCTGTGACAATCGTGATCGCATTTCCGGCATGCGCCACGTTGATCTGGCACACTTCCCCGCCGAGGCCCCGATGGCAAACGAAAAACGCCGCGCCTGGTCCCGAAACGGAAACCAGGCGCGGCACAAGTGCGGTTGATGACTGTCTCTGTCCTTGTGTGCAGGCCAGGACAGCCGGCCGGAAACCGGCGGTTACAGCATGTCGAGGTTGATGCCGACAGTGATCGCCCCGATGGGCTCACCGGTTTCGGGATCGGAGATGGTCAGGCTGGCCTGCGACTGCAGCGCCTGGGTCGATTCATCTTCTTCCACTTCGTCGACGAACACCACGCCTGCGCCCTCAGCGTAGGTCTTCTGCCATTTGGCCTCGTCACCCTGCCAGTAATCTGAGGTCACATCGCTCTGGCCGACATTGAGGCCCTTGGCGTCCATGACGAACATTTCCGTAATCATGCCCTGGCTTCTGTCCTTCTTCTCCATCAGGAACTTCGACAGTTCACGCGCCAGAACCTCGCTGACGAAAGGCTGGTCGGTTGCGGTTGCCTGGGCACGCCATTGCTTGTCGAGCTTGTCGATTGCAGCGGCGTCAAGACTGGCAGTCTTTGTATTCTGCTCCTTGATCGCGCTGACAACGACCGGATCGGTCAACCAGCCTTCGATATTCTCGCTGACGAATTCCTTCACCGGCGCAACATGGGCACCTTCGGCCATGGCTGAGGTAGGGGCAAGAGCGAGCACGCAGGCTGCAAGCATGACTGATGCAATATTCTTGGTCTTCATGGGCTTCTCCTCGTTTGAAGTGGATCGCGACCATTTACGGCCGTTTCTGGTGACGGTCGACAGACTTAGAATTCCTCCCAGCTGTCAGTGCTCCGGGCGAGCGCCGCATTGCCACGGGTCTGGTACTGTGGCTGGGCAACGACCCGCGGCGCAGGCGTTTGCCGGGTTTCAGGCAATGGCGCTGATTGCGTGGCCCGTGCATGCGACGCAGGCGCCGTCAACTTGAAGGATGTAACCACATCGGCCAGCCGCTGACACTCTCCGGCAAGTTTCTGCGACGACGCGTTGCTGTCCTGAACCATGGCCGCGTTCTTCTGGGTCATGGTGTCCATCTGGCTGATCGCCGTGTTGACCTGTGAAAGACCCGTGGATTGTTCGCGAGATGCGCGCGAAATCGCATCGATCTTCAAGGCAACTTCGACAATCTGTTTTTCGATTTGCTCGATCGATTGCCCGGTCCTGTTAACCAGGTCGACGCCATTGCTGACCTGGGTGCCACTTTCCTCAATCAGAACCTTGATCTCCTTGGCGGCATTGGCGGAGCGACCTGCCAGGTCCCGGACTTCCTGCGCTACTACGGCAAAGCCCTTGCCCGCCTCACCGGCCCGTGCGGCCTCGACCCCGGCATTGAGTGCGAGAAGATTGGTTTGGAAAGCGATGTCGTCAATCACCTTGAGAATCTGCGCGATCCGGGAGGAGGATTCCTCGATTCCGCCCATCGCTGTGATCGCCGATCGAACGACCTCGGATGAAGAGGTGGCGGCATCACGGGTCGAACCGACAAGATCCCCGGCTTCCGTGGCCTGCTCGGACGAGCCTTTCACGGTCGAGGTGATTTCATCCAGCGCTGCCGCGGTCTGCTCCAGCGCCGCGGCCTGCTGTTCAGTCCGTCTTGCCAGTTCGTCGGTGGAAGCGCCAAGGCTGTCCGAAGCCTGCTTGACGGCATGCTGGGCGCTGTCGATGGTGCCGACGGTCTGTTCAAGCGCCGACAGGGCTCGGTTGAAGTTGTCCTGAAGCGCGGCGAATTCCCCGCCCAGGTCAGGCACACGCGCCGTCAAATCCCCGGAAGCCAGCTTTTCGAGCGCTGCCCCCAGCTCTTCGACCACCTTGCGCTGCACCAGCGACGAACGCTCGGTCTCGCTCATGTTGGCCTGCCGTTCCGCGTCAAGCTGTTCGCGCTGGCGCACCATCTGGGCATCGGCATCCAGTTTCATCTGCGCCGCTTCGCAAAACACCGTCAGCGCCCGTGACACAACACCGATCTCGTCGCCCTTGTCGGCATGCGGGATCGGCGCGGTGATGTCACCGGCCTGAAGCTCCCCGATTCGCCGATTGACATCGGCAAGCGGCCTGCCCACGAATTTTCGCATGGCAAACAACAGGATGGTCACGGCCACGATCAGCACGGCAACCTGTGACACCAGTGCCTTGAGTGCAAATTCACGCGCAGACATCGCGATGTCGGCAGTCGACCAGACAGTCTTGATCTGTCCAAGGGAAACGCCATCCTTTCCGGCCGGAAGGGGCGCAGAAATCACTACTGTGTCGGCACTTTCTTCGAGACGAGCCTGCGCCAGTTCACCGGGATCTGAACCCAGCACCTGCGCCAGAGAAGGATTTGGAGTTTCCGAACGCGTCCAGATGTCAACCTGCTCGCCGGCCTGATTGAAGGCAGCCATGCCAACAAGTGCGAGTTTCGGATCGTTCCGGAAAACCTCATAGGCTGAACGGATGGCGTCAACCTTGCCCCACTTCACCCCGCCGGCGGCCTGGGAGCCGATCTGCGCAGTATCTTTGAGCCAGTTGCGCTCGGCCATTTCCATCTGGCTCGCGCCTGACATTTGCGAGATGACGAAGCTGGTAACAGCAAGTCCAAACAAGTTGATCAGGATAACTGTAATAGCAATTTTCTGCGTTATGCTGCGCGAAGACCCGCCAACCTTCGCAGCCAGGCCCTTGGCCAGATTGAATCCCATGTACCCCACCTCCAAGATCGCATGAACCATTTCCCAACTGTGCAATCATTGCGGGTGGACAGAAATCATGCCTGCCGCTTGGCCTTGAACTTCATCGGCCCAGACTGTTCGCAACTGGTTTATTTACCCTTAATTCTAAGGGAATGAATATTTTCAGAAATGTACTGTTCCTGAACATTCTCACTTACTTCGCCGCACAGCGGCTAAATGCGTTCGGGCCGCATGACCCAATCATGGACACAGAATGAGGCCGGCCGGATTGTAGGACGCGCTGATTGAAGACACTTATCAGGGATTGTCCGACGTCAAATTGCAGGACTATGTCTTTGAGCAGTGTGCGAAGGCGAACAGGAAGCGATTGGTGCCCTCAGCACTTGTGGCGCTTAGCGATCCCGACATGCAGGATCGTAATGCCCTCAATGTAATAAATGCACTTGCCATCAAGCACCGCCTCGGTGGCGGTGCGGTCTGCGGCACGTCATTGATTTGAGCCTGGGCTAATACCCTGGCTGCCTGCGGTTTTTCCCTCTCACATGGGCCAAGCCTTGCTTGGAATCCTGCATCAGGCGACCCGCTCGCCCTGCCGCCAGACGGACCGCACCACCGGAACCCCGCTCTCGCGGCGGACCCGGACCAGGTCCGCGCGCTTGCCGGCAACGAGGCTTCCGCGGTCATCGAGACCGACCGTCTTCGCGGGCGTGGCCGTCACCAGCCGGATCGCTGATGCCAGATCGAGTTCGTCGATCTCGTCGGCCAGAACGAAGGGAGCATGGATCAGGCTGAAGGGGATGTAATCCGATGACAACACGTCCAGAACACCAGCCCGGGCCAGATCGGTCGCGGCAATATTGCCCGAGTGGGAACCGCCCCGTACCACGTTCGGCGCGCCCATCAGCACGCTCATGCCCGCCTTGTGGGAAGCCTTCGCTGCCTCGAGACTGGTGGGGAATTCCGCCAGCCTGACGCCATGGCTGACGGCTTCCTCGACATGGTCGAGCGTCGCATCATCATGGCTGGCAACCGTGATGCCGCGTTGCGCACAGGCGCTGGCGAGCGCTTTGCGGTGGGCGTCCGCATAACGGGCCGATGCCTCCTGCCGCCGTGTCACGTAGCGGGCGAAATCCTCATCCGACAGCCCGCGCTTGGTCTTGAAGTAAAGCGTGTACTGTTCCATGGTCTGGAACTGCCGCTGCCCCGGGGCGTGATCCATCAGCGAGGCGAGCCGCACCTGCGTGTCGGTCTCGAAATCGGCGAAATGATCGAGCACATTTGCGGTGGAGACTTCGCACCGGAGATGAATCAGGTGATCGGCGCGCAACCGGTTCTCCACCCGCGCCTGCGCCAAGGCATCGGCAACGGCGCGTATTTCGCCGATCTGATACCCTTCGTCCGTGTCCGATCCCAGCCGAAGGCAGTCGAACACCGTGGTGATTCCGGAGGAGGCAATCTGCGCATCGTGCGACTGAATGGCGGAGATGGCGTTCCAGCGCACCCCCGGACGCGGCGAGTAATGCGATTCCAAGTGATCGGTATGCAGCTCGACCAGTCCCGGCAAGATGTAGTCACCATCCATGTCCACACCCACAGTTGACCGGCTGTCTGCAACCTCTGCAATGACACCGGCCCGGACGACCAGGCTTCCCTCCACGATCCGGTCTTCGAGCACTAGCCGTGCATTGGTCAAAACGGTCTCGGAGCTCATTCAGGCAGTCTTTCTGTGCTGACCGAGCGCCAGTGGTACCCGGCTGTGAACGGCGAAGGGCGCGCCCGGTTCGGGTTCAACGAAAAGGCTGAGCGCCCGAACCGCAACCGGCCCGGCCAGAGCCGGGGCAAAATGAATCCGTGCGGCTTTTTCGGCGCGCCCGATGTCCGGCTCGCTGAGCCGTGTCGTCAGCGTCATGTGGAAGCGAAACTGATCGAAGACGTAGGGATATCCCCACCGCATCAGGTGTTTGCGCTGCGTCGATGACAGCGACTCCGGGTTGCGGCGTTCAATGTCCCGCTCGGAAAGCTCGGCGCGCAGCGGCTCGAACGCTTCCACGACCGAGCTGGCAAATGCATCGAGTTGAGGCGCGGCCTCGCCGGGCACCAGCGCCAGAAAGCCCTGCAGTCGCCCCACCACCAGCGACGGTATCTCGAAGCCAGAATTCTGCGATGCAAAATCCTCAAGTCCCGCAACCAGATCGGCTTCCGTGACCCCGTGAGCCAGACGAAACGGTGCCTTCAGCGTTGCATGGAAACCATAGCGCCGCGCTTGGCCTGTCATCGCGGCGAGTTCACTCGCACCAAGACTGTCAAGATCGGGATGCGCCACCGGCCTGCCGCTCTCCGCGTCACGTCCGATCCAGCTGGCGCCGAGTTCGGCCAGATCCTCGCCCGGGCTAGGCGAAAAATACAAGGCATACCGCATCAAACCTGTCCCCTACCGATCAGCGAATTACGCATTCGCGACGATATCGTATCGAAAATTTAGACCACAATCAGGATTTGCGACACCATATAGGTAACATTCTCTTACTCCGCACTGGTCCGCATCACTTCCCGAAGCTTTAGACCGATAGCGAACGCACCGAAGGCTTCGATGATTGTCGCCGAGCGGGTGTTGGCTTCTCAGAGACAGAGCGACTGGATGACAAACATCGGCAAGACGCGCAAAACAACGACAAAGAGCTGAATCAGAACTGGAAACCATCCTCACCGGGCTTGCACACTCGCCGATTTTTTAAGGGCCCCGGAACACGGTCTTCCTGCTCATGGTGAGACGCGGCCGGATAGCGGAGATGGCGTTGGCGAGCCGTTAAGGCGGACAATGAACCCTCAGCAAAGCATAAAGCGATAAAACCGGTCGTCCCCGGTGGCGAGTTTCATGTCATCCTTTTTCGGTGAGCAGACTCCCGCATGGACAGCATTCGACTGCCATCATTCTAGAAAGCACCGCCGACATCCGATTGCGCGACGGCGACTGACTTGATGATTGCGAAACAGTCAGCCCCCGGCGCCAGTTCGAGCGCCTGCGCCGAACGCCGGGTAATGCGTGCCAGGAGCAGATCCTCGCCCGCCCTGAGCTGGATGACCGCGCCCGGCCCGTCTCCGAGACGAAGCGCAGTCACCGTCGCCGGCAGCACGTTGAGTGCCGATAACCCCTCCGGCCGGGACCGCGACAGGATCACGTCCTGCGCCAGGATCCGGATCGACAATTGGGCCCCGATGGGCGCATCGACATGCGGCAGATACAATGGACCGGCTGATGCATCCAGCCGGGTCAGGCCATCCTCTTCCTGTGCTGCCACACGTGCATGCAGCGATGCACCGGCGGAGCGCACGCCCAGGGCGGGGACATTTTCGGGATCGGACAGCATCTCCACCAGAGGTCCCGAACGGATCACCTGCCCGTTCTCCATCAACACAAGCGTGGTCGCCAGCCGCGCCACCTCGGCAATGGAATGGCTGACATAGAGCAGCGGAATTCCGGCTTCATCACCCAACCGCTCGAGATAGGGCAGGATTTCCGCCTTGCGGTCTTCGTCCAGCGCCGCGAGTGGTTCATCCATCAGGAGCAACCGCGGATTTGCCAGAAGCGCACGCCCGATGGCCACACGCTGCTTTTCGCCCCCCGAAAGGCGCGCCGGTTGCCGTCCGAGAAGGTCGCCGATGCCGAGCATCTCCACCACGCGATCGAAATCCGTCGCTGTCCCGCGCGGCGCAAACCAACGCCCGTAAGTGAGGTTCTGACGCACGCTCAAATGTGGAAACAGTCGCCCTTCCTGAAACACATAGCCTAGCCGCCGCTTGTGCACCGGGACCAAGATCTTCCGTCCGGCATCAAACAGGACTGTCTCATCAAACTTTATGTGGCCGCCATCGGGTCTCAGCAAACCGGCCACCGCGTTGACCACCGTCGTCTTGCCGGAGCCGGACCGCCCGAACAACGCCGTCACCCCGGGTGGCGCTTCGAAGGCCACATCGAGCGCAAAATTCTCGAAGCGGTGGGCGAAACGGACAGAGAGACTCATGATCCCGCGATCCTTCGCGCCACCGCTCGCCCCAGCCATTCCGACAGCACCAGCGCCAGCAGCGCGATCGCCACCGCGATCAGCACCAGCTGCATCGCCTGCGCGTCACCGCCGGGTACCTGCAGGAAGCTGTAGATCGCCGACGGCAAAGTCTGGGTTTGCCCGGGAATGTTGGAAACGAAGGTAATCGTCGCCCCGAACTCGCCCATTGCCTTGGCAAAGGCCAGGATCGCCCCGGCTATCACGCCCGGCAGGATCAGCGGCAGTGTGACTGTGGCAAACACCCAGGCCCGCGATGCCCCCAGCGTCGAGGCCGCCTGTTCTAGCTTAGGATCGACCGCCTCGATCGCCAGCCGGATGGCGCGCACCATCAGCGGAAACGCCATCACCGCCGCTGCCAGAGCCGCCCCGGTCCAGCGGAACGCGAACACCAGCCCGAAACTCTGTTCCAGGAATTGGCCGACGGCGCCGCGGCGGCCAAATGTCAACAGCAGCAGGTAGCCGGTGACCACCGGTGGCAGGATTAGCGGCAGGTGAACAAGACCGTTGAGCGCCTGCTTGCCCCAGAACTCGTAGCGCGCCAGCACAAAGGCCACTGCCAGCCCCAGCGGCAGGCTGAGCAGCGTGGCCCAGAACGACACCTTGAGCGACAACACCACAGCGCTCCACTGTTCCGGAGTGAGCCAGTCAGCCATCGCCCTGCCCGGATAGCGGTTCGAAGCCCTGCGCTCTGAAGATTTCGGCCGCTTTCGGGCCGTTCAGCGCCTCGAGGAAGTCTGCAGCTTCCATGGACTTGGATTGCGCCGTCAGGGCAGCCGGATAGACGATCGGGGCGTGGGTATCTTTGCTGAATTCGGCCACCACGCTGACGCTGTCATCGGCCACCGCATCGCTGGCATAGACGATCCCGAACGGCGCTTCGCCCGTCGATACCAGCGCCAGCGCGGCGCGCACATTGTCGGTTTGCGCCACTTTGGATGAAACGGCTTCCCAATGCCCGAGGCTCATCAGCGCCTCTTTGCCGTAGACCCCGGCAGGCACGGAGTCGACGAGCGCCATGGCCAGGCGCTCGTCACCGAGCATGCCGCCAAGATCCGTGTCTCGGTCAAGCTCTATCCGTGCAACCCAGGCCCCGTGCGCAATCAGCACCAGACGATTGCCAAGCAAGTCGGTTCGCGTGCCGTCGCGGATGAGGCCTTCAGCCTCTAGATAATCCATCCAGTCAGCCGAGGCGGAAATGAAGATATCCGCCGGGGCGCCCTGCCCGATCTGCCGCGCCAGGCTGGAGCTTCCGGCATAGGAGATGGTCACCGTCTTGCCGGTCTGATCCCGCCAGTCGGCCGCCACCTCATCCAGTGCGGTTTTCAGGCTCGATGCGGCGAACACCAGCACGTCTGCGGCACGCACCGCGACCGGTGTCATGAGACTTGCCAGAGCCAGGGCCCAGGCCAGAAGCCGTGCCGGAAACCGGAATTTCGAGACCGCCATCAAACTGGCTCCAGACGCGTTACACCTTCATGGAGATACCAGCGCGCACCCGCTCATGGCAATGGCAACCCTGTAGGCTGCCGCAAACCTGCCGCCAGCGACGAGCTGAGAGCGGGGGCGCGCCATGCGGTTTCAGCGACCGCCCCCGGCTGTAGTGGGATTCGTCAGCCGAACATGTCCTCCGTTATGCCCTCGTACCAGCCGACCGATTCCTCGTAATTGGCCTTGCGAAGTGCTGCGTCCTCGTCCATCTGGCTGACGAAGCTCTGCGTCGAAGCGATCTTGCCATCACCGGGCGCGTATTGGGCGCCGACCTTGATGCTGTCGTCGGTTTCAATCAGGCTCCAGCAGGTATTGGCATATTTCGCCGGAAACACTTTTGCGTCGACCAGATCGCCGCGGATCGTCATCGCCGCTACCTTGGCCTGGCTGTTGGCGGAGAAGCCGGATTTCGGCATGTCGCCGGCAATACAGGCGTCGCCGATCACGAAGATCGCCTCGTCCATGGACGAGCGCATGCTCTCGGCCTCGATCGGGCAAAATCCGCTGTCGTCGGTCAGCCCGGCGCTGCCCGCGATCTCGCCGGCCTTCTGCGCAGGTATGATGTTCATGAATGCGCCCTTGAACGTATCCAGCCCGGTTTCGACTGTTCCGGCTGCCACGTCGACGCTCTCGATGCCGCCATGCACGTCCGGCCCGTACCACTCGATCATGCCCGGATAATGCTTCTCCCAGCCTTCCTGGAACACACCCTGCTTCGAGAATTTCGGCTTCGGGTCGAGGATGATCACCTTGGCGTCCATCAACCCTTTGGACTTCAGCACATGCGCCATCATCGAGGCCCGCTCATAGGGACCGGGCGGGCATCGGTAGGGATTTGGCGGCGCCACCATCAGGATCTGCTGGCCGTTTTCGATCGCATCCAGTCCGGCTTTCAGCAACTTTGTCTGCTCGCCGGCTTTCCAGGCATGCGGCGCTTTCTGCGAGAGTTCCTCCGAATAGCCTTCGACCGAATCCCAGATCAGATCAATGCCGGGTGCAACAACCAGCCGGTCATAGGGCACGGTCGCGCCATCCGCCATTGTCACCACCTTGTTCTCGCGGTCGACCGCGGTCGCCATGCCGGTGACTTTGGTAATCCCGTAGCTCGATTGCAGCGTATCATAGCTGTGGGTGATCGATTCAAAGCTGCGGAAACCGCCGACATAAAGATTTGAGTAGAAGCATGTGGTGTAATTGTCGGAATTCTCGATGAGCGTCACATCAATGGCGCCGTCGGAATCCTTGGCGATGTAGCGCGCAGCTGTGGCCCCGCCGGCTCCGCCTCCGATTACCACCACCCGCGGCTTGCCCTGGGCGCGAAGGTAGGTCGGAAGCGACAGCGCCGCAGCACTGGCTCCCGTGAAAAGTCCGAATTGGCGTCGTGTCAGCCCTGCCATGATTTCCTCCCGGGTTGCAGGTTGCAGTTCATTGCGGATCCAGCGAACTGAAATAGGCCGCCAGCGCCGCGATCTCCTCATGGGAAAGGTTTGCGACGCGCAATTTCATGACGTCATTTGGCCGCACACCGGTGCTGTACTCAAACAGGGCCGTAACGAAGTAATCCTTCGGCAGCCCGACGATCGGCGGTATGCCAGCCGTTTTGCCGGACGCCTGGTGACAGGTCACGCAATCACCGGCGAGATACTCGCCATATTCGGGATCGCCTTTCATCTGCAGCACGGCATCAGCAAGGTCTCTGACCTGGCTGGAAGTGGACACCTCCCCGGCCGCCGAAGCGGAGGCGGGCTCCTGCTCGCTTGCGGTTTCAAGCCAGGAGATCAGCGCCTGCCGGTCATCGGCATCTTCCATGCCACGATAGACCATCCGGTTGCCCTTGATGAAGTCACGTGGCTTTTCGAGATACTTATCGAGTGTTTCCGCGGTCCAGACCAGCCCGGCGGCTCCGGCCGCGCGCATGCTTTCCGAATAGCGGAAATCCTCGAGGCTTCCCGCCACACGGCCAAACAGCCGGTCGAGATGCGGGCCGACCCCGTGTCTGGCACCCTTGCCGAGGTCGTGACACGTCGCACACGGGTCGAACAGCTTTTCGGAGCCCGTCGCCGCTGAAGCTCCGAACGGGCCGGCCATGCCGGCAAAAAAGGCAGGCACCAGCAGGCATAGCATCTTGATGCGCCCGTGGTGCCTGCCTTGATCAAGCATTTCATCTCCCCTAGGGGCGCCGGACTGCCCCGCCTGTCAGTCGATACTGCCTCCGGAACTTTCCTCACCCTCGCTCTCCGGCGTCACGTCGATGACCTGTGCGCGCGCCGTGATCTGGACCGGTCCCGGTTTGCAGTCGCTCATGCAGGGCTCCTCACCCTTGGCGTAATGCGGCTCGTTCAGCCGGTCGTCAGCAATGAAATTTGCCTCGTTCGGTAAACGCATCTGGGTGAAGTTTTCCTTCGACAGCTCGAACTCCTCATCCTCGACAACATCATTAAGATACATCAGATAGGCTGTCAGCGCATAGACGTCATCATCCGACAGCGAACGGGCATTGCCAAACGGCATCGCGCGGCGGACATAATCGAACACTGTCGACAGGTAAGGCCAGTAGGAACCAATAGTCTTGACCGGGCGCTCCTTGAGCAGCGAATCCTGCCCACCCGCCAGCACCGGCCAGCGCCCGGCACCCTCGCCGAAATCACCGTGGCACACCGCGCAAGCCTCGGCATAAATCGGCTCGCCCTCGGCGACCGTGCCCTTGCCGTCGGGAAGCCCGGTACCGTCGGGGCGGATGTCGATGTCCCAGGCCGCGATTTCATCCGGCATCGCCTTGCGGCCCAGCCCGAATGCGCCTTGGCTGGTTTCAACCACCAATGCTGTCTCGGTTGCGGGCTTATCGGCGGCCGGTGCCGCGGTCGCATTTTCTGCAGGCTCCGCCCCTTCGGCAGATTCGGACGCGGCCTCGGATGCAGCCGCCTGTTCTGTCGAAAAGCTCTTCAGGTAGGCGAGGATATTGTCGATATCCTCGTCTTTCTTCAGCCCGCCAAAGGCCATCTTCGTGCCCTTGATCATCGCCTTCGGGTTGGTGAGGTATTCGGTCAGGCTGTCCGCATCCCAGACCAGCCCCTCCTCGCCGGCGGCAATCATCGCCTTGGAATATTTGTAGCCCTCGGCGCCACCCGCGGCACGGCCGAAAATGTCGTTGAGTTCGGGCCCGACCTTGTGCTTGGCGCCTTCTCCGACGGCGTGGCAGGCCCGGCACTTCTTGAACACCTTCTCACCGGCATCGATATCGCCATCGGCAAACGCCGGGTTGGCAAAAGCTGTCAGGGCAAGAACGGAAAGTGCCGCGGACTTAGGAAACTTCAACATTTTCAACCACCCCGTCAGTGTTGACGTGCCATGTCTGGATGCCATTGTTGTGATAGATCGAGTTTTCGCCGCGTGCTGCGCGCAATTCGTTCTTGGTCGGCTGAACCAGTCCCTGATCATCGATGGCCCGCGACTGCAAAAGCAGTTCCGAGCCGTCCCAGTTGATGTCGAGATAGAAACGGTGCAGCGCCTTTGGCAGGCTCGGCCCGTCAATCCGCGCCGTTTGCCAGGTCCGCCCGCCATCGATTGTCACATCGACGCGTTTGATGGTGCCGCTGCCGGACCATGCCAGGCCGGTAATGACCAGCGGCCCTTTGCCATGGGTGACCGGTGCCTGCGGGCTGGGGCTGGTGATCACCGATTTCACATCCATCACCCAGCTGTGGCGGCGGGCCTTTCCGTTGGCGAGAAGATCAGTGTATTTCGATGTTTCCTCACGCTGTGCCCAGGGCTTGTCACCCACCTCGAGCCGGCGCAGCCATTTCACCCACATGTTGCCTTCCCAGCCGGGAACGCACAGCCGGAGCGGATAGCCCTGTTCGGGCCGAAGCGCCTCGCCGTTCATCTTGAAGGCGACGAGGCAATCATCCAGCGCCTTCTCCATCGGGATCGAGCGCGTCATCGCGGACGCATCGGCGCCTTCCGCCAGCAGCCATTTGCCGCTGGTTTTCACACCCGCCTCTTCCAGCAGATAGCGCAGCGGCACGCCGGTATAGACCACGCAATGGATCATGCCATGGGTGTACTGGCAGCCGTTGAGCTGCGAGCCACGCCATTCCATACCGCCATTGGCCGCGCATTCGAGGAAATAGAGCCGGTTCTCACGCGGAAACCGCTTGAGATCCTCCATGGTGAAGACCAACGGCGTGTCGACCAGGCCATGGATCATCAGCCGGTGGTCGGCGGGCGCAATTGTTGCCGTGCCGCCATGATGCCGCTCGAAGCACAACCCGTTCGGCGTGATGATGCCGTCGAGTTCATGCAGCGGGGTGAAGTTGACCGACGATACCGGATCGGCGGTCAGCCACGGCACGCTGCGGCGAACCACATGGGCTTCGAACTCCGAAGGCTTGCCATACGGTGCCACGTCGACGCCTTCGCCGAGATAACGGTTCCAATCCTGGATCTCGGTGATCAGCGGATCCCCGGCAGCGCGAGCCACACCGGTGCCTGCCGCAACTGCTGCTCCACCCAGCAGGCTGGCTTTGAGGAAGGAACGGCGCGACGCCGCCGGTTGTGCCTGTTTGGTGTCGGTCCGGTCTACCATGAGAGCCTCCTGCAACAGGTTTCCAGCATCCGCATCTTTGTCTCCGTCGTCATCGCGGCCCCGCGGGGACCGGCCATTCAAATCAACTCGGGGTCACAGGATGACCCGGACCGCCGCAGCGTCCGGATCGAGTGAAACCACCGATTTCCTGGTGATGTAGTTTTCCATCAGATCGTAGATGGCGGGTCCTTCGACCCCTTCATTGACCGAAGCCCAGCCGCCGACCGTGTAGCTCTTGCCCGCCTCGATCGGCTCGCCGCTGCCGGTCAGCCGCATGTCGGAGATGCGTTCGCCCATGCCGGCATTTGGTGTGCAGCTGTAGGTAAAGCCGCCGACGCGCACCATGTCGCCACCCTGCTGCAGGAACGGATCCTTGTTGAACAGGTTGTCGCAGACATCCTCCATGATGTCTTTCAACTGTGCGCCGGTGAATTCCAGCCTGTACACCGACGGGTAGCTCATCGAGGTTTCCGAATAGAGATCGTCAATGGTGATCTCGGAGCCAGGAAGCAGCGTCGTGCCCCAGCGGAAGCCCGGCGACAGCGCGATCTCGGTGTCGCGCTCTTCCATGATCCCCTGACAGATCAGGTCGTCCCAGGTGCCGTTAAAATTGCCGCGCCGGTAGAGCAAGGTGTCGGTGGTGCCGATCACACGTTGTGTCTCGGCCTCGTAAGGGGCACGCATCTCGTCGATCTTGGCCGCCATCTCCTGATCCGGTGCAATCACATCCGAGAAGACCGGGATCAGGTTGGAGCTGTACCCCGTCACCTTTCCGTCCCTGACCTCAAGGTCGATGCGGCCGAGATACTTGCCGTGCGAGCCCGACGACATCAAAAGCGTGCCGTCGACTTCAAGGGCAATCGGGGTGGCGTCGTGGGTGTGGCCGGTCATGATCACGTCGAGCCCACTGACCGTCGAGGCGATCTTGCGGTCGACGTCGAAGCCGTTGTGCGACAGCATCACAACGATCTCTGCCCCCTCTTCCCGCGCCGCGTTGACATTGGCCTGCAGCACGTCCGGGCGGATGCCGAACGACCATTTCGGGAACATCCAGCTCGGATTGGCGATCGGCGTATAGGGCATGGCCTGGCCGATGACGGCGACCTTGACACCGCCGCGCTCGAAATAGGCGGTGTGCTCAAATGCCGGCTCGTCCCATTCCGCATCGAAGATGTTGGAGGCGAGGAACGGATAACCCATCGCATCGACCAGTTCGAGGAAGCGGTCTTCGCCGAAGGTGAATTCCCAATGCCCGGTCATGGCATCGGGTTTCAAAAGCTTCATGCATTCGACCATATCCATGCCGTTGGTCTTCAGCGATGTATAGGAGCCCTGCCAGGTATCGCCGCCATCCAGGAACAGAACCTTGTCGTCGCCGCGTTCGGCACGGATCGCCTTGACCAGTGTCGCGGTGCGGTCAAGTCCGCCGAGCTTGCCGTAGGTCCGGGCCAGGTCGACATAATCGACCATCGTGTGGGCATAGGCGTAACGGCTGCCCTTCTCGATGCCGAAATAGTCGAGAAACGCCTCGCCGACCAGGTGCGGCGGTACGCCGGCATAATCGCCGACGCCGATATTGGTGTCGGGCGGCCGGAAGAAAACCGGCTTGAGCTGGGCGTGGCAATCGGTGAAATGCAGCAGCGTCACCTGCCCCTTGGAATCGAACCTGAGCAGATCGTCCTGAGTCAGCTTCTGCTGCGCCAACGCCCGGGCGGGATTGGCGCCAAGACCGACAGCCCCCAGCACAAAACCGGCATTGAGCGCATATTGCAGAAAATCTCTCCTGGTATGCATTTCAGTCTCCATTCGGGCGAAAACGGACGAACAAACCCGCTCCGGCGTTGGCCAGAATCCGTATTCACATTTAATTTCAACTCGTTAACGCAGAACTTTTCAAGTTTCTCAAAACTGAAGTCAGCTGTTCTGCACCATCAAACTGCAGCTGGGGCAAAGGCGGATCCGACCGGACACGCGGACCCTGCCGGGTGCCGGAGGCGCCAACACGCCTCCGGCAGTTTCAAAGCTTACTGGCGCACCGACGGGGTTTCGACCGAAAGGCCGGTGCCGCGCCATGTCACATAAGTCTCAAGCGCCATCAGATCGTCCGAAAACGCGTCGGGCTGTACTGCTCGGGTGTCACGGATACATCCGCGGAAACGCTGGTGCAGCGAAGTCAGCCCGCTCTTGAGCCGGTAGGTCGGAAACCCGTTGACCTGGCCCTGGCTCAGGTGGTCGGCGCGGATCATCTTGCCCATGGCCACCTCATGGCAGCTTGCGCAGGCGAGGTTCAGCTGACCGGTGCGGGTGTAGTAGACATCCTTGCCCCGCTCCCACCAGCTCTGCATCTCGCCCTCTGTCAGATCCAGCTTGACCGGCATGCCCAGCGACTGATGCTTGATATAGGCAGTCAGTTCCTGTTGGCCGCCCTTGTTGAAGGGCAGCGCCTCTGCGCCCATCTGCTCGGTCCGGCACTTGTTGATCTGCAGCTCGACATTGATCGGCCTGCCCGAATCCGCATCCCATTTCGGGAAGCTTGCGCCCACGCCCTTCATGCTTTCGGCAGCATCACCATGACACGAAGCGCAGGACTTCCCCGCCGTGCCCTCGACCGTGTTCCACATGGCTTCGCCGTCCTCGACGGCGATCATGCCGGGATTTTCGAACGAGTCACGCGACAGGTCGCGGGTTTCCTTCTCACGGAACAGCCACCCCGAATACAGCTCGTCGAAGGGATGACCTTCAGGCGCAGCTGTGCGGGTGACAATCGGAACGCCATCGATCTCGAGCGTGTCGTCGACAGGATCGGCCCAAATCGGACCGGACCCCGCAAGCGAGGCCGCCAACACAACACCGGCAACTAAAAGTCTCTTCATAACAGTCTCCGTCCTCCCGGGATCTCCCTTGCGCGAAACTCCCCCGCGCCCGGGACCCTCCCACAGTTATTTGACTTCGATCGGTGCCTCGGCCTCGTAAACCGACCCGTCATCATCGAGCCAGGTGAACTTGAAGGTGCCGCTGGCCGGGACCTTGGCGTTGAACTCGAAATAGGGATTGGCGGAAATCGCCGGATCCAGATCACATTGGAACACCATCTGCCCTTCGAAGGTGCAGGTGAACTTGTTGATGATCTGACGCGGAATGGGATTGCCATCCTTGTCCTTGCGCTGGCCAGATTCCATCTCGTGGCTTATCAGCGTCTTGATGGTGATCACCTCACCGGCCGAAGCCGACTTGGGCACCTTGATGCGTGGTTTTGATGCCATTTTTCAAATTCCTGTCCTGGCTCAGCCGCCGCAGCCGCCGATGGTTACCTTGACTTGCTTCTTGTCCATGAAGAACGAGCCGTCCTTCATCTTCGCGACCGCGATGACGTTCTGGGTCTTGGCAAGACGCATCCGGGTCGTCGCAAGGGCTTCGCCGCTCAACTCGGTAAAGTGAAACGTGGCGACCGCCGGGTTGGGGTTGCCGTCGGCGAAGATGACCACGGATTCGACCAGATCGTCGCCCTCCATGGCGCTGTCGACACTGATCGACACCGGCACCGTGTTGCCGTTCTCCGCGATTTCAGGCGCGGTCAAGGTGATCTTGCCTTCCGCCGGGGTAGCCCCGCCGGTGAAATCCATGACCATCTTCTCCGCGTCCTCCGCAGAGGCCATTGCCGGCGAGATCCGCCCGCCGGCGATCGCGAATGCTGCCGCACCCGCAGTCAGTCCTAAGACATTGCGTCTTGTCAGTTGCATTGGCTTCGAGCTCCTTTGCTCCAGATTATTCCTTGAGGGTGCCGAGATAGGCCACAACGTCCTCTACCTGCTGCGCAGTCAGGATCGTCTGCCCTTCCAGATCTTCCCTCAGATGTTTTCCCACCTCCAGCGAGTAGAAACCGGGCATGATCGTTGCTTCGGTGAAGATCTGCTTGGAATTGGCCACGATGGCCCGCAGCATCGGCTCTTCCCAGCGATCCGCCACACCATCCAGGGAGGGCCCGACATCGCCGTGGAACAGCTCGCCCGACATGTCGGCATTGGCGTGGCAAGCCAGGCAATTTCCAAGCTTGCGGCTCTTGAATGTTTCCGCACCGGCAACAGGATCGCCCGCCACACCGGTCAGCGAGGTCATGACCCCTTCATCGCCGAACTCGACCGCGTCAGGCGCAACTTCGCTCGCAAACGCCGCGGTCGACAGCGTCATTGCCGCGATCGCCCCCAGTGTAAAATGCATCCGCCTTGTCATTTGGCGCTTCCTCCTCCGATTTCCCGGACACAAGCCGTCCGGTTCCGCTCCGATTCCACGATACGCATACTCCGCCCCACAATCAATGCAAAAATATGATTTCTTGAATGTATGATCCTGCGCTCTACTCCGCCTCGAGACGCCCCGCGGCGCGCAACTCGTTTATGATACGGGCGTGATATTTCTGGAAGTGCTCGTCCCCCTCATAGCCCTTTTCGGCCACCCATTTGAACATGTTGAGGAACGTCCATTTGCCAAAAGCGCCGGGCATGGTCGCCACCGCCGCCTCGGCCACAGTCATCCCTTCCGGCACATCCTCCGGCAGGAACACCAATGTTGGCGTGAAGACATAGCCCCATTTGCGCGCCGCCGTCTTCTCGGTCAGGACGTCGCCATCGAGATCGGTCACTTCTTCGTCACCGAACATGTTGTACTGCACGACCTTGAAATTCGCCTTGATGAAATCCGAGACTTCCGGATCTGACAGCAGGTCCTCGTGCATCTTGGCGCAATAGATGCAGCCGCGCTGTTCGAAGACCATCACCAGCCGCTTGCCCTCGTCCCTTGCCGCCTCGATATCCTCGGCGACATCGCGGAAGGTGAGCGCGAACCAGTCCTGCTTGTGCAGCCCGTCCTCGCCGATCCCGGCGGTCAGAGCCTGACTTGTCAGCCCTGTCAGCGCCGTCAGGGCGGCGAGTGCCAAAAATGCGCGTCTGATCATCATACCTCTCCTAACCGATGGTAGCGAAAGCGGGAAACATCTCAAGCAGCCACTGGGCGATCCGCGACATCTGCCCGGTCATGAACAGGATGCCGGTTATGACCAGAAGTACGCCCATGGCCTTTTCGATCACAGCCATATGCTTCTTGATCCGGGTCGAAAACCGGATGAAGCGGCTTGCGAAAAACCCGGCAACGACAAAGGGAATCCCGATCCCGAGCGCGTAAAGCCCCAGGAGCAGCGCACCCTGCCCGGCGCTTTCCTTGGCCGCGGCCATGAACAGGATCGCCGCCAGGATGGGCCCCACGCAAGGCGTCCAGCCGAAGGCAAAGGCAAGTCCCATCACATAGGCGCCGATCATGCCGGCCGGCTTTCGCTCGACCTGGACCCGCGCCTCGCGGTAAAGCAGCGCAAACCGGAACACGCCGAGAAAGTGCAGCCCCATTACAAGGATCAGCACCCCGGCAATGATCGACAATACGTCGAAATAGCGGGCAACCGATTGCCCGATCACGCTGGCGGTTGCGCCTAGTGACACGAAAACCGTGCTGAACCCCAGCACGAAGAAAATCGAGGCCAGCGCGATGCGCCGTGATGCCACCGCATCGGCATCGGCATTCTTGACCTCGTTGAAACTCATTCCCGCCAGATAGGCGAGATAGGGCGGCACGATCGGCAGCACGCAGGGCGAGAAGAATGACAGCAGTCCCGCCAGCAGTGCTGCGCCGTACCCGACATCAATCATCAATCAGTCCTCCACTGCGGTACTGCAACATCGCCCCTGCCACGGCAGTATCAGGCTCCGGCACGGTCCGGATCCCTGCCGTTTGTGGTCATGCCCCGTTGTGTTCACGCATGGCCGATTGCGCAAGCCACGAAGCGAACCTATCCCTGAAACCCGCGCATCCCCAAGGACAGGATCAGCACCAAGGCGATTGCAAGATATGCAAGATTATATATATATTGCAATCACTATTTCACGGAACCGGACCGGGCTCATGTCCTCAGTTTACGCAGCGGCGCTGGCCTTTCTCCTTGTCCTGTCAGCTCCTGTTACGGCTGCGGAAATGGTGATGTTCGAGCAGCCCGGCTGCTTCTGGTGCAAGCGCTTCAACGAGGAGATCGCGCCCGCCTGGCCAAAGACCGAACAGGGCCGGCGCGCGCCGCTGCGCCGGGTCGACATACACGAGCCGCTGCCCGAAGACCTGGCCGGAATCCCGGTCGAGCGTTTCACCCCGACCTTTGTGCTGGTCGAAGAGGGGCGCGAAATTGCCCGGCTGCGAGGCTATCCGGGCGACCAGTTCTTCTGGGCACTGGTCGACGAGATGCTGGCAAAGCTGGATGAGAAATGATCGCCCCGCGCCAGGCCCGAATTGTGGCGCTGCCGCAGGGGGCCGTTTCGCAGCAACGCGCACGGCTTCGCTGCGACCGCCTGGTCACGTCCCGGCGTGAAGGCCGCAGCAGTCACTGCTTGATTGCCGGTCCTGATGTATCCGGGGTCGCTGACTCGCTCGAGGGCTTTCTCAGCGACGCCGATGACCCGGGAAGGATCAGTGGTCAGGACCGAAACGGAAGCATTGCTTGCGCGAGACGCAGGCACTGCCTAAGCTTGAAACCAGGGCCGGTGGGACGGCCGTGACCGGGAGGAAGTCGCCGTCATGATGGATTTTGGATGGGTGCTGGCGCTGTCGGGCTGCCTGGTCGGCTCGATCATCGGCTTTGTTGCCAGGCGCAGCCATTTTTGCACCATGGCAGCGCTTGAACGGCACTGGTACGCCGCCGACGACAACCCGCTGCGTGCCTGGGCGCTGGCAGCGTTCACGGCGCTGCTTGCCACCCAGGTGCTCGGCGCGGCAGGGTTCGCAAACGTGGAAAACTCCTTCTATCTTACCGAGCCGCTGCCCGTCGCCGGCGCCATTGTCGGCGGCTTGATGTTCGGCCTCGGCATGGCGCTGGTCGGCACCTGCGGCTTCGGCGCTCTGGTGCGGCTTGGTGGCGGCAATCTGCGGGCGCTGGTGGTGCTCACCGGCCTCGGACTGGCAGCACTCGCCGCCCAGCGCGGCATCACCGGCCATGTCCGCGTCGCCCTGCTCGACCCGCTCGCCGTTGATTTGTCGGGCTTCGGCGGACAATCGGCAGGTGCCCTGCTGTCACATGTGTTCGGCTTTGACGTCAGCCTGATCCTGGCTCTGCTCCTCGGCCTTGCCGGGCTCTGGTGGGTGTTCGGATCGGCAAGCTTCCGCGCCGACCGCGGCCGCGTCCTCGCAGGCCTTGTCATCGGCCTGTGCATTGCGGCGGGTTGGCTCATCACCAGCTTTGTCGCCGACCACGCGCTCTATCCGGTGCAGCTTGAGGCCGGATCCTTTGTCATGCCGGTTGGCGACACCATCCTGCAGATCATCACCGTGACTGGGGAATTACCCGATTACGGCGTCGGCGTTGTGGTCGGCGTGTTTTTGGGCGCGGCCATCTCCGCCTTTCGCTCCCACGACATGCGCTGGGAGGCCTGCGACGATGCCCGCGAACTCTCCCGCCACCTGCTCGGCGCCTTCCTGATGGGAACCGGCGGCGTTTTCGCCATGGGCTGCACCATCGGCCAGGGCGTCAGCGCCGTCTCGGTCCTGGCCATTTCCGCTCCCATCGTCATGCTTTCCATCGCCGCCGGCGCCCGCATCGGCCTCGGTCTGCTGATGGAGGGCAAGGCGTTTGGCTTCCTGGCCGACTGGCGGGCCACCGAAAAGAGGCTATGACGGGCTGTTGCTCCGTGCCATTATTCTTGCCGAACTCGATATTTGTCTTTTCAACAAGTTCCCAGAGCCAGAACAAATGAACATGAAGATTTCAGCTGGCCTTGTCCACGAGATGCCGGACGATCTGCGCGATGCACTGACGCAGAAATCAGAAATCACCATCCGTTGGGAAGGCCTGACACCGATCGGCCGAAACGAGTTCATCTGCTGGGTTGAGGATGCAAAACAGGACAAGACCCGGACGAGACGAATCAAGCGAACTGTCGAAGAGCTTCTCGAAGGTCAGAAGCGCCCCTGCTGCTGGGCAGGCTGTATCCATCGCACCGACAAGAAGCCCGGTAAATGGCAGCAGGCAGTGCTGATCGACAAGAAATCGAACAGGTAGAGATCAGCACCAGTCTCGTGTGCTCGTCCGGAACTCCGTTCCTTAAGACTGCTTATTTACGTGACGTGATTGGCCGGCATGCAAAATCCACTGCGCGCCGCAAGCGCACCCATCACCCTTCCGCGACAAACCGGTACGCCGCTCCCTCACGCTCCACCCTGCCCTCGCCGGGTGCCGGCAGATGATAGGCCGTCAGCTTCGCCTTGTCGGCCGACAGCCGGTCGAGCAGTTTCTTCCGGGTGGCGATGCCCATTTCCGGGTCCTGGTCCGAGCCGCTCGGCCAGCCGGGATGGGCGAACGACACCACGAAATGGGTGATCGCATCACCGGCAATCAGCACCGGATCCGAGCCGCCATGCAGCATGAATGACATGTGGCCGGGCGTGTGTCCCGCCGTATCGACCGCCTCGACGCCCGGCAGCACTTCGGCGCCTGGCTCGAACAGCGTGATCATGTCTTCGAGATGGGAAAGCCGGTTCTGTGCGCCCACCGCAAAGCTCTTTCGGGCTTCCGGCATCGCGTCCACCGTGCCAGGGTCGCGCCAGAACTCCCACTCGGCGCGGCCCATGTGGAAGCTGGCGTTCGGAAACACGATCTCGTCGAAATCATCAATCAGCCCCCAGAGGTGATCGGGATGGCAATGGGTGAAGACCACGTCGGTGACATTCGCCGGATCGAAGCCGGCGTCCGCCATGTTCTCGATGAGACTGCCCGCTGTCGGCATGAAATTCGGCCCCGAACCAGCATCGAACACGATCAGCCGATCTCCGGATTTTAGGACCGGAACATTGCAATCGGGCGTCAGGCTGTCGGTCGGCTGACCATGGGCTTCGAGCAGGGCGATGAACTCGTCTTGCGGCACGTCCGGATAGGAAAAGCCAAGCGGCAGCAACAGATTGCCGTCGCTGACGCTGGTCAGCACCGCTTCGCCGATCTGCAAGGCTTGCGCCGGGCGCAAGCTTACCGGCAGCACCGCGCTTGCTGCCGCGGCCATGCCGCCTCGCATGAGTGTGCGTCGCGTCAGATCAAACGGTGCCATGATGCCTCTCTCCCATATAGATTTATTTGAATATTTGCCTTTGTCTCGGCTGAGGTCAATGCCCCGTCATCCATACCGGCAGATTTAGCAGCCCTGGGGTAGCGTGAGCGAACTCGAAATGACGGGCGAAACCTCCTGCTTGGGTCTCGATCAAAGCCGTCTGTTAAACCGAAACAACCGATTGGCTGGTTTACAGCAAATAATTCGTCAGTGTTTCGTTGCAGTGCAAACCGAACCCACAGGTCAAGAACATTCATCCCCATGTCGGACTTGCGTATCATTTGGTTTTGCACTTTTATGGTCGCGGATTAAGGCCACCGGCTTTTCAGACAACTGGCAATCAAGGAACTCGTCACTCTATGAGCATGCCTCTTTTCTTGCTGGTCGCACTTGCGGCCTGGGTGGCAACTCTGGCCCCCGCATCCGCATCGACTTGGCTGAAGACCGGCAGCGAGACCACGCGCCCTTATGGTCATGTCGAGTACTGCACCCGCAACGCGTCCGACTGCCGCAATCGCTCTGCCAGCTCGGCGCTCCCTGCAGCGCGCCTCAACCTCTTGCAAAGCATCAACAGCAAGATCAACAGGGCGATCAAGCCGGCCTCGGACCGGGCCGCCTTCGGCCGCAAGGAGTTCTGGACCGCCAGAACACGCTCGGGGGATTGCGAGGATTTCGCCCTCGCCAAGCGCGCCAGGCTTTTGCGCAAAGGCTTCAAACCCTCGCAGCTTCTGCTGACCATGGGGTACAAGGGAAATGAGGCGCATACCGTGCTGGTGGTCAGAACCAGGGACGGAGACTATGTGCTCGACAATCTCGAAGACGACGTGCAGCCGGTTCAGTCGGCCCGCATGAGCTTTCGCAAGATCCAGTCGCCGACCCATGGCGGGCGCTGGCTGAAGATCACCGGCAAGACCGGAAAGACTCCCTGACCCGAGGCGTCTCTGGCGATCACGCATCGCGGTCATCGTTTGGTCCCGCGAACCTGGCGCACCGGCGAACGCGAAAATCCTGTGGCAACGACAGTCGCCTGTGCTATGCCTCCACGCTCTATTGGCACGGACGGTTTGACATACGCCGGAGGACATTTCGATCACGGCTTTTCGCTTCATCCATACCGCTGACATCCACCTTGATTCGCCCCTCAGATCGCTCGCCTTGCGCAATCCGGAGCTTGCCGACCTGATTGGCGGCGCCACGCGGCAGGCATTCAGCACTATCATCGATCTGTGCATCAGCGAGCGCGTCGATGCACTCGTGATAGCCGGCGACCTCTATGACGGCGACCAGACCTCGATGAAGACTGCCCGGTTCCTTGCCGGTGAACTTGGCCGTCTGGCAAATGCCGGCATCCGCACCTTCATCATCCGGGGCAATCATGATGCCCTGTCGCGGATCTCGCGCGAACTAGTGCTTCCGGGCGAAGTCAAGCTGTTTGGCGGACGCGCCGAACATGTAATGATCGAACGTGATCAGGGCGAAAAACCCGTTGCCATCCACGGGCTGAGCTTCGCCCAGCCCACCGCCCCCGAAAGCCTGCTGCCGAAACATGCCGGTGCCGTTCCCGATGCCATCAATATCGGCATCATGCACACAAGCCTCGGAGGCGCGCCCGGCCATGACGCCTACGCCCCCTGCAGCCCGGCCGAACTGCAGGCCACCGGATTCGATTACTGGGCCTTGGGCCATATCCACAAGCGCTCCGTCCTCACCGGATCGACGACCATCGTCATGCCCGGCATGCCGCAAGGCCGCGACATCAACGAGGACGGCCCAAAATCAGCAACCCTCGTGTCGATCAGCGCGGATGGCAGCGTCAGCCTGGAAGAAAAACCGACAGCGCTGGCCGAGTTCAGCCGTATTTCTGTGGGTGCAGGCGGCCTGAGCGACTGGACAGACCTGGCCCACACGCTGAGCCACGCCCTGAAACAGGCGCGCGCGGCTTCGGCGGCCCCAGAACTGGTCGCCCGGATAGGCTTTACCGGCGAGACGGCGCTTGCCTGGCGCATGCGCCGGGACGCCGACCTGCTGCTGGCCGAGGCCGAAGAACGTGCAGCCCAGATCGGAGGCATCTGGGTCGAAAAGCTCGAAATCGGCTGCACGCCCCCAACCAACGCCCAAACTTCTACGGCCGATCCATTGCACGAGCTGCGCAGCCTCATTGACTCGGGCATCTTGAATTCCGGCGCCTTTGAAACCGCCCTGTCTGAGGTGGCCGACACGCTTCAGGGCCAGCTGCCGGCTGATCTGCGCGATCTCTTCGGCACCGATGAGACCGAGACCAGGGCCCGGCGCATGGAGCTCGCACGCCAGGGCACGCACGACGTGCTGGCGCGGCTGCAGGCCTCCTCCGGCTCGCGGAGCGAGCCTGCCTGATGCGCCTCAACCGTCTCGATCTGACCCGCTACGGCAAGTTCACCGACCATGTCATCGACTTCGGCGCTACCGGTTTCGGTGGCTGCGACCTGCACATCGTCTACGGTCCCAACGAAGCCGGCAAGTCGACACTGTTCAGCGCCTGGCTCGACCTGCTCTTCGGCATCGGCGCGCAAAGCAGTTACAATTTCATCCACCCCTACCCGAACATGCAGATCGGCGCGTCGATCGACATTGATGGCGCGCCTGCGGAATACATTCGCATCAAGCGTGCACAAAATAGCTTGCTGGACGGGCAGAGCCGGCCGGTCTCCGACCGCGCCTTGCTTGCCGGCCTCGGCGGGCTCGACCGCACCAACTACCAGACCATGTTCTCACTCGATGACGAGAGCCTGGAACAGGGTGGCGAGAGCATACTGGCAAGCCGTGGAGATCTCGGTGAACTCCTGTTTTCGGCCAGCGCCGGCCTGGGCGAGCTGTCGCAAAAATTGGTACAACTACGCGGCGAAACCGAGGTTTTTTACAAGCCTCGCGCACAAAAACGCGTCTTGGGAGAACTCAAGGCCGAGCTCGCCAAACTCAAGGCGGAGCGCGACGCGATCGACGTTCAGGCCAGCAAGTACGCTCAGCTGAGCAGGGAGCTTGAGGAAGCGGAACATCGCTACAATGAGGCCTGTGAAAAACGCAAAAGCCTGCGCGGGCGTCTGGCTTCTGTCGACCGGCAGCTCACGGCAGGGCCGCGCATGGCAGATTTCGACAGGCTGCAACACCAGCTGCTCGAGCTCGCCGACCTGCCTGAAGTGGTCCCGGAATGGCGGCAGCAGGTTCGCGACCTCGGCAACGCGGAAGCCGCTCTAGAGGCAGGTGGCGCAGCACTGAGCGAGGAAATCGACCGCCTGTCGGCCGAGCGTGAAAACATCGGTCTCGACACGCAGATCCTCTCGCTGGAGAGCCAGCTCACCGAACTTGAGCGGCTGCGCACCCGCCATGACACCGCCGCGGAAGACCTGCCTGAACGGCGGACGGCGCTGATCCGCATCGACGGCGTCATCAGTCAGCTTCTGCTTCGCCTCGGACAACCCGATAGCCGCGAGCCCGGGGAATTGCTGCTGAGCACCGCGAGAACCGCAACGCTGCGCGAACTTGTCGACGCCCGGGCAAGCCTGGATGTCCGTCTTGACACTGCCCGTAAGGAAGTGGTGGACGCGAGCGCCGGGCGCGATGAGTCCCGGGCGATACTGCAGGCAGCCGGCGGCAGCGACAGCGCACCAGCCCAGCGTCAGAACCAGGTCGACGCCCTGACTGAAACCCTGACCGTGCTGCGCAACAGCGATCATGAACTCAGACGCCAAAGCGCAGAACGCGCCATCGCCCCGGCCCGTCAGGAACGCGACGCACGCCTTGCGGCGCTGACCCCATGGCATGGCGGGATCGCTGAGCTGCGCACGATGCGCCCGCCCTTGCCGGACACGCTGCGCAGGTGGAAGGTCCAGAGCGAACAGGCCGAGCGCAAGGACGCGGAACTGGCGCAGGAGATCAGCCGGCTTGGTCAGACGCTACGGCGTTTCGAGGCCGAGGCAGAGGCGCTGGCCCGATCGCGCGCCCTGCCGTCCACGGCCGAGACCCAGGCGCTCAGGGCCGCAAGGGATGAAGCCTGGGCCGGGCACAAGAACGCGCTCGATCCTGAGACCGCCAAAACCTTCGAAACCGCCATGCAGAGCTATGATGAGGCCGCGGACAGCCGTGCGGCGCATCAGGCAGAGGTAGCAAAGCTCAACGAGATCGCCGTGCAATCCGCGATTGCCAAGGCCGATCTCGACACCGCAAATACGGCCAGATCGGAAAACGACAAGGCGCGCACGGAACTTCGCGATTCGATCGCCACGGCCATAGGCGAATTGGCGGATACTCTGCCCGCCGACATGACGCTCGCGGCGCTGGAAGACTGGCTTGAGCGCCGCGAGCTTGCACTTGAGGCCGATGACGCGCTGCGCCGACACCTGCACGACCTGGAGATCGCCGAGCAGGGCCGGCAGGCTGCAACGGCCCGTCTTGCGAAGGCGCTGAAACCGCTTGATCCCGAAGCAGCAGCTGACGACGATCTGGAGGCGCTCGCTGCCCGCGCCCAGCAGCTTATCAGCCAAGAAGCCCGGCTCGACGCCCATCGCCGCGATCTGGCCGAGCAGGAGCGCAATCTCAGGCGGCGCGAACTGAATCTCAGAAACGCCGAGGAGCAAGCCGAAGCCTGGATGCTGGCCTGGAAACAGGCCTGCTCCGGATGCTGGCTCGGTGAAAACGAAACAGCCCCGACCGCGGCTGAAATCCGCGAGGCGCTGCCCCTGCTCGGCGAATTGGCGTCCGCGTTGCACGACCGCGCAGGCCTGGCCGACCGCATCGCCAAGATGGAACGCGACCAGGCCGGCTACATCGCAGCCCTTCACGCCGCAGCTTCGCAGGTCGGGCTCGAAACCGACACCGTGGCTCCTGCCCTCATCGCCCGGCAGCTCGCCGAACGGCTTGCAGCCGCCGAAAAGGCGCGCGCCCGTCAGCAAGACCTGTCCCGGCAGATCGAAGAGGCTGCGGAGCGCCAGCGCAAGCACGCCGAGACCAGCGCTGCGCATACCGTGAAGAAAACCCAGATGCTCGAGAGCCTTGGCGCCGCGACACTGGCCGAAGCCGCCCTGCGCATTGAACAGGCGCTTGAGCGCAAGCAGCTCGCCGGCCGTGCCGAGCAGAGCGCCTCCGAAATCTGCGAAACCCTCGGAGCGACTTCGCTGGAAAACGCCCGTGCTCAACTCGAAGACGCCGACACCGAAGAACTCAGAGAAGAAAAACAGGAGCTCGAAACCGCGCTGGAAACGCTCGACGCCGAGGTCCAGCATCTGTTCGCAGCCCGCACCCGCGCCTCCGACGCCATGGATACGGTGGGTGGAGATGATGCGGTGGCCCGTATCGAGCAGCAACGCAAGACCACCCTTCTCGCCATCGCCGAGGGCGCCGAGCGCTATCTTAGGCTGTCGGCCGGTATCATCGCCATGGAACAGGCGCTAACGCTTTACCGTGAGCGCCACAGCTCATCGATGATGCAACGTGCTTCGGATGCCATCCGCACCATCAGCCGCGGCCGTTACACAGGTCTCGCCTCCCAGCCGGACAACGGCAAGGAATTGCTGATCGCGCTTCAGAACGACGGCACTTCCAAACAGGCCAAGGATCTGTCCAAAGGCGCCCGCTTCCAGCTCTACCTGGCGCTCCGGGTCGCCGGTTACCACGAATTCGCCGCAACCCGCCAGACGGTGCCCTTCATCGCCGACGACATCATGGAAACCTTTGATGATTTCCGCGCCGAGGAAACCTTCCGGCTGTTTGCCGGCATGGCAAATGTCGGCCAGGTGATCTACCTCACCCACCACCGACACCTCTGCGACATCGCGAAGTCGGTCTGCCCGAATGTCACGATCCACGAATTGGCGCCCTGACTTCCCCGTTATTGGCAGTTTTTCCGCAGTTGCGAACAGGCGTGACTTGGCAGAGGCCGCATATGCCTGTATCGAGGCCGCATTCTCGTTAACCCGCAGCCGGTTCCATATGCGAGATGGCCGTGAAAAACAAAGGCCAGGCACTAAGCCTCCCCAGCCCACTTTTGTGGCCATCGCATTGCCGAACCATCCTATCACCGGACAGGACGACCACTCTCCATGATCTCGCTCAACAGCTACGCCTCGCAATGGACCAGCAATGTCCGCGGCGACATTCTTTCAGGCCTCGTCGTGGCGCTGGCGCTGATCCCTGAGGCCATCGCCTTTTCGATCATCGCTGGCGTCGACCCCAAGGTCGGCCTTTACGCCTCCTTTTCGATTGCCGTCATCACCGCGATCGTCGGCGGACGTCCTGGCATGATCTCGGCTGCGACAGCGGCGACCGCAGTGCTGATGGTCACCCTGGTCAAGGAGCACGGGCTTGAGTACCTGCTCGCCGCCACCGTGCTCGCGGGTCTCATCCAGATCGCAGCCGGCATCGCCAAACTCGGCTATGTCATGCGCTTTGTCTCGAAATCGGTAATGACCGGCTTCGTCAACGCGCTGGCCATCCTGATCTTCATGGCGCAGTTGCCGGAGCTCATCGGCGTGCCCTGGCTCACCTATGTCATGGTCGCGGGCGGTCTTGCGATCATTTACCTGTTTCCGCTTGTCACCACAGCTATTCCCTCGCCGCTGGTCACCATCGTGGTGCTGACCGCCATCACCTGGTTCTTCGGCTTCGACAATCTGCGCACCGTCGGCGACATGGGCGCCCTGCCCGACACGCTGCCGGTATTCCTGATCCCCGACATCCCGCTCAACCTTGAGACGCTCTGGATCATCCTGCCCTATTCGGTCGCCGTCGCCGCCGTCGGCCTGCTCGAGTCATTGATGACCCAGACCATTGTCGATGACCTCACCGACACCACATCGAGCCGCAACATGGAATGTGTCGGCCAGGGCATCGCCAACACCGCCACCGGCTTCATAGGCGGCATGGCCGGTTGCGCCATGATCGGCCAGTCGATCATCAACGTGAAATCTGGCGGTCGTGGACGCCTGTCGACCTTCGTCGCCGGAACCATGCTGCTGTTCTTCATCGTGGTGCTCGGTGACTCGGTGGCTGCAATTCCAATGGCAGCCCTGGTCGCCATCATGATCATGGTCTCGATCGGCACCTTCTCATGGTCCTCGCTCAAAAGCCTGCGCACCCATCCACGCTCATCCTCGGTGGTGATGCTGGCGACAGTGCTGTTCGTGGTCTTCACCCACAACCTCGCCATCGGCGTCCTCGTCGGTGTGCTGCTCTCGGGCCTGTTCTTCGCCTGGAAGATTTCCCAGCTCTTCGGCGTCCGCTCGACGCTGTCCAAAGACGGCCGCACCCGCACCTATATCGTCGAAGGCCAGCTGTTCTTTGCCTCGGCGGAGGATTTCATGAAGGCGTTTGACTTCCGCGAAGTGTTGGAAAAGGTCGTCATCGACGTCTCCCGCGCCCACATCTGGGACATTTCCAGCGTTGCCGCCCTCGACATGGCAGTGCTCAAGTTTCGCCGCGACGGCGCCGAAGTCGAGATCATCGGCATGAACGAAGCCTCGGAAACCATCGTCGACCGGCTCGCCATTCATGACAAGCCTGGTGCCATGGACAAGTTGATGTCGCACTGACGCAGCCTGGATCCGGCGGAAACGCTTGATCCAGCCCAAATGCCGTAGATAGATTGATGTAGAGCGGCCCCGGCGTCCGAATGGACGTATTCCACGCTCTAAGGAGGAGCAGACCATGACCAACATCCTTTTGGCCCTTGTCGACGGGTCCACCTATTCGAAAAGCGTGTGCGACCATGCCGCCTGGGCCGCTGGAAGGATGGATGCCGGTGTCGACCTGTTGCATGTGCTCGACCGCAACATGGGTGCCGACAAGTCCGACCTTTCCGGCTCGATCGCGCTGGGCGCCCGCACCGCGCTGCTTGAGGAACTCTCCTCGCTTGATGAACAGCGCGCAAAGCTGCTGCAGCAAAAGGGCCGCGCCATTCTCGACGACGCCCGCGCCATCATCGAAAAAGCCGGCCAGAAGGTCGTCGGCGCGCATCTGCGCCAGGGTGAGATTGTCGAAACCGTAATCGAGCAGGAAGGCCCTGCCAGCATGATCATGATCGGCAAACGCGGCGAGGAAGCCGATTTTGCCAGCCTCAGGCTGGGCGCGCATCTCGAGCGTTTCATTCGTTCGAGCAACAAGCCGGTCTTTGTCGCCTCGCGCGCATTCAAGCCGATTGACACCGTCATCGTTGCCTTTGACGGCGGCGCTTCGAGCCAGCGCGTGGTCGACCACATCGCCCGCAACAAGCTGTTTGCGGGCCTGAAGATCGATCTGGTCACCGTCGGACAGAAGAACCGCGACACCGAAAAAGCGCTGGAAGACGCAAAAGCCATCCTCGCCGGCGCTGGGCTGGAGACCGAAACCACCATCCTCTCAGGCCAGCCCGACGAGGTTCTCGGCAAACGCGTCGAGGACTGCGGCTCATGCCTGGTCGCCATGGGCGCCTATGGTCACTCCCGCATCCGCGCCTTCGTTCTGGGCTCGACGACGAGCGAAATGCTGAGATCCTGCAAGTCACCGGTGCTGTTGATGCGTTGAGTTCAGAGACATGCCGGTCCTTCGGAATCAGTAGTGCCGGAAAACTGATTTGTGCCGGACTGCCATCGAAGCCGACGCGACGTTCGACCCGGATTGCGCCTCCAAACGCAACATCACGAAAGCCAGCCGCAAAACCGCTTCTGTACTTCGGCCCTTGCAGATGGCCGCAAGGTCACCCCCATCTCAAGCGCTCAAGCGGGCCCCGTCACCGATCTTCGAAAGTGATCGCGAGTCGATGTTCTTGCTCCTTTTCCTTGTGCATCCGGTCCTCTGTGCCTCGAGGCAGGGGATCGGCAACCAAGGTATTAGCGATAGACTAGCAAGGAATACCACTAATATCAGGCATGCCTAAATTAGGGGTATGTTTACTCACGCGTGTGAGCCTAGCCGCTAGATTAAATCACCGGTCAGGCGAAACTGTGCTCAGATACGAAAAGCAAAGCAAAGATGCGCCGCCGTGGCTGCAAGCGGCTGGACGGAAGATACTTCGTCTTGGTTACTCCGACCATGTGATCGGTGAGATTATTCCCGATGTTTTGCGCGTCATTGTCGAAACCGTTCCGCTTGAATTGATCCCCAAGGCCGCGATCTATCTCAAAGACAAAGCCTCAATGAAAGAGACTCTGGCAGGGTTCTACAATTTCCATTGGTCTCAGATTGAAACCCTGATTGAACCGGCCGGCAATCCGCACTCTGTGTCCGATGCCGATAGCAAATTGACCCGGTTGCAGGTCCCGATAACGGCTCCCGGACACGAACCCCTCGGCACCTTGGTGGTCTATTACGGCACGGAGGGAGAGTATGGCCATCTGGAGGCCTTGACGGACCTGGTCAGGGACTTGGCAACCGTGGTTACGCACAAGCTGCACAGTGACGACGAGCAACCCCGATCCGCTAGAGGCACCATCATTGCAAATGGGTCCGCTACGGAGAACCCGGCAATGAACGACAACGTGTTCGAGCTGTTGCGGACAACCATCGACAGTTTTCCTGGTGGAATCTGCGTGCTGTTGGACGATTTGACGGTGGCAATGACCAACCGGCGGATCTACGAGATTCTAGATCTGCCTGAGCATATGTTTCCACCGGGATGCAATTTCGCTGACATATTGCGCTACTACGCCGAACGCGGCGAGTACGGGCCAGGTGATGTCGAGAAACTGGCGCAGGCTCGCATTCGCCGCGCGAAGCTGTTCGTCGACCATGCCTTTGACCGCGAGACGGTTTCGGGCCGGGTCCTCGAAGTGCGAACCACCCCCATTTCCGGCGGCGGCTGCATCTTGACCTATCTTGATGTGACCGCACGCAAGCGAGCCGAGCGCGAGTTGATGCATCATCGCGACAGACTGGAAGATCTTGTCTCGAAGCGGACAGCCGAAATCGAGCAGCAGGCCAGGAAACTGGAACATTTGCTTGACCACGAGCGCCGTGTGAACGAGCAGCAACGCCAGTTCGTCGCCATGGCATCGCATGAGTTCCGAACTCCCCTGGCCATCATTGATGGCGCTGCCCAGCGCCTGATGCGAAGCAAAGCCGAGATCACCCCCGACTTCATCGGTGACAAGGTCGACAAGATCCGGGGATCTGTGTCGCGGATGGTCGGACTGATGAACAGTATCCTGGCCGTCGGGCGGCTCGATCATGGCCTCATCGATATCAATCCCGAGCCCTGTGCGATCGAGGAACTGATCCGGTCGTGTGCTGCAAACCAACGGGATATCACGCCCAGCCAAAGGTTCATTCTCGACCTCGACAACCTGCCTGAAACAATCGTGGCCGACCGGTCTGCCTTGCATCAGGTCTTCACCAATCTGTTTTCCAATGCGGTGAAATACGCGCCCGGATCTCCCTATGTCTTTATCCGCGGCTGGACAGACGCCACCCACGTACATGTCTCCGTGACGGACCGGGGTGTGGGCATCGATGCCGAAGATCTTCCAAAGATGTTTCAACGATACTTCCGCGCGCGGACATCGTCCGGGATTGCCGGCACGGGCATCGGTCTCAATCTGGTCCAGCAAATCGTCGAGCTTCACAAAGGCAAGATCAGCGTCACCAGCAAAATTGACCAGGGCACGGTTTTCACCGTCGTTCTTCCCATTGGCATTGAGCAACAGCCCAATTCCATCACACCAGAGACACAAGTCGCCTGAAACGAGATAAGCAGATGAGCAAGATAACAATCCTTTGCATTGAAGACGAGGCCGAGATCCGGACGCTGGTGGTGGAGGAACTCGAGGATGCCGGCTTTGCCACCTTGCAGGCCAGCAACGGGCGCGAGGGATTGGAGATGATGCTGACCAAATGGCCAGATATCGTCATCTGTGACATCACCATGCCGGAGATGGACGGTCATCAGGTGCTGGCGGAAATCCAGCTCAACCATCCGGAATTGTCCAACGTTCCGTTCATTTTCCTCACGGCGATGTCCGACAAGGACAACATGATCACCGGGCTGCAGAGCGGCGCCGCCGATTACCTGACCAAGCCAATCGATTTCGATATCCTGATGGCGAAGATCACCGGATGCGTAACCCGGATCGAAAACGACAGGAAAACCGGCCGAGCCTTCTGAGCCCTGTCGCTAGCGCAAATCGCCAATGGCTATGCCCCTCTTGGGACACCAACATTCAGCTGACCAAGCCGCTCCGCACCACTGACAGATCGAGACGGTACCGTATCTCGACCTGGAAAATAAACCGCAACGGTGCACTTGGCGACGAAGGCAGAGAGCATATACCCCACCGACTAGCCCCTCACCTCCCCGTCAGAATCTTCGGCACCTTGTTCGGCCTGAGCCGGTGCGCATCGGGCATGCCTGAACCCAGCAACGGGCGCAGATACATGCGGAATGCGTCGGTGACGTCGTGGCCGGAGGCTGCGATGTAGTCGTCGGGCATGGTCCGGGTCTTGCCGGCCACCAGTTCCAGCGGCACCAGTTCGTAGTCGACCGAGTAATGGCCGGTGCGCTTGATCGCCACCGATCCGTCGCGGTCGCCGAACATGCCGTATTGCACCGCCTTCTCGCCCACCTCGCGGGCCTCGTTCTGGTCGACGTCGGACACGCAGCCGACAAAACTGCGCTGGATATAGCCGAGCGTGTCGCCCCGCACCCGGGTGATCTTGAGTTTATCCTTGACCTGCTGCGTCAAGAGATCGGCCAGCGCACCGCTGCCGGAGAGTTGCACATTGCCATGCGCATCGCGTTCGACCTCACTGGCGAGCTTGGCGATGATCGGCTGGCCCGAGCCGTCATGGATGCCCTCGCTGACGGCAACGACGCAGCGCCCGAGTCGGTCATGGACCTGCTTGACCTCGTTCAGGAACCGGTCGATGTCAAAGCTGCGCTCGGGCATGTAGATCAAATGCGGCCCGTCATCGGAAAACTTCTTGCCCAAGGCCGAAGCGGCGGTGAGAAAGCCCGCATGGCGGCCCATGACCACGCCGATATAGACGCCCGGAAGTGCCGCATTGTCGAGATTGATGCCCATGAAGGCCTGCGCCACATAACGCGCGGCCGACGGAAAGCCCGGCGTATGGTCGTTTTCGACCAGGTCATTGTCGATGGTCTTGGGAATGTGGATACAGCGCAGCTTGTAGCCCGCCTTGCGCGCTTCGTCATTGACGATGCGGACCGTGTCGGAGGAATCATTGCCGCCGGTGTAGAAGAAATAGCCGATCTTGTGCGCTTTCAGCACCTTGAAGATCTCCTGGCAGTATTTCAGATCCGGCTTGTCGCGCGTCGAACCCAGCGCCGAGGACGGCGTGTTGGCGACCATCTCCAGATTGTGGGTGGTCTCCTGGGTCAGATCGTAAAAATCCTCGTCGAGAATCCCGCGCACGCCGTGCACCGCGCCGTAGATCAGCTCGACCTCGCGGAACTTGCGCGATTCCAGCACCGCACCCACCATTGACTGATTGATAACCGCAGTCGGTCCGCCTCCCTGGGCGACCAGCACCTTGCCATGAAACACTGAGATCTCCTTTTATCCACCGATCTACAGTCAGCACCATTTGCGGCCGGCAAACAAGTGCCGGCACAAGTCTGCTGTCCTGTTCCCGCAATCCCGGTGGTGAGTCCGGCCGCTTCCTGGACAACCGGAGCGTTTGCGGCACGGCACAAATTCCCGGGATGCGAAGCTCTCCCGCTGCCCCTACCCCGGCACCCCGAGCGGTCTCTGCCGGCGCCAATGAGAAAACACCTTTGCCAGCGCCGCCGACACGATCCGCGCGTCCACCGTGTCCGACCGGCTGGTCAGCATGATCGGAACCCGCGCACCAAGCGCGATGCCGGCTGATGACGCGCCGGCCAGGTGAATCAGCTGCTTGGCGATCATGTTGCCGCTTTCGAGATCCGGTGTCACAAGGATGTCGGCGTGACCGGCCACATCGGATACGATGCCCTTGGCGGCGACGGCGGCAGGCGAGATGGCGTTGTCGAAGGCCAGCGGCCCGTCGATCTTTCCGCCCACAATCTGGCCGCGGTCATGCATCTTGCAGATCGCCGCTGCCAGCAGCGTCGAGGGCAGCTTGCCGGTCACGGTTTCCACCGCCGAAAGCAGCGCCACCCGCGGCGCCTCAACGCCAATGGCGATGACCATGTCGATGGCATTCTGGACGATGTCCTTCAGAGCTTCGAGGTCAGGCGAGATGTTGATCGCCGCGTCGGTGACAAACAATGTCCGGTCCTGCCCCGGCACGTCGAGCGCGAAGACGTGGCTTAATCGCCGTTCGGTGCGCAATCCCCCGGTCTTGTGAAGCACAGCGGTCAACAACTCGTCGGTGTGCAGCTTGCCTTTCATCAGCGCTTCTGCGCGGCCCTCGTGCACCAGCGCCACGGCTCTTTCCGCTGCCGCATGGCTGTGCGGCGCATCGACGATGTCAACGCCCTTGAGGTCTATCCCGGCCTGCTCGGCCGTCGCCTCGATCTTCGCCACCGGTCCTACCAGCACCGGGACGATCATGCCCTCGTCACGCGCGGCAATCGCGCCGCCCAGGCTCAGATCATCACAAGGATGCACAATGGCTGTGAGCAGCGGATCAAGCGCCCGCGCCTGCTCGACCAGCGTAGCAAAGCGCACACCCGGCGCCTTGAGCCGGGAGCCAGGCATGCGCGCCGGATGACGCCTGATCTTCGTCCGTGGCGCCTGCACCTCCGCCTGGCCGGACACCACCGTCTCGCCTTTTGCATCAAGGCACAGGCACGCAAGCTCGACCCGTGCCTCCTTCTTGTCGACGCCTGTCACTTCCACCCGCACGGTGATGCGGTCGCCGGTGCGGACCGGCTGGTGGTATCGAAAGGTCTGACCCAGAAGAACCGTCCCCGGGCCGGGCAGTTGCGTCGCCAGAAGCGATGAAATCAGCGAGCCCGCCCACATCCCATGGGCGACGGACTGCTGCAACTGAGGTCTGTCCGCGTCACCGTCCTCCAGGCTGGCCGGATGTACGTCGGCGGAGACCGTGGCGAAAAGCGCCATATCCGGTGAGGTCAAGACGCGCTCGATCTCCGCCCGGTCGCCGATCCCGATTTCGTCGATCGTGCGGTTTTCAATCGGATCCATGCCAACTCCCCAAGGTTACTTTGTAAGGCTGCAGCAGTTCCTCAGCGCGACAACCGCCAGCACCGCGACAGGCGACCCGCCTTGTCCGGACGGCAGAGAACTTGCCCCAGCGAAGCCAGGGATACAAGACGCGCAGACATCCATGCATCGAATGGCATTTCGCCACCTGATGAAGGACCGCTTTCACGCCTTCTTCCCGGTCCTGCTCACAGAGCCTAATCCAGCGTGCGGGGAAACCGCATCAGTGCCAGCAAGGTAAAGACCGCGACAAAGATCATCAGTGCCGCAAGCGGCGTGGCGACGCCCTGCAGGTCCGCGCCCTTGAGCATGACCGCCCGGATGATCCTGAGAAAATGCGTCAGCGGGAAGATCTCGCCCAAAACCTGCGCCCAGTCCGGCATGCCGCGATAGGGAAACATGAAGCCCGTCAGCAAGAGCGACGGCAGGAAAAAGAAAAACGTCAGCTGCATTGCCTGAATCTGGGTTCGCGCCGGCGTCGAAAACGCGTAGCCCAGCAATACCAGCGCCAGCACGAAGATAAAAATACTGACCAGCAACAGCGTCAGCGAGCCGACAAACGGTACATTGAGCAGGAATTTCGCCGCCGTCAGCACCGCCACCACCTGCACCCCGCCGATCACCAGGAATGGCAACACCTTGCCGAGCATGATCTCCAGCGGGCTTGCCGGCATCGCCAGCAGGTTCTCCATGGTGCCGCGTTCGGTCTCCCGGGTCAGCGCCATCGAGGTCATCATCACCATCGTCAGCTGCAGGATCACCCCGAGCAGGCCCGGCACGATGTTGTACTGGGTGATACCTTCGGGATTGTAGAGCCGGTGCACCACCACCTCGAGCGCGGCTGTGGATTGCTCGGCCGCGAGCGCTTCCGCTGATTGCCCGCGCAACAGCGCCTGTGCCGCCACCGTGCCGAGTGTCGAAATCGCACCTGACGCCACCGACGGGTCCGTTGCATCCGCCTCGATCAGGATCTGCGGGTGATCGCCACGCTGCACCCGGCGGGCGAAATCGGACGGCACGGTGACAACGAAGGAGACGGCGCCCGACTGGATCAGCCGCTCGGCTACGGCCGCACTCGCCACCACATGGTCGAAGCGGTAGTAGCCGGTGTTCTCGATCGCCGAAACCATGGCGCGGGTGTAGTGATCCTGGCTGGTGGTCACCAGCGCCGCCGGCAGCCCCTTGGGGTCGTTGTTGATGGCAAAGCCGAACAGCACCAGCTGTATCAGCGGTACGCCCAGCACCATCGCGAAGGTGATGCGGTCGCGCCGCATCTGGATGCTTTCCTTGCTGATGATCGCCATCAGCCGCCGAAACGAGAACATTGCGCTCATGCCATGTTGTCCGTCGATTGGCCCATGAACTGGATGAACACATCCTCCAGGCTGGTGCTGCCTTGCTTGTATGCCACGCCGGTCTCTGCGGCCACGTCTGCAACCGCCGCCTCTAGCGCCACCCCGTCCCGGCCGACCACATGCAGCGTCAGGCCGAACGGGGCCACCTGGTCGACGCCATTCCTGCCCTGCAGCAGCTTCGCCGCCCGGGTGATGTCGTCCCCTTCCATCACGAAGGTCGTCAACGCCGCGTCGCGGATCACTTCCGCCACCGAGCCGCTGGCCAGCAACTTGCCATAGGAGATGTAATGGATGCGGTGACAGCGCTCCGCCTCGTCCATGTAGTGGGTGGAAACCAGCACCGTCAGCCCGGCGCTGGCGCGCATGTGGATCTCGTCCCAGAACTCCCGCCGCGCCTTCGGGTCGACGCCCGCCGTCGGTTCGTCGAGAAGCAGCAGCTTCGGCCTGTGCATGATGCAGGCAGCCAGCGCCAGTCGCTGTTTCCAGCCGCCGGACAGTGTCCCCGCCAATTGCTTGCGGCGCGATGTGGGCCCGAGATCTTCCAGCGTGTCACGCACGGACACCGGATCAAGATCGTAAAGCCGGGCGACGAAAGTCAGGTTTTCCTCGATCGACAGATCCTCGTAGAACGAGAATTTCTGCGTCATGTAGCCGACTTCCCGCTTGATCCGCAGGCCTTCACTGCGAATGTCATGGTCAAGCACCCGGCCCTCGCCCTCATCCGGCGTCAACAACCCGCACATGACGCGTATGGTGGTGGTCTTGCCCGATCCGTTGGGGCCGAGGAACCCTGAAATCTCGCCTTCAGCCACCGACATCGAGACATGGTCGACCACCGTCTTGTCGCCAAAACGCTTGACCAGCCCGCTGACCTCGATGGCGTTCACGGCTTCCTACCTTGCAAAACCACATCGACAATCTGCCCCGGCGCCAGCGCCCAGGCATCTGCATGGGGCCGGGCTTCTACCAGGTAGACCAGCTTCTGCCGGTTATCGAGCGAGTAGATTACCGGCGGAGTAAACTCGGGATCGGGCGAGACATAGCTGACCGTCGCCTCCATGCCCTCGCCACAGCCGTCACAACGCACCGACAGCACTCGGCCGACGGCAATGCGTGACAGTGCTGTTTCAGGTACGTAGACCCTGAGCTTGAGCGCATCATCCGGCAACACCGAAAGCACCGGCGCCTGCGGTCCCGCCACCTCACCGCTGTTGCGGATGATGTCGGAAACCACACCCGATTGCGGGATCGTCAGTACCCGCTTGGCAAGCCGCCATTGAGCCGATTCCAGTACGGCACCGGCCTGGTCGACCGCAGCCTGCGCCGCCTTGATCTCGTTGACCCGGGCGGGAAGCTTGGCAACGGCGAGATTGGCTTCGAGTTCGCTCACCTTGGCGCGGTTGAGCTCCACCGCGGTCGCGGCGGAATCGTAGGATGCCTGGGTAGAGATGCCCTGCTTGAGAAGATCCGCCTGTCGCTGCAGCACCCGCTCGGCCTCAGTAGCCTGAGCTTCGGCCGAGCGCAGCGAGGCGGCGATGCTGGCGACTTCCTCGGGCCGGCGCCCCTGTTCGAGGTTTGCAAGTTGCCGTTCGGCCTGTGCCAGGCCCGCGGCGGCTTGGGCCACGGCGATTTCCGCGTCGCGCTTCTCAAGCCGTGCCAGAGGCGATCCGGCGGTAACCCTGTCGCCGCGCCGGACCGCAAGTTCCACGATCTGCGCTGTCTCGATCGGCGAAACCAGAACATATTCGCCCTCGACATAGCCGACCGCCAGCGGCTCATCGGCCGTACAGGCCGAAAACAGGCCGGCGACAAGGGGAATGGCGCAGAGGAACGACATCATCAGCCCGGCTTTCTGTTGGTTGCGACAAACGCCCTTATGTTGGAGAGGATGACTGCCTTGATCGCCTCGACCTCGCCCGGCCCCACCTCTTTCCATTCCATGCGTTTCGCCACGATGGCATGGCCGATGCGGAAATAGACGACCTGACCCGCAATGCTGAAGGTGCCAAGGCGGATCAGGTCGCTTTCCGGGTCATGGCCGGTGGTCAGCCCCAGAAGTCCGCACAGGCTGCGATGCACCGGCACAATGAAGTCGGCATAGACCTTGTCGAACACCGGCCCGGCAGCGCCCATTTCACGGACCATGAAACTTGCAATGTCGCGGGCTTCCACCTGTCCGAGCATGAAATCGGCCACGCCCATGATCACCCGCTCGAACCCCGCCTGCGCTGCAGCCGGGTCCTTTCCGGGATCGATCGCGCGCAGCGCCGGTCCCGCCACCGCCTGAATGCGCCGCCCAACCATTTCGGCACAGGCCAGCCGCAACCCCGCCTTGCCGCCGAAATGATAGGCAATGGACGCGATGTTGGCCTTCGCCTCAGCGGCGATCTCCCGCGTCGAGGTTGCCTCGAAGCCTTTTGCGCCGAACAGCCGGATACCAGCCATGATCAGGGCCATCCGGGTTTGCTCGCCCGCAGTCCCGGCTTCGGCTTCGGGGAATGATGAAGAATTCGTCGCCACGGCGGTCCTCGCTGACACGGATTGTGCCCGCACTCTACCTCAGCCTGAGAATTTAATCAATCGATTGATTAAATTCTCAGGCTTGCAAAGCCATGGCTCCGCAGCTCCCGGATCAGATCGAACCGGGCTCGCTCGCCGTTTCCGCCGCGAAGGCATTGCGCAGTTCGGTCTTGAGCACCTTGCCGTAATTGTTCTTTGGCAGCTCGGAGACGAACCGGTACACCTTGGGCCGCTTGAACCGGGCAATCAGATTGAGGCAATGCCGGTCGAGCTCCGACGCATCCGGCGCCGTTCCCGTCTCCGTCTCCGGCTCAGCAACCACATAGGCCAGAATGCTCTCGCCCCATTCGGGATCCGGCACACCGATGACGCTGACTTCGCGCACACCGGCATGGGTCAGCAGCGCCTCCTCCACCTCGCGCGGATAGATATTGGTGCCACCGGAGATGATCACGTCCTTGGACCGGTCCTTCAGCGTCAGGAACCCGTCTGAATCAAGCACACCCATGTCGCCGGTCCAGAGCCAGCCGTCGCGCAGTGCGGATGCCGTGGCCTCCGGATCGCGCCAGTAACCCTGCATCACCGGCGCGCCCCGCACCAGGATTTCGCCGGTTTCGCCCGTGGCCACGGAAACGCCGGTTTCATCGGCAATCCGCACTTCCACACTCGATTGCGCGGTGCCCACCGAGGCCAGCCGCTCGCGCCAGCGCGGGTGCGCACGATCGGCCACCGAAGCGCGGTCAAGCGCGGTAATCGTCATCGGGCTCTCGCCCTGGCCGTAGATCTGGCAGAACCGCGGTCCCAGCACGTCGACCGCCTCGACAATGTCGCTGAGATACATCGGCCCGCCGCCATAGACGATGGTGCGGATCCCTTCGCCGGTCTCGCCGCGCTCCCGGGCTGCAGCAACCAGCCGCTTGACCATGGTCGGCGCGGCAAACATCTGGATGTCGCCCAGACTGCGGGCCAGTGCGAAGATTTCCTCGGGATCGAACCCGCCCGAGACCGGCACCACGTGCCGCGCTCCCTTGAGCACGTGCTGAATGCAGTAAAGCCCGGCGCCGTGGCTCAGCGGCGCCGCATAGAGCGCCGCGTCAGTCGGGTACACCGCGTCCACATCGGCAAAGTAGGACGCCACCATCGCCTGCATGTTGCCATGGCTGATCATCACGCCCTTGGGCCGGCCGGTTGTGCCGGAGGTGTAAAACAGCCAGGCCATATCCATATTGGCCCGCTCCACCGGTGCGTCCAGCGGCACGCTCTGACGCAGGGTCTCGAACTCCGCGCTCTCAAGGTCGAGCAGTTTGAGCTCCCGGTCCGCCAGCGCCCCGGCCAACTCGCCACCCAGCGGCGCTGTGGCAAACACCAGCCCCGCCCCGGAGTTTTCGATGATAAAGGCAGCTTCTTTCGAATGCAGCTTGGCGTTGATCGGAACGATGGCCGCACCGGCAAACCAGGCGCCGAACATCGCCTCCAGATAAGCCGGCGTGTTCTTGGCAAAGATCGCCACCCGGTCGCCGGGCGCGATGCCATATCGCACGCGCAGACCCGCACCGATGGCGGCCGCACTGCGCGCAAACCCCTGATAGTCCGTGAGCTGTGTCTCGCCCGAGAACAGCGCCGGATAACCCGGATATCTCCGGCCGCTGCGCGCCAGCCATTCCGCGACATTCATGATTCTCTTCCCCAGGTTTCAAGGCCAAACCATCGCGCCGCAACGGAAAAATGGCAATGCGCCTTCGGGCAAGAGAACAGCAGGCAGGCGAAGTTTCTCAGGGACGGATCTTGCGCATCATCAGCCAGCTGTAGAGCCGCGGCGACAGCCGGTTGATGCGCCAGCCAAGGCTCGCCACCCGCCCCACCGGAACAAAGCGCTTGCCCCGACGCCAGCCTTTGAGAATGATCCCGGCAGCCTGTTCCGGCGTCATTTCGTCAAACCCGTCCGTTGCAGCCCCCGGCCTTCCGATGCCGTCCTCGCCCGCATCGAGCCGCCCCGGATTGGTGGCAACAAAAGAAGGGGCTGCAATCACCACGTTCACCCCGTGCCGCGCCTCTTCAGAGGCCAGCGACGAAAAGAAGCCGTTCATCGCATGCTTGCTCGCTGCATAGGCGGTGCGCTTGTAAAGCGGCGCGAATCCCGCCACCGACGAGATCGCCAGATGGGTCCCCTGCCCCTTGCGAACCGCGTGGAGCAGCCCTGCCGCCATTCGCACCGAGCCGAAATAGTTGATCTCCATCACCATCCGCTGGGAGGCTAGCGTGGTCTCGTCAAACAACCCGATCTGGGTCACGCCGGCATTGTGAATGACGAGATCGAGCGCCGGGTGCCGCGCCGAAATCCCGGCACAGACCGCAGCAACCGCTGCATCGTCGGTGAGATCACAGGAAATTTTCTCGACCCCCACACCCTCATTCGGCAACCCTGCCAAAGCGCCCGGCAGGTCGATCAGCACAACTATCCAGCCGTCTTTTAGCAATTGCCGCGTAAACGCCTGCCCCAGCCCACCGGCCCCGCCGGTAATCACAGCCACGCCGCTCATAAGCCTGCCGCCTTGCGCCACAGCTCAAATGTCTGCGCGCTGGTCAGTTCCGGTCGATAGCCGAATTCCTTTTTCAAGGCCGTGTTGTCGAGCACCGGACGGTATTGCAGAAACCGCACCTGCTCGGGCCCGTAGCGCGACAGGCCGAGCGGTCGGGCAAAGCCAAGCGCCGTCTTCAGCACCCAGGCCGGCAGTGCCATCACCGGCTTGCCGAGCGCATCCGCCAGCTCATGCACGGTCAATGTGCCATCGCCGCAGACATTGAAGATGCCGGCAGGCCCATCGCCTGCGGCCCGCAACAGGATGCGCGCCAGGTCGACCGTCCAGATGAAGACGAACGGACTGTCCGCACCTCGGACCGCGATCAGCTTTGGCCGGTGAAACAACTCGGTGATCTGGTTTTCTAGCCCCGCCCCGAGCACGGTTCCCACCCTGAGCACCACCTGTTCCAGCGCTGGATGCGATACGCGCGCAGCGGCCAGCAGCTCCTCGACCTGCCGCTTGTGGTCGGAATAGGCGAACTCGCGGTTTCCGCGCACCGGATCGGATTCGCTGAGCGGCACCGGATTGTCCGCATGGTAGCCATAGGCTGCACCCGACGAGGTGACGACAAGGCGTCTCACCCCGTGCGCAACGGCCGCGTCCAGCACGTTCTTCGTGCCCTTCACATCCACATCATGCGCAAATTCGCGGGTCATGTCGCGCGAGGGAGAGACAATCGAGGCCAGGTGAACAATCACCTGCGGCTTGAACTCACCGACAATCCGCGCCGCATCGTCTCCGCGCACATCCAGCGCTTCGAACCCGATCCCGTCGGGCAGTTTTGCGGGCTTGCGTAGATCCGTCGCCAGCGCCTCGATCCCGGCCCCCGCCAGTTCCTCGAGCAGCACCTGGCCCACAGCGCCGGCCGCGCCCGTCACCAGCACACGGCTCATCGCTGCGCCTCCCGCCGCGACCAGAGCGTGGCCAGCGCGAGGCCGGAGATTGCATGCCAGATGCCCCAGAACGCAGCAGCCACCGCCATGCCGCCAAGCCCGCCAAAGAAGGCAAAGATCAGCACCAGCCCGAGTCCCGAGTTCTGAATGCCGGTTTCAATTGTGATCGCCCGGCGGTCATAACTCGACAAACGCATGACGCTGGCCGACAGAAAACCGCCTGTCAGCGCCAGCCCATTGTGCAGGATCACCAGCCCGGCCACAGCAGCAGCATAAGACAGAAAGAAACTCCAGTTCGCAGCCAGTGCGAGCACGATGAAGGCGATGAAGATGGCCATCGAGATCCGCTGCATGGTCTTGCGGATCCGTGCGGCAAAGTCCGGCCGCCGGACATTGGTCAGGACCCCCACCGCCAAAGGCAGGATCAGCATGAAGAACACGGTGATGGCAATGGAAACCGGGTCGAGGGTTGTCTGCCTGAGGATCGCCCGCGTCGGCTCATAGAGATTGCCCCACAACGCGATATTGAACGGTGTCATGAAAATGGCTGCGACAGTCGCAATGCCGGTCATCGACACCGACAGAGCCGAATTGCCGCCGGCACGGTGGGTGATGAAATTCGAGATATTTCCGCCCGGGCAGGACGCCACCAGGATCAGACCCAATGCAATCGAGGGCCGCGGATTTGTCACCAGCAGCATCGCGAAGGTCAGTGCCGGCAGCACAAGGAATTGCGACGCCATGCCGGTCAGCAAGGCTTTGGGCGTGCGCATCAGGGCCTTGAAATCGGATGGCTTTAGATCCAGCGCGATCGAGAACATGACAATGGCCAGAATGGCATTGAGCAGCATCAGGCTTTCGGGGCTGAAATTTAATCGTATCGTGTCGATATCGGTCATTTGCCGCCGCCTTTCAGCGCCGCAATCCAACTGGTGACGGCGTTGCGATAGGTCGCCTTGTCGACGTAATAGGCCATGCGCGGCAGGTCGATATAGTTCATGCCCCCCGTTGCGCGGGTGAAACCGGCAGCCTTTTCCTCGCGCAAGGCCTTGGCCGCCATGATGCCTTTCTTGAGCCCGGCAATGTAGCGCGCCACCATTTCCGCCTGTTCGTGCCGGCCCTGCCAGCCAAGCCCGGAAGCCTCGACCATGCCGAGTACAAACAGGTCATCCCGTTCCGGGTGCAGGCAGTTTAGAAACAGATGCGGCGCATCGCCCTGCCAGTTCAACAGCGCCTTCTCGATGAACGGATAATGCAGCTTGTAGCCGGTCGCAGCCAGCGCAATGTCGTAATCGGCCTGGCTGCCATCCTTGAAATGAACCGTATGTCCATCAAAACGGTCGATGTCGGGCCGGACGGTGATGTCCCCGTGACCGGCATGAAACAGGATCAGCGAGTTCACCACCGGGTGCGATTCATAAAGCTGGTAGTCTGGCTTCGGGAAGCCATATTTTGCCGGATCGCCGGTGAACCATTTCAGGATCATGCCGTCGACCCGGCGCTTGAGCCACATCGGCAGCTTGATCGCCCCGCCCATCGTATCGGCAGGCCGACCGAAGACATATTTGGGCACGAAGTAATAGCCGCGCCGCATCGAGATATCGCAGCTCTTGCCGTGATGAATGGCGTCAACGGCAATGTCGCAGCCCGAATTGCCCGCCCCGATGATCAGCACCCGTTTGCCCTTGAAGACGTCTGGATTTCGGTATCCGCTGGAATGCATCAAGTCGCCTGCGAAACTGCCCTTGAACACCGGCATGTTCGGCTCTGACAGGGTGCCGTTTGCAATCAGCAGTCCGGCGAAATCCGCACTTTTCTGCTTGCCATCGGCCTCCCGCCATGTGACCCGCCAACCTTCGCCGGACTTGCCCAGCGGCAGAGCCGACAGGACTTCCGTCTTGAAGCGGAAATGCCGATAGAGTCCGAAATGCTCGGCAAATTTGCGAAAATAGCTCTTCAGTTCGCGGTGCGACGGATACTCGGCCACTTCCGGGTCCATCGGGAAATCGGCGAACTCGGTCATCTTCTTCGACGAGATCAGATGCGCAGTTTCGTACATCGTCGATTTCGGGCCATCGATGTCCCACAACCCGCCGACATCGGAGTTGAGCTCGAAGCCGGTAAAGGCGATACCCTGCTCGATCAGCGTCTTGGCCATCGCCAGCCCCATCGGCCCGGCGCCGACCAGCGCATACTGATCGGAAAAATCTCCTGTAGCGGACGGATCCGGGCCGGCCTTCGTCATCGGCATGTCCATCTGTCCCCCTCCCTGGTTTCAGCGGAATCCTGTTGTCGCGACAACATTGAACGATCGTTCAAATTAAGGCAAGATGATTCATGAGTTCGATTTCCTCAGGCTCCGCATCGCCGCGCCAGCCGCGTCGCCGCGCCGTCTCAAAACGCTCACTGGCCACCAGCCTGAGCATCCTGAATGCTGCGGAACGGCTGTTTGCCGAGCGTGGTTATGAGGGCGCTTCGATACGCGACATCGCAAAGGCAGCCGGGGCGCAGGTCGCCTCGGTCAACTTCCACCATGTCAGCAAGGAAACCCTGTTTGAGCGCGTCGTCGAACGGCGCGCTTCGGAACTGTCAAAACTGCGGCTTGATGCCCTCGCGGAGCTCAAGCAGAAGCAGCAGCCGCTCACGCTCGAGGCCCTATTGTCTGCATTCCTGCGGCCTTATCTGGAGAAGGCAGGCGCCGGCGACCCGCAATGGCTCGCCTATGCCAGGCTTGTGGCGATGGTCTCCGCCGAGGCCCGCTGGCATAAGATATCGGAGCGCTGCTTCGACCCGACAGCCGGTGTCTTCATCGCTGAGATCGCAAAGCTCTTTCCCCGCGTCAGCGGCTCCGCCATCGCGGTCAGCTTCATCTTCTCGGTCGCCTCCATGCTGTCGCTGTCAACCTCGTCGTGGCGCATTGAAGCCCTGGCAGGCGGCAACCAGCAGGCCATGGACCAACTTGCCAATCAACTGATCAGATTCTGCGAGGCGGGCATGCGCGCGACCCTTGAAGCTTGAGATCAGCCCTTGGGGCGGCCTTCCGTCTGATAGCGGTCAGTTCAACAGTATTTCCCCGTCCACCCGCCGCCACTCATTCGGCCCGATGAGCTTCTGGTGGGCATAGCGGACCGAGTGGAGCTTGCCATCGAGCTTGGCTTCCCAGAAGTCGAGAAACTTGCGCATGCCCGGGAAATCCGGGGCCAGGTCGTATTCCTGCCAGACATAGGTCTGCAGCAGGGATTCAAAATCCGGCATTCGGTAAAATATGTGCGCAGTCGTCAGGCCGTAGCCATCCATCTGCCGTTCGAACTCAGGTGAAACCATTGCTCAGTGGACCTCCTGTGCTTTGACATTCAAAGAACACCAAAAGATCGTCCACCTGGCAAGAGAAATCGAAAATCTCTATGCATTTTCAATCTGTTAGCAGCCACCTTGTGTGAGTGCTGATTTTTTTCGAACAGGCTCTTGAAAACGCATTTTTGAGAAACCAAATCGTCTCGCGCCAGACGCCGCAAGCTAAGGGTCTGGCTTCCGCCGGGAGGCCATCGGCTCCAGGCGGAATGGGAGCCAATACTATGTTTGTCCAGGAGGAAAACATGAAATTCCGACCTCTGCATGACCGTATCCTTGTCCGTCGCGTCGAAAGCGATGAGCGCACCAAGGGCGGCATCATCATTCCCGACACTGCCAAGGAAAAGCCGCAGGAAGGCGAAGTCATCGCCACCGGCCCCGGAGCCCGCAACGACCAGGGCGAGATCGTCGCACTCGACGTCAAGCCGGGCGATCGCGTGCTGTTCGGCAAATGGTCCGGTACCGAGATCCGGCTTGATGGCGAAGATCTTCTGATCATGAAGGAATCCGACGTCATGGGCATCCTCGACGCGGAAGCCGCAGTCAAGGCGGCAGCCTGATTAGGTGCCGATCCACTTGGGAAGATTGAAAGGAACAGAAAATGGCTGCAAAAGACGTCAAGTTTCATAGCGATGCCCGCGAAAAAATGCTCCGCGGCGTCGATATTCTCGCCGATGCGGTAAAGGTTACACTTGGTCCCAAGGGCCGCAACGTCGTCATCGACAAGTCCTTCGGCGCCCCGCGCATCACCAAGGATGGCGTGTCGGTTGCCAAGGAAATCGAACTCGAGGACAAGTTCGAAAACATGGGCGCGCAGATGTTGCGCGAGGTCGCTTCCAAGACCAACGACCTGGCTGGAGACGGCACCACGACAGCCACCGTGCTCGCCCAGGCCATCGTCCGCGAAGGCGCCAAGGCGGTTGCCTCAGGCCTCAACCCGATGGACCTCAAGCGCGGTGTCGATATGGCCGTCGACGCCATCGTAGCGGACCTCAAGAAGAATGCCCGCAAGATCTCCAACAATGACGAAATCGCCCAGGTCGGCACCATTTCCGCCAATGGCGATACGGAAATCGGCCGCTACCTGTCGGAAGCCATGCAGAAGGTCGGCAATGACGGCGTGATCACCGTCGAAGAAGCCAAGACCGCCGAAACCGAGCTCGAAGTCGTTGAAGGCATGCAGTTCGACCGCGGTTACCTCTCGCCCTATTTCGTCACCAACCAGGAAAAGATGCGGGTTGAGCTGGAAGAGCCTTATGTACTGATCCACGAAAAGAAACTCTCCAACCTGCAGGCCATGCTGCCGGTCCTTGAGGCCGTGGTCCAGTCCGGCAAGCCGCTCCTGATCGTGGCCGAAGACGTCGAGGGCGAAGCGCTGGCGACGCTGGTCGTCAACAAGCTGCGCGGTGGCCTCAAGATTGCCGCCGTCAAGGCACCGGGCTTCGGCGACCGCCGCAAGGCCATGCTCCAGGACATCGCCGTCCTCACCGGTGGTTCGGTGATTTCCGACGATCTCGGCATCAAGCTCGAAAACGTCACGCTGGACATGCTCGGCCGCGCCAAGAAGGTGTCGATCGAGAAGGAAAACACCACCATCATCGACGGTGCCGGCTCCCGTGCAGAAATCGATGCCCGCATTGCGCAGATCAAGGCACAGATCGAGGAAACCTCCTCCGATTATGACCGCGAGAAGTTGCAGGAGCGTCTTGCCAAGCTCGCCGGCGGCGTCGGCGTCATTCGCGTGGGCGGCTCCACCGAGGTCGAGGTGAAGGAGAAGAAGGATCGCGTCGACGACGCTCTGCACGCCACGCGCGCTGCTGTGGAAGAAGGCATCCTGCCCGGCGGTGGTGTCGCCCTGCTGCGGGCGGTTTCGGCTCTCGACGACCTCAAACCCGCCAATGATGACCAGCGCGTCGGCATCGAGATCATCCGTCGTGCCATTGAGGCGCCGGTACGCCAGATCGCCCAGAACGCCGGTGCGGAAGGTTCGATCATCGTCGGAAAGCTGCGCGAAAAGGACGATCGCGCCTGGGGCTGGAACGCCCAGACCGGCGAGTATGGCGACCTTTTCAAGATGGGCGTCATCGATCCCGCCAAGGTGGTGCGCACCGCCCTGCAGGACGCTGCATCCGTTGCTGGTCTCCTGGTCACCACCGAAGCCATGATCGCCGAGAAGCCGAAGAAGGAGGCATCTGCTCCGGCAATGCCCTCCGGCATGGACTTCTGATTAATCAACGGCTGAAACAATCGAAGCCGCCTCGTCTCCGGGGCGGCTTTTTTCATGTTCGGCCACGCTCCAAGCTTCCGGCGAAACAGGCGGTTCACGCCTTCTTGGTGGTCTCCGGGTCGCCTTCGACATCGTGACGCTTGCGGATCGACCGCACAACCATCCAGGTAAATCCGATCGCCACCGGCACGAACAGCGCCGACAAGGTGCCCGCCTTGACCGGCAATCCCAGCGCATCAAGCGGCTTGGCGAGATAGCCGAATAGTCCGACGATATAGTAGGAGATCGCCGCCACCGAAAGCCCTTCCACCGTCTGTTGCATGCGCAATTGTAACTTCACCCGGCGGTTCATCGAACCCAGCAGGGCGCTGTTTTGCCGTTCTAGCTCGACATCGATCCAGCTTCGCAGAAGTGTCGTGGCGCGAGACAGCTTGCGCGACAGGTTGGCCTGACGTTCCTCGATCGACTGGCAGGTTCTCATCGCCGGCGCCAGCCGCTTTTCCAGAAATGCGCCGATGGTCTCGTAGCCGGGCTGCTGCGTTTCGTCCAGCGTGGCGATGCGCTCGCGCACGATGGTGTAATATGCCCGGCTCGCGCCGAAACGGAACAGGCTCAGCGCTGCATTGGCCTCAAGTTCTGCGGCCAGAACCGTGATCTCCGCAAGCAGGCTGTCGGCGTTCTCGCGCGCGCCGTTCTTCATGGCTTGGGTGATCTTGGTCAGATTGTCCTCGATCCGCCGCATCTCCGGCGACAGCGAACGCGCCAGTGACAGCCCCATTGCGGCCAGCGTCCGGTAGGTCTCGATGTCGAGAAGCCGCTGCACCACCGCCCCCCGGCCGGCGTCGGTCATGCCCTTGTCGATCACCAGAATGCGCGTCAGCCCGTCGCCGTCCTGACGGAAATCGGTAACGATCGTTGCACGCCCGCCCTTGACTTCGCTCAGGCACAGGCTGGTCGGATCGAAGCTTTCCAGCGCGGCCCTGGTCTCGGCCGAATCTGCCCGCACCTCGAGCCTGATCCCTGAAATCATGGAGCCGGGCGGTGAAAACTGGTCTCCGAACGGGTGAGTCTCGACGGGACCACCAAACTGTACCGGCGCCGGTGCATCCCAGAAATAGGTCGAAAACTCCGCGTGCCGTTCCCAGCGCAACGTGCCCTGCCCCCAGGCCATGGCGAAATGTGCGGTGTCGCGTCCCGGCACCGCCACGCCGCGCCCCCGGGCCAGTTCGGCCAGTACCGCATGATCGACTGCCGCACCGCCATCCGTGAGAAAGGCCACCTGGAAGATAACCCGTGATTGCCCCACCAGCGCGAATGGCCGCGCGTGTATTTCGCCCAGGGCCTCGGATCGGCCCGGAGCCATTGGAAATGAAAATCTGCCCATAATGCCGCCCTTTCGCTCCCCCCGCGCACCGCGATCATAGCAGACCCGCCCGTACAGGGATCACCCCCAACAATGCACCGACGCTATTGGTAACGGTAAGGGCCTGCCGCGGTAAAGCGACACTTCAGCGCTGGCAAGCCCCGAGCCGCACCGGCTGATCTGCCTTGGCGCCAAGCTGCTGGCAGCCGCCGGTATGGCACAGCGTCCAGGCCGACACGGTCGCCCCCGACGACGCCAGCACCAGTTCGGGCACCGCTGGCAGATCCGGCGACCAGACCCACCAGCCATCTTCGAGCCGTGCCCCCTCGCCCGGATCCATCCCGGCACCTGAGCCCTTGACCCGCGCTTGTGTCAATTCGAGCCCATGCGGCGTCACTTGCCAGGTTTCCGCCCATACGGTCTTCTCCACCGAATGGGTCCAGGACAGCGTGAACAGCGTTGTGGAGATCGCCATCACCTTTCCGGCGGCCGCGACACACAACGCCATTCCCATCTAGGCCGTCTCCGCGCCCGCGCGCATCTGCCGCCAGGCCAGCAACACGAACACTGCCGAAAGCGCAAAGCCGATTTCGTCGGTCAGCGGCATCGCGGCGATCAGGGTGAAGGCTGCGACCATGCCGAGCGCCCTGAGCGGCCAACCGAGCCGGCTGCCGAGGAAGCCGATCACCGCAGCCCCCCAAAGCCCGATGGCGAGCGCAGTCTTGCCGACAATGTAGATCACAGCCGGCACATAGCCGAACTCGGCCGCCAGCGGTCCGCCATCCTGCAGCATCAGCGCCGGAGTGTAGACCGCCATGAACGGGATGACGAAGCCTGCTGCAGCAACCTTGATTGCCTCCCCCGAGATCTTCAGCCCGCTCTCCTTGGCAATCGGAGCGGCCGCGAAACAGGCCAGCGCCACCGGTGGCGTCAGATCCGCCAGAATGCCGAAATAGAACACGAACATGTGGCTGACGATCAGCGGTACGCCGAGTTCCAGCAGTGCAGGCCCCGCGATCGACGAGGTGATGATGTAGTTGGGAATGGTCGGGATCCCCATGCCGAGCACGATGCAGGTAATCATCGTCAGCAGCAGCGACAGGAACAGGCTGTTCTGGCCGACGGACACTATGAACTGGCCGAAAGTGTTCGCCGCCCCCGTCAGTGTCATGGTGCCGATGATGATGCCGACAACGGCGCAGGCAACACCCACCGGCAGCGCCGTCTTGGCGCCCTCCGCAAGCGAATCCCGGCAGATCGCAAGCGTCTCTCGCCCGCCCTTCGACAGTGCGTTCCAGGCGACCAGCGCCAGCACCGCAATCAGGATCACCATGATGCCGAACTGCAGGAAGGCTGCCGCCACGAGACCGAGGCCGACCCAGAAGATGATGCGGATCACCCCGGCCGGCAAGCCCAGCGCCACCGACCCGCCGAGAATGAGCAGCACCGTCAGTGCCAGGCCGACCGTACCGGCAAACAGCGGCGTGTAGCCCGAGAACAAGAGATAGATCAGCATCAGCAGCGGCAGCACCAGAAACCACTGGTCCTTCAGCGCCTTTAGCGGAGACGGAAGCTCGCTTTTCGGCAGACCGACGAGATTGTACTTGCCCGCTTCCAGATGCACCATCCAGAAGGCCGAGGCGAAATAGAGCACCGCCGGGATGATCGCCGCCTGCACCACTTCGTAATACTCGACACCAAGTGTCTCGGCCATGATGAAGGCAACCGCGCCCATCACCGGCGGCATCAGCTGCCCGCCCATCGACGAGGTTGATTCCACCCCGCCGGCAAAGGCTGATCGGTAGCCGAACCTCTTCATCAGCGGAATGGTGAACTGGCCGGTCGTCACCACATTGGCAACACCGGAGCCCGAGATCGTGCCCATCAGGCCCGACGAGATCACCGACACCTTGGCCGCGCCGCCGCGCTTGTGGCCGACAAGGCCCAGCGACACGTCGGTAAACAGCTGGATCATGCCCGCCTTTTCGAGAAACGAGCCGAACAGGATGAACAGGAAGATGAAGCTCGAAGACACGAAGATCGGGATGCCGTAGATGCCTTCGGTGCCGTAGGCCATGTGGTCGATCACCTGGGCAAAGTCATAGCCACGGTGGTCGAACGGCGCCGGCAGATATTCGCCGAACAGGCAATAGGCGAGAAACGCGCCTGAAATGATCGGTAGCGCCGGGCCCATGATCACCCAGGCCGCGGCAAACACCGTTGTCAGCGCAATCACGCCCAGAACGATGTCGCGGGTCAGCGGGTCGCCCGCGCGCAGCAAAAGCTCGGTGTATTCATACCACTGGTAAAGGGCGACAACCACGCCGAGCCCGGCCATGATCCAGGCAAGCGCCCTGACTGCCGGGCCGGATTTGCGTGCCAGCGCCACCAGCGGAAAGGTCAACAGCATCAGGAAGCCGACATGGATGGCGCGCACCACCTGGCTGGCAAAGTCGACAATGTGAGCGGCGGTGGCAATCTGGAACACCGAGAAGGTCAGCGCGATCCAGAACAGCAGCCGCCCTTCCGGGGTCGAGGGAAAACTTTCCGCCAACGGATCATGCAGACCCAGATCGGGTTGATCTTCGGGAACCTGGTGCGGTGTCTGATCATGAAGCATGCGATGTTCTCCCCCAAAACACGACGGCCGTGGCGGCTCACGCATTGCGAGCCGCCACGGTCAATTGGCGATGTAACCCGACGTCAGGCCCGGTCTTACATCAAGCCTTTTTCCTTGTAGTAGCGCTCGGCACCCGGGTGCAGCGGCACAGGCATGCCCTTGAGCGCGTTCTCCAGCTTGATCTGTGCAGCAGCATTGTGCGCGGCTTCCAGCTCAGGCAGGTTTTCAAACAGCTGCTTGGTCATCTCGTAGGCCAGGTCATCGCTGACGTCGGAATGGGTGACCAGGAAGTTGACCACGGCGACGGTCTGAACATCGCTGTCCTGACCGTTATAGGTGCCTGCCGGAATGGTCGCAGAGATGTAGGGCGCGCCAAGCGCATCGACCACATCGGACGGCACGGCGACCATCTGGATGTCGATCGAGGTCGACAGGTCCTTGATCGACGACACGCCGAGACCGGCCGACTGCAAGGTTGCATCCAGCTGACGGTTCTTGATCAGCTCGACCGACTCCGCAAACGGCAGATATTCAGTCTTGGAAAGATCGTCATATGACATGCCGGCAGCTTCGAAGATCTTGCGGGCGTTGAGCTCGGTACCGGACTTGGCAGCACCAACCGACAGGCTCTTGCCCTTGAGGTCGGCAAAGTTCGCAATGCCGGATTCCTTCGAAGCTACGATCTGGATGTAATTCGGATAGACCGCAGAAATGCCGCGCAGCTTGTCGAGCGGCGCCTTGAAACCGGCTTCCGCGTCACCTTCCCATGCTAGCTTGACGGAATCGCCAAGTGCCAGCGCCAACTCGCCCTTGCCCTGCTGCAGCAGGTTGAGGTTTTCCACCGACGCCTTGGTCGACTGCACCTGGGTACGCACGCCGTCGATCTTTTCGGCGTAGATCTTCGACAGGCCGACACCGAGCGGGTAATAGACGCCCGAAGTGCCGCCGGTCAGAATGTTGACGAATTCACTGGCCTTTGCAGGCGCCAGCGAAAGGCCCATGGCCGTCGCGGCCATCAGGGTGACAAGGCTTCTTCGTTTGATGCTGAACATGGGGATTTCCTCCACTGTGTTATCTGATTGGCGAGCACGCGGTTTCGCTGCACTCTCGCACGCGCAGTTGCTAGCAACGAACGTGCCAGTTCCCACTTCACGGGAAGCAGGGCATTCGCGGCGCTGCTGCCATCTGGATAGTGGCAATTTATTGCCCACATGCAAGCCCTCATGGGCACGAGACTGCACATCCGCGCCCATGCATCAGCGCGCCCATCCATTCGGATGCGCGGCGAAGTAGCACTTTGAAATGTACGTTATCGTTCGAATGGATCCATTTGAGCACGACGTGGATCTGGCCCTTTGCGGGAAGCATCGATGCGGGCGGCTGCCCTTCTCGCCCCGGCGAGATTCGCCGCCCTCAATCGGACTGGCTTTCCTCCTCGGCAGGTTCCGCCAGATGCGCCTGCAGCCGGTCAAGCGCGTCATCCCATTTCGCCCCGACCGCTTCGAGAAAGGCGCTGGCCTCCTGCAACCGGTCACGATCAAGCGCGTAATGCGTCTCGCGTCCCTGTTTGCTGCAGGTGACAAGCCGGGCCTCGTCGAGCAATTTGAGATGCTTGCTCACGGCCTGACGCGTCACATCCATTCCGTCGCACAGCGCCGTGACCGGCAACGGGCCGGCTCGTTGAAGCCTTTCGACAAGCGCCAGACGCCGGGCGTCGCCCAGCGCGGCGAAAACCTTCGCCGCGTCTGCGCTCGTGATCGAAGCCGCCGGACTACTCGACATGGGCTTTCAGATTGCCCATCTGCAGGGTCCAACCTCCCTCATTGTCCCTGAAAGCCTGCAACCGCCGCGCTTCCGGCAAGTTTTCAAAACCGCTTTCCCGCAGCGTCAGGCGGGTTCCACCGCCCTCGGCCTCAAGCGTGAATTCCACCAGCGTCGTCTTGCTTTCGAGATCGGGATCTTCCGGCACGACCATCTCGTCATAGGGCCAGGTGAAGCTGAAACGCTTCGGCTCCTCCATCGCCTCGACGCGAAGCCAGAATGGCAATCCCTCATGTCCCGGATAGGCGGTAACGCCCCTGGTGATCTCGCCGGGCCGGAACCCCTCATGCAGCTCCAGCCGGAACCAGGCCGCAAACTCCTTGGCGTCTGTCAGCGCCTTCCACACCCTGTGAACCGGCGCCTGCAACATCACGATGCGATCGATTCTGTCGGTCATATGCAACTCCTTGGTTGCGTGTACCATACACAATTCACACAATTACGCAACCATATAGTTGCCATTCGAATCTCGCAGCGCCGGCAAGACCTGCAAGACCAGGCGTTCAACTGCCTGCCCAGGCCGCGGAAGAGCTTCCCAGCCGGGTAGCGGGCGTTGCCCAGCTCATCGACGCCGCGCCGACGGTGACGGGCGCGCGCAGGCGCAGTGCCGGGCCCCAGTCGGTAGGCTCCATGCTGTCGCAGAAATCATCCGGTTCGGGCTCTCCGAAATCTACCTCACCGATACCTGTTTCATCGGCGCGGTGTGGCCACACTTTGAGAAACTCCGCGACGCGTACCAATGATGTCCGCCACACCGATCCTCTCCCCTCTTTCGCCCGCAGCGTCAGCCCGCGCAGCGTTGCCGCCGCGAGCAGGTAGCCGGTGCCGTGATCGAGCGCCTGCACCGGCAATGGCACCGGATGCCCGGCAGTCCGTGCGATCATCCCGGCCTCGGCAATGCCCGAACTCATCTGCACCAGGCTGTCAAAGCCGCGCCGGTTCCTCCAGGCACCGGTCCAGCCATAGGCATTGTGCGCCACGTCGATAAGCCCCGGGCGGATCTCGCGCCGGACATCTTCGCCAAGGCCAAGCGCCTCCAGTGCGTCTGCACGGTAGCCGTGCACCAGCACATCGGCGTCAGCCAGCAATTGCTTGAACCTCTCACAGCCCGCGTGGCTTTTCAGATCCAGCCGTGCACAACGCTTGCCTAGCGTGACGTCCGGAACAATAGCCCCCTCATCCCAGCCGGGTGGATCGACGCGCAATACCTCCGCACCGAAACCGGCGAGAAACCGTGTCGCCACCGGCCCAGCCAGCACCCGCGTCAGATCGAGAACTTTCACACCAGCCAATGGCCGCTTCGGCTCGAACCGGTGGCGCGGCACCGCACCCATCGAGGTCAACTTATGATGCATCAGCGGCTCGGCCATGACGGCCCTGCCCTGCGGATGCAGGCGCCAGGCATCGGAACGATGCATCGTCGCGGCACAGCCTCCTGCGGAAACAATGGCCGCTTCCAGCGCATCCGCGTTCCAGCCGGCAACCGCGGCGGCCACAACGTCACGCTCAGCCGCAACGCCGAGCACTGAAAGCGCAGCCGCACGATGGTGCGGCGCATTGGTGTGCAGCCTGATCCACCCGTCCGAGCTTCGGTAGTCTCCGGCGATGGCATCCCATACCGGAGGCAATGGCCAGCCTTGCGGAGCCACGGAGAAGCCGAACCACAACGACGCCAGCCGCCGGTCCACACGGATCGCCGGCGCCGCATCCCCATGCAATACGCTCCATTCGGCGAGCGCCAACCCGGCAGTGGCTATTGCAGACGCCGCAAAATCACTCACCGCAAAGACCGACGGCAGCGAGCCTTCACCAGCCATCTCCAGCCCACCGGGCATCTCAGGCGCCCCGTCCAGCGCCCGCCAAAGCTCCGCCGTCATGCGCTGCGCCGCCAGTTTCTCTCCGCTGTTGTCATTCATGATGCGAGACTCCCTTGCCGTTAGAGCTTCACAACAGCCGAGCATCCGGATATCGTCAATATTGATTATATTAATCAACCATGAGGATTGGCATGGCGGACTACATCGACGCCAAACAGGCGGCACAACGCCTCGGCATCTCGCGGCAGACGCTTTACGCCTATGTCAGCCGCGGCCTGATAAAGGCCGTGCCCGGCAATGATCCGCGGGAGAGCCGCTATCTGGCCGCGGCTGTCGATCAGCTTGCCCAGAGCCGCCGGCGCGGCCGCAAACCGAAGGAGGTTGCCAGGGCCACGCTCGACTGGGGCATGCCGGTGCTTGAATCCGGATTGACGCTGATCGACCAGGGCCAGTGCTGGTACCGGGGGCAGAATACGGTGACGCTCGCCCGAACCAGCACCCTGGAAGAAGTCGCCGGATTGCTGTGGCAAACCCCGGCGGCAGACGCCTTTCCGCGCCGGGCGCCTGAATACCTCAAGGCCTATGCCGGCCTTCTGCACCAGGCGGAACTGGCACCCTCAAGCGAGACCCTGCTCCCCCTGCTTGCGGTCGCTGCCCGCGACGAGGCCACCGCCGCCTGGCAGGGCGATCCCACCCTGCTGGCACGCGGCTGCGGCGATCTGGTCCGCATTCTTGCCGCCGCGGCCCTGCGTCAGGCGCCCGCTTCCGCTCCGGTCCACCAGCAACTGGCGGAGGCCTGGGGCGTAGATGACACAAACGCGGATCTGATCCGCCAGGCCCTGGTGCTTTGCGCCGACCACGAACTCAATGCGTCGAGCTTCACGGCCCGTTGTGTGGCTTCGACCGGCGCGTCGTTGAAAGCGGCTGTCATTGCGGCCCTTGCAGCTCTCGGCGGCGTCAAGCACGGCGCCATGACCACCCGCGTCGAACGTCTCTGGAGCAGCCTTGATCTCAACGATCCGGCGCCAGCGCTTAGGCAGAGACTGGAGGCCGGAGAGGATATTCCCGGCTTCGGCCATCCGCTCTATCCGGAGGGAGACATTCGCGCAAAGACATTGCTCGGCGCCATCCTGCCGGATTCTCCCGAGACAGCCCGCTTTGCCGCGGCGGTCAAACAGCTGACCGGGGCCGAGCCTTCGATCGACTTCGCCCTGGTCGCCCTCAGACGCCATCTCGACCTGCCTGAAGGCGCAGCCTTTCTGATCTTTGCCATCGGCCGGTCCACCGGCTGGATAGCCCACGCACTCGAACAGCGCGGCACGGACCAGCTCATCCGCCCGCGGGCACTCTATACAGGGCCAATGCCCGGTCAGGACCAAAGGGTGTAAGGTTGAATGCAATCGGAACAGGCAGTTTCGGCCCAATGCTGCCGTTGGATCAAACTGCAACGAAGGGCAGGTACGCGCCCCAGTGGAAGCTGGCATGTTGCGAAATGGAAGGTTTTTGCAACGGTTTTTCGCACCGCGTTGTTTCAGCTAGTTAATTGTCGCATAAAAGGCAGGCGAAATTCCGCTCTGAACCCTTACCTGCTGGATGCCCCACTTTCCTCGAATGTCCGGTGTCCAGAAAGGTCAAACGTTTGAGACCTTGCAAGTAGTTCGCTACTGGGATCACATTTGGGCAGCCTTTTTTACGGAGAAAGCAGATGTCCTATGGTGATTTCGGTGAACCAGAAATTCCTGACGACCTTTTTGAATGCGCGTTGTTCCTAAGGAATAACATTATTGGCCTGACGACCCAGGGTGGTTCGGAGTCTGAGTACAAGTTGGCCAGAAGAAGGCTAATGGAGAACCCGGCAAGCAAACGGCTTTTGCCGAACTTTGTGCGTTTCTCAAATGATGCCGCTTCGGTGCAGTCAGCGTTATCAAGCGTTGCGAGCGGCTCAGGTTCCTGGGCCATACGCCGAGGCCACGTTACCGAGTCTTTCATGCCACTATTGACCTTCCTAGAATCAGGCGGCGGTGCGGCAGATGTCACAATCACAGATGGTCTTGATGGCTATGATGCTCCTGCTATCCAAGCCTTTTGGGCGAAGGCTCTGGACAGGCGAGCAACGGACCCGGACGGTGCTGTTACAGCCGCAAGTACGCTACTTGAAGAGGTCTGCAAACACATCATCGAAGACAGCGGCGCAAAGTGGGAGGCAAAGTGGAATGTTCCGAAACTTCACAGTGAAGCCGCAAAGGTATTGAAGCTCGCACCATCGCAGCACCAGGAAGAAGTGTTCAAAACGATTTTGGGAAACTGCCAGAGCGTCGTTCAGAGTATCGGCTCTCTGCGCAACAAGGGTGGTGATGCCCATGCTGGGGGGCGCTCGCGAGTTCCATTTAAGCCGCGTCATGCCGCTTTGACGGTTAACCTGGCTGGGTCCATGGCCCTATTTCTCATCGAAACCTGGCAAGCGAGAATTGAGGAGTAAGGGATCAGTAAACATTAGCTGCAGCACAATCCTGAAGCAGCCATTTGCGCAAACGCAGCGAAAGGAACCACGATGCTAACAATCCAACAGCGTTGGTGCAAAATTAGGGAGCATATTCGCTTCAAGTACCTTCCAAAGATCGTTGAAGGAATGGTTCACTTGTCGACCCAAAAAGCCCGTTTTAGGCTGCGGAAGGACGGAAGAATAAGAATTCTCGTAGACAGCACTGTGCTTGGGCATGGCGTAACCCACGAAAGCAGTTGGGTTTCTACCGGTCCGAAGAAGTGGGGCGGGACCGAAATTGCGACAGGTTATTTGGCTCGGATGCCCGTCCATTCATTCGACGATGACAGTGCCGAGTATCAAAATGTCTGCTTTCTTCCTGGGATTGCGCATTTAGCGCGGACTGGGCTAGTTGGCCTTTGTACATCCGCTGAGTTAAGAGCCGAAGTTGATCGACAGCCATTGGGACGTTTCCGCGGATACGGGTTATTCAGCTACGGCATATTCAACGACATCCAGCTAGAATCGGTGGACGGCTTCGTTATAGAGCGAAACGCATTGAATGGCATGCCGCCCGTAAACTATGCTCAGCAGCAAAGAGATCGAATTAACAGCTCGCAAGACCCACTCTTTCATTCCCTCGTGTCATTACTGGGGGAGAGTAACAGTCAAGATGCTTGGCACTTAACCACAGCGGAAAGGCATGGGCTTTTCTGCTTCCTGACGATGGATTTCAAGTTGCTGCGCACCGTCGCGAGCCGCCGCAATCAAGAACCGCTTAGTTCACTCAAAACAAAAATTTTGACGCCTCAGGAACTTGGAATGTATTTGGAAATTCGGCCGATACAGCCGCATCTATTGAGTTATAATAAAGCGAGTTTTTTTGTTCGTTCCGATCTTGTCAGACCTCGGAAAAATCGTCGGGTGAATTGAGGCGGTCCGGCGCTGTTTCGAGTAGTGTCTTGTAAATTTGGAGTTTCGTTTCCACGCTAAGGATGATCGCTAATTCAATTGCTGCTGGCATCCACTACATCCACATAGCCTCAGCTGCACCCATTGCAACAAACGTCTGCCTTCCGCCCGTTCTTGATCGAGACGATTTTCAAGATGCATGGAGATTCGACTTGGTGACGCCCCATCAGCCCTCGCCAAACATTCTTGCTACGAGCTGCCCATCCCACCGGCGCACACCGCAGGCAATCTGACGATCATCAGGTCGGCGACGATATCGGCAGAGCGCGCTCACAAGCGGTTTAAGCTCCCAGCCATACCCCGGCACATGATCCGGCTCACGCCATCACGCGTTTCTTGATGCGGCTCAGCCCGACCGGTGTGACGCCGAGATAGCGGGCGATCTCGTTCTGGGTCACGAGTTTCAGCAGATCCGGCGTGTTTTCCATGAGCCTCCTGTAGCGCTCCTCCGCCGAAAGACACAGAAGTTCGTACTCGCGGATCTCCTTCTTCATTGCGAAGTTCAGCAGGAAGTCGACGGCAGCAGCGGAGATTTCGGGATCGGTTCGCACCGCCTCGTAGAGGGTGGCGAACGGCAGCTTCGTCAATTCACACGGCCTGAGGCAGAGAAGGCTGAAGCTGCAGGGCTTGCCCGCATGGCTCGCCATCAGGCTGCCGATGTGATCCCCCGGCAGGATGAAGGACTTGATGTTCTCCTTGCCATCCGCGGACAGGTAATAGGCCTTCAGCAGACCGGTCTTGACGAAGTAAAGCGATGTGTCCTGCTCGCCTTGCCGGAACACATACTGCCCCTCCGTCCTCGAAAGCGGGATGCCGTTCTGTGCAACAAATTCACCGAGTTTCATGACTTTTGACCTGGGTTAATTCCAGAACCGATGCGCCCGCCTAGCTTGCCCGAAAACCGGACATCAACCAACCACGATGGACCATATCCATGAACATTACCGGCAAGCACATCGTCATAACCGGAGCCGCATCCGGCCTCGGCCTTGAACTGCTCAAGCAGCTTCAGCCCGAAAACCGGATTTCTGCCATCGCCCGCGCCTCCACTGGCCTGGAAACCCTGCGGCGTACCTTTCCGGGGGTGCAGATCCATGAGGCAGACCTTGCCGATCTGGCAAGCGTCGAGGCAGCCGCTGACCAACTCGCCCGCGGCGGAAGAAAGATCGATGTCCTGATCAACAACGCGGCCGAGCAATACACGCCGCACTTCCTCGACGAGGATTTCCGCTATGAAACCATCAGGCGGGAAATCGACATCAACTTCACCTCCGTGTGCTCTCTCATCTACCTGTTGCTGCCCAGCCTGCTGCAATCCGGCCCGTCCCTGATCGTCAACATCAATTCCGGCCTCGGCCTGGTGCCGAAGACGAGTTCGGCCGTCTACTGCGCCACCAAAGGCGCGCTCAACATTTTCTCGCAAGCACTGGCGCACCAGCTCGAAGACACCAACATTCGGGTCAAACAGGTGTTCCTGCCACTGGTCGACACGGCCATGACCCGGGGAAGAGGCAAGGCGAAATTGCCGCCCGAGAAGGCCGCAGCCGCAATCATCCGCGGGATGCAATCCTCACGCCCTAACATCGACATCGGCAAAACCAGGCTGCTGCGCTTGATCCAACGCCTTTCTCCCCGTCTGGCTCAAACCATCATGAAGGAGGCATGAGCGCATGAAACCGCTCCTCAAGGTCATGCTGTTGCTGGCAACAGCCTTCGCGCTTACCTTTTTCATCGGTCGTATCCTCGGCATCCTGACGGTCGAGAATGTCCGGCACTGGCTCGAACTGGCTGGAAGCGTCGATCCGCTCTGGCTTGCAGGAACGGTCGTTGTGCTGTTGTTTCTCGATCTGTTCGTCGCCGTGCCGACGCTGACCATCACCATTCTGGCGGGGTTTTTCCTGGGTTTTCCAGCCGGTGCCGCAGCCGCGTTCACCGGCATGTCGCTGGCCGCTTTCTGCGGCTACGGGATCAGCCGGGTCTGGGGTGACCGGATCACCTCATTTCTGCTGCGCAACCCTTCCGACCGGCTGCAGATGGCTCAGGCGTTCCAGCGCAACGGCCCGGCCATGATCATGCTGTCCCGCGCGGCTCCGATCGTTCCCGAAGTCACGGCCTGCATGGCAGGCGCCACCAGAATGCCATTCGTCCGCTATCTGGCCTATTACAGCCTGAGCACGCTGCCCTATGTGCTGATCGCGTCCTATGCGGGCTCGATCAGCTCGCCCGAGAGCCCGCAACCGGCCATCTACGCGGCCCTGGCGCTCTATGCGGCTCTATGGATCGGCTGGTACCTGTTTCGGCGCCACACCGGGAAAATTTCCGTCAGTTGAGCCGGGCTGCGAACGATCACACCGGGTTTGCTTCCCGTCGATCCGCCTCACCCGCGCACACGGCCGGCAACCCTCCAATCACCAGGTCGGCGACGATATCGGCATAGGCGTCGCGGTCGACAGGCCCGCCAGGCTTGTACCAGAGGTAGAACCAGTTGAGCATGCCGAACACCGACATGGTCACCGGCGCCAGCAGTTCCGGCCGACTCGAAAACCGCTCCGGCTCGATCTCGCGCACGCTGTCGGACATGCAGGCAACCAGCCGCCGCTGCAAGGCGCGCAAATGCGCCTGGCTGTCTTCGGGTAACGATGACAAGGCATCAAGCTGCACCTTGTGCTCGGCGTCGGAATCCCGGTAGGCGATCAGGATCGCGCGGACCAGTGCCCGTAATCGTGCGGAGGCCGAGCGCGGCTCGGCTGCGGCGGATTCCACCACCTCCACCAGAGCTGTCAGATGCGTGTCGAGGATGTCGAACAAAAGCGCATCCTTGGACGGATAGTAATGGTAGATCAGCGCCTTGGACACGCCACAGGCTTCCGCCAGCTTGCCCATCGAGGCCCGGTCGAAGCCCTGCTCGGCAAAGAACAAGGCGGCGGTCTTGAGGATCGCCTCTCGTTTGGCCTCGTGATCCTTGGCGATGGTCCGGGCCATCGCCTCAGGTCCGGTTCCTGTTGTCGACCACGCGCTTGGCCTTGCCTTCCGAGCGCGCCACCTTGCCGGGCTCGGCGACGTTGATACGTGCGGTCACCCCGACCACGCTCTTGATGTGGTGCGCAAGCTCCTTGCCCGATGCCGTTCGCGCCTCCTCGCTCGCATTCGCCGCGGTGCATTCGACATGAACCGTCATGTCGTCCATCCGGCCGCTTGAAGTCAGCTCGATCTGGAAATGCGGTGCCAGCCCGTCGCATTTTAGGATCTGTTCCTCGATCTGGGTCGGAAACACATTGACCCCGCGCAGGATGATCATGTCGTCCGAGCGGCCGGTGATCTTCTCCATCCGCCGCATCGACCGTGCGGTCCCCGGCAGGAGCCGGGTCAGGTCGCGGGTGCGGTAGCGCACCATCGGCAGCGCCTCTTTTGACAGCGTGGTGAACACCAGCTCGCCGATCTCGCCATCCGGCAGCACCTCTTCCGTCACCGGATCGATCACCTCGGGGTAGAAATGATCCTCCCAGATATGCAGCCCGTCCTTGGTCTCGACGCACTCGTTGGCAACGCCCGGCCCCATGATTTCCGACAGCCCGTAGATGTCCACCGCATGCATGTCGAAGGCCTGTTCGATCTCGCTGCGCATCGAATTGGTCCACGGTTCGGCGCCGAAGATGCCCACCTTGAGCGAGCTTTCGCGCGGATCCAGCCCCTGACGGCGGAACTCGTCAAGGATCGAGAGCATGTAGGACGGCGTCACCATGATCACCTGCGGCCTGAAATCGGTGATCAGCTGCACCTGCCGCTCGGTCATGCCGCCCGAAACCGGCACCACGGTGCAGCCGAACCGCTCCGCGCCGTAATGCGCGCCAAGCCCGCCGGTAAACAGCCCGTAGCCGTAGGATACATGCACGATCTCACCCGGGCGCCCGCCCGAAGCGCGGATCGAGCGCGCCACCAGATCCGACCAGATATCGATGTCGCCCGCAGTGTAGCCCACGACTGTCGGCTTGCCGGTGGTGCCCGACGAGGCGTGAATCCGCACCACCTTCTCGCGCGCCACCGCGAACATGCCGAAGGGATAATTGTCCCTCAGATCGTTCTTCGTCGTGAACGGATACTTCGACAGGTCGGCCAGCGTCTTGAGATCATCCGGATGCACGCCCTTGGCGTCGAACGCTGCCCTCGTGTGCGGCACATTCTCGTAGGCATGGGCCAGCGACCATTTCATGCGGCTGAGCTGCAGCGCGGAAATCTCGTCACGCGACGCGGTCTCGATCGGATCAAGGCTTGCCCTGTCGGGCGTCAAATCAAGCATCGGGGCCTCCTGCCTCCTTAGGCGGCGCTATCGGGATCACGCGCCGCCTCCCAAACTTTTGCCGGCGCCCGCAGCTCAGGCGTCCGGCTCCTCGAAATGCGTGCCCGAAATCGTCCGCGACAGCCCGCGGAACTCGGCAATGGCCGTTCCGTCCTCGCGATTGACCGTCACGTCGTAGATCCCGGACCGGCCGGCCAGCGCCACCTCGCGCGCCGTGGCCGTCAGCCGGTCGCCCTCGCGTCCCGGCGCCAGAAAGGTCACCGAGCAATGCTGCGCCACCGTCACCTTGTTGTGGCTGTTGCAGGCAAAGGCAAAGGCGCTGTCGGCCAGCGTGAAGATCGCGCCGCCGTGGCAGGAGCCGTGCCCGTTGAGATGATCCTTGCGCACAACCATCGACAGCGTCGCCGTGCCGGGTCCGACCGCGTCGATGCTCATGCCCATGCCCTTAGTGGTGTGGTCATCCTTGAGCATCGCCTCGGACGACCGCTCAGCACGCTCCTGATCCGAAACGCTACTCATTTCGATCCGCCGAAGTTCGGCTCGCGTTTTTCAAGAAATGCCCGCACGCCTTCGGCATAATCATTGGAAGCACCGGCCTTGCGCTGATACTCCGCTTCCATGTCGAGATGCGCATCAAGGTCCTGCCCCGCAGCCGACTGGATCAGGTCCTTCATCAGCCCCAGGCCTGCGGTCGATCCGGCGGCCAGCCGGGTGGCCAGCGCCCGCGCCTCGGTCATCAGCTCGGCATCATCGACCACCTTTGAGATCATGCCCCAGTCGGCCGCTTTTTCGGCCGGCACCGGCTCGGCGGTCATGGCGATCATCTTGGCCCGCGCCTCGCCGATCAGCCGCGGCAGCATCCAGGACCCGCCGGCGTCTGGGATGAGCCCGACGCGCGCAAAGGACTGGATGAATTTTGCACTGCGCGCAACCAGCACGATGTCGCATGCCAGCGCCAGATTTGCGCCCGCCCCCGCGGCCACGCCATTGACCGCGCAGACCACGGGCTTGGGCAGGTCCCGGATCCGCCGGATCATCGGATTGTAGAACTTCATCAGCGTCTCGCCGAGATCGGGCGGGCCGGACATCGTTTCCGGATCTCGCGCACTGAGATCCTGACCGGCGCAAAAACCCCGCCCGGCACCGGTCAGCAGCACCGCCCGGCAACGGTCATCGTCGCGCGCCATTTCCAGGCAGGCTGCCATCGCTGCATGCATGTCCTCATTGAAAGAGTTCAGTCGATCCGGCCGGTTGAGCGTGATTTCCAGCACGCTGCCGTTCCAGGAATGTCTCACCGGTTCACTCATTGCCAGGGTCCTCCTGAAAAATAAGGTTGCATAAGCCGACCGGTTGGTCAATTAATAATCAATCGATATTTCAAACCTAAAACTTCGCACAATTGACGCAGGAGCCGACAGCATGACCACCCCATCCGCCGCCTCGCCTTCAGGTCCGGACACAAGGGTGGTCGAGGTCGCGATCAGCGACGGTCACGCCCTGGTCACGATCGACAATCCGCCGGTCAACCCGCTTTCCGTCAGCGTCAGAAAAGGCCTGATGGAAGCCGTCAGCCAGGTCAACGAAGCCGGGTGCAAGACTGCAGCAATTGTCTGCGCTGGCCGCGCCTTTGTCGCTGGCGGCGATATCTCCGAATTCGCCGGGCCGCCGCCGCTGCCGCATCTGCCGGACGTGCTCAACGCCATCGAGGCGAGCGAAACGCCCTTCATTGCCGTCATGCACGGCACCGTGCTCGGCGGCGGGCTGGAACTGGCGCTGGCCTGCGCCTGGCGCATTGCCGACGAAAAGACAAAATTCGGCCTCCCGGAAGTCAATCTCGGCCTGATCCCCGGCGCCGGCGGCACCCAGCGCCTGCCCCGCGTCATCGGGCTTGAGCGCGCCGCCCGCATGGCAGCGAACGGCAAGCCGGTCAATGCCAAGACATTCGAAGATTTTGGCGGGCTTGACCGCATCTTTTCGGGCGATCCGATGGACGCCCTCACCGCGTTCCGGACCGCCCTGCCGGCACGTCCCGCCCACATCTCGGAACGGTCGGTCGACAACGCCGATCTCACCGCGCTCAAGGCCGAGATCACGAAATCCGCCAAGGGCGCCGACGCCCCGATGATCGCGCTTGAAACCACGGCGCTGGCCGCAACTCTGCCATTCGGCGAGGGCAGCCAGATCGAGCGCCAGACCCATCTTGATCTGCGCCAGAGCGCCCAGTCGCGCGCCCTGCGCCGGTTGTTTTTTGCCAGCCGTTCGGTCACAAGGCCGGAGCGGCTGAAAGCCTTCGAGCCCGCTGACATCAGACACGTTGCCATCGTCGGCGGCGGCCTGATGGGTGCAGGCATCGCAGCCGCCTGTCTGGCTGCCGGTCACCGCGTCACGCTGCTCGAACGCGATGCTGAAAGTGCCAATGCCGGACGCAGCCGCGTCGAAGCCATCATCTCCAAGGATCTTGCCTCCGGCCGCATCACGGAAGCCAGGGCCGAGGCCCGTCGCAGCGCCTTCGCCGCAGGTGTCGATTACGACGCAGCAGCCGATGCCGACATCGCCATCGAAGCCGTCTTCGAGGATCCGGACGTCAAACGCGCGGTGTTCAAGCAGCTCTCTGATGTCATGTCGGAAACCGCGCTGATCGCCACCAACACCTCCTATCTCGATCCCAACATGATTTCGGAAGGCATGCCGGGACCAGGCCGTTTCCTCGGCCTGCATTTCTTCTCGCCCGCCAACATCATGAAGCTGGTCGAAGTTATCGGAACATCGGTCACCGCCGACCAGACCATGGCGACGGCCTTCGCCTTCGCCCGCGGTCTCGGCAAGATACCTGTCGAAACCGGCGTCTGCGACGGCTTTATCGGCAACCGGATTCTCTCCGCCTATCGCCGCCAGGCCGACTATATGGTCGCCGATGGCGCCTCGCCCTATGATGTCGACAAGGCCATGCGCAAGCTTGGCATGCCGATGGGTCCCTACGAATTGCAGGATCTGACGGGGTTGCAGATCAGCTGGGCCAACCGCAAGCGCCAGCTTGCGGCCGGCACCTGGCCCGGCCGCTATGTCGATATCGCCGACAGGCTGTGCGCGATGGGCCGGCAGGGCCGCGGCAGCCCGATGAAAAAGGGCTGGTACGATCACACCGGCGGCACCGGCCAGCCCGATCCCGAAATCGAGGCGATCGTCACGGCCTGGCGCACGGAGCACGGCACCGCGCAAGAGACATTTGCCCCCGACGAAATCATCGTCCGCATCATGGCGGCCATCGTCAACGAGGCCAACCTGATCGTCGAAGAAGGCATCGCCACCAGCGACACAGCTGTCGATATTGTCTGGACCGAAGGCTATGGTTTTCCAAAACATCTCGGCGGACCGATGTTCTGGGCCGACGAGACAGGGATCGAGCGGATGCGCGAAGCCTTCGCGGCCATCGAGACACAGAGCCCCGGCTCGTGGAAGGCTTCAGATACATTCAAGGGATAGCCGCCCTTCCTTTCGCGAACAGGGCATACGGCTGACGGCGGTTTATCGCCAAAAGGGAGAGAGACATGGGCCTGATCAACGTACACAGCTATCTCGCCGGCCAGTGGCTGGCTGCCGATGAGGGCGGCCGCCCCATTGCCAGTGCAGTCACCGGAAAGCCGCTGGCCATTGCCGGCCGGGCGTCGATCGACACGCAAGCCATGATCGATTTCGCCAAAAAGAAGGGCGGCCCGGCATTGCGCGCCATGAGTTTCCACGACCGTGCCCGGATGCTCAAGGCACTGGCGCTGGAACTCGGCAAGCACAAGGACGAGCTCTATCACCTCTCCTACACCACCGGCGCCACCAAACCGGACGCAATGATCGACATAGACGGCGGTATCGGCACCATGCTGGTCTACGCTTCCAAGGGCCGCCGCGAAATGCCCGATGGCCACATCTATATCGATGGCGAACTGGAAATGCTCTCGCGCAATGGCAGTTTCGTCGGCCAACATGTCGCCACCTCGCTTCAGGGCGTCGCCGTCCACATCAACGCCTTCAACTTCCCGGTCTGGGGCATGCTCGAGAAGCTCGCGCCCACCCTGCTCGCTGGCATGCCGGCGATCGTCAAGCCGGCCACCGCCACCTGTCATGTTACCGAGCAAGCGGTCCGCCGCATGATCGAAAGCGGCATTCTGCCCGAGGGCGCGGTTCAGCTGGTCTCGGGCGGCCTGGGCGACCTGCTCGACAGGCTCGACTACCAGGATGTGGTCGGCTTCACGGGCTCGGCCAAAACCGCGCTGATGCTGCGCTCGAGCCCACATTTGCTGCAAAACTCCGTCCGTTTCGTTGCCGAACAGGACAGCCTTAACGCTTCCGTGCTCGGTCCCGACGTGTCCGAAGCCAGTCCCGAATTCGACATCCTGGTCAAGGAAGTTGTGCGCGAGATGACGGCCAAGGCCGGCCAGAAATGCACCGCCATTCGCCGCATCATCGTTCCACAGACACTCATCGGCCCGGTTGGTGAAGCGATCAAGGAAAAGCTCGAGAACACCCGCATCGGCGACCCGGCGCTCGAAACAACCCGCATGGGCGCACTCGCGTCGGCCGCACAAAAGGCCGACGTGCTCGACAACGCCCGGCAGATTGCCGCCGAAAGCCGTCAGCTAGCGGGCGACCAGGAGACGTTCGAGGTCGATGGCGCTGACAGGGCAAAGGGCGCCTTCGTCGCTCCGATGCTGTTTGCCTGCGACGATCCGGATTCAGCACAGGCCGTGCATTCGGTCGAGGCTTTCGGTCCGGTCGCCACCCTGATGCCCTACCGGGATCTCACCCATGCCGGTCAGTTGATGAACCGCGGCAAGGGCAGCCTCGTCGCCTCCGTCATCACCCATGATCCGGCCGTGGCACGCTCGCTGTTGCTTGACGCCGGCGCTGCCCATGGCCGCATCTATGTCAACAACCGCGACAGCGCAAAGGAAGCCACCGGTCACGGCTCGCCGCTGCCGCACATGGTCCACGGCGGGCCGGGACGCGCCGGCGGCGGCGAAGAGCTGGGCGGCATCCGCGGCGTCATGCACTACATGCAGCGCACGGCCGTCCAGGGCAGCCCAGATATCATCTCCGGAATTACCGGAACCTGGATCAAGGGCGGAGCCAAGCCGAAATCGTCCGCCCATCCTTTCACGCGCAGCTTCAATGAACTCCAGATCGGCGAGACCATTGAAGCCGGCCCGCGCACGGTGACGCTGGATGACATCGAGACCTTCGCCTATTTCACCGGCGACACCTTCTATGCCCATATGGACGAGGAAGCGGCAAAGGCGAACCCGTTCTTCCCGGGCCGCGTTGCCCACGGCTATCTGCTTCTGTCCTTTGCTGCCGGTCTCTTCGTCTCCCCCGACCCCGGCCCGGTGCTGGCCAACACCGGCCTCGACGGTCTCAAATTCATGAAGCCGGTCTCGCCCGGCGATGCCATTTCGGTCCAGCTCACCGTCAAGCGCAAGACCCGCCGCACCGATGAGTACGGCGAAGTCCGCTGGCATGTCGCGGTGCTTAACCAGGATGGCGACGACGTGGCGGAATACGAGCTGCACACGATGAACCAGTACGGCTGATGAATCAGGTTCCGGCACGCATCCTGGCGCCCGTCAATCCGGACATGCCCCATTTGCCCGGTTGATCGGCTGAGCATTCGCGCAAATCCGGCGCCAGCGCGGCGGGCAAAACTATTGCCCGGCGCGACGTGCCATCCGGTCACATGGCAGTGACAAGGTATGCCCATTGCTAATATGCCCCATTGATGCATATTAGCAGTATTGCGTGGCGCCTGCGTCGGGGTTGCCGGGCACGCCACGAGGACTGCCGGCCATGTCTCAGACGACCGTATCCAGACTTTTCGATCGCGCGGGCCTTGAAACCTCTCGCCCGTTGCTCGATGCCATGACCAAGGCGGTCTACACCACCGACCGCAATGGTATCATCACCTATTACAATTCTGCCGCCGCCACGCTGTGGGGCCGTGAACCGGAGATCGGGATCGCACAATGGTGCGGATCCTTTCGAATGCGCAACCTGGACGGCTCGCCGCTTGCGCATGAAGACTGTCCGATGGCAATCTGCGTGAAGACCGGCAAAGCTGTCGAAAGCCATGAAATACTGGTTGAGCGCCACGATGGCCTGCAACGGCGCGTGCGCATCTCCCCCAGCCCCATTCTTGACGACGCCGGCCAGGTCGTCGGTGCGATCAACACCATCGATGACGTCACCGAACAGCGCCAGAGCGAACGCGAACGCGATACCAGCTATCAGCTCACGCAGTCGATCCTGCGCAACTCCAAGGACTGCATCAAGCTGCTCGACCTCGACGGCACATTACGCTCTATCAACCCGTGTGGTTGCTCCGCACTGGAACTGGCCTCCGCCGACGAGGCGCTGGGCAAGAACTATTTCGATTTCTGGCAGCCTGCCGACCGTGAAGCGGCGCTCGCCGCCGCAAATGTGGCACGGCAAGCCGGTTCCGGCCGCTTCACGGCGGAGTTCGCTTCCACCTCCGGCAAGAAGACGACCTGGGACGAGATGCTGTCCCTCATCAGTGATGCCGAGGGCACGCCGACCGGATTCCTGGTGATTTCACGCGACGTCACCGCCGAACTCGACGAAGCCCGGGAGAAAACCCGGCAACTGACCCGGCAAAAGGCGCTTGCCGAGATCGGGGCTCTGGCGCTGGCGGAAGGCACCTTTCAGACCTTTATGGACGAGACAGCCTTGCGCGTGGCAAAAGCGCTGGAAGCGCCATTGGTGAAGATCCTGCCTTTCGCCGACCAGGCCGACCATCTCTGGCTCGCCGCCGGTGTCGGCTGGAAACCGGGCCTCATCGGCAAGGCCATCGTCGGCGCAGAACTCGAATCCCAGGCCGGCTACACCCTGTCGGTCAACGGCCCCGTGGTGGTGCCTGACCTTTCCAAGGAGACGCGGTTCAAGGGCTCAGAGCTGATGCGCGACCACGGTGTGTGCGCCGGCATGAGTGTAGCCATTGCGGGCACCACTTCCCGGCCCTTTGGCGTCATCGGCGTGCATGATACCCGACCGCGCGAATATGACGAAGGTGAAGTCGCGTTCCTGCAGACGGTCGCAAATCTGATTGCCAGCTACCACCGCCAGCACGAATCCGCCGAGCGTCAGACGCTGTTGGTGCGTGAGATTGCGCATCGCTCCGGCAACATGCTCCAGGTCGTCACCTCGATCTTCAGCCAGACCGCGCGCAATTCAGAGAACCTTGCGGACGCCAAGTCCAAATTCGAGCAGCGGCTCGGGCAAATGTCGAAAGCCAATCTCCTCATTTCCAAGAATGGCTGGAGCAAGTGTGGCGTCAGGGACCTTGTGGCGCAGACCCTGGAGCTGTTCATCGACCAGGTAGACATCAGCGGTCGCGATATCGTGCTGTCTGCCGATTTGTGCTTCGATCTCGGCCTGGTCCTGCACGAACTGGCAACCAACTCCAGCAAATATGGCGCCTTTGCCTCTGACCAAGGCCGGGTGGACCTGCGCTGGACCGTCGAGAATCACGACGGAGGGAAGGAGTTCGTGCTGACTTGGAGAGACAGCACGCGCCAGGTGGCGGCACCGGTACCGAGCACCGGTTTCGGCGCCAAGCTGATGCGTCAACTGGTTGAATCCAAATGGCGCGGCAAGGTAACAACCGAACTGGACCCCACCTTCTCCTGCCGTCTGGCGCTGCCGCTGCCGTCCAATTGAGGCGGTCCTCAATCCGTGGGCAAAGGATAAGCCCTGGCCTCATGCCGGGTGCTGACAGCACGGTAAAACCTGCTAGGTTCACTCCGCAATTCTTCAGCGGGGACCCATTTTGCTGCAGGCACCTGTAAAACCACGGACCCAGACCCGCATCGGCATCATCATGATGTGTGTCGGCGTGGCGAGCCTCTGTGTCAATGACGCGCTGGCAAAGGCGCTGACTGACATCTACTCTCCCGTTCAGATCCAGTTCCTGCGCAATCTCATCGCCCTGCCCTTCGCGATCCTGATCGCCTGGAAGATGGGCGGCATGGCGGCGCTGCGCTCGCACAGACCGGTCGCGCATCTCTTGCGCGGCGGTTTGTGGATCGCCGCCACGATCATGTTTTTCACCAGTCTCAAGCATCTGGGGCTCGCCGAAGCCACGGCGCTGATCTTTGTCGCTCCGCTGTTCATCACCGCACTCTCCGCGCTGATCTTCCGCGAGCCTGTCGGCTGGCGCCGCTGGCTAGCCGTGATCATCGGCTTCGCAGGCGTTCTGATTGCCGTTCGCCCGGGCACCTCGGCCTTCCAGACGATTTCGCTGCTGCCGGTCGCCACCGCGTTTGTCTATGCGGTGCTGATGCTCTCTGCCCGCTGGGTGGACAGCCGCGAGAGCGTTTGGACGCTGCTGCTCTACATGACAGCCACCGGCGCGGCGCTGAGCCTGTTCATTGTCCCCTTCGTATGGATCCCGATACAGCCCGAGCATCTCTGGCTCTTCGCCGCGGTGGCTGTCTTCGGCACCGCAGGCATGACCCTGATGACCCAGGCTTTCCGCCTTGCCCCGGCCGTCGTCGTCGCCCCGCTCGACTACACCGCAATTCTCTGGGCCACGCTGCTCGGCTGGATCTTCTGGACCGATATTCCCGACGCGCTCACCTTTGCCGGTGCCGCGGTGATCATTGCCAGCGGCGTGTTCATCATCTGGCGCGAGCACAGGGCGGAGCTGTAGCTCTCGGCAGATTGCCAAGGTGTTGTTTCGCTGACTCTGCAGCCACCTCACTGACCAGCACTGCCGCTGGCTTGCAGTGGCGAGTGATGGCCACGAATGCGCCCGAACCAGCTTCGTCGACAGATTCGCAAAGCCCGGCCTTCCCAATCTTCACAGAGACACCGGTGAGCTTTCCCTCGCATCGTCAAGTCTCCGCTGCGGAACTAAACCCAGCCGCGTTCGTTGGTCGTGCAAATCCCCTTAAAGGAGTTGGCATGTCCAAGATCACCACCATCAATCCGGCCACCTACGAAGAACTCGAAACCTACGACCTGATGTCGGAGGCAGAGGCGTTCGAGCGTGTGGAGGCGAGCCATCAGGCTTTCCTTGAATGGCGCAAGCTTTCGCACAAGGAGCGCGCGCCCTACCTCAACAAGATCGCAGACAAGCTGCGCGAAAACGCGGATGAGCTCGCTGCCTTGATGACCCGGGAAACCGGCAAACTGTTGAAGGACGGGCATACCGAAGTCGAGATCTGCGCCGCAATTTTCGAGTACACCGCCAAGATGGGCCCGGAGGCACTGGCCGACGAGGAACGCACCCACGGCGAGAACGGCAAGCGTGGTGTTGTCAGCTACCAGCCGATTGGCGTGATCTACTCGATCCAGCCCTGGAACTTCCCGATCTACCAGCCCGTCCGCGTGCTGGCCGCCAACCTGATGGCGGGCAACGGGTGCGTGCTCAAGCACGCGAGCATCTGCACCGGGTCGGGCCTGCGCTTGCGGGAATTGTGCATCGAGGCCGGACTGCCGGAAGACCTGTTCCAGGTTGTGCTGATCGACCACGACACCTCCGACAAGCTGATCGCCCATCCGAAGGTCCGCGGCGTCACCATGACCGGCAGCGACGGCGCAGGCCGCCACATCGGCGCCGAGGCCTCGAAAGCACTGAAGAAGACTGTGCTCGAGCTTGGCTCCAACGACGCCTATCTGGTGCTCGAGGATGCCGACATTGAAACCGCGGTTAAATTCTCGGTCATGGGTCGGCTCTACAACAATGGCGAAACCTGCGTCTCGGCCAAGCGCTTCATCGTCACCGACAAGGTCTACGACGCGTTTGTCGATGCCTTTGTCGCCGAAATGAAGAAAATCTCGATGGGCGACCCGACCGACGACAACAACCAGCTAGGCCCGCTGTCGAGCAAGGACCAGTTCGACACCGTCAAAGACCAGGTCGAAGAGAGCGTTTCCAAGGGTGCGAAGATCCTGTGCGGCGGCGAAGCTCCCGACCGCACCGGCGCCTTTTACCCGGCCACGGTACTTGCCGATCTCAAGCCCGGCATGCCTGCCTATGACGACGAGATCTTCGGCCCGGTGGCATCAATCATCCGCGCCAAGGATGACGAAGACGCGATGCGGATTGCCAATGAAAGCCGCTACGGGCTGGGTGGCGGCATCTTCTCGAAGGACGAGGATCGTGCGCTCAAGCTGGCCCGCGATCACTTCGACACCGGCATGATCCGCATCAACTCCTTTGGTGCAGCCGATCCCAACATGCCGTTCGGTGGCGTCAAGGATTCCGGTTACGGCCGCGAACATGGCGGCTTCGGCATGAAGGAGTTCGTCAACACCAAGGCGATCTTCCTGCCATGATCAAGCTGCACGCTCTCAAATACTCCCGCGCCACCCGCGTGCTCTGGCTGCTCGAGGATCTCGGGCAACCCTGCGAGCGGGTGGACTATGACCGTACCGAGGAATTTCGCGCGCCCGAGGCCCTGTCCAATGTTCATCCGCTGGGCAAATCTCCGGTAATTGAAGACAACGGAGAGATGATTGCGGAATCGGCGACGATTCTTCGCTATCTGGTGGCCAAATATGATGATCATAGTCATCGTCCGCAGCCCGGGACCTGGGACTACTGGCGTCACGAAGCGCTTTTCGACTATGTCGAATCGTCCTTTGCTCCGGTGGCCCTGAAGGCCATCATGTCGGGCTTCCAGGGCCGGGAGATCCCCGAACAGGCCCAGACTGAACTTGACAAGCAGCTCGCCTACATCACCCGCGAACTGGGCGATGGACCGATGCTGTTCGGCACCCAACTGACACTGGCGGACATCCAGATCTCCTATCTTCTGGCGCTGCTCGACATGCTCGGCCTGCTGCAAGACCACCCGGACATTTCCGATTACTGGCAGGAACTGCAGAGCCAGCCCGGCTACATCGCCGCCACCGAAGCAGCAGGCCCGATGGCCCCGCCCGGTTAGTTGAAGCCGCGACAGCCGGGGAACCGGATGTGTCCGAAAGACAGTAAAAACATAACGTTGGGACGCGTGGCGGATTCTGTTTCTGCAGGCATGTTCCAGCATCTATGAAAGGAAACGATGATGAACATTCTGATTGCCGGCGCGACCGGCCAGACCGGAACCCTGCTTGTAAAAGATCTCGTCGAGCAGGGGCACACCGCGACAGCACTGGTGCGCGAGAGCTCCGACACCAGTGACCTGCCCGAGGCCGTCGAGTTGAGACATGGCGACCTGACCGATCTTAAGCCCGGCGTCTGCGATGGCATCGACGTTGTTGTCTTCGCCGCAGGCTCCGGTGGTTCGACAGGCGCGGACATGACCGAAAAGGTCGACCGCGACGGCGCCAAACGCCTGGTCGACCTGGCTGCTGAGGCCGGTGTGAGCCGCTTCGTCATGCTCAGCTCCGTCGGCGCGGATCAGTCTAACCCGGAAGGCGATCTGGCTCACTATCTCAAGGCCAAGCATGAGGCCGACGAGCACCTCAAGGCCTCGGGCCTCACCTACGCAATCCTGCGCCCGGTAGCTCTTAGCAATGACGGCCGCAGCGAAGCGGTCGTGCTCGGCGAAGATGTCGACAAGACAGCAAAGGCCTCGCGCGCCGACGTGGCATATCTGCTGGCGGAAGCCGCCACCACCGGCCGCCTCGATGGTCAAGCCCTGGACATGCAGTCCGCCTGACCGCGTTCATCACGGGGATGTCGGCGCCTGCGCCGCATCCCCGCGACATGAAGGGCTGGCTCTCAATACGCTCTCCCGGCGTCGCTCAGCTCTCATTGCGGAATTCCGTACAGACGAGGCAGTTAGGATCACACTTGCGGGTGCGTCTAGGCCGTGCGTGGTATAGATATGGTGATTGCACAATCGCGCGACGCCCCCGGACCATCGCCGCCTTGCAAGGACAGCCATGCCATCCCAGGACCCGAGATTTTCCAGCCCCTCTGCACTTCGCAACCGCGAACCGATCGCAGATCTACTGGCTCACGTTCTGCCTGCGAACGGAACCGTGCTCGAGATCGCCAGCGGTTCCGGCGAGCATGTCATTCATTTCGCTCGACGGTTCCCCAATCTGAAGTGGCAGCCCTCCGACCCCGCGCCGGACGCCCGCGCTTCCGTTGATGCTTGGGTCACAGCGGAGAAGCTCAGCAATGTTCTGCGCCCCCTGGATCTGGACGCAACATCGGAGACCTGGCCGATCAGCCAGGCCGATGCAATGATCGCCATCAACATGATCCATATCAGCCCCTGGCCCGCCACCCGGGGCCTGCTCAGGCATGCGGGTCAATTGCTGCCCGGCGGTGGTTCGCTCGTCCTCTATGGCCCTTACCGGCGCGAGGGCCAGCCGCTTGTTGCCAGCAACGCCGAGTTCGACGCCAGTCTGCGCGCCCGCAACCCGGAATGGGGCATCCGCCAGCTCGAAGAAATAGCAAGCCTTGCCAACCAGTCAGGACTCTCCCTCACGTCGGTTACCGAACTGCCGGCAAACAATCTTGGCGTGGTGTTCACACGGCAATGAGGCGGGAGAGGCAGACCGGCTGCATCTTTTCTGCTGGTCCGTCGGCCACTTCAGTTCAGGCTCGCAAGCTCCAGAATGAACTTCTTTCGGATCATCTCTCCGAAGGACGCATAGCCCTTGGCGACCTGAACAAAAGATCCGGACCCGCCAACGACGTTGGTCTCGAAGTAGTCAACCAGGCCACCGATCGGCCGCGTGTGCGTGCCATCGGGAAATGGCGCCAGCGAATCTTCGATCGCCAGCGCATTGATCACCACACCTTGGCTCACCGCCAAATCGCGAACCGCATCGATCCGCGCGCCCACATTGTTGGTGCCGTCCGACGAGATGTCGATAACCATCCGCCGAGACGCCACCGGCGCGGACCGAAACTGCCGCATGCAGTAGTGCACCACTTCACTGATCGAGGTGTTTCTGACACTGCGGCCGATCCAGGGCGGCAAGGGCGAACGCCTGATCTTTGACGCGACCTCCCGCGCTGACGCTATCCCCTCCACCACATGCCAGTCCACCCCGGCATGTTGTTGCTGCTGATCAGCCCATTCGACATAGGTAACGGCAATCCTTCCATGCAGGCCCGACCGGATCAGATTGACGACCTCCGGATCTTCAATCGCCGATGCGTGGCCCTGCCTTTGCAACTCATACTCGCCCGGGGTGACACTTTCGGAAACGTCCGCGGCGAGGCAGAGCAACAGATCCACCGTCTCGCTGTGAGCAGCGGTGGCTGTGTGCAGAAGCAGACCAAGTCCGCCAAGAACGCCAAGTCGCACCACGGATACCTCCCGCATGGCCGACAATGCCAAGGCGATCAGTGTGCCACAGATCGAGCTGTTTTAGAACGGCACACCGAGATCGCTCCGGCGCGATTGCCTGGCAGCGGAATGAACGGGCCTTCACAATCAGATCTGAGCACAGTTTCAAAGCCTGGCGGCTCTCGTCACCAGACCCCGCAGATCACCGACGGGACTGACCGCAGCGCCGGGTCAGGCCTGTGCGACCGACATCCGCTTCCACTTCCCGTCCGCCTGCAAACCGGCTATTGCCTCTTTCCGATGTCAAACCCTGATCCAATTGCCGAGATCATCGCCGAGCGCCTGACCGCGCTGCAAGCCGCGCAGCGGCTTTCGGCCTGGTCGTTGATTGTCAGTTTTTTCGGCGATGCCATCGGCCCGCGCGGCGGCGTGGTCTCTGCCGGAACGGTGCAGAGCGTGATGCAGCGGCTCGGCATTGGCGCGGGCGCTGTCCGCACCGCCATCTCGCGGCTTTCCGCAGAAGGCTGGATCGAGCGCACGCGCGAAGGCCGCAACAGTTTCTACCGGCTTTCCGGCGACGTCGAGGAAACCGTTCTCGCTGCCGAACGCCGGATTTATGCCGCCTCGTCGCTGCTTCCGTCCAACAGTCCCAGATCACTGCTCATCGCCCCCGGCCCCTTGCCTGACACCTCGTTGCAAGCGCTTGAGACATCGGGCGCGCTGCAGATCGCGCCGCAGGTCATATTGTGTTTCGCCCCGGGCTCGGAGCTGCCGGCAGCCCTGCGCCTGCCCGGCGCGACGCTGGCCGAAACGCAAACGCTTGCCCCCGGCAGAGCCATGCGCGACCAGATCGCGCTGGCACGGCAGGAAAGCGAAATGGAAGCCTTGCGGCAGGCCTATGCACCGGTCAGCAGGTCGCTTGAAGCCAATGAGCCGCTCTCGCCCGAAGACGCCATGGCGCTCAGATGCCTGATGATCCATGAATGGCGCCGCGTCGCCTTGCGGGTTCTGGCTGTGCCCGCTGATCTCGTCGACGCGAACGATCCCGAGCCGGAAACACGGTCCCTGATCGCTGCCATCTACGCTCGATTGCTCGGGGCCTCCGAAGCCTGGCTTGATGCCAATGCCACCACCCCGTCAGGCCCGCTGCCACCGGCAGATCCACGCCTTGCCTGCCGCTTCCGCCCGGCCTGACGTTGGATGCCGTCCGCAGACAATGTGTTACACGTTTATATTGACATCTTTTATGCTTGTAACATATAATATCTTTCACAGCGGAGGATGCCGATATGTACAGCCAGGGCCTGATCGGTGCGGATTCAAGCACCACCGAATCGGAAGAATTTCTCAAAGCCTTCCAGGCGCGGGTCGACCGCGAGGAAAAGATCGAACCCAACGACCCGATGCCCGAAGGCTATCGCCGAACCCTGGTGCGCCAGATTGGCCAGCACGCGCATTCGGAGATCGTCGGCATGCTGCCCGAAGGCAACTGGATCACCCGCGCGCCGTCGCTCAGACGCAAGATCGCGCTTCTGGCCAAGGTGCAGGACGAAGGCGGCCATGGGCTCTACCTCTATTCCGCTGCTGAGACCCTTGGGGTCAGCCGCGAGCAGATGACCGAGGAGCTGCTCTCCGGCAAGGCGAAATATTCCTCGATCTTCAATTACCCGACACCGACATGGGCCGACATCGGCGCCATCGGATGGCTGGTCGACGGGGCTGCGATCATGAACCAGATCCCGCTCTGCCGCTGTTCCTACGGTCCCTATGCCCGCGCCATGATCCGCGTCTGCAAGGAAGAAAGCTTCCACCAGCGCCAGGGCTACGAGATCATGATGACGCTGGCCAAAGGCTCGGAAGAGCAGAAGGAAATGGCCCAGGATGCGTTGAACCGCTGGTGGTGGCCGTCGCTGATGATGTTCGGCCCTTCCGACAGCGAAAGCACCAATTCCGACCAGTCGATGATGTGGAAGATCAAGCGCTTCTCCAATGACGAGCTGAGGCAGAAATTCATCACAGCGACCGTACCGCAAGCAGAATATCTCGGCCTTACCATACCCGATCCGGACCTCAGGTGGAACGAAAAGACACAGGCCTACGATCATGGCGAGATCGACTGGGCCGAGTTCAAGGCCGTGATCAAGGGCGACGGCCAGATGAACCGCGACCGGTTGCGCGCCCGCAACAAGGCCTGGGACGAGGGTGCCTGGGTGCGCGAAGCAGCGCTTGCCCATGCAAGGAAGCGCGCTGACATGAAACCGATTGCCCAGGAGGCCGCCGAATGACCGACAAGCACGACCTCACCCCCCTCTGGGAAGTCTTCATCCGTCCGCGCAACGGGTTGCATCACCGCCATGTCGGTTCGCTGCATGCAGCGGATTCCGCCCTTGCGCTGCAGTCAGCCCGCGACGTCTACACGCGCCGCGGCGAAGGCAACTCGATCTGGGTGGTCCGCTCGTCGGACATCGCCGCTTCCGATCCATCCTTTGCGGAGCCGAATTTCGAACCTGCCGACGACAAGATCTACCGCCATCCGACCTTCTACGACATTCCCGATGAAGTGGGGCACATGTGATGGCTGCCGCGGTTGCAAGCGCTGAAGACGCCGTCCTGCGCGCCATTCTCGAGATCGCCGATGACGGCCTGATCCTCGGCCACCGGCTGTCGGAATGGTGCGGTCATGCGCCGATGCTCGAGGAAGAGCTGGCGCTGGCCAACATGGGGCTCGACCTGCTTGGCCAGGCCCGTGCACTCTACGCCCATGCCGGCGCGCTCGAGGGCAAGGGCCGAACGGAGGATGATTTCGCCTTCCTGCGCCGCGAGCGCGACTATGTGAACTGCCTGCTGGTCGAGCGCGACAACCGCGATTTCGCTCACACCATGCTGCGCCAGCTCTATTTCGCTGCCTTCATGCAGCCGTTCTGGCACGCCACTGTCCAGACCTCTTCCGACGAGACCCTGCGCGGCATTGCCGCCAAGGCCGACAAGGAGATGAGCTATCATTTGCGCCATTCCGGCGAATGGGTGATCCGCATGGGCGACGGCACCGAGGAAAGTGCGGCCCGCATGGCCGACGCCGTCAATGAGCTGCACCGCTATACCGGCGAGCTGTTCATGGTCTCGCCCGCGCGGCAACAGGCGATCGCTGCGGGCCTGCTGCCCGATCCCGAGAGTCTGCGCGACGAATGGGACGAGACCATCGCCACCGTGTTCCGCGCCGCAAAGCTTGAGCTGCCGGAAATCCGCACCATGCAGAAGGGCGGCCGCGACGGCATTCACGGCGAGGACATGGGCCATCTGCTGGCCGAACTGCAATTCATGCAGCGCGCCTATCCGGGCCAGACGTGGTAATCACGGTGACCACGACGCCGACCAAAAGCCGGGGCGAAAGCAAGGAAGTTGCCGACTTCGAGCTCGCCCGCGCACTCGAGGTGGCAAGCGCCGTACCCGATCCGGAATTGCCCTGCGTCACCGTTGCCGATCTCGGTATTCTGCGCTCGGTGAGCCGCGACAAAACGGGCCGGATCGTGGTCAGGCTGACGCCGACCTATTCCGGCTGCCCTGCGGTGATCGCCATTGAGATGGCGGTCGAGACAGCCTTGTTAAGCGCCGGAATCGACTCGACAATCGAACGCGTCATCACGCCGGCTTGGACCACGGACTGGATCACCGACGAGGGCCGCGAGAAGCTGCGCGCCTATGGCATCGCCCCGCCGGTCGGCGTGTCCGGCGGACGCCGCGCCTTCTTTGCCGAAGACGCTGTCGCCTGCCCGCGCTGCGGCTCGGCCCGGACCACCAAGGTTTCCGAATTCGGCTCCACCGCCTGCAAGGCGCATTACCGCTGCGACGCCTGCGCCGAACCGTTTGACTATTTCAAGTGCATCTGAGGACCTGACCGATGGCTGCCCCCCGCTTTCACACGCTCGAAATCGCCGCTGTCCGCAAGGAGACCCCGGACGCCGTCGCCATCAGTTTTGCCATTCCCGAAGACAGCCGCGACGCCTTTGCCTTCCTGCCCGGCCAGTACCTCACGCTGCGCGCCGACATCGGTGGCGAGGACATGCGCCGTTCCTACTCGATCTGCTCGGCGCTGAGTGAGAAAGACCGCCGCACCGTCGGCGTCAAGCGGATCGCGGATGGCCGCTTCTCGAGTTTCGCCCAGTCGCTGAAGCAGGGCGACCGCATCGAGGTGATGCCGCCGCAGGGCCGGTTTACGGCCGAGATCGGTGGCCAGCACGACTACCTGCTGCTTGCTGCCGGCTCCGGCATTACGCCCTGCCTGTCGATCGCCAAGTCGGTGCTCGCCGGCGAGCCGGATTCGACCGTCACCCTGCTCTACGCCAACCGCAATTCGGCAAGCGTCATGTTCCGCGACGATCTCAATGATCTGAAGGACCGTTACACCACGCGCTTCACGCTGCTGCATGTGATGGACGAGGAGACACAGGACGTCGAGATCATGAACGGCAGGCTCGATGCCGAAAAGCTCGAAACCCTGGCGGAACTGCGCGTCATCGATCCGAAATCGGCCGACGCCATCTATATCTGCGGCCCCGAGCCGATGATCCGCTCGGCCTCGACGGCGCTCGCCACGCTGGGCGTTGCCGAAGAGCGCATCAAGTTCGAACTCTTCACCCCCGCCCCCGGGGCAAAGCCGGCGCCCGCCAAACCCAACGGCGCGATGGTGAATGGCGACGCCAGCGGCGCAAAGCACGGCGCCTCGGTCGAGATCATCCTCGACGGCGCCCGCCGCACCATCGAAGTCGACGCGAGCCAGGACACGGTGCTCTCAGCCGCAACCAAGGCCGGCCTCGACCTGCCCTATTCCTGCGCCGGCGGCATGTGTTGCACCTGCCGCTGCAGGATCGTCGAGGGGACGGCCAAAATGGACGAGAACTTCTCGCTCGAACCCTGGGAAATCGAAGCGGGCTTTACGCTCTCCTGCCAGGCGCGTCCGGAGACCGACAGGCTGGTGCTCGATTTCGACGCGCAGTAAGTTGCGATGTTACGGGGCTGTCGGCCAATGCCTGAAAACAAACAGGTTCCGCCCTTCCGTGCCCTCCCCTCTCCTTCGTCATCCCGGGCGCTGGCCCGAGGATCTATCCCGTCGAGGCTATCGATAGCGTTGCTCGTGGATGGGCCCGGCATGGATCCTCGTCTCAAGGGCCGAAGATGAGCAAGCGTGAGCCTTCTCCCTGTCCAGACAACACCAACCCTTGCCGCGCGACAGTGCCGCCGGGGTGTGAGGGGAAAGTCTGGTCCGGAGGGCCGCGCGCGGGCAGTGCCTCAGGTAAGGTAATTGATGGTGGGGTGACGCTGCTCGCGCGCGCGGCCCGGAATTCGCCGGATGGCGTCCCCATCCGACAGGCGGAAGCCTTGCAAACACGCGGAGGTCGGCGTTCCCGCCCGCCCCTCTTCAGGGCCCTCTCACCCGGGTTGCCCCGGCCGCGGCCTGGACGGGCCGCGGGAGCTGCTTTCGGCACGGTCCCGGCACGGACCCTGATCACCTTCGCGACCATGTCCGCCACAGGCCCGGACCCTTGGTCCCGCTCCCGCCCGCCTGTCACGGACGTAAGGAGCCGGAGCCTGGCCCGGTGGCTGGCATGCGGCTTCCCGATGGAAGACGCTGCCAGCGGAACCACACTGGCCACCGCCTCCCCCTGCCCGGCACGCTGACGTTTGCGCACCGGTTCAGAGGGCATTCCCTCCCACCTGCATCGAAACGTTCGCGATCCATCCGGCAGCGGGAGCAGGCCGAGTCTGGCATGGAAGCGGAAGGCGGGGATAAAATCGGGTGGATTTTTAAGGAAAGTGCGGGAATGCGGCGATGCTGGAACGGATTTTTCCACCGGTTGCCGGAATTGGGTGGACCCCGGACGTCCTCTCCGGACAGGTCATTGCAGCTGATCAACGCGATTGCGGCCCGGCGGGTCAGCTGTTTGGGATGCGGGAATTAGACGGGCTCGATGTTGAACATGTTGAGGGGGAATAATTTGCCCTGCGTTTTCGGGTTGGACTGTTCTGTCGGAGCCTGCATGTAAAACTCGTAGTCGAACCATTTCCAGGTGTCCGACCAGGTCCAGCAGCCGGCATCACGATACACCTGTGCGACCTCCTCACAGAAAGGCTTGTTCACGGGCAGATGCACAGCATCCTTCTCCCGGTCATCGAAATAGGTGGTCGCCAGGGGCAATGCGCGCTCTGAACAGTAGTTCGAGATCCACAATTTGAAGCCAATCTCCTTGCGCAGAAAATCCACCGCCCGGAAGACCTGGACATGGTCTTCGTGACCATATTCACCCCAGGGGTTGTGCGTGAAGACATTCGTCTCGGGCGACAGCTGCGGGCGCAGTTCCCTGACCAGTCGTTCAAAGTTATCGCGGTAGGTGGAGCGAATGCGTTTGCTGGCCGGGCTCCCCTTCCCGACCGCCCGCAGGAGCGTCTGTTTCAAGTCGCGCAATTCGGTCACAGATCGTAGTTCGATGCCGTAGGGGCTGAGTTTCGGGTTCTGCCAATCCGCGCAGCCATAGGTCGCGGCTTCCGGAATCTTGAGTGAGGAAACATTCGGCCTGGGAAAATTTGACAGCGCTTTTGATCTGACGGCTCCAATGCTCGGGTCCGGCCAAAAATCCTCAAAAACCAGCAAGACCTTGTCCACCTGATGCAAGACAGCGCCAAACCACAGCATCTCGTCATCAGGATGCGCAGCGATGATGATCGAATTCTGCAGAAACTCCGGTCTATTCGTCATGAGCTACCTAACCAGCCGATTTCGCAAAAATTTCCGCGCCAGTCTGCCCTTCAAGGTCCGCGTATGTGAAAATAGCGACATCTGTTCGGCTCGGGTTCCATATTGCTGCTTGAATGGCTCATCGCCGATGGTGAAATCGAAATTGGTGCCGCCTCGCTGCATCCAGTCCTCGATCACGCCTTCATACAGTTGCAGCCCCGGGGAGTGTCGTCCGTGCGCCTCATAGTCAGCGCCAATCAGCAGATACAGGAAGCGGCCATTGTGGGTCAGGCCAAACAGGATGCTGGCAACGCTCCCATCCGAGGTTATCAGCCAGGTCTCAGCTTCACCCGACCTGGCACCCTGAACGGCAGCCTGAGCATAAAACGATTTTACCTGTTCCTGCTGGATCGGATCGCCGTCGAAACGTCCCTTGCGCAAACGTGACAACTCGTCGATCGCCCGCACAATTGCATCTGGATCGTCCAGCCGGTCAACTGAGACCTCGTGCTGGTTTCTCCAGCGGCGGCCTTTCCGCGCCACCATGCTTGCCGTTTTCGGGTCCATTTTCCGAACCCGCCAATCTTCGAACGGGGGCTGCAAGTCGACACTGTGTGCCGAAAAGCCGAGTGGCTGCGGAGATGTGCCGGTCAGTGATTGCCAGGCGCCAATGTGCTCGCGGCGGCAAGGGCGAATGCGCAGGACATCATAAGCCCCCAATGCCTGTCGAACCGCGTCCTGAAGATCACGGTCGGCACGCAACTGCTCATCGAGCCCTGGTGACAGGACCGGCGCGGCGTAATCGCTCACCCCAAGATCGGTGGATTCCAGCAATACGATACCGGCTCTCCGTCGCTTGATCAGCGCAACAAGCCCTTCCAGCCGGCCTTTCTGGCGGAAGGTGACGATCCACGGCTGAACGGGATGGGCAGGAGCCAGGATGGAATAGAAGCAACTCAGCCACGTCGGAGACTGAAAGCCGGTCGCATCGGAGCAGGCAAACAAATCGCGGTATTCTGAACTCTGGAACTCAAAATCCGTCTCTACAGCGAGATCAAATGTCACTGAACGCCTCAACAAGCCAGCTTAAGTGGCACACAGCATTGTTTTAATTCGCCAGTTTTGACACTCCTGATATTAAAATTTAGTTAATCTTACAATTATCATTATTGTACTATTAATGCACTACATCTATTACATAGAGATATAGTAAACTTGATATATACTAGACATTTCTCAGCAAATATAGCGCGTTACAGAATATTTAATACTCTCAGATGCTTCGGATGCAATCGTTCGATGCGAATGAGGGGGCGCACATTGCGCTGCGGATTTTGGCCTCGGCCGCCCTGGCTGGCCCAGGATAGTTTCACCACATGCGGAAATGGCGACCAAAGCCAGGAGTTGAGTATTGATGAATTGCGCGGCGATCGGCTTAACCGCAAGGAGCAGATATGCATGCGCAGTGCACAAACAGCAGTTTCCTGCCCCAAGAAGACTTGCCCGGTTTTCTGTCCCGGACCATGGCCTGATGGCCTTAAGCTATCCCGGCAGCCCCGACGTCACGAATTCCGTCTCCACAGCCCCCAGGCGATAATGAAACCCATTGCGCATCTTGTTGTGAGTCAGCCGGCCTGCCTCGACCACGGCAGCATCAACCGAGGGGAACTCCGCCCAGTTTCTTTGCTGCAGCTGATTGGATCTGTAAGTCTCGCAAACAACCCGGGCGCCGGGCCTGTCACCGGCTTCGATGGTGATTGCGTAGACGGTCAGTGCTTTCGGCAGGGCACGCTCCAGCAATATGGTCTGAAAAACTTCCAGAGCACCGGAGTTCTTCTCATCTGCAGGAGATGGAATAAGCATATCGTAGAGGTTTGTTGGACACCCCATCTGAGGCTCCCGCCGAATCGGTTGCAAACAACGCACGAGTACATTTACTACTTAAGTTTTCTCTAAATTCTGGAACAAGGTCAACTTGCCAGAACTGTTCATTGACTTTTCGCAGACAACAGGCACCAGCCGGCATCTTGAAAGGCGCCGATACGGATCTGCAGCAAGCACAATAATGCCGGGATACTCAGGCCTACGGGCAGTTCGGCGCGTACTGATACCGGTCGCGTCACCGGACGCCCGCGCGCAGACTCACAAAAGAACAGAAATACCGCCGGTCAACACGCAGGCGTTACCCGATCGCTTCGACGATCTTGCGCAGCTCAGCGGTTCTCGCACCCAGCATCAGCACATTCTTGAGCGCCGTCTTCGGGTCGGCGGTGCGGAACAGCACACCGTTGTTGCGGATCTCGCGGTTGATCACCTGGCGGCGCTTTTCGCCGTCGAGCTCGCTCTTCATCGCCACGGCAAAATACATCCGTGAATAGCCGGGCTTGACCCGGTGAAAGAAATGCCCGTCGGCGATGCTGCCCGCCGTTTCCTCCGCGGTGGTGCCGGTGGCTTGGTCAGGAGCAAAGTCGGGACTGATCTCGGCGGTGAAATTGGCGATGTAGAACCCCCAAGTGATATCCTTGTGATCGGCAAAATCGGACCTTGACGCCGTGACATGGACGTAGCCGAGATGCGGGGCGGCAGCCAGCGTCTTGTGAAAGATGATCTTGGGGAAGCGGATGTCGGTGTGGAACCTGTTGAGCCGCTGATGTGTCTTCTTGCCAGCGTTCTCGAGCCGGGCGCCGGTCCGCGCCGCGACTTCTTCATGGGTCAGAAACCGCCGCTCTTCCTCGAGCCATTCCTCCGACCGCGCAATCCGTCCGGTCCTGAGAAAATTAGTGTGGAGTGCCTTAGCGGGGACGGAAGCGGGTACCTTTTCGTTGGCTGCGTAATATCTGAACATCGCCATATTGAGACCAAATCCTGGTTTCCATGGCCAAAGATATGGCCATCAATGGTTAACCAAATGCTGTGTTCTCGCCCCCGACAAACGACCGACAAACATTTGACCTGGCCCTCTGGTACAATGAGGCGGCTCATCATCCGGCCCGGCGGAAGACTTGCGGGTGCGAGCAGATTGTTTGATAGGAGGCGCAGCTTGCGCGAGTCCGGTGCCGCGGAGTGTCAAGCCGACACGCCGCGCGTAAATTGGAGGCGCCAAGGCCGCTGTAACGCTTTGAAATGATGCAGGCCCGACCAGCAACCAGCACCGCAACACGAGCTGTCCACAGGACCTAGCGACCCTTCAGCGCCTGATAAACCGCGTGCGCGATCATCACGTCGAGATGAGCGCCACCGCCATTCTTGAACACGGTGATCTCGTCCGGGGTCTGACGGCCCGAGCGCCCCTGCACGAGGTCATGCATGTCGCCCTCGATGTCCTCCCTGGCAATCACGCCTGTTTGCATCGGGATCATCAATTCACCGATGTGGCCGATGGTGGTGGCAAAGCTGTCAACGAACAGCCGCCCGCGGGTCAGTGCAGCATCGTCGGCCTCGCGCATGGCAGGCGTGTAGGCCCCGACCAGATCAACATGGGTGCCGGGCTTCAGGGCGGCTCCCCTGATCAGCGGCTCGGTCGACATGGTGGCCGACGAGATCAGATCGGCGCGCCCGACGGCGGCGTCGAGATCGGTGACGATTTCGGCGGCAATGCCGTCTTCAGCGAGCGACTGCCTCAACGCTTCGGCGCGGGCCTGCCCCCGGTTCCAGACCAGCACCTGATCCAGCGAAGGCCGCACCGCACGGTGCGCATCGATCAGCGGCCGCGCCATCGATCCGGCGCCGATCATCAGCATGGTCTTCACATCCGGCCGCGCCAGGCAGGACGCCCCAAGCGCGGAATCGCCGGCCGTCTTCCAGGCAGTCAGATCGACACCCTCGAGCACGGCCACCACATGGCCCTGCGCCTCGTCAAACAGCAGCACCTGCCCCTGCACCGACGGCCTCGGCGGCGTCAGCGACGGGTTGTCGGGATAGATCGTAACCGCCTTGACGCCCGACGCCAGACCGGGGATCCAGGCCGTGCGCACAAGCATCTTGCGCCCGGCATTTTCCACCAGGGAATCCCTCAGATCCGCCGGAGGCATCATATGCCCTGCGCGCAGCGCCTCCACCGCAAACGGCCAGGAACAGACCCGCCTGATATCGTCTCCGGTCACAATGCGCATGTTCACTCCCTTATCCTATTCAAAAACTGCCGCACCCTATGCGCCCACGCACCCGTCGCGCAAGCCGGGCAGAGCCGTTCGCCCGATCCGGCGGAGCTGTCGCAGAAGACTGATGGCGGTGCGACCCACCGAAACGGCAACGGGCCGGTGACGCGATGCACCGGCCCGTTCCAATCGCTGATAGCAGAAGCCCTATTTCCTGGTCTGGCCCATCATCATCTTGCGGGATTCCTCGAGTGTCTCCTGCATGTTCTGCTGCAGCACCTTGAAGGCGTCGGTCGAGGATTTCTGCGCCAGCCCGGCGAGCTCGCTGGTATTCCTGATCGCGGTTTCGAAGGAGCGCTTGGCGAACTCGGTCTGCGCCGTCATCATCGCCTGCGGATCGGTGGCGTTCGTCTTCATGCTTTCCGCCATCGCGGAGATTTCGCTGAGCGCTTCCTGAACCATCTCGCGCTGGCGGGTGGCGATTTCCGTGGCGCCGGATCCGGCCGTCTTGGCGGCAGTGTCGAGCGCCTGCAGGTTCTTCCTGTGCCGCTCGACCAGCACCTCCAGATCCGGCGAGGGAAGCTTCATTTCCTTGCCGAAATTCATGAACATGGAAACCAGGTCCTCGGTGGCTTTTTTGTCGGTCATGGAAGTCCTCCGGGTTGCGGCAGGGTCGGCCCCGCCGGTTGCGATCCCCTGACTATACAGATCTCGCGCCCCAGCACCAACGCCGCATCGGCCCCACTGCGCAGACTCGTTTTTCCGCACCAAAACAGGGACTTGAACGCAGAACCGGACTCAAGCTGCGACGCAGTTGAATCACTGCATTATATGAGCGGTGTCGAAACCTGGGGTGCTTCGGCGACAGGGTATGGCACTGACGCAATGTTGCGGTTTTCGGGTTTGCGGGCGGCAAGCCGCAGCCCTTCGGCGACATTGATGCGGCCGATCGACTGCTCGCCGGCGAACTGCATCCTGGCACCGAACCTGCGCGCAAGCGCCTTCATGGCATGGTTCTGCGAGCCGGTCTCGACGATGATCGTCGACACCTCGTTCTCAGATGCGGCCCGCAACAACACCTTTAGCAAGATCGTGCCCAGGCCCTTGTGGCGCCAATCGGAAGCAACGGAGAAGGCCGATTCGCCCTGACCCGGCGCGATACGCTCACCGGTGTGCAGCTCCGCCACGGCCACCAGCCGTTCATCAGCGAAGGCGCCGATGACGATGGCCTCGTTCAGCGAGCGTTCGATATATCTGTCGAGCCAGTAATCTGAAACCAGACCGTTGAAGCGGTCGCGGAAATCCTCGAAATGAAGCTCGTGAATGTGGGTGCGAAAAGCATCGGCGTCTGCCGGGCCGAGATATCTCAGTTTGATATCATCGCCAACGGCAAATTGCGGGTCACTTGGTTTGAACAGAAACTTCAAGAGCATCATCGACCTCCTAAGGTCATTCCTCCCGAAATATCCTGCCCAAGATCTAATGTTGCACCGCAACAGATTCAAGACACGTTTGTGTGACCGAAGTCACATTCGGTGTGTGGGCATTCCGAGGCCATTGCAACTGTTCGGCCCGGCCTTTTCGTTGTAACACATGGAGTGCCAGACAGGCCGGGGACACGATTGTGCAGCACGAACCCTTCTTCGCTTTCAATTCCTATCACATCGCCCTAGCAGTCATCGGCATGGTCGTCATCCTTGCCCGCTGGCTGCCGCGGCTGGTGTCCCGGCGCGAACCAGCGGCGGCGCCGCTTGTGATCCTGTTTGGCGCGGCGGCCGCCTTGCTGGTGCCCGGTCTGCCTCCCGTGCCCGATCCGCGCCAAACGCCGCTGGTCTGGGAACTGGTGAGCGAGCTGACGGTCATCGTCGCGCTGTTCGGTGCTGGAATGCGTATCGACAGCTTGCGACCGTGGAACCGCTGGAAAGCCACCTTCCGCATGCTGCTTTTCGCCATGCCGCTGACCATCCTGGCCGTGGCCCTGCTGGGTATCGGTGTGGCCGGGCTGACAGTGGCTGGCGCCATCCTGCTGGGCGCGGTGCTGGCGCCGACGGACCCGGTGCTGGCGGCGGATGTTCAGGTCGGTCCACCGCATGAGGGGTCGGAACACCCGGTTCGTTTCACCCTGACCACCGAAGCGGGGCTGAATGACGGGCTGGCCTTTCCCTTCGTTTATCTCGGCCTGATCGTGGCAGCGGAAGGACTCAATCCCGGCGTCTGGGCATTGGACTGGATCCTGCGCGATATCGTCTACCGTATCGCGCTCGGCGTCGGCATGGGCTGGCTCGGCGGCCGCGCCCTGGGCTTCATTCTTTTCTCGGTTCCCAGAGGCTCCGTGCTCGCCGACACCGGATCGGGTGTCATCGCGCTCGCGGGTGTGCTGCTTTGTTACGGCTCGACCGAGCTGATCGAGGGCTATGGCTTCATTGCCGTGGCGGTGCTCGGGCTGACATTGCGGCGGATCGAGGAAGATCACCCTTTTCACCGAAAGCTGCACGATTTTTCCGAATCCATCGAGCATGCCCTGACCGCGCTGCTTCTTCTCGCCCTGGGCAGCGTGCTGCCGATGCTGTTCATGGACTTGACGTGGCCGCACCTTGTCGTCGCTGCCGCGCTGATCCTCGTCGTCCGTCCCCTGTCGGGGTGGCTCGCCCTGTCGGGAACCGGACTGGACAGCCAAAGCAGGATGGTAATTTCGGTCTACGGCGTGCGCGGCATCGGCTCGATCTATTACCTGTGCTACGCGGGCAGCCACATGGAGTTCATCAACGAGGCACAGCTCTGGTCACTCATTGGCCTCGTCATCCTGATGTCGACGATCCTGCACGGCTTCACCGTCGGCTGGGCCATGGATGGCCTGACGGAGGACTGACCCGTATCCGGCTCGACGGCGTCGCAGGATGATACAGCTGACGCGCGCAAGCCCGGCGGTAAAGACGGAACGCCCGCAACAGGCTTTCTGTCCGAGGTCCACCTCACCGGCGAAACCGCCGTACCCGCAAATTTCTCGACTGCCACGCGAGTGCAGACCTGGGCGCGCGAGCAGACCGGTCAGATGCAATAACGGCCAGAAAGTAGCCAGCAGCATCTAAATCAAAAGCCGACAACCGGTTGCAGCATATACTTTAAGACAGGAAGACAACCCCATGATTTTTACGGCTTGATTATTGTTTGCATTTATGTAGCTTCATTTTACGAGTCGCTAATTAATCGCAGAAGTAGAATGTCAGACAGACATATTTGCATCGTTGACGACGACAAGGACGACATCTTCCTTATGTCGACTTCGTTGAAGCGGCTCGAAAGCAAAACGGCGATGCGCTTCAGGGTCAGCGCATTTTACAACGGCCAGGATGCGTTCGATTACTTCTCCACCGTTGAGAAACACGATACCGATCTGCCGGACTGCATAAGTCTCGACATCAACATGCCCGGCATCGACGGCATGGAGCTGCTTCGGCGGCTTCGCGAAATGAACCACCTCGCCCGCGTACCGATCTATATCGTCAGCACGACCGCCAACATCAAAACGCGAAGACAGGCATTGTCATACGGCGCCAATGGTGCATTCGCCAAGCCGGAGACGATTGCAGACATGCAGGCCATGCAAAGGGAATTGCTCGCCATACCAGAGTGAAACTGAGGTACCGGATGCCGGAAATGATACTGCAGTATTTCCAGACCAACTCATTCCTTGCGCATGGCTATTGCATGACCTGGCGCGCTGATCTCATAGCCCTTCACGCCATTTCCGATTTCCTGATTTTTGCCTCCTTTTTCATCATCCCCACAGCCCTCATCTTTCTTCACTACAAGCGGCCAGACCTGGTTCATAGTCGCATCGCGCTGCTGTTTTCCGCCTTCATCCTGGCTTGCGGCCTCACCCACCTGGTCGGCCTGGTCACGCTGTGGCAACCGATCTACGGCTTCGAAGGCGTACTCAAGGCCGGTACCGCTGTCGTTTCCGGCCTGACCGCACTCACCGCCTGGATGCTGATGCCCTCGGCTCTGAAGATGCCGAGCGCCTCAACGCTAAAGCTGAAGAATGACGCCCTGGCATTGTCAATCAACGGGCAGCGCCAGGCCTATGCCGAACTCGAGCGCGCCAAGTTCGAACTCGATGCGCGCATTCAGGCACGTACGAGGGAATTGCGCGAAAAGGCCGAAGCCCTTGAGCAGGTCAATACCAGCCTCTCTCAATATGCCCATCTCGCTTCGCACGACCTGCAGGAACCCCTGCGCAAGATGGTGTCCTTCTCCGAACTCGCCATCGAGGAAGAGGCCTCAGGGGGACCGGAGCTCAAATTCTATCTGACCACGATCAAGCAGTCTGCCAGCCGGGCACGCAATCTCGTCCGCGATATTCTAAATCATTCAGCGATGGATCAGAGCAAGCCCGACATCCGTCCGCTCTCCTTGAGACAGGAGACCAGGCGCGCGCTTGAAACACACGAACTCGCGATCCGCGAACGTGACGGCGAAGTTGCCGTCGACATGCCCGATATCGTCGTCATGGCAGATCCGAATTTGGTGTTGCAAATTCTGCAGAACCTGATCGGCAACGCGATCAAATACACCCCGTCTGATCGCAGGCTCAAGCTGTCAATCGACACGGCAGCCACACATCGGGGCTTTGACTACACAATCGAAGACAACGGCATCGGGATAGACCCGGCATTCCGGGACAGGATCTTCCAGCCATTCTCTCAGCTTCAACCCGAAAGATACGTGAAGGGTACGGGCATGGGGCTGGCGATTGTCGACAAGGCGATCCGTCAGCTCGGCTGGAAGATCACGGTCGAGGCCGCGCACCCGCTGGGAACGAGGTTCCGTATCAGTATTCCAGCTTACCAGCTTGTCCAGGAAGGAGAACTGGTCGAATGAAGAATATCCTGCTGATTGATGACGACGTCATGGAAGAGAAACTGATGCACATATTCCTGACACGCCGTTATGACACCGACTTTGGCCTGACCTATGTCGACAACATCAAGGATGGCATCGACCTGCTTCAAAGCCGAAGTTTCGATGTCGTCTTTGTCGACAGTTATCTGCCTCCCTACAACGGTGCCCACGAGACCTATCCGATCGTCTCCGCCCATGTCGGTGACGCCAATCTGATCTACATCTCATCCGGGTTCGACACGGCTGGACGAATGTCCGCTGTCGATGCCGCCAATTTCCATTTCGTCGACAAACTGGAAATCAAGGACCGGATCATGGAAGGGCTGCTGGAGGCCTGATCAACCCGGGCTCTGCGCATCGCCGCACAAAGCGATGGCTTGCGGGAGTGACAGGCACTGCACACGAAAAAGGCGGACCGCCTGGCCCGCCCTGGATTCTTTCGCGACCGGGCTGGGTCGCTCAGAAAAATGCCTGAAGGCCGGTCTGTGCCCGGCCGAGGATCAGCGCGTGCACGTCGTGCGTGCCCTCATAGGTGTTGACGGTTTCAAGGTTCTGGGCGTGGCGCATGACATGGTACTCGGCCTGGATGCCGTTGCCGCCGTGCATGTCACGGGCCATCCGTGCGATATCGAGCGCCTTGCCGCAATTGTTACGCTTGACGATGGAGATCATTTCCGGAGCAAAGCGGCCCTCGTCCATCAACCGTCCGACGCGCAGCGAGCCCTGAAGCCCAAGGGCGATTTCGGTCTGCATGTCGGCGAGCTTTTTCTGGAAAAGCTGCATGCCGGCCAGCGGCTTGCCGAACTGGTGCCGGTCCAGGCCATACTGCCTTGCCCGGTGCCAGCAGTCTTCAGCCGCCCCCATCGCACCCCAGGAAATACCGTAACGGGCCCGGTTGAGGCAGCCGAACGGACCCTTGAGGCCCGACACGTTCGGCAACAGCGCCTCTTCGCCGACCTCGACATTGTCCATGACGATTTCGCCGGTGATCGAGGCGCGCAGCGAAAGCTTGCCGCCAATCTTCGGCGCTGACAGGCCCTTCATGCCCTTTTCGAGCACAAAACCGCGGATCTGGTTGTCATGCGCTTCCGACTTGGCCCAGACCACGAAGACGTCGGCGATCGGCGCGTTCGAGATCCACATCTTGGAGCCGTTGAGCACATAGCCGCCATCGGTCTTCCTGGCGCGGGTTTTCATGCCGCCCGGATCGGAACCGGCATCCGGCTCGGTCAGGCCGAAACAGCCGACCCATTCGCCGCTTGCCAGCTTTGGCAAATATTTCTGCCGCTGCTCCTCGCTGCCATAGGCCTGGATCGGGTACATCACCAGCGACGACTGTACGCTCATCATCGAGCGGTAGCCCGAATCGATCCGCTCAACCTCGCGGGCCACCAGCCCGTAGGAGACGTAGCCCGCTTCCGCGCCGCCATACTGTTCCGGCACGGTAACGCCGAGCAGTCCGGCCTGGCCCATCTCTGAAAAAATCTCGCGGTCAGTGACTTCGTCGAGATAGGCATCCGTCACCCGCGGCATCAGCTTGTCGGCGGCAAAAGCCTGAGCCGCGTCTGCGATCATCCGCTCTTCCTCTGTCAGCTGATCGTTGATCAGGAACGGATCATCCCACTGAAAGGACGATTTCGGTGATTTGGCCGAAGCGGCAGGAGATACGGACATTGCAAAACTCCAATTTGATCCAGACAGGCAAGCCTCCACCCTTCTCAAGGCGGAACCGGGCCATTTGCTTCTTCATACCATGGAACGGGCTAGATACTATAGGCTTAAAATAATTTTCGGGGCCAGCGCCGTTTCCAGGGGGCGGCAATTGCCGCAAGGGAGCAAGGGCGTAGGGGCGATACGTTCAGTCCGCTTCATACTGCAGGCGCGCTAGATGTCGTTAATTCACAGGTCATTGCTTCACTGCCCGACGCATCACGACACCCAGGGCAAATGACATCACGCCGGTTGCCTTAGCCGAAGCCCCAAGGCTAAAGAACTTCCCAATAGGCAAGCAGCTCCCGCCCCGACTTTCCACTTACTGGCACGGCTATGCGGGCCATCGAGACTGTCTGCCCGTCATTGCTCCAGGAAGTGGCCTCGTAATAATCCGGGATACCGCTCGAAAGCGTCTGCTGGAATGCAGCGACGACCCGCTTGATGCTTGCTACAGGCACCGACTGCAGCACCGGGCGGCCCTTGACCGGTGTCTTGAAGGGCCAGTGCCCGGCATGGGCCACGTCACGCCACATCAGCGTCTTGCCCGCCGCATCCATGCCGATCCGCGCCAGTAGCGGGTAGGTGGAGCTGAGCAAGGTGAGATTAAACTGCGCAGCTTCCGGCAAGCCGCCGCGGCAATTTTCGCGCCAGAGAGCGTAAAAGGCATCGATCCGCGAATGAACTCTTGCAGGAAGCAGGAAATCAGACGGTGCGATATGGGTTGTCATCAAAATTATGCCAAGTTCAACACGGTTATTGAAACCAGCATAGCTTTGAACTCGACAGCGATGCATCTCTGGCGTTTACTTCAAGCGCCAATCTCTTCACCCTGGGCGCCAATTTCATGATTAGGACTCTCGCAGATCATTTTGAAGTTGCCGCCGGACTGGCCTCCGGCATCAGTCGCTACGCCGCGGGACTGGGCCTCGATGTCGACCCGATCGCCCGCGCGTGCGGTCTCGACCCGCAACGTTTTACCAATTTCAACGAGCGCATCAGCCTGGACAGGTTGTGCCGTTACATGGAAGCGCTCGCCCTGATAGCAGGTGATGACACTTTTGGCCTGAAATCGGTCGCGGGTTTCGAAAAGGGCTCATCCGGGCCTTTCGGATACGGTTTGATGAATGCGCCAACCGTGCGTGACTTCCTGATGTTTTTCGGGCGCAACATGAGCAAGGTCAGCGAGACCCGGATCTGCACCCTGGAAATCGGCGCCCGTGCGGCACATTTTGAATGGACCTACTCCCCGCTGATTTTACACCGTGACCAGTATGTCGACATGGGGCTGGTCCAGGGCTTCAATCTGTTGCGCGTTTTCCTTGGCGACGACATCAACCGGGTGAAGCTCGAGCTTGAACGCAAGAAGCCGATTAATACAAATTATCACAAACAGTTACTAACTCAGAATGTCAGCTTCAACGCGCCCGTCAACGCCATGATCATTCCGGCGGAATTTCTTGGCCGCAACAATCCCGACGCCGACCCGCGGCTGTTCGAGATCATGTCGATGCAGATGGATGCGATGCAAGCCAGCAGGACCGACATCGCTGATCCGGTCGTCGCCATCAAGCTCCAAGTGGCGGAAAACCTGGCCGACAACACCCCGACGCTGGCCAGTGAAGCCGAGCGTCTGGGGATGAGCCCGCGCACCTTGCAGCGACGCCTGACCGACGCCGGCACCAGCATGCAGGCAATCATCGATGAATGCCGCAAGGAGATGGCGGAACGGCTGCTGTCGGAAACCACGCTCACACTGTCCAGCATTAGCTACAAATTGGGCTTTTCCGCTCCCGCCGCCTTTACCCGGTCCGCAATCCGCTGGTTCGGCATGACTCCGAGCCAGTATCGCAAGGAAAATTTGCGCGGGCGCGAGGCGCGCTGATAATTCAACTTAGTTTCGAGATTACGTGATCTGATTCACGTAACACTTTTGGCGTGTGGCGTGAATGCGTCCCGGTGAAAAACGAGGCATAAGCTTCCCATACCAAATATCAGCTGGTGGTTGTCGCGGCGAACTTCACGTTTCGCCGCGATTTTATTGATCCACACAACCGTTGGCCCGCCCATGGAGGGAAACACGCATGAAATTCGGAAACGACCTTGGGTTTCTGCCCTTGACGGGAACTGAGCTGCATTGTCTGCGGGGTTGCGCCCAGGGACAGTCCGACCAGGAAATTGGTGCGGAGCTTGAATTGACCGCTGGCGAAGTGGCTTCGGTGCTCAACGTCGTCATGCTGAAGCTGCGTGTTCCCAACCGCCTCGCCGGACTGGCAAAGGCCGGCCGTCTGGGACTGTTTGACAATATAGACGTGTAATCCGGACGGAGAACCGCAGCTCATCCACCCTGGGGCGGGGTCCGGATTGGAAGCGCGGTTTTTCCAGGACGCCAGCCGGTGCCATGCGGGGTACCGGCTGGTGTCACATATGAAGGGGCTTTAACCGGAGATTGCTTGCAAGGCCCCGCCGGCTGTCTCGCTAAAGCCAGGTGTCATAGTCCGAAACCAGCAGATGTCTTGGCTTCTCGTCCTCGATGATCGTCGAGAAACGCCCGATCGGTTCCCGGAACACATTGTCGGTCAGATCGTCATTGACGGTCGAGACCTCCCCGATCAGCACATCGCTGCCCTCTCCCCAGAACGCGTGCCAGACACCTGGCATCAGTGTCACGCTTTCGCCCGGCTCGAGCTTGAGCAGTCCGCCTGCGGACAACTTGCGCTCGATCCCGTCGGTCAGCACCGAAACATCAGCCGAAGGGTCAATGGATCCATCCTCCGTCGAGGCAAACAGCTCCAGCACCAGCTTGCCGCCACCCCGGTTGATGATGTCCTCGGCCTTGATGTTGTGCCTGTGCATCGGCGACAGCTGGTCTTTTCGCGAAATCATGATCTTTTCGGCATAGAGCATCCCCCTGCCCTCGGCGAGATCGGTCGCGGACCCGTTGCGGACGGTGAACAGGAACAGGCCGAGGTCATCGAAGCAGCCCTGCCCGTAATCGGTAATATCCCAGCCAAGCCGGTTGTCGCGAATGGCAGGCGCATCTGATCCGGTGCGGTTCCGCAGCTCATCCGGGCTCCAATAGGCAAAGGGGGGCATGACATAGCCAAGAGAGCGTATGAAGCGGTCGCTTTCCTGCAAAATCTCGTTGATCTGGCTGCGTTCCATGTTCTCTCCCTGTCGCCTGCTCGGTTGTCGCCGCTGAGACTGCCAACGGTTTGGTTGCCACTGAACTAGACCAAGCGCATCCGGGTCGCAATTGCACCCGCGGAACTTTCGGGCTATGCGACGCTTCAGAACAGTTACAAACGCAACCATCGCAGGAGTGATACAGGATATGAACCCGCCTGAAAGACAGACTGCACAAACCGGCGACGCCAACCGGCTGGCGCTGGAAGGCTTTCTTCCCTACCGGCTCGCCCGGGCAGCCGAGATCATCAGCCGCCAGTTCGCCACGCTTTACCGCGAGCGCCACGGGCTGACCCGGCCGGAATGGCGAACCCTGGCGACCATCGGCCAGTTCGACCGGATCACCGCCACCGAGATCGGCGCCCATTCCTCAATGCACAAGACCAAGGTCAGCCGCGCCATCCGTGCGCTCGAGGAGCGCAACTGGATCACACGTCAGGTCGATGACATCGACCGCCGGATCGAGCACATCGAACTCACCCGCGAAGGCCGCACGCACTACCGGGATCTGGTCACCCTCGCCCACAGCTATGAGGCCAAGTTGGTGGAAGCACTGGGGCAATCCGGCATCGATCAGCTCGAAGCGGGCATCGCCGCGATCGAACGCAAGCACACCTGAAACGCGTCAGCCGGACGATAGAACGTTTTGGCGAGAACCGAGCGGCCACCATGCGCCATTTCCGTATTGTGGCGCAATTCCGGACGCAAAACCGGTTCCCGCTTTTGCCGAGATGGCTCTAGCCGCCCCAGGGTCCGTGATGCTCGCCCTCGGCATCGAGCCGCGCAAATCCGTGTGCTCCGAAGAAATCACGCTGCGCCTGAATGAGGTTGGCGGTGCCGCGTGCACGCCGGTAGGTGTCGAAATAGCCAAGCGCGCTGGCAAGAGCGGGAACCGGCAGCCCGTTGAGCGCCGCGTCTGCCACCACCCGCCGCAGGCTTTGGTCGGTCTCCTCGATGATTTTCGAAAACGCCGGCGTCAGCGCCAGGTTGGGCACATCCGGGTTCTCGTTGAAGGCCGTGGCAATTTCGTCAAGGAAGGTCGACCGGATGATGCAGCCCGCTCGCCAGATCCGGGCGATGGTCGCCATCGGGAGGTTCCAGCCGAACTCCTGCGAAGCGGCCGCCATCACGGCAAAGCCCTGGGCGTAGGCTGCAACCTTGCCGGCGAGCAGCGCCTTTTCGAGATCGCCGATCACCTGTTGCGCATCGCGCCGGTCCTGTGCAGCCGGAATGCCGAAACGCGCCTCGGCCGTTGCTCTTTGTTCGCGCATCGCCGACAGGCTGCGCGCAGCCACGGCCGCCTCGATCGCCGTTGCCGGAACGCCCATCATCTGGCTTTCGATCACCGACCAGCGGCCGGTGCCTTTCTGGCCGGCGGCATCGACGATGATATCGACGATCGGCCGTCCGCTTGCCGCATCCTCTACCTTGAGCACCTCCGCGGTGATGTCGATCAGGTACGAATCGAGCGGACCCTTCGACCAGGCAGAAAACACCGATGCGATCGACGCCGCATCCATGGAAAGATGATCGCGCATGACACCGTAGACTTCCGCGATCATCTGCATGTCGGCATACTCGATGCCGTTGTGGATCGTCTTGACGAAATGTCCCGCGCCGTTTTCTCCGAGCCAGGCCGCACAGGGCTCGCCTTGGTATTTTGCCGAAATCGCTGTCAGGACCGGCTCGACCCGGCGCCAGGCTTCCTCGGCGCCGCCGACCATGATTGACGGGCCGTGGCGGGCCCCTTCCTCGCCGCCCGAAACCCCCATGCCGATGAAGGTCAGGCCGGAGCCCTCGAGATCGGTGAAGCGGCGCATGGTGTCGCGGAAATTGGCATTGCCCGCATCGATGATAATGTCATTGGCGTCGAGCAGCGGTTTCAGCGCCGCGATCTGCTGGTCGACGGGCTCGCCGGCCTTGACCATGATGATCACCGGGCGCGGCGGACGGATGGCGGCAACGAAGTCTTCCAGCGTGGCGCAGGCAGTGACGCGGTCGGAAAGCGCACCGGCAGACGCCGCGAACGCATCTGTGCGCGATGCGGTCCGGTTGTAGACGGCAACATGGTAGCCGTTATCCGCAATGTTGAGCGCCAGATTGGCGCCCATGACAGCCAATCCGATAACGCCGATTTCCGCTTCCGCCATACAAACCTCCCAAAAAATCTCATGCCGCCTAGGGGTCTTCTGCCGGGAACCCGGCACCCGAAGCGATCTCAAAAGCGCAATCCGCAAGCAGCACCCGCCGCCGGTGAGGCAGCATGCGCGCTTTCATTCCCGGCCGAGCTTGGCCCAGCCGGCGGCAACTGCCAAGTGTCTGGCGCGGTTATGGTGTTTAATTGTCACAGATTTGCCGCACAAGGCAAAACGGCTAGCCCCAGAGCGTCGTTCGATAAATAAGACGCTCTAGCCGGAGCCTGGGCGGTCCTGCTTCGGCTGGTCGTCACCGTCATCAAGCACCCGCCACGCCGCCCCGTCGAGGTCTTCGTACTGGCCGTTCTTCATCGACCACAGGAACGCGGCAAGCCCCAGCCCGCCAAGAAAGAGCGCGATCGGAATCAGGAAGATCAGATTGTTCATGCCGACGCCCCGATGGATGCACCCGTCACGTAATCTGCCGGGATCTCCTCGCGCACCGGCCGGGCGAAACCCTCGATCCGGGTCTTGCGGCGCAGCCGCAGGGAATTCAGCACCACCAGCACCGACGAGGACGACATGGCCAGCGCCGCAATCAGCGGGGTTGCATGGCCCAGAACCGCCGCCGGCACCGCAATGCAATTGTAGAGTATGGCCAGAGCGAAATTCTGCCGGATAAGCTGGCCTGCCTTGCGCGAGGCGGCAATCGCCAGCGGCACCGCTTCCAGTGAATCATGCAGGAACACGAAATCCGCCGCCATCCGGCCGACATCGGCAGCACTGGCCGGCGCCATCGACACATGCGCGGCCGACAGCGCCGGCGCGTCGTTGAGCCCGTCTCCGACCATCAGCGGCTTGCGGCCTGCTTTCGCCAGCGCCTGCACCCGGTCGACCTTGCCGCGCGGACGCATGCCTGAAACATAATTCGCCACGCCAAGCTTTTCGGCCAGGCCCTTGACCGGCGCTTCCCGGTCGCCGGAGAGGATTTCGGCGTCGACCTCGAGCTCGGCCAGCCGCGCCACGGCCTGCGCCGCTCCACCCCGCAACTGATCGGAAAACAGGAACACATCGAGGAACTGGCCATTGCGCGACAGGATGACCTGGCTGGCGTCGAAAGCGCGTTCATCGCCGTCACGTTGGGCTTCGAGCGCAAAGGCGCTGCGGCCAAGACGATAGATTGTGCCATCAGTCGAAGTCGCCTCGACCCCGTCGCCGGGAATCTCGACGATTTCGAAATCCGGCAGGTCCCGGCCTGACGTGTCCGAAACCGCGAGCGCACGGCTCAACGGATGCCGCGACGCACGCGCGATCCTGGCAGCGATTGCCAGATGTGCCGCCGAGACGGCACTCAGGTTGATCAGTTCCGGCCGGCCCTGGGTCAGCGTTCCCGTCTTGTCGAAAACCACATGGTCGGCCTGCGCCATGCGCTCCATCGCCGACCCGTCCTTGACCATGATGCCGTTCTCGAACAGCCGTCCCGCGGCAATCACCTGCACCACCGGCACCGCAAGGCCGAGCGCACAGGGACAGGTGATGATCAACACCGCAACCGCAGTCAGCAACGCCATGCGCCAGTCGCCCGACACCATCATCCAGCCGATGAAGGTGCCGAGCGCAAGGAGATGAACCACCGGGGCATAGATCGCCGATGCACGGTCGGCGATGCGCCGATAGCCGGCCCGGCCGCTTTCGGCCGCTTCCATCATCAACACCATTTCGGCCAAGAAGGAGTTTTGCGCACGCCGGGTCGCTTCCAGCACCAGCACGCCGGTCAGATTGAGCGTGCCCGCTGGCGTCAGCGATCCGGCTTCCACCGGCTGCGGTGCGCTCTCGCCATTAGCGACGGAAAAATCCATGTCCGAACGGCCCGAGACCACCCGGCCATCGACCGGGATCCGGTCACCCGCCGCAATCGCCAGCCGCATCCCCGGTTCGATCTCGTCAAGCGCGAGATACTCCCGGGCGCCGTCCTGCTTGATCCGCATCGCCCCGCGCGGTGACAGCCGCACCAGGTTGCGGACCGCCGAGCGCGCCTTCTCGCGCATCATGTGATCCAGCGTTCGCGCGGCAAGCAGGAAGAAGAGCAGCGTCACCGAGGCGTCGAAATAGGCGTGTTCGCCATGGGTGATGGTCTCGAACAGCGATATTCCGTAGGCGAGCAGCACACCGAGCGAGATCGGCACATCCATATTTGAACGGCCGTGTTTGAGCGCGACCCAGGCCGAGACGAAAAACACCCGGCCGGAATAGACAAGCGCGGGTGCTGCAATCAGCGCCGAGATCCAGTGAAACAGATCCCGGGTCGCCGCTTCCGCCCCCGACCAGACCGAGACCGACAGCAGCATCACGTTCATCGAGGCAAAGCATGCCACCGCCAGCGCTTTCAAAAGTTCCCGGAACACCGGATCGCCGCTTTCGTCAGCACTCCCGGGTAAATGTGCCGGATAGCCAAGCGCGTTGAATTTCTCGCCCAGCGCTGCAAGCACGCTTTCCGGCTGGTCACTGCCGTCAAACACCACCGAAACCCTGCGCGTCGACAGGTTTACCCGGGCGCGATCAACACCCCCGATCCCGGGCAGTTCCTTTTCAAGAAGTGCAATGCAGGCGCCGCAGTGGACACCCGGCAAGATCAGGTCGACCTGCCGCAGCCCATTGCCAAGGGCCCGGCTCGAAAGCCACATTTCCTCGGGCGACGGTGTTTGCGAATTCAGCGCCTCGAGCTCCGCAGCGCCTTCCGTGCCGGCTGCGCAACAGCTCACCGCCTCAGGCTCCCGTCTGACCTGACATGAAAGCGGTGGCCGCGCTTGTAGATGGTCTGGTCACCACGCGTGGCGGTCACCGTGGCAATCCACTCGCCTTCGCGCAGCGCGCCGGGCGCGCGGTAGCTGCCGTCCGGATAGCGCGTGAAGATCATGTCGCGATCCTGATCCTCGCCCACCGGGCGGCGCAGCTGCGCAACCAGGCTGTCGGCAAAGGCGGCGTCGCCATCCGCATCGGTGAACAGGATCGACACCGCGTCGGCACTCGTTTCCAGATCGACCCGGTAGCCGAGCGCGGCAATGGCACGGGATTCCGCAGCCTTTGAATTGAACTGCTGGCTTGCGATATAGGTGTTGGGCACCACCAGCCCGCTCCAGGTGGTGACGGCAAACCGCGCCATGATCAGGTTGACCGTGATGATGACCCCGAAAAACACCACCATGGTGCCGAGCATGTGCTTGCCGGTAAATTCTTTTGGTTGGATTATCGCGCGGATCATCTGCCTCACTTGGCCTCCGGCCCGTTGAAGTTGGCGTTGTAGCTGTCGCGCTCGAAGCTCGATCGGTCTTCGGCGATGATTTGGAACGACACCGTCTCGGAGGCGACAAATTCCTTTGGTTGGGTAACATTGACCCGCAACTCGCGCAGACGGTCGGGCTCCACCGGAATTGCAAACGAGACCCCTTCCGGCTGGTCGATGCCTGGAATTTTCATGGTGGCGCCGGGCAGCCCTTCGATCGACAGGAAGATCACGCGCGGTTCGGGGATCATGTTGAGGATCTTGACGGAATAGCCATTACGGATATCGCCGTTGGATTCCAGCACATATTGCGGATTGCGGTCGTGCAGGACGTTTACTTCGAGCCGGTCCCGCGACAGCAGCGCCACCAGAAGTCCCAGGCCGACAAGCGACCACACGCCCATGTAGAGCAGCGTCCGCAGCCGGAACACGACGCGCCAGTCGAAATGCTTGACCGTATAGACGAATCCACCATCGGCAGTCCGTGTCCGGCGCGGGTCGAGCGTGCCGGTTTCGGGGTCCTGCGCCAGCGCCATGTTGTCGGCATAATCGGCCAGGGTGGCATAGGAAATCAGCCCGCGCGGGCGGTCGAGCTTGTCCATGACATTGTCGCAGGCATCGATGCACAGCGCACAGGTGATGCATTCGAGCTGCTGCCCGTCGCGGATGTCGATGCCCATCGGGCAGACCGCGACACAGGCATTGCAGTCGACGCAATCGCCTTGCACCAGCCCTTGTGCCGCAGCCTTCTTGGCATGCCGGCCACGCGGCTCGCCGCGCCAGTCATTATAGGTCACCACCAGCGAATTCTCGTCCAGCATTGCCGCCTGGATGCGCGGCCAAGGACACATGTAGATGCAGACCTGTTCGCGCATCAGCCCGCCGAACGTGTAGGTGGTGGCCGTCAGGATCGCCACGGTGATATACGCGACCGGGGCGGCCTGGCCGGTGACAAACTGCATCAGCAAAGTGGGCGCGTCGGCAAAATAGAAGATCCAGGCACCGCCCGTCGCCACCCCGATGAAGACCCAGATTGCATGTTTGGACACGCGCTTCAACAGCTTGCCGGCGCTCCAGGGGGCCGCATCAAGCTTCATGCGCTGGTTGCGGTCGCCTTCAATGGCGCGCTCGACAACCAGGAAAAGATCCACCCAGACCGTTTGCGGACAGGTGTAGCCGCACCAGGCCCGGCCCACCGCCGAGGTGACCAGGAACAGCCCGAACCCGGCCATCACCAGGAGCCCGGCCACGAAGAAGAACTCCTGTGGCCAGATCTCGATGAAGAAGAAATAGAACCGGCGGTTGGCCACATCGAGCAGCACTGCCTGATCCGGTGCGAAGGGTCCGCGGTCCCACCTCAGCCATGGCGTGATGTAGTAGATCCCCAGCGTGACCAGCATCACCAGCCACTTGAACCGCCGGTAGCTGCCTTCCGCCCGCTTCGGAAAGATCTTATTGCGCGCCTCGTAGAGCGGCTTGCGCTTCCAGGCGGCATTGACGGCTTCGGCCTCAAGCCGTTCGATCTCGTCCGGATCGTGCAAAAAGTCTGACGGGGACTGCGTATTCATCGGGCGCACCATTGATTTGGTCCGCACCATGCATTCGGGATCTTCCCCCCGCCTTGATCAAGATCAATTTGCGGCGGCCCGCGCCGAGCTGCCGCATCCGGCGACAGGTAGTTTACTGAAGCGGCAGCCCGGTCATGCGGTTCTGCTTTCCGGTTTAAGCCACGACCCCGGTGCGCTCGGCCACCCACCACACGGCGACGAAAGCGATTGCCAGCGACATTGGAATGGTGACGCGGGCGCGATACCAGCTCTTGTCGGAAAACCAGGCGCCGAACAGCGCATAGCACGCTGCCACCACCGCCAGCTGCCCCACTTCCACTCCGACATTGAAGCCGATCAGGCCGCTGACGAAATGCGTCGGCGACAGGCCGAACTCGGTCAGCACCCCGGCAAAGCCGAGCCCGTGCAGTAACCCGAAACCGAAGATGACAAATGGCCGCCAAGGGCTGAGCCGGCTGGTCACGAGATTTTCCACCGCGATGAAGACGATCGAGGCGGCAATCAACGGCTCGACGATACTCGCCGGTGCGGAGATGATCCCGAGCATGGCGAGCGCCAGCGTCACCGAATGGGCGATGGTGAACGAGGTGATCTGGATAAGCAGCGGCTTGAGACGCGGCGACAGCAGGAACAGGCCGACGACGAACAGGATATGATCGAGCCCTTTGGGCACGATATGGGTGAATCCGATGCCGATATAGTCGACGAAGACCTCGCCGGCGCTCATGCTGAGCCCGCCCTCGACAGGTATCGGCTCGCTGGGACCGCCATTTTCGAGATAGTTCGAGTAGCTGAACTCGCCATTGCCGTCCGGCACCCGGATGACGCTCGGGCCGAAGGACGGATTGAACGAAAACTCCACGTTTTCGGCGTTCAGCGGCAGCTGGCCTGACAGCGTCAAGCGGCTCAACCGCGCGAAATCGGTATCGCCGACCGGATCGAGATCGACCTTGTCGATGCTGAGCGGTATCTTGGTCCCGTCCGCACTCAGTGTGACGCCATTGAGAAACCGGGCTTCGAAGCGTTCGAACTCGATCGCCAGCTCCGCCTCGTCCATGAGCCGCAGCTGATCGTATTTCTGCGCATTCGGACTCTCCTCCGTGTCAGCATGATCGGCCCCGATCTCGGCCAGCGCAGCTTCCAGGATCAGAGACATTTCAAGTTGAACCCGGCCGTCGCCGACAAATTCCAGATCGGCAATCGCCGGGCGGATTTCGTGTGCACGCACAGCTGTGGAGATGCCGGCAACGAACAGCGCGGCTAAAACGAGGCGCGCAAGCACTTGATTTATCGAACGGGAGAACATCTTCATCTGCAAAGACCAGTTGGGAGAAAAACTGATGGGACGACAGGCAAGCCAAAGACCGGCCCTCGGTTACGCATGGGCAATAATTGGCCTGCTGCTGGCCATTAGTCCAGTCTCGGCCCATGAATTCTGGATTGAACCGCAGGATTTTTCCGTTGCTCCGGAGGCTGAAATCAAGGCTGATCTTCGCGTCGGGCAGGATTTCAAGGGCGACGCCTTTCCCTACATCCCGGCCCGGTTTTCAGCCTTTAAGAGCCACGACAGGCTCGGCGAATTCGACGTCGGCGGCACGCCGGGAGATCTCCCCGCCTTGCAGCTGACGCCGCGGACCGAGGGCCTGATGATCGTCACCTATGTCTCTGTCGGCGAGCGCATCCGTTTTCGCGAGTGGGAGAAATTCTCCGACTATCTCGACTACGAAGGCCTGATCGCGATTCCCGCCCGCCACGATGCCCGCGGGCTTGCGCGCGACGACATAAGCGAACTCTATACGAGATGTGCCAAGACGCTGGTCTCAGTCGGCGATGCGTCCGGTGGTGAGGACCGGGCGACCGGCATGCGGCTCGAGCTTGTTGCGGGCGAAAACCCGGCAAACATCAAGCCCGGAACGGAGATGAGCTTCACCCTGCTCTGGCAGGGCGAGCCGTTGCCGGACACCCAGGTAGCGCTGTTCAGCAAGGGCGAATCGCCGGACAGCGGGAAAAGAAGCCTCACCCGTACCGACGCAAACGGCGAGGTGCGCTTCACCCTCCCCGCGGCCGGCGCCTACATGGCAGCATCCGTGCACATGATCGAAGCGCCGGCAGACCGCGAGGCCGACTGGCAGAGCTACTGGGCGTCGCTGACATTCGCGGTGGAATGAGAGACGCGCTGCCAGTACCATAACGTTGCGTCTGCCAGACTCCCTCTCCCTACTCCGCCTGCACCTCTTTGAGACCGTAAGCCATGGGGACAGCTGCCGCACACATGAGTGCCATAACGATCAGCACCACGGATACGCCGAAAACTCCGGCAATCAGGCTGAAAAGCCCGCCGGCGAACAGCACGATGCCGATGATTGTGTTTGAGAGTGCGGTATAGGCGGCGCGTGTCTCGGCGGTTGCCATGTCGGTCAGATGGGTGGAGCGGCCGAGCCGGACTCCCTGATAGGCGATCATGATCGAGAAAAGCAGCACGGGCAGCACCAAGGGTGTCGACAACCACCCGGTGAGCGAGAACCAGAAGCTCAGCGCCAGCACCACCATCGATACCAACGAGGCAAGCATAAGATCCTTGCGGCTGGACCGGTCCGCCAGCCGGCCCCAGACATAGGCGCTGACCAGTCCCGCAAGGGCCGATGCCAGGACCAGATAGCCAAGCCCTTCAAAGCCACCCTCGCCGGCCGCGCTTGCAGCTGCAATCATGAAGGGCGGCGCCAGGGCGGTGGTGGTGAGAAGCCCCCTGACGATGATGAACCGGCGAAGCTGGGGATCGGATGACAGATACTGCAGATCCGCAAGGGCCGCCTTGAGGGCATTTTTCCCGCCCTCGGTAGCGCCTTCTTCTTCAAACAGCGTGGAGAAAACCAGGGCGGCAATCAGCCAGCAGGCCGCGGCGACAAACAGACCGCCAATGACCAGCGTCATTCTCGGCACGAAACCGGTGATCAGCAGGATCGCGTAAATGATCGTCACCGTCGCGGCCAGCGATCCCGCCAGGCCCGTGGCGGTGCCGCGGGTGGATTTTGACACGGTTTTGCCGAGCACATCCTTGTAGGACACAGAACAGGCGCTGCGCGCGACCGCCAGAACCGCAAGTGACAGGACGATAGCCCAGCCCGCAGCGGCACCTTCCAGTGTCAGCGCGCAGATGGCGATCGTTGCTGCCGCCAGCCCCTGCACCAGGCTGCCAATCGCCCAGACCCATTTGCGCACCGGAAGCCGCCTGATGCTGCTGGCCGTGAGGATCTGCGGCAACAAGGCGCCGGCTTCGCGGACCGGCACCAGCAGACCGACAAGGAAGACGGGCGCAGCAAGTTCGGTAAGAAGCCAGCTGAGCACGAGCTTCGGATCGATCAGACCGTCGGATGATTTGGTCAGCGCCAGCGAGCCGGCATGGATGAAGAAGTTCCGCGGCTCCTCGCGGCACACGGAGTCCGGGATGTCCCTGCAGGCCCGGCCCTCATCATCGATGGCGACCGCTTCAAAGGCATCGCGCATCCGTTCGCTCACGTCAGCCATCAGTCCGCCTCCCCGCCTCTTCTGCAATGATCCCGAGTAGATTTGACCGCTGTGCAAATAGCAAGAGCTTGAGGTGAGATCGCATCGGCGGGAGCAACGTCCGCGAGGGTGAGTGAACACCTGCGCCCGGTGCTAAGCCAGGGTCTGGGCGCCAACAAAACCCCGCCGGAAGTCTATCCGGCAGGGGTTTGCTTGCGGTTGAGAGGACGTGCCGCGCAGGACCCGGGCCGGTCTTACTGACCACCGCCCAGCGTGTGGACGTAGACTGCCAGTTGCTTGATCGCCCGTGCGCCGAGGCGACCGACCCAGGCCGGCATCGCGCCATGCTTGGGATTGCGGATCTGGGCTGCGATCTCGGCTTCGGTCGAGCCCTTGAGCCAGATCCCGTCCGACAGCCTTGGCGCGCCGAAATCGGTGATACCTTCACCATTGTCGCCATGGCAGGCAGCGCAGTTCTCCGTGTAGATCACCTTGCCGGGTTCGACCATCGCCGGTTCACGCGGCGTATCGCTGAGGCTCACCACATAGGCTGCGACCTCGTTGATCTGCGATGTCTCGAGCATGTCGCCGAAGGCGGGCATTTCCGAGTAGCGCGTGTCGTCGTCGGCTCCATAGCGGACGCCGTGCGCAATCGTCAGGTAGATGTCGTCGACGGTGCCGCCCCACAGCCAGTCGTCATCATTGAGATTGGGATAACCGGCAGACCCCGCAGCACCCGAACCATGGCACTGGGCGCAATTGACCTTGAAGGCCGAGGAGCCGCCGGCAATGGCGAATTGCAGCAGTTCCGGATCGGATGCGATCTCGTCGAGCGGAGTCGCGGCGATCTTTTCAAGCAGCGTGCCTTGTGCGATCTGTGCCTCGGCCAGCTCGGCAACCACCTCGGCACGGCTGGAATAACCCAGCAGTCCCGGCGTGGCACTGCTGATCAGCGGAATTGCCGGATAGGCGATCACATACCCGATGGACCAGACGATGGTGGCGTAAAGCGTCCACAGCCACCAGCGCGGCATCGGATTGTCGAGCTCCCGGATGCCGTCCCACTCATGACCGGTGGTGGCGACACCGGAGACTTCGTCAACGTGTTTATCGGACATGTCTCAGTCTTCCTTCAACGGAATTTGCGCGGCATCCTGCGCCGATTTCTTTGCCCCGGGACGGAACATGAAAAGCACGACGCCGATGAAGACGACGAACAGGAAGACCAGTCCCCAGCTGTCGGCGAAGTGGCGCATTGCAGTGTAGGTTTCCATTGCTCAGACCTTTCTTACCGGTAGCCCGATGCCTGGTCGTAGGTCGAGAAATCGACCAGCGTGCCAAGCATCTGCAGATAGGACACCAGCGCATCCATCTCGGTGACCATGGAAGGATCGCCGTCGAAATCGCCGAGCTTTGCCTTCGGATAGCGCTCTTCGAGACCCGACGCATCCGCTTCCGGATCCGCCTGCGCCATCAGGTCAGGCCTGGCATTGGCAATCATCTCCTCGCTGTAGGGCACCCCGACGGCGAGGTTGGCCTTGAGGTCAGCCGTGACATTGGCCACCTTGAGCGGGGTCGTCGCCAGGAACGAATAGCCCGGCATGATCGATTCAGGCACAACCGAGCGCGGCTCCTTGAGGTGCTCGACATGCCATTCGTTCGAGTAGCGGTCACCGACGCGGGCGAGATCAGGTCCGGTCCGCTTCGATCCCCACTGGAACGGATGGTCGTACATCGATTCCGCGGCCAGGCTGTAATGGCCGTAGCGCTCGACCTCGTCGCGGAACGGACGGATCATCTGGCTGTGGCAGGTATAGCAGCCTTCGCGGATATAGATGTTGCGGCCGGCAAGCTCGAGCGGCGTATAGGGACGCATCCCGTCGACTTTCTCGATCGTGTTCTCGAGATAGAACAGCGGTGCGATCTCGACGATGCCGCCGATGGAAACCACCACAAGAGAGCCGACCAGAAGCAGCGTTGCATTGCGCTCGATGATACCGTGTTTATCTAGCAGTGACATTGGGTCTCTCTCCTTACTCTGCCGGCTGCATGGCGGGTGCGCTGCCCGGAATCGGGACCTCGTCGCGCTGATAGCCACGGATGGTCATGTAGACGTTCCAGCCCATGATCATGCCGCCTGCGAAATACATCACGCCGCCAATCGAGCGCAGCAGGTAATAGGGGAACATCGCTGCCACGGATTCGGCGAAGGAATAGACTAGGAAGCCCTGATCATTGTATTCGCGCCACATCAGCCCCTGCTGGATACCGGCAACCCAGAGAACCGCCGCGTAGACAACGATGCCGAGGGTGGCCAGCCAGAAGTGCCAGTTGACCAGGCGCATCGAGTAGAGCCGCTCGCGGCCCCAAAGCTTCGGCGTCAGGTAGTAGATCGCGCCGAACGAGATCATGCCGACCCAGCCGAGCGCGCCGGAATGCACGTGACCGATGGTCCAGTCGGTGTAGTGGCTGAGCGAATTGACCGCCTTGATCGACATCATCGGACCCTCGAAGGTCGACATGCCGTAAAACGCCACCGCGATCACCATCATCCGGATGATCGGATCGGTGCGGATCTTGTCCCAGGCGCCCGACAGCGTCATCAGGCCGTTGATCATCCCGCCCCAGGACGGCATCCACAGCATGATCGAGAACACCATGCCGAGCGTCTGCGCCCAGTCGGGCAGAGCCGTGTAATGCAAATGGTGCGGACCGGCCCAGATATAGAGGAAGATCAGCGCCCAGAAGTGGATGATCGACAGCCGGTAGGAATAGACCGGACGGTTGGCCTGCTTGGGAATGAAGTAGTACATCATGCCCAGGAAGCCTGCGGTGAGGAAGAACCCGACCGCGTTATGGCCGTACCACCATTGCGTCAGCGCATCCTGCACCCCGGCGAATGCCGAGTAGCTCTTGACCCCGAGGAATGACACCGGGACCGCCAGATTGTTGACGACATGCAGCATCGCGATGGTGACGATGAAGGCCAGGTAGAACCAGTTGGCCACATAGATATGCGGCTCCTTGCGCCTGATGATGGTGCCCAGGAAGGTGATCAGGTAAGCCACCCAGACGACCGTCAGCCACAGGTCGACATACCATTCCGGCTCGGCGTATTCCCGGCCCTGGGTGATGCCCAGCAGATACCCGGTTGCCGCCATGACGATGAACAGCTGATAGCCCCAGAACACGAACCAGCCCAGATCACCGCCAAACAGCCGGGCGCGCGAGGTTCGCTGGACCACGTAGAACGATGTCGCGATCAGCGCGTTGCCGCCGAACGCGAAAATCACCGCCGAGGTGTGCAGCGGCCGGGTGCGGCCGAAATTGAACCACGGCTCGATGTTGAGATCGGGATAGGCGAGCTGGAAGGCGACGACGACGCCGACCAGAAAACCGACAATGCCCCAGAAGGTGGTGGCAATGACGCCGTAACGTACCACCTCGTCAAAATAGCCTGATTTGTCGTCAGCCATCTGGACATGAGCCGCGGTCGAAAAATTGATCCGCCGCATCAGCAGCACGGTGCTCACCAGAAGGACGAAGAACAGGACCGTCATATGGGCCGCGAACTGGTCGTCCCTGGCGAAAGCCACGCCGAGCAACGCCAGAAAGGCGCTGATGCCCACGGCGATCGTTTCGGTAGTGTATTTCATCTTAGGTATCCCCCTGGGGTATCGAAACAGGTCCGGAAAGGACGCACCGCCTGCCCCCTTGCGACGGGCGGCGCGGCTTCTCCGAACTGCAGCACAATTCGCAGACGCACGCTCGATCCGCATTGATCCAGGTCAAGGACGCAGCCGGACCGTGGGACTAGTTGTTTAAGCAAGAGGGAAACAGAACGAACACCAGGCTTCGCTCCTTGACTGGGATGAGACCTCATGACCGACAACGCGACCAACAAACTGGCGCATGGCGAGGATCCGATTGCCACCTTGCGCAAGGCGCACAGGGATCAGTTGCTCTTGTGTGACCGGCTTGAAGAAATCGCAGATTCCCTCCCCGACGCCGTCAATCGCCAGAAATGCATGTATGCCGCGCGCGCACTGGGCCCGATGATCCGTGGCGTTCACCGTTTCGAGGAAGAGGTGGTGTTCCCGCTGATTGCGCAACAGCTGGCGGATGACGAACGGACCGAGCCGACCCTCAGCCGCCTGCGCTTCGAGCACTGCGAGGACGAGTGCTTCGCCGAGGAACTGACCGAAACCCTGAACCAGCTGGGCAGCGGGGACGATGACGTCAACATCGAGGCGGCCGGCTACATGCTGCGCGGTTTTTTCGAAGCTTTGCGGCGTCACGTCGCGTTCGAAAGCGAGATGCTGCTGTCGATGGACGCATCGCCACCCGGGCGAGAGGATGCGGCACACTGAGCATAGGTTCGACGGATTGTCAGCAACGCCGGCGCCTTTGCCGCCTGCAATGCCGGGACACGGGCATGCGGGATCAGCCAAGCCGCCGCCCTGAACCGCTGCAGGAGTGTCCGCGCCGGTGATATGCTGCGCTCTGCCAGCAGCGTGGACCGCAAGGCGTCACTGGCCTGAGAGCATGAGCCGACCGATTCGGTTTGCAACACAAGCCTCCTTTCGCGCATTTGTAGCAAGCGGCCACTTCGACTGAACCAGGCTGTGGACAAGTGTGGACAACGTGCACAACATTGGCGCTGCGGCGATTCGCTTCGGATTCGGGCCGGCCGTGCGCTGACATGGTCAGCCACATCCGCTATTGCGTGCTAACGCCGCCCGCACCAAGTTCAGGACAGTCCAGACGATGAATGATGCAGCCCGCAAGATAGAGCCGATTCCGGCCCGCGCCGAAAAAAGCCCCTTGTTCCGCGAGGCGCCGTCCAACATCGAGGCCGAACAGGCTCTGCTGGGCGCGATTCTGGTCAACAATGATGCATTTTACCGGGTTTCGGATTTCCTCAAGCCGGAGCATTTCCAGGAACCCCTGCACCGCAAGATCTACGAGGTCGGCGGCGACATCATCCGCATGGGCAAGACCGCCAACCCGGTGACCATCAAGACCTTCCTGCCGGCCGACGCCAAGGTCGGCGAGATGACCGTGGCGCAATACCTTGCGCGGCTTGCCACCGAAGCCGTCACCATCATCAATGCCGAGGACTACGGCCGCGCCATCTATGACCTGGCACTTCGCCGCTCGCTGATCTCGATCGGCGAGGACATGGTCAATATCGCCTATGACGCGCCGCTCGACATGCCGCCATCGACCCAGATCGAGGACGCCGAGCGCCGCCTGTTCGAGCTGGCGGAAACCGGCCGCTACGATGGTGGCTTCCAGTCGTTCAACGACGCCGTGTCGCTGGCTATCGACATGGCCGGTGCGGCCTACCAGCGCGATGGCGGCCTGTCGGGCATATCGACCGGCATTTCCTCGCTCGATGCGCGGATGGGCGGGCTGCAGCATTCCGACTTGATCGTGCTTGCCGGACGCCCGGGCATGGGCAAGACCTCACTGGCCACCAACATCGCCTTCAACATCGCCCAGGCCTATGAAGGCGAAGTTCAGGCCGACGGCTCGATGAAGGCCAAGAATGGTGGCGTGGTCGGCTTCTACTCGCTCGAAATGTCGTCAGAGCAGCTCGCCACCCGTATCATTTCCGAGCAGACCGAAATTTCATCGTCAAAGATCCGCCGCGGCGAGATCACCGAGGCGGACTTCGAAAAACTCGTCGGCTGCTCGCAGATGATGCAGAAGATCCCGTTCTACATCGACCAGACCGGTGGTATTTCCATCGCCCAGCTCTCGGCCCGCGCCCGCCGTCTCAAGCGCCAGCGCGGCCTCGACGTTCTGGTCATCGACTACATCCAGCTGATGACCGGCTCGGGCAAGTCGAGCGACAACCGCGTGCAGGAAATCACCCAGATCACCACCGGGCTGAAAGCGCTCGGCAAGGAGCTCAATGTTCCCATCATCGCGCTGTCCCAGCTCTCGCGCCAGGTCGAGAACCGCGAGGACAAGCGTCCGCAGCTTTCCGACCTGCGTGAATCGGGCTCGATCGAGCAGGATGCCGACGTGGTGCTGTTCGTGTACCGCGAGGAATACTACACCAAGAACGGCGAGCCGCGCCGCACCCAGGACGAGATTGCCGCCGACATCAAGACGCCGGAATATCTCGCCTGGGAAGAAAAGATGCTCAAGGTCAAGGGCACCGCGGACGTCATCATTGCCAAGCAGCGTCACGGCCCCACCGGCACGGTACAGCTTGCCTTCCAGGCGGAGTTCACCCGCTTCGAGGATCTGGCCGACAACTCCTATGCCCAGTTCATCCACGACGAATAGGCGCACGATGTGACGCCGCCCGACGCCACACTCCGCTCCGCCGCCACCACGCGGGTGAGCATTGATCTCGCGGCACTGGCTGCCAATTGGCTGAAGATGCGCGATCTCTCCGGCAGCGCGCGGTGTGGTGCTGCGGTCAAGGCCGATGCCTATGGCACAGGCGCCGATCAGGCGGCGCCAAGGCTGGCGCGCGAGGGCTGCCGCGATTTCTTCGTCGCCGATGCCAATGAAGGTGCCGCACTTCGGCCATTGCTGCCTGAGGCCCGCATCTATGTGCTCAACGGTGTGTTCGAAGAGGCTTTTGCACAAACGCTCGCCCATGATCTCATCCCGGTCATCAGCTCGCCCGGTCAGGCCGCGTTCTGGTGCGGCAACGCCGGTGGCCGCCCTTATGCCCTGCACATCGACACCGGCATGAACCGGATGGGCCTGACGCCCGGCCAGGCGCTCAACCATCAGCAGGGCAGCGCACCCGCGCCATGTCTGGTGATGAGCCACCTTGCCCGCGCCGACGAGCCGCACCATCCGCTCAATACCACCCAGATCGAGCTTTTCGAGAGCCTCAAGCCTGCCTTTGCCGGCATTGAAGCCAGCCTCGCCAATTCCGGCGGCATCTTTCTCGGCAGCGCTGTTCATCACGATCTGACCCGTCCCGGGATCGCGCTTTATGGCGGCGAACCGGGGGCATACCGGCCCAACCGGTTGCAGACGGTGGTCACCGCGGAAAGCCGCGTGCTTCTGATCCGCCATGCCAGGGCCGGCGAAACGGTGAGTTATGGCGCAGCCCACCAGTTAGAACGGGACTGCCGCATCGCCGTGTGTGGCGTGGGCTATGCCGACGGTTTTCACCGCTCGGCCTCGGGTGCGGGCGTGCCGTTGCGCTCCGCGGTCGCGCGCGGCGCTCAGGCTGCTGTGGGCGGGAAGCGGGTTCCGGTCCTCGGCAAGATCACCATGGATCTGACCATGTTCGATGTCACCGACCTGCCCGAAGGCTCCGTCAGTGCCGGGGACTGGATCGAGCTGATGGGCCCGACCATCACGCTTGAGGAGGCAGCTGACGCAGCCGGAACCATCAATTATGAACTGCTGACCAGCCTCGGCCGCAGACACGCACGCAACTATGTCGGCTGAGCGCTGTAGTACTGCACAAGCGAATTGTTGGGAAAGGGGCTTCCACCATGCTTGGGAGCGCTGCGGGTAACTGCGAACGGATCCGCAAACAACAAGAATATGAGAACAAACAGTGGACAAAAGCCGTTCTTCCTGACAAACCGGCATCATCAACAAAGGGATATCGCTCTTGGCCAAAGCACGCGTTCAATTCATCTGCCAGTCCTGCGGCACGGTCCACTCCCGCTGGGCCGGTAAATGTGATGGCTGCGGCGAGTGGAACACGATTGTCGAGGATGATCCGACAGGCGGTGTCGGCGGCGGGCCGGGAACGGCGGCGAAGAAGGGCCGTGCCGTGGCGCTCGCCAGCCTCTCCGGCGAGATCGAGGAAGCCCCACGCATCCCCACGAAAGTCAGCGAGCTCGACCGCGTCACCGGCGGCGGTTTCGTTCGCGGTTCCGCTGTACTGGTGGGCGGTGACCCCGGCATCGGCAAATCCACGCTGCTGATGCAGGCCGCGGCAGCGCTCGCCCGCCAGGGCAACCGTGTCATCTATGTCTCGGGCGAGGAAGCTGTCGCCCAGGTGCGGCTCCGGGCACAGCGTCTGGGTGCCGCCGATTCAGGCGTGCTGCTGGCGGCGGAAACCAATGTCGAGGATATCCTCGCCACCCTCGCCGACGGCAAGCGCCCGGATTTCGTCATCATCGATTCGATCCAGACCCTGTGGAGCGATCTCGCCGGATCGGCGCCGGGCACTGTCACCCAGGTCCGCACCGGCGTGCATGCCATGGTGCGCTATGCCAAGCAGACCGGCGCCGCCATGGTTCTGGTCGGCCATGTCACCAAGGACGGGCAGATCGCCGGCCCGCGCGTGGTCGAACACATGGTCGATGCGGTGCTCTATTTCGAAGGCGATCGCGGCCACCACTACCGCATCCTGCGCACGGTGAAGAATCGCTTTGGCGCCACCGACGAGATCGGTGTCTTCGAAATGTCCGACAAGGGCCTGCGCGAAGTTGCCAACCCGTCCGAACTGTTTCTCGGCGAACGCAACGACAAGGCCCCGGGCGCTGCCGTCTTTGCCGGCATCGAAGGCACCCGCCCGGTGCTCGTCGAAGTCCAGGCGCTGGTGGCGCCTTCGAGCCTGGGAACGCCGCGCAGAGCGGTGATCGGCTGGGATTCCGCCCGGCTTTCGATGATCCTGGCTGTCCTCGAGGCCCATTGCGGCGTCCGCCTTGGCAGCCACGATGTCTACCTCAACATCGCAGGCGGTTATCGCATTGCCGAACCCGCGGCCGATTTGGCTGTGGCCGCAGCACTGGTTTCCTCCCTCGCCGGGCTTGCCCTTCCCGCCGATTGCGTCTATTTCGGCGAAGTCAGCCTGTCCGGGTCCATCCGGCCGGTGGCGCAGACGGGTTTGCGGCTCAAGGAAGCCGAAAAACTCGGCTTCGCCAATGCGGTGTTGCCATCCGGTTCTGCCGATCTGCCCTCGAAATCGGGCGCGGGTCTGGCCCAGATGGAAACGCTGGCGGATCTGGTGGCACGGATTGCCGGTTCCAAGGGTGCGCTTGTGACCGGCGGCGACGAGGACGAAAACTGAATTCAGCCTATCCGGGCGCCGACAGAGGCAGGGTGGGCAGAGCCTGAACGGAACGCGATTTCATGCCCATTACCCTTCTTGACGGCATCCTGCTTGGCATCACGCTGTTTTCGGCGGTGCTGGCCATGGTTCGTGGATTTTCGCGCGAGGTTCTGGCCGTCGCATCGTGGATCGCAGCCGCAGCCGCCGCCTATTTCCTTTATCCCTTGCTCACCCCGCTGGCGCTGAAATACACGTCATCCGACAAGATCGCCATGATCGGCTCGGCTGCGGTCGTTTTCCTGATTGCGCTGATCCTGGTGTCCTACATCACCATGCGGATTGCCGATTTCATCATCGACAGCCGCATCGGTGCGCTTGACCGGACGCTGGGTTTCGTATTCGGCGCCGCCCGCGGCGTGCTCCTGGTGGTCGTGGCCATGCTGTTCTTCAACTGGCTGGTGGCAACGCCGAAGCAGCCTGAATGGGTCGTCACCGCGAAATCCAAACCGATGCTGGATTCGCTGGGAGCAAAGCTGGTTAACATGCTGCCCGACAATGCCGACGCAACGATCCTCGAGCGCCTGCGTGGCAGCAGTGCCGCCGAACCGGGATCCGAGGCGGCACCCGCCACAAGCGGATGACAGATTGCCGGCCGGGATCCATCCGGCAGGTCTACACGAGGGTTCGACGCCGATGACAGACAGTGGCTTGAAACCGGTCGACAACGAAGCTGATGATTTTCACGACGAATGCGGCGTGTTCGGCATTTTCGGAAAATCGGAAGCCGCTGCCGTGGTCACGCTTGGCTTGCACGCGCTCCAGCACCGGGGCCAGGAGGCTGCCGGTATCGTCGCCTTCGACGGCAAGCAGTTTTCTGTCGAGCGCCATGTCGGGCTGATCGGCGACACCTTCACCAAGCGATCGGTCATGGACCGGCTGCCCGGTGACCGCGCCATCGGCCATACCCGCTACTCCACCACCGGTGGCGAGGGCCTGCGCAACGTCCAGCCGTTCTTTGCGGAATTTGCCGGCGGCGGCTTTGCCATCGCGCACAATGGCAACATCACCAACGCGCTCACCGTGCAACGCGAGCTGCAGAAGCGCGGCTCGATCTTCTCGTCGACCTCGGACACCGAAACCATCCTGCATCTCATCGCCGTCAGCGAGAAGGACAGGATCGTGCCGAAATTCATCGACGCGATCACCCGCCTGGAAGGCGCCTACTCCCTGGTCGGCCTGTCAGAGAAGAAGATGATCGGCGCGCGCGACCCGCTCGGCATCCGGCCGCTTTGCATCGGCGATCTCGATGGCGCCTATATTCTTGCGTCAGAAACCTGCGCGCTCGACATCATCGGCGCCCGCTTTGTCCGCGAAGTCGAACCCGGCGAGGTGGTGGTGATTACCCGCAAGGGCATCGAAAGCCATTTCCCCTTCGAAAAGCAGCCCTCCCGGCTCTGCATCTTCGAGTATGTCTATTTCGCCCGTCCCGATTCGACGATCCAGAGCCGCAACGTCTATGAATCGCGCAAGAAGATCGGACAGGAACTGGCCAAGGAATGCCCGGTCGATGCCGATGTCATCATTCCGGTGCCCGATTCCGGCACGCCCGCGGCAATCGGCTTTGCACAGGAAGCCAACCTGCCTTTCGAACTCGGCATCATTCGAAATCATTATGTCGGCCGCACCTTCATCGCGCCCTCGTCGGAAATCCGGCACATGGGCGTCAAGCTCAAGCTCAATCCCAACCGGAACATGATCGAGGGCAAGCGCGTCGTGCTGGTCGATGATTCCATTGTCCGCGGCACGACCAGCCAGAAAATCGTGCAGCTGGTCCGGGAAGCCGGCGCCCGCGAAGTGCACATGCGCATTGCCTCTCCGCCCACGATGTCGTCGTGCTTCTACGGGGTCGATACGCCGGAGAAGTCCAAGCTGCTCGCCTCGCGCATGTCGGTCGACGCCATGGCGGACTTTATCCGGGTGGACAGCCTCGGCTTTGTTTCCATCGACGGGCTCTACCGCGCGGTGCGCGAGCCAGGCCGCAATTCCGAATGCCCGCAATTCTGTGACGCCTGTTTTACCGGCGACTACCCGACGACGCTCACCGATCAGGAAGATCAGGTAAATGTCCGCAGCCTTTCGCTGCTGGCCAACAACGGATAATCCAAAGCAATGACTTCACTTCAAGGACGTATCGCGCTCGTAACCGGCGCTTCCCGTGGCATTGGCTACTGGACCGCATTGGCGCTGGCCAAAGAGGGTGCGCATGTCATCGCTGTCGCCCGCACCACCGGAGGCCTTGAAGAGCTCGACGACGCCATCCAGGCCGCCGGCGGCACCGCCACGCTGGTGCCGATGGACCTGACCGACATGCAGGCCGTCGACCGGTTGGGTGCTGCCATCAACGAGCGTTGGGGCAAGCTCGACATTCTTGTCGCCAATGCCGGCGTGCTTGGCACCATCTCGCCGGTGGGCCATGTCGAGGCCAAGGTGTTTGACAAGGTCATGGCGGTCAATGTCACCGCAACCTGGCGCGTCATCCGCTCGGTAGAGCCGCTGCTGCTGAAGTCCGATGCCGGCCGGGCGTTGATCCTGTCTTCGGGCGTTGCCCATTCCGCCCGCGCCTTCTGGGGTCCCTACGCAGCGTCCAAGGCGGCGGTCGAGACCCTCGCCCGTGTCTGGGCGGCGGAAACCGAGAAGACCGCTCTCAAGGTCAATTCCATTGATCCCGGCGCCACCCGGACGGCAATGCGCGCGCAGGCGATGCCGGGCGAAAATCCCGAGACGCTGCCGCATCCCGAGGAGACGGCTGCGAAACTGGTTCCGCTCTGCGCTCCGAGCTGCCTCGAGTCCGGCAAGCTGTTCCGGGTGGCGGAAAACCGCTTCTTCGACTACCAGCTGCCTGTCTGAGCGCCGAGCCGCGCCGCAAGCGCCCTGAAACCGGTTCCAATTGCGCAAGATCGGCTCTAGGCTTGCCACGGACGCGGTTGCCGGTTCGACAATTGAACCACCCTCACGGGCCGGCAGGCACGGAGGAGGATGGTCATGGCGGGTTTTGCGGCAGCAATCGTTGCGCTTCTGGCAGCGGCCGGTCTGTTGGCGGCACTCTACCTCGCACACAAACGCAACTGCAGCCTCCCTCAGGCGATCGCGCTGCTTAAGCTCCGCAGCCTTTTTCGGCTGCAGCTGCCCGATCGTTCCGCACCGGCTGAGCGGCCCGTCATCCACGTCTATGCGCGCCAGTCGGGCCTCGATGTCGCAGTCCTCTGGTCATTCCTCGACCGGCGCTGCCTGCACCTGCTGCACGAGAAAGACCAGCGCTCCCTGTTCCTTTTCGGCCTCCGCCTGATCGGCGAGACGGCTTATGCCGGCGACATCGCGGCGATCGAGGCGGCGCTTGCTGCCGGACAGTCTGTCAGTGTCCCCTGCCCGCCCGAGATCGAGCCCCAACCGCAAACGCTCCGCGGCTACGGCACGCTCGCAGCCCTCGCACGAAAGCACGGCGCGGGACTGCGGGCGCTGCATGTCCGCGGCTCGCGCTTCTCGCAATGGTCGGTTCACCCGAGATCAAAAGCGCCCCGCCACCTGCTTCCCCGCATGAGGCTCGGACAGTCCGATCTTCTCGGATTTGACGACACCAGCCCGGCCGACAATGGCGCAACCGATCCGCGCGATGAAGACCGTGTGCACGACCTCATGGCTCTGGCCCGTTTTCGCAGCAACAATCTCGAACGCGGCCTGTTCCTCGCCTTTCGCGATGCCTGCGACATCTACGGGAAGGCCGGTCCGGTGCTCGAGGACGCGCTCGGCGGCAAGCTCACCTACAAGCGGACCCTGATCGGCGCCCGCGCGCTTGGCGCGAAACTCGAAGCCATGAGCCAGCCGGGTGAAGCGCTCGGCATCCTGCTGCCCAATGCCAATGCCGTCATCGTCACCTTTCTTGCGCTCCAGTCGGCGGGTCGGGTCGCTGCCATGCTCAATTACACGGCAGGACCCGCAGCACTGGTCTCGGCCCTGTCGACGGCAAGAATCCGCACCGTGCTTTCGAGCCGCGCCTTTGTCGACAAGGCGGGCCTCGAGGCACCGGTTGCAGCGATCGAAAACGCAGGCGTCAAGATCGTCTGGCTGGAGGAACTGCGCGAGAGCATTTCGGTTCTCGAGAAGGCAAATGCATTCGTCAACTGGCGCAGACCCCTAAGGCCCGTCAGGGCCAGCGATCCGGCGGTGATCCTGTTCACCTCCGGCTCCGAGGGGACACCCAAGGGCGTGGTTCTCTCGCACACCAATATTCATGCCAATGCGGCACAGGCCGAAGCCCGCATCGACATTTCGGTCGCGGACAGATTGTTCAACGTGCTTCCGGTGTTCCATTGCTTCGGGTTGACCGGAGGTGCGATCCTGCCATTGTTTTACGGGGTCCGGCTGTTTCTCTATCCCTCTCCGCTGCATTACCGCAACCTTCCGGCGGTGGCGCGCGAGGTCAGGCCTTCGATCATGTTCGGCACCGACACCTTCCTGGCAGGCTATGCGCGAACCGCCAAGGATACCGACTTTGAAAGCCTGCGGCTGATCGTGGCCGGTGCGGAAGCCGTTCGCGCCGAAACCAGAAGGATCTACCGGGAGCGCTTCAACGCCACCGTCATCGAGGGCTTCGGCATGACCGAGACGGCGCCGGTTGCTGCGGTCAATTCCAGCAGCCACAACAAGGATGGAACGGTCGGACGCCTGTTGCCTGCCATGTCGCTGCGGCTCGAACCGGTGGAAGGCATCAATGACGCTGGCAGATTGTACGTTTCCGGACCCAATATCATGCTCGGCTACATGCTGGCCTCCGAGCCCGGAAAGCTTCAGCCGCTGAGCAGCGGCTGGCATGATTCCGGCGATATCGTTGCGGTTGACGAGGACGGCTATATCGCGATCCGCGGCCGCGCCAAGCGCTTTGCCAAGATCGCCGGTGAAATGGTGTCGCTCGGCGCCATCGAACTGATGGTGCAACAGCTCTGGCCGGAGGATTTCCACGCCGCTGTCGCCGTCAAGGACAGGCGAAAGGGGGAGCGGATCGTGCTGGTCACCACCAGGATGCCGGCCTTGCGGGACGAATTGCGCGAATTTTCCCGCCGCTTCGGCGCCACCGAGCTGATGGTGCCGGGCGAGATCATCAACGTTTCCGAGATTCCGCTCCTCGGCTCGGGCAAGACCGATTACGTCACCGCGCAAAAGATCGCCGACGAGTGGATCAGCTCACACCGTACCGACAACAGCAAAGCCTGACCGGAAAGACACGAATCGGTTTTTAGACGCCTGCAAGCCTGCAGCACGACCAAGCAGGAACGAACTGGCGCTACGCATCAGGCTTGTCGCTGTCGTCTGCCTTGCCATCCACGGGCGCGCCGGCATCGGCATCAGCATCCCCGTTTTTGCTGCTCGCAAGCCGCGCTTTGGGCCCGTAACGGCGTGCCCACGCACGCGCACCGAACGGCAGCGACGCCAGATAGGCCAGCGCCGTCAGCGTCAGCGTCTCCCAGGTGAAGCTCATCAACAGCGACACATAGACCACCGCCGCCAGAATGAACGGCATCACAAGGTCACGGCGGACACCGCCGCTGATGCCCTTGCCGGAAAACACCGGCACGCGGCTGATCAGCAGGAAACCGATGAACATGGTATAGGCCGCAGCGGCAAAGCCCGTGGTCCGGTCGATCGGCAAGCCCATGATGCCGAGATAGACCGGCAACAGCACCAGCAGAGCCCCTGCAGGCGCCGGCACGCCGACGAAGTAGTAGCTTTGCCACTCCGAGCGCGCCGTGCTTTCGGAAATGACGTTGAACCTCGCCAGCCGCAAGCCTGCGGCAATGGCAAAGACGATCGCCGCAATCCACCCGAAGGAGCGCGCCTGATCGAGAATGAACACGTAGAGCACCAGCGCCGGCGCGACACCGAAATTGATGATATCGGCCAGTGAATCCATCTGCGCGCCGAATTTCGACTGCGCCTTCAGCAACCGCGCCACGCGGCCGTCGACACCGTCGAGAAAGGCCGCCACCAGCACCATCGTCACCGCCATCTGGATCTGGTTTTCAAAGGCCAGCCGGATCCCGGTCATGCCGGCGCAAATCGCCAGCACCGTGATCAGATTGGGAACCAGCAGCCTAAACGGAATCTCACGCAGCCGCGGACCGCGACCTTCGTGGTAGTCGGATTCATCCAGACCGTGAGGGTCATAGGGTGGAAACGGCGTTGGCATGCATGTCTCCCTTTTTGACGGGGTGAACCTCAGTCGCGGCGGCTGACCACGGGGCCCTTGTTCGATCCGAACTCGGCCAGCATCGTTTCGCCTGCAATTGCGGTTTGACCGACGCTGACCAGAGAGCGCGCGGTCGCTGGCAGAAACACATCCAGACGGGAACCGAAGCGGATCAGGCCGAAACGCTCGCCGGCATCGAGATGCTCGTTCTCTCCGGCCCAGCACAGGATACGCCGCGCCACCAGTCCGGCGATCTGGACCACGCCGATTTCACCATGACGGTTTGTGTCAATGACCAGGCCACTGCGCTCGTTTTCGAGGCTGGCCTTGTCAAGTTCGGCGTTGAGAAATGCCCCTTGCGAATAGACCTTGCGGACAACGCGGCCTTTTACCGGTGCTCGGTTCACATGGCAGTCGAACACATTCATGAACACCGAGATGCGCAGCATTTCCTCGGTTCCCAGGCCCAGTTCGGCCGGTGGAACCATCCGCACCACCGAGGACACCCGGCCATCCGCCGGGCTGACCACCAGATCCTCGTCCAGCGGGGTGACGCGCTCCGGGTCGCGAAAGAAATAGGCGCACCAGGCGGTCAGCACCATGCCAATCCAAAACAGCGGGTCGGCGATCCAGCCAAGCACAAGTGATGCAACAAAGAATGCTGCGATGAATTTGTAACCTTCGCGATGTACCGGAACCAGCGCGTTGCGTACGCTGTCGATAATGGTCATGTCGTCTTCCCTGATTTGTTCAATGGCCGTGCCTACAGCAATTCGCCGCAAAGGGGAAACCACTTTGCAGCGCCAATTGCGCACACGCCCCTAGGCCTCGTCAACTTCCGGTGTCCGCCGCCGCGTGACGATGCCCATCTCATCGTTCTCGCGCATGCGCTTGAGCTGCTCCTCGGCTTCCGTCGCTTCGCGCTGGCGGTCCCACATGGAAGCATAAAGTCCTTTCTGGGCAAGAAGTTCCGCATGACGTCCGCGTTCGGCAATCTGACCGTCCTTGAGCACGATAATCTCGTCGGCGCTGACCACCGTCGACAGCCGGTGAGCGATGACCAGTGTAGTCCGGCCCTTGGAGACGAAATCAAGCGCTGCCTGGATCTCCTGCTCGGTGGCAGTGTCGAGTGCCGAGGTCGCCTCGTCGAGAATGAGGATCGGCGGCGCCTTGAGGATGGTGCGGGCAATCGCCACGCGCTGCTTTTCCCCGCCCGAGAGTTTCAATCCGCGTTCACCGACCATCGACTTGAAGCCGTCCGGCAGCCTGCGGATGAAATCACCGATCTGCGCCAGGTCCGCCGCCCGGCTGACTTCTTCCTCGCTGGCATCGATCCGGCCATAGCGGATATTGTAGGCGATGGTGTCGTTGAACAGAACCGTGTCCTGAGGCACCATGCCGATCGCCGCCCTCAGGCTTTGCTGTGTCACGTCGCGGACGTTCTGACCATCGATCGCGATATTGCCCGACTGGATGTCGTAGAACCGGTACAGAAGCCGTGAAATCGTCGACTTGCCCGCCCCCGACGGCCCGACGATGGCCACCGTCTTGCCAGCAGGCACCTCAAACGAGACACCCCTGAGGATCGGACGTGCCGGGTCGTAGCTGAAATTGACATCCTCGAAGCGGATCGCCCCCTGACCGACCACCAGCGGCTTCGCATGCGGCGCATCGCGAACTTCCGGCTCCACATCGAGAAGCTCGAACATCTGCTCGATGTCGGTGAGACCCTGGCGGATCTCGCGATAGACGAAACCGATGAAATTGAGCGGGATCGAAAGCTGCATCAGCATCGCGTTGATGAACACGAAGTCGCCGATGGTCTGCTCGCCGGCCTGCACCGCAAGCGCCGACATCACCATCATCACGGTCATGCCGACACCGAAGATGACGCCCTGGCCCATATTGAGCCAGCCAAGCGAGGTCCAAACCTGCGTCGCCGATTTCTCGTAGGAGGCCATCGAGACATCGAAGCGCTGCGCCTCCATGGCCTCGTTGCCGAAATATTTCACGGTCTCGAAATTGAGAAGCGAATCCACGGACTTTGTGTTGGCGTCCGTGTCCGAGGCGTTCATCGAGCGTCGGATCCCGATCCGCCAGTCCGATGCCCGCACGGTAAACCAGATATAGAGCCAGACAGTGACAGCCGTCACCAGAACATAGCTCCAGCCATAGGCAACGCCGAAAATGACCGCCGTCAGCGCAAACTCGATCAGCGTCGGCGCAGTGTTGAGAATGGTAAAGCGGACGATGGTCTCGATGCCCTTGGTGCCGCGCTCGATGACGCGGGACAGGCCGCCGGTGCGCCGCTCGAGGTGAAACCTGAGCGACAGCTCATGCATGTGCACGAAGGTCTTGTAGGCCAGCTGCCGCACCGCATGCTGGCCAACACGGGCAAACAGAGCATCACGCAGCTGGTTGAAACCCCACTGCACGATCCGCACCACATTGTAGGCGACCACCAGCATCACCGGCGTCGCAATCAGCGCCGGCATCCAGGATACCACATCGGGCTTGCCGTTGAGCGCATCGGTGGCCCATTTGAAGAAATAGGGAACCGAGATCAGCACCAGCTTCGACAGAAGCAGAAACAGCGTCGCCCACAGCACCCGCATCTTGAGGTCCGGCCGGTCCGACGGCCACATGTAAGGCCACAGGTTTTTCAAGGTGCCGAAGGGATTTCCCTGGTCGGCGGATACGGTTTTCGAAGCCAAGTCAGTTGTCCTTGTTTCCGCTCAGGGCCGCCGCGGCGTTCCCTGCCGGGTGTGGTCTGCCAATTCACCGTCGCCGGAGGGCGAACAACCGCCACTGCAACAATGATCAAGTGTTGTGCCTATGATGCCCGCCAACTCCCGCAGCGCCGCGGCGTTGACGGTATAACGGGAACTCTGCCGGTCGGCGCGGAAGCTCACGAGCCCGGCCTCCACCAGCACCTTGAGATGCTGCGAAACCGTCGATTGCGCCAGACCGGTGGGGCCAACCAGATCCTTTACGCAACAGCTGTGTCCTGTACCCAGGCTGCGCAACAGGCGCAACCGCACGGGATGCGCCAACGCCGCGAGTTTGCGGGCCACGGCTTCGTCATGACAGGAAGGACCTGAATCAGCAATATTCATCGTTCATCGGCGATATACGATGAACGATGTCCGGTCAACCGATCTAGCGTTTTTTGGCTTCGCCGAGGAGCTTTTTGTGCATCTCTTCGGCATTCTCCATCGGTTCTTCAGGCACGGAGAACACCTGGCCCGGCTGGATCCGGTTCGGATTCTGGATCTGGGACCGATTGGCCAGGTAGATCGTGGTGTAGCGCACGCCTTCGCCATAGGTCCGGCGCGAGATCTGCCACAACGTGTCACCCCGGCGGATGATGACGGCGCCGGGCGTCGAAGCCAGTGGCGCCTGGAGAATGGTCTTTGGCTCGCCTGGTTCGCCTAGATCGCCTGGTTCACGGGGACCGGCCGCAACAATCTCTTCTCCGGCAAGCTCCGCATCCGTCATGTCCGCAGGTGCCGCGAGCGCGGTCTCAGCCTGTGAGAGAGCTTCGGCCATCTTGGACAAGTCGCCGGTGACCAGACGGTCGACCGGCGATGGCTCGTCCCCGGTCCCGGTCGAACCGGCGTCTTCTGCTACGGCACCGTCTGCCCCTGGCGCCAGGGCCGCAAGCGCGGACCTGGCCTGCAGGCGCATTGATTTCGCGATCGCCTGGGCTTCAGCACTGCTGCCCGCCGGAAGCTCGGCAATGGATGCTGCCTTGAGCTTGTCCACGGCATCCTCCATCGCCGCACCCATCTCGGCAGTATCAGGTTGCTGGCCGGATGAAGTCATCTGCTTGAGCGCCGACAGCGCATCAAACGCGCTTTCGCGCATCTTCGACAGGCCGGCAATATCGTGCTGCACGAGATCTTCCGGAGCGGAAGCTTCACCCGCAGGCTCCGCGTCAGCCACCTCGACCTCTTCGGCTGGTTCCGCCGGCGCGACCGCGGCCAGCGCCCCGCCTTCGGGGCGATTAAACGGCACGGTCGCCCGCAACAGCACGGTCTCCCCCGCCTTATCCATCATGTCGGCGCTGATGAAATGATCGCCGACCGCCAACTCGCCCGTTGCCTCGACGATGAAGCGTCCAGTCTCATCGGCCGTATCGGTACCGATCAGCTTGCCATCGGCACTGACCCGGACCTGGTGGCCCGCGGTCGCAGACCCGGCAACGAAGATCCGGTCGCCCTCGATTTCCACGGCGTCGACTCGCACGCTGGCGTCCGCGGGAACCGGTGCAGGCGCTGTTTCAGCGTCCGAAGCCGGCGCCGCCAGGGCGACCTCGGACTCCGCATTTGCGTTTGCGTCTTCAGCTTCAGTCTCCTGATCCGGCGTTGCGGCGGTCTCCGGTTCATCGACCCCCTCGCTTTCGCCGGATACCTGTGGCGCCGACGTGGTCAGCACGCTTGATGCCTCCGGCAGCGCTGGTGTCTGGGTGCCGGCCCCGGCATTGCCTGCGCTGGTGTCGGCAGCAGCCAGTTCAGTCCCTGCTTCCGAGCCGGATTCACTGGCGCCGGCAGCAGCCGTCCCGGCTCGGGCTTCAGCCTCGCCGGCGGCTGGCGCCGCGCCCTCGCTGCCGAGAGTTGCAGCGGCCTGAGAACCGTCCGCCCCCTCGCCTGTCCCGGCTGCTTCGGCTGTTTCAGCATTCTGCGGAGGTGCCGATGCTGCAGCAATTTCGACCGCGTCATCGACCGGGGCGGCTTTGGGCTGCGTGATGATCCGGCTGGCTTTGCCGGGCTTGCTGACCATGGCGAGAAGCTCACCATCGGCGGATTCGGGAACCGACACCGTGGCCACCTCTTCGGACTGCCGCACCTTCCCGTCCGCATCCGTGACCCGCAATGTCAGCTGGTAGTCGCCCGCCGGCAACGGCGTATCCAGAACGACCGCAAAATCGCCGCTGGAGCCAACTTCAGTCGTGGCGATCACGGTCTCCCCATTCATGATTTCGAGCGTGGTGCCGGGCTCGGCCTTGCCCGCGATCACGGTTGAACCATCGGGCTCGACCCGAAGCAGATCGAAGCCTGGCATGGCAAAACTGTCGCCCTCCATTGCCGGCTCTGTTGCCTCGGCTGGCTTCGAACCGGCCTCGGCCTCGGCCGCGTCCGCGGGCAGACCCTCCTGCACCGGTGCCTCCTGCGGCTGGTCAGCCGGCGCCGTGGCGTCAACCATATTGGTCTTCGGAGCCGGGACGGATGCCACTTCGGTTTCAGTCTTGAAAATGCTGGGTGCTAAAAAGAACGCGCCGAGGGCAATCGCCGCTGCGAAGCCGAGAAGAACCAGAAAACCGGCATTGTTTTTATTCATTGTCTGCTCCGTGGAGACGGCATAAAATGTGTCATCTGCGCAAAAACCTATATGCTTTGAATACCGGGTACAAGAAAAAGCGATTTGCATCGCCCGCGCCATCTTGACCATGCGCGACTGGCTGTGCTCATTGCCTGCATGAACACACCGTCAGCGCGCATAAGTTCCATCTGTGTCTATTGCGGATCCCAGCCTGGTCACGACCCAGCCTTTCGTCAGGCCGCCGAGATTCTGGGGCGCAGCATGGCCGGACAGGGCATCGGCCTGGTCTATGGTGGTGGCACCAGGGGCCTTATGGGCGCGGTCGCGGAAGCCGTGTTGTCCCATGGCGGCAAGGTCACCGGCATCATCCCCGAATTCCTGATGGACAAGGAAGCCTCACGCCAGGAACTCGGCCAGCTGAGCGAACTGCATGTGACGGCAGACATGCACGAGCGCAAGCACATGATGTTCGAACGATCGGACGCCTTCGTCACGCTGCCCGGCGGCATAGGAACGCTTGAAGAGATTGTCGAAATCATGACCTGGGCGCAGCTCGGCCGCCATGTCAAACCGATGGTGCTGGCCAATATCAATGGCTTCTGGGATCCGCTGAGTGCCTTGATCGGCCACATGCGCGAGGCCGGTTTCATCCACACCGGCCATCTTGTCCGCCCGCTCGTGATCGAATCCGCCGAACAGATCGTGCCTGCGATCCAGGCCGCGGCCACGGGCAACGGCGAAGACGAAACCATCATCTCGAAGATGTAGCTTTTTCCCGACCCGGACACCTCCAGCGGCGTCCGCACGGATTCGATCTCACCTGCCCCATCGGCACAAGCGGCAGGACTCACCAGCTAGTCATCTCATCTGGCTATGCCTGATGCAGCGGCCGCAGCTGCTGCCTGGCGCGCCCTGCGGCTGCGCAACAGCGAAGAGGTATAGATCGCCAGCGCAATCCAGATCAGCACGAACGCGGCCAGCTTGTAGGTCCCGAACGGCTCCTTGAAGACGAACACCGCGATGAAGAAGATCATCGTTGGCGCGATGTACTGCATGATGCCGATTGTCGACAGCCGCAGCAACTTGGCGCCATTGGCGTAGATCATCAGCGGCACCGCGGTGACCACGCCGCACCCCAACAGCAACAGCACGTCCACCATCCCGGTATCACCGAAATGGCCAACGCCGTTGAATTCCACATAGGCGATGTAGCCCAATGCCAGCGGTGTCAGCATCAGCACCTCGAGAAAGAAGCCCTGATTCGGACCGACCGGCAGCGATTTCTTGCACAGCGCGTAAAAACCCCAGCTGAGCGCAAGCCCGACTGAAACCCAGGGCAACCCGCCGGTTTCGAACGCCAGCAGCCCGACGGCAACAACGGCCAACGCGATCGCCGCTTTCTGGCGCCCATCGAGACTCTCCTTGAGCAGGATTGCAGCCAGAAAAATCGAAAACAGCGGATTGATGTAGTAGCCAAGCGCAGTCTCGACAGCCCGTCCTGCGGCGATCGACCAGACATAAATGCTCCAGTTGATGGTGATCAGGGCCGCCGTAATGAAGCCCATGCCCAGCGTGCGTGGCGACTTGAAGGCAGCACGGATGTCCTTGGTGCGGCCAAGCAGAAGCAGCACCACCGCAGCGATCGGCACCGACCAGATCACCCGGTGCGCCACAACTTCAAGCGCCGGGATGTGGGCCACGGCCTTCATGTAGAACGGCAGAAAGCCCCACAGCAAATAGGCCGCCAGCGCAAAGGCAAAGCCCCGCGGCGTGTCTTCGTCATATACCGGCGGTGCTGCTTGGGTCGCCATGATCAGTCCTGCTTCTTTCCGACAACAAGGTCAGACGCTTAGGATATCGCGCGTGAATGGGCAAATTCATTCCGCTGAACGACGTGATGCGCGACACCCCCGCCAGTAGCAGGCGGGTCATCACGAATTGCCCCGAAAGATAGCGACCGCCGCAGTGGCCAAGGCGGCATTGCTTGCTGCCAAGCTTCCATCAGGCATCTGCCGGCAGTCCTCGAGCCCGATCCGGGTCGACCAGTTGTGCTTGCGTGCAAGCCGGACGAAATCCCAGGCAGTCGCGTCAAAACCATGCAGCAGGATCGACCGCGTCACACCGGCATCTGCAAGCACTGATGTGATGCCTTGGGTCACGGCATGGGCTGCGGACAGCTCTTGCTCCTCGATCTCGATGAGGATGCGAAAGGCCTTGCTGTGGTTATCGAGTGCAACAAAGCGCTTCGCATCATCGATCGTCGCGAGCCCGGCCTCGATGCCGACACCGGCGGAGTGCAGCAAGTCCATCACCTGCGGCGCGTCGGGTTCCGACAGATTGACCGAGGCGTAGTCCGGCAGCACCGTCCAGTTGGAGATCCGTTCGCGGGTCTTGCCGATGTCGTTTTCGATCCAGGCACCGGTCGATACGCCGATCAGCGTTCCCGGGCACGCGCTGCGAACGGCAGCAACCGTCGTGTCGACGGCGGCCAGGCTTTCCTGCAAGTCCCCGTTGCGCGGGTGGATATGGAGTTCCGCCGCCCCTGCAGTCAGGCAGGCGGCGCCGTCTTCGGCCATGGCTTCCGGCGTTAACGGAAGTCCTGGATGAAAGTCTTGCGGCCGCGCGCCGTTCAGACATGCCTGTACGATCACGTTGTTTTCCTCAACTCTGTAACGGCAGCCCTATTCTGCCGCGATCCGGCCCGCCAGATCCCGGTTTTTCATCAGCTTGAAGACGACCGAATCCATCAGCGCCTGGAACGAAGCGTCGATGATGTTGTCGGAAACGCCCACCGTCCACCAGCGCCCGCCATCGCTGTCGGCCGATTCGATCAGCACCCTTGTGATCGCCTCGGTGCCGCCATTGAGGATCCGCACCTTGTAGTCGACCAGTTCGAGATCGGCGATCTCCGACTGGTAGACGCCGAGATCCTTTCTGAGCGCGATATCGAGAGCATTGACCGGCCCGTGCCCTTCGGCCACCGACATCATCTCCTGGCCGTCGACGACCAGCTTGACCACGGCTTCCGAAACCGTGGTGATCTGCCCCATGGCATTGAACCGCCGTTCGACCATCACCCGGAAGCTGGTCACCGAGAAGAATTCCGGCACGCGGCCCAGCGTCCGGTGCGCCAGCAGCTCGAAGCTCGCATCCGCCCCTTCATAGGCATAGCCGGTGGCCTCGCGCTCTTTGACGATCGCAATCAGCTTGTCGAGCTTCGGATCGCTCTTGCCGACCTCGATGCCACGCCGTTTCAGCGCATTGATGAAATTGGACTTGCCGCCCTGATCGGAGACCATGACCTTGCGGAAATTGCCGACACTTTCAGGCGGCACATGCTCATAGGTCCGCGGATCCTTGAGCAGCGCCGAGGCATGAATGCCGGCCTTGGTGGCAAAGGCCGACGCGCCGACATAGGGCGACTGGGCGGCCGGCGAGCGGTTCAGCAGCTCATCGAAGCCATGGCTGAGCGATGTAAGTTCAGCCAGTTTTTCAAGCGAAATCCCCGTCTCGAACCGGTCCGAGAAGTGGGGCTTGAGCATCAGTGTCGGAATCAGCGTGACCAGATTGGCGTTGCCGCAGCGCTCGCCGATGCCATTGAGCGTGCCCTGGATCTGCCGGACGCCGGCTTCCACCGCAGCCAGCGAATTGGCCACCGCCTGCCCGGTGTCATTATGGGCGTGAATGCCCAGCCGCTCACCGGGGATGCCTTCGGCGATCAGGGCGGCGATGGTCTCGCGAATCTCGGACGGCTGGGCGCCGCCATTAGTGTCGCACAGCACGATCCAGCGTGCCCCGGCCTCATAGGCCGTCCTGGCACAGGCCAGGGCATAATCGCGATTGTTCTTGTAGCCGTCGAAGAAATGCTCGCAGTCGACCATTGCTTCCTTGCCGGCTTCGATGACCGCCTGAACCGACCCGGAAATCGAATCCAGATTTTCCTCGTTGCTGCAGCCGAGCGCCACCTTCACATGGTAATCCCAGCTCTTGGCAACCAGGCACACCGCATCGCCCGACGCCTGGATGAGCCCGGCAAGACCGGGATCATTGGATGCCGAAATGCCAGCCCGCTTGGTCATGCCGAAGGCCACGAAGGAGGCGTTTTGCGTGCGCTTGCTGGCAAAGAACTCGGTGTCGGTCGGATTGGCGCCGGGATAGCCGCCCTCGACATAATCGATGCCGAAATCATCCAGCATCTTTGCGATGGCAATCTTGTCCTCGACGGAAAAATCGATCCCAGGCGTCTGCTGGCCATCGCGCAAGGTGGTGTCGAACAGGTAGATGCGGTCTTTGGTCATCGTATTCTCCAGAAACGAAGGGGAGAAATACCCCCCTCTGTCGGCGGCGCCGACATCTCCCCCGCAAGGGGGGAGAATGGAACCTGTGAATTTTCTGCGCCCGATCTCTCTCCTTGCGGGGGAGATGTCACGACGTCGCAGAGGGGGGTGCGAGCCAATTCCTCAAGCATCGGTTTTCCCCGCGAACCTGTCAGTGGCGTGGATCAGCTGATCAAGAATCCCGGGTTCGGAAAAGGCATGTCCCGCCCCTTCGACGAGGTGAAAACCGGCCCGTGGCCAGGCCTTGTGCAATTGCCAGGCGATGCGCGCCGGGCATGGCATGTCATAGCGGCCATGCACGATGACCCCGTCAATCCCGGCAAGCTTGTGGGCATCGCGCAACAGCTGCCCCTCGTCGAGCCAGCCCCCGTGAACGAAGAAATGATTCTCGATCCGGGCAAAGGCCAGCGCGAACCGGTCTTCGTGAAACTTGTCGCTGGTCGAAGGTTCGGGCAAAAGCGTGATGGTCTCGCCTTCCCAGCCGCTCCAGGCCCTGGCCGCGGCGATCCGTTCGGCCGGGTCATCCCCAACCAGCCGCTTGCGATAGGCCGCCATCAGGTCGCCACGTTCGGCCTCGGGGATCGGTGCCAGAAACCGCTCCCACTTGTCGGGAAACATCTCCGAGACGCCAAACTGGTAGTACCAGTCGAGCTCTGCCTTGGTCAGTGTGTAGATGCCGCGCAGCACCAGCTCGCTGACCCGACCCGGGTGGGTTTCGGCATAGGCGAGCGCCAGCGTCGAGCCCCAGGAGCCGCCAAACACCAGCCATTGCTCGAAGCCGGCCATGTCGCGCAGTCGCTCGATATCGGCAACCAGATCCCAGGTGGTGTTGTTGTCGAGCGAGGCGAACGGCGTCGAGCGCCCGCAGCCGCGCTGGTCGAACAGGATGACGTCGTACAGAGCGGGGTCGAACAGCCGCCGGTGCACCGGCCCGAAGCCGCCGCCCGGTCCGCCATGCAGAAACACCGCCGGCTTGGCTCCCTTCGTGCCAACCCGTTCCCAATAGACTGAATGCCCGTCGCCGGTGTCGAGATAGCCGGTCTCGAACGGCTCGATCTCCGGGTACAATCCGCGCAGCTTGCTCATTGTCTCACTCCCCCATACACCCGGACGATGGGAGCTGCCGTTACCGCGACACCCGGCACGCCCTTGCCGGTCAGGCTGTATGGCAGCCCCTTCGGGGTTTGTGTTCCCGCCCTTTGCCCGCTCATGCTTTCCGCTCCGGCCAGGAAACCGTATCGTGGTCCGGATGCTGGCGGTTGGTCGAGGCAATGCTCTCAAGACCACCGGGCAGATCGTCCCGGTCGACATGTTTGCCAGGCAGGCTGCCCGGTGCCGCGTGAAACGGCAGCCGGCTTTCGATGCCGTCCTGTGACACCGGCGGAAACGCGGCCGGGTCATCGAGACTGCCCAGCGTCACCGCCATGCCCTCCGATTGCAGCGTGTCGAAAAACAACGGCGTTCCGCAATCCCGGCAGAAGCCGCGCCGAACCGGTTCGGACGATTGGAACCAGCCCGGCTTGCCCCGGGTGATGCTCAGGCTTTTCCCGGGCGCAAACCCGAGCGGCATGAAATAATTGCCTGCCGCCTTCTGGCACATCCGGCAATGGCACAGATGCGGATACTCAAGCGCGCCTTCGACGCGGTAGCGGACCGCCCCGCACTGGCAGCCGCCGGTGTGAGTTGAGCTCATTTCAGTTCCCTCCCGACCGATTGCAGAATATGCATGCAGACATTGTCGTTATCGGTCAGCACATCGTGATTCCAGAAGCGGACGACCTGCGAGCCCTGTTGCTCGAGATAGCGTGTTCTTGCTTGGTCACGGGTGACGTTGTTGGCGTGCTGCGAGCCATCGACTTCGACGACAAGCCGGTGCTCTGGGCAGGCGAAGTCCACAATGTAATTGCCAATCGGTACCTGCCGCCGAAACCCCAGCCCCATCAGCCGGTGCGCCCGGAGTTCATTCCAGAGCTTGAGTTCCGCATCGGTCATCGCGCTGCGCATGCGGCGGGCATTGCGCCTGAGATGCGGTGGCACTTTGCTATGTGGCAAGCGACCCCCCTCTGTCACTGCGTGACATCTCCCCCGCAAGGGGGGAGATTGGCGTGCCGACGGATCACGCCAAGACAACTCAACTGCATTTGCAACCATATTGCAACCTGAGGGCGAATAGCTCACCGAAATGATATCAATTCGCTGCTTGCTTAGGACAAGGAGACCTTCAACACGTTCAGACCTCGGTGATTTACCTCGGCCGGAGCCCCAGGCCCCCAATCTCCCCCCTTGCGGGGGAGATGTCGGCATAGCCGACAGAGGGGGGTAATGCGGTAACCTCACCGCTTCACTTCCCACGTCGTCACCCGCTCGCCAGTCTCGGGATCCTTGCCGTCCTTGAGCTGGATTCCCTGTGCCAGCAGCTCGTCGCGAATCTTGTCGGCTTCGGACCAGTTTTTTGCGGCGATGAAAGCCAGACGTTTGTCTACATACTTGGAAACGTCGACCAATGCTTCTTTGGGCCGCAGGTCGACGCCAAGCAGATCAGCACCCGCGATCAAGTTCGAAGCAGGGATACCGGTTGCCTGAAGGTTTCGAATGTATTCGCTGGTGTTGAGATCATCACCCAACGCTTCCAGAAAAGTTGGGTGCAGGTTCGTGGCTATGCCACCCTCCGCCTTGCGGCGGAGTTTCTGCAGAATGCTTTCAGCCTCCTCCAGCCGCTTCACGCTGAAATCGATCGGTTCGCGGTAGTGGGTCATCAGCATGGCCAGCCGCAGCACTTCGCCGGGCCATTTGCGGCCGCCGAATTTCTCGGTTTCCAGAAGCTCGGCGATGGTGACGAAATTGCCCTCGGATTTCGACATCTTCCTGCCCTCGACCTGCAGGAAGCCGTTGTGCATCCACAGGTTGGCCATGCGGTCATTGCCGTGGGCACAGCAGGACTGGGCGATTTCGTTTTCGTGGTGCGGGAAGATCAGATCCAGCCCGCCGCCGTGGATGTCGAATTTGTGCGGCTGAGCCAAGGCCGCCTCCGTCAGCTGGCCCGCCTGCTTGGGACGCTGCCAAAGCAGTTCGTCGCTCATCACCGAGCATTCGATGTGCCAGCCGGGGCGGCCGTGAATGGTGACGCTTTCGCCGGCTTCGGTGAAGACGCCGTCCCAGCCCGGCTCGTCGGCAGCCGATTCTTTCCACAGCACGAAATCGCCCGCATTGCGCTTGTGCTCTTCGACCGCGATGCGGGCGCCGGCCTGCTGGTCTTCGAGCTTGCGGTTCGAAAGCCTGCCGTAGTCTGGCATCGAGGTGACCGAAAACAGCACTTCGCGGCCCTCGCGGCCAGAGGTGACATAGGCGTTGCCCTTGTCGATGAGCCGCTGGATCATCTTCACCATGCCGTCGATATGGGCGGTGGCGCGCGGCTCGAAGCTGGGCGGCAGGCAGCCGAGAGCCGCCACGTCCTTGTGGTAGCGGTCGGCGGTTTTCTCTGTCACCCGGGCGATGGCCTCGTTGAGCGGCAGATCGGGATAATCGCGCAGCGCGCGGGCGTTGATCTTGTCATCGACGTCGGTGAGATTGCGCACATAGGTGACGTGGTCCTCGCCATAGACGTGGCGCAAAAGCCGGAACAGCACGTCGAAAACGATGGCCGGCCGGGCGTTGCCGATATGGGCATAATCGTAAACCGTCGGGCCGCAGACATACATCCGCACATTGTCCGGATCGATAGGCGTAAACTGTTCCTTGGCCCGCGTCAGCGTGTTCCAGAACTTGAGGTCCGTCATGTCAACTCCCCGATGCCGGCGCCCGGCCCGGGTCGTTTGTCCTGTATGGTGAAAAGACGAAAACGGCCGAGCCAGCGAAGCGCTAGCGAATAATGATGCCGCAGATGCAAGTGGCGCGCGCGCCGTGTGCCGTTTTCATGCTGCTCTTATCCCCGATTGAAACGGCCCGGTCAAGATGCCCGGGAACGGCTTTCAACCGGCAATAAAACGTATCAGCAACGACACCGACAGGGCCGCCATCACGGCCGCGATCAGCCCGTCGAGAACCCGCCAGGCAGAGGGTCTGGCAAACAGCGGCTCGAGCACCCGCGCGCCATAGCCGAGCCCGAAGAACCAGAGGAACGAGGCCGACATCGCGCCGATGCCGAAGGCCAGCCGTGCCGTGCCTTCGTAACGCCCGCTCAACCCGCCCACCAGGAGCACGGTGTCGAGATAGACATGCGGATTGAGGAAGGTGAAGGCGAGACAGGTAAGCACCGCGGCCTTCAGCGATCCGGGAGCCGAACGCGCGGCCTTCATTCCGGACGGATTGAGAGCCCGCTTCAGCGCCAGAAAAGCATAAACGGCGAGGAAAGCCGCACCGCCAAGGGTCACAACGGCGATCAGGACATCGGACCCCGAGATGATCGCTCCGAGCCCGGCGACGCCGAGCCCGATCAGCACCGCATCCGACAGCGCGCAGATCAGGCACAGGATGAAGACATGCTGGCGGAGCAGCCCCTGCCGCAGGATGAAGGCATTCTGGGCACCGATGGCGATGATCAGCGAACCGCCAAGCAGCAGGCCGGCAATGGCGGGAGTAACAAGTGGCGTCATCAGGTCAGAACAACTTCATCTGCTTGTCGGCCGGATCGGCGGCCTTGGGTTTGCGCGCCGGCTTCTCCGACCCGGGAGCAGCGGGGGCGTCGGTCGCTGGCTCTTGCACCTCGGGGCCGCTGTTTGCAACCTTGTTGACCAGATCAGAGACACGGATCGCCTCGAAATAGTCGTCCGGCGCCGGCGCCATCAGATCGGCGACGTGGCGCGGCTCCTGGTTGAGGCAGTCGAGCCAGCGGGAAAAATCCTCCGGATGGATCACCACCGGCATCCGGTCATGGATCGGCGCCACCTCCCGGTTCGGCCCCACCGTCAGCACCGCGGCGGTGTCCATCTCGGCGCCGTCGGCGCTCATATAGGTTTCCATCAGCCCGCCAAAGGCAACGATCCCGCCATGCCTGGGCTTGATCCAGTAGGGTGTGGATTTTTCCTTCGAGCCCTTGCCCGGCCGGTGCCATTCGTAAAAGCCCGAGGCCGCGATCAGCACCCGCCGGTGCCGCATGGCGGCGCGGAACGAGGCTTTCTCGGCCGCCGTTTCGGAGCGCGCATTGATCAGCAGAGGAAACTCCGCCGGATCCTTGACCCAGCCCGGCAGAAAGCCCCAGCGCGCCAACAGCGCCCGGCGATCGGTGCGGTTGTCGCCTTCCTCGCGACGGCGATCGCCGGTGATGACCAGGATCGGTTGGGTCGGCGCAATATTGTAGCGCGGCGGGAAGTCCTCGATTTCCTCGAGACCGAACAGCTCCTGCACCTCTTCCGGGGTTGCTGTTAAAGAAAAACGTCCACACATTGCCAATCCATGCAGCAGGACAGGAACAGGGTCAAGCAATGACAGCCCAGACAGGTGACACGCCAGCCGCTCCGCAACTGGCGGTATCGGTCGCGCTTGAACGCGACGGCAGATATCTGCTGGTGCTGCGTGCCAACCCGCCGGCCCAGCACATGTATGCCTTTCCGGGTGGCCGCGTCGATCCCGGAGAGGCGCTCGAAGCCGCCGCCCTGCGCGAACTGGAAGAGGAAACCGGGCTGAAGGCCAGCAATTTCCGCCCGTTCATGACTTTCGACTTGAGCGCAGACGATCCAAGTGAGGCCGGAAAGCCGAGTTTCATCCTGACCGTGTTTCTCGCCGACGACCCCGGCGGGACGGCAGTGGCACAGGATGACGCCAAGGCAGTGGGCTGGTTCACACCCGAAGAAATCCGCGAACTGCCGGTGCCGCAAAGCATGACCTCCTGTATGGACCGGCTGGCGCAGGCGCTTCCCACACCCTGACCATGGCACCCCGCGCGCCGGGTCCTGGCCGGTGCAACGCTTACAGGCAATTGCGGCATCGGCGCCGTCCGGATCGGGTGTCAGGCCGAAGAGCGGAAACAGGATTCTGTGTCAGATCAAGCCAATGTGAGCGGGCTTGATTGGCGAAAGCCGGCCTCTCGGGGCAGGATGCGCGCATGACGGGTTTCGGCTTCCATTCCGCATCTGCGGCTCGACAGACAAGGCGCCTGGCTGCAGGGCAGACGGGGGCGATCGTTCTGGCGCTGATGACCGGGTTCTGGTTGGCCATATCAACCCTTGCCGCAGCCGCCGATCCCGACCGCTGGCGCAGCGAGGGCTGGAAGACCGATTTCTCGCAATTCGCAATCGACTTCGACAGCATCATGTCCGGCGGCCCGCCGCGCGACGGCATTCCCTCCATCGACGACCCGGCTTTCCTTCCCGTGTCCGAAGCCTCGGGCCTCGATCCGAAGGAGCCGGTTATGGCGCTCACGATCGACGGCCAGGCCCGCGCCTATCCCCTGCGCATCATGATCTGGCACGAAATTGTCAATGACACGCTGGCAGGCCGGCCGATTGCGGTCACCTACTGCCCGCTCTGCAACGCCGCCATCGTGTTTGACCGGGTGGTTGACGGCGCGGAAACCACGTTCGGCACCACCGGCAAGCTGCGCAACTCCGACCTCGTCATGTATGACCGGGAGACCGAGAGCTGGTGGCAGCAGTTCACCGGCGAGGCGATTACCGGCGCGAGGACAGGTACGCAGCTTGAGATCATCCCGTCGCAGCTGATATCCTGGCAGGACTTCAAGGACCGCCATCCCGGCGGCGAAGTTCTGGTGCCAAACAATCCCGGCTTCAGGGATTACGGCCGCAATCCCTATGCAGGCTATGACAGCTCGGCGGTGCCATTTCTTTACCGCGGCCCGATGCCGGAGGGCATCAGCCCGTTGTCCTATGTCGTCCTGGTCCGCGATGGACCAAAGCCGATGGCGGTTGCGCTCGACCGGTTGCGCCGGGAAGGCAGCGTTGAACATAATGGTATCGACATTGCCTGGGTTCCCGGAGTCCGCTCGGTTCTCGACACCGCCAATATCGGGGAAGGCCGCGAAATCGGCAGTGTCAGCGTCACCCGCGATGGCGAGGTCGTGGCCCACGAGCTGACCTTTGCGTTCGTCGTGCATGCCTTTTTGCCGGACACTGATATTCTGAAATAGGCAGAGCATTGCCGGACGGGATTTCATCGCGTCACCACTTGGTGTATGGGAGCGAGCATGATGCGCCGCTTCCTCCTGATCACAGCCTTGCTGACGCCGGTTCTGCTGGCATCGGGACAGGATTCCGTATGGGCCCAGGACACCGCCGAAGAGACGATGGCTTCACCCGACCTGCCGCCGCCGCCTTACGAAGCGAAATTGTTGCGGCTGGCGGAGATCATCGGATCGATCCAGTACCTGCGCAGCCTGTGTGATCCCGAGGGCGAGAACGGCTGGCGCAGCAGCATGCAGGCGCTGCTTGACAGCGAGACCGAAGGCGAACCTGACCGGCGCGCGCAATTGACCGCCGGGTACAATCGCGGTTTCCGCGCTTTCGCCTCGGTTTACACTGATTGCACGGCCTCGGCGGTTGTGGCGGAGGAGCGATACCGTTACGAAGGGGCCACACTGATTACAGAAATCGTGGCACGTTACGGAAATTGATGTTTTGTTAACCGATATCGTTCCTGCCCCGTGCCGAAACGCATCAAGCCATGCTAGGGTGTTAACAAGATAGTAAGTAAGAGTTGGTCCGCATGACACATACCACAGCCCATACGCCCGATGAACTCGATGATCTGATCGTTCAGGAAAAACTTCAGGTGGCCCTGGAGTTTCAGCATGATGCGTGGGCTGAAAGCACCGCCGACGGAATCGAGCCGGAGATCATCGCCGATGCCGCCATGATTACCGCAATCCGGGAAACCGTGCGGGCGCTCGGTGAAGAGCAGGCGGAAGCGCTGGTGGAATCACTAAGGAGCCGCATCCTGGCCGGTGAATTTTCTCCAGAACGCATTCTTCAATAAGGTTACCGGCGGGGAGCTACGTGATCAGCAACGGCAGGAGCGGAGTTCAAACGGACTGCTCGAGCTTGCGTCCGTTCGCACTGGCCGCGGTACTTCTTCTGTCTAGTTCCGGCTCCGCCCTCGCCTTGAGTGAACTCAAGCCCGTCCAGGCGCCGGATACGACCATCGAGCAGACCGCCCCACCTCTTGATGAACCGACTATTGGCCAGGACGGCGGGCTGCCAGCTCCAAATCCGATCATCCGCGCGACCCCGCAAGCAGAGCCCGGCGGCATCGGTGGCGCCCCCGGCGCCGAAGCGGACAAGCCAGCGGGCGACGTGACAGTCGAAATCCTGACAGACCCGGCGATGCTGCCCGAATCGGCACAGCGGATGCGTCAGCTGATTCTCGAAGCAGCCGCGACCGGAGACCCCGAAAAGCTTCGCCCGCTGCTCGGCACCGGCCCCACAGCCACGCAACTGGCCTTCAGCCAGATCGATGCCGATCCCGTCGACTACCTGCGCTCGATTTCTGGCGACGCCGAGGGGCAGGAAATTCTGGCCATCCTCATCGACCTCCTCAACACCGGCTTTGTCCGCATCGATGCCGGCAAAGTGGAAGAAACCTATATCTGGCCCTATTTCGCGGCACTGCCGCTCGAAAGCCTGTCTCCGCCACAAAGGGTCGAACTGCTGCGTCTGGTAACCGCCGGCGACGTCGAGGACATGAGGGCCTATGGCGGCTACAATTTCTACCGGATCGGCATTTCGGCCGAGGGTGAGTGGCGCTTCTTCATGGCCGGCGACTGATCACAAGCGCCCTTGCCCGCGGCCACGCTAACGCCTACCTGTGCAGCTGGAATTTCCCAGCCCACGAATTCGGAGTGCCGCACGTGCCAGCCTTGATCCTCCCCGACCGGAACATCGTGCAGGTGGATGGCGCCGACGCCGGACATTTTCTGCAGAACCTGATCACTGCCAACATCGAAGCAATCAAGGCCGATCAAGCGCATGCCTCCGCGCTGCTTACCCCGCAGGGCAAGATCCTGTTCGACTTTCTGATCTCCAGGGCGGGCGAGACCGGCTACCGTTGCGACATCCGCGCCGATCAGACCGACGATTTCATCCGCCGGCTCACCTTGTACAAACTGCGTGCCGCCGTCAGCTTCGAGAAGCTGATCGAAGCCCCGGTTATCGCCGGGTGGGACGGCGATGCACCTGATGGCGCGCTGCGCGACATACGGTTTCCCGAGAATGCGCGTGTCTGGCGCCTTTATGGCGGCGGCTCCATTCTCGATGGCGACCTTGCGGCCTGGAACTCGATTCGCATTGCCCATGGCGTTGCGGAATCAGGCACGGATTTCGCCCTTTCGGATGTGTTTCCGCACGATGTGCTGATGGACAAGAATGGCGGCGTCGACTTCAGGAAAGGCTGCTATGTCGGCCAGGAAGTGGTTTCGCGCATGCACCATCGCGGCACCGCCCGGCGCAGGGTGGTCACTGTCAAAGCGGAGACTGACCTGCCAACAGCCGCCGACCCCGCGACAGAGATGAGCATCTGGGCGGGCGACAAAGCGGTGGGAAGCCTGGGTACGACGGTCGGCAGCTCAGCCCTTGCGATCGTCCGCACCGACCGGGTGGCCGATGCGCTGGCCGGGGAAATTGCGCTGACGGTGGAAGCCGTTCCTGTCACCCTGAGCTTGCCAGACTGGACCGGCCTGTCTTTTGACGGCGGCGGTCCGAGCCACGCGGACGCCTGACCGATGCCACCTGCCGAAAAAGCCCCGCGCGCCTGGCAGCGCATGCTTTCCGGGCGGCGGCTGGACCTGCTCGATCCATCGCCGCTCGATGTCGAGATTTCCGATATCGCGCAGGGGCTGGCGCGCGTTGCACGCTGGAACGGCCAGACCCGCGGTAACCATGCCTTTTCGGTCGCTCAGCACTCCTTGATGGTGGAAGGGATTGTCGAGCGGCTCACCGCAGCCGCGCCACAGACCCTGCAGCTAGCCTTGTTGCATGACGCCCCGGAATATGTGATCGGCGACATGATTTCTCCGTTCAAATCGGTGGTCGGCGGCGGCTACAAGACCGTTGAAACCCGGCTGGAGGCCGCCATCCATATCCGGTTCGGTCTTCCCCCGGTGACACCAAAGAACATCAAGGCGCTGATCAAGCGCGCCGACCGGATCGCAGCCTATTTCGAAGCCACGGAACTGGCTGGGTTTGACGACAAGGAGGCGCGCGCCATCTTCGGTCCACCGCGCGGCATCAGCCGTGACATGCTGGATGTGACGCCGCGCCCGGCCGCAGAAGTCGAAGAGATGTTCATCGCGCGTTTTACGGCAATCGAGCTCCTGCGCCATCCCCGGAGTTCATGACCCATGTCCTATATTCTCGTCTGCCGCCTCAACCAGATCGCCGAGACCGCTGTGTTGCATGGTGCACGGGAAATGGTCAGCCTGCTCGCCGAGAACCAGCACTTCCACCGCCCCGCCGTCATTGATGAGAACCGGCACCTGCTGCTCGGCCTCAACGACATATCGGAAGCCCGCCCCGGCCTGACGCCGCCAGACGAAGCCCACGTCGAACGCCTGATCAACTTCGCCCGGGGCTGGGACCGGCGCGCGCCGCTGATCATTCACTGCTGGCTCGGGATTTCCCGGTCGCCGGCCGCAGCCGCGATCACCGCGCTGGCGCTCGAGCCCGGGCAGGACGAGTTCGCTTTGGCAGAACGCCTGCGCGCCGCATCGCCCTTTGTCACGCCCAATGCCAGGCTGATCGAGATCGGCGATTCCCTGCTCGGACGGGACGGCAGGCTGATCCGCGCCATCAGGGCCATCGGCCGTGGAGCCGACGCCTTTGAAGGCGACCGCATCTGCCTTGCGGTCCGGCCCGGCGACGCGGTGCCAGTTGCCACACCCGCTCGCCCCCTGGGTTGCGGTTGAACGGCCATGGCCAGCGACCTCACCCCTTCCCTGCACATTGGGCTCAACGCCGCGATCGTGGCCGTGACCAACCAGACACCGAGCATCCTGGCCGTTCCTTCGTCACCGGGGGAAGGTTCGGCAGACGGCCTGCCCTTCGGCCAGTTCGACCCCGCCAAGCACCGCACCTTCGAAGCCAGCCTGCGGGCGAGCGTCGAGAGCCAGACGGGACTGCATCTGGGCTATGTCGAACAGCTCTATACCTTTGGCGACCGCGGACGCCACATGCGCAGTAGCGAGGCACGCGACGAAGGTAGCCCGCATCTGGTCTCCGTCGGTTATCTTGCTTTGACTCGTGTCGATGCCGACAACCCCGAAGCTCTCTACGCCACCGGCGCCCGCTGGCACGACTGGTACGAGCTGTTTCCATGGGAGGACTGGCGCAAGGGCCGCCCGGCCATGCTCGATGCAGCAATCCTGCCGCGACTTTCGGCCTGGGCAGAAGAACCCACAAAGCCGCAACAAGTCCCGAGCCGCAAGGCGCGGATCCGGCTTGCCTTCGGGCTTGGCGATTTTCCCTGGGACGAGGAACGGGTTCTCGACCGTTACGAACTTCTCTACGAGGCAGGCCTGCTTAGCGAAGCGGTCGCAGACCAGCGGGTGCAATCCACCGGCCTTGCCTCGCAACTGGGCCACGCCATGCGCTTCGACCATCGCCGCATTGCAGCGACGGCAGTGCAGAGGCTGCGCGCCAAGATCAAGTACCGGCCGGTAATCTTCGAGCTTATGCCACCCGAATTCACCCTCACCCAGTTGCAGACATCGGTGGAGGCGATTTCGGGCCGTCATCTGCACAAGCAGAATTTCCGCCGTCTGGTCGAGGGTGCGGAACTGGTGGAACCGACCGGTGCGGCTAGCGCCGCAACCGGAGGCCGTCCCGCAGCGCTCTACCGCTTCCGCGCCAAGATCCTGGAAGAGCGCCCCGCGCCCGGGCTCCGTCTCGGCGGCCGCGGCTAGCAAATGCGGCCCTGAAGAAGCGATGAAACGAAGATCGCACGCACTTCCTGAGAGCGCGGAACGGGTGCGAACACTCAGACCAGGCTCTCCATCCAGCGCCGGAGCTTGTAGGCCGTCGTGGTTTCATCAATCTCGACATCCCCGAAGCGGACCGGCTGGCCATCGGCAATGGCGCGCTTGAGCTTGACGTTGTGCGCCAGTCCGAGTGGCAGATGGCCAGCTTCCACAGACAGCCTGGCGGGGCGCAATCCGCCGGTCACCGTGTAGCCGCCCTCCCCGTCGAGTATCTCGCCGGCGGCCAGATCGCGCTTGGCGATGGCCGCAACATCCCCATTGAAGCACCGCGCAACGCCGGTCGGCTCTCTGCGCAACCCGACCGAGGCGACCGACACCGGCAGTTCCAGTCCGATCAGGTGCCAGCGCTTGTAGAGCGAGGAATAACGGCCGCTGTCATCGGTCCGGACCAGATATTCCTGGAAGCAGTTGCGCAGATACTCGGTGTCGCCCTCAAACACCACCCAGACACCCTGGCGGATGTCATAGGGCACCGGCCTGCCCTCGCGGGTCAGGGACGAGGCCACCTCGACCATGCCCTTCCGCTCAAGATGGCCGCCTTCGGCCTTCGGCCGCATGATATTGGCCAGATCCTCGGCGCCGCCGACGGGAAACTGCAGACCTTGTGCAGGCACCATCAGGCCGGTGGCATTGGCAATCGCCGAGGACTCGATCGCCGGCTTGGAGCCGTCCAGAAACGAGTTGAACATTTTCGGATTGAGCCGCCCGCGCTCGGCCTTTTCGCGCGAAACACCCCAATGATCCCAGACCGTCTCCGGCGTCGACTTGCGAAATTCGGGCAGCCATTTGTGCCCGCGTCCGGCGGCGGTGACGTTGAAACCGCAGGTACGGGCCCAGTCGACCAGATCGCAGGTCAGCGCCGGCTGATCGCCATAGGCCATCGAATAGATCACCCCGGCCGCTTCGGCCTTGCGCGCCAGCGCATAGCCGCAAAACGCATCGGCCTCGACGGTGACATTGACCACATGCTTGCCGTGATCGAACGCGCCCAGGATGTGGTCGATCGCCGCCACCGGCGCGCCGGTGCATTCAATCACGATGTCGATTGCCGGGTGCGCCACAAGCGCCTGCCAGTCGTCTCCGACATGGGTGCCGCTCTCTTTTGCTGCCTGGTCGAGCGATGCGGCGGCGAAGCGCTCCGGCTCCCAGCCGGCGAACTCCATGTTTGACCGCGCATTCGCCGGCGACAGGTCTGCGACGCCAACCAGATGAATGCCCGCAAGCTTGCGCACCTGTGAAAGGAACATGGTCCCGAACTTTCCGGCCCCGATCATGCCGATGCGGATGGGTTCACCGTCCTCGGCGCGCTTGTTCAACATTGAAAACAGGTTCATCTTGGCGGTCCTCTCCCTGGCCGTCACTGTAACCGTGCCCCTCCCGGCAGGCCTACGGGCCTCTTCTACCGCACTCTTCCGGCCACAGCGAGGCCCTCTCCGGGATGCCCCATTGCCGGGGCGAACTGTGTTTGACCGGGCAAATCCTGCCAAGTGCACAACCAGAACCATGATACGCGACGCTCAGCCGCTGAATCTCGTGGTCAACCGCAAATGATGACGACATGCGCGCACCCGGCCCACATGGACCCAATTCCTTGCTGATACCCGGCTGATTTCGTGCTCATTCGTGATTTCCCTTCTCGCCGGCAACCGCCCGACGCTTCGCAGCGGGTTTCGCAGTCCGCCGGGTGCGGCAAACCCCAGTTCACAGCCATTTCCGGCGCATCATCCCTGGCAATCAGTGACTTGATCGACACGGTTACCTGGTCCGTTTCGAGCTCCAGGAGGGGCCGCGCCTGGGGAAACAAGCCGGCTTCGGTTTACAATCATGTACCAGCCGCGTTAGCCTTTCGTCGCAGACTGGCGCTTTTTTGACCGGCTGCGGCGCCATGGTCGCCCTTATGCAACGGCCATCAGCGCGACAACAACAGAATCGGCAGACGACGAGCCGGTCGAACACAAGACGGGAAAAGCCAATGTACAAGAAGATCATGGTGCCCGTGGATCTTGCACACGTCGACAAGCTGGCGCGTGCACTGGACACGGCGGCCGAGATGGCGAAACTCTACAACGCACCTGTGACCTATGTCGGTGTGACATCCTCGGCACCCGGCCCGCTTGGGCACAATCCGGACGAATACGCAGAAAAGCTGTCCGGTTTCACTGCGTCCCAGGCCAGCACCCATGGCATCCAGACCGATGGAAAGACCGTCGTCAGTCACGACCCGGCGGTCGATCTGGACGACGCGTTGATCGATGCAGCAAAGGACACCGGCTGCGATCTTATTGTCATGGCGACGCATATTCCCAATGTCGCCGATCATTTCTGGCCTTCCAATGGCGGCCGGCTGGCCACCCACACCAATGCATCTGTCTTCCTCGTGCGCGGCTAGGCACGGGCGACGGCACCTGTCACAATAAACACAAGCGGGAGTACACCCCATGAGCGACAACAGCGGACCGGGTATTCCGGCGCCGGAAGGCCCGGCAACTCCGATCGAAACCGAATACGAAGTCGGTCAGGACAATATTTCCATGTCGGTCGGCCCCTTCGGCCTCGACATCCACAATCCGGTCTTTGCAATCTCCGGACTGACAATCGTTGCGTTCGTCTTTATCACCCTGGCCTTTCAGGAGAGTGCCGGGGCTGCCTTCGGCGATCTGCGCAACTGGCTGACCGGTACCTTTGACTGGTTCTTCCTCAGCGCAGCCAACATCTTCGTGCTGCTGTGCCTGTTCCTGATCTTTTCGCCCTACGGCAAGGTTCGCATCGGCGGCAAGGACGCGACGCCGGACTATTCCTATTCCGGCTGGTTCGCGATGCTGTTTGCAGCCGGCATGGGCATCGGCCTGATGTTCTACGGTGTTTCCGAACCGATCTCGCATTACTCCTCCTCCGTCGCGGAGGATGCCGGAACGCCGGACAGCTGGGCTCCGCTCGGCGGTGCTGCCGGCAATACGGCCGAGGCAACCGATCTCGGCATGGCTGCAACGATCTTCCACTGGGGTCTGCACCCCTGGGCGATCTACGCCATCGTCGCGCTGGCGCTGGCCCTGTTTGCCTACAACAAGGGCCTGCCACTCACCATGCGCTCGGTGTTCTACCCGATCTTCGGCGAACGCGTCTGGGGCTGGACTGGCCATATCATCGACACTCTGGCCGTCTTCGCCACGCTGTTCGGCCTGGCGACATCGCTTGGCTTCGGTGCCGAACAGGCCAGTGCCGGTCTCAACCACATCTTCGGCATCCCGGTCACCGATGTCTCCAAGGTTGTTCTGATCGCCGCGATCACCGCGGTCGCACTGGTCTCCGTGGTCGCGGGTCTAGATGCAGGGGTCAAGCGCCTGTCCGAAATCAACATGGTGCTGGCGGCCCTCTTGCTGCTCTTCGTTCTGCTTGTCGGGCCGACCGTTGCGATTGTCACAGGCTTCTTCCACAATCTCTATGAGTATGCCCGCTACCTGCCGGAACTCTCAAACCCGTTCGGCCGCACGGATGACAATTTCCGCCAGGGTTGGACCTCGTTCTACTGGGCCTGGTGGATTTCCTGGTCGCCTTTCGTCGGCATGTTCATCGCCCGCGTCAGCCGTGGCCGCTCCGTGCGCGAGTTCATCACTTGCGTGCTGATCATCCCGTCGCTTGTCTCCGTGTTCTGGATGACCGTCTTCGGCGGCACCGCCATCAGCCAGTTGGTCAATGACGGGTATCAGATGGTTGTCGACGCTCCGCTGGAGCTCAAGCTCTTCGCCATGCTCGAAGCCTTGCCCCTGCAGCAGATCACGTCGTTCATCGCCATTGTGCTGGTGATCGTGTTCTTCGTGACGTCGTCGGACTCCGGCTCGCTGGTGATCGACACCATCACCGCCGGCGGCAAGGTCGATGCGCCGGTGTCGCAGCGCATCTTCTGGGCCACTTTCGAGGGTCTGGTGGCGATCGCGCTGCTGCTTGGCGGCGGACTGGCAGCCCTGCAGGCCATGGCGGTCTCGACCGGCTTCCCGTTTACCATTGTGCTGCTGCTGGCCTGTGTGGCCATCGTCAAGGGATTGCGCAGCGAGCCACGCTAGAAACAGAAAGGGCCGCCGGGAAACCAGCGGCCCTTTTTTCAAGGCGGTTGCTTTCGGCCCGGCGCTTTTGCGGCGGCGGGAACCGCTAGCAAATCACGTAGCCACCCGCGCCTCCCGGCCACGCCACAGAATGAACAGGCCGGAAACGACGATCAGAGACGATCCAACCACCATCGCAAGGCTCAGCTGCTCACCAAACAGCACCATGCCCAGAGCGATGCCAAACAACAGCCGGGTGTATCTGAACGGCGTGACGGCTGACACTTCACCGGTCCGCATCGCTCTCATCAGGCACGAATAGGCGGCAACACCGGCCACAATCGCGCCAAGCAGCAGAAGCGACAATTCACCATTCGGCATGACAAAAGGCGCACCTTGCCAGGCCGCGTACACCCCGCCGGCAACCACAATCGACAGGAAACCATAGAGGCCGAGGACCGTGGTGCTGAGCCCCGCGGGGGCGGCGCGGCTGGCCAGATCGCGACCGGCAAACCCGAGCATTCCCAGGATCGCCAGAATAGAGAGCAGCGAAAAGCTCTCCGTTCCCGGCTGGATAATGATCACGACACCGGCCAGCCCGACGAAAATGGCTGTCCAGCGGCGCCATCCGACGGTCTCGCCGAAAACCAGAGCCGCTCCGGCAACGACGACAAGCGGGGTAGCCTGCAGGATCACGGTGGCCGCCGACAAGGGGATCAGCGAAAGCGCCAGCACATAGAACAGGCGGCCGGTAATCTCGAACACCACACGGGCCAGCATGGGCCGGGATACGACATCCGGGTTGTATAGCGGCTGTCGGCTGACGAGTGCGATACAGGCAAATGCAAGCGCGCCGCCGAAGCCGAAGACGACAAGCACCTGACCAACCGGAAGCACTTCGGAGGCCCCCTTGATGAACGCGTCCTCAATGGCAAACATCGCCATGGCCGCGATCATCCAGAAACTGCCGGCCAGATTGGCCTTGCGGTCCGTCGCAATATGATAAGTCACTGAAAATCCAATACAGGCTCGCGCTTCAACGGCTCCCGCTATATCAGCCAGGCACATGATCTCCGAGAGCTGATTTTCGATCCGCGCAGAATGTTGACAGCTCTCTTCACCTCTCGACAGAAAGCAAAACTCCTCAATTGATCGTCATATCCAGCCCGATATCGAGGGTCGGCGCTGCCATGGTGATCTTCGAGGTCGAGATATAGTCAACACCGGTCTCGGCGATGGCCCGGATCGTGTCGAGATCGACATTGCCGGAGGCTTCGAGCGTGATCTGGCCGCCTGCAGCCTTGTTCATCGCCACCGCCTGGCCGAGCATCTCCGGCCCCATATTGTCGAGCAAGCAAACATCGGCACCTTCATCAAGCACCTCCTGAAACTGCGCAAGCGTGTCGACCTCAATCTCGACCCTGACCAGATGCCCGGCAAAGGCTTTTGCTGCCCGCAGGGCTTCGGAAATGCCGCCGGCAACGGCGATATGGTTGTCCTTGATCAGGATGGCGTCATCGAGACCGTAACGGTGCGACGAACCGCCGCCACAGCGCACGGCATATTTCTCCACGGCCCTGAGCCCCGGGATGGTCTTGCGGGTGCAGGTGACCCTGGCTGGCGTGTGCGCGATGGCGTCTGCAAAGCGCGCCGTATGGGTAGCCACGCCCGACAAGTGCATCAGGTAATTGAGCGCCACCCGCTCGGCGGACAGCAGCCCCCGCGCCGGGCCGGATATCCTTGCGATCATTGCGCCGGGTTCGACCCGCGCACCATCGGCCATCAGCGCCTCGAACCGGATCGCCGGGTTGATCAGCCGGAACGCGGCTTCGGCCAGTGGCAGCCCGGAAATCACGCCCGCTTCGCGGCTGTTCATCTGCGCTGTCGCCTGGCGCTCCAAACCGATCGTGGCGTTGGAGGTGATGTCACCGGCACGCCCCAGATCCTCGCGCAGGGCTGCGCGCACCTGCTCCTCGATCATCAGCTGCGGCAGTTCGGGGAGATAGGCGCTCGTCATGGGTCAGCCTTCCAGGAGGTCGGGGATGATCGCATGGGCCTGATCCAGCGTCACCAGGGTTCGCCGCTTCCATTCCGCCCGTTCCTCGGGATAATCGGTGCGGAAATGCCCACCCCGGCTCTCGGTCCGGTTGATCGCGCAGACCGCGATCAGCTTCGCTGTGGTAATGACATTATCAAACCGAACCGAGTGGCTTTCCCTCGCAAGATGCAGGATCTTTTCGAGCGCCTCGCGCATGCCCGCGCCATCGCGCAACACGCCCAGATGCGCGCTCATCACCTGCCGCAAGGCCACCATGTTGGGGTGAACCTTCTCGGTGATGTGCTCGGAGGTCGTCACCGAACCGTCCTGCCAATCTGCCGGCGCATCGGGCTTGATCTCGGCTTTCATCGTTTCAGCGATGCGGGCGGAAAATACTACCGCTTCCAGAAGCGAGTTCGAGGCCAGCCGGTTGGCACCGTGAGCACCGGTCGAGGTGCATTCGCCACAGGCCCAGAACCCGGGAAGGGACGAGCGGCCATTGATGTCGGTCCAGATGCCGCCCATGAAATAATGCGCCGCCGGAACCACCGGGATCATCTCGCTGGCCGGATCAATGCCCGCTTTCTGACAGTAGCCGAAGACGGTCGGAAATTCGGCCGCGAAATCATGAACTGCCGTGCGGCAATCCAAAAACGCGCCCCTGCCCGCCTTTACTTCGGCAAAGATGCCGCGCGCCACCACGTCACGCGGCGCCAGCTCCGCATCCGGATGCAAGGGCAGCATGAAGCGTTCGCCCGCGGAATTGTGCAGGGTCGCACCATGACCGCGCAGCGCTTCGGTGGCGAGCGGCGCCGGGTCCTCGCCGACATTGATAGCGGTGGGGTGAAACTGCACGAATTCCATGTCCGCAAGCCGCGCCCCTGCGCGCGCCGCCATGCCGATGCCGCCGCCGCGTGCTTCGGTCGGGTTGGTCGTCACCTCGTAGAGATGGCCGACGCCACCGGTTGCCATCACCACATTCGAGCCGGTGAGCCGGTGCAGCTCTTCGCCGCTACCGGCCTTGTCGCGAGCGACGACGCCGGTCACCCGGCCATCCTCGACAATCAGATCCTCGACGACATAGCCTTCCAGCACCCGGATCGACGGCGTCTTGCGCACCGAGGCCACCAGCGCCTCCATGATCGCGCGTCCCGCCATGTCGCCCCTGACCCGGACGATGCGGCTTTCCGAATGGGCCGCTTCGCGACTGACGGCCAGATGACCTTCAAGGTCGCGGTCGAACGGCACGCCGTAGTCCAGCAGATCATGGATACGGGCGGAGGCTTCCGATGCCATCTCCCGGATGATTGCTTCGTCAACGATGCCATCGCCGGCGATGATGGTATCCCTGACATGGGTCTCGACCGTGTCGCCCGGCCCCACCGCAGCTGCGATCCCGGCCTGCGCCCAGGCCGATGAGGCGCCACGGCCAATCGGGGCGGCGGCCAGAACCGTGACCGCCTTTGGCGCCAGCTTGAGCGCGCAGAACAGCCCGGCCAGCCCGCCGCCGATAATCAAAACCTCTTCGGACCGCTTCTCCGGTCGTGGCTGATGGACGGCAAGTGCGGTTGACGCCATGACATGCTCCTGCTGGTCGCGAACGGTGCGGAACCGCCGCCCAGACGTCAGTTTTTCAGATTGACCATCCGCTCGACGGCCAGCCGCGCACGATCGGCAACCGCCGGATCGACCACAACCTCTTCGGTCATGTAAAGCAGGCTGTCGAGGATCTTGGGCAGGGTGATGCGTTTCATGTGCGGGCACAGATTGCACGGCTTGACGAACTCCACGCCCTCAACCTCGCTTTCGATGTTCGAGGCCATCGAGCATTCGGTCACCAGCAGCACCCGCGGCGGCCGCGTGTCCTTGACGTAGTTGATCATGCCCGAGGTCGAGCCCGAGTAGTCGCAGACCGCAATCACGTCCGGATGGCACTCCGGGTGACCGATGATCTCGATCGTCGGATCGGCTTCCTTGTAGGCCAGCAGCTCTTCCGCCGTGAAGCGCTCATGCACCTCGCAATGGCCCTTCCAGGTCAGGATCTTCTTGCTTGTCTGCCTGGCGACATTCATCGCCAGATATTCGTCCGGGATGCAAAGGATCGTGTCCGACTCGAAGCTCTCGCACACTGCCACAGCATTGGAAGAGGTGCAGCACACATCGGTCTCGGCCTTCACATCGGCCGATGTGTTGACATAGGTCACCACAGGCACGCCCGGATAGCGCTCCTTCAAGAGCCGCACATCGGCGCCGGTGATCGATTCCGACAGCGAGCATCCGGCCTTGGCATCCGGTATCAGCACCGTCTTCTCCATGTTCAAAAGCTTCGAGGTCTCGGCCATGAAATGCACGCCGCACTGGATGATGATCTGCTCGTCGACCAGTGTCGCCTCGCGCGCCAGCTGCAGCGAATCGCCGGCAATGTCGGCGACGCAATGAAAAATCTCCGGCGTCTGGTAGTTGTGCGCCAGGATCGCCGCACCGCGCTCCTTCTTGATCCGGTTGATTGCGTGCACGTAGGGCGCATAGACCGGCCACTCGATTTCCGGGATATGATTGCGCACGCGCTCGTAGAGATGCGCGGTTTCGCGCGCTACTGCCGGGGTGTATTTCAACTCCTGACGCTCCATCACCCCGAACCGCTCCGCTGCAGTCTGCGCGCTTTTGGCCGCTCTGGGCTCAGTGATGGTGTCCAACCGGGTCATGGCAAACCCTCCCGTGCTCATAATTTATGCTCAGTTTGAGCATAAATAGGTATCAAAAGAACCCGGCGGTGCCGGGGAACCCTTCACATAGGATGTTGCATGCCCGAATGCAAGTCAGCCAACTGTCGCCACCCCCGGCTCAGGCCGAAGCTGTTATTCGAACAGTTTGGACTTTTCCGCGTCTTCCGCCGGTGCTGATTCCGGGGTCTGAGCCAGGGCGGTTTCCAGCGCGTGCTCGGCCTGTGCTGCGAATTTCACCGCGGGGTTGATGCCCAGCTCAAAGGCTTTGGTCACACCGCCGAGCACGTGCTCGATCCGCACCGATCCTTTGCTGTCTTCGTCGGAGACAAACTTGATCGACAGATGCTCTGCGTCGCCCTCACTGCCGATGACATCGCCGATCGGCTTGGAGAAAAGGCCGACCTTGTTTTCACTCGCCACCTCGGCCCATTCCGGGGCCTTGCGCAGATAGGCGATGAAATTGCGCGCCTCTTCCACCGGCAGCATCATCGCATGCCCGCCACCCTCGGCCCCGTCCTGGGCAGGAATGACGATCGACGCCATCAACAGCATGCCGCGATTCTTGTCCGGCACCGCCGAGCAATAGGTAAAACCGATGCGGTCCGTGGACAGGTCCGTCACCTGGGCGGGATCGCCGATGATCGCGCCAAACGGCGTGATCACAAACTGGCTTTCGGGATCAAAGGTGGCACTGTCCGGGTCGAAATCCTCCGCAATCGCTGCTCCGGTCAACCCGGCCAGCAACGCCCCCACTGCCAGACCCTTGAGAAATACCTGCTTCATCACTGCTGCCTCCCGCCTCTGGATTTGCTCACCTGCAAGCATTTCCAGATGCTTGCCGCCTGTCAACAACCCGCTGCAATTGCCAGCGGACCACAACACCAACGCACCGAACAATCAATTTCACTGATGGTTGCCTTCAAGCAAAGGCACTTGTTCCGGAAGCGGCAATGGCTAAGATCGCCGGACATTTCCAGGAGCCCTCCATGTCCGACACCCGTTCATCCGCAGCGACGCCGCCCCTGCCGTGGCTGATCATCATCGCCGGCTCCCTGATTGCGCTGCTGTCGTTCGGACCGCGTTCGGCGATGGGGTTCTTTCAGCTCCCGATGCTGGCCGATACCGGCTGGGACCGGACAACTTTCGGGCTCGCCATGGCGATTCAGAACCTGTTCTGGGGCCTGGGGCAGCCGTTCTTCGGCGCCATTGCCGACAAATACGGCACATGGAAGGTGCTGGCGCTGTCCTCGCTGCTTTATGCCGGTGGCATGATCGTCATGTCGGTGGCACCAACTCCCGGCTGGTTCTACATCGGTGGCGGCGTCCTCATCGGCCTTGGCGTCGCCTCGGCATCCTTCGGCATCGTTCTGGCGGCGTTTGCCCGCAATGTCGAACCGGGACAGCGGTCCATCGCCTTCGGCATCGGCACTGCAGCGGGCTCGGCCGGCATGTTCGTCTTCGCCCCGCTCGGCCAGGGGCTGATTGACGCCTATGGCTGGCAGGAAGCGCTCCTCTGGATGGCGGCGATGATGTTCATCATTCCCTTCCTCGCCATCCCGTTGCGCGGCAATTCCAGTTCCGGCTCGCAATCGGCCCTGCAGTACAAACAGTCGATCGGCGAAGCCCTGCAGGAGGCGCTCGGTCACAAGAGCTATGTGCTGCTCGTGGCGGGCTTCTTCGTCTGCGGTTTCCAGGTGGCCTTCATCACCGCCCACTTCCCGGCCTATCTGCGTGACATCGGCATCGAAAGTTCGTTTGCGGTGCTGTCGCTGGCGCTGATCGGCTTTTTCAACATCATCGGATCGCTCGCCTCGGGTTTCATCGGCCAGCGCTATTCCAAGCCGATGGCGCTGGTCTGGATCTATCTCGGCCGCTCGGTTGCCGTAACGGCCTTCCTGCTGCTGCCGCAGACAGGCACTTCGGTGGTGATCTTCGCCATCGTCATGGGCTTGCTGTGGCTGTCAACCGTGCCCCCCACCAATGCGCTCGTGGCGATCATGTTCGGCACCGGACATCTTGGTATGCTCGGCGGCCTGGTGTTTTTCAGCCACCAGCTCGGCTCCTTCCTCGGCGTCTGGCTTGGCGGCTATCTCTACGATATCTTCGGCACCTATGATCCGGTGTGGTGGCTCGGCGTGGCGCTTGGCATTTTCGCAGCCATCGTCCATTGGCCGATCCGGGAACAGGCCGTGGAACGGCCGGAACTGGCGGCAGCGGAATAGGGCCGGGCCACGCGTCATACGGCTGTTATGCAACAGGGTGTAAACCCCTCCATCAGACGCAGCCCACGTGACGGAGAAAGCCATGAACAACCAGTTCGAGCCAGACGAAGACATCATCAACCTCACCGAACAGCGCGAAGCGGAAGAGGATGTCGGCCGCAATCCGACCGGCAATCCCACCATGGGCGATGTCATCAATCGCCGCTTCTCGCGCCGCGGTTTCCTCGGCGGATCGCTCGCCGTCACCGCCATCGCGACTACGGTCAGCCCGCTAGCGCTGATGATCGCCGACGAAGCCCGCGCGGAAGGCACGAGCGCCTTTTCCTTCACCGAAGTCGAGGCCGGCGTCGATGAGACCCACCATGTCGCCGAAGGCTACGATGCCGATGTGCTGCTGCGCTGGGGCGACAAGATCTTCGCAGATTCACCCGAGTTCGATCCGACGAACCAGACCCCGGAAAGCCAGCTCAGGCAGTTCGGCTACAACAATGACTATGTCGGCTTCATCCCGCTCGACGGTGCCGATGATCATGGCCTGCTGGTGGTCAACCACGAATACACAAATGCCGAACTGATGTTCCCCAACTGGGCCACCATCGTCACCGAAACCGTCGAGAAGGACGGGGTCAGCAAGACTGTCGAGAAAGTCAAGAACGGCGCGCTCACCAGGGACATCGTCGATATCGAGATGGCAGCCCACGGCGGCACGGTCATCGAAATCCGCAAGCAGGACGGCAAATGGGCGCCGGTCCTGGACAGCAGCATGAACCGCCGGCTGCATGTCGGCACCGAGATGATGCTGACGGGACCGGCCGCTGGCCACGACCGCCTCAAGACCAACGCCGATCCGACAGGCACCAAGGTACTCGGCACGCTCAACAACTGCGCCGGCGGCGTCACCCCTTGGGGCACATGGCTGATGGCGGAAGAAAACTTCCATGGCTACTTCATCGGTGAATTGCCCGAAGGTCACCGCGAAGCCGAAAGTTACAAGCGCTACGGCGCGCCCGCCGGCTGGTACAACTGGGGCCAGCACCACGACCGCTTCGATGTCGCCAAGGAGCCCAATGAACCCAACCGCTTCGGCTGGGTGGTCGAGGTCGATCCGATGGACCCGAATTCGGTACCGAAGAAGCGCACGGCCCTTGGCCGGATGAAACACGAAGGCGCAGAAAGCGTTCTCAACAAGGATGGCCGGGTGGTGTTCTATAGCGGCGACGACGAGCGCTTCGACTATGTCTACAAGTTCGTTACCGCAGCCACGTACAATCCCGATGATCGTTCTGCCAACATGGACCTGCTTGACGACGGCACACTCTATGTCGCCCGCTTCAACGAGGACGGCACCGTCGACTGGATGCCGCTGGTGCATGGCGAAGGCCCGCTGACCGAAACCAACGGCTTTGCCAGCCAGGCCGACGTGGTGATCGAGGCCCGCCGCGCCGGCGACCTTCTCGGCGCCACCAAGATGGACCGTCCGGAAGACGTGCAGCCTAACCCGAAGACCGGCAAGGTGTACTGCATGCTGACCAACAACACCCGCCGCAAGGAAGGTGACGAGAACCCGGCCAACCCGCGCGCCGGCAACGCCTTCGGCCACATCGTCGAGATCACCGAAACTGACGGCGATTTTGCCTCGACCAGATCGACCTGGGAAATCCTGCTCAAATGCGGCGATCCCTCGGTCGCCGAAGTCGGCGCCAGCTTCTCTTCGGCCACCAGCATCAACGGCTGGTTCGGCATGCCCGACAATTGCGCCATCGACACCGAGGGCCGGCTTTGGGTATCGACTGACGGCAATTCGGGGAAAAAGACCGGCCGCACCGATGGCCTCTGGGCCGTCGACACCGAAGGCGACGCACGCGCAACCTCGAAACTGTTCTTCCGGGTTCCAGTCGGTGCGGAAATGTGCGGCCCGCTGTTCGATCCGACGGGCGAGACCGTCTTCCTCGCCGTCCAGCACCCGGGCGACGAAGGCCTCGCCACCTATGAGCAGCCCGCCACCCGCTGGCCGGATTTCCGCGACGACATGCCGGTTCGCCCGGCCGTCGTTGCCGTCACCAAACAGGGCGGCGGCAAGATCGGCATCGCCTGACAGGTTCGGATCTGTCGGAAATGCAAGGGCGCCCACGGGCGCCCTTCCTTGTTTCAATGATCCCGGTCGGCGACCGTCCACAATCCGGGTCCTGCCAATCCTGGATGGCGCGCAATCGTGCGGCGAACGGAATTTGCGATCGGCTTCCGTAACCTGGACTTCATTGAAGCCGGCAAAGCCGAGTTGACCGCTTGCCAGGCAGCGCCACTTAACGCATCAGCCGGTCGATGGGAAAGATCGCACAGGTTTCGGTGCCGTGCGCCAGGAGCTTGCCCGAACTGTCCCGCAGATAGGCTTCGGAAGTGGCAATGGTCCGGCCGCGATGCACGATCCGGCCCTCGCAACTCAACTCCCCCATATCCGGAAGGATCGGCCGGGTCAGGTTGAGCTTGAACTCCACCGTGGTGTAGCCCTCGCCGGGCTTGATCATTGTCATCACCGCGCAGGCAAGCGCGGAATCCATGATGGTCGACGCCCATCCGCCATGCACCGTGCCGAGCGGGTTGAGATGCTCCACCGTCGGCGCGCCGGTGAAAACGATCCGCCCCTCCTCTACGGTGGTGAGCCAGAAATTGAGCGTCCTGCCCATCGACGCTCCGGGCAGCCGTCCTTCGAGAATGCCCTTCATCACCGAAAGTCCACCCTCCCGCGCCACCACATCAAGCGGCACTACGCCGGCGATCTGTCTGTTGGACCTTGGGTGGGCGTCATCAAGGCGGTCTGTGGTGTCGGTCATCACATCTTTTCCTGAACAGGGGGCTGATCATGCCGCGGTTGCGGCATGGCGCGCAAGGCGGCGGTGCAAAAGCTCTCTCGGCTGATCGGTGGGTCGACACCGCGCGGTTCGAACACATGCCGGTTGAGAAAATACCCGGTCAGCCGGAACGCCTGGGCCAGCATATCGGCATCGGTGCAGGCCTTCGTTCGGTCCGGCAGGAACGCCGGCAGGGCGAGAAGCCGGTCCGCCCAGGGCGCGCCCGCCTCCGCGGACACCGCCCGCCCCGACTTCGGCGACACATAGACAAGATCGGTCTCAGCGCCGGTCGCCGCACACTGGCTGAGATCGAGACCGAAGCCGAGATCCTCGAGCACGGCGAGCTCCAAACGCACATAGAGCGCGCCGGCTTCCTCCGGCGTGACGAGACTGTCCAGAATGATGGCGAAGGCATCATGCAACCGCGGATGATTGTCACGTTCTGGCAGCAGTCTGAGCAGCGCCGCCATCGCCTGAACCCCGTGCACGCCAATGGCGCTTTCCATCAGCCGCCCGGCGCGGGCGGTAAGAAGTTCAGTCTGATATTGCCCCAGATGCTCGTCGAGCCGTGCGCGCCAGACCAGGTCCACCGAGTTGCCCGGCTGCAGTACCGGTTGCAGGCGCTTGGAGCGGCCACCGCGAACGATACCGAGATGCCGACCATGCGCCCGTGTCATTACCTCGGCAATAACCGAGGTTTCACCGTGCTTGCGCAGGCCCAGGATGATTCCCTCGTCTCGCCATTCCATCGCGTGACCTTGCGCGCTCAGTGGGGAAATTCAAGCCCCATCTCTCGGTAGCGCTCGGGATCATTGCCCCAGTTTTCACGCACCTTGACGAACAGGAACAGATGCACCTTCTGCTCGAGGATCTCGGCGATTTCCTTGCGCGATGCCTGACCGATGGCCTTGATCGCCTCGCCCTTGTGGCCGAGCACGATCTTCTTCTGGCTGTCGCGCTCGACATAGATCACCTGCTCGATACGGACCGATCCGTCCTTCTTCTCTTCCCAACTCTCGGTTTCGACATGGGAAGCATAGGGCAGTTCCTGATGCAGCCGCAAAAACAGCTTCTCGCGCGTGATCTCGGCCGCCAGCTGCCGCATCGGCAGATCCGAGATCTGGTCCTCGGGATAGTACCAGGGCCCTTCAGGAAGCGTTTTCGCCAGATACGCCATCAAATCCTTGCACCCCGAACCGTTCAGTGCGGAAATCATGAAGGTTTCGTCGAATTTGGCTTTCTCATGAATGGCGGCGGTCAGGGCCAGGAGCGTCTCGCGCTTGACCTGGTCGATCTTGTTGATCACCAGGATCTTGTGTCCATCCCGCTCGGCCAGGGAATCAAGCAGCGCTTCCGCCTCGCCCTTGATCCCGCGCTCGGCGTCGATCAGCACCAGCACCAGATCGCCATCCTTGGCGCCGCCCCAGGCTGTCGAGACCATCGCCCGGTCGAGCCGCCGTTTTGGCGTAAAGATGCCGGGCGTGTCGATGAAAACGATCTGGGTGCGGTCATAAATGGCAATGCCGCGCACGATCGCCCGCGTCGTCTGCACCTTGTGCGAGACAATGGAAACCTTGGCGCCGACGAGCTGGTTCATCAGTGTCGACTTGCCGGCATTGGGTGCGCCGATCAGCGCGACAAAGCCCGAACGGGTGGGGCCCTGCGGTTCGGCCGGTTTTGCGTCTGTGTGGGGTGTATCAGTCATCATCCTGTCCTGCGTTTGCCTGCCAGACGCCTTCGCGTTCGAGCAGTGCCGTTGCGGCGGCCTGTTCTGCGGCTCGCTTGGAACGGCTTTCTCCTTTAGCAGGCTCAGTGCCTTCGACCGTCACGGTCACCTTGAACACCGGTTCGTGATCGGGCCCTGACCGGTCGGTCACCCGGTACACCGGCGTCACACCGTGGCTGGCGTGGGCCCATTCCTGCAATTCCGTCTTGGCGTCCCGCCTTGCCGCGTCCTCGGCAAAGGCCCGCGGCTTCCAGTGAGTGTGGACGAAGGCCCGCGCAGCCTCCAGCCCGGCATCCAGATAGATCGCCGCGATGATCGATTCTACCACATCCGCCCGGACATTGAGCATCCGTTTGTCAGCCACCTGCTTCACGTCCGCACCGGTCCGGATGAACTCGTGCAAGGCAAGCTCGTCAGCCACTTCGGCACAGGTCTGCGCACTGACGAGCTGGTTGAGGCGAACCGACAGCTCGCCCTCGCTGGCTTGCCGGAAATGGTCAAACAGCATTTCCGCCACGCACAGGCCGAGCACCCGGTCACCCAGAAACTCCAGCCGCTCGTAATTGCCACCGGCGGGGTTGCGCAGGCTGGAATGAGTCAGCGCCCGCTCGAGCCGTTCCGCATTGGCAAAACGGTGACCGATGCGCTCCTCGACACGGGCGACGACTTCGGCTGTCTTTTTCGCTGCGCGCTTCATCGCTGCGCGGATTTGAAGAATCGGCCGAGCCGAACCTCGGTTGGCCACTTCCAGATTTCCAGCGGCGACGCACCTTCTCCGATCGAGAAGAAGATGATCGTCGCGCGGCCGATGAAGTTCTCGAGCGGCACGTAACCAACTTCAAAGCGGCTGTCCTGCGAGTTGTCGCGGTTATCGCCCATCATGAAGTAATGGCCATCGGGCACCACGAATTCACGGGTGTTGTCGCCGGGAGAATTGGGTGTGAGATCAAGCGTTGTGTAGCTCACGCCATTGGGCAGGGTCTCTTTGTAGACCGGCACATCGTCACTCTGGCTGTATTTGCCTTCCGGCTCGTAGCTGCCGACAAGCTCGCGCTCGACCGCTTCACCATTGATGTAAAGCACGCCATCGGTCATCTGGATGCGGTCGCCGGGAAGCCCGATCACGCGCTTGATGTAATCGATTTTGGGGTTGCTGGGCAGCCGGAACACTGCCACGTCACCACGCTCGGGCTCGCTGCTCCAGATCCGTCCCTCGAACAGGTCCGGTGAAAACGGGATGGAATACTTGCTGTACCCATAGGAGTATTTCGAAACGAACAGATAGTCGCCGACCAGCAGCGTCTCCATCATCGAACCGGAGGGGATGCTGAAGGGCTGGAAGAACAGCGTCCGGATAATCACCGCCAGCAACAGCGCCTGGGCGAGCACCTTGACGTTTTCCCAAAGTCCGCCGGACTGGTCTTTTTTTGTATCTGACACGCGTTGAATTCCTCAGCTAGGGCGCGGAAGCGCTTTCTCTAGCGCTTTGCATCGTTCGCGGCAACACCACTGGCCAATGTGCCGCATTATGCCCGAGCGATCCGCACCACATGCCCGATGAAGGTCTGAAACGCGGTGGATTGGGCCTCAGTCTTTGGGCAGTGCTTCGATAATGACAAATGCCTGCGCCAGCGGAAAATCATCGGTTATTGTCAAGTGAATGGCGCATTTCATGCCCTCCGGCGTCATCGCCTCCAGCCGCTTTGCGGCGCCGCCGCTGAGCTGCATGGTCGGCTTGCCGCCGGGAAGATTGACCACTCCCATGTCGCGCCAGAACACGCCTTTCGACAGGCCGGTCCCCAGCGCCTTCGAACAGGCCTCCTTGGCCGCGAATCGCTTGGCATAGGAGGCCGCACGCAGGGTTCTGCGATCGGACTTGGCGCGCTCGACATCGGTGAAGCAGCGGTTGGTGAAGCGTTCGCCGTGACGCTCCAGGGTCTTCTCGATGCGCCTGATGTCGATGAGGTCGCTGCCAATGCCGATAATCACGCGCTCTCTGCCCCGTCTGCCGGTCTGTCGGCCCGCTTCCCTGCCATCGCCTGCAGGCGGATCTTGGCCCGCGCCGCAAGCCGCGACTTGCGCCGTGTCTGAAATGCCCGCACCCCCCAATAGGTCAGAATGTAAAACGCGATGCCGGTAATAAGGCCAGGCGGAATGGCGCCGATCAGCATCGGCTTGAGCACCGGGTCCCACAATTGCTTGATGTCGAGATGCCGCAGCAAGCCTTCCAGATTGACGTGTCTCTGGTGCGCGCCGGTTTCAACACCGATCAGCATGTTGCCGATCTTGATCGTCAGCGTCCAGATGAACGGAAAGGACAAGGGATTGCCAAATGCGGTGCCCAGCGCAGCAGCAACCATGTTGCCGGCAAGCACATAGGCCAGCGCAAACGCCAGAATGAAATGAAAGCCAAGGAGCGGTGTCCAGGACGCGAACACCCCCGCGGCCACGCCTGCGGCAATGGCATGCGGCGTGGCGGTCAATCGCAACACACGCTTGATCAAATACTGGAACGACCGGCCGAACGACCTTCTCGGCCAGAGTGCGGTGCGCATCCGGTCAAAAAATCCCTCTGGTCTTCGGCGACGAAACAGCATCTGGTTCCCGTATATCGCTTCTTTTGTGTCAGCTCTAAGTCACACCGACAAGAATTCTCCTGGCGCATCCTTCTTTCACAAGATGCTCCGCCCCGTTCAGGTTCCAGTCTGGTCCGCCAACAGCGAAGATCTGGTAAAGGCCACGGCCAAAAAACAGCGTGCAAAGGGCCCAACGCCTGCATTCCTGGATTGGCACTCGCCCAGCCCGCCGCGCTATTGATAGATCCGCTCGACCGTGGACACCGATCCAAGCTCCCTCAATTGGGTGATCAGCTGATTGAGATGTTTAAGGTCCCAGACCTGCAGATCAATAAGCATCTCGGTAAAATCAGCCGCGATGCGCACCATCGAGAGATTCTGGATGTTTGTCTCGCTCGTGGCGATCCCCTGGGACACCTCGGCAAGCGTCCCCGGCGCATTGATCGCAGTCACCAGAATGCGCGCAGGAAACCTGTTCTTGTTGTTCTCGTCGATGTCCCAGCGGATATCGACCCATCGGCTTGGCTCGTCATCGAACTTGGTCAGTTCCGGCGACTGGATGGGGTAGATGGTGACCCCCGACCCGGTTTCCAGAATGCCGACGATACGGTCACCCGGAACCGCGCCACCCGGACCGAACCTGACCACTGAATTGTCATCCATGCCGCGGATTGGCATCGCGTCCATGTCAGGATCGGGGCCGATCCGGCGCGAAGTCTTGGTCGGCTTCTGGGTTTTCGCCAGGCCCGGCAGCTTGAAGATCAGTCCTGCCGCACTGCGCAGGTTGAACCAGCCTTCGTCTACCGGTTTTTGCTGCGAGACCCGCGTCTCCTGGTGGTTCGGATAAACCGCTCGGAACACGTCGTCAGAGGCCAGTTCCCCGCGTCCCACCGCCGTCAGCACATCCTCGACATCCTTGTGGCCCAGGCGGTGCAATACCGGCTTCAGCCCCTCTTTCGACAGCGGCTTGCCGGCGCGGGTGAAGGACCGCTCCAGTATCCGCATGCCGAGACCGGAATACTGCTTGCGTACGGCAGCTTTCGTCGCCCTGCGGATCGCAGCCCGCGCCTTGCCGGTGACCACAATCTCTTCCCAGGCCGGTGGAGGCACCTGAACTCCCGAGCGCAAGATCTCGACCTCGTCGCCATTGGCCAGCCGCGTGACCAGAGGCATGATCCGGCCGTTGATCTTGGCGCCGACACAGGTGTCGCCGATATCCGTATGTACGGCATAGGCAAAATCGATTGGCGTCGCTCCGCGCGGCAGGGCGATCAGTTGGCCCTTCGGCGTGAAGCAGAACACCTGGTCCTGAAACAGCTCGAGCTTTGTGTGTTCGAGGAAATCTTCCGGATTGTCGCCAACCGACAGTGCCTCGATTGTCTGCCTCAGCCAAGAATAGGCACGCGAATCCTTGGACAGCACCACGGCCTCATCGGTAGACGCGGCATCCTTGTAGAGTGTGTGCGCCGCCACGCCCCGCTCGGCCACCGCCTGCATCAGCGCAGTGCGGATCTGCAGTTCGACGCGTTGCCGCGACGGACCGACGATTGTGGTGTGGATTGAACGGTAGTCGTTCTGCTTCGGTGTCGAGATGTAGTCCTTGAAACGGCCCGGCACCACCGACCAGCGCATGTGCACGATGCCGAGCGCACGGTAGCAATCGGCCTCGCTGCCGACGATGATGCGGAATCCGAAGACGTCTGAAAGCTGCTCGAACGACAGCGATTTGGACTGCATCTTGCGGAACACGGAATAGGCCTTTTTCTGCCGGCCCTTTACCTGTGCCTTCAGCCCCTGCTGCTTGAACAGCGTCGACAACTCCTCCTCGATCGTATGAATCAGGTTCCGGTTGCTTTCCGACAGTTCGGCCAGTTTTCCGGTGACCGTGTCATAGGCCTCCTGATTGATGTTCTTGAAGGCCAGCTCTTCGAGCTCTTCACGCATGTCCTGCATGCCCATGCGGCCTGCCAGCGGCGCATAGATATCCATGGTTTCCTCGGCGATGCGGGCCCGCTTTTCAGGCGGCACGTGCTCGAGCGTACGCATGTTGTGCAGGCGATCCGCCAGCTTGACCAGCAGCACGCGGACATCATCGGAAATCGCCAGCAGCAGTTTGCGCAGGTTTTCAGCCTGTTTGGCCCGCTTGCTGACCAGATCGAGCTTCTTGATCTTGGTCAATCCTTCAACCAGCCGTCCGATATCCTCACCGAACAGCTCGTCGATCTCGGCGCGCGTCGCCGAAGTGTCCTCGATCGTGTCGTGCAGCAGCGCCACGGCAATGGTGGATTCGTCCAGACGCATTTCCGTCAGGATCGCCGCCACTTCCAGAGGATGGGAAATATAGGGGTCGCCGCTGGCGCGCGTCTGCTTGCCGTGCTTCTGCATGGCGTAGACATAGGCCTTGTTCAGCAGGGCCTCGTTCACATCCGGCTTATATTTTTGCACGCGCTCCACGAGCTCGTACTGACGCATCATAGAAATGGCACTCCAAAACAAGAAAATGCGCCGAATCGAACGACCGGCGCATGGTATTGCATCAGCTGTCTATCGGCCCCCGGCCGGTCGCCCGCAGATCGAACCAACCAGCGGGTTTCAGGCCAGACGCTTAATAGTCGTCGCTTTTTTCTGGCGGCACAAGCCCTTCAATGCCGGCAAGCAGCTCTTCTTCCGACATTGAACCGAAAGAAACGGCTTCCGGCTGTTCATCCTCGACCACCGTCTCCTCGGAAGTCTCGCCGGTCTGCAGGACGCGCTCCGGATCGGGCTCCGGCTCATCAACTTCCACGTGCTTCTGCAGCGAGTGGATCAGATCTTCCTTCAGATCGCCAGGTGAAAGAGTCTCATCTGCGATTTCCCTCAGGGCAACGACCGGATTCTTGTCGTTGTCGCGAGAAATGGTGATCTGGCCACCCTGAGAAATCTGGCGGGCGCGATGGCTGGCAAGCAATACCAGTTCAAAACGGTTATCGACCTTGTCGATGCAATCTTCGACTGTGACGCGGGCCATTGCCTGTCCTTTACAAACTGCTCATGGGGGGGTTTGACCATGCGATAAACACATTGTGTGGCGATTTCAAGTCCTTTAGGGCCAAAGCCCCTATTTCCGGGCTCAAGCCCGTGAGCACCCACAAGGTTTACGTGACGTTGCCTTGCGTCAGGTTCATTGATTGATTAGCAGCCATGCATAAGTATCAGGGCCGCCCCCCTTGAAATATGGTAGCAACCGCAGCATTTGCTTCCCCTCACGATTTCTTGAGTCGCGAAACAGTAGGATGATGGTAAACGGTTGGTAATAAAAAGTTCGAAATCGATCTATTTTTGCCACGCGCAGGCCGAATTCGTACCCGAAATAAATGAAATCGAATTTGAAAGGAAGCTTATAAGTGTTTGATCCCAGAGAAAAAATTGCACTATTTATTGACGGGGCGAACCTTTACGCCGCATCGAAAAGCCTGAATTTCGATATCGACTACCGAAAACTCCTCAAGGCATTTCAGTCTCGCGGCTATTTATTGCGCGCCTATTATTACACAGCCTTGATTGAGGATCAGGAATACTCGTCCATACGACCACTGATTGATTGGCTCGATTACAACGGCTACAAAGTAGTAACCAAACCCGCCAAAGAATTTACTGACTCCATGGGACGCCGCAAGATTAAGGGCAACATGGACATCGAGCTGGCGATCGATGCCATGGAGCAATCGGACGTGGTCGATCACCTGGTAATTTTTTCCGGTGATGGCGATTTCACCTCGCTGGTCGAAGCCCTTCAGCGCAAGGGCCGGAAAGTCACTGTGGTCTCCTCACTCTCTTCCCAGCCGCCCATGATCGCTGATGACCTGCGCCGCCAGGCCGATTACTTTATCGACCTCAACAGCCTCAAGTCCGAGATCGGGCGCGACGCCTCCGAAAGGCCGCAACGCTCATTTGCCCCTGTCGACGACGACGACGACGAATTCGACGATTGATCAGCGGAAGACCTCCCGTGAGGAGCGCTGACAATGAAAAAAATGAGCCGGACTACGATTGCAGCCTGTGCCCGCGCCTGCGCGGCTTCATTCTGCAGAACCGCCAGAGATTTCCCGACTGGCACAACGGACCGGTGGAAAACTGGTATCCATCCGAGGGCCCAAACTCCGCACAGCTGTTGATCGTCGGTCTCGCCCCTGGATTGCGTGGCGCCAATCGCACCGGAATTCCATTTACGGGTGACGACTCCGGCAGCCTCCTGTTCGAGACCTTGAGCAGATTTGGTTTTGCTTTCCCGGATCCGGGACTGGCTTCGGGTGCAAACTGGCGGCTGAGAGCCACCGCGATCACCAATGCCGTTCGCTTCGTCCCCCCCGCCAACAAACCGACAGCGGCTGAAATCAACACATGCCGCGAATTTCTCAGCCACACCATACAGCAGATGCATGCGCTCAGGATTATTGTCACTCTTGGCAAGATCGCCCATGACAGCACGATCCGCGCGTTGGGCGGAAAGATTTCACGTCACCCCTTCGCGCATGCTGCGCAGACCGAGCTTTCCGGTTTGACCCTGATCTCTAGCTATCACTGTTCTCGTTACAACATAAACACCGGTCGGCTGACGGCAGAAATGTTTGACGCGGTGTTCAGGAAGGCAGCCCGATCGCTGGGTATCGAACAGAGCCCGGCCCCCTCACATTCCACAACCAACGTGCCGGTCTAGCCGCGGTCGCGCAGAAGCCGTGACTTGTCACGGTTCCAGTCGCGTTCCTTTTGGGTCTGGCGCTTGTCGTGCAGCTTCTTGCCCTTGGCCAGTGCCAGCTGAAGCTTGGCCAGCCCCTTGTCGTTGAAATAGATCTTCAACGGCACCAGGGTCATGCCGTCACGCTGAACCGCCATCCCGAGCCGCGCGATTTCCCGCAGCTTGACCAGGATCTTGCGGCGGCGGCGGGGCTCATGGTTGAACTGGTTGGCCTGCAGATATTCCGGAATGTACGAATTGATCAGCCACAGCTCCCCGCCCTCTTCATTGGCGTAGGACTCTGCGATGTTCGCCTTGCCTTCACGAAGCGCCTTCACTTCGGTGCCGGTCAGGACCAGACCTGCCTCGAATGACTCGACGATCTCGTAATTGAACCGCGCCTTGCGGTTTTCAGCGACGACCTTGCCGTGTTGCGATTTGTCTTGTTTCCTTGGAGCCATGATCAGCCGGTCGCCACGCCCGCCTTGGCAAGCGCCGCATCGAGCAGAGCCGCTGTTGCCGGCTCGACGGTTGTCAGCGGAGATCGCACCACGTTCTTGATCAGCCCCATCTTGCCGAGGCAATACTTGACGCCGGCCACGCCGGGTTCTGCGAAGATTGCCTTGTGCAGCGGCATCAACCGATCAAGCATCGTCAGCGCGGTGGCATAATCGCCACGCAATGTCGCCTGCTGAAACTCGGCGCACTGACGGGGGGCAACATTGGCCGTGACAGAAATGCAGCCCACGCCGCCATGCACGTTGAAACCAAGCGCGGTCGGGTCTTCGCCCGACAGCTGAACGAAGTCCTTGCCGCAGGCCATGCGTTGCTCGGGCACCCGCGCAAGATTGCCGGTCGCATCCTTCACACCGATGATGCTCGGAAAATCGCGATGCAGTGCCGCCATGGTCTCCACCGACATGTCGACAACCGACCGGGGCGGAATATTGTAGATGATGATCGGCAGCTTGGTGGCTTCGGCCACAGCCTTGAAATGCAGATACAGCCCCTTCTGGGTAGGCTTGTTGTAATAGGGGGTAACCACAAGCACGGCGTCCGCGCCGGCCTTTTCCGCATGCACGGCAAGTTCAATCGATTCAGCTGTGTTGTTCGACCCGGCACCCGCAATCACGGGCACCCGTCGGGCTGCCACTTCGACGCACAGTTCCACAACCCGCTTGTGTTCGGCATGGGTCAGCGTCGGCGATTCACCGGTCGTTCCCACTGGCACGAGGCCGTTGCTGCCTTCCTTGATCATCCACTCGACATGGCCCGCAAAGCCATCCTCGTCCACCGCGCCACTGTCGGTAAAAGGGGTAATGAGGGCCGGTAGGGAACCCGTGAACATGCTGATCTCCAAATACTGTACGCGGCGCCCAAACGGCGCTTCACTCATTCACCCCACGCGATACAGGAAATAACCGCAACGGAAAAGCCTTGCGCGGCGCCTCGCGACGCTTTTGCGTCAAATGTCGGACCGGCACAGTCAAATCCCTCGCGCCCGCCGCAGATTACCCGCAATTGCAGGCGAAAGTCGCGTCTGAACGAAACGCGAAGGCCTACCGGACACCGGATGAACTGGCCTTGCCAGATTAGCCGAAGAGCTGGAGACTGGAAGCCTGCCCACCCGGATCAGGGACAGCAGCCAGCCCACGGGGACGTCGACACGGACAGAAGGCCATATGCAAAGAACCGCAATCGCATCTCTTTTCCTTTCTGCAGTCTTGGTTGGCAGTGGCGTGGCAGCCCCCCTCCCCTCGGGATCAATTCCCCTTCCTGTACCCAGGCCTTCCGCCGAGACCGCCGACAGGCAAGCTTCGGGCCCAGCCACCCCGGCTTCGAGGCCGGCAAGCGACGCGCTCAAATCAGGACTGGGAGCACTTGGCAACAACAATGCAGGCCTGGCGCGGTCGATCCGCGATATGATGCCGCGCACGGCACTTGAGCGCCATATCCTGACCTGGTCCATCGTCCTGTCGGGCGCCCAGGATGTCCCACCGGAGGAAATCGCGGAGGCTGCAGCAGAGCTGGAAGGCTGGCCCGGCCTCGCCTCGCTGCCGCGCCTGTACGAACGGGCCCTGTTTTTCGCGCAGACTCCCACGCAACAGGTGCTTGCCCAATTCAAGGACAAGGCCCCCGAGACCACCTTGGGCACCATCATGTGGATCCGGGCGCTGAAGGCAAGCGGCGACACAAAGCAGGCCAGGACCGTCGCTGCCAGGGCATGGCGCACGGAGATGATGGATGATCGCGAAACCGGCATCTTTGTCGACGAATTCGGCACCCTGCTGACCAAGGCCGATCATTTCCGCCGCATGGAGATGCTGCTCTACCGGGATCGCGTCAGCGACGCCAAGGAGATCTCACGCAAGGCCGAGGCATATTCGCTGTACCGCGCCTGGTCCACGGTAATCCGCAGCCCTGCCAGGGCCGGGGCCGCAATCGAGGCGGTCGACCGGTCATGGCATGAAACGCCGGCCTTCCTCTATCTGCGTATCCGCCAGCTTCGCGAACGCGAGCGCAACAAGGAAGCCGCGGCCCTTCTCGCAAAGATGCCGCGGGATCGTGCCGCACTGGTGGACCCCGACGAATGGTGGGTGGAAGCGCGCATCGTAAGCCGTGGGCTCTACGAGGACGGCGACGCAAAGGGTGCCTACAAGCTTGCTGCCGCCCATCTCGCCGAAAGCCCGGAGGAGATCGCTGAAGCAGAATTCCATGCCGGCTGGTATGCCTTGCGGGGCCTCAACGACGCCAAGACTGCCGCCAGGCATTTTGCTGCCATTCTCGATGTCGCCAACGGGCAGATATCTTCCGCGCGCGCCCATTACTGGCTCGGCCGCGCCGCCGAAGCCGGAGCGGGCGGCAAGGCATCGGAACACTACGCGCGCGCGGCGGAATTTCCCTCTACCTTTTACGGCCAGCTTGCCAGCGCCAAACTCGACCGCAAATCGCTGGATATCGCCTACCCGAAGCCAACGGCACAGGACAGGATCAGGTTCGAGCAGCGCGAAGCCGTCCAGGCGATCGGCAAACTTGAAGGAGCAGGTGCCGAGTGGCGCGCCGAAATGCTCTACCGCGCCCTGGCCGCCGAGCTCGACAGCCCCGGTGAGCTTGCCATTCTCTCAGCCATGGCTGAAAGGCGCGGCAATCATCAGACATCGCTGCAGGTTGGCAAGATCGCCTGGAACCGGGGCCTGGACGTCGCAGCGCTTGCCTATCCGCTTGGCGCGGTCCCCGATGGCGCAAACATCAAGGGATCTGGCAAGGCATTGGCCTACTCGATCGCCCGCCAGGAAAGCGCCTTCAACAAGGCCGCGGTCTCGCCGGCAAACGCCCGCGGGCTTCTCCAGATCCTGCCGGGAACGGCAAAGGCGGTGGCGAGGCGCCACGGCCTGCCCTATTCGAAACAGCGGCTGACCACCGACGCCGGTTACAATGCGACCCTCGGCGCGCATTTTCTCGGGGAGCAGATCGATGACTTCGGTGGTTCCTACATTCTCACCTTCATCGCCTACAATGCAGGGCCCAGCCGGGTGCCGCAGTGGATCGAGCGCTTCGGCGACCCCCGCGGCCGGCCGATCGATGAGGTCGTCGACTGGATCGAGCTGATCCCCTTCACCGAAACCCGCCATTACGTGCAGCGGGTGATGGAAAACTACCAGATCTACAAGGCGCGCCTCGGTCAGCCCGGCGACATCGAGGCTGATCTGAGATTTGGCCGCCGATGAACCCTGTCGCCTTGCTTGAAAAATAGGGTATAGGCATGATCCTGAAACATGACCGAGGCAACGGCAGGATCTGACATGGCAAACGGGAAGGTTGGCGCAGCCGCCACAAGCGAAACCGGCGGAGTTGAACACGTCTTCTTTTCCGCCAGCGACGGCCTGAGGCTGCATGCTGCCGACTATGGCCGAAGCAATCCCGCCACCCGGGGCCGCCTGCCGGTCGTCTGTCTCCCGGGCCTGACCCGAAACACACGCGATTTCGACGACCTCGCCCGGCGTCTGACGAGCGACCCGAAAATGCCACGGCGCGTGGTCAGTTTCGACTATCGCGGCCGTGGACAATCCGACTGGGACAAGGACCCCGGCCGCTACAACATTACCGTGGAAGCCGAGGATGTACTAAGCGGAATGACTGCCCTTGGCCTTAAACACGCGATTTTTATCGGAACATCGCGCGGCGGCCTGATCATGCATGTCCTTGCGGCCACCCGGCCCGGTATCATGGCCGCCGGTGTGCTCAACGACATCGGTCCGGTGATCGAAGGCGCCGGACTGGCACAGATCAAGGCCTATCTCTCCCGAATGCCGCAGCCGAAAGACTGGCATGATGCGGCACAGATCCTGTCCGAAGCCCATGCCAGGAGCTTCCAGGCTCTGACCGAAGCCGACTGGCTCGATTTTGCCCGCGCCGTCTATGTCGAAAAGGCCGGCAAGCTGACTGCCGACTACGACCCGAAGCTGCTGGCCGGCCTGAAAAACATCGACCTGAGCACACCGCTACCGAAACTGTGGCCGCAGTTCGACGGTCTCGGCCGCATACCACTGCTGGCGTTGCGCGGCGAACACTCCACTTTGCTGTCTGCCCGGACCCTGCTGGAGATGAAAGAGCGCGTCCCTTCGCTTCAGACGGAGACCATTGCCGGACAGGGCCATGCACCGATCCTGCACCTGTCAGGTATTCCCGAGATCTTGACCCGGTTCTTCGCCGCGGTTGACAAGCAGCACCGCCACTGAGGCAGATCCGACCGTCCGATGCCGGATTCGGGGTTATTCAAACGGAGACCGTTGAACAAGGGGTCGCGTCAATCTCCCAAGCGGCACGCGGCCGCGCAGCTTCATCCTGTGCCTTTGGGCTTGGGTTTCGGTTTGAGCTTCGCTTTGGGCTTGGGTGAAATTGAATTGGCAGCTTGGTCACTGGCCGCCTGCTTTGACACGTCCGTTGCCGCACCCTTGGCCAGAAGCTTGGCCTGCCGCACCCAGTCCTCCCGCTCGATGCGGCCAGGAAACGACAGCTGTTCGGCAAAGACTGCCTGCTGTTTCCGGGACCAGCCCGCGATCTGCGCAAAGCTGGTGATCCCGGCTGCATTCAGCTTTGCCTCGATCACCGGGCCCACACCCTTGATCTTTTGCAGATTGTCCGAACCGCCACCCGCAACGGTCCCGGCCCCCGCAGCCTTCGGTTTGGAAGCCGGGCGTTTGCCTGCTTTTGCGTTCTCTGCCGAGCCGGCCGCCTTGGCCCTGCCCGGTTTGGGGGCTTGGGCATCAGCCGCTGAATTTTCCGGCTTGAGCCTGCGATCTGCCATTATTGCGTTGCGCTCAGGCCCGCTCGCGGGACTCGACGCAGTCGGCACCGCAGTATCAACTCCTGTACCCGGCTTGCTTTCGACCCCTTCTGCCACATCCGGTGTGGCAGAAGCCCCCTGCTCCGAAATTCCCGGCCGAGAGCGACGGTCTGATGGCACCCGGTCTCCAGACGTGGCGGTGGCGGTTGACCCTCTGCCTGTCGTCGTCGTGGCAGCGGCATTCGAGCTATCCGATGAGGCGTCGAAGCGGCGCCTGAGCCAGCAACCGAAGAAACAGCCCAGTCCAAATGCAAGGGCGATGAAAAACACGACGTCGATGGCAAAGATCACCACTCTTCCCGCTCCTTGTCAGCTCCCGATACCTTCATTTTCGCGCTCTCCGGCAGGTGGTCCATCCGACCAGTCCTCCCACCGCAAAGGCAAGCATGAGCCATACCCAAAGATGTGTGAACATGTACCACATTGCGCACTCTCCTGGGCCGCAGGCCCCTTGAACGTTTGACCATCAATCGGGCTGGTTGAGGACACGAAACTCGATCCGGCTGTTCGCTGCCTCGGCTGTCTCCTTATCGGCGCTGTCAATGGAATCGGTTTCTCCAGCGCCGGCAGCAACCAGCCGGCCACGCTCGACACCCGCAGCCCTCAGGAATTCGATCACACTTTCCGCCCTGCGAACCGACAAAGCGAGGTTTTCAGTTTTCTCACCATCGGCATCGCTGTGTCCGGAAACCTCTACCCGCACCGTTCCGCAGCGCTGCACCACCCGGGCAATGCGGTCCAGAAATCCGTGCGAATGATCCTGAATTGAGGTTTCACCAGAATGGAACAGAACACTATTGTGACTCAGCAGGTCATTGAGTTCTGCCTGGCAGGTATCGGCTGCAAGATCAGCCTCTGCCTCCTGTAATTCCGAGATGTCCATATGAGCGGAAAATCCCGGCGGCAAGTTTTCACCCAGCAAGCGTTCGACCTCAGCCCGGCTTGCCGGATTGAAAGCGCGCCCTTCAACATGCACCACGCCATCCTCAATCCGCACTTCGGCTTGTTCGAGGCGGCTGAGGGCCTGAAGCGCGACCAGAGCCGCTTCCTCAAACCCGTCTGGCCGGCCTTCCACGGCCGTCAGCCGGTCATCGATGCGGGCCCTGCCAAACTTCAAAGCAGCTGCATAAAGCAACTTCTCCCTGACGGCGGAGCCCGGAACAGCTCCCCTCAACTCAAGCGTCCGATCTGCAAATGAAGCTGTCCACACAGCATCCTTTGCCCCGGCAATCCCGATATCGGCGGTCCCAAGCACCACGCCGTTCGGTAATTTGCCGGACAAGAGACTGTCGACTGTCCGGTAGGCTTGCGCGTCCCGCGCCTCCCCCTGCACACCGAGTGTCGTATTCTGGACCATGACGGATCCCTCGCTCAGGTGCTGAAGCGCCTTCAGACCCGTTTCGGCCGCCGCAAGCCAGTCCACCGCGTCAGGTACGCCCGCCGCAAACCGCATCTGATCCTTGACATCCCGGGCCTCGGAGATTGCCCGCCCGTGCTCCATGATGGCTTTCCGCATGGTGTCGTCCGGCACATAACCACCGATCACGAGCGTGTCAGCTGTCAGCACCGCAGTCCAGGAATACACCCCTGAAACCGGTGCCGGGCTGATATCTGTCGCGCTCAGAGCTCCTGCCGGAATCGATGCAAGCACCTCCAATGCGACTTCGTGATCATCTGGGTTGAGCGCCTGGCCGGAAACCCGAATCGTGTCATCGGTGATCTCGATTTTCCCGGTGGAAAAGCGCGGAAAAACGGCCAGGCCATGGCTTGCGAGCGAGACGAGATCCGCGGGAGCGCCGCGCGCCGGTTTCATCTGGTCAGACACCGCTATACCCGGCAGCAGCCCCGTCAATGTTGAAATGATGGCGGCACGGGCCGCTTCATGGGGAACGAAACCGCTCAGGATGATGCCGCTCGCCGTCTTCTCGGCAGACAAGCGGTAAGGGCTTTCCTCAGGCAACAGCGCCATACTATCCACGACTTTGCGCACCCCGGCGACATTGCGTGCGGCCAGCATCGCACTGTCCTGGCTGGCCTTGTCAGGCGCCAGCCCGCTCAGGACAATACTCCTGCCGACCGTGCCAACCTGGGCCCAGGCGTGATTCTGCCGCAGCGCCGAAAGTGTCCGCGACCGAAGCTCGGACTCCATCCCAGCCGCCTCGAACCACAATGCCAGGGCGGAAAGGCACGCAACAGCAGCCAACCCGGGCCAAATCCACATTTTCAGGTATTGCATGTGATCTCCGCCGCAAATCTGCTGACGGTGAACTTACCACTCCGGATCGAGACCCGCTAACTCAAAAGCGGGAGCAGCCGCACCGGGCTTCGAAAGCTTGTTCGGGTCGGGGCTGAGCCAAGGCACAAAAAAACCCGGCAGCCGAAGCTGCCGGGCTGTGTCTGATCAAACCGAGGTTTGATTAGAACGAGCGGCGGAACCAGACGAAGCCGGATGCCGTGTTGGTCTTCACACCGGCGATCGATGTGGTCTGACCCCAGTTACCTTCAAGGCGAACGTTGAAGTTGGTGACAGGAGTCCAGGACAGCGCGCCTTCGATGAGGTGAGCGTTCCGGAACGTGCCGCCGTTTGCAGCCGAGAAGCCATCGAAGTACTGATAACCGAGAGTCGCGTTAAGAGTTTCGGTGACATCCTGGGTGTAGCCGATGCCTGCGGACCAGTTGGCAACTTCAGCCGAACCAGCAGGGCGGCCCGGGAACGCAGCGCCGTAAGCGTTATTGAACCTGTTGGAGTAGAAGCCACCAACGCGGAGCGAACCGCCTGTAGCTGCAACAGCAACTTCGAGCATGCCCTTCACGCCAACTGCATTTGCAGTTTCATCGTAACCGACGTGGACAGCAGCGCCGCCCCAGCCCTGGGTCATGCCGAGAACACCGACGACGTCGGGAGTCCAGTCAGCGGTGGCGTCATGCTCGAGGGTCAGGCCTGCGTAGAAAGCGCCCGAGTCGTAGCGGTAACCAATCTGCTGACGCTGCTGGTAGCCGTATTGACCGCCGTTGTCGGTCTGGATGATACCCCAGTTGCCAACGCCGCCGCCCCACAGGGCTTCCCATGCGGATTCAGTGTAACCCATCCACAGGCCGCCGAGCTGCAGGACAGCCTGGTCCTGAACGACGTTTGCGTCACCGTTCACGTTGCCCGAGTTGGACTGGAAGCGGATGTAGCCGCGCAGGGTGCCGAGTTCGGTTTCCGAACGGGCGTCGAAGTTGACGCGAGCGCGGGTGTTCTGAACGTAGCCGGCGGTGCCGCGGGTTGCAGTCACGCGGAAGCGGACATAACCGTCGATCTTCAGGCAGGTTTCGGTGCCCGGGATGTAGAAGAAGCCGGTGCCGAAAGCGTCGCAGACGCGGACGTATTCAACGGGCTCAGGCTCAGCTGCAACGATAGCGTCTGCAGCGCGTGCGCCGGAAACAGCAACGAGTGCCGCTGCGGAGCCGATGAGAAGGCTCTTGATGTTCATGTTCTGACCTCCAGTCAAAAGTTAATGGTCTGGGTTGTCGCTGAAGGACAGTATTCTCTGTCCCATCCCCACAATGGTAGAAGCCAAGCGGGTTACCGCCGTGTCTTCGAGAGTGAACATACTCACCCGGACGGCCCGCGCAACGCCGATCACACTGCCCGGCAGGTCGGGACACCGCCTTCAGCTCCCCCCTGTTGCACAAATGACACGAAACGATCGCTTGCGCCCGGTTTTGTTTACCTTTCGTTAGCAATTAGCGGGCCTTAAGCCGGCGTCCCGGCCGGTCGAAACAGCAATTCACTGCCCGGTTTCGTTGGTTTTGGTGGAATCACCGCGGTTCCATGTTGCGCTGATACCCATGTCGATTCGCATCGGTCGAGGCGCTTGCGTCCAGATGGCCTGTAGGAACCGACAGAGAGAGACATCCACTCCGGTGCACATCGGCTTTATATATAGGCGATCGGAAACGCGGCCTGATTGAACCGCTCAGCATATTCGACACCCCCCGCCTCCGTCGCCGGTTGCGCCCCAATGTTTACCCTCGAGGGACCCGTGGCGCGTCGCCAGGCGAAGTCCCGGGATGAAAGGATGCGCCACGGGAATCAGAGACGGACCCGGGTGGCCACCAGCTTGAACGCTTCGTGGTCCAGCCGGCAGGGACAGACCGTTCATGCCTCCCCCTCTCCGGCCCTGTGATGGCGGAACCTCCCAGATCGCTCCCGGACTTCCCGTCGCCCCTGAAAACGACGGAAACGACAAAACCGTCGGCCGGTCAGGCAGTAGCCGCCTCGGGATTGGCGCGAGACAGACGCGCAGCAGCACGAAAACACGCCTTTCCGGCCGCCGGCCAAATCGCAAGGGGAGTGTTCAGCGGTGAAAACACGTGCCTGTCCGGCACCGCTGACAATCAATGACGAATTGAGGCCGGAATTCCGGTTGATTACCCGCCCATGCTGGGGTAACAGACCACTCGACGGAGAGGTGGCCGAGTGGTCGAAGGCGCTCCCCTGCTAAGGGAGTATACCCGGAAGGGTATCGAGGGTTCGAATCCCTTCCTCTCCGCCATTGCATGCCATCAACCAACTGTAATTGGTGTTTCTTTTCGACAGAAGCAGATGGCGATCCACCCTTCATCCCTGACTGAGAATATCGCTGCCGTCGATTCACGTCACAAAGACGATCCCATGAGCCAGTAGCACTTGGCGGGAATCACAGTCCCTTTCTCCCTTGCTCCAGGGAACTCGCTGGAAGCCTCCTCCCGATCGAGATGCGGAGAGTCCGCTTGATCGCTTCGAGAAAAGAAACTCAGTTCAGCATTCAGAGTCACAACCTGATCTTCGGTCAGGGTCCACGTGCGTTGTCGTCGCCGTTAGGCGTGGAACACGCGTCATTCAGGACGGTGCGATGACCTCGCGCTGGGCCAGTGCGGCGATGGTGGCGGCCTCGCCTGACGCCGTACGAGGGAATCGAAACCTGGTATTCGGCCCCATCGGAAGAAACAATGCCGACAGCGGCCGCTGCCGGACGATCAGCCGCTGATCGTGGACGCCGCATAACGGTTCATTTGCGCCCGGCGCCCGAACCCGAGCCCGGCTTCGCATCATCGCCCAGGAGAAGGTTTCCCCATTCGGAAACGCTGCGGATGCCCAGGAGGCGGCGGATGACGAGATGCCCGTAATCCCCGATCGACGGCGTCTTCACCTGGACACTCATGTAATCCGCCTTGCCGCACCGGGAGCAGGCGAAGGGCGGCGCGTCGACTGGCCTGTGCGGATTGAGCACCTGGACCAGGTCGGTGGCAAGATAGTTGATCAGACGCCGGCACAGCCCGCAGCGCACCACGATGATCTGGTCATCGTTGGCGGCATCCTGCAGCGTCCGGATCGGTTTGGCCGGGTGTCTGTGATATTTGTGGTGTTGCTCGGGCATGGCGTGCGAGGATAGGAACATTAGCAGAACATGCAAGACCATTTCGTCACAGGATGATCCTGTCACATCTTCGATCCGCAGCCACGGTGAGAAAGCGCTCGGATTCCGGCCGGATTTCACATATTCACCTGTTGAAGGCCGCAGTGGGCTCACTCGGGTAGGATTGTTGCGCGATCCAGTCTCGTGGCCTGATACTGGCTCCGTCGCTGCGAGCCCCACCCGCGCAATGTCCTGGTAACAGTCAAACCGGTCCTGTCGACCAGGCCTTTGATTGGGTAAGCCGCGCCGCAAGTGGCCATCTGCCGCGCCCTGGGTGAACGACCGAAATGGGACCGACGCCAGACAGTGTGCTTTTTGACTAGGCGCTACGCGGATCGGACATTCGGTCTCCTGCTTCCGTCTCGAATATGCCGCTCCTTGCCCCCTTCGGATCTGTCAAGAAGGCCTTCTCCAGTCAGCTTTTTACTGAACCCGATCGATGAAGCGCTGCACCAGTTCATAGGCGTTGTTTGCTTTAACACTGGTCGGCCTTTTGGCATCAATGGCATTTCTGAAGGCCTGAGCAATGCGGCTATCGATCAAAGCCCCTCAGATATGCAGCGAGTGGCCGAGCGCCTTAAGACAGGCTTCGTGCAGCGCCTCGCCCAGTGTCGGGTGGGCATGGATGATGGCGGCGATGTCATCGAGCCGGGAGCCCATTTCGATGGCGATGCCGAAGGCGGCCGCCAGCTCCGAGATACCCGAGCCTACTCCCTGCAGACCGAGAATGAGACCATTGTCCTTGCGGGCGACGACACGGACGAAGCCGCTTTCGGCTTCCATGCTCATGGCGCGGCCATTGGCGGTGAAGGGGAACTGGCCGGTGATGGTCTCGATGCCGGCGGATTTCGCCTCCTCGGGCGACAGGCCGCAGGCAACGATTTCCGGATCGGTGAAGCAGACGGCGGGGATACAGGCTTTGTCCCAGACGCGCTTCTTGCCGGCAAGGATCTCGGCCACCATCTCGCCCTGGGCCATGGCACGGTGGGCCAGCATCGGCTCGCCGGTGACGTCACCGATGGCGTAGACGCCGCGCATCGAGGTGCGGCAGGTCTCGTCGATGCGAATGAATTGGCCGATCATGTCCAGGCTGAGGCCCGGTATGCCTGCGCCCTGCGAGCGGGGCCGACGTCCGACAGTGACGAGGATCCTGTCGGCGGGCAGGTCGATGCTCTCGCCGTCGGTCTCGGCCGAAAGCCCCGTGTCCGACAGGCCCTTTGCGCGTGTGTTGAGCAGGACCTTGATGCCGAGGGTCTCCAGCGAAGTCATCACCGGGCGGGTCAGAGCGGAATCGTATTGCGGCAGGATCCTCGGCATTGCCTCCACCACGGTGACGGCAGAACCGAGCTTGGCATAGGCGGTGCCGATCTCGAGCCCGATATAGCCGCCGCCGACCACCACAAGCCGTTCCGGCACGGAATCGAGCGCCAGCGCCTCGGTTGAGCTGATCACCTTGCCGCCAAAAGCCAGGAACGGCAGCTCGACGGGTTCCGAGCCGGTGGCAATCACAACTGTCTCCGCCACGATGCGGATCGGCTCACCGTCGCGGGTGATCTGGACAGTCTTGCCGTCGAGGAACTCGGCCGTGCCATGGATCAGCCGCGTGCCGGCCTTCTTGAGCAGTCCTTCGACGCCGCCGGTGAGGCGGTCGACGATGCCATCCTTCCAGGCGATGGTGCGGGCAAGATCAATGGCCGGGCCGGCGGCGGTGATGCCGAGCGGCGAGCGGCCGTCGAACAGGGCGAGCTTGTGGAATTCGTGCGCTGCGTGGATGAGCGCCTTGGAGGGAATGCAGCCGACATTGAGGCAGGTGCCCCCGGCTTTGGCTTCTTCGACGACGATGGTCTCGATACCGAGCTGGCCGGAGCGGATACCGCAGACATAGCCGCCGGGGCCGCCGCCGATGATCAGCAATTTGCAGGAAAGGTCGATCATGGCTCAGTCCTCGATGAACAACAGGGCGGGTGTCTCGATCAGGCTCTTCAGCTTCTGTACGAAAACCGCGGCGTCCCAGCCGTCGATGACACGGTGGTCGAACGAGCAGGAGATGTTCATCATCTTTCTCGGCTGGAACTGCTGGCCGTCCCACATCGGCCGCACCGCCATCTTGTTAACGCCGACGATGGCGACCTCGGGATGGTTGATGATCGGCGTGGTGGCGATGGCGCCGAGCGGACCCAGCGATGTGATCGAGATGGTAGAGCCGGAGAGCTCGTCGCGGCTGGCTTTGCCGTCGCGGGCGGCTTCTGCGAGGCGGGCCATCTCGGCAGCACTTTCCCACAGCGAGCGGGCCTCGGCGTGGCGCACCACCGGCACCGTCAGGCCCGACGGCGTCTGGGTGGCAATGCCGATATGGACGCCGTCGAACTGCTCGATCACGCCGGCATCGTCGTCATAGCGGGCATTGAACGCCGGCTGTTCCTTCACGGCGGCGACGATGGCGCGCATGACGAAGGGCAGCAGCGTCAGCTTGCCGCGTTTGGACGCATGCTCTGTGTTGAGCGCGGTGCGCAGGTCTTCCAGCGCGGTGACATCGATTTCCTCGACGATGGTGATGTGCGGAATCCGCGACCAGGACTGCGTCATTTTCTCGGCAATCCTGCGCCGCATGCCGATGACCTTGACCTCGCGGCTGCCTGTTTTCGGCGCCCGGAATCGGCCGCTGCCCCGGCCGTCGTCTGCGAAGGCATCAATGTCCTCGTGCAGGATGCGTCCCCCCGGACCGGAGCCGGAGACCCGGCGCAGGTCAATGCCGGCATCGCGGGCATGCTGGCGCACCGAGGGAGAAGCGAGCGGCTTGGCGCCCGGCGCCAGCGGAACGCTGCGCTCGTGGCCGCCGCGCGGGGCGGACAGGGACGCGGATCTTGCAGGGGGCTGAGCCGTCATGGCGGGTCCGGCCTTAGCCAGCTTGCTTGACTCTGCCGGTGCGGGATCGGGCTTTGCCGACTCCCCCGTCCGGGAGACGTCCCGCTGAGGTTTCATTGCGGGCTCCGGCGCGCTTTCTTCGACCCTGGTCTCGGCCGGCTTCTCCCCGTCCTTGGCGTTACCGGTGCCCTCGACCTCGATCTCGACGAACCGTGCGCCGATGGCAACGGTGTCGCCGGGCTCGCCGCAGAGCCAGACCACCTTGCCCGACACCGAGGATGGCACCTCGACGGCGGCCTTGTCGGTCATCACCGTGCCGAGCACGTCATCCTCGTTGACCTGATCTCCGATCCCGACGTTCCATTCGGTGAGCTCCGCCTCGGCGATGCCTTCGCCGACATCCGGCAAATTGATGGTGAAAATGCCCATGTTCAGCCCTCCATGACCGCGAGCAGCGCCCGCTTCAGCCGTTCCGGCCCGGGGAAATAGGCCCATTCCTGGGCATGCGGATAGGGCGTGTCCCAGCCGGTAACGCGGGTGATGGGCACCTCGAGATGGTAGAAGCAGGATTCCTGCACCTGAGCGCTCAATTCTGCGCCGAAGCCGGAGGTCCTGGTCGCCTCGTGGATAATGACGCAGCGCCCGGTCTTCTTCACCGAGGCTGCGACAGTGTCGATGTCGAGCGGCAGCAATGTCCTGAGATCGATGATCTCGGCGTCGATTTGAGCTTCCTCGGCCGCGGCCTCGGCGACATAGACCATGGTGCCGTAGGCGAGCACGGTAACGGCGGAGCCCGCACGGCGGATCTCGGCCTTGCCCAGCGGCACGGTGTAGTAGTCCTCGTCGACTTCGCCCAGCGGATGGCTCTTCCACGGTGCGACCGGTTGGTCGTGATGGCCGTTGAAGGGGCCGTTGTAGAGCCGCTTGGGCTCGAGGAAGATCACCGGATCGGGGTCCTCGATGGCGGCCAGCAGCAGGCCCTTGGCGTCGCGGGGATTGGAAGGCACCACCACCTTGAGGCCGGCCACATGGGTGAACAGCGCCTCCGGGCTCTGACTGTGAGTCTGACCGCCGAAGATGCCGCCGCCGGTGGGCATGCGGATGACCATCGGGCAGGTGAACTGGCCGGCGGAACGGTGGCGCATGCGCGCCGCCTCCGAGACGATCTGGTCGTAGGCGGGATAGACATAATCGGCGAACTGGATCTCGACCACAGGTTTGAGGCCATAGGCGGTCATGCCGATGGCGGCGCCGACAATGCCGCTTTCGTTGATCGGCGCGTCGAAGCAGCGGCTGGCGCCGTATTTCTTCTGCAGCCCGGCGGTACAGCGGAAGACGCCGCCGAAATAGCCGACATCCTCGCCGAAGACGACAACCCTGTCGTCGGTGCCCATGGCAAGATCGTGGGCGTTGCGGATGGCTTCGATCATGGTCATGCGCGCCATATCAGTAGCCCCCCTCTTGGCGCTGCTGCACCAGATGCTGCGGCATCTCGGCATAGACATCATCGAACATGCTGCGCGGCGAAGGGTGGCTGCCATCGATCAGCGTGCCCTTGGCCTCGGCCTCGCGCTGGGCCGAGCGGACGCGGTCCGCGATTTCGGCCGTACCCTGGGTGTGGCGCTCGTCGGACCATTCGCCGATTGCGATCAGATGCGCCTTCAGCCGCTCGATCGGATCGCCCAGCGGCCAAGCGGCGGATTCGTTCTTCGAGCGGTAGGCGGCGGGATCGTCGGAGGTGGAGTGGCCACCGGCGCGGTAGGTGACATGTTCGATCAGCGTCGGGCCGTGGCCGGAGCGGGCACGCTCGGCGGCCCAGCTGGCCACAGCGTGGACGGCGAGATAATCGTTGCCGTCGACGCGGATTGCCGGAATGCCGAAACCGTGACCGCGCTCGGCGAAGGTGACGGCCGCACCCCGCGCCATGCCCTGAAAGGTGGAAATGGCCCACTGGTTGTTGACGATATTGAGGATCACCGGCGCGTTGTAGGTCGACGCGAAAACCATGGCCGAGTGGAAATCGCCCTCGGCAGTGGCACCGTCGCCGATCCAGCCGGCGGCAATGCGGGTGTCGCCGGCGATGGCCGAGGCCATGGCCCAGCCGACGGCCTGGATATACTGGGTGCCGAGATTGCCGGAAATGGTGAAGAAGCCATGGTCGCGGGCCGAATACATGATCGGCAGCTGCCGGCCCTTCAACGGATCGGCGGAATTGGAGTAGATCTGGTTCATCATATCGACAAGCGGATAGCCGCCGGCGATCAGGAGGCCCGCCTGGCGGTAGGTGGGAAAGTTCATGTCGCCCTGTTCGAGCGCCATGCGGAAGGCACAGGAGACGGCCTCTTCGCCCAGATGCTGCATGTAGAAGCTTGTCTTGCCCTGGCGCTGGGCGTTGGTCATGCGCTCGTCGAAAACGCGCAGCGTTATCATGTGGCGAAGGCCCTCGCGCAACTCGTCAGGCGTCAGCCTGCCGGCCCAGGGACCCATCGCCTCGCCATGGCGGTTGAGCACCCGGACGATGGAAAAGGCCATGTCACGCATGTCCTCCGGCGCGGTGTCGATCTCCGGTCGCCGGGTCTCGCCGGCCATGGGTACGACGAAATCGGAAAAGTCCGGCACGCCGCCGGGACGACAGCCGGGTTCGGGGACGCGAAGGCTGAGCGGTTTCGGATCGGTCATGGCTGCTCCTGATTCAGTTGCAGACGCGCCGGACTGGCCGGCAAGGACAAGGAATAGAAGTCAAATGCGGTGAAATTGGCGCGGTTCCAGACCGCATGGCACGACGGATCGCGAGAGCCGGCAACAAAGCGGACCGGCAAGATTGCCGCACTCGAAGCCAAAGGATCTGATGTGCAGGTGGGGCGGCAGATCGAGAACCCGCAAATGAAATCCAACGGCGCCTCCTCCAAAGCAGTTATCCGGCCGAAATCAAGGGTTATCGGCCGGGATATCCATGATTTCTGATCATATGTCCGCAACAGGCAAAATGTCCTTCTGATTTTGCTTCAAAACGGCTCAATTACAAATAAAGTAACTGTCAGATGTCAATTTTGAAGAAGGATCATCCAAATGGCCAAAGCTCTCGACACCATCGACCGCCGAATTCTCAAGGCGCTGGTCGCCAACGGTCGGTTGTCGAATGCCGAGCTTGCCAAGGAGGTTGGCCTGTCGGCAAGCCCCTGCTGGCAGCGGGTTAAGCGGATGGAGGATGAGGGCATCATTGCCGGCTACACGACGCTGCTCGACCACCGGGCGCTTGGCGTCGGCGAGACGGTGATGGTGGAGGTGCAATTGGAACACCACGACGCGCGCTCGCTCGAAGTACTGACCGAGGCGATGGCAAAGATCCCGGAGGTGTTGGAGATCTATCTGATGGCTGGCGATTTTGATTTTTTTCTCAAGATCGCTGTCAGCGGCACCCAAGGGGTGGAGGAATTCCTGCGCGAAAAGCTGTTCCGGGTGCCGGGGCTCAGGCATTCAAAGTCGAATTTCTCGCTGCGGTGTGTGAAACAGGTGGCGGCTTACGTGCCGGATTGAGGGGATGGAGCGACGCGGAGCCGTGATGAGACTGAATAGCCCCTCGATTCCCAGGTGCCTTCTACTCTGATTTTGAGGCGAGGAGGCCATGATGGGCAAAGTATATTTCAGCAACGATTTCAAACGGGACGCAGTGGCGCTGATCACCAAGCGGGGCTGTCCGGTCGCGGAAGTGTCGAAGCGGCTGGGCGTCAGTCTGCACTCGCTCTATGCTTGGAAGAAGAAGTTTTCACAGCCTCCTGGCGGTGGCGACAATGCGGAGATCAGACGGTTGAAGCGCGACCTGACGAGGTCAACGAGGAACGCGACATCCTAAAACAAGCCACCGCATATGTCGCCAAGGATGCCCCCCTCTCGACAATGTAAACATCGTCTGCCGGGCAGCGAGTGAGATACGCGTTCGTGGCCGAGCATCGCCCGCTGTTTCCGGTGCGGGCGATGTGTCGAATCAGCCCAGCGGCCTTGAGAGTGTACAGCGAGCCTCGGCCCGGGGTCGGAAGGCAGGCAGCACGCACTTTGCTCAGCGTCGGCGCGAAATACGAAGCATTTAAAGGGTGTTCCGGCATCTCCAGGCTTGCGAAACACAGTGCTTGTGGCCGGGCTTTCTTGAGCCACGTCCAAAATATTGCATGAATATACAATAGTCTAATGGCATCAGACCGCCGCTCATGTTTCTTTGGAGACTGCTATTAGCGTAGCTATGGCTGCAAGGCAGGGAGGCCTTGCGCATTCCACTCCAGGGAGGATTTTATGTCGAAATTTGAATTGAATCGCCGCTCGCTGATCAAGTCGGGCGCCGCCATCGGTGCCGGCCTTGCCCTGCCAACCATCTTCACCAGCTCGGCGCGCGCCTATCTCAATGAGCCAAAGGGCAGCACTGTCACGCTTGGCTTCAACGTTCCGCAGACCGGGCCCTATGCCGAAGAAGGTCTGGACGAACTTCGTGCCCAGGAACTTGCTGTCCAGCACCTCAATGGCGAGGGCGACGGCGGTATGATCAACACCTTCTCGTCAAAGGCTCTCAAGGGCAACGGCATCCTGGGAAAGAAGGTCCAGTTCGTCACCGGCGACACCCAGACGAAGTCTGACGCCGCCCGTGCATCGGCTAAGTCGATGATCGAAAAAGACGGCGCCATCATGATCAACGGCGGATCGTCCTCGGGCGTAGCCGTGGCTGTGCAGGGCCTCTGCCAGGAAGCCGGTGTCATCTTCATGGCCGGCCTCACCCATGCCAACGACACCACCGGCAAGGACCGCAAGGCCAACGGCTTCCGTCACTTCTTCAACGCCTACATGTCGGGTGCGGCCCTCGCCCCCGTGCTGGCCAAGGAATATGGCAACGAGCGTCGCGCCTACCACCTGACAGCAGACTACAACTGGGGCTGGACGCAGCAGGAATCGATCCAGAAGGCCACCGAAGCGCTTGGCTGGCAGACCGTCGAAAACGTGCTGACGCCGCTCGCCTCCACGGACTTCTCATCCTACATCGCTCCGGTTCTCAACTCCGGCGCAGACGTGCTGGTGCTCAACCACTACGGCGGCAACATGGTCAACTCGCTGACCAATGCGATCCAGTTCGGCCTGCTCGACAAGATGGTCGATGGCAAGCAGTTCGAAATCGTCGTCCCGCTCTACTCCGAACTGATGGCGGCCGGTGCCGGCGCCAATGTGCGCGGCGTGTTCGGTTCGATGAACTGGAACTGGCAGCTGCAGGACGAAGGCTCCAAGGCCTTCGTGAAGTCGTTCGGCGAAAAATACGGTCGTCCGCCCTCGAACTCGGCGCACACCTGCTACGTCCAGACGCTGCTCTATGCGGATGCCTGTGAGCGGGCCGGAACCTTCGATCCCTGCGGTGTTGTCGAAGCCCTTGAAGGCTTCGAGTTCGACGGTCTTGGCAATGGTCCGACCCTCTACCGCGCCGAAGACCACCAGTGCTTCAAGGACGTGCTCGTCATGAAGGGCAAGGAAAACCCGACCAACGAGTACGACACCCTGGAAATCGTCGAGGTCACACCGGTCGAGCAGGTTACCTACCCGCCGAACCACCCGATGTTCGGTGGCGACGAGGCCACGCTCGGAACCTGCAACTCGGGCGCGTAACACGCTTTGAGACGCTGCCGCACCGCCCGACCGGCGGTGCGGCATTATCCGGAATTTGGGCTAGGACCGCAGCGCCCGCAGCGCGCGGTTTATTGATGCGGGCATCAAAATGGACGCAATAATTCTTCAAGTTCTGAACGGACTGGACAAAGGCAGCGCCTATGCCCTGATCGCACTCGGACTTACACTCATTTTCGGCACCCTCGGCGTGGTCAACTTCGCCCATGGCGCCCTGTTCATGCTCGGCGCCTTCTGTGCCGTCACGCTTCAGAAAATCCTCTCGCTGTCGTTTACGGTGGAAGACCCGACCCAGAAGGATTTTCTCGGCAATCCCCTCAAGGTCGACACGCCCTATGTCGTGTCCTGGTTCGGGGATGCGACCGGCAACGCCATTTTGAACTGGTCGGTGCCGCTGGCGATCCTGTTTGCCATACCTGTCATGCTGCTCGTCGGCTATGTGATGGAACGCGGGCTGATCAAGCATTTCTACAAACGCCCCCACGCAGATCAGATCCTGGTCACGTTTGGCCTCGCCATCGTCATCCAGGAGATCGTCAAATACTTCTATGGCGCCAACCCCATTCCGACGCCGGCACCCGACGCCTTTCGCGGATCCGTCGATTTCGGCGTGATGATCGGCTTTGCCGAGAACCAGATCATCTACCCGTACTGGCGGCTGATCTACTTCCTGTTTTCGGCCGCAATCATCGGCGCGGTGTTCGCATTCCTGCGGTTCACAACTTTCGGCATGGTGGTGCGCGCCGGCATGGCCGACCGCGAGACCGTCGGCCTTCTCGGCATCAATATCGACAAGCGATTCACCATCATGTTCGGCATCGCAGCCGCCGTGGCAGGTCTCGCCGGTGTCATGTATGCGCCGATCAATTCACCCAACTACCATATGGGCATGGACTTCCTCGTGCTGTCCTTCGTCGTGGTCGTGGTCGGCGGCATGGGCTCCCTGCCTGGCGCCGTGCTGGCCGGCTTCCTGCTCGGGGTTCTTGAAAGCTTCGCCTCGATGAACGAGGTCAAGTCGATCCTTCCGGGCATCGACCAAATCATCATCTATCTAGTTGCAATCATCATCCTTTTGACCCGCCCCCGCGGTCTCATGGGGCGCAGAGGCGTGATGGAGGAATAAATCATGCTGGGACTGAGTAAGAAAGACACGACCTTCCTCCTGATCGTCATTATCCTGACGCTTGCGACACCAATCCTGTTGCAGCCGTTCCCGGAAAATTCGGCACTGGCGCAGTTCAATGCGGGGTATCCGGACCTGATGCAGCGCTTCGCCATTTTTGGAATTTTCGCCATCGGCTTCAACATCCTCTTCGGCCTGACCGGATACCTCTCCTTCGGCCACGCTGCCTTCCTTGGCGTCGGATCCTATTCGGTCGTCTGGATGTACAAGCTGTTGAGCTACAACGTGGTGCCGGGCCTGATCCTCGCCATCGTGGTATCGGGACTGTTCGCCCTGCTGATCGGCTACATCTCGCTGCGCAGATCGGGCATCTATTTCTCCATCCTGACACTGGCTTTTGCCCAGATGTCGTTCAACCTCGCCTACTCGGTGCTCACCCCCCTGACCAATGGTGAAACCGGGCTGCAGGTCTACCTCAACGACCCGCAGGTGCTGATGGACGAGAGCAGCCCGACCTCGCCGCATTTCTTCGGCATCGTGATGAACGAGAGCGTCAAGCTCGATGTCGGCGGCTGGCTGTTTACCTTCTCAAATGGCTATTACTTCTGCGCCATCATCGCCATCATCGTCTTCTACCTGTCGATGCGGATCTTCCGCTCGCCCTTCGGCATCATGCTGCGTGCGATCAAGACCAACCAGACCCGCATGAACTACACCGGCCTCAATCCCCGTCCCTACACGCTGGCAGCCTTTGTGATATCCGGCATGTATGCAGGCCTGGCCGGCGGCCTGCTTGCCGCCATGGATCCGCTTGCGGGAGCGGAGCGCATGCAGTGGACGGCATCAGGCGAAGTCGTGCTGATGACCATTCTCGGCGGTGCCGGCACGCTGATGGGACCGGTTCTGGGCGCGGGCTTCATCAAGTATTTCGAGAACATCTTCTCGAAGATCAACGACAACATCCTGCATACCTGGTTTGCCGCCCTGCCCGACGGCATCGAAGATGCGATCGTCTTCCTGATCCACCCCTTCATCGGCAAGGGCTGGCATCTGACGCTCGGCCTCATGTTCATGCTGGTCGTCATCTTCCTGCCAGGCGGTCTGATCGAAGGCGGAAGCCGGATCTGGAACGCCGTCACCGGCAAAAACCGGAGGAAGAAGCACGACGCCGAGCATCACCCGAAACCTGCACCCCACGTAAGCTGACCTGCGGAGATAACGGACATGGGAATTCTAGAAGTCTCTAACGTCAACAAACGGTTCGGCGGTCTGCAGGCACTTGGCGATGTCAATCTCGACGTTGCGGAAGGCACGGTTCACGCCATCATCGGGCCGAACGGGGCCGGCAAATCGACCTTGCTTAACGTTCTGGTTGGCAAGCTGATCCCCGACACCGGGACGGTGATGTTCAACGGCATATCAGTGCTTGGCCGCAAGCCCTACGAAATCAACCAGCTGGGCATTTCCCGCGTTTTCCAGACACCGGAAATTTTCACTGATCTCTCGGTCTTTGAAAACATGCTGATCCCCTGCTTCGCCAAGCGGGACGGTGCCTTTCGACTGCATGCGCTGGAATCGATCGCGGCGGAAAAGCAGCTGATCGAGAAAGCCGAGCACATGCTGGCCGAGGTCAACATGGCCGACAAGCGGCACATGATCGCCAGTTCACTGTCGCGCGGCGACAAGCGGCGCCTTGAAATGGCAATGTGCCTGGTCCAGGAACCCAGGCTGCTGTTGCTTGACGAACCCACCGCCGGCATGGCGCGTGCCGACACCAACAACACCATCGACCTGCTCAACGAGATCCACGAGAAGCGCGACATCACCATGGTGATCATCGAGCACGACATGCACGTGGTCTTTTCGCTCGCCAAGCGCATCACCGTGCTGGCGCAGGGCACACCGCTGGTCGAGGATACGCCCGAGAACATCAAGGGCCATCCGAAAGTCAAAGAAGCCTACCTGGGAGAGGCCGCAGCATGAGCCAGATACAATCCGAAACCGGCACTCCGGATTTTACCCGCAACGCCAACCATGCCGCCACGGCCCCCGCCTATCTGTCCGTGCACGACATCCACGCCTATTACGGCGAGAGCTACATCGTCCAGGGCGTCAGTTTCAATGTGCACGAAGGCGAGATCCTGGCTCTGCTCGGCCGCAACGGTGCGGGCAAGACCTCGACCCTGCGCGCCATCGCCCAGATCGGTTCGCCGGCAATGACCAGCGGCGAAGTCTGGCTCGACCACCAGGCGCTGCACCTGATGAGTTCGCACGAGGCGTCCCGCGCCGGGCTATCGCTGGTGCCGGAAGACCGCCGCATCATTCCTGGCCTGACGGTGGAAGAAAACATCGAACTGGCCCAGATTGCACCGCCCATCGGCTGGTCGATCGAACGGATATACGAGCTGTTCCCACGGCTGGGAGAGCGCCGCAAGCAGGAAGGCGTCACGCTTTCTGGCGGCGAACAGCAAATGCTCTCGATTGGCCGGGCCCTGGCCCGCGACATCAAGGTTCTGCTTCTTGATGAGCCCTATGAAGGTCTCGCGCCGGTGATCGTCGATGAGATCGAAAAGACGCTCAACATCATCAAGCAACAGGGTATCACCACGATCCTGGTCGAACAGAATGCGGTTCGCGCTCTCAAGCTTGCCGACCGCGCCGTAATTCTGGAATCAGGCGGGGTCGTGTATGACGGCACTGCCAGGGAAGTGCTCGAGAACGAGCAGTTGCGCCACGACTATCTGGCGATCTAGCCCAGATGAGCTCGAACCAATCGGATCGAGCCTTGCCGGCACGACATCGTGGAAAGACGATCAAATCGCGCCTCCCGGGGCGCGATTTTCTCTGCGCAGGAACTGCTGGCAGCGCTGGCAGTCAGAGATTGATCATGCCGATGCTGGTGCCACCACAGACATAGAGCGTCTGCCCCGTGACAAAGCTGCTGGCAGGGTCGCAGAAGAACAAGAATGCGTTGCTGACGTCATCCACCGAGCCGAGACGCCCCACCGGGATCTTGTTGGCGAGCTCGGATTCGCGCTCGCTGCCCTTCGGGATGATGCCCCAGAAATTGTCGGTCTGCACCGGGCCCGGCGCCACCACATTGACGGTGATGCCGTGCGGCGCCAATTCCAGCGCCCAGGTTCGCGCCATGCCGATCATGCCCGCTTTGGTCGCCGAGTAAGCGGTCCGGGTTGGAACACCCAGCGCGGCGCGCGACCCGTTGAACATCACCCGGCCGAACCTGCGCGCCTTCATCGCCGGCAAGAACGCCTGCAAGAGCGTCAGTGCGGACCCCAGATGCAGTTGCGAGAGTCCGGTGATGTCCTCTGGCTTGGCCTCTTCCACCAGATTGGGCCAGATCAGCCCGGCATTGTGGACGAAATGCGTCACCTCATGCTCGTCCGCAATCTGTCGGGCGGCCTGGCTGACCGCCTCCGCATCGAGCAGATCACATGAGACGCTGATCAGCCGCTCGTGCCCCTGCTCCGGCGCGTTGCGCGACAGGTTGATCACGGTATAGCCGCGCTCGATGAGCTTTCTTGCGAGATCGGCGCCGATGCCCTTGGATGCGCCGGTGATGACGGCTGTATGCTGACTCATGTTTATTCTCCAGAACCTGTCTTGCCCGGCACAAGTGCGAGCACCCTGAGCGGACTCCCGGTCCCGCCCTTGATCTTCAGCGGTGGCGCGATCAGCATCGCCCCCGTTGCCGGCAGCCGGTCGAGATTGCTCAGGCACTGCAGCCCGAACTTGCCGGCGCCATGCAGCAGGTAATGTGCCGGATAAGGCGGCGTGTAATGCGCCCCCTGCCCCGCATCGGTGCCGACAGTCTCGGTGCCGAAACCGCGGATATCGCGCGCGAGCAGCATTTCGATTGCGGCCGGTGTCGGCCCGGGCGAGTGCGGTCCGTCATCGGCCATGTTGAGATACTCGGCCCCACGGCGCTTCGACCAGTCGGTGCGCATCAGCACCCAGCTATTTGCCGGAATGGGGCCATGTTCCGCTTCCCATGCAGCGATGATCTCTGGCGTCAGCTCGAAATCATCATCAGATGCCGCCCCTTCCGAGCAATCGATCACCACCACCGGGCCGACAAACATCGCCGGATCGATCTCGTCCACTGCGCCATTGGCCACATCGCGGCCCGAGACCCAGTGGATCGGCGCGTCGAAATGTGTTCCGGTATGCTCGTTCATCGAGATATTGTGCCATTTCCAGGCCGGGCCACGGCCGTCATAGGCCGAGACTTCCTCCATCCTGAACCGGGCGCACTGGCCGAATTCCGGCGGCAAGACGATCACCGGGAAATCGGGATCCAGCGTATGGGTGAGATCAACGACCTCGACCGATCCGTCACCCAGCGCAGCCGCAAGGACTGAAATGGCCTCGCTCATGCCCCGCCTCCCGTCAGTTCCCGTTCCAGCACCTTGGCATCCTTGCGCCAGCGCTCTTGCAGGTCTTTCGCAACATCACCGCAGAACACATCCTCAAGACCTTCACCAAGCGCCGTGAGCACCGACTTTGCCAGCGCTTTCGGCGGCACTTTCGGCGGCGGCAGCGGCTGGTGCCACTCATCGTCGGTCGGACCGGTGAAGACATTGATCACCCGAAGCCCGGAGCTGCGGAATTCGGATCGAAGTGTCTGGCTAATCGACAGCGCCGCCGACTGGCTGGCGGAAAACGCTCCATAATGCGGGTCCGCCGAAAGCGCGTGCACGGAGAGCAGGTTGACCAAGGCCACGGCGGAATTGACGCCGTCGGCCGTGCGCGACGCCATGCCCGGACCAAATGCCTGCGCCAGCCGCATCAGCCCCAGCGCATTGGTCTCGAATTCCTCGCGCGCAAACACCGTGTCGGCGCCGAGCACGCCACCGGGGCGGACGAAGCGCGCCGTGTTGATGAGAATATCGGTCTTGCCGCCGATCTCGGCTGCAAGCCGCTGGACCGAGGAGGCATCCGTCACATCAAGCTGCACCACCGAAACCTTGTCGAGTGCGGCTATCGCCTCATGATCGGACCCGCGCCGCCAGCTTTCGGACTGGCCGACGAAGACATGCGCGGCACCGGCGGCCAGAAGCCCGTCGATCAGCGGCCGCGTCATCGGAGAGCGGATGTCGGTGATCAAGATCCGACGGTGTTTCGGGTCCGCCGTCAGGCTGCGCAATTGCGGGTCATCCGCCATGTCGGGTGTCCTTTCCACTGGCAGGGCGATCATCGCCCCCTGCCCGGCCTTGTCGAGCTTGAGATCCATGCGCAACGTGTCGCCACGCCCCACATCGCCATGCAGATGGCAAAGCACGGTCGGGCCGGCGTCCAGGCGCACCAGCCCCGAGCGCCAGGGCAGCCGCTCGCGGTAATAGGGATCGGGCGAGGCATGGATCCGCGTTTCGGCAATCAGCTTGCCCTGCCTGCCGGTCTCGCGCCACGAAAGCTTGACCGACAGGCAGGAGGAGCACGCATCCCGCGGCGGATATTGCACCGCCCCGCAATCCTCGCAGTGCTGCAATGAGAATTCACCCCGCGCGGCCGCCGCCGTCAACCCCAGCGCTGCGCGCGAGCGCATGGCAGGCGGCAGGGTAGGTACGCGCTGACGCAGTTGCGGGTTCTTCTTTTTGGGCGGCAGGAGCTTGTCCGTCATCGCCCCGCCCCCGTAATGATTGCCGCGGACGAACACAGGCCACGGTCATAATTGATCATGCCGAAACCCGAGACCATCGCGGTTTTGGCTTCGGCGACCTGGGTGCCGGCGGCCTGGCCGGTCACCTGCCGGATCGCCTCGACCAGCCCGAGATAGCCGCCGGCCGCACCCGCCTGCCCGGCTGACAATTGCCCACCCGAGGTATTGTGCGGAAAATCGCCGTCGATCGTCAGATCCCGGTCGCGCACGAACTGCGGCCCCTCGCCCTTGGCGCAGAAGCCGAGATCCTCGAACTGCATCATCGAGATCACCGGGTAGTCATCGTATGTTTCGAGCACATCTATGGCATCGGGTCCGCACTCGGCCATCTCGTAAAGCTCGTCGACATCCATCACCCAGCCGCCGCGCAGCTGCACCGGGTCTTCGGGAAATGCGTTGTGCCGCTCGATGGTCGAGGCGATCCGCGCATAGGCGAGACCGCGTCGCTGAGCTTCATCCTCGCGCATCACCAGAAAGCCTTCCGCTCCGGCGCAGGGCATGACACAGTCAAACAGGCCGAACGGCTCGGAAATAGGGCGGGCGGAGAGATATTGCTCCAGCGTCAGCGGCGATTTCATAATGGCATTTGGATAATGAAGCGCATTGGCCCGCTGGGCCACGGCGATGCGGCCGAAATCCTCGCGTGTGGCGCCATACTCGGCCATATAGGCGTCGGCGATCAGTGCAAAGCTGGCGTTTGGTCCACCCGATCCATAGGGGTAGGAGGCATCCATCGCAAAGCGCGAAAACGACGAAAGCAGCTGGCGGAAACTGTCGATCCGGTTGGCGTCACCCGCCACGCAGGCGACCACGTCGACATCGCCTGCCTGCACCGCACGCGCCGCCCGCCTGAGCGCCACAACACCGCTGGCCCCGCCCATCGGAATGCTGTCGAGCCATCGCGGGCTCAGCCCCAGATGCTGGGTCAGCCCCACCGGCGTGTCGGGAAACAGCGTGAAGCTCGACACCGAAAACCCGTCCAGCTCGCGCGGTGAAAGGCCAGCTACATCGAGCAGCTGCTTCAGCGCGCGCGCGATCCACCAATGCGCCGTTTCCTGCGAATAGCGCACATAGGGCACGGAGACGGGAGCCGTCACCACCACGCCCTCATAGCTCTGACGCTTCACGCGGCTGTCCGCTTCTTCATGGCGCGCGTATCCACCGTTGCCGGATCCTCGACCAGCCTCTCGGCCAGTTGCTTGAGTTCACGCCGCTGGATTTTCTGCGTGGAGGTCAGCGGCAGCGCTTCGACGAAGGCAACATAGCCCGGTGCCTTGTAATAGGCGAGCTGTTCAAGGCACCAGCCTACGATCTCGCCCGCCAGTGCCGGCCCCGCATCGCCCTCGACCTTGAGACACGCAAACACCTCGTCGCCACGCACCGGGTCCGGCACCGCCGCCACCGCTGCGGCCTTGACCGCCGGGTGCCGCATCAGCGCCGATTCCACTTCCACGGCCGCAATATTCTCGCCTGACCTCCGAATCACGTTCTTCTTGCGGTCGACGAAGAACATCGAGCCGTCATCCTCGCGCCGGACGATATCGCCGGTGTGAAACCAGCCATCAGCCCAGGCCTCTGCCGTGGCTTCCCGGTTCTTGAAATAGCCCGAGAAGAAACCGCGTTGTGGCTCTTCTCCCTTGCGCCGGACCAGCAATTCACCGGGGCCGTTCCGGCTTTCGGCGCCCTCGGCATCGACAATCATCACGTCGAGTTCGTCGCCAGGCTTGCCGAGGCAACTCTCGCCCACCCGGCGCGGCAATTGATTGGCGCAAATCACGGCCCCCGCCCCGGTTTCCGTCATCGCCCAGGCCTCGACCAGCGGGAAGCCGAAGCGTTCCTCGAAGCTAGCATGCAGTTTCGGATCAACGCCTGCGCCAAAACCGAACCGGACCGAATGATCACGGTCTGCAGCGCTTTCGGGTGCTCCCATCAGCATCGATGGCATCACGCCGAGATAATGCAGGCAGGTGGCGCCGCTCTCCCGCACGCTTTCCCACCAGCTCGACGGATGGAACCGGTCGAGCACGGTCAGGCACCCGCCAACGGCGACCATCGCCATGAAGGAATAGGCCATCGCGTTCATGTGAAAGATCGGCAACGGCGTGATCATCCGCTCGCCATCCTCGGAGAGCGCACACAGCCCGCCGGCTTGCGCATACCAGCGGCCCGCCTCGAGAAAATAGCTGTTGGTCAGGATGCAGCCCTTGGGGTTGCCTGTGGTTCCTGAGGTGTAGAGCAGCGCCGCCTCCAGCGTCTCGCCCTCGATTGCGCCACCCCTCGTTTCCACCTGCAAGGCAACCGGCCCCGCCGTCCCGGGGTGAGGCACGGGATCTCCCGGTGTGATCACCGGCACCGCCAGGCCTGCTTCCTTGGCAGCCGCGGCCAGGCCTTGGCACCGGGGTTCGATCGCAACCATCAGCGACGGCTCGGAGTGTCTAGCCATATAGGTGAGTTCGGAATGCCGCAAATCCGGATTGACCGGCACCGCCGAAGCGCCGATCCGGTTGAGCGCAAGCAGCCAGACAAAGAACTCAGGCCGGTTTTCAAGCAGAAGCATCACCCGGAACCCGGCGCCATAGCCACTTTGCTGCAAGGCGGCCGCAAGCTCCGTCACCTGATCCGAGACCTCGCGGTAGCTGGTCTCGCCTGACTGAATGCCGTAGATGCCGGCGGTCTCGTCCAGGACGTTGAACAATGGACGCTCAGGATAACGACCGGCGGTCGCGGCGAAGGCCTGCCAGATGGTCTGTGTACAGGCCTCGATCATGGCAGCAGCTGGATGTTGCGGAAGGCGGCGTCACTGTTGAGGATGTCGACCCGCTTGTTGGCAATCCTCAGCTTGCCGTCGACCAGCGCCAGCTCGTGGCGCGCCGTCAGCGCGAGCAACGTTTGCTCGTCGAGACGGGTTTCGACATAATGCATGAAGGTCGTGGTCACGAAGGTTCCTGCTGCCTCGTCCATTTCATCGACATAGGGCCGCTGGATGACATGGTGGCAACGGCTTTTGGGCTTTTGCGAAAACGTCCGCGCCCCGTTGAGCCGCTCGACCCGCAATTTGAGCATGAACAGGTCTTCATACATCAGCGACGTGACGTTGAGCGGATCCGTCTGCTTGTAATCGAGTGGCATCCAGTAGTGCCCATCCTTGAGCCAAAGCGCCAGCCACTCGTCGTAGCGGCCCTCGTCGAGCATCCGCACTTCGTCATAGATGAAATCGATCAGCTGTTCTTTCGAAACGCTCATTCCGCAGCCTCCCGCACGTCATCCATGTCCCAGGTCATGAATTTGACCCAGGCATCGAACTGGTTGCGCATCTGCCGCTCGGTGGTGCCGTTCTCGACCGCTTCCTGCGTGAAATCCTCACCTTCTTCGTAAAGCCGCTGAATGTTGACCCATTCAAGCCCATCCGACTGCAGCCCCTCCTGGGCGCGTTCGTACATTTCCAGGTCGTCATGCCCGACAATCGAGGTCGGCGCGTTGATCATCCGGTTGTACATCGCCGTGCGCTGGGTCAGTTCGTCCGGTCCATCGACGAGACGGTAGATATAGCTTTCCACGATCGTCTTGTCTGCTGCCAGCGGAATAAACACACGCAGCTGCTGGATCGGGCCCTTGATCATGATGTTGGGGAAATAGACCGTGTTGTGACGGTTTTCGCCGAGAATTTCCTTGGCTTTTTCCTCGCCATAGGCCTCGACCATCTTCTCCATGTAACCCGGAATTGCCGAATAGTTGGAGTGGATGGAATGGTGCACGCCGGTGTGGCCATGACCATTGGGCCAGGTCCGGATCCCCATGTTCTCGAAGAACTCGTAAGGGGACATGAAGGGCGCGATGATTTCCATCGCAGCCGGCAGTGGCGTGCCTTCCGGCATGTCCAGCTCTTCCCAGAGCTTGACGGCGGTTCCGGCGGAACTCTCGTGCGCCACCATCGGGTGGCAGGTATCGGTCTGGTTCTCGACCAGCATTTTCCAGTTGCAGTGATGCATGTATCTGAGCGGCGGCCCGGCCACTTCCAGCCGTCCCGCGGGGGAGCGGTCGACCATGTTGTCGATCGACGACAGCGAGCCTCCGAAAAACTCCTCGAACGAAATCCCTTCTTCGGCCAGGCGGCAGAAAATGAAACCACGATAGTTCCTGACCTCACCCACCGCGCGCATGCCCTTGCCGTTCTCGGTGTTTTCGAGGCCCGTGTTGGCGTAGCCCTTCTTCAGCGGAATTGCGAGCAGACAGCCATCGGTCTTGAACGACCAGGCATGGTAGGGGCAGCGGAAGAACTTGCCGGTGTTGCCGGCCCGGTCGATGACGATCTTGGTTCCCTTGTGCGGGCAGCGATTGTGCAGCACATGCACTTCGCCATCGCTGTGGCGAACCTGGATCACGGGCTGATCGCCGACCTGGGTGGAGAAGTAATCGCCCTTGTTCGGTGTCTGGCTCTCATGGCCGACAAACACCCACGCATTGGCGAACAGGTGCTTCATCTCGAGCCGGTAGATTTCCTGGTCCGTATAGACGTCCCGGTGAACTTCGTTGCCGCGATACAAGGCCTTGATCGCGGCTGGATTGTCTGCATAGCGTCCCATGGCCACCTCCCCTAAAGATCGAGTACGAGGCGGGCGGATTTTGCCCTGCTCACGCATATCTGGATCACATTACCTTCAGCCTTCTCGCTGTCGCTGAGCACGACATCCCGATGATCCGGAATGCCATCAATGACATCCGTCCGGCAGATGCCGCAATCGCCGCGCAGGCAATCATGCATCAGGTCGACACCGCCAGCCTCGAGCACTTCCACGATGGTCTTTCCCGGCGGTATTTCGAAAACCTCGCCGGTGGCATGCACCTCAACTTCGAAGACCCGATCCCCGGCCAGCTCGGCTGCGGATGTAAACAGTTCGAAATGGATCCGGTCCTGGGTGATGCCGGCCGCTTCCATCGCTGATTTCACAGCATCGATCATGCCCTTGGGCCCGCAGACATAGACGTGCTCGTCACTGCCCACCGAGCCGGCAAGCGCTGCGATATCCAGTGCAGTCTCGGGGACATCATCGAAATGCATGGTGAGAAAGTCGTTGAAACGTTCACCGAGTTCGTCCCGGTAGGCCATTGCGGCGGCAGTGCGGCAGGCATAGTGAAACCGGAACGGGGTCCCGGCATCCTGCAGCGCACTTGCCATGCTGATCATCGGCGTGATGCCGATGCCGCCCGCAATCAGCAGCGCGGGCTTGTCCGCGAGAAGCGGAAAATCGTTGTCGGGGGCTGTAGCCGCGACCTCGTCGCCGGGCTTGAGACCATGCATGAAGCTCGAACCGCCGCTGCTTTTCGCCTCGAGCTGAACCGCGAACCGATAGCTGACCGGGGCAGCCCCATCCGGTATGGGTTCGAAATCAATCAGCGAGTAGGAGCGTTCGCCGGCCGGCAGCGCGAACTTGACATGGGCGCCGGGCGTGTAACTTGCGAGCGTCCCACCATCGCTGCGCACAAATTCCAGTTCGCAAATGGACTGTGTCAGCATGCGTGCCGACGCGACTTTCAATTTGACCGGTTCAACCACTGTCTCCATCTCCTTTGCCAGGAAACATGAATTTTCATATAAATCTTGTCAAGAGGTTTTTGTTGAAGATACAGTGCCGGAATGCAATGAAAGCGCTCCGAAACACGCGGATTCCGGATGAACAATTCAGTCGACGCCCCCACCCCCCCCTTCGTTCCCAATTATCTGCTTTATCTGCTGGCGGCTGCCAGCGAAGCAGCAAGCGAGCGTTTTCATGCGCATGTCCGCAGCAAGGGTCTGCGTGTTCCCGAGTGGCGCGTGATGGCCTGTCTCATCGATACCGATGGCTCAATGGTCACCGAACTCGCGCGCTACGCCATGATCGAACAGTCGCGGCTCACCAAAATCATCATCCAGATGGACACCCGGGGCCTCGTCTCCCGCCGCAGCGATCCGAAGGATGGCCGCCGGGTCCGGGTCTTCCTGACTCCGCAGGGACGCGCACTCGCAGAGGAACTGGTTGCAGACGCAAGGATCGACGAACAGGAGCTGCTCAAGTCGTTCCAGGGCGGTCAGGGTGATCATATCAAGGACACCTTGCGGGCTCTGATCTGGCACCTCGAATCAGGAGACCTGAAGCAGGGCTGAGCAAAGGCGAATGTGCGAAATCCCGAAAAAGATGAATAGGCGACATTGCATGTTTTTATATGATAATGCATGTTTCTGCTTTCGGGGTCAGGAGTAGCACCTGGCCTCACCATTGGGAGGATACGCATGAGAAAGATGAGCACCCTGTTGGCCAGCACGATGCTGGCTGTCGGATTTTCCGCGTCGGCGATGGCCGCCGATATCAACCTGACCATTTCGAGCTGGCTGCCGCCTACGCATCCGATCAACACCGAGATGCTGGAGGGCCTCGTTGACATGATGGAAGAGGCTACTGACGGCCAGGTCAGCGGTGAGATTAAGTTGGGCCTCGCCCCGCCCCCGGCGCAGATGGACTTGATTCTCGACGGCGCTGCCGACATCACAATCATCTTCAACGGCTACCAGCCTGGCCGCTTCGTCGGCACCAAGCTGATCGAATTGCCGGGCTATGAAGGCAACGCCGAGGCCGCCTCCGTCGCCTACTGGCGGGCGCACGAAAAATACCTGGCCCAGCTCGACGAGTTCAAGGGCACCAAGGTCATCGCTCTCAACACCCACGGCCCCGGCCAGGTTCACTCCAACAAGCCGGTCGCAAAGCTTGAGGATCTGCAGGGCCTCAAGACCCGCCTTGGCGGCGGTGTGTCGGCCGATGTCGGTGCCGAACTCGGCCTCGTCGGCATTCAGGTGCCCGCACCCAAGGTCTACGAGACCCTGTCATCAGGCGCTGCCGATGCCGTGGCGATGAACATGGGCGAGCGCATCAGCTTCAAGCTCAACGAAGTTGCCAAGAACGTCTACGAAATGCCCGGCGGCTTCTACCGCGGCGCCTTTGCCGTGCTGATGAGCCAGGAAACCTTTGACGCCATGCCCGAAGACGTGAAGTCGGCGCTCGAGGAAAAGGTCTTCGGCGAACCCGCATCCCGCATGATGGGCGCAGCCTGGGACGAAAGCGACAACAAGGCGCGCGAAGCCACCATGGCTGCGGGTGACAACAACATCGTCACCGCCAGCGCCGAGGATCAGGCCAAATTCGCCGAAATGGCGGCCCGCGTCCGGACCAAGGTCCTGGGCGAAATCTCCGACCTCGGCATCGATGCCGACGCAGCGGCGGAAATGGTCAAATCGACCATGGCATCCTACGGCAAGTGATATCATTGCGGGGGCACCTCTGTTGTGCCCCCGCACTCCTGCCCCGCAAGGAGCCTTCCATGAAGTCCATTGCCAAATTGCTGAACCGTTTGGCGGAGCTGCCGATGCTGCTCGCCGCAGCGACCCTGTTCGTCCTCATGGTGCTGACATTTTCCGACGTCATCATGCGCTCCACCTTCTCGGCGCCGATTGAGGCCGCCACCGAGCTGACCCGCATTGCCATGGCCGTGATCGTGTTCTCCGCTCTCCCGGTGGTCTCCGGCCGGGCCAACCACATTGTCGTCGACCTGCTCGATCCGCTGTTTCACCGCCTGCGCATCGAACGTGTGCTTGAAGGCCTGATCACGCTTATCTGCGGTGTCCTTCTCTACTGGCCCGCCATGCGCTCGTTTGATCTCGCGGCACGCGCCAGAAACTATGGTGACCTGACCGAGTATCTCGCCATTCCGGTGTTCTACATCACCTGGTTCATCGCCTTCATGACCCTTGTCACCGCGCTTTCGATGGCGCTGCGCGGACTTGTCATCCTCTTCAAGCCAGACCTGCTCCGAGGCGCAAATGATTGAATCCCTGATTGGTTTTGCCGCAGTGCTGCTCCTGGTGCTGCTGCGCATGCCGATTGCCTTTGCCATGGCAATTGTCGGCATGGCCGGCATGACCTACGAGACCAATTTCCGCGCCGCGATCTCGCTAGTCTCCCGGCTGATCATCGACACCAGCCAGGATTACGGTCTCTCGGTGGTGCCGCTGTTCATTCTCATGGGCCTGTTTGTCAACAAGGGCGGCATCAGCCGCGAGCTCTACCAGGTCTCCAATGCCTTTCTCGGCCATTTCCGCGGCGGTCTCGCCATGGCCACCATTGCCGCCTGCGGTGGCTTTGCTGCCATTTGCGGTTCATCGCTTGCGACCGCCGCCACCATGTCCAAGGTGGTGATGCCGGAGATGCGCAAGCTTGGTTACTCCGACCAACTTTCGTCCGCCTCGATCGCGGCCGGTGGTACGCTCGGCATCCTGATCCCGCCTTCGGTCATCCTGGTCATTTACGGCCTGCTGACCGAAACCTCGATCGGCAAGTTGTTCATCGCCGGCATCATCCCGGGCATTCTCGGCATCGTGTTCTATCTGATTGCGGTCCAGATCTCGGTTTTCCGAAACCCCGCCGCCGGTCCGGCGGGGAGGCGCTTCAGCCTGCTTGAGAAGCTAGAGGCCTTGCGTGGCGTCTGGTCGGTGTTGCTGCTCTTCTTCCTCGTCATCGGCGGGCTTTACGGCGCGCTCGATGTCTGGCCGCTCAACCTCACCTTCTCGCCCACAGAGGCCGCCGGCATGGGCGCCATGGGCGCCTTTCTGATTGCCCTGTCGCGCGGCTCTCTGACGTTTGGCGAAACCATCAGTGTTCTCAAGGAAACAGCGATCACCACCGCGCAGCTCTTCAGCGTACTGATCGGCGCCTGGATCTTCTCCAACTTCGTCAATTACGCAGGCCTGCCCGAGGCACTCAAGGACATCATCACCACTGCCGAGCTGTCCCCCTGGCTGGTGATGGCAGTGATCATCCTGATCTATGTGGCGCTGGGCTGCGTCTTCGAAAGCCTTTCGATGCTGCTTCTGACCGTCCCGATCTTCTTTCCGATTGTCATCGGGCTCGGTTTCGACCCGGTCTGGTTTGGCATTATTGTCGTCGTGGTGACCGAAATCAGCCTGATCACACCGCCGGTCGGTCTCAACGTCTTCATTCTCAAAAGCGTGGTCGGCGACATTTCCGTCGGCACCATCTTCAAGGGTGTGACGCCGTTCTGGATGATGGACATCCTCCGGCTGCTGATCCTGTTGCTGTTCCCCTGGCTGGTGCTGTTCCTGCCGTCGCAGATGTGACGGCAGGCATTCAGCTACTGGGCGACTGGCGGCAATCCCGCACATTAACCGAACCGCATCAGCGACCTGCGAGACTTTGATGGCGTGGCAGCCGCAAGACGCGAGCGGTTTCGGGAACAGCCCTTTCGGCACAAGAAACGGTGCTCCGGCCGATCGCCCGCGCTCCTCTTGAACGAAGTGCATGTGCAGAAACCGGCTACTCCGCAGGCTCACCATGAGCGCTGGCAACAGCTGGCTTTTTCCCAAGCCCGACGCGCGCCTTCATACGGTTCCACCAGGCAATCACCTTGCTGTCCTTCGACCGCGTCACGATCATCAAAAGCGACGGTGTCACCACCAGTGTCAGAATGGTCGAGAACGCCAGCCCGAACACGATGGCGCTTGACAGCGAAATCCACCATTGGGTCGAGGGCGCGCCATAGGTCGTCTCATGCGCCATCAGCTCGAGATTGACCCCGAAGGCAATCGGCAACACGCCCAGGATCGCCGTCACCGCGGTCAGCATGACCGGCCGCACACGCTCGCGGCAGGTCTCGAGGATCGCATCGAGCTTGTCCCTGCCCTCGCGCCGCAAATGATCGTAAGTGTCGATCAGCACGATGTTGTTGTTCACCACCACGCCGGCAAGCGCGATGATCCCGATCCCGGTCATCACCACGCCAAACGGCTGCCCGGTAATCAGCAGGCCAAGGAACACACCGATGGTCGACATCACCACCGCCGACAGCACCAGCGCCACGGAGAGGAACCGGTTGAACTGCGCCAGAAGCACGACAAAGATCAGGAACACGGCCGCGCCCGCCGCCTTGGACAGGAACTCGCCCGCTGCCTTCTGCTCTTCGTCCTCACCTGCAAGCTTCCAGCGGATCCCCTGATCTTCCAGATTGGCTTTTTCCAGTTCCGCGACGATGCCCTGGCGCACCGCGTCCGCCTGAATGCCTTCGCTGATACCCGCTTCAACGATGACCGTGCGCACGCCGTCGATACGGGTCAAGGTGCCGACACTTGGTGCCGCAACACGGGTGACGAAATTCGAGATCGGCACCGAGCCCTGGGCGGTTTCGATACGCAGATCATCCAGTGTCGAAAGGGTCCGGCGTTCCTCCGGCAACCTGAGGCGAATGTCCACGGCATCGTCCACACCGGCCGGCCGGTAGTCGGTCAGTTTCAGGCCGGTGGTCACCAGCTGCACCACCGTGCCCACCGATGACGGACCGATGCCGTAGCGGGCGGCGACAGAGCGGTCGACCCGGATCTCCCAGTCGACACCGGGCGGCGGCAGGCCGTCGGAAACATCGATCACGTTCGGAGTGGCTTCAAGCTGCGCCGCAACCCTGCGCGCGACCTCGGACAGTCCTGCCGGGTTCGCCGCAGAAAGCTGGATCTGGATCGCCTTGCCCGTCGGAGGACCGCCCTGGGGAACCTTGACTTCGATATCGATTCCGGGAAACCCTGTGAGCTCGCGGCGGAAATCCTCGAGGATCTCGCCCGCCGGTTTGCGCTCGCGCCAATCGACGAATTCATACTGGATGACGCCGACCACATCTTCGGCGACGTTGTTGCCGCCGCCGCTGACATTTCCGACACGGGTATAGACGCTGGTCAGCCCAGGCCAGCCGATGATCTGCTCCTCGACCATGCGCACCGCATTGTCTTTCTCCTCAAGCGAAAGATTGCCGCGCGCATGCACGTAGAGAAGGCCATAATCCGGCTCGACATCGGGGAAAAACTCGACCCCGTTGCCATACTTGCCATAGGCTACCGGCACTACTACCAGCGCGGCCAGCGTCAGGAACACGACAAGGAACGGATGTCGCACGGCGCGGGCGACAAACTTCATGTAGAGCCCGTCACGGGTTGGTCCGTCCTCGATCATCGGCTTGGCGAACAAGGCACCAAGGGTCGGAGTAAAGACGAGCGCGTAAAGCAACGATGCCGACAGGGTCGCAATCAGCGTGATCGGCATGAATTTCATGAACTCGCCGACGACCCCTGGCCAGAACAACAGCGGCGAAAACGCCGCCACGCGGGTCAGCGTCGCCGCCGTCACTGGCCCGGCCATTCGTTTTGCGGCCAGCGAAAAGGCTTCTTTCCGTTCCATGCCTTCGCTCATCCGGCGCTCGGCAAATTCGGTAACGATGATGGCGTCATCCACCAGCATGCCCACGGCCAGGATCAGGCTGAACAAGACCACGATATTGACCGTAAGCCCTGCCAGCGAGAGAGCCAGGATTCCCATCAGGAACGAGGCCGGGATGGCAAATCCGATCAGCAGGGAGGCACGGCCCGACAGGGCGTAGAGGATGACGATGAAGACTAGGATCACGGCCGTGAGAACCGAGTTCTGCAAATCCCCCAGCAACTGCCGGATCGATGTCGATTTATCCTGGCTGAAGCTGATGATCGCACCTTCAGGCAGCAGGTCCTTGTAAGTGTTCGCGACTTGTTTGACCGCGTCGACGGTCTCGATCAGGTTGGCGCCGACGCGCTTTGAAACCTCGATCGCAATCGCCGGCTGGCCGTTGAGCCGCGTAATTGTCTCGGCATCCTTGAACGAGGCGCGGATCGAAGCCAGGTCGCGGGCCCGTACCACGGCGTTCGAACCGGCGATGATCGGCAGGTTTGCCACGTCCTCGATGGTCTCGATGAGCAGCGGAACCTTGATCGAGTAACGGCCTTCGTCGCCTTCCAACGCCCCGGCAGCTACCACCGAGTTCGACGCATTGACGCCGGCAATCAGCTGGTCGAGCTGCATACCGTAGGACGACAGCTTCACCGGGTCGATGATGACCTCTACAAGATCATCCCGTGCGCCCTGCAGCTTGGCCTCGAGAACGCCGTTGACTTCTTCGAGCCGGTCCCTGAGCTCGCGCGCCGCGGTTGTCAGCGCCCTCTCCGGCACATCGCCCGCCAGGGTAACCACCAGAACCGGAAACTCGGAGATATTGACCTCGTTGACTGTCGGCTCATCCGCGCCCTGCGGCAGCTCCGGCTTGGCGTCGGAGACCTTGGTGCGCACATCATCGAGCGCCTTGGCCAGATCGGCACCGGCGTTGAACTCGATCAGCACGTTGCCGCCACCCTGATAGGCGGTCGAGGTCAGCTTCTTGATACCAGTGATGTTCTGGAGCTTCGTCTCCATCGGACGAAGCAGCAGCCGCTCGGAATCCTCAGGCGAAATACCCTGATAATGCAGGCTGACATAGATCACCGGGATCTGGATGTCGGGCTCCGCTTCCTTCGGAATGGAGATGTAGGCCATCGTCCCGGCGACGACGAGAAACAGCAAAACCGCGATGGTCAGCCGCGCATTGCGGATCGCGACGTCGACGAAATTCATCGGGACTGCTCCGGCACTCTGGCTGTCGCGCCGGTGATCAGGTGGGAATCAGCCGGCACGGCATTGACTGTTTCGCCATCACTGACCAGGTCCTGCCCGGCAACGATGATCTGGGCGTCCTCGGGCACACCGCTCAGGATCAGCCCGTCAGGCGTGTCGTCAATCAGGTCAATCGGCACGAAACCGACCGTTCCGTCACCTTTTAGAATCCTGAGCCCGAGATTTCCCGAAGGATCCAGCGTGACCACCGAGCGCGGCAGCCTGACTGCCTGCACGGCCTCGGACTTGACCATGATCTCCGCGGTCATCCCGGCGGGCACCTTGTTGTCGGGGTTGGGGATGGCAACCTCGATCGGGAAAGTACGTGTTCCGGGCGTCGCCTCCAGACTGACATGCCTGACCGATCCGGAGACGATATCACCACTGATCAGGCGCACATCGGCCTCGCGACCGACACTCACATGGGAGATCTCGCGTTCGCTCACCTCGCCAAGCGCCACCACCGGATCAAGCTGCAGCAGAACTGCCACTGCTTCTCCCGAGGGAAGCCAGCTGCCCTCCTCGACCTTGACCTGATCGATCACGCCGGAGAACGGCGCAACGACCGTCAAACGGTCGATTTCGGCCTGGGCCGCTTCAAGCTGCGAACGCGCCGAAGCCAGGGCGGAACGGGCATTGTCCATCTGTGTCGTTGGCGAAATGCCGGTCTTGACCAGCCGCTCCACATTGTCGGCTTCCTTCTGACGCTGATCCAGCAACGCCCTTGCCGTCTCCAACATGGCCTGCTTCTCGGCGCCGTCGAGCACCAGGACGACATCACCTGCCTGCACCCGTTCGCCCTTTTCCACCTTCAGCTCACCAAGGATCCCGGCGCTGCGGGTCGCTAGCGTTGTCCGCTTGTCCGGCGCCGTCACGCCTGAAATACGGATAATCCGGTTGTGCTGGATGAAGTCCGGGGTCGTCACGGCCACGGTGCGCAGCACCTTTTCGGTGGCCGGAGCGGCCTGCTCTGCCTGCCGCTCGTCGCCTGACTCCTGCGCAGCACTGCCGATCGACGAAAACTCGCCGGTCAGCACCCAGGCCGCGGAGACGGCCAGCACGACGAAGGCTGCGACGGTATGAAACCTTGGCAATGCCATGATGAACCTGCTCTCGATATAAAAATGGGCCACGGCTCAACTGAATCCATGGCAAAAGTAATGTCCCCGTTCACTGGCGCCTAGCCGCAAACGGATGTCCAGACCGTCGGTTATATAGTGACAGACTCCTGGTCAAAAAAGGACAGCAGTCAAGAAATCGCCACATGAAAGCCGATGTTTTGCCACAGTGGCATCGCCGCAACAGATAGCACACAGCCGACGACTGCAGCATAACTCCCAGGCCACCAAGCAGAAATTGAGCTCCCGATAATATTAGGGAAGCCGCATGGTCTCGATCAATTCGACATCAAAATCGCGGCAGATTTTGCGCACCCTTTCGTCCGGGCACCGATCGGTGACGAAAGTATCGACCTGCTCAAGATGACCGATGCGCACTGGCGCCGTCCGTTCGAACTTGGTCGAATCTGCCACAAGGATCACGTGGCGCGCATTGGCGATGATGGCTTGCGCCACCTTCACTTCGCGGAAATCATAGTCAAGCAACGCCCCGTCCGGATCAATCGCCGAGGTGCCGATGACTGCGTAATCCACCTTGAACTGGCGGATGAAATCCACCGCCGCTTCACCGACGATACCACCGTCGGATGCCCGCACGACACCACCGGCAATTACCACCTCGAATTGGGTGAAGGGCCGCATCCGGTTGGCAACATTGATGTTGTTGGTGATGATCATCAACGGCCCGTGCCGCAACAGAGCCTGGCTCACCGCTTCGGTTGTTGTCCCGATATTGATGAACAGGGAGGCATTGTCGCTGATCAGTTTCGCAGCGGCCTCGCCGATGGTCTGTTTTTCATCTGCAGCAATCTTGCCGCGCTGGGCATATTCCATGTTTTGCGTGCTTGACGGGATCACCGCCCCGCCATGGATGCGCATCAGCAACTGCCGCTCGCATAAATCGTTGAGATCCTTGCGTATGGTTTGCGGCGTTACGTCAAAATGGGTCGCCAGTTCATCAACAAGAACCCGGCCCTCTGTCTTGGCGAGTTCGATTATCTCGGAGTGGCGCGGAGCAAGATACATCTGGATCGTCTTCCGAAGGTTACGGGTTTCGCAACCAGTCTAAAACGAAAGAAACGAAAATCACAATACGTATAACTGTTTCGGTAAAGCTTCGCTTTGTTCGCTAGAACCGGTCGGGTCGCACCACTTCCACGTTGCTGATCGTAATCACGCCCATTTGCGGGCTGACGACGTCGAAGATGTCGGCAAGAACCCGGTCCAGGTCTTCGGGGTCGAGAACCACCAGCACCATCACCATCTGTCCCGCATCACCGACCATCCCTTCGCGGTCCCATTCCCCCTCGGAACCCGATCCGGACAGCGCCGGAAACACCGTAAAACCCTTCACCCCGGCCTCGGTCAGATGACGCTGAACGCGCTTGAGGATAGGCCGTTCGCAAATGATCTGGATCTGCTTTTTCGCAAATGTATGCATGATGATCTCCTCGATTAGCCCGACGCCGTCTGCGCCAATGCAATATAGGCGGGAATGCCGATGGTCAGATTCATCGGGAAGGTAATGCCGAGCGACAGCGTCAGATAGATCGAGGGCCGCGCTTCGGGAAGTGCAAGTCGCAGGGCCGCGGGCACCGCAATGTAGGATGCGGAAGCGCCGAGAACCATCAACAGCGCCACACCACCGGTCGAAAGCCCGATGGCAAGTCCTGCAGCAAGCGCGAAAACGGCGCCGATATAGGGCATGACCAGGCCGAACAGCACCAGCCCCGGGCTCATGTGCTTCCATCCCGACCGGATACCGCGCCCAGCAACGGCGCCCATGTCGAGCAGAAACAGGCACAAGACCCCCTTGAACGGATCGACTATGAAGGGCGCAATATCGGCAAGCCCTTTCGGTCCGGCCAGGAATCCGATCACGAAGGAACCGACAAGCACCACGACCGAGGAATTGAGCATGACTTCGGTCATGAGCCCTTCCTGACGCCCGCCGGACTTCGCGGCAGCTTCAGAGGCAGGCCTGCCTTTATGGGCCAGATAGAGCGCAACCAGGATGGCGGGCGTCTCCATCACCGCTGCGACGGCGACCAGGTAACCTTCAAAACCAAGACCGGCCACCCGCAGGGCCTCGCTCCCGGCGACAAAGGTGACAATCGAGATCGAGCCGTAATGCGCAGCAACCGCAGCACGGTCGACCCTTTCCAGCCGTGCCATCACCGTCAGCAGACCAAAAGCTACGAGCGGAATAAGGGCCGAAAGCACCATCCCTGCGAGCAGCGCCATAACGATGTCGATCCCGAGCCCATGTTCGGCGACCGCAACCCCGCCCTTGAAGCCGATTGCCAGCATCAGGTAGATCGACAGGGTCTTGGCCACCGCCTCCGGCAGCGTCAGCTGTGCACCGGCGAGAGTGCCCATGAAACCAAGTGCGAAAAACAGCACCGCTGGTGACAGCAGGTTTGCGCTTGCCAGCGCCAGAATGTCTTGCATGAAATGCCTAGCCCCTTGCCCAACGAATTTCGGTCAAATGTAGGACGCATAGCCATCCTGCGCCAGTCGATGCGGCTGAGAATTTTGGCGGAAACGCGTCAGCTTTGCGACGAGCGCCGCCGCAGGATTTCGGCAAAGAACAGGGCCGCGTCATGCGGCCGGTCGGCCTCGCGCGTGATCAGGCCGACTGCACCCATGGTCGAGCCTGTATCGATCGGCAACTCGACGAACTCTTCCGATGCCAGTTCCGCGGCCACCACCCCGCGCGAAATGATCCAGATCGCATCGGTTGATCGCAGAAAGGCGCGGCCGAAACTGTCCGACACTGTCTCCACTGCCTTGACCGGCGGCGCCATGCCCTGCTCCAGCATCAGCCGTTCGACAAAGGGATGGATGATCGACCCGGCCGGAGGAACGAGGACCGGATGGCGCGAAAGAATATCTGCCGCCACCTGCCTCTGCCTCGACAGTGGATGATTGTTGTGAACAATGAACGCCACCCGGTCGCGGTAGAGCGGCTCAAAACGCAGGCTCGCCATGTTCTCGGGCGCCGGCATCCGCCCCATCACCAGGTCGAGATCGCCCTTGCGCAGCTGGTCGAGCAACACCCGGTTTTCGCCGGTCGTGACCCTGAGTGGGCTTTTCAGCCCTGAATCCAGAAAATCCGCCACGGCACCCGGCATGATGGTGGCGGACACCGTCGGCAGCGCACCGATGCGCACCGGCGGACCAGTCACGGTGGCGACATTCGCCAATGCCGCGATGCCACCGCGCACGGCAGCCAGCCCCGAGCCGGCATGGGAAAGGAAGACCTCGCCCTGATGCGACAGCCTGATGCCCCGGCCATCACGCTCGACCAGCGCCGCACCGACGATCTGCTCGAGTTCGCGGATCGTCCGTGTCACCGCCGGCTGGGTCAGCGACAAGGTGATCGCCGCGCGGCCGACGCTTTTCTGACGCGCCACTTCGACAAAGGCTTCGAGATGCCGGATCTTGATACGCCGTGATATATCCATATCAATTATGTGATCATAACTGCACTAAAAAATCATTATTCATTTCCATTTCAATATGCAAAGTGAAGACTGACGCAATGAGGGAGGTTTTCGGGGTGGAAGCTAAATCCAAAGGCGAGCAGACCCGCCGTTCGGTTCTGGGTGACGCCCATGTGGACCGGGCGATTGCGGCCAGAACCCCCTTTGACGAACCTTTCCAGGAACTGATCACCGCAAGCGCCTGGGAGGGTCTCTGGTCTCGCCCGAACTGGAGCAAGCGCGACCGCTCGATCGTCACCATCGCGCTCCTCGCCGCCCTCGGCCACGAAGAGGAAATCGCCATGCATGTCCGCGCTACGGCCAATACCGGCGCCACCGAAGATGATATTCGCGAGGCGCTCATGCATGTTGCAATCTATGCCGGTGTACCCGCCGCCAACACCGCGTTTCGCATTGCCAAGCGAACCCTGGCCGAAATGAATGCCGCCGAGGGAGGGGCGAAGGAATGAAGAACAGCAAACCAACTGCTACCAGTTACTTCACCAGAGACCGCGCCTGGCACCCGAAGGCCTATGCGCCGGGCTACAAGTCCTCGGTTTTGCGCGCGCCGACGCGGCCGCTGATCGCGATCGGCAACTCGCTTTCCGAAACCACCGGCCCTGCCTTCGGCGATGACATTATCGGCCCGCTCGACAATGACCTGACACTCAATTTCGCCCGGCCGGGTGAAAGCGCCATCGGCGAACGCATCCTGGTTCACGGCCGGGTGCTCGATGAACGTGGCCAGCCGGTTCCCAAGGTGCTGCTGGAATTCTGGCAGGCCAATGCCGGCGGCCGCTACCGGCACAAGAAGGATGGCTATCTCGCGCCGCTCGATCCGAACTTTGGCGGCTGCGGCCGAACCCTCACCGGCGACGACGGAAGTTACGCCTTCCGTACCATCCGTCCCGGCCCCTATCCCTGGCCGAACGGCCCCAATGACTGGCGCCCCGCCCACATCCACATCTCGGTTTTCGGTCAGGCCTTCGCCCAGCGCCTGATTACCCAGATGTATTTCGAGGGAGATCCGCTGATCCCGATCTGCCCGATTGTCCGCACCATCGCCGATCCGGCCGCCATCGAGCAACTCACCGCACGCCTCGACATGAACAGCTCCGCACCGATGGATGCGCTGGCCTACCGCTTCGACATCATCTTGCGCGGCAGCCGCTCGACCCTGTTCGAGAACCGGCCGGAGGGCAACTGACATGACCAACACTCCCAATGCACCGCTTTATCCGTTCAGGGAATCGCCGTCACAAACTGCCGGTCCCTACGTCCATATTGGCCTCACACCGAACGCCTGCGGCATTATCGGCGTCTATGGTGAAGACCTTGGCACAGCCATGGTTACCGACGCCACCAAAGGCGAGCGCATTACCCTCGAGCTCAGGGTGTTCGATGGCGGCGGCGCAGCGCTGAAGGACGTGCTAGTGGAAATCTGGCAGGCAGACGCCCAGGGCCTCTACAACAGCCCTGCGGAAAGGCGCGGCAATGCCGACCTGACCTTCACCGGCTGGGGACGCAGGGCCGCGGATTTAGAGACCGGCGTGCTCCGGTTTGAAACCATCAAGCCCGGCCCGATTCCCTTTCCCGATGGCCGCATGCAGGCGCCGCACATCAATGTCTGGATCGTCGCCCGTGGCATCAATCTCGGCCTCAACACGCGGATCTATTTCCGCGATGAAGCCGAGGCAAATGCCGATGACCCGGTGCTGGCCAGGATCGAACATAGCGACCGTATCGAAACCTTGCTGGCCAAGGGTGCTGGCGGCAACTACAGCCTCGACATCCATCTGCAGGGCCCGCGGGAAACCGTCTTCTTCGACATCTGAGAGAGAAATCGATCATGGCGCAATTCATGACGTTGCCCGAGGCGGTAGCGCAGAACCTGAAATCCGGGGACACCGCCGCATTTGAAGGTTTTACCCACCTTATCCCGCATGCCAGTGCGCACGAGGCGATCCGGCAGGGCGTCAAGGATCTGACGCTGGTGCGCATGACGCCGGACGTCATCTACGACCAGCTGATTGGCGTTGGCGCCGTGCGCAAGCTGATCTTCTCCTATGCTGGCAACCCCGGTGTCGGGCTGCTGCGGCGGGTCCGAGATTCGGTGGAAAACGGCTGGCCGCACCGCATCGAGATCGAAGAGCATTCCCACGCCGCCATGGCCAATGCCTATGAGGCCGGCGCCGCCGGCCTGCCCTTTGCCGTCTTCCGCGGTTACAAGGGTGCGGGTCTGCCGGGCGTCAACAAGAACATCCGCGCAGTCACCTGCCCCTTCACCGGCGAGGAACTGGCTGCGGTTCCGGCGATCCGCCCCGACGTCAGCTTCATCCATGCGCAGAAAGCCGATCGCAACGGCAATGTGCTGGTCGAAGGCATTGTCGGCGTGCAAAAGGAAGCGGTTTTGGCAGCCAGACGCTCGGTCGTCACTGTCGAGGAAATCGTCGACGATCTCGACGCCCATCCCAACAGCTGTGTTCTGCCCGGCTGGGCGGTGACCGCCATCAGCCTCGTTCCCGGCGGCGCCCACCCCTCCTATGCCCACGGCTATTATCCCCGCGACAATGCGAGTTACATCGCCTGGGACAAGATCGCGGCAGATCGCGACACCTTCCTTGCCTGGATGAAGGACAATGTTCTCGATGCCAGGCCGGAAGATTTCGCCGACCGGGTCAAACATTTGAGGAGCGCGGCATGAGCGACAATGGTTTCACCTCCAATGAAATGATGACCATTGCGGCCTCCCGCGCCCTGAAAAGCGCCGATGTCTGCTTTGTCGGCATCGGCGCACCCTCGGCAGCCTGCAACATTGCGCGCCTGACCCATGCGCCGGACATTACCCTGATCTATGAAAGCGGCACCATCGGCACGGCGCCCAATGTCCTGCCGCTGTCGATCGGCGACGGCGAATTGTGCGACACAGCCGTCACCACCGTCTCCGTGCCGGAGATGTTTCGCTACTGGCTGCAGGGCGGACGCGTCACCATCGGCTTTCTCGGGGCGGCCCAGATCGACCGCTTCGGCAACATCAACACGACCGTCATCGGCGACTATGACGCGCCGAAAACCCGCCTGCCCGGCGGCGGCGGCGCACCGGAGATTGCGTCATCCTGCGGCGAGATCTTCATCACGCTGAAGCAGTCGAGGCGCTCCATGGTCGACAAGATCGACTTCTTCACGAGTTTTGGCCATGGCGAAGGTGGCGATCACCGCGAGCGCCTGGGGATTACCACCAAGGGCCCCACTTTGATGGTTACAGACCTTGCGGTCTGGAAGCCCGATCCGGTAACACGTGAATTCACCGTGGTCTCAATGCATCCCGGCGTCACGCGCGAAATGGTCCAGGCCGAATGCGGCTGGACCGTGCGCTTCGCCGATCAGCTTGAAGAGACCCCGGCTCCGACAGAGACCGAGCTGAAAACGCTGCGCGATCTCAATGCCCGCACCAAAGCCGCCCACTCCGGCGGCAAATCTGGAGAAGCTGCCTGATGGCCGACGCATTTATCTGTGACTATGTCCGCACCCCGATAGGCCGTTTCGGCGGCGCCCTTTCCAGTGTCCGCGCCGATGATCTGGCTGCGGTTCCGCTCAGGGCACTCAAGGAGCGAAATACATCTGTCGATTGGGACGTGATCGAGGATGTCTATTTCGGCTGCGCCAACCAGGCCGGTGAAGACAACCGCAACGTCGCCCGCATGGCCACCCTGCTCGCTGGCCTTCCGGTCTCGGTGCCGGGCACCACGCTCAACCGCCTGTGCGGTTCAGGCATGGACGCTGTTCTGTCCGCCTCCCGCATCATCAAGTCCGGTGAAGCCGAGCTGATCATCGCCGGTGGCGTCGAAAGCATGTCACGTGCCCCTTTCGTCATGCCCAAGGCTGACACCGCCTTCTCGCGCAATGCCGAAATCTATGACACCACCATCGGCTGGCGTTTCGTCAACCCGGCACTGAAGGCCCAGTACGGGGTCGATTCCATGCCGGAGACCGGCGAGAATGTTGCCGAGGAGTTCAATATCAGCCGCGAGGACCAGGACGCCTTTGCCCTGCGCAGCCAGACCCGCGCCGGCAAGGCCCAGGCCTCTGGCCGTTTTGCCAGGGAGATCGTCGCGGTCAACATCCCGCAGCGCAAGGGCGATCCTGTCGTGGTCGACACCGATGAGCATCCGCGCCCGCAAACCACAATCGAGCAGCTGGCCAAGCTCAAGGCTCCGTTCCGCGCAGGCGGCAGCGTCACCGCCGGCAACGCCTCTGGCGTCAATGACGGTGCTGCAGCGCTTATCATCGCCAGCGAGGCCGCCGCCAAAAAGCACGGCCTCACCCCGATCGCCCGCATTCTCGGTGGTGCGACCGCCGGTGTCGATCCCCGCATCATGGGCATCGGCCCGGCGCCTGCGACCCGTAAGCTCTGTGCACAGCTTGGGCTCAAGCCATCCGACTTCGGCGTGATCGAACTCAACGAAGCCTTCGCGAGCCAGGGCATCGCCGTTCTGCGCGAGCTCGGCCTGCAGGAAGATGCCGATCACATCAACCCCAATGGCGGCGCCATCGCGCTCGGTCATCCGCTTGGCATGTCCGGTGCACGCATCACCGGCACGGCCGCGCTTGAACTGGCTGTTCGCAATGAAAAACTTGCGCTTGCCACCATGTGCATCGGCGTCGGCCAGGGCATCGCCATCGCGCTCGAGCGGGTCTGAAATGACCGCTGGCGGACAGTCATGGACGGCCGGTCTCTTCAGGGACCACGAAATCGCCGAGCGGTTTTCCGATGATGCACTGTTCGCCAGCTTCTCCCGCTTCGAGCGGGCCCTGATCAGCGGTCTTGCCAAGGCGGGGCTCATTACGCGGGAAGATGCTGAGGACCTGATCGATCAGATCGCGGATTTCGAGCCAGATGGGGCGGCCATCGTCGAAGCAGGCATCCGCGATGGAGTGCCCGTGCCCGATTATATCCGCCAGCTGCGCGCGCACGTGTCCGGCCCGGCGAAAGGTATGCTCCACCACGGCGCCACCAGCCAGGACCTGATGGACACCGCCACCGTCGAGGCACTGGTATCCGTAAACGGCATTCTTGGGCAACGGATTGAAACACTTCTGGGCCAGCTGTCCGGGCTTTCCGCCCGTGACGGCGGCAACACGCTGCAGGCGATCACGCGGATGCAGCCGGCGATCCCGTTTCAGGCAGCGGATCGGATTGCCAGCTGGCGCCGCCCGTTGCAGTCGCTCTATGACCGCATGCCCGCCCTTTCCGAAAAGATTGGGCTGTTGCAACTGGGCGGCGCGGTCGGTGATCTCCAGGATTTGGGCGACAACGCCGAGACCGTTGCCGGAATAATGTCCGGCGAACTCGGCCTACGCTGGCCGGGTCAAAGTTGGCACACCGACCGCAGCCCGGTTCTAGCCCAGGCAAACTGGCTGTCGGAGCTGACCGGTGCACTCGGCAAGATCGGCCAGGATGTGGCGCTGATGGCGCTGCGCGGCCATGATGACATTCAGCTTGTTGGCGGTGGCGCATCCTCGGCGATGCCGCATAAGCAAAATCCGGTCACAGCCGAACGGCTGGTCGCGCTCGCGCGCTACAATGCTACGTTGCTCGCCGGCATGCATCATGCACAGCTCCACGAGATGGAGCGCTCCGGTGCCGCCTGGATGCTGGAGTGGATGATCCTGCCTCAGATGTGCGAGACTGCCGGCGTCAGCCTGACCGCCGCCTCCGCACTGATCGACTCGATCAAAGAGATGGGAAAAACCGCATGAAGACGTTGTCCACTCAGGTCTGTATCATTGGTGCAGGTCCGTCAGGCCTGCTGCTCGGACAATTGCTGCACAACGCTGGAATTGAAACCATCATACTCGAGCGTTCCAGCCTCGATCATGTTCTCTCGCGCGTTCGCGCCGGTGTCCTCGAACAGGGTACGGTCCGGCTGCTGGAAGAAGCCGGCGCCGGGGCCCGGATGCATGCCGAAGGCTTGCCCCATGACGGCTTCGCCATCAGCTGTGAAACCGACATCCATCGCATCGACCTGACCCAGCTGACCGGCGGCAAGAACGTCATGGTCTACGGACAGACCGAAGTCACCCGCGACCTGGTCGACCACCGCAGCCAAACCGGCGGCATCACCATGTACGAAGCCGCTGATGTTGAACCGCAGGAATTTGACACCGCCGGGCCCTATGTGACCTGCAAGATAGCTGGCGAGTCGGTCCGGATTGACTGTCGCTTCATAGCCGGCTGCGACGGTTTCCATGGCGCCAGCCGCCGCTCGGTGCCCGAAACCGCCATCGCCACCTTCGAAAAGGTCTATCCTTTCGGCTGGCTCGGCATTCTCGCCGATGTGCCGCCTGTCAGCCACGAGTTGATCTATGCCAGCCACTCGCGTGGTTTCGCACTTTGCTCGATGCGCTCCAACACCCGCAGCCGCTACTACATCCAGTGCAATTCCGATGACCACATCGAGGCCTGGTCCGACGAACAGTTCTGGACCGAATTGCGCAGAAGGCTGCCGCCCGAAACCGCCGAGGCGATGATCACTGGCCCCTCCTTTGAGAAGTCGATCGCACCCTTGCGCTCATTCGTGGCCGAACCCATGCGCTTTGGAAGCCTGTTTCTTGTCGGCGATGCCGCACACATTGTTCCGCCGACGGGCGCCAAGGGCCTCAACCTCGCAGCCTCCGACGTGCATTACCTGTTTGAGGGCTTGCGCAGTCATTTCCTCGACAGCGACACAACTCTGCTCGATGCCTATTCTGAGCGCGCGCTGAGCCGGGTCTGGAAAGCAGTCCGCTTTTCTTGGTGGATGACGACCATGCTGCATCGGTTTCCCAATCAGGCGCCGTTTGACGCCAAAATGACCGAGACGGAATTGGCCTACACCTTAGATTCCGAGGCGATGCGGACCGCCCTGGCGGAGAACTATGTCGGCTTGCCATACTGAAGCCGATTTTCAAACGTTTGTTCAGCTTGCGTTCAGCAGACTCTGGCAATGGTATCTCCATCATTGTCGCTTTAGCCGCAGGTTGAGCCTATGCACATGAAAACCACCTTCCGTCTCCGCCACACGGCGGCCCTTCTGGCTGCTCTGTTGATCACCGCCACGCCGGTTTCCAGCGTTACGGCTCTTGCCGATCAATATCGCGGCCAGCGCATGGTTATTGTCGATACCAATGGCCAGCTGATGCGCGAGATCCCCGAAGCCGGATCGGTGCGCATTGTCGTGGACAACCGGGGGCGCCGCCTCCTTCTTGACAACTGGGACCAGGTCATCGGTCTCGAAATTCCAGCCTGGCAATATCAGGGCCAAAGCAGCATCATCGAGCCCGGCGAAGGGCCCATGATGGATCCATACGGGTTTCCGGAAGCTCCGCCGCCGCCACGTCAGCAGGTGTCGCGCGACCCCTTCTCCGAAGCCCCCCGGGCACGCATCGAGCGTCGTGATCTCAATCCGACCACCGGCACCGTGCCAACGCGCCCGAAAATCATAGAGGTGCCGGCCGCAGAGGAACCGGCAGCGCCCAAACAGCAGGCGCAACCTGCTGTGAAAACACCAATGCTGACAAAGGCGCAAGTAACAGCACTACAGGTCTATCTTGACCGCAACGGCATGTCTCCGGGCGTGATCGACGGGCGCATGGGCTCGAACGTAAACAAGGCGCTGGATGCCTGGTACGAGGCGACGGGCGAGCGGATTGATCCTGCTGACACCGATCTGATCCTCGCCCGCCTGGCAGCCGATGGCGGCCTCGCCTTCTCCACCTATACCATCACCGCGGAAGACGCCGCTGGCCCGTTCGTCGCCTCGATCCCAGCTGATTACGCTGAAAAGGCGAAGCTCGAGCGCATGTCCTACACTTCCACACTGGAGATGCTGGCGGAACGCTTTCACATGGATGAGGCCTATCTGAAGGAACTCAATCCGGAGGCCGATTTCAGCCTGCCCGGAGTACAGATCAAGGTCGTGGCGACCGGTAGGGAAAAGAGCGGGAAAGTTGCCCGCATCGTTGCCGACAAGGGCAAGAAACAGGTTCGCGCCTATGACGCTGCCGGCAAGCTGCTCGCCGCCTACCCGGCCACCATCGGCTCGACCGACACCCCGTCTCCCTCGGGCGAGGTTACCATCGAGCGCATCGCGCCCAATCCCGGGTACACCTACAATCCCAAGATCAACTTCAAGCAGGGCAACAACGACAAGATCCTGCAGGTCCCGCCCGGGCCGAACGGTCCCGTCGGCAGCATGTGGATGGCGCTTTCCAAGCCGACCTACGGCATTCACGGAACGCCAGAGCCGTCTACCATCGGCAAGACCCAGAGCTACGGCTGCGTGCGACTGACCAATTGGGACGCCGGGGAACTGGCCGCCATGGTGAAACCGGGTGTCACGGTGAGCTTCATCGAGTAAAAGCCTATATACGCGAAGACTTGTTGGTCTGGACAAGCAGCCGACTGGAAAGCGCGGCTGTTTAAGTTTGCCCCGGTGACCTCGAAATTTGCGTCTACAGCGCCGGCCTGACCGGTGTCCGTCTCACCGGTGCTGGTCGACCAGGATCGGGTTTCCGTCAGGGTCCTTGATCAAGAAACTGCCCGGCCCAGTGGCCGTCTCGTCGGCTTCGGCCTCAAAAGCAATGCCGTTGCTCTTGAGCTGTTTCTGCAATTCCCGCACGTCGGTGAACTGCTCGAGCGGTGTCGCGCTCTCGCTCCACCCCGGATTGAAGGTCAGCATGTTCTTCTCAAACATGCCCTGGAACAAGCCGATGACACAGCCGCCATTGTGCAGAATCTGCCATCCCTGTTCCGCATCGCCGCCAAACACCGTGAAGCCCAGTTTCTCGTAAAAGGCCCGGGACGCGGCCAGATCCTTGACCGCCAGGCTGAGTGAAAACGCACCAAGTTGCATTGCATTGCTCCTCTCGAACAACCGAGAACCGCATACTATCCTATCTTGATAACGGAGCCAGAGGCTTGGAATTCAGTGTCCGCCGAGAGCTTCAGTGCCATCCTCCGCCTGGGGAGGCGATCATTCGGTGTGCGCCTCGACAAAGGATCGGATCAGTCCGGCAACCGCTTCCGGTTTCTGGTGACAGATCCAGTGATCCGCTCCGGCAACATGGCGCACGGTTAGATCCCCGGCATACTCCTCCAGACCTTCAATGCAGACCGGCAGCAAGGCCGTGTCACCGTCGCCCCAGATCAGCAGATGCGGACACCGCACCTGCAGCCTGTCCCTGGAAAGCGCGGGAACATCTCTCAGAGGCACACCGGGTTCGGCGACCTTGAGCGGCGAAGCCCGGTACCAGTTGATCATGCCGCGCAGCCGGCCCGGACGGGACCATTCCGCCTTGTAGAGCTTTTGCCGCTCCGGCGTCATCCACCCGAGATCCATTTTCGCCGAGAACAGCTTCAGCAGCCCGTCAAAATCATTTGCCGCCAGCTTCTCTTCCGAGCCTTCAAAACGAAGATAGAGAATATATTGCGAGGCACTGGTCTGCTCGCCTCCGGCAGCGAGCTCCCGCTGGAACGGAGCCGGATGCACCCCGTTAATGATGACCAGTCGCGAAACATGCTGCGGCTGGAACATCGCCAGACCATAGGCTACGGCCGCACCCCAGTCGTGGCCAACCACCGTCACCGGCCCGCCAAGATGATCAATCAGCGCCACCATGTCGCCGACCAGCTCGCGCAAGCTGTAGGCTTCGACTTCGGCCGGTGCCCAGCTCCGGCCAAATCCGCGCTGATCAGGCGCAATGCAACGGAAGCGATCAGCCAGTCTTTCCGCCACCTCGGTCCATGCCCCGCTATATTCCGGAAAACCGTGCAGGAACAGCAGCACCGGCGCATCGGAACGGCCCCATTCGAGGTAGTGGAACGAATGACCGTTCAGCTCGACGGTGTGGTGCGTTGCCTTCGCCATCAAGCCCCTCCCCAGAGCCATGCGCGGATGATCTACCTCAGCAGCGTCGGATCATTTGTCCTCTCTGCAAGGCGTATCCTGCACCAGTGCCGGCCGGTTGCCTAGCTCAGCGTCCGCCGCACCGCATCGCGCCAGCCCTTGAGCTTGGCGTCGCGGGTCTCAGCGTCCATCTTGGGTTTGAACTCGGTGTCGAGCGCCCAGGCCTTGGCGAAATCTTTCTGCTTCGGCCAGACCCCGGCGCGCTGCCCGGCAAGCCACGCCGCGCCCAGAGCCGTGGTTTCGAGGATCGTCGGACGGTCCACCGGGGCGTCGAGAATGTCGGCCAGCCGCTGCATGGTCCAGTCCGAGGCGACCATGCCGCCGTCGACGCGCAGGACCGTATCGGCGCCCGAACCCTTCCAGTCCTTGTGCATCGCTTCAAGCAGATCGCGCGTCTGGTAGCAGACCGCCTCCAGTGCCGCGCGGGCAAATTCCGCAGGACCGGTGTTGCGGGTCATGCCGTAGATCGCAGCGCGCGCGTCCGCATCCCAATGCGGTGCGCCAAGGCCGGTGAACGCAGGCACCAGATAGACATCCTGGGTCGGGTCGGCTTCCGCTGCCAGATCGCCCGATTGCTCGGCCTTCTTGATCACCTTGATGCCATCGCGCAACCACTGCACCGCAGCCCCCGCAATGAAGATCGAGCCTTCCAGAGCATAGGTGACCTTGCCGTCCATCCGGTAGGCAACAGTGGTCAACAGCCGGTTTTCCGATCGCACCATGTCCTCGCCGGTGTTGAGCAGCGCGAAACAGCCGGTGCCATAGGTTGATTTCAGCATGCCCGGTTCGAAACAGGCCTGGCCGATGGTTGCTGCCTGCTGGTCTCCGGCAACGCCCAGGATCGGGATTTCCGCGCCGAACAGGCTTTTGTCGGTGATGCCGAAATCGGCCGCGCAATCCTTGACCTCCGGCAGCATTTCCGCCGGGATCTCGAGGATCTGCAAAAGTTCCGCGTCCCACTCCTGGGTGCCAATGTTGAACATCAGCGTCCGCGAGGCATTGGTCGCGTCGGTGACAAACGACTTGCCGCCGGTCAGCCGCCAGATCAGGAAACTGTCCACCGTGCCAAAGCACAATTCACCGCGCTCAGCCCTTGCTCGCGCACCCTCCACATCCGACAGCATCCACGATAACTTGGTGCCGGAAAAATAGGGGTCGAGCAGCAGCCCGGTCTTGGCTGTAAACGTCTCTTCCAGATCCTGATGCTTGAGCTTGTCGCAATAGGAGGACGTGCGCCGGTCTTGCCAGACGATCGCGTTGTGGACCGGCTTGCCGCTCTCGCGCTCCCACACCACCACGGTCTCGCGCTGGTTAGTGATGCCGATGCCGGAAATCGCCGAAGCCTCGACACCAGCATCCTTCAGCGCCTGCTTGACTGACCAGACCACTGTTTCCCAGATTTCCTCCGGATCGTGCTCGACCCAGCCGGACTGCGGATAGAACTGCGTGAATTCCTTTTGGCCGACGCCGGCAATCCGCATATCACCGTCAAAAACGATGGCGCGGCTCGAAGTAGTGCCCTGGTCGATCGCGAGAATATATCCACTCATGCTGTCCTCCAATTCCGCTGCCATATGACCCGGATTCGCTGCTAGCGAAAACCCCCTCGGTGTCGTCTCGCAGTCAGGCTGCGCGGGCGTCTGCCATGTAGGTTTCAAGGGCTGAAACCTGCGCCGCGTCGAGACGAAGCCCGCGCTTGGTGCGCCGCCAGATCACGTCCGCCGCTTCCCTCGCCCATTCATGTGAAATCAGGTAATCAACTTCCAGCGCATGGAGGCCGTAACCGAAGTTCTGCCCCAAATCCTCCAGGCTTGCGGCATTGCCCAGCAGCTTCCACGCGCAGGTGCCATATTGGCGGACATAGCGGCGGGTCAGCTGCGGGTCGAGGAACGGATAATCCGATTGTAGCCGGGCCACCTGGCTGTCATACCCGTCGGGTGGGAAATCGCCTCCCGGCAGCGCGGCCCGGTGGGTCCACGGCGCGGATTTCTTGCCAAGGCGGTCCTCGATAAGCTCCAGCATTGATTCCGCCAGCTTGCGCGCAGTTGTGATCTTGCCACCGAAGATGTTGATCAGCGGCGCGCCGTCGGCCGGATCCGGCTTGAGCACGTAGTCGCGTGTCGCTTCCTGGGCCTCCGATGCGCCGTCGTCATAGAGCGGACGGACGCCAGAATAGGTCCAGACGATGCTGTCGCGCTCGACTGGCTTAGCGAAGTATTCGCTTGCCGCCGCGCACAGATAGTCGATCTCGCCATCGGTGATGACAACGTCCTTCGGATCGCCCGTGTAATCCTGATCCGTGGTCCCGATCAGGGTGAAGTCCTCTTCATAGGGAAGCGCGAAGATGATCCGGCCGTCTCCGTTCTGAAAAATATAGGCACGATCATGGTCATGCAGTTTCGGCACCACGATATGGCTGCCCTGCACCAGCCGCACATTGCGCGCGTCATTGCGTCCGACAACGCCTGTCAGGATCCGGTCAACCCAGGGCCCGCCGGCATTGACGATCAGCCGCGCCTTTACCGTTTCGCTGGCCCTCGTCATCCGGTCCTTGATGCTGACCTCCCAGATGCCGTCCTTGCGTTCGGCCGAGACCACCTCGGTCCGGGTTCTGATTTCGGCACCGCGGTCCGCCGCATCACGGGCATTGAGAACCACCAGCCTGGCATCATTGACCCAGCAGTCGGAATACTCGAAACCTTTCGAAAACAGCGGTTTGAGCGGCTTTCCCACCGGCGATGTCTTCAGATCTACCGTCGTGGTGCCGGGCAGCAGCTTGCGCTTGCCGATATGATCGTAGAGGAACAGGCCGAGCCGGAGCAGCCATGCCGGTCGCATGTCCTTGTGATGCGGCAGCACGAATCTCATCGGCCAGATAATGTGTGGCGCGTTCGACAACAGCACTTCGCGTTCACTCAGCGCTTCGCGCACCAGCCGGAACTCATAATATTCAAGATAGCGGAAGCCGCCGTGAATGAGCTTGGATGACCAGGACGAAGTTCCAGAGGCCAGGTCGTTCATCTCTGCCAGGAACACCGAATAGCCCCGGCCGATGGCGTCACGGGCAATGCCACATCCGTTGATGCCGCCGCCAATGACGAAAACATCGTAGACTTTGTCTTGTGCCATTGACCTCTCCGCTCATGCAACAAGCTGTGTTTTTTGTAATTCGAAACAATAGCGAATGTCAAAAGAAAACAAACGAAAGTGAAACAATCGCTCGCATCCGTACACAGGCTTTCAGACGATCGCCTCGGTTATCAGCAGCCACAGCCCCGTTGTGGCTGCCGCCAGCGCCGTCCCCAGCGTCATGGAGGTCGATGCCAGCCGCTGCCCGGTGCCCAGGCGAGTGGCGATCAGCCAGCTGTTCACACCGGCAGGCAGGGATGCCGCTGCCACAACGACCTTGGCCTGAAGCTCCGGCAGGCCAAGCAGCAGCGCCATGCCCAGCGCCACCGCCGGCATCAGCATCAGCTTCAACGTCACCAGCGAAACCGCCTGCGGCACCTGCCCGCGAATGCCGTAGCCGCGCAACGAGACCCCCATTGCAAACAGGGCCACAGGCCCGGCCACCCCGCCAAGGCTTCCGATAACCCGGTTCGCAACCTGCGGAATCTCGAGCCCCGACACGCGCACGAGAGAACCGCAGAGAATGCCGATGATGAGCGGATTGGAGAAAAGCTGGCGTAGAAAACCCGTCAGCAACTCAACCTTCGTCTTGCTTTTGGTGCTGGCGCCGTCGCGCTTGAGCGCCCATTCGAACAGGATTACCGATGCCGCCATCATGATCGCCAGATGCACCGAGACCAGCTGCGACAGGACCGCCAGGCCGTCCTCGCCATACACTCCAGTTATGAAAGGAAGCCCCAACAGCACCAGATTGGAGAATGCCGCCGTCACCCCGGCTACGACTCCTGACCTTGCATCGCGCCCGAAGCCCGCGCGTATGATGAAATGCGCCGATGCCCACGTCACCAGCACAGATGTAAAGTAAGCCGCCCACAGGCTCCATGGCGCACCATGATCAAAACTCGCCGTGGCGATGATGCGGAACAGCAGCAACGGGACGGCGATGGTGAAGACGAAATCCGACAGCCCGTCGCCCGTGGCAGGCTTGAGCACCTTGAAGGCTGCCGCGCTATAGCCAATGGCAATCAGTGTGAAGACAACAAGGATGGTTTCGGCAAAGGGAGGCATTGCAGGAGACTCGGGGCACATGGCGGGACCCTGTTCATAGACTTTGCAGGCGGGCTCGCAAAGCGCCGGGCTTTATTTAGACGGACGCGGGGATTGGTGCGAGCGGCGTCGGAAGCCCCTCCCCAACGCCTCCCCACAAGGGGTTGGGCCAGCGCGTGCGGTTCGCTCCCGTTCCAGACAGGGGAGTCCTCCGTATTCGATAGAGCCAGAATACGGAGACAGGCGCGGCGGGGTAAGCCCCTCCTCCTTGTGGGGAGGGGTTGGGGAGGGGCATTTATTGGCGTTGAGTACGCGGTTGTTTAAGTGCGATGCCGCTTTCGCCCCTGCCCAGCACCATCCAGAACCTTATCCCCGCTTGAAGCCCTTCCCCATTGCCGCTAGGGAATTCGAGCCATTTATCGAGGACCTCCCATGCCCGCCTTTCCGCATTTTACCGCTCTCGCCCGATCGCTGCCGCCGACCGTGCCGTTTGTCGGTCCGGAAACCCAGGAGCGCACCCGCGGTGCTGAGTTCAACGCCCGGCTGGGCGCCAATGAGAACGGGTTCGGCCCGGCCCCGTCCGTTATCGAGACGATCACGCGAAAGGCGCAGCTCTGCTGGCGCTACGCCGATCCGGAAAACCATGATCTGAGGATCGCGCTGGGGAAGTATCTTGGCCTGGCGCCGGAGCGGGTCGTTGTCGGCGAAGGCATCGACGGGCTTCTGGGGCTGATTGTGCGGCTGATCGTCGAACCCGGCACCCCGGTCGTCACCTCCCTCGGCGCCTATCCGACCTTCAACTTCCATGTCGCGGGTTTCGGCGGAAGGCTGGTCGCTGTCCCTTACCGCGATGACCACGAGGACCTTGATGCGCTGCTCGACATCGTCCGCCGCGAGAATGCGCCGCTGGTTTATCTCTCCAATCCCGACAACCCGATGGGCACCTGGCACTCGGGCGATGCCGTGACCGCCTTCGCCCGCGCCTTGCCCGAAACCACCATGCTTGTCCTAGACGAAGCCTATGGTGAAACCGCGCCGGCCTCCGCCCTGCCCGCAATAGCTGCACTTGCCGACATGCCAAACGTGCTGCGCTTCCGCACCTTCTCCAAGGCCTACGGGCTGGCCGGCCAGCGGGTCGGCTATGTCTTTGGCGACGAGGACAGCGTGGCGATGTTTCACCGGGTACGCAACCATTTCGGGGTCAACCGGCTGGGCCAGGCGGCTGCGCTGGCCGCACTTAGGGACCGGGACTGGCTCTCCCATGTGCTGGCAGAAGTCTCATCGTCCCGTGACCGGATCGCGGCAATCGCAAACGGCCATGGCTTCAAGCCGATTGCTTCGGCAACCAATTTCGTCACCGTCGATTGTGGCCGCGATGCCACTTACGCAAAGGCAATCCTTGACGGGCTGATTAGCCGCGGCGTCTTCATCCGTATGCCGGGCGTGGCGCCGCTGAACCGCTGCATCCGCATTTCTACCGGTCCGGCGCCCGAAATCGCGCTTTTCGAAGCCGCTCTGGCCGAAATCGTTGAGAAACAGGGCTGAATTAGATCCAGCGATATCAGACAAAAGGCCGCGAAAGACCAATCCTGGTCAATCGCGGCCTAGCTGAGAGCCTCTCCGTGTTGTCCGGATTTTTGGCTCCCACCTCGTTCCCCTCGAGGTAAAATTCTGAGAACGGCGCTCGGAGACTGCCTCCTTGGACACCCCGCTACAGAAGCGCCTGGCCGGCGTTTTGCCGGGACGAAAGTCCGGTTCAATGCATGGTCATCCATTCGCGTGCAGCGCGCAGCGCGGCGGCGAGGTCGGCCTTGGTCATGCTTTCGGCCAGTTCCGCCCGCAATGTTGCCGCCCGGTCAGAGCCCTTGATCGCGGCAATGTTGAGCCACTTGTGGGCCGCGACATAATCAATTTCGCATTCGCGTCCAGTGGCATACATCAGACCCATTTCGCAGAAAACGTCTGCCTTGGCTTCGCCGCCGATGGTTGCCTGATCGTGATCATGAATTTCGTAACGTGCCATTTTCTTAGTCCCTGTAAAAAAGTTTGCTTTCGTCGTCCCTGTCAGCTCCTGAGAAGCCGTTTTTTTCTTGTGTTCGTCCGGTTGGTCCGGGCGCTGTCTTGTTGGATTGAAGTGTGCCGTTATCGATTAAAAAGCGCGTTAAATTGCATGCTTAACTGGAGACGAACAAAGTCCAAAGGCTTGGTAAACTTGGGATTTTGTTAAACATCCAAGCCGTTGCATTTTGGCAGAAGAGACTCAAATCGGCTGTTTCGGCCACTTGTGGAAAGTTACGAACGGCTAACCAAGGATACATCGCATTTTCTGGAAAACTCATCGAAGCCGCGAAAAACGCAGGCGCTTGAGCTTCCCGCGGTGCCCATAAATCGGCATTCAAGCCCCTCAGAAATGGCAGTTTACCTTTACGTAAAGTCGAGTTAAGTAAGAAGCGCGCATGAGGATGCGCTCATATCCTGGGAGGAACAACATGATCCGTAAACTGATTACCGCCGGCGCACTTGTTGCTGCCATGGCAACTCCGGCTCTGGCCGACCCTATCGAGGGCAACTGGAAGACCAAGAGCGGTGAGACCGCGGCGATCTCAAGCTGCGGTGGTTCCTACTGCGTAACTCTGAAAACCGGCAAACATAGCGGCAAACGCATCGGCAAGATGACGGGCAGCAACGGAAGCTACTCCGGCACCATCACGGATCCCTCAAACGACAAGACCTACAAGGGATCCGCGTCGATTTCGGGCAAGACCATGAAGATGAAGGGCTGCGTGCTGGCGGTGTTGTGCCGCTCGGAGAACTGGTCGAAACTGTAATCCAGGCAGAAAACCACAGACTGACAGGCCCGCCCAGGTCATCTGGTGCGGGCCATTTTTATGGCACCTACCGTGCCTTCTGGCCGAACAGAACCTTTTGCGCATCCTTGTCTCCCGCCAGGTTCTTGCGGTGCTCGATTCCTACGTTGCACCCCTTCTCCACCGCCGGGCGGGCCATCAGAGTTTCGAACCAGCGCTTGAGCCTGGGGAATTCGTCGAGATTCTGTCCCTGGTTCTCGTAGCGCCGAACCCAGCCGATCGCCGCCATATCGGCAATCGAGTAATCGCCAGCCAGAAAATCCCGGTCGGCCAGCCGCCGGTTCATCACACCATAAAGCCGGTTGACCTCATTGGTGTAGCGCTCGATCGCGTAGGGCACCTTTTCGGTCGCATATCGCCGGAAATGGTGCGCCTGCCCCGCCATTGGCCCCAGCCCACCCATCTGCCAGAACAGCCATTGGTCGACCTCCGTGCGCGCGCGCTCTTCCGTCGGATAGAAGCGGCTGAACTTGCGGCCGAGATACTGCAGGATGGCGCCCGATTCAAAAACCGAGATCGGCTCATCATCAGGCCCCTCGGGATCGACAATGGCCGGCATCCTGTTGTTGGGTGCAATCGCCAGAAAGGAGGGTTCGAACTGCTCGCCCTTGCCGATATTGACGTATCGGACCTCGTAGGGAACGTCCAGTTCCTCCATCATTATGGTGATTTTCCAGCCATTGGGTGTAGGCCAGTAATAAAGCTCGATGGGTTGGGTTTGGGTGGTCATCACCGTTCCTTCTCTTCCAATCAGCAACACTTAGGAATGATCACCCGCATCTGGCAATACCCGCGCCGGCGGCTCGGCTCGCGCTCTTGCCGTGGCACAGCCACATCTCCGGTTAATCTCCTTGAACGCCAGATGAACGACCATCTCAGCTAAGGTTCAGCCGCAGCGTGCGAATGTTTCCTCACAGACAGGGAACACGACACATGAGCACCATTGCACGCCGCTTCACCATCATCTGCCTGATCTTCATGATCTTCGCCTTGCTGATGGCCGCAGCTGTCGCCAATGGCGGACGTCGCAACAACTCATGGCACAAGGGCGCAATCGATCCTTGCTTGTTCCAGCCAGACCTCAATTGCGCAGCATCGCGCTGACACCGACACGTAAGGATCGAGCATATGCGTACCAACATTCGAAACACTGTGACCACCCTGCTGCGGATGACTGCGCTGGTGAGTTTCCTGGTCGGCCCGGTCGGCGCCTTCGCCTACGCCCAGACAGGCGACAAGGGTCCGGGTCTTTCCGGCGCTGGTTACGTGCTCTATGTCAGCCTCCAGCGCAACAGCAAGTGATCCGGATGGCTCGCCCCGCCCGGCAACGGGCGCAGCTGGCCGCCCGCCTTAGCTGCGCTGAAAGTGCTTTCGGCATCGCGCGTCTTTTCCTTGACGTGGATTGTCGTCTATAACGATGCATGGACCAGAGAATCCCTTCCCACACCGTCAATGGCTTCGTTTCACCGCCCCCCATCGAACCGCAGGAATTTTCCGACGCGGCGAGTGCGGTTGCGGCCCTCGAAGCCATTTATGATCGCAATACCCGCTTTCTGTGCGAGGCCTTTCAGGACCTTGCGACATCGAGACCGGCAGGACGCTATCGCGCCTTCTATCCGCAGATAAGCTTCGAAACGACATCCTTCGGCATGGTCGATTCCCGCCTGTCTTACGGACACGTCGTCTCGCCTGGCCGCTATGCGGCAACCATCACCCGACCGGCGCTGTTCCGCGCCTATCTGACAACCCAGTTCGAACTGCTGCTGCGCAATCACGGCACACCCCTGACGATTTCGGAATCGGACACGCCGATTCCGCTGCATTTCGCCTTTGGCGAAGGCGCCTATGTGGAAGCGGCCGTCGCCGAGAAACTCGACATACCGCTGCGCGACCTGTTCGATACACCCGATCTCGCCACCACCGATGACGAGATCGTCAACGGGCTGTACGAACCTGGTCCCGGCGAATCGCTTCCGCTGGCCCCCTTCAAGGCTCAGAGGATCGATTACTCGCTGGCAAGGCTGTCGCATTACACCGCCACGGCCCCCGACCATTTCCAGAATTTCGTGCTGTTCACCAACTACCAGTTCTACATCGACGAGTTCTGCGCCTATGCGCGCTCGCTGATGGCTGAAGGCGACAGCGAATATGATTTCTTCGTCGAGCCCGGCAATCTGATCACCCCCTCCGGCCATGGCAGCCCGACCGAAGGGGTTGCCCCGCCGCGCCTGCCGCAGATGCCGGCCTACCACCTCAAGCGGAAAGACCATTGCGGCATCACCATGGTCAATATCGGCGTCGGGCCATCCAATGCCAAGACCATCACCGACCATGTCGCCGTCCTGCGGCCGCATGCCTGGCTGATGCTCGGCCACTGTGCGGGCTTGCGCAACAGCCAGGCGCTTGGGGACTATGTCTTGGCCCACGCCTATGTTCGCGAGGACCATGTGCTTGACGACGACCTTCCGGCCTGGGTGCCGATCCCGGCGCTGGCCGAGGTTCAGGTCGCCGTTCAGGACGCTGTCGCCGAAGTCACCGGTCTCGAGGGCTATGATCTCAAGCGCATTATGCGCACAGGCACGGTGGCCACCATCGACAACCGCAACTGGGAACTCAGGGACCAGCGCGGCCCGGTGCAGCGCCTGTCGCAGTCACGCGCCATCGCGCTCGACATGGAATCGGCCACGATCGCCGCCAACGGGTTTCGCTTCCGGGTTCCCTACGGCACGCTGCTGTGCGTGTCAGACAAGCCGCTGCATGGCGAGCTGAAGCTGCCTGGCATGGCCTCGGCCTTCTACAAGACCCAGGTCAACCAGCACCTGCAGATCGGCCTGCGGGCGATGCAGAAACTCGCCGCCATGCCGCCCGAGCGGCTGCATTCACGAAAACTCAGAAGCTTCTTCGAGACGGCGTTTCAGTAACAGCAAAAAAAGGGCGGGGTCCAAGGATTCCGCCTTTCTTCAAGGAAGTCGGATTTCTCGCTAACGGCTCGAACGGGCGGCATGCAGACATCCGTTGCAGATTGAACGAACGTCAGAAGTGCGGACTAAAGCGCCAATTCGCTGCGCCTGCGCGAACGAGGGATTTCTCGAAGCCTGCCTAAGTGCGGCAGGCCTCGAAAGACGCTATTTGCGTCCCACAGACAGTTCTGCCCTTACCGCTTCATCTTCGTCTAGAAAGGCTTCTTCTGTCGATGCTCCAACGGCGTCGAAGTAGCGGCTCAAAAAACTTCGAAAGGACGCCGCCAATGCAATGTCTGCAATGTTCAGGTCGCTGAACCCGACGGACCGGAGGCGCTCGATATCCTGCTCGGTAATCGTTGACGCGTCGCGTGTGATTTTCTCAGCATAAGCGAGCATTTGGACCTGTCGCTCGGTCAAGCCGGCATTGCGGAAGTCACGGTATGCTGCAAGCGCCGTATCGCGCCCGATCATTCCCGACAACATCTTGAAATGCGTGTGAGAACAATAGCTTGACGGCACCGATCGTGCCGCGATGAACGAAATGAGCCGAAAATCGACAAGGTCCAGCGAAAATCCGTCCCTGATCTGGTGCAGGAGTGCTTCGACCGGGATAATGATGTCAGGTCGTGCAGACCAGCATTGGGTCGCCTCCATGACGCGCCCCATCGACGCAATCTCTGCTTCATAAAGCGCCGCAATGTCGCCGGTCGCTTCGTTTGGTTCGATTGTCTTAATGTACATGGCCAGTTCCCAACAACCGTGCTCGAAAAAGCGTACGCCAACCTGGGCCATCTGGCAATTCTGGAAAGAGCTCGTCGTATTGCTCGATAGGCACCCGGTTCGCCAAAAGAACGTCTCTTGCGAATTAGCCACATCGGCGCATGTGGTTATACCATGCGGACGATTGGCTCCTTAAAAGCATCGTCAGAAGTGCTCGCTGCTGCCCTTCGGTGCAGACGGGATGAATAACTGTTGTGGCCTGAAGTGACAGTCGGCGATAAAGACCGACTGTCTCGAGAGGGTTCGTAGCAAACCAAAACCGCCTGCAGACAAACGCTTGCTCAAAGTCCGCACCGCAAAGCTGCAATTTCAGGCAAAGCTCAGCGGCGCGGCAACAAATTACATGTTGGTATAGACCGGCCCTTCGCCGCCCTGCGGCGGGACCCAGTTGATGTTCTGGTTCGGGTCCTTGATGTCGCAGGTCTTGCAGTGGACGCAGTTCTGCGCGTTGATCACGAAGGTCGGCACGCCGTCGGTTTCCACCCATTCATACACGCCTGCGGGGCAGTAGCGATTGGATGGCCCGCCATAGACATCCAGTTCCGAAATCTTCTGCAACTCCGGATCCTTCAGCTGCAGGTGAATAGGCTGGTCTTCCTCGTGGTTGGTGTTGGACAGGAACACCGAGGACAGCTTGTCGAAAGTCAGCACGCCGTCAGGCTTCGGATACTCGATCTTCTTGTGCTTTGCCGCCGGCTCAAGGGCTGCGTAATCCGGCTTGCCGTGCCCCATCGTGCCGAAAGGCGACATGCCGAACAGCGTGTTGAGCCACATGTCAAGGCCGCCCACTGTCACACCAAGGATCGTGCCGAGCTTCGACCACAAAGGTTTGACGTTGCGAACCTTCTTCAGGTCCTTGCCGATCTCGGATGTGCGCCAGGCTTCGTCATAGCCATCCAATGTGTCCTGTGCGCGGCCCGCTGCAATGGCTTCCGCGGCATGTTCAGCCGCCATCATGCCCGACAGCACCGCATTGTGCGATCCCTTGATGCGGGCGACATTGACGAAACCGGCCGAACAGCCGATCAGCGCACCGCCCGGGAAGGTTAGCTTCGGCACCGACTGCCAGCCACCTTCGGAGATGGCACGGGCGCCATAGCCCAGCCGCTTGCCGCCTTCGAACACCGGCGCAATGGACGGGTGGGTCTTGAAGCGCTGGAATTCCTCGAATGGCGACAGCCAGGGGTTCTTGTAGTTGAGATGAAGCACGAAGCCGACCGCCACCTGGTTGTCTTCAAGGTGATACAGAAACGATCCGCCGCCGGTCTTCGTGTCGAGTGGCCAGCCAAACGAGTGCTGCACCAGACCTGGCTTGTGATGCTCCGGCTTGACCTGCCAGAGCTCCTTCAGGCCGATGCCGTATTTTTGCGGCTCCCGGTCTTCATCAAGTTTGTATTTCGAGATCAGCCGCTTGGCCAGCGAACCGCGCACACCCTCGCCTATCAGCACGTATTTGCCCAGAAGCGCCATGCCGCGTGCGTAATTCGGGCCCGGTTCGCCGTTGCGCTCGACACCCATGTCGCCGGTGGCCACTCCGATCACTGCGCCTTCGTCGTTGGTCAGCACCTCGTCAGCCGCAAAGCCCGGATAGACCTCGACGCCCAGTTCTTCGGCGCGTGCGGCCAGCCACTTGGTCACATTGGAAAGCGAGACGATGAAATTGCCGTGATTGTTCATCAGCGGCGGCATCATGAAGTTCGGCAAGCGGATCGAGCCCGCCGGGCCGAGCACCAGGAAGTGGTCCGCCTTGACCGGTGTCTTGAACGGATGATCGGGATCGTCGCGCCAGTCGGGAATGAGTTTGTCGATCCCGATGGGGTCCACGACCGCGCCCGAGAGAATATGCGCGCCAACTTCGCCGCCCTTCTCCAGAACGACGACCGTCAGCTCGGGATTCACCTGCTTGAGCCGGATCGCCGCTGACAGCCCGGCAGGGCCTGCGCCGACGATCACCACATCAAATTCCATGCTCTCGCGCTCTGGAAGCTCATTCACATCAGTCATCGGACGTCCTCACCTCTTCGACCCCACACTGCCGCGAGACGGCAGACGCTCAGGATCACTCCATATCTGGTCCGGCGGCAGTGCGGTAAGCTGGACAACCGTCCATGCTCCCTCTCTACCCCGGCTGACCTTGCGGCCTGTCCACCCTGTTTGGCAAATGACGCGCACGAAGTCGAGACGGGATGCAACAGGATTTGCATTGTCTCCTAGCAAAACCTGACGTGAACGTAAACGTCAATCGACTGCGGCATTCGCTCGCGCTGAACTGCGGGTCATTCAGCTCATGGCGTAAGAATCCGCAGGAAGACGCCAGGTCGCCTGGCGCAGGCAGCTGACACGCCTGGCTTGTCTGCCTGGTCAGGCCATTCGAGCAAACATTGGCTGCATGTTGAGCACGAGCACGGCACCGGCAATCACCCTGTCAGGCCCCATCAGCGGCGTCATGCGGCAATTGACTTCGAAGAGCCGGCCATGCGCATCGGGGGTCTCGTAGGAGTAGTTTATCCGAGCACCGCCGAAACATTGGTCGATCCGTGGCTTGGCCCGCGTCTGAAACCGCTTCTGGTCTATTACGTCGAGCATGTGCTTGCCGATAAAGTCCGATGGCTGCTTGTTGTGGAACTCGGCATTGCGGCGGTTGCAATAGATATACCGGTAATCAAGCCCGATGACCGCCACCCTTTCCGGTATGGAATCCAGAACAAGTTCCTGCAAGCACGGATCGTAGCCGTCCGTAACCGGGATCTGTTCCAGCGCGGCGGAGACCGGCCTTTGCCCGCCATTTGCGCCCAGATACCGCATGAACAGGGTCGACATCATGGTGGTGTAGCGCTTGACACTGAAATCGTCTTCGCAATTGTTCATCGCAAGGCGATTGAAGAAGCCGATTTGGGCCATGATCTCGCTGTGGCTGACCGCTTGAAAGTCGAAGATGCGTCGGGTCAAGGGCTGAAGCTGCGCATCAATACGATCAACCTCACATTCGTCGCCACGACGCACTGCGAAAAGCAATTCATCACTAAGGTGGTCAAATTTTCTGATCAGATCAGATAACATATAGCCCATTATTATTGTTCCCCGGCTACTTTAGTGGAACCTGTATAGAGACAATTTCATGTTTTCTGCAAGTCGATCGGGACGTTGTCTTCAGCCCTCCTGGACTTGATCGCAGGCAGGAATTACCGCTGTTGAAGCAACGACTACTGAAATAATTTCTGTCCACAACAAAAATACTGATCGCAGGAAAACTTAAAGCATTGTTTTTAAGTCGAAAAATGCCAAGCCACAAGCAGGCAGAAGTACGCCGGTGAACACTTGGGAAAGTCATAGCCAGCGCGATTTGACCTGCTGCACGCCACAACCGGTGTCAAGCAAAAGATCAAATGTCGGATATCATTGGCAGCGCGCGGGCGTCGGGTAAGGCAACCATTGCCAGCCGGACGTGAATCACTGTGAGCAGCAGCTGCCACTCTTGGGCCGGTTGAAGCCGGTGAACGACATGGAATTGGACATACAACAACGGCCTATTGTGAGGCTCTTTCAGCCAACCGCGTCAGGTTTGGAACCTCGTCCTGACGGTGGTTGCTGATCAGGATCATGTCGTCCTGTCGCAACCGGGTCATCCGGCGGCTGACGGTTTCAATCGTCAGCCCAGGAAAATCCGCAATATCCGCGCACATCAGCGGAAGGTCGAATCGGATCGCCCATCTCGCCTCGCGCTTTTCCGGATTGGATGGGGAATCGACAACCAGGTGGTAATCTTGTGCTGGTTGATGATGCCGGTCATCAAACCCTCTTGCGCGCAACGGCGACACAACCTGCGCCCCCTCGCTTCACCGTCGAGGCCATCTTTGGCGCTCACGCACGATCGCGATGAAAGATCAGCGCGATTTGATCAAAGTCAAGGCGCACGCGCTCCGGGCGCGCAATCTGAAGGCTGACACCAAAGAGGCAGAATATGCAGAAAGATTTTGTCCAGAAGCACGGCGGCCCCGCGCCACGCTACACCAGCTACCCGACCGCGCCGCATTTCCATCCCGGAATAGACGGCAATGTATATGCGCGGTGGCTCGGACAGTTGACGCAGGAACAGACGCTGTCGCTTTACATCCACATTCCCTGGTGTGACCGGCTGTGCTGGTTTTGCGGCTGCAACACCAAGCAGACCCGCAGATACGAACCCTTGAAAACCTACCTCACGGCGCTCGAAAACGAGATGGAAACGATCTCCGGCCTGATCGATCCGGGCTGCCGGGTCACCGCCCTGCACCTGGGCGGCGGATCGCCCACCATGTTGCAGCCCGACGACATGCTTGCGCTGAACGCCATGCTGCGTAGCCGTTTCAGCTTTGATGCCGATACGGAAATCAGCGTTGAAATGGATCCCAACGATCTCACGGCAGACAAATATGATGCCTTGGCCGAAATCGGCATGTCCCGCGCCTCGATCGGCGTGCAGGATTTCGCTGAAGCCGTACAGAAGGCAATCAACCGCGAACAGACCTTTGAGCAGACCCGTGATGTGGTCGAGCAGGTTCGCGCCCGCGGTGTCCGCTCCGTCAATTGCGATGTGCTCTACGGTTTGCCGCACCAGACCCGGCAGTCGGTTGAACGCACCATCAGCCAGGTTCTGTCACTTGACCCGGACCGCATCGCCCTGTTCGGCTACGCTCACGTCCCCTGGATGAAAACCCATCAGAAGATGATCGACGAAACGGCGCTGCCCGATCTCACGGAGCGATTCGCGCAAATGAACCGGGCCGCCTCAGCGCTGACATCTGCGGGCTACACCGCCATCGGCATTGATCACTTTGCCCTGCCCGGTGACAGCCTGGCAATTGCGGCCGCTTCAGGCGCCATGCGGCGCAATTTCCAGGGCTACACAAGTGATACCGCCGACGCCCTGATTGGCATCGGTGCATCCTCCATTGGCCAATTGCCGCAGGGTTATGTCCAGAACCAGCCATCGACGGGCGAATACCAGCGCCGCGCCAACCAAGGTGAGTTGCCCGTCGTGCGCGGCTTCGAGCTTTCGACCGAAGACCGCATCCGCGCCCGTATCATCGAGTTCCTGATGTGCGACTTCGCGTTTTCCTTCGCCACCATCCGGCATGAATTCGGCGCAGATGCGGAGCACATGCTTGACGAGGCCGAATATCTCGCAAGCTGCGACACGGACGGAATGGTCGAGCTTATTGGTGGTCTTTTTCAGATCACTGCGAAAGGCCGCCCCTTCGTCCGCTCGGTGGCTTCGGCATTCGATGGCTATTTCGGCACCGGCGTTGCGCGTCATTCGCTTGCAGTCTGATACCGTCGCTCCCATTTGGCATGGTGCACAAGTTTGGCCAGAAGGAGCTAGACAAAGAAGCCATTGGCTTTTGCGCCGGATTTTTCTATAGCTGCGGCCAAACCATTATCCAATGAGGAACTGAGCGTGACCGCAACATTCGACAAGGTCGCCGACATCATCGCTGAGACCAGCGAGATTGACCGCGATACCATCACCCCCGAGAGCCACACCATCGACGATCTGGGCATCGACAGCCTTGATTTTCTCGATATTGTTTTTGCGGTCGACAAGGAATTCGGCATCAAGATCCCGCTCGAGCAGTGGACACAGGAAGTCAACGACGGCAAAGCCTCGACCGAAGAGTACTTCGTGCTGGGCAATCTTTGCGCCAAGATCGACGAGCTGAGGGCCGCAAAGGCCTGACGCCAAGGCCCAGCGGAGCACCTCATGCAGCTTGAATACTTCCAGATGATCGACCGCATCGAGGCGCTTGACCTTGACGCGGCTACACTGGTCGCAAGCTCGACAGTCCCCCTTTCCAGCACCGTGTTCGAGGGGCATTTTCCTGGCATGCCGTTGGTCCCCGGGGTCTTGCTGATCGAAACCATGGCTCAGGCCAGCGGATTTCTGATCCTGGCCAAGACCGGGTTTGCGGCAATGCCGTTCCTGATGTCGGTTGACGGTGCCAAGATGCGTGATTTCGTCAAGCCCGATACCGCGCTGGAAATCTCGGCCACCCTCGAGCATGAAGGCTCCGGCTACGCCGTGACCAGGGCAAAGATAACCAGCGGCGGCAAGAAGGTGGCGGACAGCCAGCTCAAGTTCAGAACCGTGGCTTTCGATCAGGTTCCGCTGGCCGATATCGTACGAAGCCGAGCCGGGGATGTGGGCCTGTTGAACGCCATGGCGAAATTTGCAGGAGACCGGCAATGACTCACACACGCCATCAGGTGGTGGTGACCGGCATAGGTCTGGTGACGTCGCTTGGCGTTGGCCATGAGGCCCATCGCGATCAGTTGATGTCCGGCACGGCGCCGTCCCGGGTGGTCGACAGCACAAGCTTCGCCCCCTACACCATCCATCCACTGCCGGAAATCGACTGGTCGGCCCAGATTCCCCGTCGCGGCGATCAGCGTCAGATGGAAAACTGGCAGCGGCTGGGCGTCTATGCGGCCGGCCTCGCCCTCGACGACGCCGGCCTCAAAGGCGATCTCGAAGCCTGCGCCTCGATGGACATGATCGTTTCGGCCGGTGGCGGCGAACGCGACATCAATGTCGATACGCTGATCGTCGAGGAAAGCCGCAAGCGCAACGATCGCGAACAGCTGCTCAATGAGAAGCTCACCACCGAACTGCGTCCGACCCTGTTTCTTGCACAATTGTCCAATTTGCTCGCTGGCAACATTTCCATCGTTCACAAGGTCACCGGCTCCTCGCGCACCCTGATGGGCGAGGAAGGCGCGGGCATCTCGGCTGTCGAAACCGGATTCGCCAGGATAGCTGCCGGCCAGTCCACCCATTGCCTCGTCGGCGGAGCCTTCGTCTCCGAGCGGGTCGACATGCTTATGGTGATGGAAGCCATTCAGGGGCTGGGCAAAGATGCCGACGCGCCGTTCTGGTCCGCCGATGGCAGCGCGAACGGCATGAATCTCGGCACCGCAGGCGCTTTCCTGGTGCTCGAATCGCTGGAGCATGCACAGGCTCGTGGCGCTCATGTCTACGCCCGCCTCGACGCGGTGCTCGGCGACCGCGGCTCGCGCGAAGCAGACCGGCTGGAACAACGGCTGACCCGGCTGGCCGACGACACCGGTGCCTCCGGCGGCGGCGTAGACACCGTCGTGTTCACCGGCGCCACTGGCTATCCCGAGCTCAGCGCACGCGAGCGAACCTTCCTGCAGTCCCGCTTTCCAAATGCACCGCGGCGTACGCTCGGCGCGCTCTTCGGCCATTCGCTGGAAGCCCATTTCCCCACTGGGGTGGCTTTGGCCTGCCTGGCTCTCGACGATGACGCACCGGTCAGCCCGTTTGCCGCTGGTGAAGACGCTGTTACATCTGCTGCCGCCAACACGGCGATCGTGACCGCAATTGGCCATGTTCGCGGTGAAGGCATTGCCCGTCTGACGAGGATGCCATGAGCAAAGCCGCCTATACAGACCATCTCGGCCGTCCGCTGGTTGCCGTCACCGGCATGGGCGTTGTCTCGTCCCTCGGCCAGGGCGTGGCCGACAACTGGTCAGCCCTGACCTCCGGCAAGTCCGGCATTCACCCGATCACCCGGTTTCCCTCCGACGGCCTGTCGACCCGGATTTGTGGCATGGTCGATTTCATCGACATTCCTGCGCCCAATGCCGTCGAGCGCTCTTTTGCCTTTGCCCGTGAAACCACTGTCGAGGCTCTGGCCCAGGCCGGCATTACCGGTGAATTCGGCGGTCCGCTTTTCCTCGCGGCCCCTCCCATCGAACCCGAGTGGAATGCCCGCTTCGATCTTGGCGACCGGGTCAAGCCCGAGCAGATGACCGGCAACGCCTATGAGCAGTTCCTCGCCGTCCTGCGCGACAAGGCCGATCCCGCTTTCCATGAAGCCGTGCTGTTTGGCTCCATCTCGGAGCGGCTGGCGGACCTGTTCGGAACCCGTGGCCTTCCCGTCACCCTGTCGACCGCCTGCGCCTCCGGCGCCACTGCCATTCAGCTCGGCGTCGAGGCCATTCGCCAGGGCCGCACCGAGCGCGCCCTGAGTGTCGCCACCGACGGATCCGTCAGCGCCGAAGCGTTGATCCGGTTCTCCCTGCTGTCGGCGCTTTCGACGAACAACGACCCGCCGGAAAAGGCCTCGCGCCCCTTCACCAAGGATCGTGACGGCTTCGTCATTGCCGAAGGCTCGGCGACTCTGGTGCTCGAATCGCTCGAGGCCGCGGTGACCCGTGGCGCCAAGGTTCTGGGCATCATCAGCGGCTGCGGCGAGAAGGCCGACGATTTTCACCGCACCCGCTCCTCACCTAGTGGTGCGCCGGCAATCGCCACCATCAACGCGGCGCTGGACGACGCAGGGCTGTCGATCGATCAGATCGGCTATGTGAACGCACATGGCACCTCGACGCCGGAAAACGACAAGATGGAATACCTGGCCCTGTCGACCGTGTTTGGCGACCGGATGGCCGACATTCCGGTTTCATCGAACAAATCCATGATTGGCCACACGCTGACCGCAGCCGGCGCGATCGAAGCCGTGTTTTCCCTGCTCACGATCAGCAACGGCACCCTGCCGCCGACCATCAATTATGACAATCCGGACCCGGCCATTCCGCTCGATGTGGTCCCCAACGTCAAGCGCGATGCAACGGTCACACACGTTCTTTCCAACTCATTTGGGTTTGGCGGACAGAACGCATGCCTTGTCATGTCGGCTGATCCCGCTTAAGTCATCCCCGCTCCGGCGAATGCGCCGGAGCCAATTTGAACACGCATCCAGCTCAAGCGTGAACGCGCAAACACGATGTTCACCGGGTGCCCGGCACACAGGCAATCCTGCAGAGACACTGGCGGCTGGCTGAGCCCCGCCAAGCGGCGAAGGACAAATTTCATGCGAGCTCTCCAACTCATCGAAGACCGCAAGCTTGAAACAGTTGATTTGCCGCCACCACCACCACCGGGCATCGGCGAAGTCACGGTTTCGATCAAGGCTGTGGCCCTCAATCACATCGATGTCTGGGGCTGGCGCGGCATGGCATTCGCCAAACGCAAGATGCCGCTGGTCATCGGCGCGGAAGCTTCAGGCGTGGTCGATGCGATCGGTCACGGCGTGGCCGGCCTGGTACCCGGTCAGCTGGTCTCGATCTACGGCGCCCGCACCTGCGGCCTGTGCCGCCCCTGCCGTGAAGGCCGCGACAATCTGTGTGAACATGTCGGCGGTGTGCACGGATTTCATCTGGATGGCTTTGCCCAGGAACAGGTCAATCTGCCGGCCCGGCTGCTGGTGCCTGCACCGCCCGGGGTGACGGCCGTCGGCGCAGCCGTGGCGCCTGTGACTTTCGGAACGGTCGAACACATGCTGTTCGACAACGCCAGGCTCGAGCCGGGCGAAACCATCCTCATCCACGCCGGCGGCTCTGGTATCGGCTCTGCCGCCATCCAGCTTGCCAAGAAAATCGGCTGCACCGTCATCACCACAGTTGGCTCGGACGCCAAGATCGAGCCCGCCAGGGCGCTGGGCGCCGATCACGTCATCAACTACCGGGAGGACCGGTTCGAGGGCGTGGTGCGCAAGATTACAAAGAAACGCGGTGTCGATGTGGTGTTCGAACATGTCGGCGCCGACACCTGGGCCGGCTCCATGTTGTCGCTCAGGCGCGGCGGTCGCCTGGTCACCTGCGGCTCGACCTCCGGGGTCTCGACCCAGATAAACCTGATGATGCTGTTCCAGCAGCAGCTCAAGCTGCTCGGCTCCTTCGGCTGCCGCATGGAAAACATGGCCGACGCAATGCAGAAGATGGCCGCGGGCCATGTTCAGCCGGTGATCGACACCGAAGTCGGCTTTGACGGCATCGATACGGCGCTGGCGCGAATGGAAGGCCGCGACGTGTTTGGCAAGATCATCCTGCGGATGGATTGAGGCCGGCACCGTCATGGCAAGCTCAACCCGCATGGTGCTGACGCGCATCGTCATAGCCTTGAGACGCGTCCGCGACTGGGTCACTGCCACGGCAATCTTCACGCTGCTGCGGCTGATCGCGCTGTTTCCGGCCGATAAGGCCATAGGCTTTGTTGATGCGATGGCGCGGCGAATCGGGCCGATGACCAAGCGTCACCGGCTGGCGCTGAGGAACCTTGAGCGCGCCTACCCCGAAAAGACGAGGGCCGAGCACGAAACCATCGCGCGTGACATGTGGGGCAACATGGCGCGGCTGGCGGCGGAATATGTCTTCCTCGACAAGCTTTTCGATTTCGACCCCGATGCCAGCGAGCCCGGCCGGATCGAGGTCGGAGGCTCCGAAATTTTCCTCAAGTTGCGCGACAGCAACAAGCCCTTCATCGTCTTTACCGCCCACACCGGCAATTTCGAATTGCTGCCGATTGCCGCTGCCACTTACGGACTGGACGTGATGGCGCTGTTCCGGCCGCCCAACAATCCCTATGTTGCTGAAAAGGTGCTGGCCGCCCGCCGCACATCGATGGGACATCTGGTCCCCTCACGCGCCGGTGCCGCCTTCACACTGGCGCGGAGGCTCGAGGCCGGCGGCGGTGTTGGCGTGCTCGTCGATCAAAAGTTCCACAAGGGCGCGGAAACTTCGTTTTTCGGCCTCACGGTTCACACCAACCCGCTCCTGGCCAAGCTGGTTCGCCAGTATGACTGCGAGGTCTACCCGGCGCGATCGATCCGTCTGCCCGGCGGCCGTCACCGTCTGGAGGTTGAACCGCCCATCACCATTCCGCGCAAGCCTGACGGCAGTGTCGACATCACCGCCACAGCACAGTTGCTCAACGACAAGGTGGAAAGCTGGGTGCGCGAATATCCCGGCCAGTGGCAGTGGTTCCATGACCGCTGGGAAATCAAGCATCTGGTGAAATAGAAAGGCCCGGCAACGAGCCGGACCTTGTGCATTCGTGATCGGCGGCAGCCTTGCTGCCGTAGAACCCTTCAGTGCTTGATCACTATCCTGGTGTTCTTGTTGCCGGTTTTCTGCACCAGCGCGAAGAACTTGGCGGCATTCTCCGGCGCCAAGCGGACGCAACCATGCGAGGCCACGCGGCCGAGGCGCTTCGTGTCATAGGTAGCGTGCACTGCATAGCCGCGGTGATAGAACACGGCATAAGGCATTGGCGCATTGTTGTATTTGCGCGACCTGTGGTGACGCGACAGCCATTTCGCCGTGTAACTCCCGGTCGGTGTCGAGTACCCCTTGCGTCCGGTTGACACCGGCCATTTGTATTTCACCTTGCCATTGTGAGTTACCACCATGGTCTGCGATGAAATATCGACCTTGGCGATGAGTTTTGCCGCGAAGGCTGTTGCCGACGAGAACGGAACGAGTGAGAGGGCAAAAAGCCCTGCTACGATCAGATTTCGCATGATTGTTTCCCCATTTGCCCTTCTTTTGGCTTTACTAGCCGGGAACCAATCTAAACAGATGAAATATCGAGTTAAAGTTAAATCGCAATATAGAATGCGACACATCACCCTAATGAATTGATACTATTGATTCAATACGACACAAGAATCCCCGCCGTGGCCAGCAAAGCCAGACAGTCCAGAGCCCGCCGGTAGATTGTGAGCGCTTCCTCGATATGCCGCGCGCCTGCCTTTCCAGAGCCCGATGCATTCAGGCTGGCCTCCATCACCACCTCGCCGTGATAACGCCGCGGACCGGCCAGCGCCAAGTCCAGTGCCCCGGCCATTGCCGCCTCTGGCCACCCGGCATTCGGAGAGCGATGCAAACCTGAATCCCGCAACGCAGTTCCTGCAGCCCGCCGCATTGCGTCCTTGCCCTTGACCAGAGCCGCTCCGGCAGCAATCAGCATGGCCGACAGCCGTGCTGCCGGCCAGTTGGCCAGGTCATCGAGCTTTGCCGCCGCGCGCCCGAAATCGGTGTAGCGCTCATTGAGATGTCCGATCATCGAATCCGCGGTGTTGAGCATCTTGTAGGCCAGCAGACCCGGCAGCCCGAAAACCGCATACCACAGAGCTGGCGCGACGATGCCGTCGGAAAAATTCTCCGCCAGACTTTCGATCGACGCCCGGCACACTGCTGACTGATCCAGCGCCTCCGGGTCGCGCCCGACAATCATCGACACTGCCTTGCGCCCGCCTTCCAGCCCGTTTTCGCGCAAGCCGGTTGCGACCGCCAAGACGTGGTCAGCCAGACTTTTCTGCGCCAGGAAGACAGCCACTACTGCAATCTCGAGTACTGTGCCAACCACGCCCAACCCCGCAAACAAGCGCGCAAGGGCCCAGCCGCAGAGTGCTGCGGCCAGCAGAAGGCCTGCAACGGCGATCTTTCCCTTTCTGCGGCGGGTGGAACCGGCATCGGCCGGCTTGTTCAATCGCTTTTCGGCAAAGCTGATAACATGTCCGAAAAGCACCACCGGGTGGCTGAACCGGCGCCACAGCCAGTCTGGATCCCCGACAACGCGGTCCACAACCAGGGCAGCCAGCAGAACCGCCAGATGATCCATCAGGATGGCTGGCTCACAAGCCGCAAGGTTTCGCGGAGCCTGACTGCCGAAAGTTCATCCGGAACCAGACCGATCCGGATAAATGACGGGCTGTGGTCGAAGCTGCGTACCAGGATCTTGTGGCTGGCGAGTTGGTCGGCCACAGTTGCACCATCCCCCACCTTGCAGCAGAAAAACAGCTCGCTTTCACCCACGATCGACACCCGCGCCATGCTCAACGCCGAGCGCGTCATCGCATGCGCCTTCTCGATCTTGTTGCGCAACTCGTTGACCAGATCACGACGGGAGAACGCATGCTCCGCCACTGCCAGCGCTGGACCGGATACCGCCCATGGCCCAAGCCGGTCTTTGAGGATGCTGGCCAGCCGCGGTTCCGCAAAGACAAAGCCCAGTCGCAACCCCGCCAGCCCGAAGAATTTTCCGAACGAGCGCATGACAACGAGATTGGGCTCCATTCCGGCTGCCCCGGCCATCGACAGGTCCTGCCGCATGTCGGCAAATGCCTCGTCGACGACGACCAGCCGGTGGCGCTGCGCCCGGACAAAGCCAAAGATGTCATCGCGCGGCGTCTCCCGCCCATCCGGATTGTTCGGGTTTGCCAGCACCGCCACGCCGGCCCGCGTTCCGGCCGCCGCCTCGAGCGTGGCGACCGGGTCAATCGCCACATCCATGCGCTGATAGGCCCGCTGGTACTCGCCATAGGTCGGCGAGACAATTGCCACCTCCGACGCGTTGGGCGTCAGGTAGGGCAGCAACTGGATGGCCGACTGGGTGCCCGGCACCGCGACCGGCACCACCGATCCGCCATAATGCCGCTTCGCCAGCTCGCAAACCCTTTGCACCTCGCTCTGCTCGGGAAGCCTGCGCCAGATACTCGCCGGAAACTCCGGCAGCGGCAGGGTGAAGGGGCTGATCCCTGTCGACAGGTCGAGCCATTCCGAGGCATTCCCGCCATGACGCGCGATGGCCTCGGAAAGCGCGCCGCCATGGGCAATCGGAGCATTTGCCTGATGGGTCATAGTTCTAGTCTATCCGGTCAATCACATGCATGAAGGAGCCTGAAACGTTGCCGCGCCGCAGCCCGGCGCTGCCCTGATCCGCGCCCAGCGCATCGCGCGCGTTGAACAGGTGCCCGTCCGCTGCCCCTTCCGAGACAACGCGGGCATAGTGGAACTCGTGCGCTGACAGCTCCATATCCCAGAAGAACTCCGGTGTCGGCGTCAGCCGCCGATAGCCCAGGTGTCGCTTGGGATCGGCAAAACTGGTGACAAGCGGCAACGCGCCGAGCATCTCGTGGCGCGCGCCCTGGGCGTCGATCAGCCCTTCCCCGAGCGCCATGTAGCCGCCGCACTCGCCATACACCGGGATGCCACGGTCAATCGCCGCCTTCATGCCGGCCTTGAACTGACTGGCTGCGGCCAGGCTGCCTGCATGAAGTTCGGGATAGCCTCCTGGCAGGATCACCGCATCGCAATCCGCCGCCGGGGCTTCATCAGCGAGCGGAGAGAAGAACGACAGCTCCGCACCGCGGCGCTGCCAGCCCAGCAACATGTGCTCGTAGAAAAAGGCGAAGGCCACATCGCGTGCCACGGCGATTTTCTGGCCGGGCGGCGACAGCCGCGGAATATTGGCCGGCGCCGGGTTGGTGGCGGCACGCTTCGCCTGCTTGAGCAGCATATCCAGATCGATCCGGCTTTCCATCAGGTCAGCCGCGTCGTCGATCAGTTGAGCGAGCTTTTCGTTTTCACCGGCCTGCACAAGGCCGAGATGCCGCTGCGGCAACACCAGCTTGTCGTTTTGCGGAAGCGATCCGAGCACGTCCACGCGGGCCTTCTCAAGCGCCTGGCGCAACATGCCGTCATGCCGCGTACTTGCGACATGGTTGAGAATGACTGCCGGCACCAGCACATCGGGATGGAAATTTGCAAATCCCCGCGCCAGCGCCGCCACGGAATGCGACATGCCGGTGCAGTCGATCACCAGGATCACCGGCAACCCCAAAAGGCCTGCCAGGTCGCCGGCTGAACCGGAACCGTCCGCTGCTCCGTCGAACAGCCCCATCATCGCCTCGATGAACAGCATCCGCCCGCCTTGCGCTTGCAACGAGGCATTGGCGAGCAGCAGGTCGCTGCGCATCGCCCAGGGATCGTAGTTCAGGCAGGTCTGGCCGCTGGCTGCTGCATGGAACGCCGGGTCGATGTAGTCCGGTCCCGCCTTCCCCGGCGCCAGCGCCACGCCCCGGCGCTTGAGCGCGCGGAGCAAACCGAGTGTTATAGTCGTCTTGCCGGACCCCGACCGGGGCGCTGCAATCATAAGACCTGTCATGCACTGTCTTTCTGCGCATTCGCGCGATTTCCGAGAGGATCTGCGGTCAACACCCTGCCGGCTGCTGCCCCCATCCAGTCCAGGGCCGGGCGAAGCCGCACCACCTGCCCGACCACGACAATGGCCGGAGGCTGCAACCCGGATGACGCCACATCCTGCGCGGCCCTTGAAAGCGTGGTCTCCAGCACGTGCTGCGATTGTGTCGATGCATCGGTAACAAATGCCATCGGCTCATCCGCATCGCGGCCGGCCGCCATCAGACTCGAGGTGATCGCCGAGATGTGTTTCATCGCCATGTACATGATGATGACCTGGCTGCCGCGTGCCACGCCATCCCAGTCGATGCGGTCCGGCACGACGCCGGATGAATCATACCCGGTCAGGAATGTCACGGTATGGTTGGTGTCGCGATGCGTTGCCGGAATTCCGGCATAGGCCAGCCCGCCGATTCCCGCAGTGATTCCCGGCACCACCCGGAACGGAACCTTGTGTTCGACCAGCGTCAGCGCTTCCTCGCCGCCACGGCCGAAGACAAACGGATCTCCGCCCTTGAGTCGGAGCACGCGCTTGCCTTCACGCGCCAGCTCCACCAGCCTCAGCGAGATATCGCGCTGTTTGGCCGACGGCTTGCCGCCACGTTTGCCGGCATACTCAAGCGCTGCACCGGTTCGCGCGAGCTTGAGGCAATCAGCATTGACCAGCGCGTCATGCACGATGACATCGGCTTGCGAAAGCGCGTTTGCGGCGTGCAGCGTCAACAGCCCGGGATCACCCGGACCGGCACCAACCAGCCAGACTTCACCCGGTCTCATCTGCGGCAGATCTCGTTGCCAGTCAGCCATGCTATTCCGTTCACGCGAGCAGGGGATTCCTGCACAACACCATGGGTTACACCCGTACCAATCACATTCTATAACGGCAACAGGCAAGACACGACAGAGAACTGCGACATGGCCACGGGCGAAAACGAAATCCGGGTGGAAAAACCCGCCACGGCCCTGCGCCGCGGCTGGACCACCGGCGCCTGCGCGACTGCCGCAACCCGGGCTGCGTTGACCGCACTGCTCACCGGCGAATTTCCAGACCCGGTCCAAATCACGCTGCCCAAGGGCGAGACCCCGAGCTTCGCCCTTGCCCGCGAAACCCTTGCGAAAGACCGTGCCATGGCGGGCATCGTCAAGGATGCCGGCGACGACCCGGACGTCACCCACGGCGCGCTGGTCATGGCCCGCGTGCGGCGCCTGCCGGATGGTGCCGGCATCGTCTTCAAGGCGGGCGCGGGTGTCGGCACCGTCACCAAGGCCGGGCTGCCGGTCCCGCCGGGTGAAGCCGCCATCAACCCGGTTCCGCGCCGGATGATGATCGAAGTCGTCACAGACTTGTGTGCGGCGCACGCCATCGCACCCGACATCGGGATCGAGATCGCCATCGAGAACGGCGCCGAGTTGGCGCTCAGGACCTGGAACCCGCGGCTCGGTATCATCGGCGGCCTTTCGGTGCTCGGCACCACCGGGGTGGTCCACCCCTATTCCTGCGCCGCCTGGATCCACTCGATCCACCGCGGCATCGATGTCGCCCGTGCCGAAGGTCTGCCGCACGTGCTCGGCGCCACCGGTTCCACTTCGGAGAAGACCGCGCAAGGTATTTACGGCTTGCCGGACATCGCCTGCCTCGACATGGGCGATTTCGCCGGAGGGCTGCTCAAATACCTCCGCGTCCACCCGGTTCCGCGGCTGACCATCGCAGGCGGATTTGCCAAGCTGACCAAGCTCGCGCAGGGCGCGCTCGACCTGCATTCCGGCCGCAGCCAGGTCGACATGACATGGCTCGCAGCACAGGTCGAAGCGCTGGGGGCAACGGCCGAGATGAAGCAACGGATTCTAAGTGCCAACACCGCGCTGGAAGTGCTTGAATTGACTCAGGATCGCGATTTTGACCTGCCGATGAAGATCGCTGGACAGGCGCGCGCCGTGGCCCTTGAGACCCTGCGTGGCGCGCCGGTCGACGTCGATGTGATGGTCACCGATCGTGCCGGAAAGCTGCTCGCCCATGCCCGGTAATGCCGTGCCGCCAGAAACCATCCTCATCCTTGGCGGAACCCGCGAGGCCGCGGATCTGGCCACGGATCTCGTTGCAGCCAATCCCAGAGCCCGGATCATCACCTCGCTGGCAGGCCGCACAAGGGAACCGGCTCCGCTGGCGGGCGAGGTCCGCACCGGCGGCTTCGGCGGCGTTGACGGCCTGGTGCATTACTTGCATGAAACCGGAGTAACCCGTCTGATCGACGCCACCCACCCCTTCGCCCGCCAGATCAGCGCCAACGCTGTCAAGGCGGCAAGGCTGGCCGGTGTCCCCTTGGATATCCGAACCCGCAAGCCATGGGAGAGGCAGCCGGGCGACAGCTGGATCGAAGTCGAAACGCTTGAAGCCGCTCGTGACGCCATCCCACCCCGCGCCCGCGTGCTGCTCACGCTCGGCTCTCAGCACATCGGCCTGTTCGCCAACCGCGAAGACGTCCATTTCGTCGTCCGCATGATCGACCCTCCCGAGACAATTCTTGCGCTGCCGGACCATGCCCTGGTGCTTGGCCGCCCGGCAGACACCGCAGCGGCGGAAACCATGTTGCTGATCGCCCATCGGATCACCCACATCGTCTGCCGCAACTCAGGCGGCCAGGCCGCCTACGCCAAGATCGAGGCCGCGCGGCAGCTGGGCTTGCCGGTGATCATGGTTGGAAGAAAGGATTGAAGCGACGATCGCAATGAAGCGCTTGCCTGAAGTTTGAATGTGCTGACAGAATGGAAGCAAATCGGGAGAGACACCCATGGGCCGTGAGACTGTCAATTCCATCTGCGCGACATTACCCGGCGCGGAAGTCTCCGACCCGTGGGGTGGGGGCCACGATGCCTGGAAGATCGGCGGCAAGATGTTCGCCTCCATCGGGGCGGTGACGCAGGGCGTCTCCGTGAAGACTGACAGTGTGGAAACTGCAACCATGCTCATCGAAATGGGCGTCGGGACCAAGGCGCCGTATTTTCATCGTTCCTGGGTGCAGCTTGACTGGGACATGGAGCCGGATGAATTGCGCCAGCGGCTGACCCAATCCTACCGACTGGTCCGCTCGGCCTTGCCGAAGAAGACCCAGGCCGGGCTGCCGGAATTCTCCGAAGACTGAGCGTCAGACCAGCTTCGCCTTGTTCTTTTTCCCGGCATTCCTGAGCACATGCGAGTACTCGGCATTGTAAAGATCGCTGTCGCGGAAATTGTTCTCGCCGAACACCTTGCCGACCAGAATGAGCGCCGTACGGGTGATCTTGTGCTTGCGCACCTCTTCTTTCATCCCTTCCAGCGTGGTGCGGATGAAGAGCTCGTCCGGCCAGGTGGCGCGGTAGGCGATGACTACCGGGCAATCGGCGCCGTAATAGGGCTCCAGCGAGCGGCGAACGTAATCTAGATTGCGGATCGACAGATGGATCGCCAGCGTCGCCCGCGATTGGCCTAGAATCTCCAGCTGTTCGAATTCCGGCATTGACGACGCCTTCATGCCGGTACGGGTGATGATCACCGTTTGGGCGATTTCCGGCAGCGTCAGCTCGGTGGCAAGTTTCGCAGCGGCACCGGCAAAGGCCGGCACGCCCGGCACCACTTCGTAGTCGATCCCGAGCGCATCGAGCCTGCGCATCTGTTCGGCCACCGCGCCATAGATTGCCGGGTCGCCCGAATGCACCCGCGCCACGTCCTGCCCGGCCTCATGCGCCGCCTTCATGTCGGCAATGATCTCGTCGAGATGCATCGGCGCCGTGTCCTTGACCAGCGCATTTTCCGGCGCCGCATGCACGATCTCTTCCGGCACCAGAGATCCTGCATAGAGGCACACCGGGCAGCGCTCGATCAGCTTCAGCCCCCGCACGGTGATAAGGTCCGGCGCGCCCGGACCGGCGCCGATGAAATAGACGGTCATGCTGCGTCTCCTGAAATCTGCGCACCGGTATCGGTCATTGCCGTGCCTTCCTTCCGCGCATAACCGCGCGGTGTGTAGACCCAGGTCTTGCCGTCGCCGGTCGTCACAATGGAAGAATTGGAGGAACCGACCACAACAACGGTCAGCATGTCGACATCGTCGGCTTTGAGCGCGCCGAGCGGCACGATGCGGATCAGCTCGCCCTCGCGGCCCAGATTGGTGGCAAGGATCACCGGCGTCGAAGCCGGGCGATGTTCGAGCAGCTTGTCGCGGGCCCAGGCCAGCTGTGTCCGGCGCTTCTTCGACACCGGGTTGTAGAATGCGATGACGAAATCGCCCTCGCCCGCCGCCGTCACCCGGCGCTTGATATCTTCCCACGGCGTCAACAGATCCGACAGCGAGATGGTGCAGAAATCATGCCCCAGCGGAGCCCCGGCGCGTGCGGCCGCAGCCTGCAGCGCCGAGATACCCGGCGAGACCGCGATCTCGATCCGCCGCGCCGCCGCCGTCAGCCCTTCCGGCCCGTCAGCCTTGTCGAGCAGTTCGAACACCAGCGTCGCCATCGCATAGATGCCGGCGTCCCCCGAACAGACCAGCGCCACAGACTTGCCTTCAGCCGCCAGTTCCATGGCATGGCGCACCCGCGCCTCTTCCTTGCCGAGGTCGAAATCATGTCGCGTCTTGCCTTTGGCCAGTGGTCCGAGCAGATCGAGATAGAGCGAATAGCCCACCAGATCGGTCGAAGCAGAAACCATCTGCGACACTTCCGGAGAGCGCCAGCCGTCCGATCCCGGCCCGATGCCAACCACCATCAGCCTGCCCCGCGCCCTGCCCGGCAGGTTGGCATTTGAGAAAGGCTCCGTTGCCTGGGCGATGGCGCAGGTTGCCCGCTTGCTCTTGCGCTTCTCGGCTACCAACTCGCCCGCTGCGCCGACTGCTGCAAGTGCCGCCCCTTCGGCCACACCATGGCAGCCAACTTCGGCAAAGACGATGTCGGACGGGTTCTTGAGACGCGGTGTTTCGGCCTCCAGCGTTGCCGCATCGAAGAACCGCGCAGGACAACCAAAATGGTGCGCCACATGATGCACCGCAGCCTCGTCCGCTTTCACGTCAATCGAGGCTACCAGCCCGACTGACGCGGGCGTGAGCCCGGCTTCGGCCAGGCTCTCCAGTGCCAGCGCCAGCACTTCCTCGCAGCCCGCACCGCGCTCGCAGCCGATGCCCAGAACAAGGTTCTTCGGGCGATAGAGCAAACCGCCCGCGGGTGTCGCGTCCGCACAGTTGGAGACCATAAGCGGTATCTGGCCATCTGCGAAAAGCGGGAGTGCGCTTTCACCCAGCCAGTCCGCCTCGCCTTCAAGCCGCGTCGAAGCACCTGCCACCAGGTCTGCCATCACCTGCTTGGCGTCAGCGGGATTGGCGAGCACCCAGCCTTCCGGCGGCTGATCCAGCGCGATCCCGAATCTGAGATCGCCGGCTGTGGTAATAGCGGCAAAGCCTTCGATGGCAGCAGCGATGTCCCGCGCCAGATCATTGGCCCCGTGATGACCACCCAGCAGCGGAACCACGGCCGAACCATCTTCCGCGACTGACAGGACCGGCGGCTCGTTGAGCTTGTCCTGAAGCTGCGGCGCCAGCAGGCGGATCACCGCGCCCGACGCCGTCAGTGCCACGATCGGCCGCCCGGTATTGAACAACACACCCAAATGTTTACCTGTGTCCGTAAAGGTTGCGTCAACGGTTTGGGTGATACGCCGGGACAGTCCATGCACTTCGCCACCGATGGCTTCGGCAATACGCCGGGCCATCGGCAAGGCGGCTTCCGACAGGATGACGATAGCGGGAGATGTGGTCATGTTTTGCTCCCGGGCAACGATTGGATCCAGTCCTCGCCGCCCTTGTAGATCAGGATCATGGAAAAATACGGGGCGGTTTCTTCCGCCACCTCGGCAAGCGGCATCAGCCGCTCGGTGCCAAGCGACACCCGTTCTGCATAAACTGCATGAGGTAGCAGATTCATCTTCGCAATCAGCGCACGCAAACGCTTGAAATGCCTGCCGATTTTAATGATTGCTAATGCATCTGCGGCGTTGAATCGTTTTGTGAGCTCATCATCACAAAGCGGACCTGGCACGACGCTGAGCACATCGTTGCGTGCAGCCAGCGGACGCCCGGCCGCGCTCGCCGCCGCCATCATCGACGACACCCCCGGAACCACCTCGGTGGGATAATCCGCTGCCAGCCGCTCAAACACATACATGAACGATCCGTAGAAGAAGGGATCGCCTTCGCACAGCACCGCCACGTCGCGGCCTGCATCCAGATGCGCAGCGATTTCGGTTGACGCCTTGTCATAGACATCGCGCGCAGGAAATCTCTCGGTCCGCATCGGCACGACGATCGGCACCTCGATCTGCCCGTCAGTCAGATGGGGCGCCGCAATCGAGCGCGCAAAGCTCGGCCCCGTGTCCGGAGCCGGCCAGGCGATCACCGTCACCCGCTGCAGGATCCGGTGCGCCTTCAGCGTGATGAGCTCCGGGTCGCCCGGACCAAGCCCGAGCCCGTAGAGTGTTCCGCTCATCGATCCAGACCCTTTGTCACCGACCAGATCGTCACCGGCATCATTGGCTTCCAGCCAAGATAGCGGCCGACCGGTTCGGCACGGCTCACCTGCATGCGGATCAGGTCTCCGCCATGCACCGATTGCAACGCGAACAGACGTGCCTCGCCTTCCACCGTCACGGCATTCGCAGCCATCCGGCCGTGCGGCCTTAACGCCTCCCAGCAGGTCTCGAACACGCCCTCATTGGAAATCCCGCCGCCGATGAAAACCGCATCCGGCGCCTTGAGATCGGCAAGCGCATCCGGCGCGGTTCCGGCAACGATATCGAGACCTGGCGCGCCGAGAGTCATCGCATTGTGTGCCGCCATCGTCCGGCGCGCCTCGCTAGCTTCAATGGCAATGGCCCGGGCTCCGCGCGCAGCCCGAATCCATTCGATCCCGATCGAGCCGCAGCCCGCACCGACATCCCACAGCAGGCCACCGGGCACCGGCCCGAGCCGCGCCAGCGTCACCGCTCGCACCTCTCGCTTGGTCAGTTGCCCGTCATGCTCGAAAGCGTCATCCGGCAGCCCGGGGACCGATGGCAGCAGCACCGCTCCCGGCTGCGCCTCGCAGGCAATCGCCAGCGTGTTGAAATCGGCAAGAGGAGGTTTTTCGGCGGCAATCCTGTCAGCCCGCATCACCCGCAGGCGTTCGTCCGGCCCGCCCATATGCTCAAGCACATGCATTTCCGAGCGGCCATAGCCGCGGGCGCTCAGGATCTGCGCTGCCTCGATCACCGTCTGCCCGCCTGAGGTCAGCGCGATGATCCTCGCGCCGGGTTGCACATGCGAGGCAAGCCCATGCACCGACCGCCCATGCAGCGAGATCATCGCCACATCCTGCAGCGCCCAGCCGAGCCGTGCCGCAGCCAGCGAAAACGCTGAAGGCGCTGGAACCACGCGCATCTCGGAGGCTTCCACCTGGCGCATCAAGGTGGCGCCGACGCCAAAAAACATCGGGTCTCCGGTCGCAAGAATGGTCACCGGTGTGCCGCGCCGCGCCATCACCAGGGCGATGGTTTCCTTGATACCGAAGGTCCAGGCAATGGTTTCGCGTGTCCCGCAGTCTGTTCGGACCAGCACCCGTTCCGGTGCGATGATCGTCTCTGCCGCATCAAACAGCGTGCGCGCTGCCGGCGTCAGGCTGTCGAGCCCGTTGTCGCCGATACCGATTATGGTGAGCCAGGGCGCTTTGGTCCCCGAACTGCTAGCCATGTCCTTCGAGCCCCCCGGCCAGCGCATTGACGGCGGAGCTTGCCAGCGCGCTGCCGCCGCGCCGACCTTTTACCGCCAGGAATTCGACGCCACGCGGATCAGCCGTAAGCGCTTCCTTGCTTTCAACCGCACCGACAAAGCCCACCGGCACACCGATGATGGCAGCCGGTCGTGGCGCGCCCGCATCGATCAGCTCCAGCAGCCGGAACAGCGCCGTCGGCGCATTTCCGATGGCAATCACCGCGCCCTCCATGCGCTCAGCCCAGAGATCAACCTGCGCCGCAGACCGGGTGGTCTGGTCTCGCGCAGCGATCTCGCGCACCCGCGGATCATTGAGCAGGCAGGCCACCTCGTTGCCCGCAGGCATCAGCCGCGAAATCACACCATGCCGCACCATCTCCACATCGCACAGCACCGGCGCACCGGCCTCAAGCGCCGCTCTGGCAGCGAGTGCGAAACCCGGCGAAACCACGATGTCATCGGCCAGATCAACCATGCCGCAGGCATGGATCATCCGCACCACCACCGAACGGGTCCCCGCATCAAAGCGCGCAAGATCCGCCTCCGCCTGAATGATGGCAAAGGACTTCCGGTAGATTTCCGCCGGGTCAAGAATGGGCGCAAAGGCGCTCATGCCTCAGCTCTTCTTCTTTTCCATCGACCGCGGCCCGTGCGGATGGTCGGCATGCGGATAGGGATGGTGATGATGGTCATGCGAATGGCCATGATCATGAGAATGATCGTGACCGTGCCCATGGTCATGCAGGTGTCCGTGGCTGTGCCCATGGTCATGTCCATGGCTGTGCCCGTGCGCATGACCATGGGTACGGCCGTGACCGTGGGAGTGGTCATGCACCGGCTCGAGCGGAGCCGGGCTCGCGTGGCTGTGCACCGGCGTCCAGGGCAGGCCATGCTGCTTGCAGAATTCCTCATCCCGGCACGAGGCATCGCAATCACCGTTGCAGGGACAATCCTCGAGCCCGCCGCCGATGCCTTCGACATGGTGGTGATGGCTTTCCTGCGGCAGCCCGACTTCGGCCTCGAAACCGAGCACCTGTTCGCGGTACTTGCACATCTGGCAGTTCATCAGCGCCTGCCCATCCATGATCTCCTGCACCCGGTCCTGGAAGGTGTCGAGCACCAGCGGATGGTCGCTGAGATAGGACGCCTTGATGAACTGGATCTCCGGATGGTTTGCAGCCACCGCATCGGTCTCCGAGTAGATCCGCTTGACCAGCACGCCTGTGAACAGGAAGTAGGGGAACACGATAATGCGCTTGTAGCCGAGCTTGGCCGCGTGGCTCAGCCCCGGACCGACCAGCGGAAAGGTGACGCCGGAATAGCAGGTTTCGGCCCAGCCGAAGCCAAATCCTTCCCACAGCATCCGCATCACCTTGGCCGCGTTGGAATTGGCGTCGGGATCGGAGGAGCCGCGGCCGACCACCATCAAGAGCGTGTCATGGATCGCAACCTCGCCGTGCTCCCTGTTCGCCGTGTCGAGCGCCGCCTGGATCCGTTCGCCGGCGGCGCGGATCATCTTCAGGTCGATGCCCAGTTCCCGGCCGTAGCTGATCACAATTCCGGGATTTTGCGCCTGATATGTGTTGAGCACCGAAGGAATGTCATTCTTGGCGTGCCCGGCGGCAAACAGCATGCCCGGCACCGCAAGGACCCGGGTGACGCCCTTGGCGCGAAGCCGGTCGAGACCTTCGGCAATTACCGGGTTGCAGAATTCTAGGTAGCCATATTCGACATGAGTGTCCGGATACCTTGCCTTCAGCCCCTCCGCCACGGTGGCGAATTCTCGGGCTGCGTTCTGGTTGCGGCTGCCATGGCCGCACACCATGATACCCGTCGTTTCCGGAATCAGAGGCTTGTTCACGGCTCAGGCCTCCGAAGCTTCGGGCTGCTTGCCGTCGTCGGCCTGGTCCGAAGTCTTCTTGGCCGTAGCCTTGCCCTTGCTGCCGCGCTTGAGTGCCCAGGCCGCGACCGCGCCGGCTGCCGCTGCGGCCGCCCAGCCGACCCAGTGCGAATGGCCGGCCAGATCACCCACATGCCCGCCATGGGCAAATGCGGCACCAGCGCCAACAACAGAGAAAACAGCAGAAACAGCAAGAATGCGCATGGGGACCTCCGGACAACGTGACAAAGCAAGCACGAAACGCCGGATGAAGAGATGCGGGCCCCAGTGGAGCAGATCTCATCCTACCGAACCGGACAGCCCCGGGGTTGGCCCTTGAGTTAAGTCAGCCGCACCGGAATATCTCTCAGCCTGTCATCAGGCGCCGTCGCACATGCGCCGAGTCATAGGGGTTAAGGTTTTTGAGGTCAAACCCCGATTGCGCCAGCTGCGCGCTGATCTGCGCCACGGCAGAATTTCGAACAGTTTGATGTTACGAGAACCCCAGCCGCCTGGCCGTTGCCTCGAACAGGCGCCGCTCGCGCTCGTCAACCTCACCATTCGCCTTGGCCACGATGGCCAGATGATCAAGAATCTCGCGTTTGCGTTCGACGCTCAGATCGGCCAGCATTTCGGCGGCCTGCGCATCGGTGGTCTCGTAACCGAAATCATTGAGATATTTGAGGATATCGGTCAGCTCACTGCCATCGAGGCCCAACAGCCTTGTGCAGATCGCTGCAAAAGCATCGGCTTCTGCCGGTTCGACCGACTTGTCGGCGAACGACATTCTCACCAGCAGCAGCAGCTCCGCCGTCAGCACCGGGTCATGCGCCACCTTGCTCAGCGAGCTGCTCTGATCGAGGAATGCCCGGACCCGCTCGCCAAAACTAGGGGAATCGCCTGCTGCCTCACTCATGATCCTGCCCTTTTTTCCTCGATCGAACCAGGCGCGCGTTCCACCACCGGCAGGCCCGGTTCCAGTCCAAGCAGATCACCCATCCTGCGAATCAGCTTGCTATCGCATTCGTCCGCGTTTGAGCTTGCGCGCGCAATCTCCACCATGTTCCCAAGAAGGGTGGTTCGCGCCTTCATGTCAAGCTGAGCAAGCAGCGTGAAGGCCTTGGCATCGCAAGACCGTGCTTTGGGTGAATCGAGCAGCACATGCAGCTCGCGCATGTCGCGACGGTTTATGCCGAAATTCTCCTCGCATATGCGTTCGAAAGCGGTGAGTTGGGATGGCTGAACCACGCCATCCGCAAGCACGATCCGGAACAGCACAAGGATTTCCGCCAGCACAACAGGATCTTCGGCAATCTGTCCCAGCGCGCCCGGCAACTTGGGCTCTGGATCAAAAAAATGCGCGATCGAGGCCATGAGAATTTTCAACAACAAGGCTCCCCTAGGGCAGCAGCAAACCCAAGCATTGAAAAAACTTAATGCGTCGCTTCCGATTGTCCAGTTTCATTCGCCATGCCATAGGTCTCGGCGCATTCCTGCCGTAGCTCCCGCCAAAGGCCCGTCGATGGAAGATTTGACGCTCACGCTGACCTTGCTGCTGCTCGGTGCAGCTTTTCTCGCCGGATTCGTGGATTCGATCGCCGGCGGCGGTGGCCTGATCACGGTGCCGGCGCTGCTTCTGGCCGGGTTCTCCCCCGTCGAAGCCCTCGGCACCAACAAGCTGCAGGGACTTTTCGGCTCCAGCTCGGCAACACTCACCTATGCCCGAAAGGGCCATGTCGATCTCAAGGCGCAACTTCCCTCCGCGGCCCTGTCCGCAGCTGGATCGGCGCTCGGGGCCCTACTCGCTACGGTTATCCCCGGCGACATCTTCCGCGCCTTCCTGCCGTTTCTGCTGGTCGCTATCGCGTTCTATTTCGCATTCAAACCGAATATGGGCGATGTCGATCGCGTCCGCCGCCTGTCGCCGTTCCTGTTCGGGCTGACGATTGTGCCGCTCATCGGCTTCTACGACGGCGTCTTCGGCCCCGGCGCGGGTTCCTTCTTCATGCTCGCCTGTGTTGCTCTGGCCGGATACGGCTTGCTCAAGGCCACGGCCCACACCAAGCTCCTGAACTTCGCTTCCAATCTCGGCGGCTTTGCCATATTCGCACTTGTCGGCGTCATCTCGTGGAAAGTCGGACTGATGATGGGCCTCGCCCAGTTCGCGGGCGCGCAAGTGGGGTCACGGCTGGCGATGAAGAACGGCGCCAAAATCATCAAGCCGCTGCTGGTGATCACCTGCGTTGCGCTTGCCGGCAAACTGGCCAGCGATCCGGTAAATCCTGTGCGGGTCCTGCTCGGGTTCTGACCGGTCTCAGGACACGGCAGGAAGACCGGCACCGGCCGCAAACACCACCGCCATCAGCGCCCAGAATTGGGAGCTTGCAGAAAGGCTCGTGGCCACTTCCCGGGTCAGAACTCCACGCCGATCTGTGCCTTCACCCCGGAGCGGAACGGATGCTTGATCATTTCCATCTCGGTGACCAGATCTGCAAACTCGATCAGCTCATCCTTGGCGTTGCGGCCTGTGAGAACAACATGAGTCATGGCTGGCTTCTCGGCTTCCAGGAAGGCCATCACCTCGTTGACGTCGAGATAGTCATAGCGCAGGGCGATGTTGATCTCGTCGAGCAACACCATCGAATTGCGCTCGTCGCGGATCAGCTCCTTGGCCTTCTCCCAGGCGGCTTGCGCCATTTCAGTGTCGCGGGCCTTGTCCTGGGTTTCCCAGGTAAACCCCTCGCCCATGGTGTGAAACTGGCAAAGGTCGGAGAAATGTTTGAGGATCAGGTCCCGTTCGCCCGTCGACATCGCACCCTTGATGAACTGCACCACCGCACACGGCTTGCCATGGGCGATGTGCCTGAAGATCATGCCGAAGGCTGCGGATGACTTGCCCTTGCCCTTGCCGGTGTGAACGATCACCAGGCCCTTCTCGCCGGTCTTGGTGGCCATGATCTTCTCGCGCGCCACCTTCTTCTTTGCCATTTTCTCGGCGTGGCGGGCATTGAGTTCTTCCTCGCTCATGCCGTCGGTGATCTTTCCGCGTTCGCTCATCTCATCCATCCCTGTTCATCATCATTTCACGCAAGCCGACAGAGCCGCTTCGTTTAATCGCATTGAGCCTGCACACCCCCGGCGAGGTCAAAGGTCTTGGCAAACCAGATCCGCTGGGGTGCGCCGCCATGGGCGGGCAACCGGCCGCATTCCTCATAGCCAAGGCTTTCATAAAACCTTGGCGCCTGAAACTCGAACGTGTCGAGATAGACCCCGACATGCCCCCTTTGCCGGGCGATCTCTTCAGCCTTTGCCAGCAGCTTCCGGCCGATGCCGCTGCCACGCTGCTCCTCGGGGACCCCAAGCAGCTTGACGAACAACCAGCGCTGCACCGAATGCGCCGTCAATCCGCCGGCCAGCCGGCCCTCGGTGTCAACCGCCTTGAGATGCAGCGGCACCGGATCAAACGGATGGCCACGCCGGGCCGCCGGTTCGTCCACGATTGCCTCGATCATTGCGGCAAATTCCGGATCACCGGTTTCGTCGACTGTGATCTCAAGTGTCATGAACACTCCTTATTCCATCACCCTGTCGACCGCTGACGGCGCGGCATATCCGTGTTCCGGCGCTTGTCCGGCCAGTTCTCCAAGAGCAAATTTGGCGGAATTGCTCTTCGGCGTCCACAGCCCGCGCTCGATCGCCTCTTCGAATTTCGCCGCCATTTCCCTGAGCGCATCCGGGTTCTTCTCGCGCAGAAAGGCGAGCGTCACCTCGTCCATCAGATAGGCCTGGTAGACCGCGTCGAAATGAGCGTCACGCACGGCGCCTGTGGTCGCCGCAAAGGCAAACAGGTAATCCACCGTCGCCGCCATCTCGAATGCGCCCTTGTAGCCGTGCCGCCTGACGCCCTCGATCCATTTCGGGTTTACCGCCCGGCCACGCACCACCCGCGCGATTTCTTCTTCCAGCGATCGGATCACCGGACGTTCGGGCCGCGAATGGTCGTTGTGATAGATCGCGGGCCGCATGCCGCGCGCCGCTTCCACCGCCGCCGTCATGCCGCCCTCGAACTGGTAATAGTCGTCGGAATCCAGCAAATCGTGCTCGCGGTTGTCCTGGTTCTGCACCACCGCTTCCACCGTCGACAGCCGCTGCTCGAACAGCTTGTGCGCGGCCTGCCCTTCCTCGTCTGCGCCATAGGCATAGCCGCCCCAGACGACAAAGGCCTCGGCCAGGTCCCCGCGTTCGGTCCAGCCGCCCTCATCGATAAGAGCCTGCAATCCCGCACCATAAGCCCCCGGTTTCGAGCCGAACACGCGGAACGAACTCCGGCGCAGCGCTTCGGTCTCGGACATACCGGATTCAATCAGCCGTGCAGTTTCCATGCGTGCCCGCGCAGCCAGCGGATTGTCCGCCTCGTCTTCCTCAAGCGCAGCCACCGCACGCGCCGCCCGGTCAAACAGCGCGATCTGGTCGGGAAACGCATCGCGGAAAAAGCCCGATATCCGCAGGGTCACGTCGACCCTCGGCCGGTTCATCATCGCCAGCGGAATGATCTCGTAACCGGTGACCCGCCGCGAGGCCGGATCCCACACCGGCTTGGCCCCGATCAGCGCCAAGGCCTGGGCGATGTCGTCGCCGCCGGTGCGCATGTTCGACGTGCCCCAGGCGGTCAGCGCCATCGAACTCGGCCATTCACCCTGATCCTGCACGTGCCGTGTTACCAGCAACTCCGCCGATTTCCGCCCCAGCTCCCAGGCGGCCGGCGTCGGCACCGCGCGGCTGTCGACCGAATAGAAATTCCGTCCCGTCGGCAACACATCAGGCCGCCCGCGGGTCGGGGCCCCCGAAGGCCCGGGAGCGACGAACCGCCCATCGAGCGCCGTCAGAATTCCCGTGATTTCAGCCGCGCCGCATGCTTCGACCGAGGGCCTGATCGAGGTCTCGATGGTTTCCATCACCGCCCGCGTCGCAAGCCATCCCTGCGGCACCGCCAGACGGCCCGAAACCAGCTCGATCGCCGCCAACTCGATCCGCTCCACCGTGTCGCCATTCGTCCGCCAAGGGTCTGCGGAAACGGACTGCAGGATCGTAGGCTTCGGGCCGGTCCACGGCTCACCCATCGGACAATCGAGGGGATCGAAGAGAGTCCCCTCTCCAACCCCTCCCCACAAGGGGGAGCGGCTAGACGGCCGCGCCTTCGCAGAAGGAAATCCGGATTTCCCGTTGTCGATAGTTGTTTCGGAATGCGCGTCACCCGCCGAACCGAGCCCCTCCCCCTTGGGGGGAGGGGTTGGGGAGGGATTTGGGCCGGACAGTCCCGCATCCCGCGCAATCGCCCGCTGCAAGCTCTCGTCGCCCGGCGCCTCGCCGCGCCTCACCCGCGCCAGCGCCACCGTGAGGTCGGTCAGCAGGCTGCCCTCCGGCGATTTGCCGAAAATGTGCAGCCCGTCGCGGATCTGCATTTCCTTCAAATCGCACAGCCAGGCATCGAGCTTTTCAAGCGCCAGATCGTCGTCATCGCCGGCCGCGATGCCGGCATCGCTGTCCAGCCCTATATCCCGCACCAGGTCGAGGATCTGACCCTTGAGCAGTTTCAGCCGCCGCGGATCATGCCCTGAAGCCTCGTAATATTCGTCGACCAGCGCCTCGAGATCCTTGAGCGGCCCGTAGCTTTCGGCCCGGGTCAGCGGCGGCGTCAAATGATCGATGATCACGGCAGACGTCCGCCGCTTGGCCTGCGTCCCCTCACCCGGATCATTGACGATGAACGGATAGACATGCGGCATCGCGCCAAGCACCGCTTCCGGATAGCAGGCATTGGAAAGCGCCAGCGCCTTGCCCGGCAGCCACTCCAGATTGCCATGCTTGCCCATATGCACCACGGCATGAACGCCGAGCTGTTGGCGCAGCCAGGCATAGAAGGCAAAATAGCCATGCGGCGGCACAAGGTCCGGCGCGTGATAGCTGGCCTTGGGATCGATGTTGTAACCGCGCGCCGGCTGGATGCCGACTGCAACATTGCCGAAGGTCAGCAGCGCCAGATGGAATGCGCCGTTGCGGTAGAACGGATCGGATTCCGGCGCGCCCCAGCGCTCGGTTACTGCCGCGCGAATACTCGGATCGAGTGTTTCGAAAAACGCCTTGTAGGCCTCAAGCGAAAGCGGCACCCCTCCGCTGCGATCATCGCGGATCGCATTGGTTGGCCCGGCCTTCAGCGCTGTCACCAGCGCATCGCCGTCAGCCGGAAGCTCACCAGTCACATAACCGGCTACTGCCATGGCCTTGAGCACCTCGATGGTGCCCGCGGGCGTATCGAGCCCGACGCCGTTGGCGATGCGCCCGTCCCGGTTGGGATAGTTGGCCAGAACAATTGCCACCCGGCGATCAGCGGCCTGTGTCCGCCTTAGCCGCGCCCAGCGCGATGCCAGTTCGGCCACGAATTGCACCCGGTCCGGCTCCGGCGCATGGGTGACGATGTTGGCTTCGACCGTCTTGTCAAAACGCGCCGCGGACTTGAATGAAACCGCCCGCGACAGCACCCGGCCATCGACTTCGGGCAAGGCCACATGCATGGCGAGATCACGCGAGGTCAGGCCCTGCTGGGAACCGGCCCAGGCCTCGCGGCCGCCACCAGCGAACACGGCCTGCAACACCGGCGCACCGGTCGATTCAAGCACCGTCCCTTTGGTCGCCCCGCCTGGGGACGACACCGCAAACCCGGTGGCATTGATAACCACATCCGGTGCAACATCGGCGAAAATCGCTTCCACGGTGCCAACGGACACGGGGTCCTTGAGGCTTGAGACAAAAATCGGCAGCGCGTTGACGCCCCGGGCTTTCAATCCCTCGCACAGAGCCGCCACCGGCGCGGTCTGACCGCTCTGCACCAGCGCCCGGTAAAAACAGATTGCTGCCACGGGTGCGTCCGGGATCCAGTCCTTGCTCAGATCGGTCAGTGCCGGATGGCCCTTCTGCGGATGCCACAGCCCGGCCTTGAGCAGCGGTGCCGCCGGTGCCGGTTTTTCGCCCCCGTCCAGCATTGCTTCGGCATAGTCTATCAACCCGCGCGCATTCTCCGCGCCGCCCTCCGTCAGATAGGCCCAGAGCCGGTCGCGCGAAGTCTGGTCCAGCGTTGACAGCGGTTCGAGCCCCGGATCGGGCCGGTCATCGCCGGGCAGTGCTGCCAGGCTGATGCCATGCGCGGACGCCGCCGCATGCAGGCTTTCGAGCGCATAGGCAAAATAGCTTGCCCCGCCAAGCGCCCGCACGATGATAAGCCTCGCCTTTGGCACCATCCGGGCGACGAAGGTATCCAACGACATCGGATGCTTGAGATCACTGAGACTCGCCAGCCGCCAGTTCAGCCGGCCTGTGCTTTGCCGTGCCGCGGCGACGCTGGCAAGCTCGGTGTCGGCGGCACTGAGAAACAGGATGTCGCCCGGGCTCTGTCCGAGATCGACGGCTTCATCGCCATCGCTCAAGCTTCCCTTCTGTGCGACGAGCAGATGCATGAGCTTATCCGGTCAGCCCGGCCAGGCTGTCCCGAATGGCGGCTTCATCGATTCCGTGCAGGCCGATGACAACGAGGCGGGTTTCGCGGGTCTCGCCAGTGCCCCAGGGCCGGTCGAAATGGGTGTCGATGCGGCTGCCGACAGCCTGCACCACCATCCTCATCGGCTTGCCGGCCACATCTGCAAAACCCTTCAGCCGCAGAATGTCATGGCTGACGATCAGGCTCTTCAGACCTTCTGCAAAAGCCGCTGCGTTTGCCACCGGACCGAGGGTCACGACAAAACTCTCGAACTCGTCATGGTCGTGCTCATGGCCATCCTCATGATGCAGCTCGTGATGCGATTTGCGGTTGGCGATGTCGTCCTCGGTGCCGATGCCGAGGCCCAGCAGCACTTCCGGCGCCACTTCACCCTGCCGCGCCTCGACGAAAACCGGCTTGCGCGTGAGGTGCCCGGCAATCCCGGTCCGGACACCGTCCAGTTCCGCAGCTCCGATCAGATCCGCCTTGTTGAGAATGATGAGGTCAGCAGCCGTAAGCTGATCCTCGAACAACTCTTCCAGCGGGCTTTCATGATCAAGACCCTCGTCGGCGAGGCGCTGCGCATCGAGCTTGTCGTGGTCATGGGCAAAACGCCCGGCGGCAACAGCTGCGCTGTCGACCACCGTGACGACGCCATCAACTGTCACCTGTGTCTTGATGCCGGGCCAATTGAACGCAGCGACCAGCGGCTGCGGCAGCGCAAGGCCGGAGGTTTCGATCACGATGTGATCGGGCCGGTCCTTGCGCGCCAGCAACTGTTCCATGGTCGGGATGAAATCATCGGCCACGGTGCAGCAGATGCAGCCATTGTTGAGCTCGACGATGTCGTCTTCCGAGCACACCTCGTCACCACAGCCCTTGAGCACGTCGCCATCAACGCCCAGATCACCGAACTCGTTGATGATCAGCGCAATCCGCTTGCCCTTGGCATTGGCCAGCATGTGGCGGATCAGTGTGGTCTTGCCGGCCCCCAGAAAGCCGGTGATCACGGTGGCGGGAATTTTCGAAGCAATCATGGCGTCAGCCCTTCATCTTGAGAGGCAGGCCGGCTGCGACGAAATAAACCTCATCGGCCAGGCCCGCAATTTTCTGGTGGAGGCGTCCGGCATGGTCGCGAAACGCCCGCGCCACGGCGTTGTCGGGCACAATGCCCAGCCCCACCTCGTTTGAAACAAAGACCACCGGCGCTGGAAGCCCCGGCAGCGCCGCACAAAGTCCGTCAAAGGCAACATCCAGATCTTCCTCGCCCAGCATCAGATTGGTCACCCACAGCGTCAGGCAGTCCACCAGCACCGGGCGGTCTGCCCCGGCATTGGCCACAAGCGCCTCAGCAAGCTTCACCGGTGCCTCGACGGTCTTCCATCCCTGGCCGCGCCGCGCCTGATGCGAGGAAATACGGTTCCGCATTTCGTCATCCCAGGCTCGGCCGGTCGCCAGATAGAGCCGCTCCGAAGACGCCGGCTCCACCAGTTTCTCGGCAAAGGCGGATTTGCCCGAACGGGCGCCGCCCAGCACCAGCGTAACCGGTGGCAGGCGGCTGCTCACGCCGCAGCTTCCTCGGGAACCCGCGACAGGAAATAACCCAGCAATCCGCCAAGCAGCAGCCAGAAAAACAGTGTGGTTGCCAGCGACGCAGCCGCATAGGCCGATGCGATATAGGCCGGCACCTCGCTCGACAGGTCTCCGGGAACAGGTGCCCCCCAGACATGCGGTGCGATAATGATCACGAGCCCCAGCGCCTTCACAACCCACTCTGGCCGCATCACCAGGCACCACAGCCCCACCGCGGAAGCCGCAACCGTGATCATCCACCAGCTCTGGCGATCGCCAATATCGGCATGGGGAAATCCGGGAACGGCGGGCGGCAGGCCGATCGAGGGCGCAAGCTGGACGCAGAACCACGCCCCTGCGCCGAGCAGCAGCCCACGCATGATCGCCTCGCGCCCGGCGGGCAGTTCCACGCCCATGATCAGCGCCACGGCGGCGAGCATCAGCGCGAAGCCTGCGCCGGCGACCAGATTGGCGAGAACGGTATCCCAGAACCGGCCGAAACCGAGCACCGAGTCTCCCGAATGCTCATGCGCAGCGCCTGCTTCGCTGGCATCATGTGAGTGACCCTCGGTATCCTCGTAGGCTTCGGCCTGCATGATCAAGGGAATCGTTTTGACATATTGGGCGGGCGTCATTGCCATACCGGCTATCAGCCCGGCGGCCAGAGCCGCCAGGAGCAATCTGACAATCATGAGATCTACCCCTTAGTGGCAGGGAAAGCCATAGGAATGACGGGTGTCGTGCGCTGCATCGTGCAGCGTATGGGAATTGGCGAGACCAACTCCGAACACCAGGATCGAACCGAAGACCAGCGCCATCAGCCCGGCGACGGTGCGGGCGCCGACGCGATCGGTCAGGGAATGGGTTTGAGTATGAGCAGACATGACAACCTCCGTGAGTGGCTCCGGAAGATCTTTCTTCCGGAGGTCCGGCTCTCAACCGGTGCGAATGGCAGGTCTCCTGGCTCGCGGGTCGTGTCGACGTTGCCGTCGACGTCAGCAAATGCCGGCCTTCCCAACGTGATGGCGGTCATGAAAACGGGACGATTCGTAGACAAAGAGGCGTCCGCGCCGATTGATCATGCCGCCACGTCAGTGGCTCGTCCGGTCCGTAGCTTCAAGATGACGGCGAGACACCATTGTCTTCCGCCACCCTGGCCTCCCGGGCCCGGTGACATTCGCCTAACCGCTCTACAGTCGCGGGGTCGGCTGCGATAAAGATGCCCTGTTTGGGTCCATCTCGTCGCATTCCCTTTTGATCCGGAAAACCTGTTCGGCTTTCTGGAACCATTCGGACTTCAACTGATAGGCCTGGTGCGACAGCCTGTCAATCGAGACTGCGCCATCCTCCGATCTGTCAACGACCGATCAATGCGGATGTGCACATCAGCTGCTCGAACCCCACCAGACGGTCCAGGTCTTCGGCGATCTCGTCCAGCGCTCTGTCGACATCAGCCCGGTAATTGCTTTCGCCGCCACGAATGCCGAATTCAGCCAGCAGCCTTGCACGGTATTCATCCGAATCGAACAGACCGTGCAGATAGGTCCCCGAGACCCGGCCATCGGGCGACACCGCCCCGTCCGGCCGGCCATCGAGAATCGTCATCGGCCGGGCAGCATCAGCTCCCTTGCTGATCCCGAGATGGATTTCGTAACCTGACAGCGCGACATCAAACTCCGCCGAGCGGGCCCTGATGTTGCGAACGGTCTTTTCCGGCACCATTTCGGTCTCGATGTCGAGAAACCCGAGCCCCTCGGCGGCTGTTTCACCTCCCTCGATCCCGTGCGGGTCGCGCACCATCCGCCCCAGCATCTGTAGACCGCCGCAGATTCCGATGATCCGGCCACCCCGGCGCCGGTGATCTTCGAGATCGGCATGCCAGCCCTGGCGCCGGAAATCGGCGAGATCGGAGATCGTCGATTTCGAGCCTGGAAGGATCACCAGACCTGCGTCTGCGGGCACCCGCTCGCCTGGCCGGACAAAAACCAGTTCCACCTCGGGCTCGGCCCTGAGTGGATCGAAATCGTCGAAATTGGCAATCCGTGACAGCACCGGCACCGCGATCTTCAGCGCCCGCGCTTCCCCCCGCACCAGTCGTTCCAGCGCCACCGAATCTTCTGCCGGCAACCGCGCCGCCGCATTCAGCCAGGGTACGACACCCAGGCACGGCCATCCGGTGAAGGCGCCGATAGACGTGATTCCGTCATCGAACAGGCTGACATCGCCGCGAAACTTGTTGATCAGATAAGCGGCGATCATCGACCTGTCCTCGTCGGGCAGGATGGTGTGGGTTCCCACCACCGAGGCGATCACCCCGCCGCGGTCAATGTCGCCCACCAGCACCACCGGCACACCCGCAGAGGTCGCAAATCCCATATTGGCGATGTCGCCGGCACGCAGATTGATCTCAGCCGGCGAACCTGCCCCCTCGACCAGCACCAGATCGGCGCCTTCCGCGACACGGGCAAAACTGTCCAGAACCGCCGCCATCAGCTTCGGCTTGAGCTTCTGGTAGTCGCGTCCGCGCGCCTGGCCGAACACCTTGCCCTGCACGACAACCTGCGAGCCGGTTTCCGACTGCGGCTTGAGCAGAACCGGGTTCATGTGCACGCTGGCGGGCACCCGGCAGGCCAGCGCCTGCAGCCATTGCGCGCGGCCTATTTCGCCGCCATCGTCGGCGACGGCGGCATTGTTGGACATGTTTTGCGGCTTGAACGGCCGCACCTTCAGCCCGTGATTGGCAGCCAGCCGGCAGAAGCCCGCGACCAGCACGGTCTTGCCCACATCCGACCCCGTCCCCTGAAACATCAATGCCTGTGTCATGGCCCGTCGATAGCATTGCAATGCGACGATCGAAAGCGGTTTGAAGCCCGGCTGTTAACCCCGTGGAAACCCTGTTTCAAAAATTGCGCAGATTTCTTTATTCGGCATCTGATTTGCGACACGCCGCGGCGGTTTTAATGCATCGCATTCCGTCAGATCGGCATAGTGCTGCGACAGATGGCAGTGGCCATTGAAACGTCATCAACACCAGACCGAAAGGGCATTGCGATGCTTTACGTTTACAATTCCGCCAACCGCGTTCAGATCGCATGGAACAATGAAGTTCCCGGCCGGCAGCCCGCCAGGAAGCGCCGTGACGGCGTTCTCAAGAGCTTCTTCCGCAGCCTTACTGGACACTGAAGACACGACACAAAGTTATTCGCCGGGTTAACCGCCCGGAACGAGGCCGGGTGAGACATTCATCCGGCCTTTTTCTTTGCCTGACCGCTGAAATGCGAAGGCCGCCTGCATCAAACGATACAAGCGGCCTGCCAAATACTCTGACGCCCTCACAAATACGCGCGAGGGTCGCGGCACTCCGGTACGCAATACCTGATCCGGAATGGTCGGCGGTTGTCCCCCGCCGTGGAAGTAGATGTAACCCGGACATCGTTACCGGAGAGTTATTGAAACCCTAAACTTTTATGAATCACGCATTTTATTTGCTGCGCCCGCAAAACCATGACGCGACGCACCACCGACGCCTGGGGCAATTTACGATTTCTCATTGCCGCAGTTGATTTCTTTGGCCAAGTCCTTACCCTTAAAGGCGGCTTTTTAAACGGCAAAAACCCTGTGGCCGAAGTCTGCAGGATGCGTTTGCGCCGCTTGACGTCGCTTGTGCGCCGTAAAAGGCGTATGGTGTGGTTCTCGACGGCCAACACGGCGACGGGCCTTCAATTCCATCGGCATCCGGCAAACAGCAGTGACCGGATCCGCCGAACAACGAAATTATCACTGCAGCAACAAGACTGGGAGGTCTTACCTATGAAGAAGCTTCTCGCTTCCACCGTCCTTGCAGCTGGCCTCGTAGGCTTTGCCGGCGTCGCTCAGGCTGAATCGCATGGCGAATGCGGCCGCGTCACCGTGGCCAACATGAACTGGGCATCCGCCGAGGTTCTGGCCAACATCGACAACATCATCCTGTCCGAGGGTTATGGCTGCGACGTCGAACTCGTTCCCGGCGACACCATGCCGACACTGACCTCGATGATGGAAAAGGGCGAGCCTGACGTCGCGCCCGAGGCCTGGATCAACGCGGTGCGCGAGCCGCTCGACAAGGCTGTCGATGAAGGCCGTCTGGTCTATGCGGCGGAATCTCTGTCGGACGGCGGCGTTGAAGGCTGGTGGATCCCCAAATACATCGCCGACGCCAACCCCGACATCAAGACCATCGACGACGCGCTGGCCCGCCCGGACCTGTTCCCGGCTCCGGAAGATCCGTCCAAGGGCGCGGTCTACAACTGCCCGTCGGGCTGGAACTGCCAGATCACGACCGCCAACTTCTTCCGCGCACACGATGCCGAGGAAAAGGGCTTCGTCCTGGTTGACTCCGGGTCCGCTGCAGGTCTCGACGGCTCGATCGCCAATGCCTACGGCAAGGAAGAAGGCTGGCTCGGCTACTACTGGGCGCCGACCGCCATTCTCGGCAACTATCCGATGACCCTGCTCGGCTTCAACGCCGAGTTCGACAAGGCCGCGTGGGACAGCTGCATGGTCGATGCCGAATGCGCAGACCCGCAGAAGAACGCCTGGCCGAAGTCGGAAGTCTACACCGTGGTGACCGATTCCTTCGCCAAGCGCGCTGGTCCGGCTCTCGACTACCTCAAGAGCCGCTCCTGGTCCAACGAGACCGTCAACGGGCTGCTGGCCTGGAAAGACGCAAACCAGGCAACCGGTGAGGACACAGCCTATTACTTCCTCGAAAACAGCGAGGACGTCTGGGGTGAGTGGGTTTCCCCGGAAGTTGCAGAAAAGATCAAGGCAGCCCTTTGATCCCGTGAACATCCAAGGGGCGGTTTCAAACCGCCCCTTCCTTTTCCGGCAGCCCATGCCGGCAAGACCAATGAAAAGAAATGACAGGGGGTGGGCCAATGGAATGGCTGATCGAGTTTCCCGACCTGGGAACAAGTACCTTGCGCAACATTCGCCTGACGGTGGATGGCGCCTTTCGCGAGTTTACACGAGCCTATGGTGAATCGATCGAACTGCTGTTCGAGCCGGTCAAATGGTTCCTGATCAATTCCGAAAATTTCATGACCGATATGCCCTGGCCTTTGATCCTGGGTATTGTTGCCTTTCTGGTCTGGATCGCAAGCCGCTCCTGGAAGATCACGCTGAGCTCGGTTGTCGTGCTGATCGTCATCGGCCTGTTCGGCATGTGGGAAGACACGATGAAGACGATCGCCATGACCTTCGTCGCAACCGTGCTGGCCATCATTTTCGGCATACCTATCGGTATCGGCATGTCGCGTTCCAACCGCGTTCAGAGCGTGGTCAATCCCATCCTCGACATCATGCAGACGATGCCAAGCTTCGTTTATCTCATCCCGGTGATCATGCTTTTCGGCATCGGCAAGGTTCCCGGCCTGATCGCCGTCATCATCTACGCCATCCCCCCCATTATACGCCTCACCAATCTGGGCATTCGACTGGTTGACGTGGATGTGCTCGAGGCTGCGGATGCATTCGGTTCGTCCAGCTGGCAGCGGCTCAAGAACGTGCAGATGCCGCTAGCTCTGCCGACCATCATGGCAGGCATAAACCAGACCATCATGATGGCGCTCGCCATGGTCGTCGTTGCCTCTATGGTCGGGGTCCAGGGCCTGGGCCAGCAGGTGCTCAGGGCCATCAACAACCAGTATTTCACCCTCGGCGTGCTCAACGGTCTCGCGATCGTCGGCGTTGCCATCATCTTCGACCGTGCCAGCCAGGCCTATGGCAAGCGGCTTCAACGCCATACGGAGGTGGTCCATGGCTGAGCAACACACCGGGATCGGCATTTCGATCAAGAATCTCTACAAGATTTTCGGATCAAACCCGGAAGACTATGTCGACGCCGTCAAGGGCGGCATGACCAAGTCCGAACTCAACGAGAAGCACAATCATGTGCTCGGTCTCAAGGACATCAACATCGATATGCCCGGCGGCGGCATTCAGGTCGTCATGGGCCTGTCAGGCTCCGGGAAGTCGACGCTGATCCGCCACATCAACCGGTTGATCGACCCGACTGCGGGCGAAGTCATCGTCGGCGACGAGGATGTGGTGAAGATGAACGAGACCGAACTGCGCGAGTTCCGCCGTCACAAAACGGCGATGGTTTTCCAGAAATTCGCGCTTCTGCCTCACCGCACCGTCCTCGAAAACTCGGTGTACGGCCTTGAAATCCAGGGCATCCCGCGCAAGCAACAGGAGGAACATGCCCGGCGCTGGATCTCCCGCGTCGGCCTGGATGGTTTCGAGGACAATTATCCGAACCAGCTTTCCGGCGGAATGCAGCAGCGCGTCGGTCTCGCGCGCGCCCTGACCAATGATGCACCGATCCTTCTGATGGACGAAGCCTTCTCAGCCCTCGATCCATTGATCCGCATGGACATGCAGAGCGTGCTTCTCGATCTGCAGAAGGAAATCCGCAAGACCGTGGTCTTTATCACCCACGATCTGGACGAGGCGTTGCGGCTCGGCGATCGCATTGCCATCCTGCGCGATGGCGAAGTGGTCCAGCAGGGCACCAAGCAGGAAATCGTGCTGCGACCGGCCGACGAGTACATCTCCAGCTTCGTGCGCGAGGTCAATCGCGGCCGGGTGATCTCGGTCGACATGGTGATGACACCCCTGTCTGGCGAACCCCAGGGCATGCCGGTCAGGAAGGGAACCGTGCTTGAGGTTGCGGCCAAGAAGATGACCGACAGCAATGTTTCGATGGCACATGTCATCGATCGGGAAGGCAAGCCGGTAGGCGCACTGGACATTCACGATGTCATCTCTGCCATGGTTACGCCTGTCGATCACGAAACCGCAGCCTGACCGCAGCCTTCATCCGGCAGCCACAGGCTGACTCAGCCAGACACGAACCCCGCGGGCAGCCACCTGCCCGCGGGGTTTTTCCGTCGTCGGGCATCCGGTCTATTGCAATGACATAAAGATATCTTTATACGACATGCAACATCACAGGAGATTTGTATGCCCGTATCCAACCCGCTTGCCGACCTGCTGGCTGAAAAAGGCGTTCTGCTCGCAGATGGCGCCACCGGCACCAACCTGTTTGCCATGGGGCTGGAATCCGGCGAGGCGCCGGAATTGTGGCTTGAGACGGCGCCCGAGAAGATCACCAAACTGCATCAGGACTTTGTCGATGCAGGCTCCGACATCATTCTGACCAACAGTTTCGGCGGCACCCGCAACCGGCTCAAGCTGCACCAGGCCGACGACCGGGTCTTCGCGCTCAACAAGAAGGCGGCCGAGATCGCCCGTGCCGTTGCCGACAAGGCACCGCGAAAGATCATTGTTGGCGGCTCCGTCGGCCCGACCGGAGATCTTCTGGTGCCGCTGGGTGCCATGACCTACGAAGATGCGGTCGCCTCCTTCGTTGAACAGATCGAAGGGCTCAAGGCCGGTGGCGTCGACGTCGCATGGATCGAGACCATGTCGGCGCGCGACGAGATCCGTGCCGCTGCGGAAGCGGCCGTGCGCTGCGGCCTTCCTTACGTTTACACCGGCTCCTTCGACACAGCCGGCAAGACCATGATGGGCGTGCACCCGCGGGACATTCATTCGATTGCCAGCGATATCGGCGACGGCCCGTTTGCGGTCGGTGCCAATTGCGGCGTCGGCGCTTCCGACATTCTGTCGTCGTTGCTCGACATGACCGCCGCCGATCCCGAGGCGATCGTCGTGGTCAAGGGCAATTGCGGCATTCCGGAATTCAGGGGCGCCGAGATCCACTATTCCGGCACCCCACCTTTGATGGCGGACTATGCGCGTCTCGCCATCGACGCAGGCGCCCGTATCATCGGCGGCTGCTGCGGCACGTCCTGCAACCACCTTGCCGCCATGCGCGAGGCCGTTGACAGCCACATCAAGGCCCAGCGCCCAACGGTGGAAACCATCGTCGAGCGCATCGGCCCGATGCGCAACGCGGTCGCCGCCGACAGCCCTGCCCCGACCCGCGAACGCCGCGGCCGTCGCGGCTGAAACAAGATTCGCCCATACACCAAAAGGCCGACGCTCACGCACCGGCCTTCTTTTTGCGCCTGCCCCGAGCCTGCCCCGGGCCTGCGCCGTAACTGCTGACGCCTAGACGAATGCTGCCATGTGGAAGCGGATCTGTTCGGGACCATAACGATACTCGCGACCGACCGGGCAGGCATCCCGCGCCAGGCAGCCCGAGCCCATGCATGTTGTCGTACCGGCCTCGGTCTTTACAAACGTGCGGCAGTCGGAGACCGCAAAGCCGGAGAGGCTGAAAGCCCCGACTGGACACGCGGACAGGCAAGGCTTGTCGCTGCAAGCATCACAGGGGTGAACGACCATTGGCTGCGGTTCCGTCATCCCGGCGCTTGTGAACGGCGCATCATCCCTCCGCGCTCCTGCGAACAGGATCGCACCGCGATAGCCGTGCCAGAGCCCGTAATGCGGATGGATCAGTAGCCCGAGTGGTGACGGCTTCAGGCGTTCGGCGGCCATCGCCCATTGCTGAAATGGCTGCCAGGGCCGGTCGGATGGAAAAACCGCCTCCCCGCCCAGCAAGGCCGCGACAGGTTCAAGGACTGCCTTCGACCAGGCATCAAGCGGATCGGCAATGTCCGGATACTTTCTGTGCCAGGCCCGAAACACCGGCCAGAACCTGCCACCACCATGCCCCACCAGGCAAATGGCTTTGGCAGTCTTTCCGCTAGCAAGACGTGGCGCCGAAGTCTCATCCGGCGCCAACCATCCCCGCGGCTGCAGACCAGAGGGTTCCAGTGCCGCCGCAACCGCAGCATTATGCGGCTGGTTATTCACCCTGCCCCCGATCGCCGCTACGCTCCTTGAACGCAGAGCGCCAGACCTCCTTGTGAATAAGGCCCGCCACCCTGTCCTGCCCGCCTGTCTCCCTGGCTGTTCCGGGCTGTGTTCAAGTAAAGGCGTCTGGCATTGAATCCTTGCGCTCGGCGATAAAGGCCAGCAGCGCCTCGTCGATTGCCGGATCGAGCTCCGGTGCCACATAGCTGTCGAGCCACGACCGGCAAAGGCCGCGAGCCCGCTCCTCGATGCGCTTTTCGCCCTCGGCCAGCCATTGTTCATAGGAATTGTTGTCAGCCAGCGACGAGCGATAGAACGCCTGCTGGAAATTGGCCTGCGTGTGCGCGCAACCGAGATAATGGTTGCCCGGACCGACTTCGGCAATGGCGTCCAGCGCCTGCCCGGTTTCCGACAGGTCAACCCCTTCAGCAAAGCGCTGCTGCATGCCGAGCTGATCGACATCGATCATGAACTTTTCATAGGAGCTGACCAGCCCGCCTTCCAGCCATCCGGCCGAATGCAGTGCGAAGTTGGTGCCCGCCAGCAGCGTCATGTTGAGCGTCGAGGCACTTTCGTGTGCCGCCTGCGCGTCAGGCACTTTCGAGCCACACAACGATCCGCCGGTACGGAACGGTATCTTCAGCCGCCGCGCCAGCTGCGCAGCACCGTAGGACACCAGTGCGGGTTCAGGCGTTCCGAAGGTCGGTGCACCCGACTGCATCGAAATCGAGGCCGCGAATGTTCCGAACAGCACCGGCGCACCGGGACGGATAAGCTGGGTGAAGGCGGCACCCGCAAGCACTTCCGCGAGGATTTGGGTCAGCGTGCCCGCCACCGTCACCGGGCTCATCGCGCCGGCAAGGATGAACGGCGAAACCACACAGGCCTGATTGTTGCGGGCATAGACCTTGAGCGCACCCACCATGGTCTCGTCAAACACCATCGGGGAGTTGGCGTTGATCAGGTTGAGCGTGACGCAATTCTGGTCAACGAACTCGGCGCCGAACAAAATCTTGCACATTTCGATCGTGTCTTCGGCCCGTTCGGGTGCGGTCACCGAGCCCATGAATGGCTTGTCGCTGTATTTCATGTGGCTGTAGACCATATCGAGATGGCGCTTGTTGACCGGCACGTCGACCGGCTCGCAGACAGTACCGCCGGAATGGTGCAACGACGGCGCCATATAGGCGAGCTTCACGAAATTGCGGAAATCCTCGATCGTCGCATAGCGCCGCTCGCCATCGAGATCGCGGACGAAGGGCGGGCCGTAGACCGGTGCAAAAACCGTCGCCTTGCCGCCGATCTGGACTGACCGCGCCGGATTGCGCGCATGCTGGGTGAACACTTCAGGGGCGGCCTTCAAAAGCTCGCGGCACAGCCCTTTGGGAAACCGGACCCGCTCTCCCTTCACATCCGCGCCGGCTTCGCGCCACAGCGCCAGCGCCTCGGCATCGTCGCGAAACTCGATCCCGATTTCCTCGAGAATCGTGTCGGCATTGCGTTCGATCAGGCTCAGGCCTTCTTCGTCCAGCACCTCATACGTGCCGAGTTTGCGGGTGATAAACGGCATCGACAGGCCGGGGCCGCCGCCGGAGCGCTGCGCCCGCCGGGCCGCAGCGCCTCTGCCGCGGCGTCCTGCGGCCGCTTCCGGTGCTGCATCCTGAGCCAGTTCGGGTGTGGTAAGCATGTCTGATTGCGCCATGAAAAGCCTGCTCATTCTTGGCCGGCGCACCATCACGCCGGTCATTCCATGCTAGTCAAAACCCGTCCCCGCACATTCCTCTGAGCGCCAAGCCTTGGCGCAGCATGAATATCGGATAAACCGCACCCCGTCGCAATTTCCGGCATGTGCGTCGCATTCAAGGAACTTTTTGCAAACAATCATCTATATCGCTATGCAGAATGGGTCTGGTGCGCCGAACCGCCGGACGGGAGCATTCAAGGGAGAAACCGATGTCTGACGAAGAAATCATCCTGTCCGAACTCTCCGATGATGAACTTGTCCAGCAGATGCATGACGATCTGTATGACGGACTCAAGGAAGAAATCGAGGAAGGCACGAATATCCTTCTCGAACGCGGCTGGACTCCCTACGACGTCCTGACCCAGGCCCTGGTCGAAGGCATGCGCATCGTTGGCGAGGATTTCCGCGACGGCATTCTGTTTGTTCCTGAAGTGCTCATGAGCGCCAATGCGATGAAGGCAGGGATGTTCATCCTGCGCCCGCTCCTGGCCGAAACCGGAGCTCCCAAGCTTGGCAAGATGGTTATCGGCACCGTCAAGGGCGACATCCACGACATCGGCAAGAACCTGGTCGGCATGATGATGGAAGGTGCCGGCTTCGACGTCATCGACCTGGGCATCAACAATCCGGTCGAGAAATACATCGAGGCAATCGAGCGCGAGCAGCCCGACATCCTCGGCATGTCGGCCCTGCTCACCACCACCATGCCCTACATGAAGGTGGTTATCGACACGATGAAGGAGAAAGGCATCCGCGACGACTTCATCGTGCTCGTCGGCGGTGCGCCCCTCAATGAGGAATTCGGCAAGGCCGTGGGGGCGGACGCCTATTGCCGCGATGCCGCTGTTGCGGTCGAGACCGCCAAGGAACTCATCAAGCGCCGTCACAACAGCCTCGCCGGTGCCTGATCAGTCTCGGTGGGAGCTGTTGGAGTAGCGCTGCGGTGGCCCGTGTTAGCCGCTGCTTCGGGCTCGCTCGTCCGGCATGGCCGCTTGCTTTACGTCTTGCCTCACGCCTTCTATCCTGCCCGGGCAACACTCAGGACGGCCGCGCTATCGGGGCATGACGCCTTCCGAAACGCACCGGACGGATGGCGGTACTGCGTTACTTGCCCGGTTCAAAGGCGTGATCATGACGGAGAGATCAGTTCCAGAAAGGCAATTCCGGAAAAAGGTCCGGGTGATCGCCTGCGGAATGATCGGTCGCGAGGTTTTGGCGGTCAATCGTCAGCTTGGACATGACCATGTCGACCTCAAATGCATCGACGCAAACTATCACCACCATCCGGACAAAATCGCGCCCGCAGTGGATCGTGCCATTAGAAAGGCCCGCGATGAGGGCTATGAGCATATTTTCATCGGCTATGCCGATTGCGGCACCGGCGGTGAGCTCGACAAGGTTTGCGCCGCCCATGGCGTTGAGCGGATCGAAGGCCCGCACTGCTTCTCCTTCTACCTCGGCAATCAGGCGTTCGAAGCTGCCGGCGACGACATGATGACCACCTTTTTCATCACTGACTTCCTGGCCCGGCATTTCGAGACTTTCCTGATACGCCCGCTTGGGCTGGACCGCTTTCCCGAATTGCGGGAGACCTATTTCGCCCATTACGAACGCGCGCTGTACCTCGCCCAGACCGATGACCCCGAGCTGGAAGCAAGAGCCCGGGCTGCGGCCGAGCGACTAGGTCTGCGCTATGAACGCCAATTTACCGGCTATGGCGAGCTCGCCACAGCGCTGGCGCCGCTGTAAGACATCCGGGAAATGAGCGGGAAATAGCGCCCGTCAGCCATTCGAGCCCGGCGGATCAATTCGTTAACGCAAATATATTTTTCCGGTCTCGCAGCAGGAGCATTATTGCCACAATTTTTAAGCAATCCGTGCTTAGATGAGAACCTGTCGTCATTCAGGAACCCCGCAGTGATTCACCATTCCGCCGCCGTCACCGTTCCCGGCATCACTGCCGGCACGCGCAAGCATCCCGAAAAGCTTTCGGAGCTTCTTGAACGCCTGGCGCGGGATGCCGGTGAACGTGTCAGCATGCGCGAAATCGCCAATGCGCTCGATGACCGTTCTTTCGGCGCATTTCTCCTGGTGTTTGCGCTCCCCAATCTCATTCCGCTGCCACCCGGCGCCACCATGGTGCTCGGCCTGCCGATGGTGTTCGTCGCGTGGCAGATGGTGATCGGCTACCAGAAGGTCTGGCTGCCCCGCGCCCTCGCCAACTACACGATTGACCGCGCCACCTTCCAGCGCATGGTGACCCGGGTTTCTCCCTGGTTGCGCAGCGCCGAAAACTGGGTGCGGCCACGCAACTGGCCTCTGGGTGGACCAATCCGCGAGCGGTTGTTCGGGATCTTTGCCCTGCTCTTGGGTATTACCTGTGTCCTGCCGATCCCCTTCGGCAACTGGCTGCCGGCCTTTGCCGTCGCCATTCTCGGCGTCGCCCACACCGAGCGCGACGGCAATTGCCTGGCTCTCGGCGCTCTGGCCGGCGTGGTTTCCTTCGCCGTCGCCGGTTTCGTGGTCACAGCCACGGGCGCATTCCTGATGCACATTTTCTGATCCGGAAGAACCTGCCGCCGTTCGCCCGGTAAGATCGCTATCCTGATCGCATCGTGTTCGTCGCTGATGCATGTCGCGTTCAAATGGATTCACCTGAACGATAACGTACATGCATCGTTTCACAGCGTTACAGCGACCTTTGCGCATCCGATTGGATGGGCGGCGCTGTAGCCGGATCTTAACCCCGGCCGGGCTATGCTGTGAGCTCAGCAGGGTGGGATCATCATGACAAGTCAGAACAAGATCATCGTTATCACGGCAGGCGGAAGCTATGCCTGGGTCATCGTCAACGCCCTGGCGAACCGCTTCGACAACCTCGAAGTCTTGCTGGAACAGCCTGAATCCAAAAGTCTCTTTCTAAGGCGCCGGGCGCGCCGGGTCGGATGGTTCCAAACCGCAGGCCAGTTCGGAACCATGGTGATTTCCCGCTTTGGCAAGCGTTTCGCACAAAGGCGAAGCAACGAGATCATCACCACCAGCGGCGCTCAGCCCGAACTCTTGCCCGAAATCCCGGTCACCCGCGTCTCTTCCGCCAACGGACGCGACTGCCTGGAACTGATCGCAGCAAGACAACCTGATCTCGTCTTCCTGGCCGGATGCCGGATGCTGTCGAAAGCGACGCTTGCGGCTATCCCCTGCCCGGTGATCAACTACCACTCCGGCATCAATCCGAAGTACCGCGGACTTGCTGGCGGCTGGTGGGCCCGTGCCACCGGCGACCACGAGAATTACGGCACCACCGTGCATCTGGTCGATGCCGGCGTTGACACCGGCGGCACCCTTTACCAGGCCTTCATGAAGCCCGATCCACGCGAGACCCTGCTGACCGATTCGCTCGCCATGGCCGCTGGCTCGCGCGACATCGCCGTGCGCGCGGTCGTGGACGCCTTGAGCGGCAATCTGCAAACCCGGCCCAGCAATCTGCCATCGGTACAGCGCTTTCACCCCCCGATCTGGACCTATCTCATCACCGGGTTGTTCAAGCGCGTCTGGTAGTCATCGGCCCGAGCGGTTTGACCCGCGGCCCCATCCAAAATATCCCCCGTATCATGCAGGTCGTTTTTGACGTGCCGCGCGTCGTCGTGAGCGAAGCTGTCAGAAATTCCCATGCGCATTGTAACTGTCAAGGAGACCTCAAATGGCCAACCGAATCGTCGTCTACTGGCGCGACATTCCCGCCCAGGTGATCATCAAGAAGGGACGCGCGACCGCCAAGCGGGAGCTGTCGCTTCGATTCACCGAAGCGATCGACATGTGCGCCATGCGGACCGGCGCTGCCGAGACCGACGATTACCTGGCCGAATGGCGGCGGGCGGATCCGGTTGAAGTCTCCGATGATCTGGAAGCCGAAGCCGACAAGGCGACGGCGGAGCTTGAAGCAGCCTACGACAAGGAGCGTCTGGTCGCCCTGGTCAAGGGCGGAGGCAGGGAGAGCCATGGCTGACCAACCGACGACACCGACCCAGGCAAGCCTGAACAAGAAGGCCGTGCAGAAGACGTCCTACAAGCCGTCGGGCGTCTCGGCGACCGGCCGCAAGGCCCGAAGCTTTGCCATCCGGTTGTGGTCGGTGCGTCACGCCAGGGCGCTGGAATGGTTCTACGCCCATTTTGCCGAGATGTTTCTCAGGCTGCATCCATTGTGGAAGGCGATCGGCTACGAACGCGCCGAAGGGCCGATCAAGTTCATCGAGAAGCACACCAAGGGGTTCCTTTTCGATTGCCGCATGTGCGGTCAGTGCGCCCTGTCTTCAACCGGCATGTCCTGCCCGATGAATTGCCCCAAGCAGCTGCGCAACGGTCCCTGCGGCGGGGTCCGTGCCAACGGCCATTGCGAGGTCGAGCCCGACATGCCCTGTGTCTGGGTCCAGGCCTGGTCCGGTGCCCAGAAGATGAACGGCCGCGACAATATTCTCGCGGTGCAGAAACCGGTCGATCAGTCGCTGCGCGAGACCTCCTCCTGGCTCCGCGTCACGGCTGCCGCCGCAGCCGAACGCGAAGCGGCTATTTCCCAGGGTGCCGCGCAATGACCCAGCCCGATACCAATCCGCATGACCCCAGCGCCCTGCTGGAGCCGTTGCCCGGCCATTCTTCGCTTGGGCGGCTCGAGCGCATCCTGCGCCGCGGCGAATTCGCCGTCACCGCGGAACTTAACCCGCCCGACAGCGCCAATCCGCACGATGTCTATGAGCGCGCGGCGATCTTTGACGGCTGGGTCGACGGCATCAACGCGGTCGACGCATCCGGCGCCAATGCGCATATGTCATCGGTGGGAATTTGCGCACTGCTCACGCGCATGGGTTACGCCCCGATCCTGCAGATCTCCTGCCGTGACAAGAACCGCATTGCCATTCAGGGCGATGTGCTCGGTGCGTCGGCAATGGGGGTGCAGAACATCCTGTGCCTGACCGGTGACGGTGTGCAGGCCGGTGACCAGCCCGGCGCCAAACCGGTGTTCGATCTCGACTGCATGTCGTTGCTCGAAACCATCCGCATCATGCGCGACAATTCCAAGTTCCTTTCCGGCCGCAAGCTCACCAGCCCGCCAACCGTATTCCTCGGAGCCGCGATCAACCCCTTCGCCCCGCCGCATGATTTCCGTCCGCACCGGCTCGCCAAGAAGATCGCCGCCGGAGCCCAGTTCGTCCAGAGCCAGTATTGCTACGACGTACCGATGTTCAGGAAATACATGCAGCAGGTCCGCGACATGGGGCTCGACAAGGAGTGCTTCATCATGTGCGGCGTCGGCCCGCTGGCCTCGGCGAAGACCGCGAAATGGATGCGCTCCAATGTGCCCGGCGTGCACATTCCCGACGACGTCATCAAGCGCCTGGAAGGCGCAGCGGACCAGAAACAGGAAGGCAAGCGCCTGTGCATCGACATCATCAACGAGGTCAAGGAAATCGAAGGCGTTTCGGGCATCCACGTCATGGCGTACCGGCAGGAAGAGTTTGTCGCAGAAATCGTGCATGAATCCGGCGTCCTCAAGGGCCGCAGGCCCTGGCGGAAGGAACCCAATCCCGTCGATCAGCTGGTGGCCGAGCGCCTCGAGGAAATTCTCGAAAAGCCAAAGCACCTGTTGCATGAAATGGCCGGCGCAGCCGGCGACAGCGACACACAGGAATGAGCTTCGAGACTTGCACTCGCCGCCAAATCTCTATAACGATATAAGCAAATCTTTATGTCTTCACCGAAGGACCGAACATGACCCGTACCATCGTCGCCTCCGCCACCAAAGAAGTGATCATCGGCTTTGATCAGCCTTTCTGCGTGATCGGCGAACGCATCAACCCGACAGGACGCAAGAAACTCGCCGCCGAGATGATCGAGGGCAATTTCGAGACCGTGCGGAAGGATGCGCTGGAACAGGTCGCCGCCGGCGCCACCATGCTTGATGTCAATGCCGGCGTCACCTCGGTCAATCCCAACGAGACCGAACCCGGCCTGCTGGTCCAGACCATGGAGATCGTCCAGAGCCTGGTCGATGTGCCCTTGTCCATCGACAGCTCGGTGACCGCCGCCATCGAAGCAGCGCTCAAGGTCGCCAAGGGCCGCCCGCTGGTCAATTCGGTCACCGGCGAAATGGAAAAGCTCGAGGCAATTCTGCCGCTGTGCAAGAAATACGATGTGCCGGTGGTGGCGATCTCCAACGACGAGACCGGCATTTCCGAAGATCCCGACGTGCGCTTTGCCGTCGCCAAGAAGATCGTCGAGCACGCCGCCGATTACGGCATCAAGCCGCATGACATCGTGGTCGATCCGCTGGTCATGCCGATCGGCGCCATGGGCACCGCCGGACAGCAGGTCTTTGCGCTTTTGCACCGGCTTCGCAACGAGCTCAAGGTCAACACCACCTGCGGCCTCTCCAACATCTCCTTTGGCCTGCCCCACCGCCACGGCATCAATGCCGGCTTCATCCCGATGGTGATCGGCGCCGGCATGACCTCGGCGATCATGAACCCCTGCCGTCCGCAGGAAATGGAAGCCGTGCGCGCCGCCAATGTGCTCAAGGGCAACGACCCCAACTGCATGACCTGGATCAAGACCTACAAGGACTACCAGCCGCACGCGGCCGGGTCTGCGCCCGCCGCCCAATCCACCGCCTCCTCGGGCGAAGGCAGCAGCGGCGGCCGGCGCCGCGGCGGACGCGCAGCCCGCGCCGGCGGGGCATAACCCACCCATGACCGACCACCTCGTCCTGTTCATGCCCTCAGGGAAGCGCGGCCGCTTTCCCACCGACACGCCTGTCCTCGAAGCCGCCCGGCAACTGGGCGTGCATGTGGAAAGCGTCTGCGGTGGCCGGGGCATCTGCGGACGCTGCCAGGTCGATGTTCAGGAAGGCGTGTTTGCCAAGCACGGCATCACCTCGTCGAATGAACACATCTCGCCATTTGGCGGCAACGAAACGCGCTACGCTGAAAAGCGCGATCTCAAACCCGGTCGCAGATTGTCCTGCTCGGCCAGGATCCTCGGCGATCTCGTTATCGACATCCCGCAGGATGCAGTGGTCAATGCTCAGGTCGTGCGCAAGGATTCCGATGGCCGCTTCATCGAGCGCAATCCGGCCATGCAAATGTGTTACGTCGAGGTCGAGGAACCCGACATGCACAAGCCGCTCGGTGATCTCGACCGCCTGTTGGCAGCCATCGAGGCGGACTGGGGTTTCAAGAACCTGACAATTGACACCTATCTGCTGGCAGAGGTGCAGAAGATCCTGCGCGCGGGCGAGTGGAAGGTCACCGCCGCCGTGCACGAACCGCGCGAGGGAGGGCCGGCGACGCTGGTTGCGCTCTATCCCGGCCTCAAGAACGAGGCTTACGGAATTGCTTGCGACATAGGCTCTACCACCATCGCCATGCATCTGTCTTCGCTGCTGTCGGGCCGCACTCTGGCCTCCTCCGGCACGTCGAACCCGCAGATCCGCTTCGGCGAGGATCTGATGAGCCGCGTCTCCTACGTGATGATGAACCCGGAAGGCCGCGAGGGCATGACCAGGGCCGTGCGCGAAGCCATCAACGGGCTGATCGACAAGGTCTGCGCCCAGGGCGAGATCGAGCGCAGCGACATCCTCGACGCCGTCTTCGTCGGCAACCCGATCATGCACCACCTGTTTCTCGGCATCGATCCGACCGAACTCGGCGGCGCACCCTTCGCGCTGGCCGTCTCCGGCGCGGTCAATGTCAAATCGTCCGAAATCGATCTTCCGCTCAACCCAGGCGCCCGCGTCTACATGCTGCCCTGCATTGCCGGCCATGTCGGTGCCGATGCCGCCGCCGCCACGCTCACCGAAGGCCCGCACCGCCAGGACGAGATGATGCTCCTGGTCGATGTCGGCACCAATGCCGAAATCGTGCTCGGCAACAAGGCGCGCACCGTGGCAGCCTCCTCGCCCACAGGCCCGGCCTTCGAGGGAGCCGAGATTTCCTGCGGCCAGCGCGCAGCCCCCGGCGCCATCGAGCGCATCCGCATAGACCCCGAAACGCTTGAGCCGCGCTACCGCGTGATCGGCATCGAGCCCTGGTCCGATGAACCCGGTTTTGAGGACGCAGCAAAGAAGGTCGGCGTCACCGGCGTCTGCGGCTCCGGCATCATCGAGATCATCGCCGAGATGTATCTAGCCGGCATCATCACCGAGGACGGCGTCATCAATGGCGATCTGGCGGCCCGCAGCCCCCGCATCATCTCCAATGGCCGCACCTTCTCCTATCTGCTGCGCGATGGCGAACAGAAGCTGATGGTCAACCAGACCGATGTCCGCGCCATCCAGCTCGCCAAGGCGGCCCTTTATGCCGGGGTCAAGCTGCTGATGGACAAGCAGGGCATCGATCATGTCGACCGCATCGGCCTTGCCGGCGCCTTCGGTTCCTTCATCGACCCCAAATATGCGCTCGTGCTCGGGCTCGTGCCCGATTGCGATCTGGAGAAGGTCAAGGCGGTGGGCAATGCCGCAGGCACCGGCGCCCGCATGGCGCTGCTCAACCGCGCGCACCGCCGCGAGATCGAGCAGACGGTGACCCGCATCGAGAAGATCGAAACCGCGCTGGAGCCGAAATTCCAGGAGCATTTCGTCAACGCCATGGCGTTTCCCAACAAGATCGATGCCTTCCCGAAGCTCACCGAAGTGGTCAAACTGCCCGAACGCTCCGCGAACACGAGCGCCACCGACAGCGTCGAGCCCGGCGCAGGACGGCGGCGCGGCGGACGGCGCAACCGGACTTAGCCTGGCAGCACCAAACACCCAGGATATGCGACACGCATCCCGTTGAAGGTCACGGCGCGGCAACTTTCGCGCTTTACCCGAATCGAAGTTGCATCTAGGCGAGATCAGTGACTTACCTGACACGATCACCACTTTTTCTCGTTCTTGTGCTTTGGGGTGCCGGCCTCGGGGCCGCGGCGCAATTCGCCAGGATCGTGGTCATTTTCCCCGAGCTTCAGGCCCATTACGGGCAAACCGGCGCAGCCTCTGGCTACCTGGTGTCGCTGATCTCGTTTGTCGGCATGGTGCTGGGTCTCGTCGCAGGCGTCATCGCCATGCAAGTCGGATTGCGCAGGCTGCTGATCACGGGCCTCACCCTTGGTGCGGTGATTTCCGGCTGGCAATCGACGATGCCCGGTTTCGAAGCCATGATGCTGAGCCGGCTCTTCGAAGGGCTGTCACACCTCGCCATCGTGGTTTCGGCGCCGACCCTGATTTCACAGTTTGCCACCCAGCGTCACCAGGGCGCAGCACTGACGCTGTGGGGAACTTTCTTCGGCGTGGCGTTTGCGGTGGTCGCGCTGTCGGCGCCTCCGCTGGTAGCAGCCCATGGTCTGGGTTCGCTGGCCTTCGTCCACGCACTCTACATGGCCGGTTTTGCGCTGCTGGCGAGCCTTGTTATCCCCACCCATGACCGCACCGCTGTCCCCGCCTGGCCCTCTCTGGGGGAGATTTTGCGGCGTCACCTCACTGTCTACGCGTCGCCCTTCATAGCCGCACCGGCTCTCGGTTGGCTGTTTTACACCCTGACATTCGTTTCGTTGTTGACAATCCTGCCCACGATGATCGATCCATCGCAGCGCGCCATGGTCACGGCCGCGATGCCGCTTGCCAGCATCGCCTCATCGCTGACGCTGGGAAACTGGCTGCTCCGCCACTTCAAGGCCATTCAGGTCATCATCATCGGGTTCTCTCTCGCCATCTGCCTGGCCCTGGCTCTGATCGCACTCGGCGTCAACGCATGGCTCGCAATCGCAATATTTGCAAGCCTCGGGCTGGTTCAGGGCGCCAGTTTCGCAGCTGTGCCGCAGCTCAATCCCGGTCTGCCCGAACGGACGCTTGCCAATGGCGGGCTGGCACAGATGGGCAATATCGGCAATGGCCTGGGCACCCCCACCGCGCTTGCGATCCTGTCGCTGGGCAGCGGTGTTGGCCTTCCGCTGTTTCTCATACTCAGCTACGCCGCAGCCATCGCCACCCATCTTCTGCTCGGGCGCTTGAGAAAGGCCGGCATCCGCGCCTGAGGGATGCCGCCGGCCATCAATTTCATTCCGGCCAGATATACTTGCCGCGCGCCCAGCCGATCTCGGCGTCATTGGTCATCACCTGGCACCAGACATAAGCCTTTTTCATCTGTGCGTATTTCCAGCTGGTGCTTTCATGTCCGTCGATCCGGAACGAGACATTGGTGACGATGTTCTTGCAGCGCCCGGTCATGCTGATGTTTTCGTCAAGCTCATAGGCGTCGATGATCCGGGATTGCACCGAAGGCCATTTGCGGATGTTGAGCGCATCGTCGGGAGCAATCGCCGTGATCGTGCCGGCGATGAAGGCGGAAGACTGTGCCGGAACAGCGGCCGCGGCAATGCAGGCAGCAGCAAGCGACAGGATGATGCGGACGGATGATGTCATGATCGTTTCTCCCCTTTGGCGCTTCTCGATGCGCCGGTATCCCCAGGTTACCCGGTCGCAAATGGCCCTGTGGTGAACATCCGGTTAAGCCGGCATTCATTCTGCCGGCCCGCTTCGAACCAGTGGCTAGGCGTCAAACCTGCCTGTCTCGCCGAACCGCTCGAAACAGGCGCGAAAATGATCGCTCAGCGCGCAGACCTGGGGCGATGGGTCAGCTGCGACCTTGAGCAGCAACTGGTATTGCCCCGGCGCCGGCAATCCGCAATCTTCATCCAGGATCTGGACGTCGGGACCGACAAAGTTGCGCCCCATCGGCGCAATCGCCAGATCAGCCAGGATTGCGGCGCGCTGTCCGGCCATGTGCGAGGTCATGAACGCCACCCGGTAGGACCGCCCGACCCGCTCAAGCGCTGACAAGGCACTTTCACGCCAGACACAGCCCTCGTCCCACATCGACACCGGCAATGGATCCATCAGGCACGCCTGCCCGCCCCTGGCGCCGGCCCAGACGATGTCGTCGGTCATCACCACTTCGCCCGGTTCCGGCGTGTGGTTCTTCATGCAACTGACCAGCGCGATATCGATATGACCTGATGCAAACCGTTTCGTCAGATTGGAGGACTGGTCGATCACCACATCGACGACCACCGAGGGGTGCGATTTCGCAAACAGCTTGAGCACGCCCGGCAGCACCGCTTCGCCATAGTCGGAAGGAGAGCCGATCCTGACCACACCCGAGACATCGGAAGTCACGAAGCGCGAGATCGCCTCCCGGTTGAGCGCAATCAGCCGCCGCGCATAGCCAAGCAGCACCTCTCCGTCATGGGTCAGCGAGACATTGCGGGCATCCCGCAGGAACACCGCTACGCCGAGCTGCTCTTCCAGCCGCTTGATCTGCATCGAAACCGCCGACGGCGTCCGGAAGATCCGCGTCGCCGCGGCCGTGAAACTGCCGGTTTCAGCAATGGCGACAAAACTGCGCAAAACATCGGGATCGAGCATCAGCAGCGGATGATTGATGGGGGCGTTCATATCGTTCAATTCCGTTGATCGTACCAGTCAATTCATTTCGTTTGATTGAATGATGCAGCGGAGCGATGCTGTTGTCAATCCAGCGGGACTGGTAAACATTGAAACAGGAGAACTCAGAATGTTCGGTATCCTCAGCATTGTTCGTTATGCCCGGCGCGTGCATGCCAACAGCGAGCGCGCCCGCATGGAAAAGTTCTTTCTCGACCTGCCGGTCGAGCTTCAGAAAGACATCGGCTGGCCCCAGCTGACGGAAAAGGCGCCAACCGTCCCGAGCCCTCCGGCTCAATGCTGCAGCCCGGTTAAGTGAAGCCAGCTGCCCATGTCGCAAGCCAAAAAAATTACGCTGCCATCCCCGTGACAAAGCGTGCATTTTGTGGCCTGATCGCGACATGGGCCTCCGCGAGGCGCGCACGGGATTTTGGCCATGGCCTCACAGAACAAACACAAGCGTTCAATCGTCTTTTTCATGGTTCCGGACTTTTCCATGATCGCCTTCTCGATGGCGATCGAACCATTGCGCCTGGCCAACCGGATGCTGGGCTATGAGTGCTACAAATGGCGGCTCACATCACATGACGGCGAGCCGGCGCCCGCATCCAACCAGGTGGTGGTGTCCGTCAACACTTCGCTGGCCGATGAGCGCCGCAGCCTGTCTGGCGAGAATCGGCCCACCATGGTGTTCGTCTGTTCGGGCGCCAATGTCGAACGGTTTCAGAACAAATCGGTGCTGGCGTGGTTGCGCGAGGAACACAATCGCGGCGTTGCGGTCGGAGGATTGTGCACAGGCGCCCATATCCTGGCCCAGGCGGGGCTGCTCTCGGGCCGGCGTTGTGCCATTCACTGGGAAAACCTGCCCGGCTTCGCAGAAGCCTTCCCCAAGGCCAACGTGTTTGCCGATCTTTATGAAATCGATGGCTCAATCCACACCTGCGCCGGTGGAACCGCGGCGCTCGACATGATGCTCAGCCTGATCGGCGAAGACCATGACGACACGCTGGTCAACCGGATCTGCGAGATGGCGCTGACCGACCGGGTCCGCAGTGCTCATGACCGCCAGCGGCTGCCCCTGCGTGCCCGCCTCGGGGTTCAGAACGCCAAGGTGCTCTCGATCATCGAGTTGATGGAAGCCAACCTGTCCGAGCCGCTGTCGCTGATCGAGATCGCCGATGACGCGGGTCTCTCGCGACGCCAGATCGAGCGCTTGTTCCGCCAGGAGATGGGCCGGTCCCCGGCACGCTACTATCTGGAAATACGCCTCGACCGGGCCCGCCACCTTTTGATCCAGTCACCGATGCCGGTGGTCGAAGTGGCTGTCGCCTGCGGCTTTGTCTCCGCGTCGCACTTCTCCAAGTGCTACCGCGAACTCTACAACCGTTCGCCGCAGCAGGAGCGCGCCGAGCGCAAGCAGTATCTCACCGCAGCCTGACCGGTAGCCACCTGCCCGGCCTCGATCGGGCTTCGCTCAGGCGCGCATCGCCGTTGCTGGCGCGAAGGCGGCGGCCGCCTTCTTCAACGCTTCCATCTTCATCAGGATTCCGATGTTCTGCGCAATCCGGCACTGGAACTCCTCCTGCACGAATGGCCGGTACATGAAGTCGCTTGCCCCTGCCTTCAGGAAGCTCGCCGACAGCTCCGGGTCATTCGAGTTCGAAATGCCGATGATCCGCAGCACATCATCGGAATAGTTGCGGCGCAGTTTGCGGGTCAGCTGATAGCCGTCCATATCCCCCATGTGGTAATCCGTCAGCACCAGCCTGATATCCGGATTGGCGGCAATGGCTTCCAGCGCTTGCTCCCCGGAGGCAGCTTCGACAACTTCGAATTTCTGCGCCTGCAACATCGCCGAGAGGATGCTGCGCTGGGTCTTTGTGTCGTCGACCACCAGGATGCGGAAATCACGGTTGGTGATAATGCGCTTGACTGCCGAGACGATCTCGTCAAACGCCCGGTCGGTATCCTTGATCACGTAATCCAGAACATTCTTCTTGAGGATGCTCTCACGCGTGTTGAAGTCGAATTTGCCGGTGAAAACGATCGTCGGCAACTCGACGTCGAGCGCGTAATCCAGCGCTTCGCAATGCGGTGAATCAGGCAGATTGAGATCGGTGACAGCGACAAAAAAGCCATGCTCCGCATCGCTTGCCGCATGCCTCATTTCCGCAAGCGAGCTGCAGGTGACGACATCCACACCCAGATCGGTCTCGAACCTGAATTTGAGCGCCGATGTAAACATTCGCGAATCTTCCACCAGGAGCACACGCAACCGGTCACCCGTTGCCGACAGCGCGGGTTTCCTTTCAATGTCTGAAGTCTTGGACATGTCAGCTACTCCATTGGCGCGCCGGCCATTGCGGCGACAAGATGGGCCGTGGTCGCATTATGCGACCTTAGCCACGTCAGCATTTCCCATTGACCGGTGTGCCTGCTTGATCTGGTCAAGCGTATCGAGGTTCTGGTTCACGCGGCAGTAGAATTCCTCGTCGATATAGGGCCGAAGCATGAAATCGTTGCCGCCGGCTTTGAGGAAGCGTGCCGACAGCAGCCGGTTGTCGGACGATGAGACCCCGATGATCCGCAACTCATGGCTGCCGCGGACGGACCGCAACCGCCGGGTAAGCTCGAAGCCATCCATGTCGGGCATGTTGTAATCGGTGATGACCAGACCGATCTCTGGCTTCGTCTTCAGGATCGTCAGTGCCTCGGCGCCGTTTTCAGCGGTACTCACATTGAAGTTGAAACGGTCGAGACGGGTGCGCAGAAGCGCCCGCGCTGTTGGACTGTCATCGACGATCAGCACGTGGTGCCTGTGGTTGGTCAGGAACCGGCAGACGGATTCCGCGAGCATGTCGATCGCCAGCACGCTGTCCTTGATCACATAGTCGACGATATCGCGCGCCAGAATGCCTTCGCGGGTCTTTTCGTGGAAAGTCCCGGTAAAGACGATGATCGGAATCGACAGACCCGCGAGATAGTTGAGCGCTTCGCCATTCTCTGCACCCGGCAGATTGATGTTCGAGATGGCCAGGGTGATCGGGCGGTCATCGTAGTCGAAGGCCAGTTGCAGCTCTTCGAATGTACGGCATATCTCGATATCGATATCGAAGCATTCCTTCAGCTTCTGTCCAATCATGGAAGTGAAGACATTAGAGTCCTCCGCCACGATTATGCGGCAATCACCAAGTGATCCCCCTGAATATTGCATTCCAGAAAGTCCGACAAACATGCATGCACCCCTTTGTGAGGGCAGGCTAATCACATCCGGATTGAGTTTCGGTTAACACTTAAGCCATCATTGTCCGTATTTCGGCTGCCTTGCCTCGGCCACGCAGCTGTTTTTTGCGTTTCATGCCAGTGGCGCATCGCTGCCTGTCTCATGCGGATGAATTCCGCATACAGACGACAACGCACAAGGCCATCTCTTGGTCCGGCGACCTGCGAACCGGACTGAGAGCGTTCTAAGGATCGTCAAACATCCACTGCCGTTGCTGCCAGATTTTCTCGCCGATCAGACAATTGTAACTGTTCGTTGATGCCCGCACGCGCGGCGCCGGCGCGGCCTGGGCCGGCACCACCTCAGCCTCGATGGCCGGCAGCCCGCCGATCTCCAGAATAAGTTTGCGCCGGATCGCTTCCGGGAACTGGTCCCAGCTCGTCACCGGCACCAGAAAACTGCCCGGACCGCCGATCACGCATTCGGCGTAGTAGACATCGAGGTCCGGTATGTTGAAACCGCCATCGAAACCATCGCTGGTCATCAGCGGCAGCCCGTTGATGACAATGTGCCTGTTCAGCGCCATCTCGCGCGCCTCCAGCACCGGCCGGCCCTGGTTGTTGGGTCCGTCCCCGGAAATATCGATCACCTTGCGAAAGCCGTCGAATGGCGCCTCGTCCAGCAGCTTGAGCGCATGCAGGATCGCTCCGGATATCGAGGTCCGATGCAGGCCGACCGGGCTGGTGTCGAGAACCGCTGCCGAAAGCGCTTCCGCATCCGTGGCGTTCTCCACCAGTGTCCAGTCAAACACCGCCCGGATCGAGCCGTTGCCCGCCCATTCAAACATTGTCACCGCGATGCGGCCATAGGCGCCCTGGCGGATGGCACGGACAACATCAGGATGGTTGAGTGCGGCGGCATAGCCTTCGCGCTGGATCGACAGTTCGCTTGGAGCCATCGAGCGCGACACGTCAACCGCCAGCACGAGAGCAACATCCACCGGCTCCTGCCCCCTCGCCTCAGACGCCAGGACGAGGGCCGCCACCATTGCCAGTACCTTGCAGAACCAATCCGCCATGCCGGGATGTTAGCATGGCGGATTCGCTGATCGAAACTCAATTTCAGGATCCCTTGATCTCCCGCCTCAGGCCGGCAAGGCGTCATCGCTGTACATGGAGGCGTATTCGGCCGACGGCGGAATTGGCCGGATCACGTCAATCAGGGTCCCGGAGGGATCGCGGGCGATGAAGTGGCGCTGTCCGAATGTTTCGTCACACAAGGGTTTTAGAATCATCCACCCTTCCGCCTGCGCGGTGGCATAGACCGCATCGACATCCTCCACTTCGAAATTCAGGATAACGCCGGATCCGGGCATGTCGCTTTCCGGGATCGTGGGGTGCCCCTGCTCCAGCACGGCCAGATTGATGTCCGGATCCGTCTTTGATCGCAAATGCACATACCAGTCCGACTCGAATGCCGGTTCGAATCCAAGCTTCCGGACATAGAAATCGCAGGTCTCACCTACCTTCTTGGTGATCAGAACGGGGTAGTAGCTGGTGGTCTTCATGGCTTGCGTCTCCTTTGAAACAAACATACAGTATGTATGACAGAATTAAACATACAGGCTGTTTGCATGAATATCAAGACACGAATGTCCAACCAGGACCGTTCCGACATGACCCGCAAGGCGCTCGTCAAGGCGGCGCGCGAATTGTTCATTGAGAAGGGCTATGGGGAAGCAGGCACGCCCGAGCTTGTCAGGGCGGCAGGCGTCACCCGCGGCGCGCTCTATCATCATTTCGAGGACAAGCAGGCGCTGTTCCGTGCCGTGGCCGAAAACGAACTGGCCGAAGTCGCCAAGCTGATAGAGCGCTCCGCCACGACGGCTTCGACCACCATGCAGGCGCTCGAAAGCGGCACGCGCGCCTATCTCGACGCCATGCAGGCATCTGGACGGGCGCATCTCCTGCTCGTCGAAGGCCCCGCGGCTTTGGGTGTTCAAACCATGAAGCAGCTCAACAGCGACAGCGCCGCTCATACCCTGCGCGACGGCTTGGCCGCAGCGATGGCCGCGGGTGAAATCCCGCAACTGCCGCTGGATGCCCTGACAGCCATCCTTGATGCCGCCTTCGACCGGGCGGCACTCGAAATGGCGCAAGGAGCTTCCCGCACCGACATCGAAACAGCGCTGTCAGCGCTGTTTCGCGGGCTTGCTGCTGCAAAATAGCTCCGGCGCGCGCTGCGCGGTTCGGCAGCCCAGCCACTCACGCCTCACCCGGCACGGGCGAGGCCGCATCAACTCCGCGGTTTGAGGTTCTCCGGATCATAGAGCGGCGTATAGCCGACGGCCGCGACTTCAACCGGATAGGTCTCGCTGAAATACTCTACGGTGAGCTTGCGCCCCACCTGGCAGTAATCCCAGGGCAGATAGGCCAGCGCGATATTCTTGCCGATGGTCGGCCCATAGGCAATCGACGTGGTGTAGGACCGCCGTCCGAGCTCGTCGACCAGCGTCTCGCCGGTTTCGGGATCCATTACCGGCAGGATTCCGACCGGATAACGGGCGACGCCCCGGGCGTCGACATTCTCCGTCATCACCAGCGTGCACAGCATCGCCGGCTGGTGCTCCCGCGCCTTGTATTCGAGATGCTTGGCCTTGCCGCGGAAATCGGCTTCCTTGACCTTCGGCCGTGCAAGATCCGCTTCAATCAGGTTGTACTGGGTCAGAAGATCGGCGTTCTGCAGCCGCAGGCTCTTCTCCATGCGCCGCGAATTCGCATAGGTCTCCACGCCCACAGGCGTGACCCCTGTCGAGCGCAGCGCATCCCAGACGGCCAGGCCGTCCTCAAACTTCATGTGCAGCTCCCAGCCCTGCTCGCCGACATAGGAGAGCCGGAACGCGGACACCGTCCTGCCGGCGATCTCGATCGGCTTGATCGCGGCAAAGGCGAAGTTCTCAACATCCAGCCCCGCCGGATCGGCGACGATCTTTTTCAGGGTGTCACGTGCGTTCGGGCCCCAGATACCGATGGTCGTGTAATCCTCGCTGACATCGGTGATCGTGACGTCGTAGCCTTTGTCCTCGGCCACGCGGCGCATGTAGTGGAAATCCCGCGGTCCAGCATCAGCACCGTTGATCAAGCGGCAGCGGTCAGCCATGCGGATCACGGTGAAATCGGCGCGCACCATGCCCTCGTCATCAAGGAAGTGGGTGTAGATACCCTTGCCAATCATGGTGTCACCGCCGATTTTGGCAGCGCAAAGCCACTCCATCATCGCGACGTGATCCGGCCCTTCGATGTCGACCATATGAAAATGCGACAGGTTGATGATGCCGCAGTCTTCACTCAGTTGCAGATGCTCGGCATTCGACACGCGCCAGAAATGGCGGTTGTCCCATTCGTTTTCGCGCAGCGGAACCCGGTCACCGAATTTCTCCAGCAGATGTGCGTTCGAAGCATAGCCATGCGCCCGCTCCCAGCCGCCCAGCTCCATGAAATGACCGCCGAGCTCGACTTCGCGTTCGTGGAACGGCGAGCGCTTGACGCCACGCCCGGAGGCATAGGGTTCGCGGGGATGGATGGCCGGGAAATAGATTTTCTGCGCCGCTTCGCGGCAGCGCCCCTCGATGAACGCCTCGGTCATCTGGTGCGGGTAGAACCGCGCATAGTCGATCGGGTTGTGATCGATCTCGGTGCGGCCATCCGTCATCCAGTCGGCAATCAGCTTGCCGTAGCCTGGTCCGTCCTTGACCCAGATGGCGACGCAGTACCACAGCCCGCGCACCTTCTGGCTTTCGCCACAAGAAGGGCCGCCGGCGGCAGAGACCTGCAACAGCCCGTTGAAGGAATGACTTTCATTGTAGCCGAGTTCGCCCAGGATCGGTGTCAGCTCCATGGCGCGTTCCAGCGGCTCGATGATCTGCTCCATGTCGAGATCGCGCTGCGAGGGCGACAGCCGGGCCTCCTTCTTCTCCAGAATGTCGCGCGGATGGCAAAGCCGCGGCTCATCAGTCTCGTAATAACCCCACTCGATCTGACCGCCCTCGGCGGTTGTCGGATCGCCGGTATCGCGCATATAGGCCGAATTGCCCTGGTCGCGCATCAGCGGCCAGCCGATATCCTTGCCGGTGCCTTCGAATTCCTTGTACGGGCCAAAGAAGGTCAGCGGGTGATCGACCGGCATCACCGGCAGGTCCTCGCCAACCATCTCGGCAATCTGGCGGCCCCAGATACCCGCGCAAACCACGACGCGATCCGCCATGATCGTGCCGCGATGGGTGACAACTCCCTTGATGCGGCCATTCTCAACGATCAGCGATTGCGCCGGGGTGTTGGCGAAGACGCGCAGCTTGCCGGTCTTTTCCGCTGCATCAACCAGCTTTCCGGCAACTGTTTGCGAACGCGGAATGACAAGGCCGGCATCCGGGTCCCACAGGGCGCCTGCCACCATCTCTTGCTCGACAAGCGGGAATTTCTCCTTGACCTCCTCCGGGCCGATGAAGCTGGCGCGCGTGCCAAAGGCCTTGCCTGAGGAAATCTTTCGCTTGACCTCCTCCATCCAGGCATCATCACCGGCGCGGACAATCTCGAGCCCGCCAATGCGGGCGTAGTGGCCCATCTTCTCGAAGAAATCGATCGAGTACTGCGTCGTCCATACCGAGAGATAGTCGTGCGAAGTGGTGTAGCAGAAGTCCGAGGCATGCGCTGTCGAGCCGATATCGGTTGGAACGCCGGACTTGTCGATTCCGACGATGTCGTCCCACCCGCGCTCGATGAGGTGATGCGCTATGGAGGCGCCGACAATGCCTCCCACGCCGATGATGACGACCTTTGCCTGTTTCGGGAACTCTGCCATTGTCTCAACCCTGATTGCGCTTTGGCAGAATTTAGAATCTGCCGCCGCAAAACCAGAGCCTGTCTACGACATTATCACCGTGCTGGACGACCAGCGTCATTTGGAGCAGCGCTGCCGCGGCCGCTGATGGCCAGCCGGCCGGGTACGCAGACACATGTTTCTGTCCATCACAAGCCAATGGACGGAAAATCAGCATCATGCGACACGAATCGACGCGCCGGCCATCCCGAGGATGCCCGGCGCAAGCGGTTCAGATCGCAATTGTCACTTGATGACGGCAGAGCCGTTGACAATGGTGATCGTCTCGCTCCCGCTCAGCGTTTCGCGATCGCCCGACGGCATGGTGACGAAACACCCGGCCGGGCAAAAACTGACCGTGGCGCCGGCATCAACGATCAGTTCAATCTTGTCGCTGCCTTCGGTGACGATCAGGATCTGGGACTCCTGATCCTGGTTGGTGACGCTGGCCGCGTGTGCTCCGGCGAGCATCAGGGAACTCATTGCGAGTGCAAAAACAACTGTCTTCATCGCGTTTCGGCGCTTGGGTCGCCGCTCCATGTTGCAAGGGCCGGGCCGCCATTGGCCCGATTTGGATCGAGATATAGCGTCTGCAAACTGAATGCAGTCTGAACGGATCCGGATCACTTGTCACCGTCCCCGGCACCACCACCATCATCCATCGAATCCTGCACCGCCTTGCCTGGCTTGGCACGCCGGGTGCGCTTGCGGGGTGCGGGCGTTTTCACCTCCGCGTCTTTCAGGAGGCTGGCTTTCGAGCCGGTAATCTTTTCCCGGATAGCTGCAACCATGTCGTCATCATCGCCGAACTTGATATTCAGGTCACGCTGCGGGAACGGGATTTCGATGCCCTCTTCCTTCAGCCGCTCGAAGATCTGCAGGCGCAAGTCGGTGCGCACCGACAGGCCGTTAAGCACATCGGCGATATGCGCCTTGACCTCGAAATCGAGAGAGGAATCGCCAAAGCCTACAAAGTGCACCGACGGCTCGGGATAATTGAGAACAAGTTCGTGGCCGCGGGTGATTTCACCCAGGATCTCGATCACCTTGCGCGGATCAGCATCGTAACTCACCCCAACCGGCACGTCGACGCGACCAAGTGAGTTGCGGTGGTTCCAGTTGCCGACCGGCGAATTAATAAGCTCCGAATTCGGCACGATGATTGACTGGCGGCTGAAAGTCTCGATCTCGGTCGCCCGAACCGAGATCTTTTTCACAAATCCCTCGGTCGAGCCTGTGACCACCCAGTCGCCCACCTTGAACGGACGCTCGGCGAGCAGGATCAGGCCCGAGACGAAGTTGCTGACGATGTTCTGAAGCCCGAAGCCGATTCCGAGCGACAGCGCGCCGGCGACGAGGGCGAGGCTCGACAGATCGATGCCTGCCGCCGAAATGCCGATCAGCCCGGCGATGGCCACGCCGAGATAGCCGACCCCGGTCTTGATCGAATTGCGCACCCCGGCGTCCATCCGCCCGCGCGACATCACGCTGCCGTCGAGCCAGCGCTGGAACCAGCGGGTCACCACCAGCCCGACCAGAAACAACAGAATTCCGAAGAAGATGCCGACGATAGAAATGGTAATGCCGCCGATGCGGATCTCTGTCAGGAAGCGGTAGAACCAGATCTCGATATCCTGGATCTGAAAGCCCCATGACAGCAGGATCAGAGGCACGCCAAACAGCAGCACCGCCAGAATGATCAGCAGCCCGGCACCTAGGCCCGAACGGTCAAGCGCATCGTTCCCGAGCTCAAAGCGGCCTTCGATGCGCCGGCCGATGGCCGTGTGGGCAAAGGCGCCGGGTTCCGAAATAGCCCTGCCGGAGAGATACCCGATATACATCGTCGTCAGTACCGCACCAGTCACCACGATCTGCGTCGCGGCGAACCGGGCAAAGCCGACATAGCCCAGTGCAACGGTCGCCAGCAGGCCGAGACCGGCAGCCACGAGCGTTACCGAAATGAACCGGGGCCAGGGCTCCCCCGGATCGGCAGGATCACCGGAAGCCGCAACCATCGGCTTGCCCATCGCCATGCCGATCAGGATCAGCGCGATCAGCACCACCGCGATGATCCCCTTGAACACCGTCACCACCACCGGAGATCCCAGCGACTGGCTCACCTGGTCGCCGACAAAATCAAGCCCGTTTACAATCACCATGGCCAGCACCAGCAAATAGAGCATGCGTGCACCGCCATTGGAGACATTGACCAGCCGCCAGGCAGCCATCCGCGGCGCCAGTATCGCGCGCGCCAGCTTGGCGACGAAGAAGATCGCGACCAGGGTCATCAGCGCGCTGATAATGACCGGCTCCACATCCGCACGCAAAATCGAGAAGCTCTGGGCCAGCACGAAAACCGTCACTGCGAGCACTGTCATTGCCGCCGTCGGGATCACCGTCGACCAGAATGCAACCGACAGCCGGCTTGTATAGGGTGGATCCTCCGCCTCAGGGTCCCGCTCGATAAGTCCGCCAAACAAGCGGTAGGCACCGGACATGAACACCAGCGCCGCCAGAAGCGAAAAGAACAGCCAGCCGAGCAATGCCTGCGATTTGAAGGCTAACACGAAATTGACCCACGACCCGAAGGTACGGACCATATCGCCTGCTTCGTCGCCCACCGTGCTGATCGCCTGCGAGAGCATCGCCGGCCCGATCTCGGTTTTCTTGAACAACGTCTTGGTGAACAGCTCTCGCCGGGCTTCGGTAATCCGGTCACCAAGCTGGCTGGCTGACACCGAGACCGCTTCCGCCCTGCCTGTCATTGCGTTGATCTTGGCGCGCTCCGCGGCCAGCCGGCTTCTTTCGGCGGACACCAGTTCCGGCTCTTCCGGCTCCCCTTCGGCGGGAACCGGACCCAACTGGTCGATCCGTGCCTTGATTTCGGTCAGCCTGGGGCGCAGCGACACGCCGATGTCGAGCATGCTTCGCGCCAGTGCCTCGGCATCCAGCTTCAGATCCACCAGAGAAGTGTCATTGCCCGAATTGTCTTCGACCTCGGTCGACAATTGCTCAATCCTGGATTCTGCCTTCGACAGTTCCTCTTCGGCCGCCACGATCGCCGGCGAGACCACCGGCTCGGCAGCTGAAGCCGCGGGGGCTGCCGGAGCTGGAGCCTCGGGAACGGACTGAGTATCGCTGGTCGTCGGCGGGCTCTCGGTTTGCGGGACACTCTCGGGAGCAATCGTCTGCCCTTTGCCGGATTCGACAGGAGAAACCAGCACGAGCGCGGCGACAACCGCCGCTTTCAACCAATCAAAACGCATCAGAACCTTGTCCAGTTAGATCTTCTCGCATCATCCATAACAGTCCGGCGATGCTTCTCAAACGCTATCGGACGCAGAGCGCCATCAGGGTCAGCGGCACCATGGCCCGCTCACAGCCAGGGAAACGCTCAGAACCCGGCACCCGGCTTGGCGAGATAGGCCTTTTCTTCCGCCGTCGAGGCCCGCCCGAGGATCGGATTGCGATGCGGAAACCGGCCATATCGCGCGATGATGTCATGGTGCTGATTGGCATAGTCGAGATAATTGGCATTTCCCAGCGCCTCGAACAGCGCCACGCTGCGCTCCTGTTCGGCAATGTTTTCCGCGTGTTCGAACGGCATGTAGAAGAAGACCCGCCGGTCTTCGGCCACCGCCTTGTCCGCACCCATCGCCAGAGCGGCCTTGGCCTCTTTCAGCGCCAGCCCATCGGTGGCGAAAGCCAGCGGCGAGCCGCGATAGATGTTGCGCGGGAACTGGTCGAACACGATGATCAATGCCAGACGTGCCTCCGGCGTCGCCCGCCATTCGTCGCTGACCCCGCGTGACAGCGCGAGATGCAGATCGGAAAACCGGCTGGTGATGCTGGCATCGATCTCATCACTCTTGACGAACCAGTCCTTCGGCGTGAGCTCGTTGAACCAGAAATTCAGAACTGTGTCGGGAGTCTCGGCCATGGAAATTCCTGTTCTGTGTGCTGCGTTCATATGTGGCAGAAAAGCTGCGCATGCAAGGTCACCCAAACCGCGCCGAATTGCTACCCGGCAAATTTGCGGGCTCTCAACCTGCGGGGTCAGGCCGCATCTGCTTCGCCTGTCAGCCGGACCAGGCTCACGCCATCAGCCACCTGCGCACCTGTGCTCACCAGCACCTCGGCCACCACGCCATCGCGTGGCGCCGCCAGTGTCATTTCCATTTTCATGGCTTCCATGATCACCATCGGATCACCGGATTTCACCTCCTGACCTTCGCTCACCAGCACCTGCTTGACGATGCCCGGCATCATCGAGATCACCTGATCTCCTCCCGCAGCCAGATCGTCGGCACGCGCGCCGCTCGGCTTGCCGAAGCGGTAGGTCAGGCCTTCATGAAACACCGCCACTTCCGTGCCGTTCTGCACCAGCCTGCAGCGCTTGCTGATCCCCTTCGCAGCGAAGCTCCAGTCGTCGCCCTTTCGCCGTACCGCCTCAAGACGCGTCCCTTCGGCAGCAAGCCCCTCGCCAGCCATGCGCCAGTCCGAGGCCGCCTCCCGCTCTACCGTGAAGCTGCGGTTTTGCCCGTCGATCTCCAGCGTCACCGAGCGCTTGGGCGCGCCCCAGATCTCGAACGGCCCGATCGACGATACCGAGGCGGGAAATTCCGTGCCGGATCCGACCATGCCGTAGGCCGCCAGCACCGCCAGCGCGGTGATCACCTCCGGCGCCGTCACGCGCTCGGTCAGGCTGGCGATATTGCGGTCGATCAGTGCAGTGTCGAGACGGCCGGAGGCAAAATCCGCGTCGCGGCAAAGCCGGGTCAGGAAAGCCGCGTTGGTCACGGTTCCGGCAATCTCGGTGCGGCCGAGCGCGCCGGCCAGCTTGCCCAGCGCTTCGGCGCGCGTTGTGCCGTGCGCGATCACCTTGGCAATCATCGGATCGTAGAACGGCGTGATCTCGTCACCGGCCCTCACCCCGGCGTCCACCCGGATGTCGCCCTCCGGAAACTGCAAATGCAGCAACCGCCCGACGGCGGGAAGGAAACCCTTTTCCGCATCCTCGGCATAGATCCGCGCTTCCACCGCATGGCCGTTGATCGAAAGCTGATCCTGGCTGAGCGGCAGCGTCTCGCCACCGGCCACGCGGATCTGCCACTCGACCAGATCGAGCCCGGTAATCAGCTCTGTCACCGGATGCTCGACCTGCAGCCGGGTGTTCATTTCCATGAACCAGAACTTGTCGGCCGAGAGCCCGTCGCTGGCATCGACGATGAATTCGACCGTGCCGGCACCGGAGTAACCGATGGCCTTGGCGGCCTGCACCGCTGCGGCTCCCATCGCTTCGCGCATGTCTTCAGGCATGTCAGGCGCCGGCGCTTCCTCGATCACCTTCTGGTGCCGCCGCTGCGCCGAACAGTCGCGCTCGAACAGATGCACCACATTGCCGTGACTGTCGCCAAACACCTGGATTTCGATGTGCCGCGGGGTGGCGACATATTTTTCCACCAGCACCCGGTCATCGCCGAACGCGGCCTTTGCCTCGCGCCGCGCCGAAGACAGGGCTGCCGGAAAATCCGCCTGGTTGTCGACCTTGCGCATGCCCTTGCCGCCGCCGCCGGCGCGCGCCTTGATCAGCACCGGAAAGCCGATTTCATTGGCTTTTCCTGCCAGCACCACCAGCTCCTGCGCCTCACCGTGATAGCCCGGCACCACCGGTACCCCTGCCTTTTCCATCAGCGCCTTGGCCGCATCCTTCAGCCCCATCGCCCGGATCGCCTTGGCCGACGGCCCGATGAAGATCAGCCCGGCGTTCTCGACCTTGTCCACAAAATCCGGATTCTCCGAGAGGAAGCCATAACCGGGATGGATCGCGTCCGACCCGGTGCGCTTGGCTGCATCGAGAATGGCGTCGACCTTGAGATAGCTCTCGGATGCCTGCGCCGGTCCGATCAGCACCGCCTCGTCGGCCATCTCGACATGCAGCGCGTGTGCATCGGCTTCCGAATAGACTGCCACCGTGGCAATGCCCATTTTCCGCGCCGTGCGAATGATCCGGCAAGCAATCTCGCCCCGGTTGGCGATGAGGATTTTGGTGATTTTCGTCATTGCGTCTTGTCTCCCGCAAAATCCTCGACAACTTCAAACCGCTCGTAGAGCAGGGTTACATTCGGATCGAATCCGCCATTGCGCCCGAGATAGGCGGCATATCCTCGCCGCCAGTCATCGAGATCCACGAACTCGCCCTGTGGCGGGACACGCCCCGGATCCATCTCCGAATAGGCGATCTTCTCGAGGCTCAGCGTCCGCACTGCCATCGCGGCCCTCTCATTCCAGTCAAGCACGATGTCGATCCGGCCAACCTCGGGATAGGACCCCGGATTATCCTCGAACTCGTCGAGCGTCGCGCAAGTCGCTGTCTTGCGGCCCGAGCGCATCAGCTCGATGATCTCACTGTTCAGCGCCTCGCTGTCGCCGGGCCGGTAGCTGACCGCGCCTGGATAGCGCTTCATGACCTGGTCAAGTGATGGGTCCATGTTGCTTCGCCTCACATCCTGAACACACCGAATTTCGTGTCCTCCACCGGCGCATTCAGTGCCGCCGACAGGCTCAGCGCCAATATCTCACGTGACTTCAGCGGGTTGATGATGCCATCGTCCCAGAGCCGTGCAGAAGCATAAAGCGGGTGTGACTGCCGCTCGAACATCTCGATGGTCGGGCGCTTGAACTCGGCTTCGTCCGCGGCCGACCATTCCCCGCCCTTGCGCTCGATGGCATCGCGCCTGACGGTGGCGAGTACGCCCGCTGCCTGCTCGCCGCCCATCACTGAAATCCTGCTGTTGGGCCAGGTCCACAGGAAGCGTGGGCCATAGGCCCGGCCACACATGCCGTAATTGCCCGCACCGAAGGAGCCGCCGACGATCATGGTGATCTTCGGCACCTGTGTTGTCGCCACCGCGGTGACCATCTTGGCGCCGTCCTTGGCAATACCGCCGGCCTCGTATTTCTGGCCCACCATGAAGCCGGTGATATTTTGCAGGAAAACGAGCGGAATCTTGCGCTGTGAGCACAGCTCGATGAAATGCGCTGCCTTCACGGCACTTTCGGAAAACAGCACGCCGTTGTTGGCAACGATCCCCACCGGCATGCCCATCACATGGGCGAAGCCACAGACGATGGTGGTGCCATAGCGCGCCTTGAACTCGTCAAACCGCGAGCCGTCGACGATGCGGGCAATCACCTCGCGGATGTCATAGGGCTGACGCGTGTCGGCGGGAATGATGCCGGCAATCTCGGCCGGATCATAAAGCGGATCTTCCGGCGCCTGCACATTCATCTGGCCGAACCCGGCCTGCCCGCTTCCATTGAGATTGGCGACTGCCTGCCGTGCCAGTTCAAGCGCGTGGGCATCATTGTCCGCAAGGTGATCGGCCACGCCCGAAAGCCGCGTGTGCACATCGCCGCCGCCCAGATCCTCTGCACTCACCACCTCGCCGGTGGCGGCCTTGACCAGCGGCGGACCGGCCAGAAAGATCGTGCCCTGATCGCGAACTATGATGGTCTCGTCGCTCATCGCCGGCACATAGGCGCCGCCGGCCGTGCACGAGCCCATCACCACGGCGATCTGCGATATGCCCTTGGCGCTCATGTTTGCCTGGTTGAAGAAGATCCGTCCGAAATGGTCCCGGTCGGGAAACACCTCATCCTGGTTGGGCAGGTTGGCACCGCCTGAATCCACCAGGTAGACACAGGGCAGATTGTTCTCGAGCGCGATTTCCTGCGCCCGCAAATGCTTCTTCACCGTCAGCGGATAATAGGTTCCGCCCTTCACCGTGGCGTCGTTGCAGACCACCATCACATCGCGGCCCTTGACCTTGCCGACGCCGGCAATCACGCCAGCGGAAGCGATATCGCCGCCATAAAGCCCGTGTGCGGCAAAGCGCCCGATTTCGAGAAACGGCGAATCCGGGTCCAGCAAGGTCGCAACCCGGTCGCGCGGCAGCAGTTTCCCGCGCCCGACATGGCGCTCGCGCGACGCCTCCGGCCCGCCCTGCCCGTGCATGGCGGCAGCCTCGGCCACCTCATCGATCTGCGCTTGCATCTTCGCAGCATTGTCCCGGAACGCCTGCGAACCGGTGGAGATCTTGGATTGGATGATGGTCATGTTTTCTTCCCCGGCTGCTGATTGGTCAACGCCTCGGTTTGCGTATCCGACACGCTTTCGATTTCCCGTTCAAGGAAATAGCTGATCACGGATCGGATGAGAACGAGACCGCCAAGGAACACAAGCCCGTCAAGCTGGAGAGTGATCGCGGTATGTATGACATCGGAGACGATGAGCAACTCGAGCCCGGCGAGAATGTAGCTGCCGAGCTCGCGGCGCGCGGTGTTCACGTTCAACAGCCGCCGGTCGCTTGATCCGGCGACTTCGGCATGGATCATCTTCACCGTGAACCGCACCGCACCAATCAGCAGCACTGCGATGGACAGGATGTCAATCGCTCCCGCGACCACTTCCAGCCAACCCGTTATAACACCAAACGCGCCTTCGGTTTCGGTGGTACCGCTCATGCCGTCTCCGCCATCATCTCGCGTCCGATCAGCATGCGGCGCACTTCCGATGTGCCGGCACCGATCTCGTAGAGCTTGGCGTCGCGCAACAGCCGGCCGGTCGGATACTCGTTTATATAGCCGTTGCCGCCGAGCGCCTGGATCGCTTCCAGCGCCACCTGCGTGGCCTTTTCGGCCGAATAGAGAATGCAGCCTGCGGCATCCTTGCGCGTGGTCTCACCCCGGTCGCAGGCCGCAGCAACCGCATAGACATAGGCGCGGCAGGCATTCATCGTCGTGTACATGTCGGCAAGTTTGCCCTGCATCAGCTGGAAATTGCCGATCTTCTCGCCGAACTGTGTGCGCTCGTGGCAATAAGGCACCACCACGTCCATCGCCGCCGCCATGATCCCCAGCGGCCCGCCCGAAAGCACCACGCGCTCGTAATCGAGCCCGGACATCAGGATCTGCACCCCCTGCCCTTCCTCGCCCAGCACATTGTCGAACGGCACTTCGCAATTCTCGAACACCAGCTCGCAGGTATTGGAGCCGCGCATGCCGAGCTTGTCGAGCTTCTGCGCGGTCGAGAATCCGGCCATCTCCTTTTCGATCAGAAACGCGGTAATGCCGCGCGATTTGGCCTCCGGGTCGGTCTTGGCATAGACCACCAGCGTGTTGGCGTCGGGCCCGTTGGTGATCCACATCTTGTTGCCGTTGAGCACGTAGCGGTCGTTGCGTTTCTCCGCCCGCAGCTTCATCGACACCACGTCCGAGCCCGAGCCCGGCTCGCTCATTGCCAGCGCGCCGACATTCTCGCCCGAGCAGAGTTTCGGCAGATATTTCTGCTTCTGTTCCTCGTTGCCCCAACGGTTGATCTGGTTGACGCAGAGATTGGAATGGGCGCCGTAGGATAGCCCGATCGAGGCCGAAGCGCGGCTGATTTCTTCCATCGCCACGGTGTGCGCCAGATAGCCCATGCCCGTGCCGCCGAAATCGGGATCGGCGGTCATTCCGAGCAGCCCGAGTTCGCCCATCTCCTGCCACAGATGCATCGGAAACCGGTTTTCCCGGTCGGTTTCCTCGGCCACCGGCGCGATGCGATCGGCGGCAAAGCGGGACACTGTTTCCCTGAGCGCGTCGATGTCTTCGCCCAGTCCGAAATTCATGCTTGCAGAGAACATTTCAGTCTTCCTTCTTCTGTCCCACCAGCCGCGCCACCAGGCGGACATAGAGCGCCTCGATTTCATCGAGCGACAGGCGCCCGTTGCCGCGAAACCAGGTGGTCATGCCGTTGAGCATGGCTATGATCGCCATTGTGGTGACCTGCGGGTCGATGATGTCAAACGAGCCGTCGCTTGCGCCCTTCTCCAGGATGGCGCGCGGAAAACTCTCATATTTGCGCCGCAGCGCCTCGATGGCGCTGAAATTCTCGCCCTCGAGACTGCGCAGCTCCATGTAGGAAATGAACACCTCGCGCGATCTTGTGAGGTGGTAGCGGATGTGAAACCGGACGAAGTTCTCAAGCGCCGCAGGCGGTGCGAGGTCAGGCTTCTCGGCCTCTTCCCAGGAGCTCAGCAGCGTCTCCATGTGGACCTGCAGCAGATCATTGAGCAGATCCTGCTTGGTCGGAAAATGATTGTAGATCGCCCCCGCCTGCACGCCGGTTTCCGCCGCAATCGCCCGCATCGACACCGCCGCATATCCGGAACGGGCAAACAGTTCGAGCGCCGCATTGCGCAGCTTCTCTGCCGTTTCAGCCCCGTTTGATCCCGCCCGTCGCGCCATGGCTCACACAATTAAATGAACGTTCGTTTATTTTATCGTCTTTCGCGTTGTCCTGCAAGTCTTCAACGAACCCGCCGTGGCAGGCCTAATTTGGTATTTGCCTCCGGGGTCTTTGCCCTGCTCAGGCCAGCCAGCGCTTGCGCCGCTTGTAGTGCTTGACATTCTTGAACGAACGCCGCCCTTCACCGCCGACGCCGAGGTAGAATTCCTTGACGTCCTCGTTTTCCCGCAGGTCCTTGGCCACGCCATCCATCACGATGCGGCCCGATTCCATGATGTAGCCATAGGTCGCATAGCGCAACGCGATGTTCGTGTTCTGCTCGGCCAGCAGGAACGACACGCCCTCCTGGTCGTTGAGCTTCTTGATGATCTCGAAGATCTCTTCCTGCAGCTGCGGCGCCAGTCCCATCGACGGCTCGTCGAGCAGGATCATCTTCGGCCGGCTCATCAGCGCCCGGCCGATCGCCGTCATCTGCTGCTCACCGCCGGACGTGTAACCCGCAAGGCTCGACCGGCGCTCCCTCAACCGCGGGAAATAGTCATAGACCATCTCGATGTCGCGCTTGATCGCCGCATTGCCGTCGCGCCGAGTGAAGGCACCGGTCAGCAGGTTCTCCTCGACGGTGAGATGGCCGAAGCAATGCCGGCCCTCCATCACCTGGATGCAGCCGCGCCGCACCAGCTCATTGGCCGTCTGCGCCTCGATGCGCGCGCCTTCGAATTCGATCGATCCCTTGGTCACCTCGCCGCGCTCCGAGCGCAGCAGGTTGGAGATCGCTTTCAGGGTCGTCGATTTGCCCGCGCCGTTGGCGCCCAGCAAAGCCACGATGCCGCCCTCCGGCACCACCAGAGACACCCCCTTGAGCACCAGGATCACGTGATCGTAGATCACCTCGATATTGTTCACCGCCAGAATGTTTTTCTGTGTCGACGCATCGGTTGCTGCGGAAGTGGACATTAAATTGGACCCTCTCCGGTCAGGGATAAATGTCAGAGGCAGGAGCCTGCCGCGCGGCCCATGCGTTCGCGCGGCAGGCTGTTTCAGCGCTTAGTTCAGGCAGGGTTCAGTCCGCTCGGGCCAAGGCGCGTTGCTCGCGGCATACTCTTCGGCAGCCTTCTCAAGCAGCGGCTTGACCATCTCGACATCCGGCGAGAACCAGTCGCCCGACTTCTGCCAGTCCTTGCCGTCCCACTCGACCACATAGACCTTGTGGTGACCGGAATGGTCCTCGCACGACAGCTTCATGGGCAGGGCGAAGCCTTCCATGCCCATTTCCTTGAGACGATCCTCGGTGATGTCGAGGTTCTCAAGGCCGTTGCGCATGTCGGTCGCGTCGATCACGGTCTTGCCGGTCAGTTCCTGCGCCTTGCGGATACCTTCGGCAATCAGCATCGAGTTGTAGACGCCGCGATTGTAGAGGTTGTCGGCGAACTTGGCCGGGTCGACCTCGCTCTTGCCGGCATCGACGACATACTTCTTGATGTCCTGGATCGCACCGAAGTCTGATCCTACGCCATGGAAGTTGAGCGTCCGGTAGCCCTTGGCTGCATCGCCGCCGGCTGCCGCGTCGTCATTGCCGCCCGACCACCACACGCCGTAGAACTTGTCCATCGGGTAGCGGATCTTGGTGGCTTCCTTGACGGCTGTCGGGCTCATGGCGCCCCAGCCCCACATGATCATGTAGTCGGGCCGGTCGCGCCGGATGTTGAGCCATTGCGACGACTGGTTCTGCATTTCCTTGCCGGCAACCGGATACTGCATCAGCTCGAAACCGAGATCGCTGGACAACTGCTCAAGCAGCGGAATGGCTTCACGGCCATAGCCTGCATCGAGGAAGATATAACCGATCTTCTTGCCCTTGAGGTTTTCTTCACCGCCTTCACGGCGCGCGATATCGACGATGATGGCCGAAGCCCCGTCCCAGTAGGTGTCCGGCGGATTGAATACCCACGGGAAGGTGTTGCCTTCCGCCGCGGCAGAAAGGCCGTAGGCCATAGACAGAACCGGGATCTTGTCGACCGAAGCCTTCGGGATCACCTGCAGCGTGATGCCGGTCGAGTACGGGCTGATGACCAGCGCGCCGTCGTTCTTGACCTGCTCGTAGCACTCGACGCCCTTCTGGGTGTCGTAGCCGGTTTCGCACTCGGTGATCCGGATCTTGACGCCGTTGATGCCGCCGTCGCGCTCGTTGAGCATGGTCAGGTAGTCATGCATGCCGTTGGCAATCGGGATACCGGAGCCGGCATAGGGGCCGGTGCGGTAGCTGAACAGCGGCACGTGCAGCTCGTCGGCGGCGAAGGCCGGCAGTGCCGCGCCCGCCAAAGTGCCGGCCAAGACGGTTCCGGCAATCAGACATTTCAGTCGCATTGTATTCCTCCCATTAGGCGCGGATTCCGCACCAGTACGGAGACCCAATTCCTCCCGACATCCTTGGTCCGGACGGGTCCCGTGCCCGGACTATGTCGTTTATGGAACCTCTCCCGGACACCTCCTCAGACGTCCCGGAAAGCACCAGTTGGTCAGCCGTATGGAAACGGCCAGACACGCAGTTTCTCTTTGCCGAGCGACCAGAGCCGTGCCAGGCCATGCGGTTCGACAATGAGAAAAAAGATGATCAGCGCGCCCACGATCATGGTCGCGATGTGAAACACGGTCTCGGCCCCGACACCGATTCCCACCGCCGGCAGCCCCGCACGCAGCACGATCGGCAGCCCCCAGATGAAGGCCGCGCCGAAGAACGAGCCGACGAGGCTGCCCAATCCGCCCAGGATCACCATGAACAGGATCTGGAACGACAGCGTGATCGAGAACGCCGAAGGTTCGGCCGCACCGAGATAGAAGAAGATGAACATCGCCCCGGCGACGCCGCAGAGATAGGATGACACGGCGAAGGCCGACAGCTTCGCGGTCAGCGGCCTGACCCCCATCAGCTCGGCCGCGATATCCATGTCGCGGATCATCATCCACTGCCGGCCGATCCGTCCACGCACGATGTTCTTCACTGCCAGTGTCACCACCACGACGATCGCCAGCACGATGAAATACTGCGTCATCGGTGCAGCCGAGGGGCCGGTCAGCACGATGTCGCCGAAACCGCGCCGCTCCGGCACTTCGATCGCACCCGATGCGTTGTAGTTGTAGAGCCACGGAATGCGGATGAAGCACCACTCGAGAAAGAACTGCGCCGCAAGCGTCGTCACGGCCAGGTAAAGCCCCTTGATCCTGAGCGACGGCAGGCCGAACAGCACGCCGATCCCGGCCGAGAACAGCCCCGAAATCATGACCAGGATGACAATGTTGGTATCGGGGAAGATCGTTGTCAGCTTGTAGCAGCTATAGGCGCCCACGCCCATGAAGGCGCCGGTGCCAAGCGACAGCTGGCCTGCATAGCCCGTCAGGATGTTGAGCCCGATCGCCGCCAGCGCCAGGATCAGGAACGGCGTCATGATGGCGTTGAGGAAGAAATCGCTGACAAGGAACGGGATCGCCAGCGCGACAATGAGGAGGATCGCCATGCCGATGCGGTCTTCCCGGATCGGAAAGATTGCCTGGTCAGCTGTGTAACTGGTCTTGTACTGGCCGGATTCGCGGTACAGCATTATTCGTCTCCCCAGACATTCCCGCTCGATGGCAGCACGTGCGAATTCGGGCCGGTCACCCGGAACCGGTGCCCCGTCGGCGCTTCCATGATCACCGAATGGTCCACCACTGTGATCTTCTTGCCGCCGAGTTCCTCGATGCGGCGAATTTCGGCGGCCAGATTGTCGGTCTCGATGTCGAAATGGATACGCGCTTCGTCCTGAACCGCCTCGATCACCAGAGACACGCCCTTGTCGGCGGCCAGAATGGTAGCCCTGCGACCATCATCATCCACATGCGACGGCTGACCCAGAAGTTGCGACCAGAACCCGGCAGCATGTTCGATATGGTCGGTGTGGCAATCGACGACGATGGCTGAAAGTCTGCTCTTGTGCATCGCTTACACCCTTTCGATAATGCGTTCGCCGAACAGGCCCTGCGGCCTGAACAGCAGGAAGATCAACGCTATCATGTAGGCGAGCCAGCTTTCGATGCCGCCACCCACCAGCGGCCCCCAGTATATCTCGCCGATCTTCTCGCCGATACCGATGATCAACCCGCCGACGATGGCACCCGGAATTGAGGTGAAACCGCCGAGGATCAGCACCGGCAGCGCCTTGAACGCGATGATCTCGAGTGCGAACGACACATCCGAGCGTGCACCCCACATGATGCCGGTGGTCAGCGCCACGATGCCGGCGGCAAACCAGACGATAGCCCAGATCTGATTGAGCGAAATGCCCACAGACAGCGCTGCCTGATGATCATCGGCCACCGCGCGCAACGCCCGGCCGATCCTGGTCTTGTTGAAGAACACCGCTAGTGCACCGACCATGATGATGGCGATCACTGCCGCCGCAATGTCGATATGCTGCAGGATCAGAAGCCCGCCATCGCCGATCTCGAGCGCCGTCGATCCGGTCGGCAGCCCCAGCTCCTGGGTGATCATCTGCTTGGGTTCGCCGCCGAACACGAACTCGCCGAACCCGACCAGGAAATAGGTCAGGCCGATGGTCGACATCAAGAGGATGATATCGGGTTGGTTGACCAGCGGCCGCATCACGAAACGCTCGACGGCCAGGGCCAGAACGCCCATCACGCCGATGGTCAGGATCAGCGCCAGATAGGCTGGCACGCCCTTTTCGTGCAGGCCGACCAGCGTCAGGCCGGCAAACACCACCATGATCCCCTGCGCGAAGTTGAACACGCCCGACGCCTTGAAGATCAGCACGAAGCCGAGCGCGATCAGCGCGTAGAGGACACCGGCGACAAAGCCTTCCCACAGCACCTGCAGGAAGAAGTCCGGCAGCTCCACCATCTGCACGAACGGATCGACGAGAATTGAGTACAGCATATCCATCAGTGCGACACTCCCAGATAGGCGTCGATGACGTCCTGGTTGTTCTTTACCTCGTCCGGCGGGCCATCGCCGATCTTGCGGCCGTAATCGAGCACCACCACACGGTCGGAGATATCCATCACCACGCCCATGTCGTGCTCGATCAGCGCGATCGTCGTTCCCATCTGGCTGTTCACATCCAGAATGAAGCGGCTCATGTCTTCTTTTTCTTCCAGGTTCATGCCCGCCATGGGTTCGTCGAGCAGCAGCAGGTCCGGCTCCATCGCCAGCGCCCGGCCGAGCTCGACCCGCTTTTGCAGCCCGTAGGGCAGCTTGCCGACCGGCGTCTTGCGGATGTGCTGGATTTCGAGAAAGTCGATGATTTCCTCGACCTTGAGCCGGTGCTCGATTTCCTCGTTGCGCGCCGGCCCGACATTGAGCACCTGCCAGAAGAAGTTCCGGTTCATCTTCAGCGTCCGGCCGGACATGATGTTGTCGAGCGTTGACATGCCCTTGAACAAGGCCACGTTCTGGAACGTGCGCGCAATGCCCGAGGCCGCTGCCTCGTAGGGGCGCATGCGCGAACGGGCCTCGCCGCGGAACGTGATCACTCCTTCCTGCGGATGGTAGAAGCCGTTTATCACATTGAGCATCGAGGTCTTGCCAGCGCCGTTTGGGCCGATAATGGCACGGATTTCGCCCTTGCGGATATCAAACGAGATATCCGCAATCGCCTTCACCCCGCCAAACGATAGCGACACGTTCTCGACATTGAGCATGACGTCGCCGGGGTTCAGACCGTCATCCTCGGCATGAAGCTCGACATGTTGGACTCGCGCGTTCATTCGGCAGCCTCCGGCATTGCGTTTGAGACCGGCTGCACTTTTGCATCCGCCACTTTCACCGTCGCGCGGATAATGCCCTTGCGGCCGTCCTCGAAGGTCATTTCCGTCTCGATGTATTTCTCCGGCGAGCCGTCATACAACGCCTCGATCAGCGGCCCGTATCGTTCCGCCAGGAAGCTGCGCCGCACCTTCTGCGTCCGGGTCAACTCGCCGTCATCGGCGTCGAGCTCCTTGTGCAGCACGAGGAAGCGCTTGATCTGGGCGCCCGCCATCATCGGTTCTGCCGCCAGATCACGGTTAACCTGGTTGATGTGATTGGTCATCATCTCGTAGACCTGCGGCAGGCCGGCCAGCTCCTGGTAGGAGCCGTAGGAAATGTTGTTGCGCTCGGCCCAGTTGCCCACCGCCGTCAGGTCGATGTTGAGAAACACCGCAACGAAATCCCGTCCATCACCAAAGGCCACAGCCTCCTTGATGTTGGGGAAGAACTTCAGCTTGTTCTCGATGTATTTCGGCGCATAGAGCGCACCCGTGGTCAGCTTGCCGACATCCTTCGCCCGGTCGATGATCTTGAGGTGACCCTGGGCATCGAAGATCCCCGCGTCGCCGGTCATCACCCAGCCATCCGGCGTCATGGTTTCGCGGGTCTTTTCCTCGTCTCCGTAGTAACCGGCAAACATGCCGGGCGAGCGGAACTGCACCTCGCCATTGTCGGCGATGCGGATTTCGACATCGGGAGCCGCCGGCCCCACCGTGTCGGGACGCACGTCGCCGTCCTTCTGTGCGGTCACATACAGGAACGCCTCGGTCTGCCCGTAAAGCTGTTTGAGATTGATCCCCAGCGAGCGGAAGAACGAAAACAGGTCCGGCCCGATCGCCTCACCGGCAGTATAGGCGGTGCGGATCCGCGTGAATCCGAGCACGTTGCGCAGCGGTCCGTAGATCAGCTTGTCACCAATCCAGTAGGAAATGCGCCCCGACAGCGGAACCGGACGGCCTTCGAGGATCTTCTCGCCATAGGCCTTGGCCACGCCGAGATAGTGGGTAAACAGCCATTTCTTCCAGGAACTGGCGTCTTCCATACGGATCATCACGCTGGTCAGCAGGCCTTCGAACACGCGCGGCGGCGCGAAATAGAAACTCGGACCGATCTCGCGCAGGTTCTGCGCGACCGTCTCGGGACTTTCGGGACAGCTCATGCACAGCCCGGCGACATAGCCTTGCGCGTAGTTCAGATAATGATCGCCGACCCAGGCCAGCGGCAGATAGGCAAGCACCTCGTCCTGTTCGGTCATGTTGTCGAACTTGGCAGTGTCCTCGGCAGCCTTGACCGAGGCCGCAGCCGTCAGCATCACGCCCTTGGAGCGCCCGGTGGTGCCTGACGTGTAGAGTATGGCAGAGGTTTCCGTGCCGTCCGAGGCCCGGATACCCGCTTCCCAGTCAGAAATCGCGGAAGTGTTGGCCGCGGCGATCTCGCGGCCCCTCTGCTGGATGTCGCTGAAATCATGCAGGTGATCGCGCTCGTAGTCGCGCAGTCCGCGCGGCTCGTCGAAAATGATCTCGCTGAGGCCCGGAATATCGGTGGCAACCGACTGGATCTTGTCGACCTGCTCCTGGTCCTGAACAACGGCAAACCGCACACCGGCATGGTGCAGCACATAGGCCATCTCTTCGGCAACGGAATCGGCATAGACCGGCACCGGGATCGCCTTGAGCGATTGCGCCGCACAGAACGCCCAGTAGAGCCGCGGGCGGTTCGAGCCGACAATGGCAATGCGCTCGCCTTCAGCAAGACCCATCGCCTTGAGACCGAGCGCGAAGTCGCGAATCTCGTCGCGCTGCTCGGCCCAGCTCCACGTCTGCCAGATCCCGTAATCCTTGATCCGCATCGCCGGCCGCGATGCAAAACGCTTGGCGTTCAGCAGCAGATACTGCGGAAACGTCACCGGCTTGCCGCCGGCGGTTACGCCTGTGGCTTCCATCCTCCACTCTCCTCCCTGTCCGGACCGGCTCCCACCTTGCCCGGGCGCATGGCTCTCACCCCATGCTGTTGGTCGTTCCCACTGACCATAATGCTACCGGCTGATCCCGGTAGCGTCTGTTCCTGAACCGGCAGCTGTCCTCTCAGCCGCCGCTCCTGTGCGCATCAATTAAATGAACGCTCGTTTACCTTATTCGCCTCCGCCACCGTTGCAAGTCATACTTTGGTGACAGGTCACCCTTGTCCCTTGATCATCTGCAACCGGTCGACCAGAGCCGCCACGCCAAAGCGGATCGGATCTGTTGCCGGCACGCCGTATTCCCTCTCCAGATCCGCAAGCAGTGCCTTGGCCTCCGCCTCGCCGAGCTTCTGCGTGTTGACGGCAATCCCGGTGCAGGTGATCTCCGGATTGGTCAGCCGTCCGCAGGCAATGGTCATGTCGATCACCTGCTGGATGCTGGGCAGGGCGTGTTTGACCCCGCGCATATTGGTGCGCGTCGGTTCGTGACAGACGATGAAGGCATCGGCCTGTGCGCCATGCAGCAGACCCAGCGAGACGCCCGCGAAGCTTGGATGGAACAGCGATCCCTGCCCTTCGACCAGGTCCCAGTGCCCCGGGTCCGCCGCCGGCGCGATCCATTCCACTGCGCCCGAGATGAAATCCGCTGCCACCGCGTCGATCGCGGCACCTCTGCCGGAAATGAACACCCCGGTCTGGCCTGTGGCACGGAAATCCGCATCCATGCCGCGTGCCCGCATTTCACGTTCCAGCGCAAGTGCTGTGTATTTCTTGCCCACGGAGCAGTCGGTGCCCACAGTGAGGCAGCGCAGGCCCGGACGCTTGGTGCCCTTGCCGGTGTCGAAGCGATGATCGGAAAACCGCACGTCGTGCAACCTGGCACCGCTGCGCTCCGCCGCAGCCCGGATCTCCGGTATCGACGCCAACCGGGTGTGCAGACCGGTCGCCACGTCAAGCCCGGCATCAAGCGCGGCCACAATGGACGAGACCCAGTGCGCAGGCAGTACGCCGCCGGCATTGACCGCGCCGACGACCATGGTCTTGACACCCTGCGCCACCGCCGCTTCGATGCTCAGATCCGGGATATTTGCATCCGCCTGACAGCCTTCCAGCCGCAATTGGCCGATGCACCATTCGGGACGCCAGTCGACAATCCCGAGACCGGTTTTTGCCGCCAGCGCGTCAGGCACATCACCGAGAAAAATCAGATAGGGCGGATTGATGACCATTGCATACTCCGGACAGGGAAATAGGTTTCAAACAACCACTGTCCTGCCCCATGCAGCAGCCGTCAAGGCGACAAATGGCATCTTGAACAAATAACAAGGCATAGCGGATTCCGGTCAGTTGGAAACCGGCAGGATATAGGCGTCGAAACAGGGCGTCAGTTCGATCCGCTGGTGTTCGGTCAGGGCCGATTGATAATGCTCGAACAGCACCTTTCTGGCGTGGTGCACCGGACAGGACGGCGCCAGCACCAGGTCCGTCCCGGCCACCGCGTCACGGGTCCTGTCGTCGAGCTCGGGAACCGCCCGGCTTGGATCGGCACCGATTGCGACATGGTCCGCCCCCTTCTTGTTCAGGATGTAGGGAAACGGATTGGCGAAATCGAGATTGAGGACACGTTCGAACCGGCGCCGGCTGCGGACTTCCAGCCCCTTGATCGCCACTGCCGCTGCCTGCATTTCCTTGAGCAGCAGATACTGGTAATCCGGGTCCGAAAACAGCAGGAACGAAGGCAGCGCCTCGGTTTCGGCAAGCGCGTCGTAGGCGTCGCGGTGGGCGATGTAGATCCCGCGCATCCGCTGCGCCCGCTCGACGAAGATATCCTTGGCCGACACCTGGCCGATCGGTCCCAGATCCGGCGCATCAAGCTCGACATAGCCGGGCGACACCGCAAGCGCCCGCGCAGCCTTGTGCAGCACTGTGCTCACAGGCGGCACCACCGTGAAGCCGATCAGCACCAGGATGACCATGCGGTAGCGCCCATAACCGTCTCTCAGCCGCATGAGGATTGCCAGAAGCGCCGGCCAGACCATCAGGAAGGCCTGGCTGCCGGTGTTTTGGGTCTCGTAGAACAGCCCACAGACCAGCAGCAGTCCGACCCAGAACCAGTCCGCATCAATCAGCCGCGCGATCCGGGTGGCGCCAGCGCGGCCACCGGCTGCGGGATTGCCGCTCAGGGCCGCGATCAGCAACACCATCGCCAGAGCCCCGCCAGCGCCGAAAACGTTGAAATGCAGCGACGCGGCAGTCAGGAACCGGGGCAGCAGCGCACCAGTGTTCTGCGAGGCCAGCACCACGATGTCCTGCACATAGGGCACCACCAGCCCGGTGGTCAGTTCGGCAATGCCACTTACGCCGACGCAGATCAGCGCGGTGGTGAGTGCGGTTGCAATGCGGATCCGCCCGAGTACGACCCCGAACAGCAGGATCGGCCCGGCGGCCAGGAATGCCGTGATCTTGCAGAACGCCAGCGCCAGCACCAGCACGCTCAACAGCACTGTCTGGATTATCGCTCCCCGCACGAACAGCACCGTCACCGCCACCAGATAGTTCAGATGCGCGCCGTGCCGGTTGTAGATGCCGAAGGCGTCGGTGCCCGGATAGGGATAGAAATGCACCAGATTGTAGGGCAGCAGGGTAAACAACATCCACGGGATGAGCAGCCAGAAGGCCAGCTTGCCGCGGCCGCCCCGGGCAACATCCCACAGGATCAGCGCCATCACCGGCGCCGTCACCGGCAGCCAGATCCACTGCGTCATCAAGACCGGTTGGGCCTGGGGAAACAGCCAATTGGAGAAGGCGGCCAGGAAATATTCGAGCGGCCCGACCGGCGCGAAGAAATCTATCGCAGGCCACTGCCCCTGCGCGATCCGGCCGATCGCGTCATAATAGACCAGCACGTCCCAATACATCGGCCCGATCGGCAGCACCAACGGCAGGCTCTGCAGCACGACCAGCAGCAGCGCGAACGCGATCAAAAACGGATAGAGCCAGACCAACGCGCCCCGCCCCCGGGTTTCGTCGATCTCGATGGAATTCGTGCTCATTCTGCCCCCGCCCTGATTCTCTGCGCCGCGATAGTCGGCGATACCCCGCATCAAGGTCAATCACGCGCCTCGGCAAGGCTGGGTGCCGGGCAGGCCCCGCAAGCAGGACCATCGGGACTGAACCGACGTCTTACTCAGTTGGAAAAGAAAGAAAGGATGTATCCGTTTGGGAATGCATCCATCAGACTGCTCATTCTGACCGGAGCACGCCTCAGCGAGGTCTTGACCCAGCAATGGACGTGGGTCGATTTTGATAACTCATGCATTCGCCTTCCGGATTCTAGAACCGGTGCAAAACCGATATACTTCAGCCCACCGGCCATGCAGGTCTTGGCAGGGCTGCCGCGTTACGAAGACAACCCTCATGTTATATGTGGCATGAAAAAAAGGGGTGCGTTTGGTCAACTTGCAGAAACCATGGCGCGCGATCCGGACGAAGGCAGAGCTGGATAATGTCCGCATCCATGATTTGTGCCATCCCGTCGCGTCCATCGCAGTCGTCAGCGGCATGTCGTTACCAATGATTGGAAAGCTTCATGGACATTCGCAGCCACAAACGACAGCGCGTTATGCCCACTTGGCAGACGATCCGATAAAAGCTGACGCCGATCAGATCGAGCGTAAGATCGATATCATGCCCACCCTATTTGTTGTCACAAGCTGAGCAAGCAGGTATCGCTCCATTTATTCGGACCCGTTGCCGAAAGCTTGGTAATCAGGAGTTAAGTGGCAAAAGTTCTGTTTATGCTCCTTAGAACGGAGGCGATTCCCGGCAGATTTCTGCATGGTGACAGCGTGCCTTCCGATGACAGAGATCACAGGCTCGAATCCCCTCGGGTGCGCCTTTTATCCACCATTCCTGAGCAAAACAGCGAACAGACGTTAGTGTACCTTGTAAGATTGCCGATCGATAACTTCGATCGACAATACGAGCGTCTGATCACGCTCAATAAAGCCTGACGATTTCTCCAAATGACGCAAGGACCTTTGAAACTTCGCTCAGGACATCGTTGATGACTGCTCCAGGTTTCAAAGGTTCTCCTTTATCAGAATCTCGATGCGGATTTTTTCCTGAGAAGCCAGCGGAACGCGCTGATCGTTGCGGGCCTTGAGGATTCTGACGGCGCTTCTCACCAGATGCCCCGAATTCTGCGCAATCACGGCATCGATTTCGCCGCTTCGAAGGGCCGCCTCGGTAAACGGAGTGCGCTCGTGCACAATCTTCACCAGCGGCTTTGTCGCTAGCCTGGATATTTCGCCGATCGGGACTCGGGCTTCGGCGCTCATCACGTAAATTCCCGAGATGTCCGGATGGTTGGCAAAGACGTTTTCAAAAATGCGTGCGGTTCTTGCTGTGTCGCCGCGTGTTTCAACCGATGGCAGGGTTTGCAGGCCGGGATATTCCCGGTTGATGACCTCGTCAAAGCCAAGCCGCCGCTCAATGCTGTCACGCGCCTGCATGGTCTCCGAGACAATGAGTATCTTACCCCTTATCGAGGTCGAGAAACGCCCGATTAGCTGTGCTGCGGTGGCACCCGCCGCATGATTGTCGATCCCGACAAAGTCGTTGCTGCCGGCTTTCGGCTGGCCCGTAAGAAACTGGACAACCTCAATGCCGCGCTCCAGTAGCCGATTGATCGCATCGCGAACCTGCGGTGATTCCGGCGCCATGATTGCAATGCCTTGTGTGGTGTCTGCTTCAAGTGCGCCAAGATAGGCGGCAAGCTTGTAAGGATCCTCAACTGGCAGACGAATGGCCGCTACATCGGTCATTTCGTCGGCAAACGCCTTGCTCGCCTCCTCGATCTGCCTAACGAGAACATTCATGAACTGATCTCCATGATCGGGAAGCAGAAAGCGAAACTGATAACTCTTTTTTCGGGCCAGGTTGACCGCAGCCAAATTGCGGACAAAACCTATTCTTTTGATGGCCTCATTGACTTTGTTGACCGTTCGCGGCTTCACGCCAGGGCGGCCGTTCAAGACCCGGTCGATGGTCGCAAGACTAACGCCGGCTTCAACTGCCAAGTCTTTTGCTGTTGGTCTCATATGCCTCAGATATCCTGGTCCATTGAATTCGCCGCAACGGGCGTGATCCGATTAGTTCAACAAAATGAGTGGGAAATCAACTTTTGAGGTGCGCACCTCAGAAATGTGTTGCAATGAGGTGCGCACCTCATTACGGTTTGGCTCAGGAGAAGAGACCGCGCTATTCTGGCGGGGTTGGTTAAATGGGAGGACTGCTGTGATGAAAAACAGAATGATGAATTCTGCCGCGACGATCGGGCTGCTGCTGGGAGCGGGCCTTGCTGGCACGGCGCTGACGACGACATCTGCACAAGCTGCGGATCTGACCCTGTGCTGGGCCGCCTGGGATCCGGCCAACGCGCTGGTCGAGATGAGCAAGGATTTCGAAGCCCAATCCGGCCACAATATGAGCTTTGAATTTGTGCCTTGGCCGAATTTTGCCGACCGCATGCTCAATGAGCTGAACTCGGGCGGCACGCTCTGTGACCTTTTGATTGGCGACAGCCAGTGGATTGGTGGCGCGGCTGAGAATGGCCAGTATGTCAAGTTGAACGACTTCTTCGACCAGGAAGGCATCGACATGGCCGACTTCCTCCCCGCAACCGTGACCGGTTACGCGGAATGGCCCAAAAACACCCCGAATTATTATGCCCTGCCCGCTTATGCCGACGTGGTCGGCTGGACCTATCGCAAGGACTGGTTCGAGCGCCCTGAACTCCAAGCCGAGTTCAAGGAAAAATACGGCCGTGATCTCGGCGTGCCGAACACCCTTGCCGAGCTCAAGGACATCGCCGAGTTTTTCCAGGGCCGCGAAATCGACGGCAAGACGGTCTACGGCGCGGCCATTTACACCGAGCGTGGCTCGGAAGGCATCACGATGGGCGTGACCAACGCGCTCTACAATTACGGTTTCCTGTATGAAGATCCGGAAAACCCCTACGAGCTTGAAGGCTTCGTGAATTCTGAAGGCGCGATCGAGGCGCTTGAGTTCTACAAGGAGCTTTACGATTGCTGCACGCCTCCCGGCGCCTCAGATGCTTACATGTCGCAAAACATCGACGCCTACAAATCCGGACAGGTTGCCATGCAGATGAACTTCGCCTTCATCTGGCCCGGCGTGGAAGCCGATCCGAATGTTGGCGGTGGCAAGTCAGGCTATTTTGCAAACCCGGCAGGTCCCGCCGGTCAGTTCGCCCAGCTTGGTGGCCAGGGCATCTCCGTCGTTGCCAATTCGGACAACAAGGACGCTGCGCTAGAGTACATCAAGTGGTTTGCGCAAAAGGATGTCCAGCAGAAATGGTGGGACGTCGGCGGTGCATCGGCGATGCGTGCGGTCGTGGAAGACCCTGGTTTCGCAAGCAGCCAGCCCTTCGCCCGGACCTTCCTGGATTCCATGGCAATCGTAAAGGACTTCTGGGCGGAACCTGCCTATGCATCCCTGCTGTTGCCCATGCAGGAGCGCATTCACAACTATGTTGTGGCTGGCAACGGCACCGCCAAGGAAGCCCTGGACGGGCTGGTCAAGGACTGGGATGAAGTCTTTGAAGACGAAGGCAAGAAGTAAGCCTTAACCCGTGTACTCCTCCCACTGGGTGGCAAGGCCGGAACCATGGAGTTCCGGCCTTGCAAGTGGGATCTAGGGGAAAGCTATGGCAGAAAATGTAATAGACCGCGCAGCCCGGGCTACCCCGCCGCTTGTGGCGCAAAAGGTGAAGGGCCTCTCCGACAGGGCAATCGCCTGGATCTTCGTTGCCCCGACTATTGCCATCCTGTTGGCGATCAACATCTTTCCGCTGATCTGGACGGTTTACCTCAGCTTCACCAATTTCCGAGTGAACCGTCCCAACAGTGACATCGAATGGGTGGGTTTGCGGAACTACGAGCGCATTCTGGGTGACCCGGATGTCTGGATCACGATGCAGGCGACTGCGCATTTCCTGATCTGGACTATTGTCTGCCAGGTGCTGATCGGCTTTACGCTCGCCTATCTCATCAACAAGAAATTCAAGGGCAATGACCTCTGGACCACGATCATCGTCTTTCCGATGATGCTCTCGCCTGCCGTGGTCGGCAATTTCTGGACCTTCCTGTATCAGCCGCAAATCGGCCTGTTCAATTACATCGTCGGCTTTGTCACCGGCGCGGACCCTTCTAGTTTCTCCATGATCGGAGAGGTGTCTCTCGCACCCTGGGCGATTGTGATCGTCGACACCTGGATGTGGACTCCCTTCGTCATGCTGATCTGTCTCGCCGGGCTGAGGTCCATTCCCGACAGCATTTATGAAGCGGCGGAGTGCGACCGTGCCAGCAAGTGGCGGCAGTTCTGGACCATCACGATCCCGATGATCCTGCCGTTTCTCATGCTGGCTGTGCTGTTCCGGGGCATCGAAAATTTCAAGATGTTCGATCTGGTCGTGCAACTGACCGGCGGCGGGCCGGGCAACACCACGACGCTGACCTCCATCGATCTCAAGCGCGAAGCTTTCGAGAAATGGCGAACCGGATATTCGTCCGCATATGCTGTCATTCTGTTTGTCACGGTCTTTGGACTGGCTTCCATCTATGTAAAGGCGCTCAACAAGGTGAAACAGAGATGAGCTTTTCAGTCACCGAGCCGTCGCCGCGGCAAAAATGGATCGCCGGCATTCTGGTGGTGGGCTACGCGCTGATTACCATGCTGCCGCTTCTCTGGATCGTCGCAACAGGCTTCAAGTCGTCCGCAGATTCAATCGCCTATCCGCCAAAAATCCTGTTTGAGCCGACGGTCGAGGGATATGTAAACGTGTTTACGACCCAGACCCGGTTGAGCAATGAAATGGCCCAGGAGCCGCGCGAGAACCTGCCCTGGTACGAACAGCTGGTGCGCGAGAAGGGCAACACGATTGTCGGGCAGTCGCGTTACACAGAACGGTTCTTCAACTCGGTCATCATTGGATTTGGCTCAACATTCTTTGCGATCGTGCTCGGAACGGCTGCGGCTTATGCATTTTCGCGCTTCAAGGTTCCGCTGAAGGACGATCTGCTGTTCTTCATTCTCTCCACCCGGATGATGCCGCCGATTGCGGTTGCGATTCCGATCTTCCTGATGTTCAGGAATCTGGGACTCAACGACACCCATGCGGGCATGATCCTGCTCTACACGGCAATCAACCTGTCGCTGGCGGTCTGGCTGATCAACGGGTTCATAGATGAGATCCCGATCGAGTATGAAGAGGCGGCGCTGATCGACGGCTATACCCGGTTCCAGGCGTTTTACAAGGTCGTCCTTCCGCAGGCGGCCACAGGCATCGCCTCGACCGCGATTTTCTGCCTGATCTTCGCATGGAACGAGTATGCGCTTGCCGTGCTTCTGACATCGGGCACGGCACAGACGGCGCCGCCGTTCATCCCCACGATCATCGGTGTCGGCGGACAGGACTGGCCTGCGGTTGCCGCAGGCGCAACGATCTTCCTGGTGCCGGTGATGGTGTTCACAATCCTTCTGCGCAAGCATCTGCTTCGCGGCATTACCTTCGGCGCGGTGCGCAAATGACTCATTTCATCAACGGCCTGCTACGCTTCAGGCGGGGTTCCTGGGAATTGCTGGCGTCGATCCTGATTGCCCTGGGCGTAATCATGCTCATGCAGCCCTTCGTGCTGTCGCTGTTCACCTATTCCTTCATTGTCACACTCGTTGGCACGGTGATGTTCATCATCGTCAGCCATTTCCCGGAGTAGCTCATGGCGCAGATTATGATCAGGAATGTGCGCAAGGACTTCGGATCCTTCACGGCGGTCAAATCCTCGACCTTCACCATCGAGGATGGTGAGTTCTTCATGCTGCTTGGCCCCTCGGGCTGCGGAAAGACCACGACGCTGCGGATGATGGCCGGGCTTGAACTGCCCACCAGCGGTGAAATCTACATTGATGGTGAGGAGGTGGGCATGAAGCCTGCCAGCCAGCGCGACATTGCATTCGTGTTTCAGATGTTCGCGCTCTACCCGCACATGAATGTCGGCAAGAACATCTCCTACCCGCTTGTAAGTCAGGGCATGCCGCGCGCCCAGGTCAGGAAGAAGGTCGCCGAAGTGGCCGAGATCCTTGGGATCGCGGATATCCTCAACCGTCCTGTCGGGGGCCTGTCCGGCGGCGACCGCCAGCGGGTCGCTCTTGGCCGCGCAATCGTGCGCGACCCTAAGGCTTTCTTCATGGATGAGCCGCTCGGCGCGCTCGATGCCGAGTTCCGCGAACGCATGTCCGAAGAACTGCGTGCGCTGCATGATCGCATGAACGCGACAACGGTCTATGTCACCCATGACCAGCTCGAAGCCATGCAGATGGGCGACAAGATCGTGGTGATGAACCATGGCGTGGTCGAGCAGTTTGGCCGGCCGCAGGAAATCTACGACTGGCCGTCGACAATGTTCGTCGCCGGTTTTCTTGGCTCGCCGGCCATGAACTTCCTCGAATTCGATGGCCAGCTCTCCATGAACCGGAATAGCGTTCACATGAACGGAACCGACTTCCAGATACCTACTTCGCTGGAAGGCGCCAGGGGCAGGCTTGCGCTCGGCGTCCGGCCGGAACATGTGCGTTTCTCCGATTCGAGCGGCTACAAGGGAGAAGTGCTTGCAACCGAGTATCTCGGCACCACCCAGATCGTAACCATTGCCACCCCGAACGGATCCATCAAGTCGCGAATGAGTGCTGCGCAGCCGGTCTCGGTTGGCGATATGCCGGGACTGGAATTCGATTCCCGTACGATATCGATCTTCAATGTGGAGACCGGCCGGGCTTTGTTGTCACAAGCCAATCAGGAGGTCTTGCGGCATGGCTGAAGTCGTTCTGAAAAATGTGACCAAGCGCTTCGGCGCAGATGTGGCGCTGGAAAATGTCAGCATGACCGTTCCCGACGGTTCGTTCGTTGTCCTGCTGGGCCCGACGGGTGCGGGCAAGACGACCACGCTCAGGATGATATCCGGGCTCGACAGGCCGGATGCAGGCGACGTGTTGATCGGTGGCCAGTCAATGGCCGGGCTGACGCCCGCACAGCGCAATGTCGCGATGGTATTCCAGCAATATTCGCTCTATCCGCATCTCACCGTGCGCGAGAATCTGGAATTCCCGCTGAAGTCGCCGCTTCTCAAGACACCTGCCGAAGAGATTGCCCGCAAGATCAGGGAAGTCGCCGAGGTTCTGCAGATTTCCCACAAGCTCGACAACAAGGCGACCGCACTGTCGGGTGGCGAGATGCAGCGGGTTTCCATCGGCCGCGCGCTGGTGAGAACGCCGACAATCTACCTGATGGATGAGCCCTTGAGTTCACTCGACGCCAAACTGCGCGCCGATCTGCGAATCGAGTTGAAGCGCATTCAATCCAAATCCGGCGCGACGCTCTTATATGTCACGCACGACCAGATCGAAGCGATGACAATGGCAACCCATGTCGGCGTTCTCGACCGCGGCAAGCTGGTTCAGTTTGGCAGCCCCCGGGAAATCTATGAAAACCCGGTCAGCATCTATGCCGCGAGCCGTCTCGGTCAGCCCAGGATCAATATAGTGCCGGCCTCGTTGTTTGGCGGTGCGCCAGCCAAGGCCGACAAGATCGGCCTCCGGCCCGAGCAGATCGTGCAAGGCGAAGGCGAGGACAGCCTGGTAACCCGTGTTGAACATCTGGGTGATCAGACGCGATTGCATCTCAATTACAAGAGCCATGAACTGATCACAGTGACGGACGCGCACACTCAACTCAACGAAGGTGACACGGTCAAAATCCGACCTGAGAAGCCGTTCTATTTCGATGCCCAGGGCGACCGGGTGGCCTAGAGCGCCTTTGCGCGGTTGCACACCGAAAACGCTTTGACAACTTGCCTGACACTATATCTGGAGGACCCTTCAATGACCCAGTTTATGAACCAGAAGGAAAGCATCGTTACTGATGCCGTTGATGGCATTGTTGCGACATCGGGCGGTAAACTTGCCCGTCTGGACGGGTATCCGCACATACGGGTCGTGGTCCGCAACGACTGGGACAAGTCGAAGGTGGCCCTGGTTTCGGGCGGCGGCTCGGGGCATGAGCCAGCGCATGCGGGTTTTGTCGGCGCGGGGATGTTGACCGCCGCAGTGTGCGGCGATGTGTTTGCATCCCCTTCCGTGGATGCAGTCCTCGCCGGCATCCTGGCTGTCACCGGGCCTGCCGGATGTCTGCTGATCGTCAAGAACTACACCGGCGACCGGTTGAACTTCGGTTTGGCAGCCGAACGGGCCAAGGCATTCGGTCTCAATGTCAGCATGGTCGTTGTCGATGACGATGTGGCCCTACCGGATCTACCGCAGGCACGCGGCGTGGCGGGCACCCTCTTTGTGCACAAGATCGCCGGTGCACTGGCTGAGCGCGGAGCAAATCTTGATGAGATCACTGCCCGCGTCGAGAAGGTGATCGCCGGCACAAAGACGATCGGCATGTCGCTTGATACCTGCACGGTTCCGGGCTCGCCAAAAGAGGCCCGCATTCCCAAGGGAATGGCCGAACTTGGCCTTGGCATTCATGGTGAAGCTGGCGTCGAGCAAATCCAGTATACCGATGCCCGGCAGGCGATGGGCGCAGTTTGCGGGAAACTGGCCGCACACATGGCGGACGGCAATCATGTCGCGCTTCTCAACAATCTGGGCGGGACGTCCGTGCTTGAGATGGCCGTTCTGGCCAATGAACTGGCTAGATCAGAGATTGCCGGAAAACTGAAATGGATTATCGGCCCGGCTGCGATGGTCACCTCGCTGGACATGCGAGGGTTCTCCGTTTCGGTCTATCCGGCCACGGATGATGATCTGGAGGCACTGTCGCAACCGAGCCCTCTTCCGGCCTGGCCGGACGTCTGCGAAATTGCGCCGGTGACGGTGCGCAATCTGCCGGACGGCCTTGCGCCGATCAAACCGCTTCCGTCCGAGCACGAGGAAACGCGGGCATTTCTGACCAAGTGCTGTGAGATACTGATCGCCTGCGAACGCGATCTGAACGTGCTGGATACGAAATCAGGCGATGGAGACACAGGTTCAACGCTTGCCGGGGCAGCCCGCGCCTTGATCGCATCGATGGACACCCTGCCACTGGCGGATCACACCCAGCTCTACCGTGCCATTGGGCAGGAACTCAGTCAGACCATGGGCGGGTCCTCGGGCGTGTTGCTGGCAATTTTCTTTGCTGCCGCCGGTGACGCGGCCTCAAGCGGTCTCTCCATGACCGGGGCGCTGAAGGCGGGTCTGACCAGGATGCAGGAGATCGGGGGCGCGAACCTCGGTGACCGAACCATGGTGGATGCGCTTCATCCTGCCCTTGAAGCGTTGGACGAAAGCATCGCCAAGGCAGCCCAGGCCGCACGCGCCGGTGCAAACCATACGGCCACGATGGTCAAGGCAAATGCCGGCCGTGCCGCATATATCAATGCGCAACAACTTGAAGGTCACACGGATCCCGGTGCTGAAGCGGTTGCACGTCTGTTCGAGCATCTTCGGGACTAAGCTGCCACGATGCCATCGTTAATCACGACCAGATCGAAGAAGTCACGCGACACTGACTTGAAGATCTTGTCAGAGTCGTTGGGACCAGTCAGCGCCTGATAAACGCCCAGGTGGATCCCATAGGATGGATCGATCTTACGATTTTTCACTTTGGTCATCACCGCGCCGAACGGCTTGAAGTCGTTGACCAGAGTCTGGTCAACCAGAATATTCCGATCGGCAAGAAAGAGGTTGCGTTTGGCCCTGCCTGCTTTCCAAAGTCGCCGGATGATCTGGAAAGTCGTCTAGGTCTTGCCGGTGCCGGTTGCCATTGCCAGCAGGACTCGCTGCTTTCCCCTGGCAATCGCCTCGAAGTCAGATTGATTGCATCAATCTGCTAATTGCCCGGCTTCTTGCCATCGCCTTCGCAAAAATAGGGCTGCTCAACCAGCGCTACCTCATCGGGTTCGATAGTGTGGAAGCACTGATAGCACCGCCACAACTCACGTGGAGTTGGAAAATCTTCAAGCCTCAGCTCAGTTTCGATATCGCTTCCGACCGGTGCCGTTTTGTCATGGCTGGCGAATGCATCGCCGTTGGAGCTGAAGGCTGAAGGCAGCTTCAGGATGCCGGCATAGTCCAGCCCCTGTTGAAGTCCGTAGCTGACGCTAGACGCATTACTCTTGGCCTCGATGAGGGCGACGGGAAGCGAGGGCTACTAGGATAGGACGTAATCTGCAAATTTTTTTTCTTCTGGTTTCGTGACGAGGCATTACCGCGCACGATGACAGGCCCGGGCGTTAGCGTCACTTCGCGGCGGATCTGCGTCATCGGATCCCAGCCACTGGTTTTCAGCGCCTGCGCGATAAACAGATTGCAGATATCCGTTTCGCTAAACAGCAGCTTGTCTTTCTTGTCCAAGCGCTCCCCCGAACAGATCATCTCGCCAACGCGCTGTCCCCATTTAAAACCTATCCGTCTGCTTCGTAACAGCAAAGATTGGATTTGCTCAATCAGGTCATTGCTTTGATCGGCCACGCCTGGACTTGTAGGTGTAGAGGGAGCGGTCGATCCGCAGCGCATGACACGCCTTGCGGATCGACACCTTCCAGACCTCCCGGACTTCATCCACAAGCTGGCGTCGGCGGGCGGCTTCAAAGCTCATTTGAGAGGACATCCTGCAGCATGGCCTTGACCAAGCTGAGGTCTGCGACAAGCCGCTTGAGCTTGGCGTTCTCCTCCTCAAACTGGCGAAGTCGCGTCACCTCGGACGGCATCAACCCGGCGTGGCGCTTGCGCTAGTTGTAGAACGTTGCCTCTGATATTCCGGCCTTGCTGCATACCTCGCCGACGGCCGTGCCATCTTCAGCCTGCTTCAAGAAAAAGGCGATTTGTGCCTAGGAAAACTTCGATGCCTTCATGGAACTCTCCATCTCCCGGTCGAGAGATCATAATTGGAAAATTCCAGTGAAAAGATGGTGGGCGCGCACGGGCTCGAACCGTGGACCCGCTGATTAAGAGTCAGCTGCTCTACCAACTGAGCTACGCGCCCCACCTGTTCCGCGACGGGAACGAGGCGCGTATAGACCGGATCAAAGCCCGTGTCCACACTGTTTTTCGCGCAGCTGCAACATCAGCCGGTTTTTGTGTCTGCAAGCGCTCAGACCAGCAGCTTTCCTTCGGCCACGCGCACCGCTTCGCCGCCGATGCGGACATGCGAGACCTGATTTCCGGCGCTGTCGATATGCAGGTGGATCAGCGACGGCCGGCCCATCTCCACCCCCTGCTCGATCACCAGCGCATGGTTGCCGTCGAGCAAGCCGTCGAAATGATGGATGGCGCCCGACAGCGCGGCCGCCGCCGACCCGGTGGCGGGATCTTCCGGCATGCCGTCGCCCGGCGCGAACATGCGGGCATGAAACGAGGAGGCGTGGTTCACTCCACCGCGGCAATAGACATAGGCAAAGGCCAGCTGGCCGTCGCACATCGGCGCAATCCGGTCCCATTCCGCCGCAATGCACTCGGCCTTGGCGGCAGCGGCGAGATCATGCACCGGCACGAGCACGAACGGCACACCCGCGCTCCACAGCGACACCCGGTGGTTCTCGAACCCGATCTCGTGCGGGTCGAGCCCGAGCGCGACACCGACATCCGCCGGTTCGATCTCCACGTCGAATTGCCGCGACAGTTTCGGCAGGTCGAATTCCGCGAAGCCGGCCGCACCCGGCCTGACCCGGACGGCGCAGCGTACAGGCCCGATCGCCTCCTCCAGCATCTTGACCAGGTCGAGGCCGTTGTCGGGCACCGCCCCGCCAAGCCGCCGCTCGGCCAGCGCCACCGCCGCGCCGACGGTGGGATGGCCGGCAAAGGGAAGTTCGCGCATCGACGTGAAGATCCGCAGCCGTGCCGTGTGGGCCGGGTTTTCCGGCTTGAGCACGAAGACCGTCTCCGACAGGTTGAACTCGCGCGCGATCGCCTGCATCTGCTGGTCGCTGTAGGAATCGGCGTCAAACACCACCGCCAGCGGGTTGCCGGCAAGGCCAGTGTCGGTAAAGACGTCGTAGACTGCGTAATCACTCATGCCGGCCTGGTTCCTCTGTCGTCGCGGCCCGCGCCGCTCTGGTGTTTTAGGAGCGCAACCCGCATCCCTGTCTGCGCGGCAAGGCCACTGTCCGGCGCACCACTTGCACGCGGGGCGCAGACACGCATCCTATCTGTTTCGCGCAATCTGCCAACCGGTCTCGAACCGGGGTGTGGCAAAATGAAAGTCGACCATCGCCTGCATGTAATCCGGCACCGTCGGACCGGCATCCTGCGGCGCGCGCACCACCACCACGTCCTCGATCTCGCCTTCCGCACTGGTGCGAATATGCGCGCGGATCCGCGCGGCCAGCACGTCCGCGGTCTCCGTGAGCCGGAAGCGGCGAAACACCGCCACCAGACCGCCGCTGCGCCAGCACAAGAGCCGGGACTCCGCCGCGGCAGCCGTCAGGTCGAGCCCTGTTTCCTCGCGCGCCTCGCGCAGGATGCTGCCGTCGACATCGACCATGCCATCGCGGATGTCGGAGGGATCGAGCGAGCCGGCCGGTGCATAGACCTTGCCCGGATTGGCCGTCTTCGCCGCCATCCGGATCAGCAGCATGGCGTCATCCGAGGACAGGATCACCGCCGAGCCGAACAGGTGCCAGACATCGGCCCGCGGCCAGGTCGCCACCAGCCGCCTCAGCGCCGCATAGGGGGCGCGGTGGCTGATCCCCGAGATCACGCCGCCTTCAAGCTCAAGGCCGCGATGGATCATCACCGTGCCGTTGAACAGCCAGGGGCGCGCCACCTGTTCACGCGCCCAGTCCGCCTCGATCGCGGCATGCTCCCGCACCCGCCAGGGATGCTCGGCCTCGTCAAGCCGCAGCCGCACCGCATCGAGGCTGAACACGCGCCTTTCGGGAATGTGGCTCAATCCGGTCACGCCGCTCGTCTCACGCACACCAGGGCCCCGCTCACACCAGGTCAAAGGTCATCGCCACCGGGCAATGGTCCGACGCCTTGGGCCGGTCCCAGCCGGTGCGCGGATAGCGCTCGACCTCCTGGCCGTCGGGAAACAGCGTCCGGTAGGGCTGGCCGGCACGGACGATGTCGGGCAGCCGGTCGCGGTTCGAGCGCACCATCGCCGGCGAGGCCAGCAGATAATCGAGCTGGCACAGATGCCGCTCTTCCGGCCCGCGGGTGTGGTACAGCGTCCAGCGATCCATTTCGGGGCGCCGGGCGACGACGTTTTCGGCGAAGCCGCCGGCGGTCAGCTCGCGCACCGCCCCGCCCGCGGCCTGTTCCGGCGTGAACCGGTAGCCATTGCGGCGGTCGCCGGTGATCACCAGCTTCTCGGAATAATCGTTGATGTCGCCGGCGATGACATAACGCTTGCCGCCGCCATCGGGCCCGAAGCGGTCGGCGATGATCTTGCGCACGCCGCGCGCCTCGGCCACCCGCACAGGCATCGTCAGCGTGCGGCCGTCGATGCCGTCGCGCGGGCCTCCCATCGACTTGAAATGCACCACGTAGACGGTGAGCCGCTTGTCCCCGACCTTGAGATCGACCTCGAGGCAATCGCGCTTGAAGAGCTTGTCGCCGGGCTTCTGCAGCTCCGTGAGATCCGGGGTGTAAAGCCCCATCGTCTCGTAGGTCTGCTGCGCGTGGCTGGTGACATCGAGCACTTCGATCTTTGCGCCGTCGATGGTCCGCTCGCGGGTCATCAGCGCGAGGTTGATGCCGCGCCCGTCATTGCCGTTGACCAGCACCTTGTGGCGGTAGCCGTCGCCGATCATCTTGAACAGATAGCCATATTCGAACCGGTGCAGCGTATCGAGGTTCTCCACCTCCTGCAGGCACAATATGTCGGCATCGGCCTCGGCGATCGCCAGCGCGGTCAGCTGCCGCGTGTCGTCGGTCAGCGACACGGCGCGGGCGATCTCGGCCTGCTGATACTGCGCCTCGGTGTCGAAATCGTAGAGCTGCGCCACCCGGTCCTGCCTCAGCTCGTTGCGGAAGCCGGAGAAATCGAACCGGCTGAGCAGGTTTTCGGCGTTGAAGCTGGCAATGCGAACGGTCATGCGGCGTCCTGGTTCTGGCCCGGAAGCGGCACTGCCGCCGGGCACCCGAGCCTAGGCAGGCGGACCGGACGCCGCAAGCCAAATCACGCGCCTTCGCACTTGCGCCCGGCGCCGGTCGCTTCCGCGCGGGCCGGTACCCGAACGCGTTCACGGGCCGGGTCAGCGCCCGGTCAGCAGGTTGAGCACGAGGGTCTGCACATTGCCGCCCTCGCCCATCTCGATGCGGTCGAAGTCGCGGCCGCGGGCGCGCTGCTCGTCCGAGAGCCGCTTGAGATGGCTCTGCAGCAAGGCGCGGACCTTGCGGCAGCCCGGATCGGCGGGCGCGCTCAGCCCGACGCTGACTGCCTCGATCGCCTCCACCATTTCGATGATGTGCTGCCCGTGCACCCGCTCATGGGCGGCGAGCCCGTCGTAGAACCGCTGCCAGCGCGCGGCCACGGCCGGCGGCAGGTTTTCGCGCGGTTTCGGCAGCGTGTAGGTGATGATCAGCTTCGGCACATTGCGGGCGATGACGCAGCTGCCATCGGGCTGCTCGCGGTAATCGCGCCCCCAGGTCAGCTTGAAGGTGGTGTGGGCAATCGCCCGCCGGTCGCCGGAAATCACCGGCCCGTTCTCGCCGATCGAGACGTAGAGCTCGGGCGCGGTCCGGCCGCTGACCGGATAGGTCTTGACCTGCTCGGCAGCCCTCCAGGCCAGCGCCGGCTGGGCGACAAGCGTGGCGGCGAGCATAAGGGCGGCACCGATGGCTGCGGCAAGGGCGGGACGGGCTGACGGCATGTTGTTTCTCCAACCGGGTGGCGCCGAGTGGTAATGCCAGCCGTTGGCCAATTCAAGGCAGCCGATCACGCTGCCGCGCGGCAAGGCCGCCGGGTGTGGGGGGAGAGATAGTCCGGAGGGCCGCACGCGGGCAGAGCCTCTGAACGAATGTAGTATGGGTGGCGCTGTCCGCGCGCGGCCCGGAACTCGCCGGATGCTGTCCGGCACCCGACAGGCGGCGGTCTGCATGACGCGAGGGTTGGCTTATCCACCTGCCCCTCTTCAGGGCCCCTCGCCCGGGTTGCCCCGGCCGCGATCCGGACAGACCGCAGGAGATGCTTTTGTCGCGGGTTCCGGCACGGACCCTGATCGCGCCTTGAATGCAAGTCCGTTATCGGTCAAACGAGGTCGTTTGAACGCGGCATGCAGTCACGCGACCATGTCCGCCACAGGCCCGTTCCGGTCACCTCGCCCCTCACCCGCCTTGCGGCTGATGGGGGGCAGATTCCGGCCCGGTGGCTGGCTTTGCACGCTCCTCACACGAGAGGACCGCCCGCCAGCGGAACCCCGATGGCCTCCGCCTCTCCGAGGTCAGTGCGCCACGTTTGCGCACCCACCCCGAAGCATCCCCTCCCGCCTGGCCCGAAACGCTCGCGATCCATCCGGCAGCGGGAGAAAGGAGAGTATGACGTGGGGATGGAGGGTGGGGAAAATGTTTTTTTGGGGGGGGAGCCACGAAAACTAGCCACAGGTAACAACATACGAAAAACCAAAAATGCAATATCAATAAGATTCTATACAACAACAATCTATATACATAGTCAGAAATGGATCTATCTCACGAAAAAGATCACCAATTCTTACTCAACAACAATTTCTCCCTACTAACATTTACTCAATTAACGAGGTTATTAACAGAAATCAAAAGCTCTTCATGATTATTTTTCTTATTGTATGTAAGAATTTTAATATTTCTTGTGTCGCGTATTAATCTAATCTCCTCCTGATGGATAGGCTTTGGCAATACCATGTAGTGTGGCGCACCTGAACGATGCAAAAAATTTTGGTCCTCCATCAACAATGCCATGTCTGGATCACTCAACCCGCTGCCAAGGAACAAAAAACAATGAGACGTTAAAAGGGCGTCCAATATTTTACCAATATTAGGATTATCTATTCGAGATTTCGCATACTGCTTCCTAGTAAATATCAAATTACCCGGACTATCTATATCTCCGTGAATCTTAAATATAAATCTTAAATCACTTCTTATGACAGAAACCAAATCTTGATCTGTATAATTTTTTACCGATACAGTTCCTCCACTAGAGTTTATTGCATATCTATCGTATATTTTGTCAAAATTTGGAGTTATTACTATACGACTATCCAATTCAAAAATACTTTTATGTATCTCTGCGTGCCGGTACATTGGCGCAACAAAGCACTCCCGCAAAAAAGGATCCCATGCCTCATCCAGCCTCTCCTTCAACAAGTCACAAGCACTCAAATAATCGCCGCTTTTCAAGTGCCTGCTAATGTGCGCCTTAGGATTACTGCATCTCTGTAACGCCCTCTCCAGAAAACTTTTCCAGGTTGGAGGACGCGCACCATTAACGCCTTGGCTATTGGCAGATATTCCCGAACCAATAAAAATGACGCTTCTTCGACGCGAAATTGAATCGATTACTTCATCTGGCCAATCAATCATTGAGATCTGCCAAATTATTTATCATGTTCCCAGCTATTTCTTCAAACAATTTCTTTGACTCATTAACCTTTGCGAAGTGAGCGCCAACAACTCCATCCTTAGCCTTCAACTCGAATATTGGTTTTCGTGCAAATTGGGCCATCGGGACCAGACTATGAAGATTGGGTATCGAACCTAGCTTATAGTTCAATTTAGGTGCATTTGGCTGCAATACATCTACAAAATTCTTCCTAATAGAGGGCTCAAAGCGTTTCATGATTTTTTCGTAGGATTTCACTGCTCGCTTCTCACCATCACCAGTAGTTTTTGCGATATATTGTTGCGTTACGTAGCCACCAAACTTTATATCCATAGGCTTTGCAATCATATCATTCAAATCGCCCGGATCTTCAACATTATTAATACCAATGCTCAGATTTTTCTTCCAAGACTGAATGGAAAGCTTAATATTATCTATAGCCCTGAGACTGAATATATCAATAGACATAGGGCTTACAAAAAAATCACAAGCCAACAAACAAGATCTGTTTATTGAACCAAGGGAGGGCCCCATATCAAAAAAAACATAATCATAATCCCGACAGCGGGACAAAAGCTCAGAAAAAACAAAAGTGGTTCTCAAGCCTCTTATTTCTCCAGACACGGCAGACGCCCAATCCTTTGCAAGTAAATCCTCTTTCAACGCCAACCTAGGATCACCTATAAGTATGTCAAATCCGAAGTTTTCTATACTAAATGGTTTAATTTTATCGGAATAACCCTTACCCAATGAAAGAGGATGAAGAACGCTATATATAGTAAATGTATCAGACTTCTCATAAAGAGACTCGGTCACTTCATCATTAAACATCAATTGAGATGCATTGCATTGCGGATCAGCATCTATCAACAATACTCTTAAACCGAACTCACTTGACAAAATAGATGCGAGATTTGTTAAAAGGGTAGTCTTCCCGACTCCTCCTTTGTTATTAAACATTGCGATAGATTTCATTGTGGACAACCATTTTCTACAAGTATCTCAAATTGCAGATTAGCGCGTTTTAAATTGGATTCAACGGGCAAATCGGTGAATTCAGCTTAAGAGCAATCGACACATCCGCGCAACTACTCGCTGTCTCTTTTACATAATTCGGAAACCCTAGCTCTAAATAGCGTCCATCAGGCCGGACTTGATCCGGCATCCAGCGGGCGAGCGTCCGCGAGCCGGAAGACACGTCTTGCTCGGTATGCTTCCTGAAGAGTCTTCCGCACCTGGTGATCGCAGGCGCTGCTGGACCCCGGAGGCGACGACGTCGCTTCGCTTGTCTGGATCAAGTCTAGGATGACGGGTGGAAGGTGCGGTATCGCCAATCTCCCCCCTTGTGGGGGAGATGTCACGAAGTGACAGAGGGGGGTGAACGTGAGGCTGGTGCGAGGGGAGAGATCCCCCCCTCTGCCCTGTCGGGACTGCTGGCGCGAGCCACGGGTCTCGCCCTGCCTCGCACTAGGAGAGGCTAAGCATCGAGTGCTTGGCGTCGCGCTCAGGCCTTCGGCTTTCTCAGTCCTCCCGCTTTTCGTCATCCTCGGCCCCCGAGCCGAGGATCCACACCGTGATCCATCCACCTCCGCCGTATTCCGAGAGATTGCGGAATGGATCCTCGGGTCAAGCCCGAGGATGACGACGGAGTGAGGAGCGAGGCAGAAAAGCCGCTACCGTCCCGGCCGGCCGGTCTTGCCCGGGCGGCGTTTCTGGCGGGCGGCTTCGGCCGGGTCCTCGTAGCTGCCGGCGCCGATCCTGCCGCGCTTGACGATCGGATCATCGGGCTTTTTCGGGGTCTTGCCGGGCACCGGTTTCTCGGTCCGGCCCACCGTCATTTCGTCGAGATCGTTTTTCCTGAAATAACTTGATTCCGGATTGCGCAGGATGTCCGGGTTGGGCTCCTTGCTCGGGCCGCGCGCAGGCTTGCCCGTCGCTAGCCCTCCGCTTGGGCTACGGGCGTTCGTTACTGCAATCGATTCACTGGATCGATTGCTCCGCTGCGCGGACCGCGCCTCACCCTTGCGTTTGGCGCGGGTGTTCTCGATGCCGGTGTCGCGGGCCATCGGGTCGTCCATCATCTCGAGCTCGACGGATTTGAGGCGCTTGACCTCGTCGCGCAGGCGGGCGGCGGTTTCGAAATCGAGGTCGGCGGCGGCGTCGCGCATCTGCTTTTCCAGCGCCTCGAGATGCGCCTTGAGATTGGCGCCGATCAGCGCGCCCTCGTCGGCCGCCTTGCCCTTGCCGGTGGGGGCTGCGATCGAGGCGCGGACATGGTCGCGCTCATAGACCGAATCGAGAATGTCGGAAATGTGCGCCTTGACCGATTCCGGGGTGATGCCGTTGGCCTTGTTGTATTCCTCCTGCTTGGCGCGGCGGCGGTTGGTTTCCGCCATGGCGCGCTCCATCGAGCCGGTGACCTTGTCGGCATAGAGGATGACCTTGCCGTCGACATTGCGCGCGGCGCGGCCGATGGTCTGGATCAGCGAGGTTTCGGAGCGCAGGAACCCTTCCTTGTCGGCGTCGAGGATCGCCACCAGCCCGCATTCGGGAATGTCGAGACCCTCGCGCAGCAGGTTGATGCCGACCAGCACGTCGAAGGCGCCAAGCCGCAGGTCGCGGATGATCTCGATCCGCTCCAGCGTGTCGATGTCGGAATGCATGTAGCGCACCCGGATGCCCTGCTCGTGCAGATATTCGGTCAGATCCTCGGCCATGCGCTTGGTCAGCACCGTGCACAGGGTGCGGTAGCCGGCTTCCGCCGTGGCGCGGATTTCGCCGAGCACGTCGTCGACCTGGGCGCGGGCCGGACGCACCTCGACCGGCGGATCGATGAGGCCGGTGGGGCGGATCACCTGTTCGGCAAAGACGCCGCCCGCCTGCTCCATCTCCCAGTTGCCGGGGGTGGCCGAGACGGCGACGGTGGACGGCCGCATCGCGTCCCATTCCTCGAAGCGAAGCGGCCGGTTGTCGAGGCAGGAGGGCAGCCGGAAGCCGTATTCGGCCAGGGTCGCCTTGCGGCGGAAGTCGCCGCGATACATGCCGCCGATCTGCGGGATCGAGACATGGCTTTCGTCGATGAACAAGAGCGCGTTGTCGGGGATATATTCGAACAGCGTCGGCGGCGGTTCGCCGGGCGCGCGGCCGGTGAGATAGCGCGAATAGTTCTCGATGCCCTGGCAGACGCCGGTGGCCTCGAGCATTTCGAGGTCGAAGCGGGTGCGCTGCTCGAGCCGCTGCGCTTCGAGCAGCCGGCCCGCGGCCTCGAGTTCGGCGAGCCGGTGCTTGAGCTCCTCGCGGATCGACTTGATCGCCTGGTTCAGGGTGGGGCGCGGGGTCACATAGTGCGAGTTGGCGTAGATCTTCACCGACTGCAGGTCACCGGTCTTCTGCCCGGTGAGCGGATCGAACTCGGCAATCGACTCGATCTCGTCGCCGAACATCGAGATCCGCCAGGCCGCGTCCTCGAGGTGGGCCGGGAACAGCTCGATCGTGTCGCCACGCACCCGGAACGAACCGCGCTGGAAATCCATGTCGCGGCGCTTGTATTGCTGCGCCACCAGGTCGGCCAGAAGCTGACGCTGGTCGATGCGGTCACCGACCTGCATCTGGAAGGTCATGGCGGTGTAGGTTTCCACCGAGCCGATACCGTAGATGCAGGACACCGAGGCGACGATGATGACGTCGTCACGCTCCATCAGCGCCCGGGTGGCGGCGTGGCGCATCCGGTCGATCTGCTCGTTGATGGTCGATTCCTTCTCGATGAAGGTGTCGGTGCGCGGCACATAGGCTTCCGGCTGGTAGTAGTCGTAATAGGAGACGAAATACTCGACCGCGTTGTCGGGGAAAAAATTCTTGAACTCGGAATAGAGCTGGGCCGCCAGCGTCTTGTTCGGCGCCAGGATGACGGCGGGACGCTGGGTCTCCTCGATCACCTTGGCCATGGTGAAGGTCTTGCCCGAGCCGGTGACGCCCAAAAGCACCTGGTTGCGCTCGTTCTCGTTCGCGCCTGCGACAAGATCGGCAATCGCGGTTGGCTGGTCGCCGGCCGGCTTGTAGTCGGTGGCCATGCGGATCCTGACACCGCCCTCGGATTTTTCCGGCCGTGCCGGACGGTGCGGCACCCAGGTCTTGCCGTTCTTGAACAGCGGATTGCCGCTTTCGATCAGATCCGACAGCGCCTGCACGGTGGCGGTGTTGGCGGACGTGGCACCAGAGGCTTCCGCCTCTTCCATCGAGATGTCGAGGCCGGCCACGGCGTTGAGGCCGGCGGCAGCGCGGTCGCGCGGATTGCTGCTGGCGCCCATCGAGGTGCCGCGCGCGGATTTGGTGTCGCCGGATTTCGCCGCGGTCTTCTTGGCCTTGCCCCCAGCCTTGCCTTTTGGGGGCAGCGCCGCTGCTTCCTCGGCGCTGAGCTGCCCGGCCTTGCGCCGGTGTTTGCCGGCCTGCGAGCGAATCTCCCTGTTTTCCGCCTTGCGCCGCGCCTTGACGGCTTCCAGCTCGGCCTCCCTGGCCAGATCCGCAGCCCAGTCGGCAATCGACCCGGACGCCGGCGCACCGGTCAACGGCTTCTGCGGCGCCTCCTCGAAGCCATCGGAGTGGGAATCGGACGCCTTTGCGCGCGGGGATCTTGCGGGGGATTTTGCCATGCGGGCAATATGGGTAGAGTCGAGCCGAATGGGAAGGGGTGAAGCGGGAACAAAACCGCCTGATGCTGACACCTGATGGCAGCATGCTTGCGGCGTTCGTCACGGAAAAAACGTCCCCGCCGCCTGCATGCACCCCTTGCAAACCACCGGTTCAAATAAGCATCTAGGCTTCCGGCACGAATATGATAGACAAACCCCCAGATATATGCGGTAGCCGGGCTTTGTGAGACATCCGGGCGGGCCGTTCTTTACGAGTGAATAGGCCGCATGGACACCACACTTTCCGCCCCGCTGATCTTTCTCGATTCCGATGCCGTGATCACCGGCTGGAGCGAGGGCGCCGAACGGCTGCTGGGCTGGAAGCCCGTAGAAATCGTCGGCAAGCCCTATTCGGACATCTATGACGACCGCGGCTTCTTCATCGGCACCGACGGGGCACAGGATCTGGATTCGGTCTCCGTCCCCACGCCTGACAATGGCCGCGTCGTCACGCTGAGAAGTTCGCAGACCAAGCATCTGCTGGAACGCCTCGACCTGACCATGACCAATGCCGACGTCATCGGCGCCTGGAACTGGGATATCTCTCAGGACCTGATTTTCGCCGACGGCCGTTTTGCGGCCAGTTTCGGCCTTGATCCCGCCAAGGCGGACAAGGGCCTGCCGCTGGAGCAGTTTATCAACCAGATCCACGAGGACGACCGGGGGCGGGTCGCCGACGCGATCATGCACACGATCGAGACCGGAGCGGCCTACAGCAGCGAATACCGGCTTCAGCGGCCCGACGGATCGGTCTCCTATGTGCTGGCGCAGGGCAAGCTTGTCAAAGGCGGCCCCGGCAAGCCCGACCGGTTCCCCGGCGTGCTGTTCGACCTGACCGCGCGGCGCAAGGCCGAGCTGGAGGCCCAGGCCCAGCGCGAACGCTACCGCAACCTGTTTCAAAATCTCGAATCCGGCTTTTGCGTCATCCGCATGATCTGGGACGACGACGGCAATCCGGTCGATTACGAATTCATAGAAGCCAACCGGGCATTCGCCAAACACACCGGCATCGAGAACCCGGTCGGAAAGCGGATCCGCCGCGACATCGCGCCGGACCACGAGCAGCACTGGTTTGACCTCTATGGCGGTGTCGCGCGCACCGGCGAACCGGTCAACACCGAACTGCCCGCAGACGCGCTCGGCAACCGCTGGTTCCAGGCCCAGGCCTTTCGCATGGACGGTCCCGGATCGGACAACGTGGCGGTGCTGTTTACCGACATCACCAAGAACAAGCGGGCCGAACTTTCTCTCAAGGCCAGCGAGGAAGAGTTCCGCTCGCTGGCCCAATCCATGCTCAACCACATCTGGACGGCAACCCCGGATGGCCGCATCGAATGGCTCAACGACCGGGTGCTGGCCTATAGCGGCGAAACCGCGGAGCGGCTACAGGGCGACGGCTGGGGGACCATCCTGCACCCGGACGATTTTCCCGCCGCCGCGGCAGCCTGGTCCAAGGCCGTGGAAACCGGCGAGGTTTACCAGATCGAATTCCGTATCCGGCGCCATGACGGCCAGTACCGCTGGCACGTTGTCCGCGCCACGCCGGTGAAGAATGAGGATGGCGAGGTTCGCCGCTGGGTCGGGAGCAACACCGATATCGAGCACGCAAAGCTCAATGAAGCGGCGCTGGCCGAACTCAACGCCACGCTGGAAGAACGCATTGAAGAACGCACTAAAGAGCTGGTGCAGTCACAAAGGGCGCTGCAGCAGTCGCAGAAGATGGAGACCATCGGCAAGCTGACAGGCGGGGTGGCCCACGATTTCAACAATCTCTTGCAGGTGGTGGCCGGCAATCTGCAATTGCTGGCCCGGGACGTGGCGGGCAACGAGCGTGCCGAAACAAGGGTCAGGAACGCGCTCGCCGGCGTTGATCGCGGTGCAAAACTGGCAAGCCAGTTGCTGGCCTTCAGCCGACGGCAGCCGCTGGAACCGAAGGTCATCAATGTCGGCCGTTTCGTCAACGGCATGGACGACCTGTTGCGCCGTTCGATCGGCGAAACCGTCGATATCGCGATCGTCATCGCCGAAGGCCTGTGGAACATCTCGGCCGATCCGACCCAGATTGAAAACGCCCTTCTCAACCTTGCCATCAATGCCCGCGATGCGATGGATGGCACCGGCAAGCTGACAATCGAGGCATCAAATGCCCGCCTCGACGACACCTACACCGCGGGCATGGACGATGTGGAAAGTGGCAATTACGTACTGCTCGCCGTCTCTGATACCGGCACCGGCATGGACGAGGCGACGCTGGAACAGGTGTTCGAGCCGTTCTTCTCGACCAAGCCCGAAGGCAAGGGCACCGGCCTGGGACTGTCGATGGTCTATGGCTTCGTCAAGCAGTCCGGTGGCCACGTCAAAATCTACAGCGAACCGGGCGAAGGCACCACCGTCAAGCTCTACCTGCCGCGCGCCTTCGGGGACGAGGAACAGGAGATCATGGCGCCCTCCGGGCCGGCCGTAGGCGGCACCGAAACCATCCTCGTGGTCGAGGATGACGATGATGTCCGCGCCACCGTGGTCGCCACGCTCGGGGACCTCGGCTACCGCGTGCTGACGGCGCGGGATGCCCAGAGCGGTCTCGCCGTCATAGAAAGTGGCGTGCCGGTGGATGTGCTGTTTACCGACGTCGTCATGCCTGGCACGCTCAAGAGCCCGGAGATGGCAAAGATCGCCAAGGCGCGCAATCCCGATCTCGTGGTGCTGTTCACCTCGGGCTACACCGAAAACTCCATCGTCCACGGCGGCAAGCTGGATCCCGGGGTCGAACTGCTCTCCAAACCCTACACGCGCGAAGCGCTGGACGGGCGTATCCGCCACCTGATCGCCAACCAGAAACAGCGCTCTACGGACGGGACGCTCAGCCCTGCGGTTGACGCCAGCCCTCCTCCCGCAGCGGCGGAACGGAAAGACGCTTCGCAGTCCAGCAGACTGACGGTTCTTCTGGTCGAGGACGAGGCCCTGATCCGGATCAACACCGCCGACATGCTCGAGGACATGGGTCTTGCCGTGATCGACGCCGGTACCGCCGCCGAAGCGATCGAAGCAGCCTCCGATCGCAGTTTCGACATTCTCGTCACCGATGTCGGCCTGCCCGACATGAAGGGCGGCGAGCTTGCCAGGGAGTTGCGCCGGCAGCACCCGGGCATCGGCATCGTCTTTGCCACCGGAGAGAGCCAGCTGCCGGACGGAGCCGACGACGACGCCATTTTGCTGACCAAGCCCTATTCCGACGAAACACTGAAAGCCGCGATCGAAAAGCTGTGTTAGGCCGAAACCGGCCCCTGCGATCCCCGCTCGAAACGGGTATCGCGGTGCTCTTCGAAGAAAGCAGGATCAGGGCGGAACCTCTCCGGAAGCCTGAACAGCCCGGTGTCATGAAGCGATTCCATCTTCCGGCGCGTGCCAGTGGACAAGTGCCGGGAATAGCGCCCTGCCCACTGACAATTTCAGGAGTGAAAACTCCTACGCCTTAAAAACGTTCCGTCTATGCCATCCCATATACTCCGGATGCGGCTGCAATCGTAAATCAGTTGGAACCTTTGCCTTAAGGTCCTTGTTCAGTAGGTGCCCCACATCTGAGTTTAGGTGACGGGAACGAAGGATCGTGAAGTCGTCATCCATTGAAAGCAGCCCCCGATCAAACATCCAGTGGACCGTTCCTGAAAGCGCTATCCCGTTTCGTACCCAGTCATTGCCGCCTTTATCCACGGGACGGATATGAGCCGCTTCAACTTCCGGGCGACCTTTTCCATTAATGAGCCGAAGGCCAGTGAAGGCGCAGGTACGATCATACGCAATGCGTATATGTTGTTTGAATTTACTGTCCCGCCATTTCCGCTTCAGCAACTGCTCGACAATAGGCCGCTCATACGCCTCTCCAAGCAACGCCGCTTGAGGTTGATCCTCAAACCCATCCCGGAGTAGCTGTGAATCTTTTGTATCTTCGTCCTCGCGGGGGTCGATCCGGTCAGGCCATTCATCAACTTCTGACAAACCTGCTTGTACGATCGAAGCAAATTCCTGCTCGATCAGTTCACGAACTGCTTGTACCTTGTAACCATTGTTTATGGTTCCATCAGGCTGGACTAGACGTTTTTCGTATCCGCTGTTCTCTTTGTATTCGACAGGCCTATCGAAATCGATGAAATCAACCAAATCTGCATAAAAATGCTTTTCGGTCGAAGGGTCTGCACGGACCTGCGCTACCCTGGCAATCCCGCTATAGTATCGACCGTACCGGTGTGGGAGTGGCCCATAGTAAACCATCCAGTCATCAACCACTCGCTGAACTCGCGACAGATAGATGTGAGGAAAGTGGTACCGTTGCCCGGTCACATCGTCGTAACGGCTGTCTGGCTTGTGATAGAAAACGGCCTTCATGGACCGAAGTTACGCCACTTCAATATAAACCGGAAGAGACAAAAGCTTAACCTATACAGAGGTGTAAAGTCCTATCAGACCCGAGTTCACTTAGGCTCCGTCGTCTCACCCCGCAAGCAGTCCTTCGAGATAATGCTGATCGATTCCGAACATCGCCTTGATCTCGGCGATCTGGCGGTGCACCGCTGCGCGGTCGCGGCCGGCGCGGCCGTCCTTTTCGGCGACGATGAGATTGTTTTTGGGCGTGTGCGCATCGGAGACGAACTCGAACACGCGGGTCTTGTAGCCGTTAAGTTCCAGCAAAAGCGCGCGCAGCGTGTCGGTGGCCATTTCGGCCTGACGCTCGACGAAAATGCCATGCCGCAGCAGCGGCTCAAGCCGTGCCTCGGGCTGGCCCGCTTCCATCTGCCGGCGGATTTGCTTGTGGCAGCAGGGCGCCACCGCAATCAGCGCGGCGCCGGCACGAATTCCCTGGAAGATCGCGTCGTCGGTGGCGGTGTCGCAGGCATGCAGCGCAATCACCGCGTCCGCCCCCGACGCATCGTATTCCATGATGGTGCCGGCCTCAAAGCTCAGGCCCGCAAAGCCTGATGCCTTTGCCGTGGCGTTGCCATCGGCCACCAGTTGCTCGCGCATCTCCACGCCGATGATGCGCACCGGCCGCTTCACCACCGTTGCAAGATAGCCATAGAGCGCGAAATCGAGATAGCCCTTGCCCGCGCCCATGTCGACGATCAGCGGCGGCTCCGCCTTCAGCGCTGCGACGAGCGGCGCGAAGATCTCCACCATCTTGTTGATCTGGCGGAACTTGTCCTGCGCGTCGTGGCGGATGCTGCCGTTCTTGCCCGCAAGCCCCAGCGCTTTCAGCCAGGGTTTGCCTGTCTCCGTCAGCGGCCGGTTCTTGGCCCGGTTGTGATCGGTCGACGGTGCCTCGCGGCCTTCCACCTCGGATCGTTTCAGACGTATCTTGCCACCGTTGCGCTCGAACATGATGTCGAAATCGGTGGTCTCCAGCCGGGCGCTGCGGAACTCGTTGGCCAGGCCATCGCGCAACAGCGCCAGCGCGTCCTCTTCCGTGTAGTTCTTGATCGTGTCGCGGGTCTTGTAGCGGTATGTGAAGGAGTATTTCTCGCCTGCTTTGGTGCTGATCTTCTTGACCAGCACTGCCTTCAGCTCCGCCTCGCTGCCGTGATAGCCACCGAGTTTGAGTTGCACCAGCGCTCCGCTTGCGAATGCGGTTCGCGTTTCGCTCAACAGCTCTTCGATGCGGTCTGGGGCGTTCACTGCTCTTCCTTCCGGGTCCGGGGGGGCGGATAACGGGCTGCCGGCGGTCCCGTGCCGACGCTGCCGTTCTAGCTGGCTGCTGCGCGGAAGCAAACCGGCATCTGTGATTTGGGCTGTGGCGCTCGACGGACAACTTCCACGCTGCCTTTGAGCCAATTCACTGCTTCAGCCGGAAAACTGCAGCCACCGCAGTCCGCTCTCTCCGGTTTTCAGATAGACCAGCACAGCTGCGGCCACACCGATGAGCGCGTATGGCAAGGCGCTCGCGCTGAACCATGCGTCCGGATCGCGGTAGCCAGCGAAAACAGCCCAGTTGGCGGCCAGGTTGAAGTTCAGATGCAGCAGGATGGCCGGAAGAATCGAGCCGCCCGAAATATGGTAGGCCGCGCCGATGATGATCGAATACAGCAAGCAATGGATCGCAAAGAGAGGTAGCGATACCTGCGCATGCGGGGAATCAATTGTCCACAGCGGCAGGTGCCACGCGAACCAGACAATCCCGACGAGCAGAGAGGCCTCAAGCCAACCGAGATGTGAGGCAAGATCTTCCTGCATCAGGCCCCGCCAGCCCAACTCCTCTCCCAGCGGCCCCAGAACCAGATTGAAGACAACCATCAGGACGGCCGTTCCGAACCTGAGCGATGTGGGATCCTGTGGTGCGAACAGCTTCATCACCATGAGCAGGACGAGCGGGGCCGCCACCAGTCCCCAAACCTCTGTCGGCACCGTCGAAATCCTGACAGCCCGGCCGAGCAGCGGTGTCAATTCATCGCTTCGCAGGCTCAACAGGATCGCCGCGAGTGACGGGCCCCACACCATGATCAGCCAGAATGGCAATCCGACCAGAGTGGCCGGCGACCTTGCTGCGGGGAGAAGCGCGATGCAGGCAAAGCCGGCCAGGGAAATTCCGAAAGTGAGGCTCGCAAACGCAATCAGCATCATTGCGCCCTCTCCCGCTCCTCCAATGCCGCAATGATCGGCGCGAGCCGCGATGCGTCCCGAAGAACCGTCGCAAGGGTCTTGAGAGCGGTGGCGGCAAACCCGGCAGCGCGGGCTTCGTTCCAGTCACCCAGGCACACCCGGCGGTTTATATGAGAATTGATCGTCAGGAACATCTCGGCCACGTGTTCCGGGTCAATGCCGGGAGCGACCCAGCCTGCGAGCCGGGCACCAAGCAGCGGCCCCAGGCGGCGCGCACTGGCGAGCTCGAAGCCCGACAGGTAGGCGATCTTTTCCTCGACGCTTTCAAGCGCCGGGAGAATGCCGGGATCGTTTCCGATGTGGATCGAACCGGTTTCCACAAGCAGCTCGATTGGTGGACAGTCCCGGCGCGTCAGGCTTTCCGCCAGCCTCTCGACGTCTTCGCCGGCGATTGCGTCGAGAATGGCGACCTTGTTTGCGAAATGATGGTAGAGGCCACCACGGGATATGCCGCAGGCCTTCCGGATATCTTCCATTTCGGTGTTGGCGAAACCGCGGCGTTGAAACGCTTCGCGTGCATGCGCCAGGATTTCCGATTTCCGGTCGTGTCGCGAGAGACGTGTTCTCATGCTCGCCGCCTACCGACACATGTCGGTATAGTCAAGAGCAGCGCCAATCGCGTCTCGGATGCTGGCTGTTAGCCGTCAGCGTGGAAAATTGCACCGCAGCCGCAGCTCCCGGCCCTCAGCCGAGCGAGCCATTGTACCAGTCATGCAGCTTGACCTCGGTCGAGCTGCCGGCTTCGCTCAGCATCCTGGCAAATTCCTGGGGGTCCTGGGTGCCGCCGTCGCGGCCGCGATAGTGATAGGGGATGGCAATTGCGGGCGCGAATTCCGCCACCGCATCCGCGGCCTGTTCGACATCCATCGTGAACGGCAGGTTCATGCAGACAAAGGCGAGATCGATATCTTCCAGCGCCCGCATTTCCGGCGTGCCTTCGGTGTCACCGGAAATATAGATGCGGCTGCCGTCAATGGTCAGCACGAAGCCGAGATCGCCGCGTTCCCTGGGGTGAAAATCCTGCCGGTCGGCGGAGATGTTGTAGGAAGCGATGGCGGCGATGGAGACGCCTTTCATCTCGGTACTTCCGCCCGGGGCGATGACCTCGGTACGTGCCTGAAGTTCTTCCGGCATCATGCTTTTCACGTCTTCATTGGTCAGGATCGGTGTGTCGGCAAGCGCTGCCAGAAGCTCGGCATTGTAGTGGTCGCCATGGCGGTGGGTGATCAGGATCAGGTCCGGCTTGGGCATCGCCTCGTAGAGCCCCGCCTCACCGACCGGATCGACATAGATGGTTCCGGCCGGGCTCTCCATCACAAACGACGCGTGCTCGACCGGATGGATGACGATCTTGCCGTCCATCAGCTTGAAGCTCGCGGCATGGGCGGCCGCAAAGCCAAGCGACGGCAGCAGCGTGATGGCGCCAACAGCGGCGGCACCGCCCACGATAAAGGTGCGTCTGGTGGTCATCGCATTCTCCCTCGGGATCGTCACGGATGGTCGTTTTGTGGTGTCTGGATCATACCAGATGCGGCAGCCCACCGGAAATTCAAGAGGGGTTCAGCGCAGGAACCTGATCCACCGCGCCAGGTTGAGCAGGCCCGCCAGTGCGGCCGCGACATAGGTCAGCGCCGCGGCTTTCAGCACGCTGCGCGCACCCGTCAGATCCTCGTCGGCGAGATAGCCGCCCTCGCGCAGGATCGGCAGCGCCTTGTTGAAACTTGCATCATATTCGACCGGCAGCGTGACAAGGTTCACCACAACGCGAATACCCAGCAGCCCGATGCCGATGACCGCCATGCCCAGCATCGCCATCGGCGCGCGCAGTACGACTGCCAGCACCGGTGCGGCAATGAAGAACACCGAGGCGATCTTGTCAGTGGTCATGGCTAGGCCTGCCAGCGATTGCCTCAGCGCCAGCCCGCGTTCGCCGCGATGGTGTTGCAACGCGTGGCCGACCTCGTGTGCGGCCACCGCCACGGCGGTCAGGTTGGCGCCATTGAAGTTGTCCTGAGACAGCCGCACGGTGCGCGTGTCCGGGTCGTAATGATCGCCGGCCTCGGTGGCTTCGACGCGGACCCCGTCGAGCTCGAACCGCTCCACCAGATGCTGCGCCATTTCCCCGCCTGTACCGGGAAAATCCGGCCTGTGCCCGCTGTACCGGCGCATGGTGTGGCCGACCCAGTATTGCGGGCCATAGATGGCCGCAAGCAGCGCCAGAAGGCCGATGATGCCGAGGATCGCCATGTCAATTCGTGTAGGGGGCGGTTTTTCTCATGGCCTATAGATAGGGATCGGTATGGGACTGATAAAGAGCGCCGCAGGTATTGCCGCCCTGTTCTGGTCCCAGCCTGGCAGGTGAAGCATCGAGCGGAGTGCAGATCCCGGTTGACGAACAAGACGATCTCGCCTTCGATGAAGCCGCAGGCAAGCGCCAAGCCGCACAATGTCGCATGCCAACCCCGCCGCCTGCCTGTTGCGAAAGGTCCGCCCCATGTTTCGTTCCCTCACCGCCCTCGCCGCCACCACGCTGATGACGCTTGCCCCTGCTGCCGCCCAGGAAACGGCGATCTTCTCGCGCATGGATGCGGTGCATCCGGTCTGGGCCAAGGAGGCGATGGTTTCGGTACAGGAGGCGGTCGCTGCGGACGTCGGGCTTCAGGTGCTCAAGGACGGCGGCAACGCGGTGGATGCCGGCGTTGCCGTGGGGCTGGCGCTGGCCGTCACCCTGCCCCGCGCCGGAAATCTCGGTGGCGGCGGTTTCATGATGGTGCATGATGCGAAGACCGGTGAAACCAAGGCGATCGATTACCGCGAAATGGCGCCGGCGAGCGCGACGCGTGACATGTATCTCGACGCCGAAGGCAATGCCGACAGCAATCTGTCGCGCTTTCATGGCCTGGCCGTTGGCGTTCCCGGCACCGTCGCCGGCCTGCAATTGGCGCTCGAGACCTACGGCACCCTTACGCTTGCCGAAGCCGCAGCCCCGGCGATCAAACTGGCTGAAGACGGCATCACCGTCACCGCCGACCTTGCCGACAGTCTTAAGGCGCTTGAGAAAAGGCTGAAAGCCTGGCCCGCCTCGGCGGCGATCTTCTACAAGCAAGACGGCAGCTTTTACGAGCCCGGCGATCTGCTCAAGCAGCCCGAGCTGGCCGCAACGCTGAAAAAGTTCGCGGCGGAAGGCCCTGATGGTTTCTACAAGGGCGAGGTGGCGGAGAAGATCGCGGCAGCGGTTGAAGAGGCCGGCGGCGCGATGACGCTTGAGGATCTCGCGAACTACAAGGCGGTGATCCGCGAGCCGGTAACCGGCACCTATCGCGGTCACGAGATCGTCTCGATGCCGCCGCCCAGCTCGGGTGGTACCCACATCATCCAGATTCTCAATGTGATGGAAGGTTACCCGGTCGGCTTTCTTGGGCACAATTCATCCGACACCATTCACCTGATGGCGGAAGCCATGAAGCACGCCTATGCCGACCGCTCGGAATATCTCGGCGACCCGGATTTTGTCGACGTGCCGGTCAGGGCCCTGACCTCGAAGGACTATGCGTCAAAAATACGCGATGGCATCAGCCTCAACCGTGCCACCCCGTCCGCCACGATCAAGCCGGGCCAGCTTGCGCCCTATGAAAGCGACCAGACCACGCATTTCTCCATCGTCGACAAGCATGGCAATGCGGTCTCCAACACCTACACGCTGAATTTCTCCTATGGTTCGGGCATGACGGCGGCCGGTACCGGCGTGCTGCTCAACAACGAGATGGATGATTTTTCCGCCAAACCGGGCGTGCCCAACGCCTATGGCCTGATCGGCGGCGATGCCAATGCGGTGGAGCCGGGCAAGCGGCCACTGTCCTCGATGAGCCCGACAATCGTGCTCAAGGACGGCAAGCTGTTCCTGGTCACCGGCAGCCCCGGCGGCTCGCGCATCATCACCACCACGCTGCAGCTGATCTCCAACATGGTGGACCACTCCATGAATGTCGCCGAAGCCACCCACGCCTCCCGCATCCACCACCAGTGGCTGCCCGATGAAATCCGCGTCGAGGACGGCGGCCTGAGCCGCGACACCGTGGCAGCGCTTGAGGCAAAGGGACACAAAATTGCCGTCAAAAGCGTGATGGGCTCAACCCAGTCGATTCATGTGGATGCGGAAAAAGGGCTGCTGCTCGGCGCATCCGATCCGCGCCGCACAGGGGCGGCGACGGTGGGCTATTGACGAAACAGCTCATCCAACGCCACCGCTTGCATCGCCCGGAACATGCCGCTTAATTGCCTCAGAATCGAACCGGAGTCCCGGGAAAACTGGCTGCTCCGATTCTCCAGCTTCCATGCGACGGGCCCCGACAGGAATGAAACTGCTCAGTTACAACATACAGGCTTGCATCGGGAGCCGGCACTACAGCGATTACCTTTTCGGGATAAGGAAACAGATCGCGCACAGCCCGGTGAAAGACCGGACACTGCGGAAGATCGGAAGCTTCATTTCGGGCTTCGACATTGTCTGTCTGCAGGAACTGGATTTGGGCGGAAGACGGGGCGGCTTTTCATCGCAATTCGATGCGTTGAAGAAGATATCCGGCTTCCGGTTCGGTGCGGCACAAACCACAAGAATAATCCCCGGGGTCTCCCAGCACGGGAATGCGATTTTCTCGCGCTACCCGATTGACGAAGTTGAAGAATACCGGTTGCCCGGAAGAATGAAAGGCCGCGGTCTTCTGGTTTGCACCATAAAGGGCCATACAGTTGCGAACACGCATCTGAGCCTCTATGCCAAGATGCAGGTCAGGCAACTGGAACTGATCAGCGAGGTCTTGCAGGGGCGGGAGAAGACGATCCTGGCAGGCGATTTCAACTGCCGCTCGGCCCACCCCACGATCCGGAATTTTGCCACCAGATCCGGCCTGGATCTGATTACGGGCAACACGACGAACACCTACCCGTCCTGGAAACCAACTTCCGATATTGATCACATTTTCGTTTCCAGAACGATTCCATACAAGAAACCCGAGGTTCTGGACGTGCGGCTGTCCGATCACCTGCCTTTACAGACTGAATTCGAACTGTTGGACCAGTAGACCCATCTTTCCGGCAGGGCATGACTACAAAAGCGGCGACGCAAGACGCGCCAGATTTACCATCAACCTGAACAGCAGCGGGCGACCGGCAAGATGGCCGGCCGGCATCGGGGCGCTGCGCTCGAAATCCCGCTCCAACATGGCCTTTGTCTTTCGCGCGAATTCTTCGTCCAGGACCAGCAAACTGGCTTCGAAATTGAGGCAAAACGAACGATTGTCCATGTTTCCCGACCCGATGGAGGAGAACCGGTCATCAATCAGCATGACCTTCTGGTGCAGGAAGCCGGGCTGGTACCGGTGCACGCCTGCCCCATTTCTCAGTGCGCGATCAATCCAGGCATGGCAAGCCAGGCCAACAATCCACTGGTCGCTGGTTTCGGGCACGAGCAGCCGAACCTCGACCCCTCTCATCACCGCCAGATGGAGTGCGGTCATCACCTCCTCATCTGGCACAAAATAGGGCGTCGCAATCCAGATTGATTCCTTTGCCGCATTGATCGCCTGAACCACAAACAGTTTGAATGTGGCATCCTTGTCGGCAGGTCCCGTGGCCAGAAACAGGGCGGTTTGCGCGTCCTCCTCTATCGTGGGTATCGACCAATCGAGATCAAGCTGCTCGCCGGTGGCCCAATGCCAATCTTCCAGAAAGGAGAATTGCGCGGCTTTTACGGTCGGGCCGGTAAACCGGACATAGGTGTCTCGCCATCTTCGAAGCCCTTTTGACTTGCCAAGATACTCATCTCCAATATTCAGCCCTCCGGTAAACCCGATCTCAGCGTCAAACACCGCGATTTTCCGGTGGTTCCTGAAATTTATCTGGAAGCGTTTGCCCATCCGGGTTGCGCTGCCAAATGGCGAAACCGATACCCCGCCGCTTCTAAGCCTCGCGAAATACGCCTCAGGGGTCTTGTTGCAACCGATCTCGTCGTAAAGCAGCCGGATCTCAACGCCCCGCTCTGCCGCACGGATCAGGCGCCGGGCAAAGTCCCGTCCCACCTCATCATCATTGATGATGTAAAACTGCATCAATATGCTGCGTGTCGCGCGATCTATCGAGTCGAAAAGAGCCGCGTAGGTTTCATCGGCATCGATCAGGAGATCAACGTCATTGCCTCTTGTAAACGAAAACCGTGCAAGTTTTTCAATGACCTGCATCGCGCCTAGATCATCTGCGGTCAGGCGCAAAGGGTTTGGAAGCAAGTCGCGGTCTATTGGCGTCTCCGCCAGTTGCGTTCGGAATTTCTTGACATAGCCGCTGAACCGCCATCCGCCGAAAACGACAAAAAGCGGGACCGATATGAACGGCATCGCAACCAGGGCGACGGTCCAGGCCACCGCACCCTGGCTGCTGCGTTCCTGGGACATTGCAACAAGCGCAAAAGCCACGCCAACGGCATAGAAAAGCGGAACCACAACCAACGAAAAGATATTCAAGCTGATCGCCATGGTTTTGCTCTACCAAATTCTTCTGGAGCCGCACAGCCGCCTCCGTCCCTGACGATCAATGTCCGGCGGTCTCCAGCCGGCCGCATGAATGAATCAGGCTGTAGAAGCGACCGGCAGAAAATATTGCCGGCGCCGCCCACACTCCACACCTGCGTCCGGTTCAGTGTGCCAATCGCAAACAGGTCCTGTCAGCAATCACGGCTTGCCGTTCTCCCAGACCACTTCCTGACCGTAGAGCGGCACGGTGGAGATGTTCATCTTGGCCGAGCCGTCCTGAACCTGCTGCGAGTTGACCAGGTAGATCAGCGTATCATTGCTCTTGTCGTATATCCGGCGCACCACCAGCGATTTCCAGATCAGCGAGCGTGATTCCTTGAACACCACGTCACCGTCCTCATCGAGATCAATATCCTTGACGGTGATCGGGCCTGTCTGACGGCAGGCGATGGAAGCGTTGGACGGGTCCTCGAACCAATTGCCCTTCTGCAACCGGTCGATCACGCCGCGGTCGAAATAGGCGACATGGCAGGTGACACCGGAAACTTCCGGATCGGTGACCGCATCGATCAGGATGTCGTTGCCGAGCCAGTCGACGCCGACTTCCCCGACCTGTTCAGCCTGTGATGGCGTCGCCAGCAGCGGTGCCGCCAGGCAGCTGGCTGCAATCAGGACGGCGGAAATTGTAGAACGCATTGGCTTGGCCTTGATCATGGAAATTCTCCTTGTGCGGTGAACGCGCCACTGAACCCGCGGTTCCCTTCGGCGCGGCTCGCGACTGAAACTGACCGGTCTGATATGGGTCTTCTTCACTGCAAATGAAAGTGGCGCGCATCGGCCTTGTCGCGCATCTAGCCACTTCCCTTTGCCCCTGATCGGCTCTAGATAGGGCGCATGACCCCTGCACCCGCGCCCCATGGCTTATCCACGCCGCCTCGGCAAAGCCTGCTTTCAGGCTTTCTTCCACGTGCATTCGGCCTCATAGCGGCAGCCGTGCTGACCGGCCTGGTGTTTGCCGCCTGGCAGGCGAATGGACCGGCACTTCTGAACGCCCTTGCAGCCGGCGGCCTGGCCTGGTGCCTTTGAACTGACAGAGCCGATCCCGGCCCGTTTGCAACCGCGCAAGACGGAACGCAGGCGGCGGCCACACTGGAGAATTCGATGAAAACCTTTCGCCTCATCCTCTGGATTCTGGTTGCCGGCATGGCCCTGGCGCTCGGCTGGCTGACCTATGAATGGCAGCGGGCGGAAAACGAAATTGCCGCCGAACCCTATGGCGTGCCATTTGAGCTTGTGGACCAGAGCGGCAGCCCGATCACCGAAGCCGCCTTTCGTGGCCGGCCGACGGCCTTGTTCTTCGGTTTCACCCATTGCCCGGAGATCTGCCCGACGACGCTGTTCGAACTCGATGGCTGGCTTCGGCAGGTGGATCCCGATGGCGACAGGATCGGCGCCTATTTCGTCACCGTGGACCCCGAACGCGACACGCCGGAATTGCTCGACGCCTACATCTCGGGCGTAAGCGACCGGATAACCGGCATCACCGGGCCGGCAGACAAGGTCAATGCCGCGGTCAAGGGCTTCAACATCTATGCCAAGAAAGTGCCGGTGGATAGTGCCGATCCGGAGGGGGAATACACCATGGACCATACCGCCTCGGTGTTTCTGCTCGACGAAGAGGGGCGCTTCCAGAGCACCATCGCCTGGGGCGAAAACCCGGAAAATGCCGTGACAAAGCTTGAGAACCTGCTCAAATGACACTTCGCGCCAGGACGGCACGACAAGGGGACTGACATGGATGATATTGTTCTCAAACTTTCAGTGATCGGCGCAGCCGGGATTGCCGCGCAATGGTTTGCCTGGCGCCTGCGGCTGCCTGCCATCGTGCTGTTGCTGGCCGCAGGCTTTGTCGCCGGCCCGGCCACCGGCTTCCTCGATCCGGCGGCGGATTTCGGCACCGTTTACCGGCCGATGGTGTCGATCGCCGTCGCCATCATCCTGTTTGAAGGCGGGCTGACGCTCAATTTCAGGGAGATTCGCGAAACCTCGACCGCCGTGCGGCGCATCATCATGTATGCCGGCCCCATGATCTGGGGCTTGGCGGCGCTGGCCGCGCACTATATCGGCGGCTTGAGCTGGCCGACAGCCATCGTGCTGGGCGCCATCCTCGTTGTCACCGGGCCGACGGTGATCATGCCGCTACTGCGTCAGGCACAGCTCGAGGCCCGGCCCGCCTCGCTGCTGCGCTGGGAAGCCATCATCAACGATCCGATAGGCGCGCTTTTTGCCGTCGTCGCCTTCGAGGTCATTCTGGTTTACATCGGCCTGCATGAAGCCGAGAACCTGATCGTCCTATTGCTCGTCGGCTTTGGTGTGGCGATCGGAACCGGCATCGTCGCCGCAAAGTTCATCGCCTGGTCTTTCATCCGCGGACATGTGCCGGAATTCCTCAAGGCGCCCGTGCTGTTGGCCTCCGTGGTGGCCGTCTATGCGGCGACCAACATGCTTCTGGAAGAATCCGGACTCTTGACTGTTACGGTGATGGGCGTGGTGCTGGCCAACAGCCGTATCGCCTCGCTTACCGACATGCGCCGTTTCAAGGAAACTGTCACCACCCTGCTGGTTTCCGGCGTCTTCATCATCCTGACAGCCTCGCTCAGCATGGAGGAGATCCGATCTCTAGACTGGAGTGCGGCGCTGTTCGTTGCGGCGCTGTTGCTGGTCATCCGTCCAGTCGCCATCCTGCTTGCAACCATTCGCTCCGGTGCCACTATCCAGGAACGCGTGCTCAGTGCCTGGATCGCGCCGCGCGGCGTGGTCGCAGTCGCGGTCTCGGGTCTGTTCGGAACGCTGCTCGCAGATGTCGGGGTCGAGGACGCAGGCCGCATGGTAGCCTTTACCTTTGCGGTCGTAGTCACCACCATCGTCCTGCATGGCTTCACCCTGGGGCCACTGGCAAGCTTTCTCAGCCTCAAGAGGGACTCCAAACCCGGCATCCTCATTGTCGGCGGGTCGCGCTGGTCGACGGCGCTGGCCGTCAAGCTCAAGGAAGCCGAGGTTCCGGTGATGCTGGCCGACCCGAACTGGAACCATCTGGCAGAAGCGCGGCTTGCCAACATCCCGGTCTATTTCGGCGAGGTTCTGTCTGAATCCGCCCATCACAGCATCGATCCGAAGCGCTTTTCCAACCTGATCGCGGCCGGTGACAACGACGCCTATAACGCACTGGTTTGCACCGATTTCGGTCCGGAACTGGGCCGCAGCCACGTCTTCCAGATCGGCCGCGCGGACGACAAAGCGCGCCAGGCCCTGAACTTCACGCTCGGTGGCCGCTCGCTGACCAAGGAACCGGTCGGCTTCCTGGCGCTGCGGGAAAAACTGCTGAAGGGCTGGACCTTCCAGCTCACGCGGCTGACCGACGAGTTCACCTGGGAGGCCTACCAGGCGACACGGCCGGAAGGCGCGCTGATCCTGCTGTGGATCAAGCCATCTGGGGCAATCGTGTTCGCATCCACCGCCACCAGTTCACCCGTCGAGAAGGACCGGATCCTGAGCTTTGCCATGCCCAAGGATGACGCCCGCCAGGAAGCTGCCAGCAAGACGGCGCGCAAGGCAGAGGAGATCCCGGCCGCAAGCCAGGCCGCGACCGATGAAGGAAAGAAACGGCCTTGAGTGACCACCGATACTATTTCCGCACGGACGAAGCCGGCGCCAATCGCGGACTGGATCTGCTCGACCGGATTTTCGAGGATGAAGGCCTGCCGGTGTCAACGATGGAGATCGACGAGGAGCGCAGGATCTGGGAAGTTTCCATCTATGCACCCGGTGATCCGGACGAGACGCTAAGACAGCGCATCGCCGACTGCCTGGCAGGCGATTTCCCCAAAGCCATGATCGAACTGGAAACCTTCGGCGACACCGACTGGATTGCAAAGTCGCTGGAGGGCCTCAAGCCGGTCCGTGCCGGGCGATTTATGGTTTATGGCGCCCATGACCGTGACGCGGTGCGGCCGCATGACCTGGCAATCGAACTGGAAGCCGGCCAGGCGTTTGGCACCGGTCACCACGGCACCACTGCGGGCTGCCTCGAGATGATCGAGATTGTCATGCGCGCCCATCCCGAGGGCTTCGGTGGGGTCGATCCGGTGCTGGATCTGGGCACCGGATCCGGCGTTCTTGCGATTGCCGCTTCCATGCTCGGCCCGGTCCGGGTCCTGGCCACCGACATCGATCCGGTTGCCACCCGTGTCGCACGCTACAATGTTCGCCATAACCGTGCGTCCAGGCAGGTCGACTGCGTCACCGCGCCCGGGTTCCACTCAACCCACTTTGGCGAATGCGGACCTTTCGGCCTGATCATTGCCAATATCCTGGCCCGGCCACTGATGCGCATGGCGCCCGATATCAGGCGCCACCTTGCGCCCGGCGGTTCGGTGATTCTCTCCGGCATTCTGGCCAGCCAGCGCTGGCAGGTGCTCGCCGCCTACAACGGCCAGGGCATGCGCCACGTCAAGACCCTCTGGCGCAACGGCTGGGTGACAATGCATCTGAAGTAAGATGGAACTTTATCAGGCTCGGGAATGCGTCCGGCCCTGCAACAGGGACTGCTGTGCCGAAACAAAAACGGCTCCCTGAGGAGCCGTTTGCGTTCGATCTGGATCAGTGCGCCATCATGGCGCGGTCTTGATCTCTTAGAAGAAGTAGGCCTGAGCGCCTTCGCGCTGCAGTTCTTCACGGGTACGGCCGATCGACTTGAGCTGGGCGTCGTCCATGGCAAGAAGCGCACCATTTACATAGCGGCGAACCTGGCGTTCGCGAGCGTTGACGAGGCGGTCGAAGGCGTTCTGAAAGATGTTTCCGGACATTTGGTAATCCCCTTTGCGTGAGTGATTGTCTGTCCTCCTGAAAACCAAGATAGTGCTTCGCAGCATAATGTGGAGAGCTCATGCTGCAGTGCAGCTATACCGGAAATGCATAGATCGCTTCAAACCAATGCGGCGAACCTAATTCCAGAGCAGTCATGGCTTGGATGCAAGAATTGAGCGAAAGGGGCGTAAGCTCCCTCCCCCAAACTGACCGGTGGAAACCCCGTCCCGGACTGCCCAACCTTTCTTCGCCTGTTATAAGGTGAGGACCAAATCAGTTGCAGGAAACCGGTGATGTTCCAGAGTTTCGAAGTGTTGTCTTCCCCAGATCAGGCGGCGGATCGGGTGGCCCGGCTGCGGGCCGGATTTGCGGCAAACGGCGTCACGGCCATTGCCGTACCCCGCTCGGACGAATATCTCGGAGAATATGTTCCCGCCTGTGCTGAACGTCTCGCCTGGCTGACGGGATACACGGGCTCCGCCGGCCTGGTGCTGGTTCTCGCCGACAAGGCCCATGTCTTCGTCGACGGGCGTTACACCAATCAGGTCCGGGCGCAGACCGACCCGGCGGTGTTCCAGTATGAAAACAGTGTGAGCACATCCCTGCCGGCGTTTCTCGAGGCCTCCGGCCTCACCGGACTGCGGCTTGGGATCGATCCCTGGACATGGCCTTCGAGCGAAGTGGCGCGGCTTCAGACGGCGCTGGAAACCCTGGAAGGCGAGCTTGTTCTGCTCGACCACAACCCGATCGACCGGATCTGGGACGACCGGCCGCAACCGCCGCTGGGCCGGGTCGCCCTGCAGCCGCTGCGCTTCGCCGGCACACCCGCCCAAGACAAGCTGACGAGGATGGCCGAAACCGTGTCCAAAGCCGGCGCCGACGCGGTCATCCTGGCCGACCCGTCTTCCGTCGCCTGGGTGTTCAACATCCGTGGTGAGGATCTGCCCTCAACCCCGCATCCCCTGTCGCGCGCCATCATTCCGGCAGATGGCCGTCCACTTCTGTTCATCGACAAGCGCAAGACCGCCAGCGAGACCGAAGCTTACCTCACCAAGCTCGCCGACCTGCAACCGCCCTCCGGTTTCGACGATACGCTCAGGGCGCTTGGCGCATCGGGTGCCCGAGTGATGGTCGACCCGGGTGTGGCGCCGCATGCGGTCTCGATGCTGATCGAGAAATCCGGCGGCACGGTGCTCACAGCGCCTGATCCTGCGCGCCTGCCCCGCGCCTGCAAGAACCAGGCGGAACTCGACGGCAGTGCCGAGGTGCATCGCCTGGATGGCGCAGCCATGGTGCGGTTTCTCGCCTGGCTGGATGCCCAGGAACCCGGAACCGTCGACGAGATCACCGCAGCCTCCCGGCTCGAGCAATTCCGCCGCCAGACCGGCGAAGCCATGCAGATGCCGCTCAAGGCGCTGTCCTTCGATTCGATTTCCGGCGGCGGACCCAATGCCGCCATCATCCATTACCGCGTCAACACGAAGACCAACCGTCAGATCCAGCCCGGCGAGATGCTTCTGATTGATTCCGGCGGACAATATGTGGCCGGCACCACCGACATTACCCGGACCATCGCCGTGGGCAAGGTGCCGCAGGAGCAGAAGCGGTTCTTCACGCTGGTTCTCAAGGGCATGATTGCCATCAGCTGCCTGCGATTTCCGGAAGGAACCCGCGGTCTCGACATCGACCCCTTCGCCCGCATTGCGCTATGGCAAGCCGGCGCCGATTTCGCCCATGGCACCGGCCATGGCGTCGGCAGCTATCTTTCCGTGCACGAGGGCCCTCAATCGATCTCGCGCCGCGGCAGCCAGGAACTGCTACCGGGCATGATCCTCTCCAATGAGCCCGGCTATTACCGCGACGGCGCGTTCGGCATTCGCATCGAGAACCTGGTCAGCGTGCATGGGCCGAAACCCATTGCCGGCGGTGACAGGCCCATGCTCGGCTTCGAAACACTGACCCTGTGCCCGATCGACAGGCGGCTGATCCTCAAGGATCGTCTCGACCAGGCCGAAACCGAATGGCTCAACGATTATCATGCACGGGTAAGGCAGGAGCTCACGCCCCTGCTCACTGATGACGCGGAACGCAAATGGCTAGAGCGGGCAACAGAGCCACTTTGAAGCTCATCGTCAAGGCACGGTGTGAGCAAGCCCGGTTCGGAGTTCCACCTGGACCGGCAGCGCTGAAAGAATCGGTCCGGATCTGCAGCGGCGGGCCGTGAGGCTTCAGAGACCGGCCGACCTGAGCCCGACGATCAGAACCCAGCCGATGCAGAACATCGCCATCATCGGCAACCGGAAACCGATCACCACGCAGAGAGCCAGCGTCAGGGCTTCGGCCGGGCCACCGGTGACGGCCGCGGGAGCGACCAGGGTCGTCAACACCGCGGCCGGCACCGCATTGAGTGCCGCGTCGATGCGCGGCGGGATCTGCTTGAAACGCGAGAGCACCAGGTGGCCACCCAGGCGCGTGGCATAGGTTACCAGCGCCGCAAAGATGATGATCCAGACATTCACCGGCACGCCAAGATACATCCCGGTCATGGAGTCGCCTCTGCCAGTTGCGCAGACCTCGGCGGAATCACAACGGCTACCAATATGCCGGCGAGCGCCCCGAGGCTCACATGCCAGGGCGAGCCTACCGTGTAGAAAGCAAGGATCGACCCAAGGCCGGATGCGATCACCACCGGCAACCAGTTCGGCCGTGCTCTGAATCCCAGGACCAGACCGAGGAAATAGATCGGCAGCAGAAAATCGATTCCCAGCGCGCGCGGATTGGTGATGAGGCTGCCAAACACGGCGCCAATCCAGCCCTCGAGCACCCAAAAGACGTAGATCGGCACCGCCATGCCCATGTACCAGGCCATGGTCAGCGGCTGTTTCCTGTCTGCCCTCGCCTCGGCAGCGGCGTATTGCGGATCGATGAGGAAAAAGAAGGCAATCATCTTCTGCCATCCTTTAAAAAGCCCGATCTTGCGCCCCAGAGCTGCTGAATAGAGAACGTGGCGGAAATTGACCGCGAAAATCGACAGGATGATGATCCACGGCGCAATATTCGCCCCGAACATCTCAAGCCCGACCATCTGACTGGCGCCGGCATACACCGTCGCGCTCATCAACACTGCCTCCCCGACGCTCAAACCATTGTCGACCGCAAGCGCGCCGAACAACATGCCGAACGGTGCTGCTGCCGCAACAATCGGGAGGCTGGCGCGAACGCCTTGAATGATTTCCGAACTGGTGGGGGACATGGGGAGGCTCTCCTGAGCCCCCTCGATATGTCAGTCCTGCTGACCAGTCAATTCAATAGGTTTGAACCATGGCATAAGCCAGGCTGATGACCTGACCGGCAGCCCCGGCACCTGCCCGTTCCTCATGCGGAGCGGGTGAGGACGTCTGGTGCATCATCGCCAATTTCGAGCGGCTGGTGCGCGATGCGGGGAAGGGATATCTCGCCCTTGTTGACCAAGCTGATCTTGCCGGTTTCGATCAAATTCGCAAACGTGGTTGGGCGTCCGAGCAGGTAGCCCTGCACTTCGTCACATCCCTCGTCGCCCAAGAGCGTTAGCTGGCCTTTGGTTTCGATGCCTTCGGCAAGGATCGGGATATCGAGACTCTTGCCCAGTGCCAGCACGGCCCGGATGATCGACTTGGCCTGCAGGTTTTCCTCGGCCTCGTTGATGAACGAGCGATCAAGTTTGATCTTGTCGAACGGGAAGGACCGCAGCATGTCGAGCGAGGAATAACCCGTGCCGAAGTCGTCAAGCGCGATGTTCACACCGAGCGCCTTGATCTGCCGCAACACGCTGAAGGATCGCTCCTTGTCCTGGAAGATGGTTGATTCCGTCAACTCCAGCTCCAGCCGGTTGGCGGGCAGGCCGGTCGACATCAGGACCTCGATGATAAGCTTGGCAAGGTCAGCATGCACGAACTGCGCGGGAGATAGATTGACTGCGACCTTGTAGGGCGGCTCCCAGGATGCAGCACGGCCACAAGCCTCCCGGAGAACCCATTCGCCCAGTTGCAGGATCAAACCGTTTTCTTCAGCCAATGGGATGAATTCCGACGGCGGAATGAAACCATGCTCCGGGTGGTTCCAGCGAAGCAGGGCTTCAAAGCCGCGGATCTGGCTCGTTACAACCGACGTCTGGACCTGATAGTGGACATCGAGTTCGTTGTTGTCGAGTGCCGCCTTCAGGTCGCTCGCCAGACTGCGGCGTGCACGGACGACTTCATCCATCGACTGGTCATAGTAGCAGACATGGTGTGCGACATCCGCCTTGGCGCGGTACATGGCAAGATCGGCATTGCTGATCAGTGCCTCCCGCGACGTCGCGTTGTCGGGGTAGATTGCCACCCCGAAGCTGGCTCCGGGGGCGATCACGAAGTCGTTTACCTCGATCGGTTCGAACAGCGCCTGTTCGAGACGAACCAGAAATTCCTGCAGCCTGGCCTGATCGACGAAGCGCTGGATGGCTGCAAACTCGTCACCTCCAGTCCGGGCCACGAATTCGCCCTCTCCGGTCAGTCCCGACAACCGTTCACCCAAAGCCCGCAGCAGCATGTCGCCAGCGGCATGTCCACGCAGATCGTTAACTTCCTTGAACTTGTTGAGATCGATGCCGATCAACGCCAGTTTGCGCCCGGACTCCGATGCCAGATCAATCTCGTGGTCAAGCCTGTCGATAAAGCTTGCTCGGTTGGGGAGGCCGGTCAGTCCATCATTGAGTGCCATGTGACGCAACCGGTCCAGTGATTCAGTACGTGCGCTGTCGTCAATGAAGTAGCTGGCAAGCCCTGCCCCGACGAGGACGAGAGCGACCACCGCCACAGCAATGGCAAGCGCCTGCATGGCCGCGGGATTCGAAAAGCCATTATCAAGCAGCAAGGGCGTGACCTTGAACGCGGTCATGCCGGTGAAATGCAGGCTGATAATGCCGAAAAAGAAGAGCCCGGCTGCCAGGTAACGCCGTCCGCGTAGCGACGTCTGCATTGTTGTGTGGAACGCCGCCGCCGAAATGCTGACCGAAAGGGCAACGGAGGCAACCAGATATCCCATGTCCCAGTGAATAATGCCCTGAACCCTGTAGGCCATCATGCCGGTGTAATGCATCACCGCGATCGCTACGCCGACAATGGCTCCGCCGAAGGCCGGCGCAATCCGGGCAGAACCGCTTGCTGCGACAATGAAACCCGCCCCGGCGCCGGCAATGGCGATGAGCAGCGAGAGAATCGTCATCACCGGATCAAAGCTCACCGGAGCCCCCGGCTCGTAGGCCAGCATGGCGATGAAATGCGTGCACCAGATCGCTGCCCCCGCAGCCACGGCCGAAAGGAAATGCCATCCGGCGCGTTGCAGGCCCTTCGTGCGTGCGGCACGCTCAAACAGGCAGATGACAGCCCATGATCCAGACGCACAGACCAGGGCGGCCACAAGCACCAGCCAGATATTGTGCTCGTTTATGACGCAGCCGAGAATAGTAATCATGTGGTATCCGAAATTCGCTAAGCGAAACTGATGAGACAAACAGGTTCAGTCGGTTATCCATAGGGAGATCACATTAAGTTTGGCTTAAAGCACGGCTGCGCCAGATTGCGCTCGGTTTTTGACGAGTTGCCAGCCTGGGCTGAGAGGGCCGGCTCACAGACCGTCAGCGTTGCAGAACAACCGAATGGCAGCCAATTGCCCTGTTCAGCGTCACCTTTGCATGCGCGCCAGGTAGACTGTCTGGGTGAACGGCTTGTCTTGTAGCGGGTTGTGAAACGTCACCGGCTCCGCCCAGGCTTCGGCAAAGACGCTTTCAAGGCGCGCTGTGAACGCATCGTCCGTCCTGTCATCGGACCACAGCCCGAATATTCCGCCTGGCTTGAGATGAGACGCGAGACGTGCCAGGCCTTCAGGCTGGTAAAAGCTGCTTGATCGTTCATCAAGCAGCGCGTCGGGCGAATGGTCGATATCGAGCAGAATTGCATCGAACCTCCGGCCAGGGGCCGCCTGGTCGAACCCGTCTTCCCCTCGCGCCAGTGCAAAGAAGTCTCCCTCCTCCAGCCGGCATCGCGGATCACCGGCCAGTTCCTGCCCGAGCGGCAGCAGCCCGCTTCTGTGCCACTCGATCACCGCCTCGAGAAACTCGACGACAATCAATGATCCGGTCCGGGGTTCTTCAAGGGCTGCCCTGGCGGTGTAGCCAAGCCCCAGCCCGCCGACGACAACCTCCAGCCCCTCGCCTTCGCAGGCGGCGAGCCCGAGCTCTGCCAGCGCGATCTCCGAGGCAGTGAACAGGTCCGACATCAGGTGTTCTTCGCCGAGCTTGATCTCGACAACGTCAATCCCCAGCCGCGCCTCGTGCCGCCGCCGCAGGATGAGCGGACCGATTGGCGTTGGCCGGTAGTCGAGTTCTTCAAACAGTTTGCTCATGATATCTCCGATAGACCCGACGGCGGGCGGGTCGTAGGGCAGCCGCTGTTCCACGTGGCTGCTGTCATAGCGGGTTAATCCGACGGACCGCAATCTTCACAGGCTTTTTGACCGGAAACCGCGCTGATACGGCGCGAAAACCCGTTGATACCCCGCCCGACGGCTTGACGGGCCAGCGCGGGACGTCCATTCACTCAAGCTAATCTTCACGGGACAGTGACATTCTGCCCTTGACCGGCACGGTCCCGAACACGGGAAATCTCTCCGCACATGGTTGAAAACTACCGCAAGCCTACCCTCGACAAGGATCTCGACAAGATTGCCACGATGGAAGAGGCAACCGGCCTCATCAATCGCGGCTTTGTCACGCCAGGTCTTGCGATCGTCTTCATCTTCCTTTGCGCAATCATCGCCGCCGTCTTCGTCACCGGCCAGCCCGGCGCCGTGGTGATCATCGCCGCCGCCATGATCGGGGCCTATATGGCGCTCAACATCGGCGCCAATGACGTGGCCAACAATGTCGGCCCGGCGGTGGGCTCCCAGGCCATGACCCTCGGCGTGGCGCTTGCCATTGCCGCAATATTCGAGAGCGCAGGCGCACTGATCGCCGGTGGCGACGTGGTTTCGACCATTTCCAAGGGGATCATCGACCCGGTGGCGGTCTCAGACCCCAATGTCTTCATCTCGGCAATGATGGCAGCCCTCGTCTCCGCCGCCATGTGGATCCATCTTGCCACCTGGATCGGCGCGCCGGTGTCGACCACCCACTCAATTGTCGGCGGGGTGATGGGCGCAGGCATTGCCGCAGCCGGCGTCGACGCGGTCAACTGGCCGACCATGGCATCGATTGCCGCAAGCTGGGTCATCTCTCCCTTCATGGGCGGTCTCATTGCCGCCCTGTTCCTCGCCTTCATCAAGACCGCCATTATCTATCGCGATGACAAGATCGCCGCTGCCCGCCGCTGGGTGCCGGTGCTGATCGCCATCATGTCGGGCGTCTTTGCCACCTATCTGGCACTCAAGGGCGTAAAGAAGATCGTTGCTGTCCCCTTCGAAATGGCGCTGCTGATCGGGCTCGGCGTTGCCGTGCTGAGCTGGCTGGTCGCACGGCCGGTGATCGCGCGGCAATCGCAAGGGCTGGAAAACCGCAACCAGTCGCTCAGAAAACTGTTCGCGCTGCCGCTGATCTTCTCCGCAGCCCTTCTTTCTTTCGCCCACGGCGCCAATGATGTGGCCAATGCAGTCGGACCGCTGGCCGCGATCGTCCACACTGCCGAGCTTGGTGAAGTCGCACCCAAGGTGGTGATCCCGCTCTGGGTGATGGCGGTTGGCGCTGTCGGCATTTCTCTCGGACTGTTGCTGTTCGGTCCCAAGCTGATCCGCATGGTCGGCAACCAGATTACCAAGCTCAACCCGATGCGCGCCTATTGCGTGGCGCTGTCTGCCGCAATTACCGTGATCATCGCATCATGGCTCGGCCTGCCGGTGAGCTCCACCCACATCGCTGTCGGTGCGGTGTTCGGCGTCGGCTTCTTCCGCGAATGGTACACCGAAAACTCGAGTCGCCGCGCCGAATATGTCGCCCGCCACCGGATCAACGCGAGCACGGATGCAAGCGCCAAGCCTGCCCGCTCCGAAGACCAGCGGCGCCGCAAACTCGTCCGCCGATCCCACTTCCTGCAGATCATCGCCGCCTGGGTGATTACGGTACCGGCTGCCGCACTGTTGTCGGGTATTCTGTTCGTCGTGCTGAGGGCTGTGCTCGCATGAGGTGAAGCACGAGGCCCGGAATTGTAGCAGCGATCCGGAAGGCGACGAAATGCCGTCTCCGGCAGCGGACCGTCAACCAGATGGGGAACCGGTCAAACGACGAACGCCTTGCTGTCGAACCGGTTTGCCGAATGAAGGCGACGCTGAACCAGGTCATCCAGTGGTTCAGGACGATGCAGGTGGTAACCCTGGCCGTGCGTCACGCCCAAATCGTGCAATTGCTCAACGATGTCCGCTGTCTCGATCTTTTCGGCCACCACATCGAAGCGAAGGCTTTTCGCCAATTCGACAATGGCTGCAACGATAGCCCTGTCCACTTCGCTGTCGCCAATCCTTTCGACAAAAGCGCCGTCGATCTTGATGCAATTGATCGGAAACCGCCGCAGATAATCAAATGAGCTGAGGCCCGAACCAAAATCATCCAACGACACCTGGCAGCCTCGCTGACGCGACTTGCTGACGAATTTGTTTGCGGTGTCAAAACAGCTCACCGCGGCCGTCTCCGTGATTTCAAACGCGATTTGCGACAGCGGCGTGCGATATCTGCTTGCAATGTCTTCGACGAACGACCAGAGCGATGGATCGCACAGTGTCTGGGCCGACAGGTTGAAGCCGAGCTTCAGGTCCATTGCTTCCAGCAGATGACCGTAATCCTCAAATGCCTTCCGGATAATCCAGCGATCCAGCACCGTAGCCATGCCAAAACGTTCCGCAGCAGGGATGAACGCGTCCGGACCGACAATGCGGCCATCGCGGTTCCTGAGCCGGGCCAGTATCTCAACCCGCTTGCAATCCTCACCGGACCGCTCAAGTGAACGGATTTCCTGCGCGTACAGGATGACCCTGCATTCATCGAGAGCCGCGGTCAAATCGGCGACCTCCCTTGCGGCAGTCAACCGCGAGGTGACATTGGGTTTGTGTTCGTTGAAAAGCGAGAAGCGGTTACGGCCGGATGACTTGGCAGCATAGCAGGCGTCGTCTGCCTCGGCCACCGCATCTGAAGCACTTATCGACGGATCATCGATGACGGTGATGCCTATGCTGCATCCCAGGCGCGGCCCACCCACGTCATAGCCGGGATCCACGGCCTGAACCGCTGCAATCGCATTCCCGGCTATCTCATGCACCGCATCTGTTGCCGGATCGCGAACAATGACTGCGAACTCATCGCCGCCCAGCCGGGCGAAGATCGCATCATCGGGCAGACATGCGCTGACAGCCTTCGCAATTGCCTTCAACGCCTCGTCCCCGGCAGCATGTCCGGCAAAATCATTCAGTGCCTTGAAGTGATCGAGATCCAGATAGAAGATGGCAAATGCTGTATCTGCGGCTGTTCTGATGGCCTTGTTGAGCGCCCTGTCAAAGGCAACCCTGTTGTAAAGGCCCGTAAGCGCATCGTGATGAGCCGCGTAGGCCAGCTGTTTTTGCCGGCGGGTTTCCTCCGAGACGTTTTGAAACGTGTAGACACTGCCGCAACTGTCTCCCATCGCAGACAATATCGGGCTGCTCTTGCATCGGTAAAGTTCGGAACGTATTTCCAGGGTTACACCGGTCCCGAAATCGTCTGGGTTGTCCGTTTCGAATGCTTTGATTCCTTCGTTGCTTCGAAACAACGCGAAAATATTGCGGCCGACAAGCTCGCCCTCTTCGACCGAAAGCATTTCCAGAGCGGATGGGTTGGCAAAATTAACCACACCCTCGACCGTGGTGCTGATAACCGCATCGCGGATCGCCCTCAGAGTGGTCTCGTATCGTTCCTTTTCGACGTGGAGCGCACGCGCCGCCTCTATCTCGTCGGTCACGTCCCTGATCGTACCAACCAGATATCCGGCGGTTCCCTGGGTCGAGACGGATTTTGCCAGGGTTTCCACATGCCGGGTTTCGCCATCCTTGCGGATAATCCGGTAGGGCAGTTTCATCACCTGGTCATCGCCAATGGCCGCAAGATGCTGCCGCTCGGCTTCGCTTCTGTCATCGGGATGAAGGCATCTGTGCCAGGTTTCACTCTCGATCTCGGAGGCGCGGGGAGCCAGCCCGAAGATCTCGCAGGTTTTGCCGTCCCAGTAACTCCGCTCGGCACCGACATCGAAATGCCAGATGCCGATCTCGGAAGCCGCCACGGCGAGCTTGAACCGCTCATTCATCAGGTTGGCTTCCTGCTCGGCCTGCTTTTGCTTGGTAATGTCGGTTTGAACGCCCATTACTCGCAACGGAGTTCCATCGGTGTCGCGCTCGACGACCGCGCCCCTGTCGAGGACCCAGACCCAGCTACCGTCCTTGTGCTTGAGGCGCAACTCGGTTTCGATGCTGTCGCAATGCCCGGCCAGATGGCGGTCACCGCTTTCGATCGCTCTTTCGCGATCGTCCGGATGAACCAGCAGAAGAAACAGATCGGCATTGTCCGGAAAGTCGGTCCGGGTATAGCCGAGCATCCGGCACCAGGATTCGGAATAGATTGTTGTTTTGGTCCTCAGGTCCCAATCCCATACCCCCAGCCCGGCAACCTCAAGAGCCAGTTTCCACTGGTCCGTTTCTTCGAAAACTGAAGTGGGGGAATTGTTCATTTGCTGAGCTTCCGCTTGGCTTTTCAGATTGACGCGCGGTAATCCTTGTACACGGAGCGTCAAGAACCCGTTAAACCCGCCTGCCAAAATGGCATAACCAGATGATTAGTCCACGAATTGGGCCCCGCCCGCCACTCGTCCCACACCCTCGTCATTGTCCGCCCGGCAGCCGCATCGGCGCTGGCAAACATGCCAGGCTGCTGCGCGTGGCTGCCGACAAACGCAGCGGTTGGTTCGGTGACGGCTGAATTCCCGGCCAAATTGTCGCTCACCGTTGGGCGGGTGTTGAATGAGTCCGCCATGCATTTTTTGGGGTGATCCTTGCAGGCGGCTGACCGTTAATCATGTTCGCGGGTTTGAATGTTTCAGGCGGCCCGGCGACCCGGATCGTTCGGGCTCTGGCAGCAGCTTTGCCCATTCCACCAGCCGCGTCTGTCCCCGCTCGCCACCATCGGACTACTGGCTGGCCGGCACGCTGCGCCGGGAAAAGGCAACCCCGTCATATCCGTCGAAAACGGCCCCGATGACGGCGGGGTTCGAGAGGTAATTGCGATGGGCGGTGTCCGGCCGTTCCAGCTTTCCGAGAAAGGTCGTGTCATTGGAAACAATCACATTTGCAATCGAAATGTCCTGCGGGAGGTGTTCGCCCCCAACCAGCGGATAACTCAGCAGATCATTCGGATCGGAGAAGGCAACAAACTTCAGTTGCGACCCTGGCGCTTCTATGAATGACCTGGCCTTCTCCTCAGTTCTTGCAGCAGCGAACAACTCAACCAGCGGCGACAATGACGTGTCGCGGGTTTCCATTTTCAGTGCCGTAGGGTCGCTTGAATGCGTGGCAGCGCTCAGAAGCGGGATCTGGTTGGCCAGCAGGAAGATCATTTGCACCTCCGCCAGGCGGCGTTCGATCTCAGCCTTGTCGCGCTTGCTGGAAAGGTCCCAAATTGAGATCAGCGCGTCGGACAAAATCTTGCTGCCCAGGCTCTCGGCGACGAAAATCGTCTTGTGTCGATCCGTGTTATCCCTGATCCGGCATCCCGATGATGAATAGGCGCCACCAAGGGCGTCGCACACCTCACCGCGAATCCAGTTTCTGATCGGATCTCCGGCCGGGCCGGAATAGACGACGGCATCGGAGAAACAGTCGTCGATCAACCCCTCCTTCAGGGCGGCATTGATATCCGCGCGTTCGTACTTGCTGAAGCTGGCGGATTTTACCACAGCCTTGGCCTGGTCGTTGAGAGCCGACCAGACCAGGTACCGCATCTCCAAATGATTCCCACTCACCGAATGATTGCGCGTAACGCGGTAGGGCTGATTGCCGCCCGCGCTGCTTTTCGACGACTCTGCAGCCTCCATGCTTTCGCGTAACGTCCCGGAGATGAACGCATCCCGTTCGAGCGCCCACTTGATGCTATGAGTGCACATTCCGTGCAACCAGACGACGCGCAGATCGCCTTGAGCCGCATAGCTCATGATCCCCTCGAACGACTTGCCGGTGTTCTCACCGGAATACTCGACTATCGGGGTCCTGTAGGGCGTGCTGCAGCCATAGAGCAACGCAGCTACCGACAGAAGCATCACCTGCAGCAACTGAAAACGCTTTCCTGACAACCACTCACACATGTCGGCGCCACCCCTGCCCCGCAAGCAAAATTGAAGTCGAGCAATGGAACTGCCCGCAATTATAGGCAGAACAAGCAAGACTATACAAATCTCATCGTCAGAGCGGAGCAAAAAACACTTCGAAGACCATTTGAAATTTTTTCCGTCCGCACTCACATAGGCGGGTTTTTTTTGGGGATTTTCTGAGATGCAGCAACTGCGGGACAACTGCCCCCGGGGTGAGGCCGATGCCCAAAGGTTGATCGCCGGCGGGACGGAACGGGACCAGGGTCAGCATAGACCCTGGCAGGAAAACCTGGCCGGAATTCCGTATGATCCAGGTCGGGAGGGCGTTCACCAGCCCCCTAGCCTACCAATTCGAACCAGCCGTCCTCATCCATGGTGCGAACGCCGAGTTCTTGAGCCTTGGCGAGCTTTGACCCCGCGCCGGGTCCGGCGACGAGAATGTCGGTCTTCTTCGACACTGACCCGGCCACCTTGGCGCCCAGCCGCTCGGCCATGGCCTTGGCCTCATCCCGGGTCATCTTTTCGAGCGAGCCTGTAAACACCACGGTAAGGCCCGCAACCGGGGAATCCTGGGCCGGTTTCTCGGCTTCCTGGATGGTCAGCTGTTCGGTGAGCCTGTCCACCATCTCGATATTCTGCGGCTCGCCGAAGAACCGGCCGATCGCATCCACCACCGCCGGGCCGATATCGTCGAGCGCGTCCATCTCCTCGACTGCCGCCTTGTCGCCGCCGGCAATCGCCATCGCTGCTTGATGCACCGAGGCCCAGTCGCCATAGGCGCGGGCAAGCGTCTTGGCGGTCTGCTCGCCGACATGGCGGATGCCGAGCGAAAAAATCAGCCGGTCGAGTGCGACGCTGCGCGCAGCATCGATCGCGTCAAACAGCTTCTGCGCGCTGGTTTCACCATAGCCGTCTCGGTTTTTCAGCCGCTGCAGGCCGTTGGCCTCGTCCCGCGCTTTCAGCGTGAAGATGTCAGCCGGCTGCCGGATCGGCAGGCTCTTGTCGTCGTAAAAGAACTCGATCTGTTTCTCACCCAGCCCGTCAATGTCGAAGGCCTTGCGCGAGACGAAATGCTTGAGGTGCTCCTTGCGCTGGAACGGGCAGGCAAACTCGCCCGCGCAGCGCCGCACGACGCCTTCGACGCCGCCTGCGGTCTCCTCGCGGATGACCTGCGTTTTCAGCTCGCAAGGACAGATTGAGGGAAATTCGAAGGCGACCGCGTTGTCGGGCGAGGACACCACGCCGAGCACCTGCGGGATGACATCGCCGGCGCGCTGGATCTGCACCACGTCGCCGATCTTCACACCCAGCCGTTCAATTTCCCCGGCATTGTGCAGCGTCGCATTGGTCACCACCACGCCGCCCACGGTGATCGGCTCGAGCCGCGCCACCGGAGTCAGCGCGCCGGTGCGGCCCACCTGAATGTCGATGGCCGTCAGCCGCGTCGCGGCCTTCTCGGCCGGAAACTTGTGCGCAGTCGCCCAGCGCGGACTGCGGGAGCGGAAGCCCAGACGCGCCTGCAGGTCGAGCCGGTCGACCTTGTAGACGACACCATCGATATCATAGGGAAGATCTCCGCGGGCGACGCCGATGTCGTTGTAATGGTCAATCAGTGCTTCGATGCTTTCGAGACGTTTGGTGAGCGGATTGACCGGAAAGCCCCAGTTCCTGAAAACCTCGATCATGCCATGCTGGCTGTCGGACGGCATCTCGGACATCTCGCCCCAGGCATAGGCGAAGAATTTAAGCTTGCGCTTCGCCGTCACCGAGGCGTCGAGCTGCCGGAGCGATCCGGCTGCGGTGTTCCGCGGATTGACGTAGGTCTGCTTTCCCTCCGCCGCCATCCGTTCGTTGAGCGCCAGGAAATCCTCCTTCGCCATATAGACCTCGCCGCGTACCTCGACCACCTGTGGCGCCCCGTCAGGCAGCGTATTGGGAATCTCGGAGATGGTCTTCACATTGGCGGTGACGTTTTCACCGGTCGTACCATCGCCGCGGGTGGCGGCCGAGACCAGCTTGCCATCTTCGTAGCGGATGGACATCGACAGCCCGTCAATCTTCGGCTCGGCGGTAAAGGCAATCGACTGATCCGGAAGCTGGCCGAGGAAGCGGTAGACCGAGTTGACGAAATCGCGGACGTCGTCGTCGTTGAATGCGTTGTCGAGCGACAGCATCGGCACGGAGTGGGTGATCTTGCTGAATCCCTCGGCCACCGCGGCACCGACCTTGAAACGCGGGCTGTCGACCCGCACCAGCGCAGGGAACCGGGCCTCGATCTGCTCATTACGGGCCTTGAGCGCATCATATTCGGCATCTGGGATCACCGGCGCGTCCTTGCCGTGATAGGCCTCGTCATGACGCGCCAGTTCGGCCGCCAGCCGTTGCAACTCGGCCTTGGCCTCGGCTTCACTCAGCGCGTCAACTTGCTTGGTCTGGTCAATCATCTGCGGCACTCCGGAATCGTGAGTGTTTTAGCGCAATCGGCAGGAATGAAAAGCCAGCAGCTGCCGCGCTTCCCACATCAACATCCCGTTAAGACTTTGCGCGTAGACTGCCCGGCTACAACACCTCCCAGACGGCCATGAAGGACGAGCGGGCACATGATCATCGGCTCGAATAAGGCCCCCGTCCAGACCACAGCTGCCGTGCAGCGGCCGGCTCCGGACCGCGCGACCGTGGAGGCTCGCCCGCAGATCGCCGCGACGGATGCGCTGGCGAAACTCGACAATTTTGTCCAATCCGCAGCACAGTCGCGCAAGGCCTTGGCCGAAGAGCGGCTCGCGCATCTGCAAGAACAGATGAACACGCTGGCGCTGTTCAACATGGCTCCGGGGTTCCTGGCGGGACACACTGCGCGGATGGCCAAGGAGCTTGAATCTGCTGCAAACGGCTTTGTCACCGCCTTCAAGGCCCTGGCAGAGCTGGAGCAACCGTCAAGCGCTCAGCCGGCATCTGACAACCCGCTGCCGACGGCCTATCTCGACGTCCTCGCCGACCAGGCCCCGGCGCCGGTGGCGGCCAGGCTGACACCGGAGGATGCTGAAACGGCGGCCAGCTTCATGAGCACGGCACACCAGCTCAGAAGCGTAGTCGAGACGATCGCCAACGAGGCCCGCGACAGCGCAAGTGTGCGATGGGTCACTGACAGCGCCAGAGCTTCCACCTCACGCGTCAGCAGCCTGATGTCCGGCCTGGAAGGGCCATCCGCATTCAACAAGGTCTTCTGGTAAGGCCGGATCGATCGCGGCCACTACATGTCGCGTTCAAATGGATTCATTTGAGCGATAACGTTTATGTATCATTTCAAGGCGTTGCAGCGGCCTATCAGTTGGTCACATCGAGCAAGCGCGCCGCCGCAGCCCGCGCCTCGTCGGTAACGTGCTCGCCGGCCAGCATGCGGGCAATCTCTTCGCGCCGCGCATCCGCGCCCATGGTGCTGACCCGCGTCGAGACTGTCGCCGAACCGGGATCGGACGGCCCCTTGGCGATCAGAAGATGTGTGGCAGCCCGCGCCGCCACTTGCGGCGCATGGGTGACGGAGAGCACCTGAACACCTGCCGACAAACGCTTCAGCCGCTTGCCGATGGCGTCAGCGACAGCACCGCCGACCCCGGTGTCAATCTCGTCAAACACAAGTGTCGGCGCGGAGCCACGGTCCGCCAGCGCCACTTTCAGCGCCAGGAGAAACCGTGAAAGCTCGCCGCCGGACGCCACTTTCATGATCGGCCCGGGACGCGAGCCCGGATTGGTGCGCACGTGGAAAGCGACATTGTCGATGCCCGACGGACCGGCATTCTCGATCTCGCTGGAAATCTCGACAAGAAATTCGGCCCGTTCCAGCTTCAGCGCCGGCAGTTCGGCCATCACCGCGGCGGCTAGGGCTTCCCCGGTCTTGTGGCGGCGCTCGGACAGCTGCCCGGCTCCGTGCAGGAACGCGGCTTTCGCTTCGTGAACCCGGGCCTCCATGGCCGCGAGCCGTTCCTCGCCGGCGTCCAGATCCGACAGGTCCGAAACCATTCGCGCGGCCAGTTCCGGCAACGCCTCGACGCTGACATTGTACTTGCGTGCAGCCCCCCTGAGCGCAAACAGCCGCTCCTCGGTTTCCTCCAGCTCACGCGGATTGAAATCTGCCATGCGCAGAGCCGCCTCCACAGCGGTCTGTGCATCGGCGAGCGCGTTCAGCGCCGCATCGAGTGCCTCCACGGTGTCATTGAGCAGTTCCGGCGCTTCCTGCGCCTTGCGCTCCAGCCTCCGCACCAGCCCGCTGATCACCGGCATCGGCGAGCCCTGGCCGTTGAGCACCTCGTTGGCCTCGTTGATGTCGCTCGCCATCTTTTCCGATTTCATCATCATGGAGCGACGAACCGCGAGCTCTTCCTCTTCCCCTTCGACCGGATGCAGCTTCTCGAGCTCATCGACGGACGCGCGCAGCCAATCGGCCTCGCGACGGGCTTCCTCGACCTTGGCCCGATGGGCTTTCAGCGCCCGCTCCGCCTCGCGCCAGCTCTCGTACAGGCGTCCGACATCCGCCGCCCGTTCGCTCAATTCACCAAACACATCAAGCAATGTCCGGTGGGCATCCATGTCGATCAGCGCGCGGTCGTCGTGCTGCCCGTGGATCTCGACCAGCAACAGGCCGGCCTGACGCATCAGCGCCACGCTGGCCGGCTGGTCATTGATGAAAACCCGCGTGCGGCCATCGCCCGACTGAACCCTCCGGAAAACCAGGTCGCCGTCATCATCGATGTCGTTGGCGCGCAAAAGCCGCCGTGCGGGGTGGTCGCCCCCCACATCGAACACAGCCGTGACCTGGCCCTTGTCTGCGCCTTGGCGCACAAGACTGCCATCACCGCGCCCACCAAGCGCCAGCGAAAGCGAATCAAGCAGGATGGACTTGCCGGCGCCGGTTTCGCCGGTGAGAACCGACAGACCTGCGTCAAACTCGAGATCAAGCTTCTCGATCAGTACGATATCGCGGATCGACAGCTGGACAAGCATTGCCGTCCGTTTCAGGAGCCGACGAGGGCGGCCCCGGCGCGCGAAATCCAGGAGCCCTTGTTTTCACGCGGCTCGAGGCCACGCGTCTTCAAGAGCTTGTAGGAATCCGCATACCACTGGCTGTCCGGGTAATTGTGCCCGAGCACGGCTGCCGCCGTCTGCGCTTCGCTTTCGAGGCCCATCGCATAATAGGTCTCGACCAGACGCGCCAGCGCCTCCTCGACCTGACGGGTGTTGGGGTACTGTTCGACCACGAGGCGATAGCGGTTGGCCGCAGCCACATATTCCTTGCGCTCCTGGTAATAGCGCCCGACCTGCATTTCCTTGCCCGCCAACTGATCCCGCGCATAGCGCAACTTGGCCTGGCTGTCCTCGACATACTCCGAATCGGGATAGCGCTCGATCACTTCCGTGAATGCGGCGATGGCCCGTGCCGAACTGCGCTGGTCACGTGTGACCTCCGGGATCTGCCGGAAATAGGAGAGCCCGACGATATATTGCGCGTAAGCTGCGTCTTCGTCGTTCGGATAAAGGCTGAGATAGCGCGAAGCAGTGTTGATGGCCTCGGAATACCTGGCCTGGCGGTAATTCACGAACGCGCTCATCACCATGGCCCTGCGGGCATATTCCGAATAGGGATGCTGCTTGTCGACGGCTTCGAACTTGCGGCCAGCTTCGGTCAGCTGGCCGGCTTCCATGTTCGCAAGCCCCTGATTGTAAAGCACATCAGCCGGCTCGATCGACCGCGCATAATTGGAGATGTCGATATCGGGGTCGCTCTGGCAGCCGCCGAGCGCCGAAGTAACTCCGGCCATCCCGGCGACAAGGAGCGCAACACGAAACGCGCGCCCGCGCCCACCCTTGACCGAACTATCCATCATGCAAACCTCTCAACAGCCGCGGAAACAGGCATTCCGCAGATCCAGACCAGCGTTTCTATCCGGAAACAACGGAACTTCGCAACGTCATGAAGACGATTTGCCGCAAATTTGTGGCAGCGATCCTCTATAATATCACGAGTTTAGGCACAGTGTGACGGCCGCCGCGGCAGAGCTGGCCCCCTAAAGAGCCCAGGGTGCGAACACTGCGGCATTGACGGCAACCAACTCGCCATGCCGCACCGTGTCACGCCGGGCCGGTGCCTCGACCACATCATAGGCCGACTGATCGGCCAGAAGCGCACGCAGGGCCAGGGCGTTGAGCTTGTGGCCACCGCGATAGCTGCGGTAGCAGCCGATAAACTGTGCACCGGCCAGCGCCAGATCGCCCACGGCATCAAGCGTCTTGTGACGGACGAATTCGTCACGATAACGCAGACCCTCGATATTGACGACCTTGTCGTCATCGCCGATCACAACGGAATTTTCCAGCGAAGAGCCCAGCGCATGGCCCGAAGCCCACAGCCGCTCCACGTCGCGCATGAACCCGAAGGTGCGAGCGCGCGCCAGTTCACGGCGGAACGTGTCGGCGGTCACCTCGCCCTTCCAGGACTGGCGGCCGATCAGCGGCGTTTCGAAATCGATGTCGATTTCAAAGCGTGTGCCATTGTGCGGGCTGAACTCCGCCCAGGACCCGCCCATCTCGATGCGGACCGGCTTGATCACGCGGATATAGCGGCGCTTGACCGAATGATTGACCAGACCTGCCGAATCGAGAGCCTCGATGAACACGGCTGCGCTGCCGTCCATGATCGGCACTTCGCCGCCATCAAGCTCAATGCTGATATTGTCGACGCCGAGTGCGTAGAGCGCAGCCATCAGATGCTCGACCGTCGCGATCGAGCGGTCGGGAGCTTTGCCCAGCAGCGTGCAAAGATCCGTCGAGCCTACCTGTGAGGATACGGCGCGAACGCTGACGACGTCGCCGGATGCGAGCTGACGGTTGAAGACGACGCCGCTGTCGGGATCGGCAGGATGAAAGGAAATGGAAACAGCCTCACCGGAATGGACTCCGATGCCAGAGAGTGAAATCGACCGCGCAATCGTGGTCTGCAAACCTACTACATCACTGCTCATGAATGTCGCCGTTTCCCGCAATACATGACACGGTCATTCATGACCGCGCTATCCCCAATTGTCAGGAGCAGTGCCGAGCCTCCCCAGCTCTTCCGACCACCCCAGCCCATAGTTGTTGGCAGGCAAGATAGGATGATGGGCCTGACATGCCAAATCACGCTTTTTATCCTTCTGTTACGAACCTGCAACATTCGAAAGATCATGCTAAACAACCAGTTAAAAAAGACATGGCGGCCATCTGGCCGCCATGTCCGTATTCGGCAACAACAGTCACGATATCATTTCGCCTGACGGCGGAGGAAGGCCGGGATGTCGAGCTGTTCGTCGTCATGGCTGGAGCGAGGCTGCGGCATTGCCCGGCCCTGATCGTCCAGCTGCCCGCGGCGCGGCGCATAGACACTGGCTTCAGGCGACAGCGGGCGACGGGCCTGCGGCGCCGCAGCTGCCGGAGCGGCATGCTGAGTCTCGTCCTCTTCGCGGCGGCCCAGCGTGCTGGAAATCCGCTTGAGCAAGCCCATCGGGCCACGCTCGTCCGCATGTCCCTGCGGCTGAGCCCGATGCTCCATTTCAGCCTTCACGACAGGCGGAAAATCCTCCACGCGCGGCATCCGGGTCGACTGCATTTCCGGGCTCATTTCCGGCGGTGTGCGAACTGGCTGAGCGACCGGCTGCTGCGGTGCCGCCTCGGAAGCTGCCGCCGGCGCCGGGCGCTGCGGCGCGGTCATGGCCGGCTGCTGGGGGGCCGGTGCAGGCTGCCGCGGCGCATCGGCGAACAGCCGGCTGTTGGGCTGAAAGCCCGGCTGCGCGACCGGTGCGGGCTTGGCCGCCTGGCTCTGGGCTGCCAGCTCGATCTCGCTGGCAATATCGAGTTCGCGCTCGAGTTCGTCTTCCACGGAACGGATGGTTTGAGCCACCGGATCAGCAGGCCCGGCTGTTGCAGCCTGCGGCGCGGCGGCGGCTGGACGGGCCGTCTGCGGTGCCTGCGGCTTGACAGCTGTTGCCGGACGGGGTGCTGCGGGACGCTGCTCGACAGCCCCTTCGATCCGGTCGATGCCGGTGGCAACCACCGAAACCCGGATAAGGCCTTCGAGCGCTTCGTCGAACGTCGCACCCAGGATGATGTTGGCGTCGGCGTCGACTTCCTCGCGGATGCGGGTCGCAGCTTCGTCGACTTCGAACAGGGTCATGTCGCGGCCGCCGGTGATCGAGATCAGCAGACCCTGAGCGCCCTTCATCGTGGTCTCGTCAAGCAGCGGGTTGGCAATCGCAGCTTCGGCGGCAGCCATTGCGCGGCCCTCGCCCGAAGCTTCGCCAGTGCCCATCATCGCGCGGCCCATCTCGCGCATCACCGAACGGACGTCGGCGAAGTCGAGGTTGATCAGGCCTTCCTTGACCATCAGGTCGGTGATGCACGCAACGCCGGAGTAGAGCACCTGGTCAGCCATTGCGAATGCGTCGGCAAAGGTGGTCTTGTCATTGGCGATGCGGAAAAGGTTCTGGTTCGGGATCACGATCAGCGTATCAACGCATTTCTGCAGTTCCTCGATACCCGCTTCGGCCAGACGCATCCGGCGCTGCCCTTCGAAATGGAATGGCTTGGTAACCACACCGACCGTCAGGATGCCCTTGTTGCGCGCGGCCTGGGCCACGACAGGAGCCGCGCCTGTGCCGGTGCCGCCGCCCATGCCTGCGGTGACGAAGCACATGTGGGTGCCGTTGAGGTGGTCGAGGATCTCGTCGATGCACTCTTCGGCGGCCGCGCGGCCGACTTCCGGCTGCGACCCGGCACCGAGGCCTTCGGTCACGGCGGCGCCGAGCTGGATGATACGTTCGGCCTTTGACATGGTCAAGGCCTGCGCGTCTGTATTAGCGACAACGAAATCAACACCCTGCAGTCCGGCATTGATCATGTTGTTGACGGCGTTTCCACCGCCGCCGCCGACCCCGAACACCGTGATGCGGGGCTTCAGCTCGGTGATGTCCGGCTTCTGCAAATTGATGGTCATGGCACCCGTTCCTTCCTTTGGCATGGCCGCACCGCCGCGTCGGCCAATTCGGTGAATTCAAAAACTCTCTTTGAGCCACTGCCCCATGCGGGTCAGTCGGCCGCCGGCGCCGGTCATTGCGGCAAAGCCGCCCTCACCCGTGCCGTGTGATTCAAGATGTGCGACCTGGGGATAGATCATCAGGCCTACAGCAGTGGAGAATGTCGGCCCCTTCGCCGAAGCCGGCAGCCCGGAAACGCCCAGCGGCCGGCCGATACGCACGTTGCGCGCAAGGATCCGCCGGGCCGATTCCGCCAGTCCGGTCATCTGGCTGGCGCCGCCCGTCAGCACGACCCGCTTGCCCACAAGCGAGCCGTAGCCCGACTGCTGGATCCGGTCGCGCAGCATTTCCAGTGTTTCCTCGACCCGGGCGCGCACAATGCGCGAAACAAGCCCGCGCGGCACATGGGTCGGCAGATCGCGTTCATCTTCACCAAATGGCGGAATCGAGATCACGTCGCGGTCTTCGCCTGCCTGCGGCAGTGCCGAACCGTGCACGACCTTGATCCGCTCGGCATCGTCAAGCCGTGTCGACAGTCCGCGCGCCAGATCCATGGTCACGTGATGACCGCCAAGCGCGATGGCGTCGGCATAAACCAGCTTGCCTTCCGAAAACACCGAGATCGTGGTGGTACCGCCGCCCATGTCGATGGCGGCACAGCCCATTTCAGCCTCGTCGGAGACGAGCGCGGCAAGCCCGGAGGCGTAAGGTGTCGCCACCATCGCCTCGACGGTCAGATGCGCCCGGTTGATCGACAATTCCAGATTCTTCAGCGGCGCCCGATCGGCTGTCAGCACATGCATGTCGACGCCCAGAAGATCGCCATACATCCCGGCCGGATCGCGGATCCCACGCTCGCCGTCGAGTGTGTAGCTCGAAGGCAGCGAGTGCAGAATGGCGCGCTCGTTGAGCTGGCTCTGCCGGGTCGCGGCGTTGACCACCATGGCGAGATCACCAGCGGCAATTTCGTGACCACCAAGATTGACCGATGCGGTGTGAGTTTCGCTGCCCAGCCGTCCGGCAGTGACATTGACGATCAGGCTTTCCACCGTCACTCCGGCCATCCGCTCGGCGGAATCAACCGCGAGTCGGACCGAATTTTCCACCGCATCCATATCCGAGATCACCCCGGCCTTGATGCCGCGCGACTTCTGGTGCCCGATACCGAGAATTTCGATGCTGTGGGTGCGTCCGGAAAGCACTTCCGAAGCCTCGACGGGCGTCAGCCGGCCGATCATGCAGACCACTTTCGAAGAACCGATATCAAGCACCGTGACGATGCTGACACGCTTGGAAGAGAGGGGCTTGAGCCGGGGCAGCATGGAAGAGGGACGGAACAGGCTCACGACTTTTGACCCGCCTTGATCAATTTGGCACGGGCCTCCAGCGCCTGCTTGCGGCGCTCGTGGGAGGCTTCGCTCAGCCGCAGCGTCACACGGTCTTCGAGGCGCAGGTCCACAGCCGTGATATCGCGCGACAGCACGTCACGGCCGGCATCGAATTCGGCAAAACGTTTCAGCGCAGCGCCGATATTTTCCGCAGGCAGGCTCAGTGTCACGCCATTGTCGAGCCGCAGATCCCAGCGCCGGTCGGCGATGCGGATGGCAGCTTTCACCCGTGCACGCAGTTCCGGATAGAACAGCAGCCGGGCCTCAAGTTCGTCCGCATGGACGTCAGCGCCAAGGCCGACATAGAGCGGGAGGTCGGCATGGCGGGCGCCATTGAGCGGCGCGATCACGTCACCGCGCGCATCGATCAGCGCCAAGCGGTGCCCGTGCTGCCAGATGCCCACAGGCTTGCGTTCGGTCAGCCGCACCGAAAGCCCGCGCGGGTAGATCTTCTGGACATGGGCGTCGGTGACCCAGGGCAGTTCGATGAGCTTTTCGCGCGCCGCATGCGCGTCGATCGCCACCACAGAAGTCGAGCCGTCAAGGCCGAGCTGCTGGAGGATATCGATGTCGGAGGTTTCGACATTGCCGCTGACATGCACATCCTCGAGCGCGAAGCCCGCGCCTGTTGTCAGGGCCTGGCTAACGGACTGGGTGTGGCCGCCCAGCGCCATGCCGTACAGGCCGGTGACGGCCAGGAAGACAACCGTTGCGAAGGAGCCTGTATGCGGGCGGATGTTCACCCGGCCCGTTGCAAGCGCCATGCCGTAACGCGCCGGGCGGCGCAGGAAACGCGGCAGAACGAACGCGCCGGAAAACGCATCGCGTTCCGACGTGCTGACCGCTGAAGCGGCTCTGCCCTTGCTTCCCCTTATCGACGACACGAAGCGTCCTCCACCATCCAGCTGACAAATTCTACAAACGAATGCCCTGCCTGCAGGGCCATTTCGGGCGCTAGCGATGTCGGTGTCATGCCGGGCTGGGTGTTGACTTCGAGCCAGATGACCTCTCCGTCCTCGGAGAAACGGTCATCATAACGGAAATCGGACCTGCTCACGCCGCGACAGCCGATCGCTTGATGCGCCTTCAGGGCCAACATACGTATTTTTTGGTAAACAATTGGTGAAATTTCTGCCGGGCAAACGTGTTTGGAGCCCCCGGCGACATATTTCGAATCATAATCGTAGAAGCTGTGTCCTTGCGGCACGATTTCGGTCACCGCCAGCGCCACATCACCCATGACGGTGCAGGTCAGCTCGCGCCCCGAGATGTACCTTTCGACCATGACCACATCGCCATATTTCCAGTCTTTCGAGGTGATTATCTGCGGCGGATGCGTCTGCCCCTCGCTGACGATAACGACGCCGAAACTCGACCCCTCATTGACCGGCTTGACAACATAAGGAGGCTGCATCGGATGGGCAGAGGTAAAGTCATGCCTATTCATCACCTTCGATTCGGCCACAGGAATGCCGACCGACTTGGCAACAATCTTCGACAACCGCTTGTCCATCGCCAACGCAGAGGCCGTAACTCCCGAATGGGTGTAGGGAATGCCCAGATATTCAAGCACACCCTGGATGGTGCCATCCTCACCGAATGGCCCATGCAGCGCGTTGAAACACACATCCGGCTTGAGCTCGGACAACACGGCGCCCACATCCTGCCCCACATCGACACGGGTGACCCTGTAACCAGCCTCCTCAAGCGCAGCGGCACACGGCTCGCCCGACGCCAGGCTGACCGGGCGCTCGGAAGAGAAGCCGCCGTAAAGCACGGCCACGTGTTTTGTCGATTTGTCAGCGGTCATGTAGTTCCCTCATATCAAAGCCGGTCCGGTAAGAGACGGCCTCATGCTGCCTAATCGCCTGTTCGGTCAGATGTTTGGCGGAAGCCAAAACGCAGCTTACCCTCACCTTAGCAAGCGAAGATTGCGCCAAGCCGCCCTCTTGAGCGGTTGCGCAAACCAGAACCACGCCGCCTGGAAAAGATCAGCTGCCGCCAAAACACCGCGGAGCTGCCGCAGTCTTTAGACGAACAACATCGGCACGCTCCCATGAACAACACTGAAATTCAGTGTGTTGCTCTAACACTATGTTAAAGAGAGCTAATGTATTCGGTGCTTGATGATTGAAGCGCAAACCGCCTTGAACCGCCACCGTCTCCCTGCCGACTGCTGCCATCAGCAGAGCGGATGTCTGCATCCAGCCCAGGGGACGATCGCATTCTTTCGGCCAGGCAAGGTGCGGCCCAGGGACAGGAAAGACGTCGTCCGATGAACATCGCTCCGCCGGTCGATCAACGCAGGAAACCGGAGGACGCTACCCGGCAGCAGGCGATCGCCCAATCCTACGTCCCGATCCTGCGTCCAATCCTGATCCCCGCCTGTGCCTACTATGTCTTCGTGACCTGGGAACATTCGCAAACCCAGACCGGGGCACTGCTGGCAATGTACAGCTTCATCAGCATGACCACCGCTGTCAGCTTCTATTTTTTTCACCGGCTTCTGTCAGTCAAGGGAAAGATCGAGCTGCCCAGGCTCGAAGTCATCACCCTGATGATGCATCTGTTCATGTACTTCAACCTGGTGAGCTATCTGCTCGTCTACAACGTGCAGACGCGCTACATCTATTTCGTGGTGCTGGCGTTCATTTTCGCGATAACCAGCGCCACGACCCGAACCATGCTGGCAAGCGTTTCCCTTGCGCTGGGGACGCTCTACTGGTTTGCCTCTTCCCTCCCGGCCGATCTGTTTGCGGAATATGCCTCGATTGCGGTCGCGACAGCCTTTGCTGCGATCAGCATCGCAGGGCTGCTCCGGCGCGCCATATTGCGCCAGATCGATGCGCGCCTGCTGGCCGATGAACTGACGGTGAAGGCCCGTGCTCTGGCCGATTCCGACATGTTGACCGGCATCCCCAACCGGCGGGCAATCTTTGAACAGATCGATTTGATGGTTGCGCGCCGCAAACCATTCTGGTTGGGCATATTCGACCTCGATGGTTTCAAGGGCATCAACGACGTTTATGGCCATGTTACCGGCGATCGGCTGCTGTGTGCGGCCGTCGACAGGGCCAGTGAGATGGTGTCCGCCGGCGTGACGATAGGCCGGATCGGTGGCGACGAATTCGTCGCGATTGTCCCGGGCGACGTAACCGAGGCGGAACTCAGGCAACGGGTAGAGAGCCGCATCAGGGCCATGTCCGTTCCCTATATCATCGACCAGATCGAACTCACCGTAGGGGCTTCGGCGGGCTTCACCCATTTTCCCGACACCGGCTTGAGCACCGGGCAGCTCTACGAACAGGCCGATTTCGCGCTTTACAAGGCCAAGAGCCAGTTCCGCGGCCAATGTGTGTTGTTCGACACGGCCGAAAACACGGAGATGAAACAGGCGATCGCAATCGAGCGGGAGTTGCGTGAAGGCAATCTCGCAGAAGAACTCTATCTTCTGTTCCAGCCGCAATACTCGCCAGGCGAGAACCGCGTACTGAGCTTTGAGGCGCTCGCCCGCTGGCAGAGCCCCAAGCTTGGCCGCGTCGGCCCGGATCAGTTCATCCGCGTGGCAGAACGCTCGGGCTCGATTCAGAAACTGACCAGCATCCTGTTCCAGAAAGGGCTCGCCGAACTCGCAACATGGCCGCAGGACGTCAGCCTCTCCTTCAATCTCTCGGCGCGCGACATTTCCGATCAGGCCTTCATCCTTTCGCTGCTCGGTCAAATCATGAAATCGGAGCTGTCACCAAGCCGCATCGAGTTCGAGATCACGGAAACCGCGGTGATGTCAGACCTGGTGACCGCTACCAATATGATAGAGATACTGCGAAGCAGCGGCTGCAAGATTGCGCTGGACGATTTCGGATCGGGTTATTCCAGTTTCGGGTATCTCGACCAGCTGCCGCTCGACAAGGTCAAGATCGACAGAAGCTTTATCCGCAGAGTGCCGCACAGCGCCACCTCGCGCGAAATCGTTTCCGGCATCATCAGCCTGTGCCGGAAGCTCGATCTTCGATGTGTCCTGGAGGGCGTCGAAACCGAAGACGAAATGACGCTGCTCGAATCTCTCAATCCCGACCTGATTCAGGGCTACCTGTATGGACGGCCAATGAGCGGAGACGATGCACGTCGGATGCTCTCCGATCAGCAAGTTTCAGCCGCCATCGAAGCATCAGACCAGCTAATCACGGCCTAGTCCAGATTTCCAACCATGCAGGTGCAGAAAGCCGGCATAAGTCTTCAGGCAAAGACTTGAAACCTGTCGGCCGGTAAAACATCGGCAGGTCGCAAGGCAGATTCCGCGGAAATTTCGCGCTTATTGCTCAGCATCCCCCTTCCGGGACTCCCCGTCGGCCGTGGACCTGCGTCGCTTTTCAGAACGTCTTGCTCTTCACGCCCCCCGTGCTTCTCGGCACTTCGCTTTCAACCTGGCGTAATCCGCCGTGAAAACCCACCTCTGAGATCCGCGGTATGGTAGAAAGATAGCCTTTGAAACTGCTTGCCAAGGAGAACAAAGACCTGCGGTTGATTTCGACCGCGCCCTGACGATCACCCGGCAGGGAACGCCATTACACCAATTGCCCCAGATACTCCTGCACCACCTGGCCCGGTTCGAAGAGGCCGAGGCGTTTGATTTCCCATTCGAGACGGATGCCCGAGTTTTCCAGCACACGCGCGCGGACGGTTTCGCCAAGGTTTTCGAGTTCGTAGGCCGAGGCTGTGCCGGTGTTGATCATGAAGTTGCAGTGCATCGGTGACATCTGAGCCCCACCCACGGTCAGTCCACGGCAGCCCGCCTCGTCGATCACCTTCCAGGCCGAATGGCCTTCCGGGTTCTTGAAGGTCGAGCCTCCGGTCTTCTCGCGGATCGGCTGCACCGTCTCGCGGTGATGCTGGACGGCATCCATGTCGGCCCGGATCTGCTCCTTGTCGGCTGGCGCACCTTCGAAGATAGCCCGTGTGAAGATCAGGTTCCTGGGCGCCGAGGAATGGCGATACGCATAGCCCATATCGGCATTCGACAGCACATGCCGCTCACCTTTTCGGTCGATGGCATGAACCTCGACAACCCGTTCGCGCGTTTCCACGCCATTGGCGCCAGCATTCATCCGAAGCGCGCCGCCGATGGCTCCGGGTATGCCGTGGTAGAAATGGAAGCCGCCAAGTCCGCTCTCGAGCGCCAGTGCGGCCAGATGCTTGTCAGGGCAGACCGCCCCCGCTGCGAGCCGGGTATCCGACACCTGCTCGGCCCGGCCAAAGCCTTTTGCCGACAGCCGGATGACGACACCAGGAATGCCGCCGTCGCGAACCAGAAGGTTGGAGCCGATCCCGACTGGCAGCACCGGAACCTCCTCGGGCAGCACGGCCAGAAAGGCGGACAGGTCGTCTTCGTCAACAGGCTGGAACAGAACTTCAGCCGGACCGCCGGTGCGAAACCACGTCACCTTCGACATCTCGGCATTCGGCGTCAGCCGTCCGCGCACTTCGCCCAGTTTTCCTTCGAGCGAGGCCAGCAGCCTTTCTCCGTCGACCTGAAGCGGCTTCATGCGGTGTCTCCCGAGGCAGGTTTCAGCGCATTGAGTTCCTTGGGCAACTGATTGGCCCATTGCGTGATAGTGCCCGCACCCAGACAGACGACATAATCGCCCGGCCTGGCGATCTCGGCGATCAGGGGCGCCAAGGCCGACGGACCGTCGATCAACCGTGCATCACGGTGACCGCCGGCCTTCATGCTCGAGACCAGCGACGCCGAATCGATGCCTTCGATCGGGTCTTCGCCGGCAGCGTAGACCGGTGCCATGATCACCGTGTTGGCGTCGTTGAAACAGGCGGAAAACTCGTCGAAGAGGCTTTCAAGCCGTGTGAAACGGTGCGGCTGGGCGACCGCGATCACCCGGCCCTTGCAGGCATCGCGCGCCGCCGAAAGCACGGCCTTGATTTCGACCGGGTGGTGGCCGTAGTCGTCGAACACCTCGACGTCATTCCAGCTGCCCGTATGAGTAAAGCGCCGCTTTACCCCGCCAAACTGGCCAAGCCCCTTGGCGATCTGGTCCGGTGTCAGGCCGAGTTCCGACGCCACGGCGATCGCGGCAACCGCATTGGAAACATTGTGCTTGCCGGGCATCGGCAACCGCAGATCCTTGAGCTCGACGGCCTCGCCGGCCTTGCGCCTGTTGATCACCACGTCGAACACCGACACCGGCCCATCCATGCGGTGGTTTGAATAGCGCACATCCGATTGCGGGTTCTCGCCATAGGTGATGACCCGGCGGTCCTCGATCCTGCTCACCAGCGTTTGCACTTCCGGGTGGTCGAGACACATCACGCCGAAGCCGTAGAACGGCACGTTCTCGACGAACTGCCGGAACGCCGCGCGCACGGCATCAAAGGTACCGTAGTGATCGAGATGTTCGGGATCGATATTGGTGATGATGGCAATATCGGCGGGCAGCTTGAGGAAGGTGCCGTCGCTTTCGTCAGCCTCCACCACCATCCATTCGCCCTCGCCCATGCGGGCATTGGTGCCATAGGCATTGATGATACCGCCATTGATCACCGTCGGATCGAGCCCGCCGGCTTCCAGCAGCGTCGCCACCATCGATGTCGTGGTGGTCTTGCCGTGGGTGCCGCCAATCGCGATCGCGTTGCGGAAGCGCATCAGTTCGGCCAGCATCTCGGCCCGGCGGACCACCGGCAGCAGCCGCTCGCGCGCCGCCATCAGCTCGGGATTGTTCTTCTTGATTGCGGTCGAGACCACCACCACCTCAGCGTCGCCGAGATTGGCGGCGGAATGGCCGATATGCACCTCGATGCCCTTGTCGCGCAGCCGCTGCACATTCGCGCTTTCCGACTGGTCGGAGCCCTGAACCTTGTAGCCGAGATTGTTGAGCACCTCGGCAATGCCGCTCATGCCGATGCCGCCGATGCCGACAAAATGAACCAGGCCGATGGTTTGTGGCATCTTCATGCGGTCGAACTCCTGAATTGATCTACACTGATGCCCTCCGCAATAGCTTCTGCCAGATTTGCAAGCAAGCGCGCGGCGTCGGGTTTCCCCGTAGCCTGGGCGGCAGAGGCGGTCGATGCCAGCCCGGCGGGATCGTTCATGCGGTCCGCGATCATGTCGGAGAGAAGCTGGGCTGAAAGCTCAGACTGCTTGACCACGCTCGCTCCGCCCTTGGCCATCAGCGCCTGGGCATTGGCCGCCTGGTCATGGTCGAGTGCAAAGGGATAGGGCACCAGAATGGCCGAACGGCCGATAACGGCAATTTCCGATACGGTCGAGGCGCCGGAACGGGACACGACCAGGTGCGCTGCACCAATGCGTGCCGCCATATCGGTGAAGAAGGGTGACACGTCGGCCTTGACGCCCATTTCCTCGAGCCGGGCGCGCACCTCTGCCTCGTCTTCCGGCCGGGCCTGCTGGGTCAGCTCCAGCCGGGCGCGCAAGTCGTCCGGCAACAGCGCAATGGCCGAGGGAATGGCGTCGGAAAAGAACTGGGCGCCCTGGCTGCCGCCAAACACCACCAGCCGGAACGGCTCGCCCTCAAGTGATGGAACATAAGGGATCGCAGCCGCCGTGATGACTTCCGGCCGCACCGGATTTCCGGTTACCACGGTCTTGTCGGCATAGCGTCCCTTGCCCTCTGGCAGGAAACCGCCAGCGATTGCCTTGACCCTTGAGGCCAGCGCCTTGTTGGCACGGCCCATCACCGCATTCTGCTCGTGCAGCATGGTTGGAAGGCCGGCATTCGACGCCGCCAGCAGCGGCGGGATTGTCGGGTAACCGCCGAAGCCGATCACCGCATCGGGCCGGATCTTGCGCAACAGCGCACCGGCTTCGCGCACGCCCTTGAACAGGGTCCACAGCGACCTGATCACCTTGATCGGATTTTTCGAACCGATGGTGGCCGAGCGCACCACGTGGATTTCGGAAGCAGGAAACGTGCCGGCAAACCGTTCGGCGCGGCTGTCGGTGACCAGATGGACCCGGTGTCCGCGCGCCGTCAGCTCATGCGCCAGCGCCTGTGCCGGAAACAGATGTCCGCCGGTGCCGCCCGCGGACAACAGAAAAAGCTTGCTCTCCACCATGTTGCTATTCCGCCGCCACGCTGGACATGGGACGGTAAACCGTCCGTGGCTGCGCCCGGCTCTCCGGTCTGCGCCGCGTCAGCGCCAGCACGAACCCGGCAGTAATCGACACTGCGATCATCGACGACCCGCCATAGGAAATCAGCGGCAGCGTCATGCCCTTGGCTGGCAGCAGTTCGAGATTGACGCCGATATTGATGAAGGACTGGAAACCGATCAGCAGCGACAGGCCGGCAACAGCCAGCCGGGTGAAGTCGTCCTGCTCCCGTCCAGCGCGGAGAAGGCCGCGGATCACCACGAAGCCGAACAGCAACACCATTACCATGCAGAAGATGATGCCGAATTCCTCCGCCGCGACGGAAAAGACGAAGTCGGTGTGACTGTCGGGCAGAATCCGCTTGATGGTGCCCTCGCCCGGCCCCTGTCCCAGCCAGTCACCCCGGATGATCGCCTCGCGGGCGGTATCGACCTGAAAGCTGTCGCCCTCGCCGAACAGGAAGCCGTTTATGCGCTCGGCCACGTGCGGGAACATGAAATAGGACGAGATAAAACCGGCTATGGCCAGCCCGCCCAAGAGCGCGATCCAGAACCACGACATGCCTGCCATGAAGAACATCCCGCCCCAGACCGCAGCTGTCAGCATTGTCTGCCCAAGGTCGGGTTGCGCCACAAGCAGGGCTACCACGATGCCGAACAGGATGATCGCAAACAGGTTGCCGGGGATCTCCGGGTGACGCGAGCGTTCGGAAAACAGCCAGGCGCAGATCACCACGAAGGCCGGCTTCATGAATTCCGAGGGCTGGATGGAAACGCCGAGGATGGAAATCCAGCGCCGCGAGCCTTTGATTTCGACACCGAAGAACAACGCCATGATCATCATCACGATCGAGGCGAGGAGCAGCAGCAGTGCCCCCCGGCGCACCTGGCGCGGGTTCAGGAACGAGACCCCGACCATCGCCGCAACAGCAGGCAGCAGGTAGAAGCCATGGCGCTCGACGAAATGGAAGCTGTCCAGTCCGAGCCTTTCGGCCACCGCCGGGCTTGCGGCAAACGATAGCATCAGGCCAATTCCCATCAGGCCGATAAAGGCCGCAAGGAACAGGCGGTCTATGGTCCAGAACCAGTCTGCGACCGGCCCACGTTCGACGCGGCTAACCATGATGTTCTCCAGTGTTTTCGATATCGACGAGCATTTCGATATCATCGAGACCAGACACGAGGCTGACATAGGCGTCGCCTCTGACCTCGAAATTGCGGTACTGATCGAAGCTGGCGCAGGCTGGAGATAGTAGCACAGCCGGCATCCCGGCTGCATCACCCGCTGCATCTCGCGCTGCAGAAGCCACCGCATTGTCAAGCGTGCCCGAGATCTCGAAGGGTGCATGCGCGCCGATGGTGGCAGCAAATCCGGCCGCCGCCTCCCCGATCAGATAGGCCTTGGCAATGCGCGGGAAGAACCGTTCCAGTGCGGCGATGCCGCCCTCCTTGGGCAGACCGCCCGCAATCCAGTAGATCGGTTCGAAACTCTGTAGCGCCGGCGCCGCGGCCTCGGCATTTGTCGCCTTGGAGTCATTGACGAAGACGACGCGTCCGCGCCGTGCCACCGGTTGCATGCGGTGCTTGAGGCCGGGAAAGGCTGCGAGCCCGTTGCGGATTTCTTCTTCGTTCAACCCGACCGCCTGGCACGCGGCAATGGCGGCTGCCGCATTTTGCGCATTGTGCGCGCCGCGAAGCGTGGCAATACCGGCAAGATCAGCCAGGTCGTGCAGCATACCGGCCTTGCCCTGACGGATCATCGATCCCTGCGCAAACAGACCCTCCTCAAGGACATGATCCTTGGAGATCCGGATCACCTTGAAAGCCCGGCTTTCCAGCTTTTCGGCAATAGCCCGGCACCACTCGTCGTCGACACCGACAATGGCGACATCACTTCGTGCCACAAGCCGCGTCTTGACATCGGCATAATGCTGCATCGAGCCGTGCCGGTCGAGGTGATCCGGCGTCAGGTTGAGCAGCAGCCCGGCGCTCGGATCGAGTGAAGGCGCGAGGTCAATCTGATAGGAGGAACATTCGACCACATGCACCCGCTCGGCCGCCGGCGGCGCCAGCGTCAGAACCGCGGTCCCGATGTTGCCGCCCAGTTGAGCGTCACGGCCGCTATGCGAAATCAGATGTGCAATCAGCGCCGTGGTGGTGGATTTGCCATTGGTGCCGGTGATGGCGATGAACCGGCTGCCCGGCGCCTGCGCCCGCCGCTCCCGTACGAAGATCTCGATATCGCCGATGATCTCGACACCGTGGCTGGTGGCAAGATCGACCGTCCAGTGGGGCTTGGGATGTGTCAGCGGAACGCCGGGGGCAAGCACCAGCGTGCCGACCGACGCCCAGTCCATATCGCGCAGATCGCCAACCGGGATCCCCGCTTTTGATGCGGCCTCGACCTGAGCCGGATTATCATCCCATGCCGTGAGTTCCGCGCCCCCTGCAACAAGTGATTTCGCGGTCGCAAGGCCCGACCCGCCCAGGCCGAACAGCGCCACGCGCTGTCCGCGAAATGTGGAGGCGGGGATCATCGATCACCTCAACTTCAGCGTGGCGAGACCGAGCATGGCGAGACCGACAGCAATGATCCAGAACCGAACCACCACCTGACTCTCGGTCCAGCCGAGCTTTTCGAAATGATGGTGGATCGGCGCCATCAGGAACACCCGCTTGCCGGTCAGCTTGAACCAGCCGACCTGAATGATCACGGAAAGCGCTTCCATCACGAACAGCCCACCGATGATCGCCATGACGATCTCATGCTTGGTCGCAACCGCAACGGTGCCGATCAGGCCGCCGAGCGCCAGCGAACCGGTGTCGCCCATGAAAATTGCCGCCGGTGGTGCATTGAACCAGAGAAAGCCAAGCCCCGCGCCCATGACCGCGCCGAGAATCACCGCCAGTTCACCGGTGCCGGGCACGAAATGGATTTGCAGATAATTGGCAAACACCGCGTTGCCCGCCAGATAGGCGATGGCGCCAAACGAGGCGGCTGCGATCATCACCGGCACGATCGCCAGTCCATCGAGACCGTCGGTCAGATTGACGGCGTTGCCCGCCGCAACAATCACGAAAGCTCCGAAAACGATGAAGAACCAGCCCAGGTCCAGAAGCAGATCCTTGAAGAAGGGAAACGCGATAGAGGAGCCAAAGGTCGAGCCGTTGACCGTCGTTGCGGCCATCGAGGCCTGCATGATGAAGAACACTGCCAGTCCGGCGATGATGAATTCAATGCCAAGCCGGGCCTTGCCGGAAAATCCCTTGTCGCTCTGTTTGGTGACCTTCAGATAGTCGTCGTAAAAACCGATGGCGCCGAAGCCGAGCGTCACCAGCAGCGTGGTGACCACGTAGACGCTCGACAGGTCCGCCCACAGCAGCGACGATCCGACAATGCCCGCCAGGATCATCAATCCGCCCATGGTCGGCGTGCCGGCCTTGAGAAAATGGGTCTGCGGACCATCGGCCCGGATCGGCTGGCCCCGGCCCTGGCGGACCTTCAGCGAGGCGATGATTCGTGGTCCGAACAGGAATACGATCAGCGCCGCGGTGAACATCGCAGCGCCTGTTCTGAAGGTGATGTATCTGAAAAGATTGAAAAACTGGACCTTGTCCGCCAGATCCACCAACCAGATGAGCATGAGTTCGGTCCCCGATCCCTTTAATCTTGTGTGCTGCTGTCAGTCAGCAGCGGGTACTTGTCAAGCAACGCCTTGACAATGCGACCGAAGCCGATGCCGAGCGACGACTTGACCATGACCACGTCGCCGTCCCTGATAACCGACTTGAGATAGTCCGCGAGTTCGGTGGCCTCGTCGCGGTAGACCGTCTCGATATTTGTGCCCAGTTCGTCGCGCAACGCCCGCATTTCCGGACCCGCGAGACAGACCAGATCCGCCCCTGTTTCCATGAGCGGCTGAGCCAGCTCACGATGCACCTGCTCGGCAAACCGGCCCATTTCCAGCATGTCGCCCAGCACGGCGATACGACGCCCCCTCAAGCGCACCGGCGTATCCCGCAGCAGCTCCAGCGCAGCGCGCATTGAGGCCGGGTTGGCATTGTAGCTTTCGTCAATCAGTACGAAACTGCCATCACCGATCTTCAGATTGTGCCGTGCCCCGCGCCCCTTTTCAGCCGAAAGAGCGGCGAGCGCATGACTGGCCTTGGCAAGATTGGCGCCGGAAAGCTGCACCGCGCCCAATACGGCAAGCGCGTTCTGCACGTGATGGCGGCCGGGCGCGCCGATCTTGACGGCAACCTCGTCGCTGCCGATCCGCGCCGTAATCGTCGAGCAATCCGGCAGCAGCTTGCAGTTGAGAAGCCGGTAATCGGCCTTGCTGTTTTCACCGAAAGACTGAACATGGGCAACGCCCAGTTCCCCGGCCCGTTTCTTGAGCCAGCCATATTTTTCGTTATCACGATTGAGCAGCACGTGCCCGTCTTCGACGAGCCCTTCCATGATCTCGGACTTTGCAGCCGCGATCTCGGTCAGGTTCTTGAAATTGCCCATATGCGCGGCCGCCACCGTGGTGATGATCGCGATATGCGGCTTGACCATCTTGACCAGTGGCCGGATCTCGTCGGGATGGTTCATGCCAATCTCGAACACGCCATAGGCGGTGCTCGCCGGCATTCGCGCCAGTGTCAGCGGCACGCCCCAATGGTTGTTGAACGACGCCACGGAGGCATGCACCTCGCCACTTGGTTCGAGCACGTGCCTCAGCATTTCCTTGGTCGAGGTCTTTCCCACCGATCCGGTCACCGCGATGATCCGGGCGTCGCTGCGGGCCCGTGAGGCGCGGCCCAGATCCTCAAGTGCTGCCAGAACATCATTGACCACGATCATCGGCGCAGTCAGCCGGCCAAGCGCAGGAAGCTTCGATTCCGAAACCACCAGCAGGCCGGCACCATTGGCGACTGCGACGCTGGCAAAATCATGTCCGTCGAGCCGGTCGCCCTTGATGGCAAAGAAGGCATCGCCTTCGCCAACCGTGCGGCTGTCGATGGAAATGCCGTTGACGCCGTCCGGCAGGGTGCCCACGGGACGCCCGTCCATGGCTTCGATCATCTCTTGTGAGGTCCACAGCATGCTCATGCCTTCAGTTCCTCCAGTGCCTTGCGGATTTCGATGTGGTCGGAGAACGGCAGAACCTTCTCTCCGATGATCTGGCCTTCCTCATGCCCCTTGCCGGCGACGATCAGGGTGTCGCCTGCGCCCAGCATGGAAACTGCCGTTCTGATCGCCGTTGCCCGGTCGCCGATCTCGGTTGCGTCAGGGGCAGCGGCCATGATCTCAGCACGGATCGAGGCCGGATCCTCCGAACGGGGATTGTCGTCGGTGACGATCACCACATCCGCAAGCCGCATCGCGATCTCGCCCATGATCGGCCGCTTGCCGCGATCCCGGTCGCCGCCGCAGCCAAACACCGTGATGACCCGGCCGGTGGTAAACGGCCGCACCGCCTCGAGCACGTTTTCCAGCGCCTCGGGCTTGTGCGCATAATCGACGTAAGCCGGAGCCCCCTGCGGCGTCGAGCCGATCAGCTCCAGCCGCCCGGAGGCTCCGGTCAGGTGCTCGAGTGCTGCCATTACCTGGTCTGCAGACGTTCCCGAGGCAATCGCAATTCCCGCCGCCACAAGTGCGTTGGACACCTGAAAGTCACCTGCCAGCGGCAAATCGACCTCGAAAATGCGGCCTTCCATGTGGACTTCCAGCACCTGCTTGTGGCGCAGATGCTCGACCCGTTTGAGGCTCAGGAAGCCGCCCTTGCGGCCCACAGTCAGCACCCGCGCTCCAGCCCGCTCGGCCGCTTCGACGGCTTTCTCCGACCAGGGATCATCGGCAAAGATCACCGCTGGCATGCCCTTGGGCAGAAGCGTATCGAACAGCCGCATCTTGGCGGCCATGTAGTCATCCATGCTGGTGTGATAGTCCATGTGATCGCGGCCCAGATTGGTGAAGCCCGCAACACTCAGCGCCACCCCGTCGAGCCGGCGCTGGTCGAGACCGTGGCTAGAGGCTTCCATGGCTGCGTGAGTCACGCCTTCGCTGGCAAGTTCCGCCAGCAACCGGTGCAACGCAACCGGGTCCGGAGTGGTCAGCGTGCCGTATTCGGTACGGCCAGGCGCTGTCACGCCGGTGGTTCCAAGCATCGCTGCCTGCTCTCCGGCATTGGCCCAGATTTGTCGCAGGAAGGATGCCACGGAGGTCTTGCCCGCGGTCCCTGTTACTGCCGCCATCACCCGCGGTTGCGGGCCGTAGAATGCCGCAGCCGCCCGCGCCAGCGCCTGTCTGGGATCAACCGCCCGGAGCACAGGCACCGTCAACCCGGACAGCACCGCACCTTCGCCGGCGACGATTGCGACCGCGCCTTTGGATGCCGCCTGGGCTGCAAACCGCGCACCGTCCGTCTTCACGCCGGCAAGCGCAAAAAACAGGTTTCCCGGTTCGACGACCCGGCTGTCAGCCGTCAACCCGGTCACGGGAAGCTCGGTGTCCGCCCCGTTAGGTGCGGTAATGGATCCAGTCGGCAGGGCGGCGGTCAGCGCGGACAATTTCATGAAATGCTCTGGTCTTTCATTGCTGTGGCAAAAGGCGATTCACTTGATATCAGTGATGCCTGCCCGCCGCATGTGTTTTCAGTATGACAGCGACAGCGCCTGCACGTCGTCGCCAAACCGCGGCCGGACACCGAGAAAGGCGCCGCTCCGGCGAATGATCGCGCCAACCGTCGGCGCAGCATTCAATCCGGCGGTCGCCGAGTGCTTGCCCTCCTCCGGCTTGGGTTCGTCGATCACCACCAGAACCACATATTCGGGATTGTCGATCGGAAAGGCGGAGAGAAACGCATTGAACCGGACCGCAGAGGAGTAGCGTCCATTGACCACCTTTTCAGCGGTCCCGGTCTTGCCGCCAACACGGAAGCCTTCGACCGCGGCACGCGAACCCGAGCCGCCGGCTCCCTTGATGGCATTGAGTTCCATCAGATCGCGCATGTGCTTGCTGGTCGATGGCTGGATCACCGGAACCGCGGTCTGTGCAGCCTCTTCCGCCGAGCGCGGCAGGAAGGTCGGTTCGATCAGCTTGCCGCCGTTCATCAGCGCTGCAGCCGCGACCGCTGTCTGCAATGGTGTTGTCGACACGCCATGGCCAAAGGAGATGGTGATCGAGTTGATCTTCTTCCATTCAGACGGCTGGTTCGGCGTTGCCACTTCCGGCAGTTCGGTCTTCATCCGGGTAAGAAGCCCGAGCCGGGTCAGGAACTCCTGATGGCCCGGGATACCCACAAGATCGGCCATTCGGGCGGTGCCGATATTGGAGGAATAGATGAAGATTTCCGGCACGGTCAGGACACGGTTCTTGCCGTGGAAATCCTTTATCGTGAAGCCGCCGATCCGGATCGATCCGCGCGCATCGAACGAATCCGACATCTTCACCAGCCCGGAGTCGAGCGCCATCGCCGTGGTGAACGCCTTGAAGGTTGACCCCATCTCGTAGGTACCCGCGGACATCCGGTTGAGCCGGTCCTTCTGCAGCGCCTCGACAGGGTTGTTGGGGTCATAGTCGGGCAGTGACGACATGGCGACCACTTCGCCCGTGTGTACATTGAGTACGACACCGGCGGCGGCAATCGCCTTGTAGCGCTCCATGGCGCCGGCCAGCTCGTCACGCAGCACGTGCTGGACCCGCAGATCAAGCGACAGCCGCACCGGCTTGAGATCTTCGTTGACGGTCATGCCGGCGGCAGCGAGATCGCCGAGGCCCTGGCCGTCGACATATTTCTCCATGCCGGCGATGCCCTTGTTGTCGATGTTGACGTGGCCGACCACATGCGAAGCCGTCGGGCCGCCGGGATAGAACCGCCGCGTTTCCGGCCTGAAACCGATGCCTGGAATGCCGAGCGCCAGGATCTGGCTTTGCTGCTTGGGGGTAAGCTGGCGTCTGAGCCACTGAAACCGGGAATTCGACGACAACTTGCGGTGAATGCCGCGCATGTCGAGATCTGGCAGAACGGTGGCCAGCAACTCGACCGCCTCGTCCGCGTCGACGATCTTGTTGGGTTCCGCAAACAGCGAGACCGTGCGGATGTCCGTGGCCAGCACTTCGCCGTTTCGGTCGAGCAGGTCGGGCCGCGAAATCAGCAGCTGGTCGGCGCGCGCGATCGATGACACTGTTTCGGGCGACCGCAGGCCGTATTGCACCAGGCGCGCACCGATTGCCGAATAGAACACACAGAAACAGACCACCGCGATAATGATGCGGTTCTTGGCCTGCGCGCCCTGCGCCTTGCGGATGCCTTCAAACTCCAGCGGCGTGCGGCCGCCTCCGCCCGCAGACGCCGCAACCGGGTTCAGTCCAGCGATGAATGCTCCCAGATTTCTCATTGTTGCACGGACCCCGTCGTCAGTTCTGCATCGGTTTCGCCCTCTGCCAGCAACGGCTCGAAATCGCTCGCCCTGCCGGGCAATTCGTCAGATTCGGCCATTTGCTCCGGTTCGATCGGCCTTAAGCCCAACTCCGCCTCGAAGGCCGTCGACAGCCGTTGCAGACGTGAAGGCTGGTTCAGCAGGCTCCAGTCAGCCTCGAGCAGATCGATGGTCTCCTCCTGCAGCCGTATCTCTGCCTGCAACTCGCGCACTTCGGCAAGTTTCTCTTCGGCAGCGTGCTTGATCTGGTAGGTGATGGTAGCAGCGGCGATCATCGCACCGACAAGCACCAGGTCGAGAGTTCGCAACACGGTTCAGCCTCCGAGTGCCGCCAGCGCGGCGAGATTTGGAACGGGAAGGATATCGGCATCGGCCTTTCCGGCGGGCACGTCAGTGCGCCGCCCGGCGCGCAGTTTCGCAGACCGTGCGCGTGGATTGGTCGCGCATTCCTCATCTCCCGCAGTCACCGGTTGCCTGCCGATCATGGTGAAGCTGGATTGACGCTCGGCCACCATCGGCAGGTGCCGCGAGCCCGAGGCCTTGCCTGCGCGATCCTGGAAGAAACGCTTGACGATGCGGTCCTCGAGAGAATGGAAGCTGACAACCACCAGCCGGCCCCCGGGCTTGAGCGCGCGTTCGGCGGCGAACAGGGTCCGCGCCAGTTCGCCAAGCTCGTCATTGACGTAGGTCCTGAGCGCCTGGAACACCCGGGTGGCCGGATGGATCTTGTCCTGAGGCCGCCGCGGCGAGACCTTCTCGATCAGCCCGGCCAGCTGCCGCGTTGTCTCAAATGGCGTCTTCTGCCGTTCCGCCTCAATGGCACGCGAAATCCGCCCCGCATGGCGCTCCTCGCCCAGAATTCCGAATATGCGGGTCATGTCCGAAGGCTTGGCGCGGTTGACCACATCCGCCGCGCTGACGCCGGTTTGCCCCATGCGCATGTCGAGCGGCCCGTCGCGCATGAACGAGAAACCCCGCTCCGCCTCGTCGATCTGCATCGAGGACACGCCGATATCGAGCACCACGCCGTCAAGACTCGCCTCCTCGACATGATCGAGCAATTCGGAAAACCGGGCATGGATGAGTTTCAGACTACCGCCGGAAGCTTCCACCATTGCCGCGCCCGCGGCGATCGCATCAGGGTCACGGTCGAAGGCAACCACGTCCGCGCCGGCTTCAAGGATGGCAGCAGTGTAGCCGCCGGCCCCGAATGTGCCGTCGACGATTGTCTCTCCCGGCACGGGTCCAAGGGCTGCCAGGACCTCGCGGAGAAGAACCGGAATGTGGCGGACCGGTCCGCCTTGGACGTCAGTTTCACCATCGTCCATGTCCGCCGCCATTCCGTTTCTCCATCCGTTGAGAACGGTCAGGAAATGGCCGTCCGTTCTTTCCGGGCGCGTGACTGCATTTCCTCGAATGCCGCCGGCTCCCAGAGCTGAAAATGATCCCCACGCCCCGCGAACGTCACCCGGTCGGTGATGCCCGTAAAATCGCGGATGAAATCCGTCACCAGAAGCCGACCCTCGCCGTCGAGCTTCATGAACACACCGCCGCCATGAATAAGCAGCGACATCTTGTTGGCTTCCGCAGAGAACGGATCCTGCGATCCGATCATCCGCTCGAAGCGATCCAGCACTTCCGGCCCGGCCATCGACACCGCCGGAAACACGAAATCCTGCCATGCGTAGAGCTCGCTGACGGCTGCCTGCGCCAGCACGGCACGGAACGTCGAAGGCACGGAAACCCGTCCCTTCGCGTCGATCCTGTTTGTCGCATTCGACAGGAACCGGTTCATGACTCTGTACCGCCGCTTCCGCCCCTTGGCCCCACTCCATTGATCCCCTGCTTTGCCTCCGCTCCATCACCCGAGCAAAGGCTCCAGCAGCGTAAGCCGCCTTCACGGTCTCTGCCTGAAACCGCAGCCTGGATGGGGATGGAACGGCGGATGCCCGCCTGCTGATCTTGGGCGTTTGGGATACCATGGGCCACCATGGGCGTCAATGGGAACCAGCCCCATCTCGACCGTGAGTTCGCCCCATTAATAACCTGTCAAGATTAACGAAGGGTTAGGGATGATGGACGGAGTGTGAACGGCCAGAAGCGGCCAGAAACCGGTCTTCGGTCACGTTTCGATACGCAGGAGGCTGCCAATTGGTGGCATTCTCGCCCTCATGCTCGAGCCCCCCTGAGGAACAGGCGACAGACCGGGCTCTCGGACCAAAACGGGTGAGGAGTATTGAAAAGCAGGTTAAATGCGGGTTGCCTGACAACGCCAGCGACACGCTACGTTAACAACCGGATCAACTGCTCCAGCTGCAGGCACTTTGCCGCGATCTCGCGCCGGGCATGACGTCGTCAAGGCTGGTGAGACAGTTAAGCCGGGGGACCTCAGCCGAGGATTGCCGGTGCGAAAAGTACGGCGAACCCGGCCAGTCCGAGACCTGTGCGCTGAAACCGCGTAAATGCCCCGATCAGCGCGTAGGAGATCAGTGCCAGTCCGATGCCGATTTGCGCCAGCGCCACAACAGCAGCCAGCGGATTGACGGCAATCTCCATGATCGCCGGGTTGGCGATCATCGTCAGCGGGATGATGTAAAGCCCGACACCCAGGCTCATGGCGGTCACCGCCACCTTCAGCCAGTTCTCGCCGATCATGCCCGCGGCAATGAAAACCGCGCCGCAGACCGGTGGCGTGATCGTCGACAACAGCGCAAACCAGAACACGAACAGATGCGCCTGCAGCGGCTCCAGTCCCAGCTTGGTCAGCGCCGGCCCTGCGACCGACACGCAGATGACATAGGCCGCCGTGGTCGGCACTTCCATGCCCAGGACAAGGCAGGCGAGCGCGGTCAGTAACAGCGATGGCCACAGCATGCCGCCCGAGGCTGACAGGATCAGCGAGGTGATCTTCACCCCGAGCCCGGTGATCGACAGGACACCGATAATGATCGAGGCACACAGGATGATCGCCGCGATCATCGCCACCTGGCGCGCCGCATTGATGACCGCGCTTTCAAGCCGGTTCAGCGTGCGGCCGAGATCGAAGCTGCCATCGGCGTGGAAGAACAGCATCACGAAACCGACCAGGATTGCCATGCTGGCGGCATATTGTGGGGTCGTACCGGTGACAAACATGCCCCACATCAGCACTGCAAAGGGAATGGCAAAGAACGCCGATGTAATGACCACCGCGCGCATGGAAGGCCGGTCCTCGGCGGCAAGGCCTGCGAGAACATGGCGCCCCGCATAGGCATTGATGCCGACCCACACAGCAAAGAAGTAAAGCAGCGCCGGCAACACCGCCGCCGCCATGATCGCGGTGTAGGGTACGCCGGTGAGTTCGACCATGACGAATGCACCCGCGCCCATGAGCGGCGGCATGATCTGCCCGCCCGACGAGGCCACCGCCTCGACCGCTGCGGCAAGCCGCTTCGGATAGCCGAGCTTGGTCATCGCCGGCAGCGTGATGGCGCCGGTGGAGGCCACATTGGCCGAAGCTGAACCGGAGATCGAGCCGAACAGCGCAGACGAAATCACCGATACCTTGGCGGCCCCGCCTTTGAGCCGGCCGGCCGCGGACGAAGCAATGTTCATGAAGCCTTGCCCAGCCTCGCCGGCATTGAGCACCGCTCCGAATATCACGAAGATTGCCACCACGCTGACCGAGACGCCTGCCAGGCTGCCCCAGATCCCGCCCTCGGCAATGGTCAGCGTGCCGAGAAAACTGGCCAGCGGTGTACCGGAATGGCCGAACTCGCCTGGTATCAGCTGCCCGTACAGGCCGTAAAGCAATGCCAGCAGCGCCACCAGCGGCAACGGCCAGCTGATCGCCCGGCGCGCCGCTTCCAGCACCACCACGAGGAGGACAACAGCAATCGCGATCTGAAAATTGCCTTCAAGAAACCCGTATTGGTCACCAAGCGCCGAATGCTGCCAGGCTATCCAGATGCTGGCCGCCATCCCGAGCGCGCACAAGGCTATGCCGGACCAGCGGCTGGCCTTGCCGCCGTCGGCGAACAGGAAGATCCACGGCAAGGCGAGGGCCAAGTGCAGTGGCCTGCTGACCAGGTTGGGAACCAGTCCCCAGAAGATCAGGCCCAGATGAAAGACCACCAGACAGGCAGCGCTGGCGATCATGGCCATTCGCATCGACAGGCTCCCGGTTTCAGCTGATGAGGAACTTCGCAAGGGTGGTAAAAAGCGGCACTGCCTGTGCGCCCCGGCCCTGAACCTGGGCGCACAGGCTGCGTGCTGTTACTGCTGCTCGGCGGTCAGCTCGACCCCGACTTCGTTGTAGTAACGGATCGCACCTGGATGCAGTTTGGTGTTGATGTTGGCCATCAGCCCCGCATCGACACCCTTCCACCACGGCGCGTCCTCAGCCATGGCCGCCTTGCTTTCCCAGAAGGTCTTGGTCAGCTCATAGGCCGCATCGTCGCTCATCGCCGTGGTGGTGAAGGCGGCGACCGGCAGCGAGGTGGTTGTGATATCGGCGTCCTGGCCGCCGTAGGTTCCGGCCGGAATGACCAGCTTCGAGCGCTTTGACTGAGCGATCTGTTCGTCGCTCATGGACAACACCACGACGTCGGCCGAAGCCGCCGCCTCGATAACATTCGGAGCGGGCCAGGAACCGGCGGTGACAAAACCGTCAATCTGGCCGTTCTTGAGCGCTGGAACAGCATTGGACAGCTCGACCTCGGCAAGATTGACCTTGCCTTCGAGGCCAAACAGCTTGAGGTATTTTTCGCCTTCGCTGGCGCCGAAGGAGCCCTTTCCGAGCAGGATTGTCTTGCCTTCCATGCCGGCAAAATCGGTCACGCCGCTGTCAGCCGACATGACAAAATGCATGGTCAGCGACGGGATTGGAAACAGGGCCCGGATCTCGTCGAATTTCGGATCGCCCTTGCCCTCGAACATGGCCTTGCCGGACTGCGCCAGGCCGATCAGCGCCGGAGGCGTGGTGAAAACGTAATCGCCACCGCGCGCTTTGGCTTCCATCACATTCTGGACCGAGCCCTGGCTCTCCTCCACCGTAACAATGATGTCGCCATTGGTGCCGGCCTTCATTGCCTCCGCCAGCTGTACGCCCATCTGGTAGTAGGACGATCCGGTTTTCGCGGATTTGTAGGTGATGCGCGTCTCAGCCAGCGCACTCGAGGCAACAAGACTGGCGCAAAGCCCCAGCGCGAGAACGATCATGTTGTTTTTCAATTGCTTTCTCCCAACAGCATGTGAATACGGAAAGTGCTCCTGATCTGTTGTCTTCGCATGAAAGAAATGGAATCGCAATTTGCAAATAACGCCTGTTTCCACCGGCCTGAACCACACGGCGGCCAAGCGCGCAACCAATGTTGCTCAGGGGGAGACACCCGCCGCATCGGTGTGGATCGACGCTGAGCAACGCTCGTCGCCAACCGGAAGCACGCCCTACACCTCGTCCAGCATCACCAAGGTGGTTCGCTTCAGAGTCGCAAGCAGGCTTTCGAGGTGGGCGCCATCATGCGCGGTGAACTTGAAACTCGATGAGCTGGCATAGAAGAATTCGGCCAGCTGGGCGGGAGAGCAGCCCTTTGCCGCAAGCGCTTCCCTGCGCTCTCCAAAGAGCGTGACGAGCAAATCGATCTTGCCTTGCTCGAATGCGAATTGCGCGCCGGTCCCCTGCTGCCAGTAGCCGGCCATGAGATCGCTGGAATCCGGCATCTGCTTGATCTGGTCGAAGAACCGGACGATGGCGCACTCAAGGAAAACATCAATGCGTTCGCTGATTGTCATGGCTGCCTGCCAGGCTCGTGTCACCTCGTCCACCACCCGGTCCGAGACCAGCTGCATCGCCGCCAACATGACCTCTTCCTTGTTGGAAAAGCGCGCATAGAGCGTCGGCCGCGAAATGCCGGCTTGCGCTGCAATGTCGCCCATCGTGGTCTTGCGCACACCATAGCGGGAGCAGACGTCAATTGCGGCGTCGAGAATCTTTTGATCGCGATCGTTCATCTAATCAACTTGACATTTCTTGTATAAATGTAAAATAATTTCCCACCTAGCGTGAAACCGGGACGATTTGCCACCCATTTGGCCATGTCCGCATGTCGATACACCTTTTTTAACGATCACTGTTGCTGTTGGAGAGACGCCGATGAGACTTACCGTAGACGGAAAAATTCACGAGGTCGATGTCGAACCCGACATGCCGCTGTTGTGGGTCTTGCGTGATGAACTGGGCATCACCGGAGTGAAATATGGTTGCGGCATAGCCCAGTGCGGCGCCTGCACGGTCCATATCGACGGTGTGGCAACCCGCTCCTGTCAGCAATGGGTGGGCGATGTCGAAGGCGAGGTGACCACCATCAACGGCCTTGGCAATCCGGATGCGCTGCACGCCGTGCAGGCCGCCTGGATCGAGCATCAGGTTGCCCAATGCGGCTACTGCCAGTCTGGCCAGATCATGTCCGCCGCAGCCCTTCTCGCCGAAAACCCGAACCCCAGCGACGAGGACATCGACGACGCCATGAGCGGAAATCTCTGCCGCTGCGGCACCTACCCCCGCATTCGCGAAGCGGTGAAGACCGCCGCCAGAACCATCCGGAGCGTTTGAAATGGGCCGTCTCAAGACATTTACCCGCCGCGCCTTCCTGGTCGGCTCCGTAGCGGTTGCCGGTGGCGTCGCGTTCGGCGCCTACATGGTGAAAAAGCCGCACGCCAATCCGCTTCTGGCGGATCTCGGCGACGGCGAAGCCGCCATCACGCCTTACGTCCGTATCGATGCGGACGGCGTGACGCTGATCACTCCGCGCGCCGACAAGGGCCAGGGCGCCTATTCGGTGCAGGCAGCCCTGATCGCTGAAGAACTTGATGTCGACCTCGATCAGGTCAAGGTCGATCCCGGCCCGCCTTCGCCCGCCTACTGGAACACGGCGCTTGCCGACGAGGCAGCCCAGTTCATGGCGCCGGGCGACGGCATCGGCAACGATGCGGCCTACGGCGTTCTCTCCGCCGTGATGAAGCTGACCGGAATGCAGATCACCGGCGGCTCGACCACGGTTCCCGACGGTTTCATCAAGTTGCGCCAGGCCGGTGCCGTGGCCCGCGAAACCCTCAAGCTCGCCGCTGCGCAAAAAACCGGCGTCCCAGTCGGCGAACTGCAAACCAGAGCCGGCGCCGTTCTGCTGCCTGATGGCACGTCTTTGACCTATGCCGAGCTGGCGTCGCGGGCAGCAAGCATCGAACCGCCACAGGACGTCGCGTTGCGCGCACCGTCGGAATGGCGCCTCATCGGCAAGCCGATGCAGCGCCTCGATGTGGTCGCCAAGTCCACCGGCACACAGGTTTACGGCATCGACCACAGGGTCGACGGGATGGTGCATGCGGCGATCAAGCTCAATCCGGCCCAGTCCGGCCCGCTGGTCGGCTTCGATGCCACCGAGGCGCTGAAAATGCGCGGCGTCAAGGACGTGGTCAAAATCACCGGCGGCTTTGCGGTGATTGCCGACAACACCTGGCGCGCTTTTCAGGCTGCCGAAATGGTCGAGGCAGAATGGGGACCTGCCCCCTTCCCGCCGACGATGGACGAACACTGGCAGGCGCTTTCTGCCAGTTTTGCAGATGACTTTCAGGACAGCCGCAAGCGCGATGACGGCGACGTCGAAATTGCGATCGCTGAAACCGGAGAAATCCTCAAGGCCGAGTACCGCGCTCCCTACCTCGCCCATGCGCCGCTTGAGCCGATCAACGCCATCGTTCGTGTCGATGATGACAGTGCCGAGGTCTGGACCGGCACCCAGGTGCCGCGTTTCATCCAGAACAATGTCGGCAGGATTGCCGGTATCGATCCGGAAAACGTGTCCGTGCATGTGCTCTATATGGGCGGCAGCTTCGGCCACCGGCTGGAGGACCAGGTGGTCAAGCAGGCGGCCGAAATCGCCGTCCAGATGAAGGGCACCCCGGTCAAGCTCACCTATTCGCGCGAAGAAGACCTGAGCCATGATTTTGCCCGCCAGATCGCCATGGCGCGGATGCGGGGTACGGTGCGCAACGGCCGGGTTGAAACCTATGATCTCGGCATCGCGATGCCTTCGGTCGTGGTTTCGCAGATGAGCCGCCAGGGCATGTCCGTCCCCGGCCCCGACAGCCAGATTGTCGCTGGCGCCTGGGATCAGCCTTTCGCCATCCCCAATCATCGCGTTACCGGCTACCGCGCGCCGGAGCTGGCTCCGATCAGTTCCTGGCGCTCGGTTGGCGCATCCTCGAATGGCTTTTTCTACAATGCCGGTCTCGACGAGCTGATCCATGCCGCGGGAGCGGATCCGCTGGAAGAACGCCTGCGCCTGTGCTCCATTCCGGAGGCCCGCAAGGTGCTAGAGGCTGTCGGAGAAATGTCAGGCTGGGATGGCGTGCTTGGCAAGGGCCGCGGCCGCGGCGTCGCTCTGACCCAGTCCTTTGGCGTTCATTGCGCCGAGGTGATTGAAGTCACCAGCACCGAGGACGGCATCAGGATCGACAAGGTCTATGTCGCAGCCGAAGTCGGCACCGTGGTCGATCCGGTCAATTTCGACAATCTGGTCAAGGGCGGTGTCATTTTCGCGCTCGGCCACGCCATGAACTGCGAAATCACCTACACCGACGGCATCGCCGACCAGAACAACTTCGACAGCTTCCAGGGAATGCGGATGTATCAGTGTCCCGAGATCGAAGTGCGCGGCCTGGAAAACGGCGGCAAGGTGCTGGGAATCGGCGAACCCCCGGTCCCGCCGGCTGCTGCGGCCCTTGCTGGTGCGATTTTCGCTGCGACCGGAACCCGCTTGCGGGAAATGCCATTCAACAAGTTCGTCGATTTCGTCTGAGCATCACACAACAACACCGTCCGGCGCCAGGCGCCGGGCGGTATCGTCACTTTGCCCCATGATCGATCACTGAGCCATCGCCGAGCACGACCTGCTTCATCGGGATATCCCACGGCATTGGGAAGATCGTCTTCATCCGGGCGAATGCCTGGCCGACACCGATGGTAAGGAGATCACCGGGCAGCCGCGCCAGTGTCCGGTCGTAATAGCCGCCGCCATTGCCGAGCCGGTAGCCGACCTCGTCCACCCCGAGCAGCGGCACGATCACAACATCCGGCTCAACCGGAACCGCATCTGCAGGCACCGGAATGTTCCAGATGCCTTTGGCCATCGCGCTGCCGGGTTCCCAACGGTGAAACTCCACCGGCTGATCCTTTTCGATCACCACCGGCAGGCAGATTCGCGCGCCCCGATTGCTGGCTTCTACCATCCATGGCCGCAAATTGATCTCGCCACGAATCGGCCAGTACGCGGCGATGGCCTTGCCGGACACATCGCCGAGGATTTCAGTCAGCCGTGCTGAAATTCGCGCCACCATTGCCGTGCGCTCATCCACCGCCAGCGCCTGCCGGGCCGCGTAGAGCCGCGCCCGTTCGGCCTTGCGAAACACTGAGACGTCCTTCCATGTCTGCGGATCGATGACATGGCCATCGACCAGCATCTCTGCAAAACACACCGGCGATCCCGGCAGTTCATCTTCCTCATCGTCGCTCATGAAACAAGGTTAACACCACGCCCCGGTGCAGGTACCCGCCTGATTGCGTCATGCACTGTCCCGCTGAAAACGCCCGGCCTCGCACATGTTGGCAACGGTGTTGCCGCCGGTATCAAACTGGACGCTTCGGGACTAGAATGCGACAAGGCCGCTCTTCGGCCTCAAGCTGTGAGAACGGGTGACAAGATGCCGACATCAGATGCAGACGACTCCGGCTTCCCGAAGCTCGAAGGCGCGCTCCGAAGCCCGTCGAACCCGAACCACCTGATGGTCGTCAGACCGGTCAAACGAACCATACGTGTCCATGTCGGCGGTATCTTGATTGCGCAGACACAGAAAGCGCTTCGGGTCATGGAAATGGGAAAATCGCTCTACGATCCTGCAATCTACGTTCCCGCGACCGATGTACTGGCCACATTGGACCCCGTCGACAAATCCACCCATTGCCCGCTCAAGGGAGACGCCAGCTACGTCACTTTCAACGGCGAGGAGATCGGCTGGACCTATGACCGCCCGCTAGAGGTTTCGAGCCAACTCGCGGGGCACTTCGCCTTCTGGCCGGACAAGATCAGGATCACCGAAGGCGACTGACACCCCGACAGCCAGCAAGAACGGAAGAGCCGGCATGCCCGGCCCTCCCGATCACCGGTCGCTCTCAGACCATGTCTTGCGAGCACCTATTCTTCGTTGACTGAGGACACCGCGAGATTGGTCAGCTTGCCGTTGGCGGCTTTTTCCTGGTCGAGAATCCCGGTCAGAAGATCATGCGCTTCCGAGTGACCGAGCACCTTGGCCCATTCACGCAAAGTGCCGTAGCGGGCGATTTCGTAATGCTCGACGGCCTGGGCGGCGGCGATCAACGCCGCATTCTTGGCAACACCGCTTGCCTCCTCGATGATGCCGTCGGTTTCCTTGATCAGACCCTCGATGGCGTCGCATTTCTCGCCCGAGGCCTTCTTGCCGATCGACTTGAACACCTTTTCCAGTGTCTTGATCTGGCCCTTGGTTTCTTCCAGATGCTCACCGATCGCATCCTTGAGTTTCTTGCCATTGGCGGCTTGCTGGACTTTCGGCAGCGCTTTCACCAGCGCATTCTCGGCATAGTAGATGTCTTGCAGTGTATGTTCAAAGGCGTCCGACAGGGTTTTCATGGCACGTTTCCTTTTGAAAAATGGCAATGATGAGTGGTCTACAGGATTGGGTGTGCAGGGGTTGGAAGGACCCTGGACAGGCGGCCGGGAGGGGTCTCTCGTTCCGCCCGCGCCTCAACGAGGCCGGCAGCAATTGGTTCCCGGACCGCGAGGCAGATCGTCGCCATATCCCGAGCCCCTGTGCCGGGCCATGACCAGCTCCTGCAGCGTCTGGATTAAGGCAGGGAACCGGGAGCGCATGCGGTCAATGCGGACAATCCGGGCTGCCTCCAGCTTGCGAGTAGAAACCGGCAGCCCCCGCCACGCACACGGCCCGTGGTCTGACGGTGAGATCCCCATCCGAATAACGCGGTCAAAGCTGGAAATGCCAGCCGGCCTGTAAGCCGGGTTCTGTATGGCTCTGGCCCTTGCGGGCCAAAACGTGGCAGCCATTCCTCTGGGATACGCGTTGCCGCGCACCTCAAGCAACCTACCCGGATGATCAACCCCGGAAAAAGGGCCGGGCTCGCACCCTGTGTCATCCCTATTCGGTCTTGCTCCCGGTGGGGTTTGCCGTGCCGCTTCCGTTGCCGGTCGCGCGGTGGGCTCTTACCCCACCCTTTCACCCTTACCCCGCCATCTCATCGCCCAAACCTTGAATCAGGCACCGGCGATCAGAAGGCGGGGCGGTTTGCTTTCTGTGGCACTTTCCCTGGGGTCGCCCCCGCCGGATGTTATCCGGCACCGTTTATCCGTGGAGCCCGGACTTTCCTCCCCCTGCTGTCTTTCGACGTTGCAGGGCGCGGCTGCCCGGCCGACTGGCGCGCTCCTCTTAGACCATGACGCGGGCGATGACCAGACAAATGCCACCCTGGCCGAAGCGACCTGGTCAGCGGGACGGAATCCATGTCCGCAAAATGCAAAACGGCCGCCATTTAGGCGACCGCAAAAATCTTTCGTTTTTCTGGGAACCTTTTACGGTCAGCGGCGTTTCCGATCTGCCAGGCTGATGAAAGTAGGTTCGCCTCCGACATTATTTCATTAGCTTGGCAACCTTGCCGCAGTAGCGCTTGGAGATAGGGTTCATCCGCTTGGCTCCATGCCCGGCATTGTATTTCAGAATTGTGCCGCAGGTGGTGCCGCCACCCAGCTGGTGCGCTTTTGCGAGATACTTCATGCCGTATTTGATGTTGGTCTCCGGATCATACAGCGCCTTGGTCGAACCCTTGTAGCCCATCATTCGGGCAGTCGCCGGCTTGATCTGCATGAGGCCGACTTCACCGGCCGCACCACGGGCGTTTGCCCGATAGTTGCTCTCGACGGTAACCACGGCATGCGCGAGGGATTCCGGTACGCCGTGTTTTTTTGCGTATTTCGAGATTAGCTCTCCATGCGGTCGCGACGAATAACCAAAGCTCATGCTGGAGCTCTTGATCTCGCTGCTGGAAATCGAACCGGTGATTTCTTTCGAAGTTGCGCTGCAACCAGAGAGTGCAAACGAGAGCAAGGCCGCAGCAGCAGCCGAGAAGATAGGACGCATATTGTAATTTACTCCGATGGCGCCGTGCCCATCCGTTCATCGACGGTGACGGGGCAAACCCCCTTGGCGCGTTGCATGTCATTGCGGACAAGCGGTTGACCAATCGCCAAAACCCGCTCCGTGTGTGAAGACATCCCAATGGGGGCAGACCCGGGCCGATTTATGACCGGCAACCCCCAAATTGCTGCGTCGCAATAAACTTGCGTTTCACTCTGTAACAGTTTGACAGATTTGCTTATCGAAACGTTTTTGCCACCCGTGTCAGGCCACGGTCGGCAGCGCGGTGAGCAACTGGTGCAGGGTGCCGATGGTCGAGGCATCTGCAATGCCATCGACCCGTGCCGGACGGAAATGCCGCTGGAACGCCCGGATTGCCGCTGCCGTCCCGGCGCTGAAGATGCCATCCACCTGCACATCGTAGCCATAAAGCGCCAGCATGGTCTGCAGCGCTTCCACCGGCTCTCCCGCATCGCCTTCCTGGAAGAACCGGCCTCCACCCACCGGAAGCGGCTCGACCCAGTGGCCGATTCCTTCCTTGTGCAGCCGGTCCCACGGGAACTTCTCGCCCGGATCCTGTTTGCGCATCGGCGCCACGTCCGAGTGCGCAAGCACCCGCTCGGCGGGAATGCCGCGGCGAGCGATAATGTCCCGGCAAAGCGGGATCACTGCCTCGATCTGCGCCTCCTCGAACGGTGGCGATCCTGCGGGATGCCCCGGATTGGCGATTTCGATGCCGATCGAGGCCGAGTTGATGTCCGTCTCACCCTTCCACGAGCTCTGTCCCGCATGCCAGCCGCGGACGCTTTCGGGAAGCAATTGAGTGACAACACCCTCTTCATCGACAAAATAATGCGACGAGACCTGGCTCTCTTCGGTGCAAAGCCAGTCGAGCGCCGCCGATGCCGACGGCATTCCGGTATAATGCAGGATCAGCATGTCCGGCTTCCGCCCGTCCTTGCGCTCGCCATGATTGGGGGACGGCCGTACGCGGGCGTTCTTGTAATCGGGGTCAAAGGCACTCATGCGGCGGCACGGGCTTTTTCGATGACCGAAAAGGCGTCATTGAGTGCCGCCATGCGGTCATTGGCAATGGTGAGGAATTCCTCGGGAACACCGCGCGCGCGCAGCCGGTCGGGATGGCTCTCGGCGGCAAGCACCCGGTAGCGCTTCTTGACTTCGTCGAACGGGGTGGTCTCGGGCAGTCCCAGCACCGCGTAGGGATTGATCCCGTCGGGGTGCACATGCCGCGCCATGATGCGTTCGAAATAGGCCTCGTCGATGTGGAAGATTTCGGCCACATTGGCGAGGAATTCGAGCTCCTTGTGGTGGATCAGACCGTCGGCCTTGGCAATGTGGAACAGGCCATCGAGCACATCCTCGAGCATGGCGCAATTGTTCTCGCCGGAGCCGCACATGCCGGCCACCCGCTGGGCATAGGCCTCGTAACCGGCAACATCCTGCTTGGCCAGATTGTAAAGCCGCGAGACGTTACTGGCCTCGGCTTCCGGAATGGCGAAAATTTCCTGGAATGCACGCACCTCTTCCGGAGCCACGATCCCATCCGCCTTGGCCATTTTCGCCGAAAGCGCAATCACCGCGACCGAAAACGCCACCTTGCGGCGTGTTTCCGGATCGCCGGCAAATGCGGTACGAATGGCTTCGACCACGCCGGAAAAGGCGGTGGTGGCGGTTTCGCCAATGGCGTCAAACAGGCGGCTGAACATAGACATGATTTGGTCTTAATCGATCTGGTCTCAAAAATCGAGTATGGCGCAGTGCACAATCGGGTGAACGAACCATTTCCTGTAGCGATCGGTTCCATCGTCTGAATTCGTTGGACCGGCCAGCGCGGCTGGCTTATGCCGTCTGAATGACCGATACCGCTGTTCCACCCGTTTCTCCCGCTCCCGCACGCCCGCTTGCCGGCATGGCCATCGGCTTTGTCGGCATCGCCATTTTCGGTGCCACCCTGCCTGCGACCCGTATCGCACTGGAGGGGTTTTCGCCGGCCTTCATCACCTTTTCCCGTGCAGCCATCGCCGCCACCGTGGCGGCTCTAACGCTGCTTGTGCTCAGAAAGCGGTTTCCCCGCCAACACGCGCTGCCGCTTTTCATTGCCGGAGTCCTGCTGATCTATGGTTTCCCCGGCTTTTCCAGCGTCGCCATGCAGACAGTGCCGGCTTCGCATGGCGGTGTCGTGCTCGGTGTGCTGCCATTGATGACCGCCACTTTCGCAGCCCTGTTCGGCGGTGAGCGTCCCGGGCTTGCCTTCTGGGGCTGGAGCATCACCGGCGCCGTTCTCGTGCTGATCTTCTCGCTGTCAGGCGCCGACATCGAACCCGGTATCGGCGATATCTGGCTCGCCTGCGCGGCACTTTCGGCCTCCTGCGGCTACGTCATTTCCGGCAAGCTCGCCCGCACCCGTCCGGGCTGGGAGGTAATCAGCTGGGCGCTGATTGTCACGGCCCCAATATCGCTTGCCGGTACCGCTCTGACCTGGAATTCCGGCATCAGCCAACCGGGTAATGGCGCCTTGATGGCGCTGGCCTATCTGTCGCTCGGCTCGATGTTTGCCGGTTTCATCTTCTGGAACTGGGGCATGGCGATCGGCGGCATCGCGCGGGTCGGCCAGGTACAGTTGCTGCAAAGCTTCGTCACCCTCGGCCTCTCGGCGTTGCTGCTGGGCGAAACCGTCACCCCGGTAATGCTCGGTTTCGCCATAGCAGTCGGCGTCGTTGTCTGGTGCGGCCGCAAGGCCAAGGTGGGGTAATGCCCGTTACCTAGCTGTGTCCTGCCACCGCGCGTGGCTTGTAAGGTCCTTCGAGCAGCCGGATCGATGCTGCGTCGAGCTTCACTTCGAGGGCGCCGATGGCTTCCTCGAGCTGGCCGATCTTCGTCGCACCCACGATCGGGGATGTGACGTAGGGCTTTGAAAGCACCCAGGCATAGGCCACCTGTGCCGGCTTGACGCCGAGCTTGGCGGCGACCTTTTCCACCCGCGCCAGGATCGCATAGTCCTGGGCCGAGCCGAAATAGCCCTGTGCCATCTTGTCGGTCGAGCCCCGCCTGGTCGCCTCGCCCTCTTTCGGCCGGTTGCCAGCCAGAAAGCCGCGCGCGATCGGCGACCACGGCACCACGCCGACGCCTTCAGAGGCGCAATAGGGCATCATCTCGCGCTCTTCCTCGCGATAGGCCAGATTGTAGAAATTCTGCATGGCGACGAATTGCTGGTAGCCTCTCGCCTTCTGCATTTCCCTGAGCTTGGCAAACTGCCAGGCCCACATCGATGACGCCGCGATATAGCGCACCTTGCCGGCCTGAATCACCGCTTCGAGTGCATCGAGCATTTCCTCGTTCTCGGTGTCGGGGTCGAGCCGGTGAACATAGAGAACATCGACATAATCCATGCCGAGGCGGGCCAGCGACTGGTCGATCTGGTCAAAAATGTGCTTGCGCGACAACCCGCGATCATTGGGGCGTCCTTCGCTCATCTTGAGACCCACCTTGGTCGCCACCACGACCTCGTCGCGTCGTGCATAGGTCTTCAGCGCCCTGCCGGTGATCTCTTCGGAATCGCCGAAATTATAGTGGTTGGCGGTGTCATAGAAGTTGATCCCGCTTTCCACCGCCTTGCGGAAAAACGGCTGCGCCTCTTCTTCGGTAATCACCCAGGGATGCGTCGGACCGCCCGGCGTGCCGAAACTCATGCATCCGAGGCAGAGCCGCGAGACCTTGAGCCCTGTCTTTCCCAGTCTGACATAATCCATCCGCCGCGTCCCCACTTCTGATACGAGATTGAAAAGAGCCGTGACGATAGGCATCCAGCCTGTCGACGGTCAATAGTGGAACGCACAACCAGCACCGGGCCCGCGAACAGCCGGACCCTCCCATGGTGGCGATTAGGTCATTCACAATCCGGCGGATAATCGCTTATAATTTATCTGCAAAATTGAGGTGTCTCGAAAAGGAAAACTGCCATGTCCGATCAGAAAAACCCGCAGGATACGCCAGCAAAGCCTCACGACATGCCAGCGAAGCCTCGCGACATGATTGTCTCCTCCCGGCATCTGGCAACCGAGGAGGGCTGGCCCTCCTCCGAATTCGAATATGGCCTGATCCTCGCCTATAACGGCTTCGCCCGCTGGATGGGGCGCTGCACCGTGGCCGCCGGTTACAGCGGCCTGACCACGCTGGAAATCCTGGTGCTGCATCACATCTATCACCGCAGCCGCAAGAAGCGGTTGTCCGATATCTGCTTTCAGCTCAACATCGAAGACACCCACACCGTCAACTACGCGCTGAAGAAGCTTCAGAAGGCAAAGCTGATCGAGGGCGAAAAGGTCGGAAAGGAACTGTTTTACAGCGTCACCGAACAGGGAAGCGCCTTGTGCGACAAGTACCGCGAAGTCCGCGAGCAATGTCTGGTCGAAAGCCTCAAGCACATCGAGAACATGCCCAAGGATCTGCATGAGACCGCAACGGTGCTGCGCACCCTATCAGGCCTCTATGACCAGGCATCGCGCGCCGCCAGTTCGCTCTGACCCCGAGAATCCGGCGCCAGCCTCAATTGCCCATCAGTGACGGCAGATAGGTGGCAATGCCCGGAAACACGGTGATCAGCGCCACCGCCAGCAACAACAGCAGGAAGAACGGCAGTGCCGCCCTGGCAACGCGCAGGATGTCAAACCCGGTCAGCCCCTGGATGACGAACAGGTTGAACCCTACCGGCGGTGTGATCTGCGACATCTCGACGACGATCACCAGGTAGATGCCGAACCAGAGCGGATCGATTCCGGCTTCGAGAATCATCGGCATGATGATCGAGGTGGTCAGCACCACCACCGAAATCCCGTCGAGGAAACAGCCAAGCACGACGAACAGCACCGTCAGCGCCGCCAGCAGCGCATAGGGCGAGAGCTGCATCTCGGCGATCCAGGCCGCCAGATGCCGCGGAATGCCCGTGAATCCCATGGAGACTGACAGGAACGCCGCACCAACGAGAATGAAGGCGATCATGCAGGACGTGACGGTGGCCCCCATCAGGCTGTCGCGCAGCATGGCCCAGGACAGCGACCCGTTGGCCCAGGCCAGCACCACCGACAGCACCACGCCGACGGCTGCCGCGTCGGTGGGCGAGGCAATACCGAGATAGATCGATCCGATCACCCCGGCAATCAGCAGCAAGACCGGCACCAGCCGGCCCGAGGCCCTGATCCTGTCCATGAGCGGCATGTCTTCCTCATCCCCGGGGATGCGCGAGGGAAACAGCAACGCATAGCCAATGACATAGGCCGAGAACATCGCGACAAGCATCAGTCCCGGCAGGATGCCGGCCACGAACAGCCGTGCGATCGATTGCTCGGTGGCGACGCCGTAGACGATGAGAATGATCGACGGCGGGATCAGCAGTCCGAGTGTTGCCGATCCGGCCAGGGTGCCAAGCACCATGTTTGTCGGATAGCCGCGTTCTTTCAGTTCAGGCACCGACATCTTGCCGATGGTCGCAGCCGTCGCCGCAGAGGAACCCGACACCGCGGCAAAGATCGCGCAGCCGAACACATTCACGTGCAGCAGCCGCCCCGGCAGCCGCCTCAGCCACGGTGACAATCCGGTAAACATGTCCTGTGACAGCCGCGAGCGCAGCAGGATCTCGCCCATCAGGATGAACATCGGCAGCGCAGCCAACGCCCAGGAGGTGCTGTGCCCCCACAGCGTGGTCGCAAGGATCGGGCCGATCGGCGCATTGGACAGAAGCAGCATGCCAAGAGCGCCGGTCAGCATCAGCGCGAACGCCACCCAGACGCCGGCACCCAGCAGCACCAGCAGGGTGGCAAAGAGAATGAAGATTGCAACCAGATCCGACATCAGCCCCGCCTCACTCCGTGCTTGTCTGGATGAGCATCGGCCGGCCCGCGCGCACGGTCCGAACCGTCAGATCGATCAGCGCCCCTGTGAGGATGACGAGCCCGGCGCAGACCACCGATTGAGGAATATAAAGCGGGATGGCGATGATGCCCGAGGACATATCGCCAAACTCGAACGATTCATGGGTGAGCAGATACATGTAGTAGCTGGCAAAGCCGGCAGTCGCAGCCCCCAAGGCCAGGCAAGCCACTTCCGAGACCAGGCGCAGGCGCGCGGGCACCGTGTTAAGCAGCATCGTCACCCGTATGTGGCCGCCGCGGGTCAGCGTATAGGCCAGCGCCAGGAAGGACGACGCCGCCAGCATGTAACCGGCGAAATCCGCATAGGACGGAATGGTCAGATTGACATCGAACGGCCCGAACTTGGTGATCAGGTTCAGCAGGACCTGGCCCGTGACCAGCAGGCAGATCGCGGCGATCAGCCCGGCCGACAGCAATCCGCTGCCGATGTAGACACCATCAAGGAGCTTGCGCACATTCGCCTCCGGGGGGTGACACAGGACCGCGCCACCATGTCATTCACACAGGAAACGCCGGCGGGGGCCACCGGCGCATGTCAGTCAATCACTTCGCGAAATCGGCGACGATCGATTTGGCCTGTTCGGAGGCGCTGTCCTGCCACTCCGCCTGCATCTGTTCTCCGATCTTCATCAGCCCTTCCAGCAGCTCGGCGCTCGGCTCGACCACGCTCATGCCGTTCTCTTTCAGAACTGCGGTCTGTACGTCGGTTTCCTTCATGCTCATCTCCCAGCCGCGTGCCTCGGCAGCAGCGGCAGCTTCAAGCACGGCGGAGCGCGTCGCCTCGTCAAGCGCTTCGAACGCGGCCTTGTTGACAACGACGATGTTCTTGGGAACCCAGGCATTGATCGGCGTGTAGTGGGAGACATAGTCCCAGGCCTTGCCGTTGGCGCCGGTCGAGGGCGAAGTGATCATCGCTTCGACCTGGCCGGTCGAGAATGCCTGCGGAATGTCCGGCACCTCCACCTGGGTCGGCGCGGCGCCGGCGAGGCTGGCAAACTTTTCCAGCGCGGCGTTGTAGGAGCGGAACTTCAGCCCCTTGAGGTCGTCGACGGTTGCGATTTCCTTGTTGGTGTAAAGCCCCTGGGGCGGCCACGGCACTGCATAGAGAGGCACCAGCTTCTGCCTGGCCAGCAGTTCGGTGATCACCGGCTTCTGCGCATCCCACAATTTCTTTGCGTCGTCATAGCTGGTGGCGACGAAAGGCTGGGAATCAACGCCATAGGCGGCATCTTCATTGGCCAGCAGCGACAGGAAGAACTCACCGATCTGAACCTGGCCACCGCGGACCGCGTTCTTGATCTCGCCATGCTTGATCAGCGATCCGGCAGAGTGAACCGTGATGTTGAGGCCGCCATCGGTGGCATTCCTGATGTCGTCTGCGAACTGGTTGATGTTGACCGTGTGGAACGTCGCATCCGGATAAGGCGTCGGCATGTCCCAGTCGGCGGTAAGGGCGGATGTGGAAAACGTCGCGGCAAACAGGCCGGCAACGAGGGTCTTGGCGAAAAGGGTTCTCATGCGTGTTCTCCTCTGGGCTCGAACGCAGGGCGTGACCTTATGGCTGGACACTGTCACTGCGGGCCAACGTGGCTAAAAAAGTTACGTTGACAATTTGTCAGCGTTTTGTGAAAAGATCAATACAAATATTCACACCGCACGCCGGGCGCAGGGAGACAGCTATGACAAACTCCGAACTCTGGGACTTCTGGATCGATCGCGGCGGCACCTTTACGGATGTGGTCGGCCGCGCGCCCGATGGCACCCTGCACCAGCGCAAACTGCTGTCGGAAAACCCCGAAGCCTATTCCGACGCCGCCATCCAGGGCATTCGCGATCTGCTCGGCATCGATCAGGAAACTCCGATCCCGGCCTCGCGTGTCGGCCACGTCAAGATGGGCACCACGGTTGCCACCAATGCGCTGCTTGAGCGCAAGGGCGACCGGACGCTTCTCGTCATCACCAGGGGGTTCCGCGACGCACTTCGCATCGCCTACCAGGCCCGGCCCGACATCTTCGCCAAGGAAATCATCCTGCCCGAGCAGCTCTACGAGCGCGTCATCGAGGTGGACGAACGCACCATGGCCGACGGCAAGGCGGTCCGCGGCCCGGGTCTCGAAGCGCTGGAGCCCGAACTCGCCAAAGCCCATGCCGACGGCATTGATTCCGTCGCCGTGGTGCTGATGCATTCTTGGCAGAACGCCATCCACGAAATCATCGTCGAGGACGCCTGCAAGCGCGCCGGCTTTTCGCAGATCTCCGTCAGTCACCAGGTCTCGCCGCTGGCCAAGCTCGTCGGCCGGGGCGACACAACCGTGGTCGACGCCTATCTCTCACCGATCCTCAGGCGCTATGTCGACCGCGTTGCCGGCGTGCTCGGCGCCACGCCCTCGGGCGAGCCCGGCCCCACGCTTCAGTTCATGATGTCGTCGGGCGGCCTCACCGCAGCCGACATGTTCCGCGGCAAGGACGCCATTCTGTCCGGTCCCGCCGGCGGCGTCGTCGGTATGGTCGAGACCGCAGCGCTGGCCGGCTTCGACAAGGTCATCGGCTTCGACATGGGCGGCACGTCGACCGACGTCGCCCATTATGACGGTGACTACGAGCGCGCCTTCGACACCGAAGTCGCCGGCGTCCGCATCCGGGCCCCGATGATGCGCATCCACACCGTCGCCGCCGGCGGCGGTTCGATCCTGCATGCCGGTGAAGGCCGGTTCCGCGCCGGCCCGGATTCCGCAGGCGCCAATCCCGGCCCGACCTGCTACCGACGTGGCGGGCCGCTGACGGTGACCGACGCCAACGTCATGCTCGGCAAGCTGCAGCCCGATTTCTTCCCGGCCATCTTCGGTCCCGACCAGAACCAGCCGCTTGATACGGACGCGGTGCGCCAGGCATTCGAGGCGCTGGCTGCGGATGAGCCCGGCAAGACGGCCGAGGAAATCGCAGAAGGATTTGTTACCATTGCGGTCGAGAACATGGCCAATGCCATCAAGAAGATCTCGGTTCAGCGCGGTTACGACGTCACCCGTTACCTGCTCAACTGCTTCGGCGGCGCCGGCGGCCAGCATGCCTGCCTGGTGGCCGACGCCCTAGGCATGGAATCGATCCTGATCCACCCCTTCTCCGGCCTTCTCTCAGCCTACGGCATCGGCTTGGCAAGCGTTTTTGCCAGCCGCCAGCAGGCGCTGATCAAGCCGCTGTCGGAAGACAGCCGCGTCGATGTCAAACTGCTCATCGACGTTCTGTGCAAGGGGGTCTTCGAGGAACTGGCCACCCAGGGCGTGCCCGATGACGCCATCAGCTGGCGTCCGATGTTGCAGCTGCGCTATGACGGCACCGACACCACCATCCCGGTGGCGTTTTCGGATTTCGATTTCGACGCGGCACGCAACGAGTTCGAAGCTGCACACAAGGCCCAGTTCGGCTTTGTCTATGACAACAAGACCATCATCATCGAGGCCATCTCGGTGGAAGGCATCGACGACCGTCAGGACAATCGCACCGAGCCGGAGCACCTGATGACGACGATGGACCCGGACGGCGGCGAAACCCGCCGGATCTATTCGAACGGCGAATGGCGCGACGCCATGGTGATCCGCCGTGATAGCCTGCGTCCCGGCCACCGCATTGCCGGCCCTGCCCTGATCATCGAGCCCAACCAGACCATCGTCATCGAGCCCGGTTGGGAAGCGAAGATCAACAAGTTCGACCATGTTGTGCTGACCCGCTACGAAAAACTCGAACGCGCGCTCGCCATCGGCGCCGATCAGGCCGACCCGATCATGCTCGAGGTTTTCAACAACCTGTTCATGTCGATCGCCGAACAGATGGGCGTGACGCTGCAGAACACCGCCTATTCGGTCAACATCAAGGAGCGGCTCGATTTCTCCTGCGCCGTGTTTGACCGCAACGGCGCCCTTGTCGCCAATGCCCCGCACATGCCGGTGCATCTCGGCTCGATGGACCGCTCGGTCGAAACCGTCATCCGCCTCAATCAGGGCGACATTCATCCCGGTGATGTCTTTGCGCTCAACGCGCCCTACAATGGCGGCACCCACCTGCCCGACATCACAGTCGTCACTCCGGTCTTCTCCGATGACGGCAGCGAGATCCTGTTCTGGGCGGCCTCGCGCGGCCACCATGCCGATGTCGGCGGCACCGCACCCGGCTCCATGACCCCGCTCGCCACCACCGTGGATGAGGAAGGCGTGCTGATCGACAATTTCCGCATCGTGGAGCGCGGCCGGTTCCGTGAGAAGGAACTTGTCGAGCTTCTCACCAACCACCCCTACCCGGTCCGCAACGTCACCCAGAACGTCGCCGACCTGAAGGCCCAGATCGCCGCCAACGAAAAGGGCGTTGCCGATCTTCGCAAGATGGTGTCCGATTTCGGGCTCGACGTGGTCGAAGCCTACATGGGACACGTCCAGGACAATGCTGCAGAAAGTGTCGCCCGGGTAATCGAGACCCTTTCCGATTGCGAATACGATTACCCGACCGACACCGGCCAGGTGATCAGGGTGAAGATCTCGGTCGATCGCGACAAGCGTGAGGCGACCGTCGATTTCACCGGCACCTCGGACGCGATGGAAAACAACTTCAACGCGCCCGAACCGGTAGCCCGCGCAGCCGTGCTCTACTGCTTCCGGGTTATGGTGGAAAAGCCGATCCCGATGAATGCCGGTTGCCTCAGGCCGATCCGCATCATCATCCCCGAGGGCTCGATGCTCAAACCGGCCTACCCGCGCGCCGTCGTAGCCGGCAATGTCGAGACCTCGCAGCACGTCACCAATGCGCTCTTCGGCGCACTCGGCGCGCTGGCCAACAGCCAGGGCACAATGAACAACCTGACCTTCGGCAACGACAAGTACCAGTACTACGAAACCATCTGCTCGGGCTCGCCCGCCGGCTACGAGAATTCGGGCCGTGGCTTCGAGGGCACATCCGGCGTGCATGTCCACATGACCAATTCGCGGCTCACCGACCCGGAAATCCTCGAAATGCGGTTTCCTGTCGAACTCGAGGATTTCCACATCCGCGAGGGCTCCGGCGGCACCGGGCGATTCAGCGCCGGCAACGGCACCAGGCGCACCATCCGTTTTCTCGAGCGCATGGATCTCGCCATCCTGTCGTCGCACCGCAACCGCCCGCCGCTTGGCATCGATGGTGGTGGGGAAGGCCAGGTCGGCAAAACCGAGATCCGCCGCCGCGATGGAAGCATCGAGACGCTGAAAGCGTGCGACCAGACCGTGCTTGAGGCCGGCGAGGCGGTGATCCTGACGACGCCGACAGCCGGTGGCGCGGGCAAGGCCTGAGTCTCATCAGCGCCGCGCATCCAGTTGGATGCGCAAAGGCGACTGTAAGCATTGCAATGGTGGCCTGTCAGAGCCCGCCCCTGAGATCGGCAGCCATTACCGGGGCGGATCGGACCGGCAACCGCCCGGGCCGTACCGTGGTCAGGCGGTTCTGAGCAACGCCAGTGCCGACCGGGCAATTGGTGCCGGATCGTCGGCCGCCATGGGAAAGCGGGCTGCCTGAAGCGTGCAGAACCGCGGCCCGGCAAACTTGCCCTGCACGTGCTCCGCTCCAGCGTCGCACGCGCATTTGAGATCTTCAAGGCTGTCGACACCGCTCAACGTCACAGGCGTTTCGACAGTAGAGGCAAGTTGCAGGAGCAGTGTCAGCATCTGCACAAGCCGCCCTTCGCCGGCGATCTTTCTGATCCCGGCGAGATCGAGATGGACGCGGTCGACCGGGAATGCACGTGTCATCGACAGTCCCGCAATGCTCGCCGCAAGCTCGCTCACGGAAATCTTTACACCCTTCTCCCGCAGCCGCTCGAGATTGCCGAGCACGATGGCGCCGTCGGTGCTGGTCGCATTGGACTGGACGACCAGTACCAGGCGGTCCGGATCGAAGTCAGCAGCCTCGATCGCCGCGATCACCGAAGCCGCAAAGCCCGGGTCGCGGAGCTGCAGCGCATAGACCGGCAGGATGATGTCCGCCTTTTCCGGCCAGCCGCTGGCATCCGCGAGCGCCCGTTCAAGCATCCATTTGCCTAGCGGCAGGATCAGCCCGCTACTCTCTGCCGTCGCCATGAATTGGGACTGAACGAGGTCTCCCTCCTCGGGGTGGGTCCAGCGCAGCTCCACGGTAAATCCGCTGATCGACAGCGTGCCGGCCCTCAATACCGGCCGGAAGTCGACATGGAATTCTCCCTTGTCCACTCCGGCGCGCATCTCTGCTTCTCTCCGGAGCCGCTTCTGCTGCTCGCTGTCCATGTCGCGGGTGAAGAAGCTGTGGCTTGACCCTGGCCTTTCCTTGGCATGGTAAAGCGCAAGATCTGCGCGTTTGAGCAATTCCGAGAGCGTCGCCACACTGGCGTCCGAGACCGCAATGCCGATACTGCCGTCGGTGTCGATCACCCCGAGCGGACTTTCCACCGGACGAAACACGAAAGCTGCCAGACCTTCGCAGAAGTTTGAGATCGTTTCGGTACCCGGCGCCCTTTCCCACAGCAGCACGAACTCGTCGCCGCCCAGCCGGTAAACCCGCTGACCCGGCTTGCAGTAACTCAGCAACCGGTCCGCGAGTGTCTTGAGCACCAAGTCGCCTGCGACGTGCCCCATTGTGTCATTGATGGATTTGAAGCGATCCAGATCGAACAGCAGCAGCGCGGCCGGCGCAGCGTTACCGGTCTTGTTGCGGATGATCCGCTGCACGTCCTCGTTCAGCGCGTGACGATTGCGCAAACCGGTCAGACTGTCGTGGTAGGCTGCCTGGCGCAACTGTTCGGTTGCGGCCCGTTCGCTTCGGATCTGACGCGCCAGACGGTCATGGCGATAGCCAAGACCGGCAACCAGAATGGTGACCCCAAGCGAGGCGGCAATCGCGGCCAGCCCGAAGGGACTGGCAAGAAATTCATACCCCCCATGCGCCAGGCCGGCACCAAAAATCATCTCATACGCACTGGCAGCCAGCAGGGTGACCAGAGCAATTGCCAAACCAGCGATTGCATATCGCTTGCATGCGTTTGGCACATACGATTTCAGCATCATGCTAAAAACTCCTGTTCCGGGAGCCACAATGCACCGTGATGGCTTAACAAAAAGTCACCTGCAAAATCTGAGGGTAAATATTTGGTTTAACGCGTTACTCAATTTTTAAGAATTTGCCACTAAACACGGATTATAATCCCGTTTTGGTGCAGCAAGAAGCTGACACAGGCGGGAGGCGAGCCGGCGCGAACCCGGCACAAGATCCTGTTTTCACTCGAAGATTCGCCAGAAGTCCAATCCATGTCTAGCCGCCAGACCGCTCCGACAAAATATTTTTCATTGCGCAAGCTGGCACCCCAGGCAGACCCCACTTCGTCGCGACCTCCCGCGCGCAGGCCGGGGAACCTTCCCGCAGTCCTGGTCTCCCTCGCAATCGGCCTGACCGGTTGCAGTTCCGGCAGCCTTGAGGACGGTCTCCAGCCGATCGGCGCTGCCAAGAGCGCCGCTTCAACCATAAAACCCGACGTCAAGAAGCTGCCACCCCCTGGCGATGGCCGCTACGGCGACAGAAAGCCTGTCGATTTCGGCAAGAACCATCCCGACCGCTATCCCGTCCACGGGATTGACGTGTCCAAATGGCAGGGTGACATCGACTGGAACCAGGTCCGCAAGGCCGGCGTCGCCTTCATCAAGGCGACCGAGGGCGGTGATCACAATGACAGCCGTTTTTCCGAGTACTGGCGCAGCGCCCGCGCGGTCGGCATTCCCCACGCGCCCTATCACTTCTACTATTTCTGCCGCCCGGCGCGTGAACAGGCAGCCTGGTTCATCGCCAATGTGCCGCGCGAATCCGTCCAGATGCCTCCGGTGCTTGACGTCGAGTGGAACCACGCGTCCAAGACCTGTACCACCCGCCCCGACCCGGAAACCGTGCGCGCCGAAATGAAAATCTGGATGGACATCGTCGGACGTCACTTCGGCAAACGGCCGATCATCTACACCCCGGTCGACTTCCACCGTGAAAACCTCGACGGCCATTTTCAGGGCTACCAGTTCTGGCTGCGCTCCGTCGCCGCCCACCCGCAGGACATCTATCCCAACCACCCCTGGACGTTCTGGCAATACACAGGCACCGGCATGATGCCCGGCATCAAGGGCGATACCGACATCAACGCCTTCGCCGGCAGCAAGAGCCAATGGCAGGAATGGCTGCAGAAATACGCGCGCTAGAAAGCGCCTTGTTTCACCATACTGCACCGCCCTAAGCTTTGAGCACGTGATGCCACACAGAGGAGGGTTCATTGCACGGTCTTGAAATCCGCGACAGCCGGGACAGCGATCTGCCTGCTATCGAGAGCCTCTATCCGCGCGCCTTTCCGGACGAGGATCTTCTGCCGCTGGTCCGGACGTTGCTTGCAGGAGAACCCGGCATCCTCTCGCTGGTGGCAATCGGCGGTGGTCCACTGGCAGGCCACATCCTTTTCACTCCCGGCGCGATCACTGGCAGCGAGTCCCGTGCCGCCCTGCTGGCGCCGCTCGCCGTCGCGCCCGAATGGCAGAGGCAGGGTGTCGGTACCGCCCTGATCCGGGAAGGGCTGAGCCGGCTGAAACAGGACGGCGTGGCACAGGTCTATGTGCTCGGTGATCCTGCCTATTACGGGCGGAGCGGCTTCAGTCAGGAAACCGGCGTCACCCCGCCCTATCCCCTGCTCGAGGAGTACCGCGATGCCTGGCAATCACTCAGCTCGGGCTCCGTTCCGCCGCCAGGTCAGGGAAAGCTGATGCTCCCGGACGCCTGGATGCAGCCGGCGCTGTGGGGGCCGTGATCACAGCCGCCTCCCAACTCCGAATTCAGGCTCGAAGCCGCATTAACACCATTGCCTGTGGTCGTGAGCGGCTGAATATGCTCGGATCACACCATATCATTGCCATAAATCTGGGGTGCCTTCTCCACCCCTTCAGGAGTTGACGCCATCATGAAACGCACCTTTCGATTTGCCCTTTTGATTTCAACCATCTTCGCCACCCCTGCCCTTGCCCAGGCGCCCGCCTGCGGCGGCAATTTCGCCCAGTTTCTCCAAGGCGTGCAAGCCGAGGCGATGGCCAAGGGCATCAGCGGCGAGGTCGCAACCCGTGCGCTGCGCAATGCCTCGATCGACAACAAGGTGCTCTCGCGTGACCGCGCCCAGGGCGTGTTCCGCCAGACTTTTCTCGAATTTTCCAGACGCTCGGTCAGCTCCAACCGCATGCAGGTCGGCGCAAAAAAGATGAAGCAATACGCCAACACCTTCGCCCGCGCCGAGGCCGAGTATGGCGTGCCTGCCGCCGTCATCACCGCCTTCTGGGGGCTGGAAACCGATTTCGGCGCCGTCCAGGGCGATTTCAACACCATGAATGCCTTGGCGACACTGGCGCATGACTGCCGCCGGCCCGAGCTGTTCCGGCCGCAGCTGATCGCCGCCATCGAGATGGTCGGCCACGGCGATCTCGACCCGAACGCAACCACCGGCGCTTGGGCCGGCGAGATCGGCCAGGTGCAGATGCTGCCCCGCGACATCATCGAATTCGGCGTCGATGGAGACGGTGACGGCCATGTCAATCTGAAGACTTCGTCCGAAGACGCGATCATGACCGCCGCGCGTTTCATCAAGTCGCTGGGCTGGCGCGCCGGGGAACCCTGGTTTGCCGAAGTCAAAGTGCCATCGGGCAATTTTCCCTATGAAAAATCAGGCCTCAATAGCGACATGACACTGAACGACTGGACCGCGCTCGGCGTCACTTTCCCCAACGGCGTGCCCACCTCGCAGAACCTGCCCGCCGACCTGCTCTTCCCGCAGGGGCGCAACGGACCTGCCTTTCTGGCCTTTCCGAATTTCTCGATCTATCTCGAATGGAACCAGAGCTTCATCTACACGACTTCGGCCGCCTATTTCGCCACAAGGCTGGCCGGCGCCAAGCCCTATGATGCCGGCAATCCCGGAAACGGCCTTGACGACGGCGCCATGAAACAGCTGCAGCAAAAGCTTCAGGCCCGTGGTCATGATGTCGGCAAGATCGACGGCATTCTCGGCGGCGGCACCCGCGCAGCCGTCCGCGCCGAACAGCTCCGTCTCGGCCTGCCCGCCGATGGCTGGCCGGATCAGTCCCTGCTCAACCAGCTCTAGGACTTTTTGGGTTCCGCACTGTCCGCTACGGGCGCGTCTCCCTCAGGCTCGTTTGCGGTGGCTTGATCCGGGTCCGCGTGCAGTGGTCCTGCCGCAGCCTCGTTGATCGCAGGCGGCGGCGGTCCCGGACGGTTCTCCTCGGGACCCGCACCTTCCTCCGAACCTTCTGGACCGGCGGCTTCTGCCGCAACCGGCCCGGCCTCGCTTCCGGACCGCGGGGCCGGTTTGCCACCCGCGCGGCGGGCCCTTCGCTGGTACAGCGCAAAGCGCACTGCCCGGTAGCGCGCCCTCGTCGCCCAGACCACGTTTTCCACACCGTCCAGCTCGTCCTCATAGGCCTGCGCTAGTGCCTGCTTGTAAGACACCAGTCCTTCGGTGGCGATGTCCTCGACACGCTCCATCAGGTTGAACCAGATCGGCGACACCAAGAGCGAGATCGCCGTCACCGCGATCGCCAGCCGGTAGATGTCCGAGCCGAACGCCCCGGAAGCAAATCCGGCCGCCGCGAGCACAAAGGAAAACTCGCCGATCTGCGCCATCGACAACCCGGCCAAGAGCGCCGTCTTCGGGTCTGAGCCAGTGATCCTGAGCAGGAAGATGTTGAGTGCCGTCTTCAGCCCCACCACCAGCAGCGCCGCTGCCAGCACCAGCGCGATGTTCTCGAAAATGAAGTCGAAATCAATCAGCAGGCCGATGGAGAGGAAGAACACCACCAGCAGGATACTCTGGATCGGTTCGATCACCGGAATGACCCGGCTGCGCAGCGTCGAGTTGCCAACGATGATGCCGGCAAGAAAAGCGCCGTAGACCGGCGACAGACCGGCAAGACCCGACAGGGCGGCGGCTGAAAAGCACAGCGCCAGCGAGCCGATCGCCAGCAGGTCGACATTGTCCTCGATCGCTTCGGCAAAGGGCAGCTTGAGTTTCGGATTGCGGCCGAACCACCACAGCAGACCGGCCAGCAACGCCACCGCGACCACCACCTTGAACGTCACCTCGCCGAGATCAAAGCCATCGCCACCAAGGCTCGAGACCAGGATGAGCATCGGTACCACGGCAATGTCCTGCGCGATCAGAACACCGACCGCCACCCGGCCCGACGCACCGCGCAGCTCCCCCATCTCGTCCAGCATCTTCATCGCCACCACGGTGCTCGACAGCGCGATGATGAAGCCCAGAATGAGAGTTTCCGACGGGCTGGCCTCAAGCAGGAAAGCCAGCAGAGCCGCCAGCACCATTGACGCGAACAATTGCCCTCCGGCAACGATCACGGCCTGCTTGAGACTGAGCACGAACGCCTTGATCGACAATTCCATGCCGATGAAGAACAGCAGCACGATCACGCCAAGCTCGGCCAGCAGCGACACGTTCTCCGATGTCGAAATCACGCCCAGCCCGGTGGGGCCGAGCGCCAGGCCGGCGAGGATGAACCCCACCAGCGGCGGCTGCCTGAGCCGCATGAAACCCAGCCCCATCAACGCCGCGATGGCAACGGCAACGGCGATCGCCAGCATCGCATCGCCATGATGCCCGCCGTGACCGGCCTGCTCGACCACCTGGGCGACGGCCTGTTCCACCGCGCCGCCAACCGCTCCGACCGCATCCGAGATTTCGTCTTCCATCAAAAGCTCCCTCAAGCCCTTAACCTAGTGTGCTTTGTTGCAGAAGGGAAACGAACTCAAGGCGCAACCAGTCAGGAAACTGCCCCTTTGGTTTGGGTTGAGACAGGATCGCAGACGCCTAAAGACGTTCATCTTTCGCCAACCATATCGGTTCAACGCCGCGTAACTGTCTGGTGGTAGGCTCCTTCACAGCTCAAACCATGAAGAGGCACGTAATCGGATGCCGACATCACCGCGCGCCACCGCCGCCCCCAGCCCCCTTCTCGCGCTCGTCAGACGCCCGATCACCCTGACCATCTGCAGCTTCTGGATGATGTTCTGGCTGCTTAACGGTCTCGACAAGTTTCTTGCACGCACCCATCTCGGCCTGTTTCACTGGTGGGGCAACGACCGGATCGAGAAATTCGGCATGTATTTCGACCGCCTAGCCTTCCCGGAGCCGATGGTCTGGCCAACACTGGTCTTTGCCGGAATCGTGGAACTGGCGCTGGCCGCGCTGTTCTTCCGGGCGCTAACCCAGCTGGTCCGGCAACTTCCGGGGTCGATCAGGCTTGCCGATCTCGGCGTTGCACTGTCGATCCTGTGCTTCATGGGCTTTGCCGTCTTCGATGTGATTGTCGGCGATCGCGCGGAGCTGCTTGAACACTCGACCTATGTCGGAGTGCTGCTGATCTCCTATCTGGCGATGGCTGCGGAAGTGTTCTTCAACCATCTGCAGACCCAGACCGCGCGTACCATCAACGGAAGCTAACACCAGATTGTGACGATGAAATCGAATCCATTGGGCTTGCTCAGCGTCCGCTTGCCCAAACTAAGCATCACGAACAACACCGCATAGGCCAGCACACGGGCGCCGCCTGCCGGCCATCTCTGTCCCCAATTACCGCCTCTGTTCCTTCTGCCGTTGCCCGATCGTGGTTTACGGAAAATCAACGGGTTTGGGATCAAGTACGAATGCAAATATAATTATGTTTGAATGACTCAAGCATCCAGAAAACCTGTCATCAGCGCTTCCGGATCAGATTTCGCCTGTCACGGATGCTGTTGATTCGGGATGGCCCCGGGTCAGGATTTCGGATCTCCCCTTTTCACGCTTGCGGCCCGTGACGTCACGCCGGTCCGTAGGGTGCCGAAGCAACAAGGACCATCCCATGATCAAGATGAACATCAGCAGCAAGTTCAACACGCTGCTTTTCGGTGGAGCACTGATTTCAGCTATTGCAGTGGCTGGTACGGTCTACTCGCTGAGCGAGCGCTTTGTCTCCCAGGCCATGCAGGACAAGCTGGCCAGTGTCGAGACCGAGTTCCAGTCCGAGCTTTCCGCCTCGCAGCGCGCGGCAACCATGCTGGCCAAGCTGGTGGCCGAACAGCAAAGCGTCCGGCAATCCTTTGCAGCGCTCGATCGCGACACCTTGGCTACCGAGTTCAAGAACTCTTTTGAGATGCTCAAGAGTGAATATGACGTCCGCCAGTTCCAGTTCCACCTTCCCCCGGCCACCTCGTTCCTGCGGGTACACAAGCCGGAAAAATTCGGCGACGATCTCTCCGGCTTCCGCAACACGGTGCTGCAGGTCAATTCGACCAAGGCCAGCCTGTCCGGGCTTGAAGCCGGGGTCGCCGGCATCGGCATCCGTGGCCTGGCCCCGATTTCGCACGATGGCAAGCACATCGGTTCGGTCGAGTTCGGCTTGAGCCTGCATTCAGGCTTCGTCGAGAAATTTACCCGCAACACCGGCAACCCGGCCGCGATCTACGCCATCAGCAGCGAAGGCCTGAAAGAGATAGGCACCACATTGCCCCCCGGCCTGGATCCGATGAAATCTCTCGGCCTTGCAGACCTCAACGGCAAGCGGGTTGCTTTCGAGACGATGCCGGGCACCGAGGGCGTCTACGCCAATACCGTGTTTCCAATTGCCGATGTCTCAGGCAACACCATCGGCGTCGCCGTCGTCGCCGTTGACCGCTCCGATTACAATGCCATAGCCATTGCCGGACAATGGGCGGCAGCAGCCGTTTTCCTGTTGATGATCCTTATCGCCGGCGCAATCTCGCTGATCAGCAGGCCGATGATCTATCGCCCGCTGGCCAGCATGACTGACTATATGGGACTGCTGGCAAAGGGTGACCTGAAGACCGAAGTTCCCTTCACCAAGCGCTCCGACGAGCTCGGCTCCATGGCCAAGGCCGTGGAAGTGTTCCGCAGCTCCGCGCAGCGCAACATCGATCTCGAGAACGAAGCCGAGGAAACCCGCTTTGCCTCCGAGGAAGAGCGCGCGGCCAACGAAGCCGAGAAAGCCCGCCAGGCGCAGCAGCTGCAGGAAGCCGTCTCCGCCCTGGCCGAAGGTCTGGGCAAGCTGGCAGAGGGCAATCTAGCTTTCCGCATCACCAAGCCCTTCCCCGTGACGCTCGAAGCTGTGCGCCGCGATTTCAACACCTCCATCGAAAGCCTCGAAACCGCCTTCGCGACCATTTCTACCAGCTCTGGCAACATCGGACAGGGCACGGCGGAGATCCGCAGTTCGACCGACAATCTGTCGCGCCGGACCGAGCAGCAGGCAGCCTCGCTGGAGCAGACCGCCGCAGCCCTCGAAGAAATCACTTCGACGGTCCAGGCAGCGCACAGGCGCGCCACGGAAATCGGCCGCATGGTCGGCGAGGCTTCGAGCGTCGCCAGCGAATCCGAGACCATTGTCAGCGACACCGTAACCGCGATGAGCGAGATCGAGACCTCGTCCAGGCAGGTGGCCCAGATTATCGGCGTGATCAACGAGATCGCTTTCCAGACCAATTTGCTGGCGCTCAATGCCGGTGTCGAGGCCGCGCGCGCCGGTGAAGCCGGTCGCGGGTTCGCTGTGGTCGCCCAGGAAGTGCGGGAGCTGGCCCAGCGTTCGGCCACCGCCGCCAAGGAGATCAACACGCTGCTGGAAAAATCCGAAGCCCATGTCCAGTCCGGCGTCACTCTGGTGACCCGCACGGGCGAAGCCCTGCAGAAGATTGGCGGTCATGTCCAGTCGATCAACTCAAATGTCAGCGCCATGGTCACTTCCTCGCAAGAACAGTCCTCGGGCATCCAGGAGATCAACACGGCCGTCAACCAGATGGATCAGGTCACCCAGCAGAACGCCGCCATGGTCGAGGAAACCACGGCCGCCGTGCACACGGTCTTCGGCGAGACCGAATCCCTCAACCAGGCCATCTCCCGCTTCCAGATCAGCGGCCAGGCCGGCTCGCAACCAGCCCACGCCCCGAGAGCCCGCGCCGCCTGAGTGCAGTGCATTGAAACTGACAGGGCCACGCTCGCCAGCTGGTAAGCGTGGCTTCTTGCTGTTCGTCCGTTTGAGCTATTCCAGCAAGAATGGGAACCGGTTTTGTGTCCGGAACTGCGTCAAACAAAGAGATGGAGCATGGGAGGCGGCCCGTGCTCGCCGGAAATGCTCGAGATCACAGCTTGTCGAACTCGTCCTTGTCGACCGGTATCAGCATCACGGCCGTCGCCACCACCGCAAATCCGAAGGTGGAACCGAAGGACACCAGCAGGATCAAGACCGCCGCAATTCGGCTTGAGGATCCGAGCATAAGATCACCGAAACCATTGATGTTGAAGTAGACCACCGCCCCTGCCACAAGCCAGCCGATCAGCACGCCAACGGCAGAGTTGAGGAGCACGAAACGGATCAGCTTGGGCATGATACGGCTTCCTGGCGGTGAACAGGGCGGCAGTTGGACATGACTATACCGCAGCCTTCCGCCCTGTCCCGCGCGACAGATGCGCGCGGTGTAACAGGCGGCACCGATCCCCGTCAGGCGGCCTCGAACACGTTCAATGACCCGTCGGTCTCAAGCACCACGGATGTATCAGCCGTAAGGTCCGTCTTGCCGTTCTCATGCAGCGCCGCCATGATTTCCTCGACGGGCACCCGTTCCCGCCACATCGCCGCCTCCTGGTAGACCCCGCGATGAACCAGCAATCTGGGTTCGCTCTTGATCAGGTTTTCAACCGGCTTGAAGCGCACCGACAGCCAGGTGATGCCAAATTGCAGCGAAATCAGCAGCGCCAGCGCCACGATCCCTTCAACCAGCGGCACCGACCTGGTGATGATGATCGAGGACAGCATCGAGCCCAGGCAGATGGTGATGATGAAATCAAACGCGTTGAACTTGCTCAGCGTCCGCTTGCCCGATGTCCGCAGCATCACGATCAGCGCTGCGTAGGCCAGTATGCCGGTAACCAGGACGCGGCCAATTCCGGCCCAGTCATCGAAAAACAGCGGATTTTCCATTCTTGGCGTCCTTCCTGAAGTGCTCGGCAGCAGCGCCGACAACTTCAAGACCGGCCAGGCTTGGACCGCCCGGCGCCGCGATGCCGGCACCGGTCAACCCGCGAGCGGCGGAATTGGTTCCGCTCAGTCCGCCATCGTCTCAAGGCTGGCAAAACCATCCGGCGCGCCTTCATTGCCGAAGGGCGTGGTGATTTCGACAAAATCATCGGGATAAAACCCGTTGAAGCGGGTTCGAAGCGACAGCGAATAGGCCCCGATATGGCCGATCTCGATCCAGTCGCCGGTATCCACCGTCTCCGGCAGCCAAAACGGTCGCGACAGGATATCGACGGAATCGCAGGTTGCCCCGCAGACCTTGAACGGCACCACATTTTCAGCTTTGCCCTTGCGAATCTTGCGCGCCGGGTCCGGGATGAAGCGCGCCGGCAGCGTGATCTTGCCGGTCCAGCTGTCCGACAGGGAGGCCCAGATGCCGTCATTGATGTAGAGCCTGCGGCCCTTGCGCAAAAGCACCCGCACGATCAGCGAGAACGCGCGCGCCACCACTACGCGGCCCGGCTCGGCGACCAGCGGCATGTCGTCAAACGCCCATTCGGTGATGTTCGATCTGAGCTCGCCCATCAGTTCTTCAAGCGGCGGCATCTGCTTGGCCTTGCGGTTGGGGTCGTGGCCATAGACAGCGGGAAAGCCGCCGCCAACATCCAGCCCGACCAGATCGACTCCGGCCCGGTTGCGCACCCAGTCGGCTGATTTGAGCGCCAGCTCGTAGGATTCGGCCTCCTCAACCTGGCTGCCGACATGAAAACAGAGCCCCACCTTGAAGCCGATCTTGTCGAGCCGCTGCACCAGCTCCACCGCATGGCCGGGTGCGGCGCCGAATTTCTTCGACAGCTCGTACATCGCATGCCCCTTGGTCTGCAGCCGCACGAAGATGCTGATCGATGCCGGGTCCAGATCGAGCGCCCGCACGATACGAAGAACCTTGGCGATCTCGTCCTCATGATCAAGCGACATCACCCGGATACCGTATTTCTCCAGCGCCAGCCGGATATCGGACTGCGCCTTGACCGGATGCATGTAGAGCATCTCCGCATCGGGTGACGCCGCCCGCACCGCCTCGAATTCGCCCGGCGAGGCGACGTCGAAGATCTTCACCCCCGCATCCACCAGTGTTTTCAGCACCATCGGCTCACCATTGGTCTTCACCGCATAGGCCGTATCGCCGGGGAACAGCTTCATGAACTGGCGCGCGTCCTGCTTGAGCACCTCGGGGCGGAAGCAATAGAGCGGCTGATCCGGCCTCAACTCGAGGGCGGCATCGGTTCCGGTGGCGAATCGTTGCATATGGCGTCTCCAGATTGGTTCGCGACACTATCAACAGGCCGGGCGACCGGCAAATGACACTGTATCGACGCACGGGCTGATTTCGGGTGGTGCGGACCGTGTCCGTGTGGCAAGCAGCCGCGCGTACAACAAGGAAAATCCAATGCCGCAGTCTGCCAATCGTTCCATGGATCTCGCCACCTGGGGTCTGCTTGTCCTGCTCGGCTTCATCTGGGGTGGCTCGTTCTTTTTCGGGCGCATTGCCGTACAGCATGTGCCGCCGATGTCACTGGTGCTGTTCCGTGTGGCGCTGGCTGCGATCGCGCTGCATCTGGCCTTTGGCCGCATGCCCGGCTTCTACCAGACCCTGACGAGCCACTGGCGCGCGCTTCTCATCATGGGCCTGATCAACAATGCCATTCCCTTCACGCTGATTTTCCTCGGCCAGACCGAGATCGGCTCCGGCCTCGCTTCGATCCTTAACGCCACCACGCCCTTGTGGGCCGTGCTGGTGGCGCAGGTCTTCACCACCGACGAGAAGATCACGGCGGCCAAGCTGATCGGCTGCGCGCTGGGGCTTGCGGGCATGGTCCTGCTCATCGGCCCGGCAGCGCTCGGCATCGCCGACAGCCCGCTCTGGGCCAAGCTCGCCGTTGTCGGCGCAGCGATTTCCTACGGTTTCGCCGCCTCCTTCGGCAAACGCTTCAAGGGGGTGTCGCCACCCATCACCGCTACCGGTCAGCTGACCGCCTCGAGCCTCATCATGTTGCCGCTCGCCTCGATTGTCGATCAGCCCTGGGCCCTGCCAGTACCGCCGCTCGACGTCATCGCGGCCATCCTCGCGCTGGCGCTGCTCTCGACCGCCTTTGCCTATATAGTCTTCTTCCGCATTCTGAGCACAGCCGGCGCCACCTCCGCCTCGCTGGTCACGCTGCTCGTGCCCCCCGCCGCAATTCTGCTCGGGATTCTGTTTCTCGGCGAAACCCTGTCTCTCACCGAAGCGCTCGGACTTGGCCTCATTGCGCTTGGCCTCTTGTCACTGGACAACCGTCTCGGCATAAGACGCAAGGGACCGGTCTGATTGCCGTCCCGCTGCAGGGGGGCAGAATGGACACCAATCGGATGATGAGCCTTGCGAGCCTGATCAAGGCGCGCGATTCGGGCAAGGCCAAGCCCGAACTGATGGTCGCCCTGTGCCGCGATGCCATTGCCCGGAACGATGACCGCATCAGGGCCTTCACCCATTTGGCCCCTCCCTCTGCGGTTCCTGGCGACGGTCCGCTCGCCGGGGTGGCCATCGGCGTCAAGGATATTTTCGACAGCTTCGACCAGCCGACCACGTTCGGCTCGATCGCCTATGAGGGGTTTCAGCCTCTGGTTGACGCCGCAATCGTCGAGCTCGCCCGCAGACGTGGCGCCAGCATCATCGGCAAGACAGCGACCACCGAGTTCGCCTTCTTCAGTCCGGCGCCAACCGTCAATCCGCGCAATCCCGCCCATACTCCCGGCGGCTCCTCTTCCGGCTCGGCTGCCGCAGTCGCCGCGGGCATGATTCCCGCCGCCATCGGCACCCAGACCGGCGGCTCCGTGGTGCGCCCGGCAGCCTTTTGCGGCGTCACCGGCTACAAGCCGAGTTTTCGCCTCCTGCCGACCACCGGAATGAAGCATTTCTCGCCATCGCTCGACACCGTCGGCCTGTTTGCCGCCGGGGTCGAGGATGTGGCCCTGCTGGCAGCGCTGCTGACCGGACGCGACCTCGCTGTACCCGGCGAATTCCCTGGTTTTGATCCTGCAAACATCCGTGTCGGGCTATACCGGTGTGCCCAGCTGGAAACCGCGGACCCCGCGATGCGCTCGGCGCTGGAAAGGGCCGCGGACCTGGCCGCGGATGCGGGTTTCGATGTCGGCGAGATCGGGGAGCCTGAAGCCCTTGCACGGGCTCGCGACGCCCACAAGACCATTCAGGACCATGAGGCAGGGCTGGCCTGCGGGCCGGACCTTGCCCGCTATCGCGAGCAGATGAGCCAGGTCCTGGTGCGCACGATCGAGGCCGGCCAGGCGATTGCCCCGTCGGATTACGACGCGGCCCGCCGACGGGCCAAGCACGGGCGCAATGCCACCAGCGCCCTGTTCAGGGAAGTCGACATTCTGCTCACGCCTTCCGCACCAGGAGCCGCGCCGCTGGGGCTGGAGACCACCGGCGATCCCCGCTTCAACAAGCTCTGGACGCTGATGGGGACACCGGCGATCAACATTCCCGGTTTCAGGGATGAGGCGGGCATGCCGCTGGGCATTCAGGCTGTCGCCCGGTTTGGCCAGGACAAGACCTTGCTCGCCGTCGCGGCGATGCTGGAGCGGGCATTCCGGGCCTGATTCCCTCATCGCGCCACCAGCCAGGCCCGGTTGTGGCAAAAAACTCAGAATCTTAGCTCCCGCTCCGGGCTCCGCCCGTCGCCGAGGAGCCGCGAACTGGCAATTCGTTTGCGGCGGAAATACGGCAACAGCAGTTGCGTGCAGGAGAGGATTTTACACTATTGAGCTGTATTTAGCAATTTCTTAACAATTTATGAATTCTCTAATAATCTTTTAATTACAGCGCACTGACAGCTTTGCCAGGATGAATTTGCTTCGTTCTAGCTGCACTGCAGCAACGATTTTGCTTTCCACGAAGCCGAAGCCATGACTATCATTTAACCATCAACGCGATGGAGGACCACCATGGGATTTACGCAGTCGCTCAATGCCCTTGTGATCTGTGCAGCGTTCATTTTTGTTGGAGCAATGCTCTTCATCTAGACCTGAAGCGCATTGAATAGAGTTACAGACGGGAGCGTTTCGGCGCTCCCGTTTCGTGTGTGGCAGACCTGCGCACTGACCGTGCAGGGCTTCGCCCGGCCCTGAACCGGGTCAGGCCGCGGCCCCGACCGAACCGCTCTCCCCGCTGCCGGCCTCGTCACCGCGCAAGCCGAGCATGTGGCAGATGGCGTAGACGAGTTGCGCCCGGTTCATCGTGTAGAAGTGGAAATCGTCAATCCCGCGCTCGACCAGGTCATTGACCTGTTCGGCGGCCATTGCTGCGGCCACCAGAGCGCGCGTATCGGGGTCCTTTTCCAGCCCGTCGAAGCGCCGCGCCAGCCAGTCCGGCACCGAAGCCCCGCAGAGCTTCGAGAACCGCGCTACCTGGCCGAAATTGTGGATCGGCAGAATGCCCGGCACGATCGGGATGTAGATGCCCGCGCGCCGCACCCGCTCGACATAGCGTTCGTAAATGTCATTGTCGAAAAAGAACTGGGTAATGGCGCGGGTCGCTCCGGCATCGACCTTGCGCTTGAGCATGTCGATGTCGGTGGCGAAATCCGGGCTTTCGGGATGTCGCTCGGGATAGGCTGAAACGGAGATCTCGAAATCCGCGATCGCGCGCAGGCCCGCCACCAGCTCGGCGCCATTGGCATAGCCGTTCGGATGCGGCTTGTAGGCTGCCCCCACGCCTTCCGGCGGGTCGCCCCTCAGCGCCACGAAATGATTGACGCCGACAGCCTGGAATTCGCGTGCCACCGCATCCACGCTCGCCTTGTCGGAACCAACACAGGTCAAATGTGCTGCCGGTGCCAGGTCGGTTTCCTTGCTGATCCGGGTGATGGTGTTCAGCGTCGGTTGTTTGGTCGAGCCTCCGGCGCCATAGGTCACCGAGACGAAATCCGGCTGGAACGGCGCAAGCCGGCTGATGCTCTCCCACAGCTGGCTCTCCATGTCGCCGTTCTTCGGCGGGAAGAACTCGAACGACACCTTGATCCGTTCGGAAAGAGCTTCTGCGCTGGAGCGGAAGGAGCTGGTCATGTCAGGTGGTTCCTGTGCTTGAAGAAGGGGTGTCACTGGCAATGAGAAGGCGCGGGTCGCGGGCAAGCCACAGGGTCACCGTCAGCGCGCGCGCGGCGCCTGTATCGGGCGGAAGGTCGACGATCTTCTCCACCGTCAGCCCGCACTGCTCCATCCAGTCGGCCACCTGCCGCTGGCTGAAGCCAAGCCGGGCATGGGCATGTTCGGTTCGAAGCTCTTCGTAGTCGTGCGTGGCGAAATCGACGATCACCACCCGGCCGCCCGGTCTGAGCATGCGTGCGGCTTCGGTGATCGCGGGCAGCGGATCATGCAGGAAGTGGAGCACCTGGTGGATCGTCACCACATCGAAACTTTCGCGCTCGAGCGACAGATTCAAGATGTCACCCTGCCGCACCGAGGCATGAGTGATGCCGGCTTCGTCGAGCTGCGTCCGGGCGATCGACAACATCGAGCGACTTGAATCGATGCCGATCGCGCGGCGGTAACGGTCCGCCAGCAGTTCCAGCATGCGGCCGGTACCGGTACCGAGATCCAGAAGCCCGTCAAATGGCGTGCGCCCGATCAGATCGAGGATTTCTGCCTCGACCTTATCATCCGAGACATGAAGGCTGCGCAGGTCGTTCCAACTTTCCGCATTGGCGGAAAAATAGGCCTCGGCCCGGCTGGCCCGGGCCTGCTTGACTGTCGCGAGCCGTTCCGCATCACGCGCCAGGGAGGGATCCGAAGTCGAAGTGGCAGTCAGCGTCTGTTGCATCAGCTTTGCCCGCGCGCCGTCACGCGTCAGGCGAAAATAGGCCCAGGCGCCTTCCTGGTAGCGCTCGACCAGCCCCGCTTCGCCCAGGAGCTTGAGATGCCGCGAGATCCGGGGCTGCGACTGGCTGAGCACTTCGGTCATCTCGCTGACCGTCAGGTCGCCATGGCTCAGCAGCGCAATCAGCCTGAGACGCGTCGGCTCGCCGGCGGCCTTGAGAACCTCGACGCTTTCCTCGAGGGTGAGGGGGGACAAAGACAGCATGCGCAGACCTCAAAATGACATAAAGATATGTTTATGTCATTTCCGAAGCCGTGGCAAGCGCTATGTCGCTCTCGAGAAACCGTAAGTCGCCCGGACATCGGTCCATGGCGTCGCACGCGCTTGCCGATGTCACCCACCGGAATCGGCGTGCCGGAACTTACCCTGCCGGATAGATCCACTGCTCCCAGACATGCGCCGTGACCTTTTCGCCCTGGAGGATCACGCCGGGCTTCTCTACCCAGGCGACGAGGCCACGCCGCCGCTTCGCCGCCTTGACGAAACCGAGCGCCAGGCTGGTTTCGTCCTTGTCCGGGTAATTCTGGGCGATACGGGCGCCCGCAATGCGGCACGGACCATTGTCGCCATCGATCCGGAGCGTCACGCCGCCCTCGAAAAACAGCTGCGTGCGCGGCGGCAACATCGACAGCAGCGGGATCCCCTCGATCACCAGATTTGCCCCGATCCAGCCCGGCTCGATCCGCTCGATGCCCATGCCGGCAGCAGCAATGGCGAGCTCGTCCGTGGCGACAATCGACACCTGCCGCTCGTTGCGCATCTCGGTGCCGCGCGGGTACCAGGGCTCGCGGCTGCCGGACTTGCGCGTCGATCCTGCGTGGAAATCGCCTTTGATGCCCTCGTAGCCCATCTCCAGCGAAGCAACCGCTTCGGTGAGAAAATCGCCTCCCAGTGCCGCCAGCAGCATCGAGACTTCGCCCTTGATGCGCCGCGCGGGCCGGATCTCAGGCAGGTCAGGGGCTTGGGCGGGAAACATCGGCAGGGTCATGGGGCGCTCCGGCAAGGACGGGATTCGTGCACAGCCATACCCAACACACCCTTGATGAGCCAATCAAAAAATATGAACCGCTACCCGACCCGTCGTGACCTCGCCACTGCCGTCGGGCCACCCCTGGCCGCTAGAGGCAGTTCATCCTGCCATGAGTCCGTGCTATGCTTATCCCTCGGGGAGCTGCACCGGGATCAGGGAGATCAACCATGATGCGTGCCCAGACCATGGCCAGACCATTTTGCCTGGCCCTCGCCTTCACTCTGTCCCATCCGGTCATGTCGAGTGCCGCAGACCTCTCCTGCAACGGCCTGCTGGAAAGCGGGCAGACCATGATCTGCTCCGGCTTTGAGCCTAACTGGGCGCTGGAACTGATGTGCGATGGCGGCATGAGCGCCAGTTTCATTGATGCCTTTTCCGGCGACGGCATCCAGACCACGCCGGGCAGCATCAGCTTTGCGACGGAAGATCCGTGGCAGCTCGAAACCAGCCACCCGGTCACCGGCACCATTGCCTATACACCCGGCGGCTGCACCGACGAAAGCGGCGCCGTGCGCGATTTCACCTTCACCCCCACCGGCGCACCGGGCCTGTCCGCGCCCTTCTACCCGTTTTGCTGCCGTATCGAATGACCGATATCAGCCGTCCCAGCCAAGGGATCGGGCATGTTGGAGAACGGTTTCACGGCGGTTCGGGTTGCCCGGATGGGTTGAGAAGAAACCTTCCTCCTGCTCGCTTGCGCCGGGAGCCATTTCCTCGACCAAACGGTCGAGCAGGTCGATGAAGGCCAACGGGTTGCGCCCCTCGCCGGCTGCAAGCATCAGTTCGACGCTTCGCAGGTCTGCCTCGATCTCGAACGCCCGGCTGTAGGAGAGCTGCTGCAAGGCCGCCGCCTGCGATAGCAGCGTATCGACCATCTGACCCGAATCGCCTGCGATGACGCCGACCATGATCGCGAGGCCCGCGGCGCGGTAGATGGTCTGCAGCGTATGACGTGCCTCTACATGAGCAATCTCGTGCGCCAGAACGCCATCGATCTCATCGTCGTCACGCGCCACAGCGATGAGCTCATCGGTCATGATCACGGTGCCCCCGGGCAGCGCGAATGCATTGGCACCGATCAACGGGCTCGACCGGAACAAGAGCACGAGGTCCCGCGATCCGGTATCGGCATGCGGCGCCAGGGTCGTAAACCGCTCCGTCAAGTCGCGCTGTTCCGCGGCGGAGAGTTCCGTGGCCGAAAAAAGCGTGCGGTCGACGGTTTCGAGAGTGCCCGCATCCATGATTGCCGAGATCGGCGCCGGGGTCACCCGTGCCGCCACGTTGGCCATCACCGGCATTCCGTACCGGAAGATCACGGCGACAAGCACGGAGGTGGCCACCACGAGAATGGCCACTGTGCGCCAGCTGCTTTCGAGCCGGAACACCCGGGCGAGCATCGGACTCGCACGGCCTGGACCGACCGTGATCTCGGCATCGGCTGGCGCCTCGAACAGCGCCCCGCCCTCAAGTTCGATCCGGCGCGGCACCGAGCCGAGACGTGCTCCGACGCCCCGAATCTCGCGAACCGAGCATTTTGCGACGCCATCACGCTCGAAGCGGATCGTGGCGAAGTCTTTCGAGATGGTCATGGTCGCGGGAAAGGCGCGGGCCGAGCCCGGCTCAAAATACCGACCGCTGACCGGTTCGCCCTCTTCCACCACGCCTTCCGTCATCGCGTCCTCACAAGCCGAAATCGATGCCCTCGATGTCGAAATACTCCGCCGCGGCGACATTGCCCTCGGCCTGCTGCGCATCGACGATCAAATCCAGATCGCCGTCGATCTCGAGCGCGGTGTTGTCGGCAAGATAGCGCCAGGTGCGGGTCGCAGCCCAGGGACGCAGAAGACCCAGGGACAGGACGGTGGCAATGAAATTGGTGATCATGATCCAGAAGTAACGCCCGCGGATCAGCCGGGACTTCAGTTTGTGCCGGCCATCGAGCACCGTCGAGTTGAAAGCAATGTTTCTGACCCCTGCGGAATGGTAGAAAATCAGGCCGAATATCAGCGGGTACATCAGTGCACTCGCCACGATCGACCAAACCATGCCAGGGTTTCCTAACAACAGGGCGACAAGGGCGATGGTCAACAACAAACCGAAAAGCAGGGTCCGACCAAAATTGCCGTAGTAGGGGCCGACACCGGCCACCGTGCTGAAGCCGGCCGCGCCCCAGCGCGTATTGGATCCGATATAGCGGTTCCATGCACGGAACATGAAGGGAGACAGCAGGAGAGCCGTCAGATAGGCCGCAATCGGCCAAAGTACAAAGCTCTTGAGGGCTCCACCATAGCTGCCGCCGAAGCCGAAGCGGACATTCCGGTATACGGTCATGCGCGCATTGAAGGCCATCGATTTGTTGAAGATCCACGGGAAGGCGATGAGATAGGGAATGACGAGGATCGCGAAGACCGGGCTGATGTTGACGAGCACGTTGACGAGTATGATCGCTCCTACCACGATCAGGCGACCGACGAGTATCTTCTTGGGGTTGGCGACGTAATCGAAATTATGCCCGTCGAGCCACGTGTTGCCGTAGAAATACTTGAGCCGCCGAACCTTCGCCCAGGGCGAATAAATGCCGATCGTAATGATGGTCAGGAACAGGTTGACGATCCAGATCCGGAAATATTCGCTGGCGGTCCCGGTAAAAATGAACGGTGCGATGCGAAGCGTCTCCGCCGGAACTCCGGCAGCATCCTCCTGCGCGCGTTCCCGCGCGATTTCCTGACCTGTCATCGCGATCGTCCCCTGTTTCGGCAGTCAGCCCCCCAACCGCGCTCCGAAAATTCGATACAACCCCTGTCTGAAGTGCGCAACCCTGAGATGGACAGGAAGCCGCTGACTGCTTTGACGTGCCTCACAGGTGCAAAATGGTGCTGTCCCGATTGCAGCATTGTCCGGCCCGTCAGGCCCGGCTGTTTCTGCAATCGTCTGCTCGTGAGCGGACAGACCATGATCTCCTCCGGCTTTGAGCCCAACTGGGCACTGGAACTGAAGTGCGATGGTGACATGAGCGCCGGGTTCATCGATGCCTTTTCCGGCGACGGCATAAAGACCACGCCGGGCACCGTCATGTTCATTACCGAAAACCCCTGGCTGCTCGAAACCAGCCACCCGGTCACCGGCACCATTGCCTATACACCCGGCGGCTGCACCGACGAACGCGGCGCCGTGGGCGATTTCACCTTCACCCCCACCGGCGCACCGGGCCTGTCCGCGCCCTTCTACCCGTTTTGCTGCCGCATGAAGCAGTAAACAGTCGACCCGGCAGGACAAGAACCGGGCCTGCCGGGCGCTATGAGGTATTTTCCCCTACTCGACTGTGATCGTGATCCGTTCCGAAACGACCGGAGGATGGTGCGGAATGTGATCCTTGTCGCCCAGAACGAGCTGCAGCGTATGCTCTCCCGGCGCCAGTTCGAGCGACGTTTCTGTCTGCCCCTTGCCGAAATGGAGATGCTGTTCATCGGAGAGGATGTTGGCGTCCAGCTCATCAGCCCCGTCCGGTCCCTCCCCCAGCACGGGCCGGTCGACAAACAGATGGTGATGCCCGGAATTCTCCATGTCGGTGCCCGCCGGAACGATGTCCATGCCCTCGACTCCGAACTTCACCGCCACCGGGCTGGTAACGCGGTCGCCGTCTGACAGGCCGTCGAAATACACCTTGGCGCCCGGCGGCGACGCGGTTTCCCCTGCCCCCGCAGTTCCGGCAGCCAGCACCAGTGAAAGGCCCAAAGCCACAATCAACTGTTTCATGACATTCCTCCAGTTTTCGTGTCGGCGCGCACGATAGCGTCCCGACCGGGCTAAAATACCACCAAACCGGTCACAGCAAAAACGGTTCACCGATAGCTTGCACGCCGCCGGCCGCTCACCACGCGAGCAGGGAGCCATCCCAGTTGTAAAACTGCCCGGTGCCTTCAAGCGTCAGGTTCTCTGCGAGCTTGAGGATGCCGGCTGCACTTTCAACCGGGGCGATATCGGCCCCTGCCCCGCCCATGTCGGTCCGGACCCAGCCCGGATGCAGGCTGGCCACTGCGATCCCCATCGGCGCGAGGTCGGTAGCAAGACCCTGCATCACCTTGTTCACCGCCGCCTTCGACGCCCTGTAGGCAATCCGGTCGGACTTGGCATGGGACAGGCTGCCCATCCACGACGAGACGGTAAGAATGCGCGGATTGGCGCTGCGCCTGAGATGCGGCAGGAAGGCCTGACTCACTGCCAGCGGCGCCAGCGTGTTGACGCCAAGCGTCTTGGCGAATCCGTCAAAATCCATTTCCAGCACCGATTGCCGGTCCGGCCCGATGATGCCGGCATTGTTGATCAGGACATCGATCGGCGCGTCGATCCCGGCCGCGGCCTGGCGCAGCGCCGCATGACCGGTGACATCAAACCGCAGGTCATGAAACCGCGGATGTTCGCAGATATGAGCATCCGGACCGGTAGCCTCTTCCCGTGCCGAGCCGTAGACCGTCCAGCCCTTGGCCAGTGCCTGCTTAGCCATCTCCAGCCCGATGCCGCGATTGGTCCCGGTGATGAGAATGTTGGTCATGGGACTGATCCGGTTTCAAGAATGACGTCGCCGTTGAACCTGCCCCGCAGTCTCAAGTCAACCTGCAGCGGTCTTGTCGGCAAACCGGACCGGCGTTTGCAGGCTCAGGCGGGGAAGATCCTGTCGAGCATCCGGGCGATATCAAGCTCCGTGTAGGGCTTCGGGACCACTGGATAATGGGCCAGATCGTCGCGAATGCCGCTCGCACCATATCCGCTCGCAAAAATCAGCGGAACGCCGAGATCCGCCAGGCGGCGAGCATAGGGAAAGATTGGCTCGCCGGCAATGTTGACATCGAGGATCGCCGCATCGGCGTGGAAGTCACCGTCCAGAAGCTTTTCCAGGTTCCTCAATGTCATGACCGGGCCGATCACGGAATGGCCGAGGTCTTCCAGTATCATTTCGAGGTTCATGGCAATCAGGCTCTCATCCTCGACGACGAGAACAGACATGGATTTGCGCGTCATGTCAGCATTCATGTCCCGGAATCCGCACCGCGCAACACGGCGGTTTCAACGGTTACGATACAGGAAAAACCCTGGTCTGAAAATGAAGGCTCGTATGACCCGCCGAACTCGCCCGATACGATGCTTTCGATCAGGCGGGTGCCGAAACCCTTTCGTTCGGGCTGAACCGCGGGTGGGCCGCCCGACTCCCGCCAACTGAGTTTGAGGGTCCCGTCCGGCTGTTCGCGCCAGTCAATGGCCACGGTTCCGGTTTCGCTGCTCAGGGCACCGTATTTGACTGCATTGGTCGAGAGCTCGTGAACCAGCATGGCGAGCGAGATCGAAGATCTTGGCGACAAGGTACACCGTGGCCCGTCGAGGCTGATGCGCTCGGGGTCGAATACGGCGACTTCCTGCCCGATGATTTCTCCGAGGTCGGCGCTCGTCCATTCCTGTGCACTCAGCAGATCATGAGCTTTCGAGAGTGCCGCGAGCCGGGCCCCTATGTCCCGCTTTGCCGCCGCCGGATCGGGTGTGGAACGCAAGGTCTGGGACACGATCGACTGAACCGATGCGAGCGTGTTCTTGACGCGGTGATTGAGTTCCGCAAGCAGCAGCCGCTGCCGGTGCTGCCTCCTCACATCTTCGCTACGGTCGCTGCCCTGGACGAAGATGCCGGTGATGTTGCCATCTCCGTCACGGATCGCGTCGTAGGAGAAATCCAGGAAGGTCTCCTGCAACTCACCGGAATCGAGATCCCGGATCATCACGCTTCTTTCTTCCGTCTGGTAACGCGCGCCGGTCTGGTAGACCTGGTCCAGAAGGTCAAGTATGCCCTGGTCCTCGGCCTCTGGAAAGGCTTCGCGGACGCTCTTGCCGATCAACTGCCGCCCGCCTACGAGGCGGGTACAGGCGTCATTGGCAAATGTGAAAACGTGATCCGGCCCGGAAAGCACGGCAAAGAAACCCGGTGCCATCTGGAAGAGCCGGCGGAACTCGGCACTCTCCGTCAGCAGCGCCCGGTGTTGCTCTTCGGCCTCGCGGGCGCGCTCCAGCAACTGCGTCTCACCCCTGCGAAACGGCAGGCTGGCCGCCTGGCGCAGCCTGACGATGTCTGTGACGTCGACCGTGTTCTGCATGACGTAGCGTTCGGAGCCGCCGCTACCGGATACAGGGGTATGAACCGCTGTCCAGTAACGCTGCTCCATGCCGCCCCCCAGCTCGGGCGGCCGCGGAATGTCATAGGGAATATAGGCAAGAGTATCTGTTTCGCCCGTGGCGAACACTCGATCGAGGGAGGCACGCAGCCGCCGTCCGCTCTCGCCATCATTGGGAAACAGGTCGAAGAGGTGGCGGCCGATCATCTCGTCACGGCTGCGCATGACGACCTGTTCATAAGCCCGATTGACGGCGACGTAGCAAAGTTCCCGGTCAAGCACCATGTGCGGACTCGGCAAGGCATCAAACAGCTCGCCAAAGTCCATCGCGGCACCGCGCCCGTCATTTTTTGATAGCAAGGCTTATACCCCAGAACATTGCCCCAGCTGCTTCAACGCAGCCGGGGCAAAAAGGTTCCATGTCTCGGGAATTTTTTTTGCCTACCTTTTCAAAGGCTTGTATGTCACCCGTTTCGGATTGACGCTGTCTGCGCCGAGCCGGCGGATCTTGTCGGCTTCGTAATCCTCGAAGTTGCCCTCGAACCATTCGACATGGCTGTCGCCTTCAAAGGCCAGAATGTGCGTTGCAAGACGGTCGAGGAACATGCGGTCATGCGAAATGATGACGGCGCAGCCGGCAAAGTTCTCGAGCGCGTCTTCGAGCGCACCGAGCGTTTCAGTGTCGAGATCGTTGGTCGGCTCATCGAGCAGCAGCAGGTTGCCGCCGGACTTCAGAAGCTTGGCCAGATGCACCCGGTTGCGCTGACCGCCCGAAAGCGTGCCCACCTTCTGCTGCTGGTCGCCGCCCTTGAAGTTGAAGGTCGAGCAATAGGCGCGCGAGTTCATCTCGTGCTTGCCGAGCTTGATGATGTCGTTGCCGCCGGAAATCTCTTCCCACACTGTTTTGTTCGGATCGAGCGAATCGCGGCTCTGATCGACATAGGAAAGCTGCACCGTCTCACCCACGGTGATCGAGCCGGAATCGGGTTTTTCCTGCCCGGTAATCATCCGGAACAGCGTGGTCTTGCCCGCGCCGTTGGGACCGATCACGCCGACGATGCCGCCGGGCGGCAGCTTGAAGGTCAGGTCGTCAATCAGCAGCCGGTCGCCATAGGCCTTTGAGATGCCTTCGACGTCGATCACCTGGTTGCCAAGCCGCTCGCCGGTCGGAATGATGATCTGGGCGTCGCCGGGACGACGGTCTGCCGCTGCCTTGACCAGTTCGTCATAGGCCCGAATACGCGCCTTCGACTTGGCCTGCCGCGCCTTCGGCGACGAGGCAATCCATTCCTGTTCACGGCTCAGGGCCTTCTGACGCGATGCCTCCTCGCGGCCTTCCTGTTTCATCCGCTTGGCCTTGGCATCCAGATATGCGGTGTAGTTGCCCTCGTACGGAATGCCGCGGCCGCGGTCGAGCTCGAGAATCCAGCCCGTCACATTGTCGAGGAAGTAGCGATCGTGGGTGATCATGATCACAGCGCCGGGATACTCGCGCAGATGCTTTTCAAGCCAGGCAATGCTTTCGGCGTCGAGATGGTTGGTCGGCTCGTCCAGCAGCAGCAAGTCGGGCTGGCGCAGAAGCAGCGCGCACAGTGCCACGCGGCGTTTTTCACCACCTGAGAGCTTGTCCACACTGGCCTCGCCGGGCGGGCAGCGCAGCGCTTCCATCGCCATTTCCACCTGGCTGTCGAGATCCCACAGGTTCTGGCTGTCGATGATGTCCTGAAGCTTCGCGCCTTCCTCGGCGGTCTCGTCGGAATAGTTCATCATCAGTTCGTTGTAGCGGTCGAGCACTGCCTGCTTGTCGGCCACGCCCTGCATGACATTGCCGAGCACATTGAGGCTCTCGTCGAGCTGCGGCTCCTGCGGCAGGTAACCGAGCGTCGCGCCCTCGGCCAGCCAGGCCTCGCCGGTAAACTCCTTGTCGAGTCCGGCCATAACCTTGAGAACCGTCGATTTACCGGCGCCGTTCGGACCGAGAATACCGATCTTGGCATCCGGGTAGAATGACAGATGGACGTTTTCGAGAACCTTCTTGGCGCCGAAGGCCTTATTGAGCCCCGCCATGTGATAGATGAACTGCCGTGCCACGATGCGCTCCAGACATGATTTGGATAATTGCCCGCTGTCTATTCGAAATGCAGCCCGAGGGCAATGACGCCGGCGGCTCCTCCCCAGATCACAGCCCGGCACCTCCGCCAGAAATTAAAATGAGACTAAATTGCCGAGAACTCCGTAAGCCGGATCGCAACGGGTCCTGTGTGATAAGCGCCTCGCATCAGCAGGAGACATGACGCAATGATTATCAACTCGGTAGGCTCTTCAGTTGCCGGCAATTCAGGTTCCGGCCAGAACACGGGCGGCACCTCAAACCAGACCGATCCGGCATCGGACGACAGCAGCGCTTCCGGCAGCGGCCAGACTGGCGGCACCGAAGCCTCCGGCTCGACCGGCACATCCTCCGGCTCCCAGGGCTCCTCCGGCCAGGCTGGTGGCCAGACGAGCGGCCAGAGCGGAAGCCAGGCAGCGTCATCAAGTGTGAGCAGCCAGTCGTCGTTACGGACCGATGCGAGCGCGCCGGCCACGACCCTGAGCATCGAGGCGGAAAGGCCGGCGGTCGATCAGGAAACGCTGCGTAGCCAGGCTCTCGAGGCGCAAAAACGGCTGAACACGGAAATGCTGATCAAGTCTCTCGGCGCCGCACCAGCGACCGACCTCGGCCTGCTGAGCGAGACCGAGACGGAGACGGAGACACCGGTTCCGCTCGCCGTTGCAGCCTATGCGGAAAACTTCAAGCCATCTGCAGCCGACCCTGCCAAGGCCGCAGCCTGAAACGGCCTCCCGGCGCACCCGGTCTTGTCCAAGGATGAGGCCGGGTAACGGATTCCATGGGCAATAGACACAACCCGCATCGCAGTCCCACACTCAACCGCGGGCACATGGCCGATGCGGGTTTGCGCTGGTGTCCGCCGCGTCAGGGCCTCCCCGCCAGGCGGCTCAGACGGAGAAGCTGACCTTTACGCCCTTTTGCCGGAAATAGGACTGCATGATCTTGCGGCCCTGACGGTTTGACTGGGCCAGCTTGCCCGGTTCGAACACCGCTTCCCTTACCCCTTCGCGCGCCATCGCCGCCTTCAGCGCAGCAATGTGGCTGTCGAGATCTTCATTGTCGTTCCTGATCGACTGGTAGATGTTGTCGATGGCTTGATCGAGGCTCAGATCGCTCACGTTTGGCACTCCATGGCTTGTTGCCACTCACCTAGAGTGGTTCAAACCAAATTGGAAGCCATTTGATGCAAAGGCGCTTGTTCAGAGCGCCGCAAGGGCCGCCTGGGCAAGATCCGTGCACCAGGCCTCGCCCTGAGGGCAATCAGCAACACCAGCCTGACGAGCCACACCCCGCGCGACAGTTCCGCTTTGTGACTAAACCCGGCTTAGCGCAAATCTGCATGGTCGATGCTGAAAAGCTGGAAGTCGCTTCTCCGGGGCGGGTCAATGCGGATCAGCCCGGGCCAGTCCTTGCCGGCCGCGAGCGCCGAATAAAGCCCTGTGTAGCCGTCATCGGATTCGAGCCTGAACCGGCATACCGCCACGTAGTCAAACGGCGCGAGCGCCGCCCGGCGCAGCTCGGAATCCTGAGCCGCAAAAGCCTCGAACATGCGCTTCATGCCGGGTGCAGCACGGTGAAACGGCACATTGGCGACAGAAAACCCCTCCGGCAGCACTTGCACCAGCGGCATCGAAAGGCCGAGCGGAACCGCGATGCGGCCCGGGGTCACGTCTGCCAGCACTGAAAAATCCTGATCGCCACACTCGACGAAACTCATGAAATCGATATTGTCGAGACGCTGTTCGACGGGCGGGACCAGGATCAGCAATGAAGCTCCGGCGAGAACGGCGGCGCCGGCCAGCAACCCGGCCATGCGCCGCTGCATCCCGGCTTTTCCTGTCAGAACGGCGGCGGTGACAGCCGGCAGGAACAACGGCACCAGGGCTGCGGGAAACCGGATATAGCGCGTCACCACGAGGGTCATCACTAACGTCGCGGCCGCCAGCAGCCAGCTGATGACGAGGCCCGGATCCCGCCTTGCCCTGCCCCACAGAACAGGCACAGCGGCCAGGATGATCATTGCCTGAAGGACCAGATTGATCACCGTTTCATACTGGCCGTTGCGGAAGAGCAGAAGAACGCTCTTCTCCTGCCAGATCCGGTCGAACCACAGCGTCCGCGAGAGCGGATCCATCATATGATACGGACCTCGCAGGCATTCCGGAAAGATCCAGCCAGTCGCGGCCAGAAGCAGGGCCGCCGGTCCGGCGACGAGCAGCAGCCGGACAGGCAGCGCCCGCGCAGCTCCCGCTTTCGCCCACATCAGCAGGATCACCGATCCGCCGGCCATCAGCATGAGGTAGGGCGCGGAAAACGCATCGCACTGGGTGAGCCCCACATTCGGACCGAGAAATGCCGCCGCACTCACCAGACTGGTCGCCAGCATCGCGATGGCGGCGCCTGCGAGAACTTGTGCCGCCCCGCGTGCATTGAAGACATGGCAAGCGACAAGTCCTGCAAACATAATCACAACGAAGGGCAGACATTCCAGCCCGATGACGATCGAAAGTGCGCCGCCGGTGCCAACCAGCCACCCGCCGGCCTGGTCCCAGCGCAAGAGCCCCAGCATGATGGCCGCCATCGCAATGATCTGCAGATTGTGATGGTCGATGCGGCCGGGCGAGAATTCCAGCACCGCGATCGCCATCAGCACTGTAGTCAGCGCAAGCAGAAGCAGATGGCGCAGGCGCGAAAGCTCGACCTCGCCCAGCAGCCGCTCGATGATCAGCACACAGAGCCAGCTGAACAGCGCAAGCAGCAACGGCGGCCAGATCAGGAACGCCCAATCGAGCGCCACCCCGGCTGGCATGAACAGCTCAAGCACCCGCGCCAGCAGCATGTAGGGCAGATCAACGAGGCGCGACCACGGCGAGACATAGGCATCGGGCGTGGCGATCATCGGCAGCGTCAGATCGAACCAGCGGCCATCCTCCGACAGCAACGTTTTGATCTGCAGTGCCCGCATGCCATTGTCGACGTCACCATGAAAGAGCTTGCCGTCGGCAAAATCCGCCAGAGCCACGATCAGGCCGGTCAGATACACAGTAAGGAAGGCTGCCCCACGGCCAGGTTTGGCGGGCCGCGAGCGCACGGGGCGATCGGCTTCGCCAGCGGACATGCTCTTGTTTGCAGACATGGCGGGATCATGTTCGCGCCGCCTTGAAATTCGATTAACCGGCTGGAATTGCATCGGTCCGCTCCGGCTCCTCTCCCGCCCCTGCCGGTGCTGGTGCCGCCACGAGACTGCACAGGTGCAGAGCCGCCAGACCGTGACCTTGGCCCGGCTGGGGATTCTTCGGCCTGCCGCTTGACGGCAGCGCCCGCAGCCGATCATCTGGCCGGCATGACCAATCAGAGCTTCTCACCCTTCCCCCTCAACAGCCCGACCGGCGCGGAGCTGGCTGTCCGGCACATGCCGGCCGGCGGCGACGCCCGCGGTGTGGTGCAGATCAATCATGGGCTGGCCGAACATGCGGCCCGCTACCAGCGCTACGCCCGCCTGCTCTCGGCTCACGGCTATCATGTCTACGCTCATGATCACCGTGGCCATGGCGCCACCAGGGCGCCCGATTCCATCCCCGGCGCATTTGCCAGCAAGGATGGCGCCGCCAAGGTGATCGACGACGTCGCCGCCATCCATGCGCTGATCGGCAAGACGCATCCGGGCCTGCCAGTCGTAACATTTGGCCACTCCATGGGTGGCGTGATTGCACTCAATTTCGCTGAGGCTCACCCGCAGGCCAGCGCCGCCCTGGCGGTATGGAATGCGAATTTCAATGCCGGTCTCGCCGGCCGCGCCGGACAACTGGCCCTCCGGCTCGAAGCCTTCTTCAAGGGCTCTGACACCCCGAGCGCGATTTTGCCCCGACTCACATTCCAGGCCTGGGCCAAGGCGATGCCGGACCGCCGCACCGATTTCGACTGGCTGTCGCGCGATCCCGTCGAGGTCGATCTCTATGTCGTTGATCCGCTGAGCGGTTGGGATGCGACGGTGAGCATGTGGCAGGATGTGTTCAGATTGATCTACGCCGGCGGCGACGAAGCCAATCTGGCGAAACTGCCCAAAACCCTCCCCGTCAACCTGCTCGGCGGCGCCGATGATCCGGCCACCGACAAGGGCGAAGCCTTGCGCTGGCTTGCCGGCGAAATGCAGAAGATCGGGATGACGGAAGTTTCATTGCAAGTCCTGGCCGAAACAAGGCACGAAACCCTCAACGAGATCAACCGCGACCGGTCGATGGCGGACTTCGTCAACTGGCTCGACAAGGTCCTCCCCGGCGCTGCCTGATGCTGTGAGATAGCAGCTCGCCCTACCGCATCACGACCCCGCCCGACGGTTCTGCGAAGGTGACAGGCTCAGCAAATTTCTGCTAACAGGCAGTTCGGAATGGCAGGTGATCATCAAGGCTTCGTGCCAATGCAATCCACGATCCCGAACCGCCCGAACGCTCTTCAAACAGGAATCCCCATGCCTGACCTCGACACCGAAACCGCCGCAGACACCGCCGCCGCACCGCTTGCAGGCATCAGGGTCATCGAGCTGGCGCGCATTCTCGCCGGGCCCTGGGCAGGTCAGCTGCTGGCGGACCTGGGCGCCGACGTGATCAAGATCGAGCATCCTGAAGGCGGCGATGATACCCGCCGCTGGGGCCCGCCCTTTGTCGAGGGCGCCGATGGCGAAAACCTGTCGGCGGCCTATTACCACTCCACAAACCGCGGCAAGCGCTCGGTCACGATCGACATTGCCACCGTCGAAGGCGCCAAGGCCGCGCGCGACCTGATCTCGAGCGCCGATGTGGTGCTGGAAAACTTCAAGGTCGGTGGATTGAAGAAATACGGTCTCGATTACGGCAGTCTCAAACCCGACAATCCTGCCCTGGTCTATTGCTCTATCACCGGCTTCGGCCAGACCGGGCCCTACGCTCCGCGCGCCGGCTATGACTTCATCATCCAGGCCATGACCGGCATGATGTCGATCACCGGCGAACCGGGACGCGAACCGCAAAAGGCCGGGGTCGCCATTTCCGATATCTTCACCGGGCTTTACTCGGTCATCGCCATTCAGGCTGCGCTGCGGCACGCTGAACGAACAGGCGAAGGCCAGATGATCGACATGGCGCTGTTCGACACCCAGGCCGGGATTCTCGGCAACCAGAACCTCAACTACCTGGTTTCGGGCTCGGCACCGGTGCAGATGGGCAATGCTCACATGAACATCGCGCCATATGAGGTGTTTCCGGTGTCCGATGGCCATGTCATCATCGCTGTCGGCAATGACGGCCAGTTCCAGCGCTTCTGCAAGTTGCTCGGAGCCACCGGCATGGCGGCCGATCCCGAGTTCCAGACCAATCCGTTGCGCGTCGCCCACCGCGAACGCCTGCGCGCCGAACTCATCGCCGAGATGTCGTCCTGGAACAAGGCTGATATTCTCGCCGCCTGTGAAGCCAATGCCGTTCCTGCCGGACCGATCAACAACATCGCCGAGATGTTTGCCGATCCGCAGATCATCGCCCGCGGCCTGCGCATGGACCTGACCGACGGGGCCGGAACCGAAATTCCTTCGGTACGCGCGCCGATCATCCTGCCCGCCTCACCGCTGCATTACGACCGGCCAAGCCCGCGCCTGGGCGAACACACCCAAGAAGTCATGGCGGAACTCGAGGCCATCAAATCCAAAGGAAAACGCACATGAAAACCGGCGGTCAGCTGATAGTCGACACTCTCAAGGCCAATGGCGTCGAGCGCCTGTTCTGCGTGCCGGGCGAAAGCTATCTCGCCGTCCTCGATGCGCTGGTGGATTCCGGCGTCGGCGTCACGGTCTGCCGCCAGGAAGGCGGTGCTGCGATGATGGCCGATTGCTGGGGGCGTTTGACCGGCAAGCCCGGCATCTGCTTTGTCACCCGCGGCCCCGGTGCCACCAACGCCACCGCCGGCCTGCACATCGCCCGGCAGGATTCGATCCCGATGATCCTGTTCATCGGCCAGGTCCAGCGCGACGCCCGCGAACGCGAGGCCTTTCAGGAGGTCGAGTATCGCCGCGCCTTTACCGAATTCGCCAAATGGGTCGGCGAGATCGACGATCCGGCACGCATCCCGGAATTCGTCAACCGCGCCTTCTCTGTCGCCATGTCCGGCCGCCCCGGCCCGGTGGTGCTGGCGCTGCCCGAGGATGTGCTGCGCGAGGGTGTCGCCAACCCGCCCGCCGAGATCCATCCCAATCCGGTGCCCGCCATTCATCCCGGCGCTGCCGAGATGAAGGACCTTGCCAACCGGCTGTCAAACGCCGAGCGCCCGGTGATGATCCTCGGCGGCACTCGCTGGACCGGTCAGGCGGTGCGCCAGCTCGAACGCTTTGCCGAGCGGGCGCAGATCCCGGTCGGCTGCTCCTTCCGCCGCCAGATGCTGTTTGATCACCTGCACCCATGCTACGCCGGCGATGTCGGCATCGGCATCAACCCCGCCCTTGCGGACGAGATCAGGAATTCCGATCTGGTAATCCTTGCCGGCGGGCGCTTCTCGGAAATGCCGTCATCGGGCTACACCCTGCTCGATGTGCCGTTTCCGGCGCAGCAACTGGTCCACATCCACGCCGATGCCTCAGAGCTCGGCCGTGTCTACCGGCCCTCGCTCGCCATCAACGCCGACCCCGCCTCCTTCGCGGAGGCCCTGTCCGGTCTCGACGTAGAGACAACGCCGGAGCGCGCCGAACGGACCGCCCGAATGCACGGACAGTATCTCGACTGGTCGACGCCGCCCGAGAGTGGTCCCGGCGATGTCCACATGGGGCCGATCATCGACTGGCTGCGCGACCACCTGCCCGAGGATGCCATCCTGACCAACGGCGCCGGCAACTACGCCACCTGGGTGCACCGTTATGTCCGCTTCCGCAAATTCGCAACACAGGCAGCTCCCACATCGGGAACGATGGGCTACGGCGTGCCCGCCGCCGTCGCCGCCAAACAGGCCTTTCCGGAGCGGACCGTCGTGGCCTTTGCCGGCGACGGCTGTTTCATGATGCACGGCCAGGAATTCGCCACCGCCGTTCAGCACAAGCTGCCGATCATCGTCATCGTCGTCAACAATTCGATGTACGGCACCATCCGCATGCACCAGGAGCGCGATTACCCCGGCCGCGTCAGCGCCACCGAGTTGACCAATCCCGATTTTGCAGCTCTTGCCCGGGCCTATGGCGGCCATGGCGAGACGGTGGAAACCACGGCTGACTTCAAAGCCGCCTTCGAGCGCGCCGAGGCCAGCGGCATCCCCGCAATCATCGAGATCAAGCTCGACCAGCAGGCCATCACCCCGACAAGGACGCTTGCCCAGATCTCGGGCACCGGCGTAAAACAATAGGGCTGGATACTCCCCACCAGCCTCGTAGATGCCCACTTGGCAGGCATCCCTGCCCGTTGACAAATCCGGCTCTGACAACGCACGATGTCTTCTGTGCGCATTAATGCGGCTCCTGATCGCAATATTTCATGCACTGATCGTAACCGGCCGCGGCCGCTTCCAGGCAAGCCGGAGCAAGATGCGGGGCCATGAGCGAGCAAGCTGCAGCCGCACCTACAGCGGCCGTACCGCAAGCAACCTGACACGCAGTCGAAGCCCGCTTGCTGACACTCTCAAAGATCATCTGACTGTCGAGCTTCTCGGCATCCGCACTGGCCTTGATCGTATCATGGGGACCTATTCCGCCGGACTCCCTCAAGGTCTTCGTTACCAGGCTTTTCTCCTGAGCAGTAAGAGGTTCCCACACCTCATTATTCACCAGTATTTCAGCCATATTACCCCCCTTTTTTCGCGAAACAACTGCATCATATTACATTCCGGAGCGCATACATTGATGTAAATCAAACAAAGTTCTGCCTGGCCATGTCGCAGTTCGTGACAATTAAAGGTCATCAATCGGACACATCGCCTGAATCTGCAATTGCATCAGCCTTGTCTTGGAAGGATGGCATCATGGAAAAGAGTAACAGCTTGATGGATTCTGCGTTCCGTGAAGAGGTACTGGCATCCATACGTTTTCGGCACCGGGGCCCGAAGAGCGAAAAATGAAGTCAGGGGTCGCCATCGGTACGCCGGCAATCCTCGATCAGGCGACCACTCCGCCGCTCAGATTATGGCAGGCGGCATTGGGGCTAAGAAACGGGCATGTCGGACTTGCCGCACTTGTTCTGGCGACTGTGCGCGCCAGATATCAAGCATGATGTCACCCGCCGAACCATCCGCCCTGTCTGTCTGGTACGACGGCGACTGCCCGGTTTGCCGGCAGGAAGTCGCGCTCTACAACCGCATCGACCGCAATAAGCTGATCAGCTGGATCGACATCGTTGCCCTCGCCGACAACGAGTTGCCGGCGGGCAAGACCCGTGAGGATCTGCTCGGCAAGTTCCATGCCCGCGCCACGGGCGGTCGCTGGCAGATCGGCGTCGACGCCTTCGCCGCCATCTGGCAGCGGCTGCCGGTGCTGAAATGGTTCGCCTTTGTCTTCCGCCTGCCCGTCATCCGGCAAGTCGCCCAGATCGCCTATCTTGGATTTCTCAAGTGGCAGCGCCATCACCGCGCCCGGCGAACTGGCGCCACGGCTGCAGTCGAAACGCCCGAACTACGGACCTGAGGACATTATCCGCAACCTCGGCCCCGCAAAACGAACCGGCATGGCTGCGTTGCTTCCATCCTATCTTGCCGGTAGCGGCCCAGGCACCGCTACCCATCTCGTCCGGGTTCGTTCGGATCGCTGGAGAACAAGGCGATCTTGTTGCCTTGCGGATCACGAAGATAGCCGACATAAAAATGCGGCCCGTAAGGCGCGCGGAAGCCGGGCTGGCCTTCGTCAAATCCGCCGGCAGCAAGTGCTGCCATGTGCAGCTCACGAACCTGCTTCTGACTTTGTGCCTCGAAAGCGACCATAGTACAGTTGCCTGCCGATGCCGGCTTCCCGTCAAAGGTCGGCTTGACGTAGAAATCCGGCGGAATGAGCGACTGCCCCGGCTTCACCGGCAGCGCGTAGCTCAACCCGTCTTGGCCCTCTTTCAGTCCGTAACCGAGAGCCGGCAGCACCGCAGAGTAGAAACGTTTTGCAGCAGCCAAGTCATCGGCACCGACGGTGACATAGGCAATCATGCTGCGTGTTCCTTCCATAAAGCCTGATTTCAGAAAATCTGCATGCGCTAAAGTTCGACGCCCGCGGTGGGTGTTGAAACATAAGTCCGGGGTCAGCGTCGCAGCAGGCCCGCCCGGTCAGTTGCGCATGTGTTCGGTATGCTTGTAGATCGCGGTCGAGCGCGCGCCCGAGCGGCAATAGCCGAGCATCGGCTGCGGCATTTCCTCGATCGCGTCCACCATCTCCCGCACCGCCTCGGCGGTCACGCCCGTCGGGCCGACTGGGATGTGACGGGCTTCGATGCCGAGCGCTTCGGCCGCCTGCCTGATGCTTTCGAACGTAGGCTGGTCATCGGTTTCACCGTCAGGACGGTGGCAGACGATCGACTGAAAACCTGCAGCCTTGATGGCGGCCAGATCCTCGACCGAAATCTGGCCGGCGACGGAATAGGTGTGGGTGACGGGGCGAAGATCCATGACGTCATCTGCCTTTGAGTAGGGCGCAGCTTTTGCGGTGGCGCCAAAATTCGATCTGTCCCACTGACTTAAGCAATGGCCGTGAGCACGTCAATGCGCGCGACGCTGCAGCGCCATCTCCGTCTGGTCTTGGGTTATGCCGGCCCTCACCCGTTCGCTGACCCGACCGATGATCTCCACCACATCGGGAAAGCAGCCGCAACAGCGGCCGCGGATCCGCAATGAATGGTAAACCTTGGACGGCACGATCAACTGCCAGGGGTCTTCGGCGAGCAGTTTTTCGACGGCAGCCTCGATCTCGCCCTGCGACAGAAGGTTGCACAGGCAGACAATCATGGAAGTTCTCTGTGAGATGCACACCTGCCGGCCCGACCAGCCGGTTGACGCTAAAACCTGTATGAATTACTCCACAATCTTTGACCCCGCCGCCTTCCTCTGTCAAACACCAGATGGCTTCCTCCGGGAATGATGGCCGGTTCTGCTCACAACGAGCTGGCCAGACGCACAAGGATAAACCCGCCCGTGGGCGAACGCGCACTCAAGATTGCTGCCTGGATTGTCTCGCTGCTGTGCCTCGCACCGATCGTCGCGGTGGCCCTGGCTGCCGTGTCGGGCACGCTCGACACCTGGAACAGCCTGATGGCGACGGTCTTGCCGGGCTACGCCTGGACCACGGTGCAGCTGGTGGTTCTGGTCGGCGTTGGCACGGCGGTGGTCGGCACCAGCACCGCCTGGCTGGTCACCACCTGCGCGTTTCCATTCCGCCGCACCTTCGAGATTGTGCTGGCGCTGCCGTTGGCCTTCCCCGCCTATGTGCTCGCCTATGCCTATACCGACCTGCTCGACCATCCCGGTGCCGTGCAGACGGCGCTGAGGAACATCACCGGCTGGGGGCCGCAGGACTACTGGTTCCCCGAAGTCCGCTCGCTCGGCGGCGCCAGCGCGATGCTGATCTTCGTGCTCTATCCTTATGTTTATCTGCTTGCCCGCGCAGCTTTCATCAAGCAGTCGCCGACGGCCTATTTCGCCGCCCGCACGCTTGGCCACACGCCCTGGTCCTCGTTCTGGCGCGTCAGCCTGCCGATGGCGCGGCCTGCCATTGCCGGCGGTGTCATCCTGGCGCTGATGGAAACCATCGCCGATTTCGGCACCGTGGCGCATTTCGGCGTGCAGACCTTCGCCACCGGTATCTACTCGGCCTGGTTCTCGATGGGCGACCGCATGGCCGCCTCGCAGCTCGCACTTTGCCTGCTCGTCGTGGCGCTGGCCTTCGCCCTGCTCGAACGCGCCCAGCGCGGCGCCGCCAAGCGCTTCCCCGCAGGCTCCCGGCTGGAAACCATGGAGCGGCATCACTTGCACGGCTGGCATGCCGCAGGCGCCTTTGCCGCCTGCCTGTTGCCCGTCGCCATCGGCTTTGCCATTCCGCTTGCGGTGCTCGCCGACATGGCGATCGGCGCTGGAAAGTCGCCATTCTCGCCGCGTTATCTCGGCTATGTCCAGAACTCGCTGACCCTTGCCTCGATCACCGCCGTGGTCACCGTCACCGGCGCGGTCATCATCGGCTTTTGCGCCCGTATCGCGCCAAGCCTGGCCGCGCGCTTTTCCGCCGCCGCCGCGGGCATCGGCTATGCCGTGCCGGGCGGTGTCATCGCCGTCGGCCTGCTGGTTCCCTTTGCGGCCCTCGACAACATGATCGACGCCTGGGCACGGGCCAATTTCGATGTCTCCACCGGCCTATTCTTTACCGGCTCGATCGGGCTTCTGGTGGTGGCCTACATGGTCCGCTTCATCGCCGCCGCCCTCGGTGCATTTGACACCGGCATCTCGGCGATCAAGCCCAATATCGATGCCGCCGCCCGCACCCTGGGCCGCACTTCCGGCCGCATGCTGTTCGAGATCCACCTGCCGCTGTTGCGCCCCAGCCTGCTCACCGCGCTGCTGATCGTCTTTGTCGACGTGATGAAGGAACTGCCGGCAACCCTGATCATGCGGCCCTTCAACTTCGACACGCTCGCCGTCCAGGCCTACCGGCTGGCCTCGGACGAACGGCTGCAGCAAGCTGCCCTGCCCTCGCTGATGATCGTCGGCTTCGGCCTGCTGCCGGTCGTCCTGCTCTGCCACACCATCGGCAGATCCGGCCGCCCCACCCACACCATCCGCCCCCGGGCAGACGCGCTGGTACCATCGGCCTGAACCGGCCAACACCGGCCATCACCCGGGCCTGACACGCCGCCATTAAGCCTGGCAGTCTAATCGGGTTTTACAATCGCAGCAGACGCAGTAAGCATCCGCATCCTTCAGTCCCCGGGAACACGCCATGGCGCAGAATGCCACCATTCACAAGGTCGAACTCACCGTCTCCGACATGGACCGGCACTATTACGAGACTCACAAGCTGACAGTGGCCAAGCACCCCTCGGAGACCGATGAACGGCTGATGCTGCGCATCCTCGCCTTTGCGCTCAACGCCCATGAACAGCTCGAGATGACCAGGGGCCTCTCGACTGAGGACGAGCCCGACATCTGGCAGAAAAGCCTGAGCGGCGAACTGGACGTCTGGATCACCCTCGGCCTGCCGAGCGAAAAGCTCATCCGCCAATCCTGCGGCAAGTCAGCCAAGGTCGTGATCTACGCGTACGGCGGCAGGACCGCCGAAATGTGGTGGGACAAGATCAAGACCACCACCACCCGCTTCGACAACCTCCAGGTCACCAGCTTTTCCGAAAAAGACACCAAAGAACTCGCCAAGCTCGCAACCCGCGCCATGACCCTCCAGGTCAACATCCAGGACGGCGAAGTGATGGTCAGCACCGGCGACAGCATCGTTTACGTGACGCCGGTGGAGTGGAAGAGTGCGGGTTGAGGCGTGGGGTTCTGGCGCGAGATCGAGCTCAAGCTGATCGGTTGCATGCATTGCTGTGAGATGAGGCTCACAATGCCCCTTCACCTGCCAAGGCATCTGGTCGGAAATAGCGGAGTGGACAGACGTTCGGCTTCAACAAACGCGTTCACTTCGGCTCCCATCCGCCGGCTGGTTGTTACCAGGTCAACGAGGATATCGTGGCGGGCGCCAAAGGCGACTCATGGCTGCGCCAGCTGGACCGGTTTGGTCGAAGCACGCCCCACACCGGAATGTCGAGCGGCAACACCCAGGAATTCGAACCAATCGGCGAGAAAGGGGCAGTGATCAGGTCGACGTCAGGGTCGATATATCTCTGCATTGGACGTCCATTGAGTGACTTCCAGATGTCGGCCTGTACAGCAATGCTGGTATAACCGGCTTTTTCCCGGTCAGCCTTCAAATAGTGGGCGAACTGGTAAATCATATCCGGCCGAACAAGCATCATGCGTGCTTGCCGGTGGCTAAGATGATCGGCCGGATCAACAATCCACCTCTGCCCATCCGCAGTGACGATGAACCTTCCCACGGCAACGCGGTCATAAATGCGCATACGCCAGGAATAGCGGTGGCCATCGCCCGTCCAACGCACTTCGGTGGGTATGAACCAGGCGCGTGCAGGCAGTGCGATTTGCAGTATCAGCCAGACACCCATGCCTACAAGGGCAAATGCGGACACCGGTTTCACGGGAGCCCTGTGAGACGGCTCACCCGCACCGGGCAAAATCTTAAGTCCGCCGGACACAAAGCGGGCAACCCGATGCGGCCAGTCCGGTGCGAAGAATATGGTCGTCGCCGCAATTGCCAGCCACGGGAAGATACCGATGTTGAAGAACATCGAATTCGCCGTGTGGAACCCGCAATAGACGATGAAGGTGTAAAGACGGGTCTTCTTCCACAGCAGCAGCGGCGCTCCAATCACATGGATGAAAATGGTGCCCCAGGCACCAGCAAGGATCACCCAGTCGTAGTGGAACAGGAAGCCGAATGGAAAGTCATCCGCCTGCCGCCGCAGCCATTGCCCCAGTGGTTCGCCCGCAAGCCGGTCCGGTGTCAGTTTCACCAGTCCGGCATAAACCAGCATGATCTCCATTTGGGCACGCAGAATGAAAACGGCAGCATAGGGAACAGTGGTGTCTGCTTCCCTGCCCCACAGTTTTGCGTCAAGCGAAAGCCTCCGGTTCGCCGGCAGAAAACACATCAGCATCAGGAACAGGATGACGAGATAGAAGTGGTTCAGATACTGCGCCTGATCCAGCAGGAAGAAATAGGAAAACACCAGTGTCAACGCTACAATGGCGACGCGATAGAACAGGCCCAGCATCACCAACAGCGCAAACAAGCCGACCGACAACCATGCGATATGTATCCAGGGTTCCGGCATGGGTTTGACCCAACCGAACCCTTCGAAAGTGAAGAAAAACTCAGGCTAGACGTAATAGCGGCGAATGCGGTCGTGGACGATGAAGCGCCAACAATCGATGACAAGCAGCGCGCCCAAGGCTATTCGAAATACGGCAAGCGAAAGCCCCGACACTTCGGCGGACAGTTAGCGCAAGACTTTGTTCATGGAGGGTGTTTTCGCTTGACTTGGATGGCATCAACTGACTCAAGGATCATGCTGGGTGATCGTCAAGGAAACGCTAATGAATGATGCGAGACTTACCATCATCTACGATGGAGAGTGCCCATTCTGCTCATCATACGTATCACTTTTGCGTTTGCGGGATACGGTCAAAACCGTGGAACTGGTGGACGCGCGGTCTGGCGATGCGCGCACAAGAAGTGCCATCAACGCAGGACATGACTTGAACCGGGGCATGGTTGTGCTGTGGGACGAACGGCAGTTTTTCGGACAGGATGCGGTTCATCTGCTGGCGACGCTTTCGGGCGACGGCGGGGGCTTGAACACTGTTCAACGCTGGCTTTTCGCCTCGCCCAGGAGAGCCGCGTGGATTTACCCGCTATTGGCAGTCGGACGCCGCTTCTATCTGCGGCTGACGGGCAAGACACTGATCAGCCTTGCAAGGGATACTCCCTCCGAACGATGACCAATTGTGCGGTCGGGTACCATGCCGGTCCACTTCTGCGCTTACATGTTCGGCGCTGGGTCCGCACGCGGTCCGATCAATTACACAGCATTTTCTTCTGCGAGATCATCCAGACTCGATGTCTGCGGTCGATGTATCACCACGCGATTTCGCCCGGATTGTTTCGCCCGGTAGAGTGCGGCGTCTGCATGTTGCTGCAGTTGCTCTGATGACAGGTTCTCGCTGCCTGCTCCCTGGACTGCTATCCCGATACTCAATGTGACGTAACGGGAGACACTGGACGTCGGATTGGGCATGGATGCAGCTTCGACGCTTTCTCGGACCCGTTCAGCCACAAGCAGGGCTTCGGCCTCGCTCAACTGTGGAAGGATGACGAGAAACTCTTCGCCGCCATAGCGCGCTACCACATCAAGATTGCGCCTTACATGTTTCTCGATGATGTTGGCGACCTGAACCAGGCAGCGATCACCTTCGGCATGGCCCAGATGATCGTTAAGCTTCTTGAATTCATCGATGTCGCACATCAGCATGGCGACCTGGCCGGGGCTCTTTTTTTCTTTGTCCCAAAGGCGGACCAGCATTTCCTCCATCCAGCGGCGGTTGGCGACGCCCGTGAGCGGATCGGTCCTTGCCAGAGACTCCAGCCGATCGTTGACTTCTCCCAGTTCGAAAACCCTGTGCCGATCGCGCAATTCCAAGAGAAATGATTTCTGGGCGAGAAGCGTCATGTTGCGCCGCGCCGCCACAGTGGCGAAGACACCCGCTGTGAAGAACAGCGTGGAAGCCAGGGCGCTTCCGAGTTCGAGCGACGGGTTCGTCAGCTGAAACACGTAATAGAGGCTGAGCGCCAAGGCGGCGATAGTAACCGTCCAGGCCAATGGAATACCAAATATGATGATCGCGGTGATCGCCACGAACAGCATGATGTTCAAGTGCCTTTCGTAGAATTCTCCGCCGGCATTGAGGCCGACCAGTGCGATCGACAGAAGAATGCCGAACACGCCGGCAATCAGCAGGCTCCCTTGCAGCCAAGGCGCTCGTGGTCTTCGCCACACCAGAGCCAAGGCAAGCGCAATTGGCGGCAGAACCGCGCTTGGCAATATGATGGATTTCAAAATATCGAGTGGAAGCAACAGCATATTGAGGGCCAGGGTCAATACACCCAGAATCGCCACCCAGATCATCCAGGCACGAATGATCTTGGCTGTCTGCGGCCAAATCCGCTCCCTGAACAGCCGGTTGAGTTCGTCGTTTAGACGTATGTCGCGTGTCCGGTGCGAAAGAAGCCGCTCCACTTCAGCTGAGACGACCGGGTCGTTATGCACGCCGAGGTAGGCCCGGTCCGCCGCTATCGCTGGACTGAAAATCACTTTTTTGCGTTTGACCATTCGAGCTATCCAGTTCGAGATAACGGTACAGCATCGCACGATGGTATGAAGACTTGCTTACGGTAATGACTTGTTTTTACTCATAATGTCTTAATCTTTTGACACCGGTTCCCGAGCGCCGCGGTCTACCACTTGTCTCGATCCACGGGCTGTGAATGACCTGATCAAACGGCGGCTTCGGGCCCGAACACACCCGCTACCCCCTCACCATCTTCATCACCTGTCCCGGAGCATCTCCGGCCAGCGGCGCGCCGGCGGTCTTGGCCAGGTGCCAGGCCAGAACCTGGTTGCTGCTGAGCACCGGAATGCCGAGCGCGGCCTCCAGCGAATCGATCACATCGAGCGTGCGCAGATTGGTGCAGGACAGGAACACCGCGTCCGCGCCTCTGGCCGCTTCCTGCGCTGCAGCCATGATCGAGTGAGGTGCAATCCGCGCCACCCGCGCCTCGATCTCTTCACCGAAGGTCAGCACCTCGCTGACCTCGAAACCTGCCGCGATGAAGACGTCGCGCACCGGAGCTGCGATGGTCTCGACATAGGGCGTGACCAGGCCGAGCCGCTTGACGCTGAGCGCTTTGAGCGCGGCAAGCGATGCTGTCAGCGGGTCCGTGACCATCGGCGTCGTAACACCCTTCCGCAGCATCTCCGCCACCGCCGCGGCCCCGATCAGCGTGGTGCCCGAGGTGCAGCCATAGCCAACCGCGTCAAACCGCGCTGCCCGCGGCAGCAGCATGGCGGCGCGCGCAAGCTCCGCCTCCATCGCCGCAATCGAGGCTGCGGACAGCGCCTCGCCGGACGGGATCCGACTCACATAAATCGCCACCTCACGGTCCGGAAACAGCCGCCGGAAATCCTGCTCCAGCGTCTCGTCGGCCTGCAGCACCACCAGCCCCAGTGTCGCCTTGGCCCCGATCGGGCCGGTGAGCTCGAAGCCTGCCCGTTTCATCACATAATCTCCGGCATCTCGGCTGGTGCGCGGCGTGACAAAAGCTCCGGTCCGTCTGCGCGCAGCACGACATCTTCCTCATGCACCAGGATCCGCCCCGGCGCGATCTCGACGCCGGGCTCCAACGTCAGCACCATGCCTTCGCGCAGCTCGGTCGTATCCAGCGGCGTGACCGAGGGCCATTCCGTCAGCGCCAGCCCCAGCCCGTGCCCCAGCCTGCCACCGCCGACAACCGCGCCCTCTCGTTCCAGCGCTTCCGCGAGTATCCGGTGCAGATCCCGCGCCAGCATGCCCGGATGCAATTCGGCCAGAGCGGCATCGGTGGCGGCATAGAGGCTTCCATGCGCCCGTCGCACATCGTCGGCCGCGCGCCCGATAGCAAAGTTGCGGTCGAAATCACAGAAATAGCCCTCACGCACCGCACCGGTGTCGAGCATCAGCACATCGCCGTTCTGTAAGGGCCGCTCATCGGCGGGCGAAATCACATCGCCATAGCCGCCCGGACCGGCCCCGCCCGCAACATAGCTGACCCAGTCCGCCCCCTCTTGCAGCAGCGCCACCTGAAAATCGCGAAACACCTGGGAGAGCGGCACACCCGCACGCGCAAACTCCGGCACCCGGACAAAGGCCGCGTCCGCCACCGCACATGTGGCGCGGATCTTCTCGATCTCGGCTTCGGACTTGATCTCGCGCACCCGGTAGACCGCGTCCGTACCATCGACGATCCGGCGCGGCGCGATCAGATCCTGCAGCCGCAGGAAATCCGCCACCGGCATCCGCAGATGGCTTTCGAGCCCCATCGGAATGCCGATCCGGCCCGCTCGAGGCACCAGCCCGGCAAGCGTGTCGGCCAGCAGGCTGACCCCGTCATCGATTGGGTCCGGCGCGTTCCACGTCCGAATGTCTGAAATCCAGCAGCGCCGCATCAGTTCCGCCCCGATCGCCGGGATCACCGCCACCGGATCGCCCGCGACCGGCACCACCACGAACCAGGGCCGCGCCGGGCTTTCCCAGAACCTTGTCAGAAATCCGGTGGTGTAAAACACATCCGCCGGCGTGGTCAGCATGAGCGCATCAAGCCCGCCCCGCGCCATCTCGCGCTGCAAGGCCTCTGTTCGGCGGCGGTATTCGTCAGCCGGAAAGATCAGCGATGTCTCAGGCATCTTCCGGTCCTTCGCTCAAGATGCACAGCACATGCGCGTGCGGTCCGACGCCTTCCAGCCCCGAAAGCAGTGCGGCCACGCCGGCAGCTCCGGAGGGCGTGGAGGCAAGCCCTGCACCGGCCACCGCCGCAGCGCCCGCTGCCGCCTCTTCTTCGCTGATGGTGACAAACAGGTCGGCGTCGCGCGCCAGAACGGCCAGCGCCAGCATCGAGGGCGTCTTGCAGTCAAGCCGCCCCATCGCCGAATCTGGCCCCTTCGTCTCGACCACCCGGCCCGCGCGAACACTCTCGATCAGCGCCGGGGCCGCTTCCGGTTCGACCACGATCATCTGCGGTGCATCCCCCCAGGCGAGCCGCAATTCCGCGGCGATCGCCGCGGCTAGCCCGCCGACGCCCGCTTGCAGCAGCACATGGCTCGGCACCGCATCCATCCCGGCGACAATCTCGGTCGCCATCTGCCGGTAGCCCTCCATCACCCTGAACGGCAGCTCGACATAGCCCGGCCAGGACGAGTCCGACAGCAGTGTCCAGCCATTGGCCTGTGAGGCCGCCAGCGCCGCCTGCATGCTGGCCTCGTAATCAGCCCCCGCCCGCACCACCTGCGCACCCTTTGCCGCAAGCCGCCGGGCAAAGCCTTCCGGCACGGCTTCCGACAAATAGACCACGGCTGCCGCGCCAAAGATCCGCGCCCCGGCCGCAACCGACATGCCGTGATTGCCGGCACTGGCGGTGGCGTAGGTGCGCCCCCTCAGCGCCCGGGACAGATCACCGCCAACCGCCGCCGCCTCGCGCGCAATCGCATAGGCCGCCCCCAGCGCCTTGAAACTGCCAAGCCCCATCCGCCCGCGCTCATCCTTGATCGAGAGCCTCGCAACACCAGCCTCGGCCGCCAGATCCGGGCACTCGAGCAGCGGTGTCGGCGCATGCGCCGGGCACTGCGTGAGTAGTGCGGCAACGGCCTTGGCATCCGCGCCCGGCATTGGCTGAAGTTCGGGCAGCCCCCTGCCCCGGAACCGGTTTGCCAATGATTTGATCATGCCTCACTCCCCTCGTGCTTCAGTCAGGATAGCGGCAATGGGACGCGCGTTCCCGGATTTAACCACCCGGCACGGTCCGGTTTTCAGACCAGATCCAGTCAATTATTCCGGATTGCGGACCTTCGTCTCGCAAACTCTTGGCGCCGACCCGGATTTCGGCAAGACTATCCCATGGACAAATTCGACGCAGCCATTCTCGACGCCATCCAGAGCAACAACCGGCTCACCGCGGAGGCGCTGTCAAAGCTGGTGCACCTGTCGCCCGACAGCTGCCGCAAGCGGCTGGCGAAGCTGCGCACTGAGGGCTATGTCGATGCCGATATCGCGATCCTGAACCCGGCCAAGCTCGGCCGCGGCCTGATACTGATTGTCGAGGTGGCGCTGACCTCGGAGCGCCCTGCTGATCTCGACCGGTTTCGCGAAACCATGAAGACAGCACCCGAGGTGATGCAGTGCTACTATATCACCGGCGCCAGCGATTTCCTGCTTATCCTGTCGGCCAGCGACATGGCCGATTACGAAGCCTTCACCCGCCGCTATTTCTTCGCCGAGGAGAACATCATGAGGTTTCGCACCAGCGTGGTGATGGACCGTGTAAAGACCGGCTTCTCGATCCCGCTGCCCTTTGCCGGCGAGCCCGGCAAGTGAGCCTGTTGGCCGGGCCAACCGGCGGGAAGGTCAATATCAGTTGCGCCGCGCGTCGAGCCAGGCCCGCACCGCAGCCAGCACCGGCACGGTCCTGGCGATGTTCTTAATGTCGAGATCCTGCATCATCTCCTGCATCAAGGGGGCGACGGCAGCGATACAGGCCTCGCGCATCGCCCGGCCTTCGGGGCTGATGCTCACCCGCTTGACGCGGCCATCGCTCTCGTCGGGGACGATCACCACCAGCTCCTTGCCTTCGAGATGCTTCAGCGTGCCGGTCATGGCGCCCTTGGTCACCTGCATGGCCTGCGCAATGCGCTGCGGCGTCCAGCCCTCGCCCATCCGGCTGAGATGATTGAGCACCGAGAACTGCGCCAGCGTCATGCCCTCCGGCATCGCGTTTTCGAGCGCCATGCCGGAGAGCTGCGCGATGATGCCGATCTCGTTGAAGAAGCCGAACGCGGCTTCCATTTGGCTCCTGTCTGTGCTCATGCAATCCTTATCCGGGTGTGCAGCGGCCAGCGCGGCGACGCCTTTACCCGGGGACCATAGCCCAGACGCACTAGCATTTGCAGTGTCTCGCTCTTGCCAATCCCCAGCCCCTTGCGCATTTCGGCATACATCCCGGCCATCTCTTCATACTCCTGCAGCGCCTGGCTGAAGGGCTGCAGCGCAAGCCCGGCCTGGGTCACGGCCAGATGCATACGCACATAATCACGGCCTGCAGCAATCTGGTCGGCCCTGGTATTGCTCGGTGTCGTCAGCCAGAGAAACCCCATCGCCGTGTCGAACTGGACCTTCTGCGCCTTCAGGACTTCACCGAACACCATCGAGTTCGTATCGAGCATGGCTTGTCTGTCCATGATGCCGAGCAGGTCCAGCCCCTCGTTCAGCGGACCGCCAAGGCTGATCCCGTCCGGATTGGCCTCGATCTCGGCCTTGCCGATGCGCATCAAGTCGACGCTTTCCTTCATCGCCCGGTAGGTGCGCAGCTCGATCTCCATCGCCTCCCGGGCAAGCGATCTCAGCGCAGCGACCTGTTCAACCTCGGTTGCACGATCTACACGCACCGAGCGCACAGCCCTGGCAACATCATCCAGCGTGGCCGCATCCACCGGGCGGGCGATGTCATAGGCTTGCCGGTTGGTGTGACGATGAAAGATCTGCGCAAACAAGGGATCGGGCTGCACTGTCTCATCAGCCAGCAGACGGATATGCGCCACCGGACGCTGATCCAGCAAGGGCTGCCGCGCACCCTCCGGGAACAGCGTCACATCGGCACGGTGCCCTGTTTCAGCTGCCGCCATTGCCAGCAGTTCGACAAAGCAGCCGAGCCCGATCGTCAGCTGACGGTCAAACGGGTCGGTTTCGGGCAGCCGCCGTTTGGTGTCGAAATAGAGCATGACCTCGCCCGGGGTGGAGAGCTCGGCAATCCACGGCTGGCGGTTATGCGGATTGGGGGCCAGGATCGCGTGGGAGAGCGCAAAGATGCGCGGATCGCTATCTGCTTCATATTCCATTCCCCTGGCTGCTTCCCAGGGCTGGCGCGCACGAGCCGGGTCGCGGGTTCTCGCCCAGGTTCCCACTCCCGCTGCGGCGACAATCACACCGCCGCCAAGGATCATCATGAATTTGCGTCTGCTGGTCATGGTCAACTCCATTTGGTTTAGCGCTAAACTATATAGTTTACCGATAAACCAAATATCAAGCCCGCCGGACTTCATGTCGATGCCGTTCGTCCTCGGCTAATCAGGAGATCAGGCTTTCACGCGGCTGTTTCCCGGGTCGTAGGGTCCGTTTTCGATCACGCATACGGAGCTAGGCCAAAGCGCTTGCAGGCCCGGTTTGGAAAACGATGTGGTGGCCATCCAGCCTATTATCCGCTTACGGCAACATGCTTTGGCATCTGATGTTCCCCGGAGCCGCGGCCTATGGGAAACCGGCCGAGAACCACACCACCAGCGAAAACGAAAAAGGCCCGGACGCCAAATGTCCGGGCCTTTTCATAGGCCGGGGACAGGTCATAGATCCCCCGGCTGTATGGCTGTCGGCTTACTTGTAACCGATCTCGTTGTAGATTTCCTGGGCGCGGGCTTGGTTCTTGCCAAGCTCGTTCAGGTTGAGCGTGTCGGCGGTGAACTCGCCCAGACCCTCGACCACCGAGGATGCTGCAACCGATGGCACCACCGGGTACTCGTTGTTGCCGTTGGCGAAATAGGACTGAGCCGAATCGGAGGTGAAGTATTCCAGCAGCTTGACCGCATTGTCGCGGTTGGGCGCATGTGCGGTCACACCGGCACCGGAAATGTTGACATGGGTGCCGTTTCCATCCTGATCCGGGAAGACGATGCCGATCTTGTCGATGCCTGAGGTGAGGCCTTCGACATCACCTGCGACGCCGCGGGCGAAGTAGTAGGTGTTGGCAATCGCAATGCCGCATTCACCCGAAACAATGCCGCGAAGCTGGTCGGTATCGCCTCCCTGCGGCTCGCGCGCCAGATTGTCCTTCAGACCCTGCGCCCATTCCTTTGCCGCCACTTCGCCATTATGGGCAATATAGGCGCCAAGCAGCGACAGCATGTAGATGTTGGAGCTTGAGCGGGCGCACAGCAGGCCCTTGTACTTCGGATCAGCCAGCGCGGCATAGGTCTGCGGCGGCTCGCTCACCTTTTCCTTGTCGTAGAAGATCACGCGAGCACGCTGGGAGATGCCGAACCAGTGGCCGTCCGGATGACGCAGGCTTTCGGGGATCCGTTCGCTGAGCACTTCCGAGTCGACCGCCTGGAACAGGCCAGCCTCGTCGGCGCGCCATAGACGACCCGCATCGGCGGTGATGAAGACGTCGGCCGGGCTGTTGACGCCTTCAGCCTTCATGCGCTCGATCAGCTCGTCTTCCTTGCCCTCGATCAGGTTGATCTCAATGCCGGTGGCTTCGGTGAAGTCATTGTAGAGCCGCTCATCAGTCTCATAGTGCCGCGAAGAATAGATGTTGACGACATCGTCGGCCTGGGCCGGTGCAGCAACGGCGGCAAGAGCCGCGACTGAGGCGAAAAGCGCGAGCATGCGCGGTGCCGAAATGGCCATTTGGAACCCCCTGGGTTTGGTAAAACATGACTGTCGCGATCATGTTTATTCAGGCCCCGATTTGCTGTCAACCGGTCTGCAGCGAATAAGTTGAGTGTTTGCTGAAGGATTTTCCGGGCACACTTGGCCGCTGCCGCGAGGTCTTGCGATGGTCACGTCCGGACGTCCCGCTTGCAGGCGTACCAGTCTTCACATCCGCCAATCTTCCTCATCGCATGCCGCCAGCGGGAGCCGATCCGCTGAGGAATGCGCGGATTGGTGCTACGCCACCAATGGGAATGCCGATTTCAATGGAGGCCGGTTGCGAAGCCGCTCTGGCAGCTCACATAGTCGTTACTAGACGACCGGTCTATTATGAACTAGAGCAGCGCCATGACTTCGCCGAAAAAATCAGAGCTGACCCGTTCCCGCATCCTCTCCGAAGGCCGTGCCCTTGTGCTCGCCAGCGGTTTTGGCGGCCTTGGACTGACGGACCTGCTTTCCGCCTCAGGCGTGCCGAAAGGCTCGTTCTATTACTATTTCGCCTCCAAGGAGGCGTTTGGCTGCGAAATGCTCGATGATTACGTCGCCGATTATCTGGCAGCGCTCGACACCATCATCGCCCGCCCGGTTTCGGCAGCCGAGCGGATGGACAGCTTTTTCAGTGCAGCCCTTGACGGCGAGGCCGGCTCGATGGCCGACCGCTGCCTGGTGGTCAAGCTCGCCGCCGAGATCGCCGACCTGTCGGAAGACATGCGCCGGATCCTCGATCAAGGCGTCTCCGCGGTCTGCGAACGCCTTGCCGCGCTCCTCCGCGCAGGCGCCGGGGACGGATCGATTGTCCCGCAAGCCGACCCCGGAGCCACCGCCGCCCTGCTCTACAGCCAGTGGCTCGGGGCTGCGATCATCGCCAAGCTGTCGCACAGCGCCGGGCCGCTGGAACAGGCGCATGCCGACACGCGGGCCCGGTTTTTCACCTGATCCCGGCTTCACAGCTACATCCCCACCATCGCGGACATTGCGTCCGGAGAACACTGCAAAGGACATCATCATGAAAGCCGCAACTTATACAAAATTCGGCGAACCCGCCGACGTGCTCACAGTCGAAGATATCGCCCGCCCCGAACCCAAGCCGGGTGAAGTGCTCATCCGCACCATCCTGTCGCCGATCCACAATCATGACCTCTGGACCATTCGCGGCACCTATGGCTACAAGCCCGAACTCCCTGCGCTCGGCGGCTCGGAGGCAGTCGGCACAATTGAGGCCGTCGGCGAAGGCGTTGAGGCATCAATGATCGGCAAACGCGTTGTCAATGCCGGCAAGATCGGCACTTGGGCCGAGTATTTCACTGCCTCCGCAGCCGGCGTTCTGCCGCTCCCCGACGTGATCTCCGACGAGGCCGGCGCGCAGCTGCTCGCCATGCCGTTCAGCGCCATCGCGCTGCTCGAGTTCCTCGACGTCAAGGAAGGCGACACCGTCATTCAGACCGCGGCAAACGGGGCCGTCGGCAAGATTTTCGCCGATCTCGCCCGCGCCCGCGGCATCACCACAATCAATCTTGTCCGCCGCACGGAAGCCGTTGCCGAGCTGGAAGCGCTGGGCATGGAAAACGTGCTCTCGACAGGAGAGGACGGCTGGCAGAAACGCGCCCGTGACATCGTCGGCAAGGACGGCGCCCGGGCGGCGATCGATTCCGACGGCGGACCGATCGTCGCCGATCTTGCCGATCTGCTCGGCCTCAACGGCCTGCTGGTGGTATTCGGTACCGCCACCGGGGTTCCGCTGGAACTGCGTGCCGGCTCGGTAATCTCCAACCATTTGACAGTCAAGGGCTTCTGGGGCTCGCGCATCATTTCGGAGATGGCCGCGGACGAGAAAACCCGCCTGATCACCGAGCTGGTCACCCTCGCAGCCCACGGCAAGCTCAAGCTGTCGTCCGGCGGTGAGTTCAGCCTCGACGACGTCACCGGTGCCGTCAAGGCATCGCTGACGCCAGGCAAGTCAGGCAAGATCCTGATCCGCCCCTGATCCTGACTGACAGATCAATCAGGCCCGCGCCGGAACGGCTCCGGCGCGGGTTTTTTTTGCATCTGCCCGGCTGTTACAGCTGCTCTTCCAGCCGGTCCGTTGCCGGTGGCGGGGTGCGCGACAGCGCCGCGATCCGGGCATGCAGTTCCGGTGTCATCTCGATCTTGACGGAATCCAGTGACGGCTGCAGCTGCCTAACATTGCGGGCGCCGATGATCGGGCAGGTCACCGCCGGATGCGCCGCCGCCCAGGCAACAGCCAGCGACACCGGATGCACCCCCATATCCCGGGCGAATTCGGTGAAGGCTTCCGCCACTTCGAACACCCAGTCCTCGCTGTAGCGCTTGATATATTCCGGATTTGCCATGATCCGGCCTTGCTCGGGCCGCGTCTGCCTGCCGTATTTGCCGGAGAGCAACCCGCCGCCCACGGCCGAATAGGTGATCACTCCGAGGTTTTCCGCCAGCGCCAGCGGGAAGATCTCGCTCTCCGCCTGGCGTTTGACCAGCGAATACATCGGCTCGATCACATCGAACCGGGGCCAGTTGTTCTTCGTCGAAATCCCCAGCCCCTTGGCGATCTGCCAGGCCGCATAATTGCTGGCGCCGAGATAAAGCACCTTGCCGTCGGCCACCAGTTTTTCCAGCGCCCGAAGCGTTTCCTCGAGCGGCACCTGCTTGTCCCAGCGATGCATGAACAGAACGTCGATCCGGTCCGTGCCAAGCCGCTTCAGGCTGGCCTCCACCGCCCGCAGGATGTGGCGCCGGTTGCCGCCGCCGGCATTGACGTCATCCCCCATCGCACAAAAACATTTTGTCGTGACCACCAGTTCGTCGCGGTGTCCCTTGACCAGTTTCCCGAGGATCGCTTCCGCCGCTCCGTTGGAATAGACATCGGCGCAATCGAAAAAATTGATCCCCGCCTCCCGGCAACGCGCATACATCCGCCCCGATTCCGCCTCGTCGGCATCGCCGCCAAACGACATGGTGCCGAAACACAATTGCGAAACCTGAACCCCGGTCCGGCCCAGTTGCCTGTATTCCATCGCAGTTCCTCCCTCGTCTGCGCTCAGCCGGGCAGCGGATCCCGGTTCCAGTTCTTGTAGATCAGATAGCGTGACGGCGTCGCCCCCAGCGCGCCAAACCACTGCGGGCAATAGGGCCCCATCCAGATCGTGTCGCCTTCGGCCACCGGATACCAGGCATCCTCGAGCCGGTAGATCCCGCTGCCATCAAGCATCAGCAGGCCGTGCTCGACAAAATGCGTCTCCACATAGGGCAGGCTGCCGCCGGGCTGGAATTCCATCACATTAACCTCGCAGTCGAACCGCTCGTCGGCCGGAATGAGTTTGCGCACAGCCAGCAAGCCATCTTCCGACATCACCCGCTGCGGCTGCGCGTCGACCGTGCCGGTCACCAGTTCCGGATCAGCAGCACCCGCAAGCGGCACGAACCGTTTTTCCAGCACCAGGAGCCGGGCTGCGGTTTCCGCCCTGATCTCATGTGCCATGCCGGCCGGGACCAGCGCATAGGCTTCCGGCTCCAGCCGCTCGGTTCGAGCACCGGTCTGCAGCGACACCACCCCCTCGAGCACGAAGACGAAGCGCTCCACCCCATCGGCCGGGGCACGGCCGATGGCGCCCTCGGGCATGCCGGCGAAGAACTGCGAAAACTGCGCCCCCATCTGCGGCGAGATCGCCACCACGATCCGCGATCCGGGCCATCCCGGCATCGGCGTGGCCTCGTGGCTGTCGGCTGAAATCAGCGCATGCCGCCGGGCCATCGCCGAGCGCGTTTCCCCAAATTGTCGTCTCACGGCCGATCCCCTCAAGGCAAGATGATTGACCGGTACCGGCTAAGACGCCACAACGCAATGTCCACCCCTGCCCATCGCCCTGCCACGCAACCCGCAACCGGAGGGCCTTCAAGTTTCGCGTCAACATGTTTGGTGCTGCTCACGAGGCAAGGTTTCAATGCTGTTGGTGTGAGCTACCCCCGAAATTTGGACACTGACAGGAGCTACGATTTGCAGTCTGCTGGACTTCTAATAAAAGGAGATCAGAAATGTCCAAACGCAAACAGCACGCGCCTGAGCTCAAGGCGAAGGTTGCTCTTGAAGCCCTGAACGGCAAGGAACTGCTGCCGAGTGGGCGAGCCGGTTCGGGGGCTCAGGTCATTTCGGCTGTTGCTGCAATCAGTCGAAATAGAATACGCAGTCAGCATCGTTGAGAGAGTTACATTTTAGATGAGGAGCGTTCCTCGGATGGAGCGCTTTGCAAACAGCTTTTGAACTGGCTGATCCGGAATAAACGATCTTGTTGGTTTCGCGGATCGCGGCCATGTCCAAGCACTCGGTGATCTTCGACATTCGGATGGCAAAGTTGCCGATGAAATCTCTTCTTCCTCGATTGCGCTTTGGATAATACCCAGAGTGTATTCCAACGACAGTACCGTGTCGGCCTAACCCACTGCTCGGTCTAGGCTCTAACGAGATCAAAGGGGCCCCTGAACTTCCCTGGCAGGTCTCACATCGATGAAGCAGCCCTATCCTCGGGGCGGGGTCGGGTAGTAACCGACTGCAAAACGAGCCTTCTGGCTTATGATTCCTTCCTACTTGGGCCATTACGTCGAACTCGGGATCTCCACTTGATGGCAGCTTGTAAATCGGTTGATCGCTATTCTTCCCAGTCTGTACGACCCATGCGCGGCATTGAGCATTCGCTGAAGCATCAAACGCGCTAATCTTCTGCGAGGTTTGGTATTTTCTCCGGTTATATGCCGCCGTATCTCGACCCGGTAAAGAAGGGTTAGCGTCACGTGAATCGAAATCTTTACAGGTCGTCAGCGCTGGGAAATGGATCAACGCCAGTCGGTCACCTGTTCTCTGGGTTGCCGTTGTGGTTTGCGGATAAGACAAATCGCCAGGCAACACTCTTAACTTTGGCGTGTTCTTCCATTTTTCAATCTCCCGAGCTGAAACTCTAAACAGCGTAAAATCCAGCTGGTCGTTAGCATACTCCACCGTAGTGCAGGATTCTGTTGCAAAACCCCATTCAGTGCTGTCCTTCTCCTGAAGCACCTTCCGCGGCGAGTAGCCAAATGTTATGGACGCATGATCGCAACTATCTTGCAACTCCGGCAAGCAATGCCAAGCTGTAGCAAACAGGTTATCTGCTACCCGCCAAGCAGTGCAGCCCTCACTATCAATACGGGAACCGCCGACGTAACTGCGACACTGGGCGGCGATAGGCGTATGCAACCTGACCACGCCTCGCCTCAGTTTATTGATAGTTGTTTTTCGTTCCGCGCTTAAGAATGAGCTTGAGACTTGTTCAGGCCCAAACCATGTTGGAGGTCTTGTACTTGATACCGCCTCCATACCATGTTCAAGAGATTCTGAAAGAAACCCAATGGCCTCCACAGTCAACCTAAAATCATAATCTCTCGGGTCGGTGGAGCCGCCAGAGTCCACGCTGATGTAAAAGCCCTCGCCAAAGATCTCCCGCGCAACGCTTTGATTTCCACCTGTCACTGATCGAAGTAGAAGGACGCGTTCTTCCGCTAGGTTGTAAATACGAACATCAATCGGCGTATCGTTTTGATTTACCGCCTGAATGGAGAACCGACCGCCGCCAAACCCATGTAGAAGGGGCAGCACGCCGGAACCAGCGATATTCAGCCTTTGAATTCCCAAAGCGACTTTATCTGATCGGCTATCCAGGACGATTCTCGTGGTCGCTGCACTAGCCTGAGCGGTTAGTGCAAGGCCGACTAAGAAAAACACCCTGAGAAAAAAGATCATGTTGAATCTACCCAGAAATGCCTTCAAGTGCACACTTCGTTACATCCACTCTTAGCTTGTTTATTATCTCTTCCGTCGAAGCTGTACTTTCGGTTCCCAAGCCGCCATTTGCGCGACTGGCATTTACTAGACTTGCAAGTACCGTGCTGTAGTCAGGTCGAGTTTTTGCAAGGGCTTTCCTCAGGTTCAGCCTGACCTGACGAACACCTGTATCCATTATTTCGATAGGCTCACTGAGCGTTTCCGAGTTGGCCAGTCCAAGTGCATTTAATTCGTTTCTAGCGGATCGACCTGCACCCGCCATACAAACAAGTTGCTCGGCTGCGTTGAGCAGCGCTAAGGACGTTTCTTGTGGTCGAAAATAGCTTCCCACGGCAGACGTCGTCCCAGCCGCAAGTCCAACTCCTTTAAGTAAATCAGTACTGCCGTCAAAGACAAGGGCGCCGGCGCCCGTAGCAGCGGCCCCAATCACTGTGAGAGCAATTGCATCTTGCGAAAGAGACGCCCGGTCAGCCTCAACAATATAGAGGTCTGCCAAATTGTTGGTATAATTGACTCTTCCTGTCAGTGTATTGAATGCCTTCTCGTCTTTTGACGCATTGAGTAGTCTTTTGTAAGTTTCAATCTCTTTGATGCCGACAGATGCGCTATTTACGCAGCCCGACAGCGTCAAAATCAAAACAAAAACCGATATTGACCGACACAACAGACGCATTGCCACCCCGCCCAAATACTCAACAATGAGCGCCCCCTGTTCATACAATAAGTTAACATATACTTTCAGCAATGAAAGACCAGGAGTCAAGTACTTGAGATAGAATTTTGCGTTTCAGTACGAAACACTTCTTACCGCAAATTGGCACCTAGTGCTTTGAGATCTACAGTGCAAACAGGAATTACAAGAAAATGGTGGGCCCGGAGGGACTTGAACCCCCAACCAATCCGTTATGAGCGGACGGCTCTAACCAGTTGAGCTACAGGCCCGGAGGAACCCCGCGCGATCTCGTGCTGCGCGTTGCCTGCAAACCTGGCGCTTGCCGGCGTTGTCCCCGGCCGGACTGGGTGTCCGGACGTTGGCGGTTTAGCCCAAAACATCTGCCTTCACAAGCCGTTGCCGTGGCGTGTGTGCTGCGGAGGATTGGAGCCTGCCCGGGAGCCGTATCGCGCCCTCCGGGGACCGGGGAGATTGCGGTCGCTTGCCCGCCACGATGCGATCCGCCGGTCTGCACAAAATCGACCGAAGCGGTGCCCGCGCGCCGCCGCATTGCGCCCACAATCGACGGCCATTACATCCATGTCGGGACATTTGACACCAGATCGGAGACTTTTCATGACCGCTTTTTTCCCCGCCCGCAGCGGCCTGGCCGCAGCCGGAGCACTTTCAGCCCTCGTCCTGTTTCTGGCCAACCCGGCGCGCGCCGATGAGGCCAAGACGAACGAACCCGGCGTGATCACTGTCTCCGGCGAAGGCGTGGCGACGGCCGCCCCGGACATGGCGGTGATCTCGCTCACGGTGCTGCGCGAGGCCGAAACGGCGCGCGAGGCGCTTGACGCCAACAACGCGGCGATGGCCGATGTGCTGGCTGCCATGAAAGCCGATGGCATTGCCGAGCGCGACCTGCAGACCGGCGGTTTTTCGGTGCAGCCGCGCTGGGTCTACCCCAGGAACGATGACGAGAACCGCAAACCCGAGATTGTCGGCTATACCGTCAACAACACGCTGACCGTGCGCATCCGTGACTTGAGCCGCCTCGGCGCCATTCTTGACAGCTCGGTCAGTCTTGGCGTCAACCAGGGCGGTGATGTGATGTTTACCAATGACGACAAAGAGGCGATCCGCGAAACGGCCCGGCTCGACGCGATGAAGCAGGCGAGAGCCAAGGCGGAAGCCATGACCAGTGCGCTCGGCGTCTCGCTCGGCCGCATCGCACAGATCTCGGAGAATTCCGGTTCCGCCCCGCCGATGCCGATGGTCCGCGCCGAAATGGCAATGATGTCGAAGGCCGCCGACGCCGTGCCGGTCGCCGCAGGCGAGAACGAGTACCGCGTCACGGTCAACGTCACCTGGGAAATCGACCAGTAGGATCGACTGCTGCCGCGCCGTGTGATGAATGCGGCCCAGAACAGCAAAAACCCCGGAAGGCCAGGCCTCCGGGGTTTTTGCTTCTGCGGTCTTGACCGGGACTACAGCGCCGCGCATCCAAGCGGATGCGCAAAACTCGCTGTAACACCTTAAAATGGTGCATGTACGTTATCGTTCAAATGAATCCATTTGAACGCGACATGCACTAGCGGCGGATGCGGATCACCGGGCAGTGGCGCTGATTGGCGAAGACCACCCGGACACTGCGGTGGTGGCGGACGCCCTGCACCACGACACGGCGGTTGTTGAGGCGGACCACGTCAGGCCGGCGGACGCCCATGTGGCGTGCCTTCTTGATGGCGCGGTGCGGACGGCAGACATCGCGGTGGCGGCGATGCCCCTCGAACCGGTTCCAGCCACCGCGGCGACCATAGTCGTGAATCACGACACCTCCGCCGGGACCTCCGAACGAAAACTCGAAACCAAAGCCTCCGGCATTGGCGGCAGGAGCGGAAGCGGTGACCCCGGCAGCTGCGACAACGAGGGCGGCGAGTGTATTGCGGATGAAGGTGTTCATGGCTGTTCTCCAGATTTGGCGGCGCTTACGCCTTTGCGTGGATGTTCCTTGTTTCGATCTCGTCTCGAGCGGTTGTTCCTCTCGATTGACCTCACACTAGTCCGGCCCGCCTGAACCGAAGCGGAACCTCGCGTTCATCCTGCATTCATGAAAATCCGGGCCCTGCCCGGCTTCAGCACCGCGCATCCAATCGGATGCGCAAAACTCGCTGCGACACCTTAAAGTGATGCATGTAGGTTATCGTTCTAATGAATCCGTTTGAACGCCACATGCATTAGAGATCGCGCCCCCAGATCTGCAGCGGCTTGACGCTTTCTTGCGTCTCGCCCTGGTCGCGCCAGGAAAACTCCACCTGCAGGCCGGGATAGGGCGCGTAGCCGAGACGCTGCCAGAAGCCATTCAGCGCAACATAGTCCGCCGGCCGGGCCGGATGGTCATCGGGCCTGATCACCGAGGCAAACACCGCCTTTTCAAAGCCCTGCGCCCGCCCGGCCGCCTCGCGCAGGGCGAAGAACGCACGCCCCGCCCCCTGGCCCCGGTATGCGGGCAGGAGCACCGATTCCGCCAGATAGAAGAAATCGCCGGGGTCCAGCCCGTTTTGTGCAAAGGGGGCTGCGAACTCGGCGGCGTGGTCTGACAGCGGAGCCGCCGTGGCCGCTCCCACCATGCCGCCATTGCCATCGCGTGCCGCCACCACCACGGCGCCCGGCGACGCGGCGAATTTCCGCAGATAGCGCGCTTCGTAGTCCGCGTCGCCGTCGTAGAGATAGGGCCAGTCGGCAAACACCGCGATCCGGAGCCGGGCCAGATCGGCAAGCGCCTGCTCGATCTCGTCAGCGGTGAGGACAGAGAAGCTCAGATCCGGTCGCGAGGACACCGTGCCGCCCCTCAGCCGGCTTTGACCTGCGCGATCCAGTCGTTGAGATTGTAGCTCGTCGTCACCCGGCTGATCAGACCGTCGTCGATCTCGAAGAAGATGCCGGCCTGGAGCGAATAGCGCTGGCCATTGGCCTCGGGCAGGCCCTCATCGGTGGCGAGATAGGTGCCGCGGACGGTGAACTCGGCCGCGGCACGGGTGCCGCTCTCGTCGGTCATGATGACGATATCGCCCAGTTCCTCATCGTAATGCCGGCTCATCCTGGCGTTGAACCAGCGGAATTTTTCCTTGCCGATCTCGCGCTCGCCCTGGTTGATGTCATGTGCCACGTCCTCGGTGAGACAGGCCAGCATGTCCTCGGAAGACTTGGCATTGAAGGCGTCGAGATAGCGGCGGATCAGGGCAATTGTCGTGTCTCGGCTCATGGCGGCGCTCCCTATGAAAATCGATCGCCCACAGGTGCCACAGGCAGCCAGCGGCGGGCAAGAAAAACCGGGACGCGATTGCGGCGCAGTCCCTTTCATCCCCAACACTTCGCCGCAGGTTCGGTTCCACCCTGCAGAGGCCTTTGACTTGCATCAGGCATGGCAAATCCCCCGCCGGCAGACTGAACCGGCAGGCTGGTGAGGAAATCGGGCTCCGGAGGGCCGCGCGCGGGCGTCGCCTCTGAATATGGGTATGTGCAATGGCTGGCGCGGTCCGCGCGCGGGCCCGAACTTCGCCGGATGATGTCCGCATCCGACAGGCAGCAGCGGTTTCAGCTTCCCCCGCTTGAGGGTTTTTACCCGACGCGGGGACTCCGGGGTTCCCCGGGCCGCAAGCCCGGACAGGGGCTGCGGCGTGAGACCTGTCCACGTGGGTTCCGGCACGCGCCGCGCCCCCTTCTTGAGGGGCCGCGACCCGCCACAGGCCCGGAGCGTTTTCGGATTGCAAGTCCCGTCATTGTGACAGGCCGAAATCCGAAATACCGTCCCGGTGGCCGGCTGAACCCGCTTGCCCTGAAGGGGAACCGGGAACGCCGGCGGAGCCACGCTGGCCACCGCCTCCCTTCCTTCCCTGCCGCACGTCACGGCAAGGCCAAAAGGGCACCCCTTCCGCCTGAACCGAAGCGTTCGCGATCCATCCGGCAGCGGAAGCGCGATGATGATGACATGCGGTTGGCGGGGTGTGGAAAAGATTGCGGGGAGTTTTTTGCGCTAGGGCGGGGCGGTTTTTCCTCGCCCTTGCGGGAGAGGAAGAAAAATCATGATCTTGGTGCGTGAGCGCCAAGTCATGGATGTTTCAGGGAGGGGAAATCCTGTGCCCAAAGCCTACCCCCTCTCTAGGAATTTCCAGCGCTTGGCTGAACCAAGCAGCTTCAACAGCCTTCGCGCGACCCCGCTCTCCGGTCCTCCGGTCTCTGGCTGATCCCGTCTTTCGTCATGCCTGCCCATGCGGCGAGGATCCACACCGTGATCTGTCCCGGCCACGGCTGGACCGGAGCATCGCGGATTGGATCCTCGGAGGCAACGACGTCGCCAGGCTTGTCTTGATCAGGCCCGAGGATGACGACGGAGGCTGCTGTGTCCGCATTCTCACCCACTAAGCTGGAGAGTGTGTGCCGAGCCTGAGACCACTCAACTCAATATTCCGGGAAGCCGCGGGCTTGCCATTCGCTGCGGGGGATCGGGGCGCCGACCTTGAAGCTGAAGTCCATGACCTTCAGCGCGTCGTCGTCGACGGTGCAGCGGAAATCGAGTTGGTACCAGGCGCCGCCGGATCGGAAGGCGGCGTTGGGGACGGCGAGCACGGTGCCCCCGGGCAGCGAGTAGGACGGCAGCAATTCGGGCTGATAGGGTCCGGGCGCGCGGCGCAGCTGCTCGCGCAGCTCGGTGGTGCACAGCATGCTGCCGCGGACATTGCGGGGCATGTCGCGCATGGCGGTCGTTGCCACCGCGTGACCGGTGTTGACGCTGGAGGCCAGCTGCCGCACCCCAGGCAAGCCATTGTCGGGCGCAGGCGCTGTCACCGCCGGCAGTGCGCCTCCGGTGGTGGCGGGCGTGCCGGGATTTGGCACTGTGTCGGGGCTTGCCGGAGGGGCAGGCCTTGGCTGTGGCACGGGCACTGCCGCCGGATCGAGGCCCTCGGGCAACGATACCAGCTCGGTCTCGGAGGCCGCCTCCGGCAGGGCGCCGGGGATATCCCCGCTGATCTCGGCATCCGGCAGGGTGATGTCGTCCGGCATGGCAAGCGTCGGGGCGGAAGCGGCGGGCGGCTGCTCTCCTGGCATCTCGTTCGGCTGCTGATCCTGCTCTGCGGCTTCGGCAGGTTCCTTCTCCGGCTCCGCTGCGGGCTCCGGCAGCGTCCCGGCCACGTCATCGAGAGCCGGTTCCTCGGGCGCCGGTTCTTCGAGGGTCGGATCATCGGCGGGCGGCTCCTGCTCTTCTTCACGTTCCTGTGCGGATGCCTCATCGGAAGGCTCCTCGCTAGCGCCGCCATCAGGCGAAATCTCCGGCCCGGACTCTTCCTCGCCAAACTGGAACACGGGCGTGAGCACCGGGATCGGCGCGCGGTCGCCCCCCGCGGTATCGGCCTCGTCCTGTGCCGCCTCGGGTTCCGGCGCGGCGTCGGGCTCTTCCTCTTCCGGCTCCGGAGTGGCCGGTGGTTCGGGTGCAGGCTCGGGTTCGGGAGCCGGTTCCGGTTCGGGCGGCGGCACGAGTGTGACGGCGACGACTTCTGGCTCCGGCTCGGCCTCCATCACCGGCCGGGGCCAGTCAATCAGCAGTGCTGCGGCCAGCAGGGCATGCGCGAGCAGCGACACCAGCACGCCCGCGCCCAACCCGTTCAGCCTGAATTTGCCCATGTCGACCATGCGCGATGCTTAGCAGAAAATCAGGCCAAACGACGGTGAAGTCCGGCTTGGGCAACAATTTTGTCAGCCCTGCCGCACTGCCTGGAAATGCGCCGGGACAGGCGCCGCGGAAGCTCGGGGAACCGGCGCGGCGCGATGATGCGGCGCGGCCCGGTTCAGTTGCAACGCACCGGCAGGGCCATGCGGGATGGAACGGCTGCGACGTTCAGGCGTTGGCAAACCAACCAAGCGAAGACCAAGGAGCATTTTTCATGACCGCAAAGACCCTTTTTATCACCGGCGCCTCCAGCGGCATCGGTGCGGAAACCGCACGTGCAGCGCGCCGCGCCGGCTGGAATGTCGGGCTGTTTGCCCGCTCCGAGGACAAGCTGCTGGCGCTGGTGGAGGAACTGGGCGACCGCGCGCTGGCGCTTCCGGGCGACGCCACCAGCCTGGATGACCAGAACCAGGCGCTGGCCAATCTGCGCCATACCTATGGCGGCGTCGATGCGGCCTTTGCCAATGCCGGGATGGGCGTTGAGGCAGCAGGCACCGAAAACGGCGATCCCGAGGAGTGGGACAAGCTCGTCGACGTCAACATCAAGGGCCTGCTCTATACCGCCAAGGCGGCGATGCCGCATCTGCGCCTGCGCAAGGGCCACATGCTGATGACCGGCTCGGCAGCCGGCCGGGCGCATATCCCGGGCTCCGTCTATGGCGCCTCGAAATGGTTCGTCCACGGCTATGCCGGCAATCTTGCCGAGGAGATGAAGGAATGGGGCGGCCGCTGCACGGTGATCGCGCCGGGCATGGTCAACACCGCGTTTTTTGACGAGGAAAAGCCCGACAAGTTGCAGCCCGAGGACGTGGCCGACGCCGTGGTCTTCGCGCTCGAGGCCAAGCCGCGCAACGCCGTGCGCGAAGTCTTCCTGATGCCTGCGGACTGATTTTCAGACCAAGCTGATCAGCCGGGAGCCCTCTGCTTCCGGCTGGCGGATCCGCCTCTGGGAGGGCGGTGAGTCGCGCACTGCGAGCCCTGCCCGTTTGCCCTTTTCTGGCACTTCCGGATGAGCCTCGCCTCTCCGTCCGCTTGCCCCTCTGCCCTGATCCTGCCATGACAGGCATCACGGCAGGCAAGGCGGAAGGGGCTTCAAGATGAGCGGATACACATTGTACTGGCGGCCGGGCACCGGTTCGATGGTGGTCGACGCGGCATTGCGCCTGATCGGCGTCGGTTTCGACCAGGTTCGTGTCGACGACACCTCCGAGCGCGCCAGGGCAGAATTCCTGGCGCTCAACCCGGCAGGCAAAGTGCCGGTGCTCGCTTGCGCCGCCGGCTCGGTGATCGCCGAAAGTGCGGCGATCCTGCTGGCGCTCGACGATCTGTTCCCCGAGGCGCGGCTGTTGCCGCCGCGTGGTACGCCCGCCCATGCGACCGCGGTGCAATGGCTGATCTTCATGGCCACCAACATCTACCCCGCGGCCCTGCGCTACTATTATCCCGACCGCCACACAGCACAGCCGACACTAGAAGCCTGCGAGGCAATCCGAAATCAGGCTGGCCGCGACATGAGCCGCGATTTCGCCCAGCTTGCAGCCCGGATCAAGGGCCCGTTCCTGCTGGGCCAGACGATGACCATCACTGATGTCTATGCGGCGATGCTGGCCGACTGGCACGATCCGGCCAAGGATCTGCCCGAAATCTCACTTCTGGTGAATGCAGTGCTGCAGGAGCCCGCCGTCGCCGCGGCCTGGCAGCATCATGGGTTTGGGGCGTAAGGCAGACCAACCCGAAAGAATTGGAGAAACCCGCCGTGTTCCAAGTGACACGACAAAGGACACCAAAACGGACTAAGCTTCCCCCTCTTTCGTCGCGGAGTCGCTTACGAGAGACAGCGGTTCGGCGAAGGTAAGCGTACGATAGGGGAACGGAATCTCGATGCCGGCGGAATCTAGAGCGGATTTGACGGCTTCGATGACTTCATCCCGCGACCGGCGCACATCAAGCGGCTTACTTCCCGTCCACCAGGTCACTTCGAAGTCAATCGAACTGGCACCGAAAGCCTGAGCAAAGATCTGCACGGGGCGATCGGTACTCTCAATGACAGTTTCGCATGATTTGACGGCGTTCTCGATCACCGAGCGCCCGTGGGCGACATCTTCGCCATAGGCAATACCGCAGATAATGGTAATGCGGCGCTGATCGAGATCGGTACGGATCGTGATCGGATTTTTGAACAGCATGGAGTTGGGCACAATCACCAGCTGACCATCGGTCTGCCTTATATGGGTTTCGCGCACGGCAATGTTTTCAACCTTTCCCTCGAGGCCCTCGCATTCAACGAAATCGCCGATCCGCATCTCCTTGCGAAAAAGGATTATGATGCCGGCGAGGAAGTTTTCGAACGTGTCCTTGAAGGCAAAACCGATTGCTACCGACCCGATCCCCAGACCGGCAAGAATGCTGGCCGGCGTGAGATTGGGAAAGATGATGACGGCGGCAATCATGATGCCAATGATCCAGACCGCCAGCCCGACAAGCATCTGAAAGAGACTTTTTAGGCTCGGACGTATCCGCGATCGCGACAACACCCGCCCTGAAATCGCCTTTGCCGCCCAGGATACCAGAAAGGTGACAAAAAGGACGGCGATGGCCACCGCGATCTGAGGCAAAACCGCGACGGTCCCGACAATCATCCCGTTGAGCTGGCTCAACAAAATCTCAACCGGATTGACAGTGATCTCATCCACCGGAAACTTTCCCCATTTGTGAAAACCCTACACGCGTGGCCAAGTATCAACAAGCCGGAGCACGATGCAGTGCAGGACCTGACGCGAGAACTTCGCGCGGCTGCCTGACAAAGAGCACCCAGCGCATCAAAAAACCCGGCGCGATGGCCGGGTTTTGTAGTCTGGGGCTTGGCCCCTCACTTCCGCGCAAGGGAGAGAAGGACTGATCAGCTGTCCAGGAACGACCGCAGCTTGCGGCTCCGGCTCGGGTGCTTGAGCTTGCGGAGCGCCTTGGCTTCGATCTGGCGGATGCGTTCGCGGGTGACCGAGAACTGCTGGCCGACCTCTTCAAGAGTGTGGTCGGTGTTCATGCCGATGCCGAAGCGCATGCGCAGCACGCGCTCCTCGCGTGGGGTCAGCGAGGCGAGCACGCGGGTGGTGGTTTCGCGCAGGTTCGCCTGGATTGCCGCGTCGATCGGCAGGATGGCGTTCTTGTCCTCGATGAAATCACCCAAGTGGGAATCTTCCTCGTCACCCACGGGAGTTTCGAGAGAGATCGGCTCTTTGGCGATTTTCAGCACCTTGCGCACTTTTTCGAGCGGCATGGCGAGTTTCTCGGCCAGTTCTTCCGGCGTCGGCTCGCGGCCGATCTCGTGCAGCATCTGGCGCGAGGTGCGGACGATCTTGTTGATCGTCTCGATCATGTGCACCGGAATACGGATGGTCCGCGCCTGGTCGGCGATCGAGCGGGTGATCGCCTGCCGGATCCACCAGGTGGCGTAGGTCGAGAACTTGTAACCGCGGCGGTATTCGAACTTGTCGACCGCCTTCATCAACCCGATATTGCCTTCCTGGATCAGGTCGAGGAACTGCAGGCCGCGATTGGTGTATTTCTTGGCAATCGAGATCACCAGGCGGAGGTTGGCCTCGACCATTTCCTTCTTGGCGATGCGAGCCTCGCGCTCGCCCTTCTGCACCATCTGCACGATGCGGCGGAATTCGGAGATCGAGATGCCGGTCTCGGTTGCCAGGAACTGGATCTCGGCGCGGATCTCGCGGATGTTGTCCAGCTCGGACTTGGCAAATTCCTTCCAGCCCTTGGCCGACAGGTTGGCAATCGATTTCAGCCAGTTCGGATCAAGCTCGGCGCCGGAATATTGCGTCAGGAAGTCGTCGCGCTTGACGCCATAGCTTTCAGCCAGCCTGAGCAGGCGGCCTTCGTTCTGCACAAGCCGCTTGTTGATGTCGTAAAGCTGCTCGACCAGGCTGTCGATGCGGTTCTGGTTCAAGGACAGCGATTTCACCGCAGTGATCAGCTGGTCCTTGAGTTCCTTGTAGCGGCGCTCCTGCGCCGGCGACAGCGTGCCGGTAGCGGCAAGGCGTGCCTCGACCTGCTGGTCCTGAAGCTTCCTGAGCTTCTTGTAGGTGTCGGCGATGGTGTCAAGCGTCTCCATCACCTGCGGGCGAAGTTCGGCCTCCATGGCGGCGAGCGAGAGATTGTTCTCGTCGTCGTCGTCATCTTCCTCTTCTTCATACTGGCCTTCGCCGCCGACATTGGTGACGTCGTCGGACTTGGCCTTCTCGGCGCGGACCTTTTCCTTTTCCTCGGCCACCTTGCGGTCGGCCTCGATCTTCTCCGGGCTCTGGAACTGCGGCGCTGCCTTGGCCTCGGGACCGGAATAGGTGGTCTCCAGATCAATGATCTCGCGCAGGAGCGTGGCACCCTCGTTGAGCTCCTCGCGCCAGATGATGATCGCCTGGAAGGTCAGCGGGCTTTCGCACAGGCCCGCGATCATGGTTTCGCGGCCGGCCTCGATGCGCTTGGCAATCGCGATTTCGCCCTCGCGCGACAACAGCTCCACCGAGCCCATCTCGCGCAGGTACATCCGCACCGGATCGTCGGTGCGGTCAGTCGGTTCCTTTTTCTTGGTCGTGGCGACCGCAGACCCCGACGCGGTGGTGATCTCGCCGCCTTCGCTTTCGGAATCCGAATCGTCGTCGGCTTCCTTGTCTTCGCCGGCCTCGTCTTCCTCGACCACATTGATGCCCATATCGGAGAGCATCGACAGGATGTCCTCGATCTGCTCCGAGGTCACCTCTTCCGAGGGCAGCACGGCATTGAGCTCGTCCATGGTCACATAACCCCGTTTCTTCGAGGTCTTGATCATCTTCTTGACGGCATCATCCGACAGATCGAGCAACGGGCCGTCAGGCGTGGTGCCTTCGCGCTCGGTCTCGGTGTCGTCTGCTGCTTCTTTTACCTTGCTTGCCATGGGCAGTCACTTTCCCCGGATTTCATTCGGTTGATATCAGCTGCGCCAGTTCCTTGGCGCCTGCCGTCCGCCGATCGGGCGGGCGGATTTAGCGAATCATCCGGATTGTTTTGGCGTACGCATGCTTAATTCCCGATTAACCATGCCGAACATTCAACTCTGCGCTCGTTTGCCATGCGGTCTGTTCGCCCCGGAAACTGCGATCTCGCCGCAATAAAGCCGAGCTGAATGGTCCCGCATGTTTTTCATCAGACAGGTGATTCCCACAAAAAACCTATCCGTCAAGGCTTTGAGGGCAAAAAGCGCTCTGATTCGGTGATTTGCGCGCAAATGTCTGCTTTGCTGGTTTCATCGCTAGATCACCCTATTTAGGTGGCGCTTTGGATTCCACAAGTGCGACACATTGGAATAGGTGGGCGCCCCGGCCTCGCCTCAGCCGCCGCGGACGCCCTTGATCCGGCCGGACAGAACGCCGAAGCCATCAATGATGGCCTCCTGGTTTTCCAGCCGGGCAATTTCGAGCTGAACCTGCTGCAGCGTGGAGATGATGGCGTAGCTCTGTTCGGCGTCCTCGCACTCGATGATGTCGCGCTCGAGCTCCGCCTTTTGCCATTTGAGATCGCGGGTTCGCTTGTGCAGCGCCAGCGCCTGGCTGTACCCCTCCCGCGCGTCCTCCGCAGCCGCCTCAGCCGTGGCCGTCCAGATCCGCGCATTGCGGATCTGGGTCTCAAGCCGGGCGATGAACTCCCCCTGCCCGTCCGCCTCCAGTGCCGCATAAAGCCGCTCGCGGTCGAACCGACCGCCCGCCGAGGCGGCATCGAGCATCACCTGCCACACCCGCATGAGCCCCTTGTCGTCGAATTCCAGCGCCGCCAGCTCGTCGAACTCGTCATGCAGCATCTGCGGATGGTTGGCGACCGTCATCACCAGAACGGTTTCGCGCAGCGACGGCATGGCGCCATGGCCGCGCACCAGTCCCGACTGGGTCAGCCGCTCGGAGACTGCCACGCGTGCCGCGTGTGTGCCGCCGCCACGCGCCTCGCCCGGCCGACCGCCGCGCCCGCCACCACGCTCGAACCCGCCGCGGCCGTAACCGCCGCCGGCGAACTTGCCGGGCTCGCGGTTGCCATAACGCGGGGCCCCGCCGAAGAATGCGTTCATGCGGTCGCGCATGTCCTGCTGGTAGTGCCGGCGCAGGCTTTCATCGGCGATCAGCGAGGTCGCCTGCCGGAGCTTGACCTCGAGCTCGGCCCGGCTTTCCGGCGTCTCGAACACGCCGCTGCCCACCTCGCGCGACCACACCACATCGGCCAGCGGCCGCGCCGCAGCGATGACCTGATCGAACGGCGCCCGCCCGTCATGGCGTACCAGATCGTCGGGGTCCTTGCCCGCCGGCAGCACCGCAATCCTGAGCGAGCGGCCGGGTCCGATATGCGGCAGCGCCAGATCGACGGTGCGGTGCGCCGCACGCTGCCCGGCCTCATCGCCGTCGAAACACAAGACCGGCTGCGGCGTCACCCGCCAAAGCAGTTTCAGCTGGTTTTCACCAAGAGCCGTGCCAAGCGGTGCCACCACATTGTCGATGCCCGCCTGCGCCAGCGCGATCACGTCCATGTAGCCTTCAACCACAATCAGCGTGCCGTCCTGTCCGCAGGCGCGCCGGGCGCGGGCATAGTTGAACAGCACATTGCCCTTGTGAAAGAGCTCGGTCTCGTTGGAATTGAGATACTTGGCCGGCGCGCCCGGTTGCAGCGCCCTGCCGCCAAAGGCGATCACCCGCTCGCGCGCCGACAGGATCGGAAACATGATGCGGTCGCGGAAGCGGTCGTAGGAGACGGCAATCTCGGGACCGTGAACCACCAGCCCGCAGGCCTCGATCTGGTCCTTGTCGACCCCGCGTGAAGCCAAATGTTCCTTCAGCGCACTGCGGTTGTCGTTGCTGTAGCCAAGCCGGAAGGCGGCGATTGTCCGGCCGGACAACCCGCGGTCACGCAGATACGCCCGCGCTTTTGCACCCTGCGGCCCCTGAAGCTCGGCCTCGAAATAGGACGCCGCTATTTCCATGACCTCTTCAAGCGTGGCGCGCTGGCGTTCGCGCCGGGCGGCTTGCGGGTCTGGCGCCGGCAGCGCAACGCCGGCCATATCGGCGACACGTTCGACCGCCTCGGGAAAATTCAAGTTTTCAAGCTCGGTGAGAAACTTGAAATGATCTCCCGAAACCCCACAGCCGAAGCAATGATAGCGGCCCTTGCGGTCCTCGCAGTGAAAGCTCGGAGACTTTTCGCCATGGAACGGGCAGCACGCCCACCAGTCGCCGCGCGATGTGTTGGTTTTTTTCCGGTCCCACGTCACATGCCTTCCGATCACGTCGGAGATCGGCACGCGCTCACGAATATCGTCGAGGAAGGACGGTGAAAACCGCAATATCGGCGCGCCTCCGGCGCAAGCAATGGGTCTGGTTGAAGATCGTCCCTATATAGGCATGGCCAAAGGTGCTGGCAAAGGCCCTGGATCCGTCCTCCCCGTTATGCACAGCCGCGCGCAAGGCATTCAACCTCCGGCACGATTGCGAAGCCCCCTTACCGGAACAGCCCCATGCGCATGACCTTCACCACGGCCTGGGTGCGGTTGGCGCATCCAAGCTTCTTGGTCGAGATCGTGGCGTAATGATTTACCGTGTGTTCGGATAGCCCGGTGAGCCGCGAGATTTCCGAACTGGTCTTGCCTTCAGCAGTCCACCGCAGGACTTCAATCTCGCGGGCATTGAGCACCGGTTTCTGCTCATTCCTGTCAGAAGAGATCTGCGAAATCCGGTCAATCAACATGGTCGATAACATGCCAAGCGTCGACAATTTCTCGTCGGACAAAGGTTCGCGGTCGCCCAGGAAGCAGACCGCATAACGCTTGCTCTCGGAATCCTGAACCGGGAATCCCACCCCTGTAGTCAACTCAAAGCGCGAGAACAGGTGAATTGCGGCGATCAGTTTCTGAGTCGACAGCTCCTGCTTCAGCTTGCTCATGTCGAGCAGCACCGGCGAGATTCTGGTCTGCATCTCATTGAGCATCGGGCTGTCGCTGGCCAGTTCCAGCCGGTCAAATTCAGCCGTCAACTCGGCCGGCCAACTCGACACGACAGCCAATTGCGCCAGTGATCTTTGGGTTCGAGAGATAGTGCCGGGTAGCGAGATCACGACAAAGTGGCGAAAGCCGTACTGGGCGCAGGCTTCCCGCAATACCTGCTTGGCATCATGGATCGTTCGGATCCTGCCAACCGACTCCAGCAGTGGGTTCGAAAAGGCAGGGTTGCTCAGGTGTGGCATCATTTGAGAATCGGACATGGGAGAGGGCCAATGCTTCTGGTTACCACAACTGAATGCTGCAACTGTTCGATACACAGAAGCACTGAGATTGCAAGAACACGCAAGGTATCGCAGATAGCAACCCAAAGTTCACCGTCAAAAGAAAACGGCGCATCTGAAATACAGATTTGCGCGAAATTTTTCGGCTTACTTCAAGATCGCCTGCAACAACAATCGATCACAACAGACGGGTCGGCTATCACCACTGGCCGCCGCACTCACTAACCTGTGTTAAGTTTAGGTCGTTTTGGACCATTGTTCGCCGGCCATCCGGTGCCGGGTTTCATCACAGCATCCCGAGGCACCCTATTTGAACAGCCCCAGGCGTATCGCGTAGACCACGGCCTGGGTGCGGTTGGAGCATCCCAGCTTCTTAGTGGCAATCGTGGCATAATGATTGACGGTATGCTCGGAAAGGCCTGTGAGCATGGCGATTTCCGGACTGGTCTTGCCCTCCGCAGTCCATTTAAGAATCTCGGTTTCGCGTGCATTGAGAACGGATTTCGCTGCGTCATCGGTGGAGTTGATGATCGAAATCTGTTCGATCAGCATGGTTGCGAACATTGACAGTGCCGACAGCTCATCCACTGACAAGGCCGCCCGGTCCCCGGTGAAAGACACCGCATGGCGCAGACCGTGGTTATCGTGAACCGGAAAATAGACACCGACCGTCAGCCCGAAGCGTCTGAACAGCTCTGCCGCCATTGCCTGTTCCTGATCGGGACGGGCATGGTTGACCGCATCAATCTCAAACACCACCGGGGTGATCTGCTTGCGCAAGCGGTCGAAAACAGGGCTGTTGCGCGCAAGGCCCAACCGATCATATTCAGCAATCAGTTCCGGCGGCCAGCTCGAAATCATAGCCATACGGGCAATCGAGTTGTCCTCGCTTGCCTGTGCAATCGGCAAGGTGATGACCGAAAAATATAAAAAACCGTAGCTCAGACACGTCTTGCGCAGAACCTGCATGGCATCAAACATCGTGCGGACGTTGCCAATCAGCTCAAATGGCTCGGTCTGGAGGGCAGGGTTGGGAGTAAACGTCACCTGTCAATCACCTGTAAAAACGATGGAACGCACCGACTCGTTGAATTCGTGGCAATAGCCGATCAGCTCGCCACCCTTGTTGGCCCGGTACCGGCCGGCCACCGCAACCATCTTGTGGCCTCCCGTGCTGCTCTTGACCCGCAAGACAAAACGAAAATTCTTGCGTTCGGAGGTTGCAGCCGAAACCACTTGCTCTACCAGCTCAGCGTCTTCGGGGTGATACGTGGCCAGAATATGGCTCAGGCTCACCGGGCCTTCCGATTTCTCCATGCTGTGGATGCGCGAGGCGTCCTCGGACCAGAAAACCTGCCCGGTGTCGATCTCCAGCCTCCAGGTGCCGAAGAGGCCCACTGACCCCAGGAGCCCGAGTATTTCGTCACTGGACACGCCGACATGATCCTGTTTTTGCGACAGAAAATGCCGGTCAACGTGATCGAAATGGAGCTGCGAACCGGTCTTCAGCGTCATTGCTTTTCCTCAGAGTGATGCCTACTGGCTGGTCGGGGCGAATCGTGACTGCACAATTCAGCACGGGCCTATATCGAGATGCTCCGGAGGAAACCGGATATCCATCACGCAGGGATGAAGCGCGGCGAATTACAGCCGCGCGTCATGCTCGATGATTGTGCTGAGATCTGCTGCCTGTGCAGGTTGCCTACTGCAACATGCCCTTGACCATGCCGCAGGCCTTGGAAAAATCCATCTGGCCCGGATAGCGCTCCTTGAGCACATTCATGCATTTGCCCATGTCGCGCAGACCCGAGGCACCGGTTTCCGACACCACTGATTTGCATAATTCGCGCACTTCTTCGTCCGGCAGCTGCTGCGGCAGGAACTGGCGGATAATGGCGATTTCGTCGCGTTCCTGCTGAGCCAGCTCAAGGCGCGCGTTCTCTTCATAGATCGCAGCGGATTCCTCGCGCTGCTTGATCATCTTGGTCAGGATCTGCAGGATTTCATCATCGCTGACGGGATCCTTGCCGGCGCCGCGATTGGCGATATCGCGATCCTTTATCGCAGCCTGAATCAGCCGTAGAGTGGAAATACGGCGCGTATCCTTGGCGCGAATCGCGTCTTTGAGCGTTTCGGTAAAACGGTCACGCATAATCAAACTTTCTCCGGCAGTTCCATCATTACCCGTCTGGGTCCGCGCAGGCGGAAGCTCAAGGATTACCCCTTCGCCCGCATCATGTTCAAGCTATTTATTAGCTGATCCACGCCGCGGGACTGATTGACCGCAGCCTGCGCCTTCTCTATTTACCGGCTTTTGAAAGACCGGAGAAGACCCATCCAGTGCGGGAACTGCTGACCGCAGCTGGCCTTCCGGCAGCTTAGATGGCGATGCCCTGACACAACATCAAGGGGCCAGCCCGGCGATGAACCGGCTGTTGAGCCGTGAACGGAGTTGACATGACCACACCCCCCTGGACCGAGACGAAACCGACGGCCGTGCTGGTGTTTGCCGATGGCACGGTGATCCACGGCCATGGTGTCGGCGCCACCGGCGAGGCGCGCGCGGAAGTCTGCTTCAACACCGCCTTGACCGGCTATCAGGAAATCCTCACAGACCCGTCCTATCTCGGTCAGATCGTCACCTTTACCTTCCCCCATATCGGCAATATCGGCGCCAATCAGGAAGACATCGAGGACCTGACCCCGGCCGGCCGCATCGGCGCGGTTGGAGCTGTGTTCAAGGCCAATATCACCGAGCCGTCCAACTATCGCTCCGCCGGTCATTTCGATGCCTGGCTCAAGGCGCGCGGCATCATCGGCCTGTCGGGTGTCGACACGCGCGCGCTGACCGCCTGGATCCGCGAGAACGGTGCACCCAATGCCGTCATCGCCCATGATCCTTCCGGCAATTTCGACATCCCCGCCCTCACGGCCAAGGCTGCCGAGTGGAGCGGGCTGGAAGGTCTGGACCTCGCCAGGGACGCCTCCTCCGGACAATCCTCGAACTGGACCGAGGCGCCCTGGGTCTGGGAAAAGGGCTTTTCTCAAAGCGGCGAGCCGGTGGCCCACATCGTCGCCATAGACTACGGCGTCAAGCGCAACATCCTGCGGCTGTTCTCGGGCCTGGGCTGCAAGGTGACCGTCGTTCCCGCCACCATGAGTGCCGACGAAATCCTTGCCATGTCCCCCGATGGCGTGTTCCTGTCCAACGGCCCCGGCGATCCGGCGGCCACGGGTGAATACGCGGTCCCGGTGATCCGCAAGCTGATCGAAACAGGAATTCCGATATTCGGAATCTGCCTTGGCCACCAGATCCTGGCGCTGGCGCTTGGCGGCACCACGGTCAAGATGCATCAGGGCCATCATGGCGCCAACCACCCGGTCAAGGACTACACCACCGGCAAGGTTGAGATCGTGTCGATGAATCATGGCTTTGCGGTCGACGCGAAGAGTTTCCCCGAAGGCGTCGAGGAAACCCATGTTTCGCTGTTCGATGGCTCCAATTGCGGCCTGCGGCTGGTCGGCAAGCCGGTGTTCTCGGTCCAGCACCACCCCGAGGCCTCGCCCGGCCCGCAGGACAGCCACTACCTGTTCCGCCGCTTCATGAACATGGTCGGCGAGCGCAAGGGGCTCCCTGCCCTCGCCGAACGCTGAGTATCAGAGCAGATCTGAGGCCGATCCGTTAGCAGTACCCCTTCGGGAGACAGTACCGGCCGCGAGAGGCACGCCGGAATGCTTGCTGCAAACGCTGACTTTTTGAGGCGCCCGGACCCCGCGGCCGGTGTGACCGGGCGGCACACCCCTCGCGCGCAAACAGCCTGCTTGAGAAAGCTGGTCGCCAAAAAACACTGTGCCGGCTCAATTCAAATTGGCGAACGGAAACCACAGAATCCCTCAAGTGCATGCTCGAGACGACGAAATCGTAACAGATGCTGCCGCGCATTAACCAGTTGTTAACATACTGATTGATGAAGAAGGCGAGGCAGCTACCATGTGGCTTCGAACAGGAGTGTTCAGCATGAGACGGCTAACCAGGCCCGGAATCTACCATATAGTCATGGCTGCAAGTCTGATTTCTGCGGTCGCCCTCTGGCTCAGCCTGGATCGTCGTTTTCTGGAGAAATACCATTTAAGATGGGCGATCGATGATTGGGAGCTGGTCGAATACCCGCTGCTTCTTGCCACCTGCCTGTTCGCCTACTTGTTTGCCCGAGGCCTGATTCAGGGATTTTCGGAGTTCAAACCGGCGCCTCCCGTAAAATTTTCTCCGCTGAGTTACCTGCTCCTGACAGGCAATATCGTCATTACGTGTTTGGCTGTCGTGCTCATCATGTTCTATCGCGAGTATTTCGGCTGGAACGTGAAGGAATTGGGCCATATCGCATTGGCGCAGGAATTCATGATACTGGCCGGCTTGATCTTGCTGATGGCTTCAGCCTGGAGCCTGCGCAAGAGCGATCTGCGGACGGTGTTCGGCCTGAAGGCCGCGTGGATATGCGGTCTCATGGGGATTTCTGTATTCCTGCTCTTGATGGAAGAAATATCCTGGGGCCAGCATTTGTTTGGATGGGAAGCACCGGAGGCATTCGAGAAAAACATCCAGAATGAAACCAACATTCACAATTTCTACACGAACAGATTCGAGTTTGCATATTATTCAGCGGCATTCCTGTGCTTCGTAATCCTGCCGGTTGTTGCAAGAAGAATAGAAATACGGGAGTTTGAGAGATTGCGGTTTTTCATCCCCCCTGCTTCATTTGGACTTGCTGCAATCCCCGTAGCTGGATTGATGTATGAAAACTGGGGCATTTTTATCTATCAGCTGTATTTCTTCGTCGGCGTCTTCCTCGCCTTGGTTGCAGCCAAATCGGGCGAGGGGCTGAACCGGCTGTCGATGATTGCGCTTGGCACTGTGATGATCGGGTCACAAATCGCATTTCTCGTTCTCGGGCATAAGCTCATGTCCAGCTACGAGATCGGTGAAATGAGGGAGACCGTGATCGCCTTCACCCTGGCGGCGTACAGCGCGTGGCTCTTGGCCAACACACACACCGTGACGGGTCGCACCGGCGCGGTCCGGGTCAGACCTGGTGAGAAGTTCGACATAATGGCCGACACCGGCAGAACAAGCTGAACCGGACGTTTGGCGGGAGTGCTAGACCACCCAATTCTCCCAGGCCGCTCGCCAAGAAAGACCTCGGAAGGAAACTTGCCGACACGCTCTGAACATGGAAGATGGGCGGTGTCCGGCGTGTCATGATTGTGCATCCATCAGAGGCACAGCAACTGACTTCAGGTGGCAATCCCAACCTAATGCATGTCCGCAAAGGCCGATAACGTCAGCCTGAAACCCTGTCAGGACAGCGGGACCACCCGCTCCACCCGCCTCAGGCCGTTGCCTCATCCATGGAGCAACCCGCCTGCCCCGTAATTGATTGCGACCTCACCGCAATAACGGCGCCGGTCCCGCTGCAGGACCGGCACCCTTGGGCTTGAGATCGGCACACTAGGCGTGGGCCGCGCGCCATTGGCCGAAGGCAACCAGGAACAGCACCAAGAAGCTGACATTGGCCGCCGCATTGACCGGAACGCCCGCCATGACCGAGGCCAGGGAATCGACGGCGAACCAGCAATAGAGCCCGGTCATGGTGATCGAGCGGACAGCAGCTGGATCCACCGGCATCAGATGCGCAGCCAGTTTCCACAGTGTCACGCCCCAGCCAACCATAAGCCCGCCGGAAATCGCAATGAAGACGCGCGTTTCAGGCGCGGCGAGCATTTGCTGCCCGTCGAGCGGCCAGATGAAAAGGTCGACGGCAAAAACCACCGGGCCGGCCAGCGGCGGCCAGGCTGCAAGTGCGAACACCAGTCCGAATGCGGCCACAAGAGCCGCAGCAGTCTTTACCCATGCCTGTGTACGTTCGTTTTCCATGTTTGCTACTCCGTTGTTGATGTGCGGAGAAAAGCGCCTCGCCCGGCACCCATCAATTACCTTTGAGGTAAGTGACAGGAGTTTCATCCCGCCTATGATGCGGCTCACGGAGGCAGACATGACAACTCAATTCGGCGGATTGCTGAGAGAATGGCGCGAGACCAGAAAGCTCAGCCAGCTCGACCTTGGTCTCAGCGCCAATGTTTCGGCGCGGCACATTTCCTTTCTCGAGACCGGGCGCGCCCGCCCCAGCCGCGCCATGGTGCTCAATCTCGGTACAGTGCTCGATGTGCCGCGAGGTTCGCGCAACGCCCTGCTGCATGCGGCAGGCTTCGCGCCCAGCTATCGCGCACGCGGGCTCGACGACGCGGAAATGGCACCGGTCACGGCCGCACTCGACTGGATGCTCGAGCGCCACATGCCCTACCCGGCGTTTGCGCTGGACCGCCACTGGACGATCGTGCAGGCCAATGAGATGGCGCAGATGCTGCTTGCGCAGATGAGGCTTGGCGAGGGCGCGAACCTGATCGAGGCGCTGGTGGAGGGCTCTGCCCTGTCCGCCAACATCGAGAACTGGCCTGAGGTGGCACAGCATCTGGCTCAACGGCTGCACTCCGAAGCCGCCCATCTCGGCGGCGATGCCTATCTCGAGAAAATGGCCGCAAAACTCACCGCGCAGGCGGGATGCGCGACACCGGATCTGATGAATGGCAGCCAGGCCATCGTGCCCACCCGATACAGGCTGGGAGAGACGACGCTTTCGCTGTTTTCCACCATGAGCCAGTTCTCCAACGCCGAAGACATCGCGCTGGCCGATTGGAGGATCGAACACCTGTTCCCGGCCGACGAGGCGACGCGGCAGGTGCTGGAAACACTTGCTGCTGGCAGCTGAGCACTTCGCCCGGATGCACGGACTGCGGGTGGCAGCCACTGTTGCGCCGAATTGGCCGGTGACGAGGCATGACAGCCTCCCTGCACCGCGGCTTCTGTGTTTCACGTCAGAACGCCACATCCTGAGATGAACCTATCGCGCCACCGCATGCGCCCTGTTCCGTGAACCCGGCGAGGCGTACGGCGATCGCTTGATCTCCGTTGTTGGACGAGCAGCGGAAACAGGTTAGAAAGAACAGCGTTATCGCACAGGGGAGACCGTTACTATGGTAAAACGCCACGTGCTGACCTCTTTGATGATCCTGTTGGGTGTTCTGGCCTGGACAAACAGCTACGGATCGAACCTGGCCCGGGCCGACGAGACCGAAACCGCGATCGCGACGGACGACGTGGACCTGGAAGCGGCGGAGAAAATCTTCAAGAAATCCTGCCGCGCATGTCACGGAAACAAGGCGCAAGGTGCGGCAAGCTATCCTAAACTCTCGCACCTGGAGCCGGACTACATAGCGGAAAAGCTCGAGATCTACAGGTCGGGCGAGAAGATCGGGCCCAACTCGATCCTCATGATCCAGCCCGCCAAGAAATTGTCGGATGAGGATATCGCCAACATTTCGGTCTATGTCGCCACGGCTTTCGACTGAAGACGACTGCATGGCAGGCAAGCTCGACGGGTTCTTATCGAGACACGACATTCATGTATTTAATCAAATTGTTGGAGTAAATTTCGGGCGCCAAGATTGATTTCCGGCGCCTGGGTGGGCACGACCGACCAGAAACAGATTACCGTTGACCGTATTTCTGCGAGGGATATACTTCGCAGGTCTCGGTCTCCATGGCCTCGATGATGATGTCGTACCATCTTCAATTTCGCCAGTGTATCGTAGACCAGTTGGAGACCTCCATACCAGGGAGGATAATCATGGCCTGCAATTCATCTTTTTTGACGCTGCCGGCAGCAACACTGCTGCTCGCCGGATCTGCGCTGGCGGCTTTACCGGCCTTTGCCCAGAGCGGAATGAACACCACCAGCCTCATGAGCGAGGTCGTTCTCGACGGATTGGACAATCCTTGGGACATGGCGTTTCTCGATGACGGCACGATGCTGTTCACCGAAAAATGCAAGGGGCTTTCGGTTCGCATGCCGGACGGCACCGTCAACGCGCTTTACGGAGTCGGCGATACCGAGGGCTATAGCTCAAACGGGTCCGATCTCTTCTGCGAAGGCCAGGCGGGCATGATGGGCGTGGCCTTCGACCCGGACTTCGGCAACAACCGCCGCATCTATGTCTATTCAACCTCGAACATGTCCGATCCCCACACCAACCGGTTGATGCGGTTCACCTTGAGCGATGACTTCACCAGCGTTTCGGACCGGACCGATATCGTCGACGACGTTCCCTACAAGATGGCGGCCTCAAACCATCCCTTCGGCGGCCCGGGCGCGCACAATGGCGGCCGTGTCCGCTTCGGCCCTGACGGGGCCCTGTACCTGACAACCGGCGACACCCACAACGGCGAGGTGCCCCAGAGCCCGACGATGATGGGCTCCAAGGTGATCCGGATCGACACCGACGGGAACGCCCATCCCGACAACAGCCCACCGGAAGGATTTGACAAGCGGACTTATACCTACGGGCACCGCAATGTTCAGGGTATCGCGTTTCACCCCGAAACCGGCGCTGCGATCACCGCCGAGCACGGACCGTGGCACTCCGACGAGATCACCATCCTTGCAAACGGCGGCAATGCCGGTTGGGACCCGCGGCCGAACATGGCCGGGCGTGACGACTGCCCGGATGACTATTGCGGCTACAGCCCGAACCAGGAAGGCGGCATGAACCGCTACGAGCGTGCGGCATGGATGCCGATGACGGATTTCGACACCTATCCCGATGCCATGCCGCCGATCTGGAACAACAACGGCTGGTCGCAGGGCACATCCTCGGCAGCGTTCCTCGACGGCGAGGCCTGGGGAGACTGGAATGGCGCCATGGTCGTCGGCATCATGGGCATCGGCTTTGGCGGGACCCCGATCGGTCAGCGGATCGACGTCATACAGTTCAACGACGACAACACCGACGTCGAAGACGTGACCGAGATGACCTTGCCGATGGAACCGGGGCGTTTCCGCTCAGTCGTCATGGGGCCCGATGGAAGCCTCTATACGGCGATCGACGAAGGCACGATCTACAAGCTGACACCCGGCAGCTAAGCTCGGGCGGTGCCGCGCGGCCGGTTCGCGCGGATTGCATATCAGCGCCGCGCATCCAGTCGGATGCGCAAAACGCGCTGTATCGCTTAGGAATGGTGCATGTACGTTATCGGTCAAATGAATTCATCTGAACGCGACAAGCATCAGTCTCCGAAGACCAGCGTTTCGGGAATCTCGAAACGCTGGTCATCCACCCTTACGTGAAACATGCCGCCGGACAGGCGCCAATCCATGTCGGTGCCGGTGCCTGACATGGTGGCATTGCCGCGCAGAAAAGCTCGATCCGAAAACATCAGACTGCGGGCAAAGCCGTTCGGAAATCTGACAACCACCGCAGCCGCGTCCTCAGCACGCGCGACGTCCGCGCTGCAAGGCTCGAGCGGCTGCCCAACCTCCTGGGCGCAGCGTACCTCGCCGGTGGCATCGAACGTGCCGGATTTCGCGCGGTCATTTGCCGTCGCGATGTCACCCATGGCAACACCCGGCAGCAGTGCAGTGATCACCAGCACAATCAGAAAGTCCCTACGCATTGCCTCACTCCGAAAGGGGGCGTTGCACCAGTGTTGCCAAAGTCCGGCCTGCTGGCAAGAAGCCGATCCGCACGCGGCCGCCCTTGCCCGGGACAGGGATACCGGAAAAGCAACGGCCTTCCCGGGGAAAAGCCTTACCGCGAAACCGCATCAGATCGATCCGAGGTAGTAACCGATCGCCTCTGACAACTCGGTTTCTTCATAGCCGAAATGGGAGCGCACGACCGCTTCCAGTTTCCGGAATATGGCGCCGGCCTGAGAGAAATTTTCCTCCGAGGGCTCTTCCGCCAAGGCCTCTGCCGCATGGTTGAGGCGGATGATCAACTCGTGCACCACCTCATGCTCCGCCTTCAGCTTCGCCACGACCTCGCGGAACCTGCCGCCACCCGCTGCCTCGATCCTGGGGAACATGTCTGAGCTTTCAATGTCGTGGTGAAACTTGAGCACCTGGCATTCACGGCCGCAGAGCGAGCCGAACACGCGAAAATTCTCGGCCATATCGAGGGAGAGCACAAGCTGCTTCAGATGCTCCGGAGGTGCATGCCGCGCTTCGATCCGCGTGAGGATCGCGCCGATTTGGCCCATTTCCCTCAGGTAATGGCGGTGGATGGCAGCCAGTTGACCACCTTGGCGACGATGGATTTCCGTTGCCTCGGGCACCGGTGGGGCCTTGGGCCGCGCAGCTTCATCGACGCTGAGTTCATCCAGCGTCTGGTTCGAAAGATCAGTCATGCGGCATATATTGACCTGACATCGCCCACGTCGAGACGTTCTCCCCGGCCCCGAATGCCACCACCCTGCACCTTCCTTAGCGTCACCAACGCGCCTACCTTTCCTGCTTCGCCTCACGCCTTCGCAACGTCCAGATACAGATCCCGCCTGGTAAACCGGTAATTGAGCAGCACCGCGGCGACGCCCAGGCCGATGGCGAGGCCGGCCCAGATGCCCGGGCCGCCGAGGCCCAGGCCGAAACCGAGCCCGTAGGCTGCCGACAGGCCCACCGGCCAGTAGCTGATTACCGCCATGATCATCGGAATGCGGGTGTCCTTGATGCCGCGCAGCAGCCCGGCGCCGATCGCCTGGATGGCATCGACCAGCTGGAACGCGGCGGCCACCAGGAGCAGCGGCACGGCCACGGCCAGGAGTTCCGCCGCATCGGCATTGCTCTCGTCGAGAAACAGGCTGACGAGCGCTTCCGGAATCAGCCAGAACAAGGCACCGGAGGCGAGCGCTGCTACCACCGAAAGCCCCATCACCGTGTGCGCCGCCCGTGCAAGCTCCTCCATGTTGGCGCGGCCATAGGCCTGGCCGATCCGCACGGTGGCCGCATGTGACAAGCCCAGCGGCACCATGAAGCTGATAGAGGCAAGCTGGATGGCAATGCCGTGGGCGGCCAGCTGCACGGTGCCGAGCCAGCCCATCATCACCGAGGCGGCCATGAACAGCCCGACCTCGGCCAGGATGGTGAAACCGATCGGCACGCCGAGCCGGAAGACTTCGACGAAGGCCGGCCATTCCGGCCGCCAGAAGCGCTGGAACAGATTGTATTCGGAATGCCGTGGATGCAGCGCCGCCCATCCCGCCATGATCAGGAAGATCACGCTGGAACTGAAAACGGAAGCTACGGCGGCGCCGCGCACACCCATCTCCGGCCAGCCGAAATTGCCGAAGATCAGCCCGTAATTGAGGACCGCATTGACCACCGTGCCGACCAGCGCCGACCACAAAACGATCGCAGCCCGCGAACGCGCGGCGAAGAACGACCGCAAGGCCATCATCATTACCGCCGGGAACATGCCCCACTGGGCAATGCGGATGTAATCGCTGGCCAGCGCCGCCAGTTCCGGCTTCTGGCCGAGCGCGATCAGCGCCGGCTCCAGCTGCCACAGGAACGGCATTGCCAGCACCGAATAGATGAGCAGGATCCACATCCCCATCCGCACCGAGCGGCGCACATGAGTGGGATCATTGCGGCCTTCGGCCTGGGCTGCCAGCGGCAGGATGGCGCTGGCAAAGCCCGTGCCGAAGATGAAGACGATGAAAAAGGCCTGCGACCCGAGCACGGTGGCCGCCAGTTCTTCCGTGCCGTACCAGCCGAGCATCACCACATCCGTGGTGGCAATCGCGATCTGGGCAATCTGGGTGCCCACCAGCGGCAGGCCGAGCGCCAGTGTTGCCCAGATATGCGCGCCCCAGCTCTGCCCGTCCCTGGCGGTTTTCAACTGCACGTTCATGAAATGCTCCCGTCCTCGAAAAACGCTTATGCGCCCGCGAAAAATACTTGGCAACCCGCTCTGCAACGCGGCGCGCCTCTGTGCTGCATCCATCCCGGATTGCCGAGACGGGAGCTTCTCAATTCACGCATAAGATCCCATACTAGCGGGATGGACAGTATCGACATCCCCGCAACCGCGCAGACCCTTGTCACCTTCTGGGACAAGACCTCCGCCTATCTCGCCCAGCCCTGGACCTTCTATCAGATCCTGATTCTGGCGGGCTGCTATGCGGCCGGCTGGGTGATATCGCGCAGGGTCGAGCCCTGGCTTGAAGACCGCGCCCGCACGATCAAGGGAAAGCCCGGCCTGCTGCGCGTCATCATCGCGGTGATGCGCCGGACCCACTGGATCATCTTCCTGATCCTGCTGTGGCTCATCCGGCTGGTGACACTGGAACTGACCTGGCCGTCACGGACCTATCTGATGGCGCTGGCGCTGGCGCTCGGCTGGGCCTGGTTGGCGATCTCGGTCTCGAGCCGCATCATTCACAACCGGACCATCTCGCGGCTGATCGCGCTTGCGGTGTTCGGCTATGTCGCGCTCGGGATACTCGAACTGCGCCCAGATGCCGCCGCGTTTCTCGAGCAGATGGCCATCCAGCTTGGCGACCTGCGCATCTCGGCGCTGTTCGTCCTGCGCACCGTGGTGATTACCGCGGGCTTTCTCTGGATCGCCAATCTGGCCGGAAATTTCTTCGACAGCCGCATCAACACGTTTGAGGACCTGTCTCCTTCGTTCAGGGTTCTGGCTGGCAAGGTGGTCAAGATCAGCCTGATCGTGATTGCCGGGATGATGGCGCTGTCTTCCACCGGCATCGATCTCACCGCGCTGACCGTGTTTTCCGGTGCCGTCGGCGTCGGGCTCGGCTTCGGCCTGCAGAAAGTGGTGTCGAACTTCATCTCCGGCGTCATCATCCTGATGGACCGCTCGATCAAGCCCGGTGACACCATCGCGCTTGGCGACACCTTTGGCTGGATCCGCGAATTGCGCGCCCGCTTCGTTTCGGTGATCACCCGCGACGGCCGCGAATACCTGATCCCGAACGAGGACTTCATTACCCAGAAAGTGGTCAACTGGTCGTTTTCCGACAAGCTGGTGCGGCTCGATGTCGATTTCGGCGTGGCCTATGACAGCGACCCGCATGAAGTCACCAGACTGGCGATCGCCGCAGCCAGTACCATCGACCGCGTTCTCGATGCGCCGTCTCCCGTGTGCTGGATGACGCAATTCGGCTCGTCGTCACTGGATTTCAAGCTGCGCTTCTGGATCGCCGACCCGCAGGCGGGCCTGACCAATGTCCGCGGCAAGGTGCTGCTTGCGATGTGGGATGAGTTCAAGGAAAACGGCGTCAACATCCCCTTCCCGCACCGGGAAATCATCATGCGCACGCCGGTGGAGGTCGTCAGCCGCACCGCGCCGGAAGCCGAATAGCCCCGGAAAGTGGGGCGGCAAAGCCAATCCTCCGTTGCATATCCGCCTGCCGCCCGACCCTGAACCGGCCACAAAAATGCCGGGAGCCCTGGAGCTCCCGGCAAAATCGAGGTCGAAACCCGCTGTTGGATCAGAACTCTGACCAGTCCTGTTCGACAGCGGCAGATCCGTTCGAGCTGAAGGCCTGCCGCACCTTGTTGACCATCGCCTTGGCCGGGGAAGGCCGTGCCGGGGCAGCAGCAGTGGCGGCGGCCGGCGATATCTGCACACGCGGCGCCGGGCGGCTCGTATGGCTTGGTTGGGCTGGCGAAAGGCTCGCGCCCGCCCCCGCAATCCGGAAGCGCTGGACCAGCGAGGAAAGCTCGGCCGTTTCACCCGACAGCCTGTGAGTGAGCGCCGTGGCTTCCTCGACCATCGCCGCATTCTGCTGGGTAACCTGGTCCATCTGGCTGACCGCGGAGCTGACTTCCTGCAGCCCCGTGGACTGTTCCTTGGCAGCCGTGGCGATCGAATGAATGTGATCATTGATGTCGCTGACTTGCCCGGCGATGGTTGCCAGCGCATCGCCCGTTGCCTTGACCAGGTCAACACCGCTGTCAACAGCCTCGGAAGACTTGCTGATCAGGGTCTTGATCTCCTTGGCAGCGGTGGCCGAGCGTCCGGCCAGTTCGCGAACTTCCTGCGCGACCACGGCGAAACCACGGCCCGCCTCGCCTGCACGGGCAGCCTCGACACCCGCATTCAGCGCCAGCAGGTTGGTCTGGAAGGCAATTTCGTCAATGACACCGATGATCTTTGAGATCTCCTCGGAAGCCCCCTTGATGTTTTGCATCGCCTGGACTGCGTCTGTCACCACACGGGTGGAAGCGTCGCTGGCTGTCTTGGCTTCCGACACCTTGCGTGTTGCATCCTGGGCCCGGTTTGACGAGCTCGCCACCGTGGAGTTGATCTGCTCAAGTGCTGCGGAACTCTCCTCAAGCGCTGCTGCCTGTCGTTCCGTGCGTTTCGACAGGTCATCGACAGCTGCCCGCATTTCTTCCGAATTGCCCGCGATGCTGTCGGTGTTGGCCTTCACTTCTGTCAGTGTTTCGTTGAGTTTTTCCACTGACGCATTGAACGAGACACGCAGATTGTCGAGTTCACCGACAAAGGGATCTGCAATGCTGGCCGTGAGATCACCATCGGCAAGCCTGCCGAGTGCGGCATCAAGCGCCCTGATGGCGGTTTCCAGATCACGCTTGCGCTCTGCATCGCGGCGGGTTTCCTCGGCCCGTCGTTCACGCTCACCGGCTTCGCGCGCATCGGCCTCTTCCTGTTCGCGGCGGGCTTTTTCGACAGCCAGCGCCTGGCAGGCATCGAAGGCAACGGCAATATCGCCGATTTCGTCCTTGCGTTCCTTGCCCTCGATGACCACCCCGGTTTCGCCACGGGCAAGAGCCTGAAGTGCGGCAACAGTCGAAGCCAGGGGCTTGCCGACCGACCGTGCGACGAGCACTGCAACCACGCCGATGACGAGGATGGCGAGAGCGGTGACCAGAATGACGGTCTGGAAAATGCTGTCCTGGACGGCATTGAGTTCCTGCGCCGTGGCTTCCTTGCGCTCGAAGACAAAAGCCTGGATTTCCGCCAGAGCCGGTTCGATGCCGGCATAGATCTTGGAAAGCTCCTGTCTCAGGGCGCGCTCTTCCAGCGTCGCGGTAGCAAAGGCCTGGAAATCCTTCTGGTAGACATCAATCAGCTCAAACACGGCATCGCGGTTGGCCGCTGTGCCAAACAGCTCAATCGGGAACTGCTTGAATTCGGCCACGCGGTCATTCAGGCGTCCGACATATTTCTCGTCGACGCGCATGATGAAATCTTTCTCGTGGCGGCGCATCATCAGCATCTTGACGCTCAACTCGGGCTGTTCGAGCGTATCCAGCACGGATTCCGCCTCCTTCACCGCGGTACGGAGCGAGCCCTGCAAACCGCTATCCTCGTCAAGGCCAAGCGCCAGGTTTTTCTCTACCAGTGCCTTGAAGCCGGCCAGATACTGGGCGAACCCTGCTTTCAGAGTTTCGACCTGCTGATCGAGCTCGGCGGGAAACTCCTCTTTGGCCAGTTGCTGCAAATCCGAGATCTGTGTTGCCACCGCTGCGGTGACTTCCCCGTGCCGGACGACATCGCTTTCGCGGCTGCGGAGAAGGAAGTCCTTTTCCGCGCGGCGCGCCTGCAGTAATGCCAGCTCGATGTTTTGATCGAGCGAGTAGAGCGACTGGATTGTGGCGAGATCGGCGCGGTAGTTCTGCTCGATCCTGCCTCCGACATAAAAGATTGAACCTACCACCAGCATCCCAAGGATGGCGAGCGGTGCGAGCAGAAAGATGCGTGTTTTAAGGGTCATGGTTGCGGACCTGCAGATAAATGACGGGACTTGGAACATTCATCGTCCCTTTTGCTTGAAGCATCATGCTGCAACAGTTGTCCGGCAGTCTTCCCTGTCGGCACCTGCCCCAAAAATCTCACTGGTTTAGCTCATGAACACTTAAGCGCCCCCTGCAAGATTTAAGGGGTGCGAAGTTGAGAAGCTGCCGAAGACAAGTGTTTTCTCTCACGGCAAATGTAGTTTTCTTAGACCTGCCCCACATCCCGTGCACAAAACATGCAAAAGAGTGTATGGTGGTTCCCAGCTAGTTGCAGAAGTGTAAACAGGGTTTCCGGCCGGACATGGATGGTGTCCGCTCCCCAGTCCCCGCACAGGCGTCACCGCTGGACCACATCCCACGGCAGCCTGCCGGACACCGCAGCGTTTCAATGCTTCTCCGGTCGGCTTAAACCGGGCTGTTGAGCGTGTCGCAGGCTTCCAGGCGGCCAGATTCGAAACCGCGGGCGAACCATTTTTTGCGTTGCGCCGAGGTGCCGTGGTTGAAGCTTTCGGGCACAACGAACCCTTGGGTGCGGCGCTGCAGCGTGTCGTCGCCGATCTGCCGGGCGGCATTGAGCGCCTCTTCCAGATCGCCACGCTCGAGCAGCCCTTTCTGCTCCGTATAATGCCCCCAAATCCCGGCAAAACAATCGGCCTGCAGCTCGACCCGGATCGACATCTGGTTCTCTTCCGTCTGGCTCATCGAGCGGCGCATCCGGTTGAACTCGGGCAGCACGCCGATCAGGTTCTGCACGTGGTGTCCGACCTCGTGCGCGATCACATAGGCCTGGGCGAAATCACCCGACGCCTTGAAGCGTTGGGCCAGCTCGTCAAAGAAGGTGAGATCGATATAGACCTTCTGGTCGCCGGGGCAATAAAACGGACCGGAAGCGGAACTGGCATTGCCGCAGGCCGAACTGACTGCGCCTGAAAAAAGCACCAGTGTCGGCTCCGGATAGGCGAAACCGTGCGACTGCATGATGGTGTTCCAGACATCCTCGGTCTCGGCCAGAACCGTGGCCACGAATTGCGTCATCTCGTCCTGGCGCGCCGGTGTCACCTGGCGTTCAGTCTGGCTTTGCCCGTTTAGCGCGCCGGTATTGCCGCCGAGCAATTGCAGCGGGTCGATGCCGATCAGCTTGAGGACGAGAAAGATCACCCCGATGATCAAGATGGTTTTGAAGCTCAGCCCCGAACGGCGAATGCCGCCCGATGGCAGGCGGATACCTCCGCTGCGGCCAAATGAAGTGCGGCCACGCGACGAGGATCCCCGTCTGTCCTCGATATTGCGGCTCTGGCGGCGGCCTTTCCAATCCATGATCTCAAGTCTCCCGGGCGGCATGAGCCGTGCTTCTGCAATACGCTGGTACGGCGCGCCAAAGCCAGTTTCAACATTCGGCTTCCAGCGTCAGTCGGCGGGACTTCCGCGCAAGCGGGTTGTAGCCGGCCTGCGCCAGCGCCCGGGCAGCCATCACGCTCGCTAGGAAAACCGGCGCGGCGACAAAAAGTTCCCGGACACCCGCCCTCTCCATGAGATCGGGCGCCACTGCTGCAATGGCGCCAGCAGCAAAGCGGAACGCGAAGATCGCAAGAAGGGCGAGCAGCGAGATGACTTCCCCCCTGACCAGCACCCTGTTGCCCTCAAGCCGCGTTGCCACAGCGGATCGCATGGTCATGAAGCCGGCGGCCAGGCCAAGGCCAAGGCCTGCCGCCATGGCCGAGAGCCCGGAAGCATCGATCCCGCCAGTCAGAACTGGCAACAGCATCGCAACCATCAGCAGCGCCGGCAACAGCATCAGCCGCCACACCGGCAGGACCCGGTCGCGCATGCGGCTCACGCCAAGCGCAATCAGCGCAATGAGCAGCGGCCAGACCCAGACCGGCGCCGCAGTAACGATATACACGGCCGCTGCCGGACCTGTTGCAAGCGTTGTCGGAGGAACGGAAGCAGCGCTCGCCCCGGCTGAACCGAACACCACCTCGTGCATGATCCGGCCAGGCAGGAAGCTGAAACCTCCGGCGATCCCGATGGCGCCGAAATAGAGTGACTTGACCGCCCGCTGGTGATTGATGAAGTCGCGCCGCCGCGCCGACCAGACCACCGCGAAGACGCCCACCAGCGTTAACACCGAGAGCAGGTGGATGGGAGAGAACGGCCCCCACAGCCTGATCGTGTGAATGAAGAAGCTCGACAGCGCGGCAAGCAGCATCAGCGCAATCCAGACCCGGCCCGCACTGCGATGGGCCGGCGTGCCTTTCCGCCCCAGCAGCAGGATGCCGTCAATGACCGCCGCCGGAACGACGGCAAGCACGTGAAGCTGGATCGCAGGGCTGGCATTGAGCAGAGGTTCGAGAGTCATGAAAACAGGTCCTTGTTGTGGATCGCGGTGGGCTGGCGGGTCAAACACCTGCACTCCGATTGCTTAATCGAACCTCATCGGCCATGAACGGAGGCGTTCCTCAACGCCATCTGCGTCTGTGACCGGAGAACTTCGTGAGCGCCCCATTGCTGCAATCCACGCTTCGTGAACTGCACACCCATCTCAAACGGCCCAGACTGTGGCTGGTGTTTGCACTGGTGGTCGGCCTCTTCGTCATCACCGGCCCGTTCGGCACCTATGAACGGCTGGCCTTCCCCACCCGGCTTGGCTACTGGCTGGTGCTGCACGCTGCCAGCTGGGCTTGCGCGCTGACCAGCATTGCCTTCTTCGACACTCTGCTGGCAGCCCGCATGGCCTCCCGGCTCAACCGCATGCTTATCGGTGCCATTGTGTCGGCTCCGCCCCTCGGGCTGGTCATCTCGGTGATCAACTTCGCGTTACTGATGCGCCCTCTCAACGCGATGCAGATTGCCGAAAACGCGCTGATCGCCCTGCCGATCGGCGTGACGTTCTCGCTGCTGGCATGGCTCAGCATGAGCAGCGGCGAACCAGACGCACCGGCCGGCCCGGGCGAGGCGACCGCCACCACACCCGGCGCATCTTCTTCACCTGGCGCCATAGCCGCCGCAACCGATTCCGGCGTTGCAGCCGATCGGCCATCCTTGCTTGACAGGCTTCCTGTGGAAAAGCGCGGCACCCTGATCCGGCTTGAGGTGCAGGATCACTATGTGCTGGTGGTGACCACGAGGGGCGAAGAGCTGATCCTGATGCGCCTTGCCGATGCCATCGCGGAAGCTGGCGCCGGCCAGCAGATCCACCGCTCGCACTGGGTCTCGGACGCCGGCGTCGAGACCTTGAGTAGAAAAGGTGGCAAGAACCCGAAACTGGTGGTCCAGACCCTTGATGGCCGCGAGCTGCCGGTGAGCCGCAGCCAGATGCCGGCCGTCCGCAGCCGCTGGGGCAACAGGATCAGAAATTCTTGATCCCGATCATGGCGGGCGCGTCGAACATGCCTCAGGCTCGCATCGGAACCAACCAGTGAGCAATTGAAATGGCCATCAACAAAATGTCAGGTAAGGTAGCGGCAACGGCATTGATCGCTGTTCGCGTCATGGTACTGACAGCCCTGCCGCTCACAGCCACCCCCGCGCCGGCCGATCAGGCAGCCGTCAAGCGCGGTCAGGCCGTGGTCGACGAATGGTGCCGCGACTGCCATGTCCGCGAGGGCGAAAAGCTCACCGCCGACATGGCCCCGCCCTACTCGATTATCGTCAAGGGCGATAAGCGCGACCGCGCCTGGTTCGAAGCCTTCCTCGCGGCAGACCATTTCCCGATGGCCACATTCAGATTGTTCGACCATGAGAAGACCGATGTGGTGGAATGGCTGCTCGATCTGCAAAAGCGCGAAGTGGGGAATTAGCCCTGATCGATCTACCCGGCGCTTCTTCTGCTGCTGAACTGGAACGCTTGGGTCGGTTTGTGCTGCGGCATCCGGGAAACAGCCCCGACACAATAAAGCGCTAACGCCGCGACGGCAAAACCGGCAAACACATCAACAAGATAGTGCCCACCGTGGGTCAGGGTCGAAAACCCCATCAAGGCATTGAGCGCCAGGAACGGATATCTGAGCCATGGGAGGCTGAACGCCGAGACACCGCATATCAAAGCAACCGCAGCATGAACAGAAGGGAATGTGAGGATCCCCTCCGCCGTCGCCAGCGAGAACATGAACTCCGGTTGCTCACGGACTGCATTGAACTGGTCAAGAAATGCATGCCCGAAATAAGGATTGATCGAGGCCAGTGAATCCGGCTCGATGGCGTACACCACATGCGCACCCAAAGCCGGAAACCAGATCGAAACAAAGCTCGAAAAAAAGCCAACCGCGGCATAGGCCAGAACCAATGCAAACGCTCGTTCTGGGTGTCCACAAAGGATCAAAAGCATGGGCAACACTATCAATTGGAGGGAAAATGACGCGTAGGCATGCATCAGCGCCCACGAAAACAGTGGTATGGTGTCGATGAAGCGTATCAATGCAACACCATCAAACCCCACGCGCTGGTCAATCGCCATGAGTGTGGCATCTGCCAATGGTGAATTGAGCGACACCGCCAGATAGGTCGACATCAGCACCAGGACCGAGAACGCGACACCACCGGATAGGGCTTCCAAGATCAAAGAGGATTTGATGAAACCGCGTAATCGGCAAATCACTGTTGTCAAAATCATCAGGGACATTGATGAGGCAACAGGCATTAACGCATGAACATCAAGCAAAACCTTGGAGACGCTGAACAACAGCATGACCACGGTGCCGGATGCCAGAAGCGACCACCACATGAATGCGCGCAGGATCTTCAATTCACGGGTCATGCATTCCTGCGCCATGCTATTGCAACGGGCTTTAAAGATGTCGGATGCATCTTAAAATTCCGTTGGCAACAACAGCCGGGGCTGAAAGCCGCACCGCAAGGCTTCAGAATTGGAACCGGCACACCCCCCACTTTCCCCTGCACATCGTCGCATTGGGGGTTCCCTCACAGCATCCATTTCCCTATAAGCCGCGTCTAGCCTCAGATTTTGCGCATGGCGTCTCCCGGGTGGTTGATCTCCAGCGGGGGGATTTTTGCGCGAAGCCCGCAGAAAAGGGACCCGGACCATGCCGAAACGCAATGATATCAAGTCGATCCTCATCATCGGTGCGGGACCGATTGTTATCGGGCAGGCATGTGAATTCGACTATTCCGGCACCCAGGCCGTCAAGGCGCTGAAGGAAGAAGGTTTCCGGGTCATCCTGGTCAACTCCAACCCGGCCACGATCATGACCGATCCAGGCCTCGCCGATGCCACCTACATCGAGCCGATCACGCCGGAAGTGGTGGCCAAGATCATTGCGCGGGAACGCCCCGACGCGCTGCTGCCGACCATGGGCGGCCAGACCGCGCTCAACACCGCGCTTTCCCTGCAGCGCATGGGCGTGCTCGAGCGCTACAATGTCGAGATGATCGGCGCCAAGCCGGCTGCCATCGACATGGCAGAAGACCGGGCCCTGTTCCGCGAGGCGATGTCACGTATCGGGCTCGAGACCCCGCGCTCGTTTCTGGCCAATGCCACCGAGATCAAGGACACCGACCGCAAGGCGCATGAGGCCGAGCGCAGGGCACTGCGCGAAAAGCTCTCGGGCGACGAACTCGATGCCGCCCTCGACGCGCTGGAAAACACCTGGAACCTGGGCGAATCCGACCGCAAGCAGCGCTATATGAGCCATGCCATGGCACAGGCCGCCAAGGCGCTCGACCTGATCGGCGTTCCCGCCATCATTCGCCCCTCCTTCACCATGGGCGGCACCGGCGGCGGCATTGCCTATAACCGCTCGGAATTCTTCGACATCATCGAAAGCGGGCTCGATGCCTCGCCGACCACCGAAGTGCTGATCGAGGAATCGGTGCTGGGCTGGAAGGAATACGAGATGGAGGTGGTGCGCGACACCGCCGACAACTGCATCATCATCTGCTCGATCGAGAACCTCGACCCGATGGGCGTGCACACCGGCGATTCGATCACCGTCGCCCCGGCGCTGACCTTGACCGACAAGGAATACCAGATCATGCGCAACGCCTCGGTGGCGGTGCTGCGCGAGATCGGCGTCGAAACCGGCGGTTCCAACGTGCAGTTCGCCGTCAACCCGAAGGACGGCCGCCTTGTCGTCATCGAGATGAACCCGCGCGTCTCCCGTTCCTCCGCGCTGGCCTCCAAGGCCACCGGCTTCCCGATCGCCAAGGTCGCCGCCAAGCTTGCCGTCGGCTACACGCTCGATGAGCTTGAAAACGACATCACCCAAGGCGCCACCCCGGCCTCCTTCGAGCCGTCGATCGACTATGTCGTCACCAAGATCCCGCGCTTTGCCTTCGAAAAATTCCCCGGCGCCGAGCCGCTATTGACCACCGCGATGAAATCCGTCGGTGAAGTCATGGCCATTGGCCGGACCTTCGCCGAAAGCCTGCAGAAGGCGCTGCGCGGTCTCGAAACCGGTCTCACCGGCCTCGACGAGATCGAGATCCCGGGGCTCGGTGAAGGCGACGACGAAAATGCCATCAAGGCCGCCATCGGCACGCCGACGCCGGACCGGCTGAGGATGGTGGCACAGGCGCTGCGGCTCGGCATGAGCGCTGAGGACGTGCACGCGATCTGCAAGATCGATCCCTGGTTCCTGGCCCAGATCAAGGACATTCTGGCGATGGAAGCCCGGATCCGCGAGCACGGTCTGCCGACCGACGCCGAGAACCTGCGGCTGATCAAGTCGATGGGCTTTTCCGATGCACGGCTCGGCTCGCTCACCGGCAAGCGCAGCCACGAAGTCGCCAGGCTGCGCCGCGAGATCGGCGTGCGCCCGGTCTACAAGCGCATCGACACCTGCGCTGCCGAATTCGCCTCACCCACGGCCTACATGTATTCGAGCTATGAAGCCCCGTTTGCCGGCGCACCGGCCTGCGAGGCGCGCGTCTCTGACCGGACCAAGGTGGTCATCCTCGGCGGCGGCCCCAACCGCATCGGCCAGGGCATCGAGTTCGACTATTGCTGCTGCCACGCCGCCTTTGCGCTGAAGGATGCGGGCTATGAGGCGATCATGGTCAACTGCAACCCGGAAACCGTGTCGACCGATTACGATACCTCCGACCGGCTCTATTTCGATCCGCTGACCGATGAGGACGTGCTCGAGATCCTGCACAAGGAGCAGGAGGCCGGAACGCTCAAGGGCGTGATCGTGCAGCTTGGCGGCCAGACCCCGCTGAAACTGGCCGATGCGCTGGAAAAGGCCGGCATTCCGATCCTCGGCACAGCACCCGACATGATCGACCTGGCCGAAGACCGCGACCGCTTCCAGAAGCTCTTGCACAAGCTCGACCTGATCCAGCCCAACAACGGCATCGCCTATTCGGTGGAGCAGGCCCGCCTCGTCGCCACCGATATCGGTTTCCCGCTGGTGGTTCGCCCCTCCTACGTGCTTGGCGGCCGCGCCATGCAGATCATCCGCGATGAGTCCAACCTGTCGAACTACCTGCTCGGCACCGTGCCGGAACTGGTGCCTGAAGACATCAAGGCGCGCTATCCCAACGACAAGACCGGCCAGATCAACACGCTTCTGGGCAGCAATCCGCTCCTGTTCGACACCTATCTGACCAATGCCATCGAAGTGGATGTCGACTGTCTCTGCGACGGCGAAAGCGTCAATGTCACCGGCATCATGGAGCATATCGAGGAAGCCGGCATTCACTCCGGCGACAGTGCGTGCTCGCTGCCGGTGCACACGCTGTCGTCCGAGATGGTCGACCGGCTCGAGTCACAGACAATCGCGCTTGCCAGGGCGCTCAATGTCGGCGGCCTGATGAATGTGCAATACGCCATCAAGGACGACGTGATCTATGTGCTCGAGGTCAATCCGCGCGCCTCGCGCACGGTGCCCTTCGTGGCCAAGACCGTCGGCTCGCCGATCGCCAAGGTGGCGACACGGGTGATGGCCGGCGAAAAGCTGGACGCAGCCTTCGCCGCCTATGGCGATGTGCCCGATCACCGCAAGCTCACTCACATCGCGGTCAAGGAAGCCGTGTTCCCGTTTGCCAAGTTCCCCGGCGTCGACACGCTGCTTGGACCGGAAATGCGCTCGACCGGCGAAGTCATGGGGCTTGACCGCGATTACGCACTCGCCTTCGCCAAGGCGCAGCTCGGCGCCAGCAACGATCTGCCGCGCTCGGGCACGGTGTTCGTCTCGGTCCGCGACGAGGACAAGCCGCGCGTTCTCGAGGCGGTGCGCATTCTCACCGACAACGGCTTCAAGGTGATGGCGACATCCGGCACCGCCGAGTTCCTCAACGAAAAGGGCTTTGATGCCGAGCAGGTCAACAAGGTGGCCGAAGGCCGTCCCCATATCGAGGACGCGATCCGGAACCGCCAGGTGCAGCTGGTGATCAACACCACCGAGGGCGCCAAGACGATCTCGGACTCGAAGTCGCTGCGCCGCGCCGCCCTGATGCAGAAGGTGCCCTACTTCACCACCATGGCCGGCAGCCTCTCAGCCGCCCAGGCCATCGCCGCGCTGAAGGCCGGAAACCTCGAGGTACACCCGCTGCAGAGTTATTTCCCGGCCGCCTGACGGGGCAAGTTGATGCTGCGGGACAGCCGCGATACCATCAAGCGTCTGAAGGCTGATGGTTTCGAGCTGGTATCGGTTCGTGGGCCCCATCACAAGTTCCGGCAACCGTTGGACGGTAGGGTTGTGATTCTCACCCATCCGCGCAAGGATATTCCTGCTGGAACAGTTCGGTCGTTCTACGCACAGGCCCGCTGGCCCAAGGACTGAGACATGGTTTACTACATCACTCTCGTTCACAAGGAACCTGACAGCGGCTACTGCATTTCCTTTCCCGATGTTCCAGGCATCACCGCGGTTGCCGATACGCTTGATGACGCAATGCGCGAAGCTGCGACTGCTTTGGCGTTTGCTTTTGAAGACTGGGAGGGAGAACTGCCGGCGCCCCGGACCCTGGATGCTTTACGCCAGGACGAGGACTTTCTCGCCCTTTCAGTTGACGCTGTCGTTGCCGCAGTTGCACCAGCGTCCAACCTCGAAGATGCGACGTGATCGTTGATCTGCAGCGATGCGGTCACTGCGAGCCTCGATGACCACCCCCATCGAAATTTACAACAGCCGCCTTTTTCCGGTCGACCGGCAAACGCTATTCGACGCCTTTGCCGATCCGGAGAAGCTCGTCGCGTGGTGGGGACCTGAAGGCTTCACCAATCGCGTCACCGCCTTCGATCTGAAGCCCGGCGGCCACTGGCTGATCACCATGACCGCCGACAACGGCAGCGACTTTCACAACCGCTGGACCATCGAGGAGGTGATTGCGGGTAAGCTGGTGCGGATGACGCACCATGAACCGGTTCATGTGTTCACGCTGGAAATGAAATTCTCCGGGGACGGCAAAAGCGCCCGTATGTCCTGGCGCATGGTGTTTCAGCACACCGACGAGATCGAGGCGATGGAAAAGTTCCTGCACGCCGCCAACGAGCAGAATTTCGACCGGCTGGAACGTTTTATCGAGGCGACACTCCGATAACAGTTTGTTCTCGGCGTGGTGGAGCTGAAGCGATCTTTCCGCCTCCGGACAGGCTCCCGCAATGCTTCGATAAGCCAGCTTCGAAGCCGCAATGGCAGAAATCCAATTGCCATCTAGCCTCGATTTCAGCCTGACATCATCTAGAGCGCCGGACCGGGAATGAGCCTTCTGCCGTCGGTAAAGCGTGAAAAGCGGAAGCGTGACATGTCGTGGCCGGTGGGCCGGCCGGTGGCCATATCGGCAATCACCTTGCCGAAGCCCGGCCCGATACCGAAGCCATGCCCGCTCATGCCGGTGGCGACGATCAGCCCCTCGATCCCGGGCACCCGGTCGACCACCGGAACCACGTCGGGCATGGCGTCGATCATGCCGGCCCAGGCATGGGTGATCTCCGGCTCGCCGAGCGCGGGGAAGCGGGCAGCGAAGCGCCGCTGGAGCACGCCCATCCGGTTCTCGTTGGGTTTGGGATCGAGCACCCGGCAGCGCTCGAACGGGGTCTCGTCGCCAGGCCCCCATCGCCGCGCCGTGCCCCAGGCGTCGGGATAGTGCCTTGGCGCAGCCGGCAGGAAACGGGTCTGCCCCAGCACCTTCGCGGCTGTCGGCAGCCAGGTGCGAAGATGCCTGAAGGAGTCCGGTCCGATCAGCAGGTCATGGGCGTCGAGTGCAGAGACCGTGTAGCTGCCATCCTCGCGCCGTCTGATTGCCAGCTCCTCGTCGAGCGCAGCACCGTCATAGACCTCGGGCATCGGCGCGGTCCGCATCACCGTCGACCGCACCGAGAGTTGCGGCAGCGCTATGCCGTGGTTGCGCAACAACAGCGAGGTCCACGCACCACCTGCGACCACCACCTGCGAAGTGGCAATGAAGCCCTGCTCGGTGTGGACGCCGGACAGTTTCCCGGCTTCGGTTTCAAACGTGCGGATGGCACAGTTCTCGCAAATGCCGACGCCCTCGCTGTGCGCCAGCCGGGCCACTGCCGGCACTGCCACCCAGGGTTCGCCACGGGCATCGGTCGGCGACCAGATCGCGCCGGCCCAGCGCTTGCCGCCCGGCCCGGTGTCGATCTGTCCCGCCACCGCGTCCCCATCGATGGCTCGCACATCAAGTTGGTGCCGGCGCGCCACATCGAGCCATTTTGCCCGCTCTTCCATCTCCTTGTCGCTGCTCGCCAGATACATGATGCCGGTGCGCCGGAAGCCGGTGCGGTTGCCGGTGTCCGCATCGATCTGCTGCCACAGCCGCGAGGCTTCCATCATGATCGGCAGTTCCGCCTCGTCGCGGCCGAGCTGGCGGATCCAGCCCCAGTTGCGCGAGGATTGTTCACCGGCCACCCGGCCCTTCTCGACGACAAACACCGACAAACCGGCCCGCCGGAGATAGAGCGCACTCATGATCCCGATGACGCCGGCACCGACAATGACCACATCGACCCCTGAGGGCAGAGGATCGGAAAAACTGACAGGGGAAGCCGCGGTGATGGGGGCGGCAGAGCGCGCAGACATGGGAACTCCAGAGACGGGACGAGACGCCGGATCGGTCTGGCGCGATCTTGATGGCGGCAAAGCTCAAAAGCAAGCGCGCCGCAATGGGGCCCGTCATGCGACAGCGCGGCTCGGGCCTGTGCCACATCCGCATCTTCCGGCCGCGGCAACCCCTGGTGCGCAGGCGCGCACCGGCGGCAGCCTCCCAGCGAGCTGGAGGTGAGATCTTCGCCAGCGCCCGCCCGGTGATGGCGGTTGCAGGTTGCGCTTGTTGCCGTGGCGCTTTGCAAATTCCTACACATCGGACCTTGCAAGACCTGATCATGGCACCGACGTAGAGGCAGACCAGCCATGGCGTGACCGAGCTGAAACGCGTTGCGGCCCGGGCTGTCTTTTTTCAGGTGAATTCCGTTGCCGGATTTGCTAGCCTGAGAGAAAGAAACACTTGAACGGCTCCGGAGTGCCCACTTCGGAGGCGTTCCATTTTTGTGTTCTGCTGCCGTTTCAACGGGTGCCAGGACACCATGAACAAGGATTGAGACCGATGGTTGAAAAGGTTCCGATGACGCAAGCCGGCTACACCAAGCTGCAGGAAGAACTGCGCTGGCGCCAACAGACCGAGCGGCCGCGGATCATCGAGGCGATCTCCGAAGCCCGCGCCCATGGCGACCTCTCGGAGAACGCGGAATATCACGCCGCCAAGGAAGCCCAGAGCCACAATGAGGGCCGAATCGGCGAGCTCGAGGATTTCATTGGCCGCGCCGAAGTCATCGATCCGTCAAAGCTTTCCGGCAACACCATCAAGTTCGGCGCGACCGTCAAGCTGGTCGATGAGGACACCGAGGAAGAAAAGACCTATCAGATCGTCGGCGACCAGGAAGCCGATGTGAAGGCAGGCCGAATCTCCATCTCCTCGCCGATCTCGCGGGCGCTGATCGGCAAGTCGGTGGGCGATTCCATCGAGGTCGTGGCCCCCGGCGGGTCGAAAGCCTACGAGATCCTCGAGGTCAGGTGGGGCTGAGGCCCGGCAACTTTGCAAACGGTTCAGGCTGAGATCCCATGCTATCTGATCCATCCCGGACCCACGTGATTGCACCGAACCTCAAGCGGCGCCTGTCTGGCGTCACCACCTCGATCATCCAGCTGATCCCCGTGCAGAACCGGATCGGGCAGCAGATCGCAGTCTTCGGACCGGGCCTGCCCGACGATCTGCCGCGGCTGCGCCTGCGTGACCTGCCGCGGCTCTGGCGAGCGCCCGAGGGACGGAAACTCAGGATCTGGCACGCGAGGCGCAATGTCGAGATGCTGCTCGGCATCATCCTGCGCGACATCTTGCGCATGCCGGTGAAACTCGTTTTCACCTCCGCCTCGCAGCGGGTCCATACGGCCTGGACACGGTTTCTGGTTGCGCGCATGGATGGCGTCGTCGCCACCAGTCACAAGTCTGCTGCCTATCTCAAGGTTCCACACCGGGTAAGCCTGCACGGCATCAACGCCGAAAGGTTTTCGCCCGCTGCTGATCGCAGCGAGGTGCGCCGCGCCCTGTCGCTGCCGCAGGACCAGAAACTGGCCGGCTGTTTCGGCCGCATTCGTCACCAGAAGGGCACCGACATCTTTGTCGACGCGATGATCCGGCTGCTGCCGTCGCGGCCGGACTGGAGTGCGATTGTCGCAGGCCGCGCCACCGCCAGCCATACCGGCTATCTTTCCGGGCTGAAAGCCCGTGTTGCTGCCGCAGGCCTGAGCGATCGCATCCTGTTCGTCGGCGAACACACCAATATCAACGACTGGTACCGGGCGCTTGACCTGTTTGTCGCCCCGCAGCGCTGGGAAGGCTTCGGCCTGACTCCGCTCGAGGCCCAGGCCAGCGGTGTTCCGGTGGTGGCAACCGATGCCGGTGCGTTCGAGGAAATCATCGCCCAAGATGCGGATGAGACGGGCATGGTTGTCGGCAAGGATGATCTGGAAGCGCTTTCGGCCGCCGCTGCGGCTTTTATGGATGATGCTGCACGGCTAAGCGCCGCAGCCACACGCGCCAGACCTTACGTGCTGGCCAATTTCACCATAGAAAGCGAGGCAGAGCGGCTTTCGGCAGCCTATGAGGATGTGTGGCGGAAATTCGATGCTTGATATCCTGATCATCGGCAAGGACAGCAAATACGGCCTGACCAAGGACAGCCTGCTGCTCGAAGACGCGATCCGCAACGCCGGCCTGCCCCATGCCATCGGGCGCGCCGACCACAAGAGCCGGCCGCTGATGGAGCGGATCTTCCGGACCCGGCGGGCGCGTATCGCCATCCATGTCGAACGGGTCTATCCCGCCTGGTATTCGGCCGCCGACATCCATTACCTTCTGCCCAACCAGGAGCGCTATCCACGGCGCCAGCTGGGACGGCTGAAACACATCGATCTGGTTCTGTGCAAGAGCCGCCACGCGGTCGATGTGTTCTCGAAGGAAGGCGCCCGGACGTTTCATCTCGGCTTCACTTCCGAAGACCAGCATGCACCGGACACCGTCAAGGATCGCGCCCGCTTCGTGCACATCGCCGGCGCCAGCACGCTCAAGGGTACGGAGGCGGTGCTGGCCGCCTGGCAGGCGCATCCGGACTGGCCGGAGCTGACACTGGTGATGAATGCCCGTCTGGCACCCGCCACGGTGCCGGACAATGTCAGGCTGATGAGCACCTATCTCGGCGATGACGAAATGAGAGAGTTGCAGAACGCCTGCGGCATTCATCTGTGCCCGTCCCAGGCCGAGGGGTGGGGCCATTACATCGTCGAAGCCATGTCGACCGGCGCCGTGGTGATCACCACCGACGCGCCGCCGATGAACGAGCTGGTCACGGCGGATTCCGGAATCCTGGTTGCTGCCGCTTCCTCCACCCCCCGTCACCTGGGCACCTGTTATCAGGTCGACCAGGCTGCGCTGGAAGCAGCGGTCGAGGAGGTGATCCGGATGGACAGCGACGGGAAGGTGCGGATCGGAACGCAGGCGCGGCGCGACTTCGAGGCCATCCAAAGCGGTTTTCTCGAACGGCTGCAAACACTGCTGGGCAGCGACGCGCGATGAACCTGCTGCACCTGTCGAGCGAGAAGGGGTTGCGCGGCGGTGAAAACCAGCTGCTTCTTCTCGCCGGACGGACCAGGCCGGGGATTTCCGAGTGGTACGGGCTGCCGCCGGGTTCAGGCCTTTCCACCGCCCTCCCCGCCGATATCGCCACGCTGCCGATCCGGTGCCGTGGACTTCTTGATCTGGCCTCGATTGCAACAATCCGAAGCCTTGCCCGCAGCAAGGACATCGATCTGATCCATGCCCACTCGAACCGGGCTCACAAGACAGCCGCTGCAGCAAAGATCGGCCGCCGCCAGCGCCTGATTGTCTCCCGACGCAACGCGTTCAGATGCCGGGGCGGCTGGGCCTACCGCGCTGCCGATCATTTCATCACCATCTCCGAGGCCGGCTACCAGGCATTGCGCGCTGGCGGCATCACAGCCGACCGCATCAGCATCATCCATGATGCCGTGGATGAACCCGCGCTCGCGGCCGCAAGTCCCGAACGGTGCGGCCTGGGCGCAGAGGAAATCATGATCCTCTGCGTGGCCGCCTTCACCGCGGAAAAGGACCACGCCACATTGCTCGACGCCTGGCATCTGGTCCAGAAGGCCTCGCCCCGGGCGCATCTCATTCTGGCCGGAGACGGGCCCGATCTTGCCCGTATCCGGGCCCGGGCGGAGGGCTTGCCGAGGGTCACCTTCCTCGGCTGGCGCAACGACGTAGCCTCGCTGACAAAGGGGGCGGATATCGTCACCCTCGCCTCGCGCGAGGAGGGTCTCGGCTCGAGCCTGTGCACGGCGCAATTGGCTGGCAAACCCGTGGTGGCCACCGCGGCCGGCGGCATTGCCGAAGCTGTCAGCGACCGGGAAACCGGGCTCCTGAGCCCGCCCGGAGACGCGGAACAGCTGGCGCAAAACCTGATTGCCATGTCCGAAGATTCCGCGATGCGCCGGGCCTATGGCGAAGCCGGCGCAGAACGGGCGCGCGGCATGTTCTCGCTCGACACGTTCCACGCCCGGCACCTCGAGATCTACCGGCGCCTCACCGGCGCCTGAGCTTGCACGATCAGGCTAGCCGGAGCGGCGGGCTTCGGCACGGCGGTTCACATGCACGATCATGTATTTCCAGAACACGGTCTGGCCGTGGATCCACGCATTCACCAGGCCCTCGACGCCGCCCAGAAACCCGCGCTTGAGCACATAGGTTTTCGCAAACGCCCCGAGCGCATGGCCGAACGGGGTCAGCAACGAGACCTTGCGGCCTGACTCTTCAAGCTGCCGCGCGCCGAGCGTGGCATAATGCTGCCCCTTGGCCAGCGCCTGTTCCAGCGACCGCACGGTGAAGTGATCCATGGGATGGGACAGCGTGCCGACAGGCCGGTCGGTTTCGGCGAATTCATGCACCAGCCTGGAATTGAACCGGGCTGCATCGCGGCGAAACAGCCGCAGTGGCGCGTCCGGCCACCAGCCCGAATGGCGAAACGGCTTACCGAGAAAATAGGACAGCCGTGGCACCTGGTAGGCATCGTAAGCGGGGTCAGCCAGGGTCGAGACGATCTCCTCAGCGAGGCTGGGCGGAACCCGTTCGTCGGCGTCCATCGACAGCACCCAGTCGCAGCTGGCCTGCGTGCGGGCAAACTCCTTCTGGTCGCCAAATCCGGTAAAGTCGCGGGCAATGACCCGCGCCTTGAACGACGCCGCGATGTCGCGCGTGGCATCATCGCTGTGGCTGTCCACCACCACGATCTCGTCGCAGAAATGCAGACTCTCGAGAAGCCCGGGCAGCATCTCCGCTTCGTTGCGGGTGATGATGACGGCGCTGATCGTCGGCTTCATGCCGTTGCCTCTGTCAAAGCGCCACGAGACCTTCATCCTTGACCTGGCGGATCGTCAGCATGGTGCGCACGGTATCGACATTGTCGGTGGCGGTCAGTTCCTCGATGACGAAGTCCTGGAAGTGGCTGAGATTGCGCGCCACGCAATGCAACAGGAAATCGCTTTCGCCGGAGACCATCCAGGTTTCGCGCACGATCGGCCATTCGTTGGTCTTGGCGGCAAAGGCCTTGAGGTTGGCATCAGACTGATGCTTGAGCCCGACCATGCAGAATGCAACCAGATCGAACCCGAGGCTGGGTGCGTTCAGCTGCGCCCGGTAACCGCGAATGATCCCCGCCTGCTCGAGCTTGCGAACCCGCCTCAGGCAGGGCGGTGCCGAGATCCCGACACGTTCCGACAGGTCCACATTGGTCATTCGTCCGTCTTTCTGCAATTCCCGCAGAATCTTGAGATCGATTGCATCGAGTTCGGCCTTGATCGCCATGAAGTCTTCCCCGGTTCGGCGCCACCATCCTGCGCGGGACGGTGAATTGAGCGAAACTTTATTGCGCCAGTGCGCAGCATCTGTAAAGTCTCGCAAGCCCCTCAGGTGCGAAGTTCTGTGCGTAACTCCGTCGCCAAGCTTGAAAACGCGCCTTGCTCGCACCTAAATGGTGTCAAACCGCACCGCGTCATGCCCGCGCCGCCAGATTTCTGGCTTTCGTCATTGATGCGTCACCGGGGATGGCCCACACTGCCGCCTCGCAATATCTGTTTCAGGATCATTCCATGTCCACACGTCACGTCCCCGTTCTCATCATCGGCTCCGGCCCGGCCGGCTACACCGCCGCGATCTACGCCGCACGGGCCATGCTCACACCCGTGCTGATCGCCGGAATGGAACAGGGCGGGCAGTTGATGATCACCACCGATGTGGAGAATTATCCCGGCTATGCCGATCCGGTTCAGGGCCCGTGGATGATGGAGCAGATGCTCAAGCAGGCCGAGCATGTCGGCGCCGAGATCATCAACGACCTGGTCACCGAGGTCGAGATGAACAACCGGCCCTTCACCGTGAAAACCGATTCCGGCGCTGTCTGGACCTGCGACTCGCTGATCATCGCCACCGGCGCCCAGGCCAAATGGCTGGAAATCCCGAGCGAGAAGCAATTCATGGGCTTTGGCGTCTCCGCCTGCGCCACCTGCGACGGCTTTTTCTACCGCGGCAAGAACGTCGTGGTCGTCGGCGGCGGCAACTCGGCTGTCGAAGAGGCGCTCTACCTGTCCAACCTCGCGGCCAAGGTGACCATCGTCCACCGCCGCGATGCGTTTCGTGCGGAAAAGATCCTGCAGCAGCGTGTGTTCGAAAAAGACAATATCGACGTGATCTGGGACACCGAGGTGGTCGAGTATCTCGGCACCGCACCACAGCCGCCCATGCCTGCTTCAGTCAACGGCATAAGGCTCAAGAACCGCAAGACCGGAATCACAACCGACATGCCGATTGACGGGGTCTTTGTTGCCATTGGACACGCCCCGGCTGTCAGCCTGTTCGAAGGCAAGCTCAAGCACAAATCCAACGGATATCTCTGGACAGCGCCGGATTCGACTGCCACGGATGTACCAGGGGTTTTTGCCGCAGGCGATGTAACCGATGATATTTACCGTCAGGCGGTCACTGCGGCAGGCATGGGATGCATGGCGGCGCTGGAGGCTGAGCGTTACCTGGCAGGCCATGTCAGACACGCCGAAGCTGCTGAATAGGCGCGTGAGCGCCAGATAAGGGCCCGAACAACGGGCCATGGGGACGGATGCTTGGTGCCACTCGACTGGGACAAACTGCGCATATTCCACGCGGCTGCGGAAGCGGGTTCCTTCACGCACGCAGCCGAGAAACTGCACTTGTCGCAATCGGCCATTTCAAGGCAGGTCTCGGCCCTCGAGATGGACATCGGCGCCAAGCTGTTCCACCGCCATGCCCGCGGCCTGATCTTATCGGAACAGGGCGAGATCCTCTACCAGACGGCGCATGAAGTGCTGATGAAGCTGGAATCGGTCAGGAACCAGCTGACCGAAACTCGCGAGCGCCCCTCTGGCAAGCTGCGTGTCACCACCACTGTCGGCTTCGGCCAGGGCTGGCTCACCGAGAAGGTGCAGGAGTTCCAGTCGCTCTATCCCGATGTCCAGGTGCAGCTGCTGCTCGACAACGAGGAACTCGACGTCAACATGCGCCAGGCCGATTGCGCCATCCGCCTGCGGCAGCCACAGCAGCCCGACCTGATCCAGCGCCGTCTGTTCACTGTGCACATGCACATCTACGCCTCGCCCACCTATCTGGCGCGCCATGGCGAGCCCAAGAGCATCGAGGATCTCGACAACCACCGAATCATCACCTTCGGCGAACCGGCCCCGGGCTATCTCACCGATGTGAACTGGCTGGAAACCGCCGGACGCAGCCCGGACAACCGCCGGCCAGCGCAATTGCAGATCAACAATCTGCCGGCAATCCGGCGCGCGACGTTCAACGGTGCCGGCATTTCGCTGCTGCCCGATTACATGATCAACCGCGATCTGCAGCTTGTGCAACTCAATCTCACAGCCGACATCCCGAGCTTCGATACCTATTTCTGCTATCCCGAAGAGATGAAAAACGCAGCCAAACTCAAAGCATTCCGCGATTTTCTGGTTGGAAAAGCGCGCAACTGGAGTTTCTGACAGCTGCAGCAGAAACGGGTCCGTCATACCAACCAGCATCAACAACCCGGAAAGATCGCAATTATTTTGTCGCCTATTTTTCGAGCAAAAACATAGCCATGCGGCCTCCGCATGGCAGTCATGCGCACCGTTCCCTTGCACACTGCTCAATAAAGCACCATATCGCTTGTAGCTGATGCACCTTTGGCGGCCTACTCCTCCCAGTGCCGCCGCATGAGCTGTTCCCCTCTGGAGGTTTTTTGACCTTCATACCTATTGGGCCCGAGAGCAATCTCGAGGCCCATTTTTTTGCCTGGTTCGTAGCCGAAATTGCTTACTTTTCAGGCTATGCAGCCTCCGCATGGCAGTCATGCGCACCGTTCCCTTGCACACTGCTCAATAAAGCACCATATCGACTGCAGCTGATGCACCTTTGGCGGCCTACTCCTCCCAGTGCCGCCGCATGAGCTGTTCCCCTCTGGAGGTTTTTTGACCTTCATACTTATTGGGCCCGAGAGCAAATCTCGTGGCCCATTTTTTTTGCCTTGCCTCTATCGAGCGATTCATGGGGCTTTCACACCCCGAGTTTCATGCCGTCACCGCCGCGCGGCCCTTGCCCTTGGCGGCTGTCACCGGGTCCGAAGAGGCAGAAGCTTCCAGGCACCCCAAGCCGCGCAAGGTCTCCCGCATCGCCTGGTCAAGCGGCGTGTGCGGCTCGGCGCCGAGAAAAGCCACCAGCTTGTCGTTGCGCATGTGCAGCGGCTGACGCCAGAGGTAGCGCATCTCAAGCAGCTCACGGAAAAACGCGATGAAGGGCGCCCCCAGATACAGCAACCACCAGGGAAACCGCCGCGTACGCAATGACGGTCTGCCGGTGACCCGCCGGATCGACTCGCTCAGCTGCATGCCGTCCGCGTCCCAGACCCCTTCCATGTGGAACCGGGCGAAGGTCGGCAGATCCTCAGAGCGTTCAACCAGCTGCATCATGGTCTCAGCCACATCGGGCAGATAGGCCCATTGATGCCCGACACCGGGATCTGACGGGCTGGTGATCTTTGTCACCGGCGCGCCGGGCTTGATCATCACCTGGGAAAACCAGCTGCTTTCGGCGCCGGGACCAAAGTAATCCCCAGTGCGCACGAGAATGACCTGGGTGCCCTCATGCGTCGCCGCTTCGAGCCGTTCTTCAAGCTGAACCCGGATCTTGCCCTTGAACGATTGCGGGCGTTGCGGACTGTCCTCGGTCACATTGGCGAATGTTTCCGGACCGAAATTGTACACGGTTCCGGGCATCAGGATGCGCGCGCCACTGGCTTTCGCCGCAACGATGGTGTTCTCGATCATCGGCAGCACCAGCGTGCCCCAGTTGCGGTAGCCGGGCGGATTGACCGCATGAACGATCAGCTCGACGCCCTTCGCGGCGGCGAGCACGTCAGCTCGAGCCATCGCATCCCCGTTGACCCACTCGTATTGTGGCATCTTTTTGGCCTGTGCGCCCGCGTCCCGGTGCATGGCCCGCACCTGGTAGCCGCGTGACGAAAGCTTTGCTGCCATGGCGCTTCCAACGCCGCCGGTCGCCCCTAGGACTAGCGCGAGCTTTTGGACGGAATCTGTCTGCGATATCGTAGTGGTATTGGTCATGTCTGGTCTCCATCAGTTGCGATGAACGAACTATGGATCAGGCTCCGACTAAACGGAATTGCGCATTAACTTGGGTGTGCTATACAATAATGTATGGCTATGAGTTCACTTGACTGGGATCACTACCGCACCTTCCTGGCAATCCTCGATGAAGGCTCCCAATCGGCTGCAGCACGCGCTTTGGGCGTGACCCAGCCAACCGTAAGCCGGCATTTGGATGCACTCGAAATGGCCGCGGGCAAGCCGCTCTTCCTGCGCTCCCATCAAGGACTGCTGCCGACCGAGACAGCGCTGAGCATGCGCAGTTACGCGGAGACCATGGCGGCAAGTGCCGCGGCCCTGTCCCGCGTCGCCTCTGGTGGCGGAACCAGCCCGGAAGGAACGGTTCGCATCAGCGCCAGCGAAATCATCGGCACCGAGGTGCTGCCACCGATCCTGGCTGCGCTTCAGGAGCGTTACCCGCGCCTTGCAATCGAGTTGTCGCTCTCCGATGCTATCGAGGACCTGCTCAAACAGCAGGCCGACATTGCAGTCAGGATGGTGGAACCGACGCAGGGCGCCCTGGTCAGCCGCAAGATCGGAGGGCTCGCAATCGGAATATTCGCCCATCGCGGCTATCTCGATCGGCATGGCTGGCCGCAGGATTTCGCGGAGTTGTCGGAGCACCGGTTGATCGGTTTCGATCGCCAACTGACCTATGTCCGGGACGCAATCAGGAAATTCCCGGAAATAGCACACTTGAGCTTCGATTTCCGCTCTGACAGCAATGCCGCACAGCTGGCGATGATCCGGGCGCAAGGCGGAATAGGCATGTGCCAGGTCGGGCTCGCCTGCAAAGATCCCGATCTGGTCCAGTTGTTTCCCGGCAAGCTCGATCTGCAGCTGATGACCTTTCTGGTCATGCACGAGAACCTGAAAACGGACCCGCGCTGCCGGGTTGCCTTTGATGCGCTTGCCGACGGATTGCTGGCCTACCGCGCACGGGTGCCCGGTCGCGCTGGCTGAACTGCTGACGCGTTTCGCTTCTCAAATTTGCCCCGTCGGAGCGGCGTCACGACGGCTGTTTTCGGGGCAAGTGATCCGATTTGTTCCGCAGCCCGTACATCTTTGTGAATGCAGGGTGGTATGGAACTTCCGCGTCGCTGAGCGGTTGTCTTGCGTCGTTCCAAGTTCACGAGGTCCGAAATGCGCACCACCTTGATCCTCAATCAGGAGGGCGGCACTATTCGCGGAATGGATGCACAGCACTTTGCTGACATGGCCTGCTCAAAACTGTCTCAGCGGGGACAGCAGTGCGATGTTCGGCTGGTCTCTGGCAAGGATCTGGTCAAGACCCTCGACGAGGTGGCGGAGGACCGGGACACGGCAACCATCGTGGCCGGCGGCGGGGACGGCACGATCTCGGCGGCAGCGGCAGCCTGCTTCAGAACCGGAAAGACCCTCGGCGTGCTGCCAATGGGCACCATGAACATGTTCGCACGCAGCCTCACACTGCCCCTCGATCCGGCCGAAGCGTTAGATGCGCTGGTGCAGGCCGACGAAAGGCCACTCGATATCGCCACAGCGAACGGCCGGCCTTATGTGCACCAGTACTCGGTCGGGCTTCATGCCCGCCTGGTGCACCAACGGTCTCGACTCGACACCTCGACCCGGTTTCGCAAGATCACCTCCACCATCAAGTCTCTTGGCCGGGTGATTCTAAATCCGCCGCGCTTCGGCGTCGAGGTTGACACCGGCACAGGCCGCAACCGGCAGATCGTGTCCGCCGTTTCTGTCTCCAACAACCTTTTCGGCGACACCCCGCTGGCCTATGCGGCGCAGTTGGATGAAGGCGTTCTGGGCGTCTACCGCTCCCGTGCACTGGAACCCGGGACGGTGTTCCGGTTGACCCTGCACGCCGCCATCGGCCGATTGCGGGAAGACCCGGACATGAGCGTCGAACCCGCCCTCCGGGTCAAGCTGATGTTCCCCAACGCCCGCAAGAGTACGAAAGCCGCCATAGACGGCGAGATCGTTCCGCTGGAGCAGGAGGTTGAATGTGTCTGCCATCCCGGCGCACTCCGCACGCTCGTTCCCAAATCCTACTCCGTCAGTGCCGCAGCCCGCGCTCCGGATCTCAAAACGGCATAGGCCCCGTGCCCGCCCAAAACCGAAAGGCAAACTCATGACCTGTCTCATCCGCCGCGCCCGGCCCGCCAACACGGCCATCACGACCGTTTCGGTGGTAGCACGATGATCCCGGCGGGCTTTCTCAAGGCATGGGCAGGAACCGCATTGTTTCTTCTTGCCGTCGATGCCCTCTGGCTCGGTGTCGTCGCGAAGGGCTTTTACGCACGGCAGCTTGGCGACCTGATGCTTGATCAGCCGCGCCTGGGGATCGCGGCAATTTTCTACGTCATGTATTCCGGCGTTGCGGTGTTGCTGGCGTCCACCCCGGCGTTTCGCTCGGGATCGCTGCAGGATGCGCTGATGCTGGGTGCCATCCTCGGGTTTGCCGCCTACGGCACCTATGACATCACCAACATGGCCACGCTGAAAAACTGGCCCATCACCATGAGCATCGTCGACATGGCCTGGGGCACGCTGCTCACGGCCGCCGCCTCGGCAGTCGGTTTCTGGCTTTTGCGCTGGGTCTGAAACGGAAACGGCCGCCCTGAAGGGGCGGCCGCGATAACCGGCAGGGGCAGATGCCCTGAGAACAGCTGGGAAGCGGATCAACGCAGAGAGGCGCAGAACCGCTGAATCCGGTTGCAGGCTTCTTCCAGCAGTTCTTCGGACGTGGCGTAGGAGATGCGGAAGTTCGGCCCCTGGCCGAAGGCCGAACCGTGCACCACGGCCACGCCTTCAGTCTCGAGCAGCTCGGTGACGAAATCCTCATCGGTTTCGATCACCTTGCCCGAAGGCGCGGTCTTGCCGATCAGCCCGGCACAGGACGGATAGACGTAGAACGCCCCCTCCGGCACCGGGCACTTGATGCCGTTGGCCTGGTTGAGCATCGACACCACCAGGTCGCGGCGGCCACGGAAGACTTCCTGGTTGGTCTTGATGAAGTCCTGGGTGCCGTTGAGCGCCTCCACCGCAGCCCATTGCGCAATCGAACAGGCACCCGATGTCTGCTGTCCCTGGATCATGTCCATCGCCTTGATCAGCTCCAGCGGCCCGGCTGCGTAGCCAATGCGCCAGCCGGTCATGGCATAGGCCTTGGACACGCCGTTCATGGTCAGCGTGCGGTCGTGGAGCGCAGGCTCGACCTGTGCCGGTGTGGTAAACTTGAAATCGCCATAGGTCAGATGCTCGTACATGTCATCGGACAGGATCCAGACATGCGGATGCCGCATCAGCACTTCGGTCAGCGTCTTCAGCTCGTCCTCGGTATAAGCCGCGCCAGAGGGGTTGGACGGCGAGTTGAACATCAGCCACTTGGTCTTCGGCGTGATCGCAGCTTCCAGATCGGCAGCCGCCAGCTTGAAGCCGTTTTCGAGGGTGGTCGGGACGAACACCGGCGTGCCGCCGCAGATCGCCACCATTTCGGGATAACTGACCCAGTAGGGCGCGGGGATAACGACCTCGTCGCCGGGGTTCAACGTCGCCATGAAGGCGTTGAACAGGATCTGCTTGCCGCCGGTGCCGACGATGGTCTGCTGCCAATCGTAGTCGAGATTGTTCTCGCGCTTGAACTTGGCGGCAATTGCCTTGCGCAGCTCCGGAATGCCCGAGACCGGCGTGTACTTGGTTTCGCCGCGATTGATCGCATCGACTGCAGCGGCCTTGATGTTGTCCGGGGTGTCAAAATCCGGCTCACCGGCGCCAAGTCCGATCACGTCGCGGCCCTTTGCTTTGAGTTCCCGCGCCTTCTGGCTGACGGCAATGGTGGCAGACGGTTTGACCCGGGAAAGGGCGTTGGCGAGAAAGGCCATGAAATGCGCTCCGGTGCTGAGACGAAAATGCAAGGGACGCGGCGCCCGCGCCCGTTGCCTTCTATGTCGCAAGCGGGCCTGTGATGCAAGCCGCCAGCCGGGCTTGTGGCAGTTCATTTAACCTTGGAGAAAGATTTGATTGTTAGGGTCCGACAGTGAAGCTAACGGAAACCGGAGTCCAGGACATGATGGCCGGGCAACGCGAACCGCATTTCTTACAGGACGACCGGGGCTTTTTCACGACCTCCTACGGACCCTTTGTCCTGCGTTCGGCATTCCAGCCGATTTTCAGTCAAAATGACGAGGGTCACCTGACCATCGAGGCCTTCGAGGCACTGATCCGCGCGCAGCAGGATGGCAAGCCGGTCTCCCCTCCCCGCTTCTTCTCCATGGTCGAAAAAGCCGATGCCCTGATGGTCGACACGCTGTGCCGCGAACTGCACATACGCAACATGGGCAACCTTGGCCGCCTCAAGGCAAGACTGTTCGTCAACTTCAATCCCAGCCTGTTTGACGACATTTCGAGCATTGACGCCGAAATCGACCGCATGGTCGATGTCACCGTCCGTGCCGGCCTGCGCCCAGGCAGGGTCGTCTGTGAAATCACCGAACAGGGCAGCGGCGACGAAAAGGTCCTCAACGGGCTCGTCAACGGCCTGCGGTCACGTCTGTTCAAGATCGCGGTCGATGACTTCGGCGCGGACGATTCCGATTCCAAGCGCGTCGACGAACTCAGGCCAGACGTGCTCAAGTTCGATGCCGCATGGGTGCGTCGCTTCACCGAAACCACTGCCGGCATGGGGCTGCTCAAGATGATGGTGGCACAGTTCATCGAACGCGGCATCACCGTTCTGTTCGAAGGACTCGAGGAAGAACACCAGATCGAGTTCTGCCAGACGGTCGGGGTGCAGCTGATGCAGGGCTATGCGCTAGCGCGCCCGGAGATCGTGCCCAGAACCTTCGATGACCGCTTCCCGGAGCCTGTACTCTCACAGGCCGGAGACAGCCAGCGTCCCGCACAGGCCCGCGTGCTGCAGCGTGAGCCTGCCGTCGCGGCTCCGGCAAGCGATCTCCCCATTCGCGCCGCGCCGCCGCGCCGCGCTGCGACCTTTGGCAAAAGAGTTCGTTAACCGGAAACACAATCTTGACACGACATTGGTCTGTCACGGTCACAATCCGGTCCGATTGACGACCATTTCCCCCCGTTAGATGCGTCCCAATCGCAAAGAAACGGGGAATGAAAATGATACCTGATGACGACTATCTGCTCGACAGGCCCTCACGCAAGGAACCCGTCACGGCGGTGAGGATTGCACTGATCGCGTTGATGGGATGCCTGTTGCTGATGGTTGCCCTGATGCTTCAGGCCCGCGCCGAACCCGAAGCGATGCTGCAGCGCCAGATCGAAAAATCCCACGACCCGATCGACAAACCCACCAGCCATCCGATGGGGTTCAGCCGACAGTAGCGTTCACACGTTTGCCGTGGACCCCGTCCCGGTAGGCGTCGAGCTTGGCAACCGCCGTGTCAGGGGAGGACAGGCCCGACACGATTACCGGCAACCCGCTTTCGCGTTCGATGACCAGCGACCCCGCGCCGGTGATCCAGCCAGAAAGCCCCCGCCGAACCGTCGCACGACTGACCGAGGCATAGGGGATTGTCACCGGATCCCGGGCGGGAAATCCCGGATGCACCTCCAGATAGGATGCGTGCAGTGCCAGCCGGGTTGTCGACAGCCGCAGGCCGGCATGGGCAAGCAGCAAGGGAACCCCGATGACCAGCACGATCATGCAGACCCGAGCCAGAGGCCCGTTTCCCCTGTCGGCCAGGACGAGCGCCAACAGCAGGGCACCGTAGCCCGCCGCCACCACCAGCGCGGGAAGAAAAAGCGCAGCGGCGCTGGCCCGCCAGGCAAACTGGTCCGAAGCCCCGGCGGCCTCGGTAAGGCCATTGTGAGTATGCGAATCAGCACTATCCATGACAGCCAAGTTTAGACGGATTTCAGTCACCGTCACGTCTGGCCTCCTGCGCGGGACCTTTTCTGACGCTCGCGACGCACCATATGCCATTAAGGACCAGGAAATCGGGAGCACATGAGGCAGCACATGGCATACACTTATCCCCCCGCGATGCAGCCTATTGCGATGTATGACCGCATCAAGACCCTGCTTGGCGTCTCCACCGCCCTTCTGATTGGCGCGGCAACCGGTACCCAGGCTCAGCAAACCTTCCCGACTCAGGAGGTTGATATCAAGGTGGAAGTCCTCGCCTCCGGCCTCGACCACCCTTGGGGGGTGGAGCCGCTTCCCGACGGTTCGCTGCTTGTCACCGAGCGCAGCGGCGCACTGCGGCTCATCCGGGATGGCGAAACAACCAGTCCGATATCGGGACTGCCGGATATCGCGGTTGCTGGTCAGGGCGGCTTGCTGGACGTCGCTCTTGCCAATGATTTCGCCACCAGCCGCACGATCTTCATCAGCTACTCGACCCGCAGCGATGGCGGCCTGGGGACCGCCATAGCCAGGGCGCGCCTGTCGGAAGACGGCACCGCGCTCAGCGATGTGCAGGAAATCTTTCGCATGAACCGGTTCACCAAAGCCGGCCAGCATTTCGGCTCCCGTCTCGCCGTTGCCCCGGACGGTTCGGTCTTCTTTACCATCGGCGACCGGGGCGAGAGCGAGCGGGCGCAGGACCTCGACGATCACGCCGGGGCCGTGCTCAGGATAAATGCCGATGGTACGGTTCCGGCTGGCAATCCTTATGCCGGCGGCGGCGGCGCTGCCGAACTCTGGTCGAAAGGCCACCGCAACCCGCAAGGCCTCGACATCGACTCCGAGACCGGCGTGCTCTATTCGGTCGAGCACGGCGCCCGCGGCGGTGACGAGGTCAATCGTCCTGAACCGGGCAGGAACTACGGCTGGCCCGAAATATCCTATGGCCGCCATTATTCCGGCGCTGAGATCGGCATCGGCACGGCCGCCGAAGGCTTCGAGCAGCCGGTTCACTACTGGGATCCATCGATCGCACCGGGAGGCATGGCTGTCTATCGCGGCGAGATGTTCCCCGAATGGAATGGCGATCTGCTGGTCGCGGCCCTCAAGTTCCAGTTGCTGGTGCGGCTTGACCTCGACCCGGAAACCGGCGAGGTGCTGACCGAAGAGCGGATGCTCAAGGGCGACTACGGACGCATTCGCGATGTCCAGGTGGCCGCCGACGGCTCCGTGCTGCTGGCAACCGACGAAGACAACGGTTCAATCCTGCGTCTGTCGCGCGCGTCCGAGTAATGCGGTTGAGGACTCTGCCCGCGCCAGGACAAGCCCGGCGGAGGCTGACCGGTGAAGCCGCGCCGCACAGGGCCCCTCAACGAACCGGAAGAGATCATGTTGAAAACCATTTTCCTGTGCGCCATGCTGCTGCTCGGCGTACTCATCGCCGCATTCATTCTGTATGGCCGCGAACGCAGCTGGGAACTGCTGGCCGGTTCGCCCGACCGCGGCCAGCGGAATTTCACCAGCTCCCCGCGCAGCCCCACGGACAACGACGCACTTGCCTGCAGTCCCGGCCTGTGCGCCGACCCCGATTTCGAGATCCCGCCCTTTGAAGATGCGCCGGCAATCGCGATCGAAAGGCTGTCACAACGGCTGATGATGACGGATTCACTTGCACGGCGCGTGGACGACCGCAAGGATGCAGCCAGGGCCCGCTTTGTTACTTACTCGCCGCTTATGCGGTTTCCCGATGTTATCCATCTCGAAGCCCGGCTCCTGCCCGACGGCCGCACCGGCATCATGGCCTATGCCCGGGCGCAACTGGGCAGCGGCGACATGGGCAAAAACCGGGAGCGCCTGCGAAAGCTGTTCAGGACACCTTGAGTTCCGTGTCGCGCGCTCGGCCGTCAGTCCAAAAGAACCGGCAAATCTGCGAGTGCTTGACCGGCAATCACCGCAGAGGCACTATTCGATCTGGAACTGATACGAGCATGAACCGCAAACATGATGTGAGGGTTAGCCGATGAAAGTCCTGAAACTGGCAGTGGTTATAGCTGCGATAAGCACCCTGTCTGCCTGCACGACCGCCGAGAAGACCGCAAGTGGTGCCGGCGTCGGTGCAGCCGTTGGAGCAATCGCCTTCAACAGTGCTGGTGGTGCCGTTGCCGGCGCGCTGATCGGTGGGTTCGGAACCTATCTGGTCGAAACCTCCGATGGACTGTGCCAATACCGAAACTCCCGTGGCAGGGTTTACACCACAAGGTGCCACTGGAAACGGTAAACCGCGATTGCTTCCTGGCCAGGCCAGGACCTGTGCCGGGCACCCGCGAAAGCGGGGCCCAGGCTATCCTCACGATTGGAACAGGCGGGCAGTTGGACCATCGCTGCCAACTGCCCCATTGTGATGCAACACTCTCCCGGTTTCCAAAACAGACTGCGCTTCTCCCTTGATTTAAGCCTTTTCGTGCTTCAGAAGGCATTTCTGAACGCAGGAGGCAGGAGGCGTCCGCGATACTCATTGTCCGGACCCCGAAATGCCGCGTTATTTTGCCAACCTGTTGCTTCTTCTTGCCGGCGCCACATGGGGTGCGGGCTTCGTGGCGCAGTCGACTGCGATGGACAATATCGGTCCGTTCCTGTTCATCGGCCTGCGCTTTCTGGTCGCCGCAATCCTGCTGGCACCCTTCGCCTGGCTGGAATCGCGAAAGGCCGCCGCGCCGGTGTCGACCGCCCATTTGCGCGGCTTCGCACTGACCGGGCTGGTGCTGTTCCTCGGCATGGGACTGCAGCAGGTCGGCCTGCTCTTCACCACGGTCACCAATTCAGGCTTTCTGACCGGGCTGTACGTTGTCTTTGTCCCTTTCATCACGCTGCTGGTACTGGGGCAGCGGCCGCACCCGGTGATATGGCCCGCGGTGCTTATGACCTTCATCGGCATCTGGATGCTTGCCGGCGGTAGCCTGGTCAGTCTCAACAATGGCGACTTCCTTACCATCGCCTGCGCTGTGATGTGGGCGCTTCAGGTCATTCTGGTCGGGCGCTATGTGGGGCCGAGCGGTCGCCCGCTGACGCTTTCCTTCGTGCAGTTTGCGCTGACGTCCCTACTTGGCCTGTGCGCCGGCACCGTGGTCGAAACCGTCGACCTGGCCGCGATCCTGGCGACGCTGCCGGAAATTCTCTTCGCCGGGCTGTTCGCCACCGGGCTGGCCTTCACCTTGCAGGTCATCGGTCAGCGATACACGACCGCGCCGCAAGCCGCGATCTTCCTGTCGACGGAATCGCTGTTCGCGGCCCTTTTCGGCGCGGTCATCCTCGGAGAACAGATCCCGGCGCTGGGCTATGCCGGCGGAATGCTGATCTTCATCGCTATTCTGCTGGCCGAAATCGGCCCGATTCTCAGACCCAGACCCGCATCCTGACCTGTTCTCGAGGCTGTTGTGCGCGGTTCGTGATCGATCCCGCTCGAGCCTGGCCGCAAGCCAGCCATAATCCGGGCGGAACCGGGGCAATCAGAACGCCCTTGTGGGCAGGCTGTTTACCGCTCGAGCAATCGCAAAAGCGGCTCTGGCCCGATGCTGCTGCGCCACAATATGGCAGGATTATGTTATTGATATTATTCATTTTATTTACGACACGTGATTTGCCAAACGCCTCTCGCATCGCCAGATGTGGTTCTGCAGGCACCACTACCGGTGCCGCACAACCAGAGAGACAAAGACCATGAAGAAGATCTTTATTACCACTGTTTCATTGCTCGGCTTCGCCGGTGCAGCATATGCAGCCGAAGTGGAAGGCGTGGTCACGAATTACGATCCCGCCACCAAGATGATCGTTCTGGAAAGCGGCGCGGCATTTACCCTTGCCGAAGGCATCCAGCTCGACACCCTGCAGCCGGGTGGCAAGGTCGTCATCACCTATGACGACGGCACCACCGACGCCACCGCAGTCGCCGTGGTGGAGTGACGCCGGTGGCCCGGCCAGGACAAAACCGCACTGCCCGGGCCGGGCATCGAGAGGCTGAAAAGAGGGCAAAAAGCCATACCGATCTGATCGGATCGTGGCAAAATTAAGCCGGTTTCAGCCTTGAAAAATTTGTTTTTTTGCCGCTTGCGCGGCCCCACAAACCGGCGCATATCAGCGCCGCCCCGCTGCAACCGATCACAGTCTGGCACCTCTGCCAGCCGGTTGCGGATCGGCTAACAACCTATGGAAAACAAGATGAAAAAGATCGTTGCAATCGCTTTCGCATCCGCAGCCATGCTCTCGACCGCCTTCGCTGGCGAAATCGAAGGCGTCGTCAAGAACTTTGACGCAGCTGCAAACACCGTCGAACTGGAATCCGGTGAAGTCTACACCGTTGCTGCAGGCGTCGAAGTCGAAGGCGTCGAAGCCGGCAAGACCGTGATGATCATGTTCAACGATGGCACCACAGAAGCCACCGAAATCGCGATCGTCGAGTAATCTGACGGGCTTGGCCGGGGCAGCTTCGGCGCCCCGGCCAGGACCACAAACGTGCATTGGCAGACGTCATCAAACTTTTGCTTGCCAATTTCCGACAAACCAATCATCTTTTATATGTTCGGGCAATTTGCGAACACGGGAAGACCAGAAACATGCGCGCCGAAGCCGCACAAAAAACTTCGGACGACTTCAACAAGAGCCCACACGCCAGACCGCGTGAAGGGGCGAAGCCGTTACAATCAGGACCTTTCCTCACACTTCAAGAACTGCCTGCCATAACCCCCGCGCAAATGCGGGATATGACATGATGCTCGCCGACCGGACAAACCGAGTGGAGACCGGAAGGCAACCAAAGGACCTGACAGCATGGGTGAAACCGGTACCGTAAAATTTTTCAACGTCGACAAGGGTTTTGGCTTTATCAAGCCAGACAATGGCGGTGCGGACATCTTCGTTCACATCTCCGCAGTCCAGGCATCGGGTATGACCGGCCTCGAGGAAAACCAGAAAGTCGCTTTCGACACCGAGCCTGACCGCCGCGGCAAAGGGCCGAAGGCCGTTAATCTGCGCCTCGCCTGATTGGCATCCAGATTCCACGAACAGAAAGCCCGGCGCCGCGCTCGCCGGGCTTTTTTGTGTTTGGAGCAATTGACGCATGTCAGGGTTTTGCCGGACAATGATGATTAAGACTTTGTTCAGCTACCGTTCAGCTTGGACTGAATAGTGTTCCTGCAAGCCGGAAAACCGGCCGCCGCAAGATACGTTCGCAAGATACGTCAACCGGGAAGGACATCGTGATGAACATCATCGCCAAGACGCTCAGCATCACGCTGCTCACCGCAGCGACCGCCTTCGCACCGCTTACCACCGGCGTCGGAATCGCCCACGCTGGCGAAGACGAATTCTTCGACCCCAACCAGCCGCACTTGTACAGGCAGTATCAGTCCCCCCGTTGGGGCCGGTGGCATCGACCGCACCACACCTACCACCATCACAACAACAGCGACGCCATCGCGCTCGGCATCATCGGTCTGGGTGCTGCCGCCATTATCGGCGGAGCCATTGCCAACTCCAACAATCCGCGCGTGATCTACCGCCAGCCGTCCGCCCCGCGCGCAGTGAGCGGCGGAACGTACGAGCCCTGGAGCAGATCATGGTACCGCTATTGCTCGAAGAGGTTTCGCTCGTTCAATGCAGCGACCGGCACCTATCGCGGCTATGATGGACGCGACCACTTCTGCGTCGCCAGGTAACGCTGGCCTCGCATCAGATTCACAAAGCAAAAACCGGCCTCCGCCGCTGGCGGGGCCGGTTTTTCTGTGTTGACGGGCGCACCGGCTACGCATCCTTGAAGAACCGGGGACGCCATTTACGGCAGCCTTGTTGCCAGATGAACGCATGGTTTTTTGACCCGGGATCAAACAGCGATAGCGACCGTCATGAAGTCTGATCGGCGCCCCGGCGCCGTTGCATCGCGATGTGTAGGATGCAGCAGAAAGCACGGGCGGAAGAATTTCAAACCCGCCCGCCGCGTCGGCAAGCGTCGTTAACGGGCAATTAAAGCCTAGGCCCTATCTCAGCAAAGTCTCACAGCCGTGAGAACCCGGCCCCCACCAAAACATTTATAGCATGGCAATCATGAAAAACCTCAAGATATCGCATCAACTTTTTCTTCTGATCGGCGCCCTCATGGTGGCCTTCTCCGCCGTGACCTACTTCCAGATCAAGTCGGCCTCCCAATCCATTTACACCGAGCGTTACGACATGCTGCGCACGCAGGTGGAGACAGCTATGTCTGTTCTCAAGACATACCATGCCAGGGAAGTGTCCGGTGAACTGACCCGGGAAGAAGCCCAGGCCCAGGCCTACAAGCTTCTCACGGATCTCCGCTACGAGCCGAACGGCTATTTCTTCGGGCTCGATACCGACGTCACCATGCGTTTCCATCCCAGCACCAGTCTCGTCGGACAGAACAAGAAGGGCGTCGTCGACAAGCAGGGCAACATGCTGTTTGACGACATCATCAAGATCGCCAAGACCGGTGGCGGCCGGACTCAGTATGTCTGGGAAAAGCCCGGCGACAAGAGCGGCGAACTTTTCCCGAAAGCCAGCTACTCGGCGCCGTTTGCTCCGTGGAACCTGGTCATCGGCACCGGCGTCTATGTTGATGACCTGGCAGCACAGGTCCGTGCGTCGGTCTGGAAGGCCGTGTCGATCGGACTGGTGGTGTTCGGCTTGGGCATTGCCGCGGCGTTCCTGGTCATTCGCGGCATTTCCCGGCCTTTGACGGATATTCACAATGCGCTCGAAGCCGTTGCCGACGAGGATGTGGCCATCGAAATTCCGCACACCGATATGGGCAACGAAGTCGGCCAGATGGCCAAAGCCACCAAGGCGTTGCAGCAAAAGGTCCGCGAACGCCACGAAATGGCCCGCCGGCAGGAACAACAGAGCCGCGAACTCGACAATGAACGCCAGCAGAACACACAATTGCAGCAGGATCAGGCAGACCAGCAGGCCCGCGTCGTCAAGACGATCGGTGAAGCCCTGAAAGTCATGGCGTCAGGTGATCTGACGGTGCGCTGTGCCGAACTTGGTCCGAAGTATGCGGAGCTGCGTCACAACTTCAACGAGGCCCTCTCTCTGCTCGAGGCTGCAATGGCCAAGGTCAATGCCAAGGGTGTCGACATCAGTGGCTCCAAGGAGGAGATTCGCCGTGCCTCCAACGAGCTCTCGCAGCGCACCGAGCGCCAGGCTGCGAGTCTGGAAGAGACGTCCGCCGCTCTCGACGAGTTGACGGTGGCAGTCCGCCAGACCGCCGAAGGCGCCCAGGAAGCCGCCGAGCGCGTAACCTCGATCAGCGGTGAAGCCACCAAGTCGGACACCATCGTCGCCGAAGCGATCGGCGCCATGAGCGGCATCGAACAGTCCTCGGCCGAGATTTCCAAGATCATCGGAGTCATCGACGAGATTGCCTTCCAGACCAACCTGCTCGCGCTCAATGCCGGTGTTGAGGCAGCCCGCGCGGGGGAAGCCGGAAAGGGCTTTGCGGTTGTCGCCCAGGAAGTTCGCGAACTTGCGCAGCGCTCGGCCGCGGCCGCCAAGGAGATCAAGAGCCAGATTTCCAACTCGTCCGGACAGGTCCAGAACGGCGTACACCTGGTTGGCGAAGCCGGCGAAGCGCTCAAGCGCATTTCTGACCAGATCAAGTCAGCCAACGAGATTGTCACCAAGATCGCCCATTCCGCTTCGGAACAGGACACCACCTTGCGCTCGATCTCCTCATCCATGAACCAGCTCGACGTGGTGACACAGCAGAACGCTGCCATGGCTGAAGAGACCACGGCATCGGCTGAAGTCCTGGCCAATGACACCGAAAGTCTTCTGGATCTGATCCGCGGCTTCAAGGTGTCCAACGACGCCTCGTCCGCCGGCCGGGATCTACGGAACATGGCCAACACCATGCGTCGCGCCAGCTGACCTGACTGCATTGACGACAAAGGCCGCCGCGATCTCTCGCGGCGGCCTTTCGCATTTTGCGGCCCCGGAAGCAGCCGGTTGCGCTGCCTGGGCGCGCGGCTACAGCCCTTTCAGGAACGGATTGCTGCGCCTTTCGTCACCAATCTTTCCGCCAGGTCCATGGCCGCAGATGAAGCCTGTCTCGTCTCCCAGCGGAAACACCTTGTCGCGGATCGAGTTGAGCAGCGTCTGGTGGTCGCCGCCCGGCAGATCGGTACGGCCAATGGATCCGGCAAACAACACGTCGCCAAGATGGGCGAAGCCCTCCGCCCGATTGTAAAAGATCACGTGACCCGGTGCGTGACCGGGTGTGTGAGAGACCTCGAATTCATGGGTTCCAAACGAGACTGTCTCGCCATCCTTGAGCCACTGGTCGGGGGTAACATTGCGCACCTCCATGTCCAGCCCGAACATCTTGGCCTGCGCTTCGAGGCCCGACAGCAACGGCAGGTCATCCTGGTGCGGACCGATGATCTTTACACCGAGTCTTTCACGCAGTTCGTCTGCACCGCCGGCATGATCGATATGGCCGTGGGTCAGCCAGATCGCCTCTATGCTCAGGCCGTTCTCGGTGATTGTCTGCAGGATGACGTCGACATCGCCACCCGGATCAACCACCACACCGGACCGTGTGTCCTGGTCAAACAGCACCGTGCAGTTCTGCTGAAACGGAGTGACGGGGATGATCCCGGCCTGCAAATTGCCCATGATATCTATTGTCCTTGTATGGCGATTCGATTCGACCAAAGTGAACGCATGGGAGCGCGATGTCACCCTCCCGGCAGTCCTGCTTTCGCTTCTTGCCGGTTAAGGGAAAACGCGCCGCCTTCACCTAGTTTGCCGCAGGCGCCTCGTCGTCGTCGTCGCGCGACATGTTGCGGTCATCACCCTTGCCATTGTCGGCAGCCTTGCCGCCATCGCCGGTCTTCGCCGCATCGGAATCATCCGGCCTCTCCAGTTCCAGCGACCCGGAATAGGTAACTTGCGGGAACGGGATCGAAATACCGTGTTTGTCGAAGGCGATCTTGGCGGCCTTGGTCATCTCACGGCTGGTCACCCACCAGTCAGCCGATTTGGTCCAGTAGCGCAGGGTAACTGACACCGCGCTGTCGCCAAGTTCGGAGACGTAGGCCCAAGGCTCGGGGTCGCGCAGCACCCGCTCGTCAGCCTTGGCCAGATCAAGCAGAACAGACTGCGCCTTCTCGATGTCGTCCTCGTAGCCGATGCCGATTACCAGGTCGTAGCGCCGCTCGGGCAGACGCGAGTAATTGGTTACCGGCACGTTCCACATTTGCGAATTCGGCGCCATCCGATACAGACCGTCCAGCGTCTGCAGCTCGGTCGCAAACAGGCCGATCTCCTTGATTGTTCCTGAGATCCCGTCGGCGTCGATATATTCGCCGACGCGGAACGGGCGCAGCACCAGCAGCATGATGCCGGCTGCAATGTTCTGCAGCGTGCCCTGCAGCGCAAGACCAATCGCCAGGCCGGCGGCACCCAGAGCGGTGATGATCGAAGCTGTCTGCACGCCAAACTGACCGAGCACCATGATGATGACCAGCACCAGCACAGCGTAACGGACAAAGACTGCAAAGAAGCCGGAAACCGTGGGATCGACCCTGTGGGTGTGCTTGAGCAGGGTCTTGACCCAGCGCCCCATCAGGCGCGAGATCGTCCAGCCAACGATCAGGATAACAATCGCGCCGATCACCGAGAAAGCATAGGTCACGAACAGCACTTGCAGGCCATCAAACGCCTCTGCCCAACCTCCCAACATTTGCCCCAATTGGGATTCGGATGCAGTCGTCGTCTGATCTTCCATACTGTCTCAACACCTTTTCAGTTCGAATTTCGCGAACATCAAAACCGATGTTCCGAACATCGTAACGTTTTCGGCGGCATTTGGTTCCATCTTCCAGACAATATTTTTGCGCAGCCGCCCGGGTTGGTGCTGAGCACGCAGGAAACGCCGGCGGCCACAGCGCTTGCGGCTTTCAGATCGGGAGCGCGCCGCTCTCTTTCAGCGTGTCCAGCACGATCGCCGTCTTGACGTGCTGCACCGATTCATGCGGCAGCAGGACATCGCTGACAAAGGCTGACAGGCTGCGCAAATCCGGCGTCACCACCTTGATGATGTAATCCATCTCGCCGGTCAGCGAATAGGCCTCCAGCACCTCCGGCAGGCCGCCGATCAGCCGCGCGAACCGCTGGGCATTGTCGCGATTGTGCGTCGCCAGCGTCACCGTGATCAGGTTGACGATGCCGATACCGAGCTTTTCGCGGTCGAGGTCCGCACGGTAGCCGCGGATATAGCCGTCCTGCTCAAGCCGGCTGCGCCGCCGGGAGCATTGCGAGGCCGACAGATTGATCTTCTGTGACAGCTCGTTGTTGGTCAGCCGCCCGTCTTCCTGCAACAGCCGCAACAGCTTTCGATCAAACGCATCCAGATGCACTGAAACCGCCATAATCTCCTCCTCAGCGCACAAAGCATGCATGAAATTTCGCCATTGCGCGGTGAATGCATACACCTTGCAACGAATATGCAGCATCATGTGCAACAGTCAACCAGCGCAGGCAAGCAGGATCTGTGCGGACAAACGAGGAGAGATACCCATGGGCCCATTCCCCCACGACGCGCCGCGTGCACCGATTTCCGAAGACAATCCGGCCGGCACCAACGGGTTCGAGTTTGTCGAATTCGCCCATCCCGAGCCCGAGAAGCTTGAAGCCCTGTTTGCCCGCATGGGCTACGAGCCCGTCGCGCGCCATCGCAGCAAGGCCATCACGGTCTGGCGTCAGGGCGACATCAACTACATTCTCAACGCGGAAAAGGGTTCCTTCGCCGATCGCTTCGTCAGCATCCACGGCCCCTGTGCGCCCTCGATGGCATGGCGCGTCGCCGACGCCAGCAAGGCTCTGGCTCACGCCGTCTCCAAGGGAGCCGAGGAATACACCGGGGACGACAAGACCCTCGATGTTCCGGCGATCGTGGGCATAGGCGGATCGCTGCTCTATTTCGTCGACACCTGGGGCGACCAGGGCTCGGCCTATGACGCCGAGTTCGACTGGCTCGGCGAGCGCGACCCCAAGCCGGCGGGTGCGGGTTTCTATTATCTCGATCACCTGACCCACAACGTCATTCGCGGCAACATGGACAAGTGGTGGGATTTCTACCGCGACCTGTTCAACTTCAAGCAGATCCACTTCTTCGACATCGAGGGCAAGCTGACCGGCCTGGTTTCCCGCGCCATCACCTCGCCTTGCGGCCGTATCCGCATCCCGCTCAACGAATCCACCGACGACAAGAGCCAGATCGAGGAATACCTTCGCAAATACAACGGCGAAGGCATTCAGCACATCGCCGTCGGCACCGACAACATCTATGACGCCACCGACTGGATCGCCGACAAGGGCGTCAAGTTCATGCCAGGCCCGCCCGAGACCTATTACAATCTGTCCAAATCGCGCGTGAACGGCCATGATGAGCCGATCGAGAAAATGAAGAAGCACGGCATTCTCATCGACGGCGAAGGTGTCGTCGATGGCGGCACGACCAAGATCCTGCTGCAGATCTTTTCCAAGACGGTGATCGGCCCGATCTTCTTCGAGTTCATCCAGCGCAAGGGTGACGAGGGCTTTGGCGAGGGCAATTTCCGTGCCCTTTTCGAATCCATCGAGGAAGACCAGATACGCCGCGGCGTGATAGGTGACGCCGCGGAGTAAGCTTCGGCATGCAGGCAGCCCCGAGCGGAACCGGGCATTATATCCGGTGAGGCCGGGGCTGCTTTTGCCGCTTACCGGCTCGGGATCACGGCACTGCCATCAAGCCACGCCAGTGCGTCTTCCAGTCGGTCGTCGCCCCAAAACAGCTCTGTATCAATACAGAAACTTGGCGCGCCAAATATCCCCCTGTCCCGGGCGGCCTGCGTTGCGGCCTTGTAGGCTGCTTCGGTTTGCGTCGAGTTCGCCTTCTCCAGAGTCCTGGTCAAATCCTTGCCAAGATGCTCGAGCGTAGCAGAGAGATTCGTTTTTCCTCCGGCTGCATCACCCTCCTCGAACCACCGCCTGTAGGTTTCAGCGATGTAGTCCCGGCACCAGCCCTCTTCCCTGGCGACGACCGCAATCCGGTTCGCCAGGTCGAATTCCTGTAACGGATAGGGCGCGGGCAGCAACGGTTTCAGCCCGTACATCTTCGCCCGTCTTTCGATGTCACGCCACATGTAGGCGGCCTTTACCGGCTTCTTGGCGAAGGGGATGTTGTCCATTTCGACCATGATCTCGCGGACGCTGAACGGGCGCCATTCAAACTCAAATCCGGTCGATCTTTCGATTTCCGGCAGTCGCGATACTGTCAGATAGCTGTAGGTACTGCCGATCGATATCCAGAATTCAGGTGTGCTCAAGACCCCTCCTCGAAATATCATGGCTGAATTGGACCCCCGCACGCCGATCTTGTCAATGCAAGGCCCGGCACCGGGCAACCTGGAGGGGCCGGCTGCCGTAGGACAGCCGGGCGCATTCGGCGAAAGCCGGACCGCGCCCTTCTGGCAAGGCCGTAGTTTTCGTAACTGGTGCTGCGGTTACTCGGCAGCGGCCTTTTTCGGCTGGACCTCGGCCATGTAGTCGTTGACCAAATTCTGCGCGATCTCGCCGACCGTGAAGCTGTAGGGTCCGATTTCCGAGACCGGGGTTACTTCAGCGGCGGTGCCGGTCAGGAAACACTGCTCGAAGCCTTCGAGCTCTTCCGGCATGATCGCCCGCTCGATCACCTCATAGCCGCGCTTCTTGGCAAGGCCGATGACCGTGCGGCGGGTGATGCCGTCGAGGAAGCAATCCGGCGTCGGCGTATGGATCTTGCCGTCTTGGACGAAGAATACGTTGGCGCCGGTCGCTTCCGCCACCCGGCCGCGCCAGTCGAGCATCATCGCGTCGGCATAACCGCGCGTTTCGGCCCGGTGCTTGGACAGGGTGCAGATCATGTAGAGACCGGCAGCCTTCGAACGGGACGGCGCCGTCATCGGATCCGGACGGCGGTATTCCGCCATATCCAGGCGAATGCCTCTCATCCGCTCCTCGGGCTTGAAGTAGCTTGGCCACTGCCAGATGGCGATTGCGAGATTGATCCTGTTGGCCTGGGCCGACACGCCCATCATTTCCGAACCGCGCCAGGCGATCGGCCGGACATAGGCGTCCTTAAAGCCCTGCCGTCCAAGCAGATCGACGCAGGCCTGATCGATCTCGGCGACGCTGTAGGGGATCTTGAAGCCCAGGATCTCAGCCGATGTATGAAGACGCTCCGTGTGCTCGGTCAGCTTGAAGATCTCGCCGCCATAGGCGCGCTCACCCTCAAACACCGCACTGGCATAATGCAACCCGTGGGTCAGAACATGAACCTTCGCATCTTTCCACGGAACGAATTCGCCGTTGAACCAGATTTCACCTTCAAGTTGATCAAAAGGTACGGACGCCATCACGTTTCCTCCAGGCGGTATGCCGCCGTGATAATGGTTGTCTGAAGCCGGTGTCGGTGACCGTGGCGCAAGCGCCGGAACCAGGCGGGAGGCAAACGGGCATTGGCAAGCCGGCGGGCAGGGCCAGATTTGCCTCGCGCGCAAATCGAAGCTAGCAATTGCGCCAATTTATGTCAACATAGCTGACATATTCGAAAGGAATAGTCGCTATGAGCCACAGGGGCGCAATCAATGAAGAATCCATTCAAGTTCTCGATCACCCGATGGGGCAGGCCGACGGCGTAGACTTCGAGATCATCGAGCTGCTGTTCTTCGCCTACCGTGACTTCATTTCGGATCCCGACGCGATTCTCGATACCTCCGGTTTCGGCCGCGCGCACCACCGGGTTGTCCATTTCGTCAACCGCGAGCCCGGCCTCACCGTGGCAGCCTTGCTCGACACGCTCAAGATTACCAAGCAATCGCTCGCAAGGGTGCTCAAGCAACTTATCGACTCAGGCTATATTGTCCAGATCGCAGGCCCGGAAGATCGCAGGCAGCGCCGGCTGTTCCCCACGGTCAGGGGGCGCGACCTCGCATTGGCATTGGCAAGGCCACAGTCTTGCCGTATCGCCAATGCAATGGAAGGACTGAACGAAAGTGGGCGTGCAGCGGTCAAGACGTTCCTTTCGGGCATGATCAATTCTGCCAATCGCAGCGGGGCAGCAGACCAGAGCGATGCGAAAGAGGGACAAGACCGATGACCAATTCCTTGCCGGATGATGACGCGGCCCATCTTCTCGTCGTTGATGACGACACCCGCATTCGTGATCTGCTATCGCGCTATCTATCCGAACAGGGATTCCGCGTCACCACCGCCGCCGAAGCCGGCGAGGCACGCCGCAAGCTTGAAGGCATGGACTTCGACCTTCTGATCGTGGACGTGATGATGCCCGGCGAAAGCGGCCTGTCGCTGACCCGCTCGCTGCGCGAGCTCAAGACCGTGCCGATCCTCATGCTCACCGCGCTGTCCGAGGGCGAGGCCCGCATAGATGGGCTGGAGGCCGGCGCTGACGATTATCTCGCCAAACCCTTCAATCCGCGTGAACTGGTTCTCAGGATCAACAACATTCTCAAGCGCGGTGGCCAGCCCGCTACGCCGAAAATCGAGCAGGTGGTGTTCGGCCCCTACACCTTCGTCATTTCTCGCCGCGAACTGAAGAAATCCGGCGAACCCGTCCGGTTGACGGACCGCGAGCGCGAGATCATGGTGGCCTTCGCCGAAAACGCCGGTGAGACTGTCCCCCGCCATGAACTCGTCGGCGCCGACATCGAGGTCGGCGAACGCACCATCGATGTCCAGATCAACCGTCTGCGCCGCAAGATCGAGGACGATCCGGCCAATCCGGTCTGGCTCCAGACCGTCCGCGGCATCGGCTACCGGCTGAGTGTCGAGGCCAAGGTCTAATCAACCGAAATTCACGGCAAAATTGACCGCCGATTCGGACTGGCAGGCACCGCCCCCGGTCCTTGCGGCCCTGTTGGCTGGCTGATCGGATTGCAATTATCAAGGGCCCGGTGCTGTCGAGATCTCTCGCCTCAACCCAAGGCAACCGCGCCCGTTCTGCTGCCAAAAAGCAGAGGGTTGGGTATCATTTCCTTAATTATTTCAATCTAATTCTATGCAAAACCATGGGGAAAATCATGTCAATATTTTCACGTTTCGGAGTGGTCAAAACTGTAACGGTGGTCACAACCGCCATTTTGGTGATCGCACTTACAATCGTCGAGATCGCAGTTCTGTCCAACATCAATTCGCGCATCCAGACGCAGGCGATCGACAGCCAGAACACCAGCCTGCGGACAGCTGCCACGATCGTAGCGCGCGACCTGCCCGGCACTGCGGTAAGCTGGTCCGACGACGGCAACGTCAAGCGGATCGTGATGGACAGCATCCCGAATGAGTTTGAAAGTCACGAGATGATCGACACGATCGGCCGCATGACCGGCCAGACCGCTACGATCTTCGCATGGGACGCCGAGACCAAGGACTTCTGGCGCAAGACCACCAACATCATCAAGCCGGACGGCAACCGTGCAGTGGGGACGCAGCTGGGCCAGAAGGGCGCCGTCTATCCTGTCCTGACCCAGGGCAAGACTTTCCGTGGTGAAGCGGTGATTCTGGGCACACCCTATTACACCATTTACGAGCCGATCTATTCGCCCGCCGGTGACACCATCGGCATTCTTTACGCCGGCGTCCGCTCGGCCGAAATAGATGCGATCGCCAGCGAACTTACCTGGACCATCGGCATCATCGCCGTTCTCGTTTTGCTGGCCGGCACGGCACTCGCCGCATGGGTCAACCGGCAGGTTCTGGGCCGGATTCCGCGCCTCACCAACGTTGCCAACGCCATCGCGGAAGGTAATCTCGAGATCGAGGTTCCCGGTCACGAACAGCGCAACGAGATTGGCTCCCTGGCCCGTTCCTTGACGGTCCTGCGCGACGGCGCGATCGAGAAACTGGCGCTGGAATCAGACTCGATGCGCAGCCGCGAACAGACCGAAGCCGAGCGCCGTGCCCGCGAAGCCGAGAAGGCGGCCCGCGATCAGCAGACGGAAGCCGCCGTTGCCGAACTGGGTACCGGCCTGAGCGAACTCAGCAATGGCAATCTCCAGGTCCGGCTTCAGAATCCGTTCTCTGGCGAGTTCGAAAAGCTGCGCACCGATTTCAACCATGCTGCTGAACGCCTGAGCCACACCATGGCCGAGCTTCGTGGCGAAACCCACGAGATCAACGCCGGCGCATCCGAAATGCAGTCCGCAACCGACGACCTGTCTCGCCGCACCGAGCAGCAGGCCGCATCGCTTGAGGAAACCTCTGCTGCGCTCGATGAAATCACCGCAACGGTTCGCAGCGCCGCCACCCGCGCCGAGGAAGCCCGCGACATGGCCGAGAAGGCACAGAGCAGCACGGTCAATTCGCGTGGTGTCGTGTCCAACGCCGTCGACGCCATGTCGCGGATTGAAGCGGCATCGGGTGAAATCTCCAACATCATCACCGTGATCGACGAGATCGCCTTCCAGACCAACCTCCTCGCCCTCAACGCAGGTGTCGAGGCCGCCCGCGCCGGCGAAGCAGGCAAGGGCTTTGCGGTTGTCGCCCAGGAGGTCCGGGAACTTGCCCAGCGTTCCGCAAGTGCCGCCAAGGACATCAAGGGCCTGATCACCAAGTCCGGTGAGGAGGTCGCAAGCGGCGTCCATCTGGTCAATGAAACCGGTGAAGCCTTGGGCACGATTTCCGAGCAGGTTGCCGCGATCAACGAGCACATCGCCTCCATCGCCACCGCGGCGCGTGAACAGACCACCGGCCTCGGCGAGATCAACAGCGCCGTCAACCAGATGGACCAGGTCACGCAGCAGAACGCGGCCATGGTCGAGGAAGCCACTGCCGTCATGCACAAGCTCGCCGGCAGCGCCCAGAAGCTGGCCGGTATGGTCGACCAGTTCGACATCGGCTCCGGCGCACCGGCCCAGGGCCGCGCCCGGGCCGCCTGAGCCATTACCGCCGCCCTGCAGCCATTGCTGCATCGTGAAGCAGGAGCCCCGCAACCCAGGTTGCGGGGCTTTTCGCTTGCCTCTGGCCCTCCCCTCTTCCCTGCTCCTTCAAAGGACGCGGACCGGGCCATCAATTTCGCTCTCCGCTGTAGCTCTTTGCCCGTCCACCTGGCTATAAAGGCTGTGGCGCGAATTGAACGCGGCGCCAGAGGAGGCGAACCGGGCAACTGACATGACCAGCATGGATTCCATCCGCCGCGAATATGAGCGTTACCCTCCCAACGGGTTTCGGCGCTTTACGCGCTGGTTCACCAAGCGCATACCGACGCGGCTCTATGCCCGCGCGCTGCTGATCATCATCATTCCGATGGTGCTGCTGCAGTCGGTGATCGCCTTCGTCTTCATGGAACGCCACTGGCAGACCGTCACCCAGCGGCTTTCGATGGCCGTGACCCGTGACATCGCCGCCATCATCGATGTGCTCGAGACCTTCCCGCAGGACGCGGCCTATGACGACATCATCCGCATCGCCCGCGAACGGCTCGAACTCAACATCGCCATCGAACCGCCTGGAGACCTGCCCGCCCCGAGGCCGAAACCGTTCTTTTCGATCCTTGACCAGATCCTGTCCGAAGAGATCACCCGCCAGATCCGCCTTCCGTTCTGGATCGACACGGTCGGGAACTCCAACATTGTCGAGATCCGGATCAAGCTCGAGGACAAGATCCTCCGCGTCTTTGCCAAGCGCAGCCAGGCCTACGCATCCAACACCCACATATTCCTGCTGTGGATGGTCGGCACCTCGCTGGTGCTCCTGGTGATCGCCATCCTGTTCCTGCGCGGCCAGATCCGGCCGATCCTGAAGCTCACCCAGGCGGCCGAGAGCTTCGGCAAGGGGCAGCGCATGCCCGATGATTTCCGCCCCCGCGGCGCCGACGAGGTCCGCCGTGCCGGCATTGCCTTCATCAAGATGCGCGAGCGCATCGAACGCCAGCTTGAGCAGCGCACGGCGATGCTTTCGGGTGTCAGTCACGATTTGCGCACCATCCTCACGCGCTTCCGGCTGCAACTTGCCCTTGTCGGCGATGGCCCGGAAATGGACGATCTGAACAAGGACATCGACGACATGCAGTCGATGCTCGACAGCTACCTCTCCTTTGCCCGTGGCGAGGCCGAGGAGGATGTCGGTGCGGTCAGCCTCACCAGCGTCGTCGAAAAGATCGCGGCCGACGGCCGGCTTCGCGGCGCGACAGTAACGGTGTCGGTGGAAGGCGATGACGAGATCAATGTCCGGCCCAACGCCTTCACCCGGCTGCTCACAAATCTGGTGGCCAACGCCTGCCGCCACGCCGATGAGGTTGCCATCGCTGCCAGCAACCGCGGCAGGTGGCTTACTATCGCGATTGACGATGACGGCCCGGGCATTCCCGCCGACGCACGCGAGGACGTGTTCCGCCCATTCTATCGCCTTGATGCGGCGCGCAACCAGGATGAGACCGGGACCGGACTGGGACTGGCCATCGTCCGCGACATCGCCCGCAGCCACGGTGGTGACGTGACGCTGTCCGACAGCGCCATGGGCGGCCTGCGCGCCGTCGTAAGGCTGCCCGCCTAGACGGGGGGGGATGGCGCTCCGGAGCTCGCCTCCGGCTACATCAGCCGCGAACCGTTGGGCACGGCCTTGTCGACCGCAGCCAGCACCACCGCACCGTCATCGTCCATGAAGCCGAGGGTGAGGACTTCCGACATGAACGGACCGATCTGCCGGGGCGGAAAATTCACCACGGCCAGGACCTGGCGTCCGACTAGCGCCTCGGTGGTGTAATGGTCGGTGATCTGCGCGGAAGATTTCTTCTCGCCGATCCCGGGACCGAAATCGATACGCAGCTTGTAGGCCGGCTTGCGCGCTTCGGGAAAGGTTTCCGCAGCAGTGATGGTACCTGTGCGGATGTCGACCTTCTCGAATTCATCCCAGCTGATGGTCTGGCTCATGGGTCTGATCTCTCAACGAACATTCAGCCGGCCAGTTCGCGGGAACGGTCCGCTGCGGCACGCAAGGCACAGTCAAACAGCGGCTGCAGTGCGTCCTCGGCCATCAGCACCGACAGCGCCGCAGCCGTGGTGCCATTGGGCGAGGTCACGTTCTGTCGCAAAGTGGCAGCGGCGTCCGGGGACCGGTGCATCAATTCACCAGCCCCCGTGACGGTCGCGCGTGCGAGGCGCATGGCGAGGTCCGCCGGCAGGCCGCATTTGCGACCCGCCTCAGCCATGCACTCGACGAGATAAAAGACATAGGCAGGACCGCTGCCCGAGACTGCGGTAATGGCGTCGATCAGCGCTTCATCCTCGACCCATTCGACGGGTCCACAAACAGACAGCAGCTTCTCGATTTCATCCTTGGCTTCGGCACTGACCTCAGCATTGGCAACCGCGCCGGTGATTCCGCGACCGACCATGGCCGGCGTGTTCGGGATCGACCGGACCACCGCCCCACCCAGGCGCTGTTCGAAGTAGGCCAGTGTCTTGCCGGCAGCGACCGAGAGGCTGACGGTTCTTGGCCCGACAAGTTTTTTCACACCTTCAATAACGGTATCCATGATCTGCGGCTTGACCGCCAGCATCAGAATACCCGCCGTCACGCCCTCGGGCGCCGCGCTTTCGCACCGCACGCCTGCGGCGGCCAGCCGTGCCGCCATGGCATCGGAGGGCTTGGGATCGATAACCAGAATGGCTGCCGGATCAGTTCCGGCATCGAGCCACCCGTTAAGCATGGCGCCGCCCATGTTGCCGGCGCCGACCAGAACCAGAGGATTGTCGGGAGATACCATCTCAGGCCTCGCCACGGGTCTCGAACATTACTGCGGCAATGGCCGACTTGGCTTCCATCCCCGACCAGACGACAAACTGGAATGCCTGGAAATAGGCTTCGCAGGAATCGAGCGCATTCGACAACAGCACCTCGACCTGGCGGTTGGTAGGCTCCGCCCCGCCTGCCAGCAACAGCGACTGCCGGAAGATGATCACGTGTTCCTGTTGCCACAGGTCGAAATGCCCCATCAGCACCTGGCCGTTGACGTGCGACAACAGCTTCATCACCTCGGTGACGCGGAAATCGGGAACCTTGATGTCGAAGGCGCTGGCAATGTGCAGCGCCTCGCAGTCCTCCATCCAGGAAAACGAGACGTGGTAATCCGTCCAGTGCCCTTCGACCGTCATCGCGATTTCGTGCTCGCCGGACCGCTCGAATGTCCAGTCGTTGGACGCCGCTACGAACTCGATCATGTCCACCGGATTGGAGTGCCGTTCGAATTCGATATTACTGAGATTCATGCCCCACCTAGTCTTATTTCAAGCGCCTGGGATCACACGTCAAACGGCTCCAGACGACACCTCATCCATGCATGATTCATCCGCGTCCCGGGGCGTCCGCACTCGCGACTCCTGCCGGGGCTTTTTGCTGCCCGTTCCGAATCATCATTTAGAATCAGTGTATAAATGCAGAGTCAGAGCGCCAGTCCCCCGGCTGCATTTTGTCCGGCGCATCCTGTGGACCAAGCTGCCAAACAGATTCCGCCGTGACTCATAACTGACTCAGGCAAAAGGCTTTTTGCGCCTCGCCACCCGGTGGATAACCTGTGTAAAAAAAAGTGGGTAAAAACCGCCCGTCAGGCGTTCGCGTGCCGGAGCCTTCCGGCAGCGCGCTGATTTCAGGCGTCGGCCGCGTCCGAGACCGATTTTTGGGAGGACTTTTGCTCCAGCTCATCCAGCCGCTTGGCGAGCGCATCGTTTTCTTCGCGCGCCTTGATCGCCATGTCACGAACCGCTTCATACTCTTCCCGCTTGACCAGGTCCATCGAATTGAGAAGCCGCTCGAGCTGACTGCGCATTACAGTTTCCATTTCGCGCCGGACACCCTGAGCAGCGCCCGCGGCATCCGTCATCACCTTGGCAAGCTCGTCAAGAAGTCTGTTCGATCCGCTGTTCATCGTTCTCATCCCTGTTTTGGGTCAATCCGGCTCTACCGGAAGGTATTCGACACTTTCGAGGTAAGCATTCCAGGCGCGAGTTGCAAGCCAAAGCACACAGCACAAGGCTTGCGCAAAGCCCACATGCCATGCAACAGCAGCGAGTATGGCCGCCTGATCGCTGGAAAAGCTGGTCTCAGGCCATAATTGTAGGTGATCCGGAGAATGCAAAGAGCCGGCATGCAGGAAGGAAATCGCGTTGGAGCAGACTGCCACACTGTTGTCGCTCATGACCTTCCCGGACATTGATCCGGTAATCCTTGCCATCGGTCCGGTCGAGGTCCGCTGGTATGGTCTGGCCTATGTCCTCGGCATCATTCTTGGCTGGCGCTATGCCCGGCGGCTGGTCGAAAACCGCAAGCTCTGGCCTGCTTCCGGTCCGCGCATGTCAGCCCCCGACATGGATGACTTCCTCTTGTGGGCCACTGTCGGCATCGTCGCCGGCGGACGCATCGGCTACATCCTGTTTTATGATTTCGCCGCCGTTGCGGCTGATCCGCTGCGCGCGCTGGAAATCTGGAACGGCGGCATGTCGTTTCACGGCGGGTTGCTGGGAACGCTGGTCGCCATGATTCTGTTTGCCCGCAGCCGCAACATTCCGGTCTTCAACCTGTTTGACGTTGTCTGCGCGGTCGTGCCGGTCGGCCTGTTTTTCGGGCGGTTGGCCAATTTCATCAATGCCGAACTCTGGGGCAAGCTTACCGATGTGCCATGGGCTTTCGTGTTCCCCACCGGCGGCCCGTTCCCGCGGCATCCGACCCAGCTCTACGAAGCCGCGCTCGAAGGCCTGCTGTTGCTGGCGGTTCTGGCCTGGCTGATCTATCGCCGGCAGGCTTTCCAGTACCGCGGCCTGATCTCCGGCTGCTTTGTTGCGGGCTATGCCCTGTCGCGCATTTTCGTTGAATTCTTCAGGGAACCCGATGCCCATATCGGCTATCTCGCCGGCGGCTGGCTGACCATGGGAATGGTCCTGTCGCTGCCGATGCTGGCCGTTGGCTTGTGGGTCATGTCAACCGCCCGGCGGCGCGATTGAAAAAGTCCGGAAAGGTTGCCGCGATGACGCCGCTCACTGAAAAGATCGTCAATCTGATCCAGCAGTCCGGACCTTTGCGGGTATCCGATTACTTTGCACTTTGCCTGTCCGATCCGGATCACGGCTACTACCAGACCCGGGAGCCTTTCGGCCAGGCCGGCGATTTCGTCACCGCCCCTGAGATCTCGCAGCTGTTCGGTGAAATGATTGGCGTGTTCCTGGTCCAGACCTGGCATGCCCAGGGTTCGCCGGCTGACACCCGGATCGTCGAAATCGGCCCCGGCCGGGGCACCCTGATGTCGGATGCGCTTCGGGTGATCGCGCGGCTTGCGCCAGATCTTTATTCCGACGCCACCATTCACATGGTTGAAACCAGCGAACAGCTGCGCGGCGTGCAGCGCCAGACCCTGGTTCGGATCAAACAGCGGATCAGCTGGCATGCCGCCTTTGAAGAGATCCCGGCCGGCTTCACCCTGGTGGTTGCCAACGAACTGTTCGACGCTCTCCCGATCCAGCAATTCGTCAAGACGCCCCAGGGGTTTCGCGAGCGCATGGTCGGCCTCGACGAGACCGGCGCCCTTATCTTCGGCCTCGGGCCGGGAACGCTCGACACCTCCGTGCTGCCCATCGAGGAGGCCCGGGTTCCCGATGGCGAGATCTTCGAGACCTCGCCCGCAAGGACTGCGGTCATGCAGACGGTGGCGGAGAAGATCGTCCGCGATGGCGGCACCGCGCTGGCCATCGATTACGGCCACCTGGTGACCGGTTTCGGCGACACGTTGCAGGCTGTCTACCAGCACGAATTTGATCCGCCCCTGCTGCGCCCCGGCGAAGCTGATCTGACAAGCCATGTCGATTTTCAGGTGCTCGCTGAAACCGCCAGAGCGGCCGGCGCGCACGTCCACCGTCCGCTCACCCAGGGCGATTTTCTGGTCGGTCTTGGCATTCTCGAACGCGCCGGAGCGCTCGGAAACGGCCGGGACAGCTTGACTCAGGCGACCATAAGCGATGCCGTCAATCGCCTCGCGGGCGAAGGCCAGGGACGCATGGGCGCGCTGTTCAAGGTGCTCGCCGTCAGCGGCAAGCCGGTCAAGCTCGCTCCCTTCGACAATCTGTCTGCCTGAGTTGACGAATTGACAGACCGTCCCCAGATGGCCACCATCTGCACGCAGTCTGGACTGTTTTGCGGATTCGGCTCGCCCTCTGGGCCCACGGGAGGACCAAATCATGACCGTTGACCGCAGCGCACCAAAACCGGTGCGGAGCGCAATTCTGGACGAGCTTTCCTCCACCGGGCGGATTGCCCACGGCTTCTTCAGCCGGGCCGGCGGTGTCTCCAAGGGGCTTTACCGCGGACTGAATGTCGGACTTGGCTCCAGCGACGAGCGCACCGATGTGACAGAGAACCGCGCCCGCGTCAGCCGCTGGTTCGGGCTTGGCGACGACCGGCTGGTCACCGTGCATCAGGTGCATTCGCCGCGCGTACAGATCGCCACTTTCGAAAACCGCAACGAACGTCCCCAGGCCGATGCGCTGGTCACCAACACGCCTGGCCTGGTACTCGGCGTGCTGACCGCCGATTGCGGGCCGATCCTGTTCGCCGATGCAGAAGCCGGTGTCGTCGGCGCAGCCCATGCCGGCTGGCGCGGCGCCTTTGACGGCGTGCTGGAAAGCACGCTTGCCGCCATGCAGGACCTGGGCGCGCGGGCTGAGACCACCGTCGCAGTTCTCGGCCCCTCGATCAGCCAGTCCAATTACGAGGTCGGCCCCGAATTCGTCGACCGCTTCGTTGAGGCCGACCCCGCCAATCAGGCCTATTTCGCGCCCTCCCCCAAACCCGGCTATGCCCTGTTCGACCTCAAGCAGTTTACGGTCGACCGGCTGCGCAAGGCCGGCGTGAGAGCCGAGATGCTGCCTGACTGCACCTATGCCGATGAGGAGGCCTGGTTTTCCTACCGCCGCTCCACCCATCGCCAGGAACCCGATTACGGACGACAAATCTCCGCTATCGCCATCAAGGAGGACGCCCATGGCCCTGCATTTTGAACGCGAGGAATACGCCGCCCGCCTGGAAAAACTCACAGCCAGCATGCGCAAGGAGAAGCTCGACGCCATGCTGATGTTTGCCCAGGAAAGCATGTACTGGCTGACAGGCTACGACACGTTCGGCTTCTGTTTCTTTCAGTGCCTGGTTGTCAAGGCCGACGGCAACATGACGCTTCTGACCCGCTCGGCAGACCTGCGCCAGGCCCGGCAAACCTCCAATATCGAGCGTATCGTCGTTTGGACCGACCGCACCAACGCCGACCCGGCGCTTGATCTCAAGAACCTGCTCTCCGACCTCGATCTTCTCGGTGCACGCATCGGTGTGGAATACGACACCCACGGGCTCACCGGAACCAACTGCCGCAAGCTCGACAACCAGTTGCAGAGCTTCGCCGAACTGGTCGATGCCTCCTACGTCGTCAGCCAGCTGCGGCTGATCAAGAGCCCGGCGGAAATCGCCTATGCCCGCAGGGCAGCTGAACTGTCCGACGCAGCACTCGATGCCGCCCTGCCCCTGATCAAGCCCGGCGCCGATGAAGCCGAGATCCTGTCAGCCATGCAGGGCGCGGTGTTCTCCGGCGGCGGCGACTATCCCGCCAACGAGTTCATCATCGGCTCCGGCCAGGACGCGCTTCTGTGCCGCTACAAGGCCGGGCGCAGCCAACTGACGGCCACCGATCAGCTGACGCTGGAATGGGCCGGCTCCTTCGCCCACTATCACGCACCGATGATGCGCACGATCATTATCGGAGAACCCACAGACCGGCATATCGAGCTCTACGAGGCCTGCAAGGAGTCGCTTGATGCGATTACGGCCATACTCAGGCCCGGCACCACCTTCGGAGAGGTCTTCGATGCCCATGCCGATGTGATGGACGAGCGCGGCCTGACCCGGCACCGGCTAAATGCGTGCGGCTATTCTGTGGGCGCACGCTTTACACCGAGCTGGATGGAGCACCAGATGTTCCACGCCGGAAACCCGCTCGAGATCGCGCCTGACATGACCCTGTTTGTCCACATGATTATCATGGATTCCGAAACCGGAACCGCCATGACACTGGGGCAGACCTACCTGACAACCACTGAAGAGCCAGAATCCTTGTCTGCGAAACCGCTTGACCTGATCATCGCGCCGTAGGAACGCAGATCTTGGTTTTGCCCCACTCGCCTGCCCGCCGTCCCACCGCCAGATCCTTTCGGCGATTGACATGTCTGCTCTCGGGATTTCATAACAAAGGGGGAAAACGGGCGGGAAGTATGATGCAGCGCATCGGGATAATCGGGATGACAGGCGCTCTGGCCTTGGCACTTGCCGGATGCAACAGCACCGAGCAGACACTTCAGCCGATTCCCGGTGACCAGTCGGCTTCTGGCGAAAATGCAGCCGCTGTGCCTCCCGGCGGGGTTGATCCGTTCTCGCCGGCAGCGAACCCGGGCGCGACAAGTCCGGCAAATCCGGCACAGCCAAATCCTGCCCAGACGAACCCGGCCCAGACGCAGGCGTTACTTCCCGCCGGACAGATGCGCGGACAGATCCGCTTCATGCCGGTCATTGGCGCGCCCGTGAACGCTGTGACGCCGCTCTCGCGGCAACTGGCTGCGGAAGCACGCAATCGCGGACTGGCAATCCTCAGCGCATCGGATCCGGGTGGCGACCACGTGCTCAAGGGTTATTTTTCCGCCGACAATTTCGATGGCCAGACCACCATCTATTATGTCTGGGACATTCTCGATCCGGCAGGCACCCGGCTGACACGCATTCAGGGCCAGGAAACCTTTGCCGGCGGCTCGGGCGACCCCTGGGCCTCCGTCCCTGCCAATGTGATGGAACAGATCGCAACCCGCACCCTGTCCGATTATGTCGCCTGGCGCGGACTCTGACACCCTCCGCAATGTGCCTTGCCGGCGTCACTCGCAGAGAAGTTTAACAGAAAAATTACGCCCACAGCCGATGCGTGCTTGCAATCAGCAAAACCCCCGCTAAAAAGCGGGCCAACGGGTTGGCGCCCCGTCCTCCTGCGTGATCCTGCGCGGGCTGCGACGCGGCCAAAAAACAGGCGGTCCCAAATGAAGGTTTTCGCGGGAAACTCGAACCGGCGTTTGGCAGAGTCCATTTGCAAATATCTCAATGTGCCTCTGGGCAAGGCAAGCGTCCGTCGCTTCGCCGATCAGGAGATCTTCGTCGAGATCCAGGAAAACGTGCGCGGCGAGGATGTCTTCATCCTGCAGTCCACCTCCTATCCGACCAATGATCACCTGATGGAACTGCTGATCATGATCGACGCCTTCCGGCGGTCGTCGGCCAAGCGCATCACCGCGGTGCTGCCCTATTTCGGCTACGCCCGCCAGGACCGCCGCGCATCGGGCCGCACACCGATTTCGGCCAAGCTGGTGGCCAACCTGATCACCGAAGCCGGTGCGGACCGGGTTCTCACCCTCGACCTTCACGCCGGCCAGATCCAGGGTTTCTTCGACATTCCCACCGACAACCTGTTCGCCATTCCGGTGATCGCCCGTGACATCAAGGCCCATTACGAGCTGGAAAACGTCATGGTGGTCTCGCCGGATGTCGGCGGCGTGGTCCGCGCCCGCGCGCTCGGCAAACGGCTTGGCGCGATGCTCGCCATCGTTGACAAGCGCCGTGACCGGCCCGGTGAATCCGAAGTCATGAACATCATCGGTGAAGTCAGCGGCAAGGATTGCATCCTGATCGATGACATCGTCGATTCCGGCGGCACGCTCTGCAACGCCGCCGAAGCGCTGCTCAACAATGGCGCCAATTCCGTGACCGCCTACATCACCCACGGGGTGTTGTCTGGCGGCGCCGTGGCCCGCGTTTCCTCGTCGAAGCTCAAGGAACTGGTTATCACCGACTCGATCCAGCCGACGCAGGAAATCCAGAACGCGCCCAACATCCGGGTTCTGTCGACGGATGCGCTGATCGGCGAAGCCATCAACCGCACCGCTGCCGAACAGTCGGTCTCCTCCCTGTTCGACTGACGCCTCTCAGAACCCGGCATTCGACCGGGTTCCAAGCACGCCAATTTCCGATTGCGCCGACGGTTCAGGCCAGCAGTGTCACTGCAATTCCGGCCAGGGTGGAAGCGCCGAGCACCGCAAACAGGTTGACGTGAAAGCGCAGCAACGCCACCCCCGCTGCAAGGGCGATGGCAAGCGCGCCCGGATTGAGCGTTGCAATCTCGGGCACCGGCAGGGTGAAGGGCCCGAACACGGCCTCCCCGACGCTGGCAAACAGCACATTGAGTGCGAACCACGCCGCGAGATTGGCGATGACACCAACCACTGCGGCAGTGATCGCGGCCAGACCGGCTGAAAGCCATCTGACCGAGCGCAACCGCTCGATATGCGGCGCCCCGGCGAAGATCCACAAAAAGCACGGTGCGAAGGTGAAGAACAGCGCCAGCATTCCTCCAATCAGCCCGCCCGCAAGCGGATCCACCCCCGCTTCCCGTGCGCCGCCAAGAAAGCCGACAAAGACCAGCACCAGAATCAGCGGCCCCGGCGTGGTTTCGGCCAGCCCGAGGCCCGCCAGCATGTCGCCGGGCACCAGCCAGCCATGTACTTCGACCGCCTGCTGCCCGACATAGGCAAGCACCGCGTAGGCGCCGCCAAAGGTGACGATCGCCGCCTTCGAGAAGAACATCGCCATGGCGGAAACGGCGTCGGGGACGCCGGGCATCACCAGCAACACGCCCAGAGGCAGAAGCCAGATAGCCCCCCAGACCAACACCGTGCGGAATGTCGGCCCGGCCAGCGCCGTCACCCCGGAATCCGCAGGCGCACTGCCAGGCCCGGCTCCAACCGTAGGGTCTTGCTTGCCCAGCAGTGAGGCGAGGATCCCGAGCAGCCCTGCGCCCAGCACGATCAGCGGAAACGGAAGCTTCAGAAACGCGATCCCCACGAATGCCGCGCCCGCCAGACCCCAGGCAAAACGTGATTTCAGTGCCCGTCTGGAGACCTTGATCAGCGCCTCCAGCACGATCGCCAGCACTGCCGCTTTCAGCCCGAACAGCACGCCGGCCACAACCGGAAGATCGCCATAGTAAAAATAGGCCGCCGACAGTCCCATGATAATTGCAAAACCCGGCAGGATGAACAGCAACCCGGCGAGCAACCCGCCAGCGACACCGCGCAGCAACCAGCCGGCATAGGTCGCCAGCTGCATGGCTTCGGGCCCGGGCAGCAACATGCAGAAATTCAGCGCATGCAAAAACCGCGACTCGTCTAGCCACGGCCGTTCATCGACCAGTTCGCGATGCATCAGCGCGATCTGGCCGGCAGGGCCGCCGAAGGACAATAGTCCGATGCGGCCAAAGACCCGGAACATCTCGGACCAGGAGGGAGCAAATACGGAACTCATGATGCAGCTTTCCCCGAGGCCGGAGTATGAATTTTACCGGTAGCATGACGGCACCACGCATAGAGCGCGTCGTAAATCACCATGCTCTTTTCCAGCAGTGCCAGATCATCCTTTTTCGAAGATGACAATCCCAGCGCAATCGCCAGCAGCCCTGCCGCTTGCCGCGCCTGCTCAAGTTCGCCCGTGTCCGCCGCGCGGACGATCCGCGCCAGATGCCGCAGCGCCATTTCCTCGATTCCGAACAGATCCAGTAGCGTATCGACGCTGCACGAACTACCGGTGTCGCCGCGGCGAGTATAGGTCACGCCACCGACATCAAACGGGATCGCCCCCATTTCCCTGGCAATATCGACCACCCACTCTTCTTCGACGAAATGAAATTGCGCCATTGGATCGATGAACCGGCGCACCATCCAGGCGAACGCCATGCAGCCGGGTGCGGGGCTCTCCCGGGCAATCCACCACGTCGGCTCCGGCAACAGCAGCGGCACGCCCGGTCCCCTCCGCTTGAGCACCATGCCGCCCGCCTCTTCATAGGCATTGATCCCACCTTCCAGATAGCTTGCGTCAATACCCATGGCTCGCAACCGCGCCACCGCCAGCTGGCTGACATTGTGCCCGTGCACGCAGTAGACAATGATCGGTTTGCCGAGCCGTGCGAGATCAGGCCCCCAGATTTCGCTCTGCATGTGGTCGCGCCAAACAGATCCTGCAATCGCGCGTGCCTCGTCCTCGAACTTGGCGCGCCGGCTCGCGGCAACGACCGTCGGCCAGCTGCTGGTGCCGGACAGGCTGGAAAGGTCCTGGGCTGAGATTGATTTGGACATGGTGATCCCCTTCGCATAGCTACGAAGGGCGGAACTTGGGCTCACGCCTGCAACGGGGAGTCCACCCGTAACCCCGTGCTGTGTTTCTAGGTCAGGTTTTCCGGCCACGCAAGCCGGGGCGAGGGCAGCAGCCCCAAGCCTTGCATTCGCCCGGCTGCTCGGCTATAGCGGCCACGTCCGTGCAGACACCCTTGGAGGCACCGCGGATGAAGCGCCGTCATTCTTGATTGGGACGGCGCTTGATGTTTTTGGGGACCCGCACATTGAGGGGACCGGAAAGCAGCCTTGATTAGAACCTCGAAAGGTTATGCCATGAGCAATGCTTCATATGAGCTGAAGGCCGAGGCGCGCACACAGGTTGGTAAGGGGTCCGCCCGTGAACTTCGCCGCAACGGTTTGATTCCTGCTGTCATCTACGGTGACAAGAAGGACCCTGTTTCCATCGCGCTCTCGCGCAAGGATGTGACCAAGAAGATCCACGACGGCGGTTTCATGACCACCCTCGTGACCATTGAAGTCGACGGCAAGAAGCACTCCGTGCTGCCGAAGGACTATCAGCTTGACCCCGTCCGTGACTTCCTGATGCACGTCGACTTCCTGCGCGTGTCGAAGAACACCCAGGTGACGGTTGAAATTCCGGTGCACTTCGAAAACGAAGAGAAGTCTCCCGGCCTCAAGCGCGGCGGCGTTCTCAACGTCGTGCGTCACACCGTCGAGTGCCACTGCCCCGCCAACGCGATTCCGGATGCGATCACCATCGATCTTACCGGTCTTGAACTCGGCGCCGGCATCCACATCTCGCACGTCACGCTGCCCGAGGGTGTTGAGCCGACGATCACCGATCGCGATTTCACCATCGCCACCATCGCATCGCCTGCTGGCCTGAAGAGCGACGACAATGCCGCTGGCGGCGATGACGACGCAGACGAATCAGCTGAAGGCGACAGCGAGGAATAAGCTGTCCCTCATCGTTATTGAGGAACTGGATCCATGTTGCTGATTGTTGGCCTTGGAAATCCCGGATCTCAGTACGCCAGGAACCGGCACAATGTCGGCTTTATGGCGGCGGACACAATTGCCCGCCGCCATTCGTTTTCCGGGTTTTCGAAAAAATTCAAGGCCGAGATCGCCGAAGGCACGCTGGCCGGCGACAAGGCGCTCATCATCAAACCCATGACCTTCATGAACCTGTCGGGTGACAGCGTCGGCGAAGCCATGCGGTTCTACAAGCTCACGCCTGCCGATATCGTGGTCATCCATGACGAGCTCGACATTGCGCCGGGCAAGCTGAGGCTCAAGACCGGCGGCGGCAATGGCGGCCACAACGGCCTCAAATCCATCGACGCCCATTGCGGCAAGGACTACAAACGCCTGCGGATCGGCATCGGTCACCCGGGCCACAAGGACCGCGTCAACCCGCATGTGCTTGGCGATTTCGCCAAGGCCGATCAGGACTGGCTGCAGCCCTTGCTCGACGCCATCGCCGACAATGCCGAACTGATCGCCAAGGGCGATGATGCGGGTTTTCTCAACAGGATCGCGCTCGCCACCGGCACCGCAACGCCAAAACCGGCCAAACCCGCCCGCCAGGCAGACGAAGGGGCAGCCAAAAAGGCCCCGGCCAAGCAGCCCGCCGGCCGCTCGCACATCCATCAGGCGCGCCAGGGCAAGCCAAACCTGCCGGCCTCGGGCCCGATGGCCGATATGCTCAAGAAGCTGCTCGGCAACAAGGACTGAGATCGCCGCCTGCAGGTAGTCGGCGCGTCGTTGCAGCGCGGGTCTTCGCCGACCCACCTTCACACGATCGTCATTCCGGGTTGATCTGCCTGTTTGCTAGTCTGGCCTCCCGATACCTGGAGGAGACCGGAAATGACCATGCTAAGAACTGCGACAAGGCTCATCACCTTGTTTTGTATGGCGCTGCTGGCTCTCGCCAGCCTGGCGCTGGCTGCCGAGCAGAACCTCGGCTCCGGCGGTATCGCAATCCAGGGCTATGACCCGGTTGCCTATTTCATCGACAACAAGGCGGTGCCCGGCAGCCCGGACATTACCTTGACCCATGACGGCGCCACCTATCGGTTTGCCTCTGACGAACACAGGGCGGCCTTTGAGGCCAACCCGGGCCAATACGTGCCGCAATATGGCGGCTACTGTGCCTATGGCGCGGCGCAGGGCTACAAGGCTTCGGTGGAACCGGACCAGTTCACCATCGCCGACGGCAAGCTTTATCTCAACTACAACGCCAGTGTGCGTGCACGCTGGAACGAGGATCAGGCAAACTACATCAACAAGGCTGATGCCTACTGGTCGACGCAGTAAATCGTCTCAAAGCTCAGCGACGCGCTGCCAGAACAGCTCGGCAAACGCCCCTGCCCCGGTTTCGATAAGCTGCGCAAAGCCGAGTCCGGCACCCTCGACGAACAGCATCGCCGCCAGCCCGCCCAACACGGTGAAAATCACCGACAGCCGAAGATTCTTCCCGCTGTCGAGCCGGTAGTACCCGGCGTCGTCGAACACGGTTCCCCAGAAATAGTCGGCCCAGCCATAGTCGCTGGAAACCATGATGTTAACTGCTGGGGTGTCGGACAGCTTGTCGGGGAAGACGTTGAATACCGCCCGGCAGACATGCGCGAGCGCTCCCAAAAGCGCGAAGATGACGCCGGCGGCGGCAAAATGCCGGGTGGCAAGCCCGGTTTCCATGGCGCGCACTGCCGGTGCGATCTCACCCCTTGTCGCACAGAAACCTTGCAGCCCGGTTGACCGCTCAAAAACCCGCGGGGCTTGACCCTGAGGGCCCTTTCCCGCATAGCCAGCGGCAACTCCCCTTTCAGACACGAGACGAGCAAATCCATGGGTTTCAAATGCGGTATCGTCGGGCTGCCCAATGTCGGCAAGTCCACCCTGTTCAACGCGCTGACACGCACCGCCGCCGCCCAGGCAGCGAACTACCCGTTCTGCACCATCGAGCCCAACACCGGCGAGGTGGCGGTGCCCGATCCGCGGCTGAAGAAGCTTGCCGCAATCGCGAGCTCGAAGGAAATCATTCCGACCCGCATTTCCTTTGTCGACATCGCCGGCCTGGTCCGTGGCGCGTCCAAGGGCGAAGGTCTCGGCAACAAGTTCCTCGCCAACATCCGTGAAGTCGACGCCATCGTGCATGTGCTGCGCTGCTTCGAGGATGATGACATCACCCATGTCGAAGGGCGGATTGATCCGGTCGGCGACGCGGAGACGATCGAAACCGAGCTGATGATCGCCGATCTCGAAAGCCTCGAGCGCCGCGCCGAGCAAGCCCGCAAGCGCGCCACCGCCAAGGACAAGGACTCCCTGACGGTGCTGCCGATGATGGAAGCCTCGCTGAAGCTGCTGCAGGACGGCAAGCCGGTCCGCACCATGCTGAAGGATCTGGCCGACGAGGATCTGGCTATCCTCAGGGGGCTCAACCTTCTGACCTCGCACCCGGTGCTTTACGTCTGCAACGTCTCGGAGGAAGACGCTGCCACCGGCAATGCCCACACCGAGGCGGTGGCGAAAATGGCTGCCGCACAGGGGGCGGAAACAATCGTGGTTTCCGCCGCCATCGAATCCGAAGTCGCGCAATTGCCCGACGAGGAAGCGAAGGAGTTTCTCGGTGCCCTTGGCCTTGACGAAGCCGGTCTCGACCGGCTGATCCGCGCCGGCTACAGCCTGCTCGACCTGATCACCTATTTCACCGTCGGCCCGAAGGAAACCCGCGCCTGGACGATTGAGCGCGGCACCAAGGCACCCGGCGCCGCCGGTGTCATCCACACCGATTTCGAGCGCGGTTTCATCCGTGCCTTCACCATTGCCTATGACGACTACATCACGCTGGGCGGCGAGGTTCCGGCCAAGGAAGCCGGCAAGGCGCGCGATGAAGGCAAGGAATATGTCGTCCAGGACGGTGACGTCATCCATTTCCGCTTCAACACCTGAGGTCTGGAGCAACCGGGCAGCCAGGCCAGCCCCCCGGGCTGCCGGTTCCAGAGATAGCGCCGCTCCAATCGCACATACGGCTTGCAAGGGCACGCGGCAGGATGCAGGTTTGCTGCGATGAACACGCAGACCCATCTCCTGCTGGCATCGGCCCTGTTTGCCCGTCCGGGACCGCAGAACCGGCTGCGCAACACGGCCGTGATCAGCGGTGCGGTGCTGCCGGACGCGGCCATCTTCGCAATGTTCGGCTGGTCCAAGCTGGTGGGCGCACCGGAATCGGAAGTCTGGTCGAGCTGGTACTTCAATCCGCCTTGGCTCACCGTCATCGACTGGATGAACTCGCTGCCGCTGTTCGGCGCGATCCTGCTGGTCGCACTTGTGTTGCCGCAACACCGGCCCGGTTTCAGGACTTTGTCATCCCTGCTGTTGCTGTTTGCACTGGCAGCGATCACGCACCTGCTTGCCGACCTGCCGCTTCATGTCGATGACGGGCATGCCCATTTCGTGCCGCTGTCCGGGTGGCGCTTCGTCTCACCGGTCTCCTATTGGGATCCCCGACACCACGGCGACATTTTTTCGCTGCTTGAGTTGGCGCTGGGACTGTTGCTGATCGTCATCCTCTGGCGCCGCTTCAGGACCCTGCCGGTCCGTGCGCTGCTTCTTCTTGCCGTTATCGCCTACGCCGTACCCTATGTCTGGTTCGTACTTCTCGCCGGGCACAGTGATCATATTGCAGCGCTGCTTATCGCTGCAGTGATTACCTGACCCGCGACCCTCTGCTTGGGCTGCCGCCAGTGCGAACGATCAGGCCTTCTTTGCCGGGCAGGTCGACAGACCCAACAGCGAGTAAAGCGGGCAGGTTCCAAACAATCCTGTGAGCAACGGGATCACGCCGATCAGCGCAAGATAGCGCCACGAGGCGTCCGCATAGGCGAAGAACAGCCCCAGCAAGATGAGGCCGGCCATCACCCGCATCGCGCGGTCGAGACCGCCAACATTGTTCTTGAGCATCTTCATACCTCCTGTTGTCACGACCGGCCCCGATGCCGGAAATACATTGCATTTACCATATGAATGAAGGGCTGCCTTGATCAGGATCAATCCGGTCATCAGCCGGAGGCACCGTATCGGTTCCGTGGCGTAATTCGAGCTTCGGCCCACCGGCAAACCTTTCACACCTAAAAGAAATCAACTAGGCTCTGGGCGTTAGAGTTAGAGGAAGCGACCTTTTTCATGCCAGATGATACTCTTCTCCATTTCGAAGACATGCCGCCCGGAACCGTGTTCCCGCTAGGGCCGAAACATGTCACCGCCGATGAAATCATCGCCTTTGCGATGGAATATGATGCACAGCCAATGCATCTCGATGCCGAAGCCGGGAAGCAGTCTATTCTGGGAGGGCTGGCGGCATCGGGATGGCACAGCTGTTCCATGATGATGCGAATGATGGCCAAGTCCTACCTGCTGCGCGCGGCCGCCGAAGGTGCCCCCGGCGTGGACTTTGTCAAGTGGAAGAAGCCGGTCCTCGCGGGCGATGTCCTGTCAGGCGAAACCCGCGTTCTCGACGGCAGGGCATCCCAGTCCCGCCCCGGCATCGGCATCCTGCATCTGCGCCACGAATTGCGCAATCAGGCAGGCGAGACGGTGCTGGAATCGGAGAACCCCGTGATGGTTCGCCTCAGAAACCCGGAAAGCGCAGACATATGAACCCCGACCTCTCGTTTGAACCCGGCGCCCGCCGCGAGCTGGGCACCTATGTTTTCACCGCGGAAAAGATCGTCGAGTTCGCTCGCCAGTTCGATCCACAGCGCTTTCACGTCGATGCCGAAGCCGCAAAGAACAGCGTATTCGGCGGTCTGTGTGCTTCAGGCTGGCACACTGCATCCGTCTGGATGAAGCTCAACATCGCCGCAGGCAAGGAGGACATGCGCAAGGCTCTCGCAGAAGGCCGGGCAATACCGGAGTTCGGCCCCTCCCCGGGATTCCGCAATCTGCGCTGGTTCAAGCCGGTCTTTGCCGGTGACGAACTGGCTTATTCGCGCACCGTTCGCGGTACACGGGCGCTCAATTCACGCCCCGGCTGGTCAATCCTCGAATTGACCTGCGAAGCCCGCAACAAGGACGATGAAGTGGTGATGAGTTTCGATTCCGCCGCATTGATCAAGTTCCCCGAGGGACATCCGGCAGCCCCCTGAACTCGGCAAAGGGCTGCTCCGGCGGAGAGCAGCCTTCCCTTCCATCCCAGACGCCCGATCAGTGGCCTTCGTAGGACACCAGCGTACGCACCTGCACCCCGAGGTCCTCGAGCTTCTTTCGCCCGCCCAGATCCGGCAGATCGATGACGAAACAGGCCGCGACAATGTTGGCGCCCATCTGCCGCAGCAGTTTGACCGCACCCTCTGCCGTTCCCCCGGTGGCGATCAGGTCATCGACCAGGATGACGCTCTCACCTTCCCCCACCGCGTCGCGATGCATTTCCATCTCGTCGACGCCGTATTCGAGGCTGTAGGCCACCCGCACGGTTTCGTGCGGCAACTTGCCCTTCTTGCGGATCGGAACGAAACCGGCTGAAAGCTGGTGCGCCATGGCACCGCCGAGAATGAAGCCGCGCGCCTCGATACCGGCAATCTTCGACACTCTCAGCCCGGCATAGGGATGCACCAGCTCGTCGACCGCTCGCCGGAATGCCCGCGGCTGCCCCAGCAGCGTGGTGATGTCGCGAAACAGGATACCCGGCTTGGGGTAGTCCTTGATGGTGCGGATCGATTCGCGGAGTTCGTTTTCAAGATCGGACATGATGTCTCCCCGATGGATGTCTGAGTGTGGCCCGGCTTGAGGTCCTGCGCAAGCTGGATCCGTTGAGAACTCGGTCTGCCGGCCGGATCGGAATCCTTGTCCCGGACATGAAAACGCCGCCCGCAGGCGGCGCTTTCGAATTCGGTCCTGACAGGTGGCTGTCAGTGTTCCTTGCTGGCGAACACGGACTTCTTGGTCAGGAACATCAGCGAGGCGAAGATCGCCAGGAAGATGATGACCATGAAACCGGTTTGCTTGCGCTCTTCCATGTGCGGTTCAGCCGCCCACATCATGAACGCGGCAACATCCTTGGCATACTGCTCCACCGTCTCGGGCGTTCCGTCGTCATAGGTGACCAGACCGTCGGACAGCGGCGGCGCCATAGCCAGGGCCGGGCCGGCGATGAAATACGGGTTGTAGTAGGTTCCCTCCGGAACCTCCACGCCCGCAGGCGGCTCCTGGTAACCGGTCAGCAGCGAGTAGATGTAGTTCGGTCCGCTCTCGTTGTAGCCGGTGAAGATGTCAAAGACGAATTGCGGAAAACCGCGCTCGACATAGCGGGCCTTGGCCAGAAGCGAGAAGTCCGGCGGTGCGGCACCATTGTTGGCGTAAGCTGCCGCTTCCTGGTTCGGGAACGGTGAGGGGAAGTAGTCCGACAGCACCGCGGTCCTGGTGAACATTTCACCTTCGTCGTTGGGGCCGTCTTCGACTTCGTAGTTCGCGGCCAGCGTCTTGAGCTGACCCTCGGAATATCCGAGATCCTCAAGCGTGCGGAACGCGACCAGGTCCATCGAGTGGCAGGCCGAGCAGGCTTCCACGTAGATTTTCAGGCCGCGCTGCAACTGACCCTTGTCGTAGGTCCCGAACGGACCCGCGAATGACCAGTCGACCTCATGCGGCTTGTTGATCGGGTAACTTGCAGCAAATGCGTACCCCGCACCAATGACCAACGCCATGGCGGCCGGAACGATGCTTGCGAGAAGCTTATTCATGTCTTCGGTTCCTTTCCGTCGCGCGCCGCTCAGCCGCGGTTTTCCGATGATGCTGCAGCAGTTGCAGCCCCGCCACTGCCGCCTTTTTTGGCGAGCACGGCCTCGGTGATGGAGTTCGGCAGACGCTTGGGCGTTTCGATCAGCCCCAGTACCGGCAGGATGACCAGGAAGAAGCCGAAGTAATAAAGCGTCCCGATCTGGGCCATGATGGTGTAGGCGCCTTCCGCCGGCTTGGCACCGAGCCAGCCGAGGAAGATCGCGTTGGCCACGAAAATCCAGAAGAACAGCTTGTACCAGGGCCGGTAGACCGCCGAACGAACCTTCGATGTGTCGAGCCAGGGCAGCACGAACAGCACCGCAATGGAGCCGAACATGGCCAATACGCCACCAAGCTTGGAGTCGATCGGTCCGATGTTGAAGGTGATGGCGCGCAGGATCGCGTAGAATGGCAGGAAGTACCATTCCGGGACGATGTGGGCCGGAGTCTTCAGCGGATCAGCCGGAATGTAGTTGTCTGCATGGCCGAGGAAGTTCGGCATGAAGAAGATGAAGTAGGCAAAAACCATCAGGAAGATGCTGATTGCCAGCGCGTCCTTGACGGTCGCATAGGGCGTGAACGGAACCGTGTCGGTCTTGGTCTTCACTTCAACACCGGTCGGATTGGTCTGCCCGGTTACGTGCAGCGCCCAGACGTGCAGGATCACGACACCGGCGATCATGAACGGCAGCAGGTAGTGCAGCGAGAAGAAGCGGTTTAGCGTCGGGTTGTCGACCGCGAAGCCGCCAAGCAGCAGCTGCTGGATCGGCTCACCGATGCCCGGGAACGCCGTGAAGAAGCCGGTGATCACCGTAGCCCCCCAGAACGACATCTGGCCCCATGGCAGCACGTAGCCCATGAACGCGGTGGCCATCATCAGAAGCAGGATAACGACGCCGAGGATCCAAAGCACTTCGCGCGGAGCCTTGTAGGAGCCGTAATACATCCCGCGGGCGATGTGGAGATAGACGGCGACGAAGAAGAACGAGGCGCCATTGGCATGCATGTACCGCAGCAGCCAGCCGGAGTTCACGTCGCGCATGATCTTTTCGACCGACTCGAAGGCGATCGCGGTGTCTGCGGCGTAGTGCATGGCCAGCACGATGCCGGTCAGGATCTGCACCACCAGCATCACCATCAGGATGCCCCCGAAGGTGTAGGCGTAGTTCAGGTTCCGGGGCACCGGGTAAGAGACGAAACTGTCATGCACCAGCCGCGGCAGCGGCAGGCGGGAATCGATCCATTTTCCGACACCGGAAGTTGGCTGGTAAGTCGAGTGATCACTGCTCATGGTCTAAAGCCCCCTCAGCCGATTTTGATGACGCTGTCAGACACGAAAGTGAACGGCGGAACCGGAAGGTTCGTAGGCGCCGGACCTTTGCGAATGCGGCCAGCCGTGTCGTAGTGCGAACCGTGGCACGGGCAGAACCAGCCACCGAATTCACCGGCCTGGCCAAGCGGCACGCAACCCAGATGGGTGCAGGAGCCGATCATGACGATCCAGTTTTCCTTGCCCTCGCCTGCAGAACGCTCAAGGTCGGTGGCCAGCGCTGCATCAGCGTTATTGGCATTGCGTGCGATCGGGTCTTTGAGCTCTTCCAGTGCGACAGCGCGCGCTTCGGCGACTTCTTCTTCCGTGCGGTTACGGATGAACACGGGCTTGCCGCGCCATTTTACCGTCAGCGACATGCCTGGCTCGAGGCTTTCGACATTGACCTCGATCGAGGCAAGCGCCAGCGTCGACGCGTCTGGGTTCATCTGGTCGATGAATGGCCAGGCGAAACTGGCCGCACCGACCACGCCCGCCATCCCGGTGGCGATGTAAAGAAAATCGCGACGGGTCGGTTCGCCCGTGCCTTCGCTTTGTGTCATTGGCTCACTCACGGCTCAACGTCCTCTTCAAGCTGCGTCTGGACAACAATCCCGTCTCACTGCGTCGCACGGATCAATCCGCTATAGGCAGATTCGGCGATTGCCGACAATGCGGCGGAATTCTGTCAATCGCGCGGTTTCTATGCGGGATAGGTTAAGAAGTCCAGACCGGACAACGGCAGAAGGGCACTATGTCGCGGAAAATTCGGGCGACTATTCCGCCGCTTCCTCGACACCGATGAACCCGCCTGACTGCCGTGCCCACAATTCGGCATAAAGCCCGCCGCTCTTGATCAGTTCTCCATGGGTTCCGGTTTCGATGATGCGGCCCTTGTCCATCACCACCAAACGATCCATCCGGGCAATGGTGGAGAGCCTGTGCGCAATGGCAATGACGGTCTTTCCGTCCATCAGTTCATCGAGATTTTCCTGGATCGCGGCTTCCACCTCGGAATCGAGCGCCGATGTCGCCTCGTCCAGCACCAGGATGGGCGCGTTCTTCAGCATCACACGGGCGATGGCGATTCTCTGCCGCTGGCCACCCGACAGCTTGACCCCGCGGTCGCCGACATGGGCATCGAGCCCCTTGCGGCCGCGCTGGTCGGAAAGCGTGGAGATGAAATCAAGCGCATGGGCCCGCCGCGCCGCTGCGAGGATTTCCGCGTCCTCCGCGTCGGGACGGCCAAAGACGATGTTTTCGCGAATCGAGCGGTGCAGTAGCGAAGTGTCCTGCGTGACCATGCCGATCGCGTGCCGCAGCGATTCCTGCGTCACCCCGGCTATGTCCTGCCCGTCGATCTCGATGCGGCCCGATTCCAGATCGTAAAATCTCAGCAGGAGATTGACGAATGTCGATTTGCCGGCGCCGGAACGGCCGACCAGACCCAGCTTCTCCCCGGGCTTGATGTCAAGCGTCAAACCATCGATGACCGGCTGGTCGCTGTTGTAGCCGAAGCTGGCGCGCTCGAAACGGATGCCCGCCTTGTCGACGACGAGCTCCCGGGCGTTCTCGGCATCCGCCAGCCCGATCGGCCGTGCCACCATCTCCGCCGAGTTCTGCAAGTTCCCCAGATTGCGCATCAGCCCGTTGAGCTGCGTCATCATCCGGCCCAGCAGCATGTTGAGCCGGAGCACCAGCGACAGCGTGAACGCAACCGAGCCGACCGAGATGGCGCCGGCAAGCCACAGGTCGATTGAAAACCCTGCGATGACCGTGATCATCAGACCGGACAACGCCGCCAGTGAGGCACGAACCCCGGTCAGATGCCGGGTGAAAGGAATGATGGTTGCGATGAACTGGTCAAACCCTTCGCGGATGTAACGGTCATTGTCATCGTCACGCGCATAGAGCTTGAGCGTCTGGATGTTGGAATAGCTGTCGGTGATGCGGCCGTTGAGCATTGCCGAAGCCTCGGCACTGGCGCGGGCGTGACGCCGGATGCGCGGCACGAAGAACCGGGCCAGAAACCCGAAGACGACGACCCAGACCAGCACCAGCGCCGACAGCCGCCAATCAAGCTGCGCCACCAGCGCCATGGTGGTCACGGTGTAGATCATGATGAACCACACCACCTGCAACAGCGAGATCATGAAGTCGCCGGTCGCCTGCCCTGCCGACCAGACCTTGTTGACGATGCGCCCGGCAAAATCATTCTGGAAGAAGCTGAGATTCTGCCGCGCCACATGCGAATAGGCCTGCCAGCGCACAAGGTTGTAGAACCCTGGCACCACGGTCTGCTCTTCCACCAGTGCGGCGATTGTCACCACGACAAAGCGTGCCAGCATCACGACAAACAGCATGAAGGCAAGCTCTGGCCCGTGCGCCGCAATCAACCCGTCCCAGCCGCCCGAGGGCTCGGAGGAATCCAGCACGTCAACCAGTTGGCCGACGAAATAGAACAGCGCCGCCTCGAGCAGCGCCACCAGCCCGCCCAGCGCAAGCATGGCCGCAAACGCGCCTTTGGCCTGCCCGACATAGTGCCACAGGAATTTGCGTGTCGACTGTGGAGGCCGGTAATTCGAGCGCCGGGAAAATGGATCGATCCAGCCTTCGAAAAGGTCGAGCAGGGGTCTGAAAATCATGCCGGAGACAATAGAGCGGGCGGCGGGTTTGGCAATATTGGCATCGCTCTACTCCGCCGCCGTCGCATCTGCATCCACGTCGATAAAGCCGCCCGACTGGCGCGACCACAGATCGGCATAGATGCCGCCTGCCTTGATCAGCTCGTCATGGGTCCCGGTTTCGACGATCTCGCCCTGGTCGAGCACCACCAGCCGGTCCATTTCCGCAATGGTCGACAACCGGTGCGCAATCGCGATCACCGTCTTGTTCTCCATCAGTGCAAACAGGTTTTCCTGGATTGCCGCCTCGACCTCGGAATCAAGTGCCGAGGTGGCTTCGTCCAGTACCAGGATGGGCGCGTCCTTCAGGAACACCCGTGCAATCGCGATGCGCTGGCGCTGACCGCCCGACAGCTTGACGCCGCGTTCGCCGACATGGGCATCCAGCCCGGTACGGCCGGACTGATCCTCGAGTTCGCCGATGAATTCATGCGCATTGGCCTTCCGCACCGATTCGAGGATTTCCTCCTCGCTTGCATCCGGCCTGCCATAGGCAATGTTGTCGCGTACCGAGCGGTGCAGCAGGGACGTGTCCTGGCTGACCATGCCGATCTGGGCCCGCAAACTGTCCTGGCTCACCTGCGAGACATCCTGGCCGTCAATCAGCACCCGCCCGGATTCGAGATTGTAAAATCTCAAAAGCAGGTTGACGAGCGTCGTTTTGCCTGCGCCCGAGCGTCCGACAAGGCCGATCTTCTCGCCCGGCTTGATCGTCAGTGACAGGTTCTCGATCACGCCGCTCTGCTTGCCATAGTGAAAGCGCACATTCTCGAACTTGATGCCGCCTTTCTTGGCGACAATCTCACCTGCATCGGGCTCGTCGACGACGTCATGCGGCTTGACCATCATGCCCATGCCGTCCTGGACCACACCGATATTCTCGAAGAAGCCCGAGACTTCCCACATGATCCACTGCGACATGCCGTTGATTCTCAGAGAGAGCCCGATGACGATGGCGATCGAGCCCACCGAGACAGTGCCTGTCAGCCAGAAGCCGATCGACATCGCCGAGACCGCGAACACCAGAACCGAGTTGTTGAAATAGATCAGCGACTGGAACAGCGTCACCTGGCGCATCTGCCGGTGCACGGTCTCGAGGAACATGTCCATGCTTTCCTGCGCATAGCTCTCCTCCCTGCCGGCATGCGAAAACAGCTTCACCGTCGAGATGTTGGTATAGCTGTCCACCACACGGCCCGTCATCGCCGAGCGGGCATCCGCCTGGTCGGTGGAAATCCGCTTCAGCTTGGGCACGAAATGCATGATCAACCCGACATAGGCCACGAGCCAGACCAGCAGCGGCAGCACCAGCCGCCATTCGGCGCTGGCCACCATGCCGATCATGGCGATGAAATAGACCGACACATAGACGAACACGTCGAGCAGCTTCATCACCGCTTCCCGGATCGACAGCGACGTCTGCATCACCTTGGTCGCGACACGTCCGGCAAACTCGTCGGAAAAGAAGCTCAGGCTCTGGCGCAGCAGGTAGCGGTGCATCTGCCAGCGCGCGATCATCGGAAAATTGCCCAGAAGCGTCTGGTGGATGATCAGCGAATCCAGCAGCACCGCCAGCGGCAGTCCGATCAGCACGACGCCGCCCATCAGCATCAGCCGGCCCCACTCACGCTCGATAAAGCCTTGCGGATCCGACGTTGCCAGCCAGTCGACGATTGAACCCAGGAACCCGAACAGCATCACTTCGCCGATGGAAATCAGCGCGGTCAGCAGGCTCATGGCGATCAGCCACGGTGCCGCATCACGCGAATAGTGCCAGCAGAACGCCACCAGCCCTTCGGGTGGCGCGGTGGGAGGCGTCTGGGGATACGGATTTAACCGACGTTCGAACCATCCAAACATGGAGGTCTCCTTGACGAAAATTCATGCCGTAATCGTGCAAAGCACCGGCAAAGCGACGTTTGGGGGCGGAGTCACGCGACGGCGAAGATAGCCGGCCCAAAGGGCGAAAAGTTAGCAATGAAACTTGAAACCGCGAAAAACCTGTCTAGTCAGCGACCGATGGTCGCCGGAAGAAAGCTGATCGTGATGATATGCATGCCAGCCTCCTTCAGGTTCGCGTTATAGATGAGGCCTTGTAGCCCAGATTCGGCCGACCCGCCAGATTTCAGCGACCGGTTTGGCCTCCCTACGGGCGCCCGCGCTTGATATTGTGATAATTTCACCACAGAAACGCATCCCATGACCAAACCCCTGATCGCACTTTACCAGCCCGACATTCCCGGAAACACCGGTTCCATCCTGCGTCTGGGTGCCTGCCTCGGCCTCGGCATCCACATTATCGGGCCCGCCGGATTCGACATGACCGACCGGGCGCTCAAACGCGCCGGCATGGACTATATCGAGATGGCCAACCTGACCCGCCACGACGGCTGGGAGGAGTTCGAGATCTGGCGCCGAGCCGAAAACCGGCGTCTGGTGCTGATGACGACCCAATCGGCAACGCCCTACACCCATGGCGGCGACCAGACCATCACCGGCCAGGACGTGGTGCTGTTCGGCCGCGAAAGCGCTGGCGTACCGCCAAGGGTCCACGACGCTGCCGATGCCCGCCTGACCATCCCGATGGTCGAAGGCCGGCGCAGCCTGAACCTCGCCATGAGCGTTGCCATCATCGCCGGCGAGATAAACCGGCGGTTCGGGCTGTAGTAAAAGGCGGCGTCAGCCATAGCTGACCACCTCGAACTCGATGCCGTTCTCATCATCGAAATAGAAGCGGCGGCCGGGCTCGTAATCGGCGTGGTTATAGGGCTCATAGCCCAGTTCCTTGATCTGGGCTTCCACCGCATCGAGATCGTCAACCACCACACCAACATGGTTGAGGCTGCCGACCCGGTACTTCTCGACCACCCCGCGCGCGCGCATGTCCTTGGGTGTGTAGATCGCCAGATAGGCATCCTCGGTTCCGACATGGATTGTATGACCACCATTTAGCGCCGGCCCTTGCCAGCGTATCGTCCAGCCGAAAACGTCACACAGCCATCTGGCTGTGGAATCTGCGTCCGCCACGGTGAAATTGACATGTTCGAGCTGCGACTGGGCCACGGTATACTCCTGTTTTTATTGCGTCTTGCCTGTGATGAAAACCATGCTACTTTCTCAAGTTAACTTGAGGTCAAGAGGTTTTTTCATCATGCCGTCACCCAGCGCGCAGGGGCTTTTGTCTATAGGCGAGGTTGCCAGCCGCACCGGGCTGGCGGTTTCGGCAATCCGCTATTACGACGATGAGGGATTGGTCGCCGCGCGGCGCACGCCGGGCGGCAAACGCATATTTCCGCGCTCCGACATAAGGCGGCTGTCCTTCATCCTGATTGCCCAGCAGCTGGGGTTTTCACTCGATGAGATCAGAAGCCAGCTCAGGCAACTGCCGCTGGAGCGCACACCCACCAAGCGTGACTGGGAAAAGATCAGCCGCGGCTTCCGCGCTCATCTGGACGCGCGCATCGGCATGCTGGAGCGGCTGCGCGACCGGCTCGACGGCTGCATCGGCTGCGGCTGCCTGTCGCTCGAGACCTGCAAGCTCTACAACGCCGGGGATCGCGCCGCCCAGACCGGATCCGGCCCGCGGCTGGTAATACAGAAATCAATCGGCGAAACGCCGGCGTGACGGCAAACCGGCAGATCAGTCCGCCGTGGGCAGCCGTCGCATGGTGAATTCGATCCTGTCGCCCTCGCCCGGCAACGGCCGCCAGCTCTCGACTTCCGTCCAGTAGGCGGCCTTGGGCCAGGTCGAGAACCATTCCCGCGCCTTGTCGCGCGCCTGGCCGCGGCTCAGCCGGTAGGTCTCGCGCACGAAACCGCTGGTCGATTTGCTTTCGGATTTTTCCTGCCGCGCACGGGCAATCTCGCGGCGCAGCCCCTCAAGCGGCGGGCGTTGCTGGTAGCGTCTCATGCTGCTTCCTCGGCCTTCATGGCTGCGGCGATTTTAGACCAATTCCTCGAGCACTGCGAGTCTTGTTGAAACTGCGGCAATCGGGCCGCAAAGCGATGGTTACAACAAGCCTCCGCTGCTGCTATGACTGCGCCAAATCCACCATGAGGCTCGAAATGAAACGCCCAACCCTGCCGGTCGGCCTTCCCGACGACATCGAGGACAAGAAGATCAAGGCACGCGAGTGGTTTGAGAAGCTGCGCGACCAGATCTGCCAGGGCTTCGAAGCGCTTGAGGACGAAATCGACAACCCGCAGGCGACCGGGGAACCGGGCCGTTTCGAGCGCACGCCATGGCTGCGTGACGAAGGTGCGGGCGGCGGCGGCACCATGTCGATCATGAAGGGGCGGCTGTTCGAGAAGGTCGGCATCCACACCTCTACCGTTTATGGCGAGTTCTCACCGGAATTCCGCGCCCAGATTCCGGGCGCGGAAGAAGACCCGCGGTTCTGGGCTTCCGGCATCTCGCTGATCGCCCATCCCACCAATCCGCATGTACCGACCGTGCACATGAACACCCGCATGGTGGTCACCACCAGCCACTGGTTCGGCGGTGGCGCCGACCTTACCCCCGTGCTCGACAACCGGCGCAGCCAGACCGATGCGGACACCATGCTGTTCCACCGCGCCATGGAGATTGCCTCCACCCGCCACGCTGTCGCCGACTACCCGAAGTTCAAGGCCTGGTGCGACGAGTATTTCTACCTGCCGCACCGCAACGAGGCCCGCGGCACCGGCGGCATCTTCTATGACTGGCAACACAGCGATGCCGAGAAAGGGGGCTGGGAGGCCGATTTCGCCTTCACCCAGGATGTCGGCCGCGCCTTCAACGTGGTCTATCCGAAGATCGTGCGCGCCAATTTCAACACCCCCTGGACACCCGAGGAGCGCACCGAACAGCTGATCCGCCGCGGCCGTTATGTCGAGTTCAACCTGCTCTATGACCGCGGAACCATCTTCGGCCTCAAGACCGGCGGCAATGTCGCCTCGATCCTGTCCTCGCTGCCGCCTGTGGTCATGTATCCGTAGGGCAATGACGCAGGCGCGGCGAAGCGCCAGTGTCTCTCTCAGACCCGGCGCAGCGCTTCGTCGACCATCTGGTTGGCGATCTTCATCCGGGTGGTGGCCGCCTGCCGCCACTCCAGCGGCGCCCGGTCCGGGTGATTGATCCGCGCGAAACGCCGCCGTTTCGATTTCAGCACGGCTGCACTGTCGGACGCCTGAAGGTCGATGTCCTCAGCCACCTCCTTGGCGCTCAGCCGTTGGAAATGCGACGTGTCGATGGCCGGTTCCGGTCTCGGCGCAGGCGTCGATGGCCCTGGCGCCGGCGATGGCTCTTCGGACGCTATGACCGAAGGCGCTGCCACCCGCTGGTCCCCAGCGGGCCAGGGCTGAGCTCCGAGGCCTGTCGCCACGAAGCTCGAATTCCAGCCGCGCATCGCCGCCCAAGCTCCTGATCCGTGCGATCGGGCCTCTGCCCGCTCGCTGGTCACGCGATCGAGAACGGCGTCAAACGAGTCCATCCCCCCGACCATTCCGCAACCTTCCTCCCTGAGGCGACATCCAGATCAACAGTGGTAATGAAACAGGGTTAACGAATTCCGACGATGGGAGGCATCAATCCATAGCCAGACTAAAGACCTTCGACGAGACTAGAAACTGGCTTCGGCGATTTCCTTGATCTCGGCGAAGATGTTGGGTCCGCCGCAGATCACCACCGTTCCATGATCGAGGCTGGTCTCCGGATCGGGCTTGACGATGATGCCGCCGGCTTCCTCGATCATCAGCATGCCGGCGACGCAATCCCAGGAATTCATGAACTCTTCAAGATAGCCGATCAGACGGCCCGCCGCGACATAGGCCAGCATCAACGCGCCCGAAGCATTGCGGAAGAACACCCCGCCGCGCTCCACCACCTGGGTCAGCGCGGTCACCGCCTTCATCCCCGGCAAGCGGCCGGAAAAACCGATTCCAACAGAACCCTGCCCCATCTCGCCGGTCTGCGCTGTCCGCATCGGCTTGCCGTTGACAAAGGCGCCGCCACCCCTTGCCGCCGTGAACATCTCGCCCGAGGACGGTTCGAAAATCACCCCGACCACGGCCTCGCCATCCTTGGCGCAGGCAATTGCCACGCACCATTGCGGCAAGCCGCGGACGAAATTGGCGGTGCCGTCGATCGGGTCGATGACCCAGTCGAAACCGCTGGTCCCGGTCTTGCGGCCATGTTCCTCGCCGACAATGCCGTCATCGGGCCAGTGCTCTTCGAGGGCGTCGCGGATGAGCGTCTCGGTGTCCTTGTCGGCATTGGAGACCAGGTCCTGGTGCCCTTTGCTCTCGATGACGAGTGTGTCGATGGCTTCAAAATGTGTTTTGGCAAATGCGCCGGCCCGCCGCGCGAGATCGACGGCGAAGTCCAGTCTGTCTTGGTACTGCAAGGGAAATCCATTTCTGAGAGATTCGAAGGCTCCGAACCTACGCCGGACGATGAAGAGTTGCCAGCCTTCGCGAACCGTGGCTGCCGCTGCGAAGCTGCAAATGCCGGCAATTCGTGCTATGCTTCCTCTCTGCAAGGCCGACAGGAAAGGATTTGCAGGTTTATGCTCTGAAGCATCGAAATGAGGAGACAGCCATGAAGACCTTCCATTGTGGATCCCTCGTCCCCGGTTGCGAATGGCACACGCGTGCCGACAGCGAGGCGGAAATCGTATCGCGGGCCATCGATCACCTGCGCCACACCCACGGCGAAACCATCATTCGCCCCTCGATCGTCGAGCAGATCAAGGAGCGCACGCTCGAGGAAACCGACGCCGCCTGAGACGCGTCACGTCGCCTTGCGCTCAGTCGGCAGTGTCGAGCAATGCCGCCTTGTCGAGCTTGAAATTGCTCTCGACCCAGCGCTCTTCGAGCGCTGCCAGTTGCGCGCCCAACTCAGGGCCGGGCTTGATCCCCTTGGCGATCAGGTCCGCCCCGGTAACGGGAAACACCGGCCGTTCCCAAGACATTGTGCGGGCGAGATGGCGGCTGTGGCCAGCCGCATCGGTCAGTGCGGCGGGATCGCTTTCCGTGCGGCTGCGTGCCGAGACCAGCGACAGCCGGACGCGGTCACTCAGCGGCTCGGCGCCGAAATTGTAAAGCAGCCGGTCCAGTGCCGTGATCGCCAGCGTCGGCTTGACCACCGGCGCCTCCGCCCATTTTACCAGACGGTCCGTCTCGGCCCGCGACATTTTCAGCCGCTGTGCCAGCTCGCGAATGCGCGCAGGATCCGGCGGTATCATCGCCATCAGTCGCAGCATAGGATCGGGCTCCCAGTCGAGCGCTGTCTCGGTCGCAATCAGCGGGCCGATGGAATCGATGCCCCATTTCTCGCTCTCGGGCAGCACCGCGCCCAGCACGCCCGATTGCCGCATCCACAGCAGCGCCCGTCCGGGATCGCGCGCCTTGAGCAGGGCCTTGAGCTCCTTCCAGACCCGTTCCGAAGACAGTTTTCCGAGGCTTCCGCGCGCCCGGGCGCAGGCTTTCAGTGCGTTCGCATCGGGCCGGCCCGTGCCGTAATGGGCAAAGAAGCGGAAATAGCGCAGCACCCGCAGATAGTCCTCTGCAATGCGGGCGTCGGCATCGCCGATGAACCGAACCGTGCGCGTATCAATGTCGCCCAGTCCGCCGACGAGATCGATCACGGCCCCGTCGCTGTCCGCATAAAGCGCGTTGATGGTGAAATCCCGCCTTTCGGCATCCACCTGCCAGTCGCGTCCGAAATTCACCCTGGCCCGCCTGCCGTCTGTTTCCGCGTCCTGCCGCAGTGTGGTGACCTCGAAACCGCGCCCGTCGATCACCAGCGTCACCGTGCCGTGCTCGATACCCGTCGGCACCGCGCGAATGCCCGCGGCTTCCGCCCGCGCCACCACCTGTTCCGGCTCCCATGTGGTCGCCAGATCGGTATCGGTCACCGCCTCGCCCATCAGCGAATTGCGCACCGCGCCGCCGACAACCCGGACCTCTTCGCCTTCATCATTGAGCAGCGCAAAGATACGGCCAAGGGCCGGGTCCTTGAACCAGTCCTTGCCGGCTACACTCGCTTCAGTGCTCATGCATAGAGCCTTTCATACATGGTACGGATGATCCCGGCGGTCACACCCCAGATGTAATGTTCGCCATAGGGCATGACATAGTAATGCCGTTCGATGCCTTCCCAGACCCGGCTTTCGCGTCGGTGGTTGGCTTGCGTCATCAGAAAAGAGAGCGGGGTCTCGAATACCGCATCCACCTCGTCCGGATTGACAGTCAGCGTGAAGCCCGGATGCACCACCGCCAGCACCGGCGTAATTCGGAACCCGGTGGTGGTCATGTAGACCGGCAGCCGCCCCACAGGCTCGACGAAGCGGCGGTCGAGCCCGATCTCTTCCTCCGCCTCGCGCATCGCAGCAGTTTCCACGCTGTCGTCTTCCGGATCGACCGCTCCACCCGGAAACGCCACCTGGCCGGAATGCTTGCGCATGGCGGTGGCGCGGCGTGTCAGGATCACATGCGCCTCGGCCCCGGCATCGATCACCGGAACCAGCACCGCCGCCTCGCGCAGTCTCACACCAACCAGACCGGACACCAGATCCGGATTGAGCACATGATCGCCATGCCCCAGATGCGCCGGCTCGGCGCCGAAGGCATGCTCGGGATCGTGCTGTTGCGCCCGCGCCCGGAAATCGCTGGCGTCAAATACTTGCGGCAGTGCAGAGGCCGTATCTGTCAAGCCTCCGCCTCCAGCCTGGCCATGGGCATGATCGGAAACACCGAACCGGCAGAGCGAACCGCATACATTGCCTCGCCGTCGATTTCGACCTCTTCGCCCAGCGCCAGCAGATCATAGGTTACCGCCCGGTTGACCAGCGCTTCCAGCCGACCGCGTACCAGAATGTAGGGCTTGAGCTGATCGGTCTCGCCGGTAACGACGAATCGCAGCGGATTGTCCGGCCCGGCGCGCACCACGTCGCCGACATTGGTACGGAACGTCAGCACCTGTTCGCCAGCTTCCTCGCTCACACTCATCTCGACAGCCAGGAAGGGCGCATCGGCCACACGAATTCCGATCTTTTCCACAGGTGTGACGAGATAGGTCCTGTCATCCTCGTCCCGGCGCAACACCGTGGAAAATAGCCGTACCAGGGCGGGACGGCCGATCGGTGTTCCCATGTAGAACCAGGTGCCGTCGGCCCGGATTTCCATGTCGATATCGCCACAATAGTCCGGATTCCAGCGGTCAACCGGCGGCAATCCGTCCTTGCCGGCATTCCGGTCGGCCTGGGCGCGCGAAATCATCGCGGCAAGATCTGCCGGATCTGATTTCATCTCGGTCCTTGTTTTTGCCATTGTCCTGTCCAGCTATGGTTACACATGACCAGATAGTCATCTCGACGGCTCTTGTCAGCCTTTCAGCACAGAATAAGCTGATCGAGAGAGACGAACCAGAACGCGCGGAGACACTCATGGGACGCATCGACGCTGGCGCCAAGCCGATTGACGAAAAGGCAGTGATCGCTGCAGCCGAAGAGGCGCTGGCCGATATCTCCGCCGTCAAGACAGCCGTGTCCGAGGTCATTTTCGGGCAGGAAAGCGTCGTCGAGCAAACCCTGCTGGCGGTTCTGTCGGGTGGTCACGCGCTGCTGGTGGGTGTTCCTGGCCTTGCCAAGACCAAGCTTGTCACCACGCTCGGCACGGTTCTCGGACTGACCGCCAACCGCATCCAGTTTACCCCCGACCTGATGCCCTCGGACATTCTCGGCTCCGAGGTCATGGACCAGGACGAGCGCGGACGCCGCTCCTTCCGGTTCGTTTCCGGCCCGGTGTTCACCCAGTTGCTGATGGCCGACGAGATCAACCGCGCCTCGCCGCGCACCCAGTCGGCGCTGCTGCAGGCGATGCAGGAGTACCACGTCACCGTCGCCGGCGCGCCGCATGACCTGCCCCGGCCCTTCCACGTTCTGGCCACTCAGAACCCGCTCGAGCAGGAAGGCACTTACCCGTTGCCCGAAGCCCAGCTCGACCGCTTCCTGATGCAGGTCGACGTGCCCTATCCCGAAATGGCCGCCGAACGGCGGATTCTGCTGGAAACCACCAGCGGGCAGGAAGCCGTCGCCCGGCCGGCCATCACCATGGAACGTCTGGTCGCGATCCAGGCGCTGATCCGGCAGATGCCGGTGCCCGAATCCGTGGTCGACGCCATTCTCGAGCTTGTCCGGGCCGCCCGCCCCGGCCATGGCAACGCGAAAGTGGATGAAACCGTCTCCTGGGGGCCGGGTCCCCGCGCCGGCCAGGCCATGATGCTTTGCGCCCGCGCCCGCGCTCTGTATGACGGCAGGCTCGCCCCCTCCATCGATGATGTCCGCGCCCTGGCCGAACCGATCCTGCAGCACCGCATGGCGCTGACATTCAGCGCCCGCGCTGAAGGCATCGGCATTCGTGACGTGATTGCCGGCCTCGTCACCCCGAAAGCCGGTTGAGCCGATGGCGCCGATCGGCCAGCTGACCCAGCCAACAAAGCGGCTTGACGCGCTAGCCCGCGCCCGCCAGCGCGCGGCCCTGCTGCCCGATTGCCTGGCCGAGGCGCGGCGCGTTGCAAACACCGTGATTGCCGGCTGGCACGGACGCCGCAAGCGCGGCATCGGCGAGACCTTCTGGCAGTTCCGGCCCTATGTCGAGGGCGAATCGCTCTCGCGCATCGACTGGCGCCGCTCGGCCCGCGACGACCATCTCTATGTCCGCGACCGGGAGTGGGAAGCCGCCCACACGATCTGGCTCTGGGCTGACCAGTCGCCCTCCATGCTCTACAAGTCCGGTCTCGCGCCGGTCAGCAAGGAAAGCCGCGGCCTTGTGCTGATGCTGGCGCTGGCCGAGATCTTGGCGCGCTCGGGAGAACGTGTAGGTTGTCCCGGGGTGATGGAGCCGGTCTCCTCGCGAAACGCCGCTGAGCGGCTGGCGCTGGCCCTGGCCCATGCTCCGCTGCAAACCGCGTTCCCCGATCTCGGACGCATCGGCCGGATGAGCGATGTCGTGCTGATCGGCGATTTTCTTGACGCCGACGAAACCCTTGAGAACTGCATCGGCCCAGCCGCAAGGCGCGGCATCCACGGCCACATCATCGAGATCTCCGACCCCTCCGAGGAAAGCTTCCCCTATACGGGGCGCACCGAATTCCGCGATCCGGAAACCGGTCGGAAACTGGTCGCAGGCCGCGCCGAAACGGTGGCCGCGGATTACCGTCAGGCCTGGCTCGCCCGCCGCGATGCGCTGGCTGAGGGTGTGCGCCGCAGAGGCTGGAGCTTCCTGACCCACCGCACCGACCGGCTGGCCTCGGAAGCCCTTGCCGCAGCCCACGGCCACCTGTCGGGCATTCCCGCGGCCCGTAAGGCAGAGCAATCATGATCGCTGGCCTGCCTTTTGCCTTCGGCGCCCCGGCAATCCTGTTCGGACTGCTGGCCCTGCCGGTGATCTGGTGGCTGCTGCGGCTGACCCCGCCGCGCCCGCAGGCCGAACCCTTTGCCCCGCTGGCCATTCTCGCCCGTGTTCTCAAGGCCGAGGAAACCCCGTCGCGCAGCCCCTGGTGGCTCACCGCCCTGCGCCTGCTCATCGCTGCGCTGGTGATCCTCGCCCTGGCCGAGCCGGTGCTCAATCCGCGTGACCGGGCATTGTCGTCGAACGGCCCGCTGGCGCTGATCATCGACAATGGCTGGGCCACGTCTCCCGACTGGCAAACCCGAACCGAAGCTGCCGAAGCCCTGATCGGTGAGGCCGAGGATCTCGATATCCCGGTGTCGATCGTCTTTACCGCCAACCGCCGCCACGATGCCACGCCGACGAGTTTCGAGCGCGCCCGCGAGCAGTTGCGCGCCGCCAGGCCGCAGCCGCTCCGCCCCGAGCGCGACGCCTCGGTGACGGCACTGGTCGCAGCCCTTGGCCAGACCCGGCCGGGAACCATCGCCTATATCACCGATGGCATCGACACCGCCGACGCCGCCGAGGCTTTCAGCCGCCTGTCAGCGCTCGAGCCCGGCGCCATCCGCATCATCGGCGCCGAAGATGCTCAGGCGCTGGCCCTGACCGGTGCCGACAATGGCGCCGAAGCTCTCTCGGTCACCGTGAACCGCCTGTCCGCCGATGGCAGCGAGCGCTACGAGCTGACCGCAAGCGACAGCAAGGGCCGAAACATCGCCGCAGGCGAAATCCGTTTCGAAGCCGGCGCGGCAGAGGCCACCGGCACCATCCTGGCCCCCTTTGAAATCCGCAACGACATCGCCCGGCTCGATGTCCGCGGCATCGAAACCGCCGGCTCGGCGCGCCTGCTCGACGACAGTTTCCGCCGCCGCCGGGTGGCGCTGGTTTCGGGCGAAGCCGCCGACATCGCCCAGCCGCTGCTCTCGCCGCTCTACTACATCAACCGCGCGCTCTCGCCCTATGCCGACCTGATCCAGGCCGATACGGAGCAATTGTCCGTCGCTGTCCCAAGGCTGCTCGAGCAGTTGCCTGCGGTGGTGGTGCTGTCCGACATCGGCACCCTGCCCGAGGATGTCAGCACCAGCCTGAATGATTGGGTCGAGCGTGGCGGCACGCTGGTCCGCTTTGCCGGTCCGCGCCTGGCCGCCGCGCCTGCCGATGACAGGCTGTTGCCGGTACTGTTGCGCAAGGGCGAGCGCGAACTGGGCGGTGCCCTGTCCTGGATCGAGCCGCAACCGCTGGCGGACTACCCGGCCAGCGGGCCATTCGCCGGCCTGCCGACCCCGCGGGACATCACCGTGCGGCGCCAGGTTCTGGCCGAGCCGTCTTCGGATCTGGCGTCGCGCACCTGGGCCAGTCTCGCCGATGGCACACCGCTTGTCACCGCCGCTGAACGCGGTGCCGGCCGGGTGGTGCTGTTTCATGTCACCGCCGAAGCAAGCTGGTCGAACCTGCCGATTTCGGGCCATTTCGTCGATATGCTGCGCCGGGTAGTGCAATTGTCGCGTGCGGTCTCGGGCGGCGGCGAGGCCGGATCCGGCATCCTGCCGCCTTGGCGTCTGCTCGATGCCAATGCCGCACTGGTACCCGCGAGCGGCGACGCCAGGCCGCTCGATCTGACCACAGGCACTGCGATACAGGCCGGCCGGGACAATCCTCCCGGGCTTTACGGCAGCGAGGACGGTTTCGTCGCCCTCAACCTTTTCGGTCCCGGCGATCAGCTCGCCCCCATCACCATTCCGGAGTTCGAAGTGCCCGTCACCCGCTCCACCCTGACAACTGACAGCGCCGTCGATTTCCGGCCCTGGCTGTTCGGCGCAGCTCTCATCGCGCTGCTTGCCGATACGCTGATCGTGCTCGTGCTCAGTGGCGCGTTCCGCCGCCGCAGCCTGAAACCGGCCTCTGCAGCGGCAACCCTGGTATTCGCCGCGGGCCTGATGCTGTTTATGTTAGCAGCCCCCGGCGCGCCACGTGCTCAGGACAGCCAGCCCGGCGATGCCGAGCTGCTCGAAAGCCTGGACCGGACCCGTCTGGCCTATGTCATCACCGGCGACGAGGAGACCGACAATATTTCCAGGCTCGGGCTCGACAGCCTGTCGCGCTACCTCTTCAGCAGAACCGCGCTGGAGCCCGGCACGGCGGTGGGGGTCGACATCGAGACCGCGCCGCTGGCGCTCTATCCGTTGATCTACTGGCCGATGAGCGAGGATGCCGACATTCCCTCACCTGGCGCCATCAGCCGGATCGATGCCTACATGAAAAGCGGCGGCACGGTGCTGTTTGACACGAGGGACCGGATCGTCGATCTCGGCAGCGGCTCCAGCACCCTGACCGTGCGGCTTCAGCAGATCCTTGCCAGCCTCGATATCCCGCCGCTCGAGCCGGTTCCCGCCGATCACGTGCTGACCAAATCCTTCTTCCTGCTCGACACCTTCCCGGGCCGCTATTCCGACGGCCCGCTCTGGGTGGAAGCAATCCCCCAGTCGGACAATCCCGCCGAACGCCCGGCCCGTGCCGGCGACGGCGTCTCCTCGATCCTGATCACCGGCAACGACATGGCCGCGGCTTGGGCCATGGACGAGCAGGGCTTTCCGTTGTTTTCCACGGTCCCGGCAGATCCCTGGCAGCGCGAATACGCCTTCCGCGCCGGCGTCAACATCGTCATGTACATGCTGACCGGCAACTACAAGGCCGACCAGGTCCACATCCCCGCGCTTCTCGAACGATTGGGGCAATGAGATGAGCCTCGCCTTCGATCCTTTCCTGCCGCTGCCGGTGCTTCTGGTGATTGCCCTTGTCGCCCTGCTGCTGGTCGGCTGGGCCATTGCCAAACGCATGCGAGGTGCTGCCCTTCGGGCGCTGGCGCTATCAGCCCTGGTGCTGGCGCTGGCCAACCCGGTCGCCAATTTCGAGGACCGCGAACCCCTCACCAGCATCGTCGCCATCGTTGTCGACCGCAGCCCCAGCCAGATGAGTGCGGACCGGGTGGCGCGCACCGATGCCGCACTGAAGGCCTTGACCGAACGCATCGCCCGCTATCCCGCCTTTGAAACCCGCATCATCGAATCCGTAGCCGATCCGGATGCGCAATCGCCTTCCACCCGCCTGTTCGAGGCGCTGTCCTCCGGCATCCGCGATGTCCCGAGCTCGCGGCTTGCCGGTGCGGTGATGATCACCGACGGCCAGATCCACGACCTTCCGGCTTCGCTCTCGGCATCGGGTCTCGACGCGCCCCTGCACGGACTGATTGTCGGCGACGAGGACGAGATCGACCGCCGCGTCGATGTGGTTCGCAGCCCGCGTTTCGGCATCGTCGGCGAAGATCAGGAGATCGTCTACAGGGTCAGCGAGGACGGTGCGGCTTCAGCGGGCAACCCGGTCGATGTCACGGTCCGGATTAACGGCGAGGAGCTCTCCGTTGAGACCGTGCCTGTGGGCGAGGAAAACTCGTTCTATCTCAATCTCCCGCGCGCCGGCGAGAACATCGTCGAATTCTCGGTCGATGAACTTGATGGCGAAGTCACCACCGCCAACAACCACACCGTCACGCTGATTGAAGGTATTCGCGAAAACCTGCGCGTGCTTCTGGTCTCCGGCGCGCCGCACTCGGGCGAACGCGCCTGGCGCAATCTCTTGAAATCCGATGCTTCCGTTGATCTGGTGCACTTCACCATTCTGCGCCCGCCGGAAAAGCAGGACGGAACGCCGATCTCCGAACTTTCGCTTATCGCCTTTCCGACCCGCGAGCTGTTTGTCGAAAAGGTCGACGAGTTCGACCTCATCATCTTCGACCGCTACCAGAACCGCGGCGTCCTGCCGGTGCTCTATTACGATTACATCGCCCGCTATGTCGAAGATGGCGGCGCGATGCTGGTCGCCGCCGGGCCGGAATTCTCAGGCATCGAATCCATTGCCGACACCCCGCTGGCGCCGGCCCTTCCCGCGGTGCCCACCGGTTCTGTGACGGATGCCGGCTACTATCCGCGCCTGTCCGAAAATGGCAAACGCCATCCGGTGACCCGGTCACTGCCCGGTGGCGCCAACGAGCCGCCCGGCTGGGGCCGCTGGTTCCGCACCGTCGGCGTCGGCGACACCATCGGCGACGTGGTGATGAACGGCGCCGACAACCAGCCGCTCCTGGTGCTCAACCGCTACGGCGAAGGCCGGGTGGCGATGCTGCTGTCCGACCACGGCTGGCTCTGGGCGCGGGGCTTTGAAGGCGGCGGCCCGCATGTCGCACTCTACCGCCGCATTGCCCACTGGTTGATGAAGGAACCCTCGCTGGAAGAAGAGGCCCTGCGTGCAACCGCCAACGGACGCACCCTCGTCATCGAGCGCCAGACCATGGCCGACACGACGGACCCGGCCACAGTCACCTTGCCGTCGGGAGAAACCCGCGAGATCATCCTGGCGCCTGCCGGCGAAGGCCTGTTCCGTACCGAACTGGTGCTGGATCAACCGGGCCTCGTCGAGGTTACCTCAGGTGACTTGCGCGCGCTGGCTCATGTCGGCGCGGTCAATGCGCCGGAATTCCGCGCCACCGTGTCAACCACCAGCCTGATCAAGCCCCTCTCCGAAGAAAGCGGCGGCCTGACGACGCGCGTTAATGCAACGGCAAGCGACTTGCCGCAGATACTGCCGACCCGCTCCGCCCGCATTGACGCCGGAGACCGTATGGGATTGCGCGCCAGCAGCGAAAGCGTGCTCAAGGGCGTGCGTTCCATCCCGCTGTTCGGCGGCTTCCTCGGCCTCGCCCTGATGATCCTGGCGCTCGGCGCCACCTGGTTCCGCGAGGGGCGCTGACAAATGTCGCGTTCAATTGAAGTCCTTTGAACGGTACCGTGCGTATGTCAATTCAAAGGTCGCTTTCACCGCCGCGCAACGAAAACGGCGGCCACCCTGTGGTGACCGCCGCACACTTCGCAGAGCCATGAAAGCTGACGTTCAGCTGGCCTTGGACAGCGTCTCTCCGTCACCGAAATAGCTCATCTGGTCCTCGGCCCATGCCTTGATGCCGTATTTTTCGACGGTCTTGCGCATCATTGCCATGCGCTCCCGGCGCTCCTGCTCGGGCATGGCCAGCGCCTGTTCGATAGCCATATCCATCGACCGGTGCGAGAACGGGTTGGTGATGACGGCTGATGACAGCTCAACCGCGGCCCCGGCGAATTCCGACAGCACCAGTACGCCGTCGCCATCGGTGCGCGCGGCCGCATATTCCTTGCACACGAGGTTCATGCCGTCGGCCAGCGGCGTGATCCAGCACACATCGGCAAGCTGGTAATAAGCGATCAGGTCCTTGAACGGGATCGCCGTGGAAATCAGCGCCACCGGCTGCCATTCGAAGGATCCGAACGTGCCGTTGATCCGGCCCGCCAGCTGTTCGATCTCACCTTGGATTTCCTCATAGGCCGCCATGTTGCGGTTGGCGCCGACCGAGACATGCATCAGCCGCACCTTGCCGTGCAGCTCGGGATTTGCCTGCAGCAGCCGTTCATAGCTTTCGAGCTGCTGAACACCGCCTTTCGTGTAATCGGTGCGACCTACAGAGAGGATCAGTTTGCAATCCCCGAGTTCGGCGCGGATCGCTTTGGCGTTCTCGCGCGTATCTTCAGTCGCCGCCTGTTCCTGGATGAAGTCCCAGTCGATCCCCACCGGCGCACTCGAGATCCGGATCGTCCGGCCCTGATATTGCACCGATTCCGGGATCCGCCGGTCCGTCAGCGCCGTGCCTTCCCAGATGAAGTCCGGATTGACGTCCTTGCGCACTACATTGCCGACTTCCAGCAAACTCTGCGCCACATGCACGAAGTTCACGGCGTAACGCGGAATGTGGAACCCGACCACATCGCAGGCAAGCAGGCTGTCGACGATTTCGCGCCGCCAGGGCAGCACGTTGAACATGTCGGCAGCCGGAAACGGCGTGTGATGGAAGAATGAGATCTTCACGTCGGGACGAAGCTTGCGCAGATAGCCGGGAACCAGCCACAAATTGTAGTCGTGCACCCAGACCACGGCCCCTGGTGCAGCTTCGGCAGCCGCGGCCTCGGCAAAGGCCCAGTTCACCTCGCGGAATGTCGGCCAGTCGACGGGGTCGTAATTGTAGCGTTCCTTGAACGAGTGCAGAATCGGCCAGAACGCCTCCTTCGAGGTGATGTGGTAGAAGCTCGAGACCTGATCCGGCGTCAGCGGCAGCCGCGTGACCGAGTATTTGCCGTAGCTGTCCTCGATCTCGATGACCCGTTCGAAGTCCGGGTTGGCGGCATCATCCGCCAGTTTCCAGGCAACCCAGGCCCCCTTGTCGACACGGCCGAAAAAGCCTTTCAGCGTCGGCACGATCCCGTTCGGGCTCTTGTTTTCCTTGAAAACGATCTTCCCGTTTTCTTCGACTTCCTCATAGGGTTGACGGTGATAAACGATGACAAGATCGCTGGCCATGTAATCAGTATCCTTTCGGTAGCTCGTGCATGTCAAAAGCACGAATAGCCTCCAATATGCCCGCCGCGCCATGCGCTTGCGCCATATGAAGGTGCTCCAGATGGAGAACGCGCTCGACCAGAGAAGGTTCCGAATTTCCCACCGCGACCGCCGGCAGTCCGCATTCGAGCATGGAAAGATCATTGAGCGTGTCGCCTGCACACAGCACGCGATGCGGCTCGATCGCGAGATGCTCCACCAGCCGGCGCAGCGACGGGCCCTTGCTCACGCCCTCGGGCAGCACGTCGAAATAGCGGTTGTCGGAGATCAGCCACTGGTGCCCCATCTCCTCGACAATGCCGCAGGCCGAGCGATCGAAAGCATCGGGGTCGAGATCGTAACTCACCCGGTAACGGAAATCAGTGGGTTGTAGCGTCAGGCCCGGATGGCCCTCGAGCCGAGCCTTGACCTTGTCGCCCGCATTGGCCCAGCGTGCGGCGATTTCCTCTTCAAGATGGGCGATCGGCGCAACGCCGGTCTCGGAGGAGACCGTGGCAATGGTGGTGCCGACATCACCGACCGCATAGTCCGGCCAGGGCACGCCACGCTCGCGGCAAAGCTCGCCGATAAATTCGGGATCGCGTCCGGTCACGAAGATCAGGCCGACTGTGTCGCGATTGTCCTCGATCCAGCCATAAAGCCGCCGCCGGTCTTCCTCGCTGCCACCCAGAAAGGTGCCGTCGAGATCGGTGGCAAGCACGAACCTCCGCGTGTTGAGTGGATTGTTGATAGGTGTCGAATTCATTCGGCTGCCTCCGCTGCCATGGCAATGGGATGATCGAGACTGATGGAAAGTCCGCGGCGTTCGCTCTCGATCGGACGGGACCAGAGCTCGGCAAAGGTTTCCCGCACGTCCGCACCCTGGTGCAGGATCCGGTACACGCTTTCGCAGATCGGCATGCGGATGTTCATCCGCCGCGCAAGATCCATCACCGAAACCGAATTGACCTCGCCCTCGACCACCACGGCCTTGCCGTCGAAACATTTCTCCCGCGCAATGCCCTTGCCGAGCTGAACCCCCAGCGACATGTTGCGCGATGTCTGTGACGAGCAGGTCAGCGTCAGGTCACCCGCACCGGCAAGCCCCGTCACGGTTTCACGGCGGCCGCCAAACACGTCGGCCAGCGTCTTCATCTCGTCCATTCCCCGCGCGATAAGTGCTGCGCGGGTGTTTTCGGCATAGCCCGCGCCCGTCATCATGCCGCAGGCGATGGCAATGACGTTCTTAACCGCACCGCTGACCTCGACCCCGACGAGATCGTCGGAAATATAGGGCCGGAAGAACTCCGACCCCATCGACAAGGCCAGCCGCGCCGCCGGGCTCGACGCGGTATCGAGCCGGTCGGCATAGGAAAACTGGAAAGCAATGGTGGCAGCGGTCAGATGGCCAAGTGCGGTTTCGGTGGCAAAGGTCGGACCGGACAGGGCGCCGATTCGGTGACCGGGCAGCATTTCCGATGCCACCTCGCTCAGCAAATAGCCGGAACCTGCCTCGATACCCTTGGCACAGAGCGCGATCGGCACGCCCTGAGCCAGATGCGGCCGCATCTGTGTGCAGATCGCGCGCAGGGTCCGCGACGGCGTGACCAGCAGCACCGCCTCCGCCCCTTCAAGCGCCTTCGCCATGCTGGTGATTGCGGCAATGCCATCCGGCAAAGAAATACCGGGAAGGTATTTCGGATTTTCATTGCGGCTGTTGATTGCTTCGACTGTAACCTGATCTCTTCCCCACAGTGCCGTTTCACGGCCGGCGCGTCGCGCCACGGAGGCCAGCGCGGTCCCCCAGGCCCCGGCACCGATAACGCAGATTTTCGCGTAGGCCCGTGCAGGGGAAGACAGGTCGTCGGCTTGTTCGCCTTGATGAGTCATGCCGCTGTATTTAGAGCCCATTGTGCTGCAGCGCAACCGCAAGGGTGCTGCGATGCACCCAACTCCGGTCAGAACCGGCAGATGAGGCAGGCCGAACCACCTGAAACCTAACTACGATCGCGGTGCCGGATTTCGCCCTCCAGCCCCATCGCATCGGTCTCGCCATGGCAGACGGCAAGCAGCCGGTGCTTGTCAAACGGTCCCGGCATGCTGAGCGCACCGGGCCGCGTCGGCATGAATCCGAGCGGCGCGTAATAGGGCGGATCCCCGACCAGCAACACCGCATGGCTGCCGGCCTTTTTGGCGGCTGCGAGGGCGATGCGCACCAGCTCCCGGCCGATGCCGAGATTCTTGTGCGACGGCCGCACGGCCAACGGTCCCAGCAGATAGCCGGCCACGGTGCCGGCGAGGATCGGCGTCATCCGCACCGAGGCGATGATCTCCCCGCGATCGCCGGCGACAAACGACAGATGCCGGTCATGCGGCCCCTGTTCACGCACCCGCTCTGCGGCGCGCACGAACCGGCCGGGACCGAAAGCTTCTTCATTGATGAGCTCAATGGCCGCGTCATGAGACGCGTCTTCGGTGAGAAAGACAATATCCTGAAAGGGCATGATGGGAATTCCGGAAACAGGCGGCAAACGTGACGAAACACCCGCGGAACCCGCGGGGAATGATCTTGTCAGCGTCGTCGCAAAGCCTTGACTGGCATCCGGTTTTTTCCTCGTTGCCGTTTGGCCATAGCAAAGCAAAGCCTTGGCGTCCAATGCAAAACGCACTGTTCACACCTCCGGCCTTCGCTTTTTCTCCCCCCGGGACCTATCTCTGTGGAAAAGGAGATTGATTATGGGAATGCTGGTTGATGGCGTCTGGAAGGACGTCTGGTATGACACGAAATCCACGGGTGGCCATTTCAAGCGCAAGGACGCCTCCTTCCGCAACTGGGTGACCGCCGATGGCGAACCGGGTCCGTCGGGCGAAGGCGGCTTTGCCGCAGAGCCCGGCCGGTACCATCTCTATGTCTCGCTTGCCTGCCCCTGGGCACACAGGACTCTGATCTTCCGCAAACTCAAGGGTCTGGAAGACGCCATTTCTGTTTCGATCGTCGCCCCCCATATGGGCGAGAACGGCTGGGAGTTTCATGACCGCGACGGCGGTACTGCCGACCATATCGGCGGCAAGGATTACCTCTGGCAGGTCTATGTCGCGGCAAAATCCGATTACACCGGCCGCGTCACCGTGCCGGTGCTGTGGGACAGGAAGACCAACACTATCGTCTCCAATGAATCCGCCGAAATCATCCGCATGTTCAATTCCGCCTTCGATGCGATTGCCCGGCCCGCACCGGATTACTACCCGGCCGAGCTCAGGTCCGAAATCGACGAGATCAACGAGATCGTCTACCACAAGGTAAACAACGGTGTGTACAAGGCTGGCTTTGCCACCACGCAGGAAGCCTATGAGGAGAACGTCACCGCACTGTTCGATACGCTCGACATGCTCGACAGGCGGCTTCAGGATAACCGCTACCTGGCCGGCGATGACCTGACTGAAGCGGACTGGCGGCTTTTTACCACCCTGGTGCGCTTTGATCCGGTCTATGTCGGCCACTTCAAGTGCAACATCCGCCGCATCGCCGATTATCCGGCCCTGTCAGGCTATCTCCGCGAGCTATACCAGATGCCGGGCATTGCCGGGACCGTGAACATGGATCACATCGAGAACCATTATTACGGCAGCCACGAGAGCATCAATCCTACTCGTATCGTGCCGGTTGGCCCGGAACTCGACCTGATGCAGCCGCACGGGCGGGACGAACTGCCGAAGGCCGCCTGAACCGCTTCACGGGTCCGTCCGTCCGGGTGCCACTTGAAATGTCATATATGAATTATGATATGTTTAAGTGAACCCGACGGCGAACCCTTGGAGAACCAGGATGGCCTACACAATCGACAGAACATTTGATCACGCCTCGTTCGAGGACATCGACCAGCGCACCCGCAAGGCGCTCGCCGATCACGGTTTTGGCGTGCTTACGGAAATCGACGTGGCCGCAACCATGAAGAAGAAGCTGGACGCCGACATGCCGCCCTATCTCATTCTCGGGGCCTGCAATCCGAAAATGGCGCATCAGGCCATCGGCATCGAGCCGCGCATCGGCGCCATGTTGCCCTGCAACGTCATCATCCGCAACACTGGCAATGGCGCAGTCACCGTCAGTGCGGTTGATCCGGTCGCCTCGATGCAGGCCGTCGGCAACCAGCAGCTGACCGAGGTCGCGGGGCAAGTTCGCGCGATGCTCGAAAGCGCGGTGCACGACATCTGATCCGCCGCAAGGCGGACCAGTTCCATCTCACGACTTGATCTTGTAACCGGTCTTGTAGGTCCAGCCGATCAGGCCGAGGCAGAGCAGCATGAACACTGTGATCATCGTCAGGCTGAGTCCGATATTGACGTCGGCAGTGCCGAAGAAGGCCCACCGAAAGCCCGAGATCAGATAGACCACCGGATTGAACATCGTTACCGTCTGCCAGAACGGCGGCAGCATCGATACCGAGTAGAAGCTGCCGCCCAGGAACACCAGCGGCGTGATCACCAGCAGCGGTACCATCTGCAGCTGCTCGAAGTTCTTCGACCAGATGCCGATGATGAAGCCGAACAGGCTGAAGGTGACGCTGGTCAGCAGCAGGAATGCCAGCATCGCCACCGGATGCAGAATGGTGAAATCGACGAAGAATGTCGCCGTCCCGAGAATCACCAGCCCGATCAGCGCCGATTTGCTCGCCGCCGCGCCGACATAGCCGAGAACGATCTCGACATAGGACACCGGCGCGGTGTGCAGCTCGTAGATGGAGCCGATGAATTTCGGAAAATAGATCCCGAACGAGGCGTTGGAGATGCTTTGCGTCAGCAGCGACAGCATGATCAGCCCGGGGATGATGAAGGCGCCGTAGCTGACGCCGTCAACCTCCTCGATGCGGGAGCCGATCGCCGCGCCGAAGACGATGAAATACAGCGATGTCGACAGCACCGGCGAGATCAGGCTCTGCGCCAGCGTGCGGAAGAACCGGGCCATTTCGAAGGAATAGATCGACTTGATTGCGTAGAAATTCATCACTTGTCCTCCACCAGCCCGACAAAGATGTCTTCTAGCGAGCTCTGTCTGGTCTCGACATCGCGCAGGATCAGCCCGGCCTTGCCCAGATCCGAAAACAGCGCCGTAATCCCGGTGCGTTCGCCATTGGCCTCGTAGGAATAGGTCAGCGACTGGTCTTCCTCGCTGTATTCGAGATTGTAGCTTGCGAGCGCGTCAGGGATCCGGTCGATGGGTTGCATCAGCTCGATGCGGATCTGCCGCTGGCCCATGCGCCGCATCAACAGGTCCTTGTCTTCCACCAGCAGCAACTCACCGCTGCGAATGACGCCGATCCGGTCGGCGATGGCCTCGGCTTCCTCGATGTAATGCGTCGTCAGGATGATGGTTACGCCATCGGCCTTGAGCTGGCGCACCACCTCCCACATCTCCTTGCGCAGCTCCACGTCGACGCCCGCGGTCGGTTCGTCGAGAAACAGCACCCGCGGCTCGTGGCACAGCGCCTTGGCGATCAGCACCCGGCGCTTCATGCCGCCCGACAGCTCCACCACCTTGCTGTCGCGCTTGTCCCACAGCGACAGCTTCTTGAGAATGTCCTCGATCAGCGCCGGGTCCCTGCCCTTGCCGAACAGACCGCGCGAGAAGTGCAAGGCGTTTGTGACGGTCTGGAACGGTTCCAGCGAGATTTCCTGTGGCACCAGCCCGATCAGCGAGCGTGCCTTGCGGAATTCATCGACCACGTCAAAGCCGCCGACCGTCGCCGTGCCGGATGTGGCATTGACGAGCCCGCAGATGATCGAGATCAGCGTCGTTTTGCCGGCCCCGTTGGGCCCGAGCAGCGCCAGGATCTCGCCTTCCTCGATCTCGAGATTGACATTTTTCAGCGCCTGAAAGCCGCTGTCATATTGTTTCGAAAGGTTCTGGATCGAAAGAATGGCTGCCATGATGGTCTTTTCAAAAAACGAAATAAACAAATCGGCGACCGCGAGATGTGCTGGCCGCCGGACCCGATCGACAAAAGCCGTAGTTGTCGTCACGTAAGCGCTAATGGCCTGCCTTCAAGAGCGTAAAGCCTGGGTCCTGTCAAGTTCTGTCAGCAGGCTGCCGCGATCGGCCTCTGGCAGACAGCCGCAAACCAGCCCGGCTGCAGGCCCCGCCCTACCACACGTCGCTGACCGCAACCTCCGCTGAAAGCTCCGCAAGCCGCCGCCGCGTTGCCGCCGTAACCCCGTCCGGCAGTGCATCGAGCGCGAAGAACCCGCTCTCGACGATTTCGCGGTCGGGATGTTTCGGCGCAGTCTGCGAAACGGTGCAACGGTAAAAGGCAACATGGTCGCGCCGGCTGGTGCGCGCGTTGAAATAGACCGCGAACAGCTCCGGCTCGGCGCTGATCTCGAGATTGCCCTCTTCCCGCAACTCCTTAATGAGCGCGTCCTTCAGCGTCTCGCCGCGTTCGACGCCACCGCCGGGCATGTGCCAGCCGGGGACGTAGGAATGGCGCACCAGAAACACGCGGCCTTCGCCATCGAATGCGGCTGCGCGCACCCCAAGCGTCATGCCGCGGGCGATGGCGAACCAGGCATGGATCACGCGGGTCACCAGCCGCGCCCGCCAGCTGCGCATCTCCGGCGGCGTGTGAACTTCGCCGGCCACGGCTTGCGGCTTCCCGGCAGGATCGCTATTGCTCACATCATGTTCCGGCTTGCTCATATTTCCGATATCCACCTTGGCCCCATGCCGCGCCTGTCCGCCGCGCAGCTCGCGTCCAAGCGGATTACCGGCTATGTGAACTGGCATCGCAACCGCCGCAAGCATCTTTTCGGCAACACGCTGGAGAATGTCATTGCCGGCATGCGGCTGGCGTCACCAGATCACGTGGCTATCACCGGCGATCTGGTCAATCTCGCCACGCGCACCGAAATCGAGGCTGCCCGGCTGTGGCTGGAAACCCATTTCGACCCGGCAAACGCCACCGTCGTCCCCGGCAACCACGACGCCTATGTGCCCGGTGCCTTTGCCAGAGCCACCGCTGCCTGGCGGCCCTGGTTCGAGTCCGATTCGCCCGCGCCGGGCAACGCGCTGTTTCCGGGCTTCCGCCGCCGTGGACCGGTTGCCCTGATCGGCTGTTCCACCGCCAATGCCACCCTGCCGTTCATGGCCACCGGCGAGTTTGGCCGCAAGCAGGCCCGCGCCGCCGGCCGCCTGCTCGAGCAGGCCAAGCAGGACGGCCTGTACCGGGTGGTCATGATCCATCATCCGCCGGTGCGTGGTGCAGCCCCCTGGCACAAGCGCATGCGCGGCATCAGCCGTTTCGCCAGAATGCTTGGGAAACACGGCGCCGAACTGGTGCTGCACGGCCATACCCATCTCGATACGCTGCACCATATCAAGGGCGCGGACGGGCCCGTGCCGGTAGTGGGCATTGCCTCGGCAAGCCAGGGCCCCGGTGGCCGCAAGCCGCTCGCCGGCTTCAACCTGTTCGAGATCGACGGCGAACCGGGCAACTGGAAAACCACGCATCTGCGCATGCAACTGGGCCCTGAAGGCCCCGGCATGGTGGAAAACCCCGCCGGTGTGATCGCTCTTGAAGAAACGCTCGGCTGATCAGCCGCAATCGGACATCAGCCGCAATCGGACTTCAGCCGATCATCGCCGACAGCCGGTCCCAGAAGGCCAGCACCAGCGCTGCCGCGCCTGCGACACAGCCGAGCATGAACCAGGACGCACCGAGCACCAGCCCGGCACCGCCCGAACGCTCTCGCGGGCGCGGCTGCGCGGGCGCTGCCGTCGAGGCCGCTGCAGAGGCCTGCGGCGAAGCTTCGGCTGTTCGCGCAGCCGGCGCGGTTTCCGCCGGCGCCACGCTCTGGCTTCCCGTACGCGGCGCGGACGCAGCTTCTTCACCGGTTTCCCCAGCGGCCTTGCCGGCCATGCCGTTCTTCACCGCTTCGAAATCACCGGCCAGGATGCGCTCGCGCTCGATCACCCGTTCGGCGATGTAGCGGCTGACCGCATCCGCCGTCGCTGCCATGTCGCTGGTGTCCGACAGGATCACCCTGCCAAGCCGCGTGTCGCGGACAAAGCGGAACACCCGCCGGTCATGTCCCATGTGCACATGCGCCACCGCATCGATCCACAGCCGCGGCTGCAAGCCGGTGGAGACGCCGAAATCGAAACGGTCATCGGCAGGGTCGATATCATTGAGCACCGGCCGGATCTCTTCGGCCAGCATTTCCAGCCGCGCGCGGTCCGCATCCCGCATGTCGACCACCACATCGGTGCGGTCGGCGGTGGCGATTTTCACGTCGCGCACGATATCCGCGAGACGGCGGTCATTGGCAGGGATCTTGGGTCGGTCGGTCATGGCGTGGGTCCATCGGCAACGGGGCCGCAATAAGATTGGTTAACAACCTCTTACCACAGACCGTTCTTGATGGCGACAATGCGGCAGCCGCCGATTGCACACGTGGTAAAGCGCCGCAGGCACCGGAATCACTGAGGTCCGGACAGAAACAGCGAGCGGCCAGACGGGTCTCAGCTCTCGCTGGTCAGCGCCTGCCCCAGCACCCGGATGATCGCATCGGGTGATTCTTCGGGCAGCATGTGGCCAAGGTTGGGCAGCACGCTGAAGGCAAACGACGCCGGCAGCGCGGAGGGATTGGGGCACGGCAACACCGTATCCGCCGTGCCCCAGATCACGAACACCGGCATGGGCAGACCTGCCAGCGCATCAGCCGGCAACACGCCCTGCCCTTCCTCAGCGCCGTTCGGGAACATCGCCTGGTAGGTCTCTTCAAGCGCTTCGGCCTGGCCCGGACGGGCCCGCGCCGCAACGAAATGATCGATCACCTCCTGCGAGGTAACAAAGCCGGGCGCCGACATCTCCTCGAGACAGCCCCGGATCTCGGCCTCGCTGCTGGCCTTTGCATAGCGCGCCAGCAGTCCGGCATTGATCTCCTTTGCCATGCCGCCGGGCGCCACCAGCGTCAGCGTCTTCACCCGCTCCGGTGCCCGCATGGCGATCAGCGCCGCCACCGCGCCGCCCATCGAGTGGCCCGCCAGATGAAAACTTGCGACACCTGCCGTATCCAGCCCGGCGAGAATGGCCTTGGCCATCCTTCCCGCGCCGCCGCGCCCGTCGGCATCGAGCGACCTGCTATGGCCGGGCAGATCGACCGCCATCACCCGGATGGTGTCCGGCAGTCCCGCCTTGACCGCTTCCCAGGCCGAACCGTCCCCGCCGAAACCGTGCAAGAGCACCAGCGGAATGCCGTCTTCAGGGCCCGAAAATTCGATGTGAAGTCCGCTCATGGCACTCATTTCCCTCTACGCAATGCAAGACCGCCGCGCTTTTTCAGGCGCGGCGGTCGGTGTGTCATCTCAGTCCTTTTGCGCCGCCAGCACCCGGTTGGCCGCCGACACCACCGCTTCCAGCGACGCCGCCACGATGTTGGTGTTGACGCCCGCACCATGGATCATGCCGACCGGCGTTTCCATCTGCATGTAGCAGATCGCGGCTGCGTTGGACCCGTGCTGCATCGAGTGCTCGGAATAATTCGCCACCGTCAGCTCAACACCGAGATAGCTCGACAGCGCGTTGACAAAGCCGTCGATCGGACCGGTGCCGCGGCCCTCGATATGCTTGGTCTCGCCATTATCGGTTATCTCCGCCGAGACCACCCGTACCCCCTTGTTGGCGGGGTCCGTATGAGTGTGGTGATCGACAAAACCGAGCCGCGCGCCGGACTGGTTGACATAAAGCTCCATGAAGCTCTCGTAGATCCGCTTCGGCGGCAGTTCCACGCCTTCCTCGTCGGTGATCCGCTGCACTTCCTCGCGGAACTCCACCTGCAATGCGCGCGGCAAATCCAGCCCGTAATCTTCCTTCAGGATATAGGCGATGCCGCCCTTGCCCGACTGCGAATTGATCCGGATGATGGCCTCGTAGGAGCGGCCGACATCCTGCGGGTCGATCGGCAGGTAGGGCACTTCCCAGTCCGGCTTGTTGGCCTGGCGGATCGCCTTCATGCCCTTGTTGATCGCATCCTGGTGCGAGCCGGAAAACGCCGTGTAGACCAGCTCGCCCACATAAGGGTGCCGCTCCGGGATCTTCATCTCGTTGGAATATTCATACACCGCCTTGATCCGCTCGATGTCCGAGCAGTCGAGCTGAGGGTCCACCCCTTGGGTGAACATGTTCAGCGCCAGCGCCACGACATCGACATTGCCGGTGCGCTCGCCATTGCCGAACAGCGTGCCCTCGACCCGGTCCGCACCCGCCATCAGCCCCAGCTCGGTGGCGGCAATGCCGGTGCCGCGGTCATTGTGCGGATGCAGCGACACCAGCACATTCTCGCGGTTGTCGATATTGCGGCACATCCACTCGATCTGGTCGGCATAGATGTTCGGCGTTGCCATCTCCACGGTCGACGGCAGGTTGAGGATCAGCTTGTTGTCGGGCGTCGGCTGGATGATCTCGATCACCGCGTTGGAGATTTCCAGCGCCACGTCCAGCTCGGTGCCGGTGAAGCTTTCCGGCGAATACTCGAACCGGAACCCGCCGCCGGCCTTCTCCGCCATCTCCTTGACCATCTTCGCCGCATCGACGGCAATCTGCTTGATCCCGGCCACATCCTTGCCGAACACCACCCGGCGCTGCAATTCCGAGGTCGAATTGTAAAAATGCACGATCGGCCGGTGCGCGCCTTCAAGCGCCTCGAAAGTGCGGGTGATCAGCTCGGGCCGGCACTGCACCAGCACCTGCAGCGACACGTCCTCGGGCACCCCGCCCTCTTCCACGCACCAGCGGGCAAAGTCGAAATCGGTCTGCGAGGCCGACGGAAACCCGATCTCGATTTCCTTGAAGCCCATGTCCAAAAGCAGCTGGAACATCCGCGCCTTGCGGTCATGTCCCATCGGGTTGATCAGCGACTGGTTGCCATCGCGCAGATCCACCGAGCACCAGATCGGCGCCTTTTCGATCCGCCTGGACGGCCAGGTCCGGTCATTGAGATCGATCAACGGGTAAGCGTGGTACTTCTCGGCAGCCTTCGGCATGCCCTTCGGTCCGGATGAAGTCTGTGCGGTCATGAGTGTCTCTCGTTTCCTGGCCCAAATCCCGGGAGCCGCACATGGCGACATCAACCGGCCTCAAGCCGTCATGTTGTATTCAGGGAAAAATGTAAAGTCGCGAGAGAGGAGCGGAGCACGCGTCTGCGGCGGTCTCGACCGCCGGACGCTCCTCAACGAGCCCGGCGATCGCCGCTAAGCGCGAGAAGGAGTAGCGAACCGGAAAGCGCACGCGAGACCGCCGCCGCGGCGAAGCGGGCTGGAGACGCTGAATCTGGGCGCGTGGTCGGGTTCATGGGGAAAAGATAGCGAGAGCTGGGGGGGATGGCAAGGGGGATGAGGCTGTGGGGCAGTTCTCTTCACTCAGCGAGAAGATCACCGAGAGCTTTCGCCTTTCCTCTTGCTACGTCCTTTTGGAAACTTCTCAAAAGCTTGGCCCGCAAATCTTTAATTTTGCTAGGGCTCTTCAAATCGCCTTTGTAATCAAAGCCGTCACCGAGGTCCGCAACTTCAAAGTTCAAATCTACAATAATAGCACCGAGTATTTCATCGATTGCGCCGGAAAAATTATCAATTTTCCCTTCATCAAACAATTTCTTCGGGTCTTTATTGTATTCCCGCCCTATGGCATCGCCAGCAATTAGCTCACTCAAAACTGACAACAAGAAAAATCGTGTCAAACCATACTTTGAAAGCGGCTTGTATTCTATAGATGGCATCGCATTCTGTATTCTCTGCATAATAATATTTAACAATATCACCCTCCAAGCCGTGACGGCTGGACGAGCAAATATCTCCGCATACTTATCATCAAAAAGCTTATATACTTGATGACAAGATTCCGGCTCCATCAAATCGAACGCAAGCAGAAGGCGACCGGCCTCTTCATTGGTTATTATTTCAGCACCATTTCTTGCCTCCTGACCACGTTTGATTTCTAAATCGTATTCGCCATTTAAAACGCTTTCGAATTCTTTACGAAGCCTTATCTGGACTTCATTTGTTGACTTCAAATCTCGAGGCTTAATCGCATTTTGATTGTTGCTGTTTATTGTAATACGCCTACTCAAACTGGCATCACTTAACTGCACCACTTTCGCTATAACACGAAGATCTGGCGATAGCTTTGAGACAGACTTCTTGAAGGTTGAAATACTTTGAGCGCCATTTACAACCACGTAATTCTCAATCTCTAGAACCCCATCACCCAACGTGGCTCTTTCACACAAAATATTGACCCCGTTGTGATACAATGGAAAATTCTGATGCTCAGTCGAATCGGCAACACTTTGGCTAAGCGACTTATTTACTTTAGTATTTCCTAGGGATTGTCTCACATTTTGCGAAAACAGAGTCCCATCCTCTATTCCCTCCATATTAACAAGCTCCACAGCTTGGACCGGCAATATATATGCGGTGGCCTTCGATCCTGATTGTATCACCATAGGATCTACATACGTAGTATCAAATTTGAAAACACCACTCACACCGCCAGCGCTCTCTACATCAATATACTCATTACTTATTCTTTCTCGATCATAAACACGCATGGAGTCATGCTGATCAAGAAACTCCCGCCCATTAGCATCGAGAGTTTGGTTGCAAATAAACACGCCTACAACTTTATATCCCTTTTCCACCAAATCTTTAATATTATTTCTTTTAAGAACGAGTTTAAGCTCAGCGTTACCGCCACCATCAATCAAAGACTGGACCGATTCAGGCGACGCGAGCTGGGTAATAGCACCAGCCAATTCACGCAGAGAATTATCTCCTATAGTTGTTTCTTTTTGTTTTATTTTACCCTGCAAGACAAGTATCTCTTCCTGAGTGTGATCCTCTTAAATACCATCTATACCTCGATCATTAGGTTTATCACAAATAGCATCATCTGCATCGACACCTTCTAAACGGAATATATTTTCGAGAAACCAATTTAGGAAAGATATAGCTTCGCCCCGTCCTTTTTCTTCATAAACAGCCAGCGAATTCTTGAGACTTGAATAAGTAAGGTCTTCTGGTTTCATTTTCAGCACGACTCAATCTGTGGACGAGATTATCTACCAATAATCCCCGTAGTCCATTTTGCAAGCTCCTATTGCGGAGCATTCAGCGCGCGTCTTTAACGCCAATTTGAACGCCAATTTGCGTTGGGGTGGCAAGCTCACGCGATGGAGAACACAGCCGGCGGAAACCCTTTTGGTCAGATAGTGCACGCGCCCTCCCCAATCTCCCCCCTTGCGGGGGAGATGTCGCCGTAGGTGACAGAGGGGGGTGACGCCGCAAACACGGAAGCTGGATCAATACCCCTCTCTGCCTGTCGGGCATCTCCCCCGCAAGGGGGGAGATCGGACGTTGCGCCCGCAGCACCCCACCTCCCCCTTGAGGGGAGGTCGGAGAGACAAGCGTGAGCGCAGGCGATCCGGGTGGGGGTATTTTGGCAGGGCGATAAGCCGCCATCGACATCAATGCCGAGGCCTACCCCCACCCCTGACCCCTCCCCTCAAGGGGGAGGGGAAAAGCGGCCCATTCCAATCAAAACAACCCCTTATCCAAAACCCACGCCATTTTCATCCCCACCTTCCGCCCCCATGCCATACTTCGTCCGCTCCCGCTGCCGGATGGATCGCGAACGTGGTCGACCAGGCGGGAGGAAGGCCTTTTGCGGATCTGGCGTAACGTGCGGCAGGGCGCTTGAGGAGGCGGAGGCCATCGGGGTTCCGCTGGCGGGCGGGTCTCACGGAGACACGTGCAAAGCCAGCCACCGGGCCGGCAGCCGTTTTCGCAAACGCCATCGCGGCGGAAGACGGCAGCTCCGGTCCGGGCCTGTGGCGGACATGACGTGCTCAACCAGGCACGTCAGGGTCCGTGCCGGAACCTCGAGAACCACTCCCGCGGTCAGTCCAGACCGCGGCCGGAGCAATCCGGACGGGGATACCACCCCGGGAGTGCGAGGTACTGCCTGTCGGATGCGGACATCATCCGGCGACAATCGGGCCGCGCGCGAGCCGCGCCACCGCTTCTTATCCATTCCGTAAGGCAAAGCCCGCGTGCGGCCCTCCGGACCTGAATGGATCAAACCCGCCGGCGAGTTTTCGCGCGCGGGGGATCTGGCGTGGGGATGGACCGAAAAGAAGGCCCCTCCCCAACCTTGCCGTGGCTCGCCCCGGCAAGGTTGGGGAGGGGTTCTTTGACCAACCACCATCCCCCTTTTTCACCCCAATTCCGCATCAGCCCTTGCCTATGACAGCCGATTTCCCTAATTCCCCCTGACGCATGATCCCCGGCAGAGCCGGACGCGCGCCCGAACCCACCGCCTGCGCCACACCGCCCCTCCCCCTTATGACCAGGATGGATGAGACCGTGATCCAGACCCCCTATTATCTGATCGACAAGTCCAAGCTTCAGATCAACATGGAGAAGATCGCGCGCCTACGCGAACTCTCCGGCGCCAGGGCGCTGTTGGCGCTGAAATGCTTTGCCACCTGGGGCGTGTTCGATTTCATGGCCGATTACATGGACGGCACCACCTCGTCCTCGCTCAACGAGGTGCGGCTCGGCCGCGAGCGCTTCGGCAAGGAAACCCACGCCTATTCGGTCGCCTATGCCGATCACGAGATCGACGAGGTCGTCTCCCATGCCGACAAGATCATCTTCAATTCCATAAGTCAGCTCAATCGCTTTTCGGATCAGTCCAAGGGCATCATCCGCGGCTTGCGGCTCAATCCCGGCGTCTCGTCCTCGACCTTCGATCTCGCCGATCCGGCGCGGCCGTTCTCGCGGCTCGGCGAATGGGACATCGAGAAGGTCGAGCCGGTGATGGAGATGATCTCCGGCTTCATGATCCACAACAACTGCGAAAACGGCAACTTTGCCCTGTTCGACCGCATGCTCGGCGACATCGAGCAAAAATTCGGCCCGCTCTTGAAGAAGGCCGAATGGGTCAGCCTCGGTGGCGGCATCCATTTCACCGGTGCCGATTATCCACTGGAACAGTTCGCCGAACGGCTCAAGCGCTTTGCCGGCGAATTCGATGTGCAGGTCTATCTCGAGCCCGGCGAAGCCTCGATCACCAGGTCGACGACGCTGGAAGTCACGGTGCTCGACACACTGTTCAACGGCAAGAACCTGGCCATCGTCGACAGCTCCATCGAGGCTCACATGCTGGATCTCCTGATCTATCGCGAATCCGCCAAGATCGAGCCCAACCAGGGCGATCACCGCTACATGATCTGCGGCAAGTCCTGCCTTGCCGGCGATATCTTCGGCGAGTTCGATTTCCCGTCCGAACTGAAGATCGGCGACCGGATTTCGGTTCAGGACGCTGCCGGTTACACTATGGTCAAGAAGAACTGGTTTAACGGCGTGAGAATGCCGTCAATCGCCATCCGCGAGCTGGATGGCAGCATCAGAACGGTCCGTGAGTTTGATTACGCGGATTTCGAACAAAGCCTCTCGTAAGGCATCTGACGATTGGACGTAAGGAGTTAGTCCCCATCATGAAGAAGAATGTCCTCATCATCGGCGCCGGCGGCGTCGCACAGGTCGTCGCCCACAAATGCGCCCAGAACAATGACGTACTCGGCGACATCAACATCGCCTCGCGCACAAAGGAAAAATGCGACGCCATCATCGCCTCGATCGGCGAAAAGAACGCCATGAAGACCGACGGCGTGCTTGCCGGTCATGCGCTCGATGCGATGGACATCGAGGCCACCAAGGCGCTTATCAAGCAGACCAACTCCGAGATCGTCATCAATGTCGGCACCGCCTTTCTCAACATGTCGGTGATGCGCGCCTGTCTCGACACCGGCGCTGCCTATATCGATACCGCCATCCACGAAGAGCCGGGCAAGATCTGCGAGACCCCGCCCTGGTACGGAAACTACGAATGGAAGCGCGCCGACGAGGCCGCCGAAAAGGGTGTCACCGTCATCCTCGGAGCCGGTTTCGATCCGGGCGTCGTCAACGCCTATGCGGCGCTGGCCAAGAACGACTATTTCGACAAGGTCACCGATGTCGACATCGTCGACATCAATGCCGGCAGCCACGGCAAGTATTTCGCCACCAATTTCGACCCGGAGATCAACTTCCGCGAATTCACCGGCGTGGTCTATTCATGGCAGAACGGCCAGTGGCAGACCAACAAGATGTTCGAGATCGGCAAGACCTATGACCTGCCGGTCGTTGGCCCCTCGACAGCCTATCTCTGCGGTCATGACGAGGTCCACTCGCTGGCCAAGAACATGGACGGCGCCGATGTGCGCTTCTGGATGGGCTTTGGCGATCACTACATCAATGTCTTCACCGTGCTGAAGTCGATCGGGCTTCTGTCCGAGCAACCAGTCAAGCTCGCCGACGGCTCCGAAGTCGTGCCGCTGAAAGTGGTCAAGGCCTGCCTGCCCGACCCGGCTTCGCTGGCGCCCGAATACACCGGCAAGACCTGCATCGGCGATTTCGTCAAGGGCTTGAAGGACGGCAAGGAGCGCGAAGTCTTCATCTACAACGTCGCCGACCACAAGGACGCCTACAACGAAGTCGGTTCCCAGGGCATTTCCTACACCGCCGGCGTCCCCCCGGTTGCCGCCGCCATGCTGATCGCCAGCGGTGAATGGGACGTCAAGCGGATGGCCAATGTCGAGGAACTCGACCCCAAGCCGTTCCTCAACATCCTCAACAATATCGGCCTGCCGACCCGCATCAAGGACGAGAACGGCGACCGCGCGCTGGATTTCTCGTAAACCCCGGCATAAGCGGCCTCAGGCCGCGCAATAACGGACCACCATCAAACCCCCGCTGCTCAGCCCGCGGGGGCTTTTTCATGGCTGTGTCAACGCATGTGCCGGTAGACCGCAACCTCGGGCCGGCAGTCAGGAGCGGCCATAGTGCGACATCGTGGCGGAACATTCCCAGGCTTCCGCCCGGCAAGCCTCCGGTCTCAAGCGGCGCCATCAAGGGCGTGCCTCACCATGTCTGAAAAATCCGAGCGGACACAGAAACGTTTTCCGCCCCGTGCCATGGAATGTTAGACTTTAAGACGCTAATGCATGTCGCGTTCAAATGGATTCATTTGAACGATAACGTACATGCATTATCTAAGTGTCCTGCAGCGAGTTTTGCGCATCCGGTTGGATGCGCGGCGCTGTAGGTAACACAGCAGGGAAGCAAGCGAAGCTTGTTCCGCAAAACACCGGCCTGGATGCAGCTTTTGGAACCCTGGACATGAAAGCCATAATAGATGAAGCCTGAAGTGCCGGTGCTCCCGCACACGCCCGGCACGGGTCAGGTCAGCACCCCGGTCTCCCGCCTTACCAGCCTCGGCTGGCAGCCCTTCTTCGCAAGCCAGATCAGCATTGATGAGCTGACCGAAACACCGCCGGTCCGGGTCACCGAGGTTCACCGCAGCGGGCTTCGCGTGCTCGGATACGATGTCGACATGATGGTGCCTCCCCGCGCCGAGGCCACGGTCGGCGACTGGCTGCTGCTTGATCGCGCGCTTCCCAGTGCAAGCCGGCTGCTTGAACGCAAGAGCCTGATCAAGCGCCGCGCCGCCGGCCACGACCGGTCAGTCCAGCTCATTGCCGCCAATATCGACACCGCCTTCATCGTCACCTCCTGCAATCTGGACTTCAACGTCGCAAGGCTCGAGCGCTATGTGGCGCTTGCCTTTGATGCTGGCGTCACCCCGGTGATCCTGCTGACCAAGCCGGACCTGTGCGATGACCCTGCCCCCTTTGTCGTTGATGCCAAGGCCATTTCCGCCGATGTCGCGGTGCTGACGCTCAACGCCAAGAGCGACGAACCACGGTCGAAACTCGCACCCTGGTGCAAGCCCGGCCAGACCATCGCCTTTCTCGGCTCTTCCGGTGTTGGGAAGTCGACTCTCACCAATTCACTGTCCGTCGGCGAAGTCGCCGCCACGCAAGCCATCCGCGAAGACGACGCCAAGGGCCGCCACACCACCTCGCACCGCCAGCTCCACATCCTGCCCAATGGCTGTGCCGTGCTCGACACGCCGGGCGTGCGCGAACTGCAGCTGACCGATGCCGAAGAAGGCGTGGCGGAGGTTTTCTCCGACCTTGACGAACTCTCACTCGAATGCCGTTTCAACGATTGCAAGCACATCAGCGAGCCCGGATGCGCGGTGCTGGCAGCACTCGAACGCGGCGACATCGACGCAGCACGGCTGGCGCGCTGGCGCAAGCTGGTGGCCGAAGACCAGCACAACACCGCAAGCCTTGCCCAGCGCCGTTCCAAAGACAAGGCGTTCGGCAAGATGGTCAGGCAGGCCAAGAAGCACAAATCGAGATAATCAGACGAAAAACCCCGCCGGCTCGCACCGGCGGGGCTTGAAAAGTCAGTCAGTGGACTCAGTCAGATCTCGGACTGGTTGGTGATGATCCGGCCCACCAGCCCGTACTCCTTGGCGTCCTCCGCAGGCAGCCAGTAGTCGCGGTCGATGTCCTTGGCGATCTTGTCTTCGCTCTGGCCGGTGGCCTTGGCGAAGATCTTGATCAGCCGCTTGTTCATCTTGATGATTTCGGCGGCCTGAATCTCGATGTCCGAAACCATGCCGCGGGTGCCGCCCGATGGCTGATGCAGCAGGAAGCGGGTGTTGGGCAGGCACAGACGCTGCTCCTTGGGCACCGACACATAGATCAGCGCGCCGGCGGAGGCGACCCAGCCGGTACCGATGATCCAGACCTTGGGCTTGATGAAGCCGATCATGTCATGGATCGAATCGCCCGATTCGACATGGCCGCCCGGCGAATTGACGAAGATGCGGATATCGTCGTCGCTGGCTGCGGCAAGGGCCGCAAGCTGCGCGCAGACCTTGTGCGCCAGTTCCTGGGTGATCCCGCCATAGATGAAGATCGAGCGCGATTTGAACAGGTTTGCTTCGGCTTCCTTGCCCAGCGGCAGTTCAGTCGTCTTGTCTTCTTCGTCGCTCATGAAGCAGTCTCCGTGTGTTTGCATGTCTCGCAGATAGTACGAACCGGCGTGCGAAACAATGGCTGTAGGGCCAATCGGTTTCCAACATGCAAACGGCGCCACAGAAAACTGCAGCGCCGTCTGGTTGTCGATTGGTGTTTGCAGGCCCGTAATCAGGTCTACAGCCGATCGGGCGAACGCCCGTCAGCCGCGGGCAACGGCCCTGTCGCCACCCTGCTCGGGCCGCGGGCGGCGGTCGCCGCTGCGCTTGCGGCGGCGCGGCTTGGCGGCTGCGGGCTGGTCGCCATTCTGGTTGGCGGCCGCTGCCGGCTGGTGCCGGTTGGAGCCGGGCCTCCCTGGCTGCTGGCCATGGCCGGGCTTGCGCCCCTGGCCGCCGGACTTGTTGGCCGACTGGCCCTGGCGCTGGCCTGGATTGCGGCCCTGGCCTTGCGGCTTGGCGCCCTGTGGCCGCGCCCCCTGGCGCGGACGTGCAGTGCGGTTGAGCGGAGCGAAGTCGCCATCGGGATCGGCCAATGCATCGACATAGGTGCCTTCCGGCGCCTTCTCGACCGGGATCTCGCTCTTGAGCATCTTTTCGATGTCGCGCAGCAGCGAGCGCTCGTCCGGCGCGCAGAATGTCACGGCCGTGCCTTCGGCGCCGGCGCGGGCGGTCCGGCCGATGCGGTGAACATAGACTTCCGGCACATTCGGCAGCTCGTAATTGACCACCAGGGTCACGCCCGGCACATCGATGCCGCGGGCGGCAATATCGGTGGCGATCAGCACCGGTACGGTGCCAGCGCGGAAACCGGCCAATGCCCGCTCGCGCTGACCCTGGGACTTGTTGCCATGGATGGCTGCTGCGGCAATGCCGTCAGCGTCAAGCCGCTTGACCGCCTTGTCGGCACCGCGCTTGGTGCGGGTGAACACGATCACGCGCTCGCCCTTGCGCTCTCGGATCAGGCCGGCAAGCGCACCCATCTTGTGCGCCGCCTGCATGTGCATGACCGAATGCTCGACGCGGTCGGCGGTCTTCTTGGCCGGGATCACCGACACTTCGACCGGGTCCTTCAGGTGGCGATCGGAAAGCTGGCGGATTTCCTTTGGCATCGTGGCCGAAAACAGCAGCGTCTGGCGCGTGTTCGGGGTCATCGCCAGCAGCCGCTTGATCACCGGCATGAAGCCGATATCCATCATCTGGTCGGCCTCGTCGAGCACCACAACCTCGATCTCGTTGAGCGAGACAGCGCGCTGTTCGATCAGGTCCATCAACCGGCCCGGCGTAGCGACGAGGATATCGACGCCGGAGGCCAGCGCCTTGATCTGCGGACGGATCGACACACCACCGACAACGATGGTGGATGTCAGATGCAGCCGGCGGCCGTAATCGCGGACGCTCTTGGCGATCTGGGCGGAGAGTTCGCGCGTCGGCGACAGGATCAGCGCCCGCACCTTCTTCGGCGCGGCCTTCTTGCCGGGTGCCAGGCGGTGCAGGATCGGCAGCGAAAAGGCTGCGGTCTTGCCGGTACCGGTCTGGGCCAGGCCGATGACGTCGCGGCCTTCGATCACCGGCGGGATCGCCTGAACCTGGATCGGTGTCGGCGTCGTCAGGTGCAGACCGTCAAGCGTGTCGAGCAGGGCCTTTGAGAGGCCGAGTTGGGAAAACAACATGGAATAACTTTCAAGATTCTGGGCATACATCGGGGCGCACGCTGTGCGTCGCCAGTCGCGGACCATGCCCTGTCACAAAGGATCCTCCGGCTACGGCAACGCCGCAAACGGTGGAGTTCGGGTTGGGCGCATCGCCGCTGGCCGATGCGAAAATTTCGAGGTGGATCTCAGGGGAAGTCAGAACACACTCATCACGAGGGAGGCGTGCAGCGGCCGATTGGGCCCCTATCCAGTTGCGCCCCTTAGGCCTGACAAATGCGGCCATGTCAAGGCGTGCGGGCCGCATTCCGCCGCCGCGCAGCAGACAGGCTTAACGGCTGACGCCCTTTTCACCCTCCAGCGCCACATTGGCAGCAACACTGCGAATTGACCTGCCCGGCGTCAGCGCAATGGCGGAAACAACGATCGCGCAGGCGACCCATTGAGTCAGGCCAACCGGTTCGGCAAAGGCAAACCAGCCCACCAGGAACATCGTCGGCAGCTCGAAACTGCCGGCAATCGCCGTTCGCGCGGTGCCGATCACGGGGGCTGCCACCGTAAAGAGCAATTGCGGCACCAGGGCCGAGCCGAAAGCAATGCCCATCACCAGCCACCAGCCTGAAGCGGTGAATGGAACCAGTCCCGCGAGAGGCGTCGCCGCCATCAGCGGCAGCAGCCCGATCACCGAACCCAGGCTGGCACTGGCAATCCGCAGCACCGGGCTTAGCACCGAAAGCTTGTGAACCAGCACATTGATGCCAAAAGCGAAACCCAATGGCGCCGCCAGCGACAGCACCAGTGCAGGCACTTGCTGGGCAGAAATCACGTCCGGGGACGTTGCCAGAAGCGCCGCGACGACAACCATCAGCGAAGCCAGGATGGCGCGCCGCTGCGGGACGTCGCCGAACATCAGCCAGGCGATCACCAGGGTGAAGACCGGATAGGTCATGTAGAGCACGCCAGCCGTGGAGACCGGGGCGACTTCCACCGCTCGCACATATCCGACCCAGCCGAGCCCCATGGCCATGCCGGCGGCCAAGCCCCACAGAAGAGGGTTCCGTTGGTTCCGCCCCCGCCAGACGAACGGCAACAACACGATGGCCGCGAAAGCGTAGCGGTAAAAGGCTATCGCGTGTGGCGCCATGCCCTCCGCCGTCAATGACCGGGCAAAATAGGGCACCAGACCGAAACCCACTGAAGCGGCCACCACCGCAAGTGTCGCAAGACCGGTCCCGAACAGTTGTGGGTGATTGGAATGTTCGATGTTCATGCCGGGTCAGTAACAGCGGGTACCGGCACGAGCAATCCGTGGTGTCCAGGCAGGGTGCGCAAAATTCTGCAGCGGCGCGCGTGCGCCAGACCCCATTTCAGATTGCCATCAGAGCGGCGCCGAAATACGCTTGAGTCGTTCGGGTTCCATGAAGGCCAAGCCTTCGGGATGAAAAGGGAACACGGTAGGGACGACCCAAAAACGGGCCCGATCCGTGGCTGCCCTCGCAACTGTGAGCGTGAGCCGCATCCGAAATGCCACTGGGAGACCCCGGGAAGGCGGATGACGGCAACAAAGCGCGAGCCAGGAGACCTGCCCGGACTTCGGGGAAGCCAAAATCAGCTTCCGAATTCAATCTGTCGCACGAAGGGTGCGGGAAGGATTACAACATGCATATCGAACCTGGCGTCGTTGACGGCGCAAAACTTGTCCTGAGCTACGCGACCGCAGCCGCTGCCGGTGGTCTGCTTCTGAAAATGTCCTGGGACACGATCCGCAAGGATGGCGGCGTTGCAGCGCTCGGCATCCGCTCGGTGATCACCACGTTGCTCGTGTTCTCGTTCTTCGAAATCCTGCCGCACCATCCGGTTGGCGTCTCCGAAGTCCATTTCATTCTCGGCTCGACGCTCTATCTGCTGTTCGGCGGCGGTGCGGCGGCCATCGGGCTGGCGCTGGGGCTCTTGGCGCAGGGCGTTCTCTTCGCCCCCTTCGACCTGCCGCAATACGGCATGAACGTCACCACGCTGCTGGTTCCGCTCTACGCCATGTCGCTGATTGCCAGGCGCCTCATCCCGGAAGGCACCGCCTACAAGGACGTCTCCTACAAGCAGGCGCTGGCGCTTTCGACCAGCTACCAGGGCGGCATCGTCATGTGGGTGGGCTTCTGGGCGCTTTACGGCCACGGCTTCGGGGCAGAAAATCTCTCGCAGATCGCAGCCTTTGGTGCGGCTTACATGCTGGTCATCATCATCGAACCGATCGCCGACCTGGGTGTTCTGGCACTGGCCAAGTCCATTTCCGGCCTCAAGGACAACCCGGTTGTGACCGGACGGCTGCACGGCCACGCGGCCTGATCAGCCCCAATCGCTTCGACGAGCCGCGCGGACACCCGCGCGGCTTTTTTGTGCCGCCGGCAGGGTTTCCAAATCAGATGCAAATCGATCTGGAGAATCACGCTGTTTGCGCCTAGCCTGCCGGGCAGGAACTCAGACAGGAACCAATCCATGAACATCGACATGATCCGCGCGGCACAGGAGCGGCTGGATGGCCATGCCCGGCGCACACCGCTGCTCAACTCGCCGTTTCTCGACGAGATCGCCGGGCGGCGGCTCTGGATCAAGCCCGAGTGCCTGCAGCATACCGGCAGCTTCAAGTTCCGCGGCGGCTGGTCGGCACTCTCGGCCATGGAACCGGAGGCACGCGAGCGCGGTGTCATCGCCTTCTCCAGCGGCAACCACGGGCAGGGCGTGGCGCTGGCGGCTGCCCGGCACGGTGCGCCGGTGGTCATCGTCATGCCCTCAGATGCCCCGAAACTGAAAATCGACAACACTCGTGCACTGGGCGCGGAAGTGGTGCTCTACGACCGTGCGAACGAGGACCGTGACGCAATCGCCGCACAACTCTCGGCCGAGCGCGGCCTGACGCTGATCAAGCCCTTTGACGAGCCCCAGGTCATTGCCGGCCAGGGCACCTGCGGACTGGAAATCGCCGAACAGGCCAAGGCCGAAGGCATCGATAAAGCCGATGTGCTGGTCTGTTGCGGCGGCGGCGGCTTTGCATCCGGCATGGCACTGGCGCTGGAAGCCGATGCCCCGGGCCTGCGGGTGCGCCCGGTGGAGCCAGAGGGCTTTGACGACATGGCCCGCAGCCTGGCCTCCGGCGTGATCGAAAGCAACAGCCGCCGCGCCGGTTCGCTCTGCGACGCCATCATCACCCCGCAGCCGGGAGACCTGACCTTCCCGATCCTGTATCAGCTTGCCGGCCCGGGAATTGTCGTCACCGAGGACGAGGCGCTTCGCGCCATGGCGCTTGCCTTTTCCAGGCTAAAGCTTGTCGCGGAACCCGGCGGCGCCGTAGCCTTGGCCGCCGCACTGTTTCATGGCAGCGACATCGAAGGCGAGGATGTGATCGCCACCATCTCCGGCGGCAATGTCGATGCGGAGGTGTTCCGCATGGCACTGGAACGCTTCGGCGCATAAGCTTCAGCTGAGCACCACCCCCTCGTCCTTGGCCTTGTGGCCGGGCTCGACATGAATGATCACCTGCACCCCCGCCACGGCCTGTTTCAGCGCCGATTCGAGCCGGTCGCAGATGTCGTGCGATTGTTCCACCGTCATGCTGCCATCGACGACCAGATGAAACTCGACGAAGGACACACGGCCCGCCATCCGGGTGCGGATATCATGCGCCTCGATGGCGCCGTCCGCCTCAGCCTTGATGATGTCGTGAATGCGTTGTTCATCGCCCGGATCGATGGCCCGGTCCATCAATCCGCCAATGGATGATGAAATCACCTTCGAGCCTTGCCACAGCACATTGCACGCGACAATCAGCGCCAGCAGCGGATCGAGCCGCGGCTGATCGAGTGCCAGCGCCAGGCCGAGCCCGGCAATCACCCCGACCGAGGTGACCACATCCGACAGGATGTGATGGCCGTCGGCCTGCAACGCCGGCGACCGGTGCCGGCGGCCAAAGCGCAGCAACACCGCAGCCCAGACGCCGTTGAGCACGGCGGCTGCGGCGTTGACAGCAAGACCGAGACCGGGCGCCTCGATCCGTTTGGGCGCCAGCAACCCGCCAATGGCCTCGTTGACGATCAGCAATGCGGCGACGACGATCAGCACGCCCTCAAGCACGGCCGAGAAATACTCGGCCTTGTGGTGCCCATAGGGATGGCCGAGATCAGCCGGTTTCTGCGCATAGCCGATGGCGACAAAGGCCGCCAGCGCGGCAATCACGTTGACGATGGATTCAAGCGCATCCGAGTAGAGCGCGATCGAGCCGGTTACGTACCAGGCGACAAATTTCAGCCCCATCACCCCGAACGCCAGCGGGATCGACCAGAAGGCCAGCCGGCGGATGGTCCTTGAGGCATGAGGCATGACGGCTAACCCTGAAGGGACGCGATATAGGCGATGATGGCATCAGCCTGGTCCGGTGTGGCGATGAATTCCGGCATCTCGGGATGACCGCTGTAGATCCGGCCATCGGAGAATGCCTCTTCCAGCGCATCCATGGGAAAGCGCTCCGACAGCCTGCGAAACGCCGGCGCTGCCTGATGCGGACTGGCATCGGCCGGCCCCACCGCGTGGCAGTTGCCGCAATTGATCTCGACCAGTTCCTGCCCCGCCCTGAGTTCATCGACAGGTTGCGCCAGTGCCGAACCGGCGGCGACCAATTGCGTGAGGACCGCAAGCATGAAAGCTGCAGCAACGCCTGCGCTCCTCACATGGCGTCGCATCACGCCGCCTCCACCTTGCTGCGGCGCGCCAGATGCGCGACCACGTTCTCGATCATTCGCATGCCGGCATCCTGACCCAGGGTCATGATCGATTCGGGGTGGAACTGCACCGCGGCGATCGGCAGGCTTTCATGTTCGATCGCCATCACCACCCCGTCATCGCTTTCGGCCGTCACCCGAAACTCCTTCGGCAGGCTGGCGTAATCGGCAAAGATCGAATGGTAACGCCCGACCGTCACTTCCCTCCCCAGCCCGGAGAAGATGACGCCATTCGACGACACCCGGATCCGCGACGGCTTGCCGTGCACCGGCACTGCGAGTTCGCGCAGGGCACCGCCAAAGCTCTCGGCCAGTGCCTGCAACCCGAGGCAGACGCCGAACACCGGAAGTTCACGCGCCCGGATCTGCTTGATGGTGGACGCGCAGTCGAAATCCTTCGGGCTTCCGGGCCCGGGCGACAGCACCACCAGATCCGGCGAAACCCGGTCGAAGACATCATCAGCCACCGGCCCGCGCACCGTGGTCACCTTGGCCCCGGTCTGGCGGAAGTAATTGGCCAGCGTGTGAACGAAGGAATCCTCGTGATCGACCAGCAGGATCGAGATCCCCTCGCCCACTTTGGCGGTTTCGCGGGCAGATGAACCGGCATTGCCCAGCCGCGCATCGCGGATCGCCGACAACATCGCCGAAGCCTTCAATTCGGTCTCGGCTTCCTCTTCCTCGGGATCGGAATCAAACAGCAGCGTCGCCCCGGCCCGCACTTCGGCAATGCCGTCCTTGATCCGGATCGTTCTGAGTGTCAGCCCTGTGTTCATGTCGCCATTGAAGCTGACCATGCCGACGGCGCCGCCATACCAGGCCCGCGGGCTCTTCTCGTTCTTCTCCAGAAAACGCATCGCCCAGAGCTTGGGCGCACCGGTTACCGTCACCGCCCAGGCGTGGCTGAGAAACCCGTCAAAGGCATCCATGCCGTCACGCAGCCGGCCCTCGATATGGTCGACCGTATGGATCAGCCGCGAATACATCTCGATCTGACGCCGCCCGATCACCTTGACCGATCCCGGCTCGCAGACGCGGCTCTTGTCGTTGCGGTCGACATCCGAGCACATGGTAAGCTCGGATTCATCCTTCTTCGAATTGAGCAGCTTGAGGATCTGCTCCGAATCCGAGATCGCATCCTCGCCGCGCTTGATGGTGCCGGAAATCGGGCAGGTCTCGATCCGCCGTCCGTTGACCCGGACGAACATCTCCGGCGAGGCGCCAACGAGATATTCCTGGTTGCCCAGATTGATGAAGAAGGAATAGGGCGATGGGTTGATGGCCTTGAGCCGCCGGCTGATCTCCGATGGCCGCGCTTCGCAACGCTCCAGAAAGGTCTGGCCCGGCACCACCTCGAACAGGTCGCCACGCTTGAAACTCTCCTTGGCACGTTTGACCAGCTCCGCATATTCGCCCGGCGTATGGTCGCCGCGTGCCGGGATGCTGCCGGCATGCTTGAACGGCTCCGGCGCTATCGTCGCGTCGCGGCCTTCCGTGGTCACGCCGTCGAGCGCGAAATCATAGCGGTCGATCCAGGCCTTGGCGGCGTGGTGATCGACCACCAGTATTTCATCGGGCAGGAACAGCAGCAGGTCACGCTGGTCGTCGGGACGTTTGAGCGACTGCGGCACCGGGTCGAACTGGAACGCCAGATCGTAGCCGAAGGCGCCGTAAAACCCGATATTGCCGTCTTCCGCCGAATGGAACTGATCGACAATCACCCGCAGCACGGAGAACACGGTCGGCGCGCGCGACCGTTCCTCTTCCGAGAAAACCCGGTCGGGCTCGGCGATGTCGATATGGATGAATTTCGGCTCCCGGCTCGAGACCGCGAATTCCGCATGCCCGTCAAGCCGGACTGCCAGAATGTCGAGCAGCGCTTCGCCGCGCCCGTTATAGGCTTCGACCTTGAGCTTCCGCCCTTGCGAGGAAATCCCCAGCGGCGGATCGACGATTGCGGTGTCCCAGCGGGTGTAGCGGCCCGGATACTCGTAGTTTGACGAAAACACCGCCCCGCGCCGGCTGTCGAGCGCGTCGATATAACTCGAGATCGCATCCGCGTAGGGCGTTTCGCGCCGCCGCCGCGTCACTGTCACACCGCCGCGCGTCGTATACTGTGCCGCGTTGTCTGAAACTACCGTCGTGCCCATTTCAAAACTCCGTTTGAACCGGTCCAGCAACCTGATCCGGCGGGGCAAACAAAAAGCCGCCGGACCTTGGGGTCCCGGGCGGCTTGTTGATCTTAAACGCGCATGCGTGGTCAGGGCCGCCTAGAAGCGAACCCACCACCAATTGTTCTGTGCCACGTGCATCGTCATGCCCAAGCTCTTAGCGCAGGCGGCGCAAAGCATCAAGTGCGATAACGGTTTCAGGCGTTTTCGACGTTGATGCGCCGCCAGATCGCTTCGGCGAAGGAATAGACCGAAAACAGGAAGAACCCCGCCCCGGTTGCAGCCAGCAGCCAGACGCCGAAAGGCAGGCCGGCGATGAAGTCGAGCGCATCACCAAGTCCCGCACCAGCGCCGTCGCCTTGCAAGCCGTACCGCAGCAGCAGGAAGGCGATGATCAGGAAGATCACGCCGCGGGCACACAATCCGCCGATGGCCGCAACATCGATCCATTTGGCTACCTTTGGCGAAGCCTCGATATGATCGCGATACTTGCGGCTGATAGCCTTCCAGATATGCGCCCCTCCGACGATGGCGAAAATGGCGCTCAGAGTGAGCGAGACCGGACCTGCGCCAATGAAACGGGCTGCTGTCTCGGCAAAGCCGCCTCCGGAACCTCCTCCAGAGGAAAAACTTCCGCCCCACCACAGCGAGAAGGCATAGGCCATCAGAAAGCCGTAGGAGGCCGCCGACCCGATCAGACCGGCGCGCACCGCCAGGCCGAACGGTTTTACCCCATGATCATCGGTGTCGAACACCGCCTGCACGAGACGCCACAGGCAATAGCCTGCCAGACTGACGATCAGCAGCGGCGCCAGGATGGCGCTTGCCGTAGATTGGGTGATGAAGCGCACTGCATCCTTGGAATCGCCGCCACTGCCCGTCGTCAAGGCCGCACTGACAATGAAAAATGCCAGCACCAGATAGACCAGCCCGCGTGCACCGTAGCCCAGCCGCGCGAATGGCTTGAACCAGTCGTGCCAAGTCGTGTCGTCAGCCATTGAAACCGCCATCACACAGTCCTTCCGCTTCGTCGTTGTATCATGTGGAAAACAAGCCAGGAAAAGCTGGCCCATGCAGCACCCAGCGCCCAGCCGGCTGCCACGTCGCTTGGCCAGTGAACACCCAGATAGACACGGCTGACGCCGACTATCACCGCAACCAACATGGCGACACCCAGGACGTAGGCCCTCGCCCGCCGGTTGTCGAGGAAACCGATCACGATGGCGGCCAGCGTCAGATAGGCCACGGTCGTCACCAGCGCATGACCGCTGGGAAAACTGGCGGTATGAACCGTATCGAGGTGGTCGACCAGGTCAGGCCGCGGCCGGGAATAGTATTGCTTGAGACTGTAGCTGATAAGAGCGCCACAGCCGACAGATATCACGGCGTAAAGCGCTGCGCCGTAATGCTTGGTCACGACGAAGAAGCCCGACACCGCAGCAAGCGTGAGCACGATCAACGGATATCCCCCGACCGCAGTCACCTCGACTGCCGTCTCCTGCAGCCACCCCGGCCCCAGCATGCGGGACGGGTCACCGGCGGCCCGGAACATCAGAAACAGCGTTTTATCGAACGTGCGGATTTCACCTTCAGCCACTTCATCGGCGATCTCGATAAAGCCGTAAACGCCCATCGTCACGATGCCGAGCAAGAACACCGGGAGACGGTTGGCGTTGCCGGTTTTGAGCCCGCGCACCAGCCAGTCTCTCAGTGTTCCCGAAATTTTATTGTCAGCCATCAAGTTTGCCAGCCCGTTGTCTCGTCACTAACATGAACACGCTAGCCGCGTCTTCGTTCCAAAATTTGCGGATCACGCGCGCCGCGCATTACTGTTTCGTAATCTGGCGGCCACCGAACGGAAAGGTGGCGTCTTTCACCCTGTAACCGTCCAGACAGTTGGGAACTATAAAGGAGGAGATATCATGGACGGTTCAGCACCCCGTCCTGTAACTGCGGGCCTCGTCATTGCCGGCATCGCTGCAAGCGCCACCGCTGCCGATGCCGCATCAGGATCGGTGTCCATCACCAAGAGCCGCGGCCAGATCTGCATGGTTTCAAATGGCCTGCCCGACCACGCAACCGGCAAGTTTCCGAACGCCGGCAACCCGCACCGGATCAGGGCGCAGCACATCGAGGTTTGTGTTCCGGAAAACCCGAAAAAGACCGGCCGTGCCACCATGCTTCGCGGTTCCACCGGCTTTGCCCTGAATGGCGTGATGCTGCGTCCCGGCACTGCCGACTATTATGACCCGTCCTCCCGCAGGGGCTTCAGCCGCAACCGCGCATCCGGCTGGTTGCTCGATGGCAAGGGGGCTGCCGAATTGCTGGGCCTCGACAGGAACAATGCCCATGTCGACCAGCGCGGCCTCTACCACTACCATGCCAAGCCGACGGGCATGCTCAAACGTGCCAAGTCGAGCCATGTCGGTTTTGCCGCAGACGGTTTCGAAATCCACTACGTCGGATCAAGGGCGAAGTCCGGCTACACGCTCAAGCTGGGAAATCGCAAGGGCGGGCCCGGCGGCAGGCATGACGGCACCTATGTGCAGGACTGGCAGTACACCGGCGGATCGGGCAAGCTCGACAAATGCAACGGTGGCACGCTGAACAGCAAGTTCGTCTATTTCATCACCGACAGCTATCCCTATCTGCCGCATTGTGTCTGGGGCAGGGTGAGCCGCGGCTTCAACAGGCTCTGACCAGGTCAATGGCGGTCCGGGCCCGTTAGCGGTCCGGACCCGGCCGGCAACGAACGGGGGTGTAAGGACCACCGGATCAGGAGCTGGATTGCAGCGCCACAGCCGGTTTCAAGCGACGCGCCTGCCGCATCATCAACGCAGCGGTAAGCCGTGCGCCAGACAGCTGCACCAGCAGAAAATACCGCTTCCGATAAGCCGCAATGCATCTTTTTGGCTTGTCGCGCGTTTCCCCTTCGTGATGCACAGACGGGATGCATTGTGGAACGGGGAAGAGGTTTCGATGGACACCATCCAGATCATGCTCGCCATCGCAGCTGCTACCTTTGCGGCTGTTGTGACGTTCGGCAAGGCCCAGGCCGCGGCGATGGACCCGGCCGCCATCAACGCTGCAACCTTCACCGGAGAGCAATTGCCGGACGGGCAGAGCCCGCTGGCCGTCCGTCTGCAAATCCTGCTCGACCGTGCCGGAGCCTCCCCCGGCGTGATCGACGGCTATTCCGGTGAAAATGTCGAGAAGGCAATCCGCGGGTTCGAGCAGGTAAACGGCATCGAGGCCGACGGCCTGATGGATCCGCTGGTCTGGGACACGCTGCAGGCGATGGGGGACGATGTCATCGTCTCCTACACCATCACCGCAGAAGACACCTCGGGACTCTCCGCAGAGCTGCCGGAGGACTATTCCGAGCTCGCCAAGCTCGAATGGCTGGGCTTTACCAGCGTCCGGGAGAAACTGGCCGAGCGCTTCCACATGGACGAGGACTTTCTCTCCGATCTCAATCCCGGTGCGCAGTTCACCGCAGGAGAAAGCATTTTTGTGGCCGACCCCGGCGCCAATCAAAAAGCCGAAGTCGCAAGCCTCGTTGCCGACAAAAGCCAGGCGCGGCTGCTGGCCTATGATGCCTCCAAGACCCTGATCGGTATCTACCCGGTGACCATCGGCAGTTCGAGCACGCCATCCCCCTCCGGCACCCACACAGTCGAAGCTGTCGCCATGGACCCCACTTACAGCTATGATCCCGAAACCAATTTCGTTCAGGGTGACAACACCCAACCACTGACCCTGCCGCCTGGGCCGAACGGGCCGGTCGGCAATGTCTGGATTGATCTGTCGGAGCCGACCTACGGCATCCATGGAACACCGCATCCCTCCAAGATCGACAAGACCAGCAGTCACGGCTGCGTGCGCATGACCAACTGGGATGCGCAAGAACTGGCCCACATGGTCAGCCAAGGCGTGACCGTGGAATTCAGGGATTGAGCCGATGCGTCGTCTCATTGCCCTGCCCGTGCTCGCCGCTGTTGCTCTGGGGCTTACTCTGCCTGACGAAGGCCCGGTCCCGTTAGAGAACCCGCGTGCGGAGTCGCCAGCCGGGGATACCGCTCCCGTTCTGGAAGCCCGGCCGGAAGACAAGGCGGGAGCAGCAACATCGGACGAGACCGAAGCCGAAGACAAAGACATTGCGTCGAAACCCGCCAAGGTTATGAAAAAACCCGCGCCAGCACCGGCCATAACCGCACCCGAGCCAACCGAAGCCGCGCTTGCCCATTGCGAAGCCGAGCTTCGCAAGCTCGGTGCCGTTTTCGAGCGGCACGACCCCCTGCGCGGCAAGAACGGCTGCGGCATCGAGGCGCCTTACAGTCTCGAGCAGATCGTTCCCGGCGTGACCCTGGCCCCCGCCTCGCAAGTTCGCTGCGAGACCGCCCTCGCGCTAGCCCGCTGGACCGACACCGTGGTCCTGCCGGCGACAGAGGCCCTGTCCGACGAGGCCACGCTGACCGCAATCAATCACGGCTCCACCTATGTCTGCCGCCGCCGCAACAATGCCGCGACCGGCAAGATGTCTGAACACGCCATCGGCAATGCAGTCGATGTCATGAGCTTCGAGTTCGAAGGCCATGACCCGATTCCGGTGTCACCAAAGGCAGGCGACGGCACCCTGGAGGAGGCTTTCCAGCGTGCCGTTCGCGGCGGTGCCTGCCTGCATTTCACCACCGTGCTCGGCCCCGGCTCGAATGCCAGCCATGCCGACCATCTGCATCTCGACATCATCGAGCGGAAGCGCGGCTACCGGCTTTGCGAGTAGGCGCAAGCCCTTACGCCGGATTTTCGCCAGAGTATCGGCCCGGTCAGAACAGGCCTTCGATCTGGCCCTGCTCGTTGAGAAAGATCTTCTCCGACGATGGCACCCTGGGCAGACCCGGCATGGTCATTATCTCGCCGGTGATGACGACGATGAACCCTGCCCCTGCTGACAGCCGGACCTCGCGAATTGCGACGCTGTGGTCCGTCGGCGCGCCGCGCAGATTGGGGTCGGTCGAAAACGAGTACTGCGTCTTGGCCATGCAGACCGGAAGATTGCCATAGCCCTGCGCCTCCCATTGCCTGAGCTGCTCACGCACCGATTTGTCCGCTGTCACCTCGCCAGCGTGATAGATCGACTTGGCGATGGTCTCGATCTTCTCGAACAACGGCATGTCGTCGGCATAAAGCGGTGCGAACTGCGCCTGGCCGGATTCGGCAAGCTCGACCACCTTGTGCGCCAGATCCTCGATACCCGCCGAACCTTGCGCCCAATGCTTGCACAGGATCGCCTCGACCCCGAGGGTCGCGACATAGTCCTTGACCGCCTGCACCTCGGCTTCGGTATCGGTGACGAAATGATTGATCGCCACCACCACCGGAACGCCGAATTTCTTCACGTTCTGCACATGCCGGCCGAGATTGGCGCAGCCCTTCTCGACCGCAGCGATATTCTCCGGCCCGAGATCTTCCTTCTTCACACCGCCATTCATCTTCATCGCCCGAACCGTGGCCACGATCACCGCCGCGTCGGGCTTGAGCCCGGCCTTGCGGCACTTGATGTCGAAGAATTTCTCAGCACCCAGATCGGCCCCGAAGCCGGCTTCCGTGACCACGTAATCAGCAAGCTTCAACGCCGTCGTGGTGGCCACAACCGAATTGCAGCCATGGGCAATGTTGGCAAACGGACCGCCATGCACGAAAGCCGGATTGTTTTCCAGCGTCTGCACCAGGTTGGGCTGCATCGCGTCCTTGAGCAGCACCGTCATCGCCCCGTCAGCCTTGATGTCGCGGCAATAGACCGGCGTCTTGTCGCGGCGGTAGGCCACGACGATCGCGCCCAACCGTTGCTGCAGGTCCTCGAGATCCCGCGCCAGGCAAAGGATCGCCATGACTTCGGAGGCGACGGTAATGTCGAACCCGGTCTGACGCGGAAAACCGTTGGCGACCCCGCCGAGATTGACCACGATATCTCTGAGCGCCCGGTCGTTCATGTCCATCACCCGGCGCCAGACCACCCGGCGCGCATCGATCTCCAGCGCGTTGCCCCAGTAGATGTGGTTGTCGATCATTGCCGAGAGCAGATTGTGGGCGCTGGTGATGGCGTGGAAATCGCCGGTGAAATGCAGGTTCATCTCTTCCATCGGCACGACTTGCGCCATGCCGCCTCCCGCGGCCCCGCCCTTCATGCCGAAATTCGGTCCCAGCGAGGCTTCGCGTATGCAGATCATGGCATTCTTGCCGATGCGGTTGAGACCGTCACCCAGCCCGACTGTCGTGGTGGTCTTGCCTTCACCGGCCGGCGTCGGGTTGATCGCAGTCACGAGGATCAGCTTGCCGTCCGGCCTGTCCTTCTGCAGGGCGATGAAATCGGCTGAAACCTTGGCCTTGTCGTGGCCATAGGGAACCAGATCCAGCTCAGGAATCCCGAGCTTGCCGCCGATCTCCATGATCGGTTTCTTGTTCGCCGCGCGGGCAATCTCGATATCGGATTTGTACTCAGCCATGGTGTGGTTTCCTCTTCCCGTCGCAGCCGTGTCTCCCGCACGGCGTCAAGCAGTGAATAGAGACCGAAAGAAGGATCGATGCTTGCATGAAACGGGACGCCCAATGCGCCGTTTGCGACACGATGAGGCGGCGCAACCTTCCAGGCAGCCTGGGTTGCCCGTTGGGGGAAAAAACCGAAAACGCAGGACAGGTTAAAGACCCCAGAGACCAGACAGTTTATTCTGTTCTCCCGATTCCCCGCGCGGGCCCTGTGAACAGCCGACCCCATACTGCCCAGCCACGACGCTGTGACCCGATCTGAAAACGATCAGCAAACGGTACGTCAAGCCAGCCCCGCATTGCTCATCAAACCATACTACCGGAAATCGATCTGACCGAGCCAAGGTCGTTTTCCCGAAAGGCATTGAAATGAAGGCACCATTGCATCCCCGTCAGGACGAACGCTTGAAAGCCCTGCAGGCCTACGAGGTGCTCGACACCGATCCGGAGAAGGATTTCGACGACATCGTCCAGCTCGCCGCTTCGATTTGCGGGACTCCCATTTCCCTGGTCAGCCTGGTTGATTCCGAACGTCAATGGTTCAAGGCCTCGGTGGGCCTCGAGCTGCGCGAGACGCCGATCGAACAGGCGATTTGTTCGCACGCCATTCTGGAGGAGGAGTTCCTCGAAGTCGAGGACACCTTGCAGGATGAGCGGATGGTCGACAATCCGCTGTGCTGTTCCGAACCGGGTCTGCGGTTTTATGCAGGAGCGCTGCTCAAGACACCGGACGGGCTGCCGATCGGAACACTGTGCGTGCTGGACCGCGAACCGCGCAGACTCACGCCCTTGCAGCGCGACGCGATCAAGGTTCTGGCCCGCCAGGTGATGGCGCAGCTCGAGATGCGCAAGGCCCTTGGTTCAGCGTCGACGATGCGGCAGGAGGCCGATCACCGGGTCAAGAACTCGCTTCAGTCGCTCTCCGCATTCGTGCGCATCCAGGAACGCAGGCTGCAATCCGAGGAGGCGAAACTGGCGGTCTCGAAAATCACGACCCGCATCGATGCGGTGTCGAAGCTGCACGAATATCTTTACAAGACCGATGCCGGATCGAATGTCGATCTCGGCGTCTATGTCTCCAACATCGTCGACTACCTTACCGAAACAGCGCCACCGCACGTCACCATGGAGTACGCGCCGGTTTCTGTGGAGGTGGGCTCCCAGCAGGCGGTCTCGGTGGGAACACTGATAAATGAATTCGTCGCCAACTCCTTCAAGCACGCCTTTCCGGACCAGCGTGAAGGCGTGGTCAGGATCGAGCTGGCCGTGCCCTCCCCCGGCATCGTTTCCGTCTCCTGTTCCGACGATGGTGCCGGCATGACACCGGATGTCACCACTCAGTCTGGCGGTCTTGGCATGAAGATCGCCGAGATCGCCTGCATGGAACTCAGATGCGAGCTCGATCTGCGGATCGCGGCCAGAGGCGTCACAGCCTCGATCGAGTTCACCCCGGAACCACGCCCGCAATACCGTCGATAAGGCTGTTGCCCGGCCCGGCTGCCACCATGCGGCTGCGCCGGGACTGCGGCCTTATCCGTCGCCCATGGCAATCAGCCTGGCATTGCCGCCCGCGGCCGCCGTGTTGACCGACACCGCCTGCTCGACCGCAAAGCGCATCAGGTAATGCGGGCCGCCGGCCTTGAAACCTGTGCCCGAAAGGCCCGAGCCGCCGAACGGCTGGGTGCCGACAACCGCGCCGATGATGTTGCGGTTGACGTAGACATTGCCGGTGTCGAGCCGGTCGATGACCTTGCGCACGGTGGCTTCGATCCGGGAATGCACGCCGAGAGTGAGGCCGAATCCGGTCGCATCGATGGCGTCGAGCACGGCATCCAGTTTCTTCGCCTTGTAGCGCACCACGTGCAGCACCGGCCCGAAGATCTCCCGGTCAAGCGCGCTGGCCTCCTTCAGTTCGACGATATGCGGCGCGAAGAACAGCCCCTCACCGGGAGCCTCTCCGGCGTAGACGAGCTTCTGGGTCTTCGAGATCGCCGCGATGTGCCCGGCCAGCATTTCGCGCTGCGCCTCGTCGATCACCGGCCCGATATCGGTCGATGGTTTTGACGGATCGCCAAGCTTGAGCTCGCGCGCGGCCCCTTCGATCATTTCGAGCATGTGATCGGCAACATCGTCCTGTACGAACAGCAGCCTGAGCGCCGAGCAGCGTTGTCCTGCCGAGCGGAACGCCGACATCACCACGTCGTCGGCCACCTGTTCGGCCAGCGCCGTGGCGTCGACGATCATCGCATTCAGTCCGCCGGTCTCGGCAATGAACGGCACGATCGGCCCGTCCTTGGCAGCCAGCGTCCGGTTGATGGCGCGCGCGGTCTCGGTCGATCCGGTAAAGGCCACGCCGCCGATCTTCGGATGTGAGGTCAGTGCAGCACCAACGTCGCCCTCGCCGGGAAGGCACAGCAGCACATCTTTCGGCACGCCCGCCTCGTGCAGCAGGCAAACCGCTTCATGCGCAACCAGCGATGTCTGTTCCGCCGGTTTGGCGATGACCGCATTGCCTGCGGCCAGTGCGGCTGAAACCTGGCCGAGAAAGATCGCCAGCGGGAAGTTCCATGGCGAGATGCAGACGAAGACCCCGCGGCCGCGCCATCCCAGCCGGTTTTCCTCGCCGGTCGGGCCCGGCATCGGCTGCATCTGGCTGAACATCTCGCGTGACCGCGCCGCGTAGTAACGCAGGAAATCGACGGCTTCACGGATCTCGGCAATTCCGTCATCGAGCGTCTTGCCGGCTTCGTTTGACAGCAAGGCCATGAACCGGTCGCGGCGGTCCTCGATCAGGTCCGCGGCCCTCTCGAGTGCTGCCGCGCGCAATCCCGGATCGGTGCGCGACCAGCTCTTGAACCCCTGAAGCGCCGTGGAAACTGCCTTGTCGACATCCTTCGGGTCGGTGAACCGCACGCTTCCGACATGAAGTGAAGGATCGGAAGGCGAGAAGATCTCTTGCTCGCCACCACCTTTCAGGCCCGGGGCAAGCGGAGTGGCCGCAACAGGTGCCGATGAACGCTCCATGCCTTCCATCAGCGAGGCAAGCTGCAACCGGTCGCCAAATTCCACGCCGCGCGAATTCGGACGGTCGGGATAGATCGCCAGCGGCAGCGGAATCTGGCTGTTGCGCGCCGATTGTCCGCGCGCCAGCCCCAGTTTCACATCCGGACGCTCAAGCAGCGAGGTGATCGGAATTTTCTTGTCGCCAGCCACCGCAACGAAGGAGGAGTTGGCGCCGTTTTCCAGAAGCCGGCGGACCAGATAGGCGAGCAGGTCCCGGTAGCCGCCGACCGGCGCATAAATGCGGCACGGCACCCGGTCATTGCTCTTGTTCAGGCTGTCATAGACCACCTCGCCCATGCCGTGCAGGCGCTGGAACTCGAAGCCGCTGCGGTCCTCGGCCATCTCGATAATGGTGGCAACCGTCAGCGCATTGTGGGTGGCGAACTGCGGATAGATCACGTCGCGCAGCTCGAGCAGTTGGCGCGAACAGGCGAGATAGGACAGATCGGTCGCAGCCTTGCGGGTGTACACCGCATAGCCTTCGAGCCCGCGTTCCTGCGCCCGCTTGATCTCGGTGTCCCAATAGGCGCCCTTGACCAGCCGCACCATCATCCGGCGGCCATGCTTGCGGCAAAGCCCGGCAATGTGATCGATCACCTGCGGGGCGCGTTTCTGATAGGCCTGGATCGCAAGCCCGAAACCGTCCCACCCGGCAAGCGACGGATCGGCGAAGGCATGATCGATGACATCGAGCGACAGCTCGAGCCGGTCGACCTCTTCTGCATCGACGGTGAAATTGAGATCGTGCGCCTTGGCCATCTGCGCCAGCTCGATGAGATCGGGCACCAGCTCCTCGAGCACCTGCTTTCGATGGGTCGCGAGATAACGCGGATGCAGCGCCGACAGCTTCACCGAAATGCCGGGGCGGTCCGGCAGCTTGCGCCCGGCGGCGAGCTTGTCGGCCGATTTGCCAATGGCTGTGATGGCATCGGCATAGGATTTGAAATAGCGTTTCGCGTCGGCCCGGGTCCGCGCCCCTTCACCGAGCATGTCATAGGAATGGCGGTAGCCGCGGCCTTCGTTTTTGGCAGCCCGGCCAAGCGCGTCTTCGATTGTCTCGCCGAGCACGAAATGATGGCCGAGAAACCGCATGGCCTGGCGCGTCGCGGTTCTGACCGTCGGCATGCCCATGCGCTTGACCAGCCCGCGCATCACGCCTTCGGGTGTTTCGCCCGGCTTGATCACCTTGGCCGACAGCCCCAGCGCCCAGGCGGACGCCGAGACGAACCAGGTGTCTCCGTGCGCCTCATGATCGCTCCAGCCGCCTTCCTTGAGCTTGTCCTCGATCAGCCGGTCCTGGGTCCGCGCGTCGGGCACCCTGAGCAGAGCTTCGGCCAGCACCATCAGGGCCAGCCCTTCACGGGTCGACAAACCGTATTCGCGCAGGAAATCCTCGACCCCACCGATCTGGCCGGAATCGGACCGGATTGCCTGGATCAGTCTGGTCGCGCGCGCATCGATGGCCCGCTCCTGGGCACCGGTGAACGAAAGCCGCTCACTGAATGCGCCGATCAGGCGATCGTCGTCCGGAGCGTGTGGAGCATGAAAGGCTGTGAGAACTGGCATCGTGTCGGCGGTCATGGCAATCTCCCCGTGAATGAAGCACGATAACTCTTGATTGACCGCATTTCTCGCCATAATTTACCTCTCAGAGTGCGACTTTCTCTTCGATCTGGAACTGAGGCCGATTATATGAAGGAAATCGACCGCATTGACCGGAAGATCCTCCGCGCCATGCAGGACAACGGCCGCCTGACCAATCTCGAACTGGCGGACAAGATCAGCCTTTCTCCGACGGCAACGGCCGAACGTCTCAAACGCCTCACCCGTGACGGCTTCATTGAGGGTTACGCGGCCAGACTGTCACCCGAGAAACTCAACCGGGGCATGCTGGTTTTTGTCGAGGTCAAACTCGACCGCACCACGCCGGACATATTCGATGCGTTTTCCAAGGCAGTGCGCCAGTCCGACGATGTCATGGAATGCCATATGGTCGCCGGTGGATTTGACTATCTCGTCAAGGCCCGGGTTGCGGGGATGGAGGCTTACCGGAGTTTTCTTTCCGAAGTTATCCTGTCCCTGCCCGGAGTGCGTGAAACCCATACCTACCCGGTGATGGAGGAGGTCAAGAACACCGGAAAGCTTGCCGTTTGATTATCTCAAGACTTCGTGAGATTGAGAACTATCGATTTGCATGCCCGGGAAAGACGATATGGCGCGGACGAAACCCGTATCTGGCAGAAGCGGCGCCGGCAGCACGATTGCCATGGGCTGCATTCGCATGGAGAATGGCAGCTGATGACCAATTTGCCGCCACTGCTTGAGAGCCTGGATCTCATTCGATCCGAAGTCGACCTGATGGCTTTCTTGCGAAGGCTTGCCAAACACTTCAACTTCGCCGGATTCCTGCTGTTCAACATACCTGCAGTCGCCGATGAAACCCTGTTGCCGCGGGTCGAACTGTCGGGCCTGCCCGACGGGATGATCGAGGCCTATGATGAGCTTGGACTGCTGAAAAACTCGCAGATCTTTCAGATGTTGCGGCGATCGACCATCCCCCTCACCCTCGACACCGATACGGTACACACCAGCCGACCGTCCGATGAAGCCGAGCGGGCCCTCCAGTTTTTCGCCAGATACAACATCACAACAGCCGCGTTTTTCCCCGTCCATGATCACGGCGGCTGCCGCGCCGCCTTCGGGTTCCTGGGCGACCGAACGCAACTGTCCCATGCCGAACTCGGCGAGCTCGGCGTTTACGCAGCACACGCCTACAATATCTATTCGAGCCTGAAGAACGGCCAAGTTGAGAAGGAAGGCATCCTGAGCATTCGCGAACTGGAAGCCTTGCACTGGGTGGCAAACGGCAAGACTTCCAGCGAAGTCGCCGCCATCCTGTCACTGTCCGAGCACACCGTGAACACCTACATCAACAACGCGATCCGCAAGCTTGATTGCGTCAACCGGATTCAGCTGGTTGCCAAGGCCATGCGCCTGCATCTGATTTCCTGATCAGGCCTGGAGCAGGGCGCACCGCACATGCGAGGCCCGCACGGGCCCAGTCCGGACAATGTGCTCTGACCTACTCTCAGCGATCGAGAATGTCGCGCATTTCCACCAGGTTGGAGCGAACCCGCAACAGGTAGAAGCCCATGGTCGCCAGGTGCGACGGCATGATCCAGCTTGCCTCGTTGCCGTTCGAAATGATGAAGGGGGTCATGTCCAGCGCCTGCCGAAGCTGCTCCCTGGCAACATTCCAGACGCTGCCGATGCGCCGGTCGTCGAAAATGTCGCTGAAATCGGACTCGGTCGCAATCAGAATGCCGTAATAGGCGTAGAGCTGTCCGTAGGTGAACCAGAACCGGTCATCGGCGCGGGTGTCGAACCAGCCAAGATCACTGGCCTCCATACGGCTGCGCAGAATATCGGATGTCGACCCGATATCCCCGGTCACCCGATCGAGGAACTGCAACAGATTGTCCGTGCGGACGTCGAACTGGCCCTTGCAGTCGGCCAACTCGGCATTGAACATATCAAGCGCTTCGATCGCGGTGCGATGCCGTTCCGCCGTCGATGGCTGGATGAAGGGCGGCGAAAACGTCAGCCACCAGGCGTCCTCATTATAGGACATGGCCTGTTTGGCATCCTGCAGGTTCTGGTTGATCTGCGAAGTGCCGCGCACCCGCCCAAGCCTGTCGGCCAGCTCGATCGTGGTGCGGCGGATCACCGTATTGATCCCGAGCTGGAACGCGGCCTTGTTGTCCATGAACGGCGTATTCTTCCACTCGATGCCGAACAGCCCGGCCTTCGACAGCGGATGCGACGGGATCCAGGTGTTCTGGTTGACGTTGAAATCGATGAGATCACGCGTCACCTGGACGATTTGCGACGGCACGCAGCTGTTCGGATCACTGGCACTCACCGGTTCGCCGACAGTGCCCCCATTCACCTCATACTGTGCGGGGTAGTCCGGGTTCCAGTTGACCCAGCGCTCCGCGACCCAGAGGAACTGGCCATAGCCGAAGATGAGCAGGACCAGAAGGAGAATTATCGGTGCCTTGATCAGCCAGGTGCGGCCCTGGAACCATCGCCCGACCGCCACGAACGGCCACAGGATGAATGATATGACCATGCCGATGCCGCGGCCGATGGCGTGGAAAATCCGTTCGAAAAACGCGATCACCGGGTCAAGCATCGTCTTGGTATCCTTCCAGTCCGTACAGCCGGGCTCTCAGAGCGGCCTTGTTGTTCAGATAGGTTGTCCCGAGAACATCTACCACATGGGCGCGGAAGCTTTCGGAATAGCCTTCATAGGTTTCGTAAAACCCGTGCTTGTCAAAGATGAAGCGGCTGACAAAGTCAAATGGCGCCAGCCGCGCCAGGAGCCGGTTGATCAGCCATTGCTCGGGATGATCGGGGATTGCGCGGCACAGCATCAGCTTCCGGTCGTTGCGCACTTCCCTCATCTTCACCTGACCGGTGGCAGACAGCTCGCGCATCGCCTCCTGCAGGAAGGGATAGGTCCCCTCCTCGGCGAGCAGCGCCGCGTTCCGATGCATCCAGGTTTGCAACCAGATCCGGTCGGTCCCGGCCAGATCCACGGAAGGATCAGCCCGGCGGATGAGATCATCCACCGCCATTTCCGCCCGGTGCGCAAAGAAGCCGGACGGCTCGACCCAAGAAGCACGCGGCAATTGCAGCCGTCCGGATTTGCTCAGAAAGTCAAAGATCCGGGCATGATCGGCAATGTCGATATAGCTGACCTCCCACGGGCGCGACCGCCGGAAGCCGGGGGCGTGGCTATCGCAGATCACGGTGGTGCTGCGGTCGTCGCGAAACACGAACACGCCACCGAAATGGTTGGCCCAGAAGGATTTGTGCGCAAACACCAGCTTGTCGGGCACAAGCGCGTTTTGCCGGATGTCTCCTGTCTCGCGGGCCAGCTCGACCATGCGGGTAAGCATCGCGTCATCCCGCCAGCCATCCCGGGAGGTTTTGAGCCGGTCCACCAGACTGCGCAGTTCGGTGGCCTTGCCGAGCATGTTCTCGGCCGACATCACCCGGAAGCGGATCTCTTCGATCTGCAACAGGTCCTCGACCCCGGTGACCACATCGATCGGCTCTTCGATTTCCCCGAACAACGCATCCTTGATGGTCACGGCATGCACCGCGCGACGGTTGTTGTCGAAGAACTGGTGCATCAGCCCGGCGGTGTTGGAAAACTGCGTGTGCACCACCGGCAGGTTTTCCTGCCCCGGCGTCAGCACGACGAAACGCCGGTTGACGCCATTGGGATCAAGATACTGCACATCGCCGAGCTCCTCGGCGATTTCCGGCGAAAACCCGGTCATGTCGATGCGGAATTCCTCCAGCCTGGTCTCCCGAAGCCCGAACGCCCGGAGCGCCTTGTTGTAGCGCGCAACCAGATGCGGTTCCGCCACCGGCAGCAGGCGGCCGTAGATCAGTTCATTGTCGACCAGCCGTTTCATTGGATCCAGCGCCCATCCCGCTTCATGGCCTCGATCTCGCGGATTGCGCGTTCCCGCTGCCGCTCGCGCCGGATGATGTCGTCAACGGCGCTCGCGTCGGAGCGGTCGGTGTAGCGGAATTCGGAATCGGCGTAGCGGTTGATCTCCTGCAGCACCATCTCGACCGTGAACGGCTTGCGCAGCTCGGAGATCATCGCCACCTTGTCGTCGTAGGATTTATGCATGAAAGCGTCCGGCGTCTCGAACCATTCATCCGGCAGATCGATATCCATCGCCCGCATCTTGATCGCATCGGTGATGTTCTTGATCGCCCGGCCGGTGAAGCGTGGTTCGGCCAGCTTGATCCGGTGCAGATAGGCGCCGATGTCGGCAATTGTCGTCACCTTGCCGTGCTCGCTCTCGAACCGCTCCCAGACCGACAGCAGCCCCTCTTCCTGCGGCTGATCGTGCCCGTCATAGGAACGTGCCACCGCCTGCCTGATTTCCTGGCTGGCAAACAGCTCGTGCGATCCGAGCGGGATCGAATGATTCTTGCCCGCCAGCAGCGCGAAGATGTCGATATAGTCGTCGAGCGTCTGCGGCCCGTCGACCAGCCAGCGGGCGCCGGCGCGTTGCCTGAGCGCGTCATCGACATTTTCCGGATAGTTTGAAAACATGCCGAAACTGCAATTGCCGCGCACCACGGTGGACGCTCCGGCAAAGGCCTCCATGAGAACCGCGGTGACTTCCTGCTGGCCGGCCGATGCCCTGTCGTCCTTACGCTTGGCCGCGACCTGGTCGATGTCGTCGATGGTTCCGAAGCCGATGGCCCGTGGATTGATGACATTGTCGACGAAGGCCTTGCAGTTCTGCCCCGACTTGCCCTGGTAGGAGGAGATCTGGTCGACGCCGAAATTCTCGTAATGGAAGGGGTAGCCGGCGACCTGGCAGTAGTCGTTGATCATGCCGGCCAGCATCTGGATCAGGATGGTCTTGCCGGTGCCCGGTGCGCCGTCGCCAATGAAGGTGAACAGGAAGCCGCCGAGTTCGACGAACGGATTGAGCTGGCGGTCGAAGTCATAGGCGACGATCATGCGCGCGAGCCGCATCGCCTGGTGCTTGGCCAGATGGTTGCCGATGATCTCGTTGGGCTTCTTGAAGCTCATCACCAGCGGCTTGCGGCGCTGTCCCGGCGCGACGTCGAAACCATCGAGGGTGAAATTGTCGCTCTCGAGCCTGAGATGGGTTTGCGCAAAAGCGCTCAGGGCGTCAAAGCGGGCGCGACGGCTGATCAGGCCCTCGATCGCAACACGTGCCAGGGCGCGGGCGCGCGCGGTCATCGCCGCCTCGTCAGGCGCGCCGGCAATCGCCTGATCAAGGGCCGCGATGATCGATTTCAGCGCATCCTGGGGCGTGTCGAACTCAAAATCCGGCTCTTGCGTATCATTGGCCGGTTCGCTCTCTCCATCGACGGTCTGCAGTATGTAGGCCGCGAGCGTGAAGGCGGCGACATAGGCCGAGGCCGACAGAAGGCGCTTGAACCGGTCCGCCTCCTCGCCCTGCAACGGCGCCCCGGCATTGCGCGACTGCAGGCTTTCGAGATCTGTCTGCTGCGCAAACATCTCCGCCACTGCCAGCGCCACCGAGATCCCCCGGCGGGTGCGGTAAAGCAGCGTGTGCTGCGGGATCGACAGCATCTGGTCACCGGCGCGCACCGACTGGATGGCCCTGGCAAGCTCGATCTCGCGGGTCTTGCGCATGCCCCGGGTCGAGACCGTCGATACGAACCGCCGTTTGGTGCCCGCAAGCGGTGTCGAGGACGTCCCGTCTTGCGCAACAAGCACGACGACGCGCGTCACCATCGAATGTGCCACCGACTGATGCTTTGCGATGTCTTCCTCGGAAATAGTCGTCAGCCCCGTCGTCTGGCTCATGCTCTCATACCTCGCTGATGACCTGGTTGCCCGATATCACATGCACGGTGAAGCCGGAGAATATGCTCTCCGCCTCGCCCGATGCATAGAGCGCCTGGTAGGCTTCATGCGGAACCAGCGCGTGTTTCTGATAGGCGCTCACGCCCTGCCGCGTCGCTTCAAGATCATCGGTGTCGATGTGGTACTCGTCGCGTGCCGGCTCCGAGCTCCAGAGCCCCCGCTTGGCCGGACGCTCGGCCTTGGAAAACACTTCCTGCATGGTCCAGGTCAACAGCCAGGCATTCTCGTCCTTGCGTACCCTGGACAGGATGGCCGAGATCCGGTCGGAGTTCTCGGTCACGCCCGCCGAATAAAACGGTCCGAGCACGAAACGCCGCAACTGCTTGGGATGAAGGTGTTGGAAATCCGCGTCGAGATTTTGCGCGATCGTCACCGGCGACAGCGAATAGGCGCCGTTCTTCTCGGCCGAGGCATCAAAGGCGCGGGCAAACTCGGGATTGAGCAGCCCCCCCACCGGCAGCGGGATTTCGACATCGGGATTGAGCTTGCCGTCCTTGGTGACCAGCATCTTCGCGATGCTTTCGCTCGAATCCTCAATCGTCGCCATATAGACCATCGGCAGCGTCTGGCTGCCGTCAAACACGCCCCAGTGGACGACATAATAGGGCCGGCCGTTCTTCGGATTGACCGACACGCGGATGGTCTCGGGCAGGATGAATGGCGCAAACACCGCGTCCTTCCCGATGTCTTCGAGATAGAGGCGCTCGGCGATCCGTTCCTGCAATGCGGTTGGAAATTCCTTGTGCCGCAGGATGAAGTCGGCCATCTCCGCCTTCAGCGTGTCGACGCCGGGAATGGCGGCCAGCCGTTCCCTGGCGGTCGCGCGGTCATTCTCCAACGTCAGCACGTGCTGAAACGCCGGAAACCCGCTGTCGGCCTGGCTGATGCGGAAGCGCTCGAGAAAGCCGACCCGGTTTTCCCAGGCCGAAAACGTCGCCTCCAGCCGGTCGACATAGGGAATGATCACCTGACCGACCAGACCATGCGCGTAGAGCGGCGAATTGTCATCGGCCAGATAGACCCGCAGGCCTTTCAAGGCTGCTCGCATCGACCTGAAATAGGCTCCGGCAGCACCGGTGTCAGCGCGCATGATGTCCCCTCGACATGAACATGCCGGCTCAGGGCTTCACGTAGTCGGCGGAATTGTGCTTTTCGAGAACCTCGGCGAACCGCCTGGCAAATGCATCATCGGCCAGCTGCTTGCGGCGCTGGATGTCCTTGGTCGAAAGCATGTTCTTCTCATGCATTTCCAGAAGGTCTCCGATATGGCTCTGCGCCGCAGCCCCGATGCCGGCCATCGTCTCTTCCGCCGCCGTGTCGACCCGGCTGCCGAGCGTGTTGATCTTGTGCGCCACATCCTGCTGCGCCGCTGTCTTCAGGGAATCCTCAAGCGCTTTGTAGAGCACGATGCGCTGTTCGGTATCGATCGTCAGCTTGTTGATCAGCGTGTTCTGCGCGGCGATCTGGTTGTTGAGCGAATCCACGAAGGTCTGGAACATCGAGGTGTAGCGTTCCAGCGTCTGGCTTTCGGCCAGCAGTTCCTGCTCCTTGGCTTGCCGCTCGTTGTACTCGGTGGCTAGCTTCGAGCGGTCGCTTTCAAGTTCTGTGCGTTCTTTCTGATCCGTCGAGGCGGCGATCCTGTTCTCGATGTCCATCAGCTGCGGATTGAGCTCTTCGATCCGCTGCTGGGTGGCTTCGAGATCGGCCATCGTTGCCTTGCGCCGCTCGATCACCTTGATCAGACTGGCTTCCGAGGTCTTGTAGCGGCTCTCAAGAATGTCCTTCTGGTCTTTCAGGATCATCGTGATCTTGTCGGATTTCCGCAACAGTTCCTGCAGGTTACCCGACAGCGACATGTTGCGCACGCGGTCACTGCGCATCCGCTGCGCCCGGGCCTTGGAGAATACGGCGATGAATTTTTCCATCCCGGAATAGCCCTTCATGCTTTCGAACTCGGCGCCGAACACATTGGTGGCGTCTTCGAGCCCAATGATCAGGTCGGCGATGTTGGATTCCATCATCCGCTGCTGGCGCAACACGTCCTGGATACGGGCATTTTCGATATCGAACTGCGGGTCACCGAGTTGCGCATCGGCCTCGGACATCTTTTCCAGCATCCCGCTCGAAGCGTCGATTTTTGACCGCATTTCCTCAACCGAAGCGCGTGTCTTTTCGATTTCAGCGTCTAGACTCTTGATGTTGGCCATGCCCGGTTTCCTGTTCTGGGGCGCCTGAGAACCGGCGCATATCCTTGTCGTCGCAGTAAAGTTTGCGATACTGCTTTTAGCACCGGTTATCCGTACCGCAAACCGCAAGCCAATCACAGGTAGGCACAATGGCGGCGAAAAAAAAGGCCGCTCCCTAAGAAGCGGCCTTTGCCTCAAGCAGCCGACGGGGATTACTCTGCGGCGGCAGGATCGTTGAGATAGGCGATGACGTTCTCGAGATCCTCGTCCTTCTTCAGGCCGACAAAGGCCATCTTGGTGCCCTTCACCACACCCTTCGGATCGCGCAGATAGGCGTCCAGGGCTTCCACGGTCCAGGCAGGGACTTCAGTTGCATACTCGACCATCGCCTTGGAGTATTTGTAGTCCTCGACCGAGGCCATCTCACGGCCGATGATATCGACCAGATGCGGGCCGACCTTGTTCTTGGCCTCGTCGACATTGTGGCAGGCAGCACATTTTCGGAACACCTTGGCACCGGCTTTTGCATCGCCTGTGATCGCCACTTCGGCTGCCGTCTTCTCTTCGGCAGCAACCGCCATGGTTGCTCCGGAAACGCCGGTCGCCAGTAGAGCACCAAACATCAAGGATAAGGAAAACCGCATAATTCGTCTCCGTTCACGTTAGTCAGATACCGCTGTTATAGCGCAGTCCCGCATCGGGGCAATGCGTGCTCGGCCGGACAAAACCCGGGACACGCCGCAATGCCATGCTGAAACCACACCTGAAATGGCGCGAAGCTGCTATTTCGATGCCTCCGGGTTCATCACATCGTCCCAGTGGCGCCGACAATAGGACACATATTTCTCGTTGCCGCCGACCTCGATCTGCGCGCCGGCGCGGATCACCTGTCCGTTGTCGTCGGTGCGCACCACCATTGTCGCCTTGCGTCCGCAATGACAGATTGTCCGGACTTCGCGCAGCTCGTCAGCAAGTGCCAGCAGCGCCTGAGAGCCGGGAAACAGCTTGCCCTGGAAATCGGTGCGCAGCCCATAGGTCATGACGGGAATGCCGAGCCGGTCGGCAACCCGTGCCAGCTGCCAGACCTGGTCTTCGGTGAGAAACTGTGCTTCGTCGACAAAGGCGCAGGCAATCTCACCTTCGGCTTTCAGGCTCTCGATCACTTCATAGAGATTGTCATCCGGACGGAAGGTATGCGCTTCGCTGTCGAGCCCGATGCGCGAAGCGATGCGCCCATGCCCCCCGCGGTCATCGAAGGCAGCGATAAACAGCACCGTTCGCATGCCGCGTTCGCGATAGTTGTAGGACGCCTGCAGCAAGAGCGTGGACTTGCCCGCATTCATGGTTGAGTAGCTGAAATAGAGCTTGGCCACGCTGGGCTCCCGATTGTCGTCTGTTGCCGGTTTCCCGGACCGGCATTGTCCGTCTGCCAAAGCGCCGCCGATGTGATATCTTTTGCCGGTCGGGGTGGTCGAATTCCACCCCTGGCGCGCCGCTTTCAACAGCCGATTTCCGTTGCAATGCATATTTTGACCGCATTGCGGCTTGAGTTCGCAGCCCATAGGTGGTTGTTTCTGCACCTTGAACACGGGAGATACCGACAATGACAAGAAAAATGACCCTCACATTCGCAGCCCTTCTTCTGGCCACCACCGCAACCGTTCAGGCCGCTGACGACGCCTCCTGCAAGACCGTGCGCTTCGCCGATGTTGGCTGGACCGACATCCAGGCAACCACCGCCGTCGCCGGCGTCGTTCTCGACGCCCTCGGCTACGAGCAGGACGTACAGGTGCTCAGCGTGCCGGTGACCTACCAGTCGCTCAAGAACAAGGACATGGATGTCTTTCTCGGCAACTGGATGCCCTCGATGGCCGCCGACGTGCAGCCTTTCCTTGACGACGGCTCGGTTGAAACCGTCGCCCAGAACCTCGAAGGTGCGGGCTACGGCCTTGTCGTGCCGACCTATGCTGCCGAGGGCGGTGTCAAGAGCCTGAGCGACATCGGCAAGTTCAAGGACGAGTTCGACGGCAAGATCTACGGCATCGAACCCGGCAATGACGGCAACCGCATCGTGCTGGAAATGATCGAGGATCCGGCCAATGGCCTTGATGGCTTCGAACTTGTTGAAAGCTCGGAAGCCGGCATGCTGTCGCAGGCCGAGAAGGCGTTGCGCAACGAAGAGTGGATCGCCTTCCTCGGCTGGACCCCGCATCCGATCATGGGTGAGATGTCGATCACCTATCTCGACGGCATGGGAGATTCCGGCTTTGGCGCAGCAACCGTGCACACCAACGTGCGCGCAGGCTACACCGAGGAGTGCCCGAATGTCGGAACGCTGATCAAGAACCTGGAGTTCTCGCTGTCCATGGAAAACAAGATCATGGATGACATCCTCAAGGGTGAAGACGCCAATGATGCGGCACTGGCGTGGCTGAAGGCGAACCCGGATGCGGTCAAGCCATGGCTTAAAGGCGTGACCACCTTCGACGGCGGCGACGCGGCTGCCGCTGTCCAAGCCAAGCTCGGCATGTAATACTGGTTATCTGAAATACGATCCGGGGCGGCCATGGCGCGGCCCCGGATCCGAGGTGTGTCGGGGGACAGGGTATGGATGGATTGGCGGATTTTATCACCGCGTGGAAAATCCCGGTCGGGAAATGGGGCAAGAACTTTTTCAATTTCCTCACCGACAATTTCGAATTCGCCTTCGACGCCATTGCAGATTCACTGAAATTCCTGCTCGACGGCATGATCGACGGGTTGCTGTGGTTGCCGCCGCTTCTGCTGGTCTTTGCCATTGCCTTGATCGGCTGGCGCATCCAGAGATCCTGGAAACTGGCGCTCGGCATCGTTCTTGGCCTGACCTTCATCATCAATCAGGGCCTGTGGGAGGAAACCGTCGAAACGCTGGTGCTGGTGATCTCGGCCGCCTTCATGTCGATGCTCATCGGCGTGCCGATCGGCATCTGGCTGGCACACCGGCCGAAAGCCTACACCCTCGTGCAGCCGGTTCTCGACCTTATGCAGACGATGCCGACCTTCGTCTACCTGATCCCGGTGCTGATCCTGTTCGGCCTCGGCCTTGCGCCGGGCCTGCTGGTCACCATCATCTTCGCTTCGCCGGCTCCGATCCGGCTTACCTATCTCGGCATCACCTCCGTTCCCCGGCCAATGGTCGAGGCCGGGCAGGCCTTCGGCGCCTCGCCGCAGCAATTGCTCCGCAAGGTCGAATTGCCGGCGGCCCTTCCGACCATCATGGCTGGCCTCACCCAGTGCATCATGCTGTCGCTGTCGATGGTTGTGATCGCGGCCCTGATCGGCGCAAACGGCCTTGGCAAGCCTGTGGTCCGCGCGCTCAACACGGTCAACATTCCGCTCGGCCTTGAAGCCGGTATCGCCATCGTGATCCTGGCCATCATCCTCGACCGCATCTGCCGCGTGCGCATCGGAGCAAACCCATGAGCCAGGATCAGCATCGCGGCTCGGTCCGCATCGACAACGTCTCGATCATCTTCGGTGACAACACGGCAGAAAGCCTGGCGCTTGCCGATGCCGGCAAGTCCCGCACCGAGATCCAGGAAGCAACCGGTGACGTTCTCGGCGTGCACGACTGTACCGTCGACATCAATGAGGGCGAGATCCTTGTCCTCATGGGGCTGTCGGGCTCCGGCAAGTCAACGCTCTTGCGTGCCATCAACCGGCTCAACCCGATCAGCCGCGGAACCCTGACGGTTCATTGCGGCGAGGAAACCTTCGACGTCGGTGCTTGCGACGACAAGACACTGATGCAGCTGCGCATGGACACCGTCTCGATGGTGTTCCAGCAATTCGGCCTGTTGCCCTGGCGGTCGGTGGCCGACAATGTCGGCTTCGGGCTCGAAATCGCAGGCATTGCGAAAAAGGAACGCGATCGCCGGGTGGCGGAACAGCTCGAACTGGTCGGACTGTCCGACTGGTCCGAACGCATGGTCGCCGAACTCTCCGGCGGCATGCAGCAGCGCGTCGGCCTCGCCCGCGCCTTTGCCACCGGCGCGCCGATCCTCCTGATGGACGAACCCTTCTCCGCCCTCGATCCGCTGATCCGGACCCGGCTGCAAGACGAGTTGCTCGAACTCCAGACCCGCCTGGGCAAGACCATCGTCTTCGTCAGCCACGATCTTGACGAAGCCATGAAGCTCGGCAACCGCATCGCCATCATGGAAGGCGGACGCATCATCCAGTGCGGTACACCGCGCGAGATCGTCAACTCGCCGGAAAACAGCTACGTCGCCGATTTCGTGGCCAACATGAACCCGATCGCCATGCTCACGGCCCGCGACGTGATGACGCCGGGCAAGCCAGACGCGTTGCGCGGCCAATCGCCGCTGTCGGCATCGGTCAAGCCCGAAACGCCGCTGGAAGAGGTCATGGAAGCGCTTTCGCGCCGCGATGGGACAATCGGCGTTATTGACAAAGGCGCGGTGGCGGGGTCCATCACTGCCGACGATATTGTTCGGGGTCTGACGCGGCATCGCCGCTGAGACCGACGAACAAGGACAAGCAATCAGTGCATTAGGGAGATCGGAATATGGACGTTAAAGGCAAGGCCGCCATTGTAACGGGTGGAGGCTCCGGCCTCGGCGCCGCCACCGCGCGCGCACTGGCGAAGGCCGGGGCAAAGGTTGCGCTGCTGGACGTGAACCTTGAACAGGCCGAGAAGGTGGCTGCCGAAATCGGTGGCAAGGCGGTCGCCTGCGACGTCTCCGACGCCGCGGCAGCCGAAGCAGCCCTCACCGAAGCTGCAGAGGCCAACGGCGAAGCCCGGATTCTGATCAACTGCGCCGGCATTGCACCGGCCGTCCGCGTCGTCGGCCGCGAGGGCCCGCATGATCTTGACCTGTTCCGCAAGGTCATCGAGGTCAACCTGATCGGCAGCTTCAACATGCTGCGGCTGTTTGCCGACCGCGCCTCCAAGCTCGAGCCGCTGGCTGACGGCGAGCGCGGCGTGGTGATCTCGACCGCTTCCGTCGCAGCTTTCGACGGACAGATCGGCCAGGCCGCCTACTCGGCTTCCAAGGGCGGTGTCCACGCCATGGCGCTGCCGATCGCCCGTGAGATAGCCCGCTTCGGTATCCGGGTGATGACCATTGCTCCCGGCATCTTCGCAACGCCGATGCTGCTCGGCATGCCGCAGGAAGTCCAGGACAGCCTCGGCGCATCCGTCCCCTTCCCTTCGCGGCTGGGGCAGCCGGAGGAATATGCCAGCCTCGCCATGCACATCATCGACAACGCCATGCTCAATGGCGAGACCATCCGGCTTGATGGCGCCATCCGTATGGCGCCCAAGTAAGGATCAGGCGGCCGCGATGAAGGAGCCGGTCAAGACCATTCGCGAAACGGATGAGGAGGCACGCCGCCTGGCGCGCCGCCTCATCCGTGGAGCGCGGTTTGCAGCAATCGGTGTGCTTGAGCCCGACACCGGCTTTCCCTTTGCCAGCAGGGTGCTGACCGGCACCGATGTCGACGGCACCCCCTTGATCCTCGTCTCGGCGCTCTCGGTGCACACCGGTGCGCTGGCCGCCGATCCGCGGGCCTCGCTGTTGTTCGGCGAACCGGGAAAAGGCGATCCGCTTGCCCACCCCCGGATCACCGTGCGGACCAGGGCCGAACGGATCGACAGGGATGACACCTCCCATTCGCGGTTGCGCGCGCGCTTCATTGCACGGCATCCGAAGGCAGCGCTTTACGCCGATTTCCCCGATTTCACATTCTTCAGAATGCTGCCCGAATCAGCCAGCCTGAACGGTGGCTTCGGCAAGGCCTTCGTGCTCGATGCAGCCGACCTCCTGATCACCTCGCCGGCGATTGCAGATATTGAAGCGATCGAGACCGGGGCCATCGCCCAGATGAATGCCGATCATGCTGATGCGGTCGACACTTATGCCCGTTTGCATGGAAAGTCGAAGAGGGCCGGCTGGAAAGTCTGCGGTATTGATTGCGCGGGGATCGATCTGGCCAATCACGATGAACTGATGCGCATCGAATTTGCCTCGCCGTTAAAGGATGCGGGCAGCCTGCGTGCAAAACTAACCGAACTCAAGCGTACGCTATGAGAAAATAGGGGTGTACATTGACCCTTTTATAGTCGAAATATAGCCAACGACTTTTTTGTGTATTTGCATAAATTGCTTGATGCCCGCCCCGCGCGGTGACTACGGATGACACCAATGATCGATGCTAGCCGACTTGAAACCCACTCTGAAGAAGCTGCCGACCTGCTTTCGGCGATGGGCAATCAAAAACGGATGATGATCCTGTGCAACCTTGCAAACGGTGAAATGCAGGTTGGAACGCTTGCTGAAAAGGTGGAGCTTAGCCAATCTGCCCTGTCTCAACATCTTGCCAAATTGAGAACCCGCCAGTTGGTCAAGACCCGCCGCGAAGCGCAAGCGGTGTATTATTCGATCAACTCCGAGCCGGTTCTCCAGATGCTGCGGACGCTCTCCACCATCTATTGCAACTGAGACATTCACGCCGTCCCGATTTCAATTGCAACAGGGAGCCGCAGAGCTTGACGCGTTCACCTCCGCCTCCCCATATGAAGGGACGGAAGGATACTTGTCATGATTGTGTCGATGCAAATTGCCGGGATGCATTGCGGTGGCTGCGTGCGTTCCGTGGAAAAGGCCGGCAACGCCATTGAGGGCGTTTCCAACCTTTCTGTCGATCTGGAGAACGGAAAGCTGACAGCTGATGTCAGCAGGTCCGGGCTCACCGAAATGCTCAAGGGCGCGATCGAGGATTGCGGCTTTGACGTCACCCGTGTGACGTCCTGAAGCCAAACAGTGACTTTTAGCCCCGAACATGTGACTTTCGACATCACGGGCATGACCTGTGCAAGCTGTTCGGCGCGCGTGGAAAAGGTTCTCGGCCGCCAGCCCGGTGTGCAGCAAGCCGAGGTCAATCTCGCGCTTGAGCGCGCCGACATCAAAGGTGCCGACCTCGACCCGGAGAAGCTCGCCGAAGCGATCGGCCGGGCGGGGTTCGGTGCCGTCTTGCGCCGCAATGATTTTGCGGCCCATCGTGATGCCGATGAGGCACAGGCGGCCACCCGCCGTGCCGATGAACGCCAGACCCTTGTGCGTCTGGTGATTTCAGCGCTGCTCACCCTGCCGATCGTTATCGGCATGTTGCCGATGATGACCGGATTGGGGGAGGCATGGATATCGCCGCTCTGGCAGGCATTGCTTGCCACCGGTGTGATGGCGGTTTCGGGCAGCCGCTTCTTGCGCGAGGCCGCCGGCGCGCTTCGTGGCGGCTCGGCGAACATGGCCGTGCTGGTCAGCCTCGGCACCGGTGTCGCCTACCTTTGGTCGCTATGGATCATGGTCAATGGCTGGATGGGCAACCATTCAGGCAGTGAAACGGAGATGGCCTCGCATCTGCATTTTGAAGCGGCCGCCGTCGTGCTCACCCTGATCATGCTTGGCAAGTACCTGGAAGCCCGCGCCAAGTCCGGCGCAGCTGGGGCCTTGCGCGCGCTTGGAAGGCTGCAGCCCGACACTGCTGAACTGGTCACGCTGAGCGGATCCGTCCGCACCATCCCGGTCGAGCGCCTGGCAGCCGGGGATGTGATCATCATCCGGCCCGGCATGCGGGTTGCGGCCGATGGCATCATCCGCAACGGCAGCTCTGCGCTGGACGAGGCCATGGTCACCGGCGAGAGCATGCCGGTATCGCGTGGGCCCGGTGATCCGGTCATCACCGGAACAACCAACACCGATGGCGTTCTTGAGGTCGAAGTCAGCGCCGCCGGTGCCGACACACGACTGGCAAGGATGACCCGGCTGGTCGAGGAGGCCCAGACCGGCCATGCGCCGGTGCAAAAGCTCGTCGACCGGATTTCCGCAGTCTTCGTTCCGCTCATTCTTGTCATCGCCCTGGTCACATTCACCGGCTGGCTCTTCACCGGCGCGGGTGTCGAAACCGCAATGGTCGCAGCCGTAGCCGTGCTGGTGATCGCCTGCCCCTGTGCCCTCGGGCTGGCCACGCCGACCGCGCTCGTGGCCGGCACCGGCGCCGCCGCGAGATCGGGCATTCTGATCCGTGATATCGAGACCCTGGAACGCGCCACCGACATCAAGCTTGTCGCCTTCGACAAGACCGGCACGCTGACCATGGGCGCTCCCGAAGTCGTTGGCGTTCATCCGGTCGGCACAACGACTGCGGACGAATTGCTGGCCCTGGCCGGCTCGGTCGAAACCGGCAGCGAACACCCGCTCGGCCGGGCCATTCTCGACCATGCCGCACGGCAGGGCGTCAGTATCGAGCCGGCCACCCGGATCCGTGCAGTGCCGGGACGCGGGTTGCAGGGCATGAATGGCGCGGTCGAGATCATGGTGGGGACTGAGTGCTATCTCACCGACGCCGGGGTCGACACTTCCGCCGCGGAAACCACGGACGCCCGCGACGCAGCCGGGACACTGGCATGGGTGGCTAAAGGTGACCGGTTGCTCGGCGTCATCCGGCTGGCTGACAGGATCCGCCCCGAAACCCGTGCGGCGCTCGATGACCTCTCCGCCAGGGGCCTGGATAGCGTCATGCTGACCGGGGACAACGAGGCGGCAGCCATGGCGATCGCGGCCGAAGCCGGAGTGAGCAATGTCCGTACCGGCCTGCTTCCAGACCAGAAGCTGGAGATCATCCGCGAGCTGACGAAAAGCACCGGCGGGCATGTCGCTTTCGTCGGGGATGGTTTGAACGATGCCCCGGCGCTGGCCGCAGCAAATCTTGGGATTGCCATGGCCACCGGCGCAGACGCTGCCCGCGAGGCGGCCGCCATCACCCTGATGCGCCCCGACCTGCGGCTGGTGCCCGCGGCTCTCGATGTTGCGGCCAGAACGCGGCGTACCATCCGGCAGAACCTCGGCTGGGCCTTTGTCTACAATGTCATCGGCATCCCGCTTGCAGCGTTTGGAATTCTGCCCCCGGTCTTTGCCGGCGCGGCCATGGCCTTTTCATCGGTCAGCGTTGTCACCAATTCCGCACTGATGGCACGCTGGAAACCAAGTTTCTCCCGCGGATGAGTTGGGTCAGACATTCCTCTGCCAACCGATAGAAATAGCCCGCCTCGTAAGAAGCGGGCTTTTGCATGTGCGGATGGTGTTCAGAGCTTTCAGCGGCCGCCTCAGAACTCTTCCCAGCTGTCCGCAGCCGCGGCTGCATTGCCTTGGCTTCGCATGACCGGCGGCTGCTTCGGTCTGGCGGTGGGACGGGGAGCCTCGACCGCGACGGCCCTGGCCATTGTCTGTGCTGTCGAGCGCAGGGCGCGCGACTGAACCATCGCAGAGCCATCGATGGTGAACTGTGAAATCAGTTCCCGAAGCTTTGCCGCCTCGGCGGCAAGTTCCGACGATGCAGCATTGGACTGCTCCACCATGGCCGCGTTCTGCTGCGTGGTCTGGTCCATCGAGCTGACGGCTTGGTTGACTTCCGACAACCCGGTCGACTGTTCCTTGGCAGAAATCGCGATCGCATCCATGTGGGTGTTCATGTCGGTGATGAACCCGCCGATGGTGCGAAGTGCTTCGCTGGCCTTGCGCACCAGATCCACACCGCTGGAGACTTCCGTCGAGGAGTTCTCGATTAGCTCCTTGATTTCCTTGGCGGCATTGGCCGAGCGCTGGGCCAGCTCGCGCACTTCCTGGGCGACGACCGCAAAACCCTTGCCTGCTTCACCGGCACGCGCAGCCTCTACGCCGGCATTGAGCGCCAGCAGATTGGTCTGGAACGCGATCTCGTCGATCACACCGATGATGTTGGAAATCTGCTTCGAGCTCTCCTCAATCCGGCGCATCGCCTCTTCGGCCTGGCCGACAACCTCGGAGGACTGGTTGGCCGAGGTGTTGGCCTGGGAGGCAACATTGCGCGCTTCTTCGGTCCGCTGGGTCGAGTTGACCACATTGGACGTGATCTCCTCCACAGCCGCGGCTGTTTCCTCAAGCGCCGCGGCCTGCCGCTCGGTGCGCTTGGACAAGTCATCAGTGCCGTTGGCGATTTCGCGGGTGCCGGTCTCCATCATCGCGACGCTTTCCGTGATCGACGCCATGGTCGAGCCCAACTGCTTGACCGAGGTGTTGAAGTCATGACGCAGTGCTTCGAAGTCCGGCGCAAAGGCTTCTTCGAGCTGGAAGGAAAGATCCCCTGCGGCGAGCCGCTGCAGGCCGGTCGCAAGGCCCGATGTCGCGATCCTGAGCCGCTCTGCTGCATCCGCTTCGGCCTTTTCCTGGGCCGCGATACGGTCCGATTCAGCCTGTTTGCGGTTTTCTTCGGCTTCGGCCTGCAGCCGTTGATTGGCGATCCCGGCTTCACGGAAGATCTGCATGGCCGCTGCCATCTTGCCGATCTCGTCCTTGCCGCCCTTGTCGATGCTCACATCAAGATCGCCATTGGCAAGCCGTTGCGTGGCGTCGGCCAGGCGGCCAAGCGGACGGGAAACCAGCTGGAAGTTCAGCAGTCCCATGCCGGCCGCCACCAGTGCGACGATAATGGAAGCGACAAGGCTGATCGTCTCGACGGCGGAGAGGGCCTGCATCTGTTCATTTGATGCAGACGCGCTCTTTTGCTGGATGCTGCCGATCAGCGCGCCAACCTTGTTGCCGAATTCACCCAGCAACGCCTGCCCCTCGCCGGTGAGTTCCAGCACGCGAGCCGTTTCCACGGTCATCGGGTCGCGCATCAACTTGATCTGACGGTCGACCACACTGCTCCGCCATTCGCCCAACACCGCAGCGGCTTCGCCAAGGACCGCGCTTTCGCTGGCTGCATGGGCGGCGTAAAGCCCTTCCAGCTTCTCAATTCTCGCATCAACGGCAGCACTTGTTTGCTCATACGCTGCGACGAACTCCCGGTTGCCGGTCAGCAGGAAATTCTTGACCTGAAGATTGGCCTTGCTGACATCGGCATTGAGACCGGCGGTTTGTGCCAGCAAATCCGCCATCGTCTGGCTGTTTCGAGCAAGTTCGTTTGCGGTCGTTGCCCGCATGTAGATCAGGCTGGAAGCTCCGATGGCAATGAAGGCGAGAATGGCAAAGGCCGCAAAGCCCTTTTTGCTGACAGATAAATTCTTGAGCATATTGGACGTCCTGTTAGGTCTGCCGGGTCGCGGCCTCATGCATGAAGCCATTCACGACGCTGATTGCTGCTCTTGCGTCATGCACCAGCAGCTGTGCGCCGCTCGAGTTCAGTCAGATTGACTTCCATCGTCACGGCACCGATTGATTTGCCTTCGTCGGTAATGGTGAAGCTCACCTGCCCGCGCCAGATCTTGTTGTCCTCGTCCCATTCGGGCTCATCGATGAACAAGGCATCACCGGATACATCATAGGTTTTCTGAAACTTGGCCTCGTCACCCTGCCAGAAGTCGCCGGTGATCGAGCTTTGGCCGACATTCAGCCCATTCTGGTCCATGACAAAGATCTCGGCGTAAAGACCGAGTGATTTGCCCTGCAGACGAGTGAGATAAACAGAAAGCGGGTTGGACAGCGTTGCGGCAATCAGCGGTTTGTCGTCGCTTTCGCGCTCCTCTTGCCATTGAATGTCCAGCGCATCGATCTGGTCCTGCGGCAATTTCTGCAACCGCGCGTTCTGTGCACCGATCGAAATCCGCACGATGTCGGTCTCGATCCACTCGCGCATGTCTTCAATCACCGAAGGTGTGATCAGGCTGTCGACGTCCGGGGCAATCGTCTGTGCAGACGCCGGCGACATGATCACGCCCCCGAAAGCTGCGGCGGCGAGTATGCTTCTCATCAGGGCCATCTTCCTCTCCTTTTTGCCAAAAATTGGAGAAATGTTTTTAAGGCACCGTTAACAACAGAGGCATCACTGAATTAATCGCAGCTGCACAAGATGAGCCTGCAATTCATGAGGGAAATACACTTGAAAGTGCCAGCCCCGGCAAACAGGGCGCGAAATCGTTGACTGCCAGAAAATTCCGGCAAGACGGGACGCCACAAGGTTGCCACCGCAAAGATCTGGTGCGGGAAGCGGGACGGAAGCTTGTGCACGAATGTGGCCCGAGCACCACTCAGCGGCTCTGAAAGCTGACGGGCGTCATCCGGCGAGAACAACGCCCATCAAGCGACGGCAGGAAAACCTGCCATGCCGCCGGTCGCTGGGGAAAATGAACAAGTAATCTTGCTCCGGCCTTACCTTGTTACTCAGTTTTCTTGTGACGACGCTCCCGCCGTGCCATTGGAGGTCCGACAGCAACAAGGAAATCGCGATGAAGCACAAAGTTATCATAGACACTGATCCAGGGATCGATGACGCAATGGCCATCGCCTATGCCATTGCCCATCCGGATATAGAGCTGCTGGCGCTGACAACGATTTTTGGTAATGTCCGGACTCATGAAGCAACCCGCAACGCGCTCGCCCTTCTCGACCACTGGGGCTGTGATGCAGATGTCGCAGAAGGCGAAGCCGCGCCGCTGACGATCCCGGGCAATGAACCCAGTTACCTGGTCCACGGCCGCAACGGTTTTGGCGAAGTCGACATTCCAGCCTCGTCCCGCAGCAAGCATGCGCTCGATGCTGCCGACTACATCATCGAAGCCTCGAAACGTTACCCGGGCGAAATCACGCTCTGCGCCGTCGGACCATTGACCAACCTCGCCAGACTGCTCGAACGCGACCCGGAGGTGGCAACGCGCCTGAAGGCGGTGATCGTCATGGGCGGGGCGGTGCATAAGAAGGGCAATGTCACCCCGGTCGCCGAGGCCAATATCTGGAATGACCCCCACGCCGCCGACCTGGTTTTCGCAGCTTCGTGGCCGCTGGTTCTGGCCCCGCTCGATTGCACCATGCCGGTGGTCTTCACGCCCGATTTCATGCAGGCGCTGGCAAAGGAAAACCCCGCACTCGGCACACCTCTGGCAGCCATGGCGGAATTCTACGCCCGCTTCTACCGTTCTCACCTCGGGTTGGCCGGGTGTGTTCCGCATGACGTCATGGCTCTTTCCTGGCTTACTGTCCCCGGAGCGTTCCGCCTGCAGAAAGGCGCGCTTTGCGTGGTCACCGACGGTGCTTCCATCGGCCAGACCCTGTTCCAGCCCGGCGGCACGGCAAGCCGCGCCCGTTGCTTTGACGGAAGACCGAACCATATGGTCATGGTCGACACCGATCCGCAGATGTTTTTGGCAGACTACATGATGGTGATGACCCGCCACGCCGGGTAAGGACCAGCCTGCGGCGACCGGGACAATGGAGCTGCCGCATGGACAGCAATGAAACAGGTGGAACAGCAGTCGTCATCGGCGGCACCGGCGGGATCGGTGCCGCGATGGTGGCAGCCCTGGAGCAATCCGGGACCTTCACCGAGGTGATTGGTCTGTCGCGGCGATCGGACCCCGCGCTCGACCTTTTCGACGAGGAAAGCATCATCCGCGCCGCCAATGGTCTCAAGGCGCGGCAGGCCGAGTTGCGGCTGGTGTTCGATGCCACCGGTTTTCTGCACGGTGATGGTTTCGCGCCCGAGAAATCGCTTTCCGCCATCACCCCCGAACACATGGCCCGCGCCTTTGCCGTCAATGCCATCGGTCCGGCATTGCTGATGAAGCACTTCCTGCCGCTTCTGCCCAAAACAGGCAGATCGGTCTTTGCCACGCTGTCGGCCAAGGTTGGCTCGATCGGCGACAATACGCTTGGCGGCTGGTACAGCTATCGCGCTTCCAAGGCAGCCCTCAACCAGCTTGTCCACACCGCCGCCATAGAACTGGCCCGTCGAAAGCCCGCGGCCATTTGCGTCGCCCTGCACCCGGGAACCGTCGACACCGGCTTGTCATCGGATTTTGCCAAGAACGGCCTGACCGTCCGCCAGCCACAGGAAGCAGCCGCCCTGTTGATGGGCGTACTCGACAGCCTGACGCCAACACAGACAGGCGGCTTCTTCGATTACAATGGAAACCCACTGCCCTGGTGACAGCCCAGCGCGGCCTAGCACCGCCACGTTACTCAGTGCGTATCGGCCAGAAACGAGGCCATCCACGCCAGCGGCGCATTCCAGTTGATGGCAATTTCGTTGGTCGAGAAAGAACGCGGATCGTCGACATAGCAGGCCTGCGGCGCACAACCCTCGAGCCTGGAAATGGCATAGTCGTCAGCAAGGCCGCTGTTCGGTCCGCCCGCAAGCGCGCCCCTTGGCACCGCCGGGTAGTAGGGATCGATGGAGGCCGCAAACATGTTTGAGTGCTGCCGATAGGCATAGGTGGTGCCATAGCCGGTGACATAGGAAATCCCCAGTGCGTTGCGGCCGAAAATATAGTCCATGCTCTCGCGCACCGCCTGCAGATAGCGTCTGTCGCCGGTGATGTCGTAGGCCGTCGCCACGACGATCATGTTCTGGATCAGCAAATGGTTCGAGCCCCAGCCAAAATGCGAGTTGTGGTACAAGAAGCCGAATGCTTCTTTCTGCTGGTCCCGAAGATAGGCTTCAGCGGCGTCTCTGACCGAGGACTGAACCGCCTTCAGGTCGCGCTTCGGCAGTTTCGACGGAACCGAGGCCAGATGAAGCCGGCCAAGCGCTGCCACCGAACGCCAGTCGAACCCGGAGGAACGGAACACCGGGCCGGCCCAGTGCGGCGAAGCCTTGGCCCGCTCCAGCCAGGCCTGGTCGCCGGTGCTTAGAAACAGCTCCGCCGCCGCCCAGTAGAATTCGTCGCTGACATCGTCATCCTGATAATCGCCGCCGCCGAAACTGCCGTCGGTGTAGGGGGCATAGAGCGCCGGGTTGGCTTCGGCCGCGCGATAGGCCCGGACGGCCGCGGCGAGCAGCCGGTCGGCATAGGCCTTGTCAAACGGCGCAAACAGCCGCGCGCCTTGTGCTGCCGCAGCGGCCAGATTGAGCGTTGCAGCCGTCGAGGGACGATGCAGCACCCGCAGTTCGCGGTCACGGTGCGGCAGGCTGGGCGAGGCCGACCAGCGATTGCCGTGCATCTTGTGATGCGCCATTCCGGCAAAAGGCTCCCCCTCGGGAACCGTCATCGACATCAGGAAATCAAGCTCCCACCGCGCTTCGTCAAGAATATCCGGGATACCGTTGCCGGATTCGGGAATCCGAACCAGACCATCCTCAAGCGCCGGAGACGTGCCGCGGGTTTGATGCAGCGCCCGCTCATAGACGCCAAGCAGCTGTGCGGTGGCGATGCCGCCATTGACGACGTATTTGCCGAAATCGCCCGCATCGTACCAGCCGCCGGCAACATCGAGCTTGTAGCCGCAGCTCCATGCCTTGCCGTAGACCTTGCGGGCTGTGCGGGTGTCGACGCAGCCCACAGCGGTGTCGCCCTTATTGGGCGGTCTGCCGAGGTGCCCGGCCGGGCGCCCATAGCCTTTGCCGGCCAGATCTTCCCGGATCTCGACGCCGCTGCGCACCTTGTAGAAATAACCCAGCGCATCAGCCCGCAACTCTTCATAGGCATCGCCCGAAATCGAAAAGGGCGGACTGGTCTCGGCGTCGACAACCAGCCGGTAGCCATCACCAGGCTTGCGGTATCCACCGAAATCGATGCCGTGCACGGTAAGCTCCGACGACGCATCGAAACCGAGAAATTTGCTCATGCCCGACGCAACTGTCTCGCCCGAGGCCGTCAGCAGTTTCCACTCGGCGCGGGCACGGTCCTTGCGCACCAGCGTCGCGCGCTTCGGTCCATCGGGGAAATAGGTCACCTGATTGACCCGTATTGCCGAAGGCGCAGCAGCAACCGACTGTGTCACCGGGGCCTGGCCGGATTGAAGTGATGCCGCATGTACACAAAAGCGCCAGCTTTCCTCCGAACCGCCAAGCTGGAAGACCAGTTGCGCCTTTGCGTGGGACGCCTCGGCGGTGAAATCCGTGGTCAAAGATTGTTTGCCGGGACCGAGCCGCCTGACGATCTCGCCCTCCGGCGTCCAGGGCTCGACACCCTCTTGCGCCAGCGCACGCATCGGCCCGCCCGGCTCCGCCGACACGGTGACCGTCATCCGGTATCGCTCGCCCCTTGTCAGAGCCAGGCCGTCGAAGCCGATGATCGCGTCCCACGGATCCGCCGTGCCGCCGGCCACACGCGCGCACAGCGCACCGGCCTGGTAGTCCAACGCGATATTGGGGGTCGCCCACCATTCGCCAGCCATTGCCGCTTGAGCAATCGCCGGATCAGGCATCATCTCACTTGCCGCGGTACGGGACGGCAGGACATGGACTGCCAGCAGGGCAATGAGGCCGATCATGGCCTTATGGTGCGTCATGGCTGTTTCCGGATTGCTCGATCGGGAAGGACGGCGGCCCTGATGGCCGAAATGCATGTGTTGAAGCAATCAGGTTAGAATGCTGCCATAAACAAAGGCTTAACCTGCCGTCCCCGCCCTCTCTCCCAGCCGCCGCAGATCAGCCCTCAAGCCCGAGAAACGCTCGGCAAAGCGGATGATCTGCATCCGCCAAGCCGTCAATGACATCGAAATGATGTTTGCCCGCTTCTTCGTGCATTTGAACGGGCATGGGAAAGCCGCGCCAGACCTCGTAGAGCGCCCGGTTCTGCCGCACGAACTCCGGTCGCTCGTCAGCGCCCACCCAGGCCATGACCGGAATGGAGGCCAGCGGCACCAGCAGCAGCGGGCTCTCCGCTTGCGCTTCGGCTGCACCGATTGCCAGAACATCGTTCATCCCGGTTCGCTGAAGGGGTCTGAGATCGTGGACGCCGGAAATCGAGGTCACGCCCGCGATGCGGTCGAGCACGTCACCGGCGAGCAGTGCCGCGCCGCTGATCATCCGCGTTACCAGCTGGCCACCGGCCGAGTGACCGGTCAGGCGAACCGGACCGTCCACCTCGCCTGCCGCCAGGCTGATTGCCGCGGCGATCTCGCGCGCAATGCCGGAGATCCGGTTGCCGGGACACAGCGTGTAGCTCGGCATCGCCACCGCAAAACCATGAGCCAGCGGACCTGCCGCCAGATGCGACCAGTAGGACTTGTCAAAGGCTTTCCAGTAACCGCCATGCACGAAGACCGCCAATCCCTTTGGCCTCCCCTCGGGCAGAAACAGATCGAGATGGTTGCTCGGCGCCGGCCCATAGCTCAGATCGAGCCGCGCCCTGCCCGCCTGGCCGAGCTGCGCGCGGAAAGTCTCGGCCTGGGCGGTCCAGCGGGGTGGAAACTCTGCGGCCCCGTCGATGTGGGCACCGTTCGCATAGGCATCGTCGTAGTCGGTAATCGGGTAGTCGGTCACTGCATGCTCCTTGTTTGGAAGCAGTTTTAACCGGCTTTGCGGGAAGCGCAATGTTGACCGAAAAAGTCAATTTTTGATCATTTGATAAAAAATTTGACCTTTTGATAAAACCGCTTCATTCTCATCAAATGGCGGCGAAATGGGGCGCTGAGGAGTAGCCCCGTACAAAAGACCGCAAAAGAGGTTCTCGCAACGAGAGGGGTCCTGATGACTGTATCCGAGACAAACGATGTGAAGGCGCACCGCCTTTCCGCCGATGACTACATCGAAAATTTTTCCGACATCCATCCGCCGCTGACGCACCACGAAGCGTTGGTCGAGGCTGACCGTTGCTATTTCTGCTACGATGCGCCTTGCATGACAGCCTGTCCGACATCGATCGACATTCCGATGTTCATCCGCAAGATCCAGGCCGACAACCCGGTCGGTTCGGCCAAGACGATTTTCGAGCAGAACATCATGGGGGGCATGTGCGCCCGCGTCTGCCCCACCGAGACCCTGTGCGAAGAGGTCTGCGTGCGCGAGGTGGCCGAAGGCAAGCCGGTCAAGATCGGCCTGCTGCAACGCTATGCCACCGACACCTTCATGGAGCGCGAGCAGCCGCATCCGTTTACCCGCGCTGCCCCCACTGGCAAGAAGATCGCCGTCGTCGGCGCCGGCCCGGCCGGCCTGTCCTGCGCCCACCGCCTCGCCACTTACGGCCATGACATTACCGTCTTCGAGGCCCGCGAGAAGGCCGGCGGTCTCAACGAATATGGCATCGCGTCCTACAAGACGACCAATGATTTTGCCCAGGACGAGGTCGACTTCATCCTGCAGATCGGCGGCATCACCATCGAAAACGGCAAGGCGCTCGGCCGCGACATCACCCTCGACCAGCTCTCGGCTGAATTCGACGCGGTATTCCTCGGTGTCGGTCTTCCCGGCGTCAACGCACTGGGCCTTGAAGGTGAGAATGCAGACGGCGTTATCGATGCCGTCGATTTCATTGCGGTGCTGCGTCAGGCGGAAGATCTTTCCCAGCTGGAAGTCGGACGCCGGGTTGTCGTCATCGGCGGTGGCATGACCGCAATCGATGCGGCGATGCAGTCCAAGCTGCTTGGCGCCGAGGAAGTGACCATCACCTACCGGCGCGGCCAGGAACACATGAATGCCTCGCTCTATGAGCAGGAACTGGCCCAGACCAATGGCATCACGATCCGTCACTGGATGATGCCGAAAGGCCTCGCGGTCTCAAACGGGGCCGTCAAGGCCGTCACCCTGGAAAAGACCGAACTCGATGCTTCCGGCAAGCTGGTCGGGACCGGCGAAATGGTCACCATCGAAGCCGACCAGGTGTTCAAGGCCATCGGCCAGACGCCCGATCCGGCACCACTCGCCGGCTGCGCGATCGAATTGGAGAAGGGCCGCATCCGCGTCGATGAGCATCGCCGCACCTCGCACAGCAAGATCTGGGCCGGCGGCGACTGTGTCGCCGGTGGCGAGGACCTCACCGTGGCCTCCGTCGAAGACGGCAAGGTCGCTGCTGAAAGCATTCACAAAGCCCTGATGGCTTGAGGGAGGAAGAGATATCATGGCTGACCTTTCCACCAATTTTCTCGGTATCAGATCACCCAACCCGTTCTGGCTCGCCTCGGCGCCGCCGACGGACAAGGCCTACAATGTCGAGCGCGCCTTCGAGGCCGGCTGGGGCGGCGTCGTCTGGAAAACCCTTGGCGAGGCCGGCCCTCCGGTCGTCAACGTCAACGGGCCACGCTACGGCGCCATCTGGGGTCCGGACCGCAGGCTTCTGGGTCTTAACAATATCGAACTGATCACCGACCGCGATCTCGAAGTCAACTTGAGGGAAATCACCGAGGTCAAGAAGCGCTGGCCCGACCGCGCCCTGATTGCCTCGATCATGGTTCCCTGCGACGAGGAAAGCTGGAAAGCCATTCTGCCGCGCGTCGAGGACACCGGCGCCGATGGCATCGAGCTCAATTTCGGCTGCCCGCACGGCATGAGCGAGCGCGGCATGGGATCAGCTGTCGGTCAGGTGCCGGAATACATTCAGATGGTGGCGGAGTGGTGCAAGCACTACTCCAAACTGCCCGTCATCGTGAAGCTGACGCCCAACATCACCGACATCCGCTACCCGGCGCGTGCCGCCAAGGCCGGTGGCGCCGATGCGGTTTCGCTGATCAACACCATCTCCTCGATCGTCTCAGTCGATCTCGACAATTTCGCGCCGGTGCCGACCATCGACGGCAAGGGCTCCCATGGCGGCTATTGCGGCCCGGCGGTCAAACCGATCGCGCTCAACATGGTTGCCGAGATCGCCCGCGATCCGGAAACCCACGGGCTTCCGATCTCGGGCATCGGCGGTGTCCAGACCTGGCGCGACGCGGCTGAGTTCATCGCTCTTGGTTGCGGTACCGTGCAGGTCTGCACCGCGGCCATGACCTACGGTTTCAAGATCGTCGAGGAAATGGCCGAAGGCCTGTCCGACTGGATGGACGAGAAGGGCTACGCCACCATCGCCGACTTCCAGGGCCGCGCAGTGCCCAACGTCACCGACTGGCAGTACCTCAACCTCAACTACGTCACCAAGGCCCGGATCGATCAGGACCTCTGCATCAAGTGCGGCCGTTGCCACATTGCCTGCGAGGACACCTCGCACCAGGCCATCACCTCCATGGTCGACGGCCAGCGCCATTTCGAGGTGATGGACGACGAGTGCGTCGGCTGCAACCTCTGCGTCAATGTCTGCCCCGTTGATGACTGCATCACCATGGTGGAGATGACCGAAGGCACCGATCCGCGCACTGGCAAGCCTATCGATCATGATTACGCCAACTGGACCTCGCACCCCAACAACCCGATGTCGAAACAGGCTGCCGAGTAACTCGCGTCCCCCTGCAAGACATCTGCGCAACAAACCGGCCGTTTTCCGACGGCCGGTTTTTTTGTGCGACGACGATGGTCGCGGACACGGCGTCCGACACCGTCATCCTGTCCGCAGGTCGGTCACCTCTCTGCCTTGTTGCTTGTCTCCCCTGCGTCGAGTTGCTATCAGGCTTCGGGGTCTGTTCATTGTCCGGGGGATGATCATGAAGCTGTATTCCGTACTGGTTCTTCTTGCCTGTCTTGTGCTTGCTTCTTGCCAGACCATGTCGAAAGAAGAATGCGCCGTCGCCGACTGGCGCGTCATTGGCGAACAGGACGGCGCGGCCGGCTATGAGCCGCAAAGCCGCTTCGCCCGCCACGCCAAGGCCTGCGCCAAGGCAGGTGTCTCCGCCAACCAGACTCTCTGGTACCAGGGCTACCAGCAGGGCATTCCGCGCTTTTGCACCCCGCTCAACGGCCTCAGCGTCGGAAGTCAGGGCAAGTCCTACGCCAATGTCTGCCCGGCCAACCTGGAGCCGCGCTTCCGGGAAGGTTACGATCTCGGTCGCACCCATTACAGCAAGAAAAGCCAGATCAATTCGCTTGAATCACGGATTCGCAGCCTGGAGCAGTCGATCCGCGAGGATGAAAAACTGCTCAGCGACGGCACCGACGACCGCCGCACTGTGGAGCGCCGGATCGATAACAACCGCCGTGACATCCGCGAGATCGAGCGTGAGATCGGCCGTCAGCAATCCGATTTGCGGCTTATCGAGGACGAGATGCAGGATTTCCGCTACAGTGTATCGCCGCTGTCGCAGTGAGGGGCGTTACAGAGGCAAAACCGGTTTTGCCGGAGATCGTTCATTCACCGGCACCCCCATCGGCTGGAACCGGCGCACGATAACCGGCCTGACAAACCGCATCCGCCGACACTCCACAGGGCTTCGCATCAGCTAGAAAGCGCCTCCCTCTCCCGCACCGCCTAACCCGGCGCGCTGCCCCGCATGGCGAGCGGATTTTGTCCGTAGTGCTGGCGAAACGCACGTGCGAACCCTTCCGCCGACTGATAGCCATAGCGGCGCGCCACCGCGTCGACGCGGTCCCCGTTCTGAAGGTCCTGCCGCGCCACCAGCAGCCGCCACCGCCGCAGATATGCAGCCGGGGTCTCACCGACGACGCCGGCGAAGGTTTCGGCAAACCGGCTGAGCGAGAGCCCCGCGACCTCCGCCAGGTCATCATTTCGCCAGTTGCGGCCCGGATTGCCGTGAATGGCGACGATGGCCCGGCTCAGCCTTGCATCGGAAAGCCCCGCCAAAAGCCCGGGCTCGGTGGATCCTGCCTCGATTCGAGCCCGCAGCAACCGCACCACCATGACCTCGCCGAGCCGGTTGATGACCGATCCCGATCCACAGCGCGCCGCGGCCAGTTCCGAATGCATCAGGGCAACGAGGCTTGCGGCCTCCGGGTCAGACGCCAGATCGTAACGGAACGTCTCCGGCAGGCCCGCAAGCAGCGGGTTGGACGCCCCGCCCCAGTCGACGTCTGCCGCAAACACCACGCTCTCGGCCGCAAGCTCTGCCCCGACCCCGGCCCGCCCGAACCAGATCTCGCCCAACCTGCCGCCATGGCCTGTTGTCACCACCATCGTGGCGGTCTCCAAGGGCGCCGGTCTCACCTGCAAGGTGAATCGCTCCATCAATGCTGTGAGCCTGTCGATACGCGCCATATCGGATTTTCCGTCAGTTAATTGGGATTTTCCAGACAATAATTCCTGTAGTGTGCCCGAACAACCCCAAACGAAAGGTCTCCCGATGCTCCTGCCCCGCCAGAAAACCCCGGATCTCAAACTCCCGACCCTTGATCACGGGACGTTTGATTTCACAACAGAAGCGTCAGAGCGCGGAACCATCATCTGCTTCTATCGCGGACTGCATTGCCCGATCTGCGCCAACTATCTCACCGAATTCCAGAAGCGTGTCGCTGATTTTGCCGAACGCGGCGTCGCCACCATCGCCATCAGTTCCGACGGCGAGGAGCGCACCCGCCAGATGGCCGAGAAGATCGGCGCCGACACATTGCGCTTCGGCTACGACCTCTCTCTGGCCAAGGCGCGTGAATGGGGGCTTTACATCTCCACCTCGCGCGGCACCACCTCGATCGGCATCGAGGAGCCGGCATTGTTCTCGGAACCCGGCCTGTTCATGGTCACGCCGGAACAGACCCTGTATTACGGTTCGGTGCAGACCATGCCCTTCGTACGCCCGCATTTTTCCGAACTGGTCGGCGCACTCGACTTCGCCATCAAGAACAACTACCCGGCACGCGGCGAATACACCGGCGCGGTCTGATAACCGGGCTTTCTCTCCGGGCGCGCTAGATCGAGCGCTGATTTACACGCTGGGAAAGCGCTTCGGCGCTTTCCACCCGCTCCGAGTAGCGATCAACGAGATACTCCGCCCGGCCCCGCGTCAGCAGCGTGAACTTCATCAGCTCTTCCATCACATCGACCATGCGGTTGTAGAATGGTGACGGCTTCATGCGGCCGTCCTTGTCGAACTCGGCAAAGGCCTTGGGCACCGAGGACTGGTTGGGAATGGTGATCATCCGCATCCAGCGACCGAGAACCCTCATCTGGTTGAGCGTGTTGAAGCTCTGCGATCCTCCACTGACCTGCATCAACGCCAGCGTCCGGCCTTGCGTCGGCCGCACCCCGCCGATCGGCGCCAGCGGCAGCCAGTCGATCTGGGTCTTCATCACCCCGGTCATGGCACCGTGCCGCTCCGGCGAGCACCAGACCTGGGCTTCCGACCAGAGCGAGAGCTCGCGCAACTCCGCCACCTTCGGATGATTTTCGGCATCGTCGGAGACCAGCGGCAGCCCTGCCGGATCGAACACCCGCACATCAGCCCCGAGCGCTTCGAGAACCCGTCCCGCTTCCTGTGTGAGGAACCGGGAGTAGGACCGCGCCCGCAAGGATCCGTAAAGCATCAGCACCCGCGGCGGATGATCCGGCTCGCCGGGCGAGGCCAGTCTTTCGACGTCGGGACGCAGGAAGCTTTCCGGCTCGATATTGGGCATGTCCTTGCTCATGGTGCAACCACAACCTCGCCGTCTTCCTTGGTGTAGCGCGTGCCGGAAGCAACATCGAGAAGCGCGAACACGGCTTCCGACGGCCGGCACAGGGCCACACCCCTGGGCGTGCAGACGATCGGCCGGTTGACCAGCACCGGATGTTCGAGCATCGCATCCAGAATGGCTTCGTCGCTGACCGACGGATCGGTGAGGCCCAGCTCTTCGGCCGGCGATTTCGACACCCGCAGCGCCGTGCGTGGTGTCAGGTCCGCAGCCGCAAACAGCGCTTGCAGCTGCGGACGGGTCCAGCCGGTCTGCAGATACTCGACAATCACCGGCTCCTCTGCAAATGCCCGGATGATTTCGAGCACATTCCGCGAGGTCCCGCATCCCGGATTGTGATGAATGACGATGCTCATGGTCGACTCCTTCGCCCTGATCTTTTGCCTCGCTTAGCGCATGCTTGAACCCATTGCCAGCATTATATCAAGATTTCTTGATTTATAATCCGCGAGAGGTGCTCGCTTGGCTTCTTTCTGATCTTCTCACCTGAATCGGATTACACCGAGTTGAGAGACGGTTGGCGTCCACCGCTTGGCCATTGCAGCATCCTGCGCTATCGGTGGCTGAAAACTTACGACACGAAGGATTACCCAATGAGCATCGATCTCACCGGCAAGACAGCATTGATCACCGGCGCCAGCCGCGGCATTGGCGAAGCCGCGGCCCGAATCCTGGCAGGATACGGCGCCAATGTCGTGCTGGCGGCGCGCTCGACGTCAGACTGTGAGCGGATCGCCACTGAGATCGGCGGCAAGGCGCTGGCCGTCGCCTGCGACGTTGCCCGCTACAGCGATGTCGAAGCGGCCATCGGCAAGGCTGTCTCCCATTTTGGCAGTCTCGACATTCTCGTCAACAATGCCGGTCTGATAGATCCCATTGCCCGCATCGAGGAGTCCGACCCCGAAGCCTGGGGCCAGGTGGTCGATGTCAATCTGAAGGGGGTCTATCACGGTCTGCGTGCGGCAATCCCCGTCATGAAAAAGCAGGGCAGCGGCGTCATCATCAACATCTCGTCAGGTGCGGCGACCGGTGCGCTGGAAGGGTGGAGCCATTATTGCGCCACCAAGGCCGCAGTTCTCTCGCTCACCCGCAATGCGCACAAGGAGAACGCTGACGACAATGTCCGTATCGTCGGCCTGTCTCCCGGAACCGTGGCCACCGACATGCAGCGCAAGATCAAGGATTCCGGCGTCAATCCGGTCAGCCAGCTCAACTGGTCGCAGCACATCTCCCCCGAATGGGTCGGCGAGGCGATCGCCTGGCTGGCGACCGATGCCGGCCGTGCGCATGACGGCGATGACTTCTCGCTGAAAACCGAGGAAGGCCGCCGCGCGGTCGGCCTGATCAGCTGACAATCCGCAAGCTCAAGGGACCCGTACGCGCGGCGTTTCCGCTTTTTCTGCCTGGGGTCGCAGCCCGTCGAGAAACAGCGTTTCGAGATAGCGCGCGGCGTCCTCGAACCGGCCCTCCGAGCCGCGGTCCGGCCCCAGGATGACCTGCACCTGGGTGTCGAAATCAGCATAATGCTGGGTGGTCGACCAGATCGAGAAGATCAGATGGCGGGCATCAACCGGGTTGATCTGCCCGTCTTTCATCCAGCCATGCAGGACTTCGACCTTCTCGTCGACCAAGGGCTTGAGCTCGCTCTCGAGAAGGCGCTTGATGCGCGGTGCGCCCTGCAGGATCTCGTTGGCGAAAAGCCTGCTCTCGCGCGGAAAATCACGCGCCATTTCAAGCTTGCGGCGAATGTAGGACTGCAGTTCCGGCAACGGGTCACCGGTTGCATCAAGCTCCCGCAAAGGCTCGAGCCATGTCTTGAGCAAACGCGCGATCAGCGCTTCGTACATGTCCTGCTTGCGGCGGAAATAATACAGCAGGTTGGGCTTTGACATGCCGGCATGCTCGGCGATCCGGTCGATGGTGGCGCCGCGAAAGCCATGCGCCGAAAACTCCTCAAGCGCCGCATCGAGAATCCGTTCTTCATTCTCCATCTGGATGCGGGTCTTGCGCTGGGTTTCCGTGGCTCTAGCCTTCAAGTTGTGCGCTCCATGTCATCCCCTGGTCCGGCCATAGTTTGTCCCGACAGAGCTGTTACGGATATGGCCGAATTTGCCTTGACCGGAATATTGACCCTGCTAGAGTTTTATCAAACAGTCAATATTTTCGTCCTTCAGCTGTTGTGCGAAATACAAGCCTGGCAAGGGGCTATTGACCAACGATCGGGAACTCATTGCGTCAGGAGGCGCACCAGCCATGTCAAACCGGCTCAACACCACCCCCAACGATCTGCGCGCCTTCTGGATGCCGTTTACGGCCAATCGCCAGTTCAAGCAGAACCCGCGCATGCTGGTCGGCGCCAAGGACATGCATTTTACCTCCTCCGACGGCCGCCAGATCCTCGACGGCACCGCCGGCCTGTGGTGTGTCAATGCCGGTCACTGCCGCCCGAAGATCACCGAGGCGATCGCCCAGCAGGCAGGTGAGCTGGACTACGCCCCCGCTTTCCAGATGGGCCATCCGAAAGCGTTCGAACTCGCAAACCGGCTGGTCGACATTGCGCCTGAGGGCATGAACCATGTGCTGTTCACCAACTCGGGATCCGAGTCGGTCGAAACCGCGCTCAAGGTGGCGCTCGCCTATCACCGGGTGAAGGGCGACGGGTCCCGCTCCCGCCTGATCGGCCGCGAGCGCGGCTATCACGGCGTCAATTTCGGCGGCATCTCGGTCGGCGGCATCGTCACCAACCGCAAGATGTTCGGCACCTTGCTGACCGGTGTCGACCACATGCCGCATACCCATTTGCCGAAGCAGAACGCGTTTACCAGGGGTGAGCCCGAGCATGGCGGCGATCTGGCGAGCGAACTCGAGCGCATCGTCACCCTGCACGACGCCTCTACCATCGCAGCGGTCATTGTCGAGCCGGTCGCCGGCTCCACCGGCGTGTTGATCCCGCCGAAGGGCTATCTCAAGAAACTGCGCGAGATCTGCACCAAGCACGGCATCCTGCTGATCTTCGACGAGGTCATCACCGGCTTTGGCCGTCTCGGCTCGCCCTTTGCCGCTCAGCACTTCGACGTCATGCCCGACATGATCACATCCGCCAAGGGACTGACCAACGGCGTCATCCCGATGGGGGCGGTGTTCGTGACCTCGGAAATTCATGATGCCTTCATGCAGGGCCCCGAGCACATGATCGAGTTCTTCCACGGCTACACCTATTCGGGCAGCCCGATTGCCTCGGCCGCGGCCCTTGCCACGCTCGACACCTACAAGGAAGAGGGCCTGCTGACCCGTGCCGCGGAACTGGCGCCCTACTGGGAAGAGCAGCTGCATTCACTGAAAGACTGCCCGCATGTGATCGACATCCGCAACACCGGCCTGATCGGCGCCATCGAGCTCGATCCGATTGCCGGCGAGCCGACAAAGCGTGCCTTCTCCGCCTTCCTCAAGGCCTATGATGACGGCTTGCTGATCCGCACGACGGGCGACATCATCGCGCTTTCACCGCCCTTGATCATCTCGAAGGAACAGATCGACGAACTGTTCGAAAAACTGCGCAAAGTACTCATGGGGGTCGCTTGACCATGCAGATCATCGAAAACGCCGTTGGCGGCAAGCTCACCCAATCCGGCTCGGATCGCCGTTCCGCTGTCTTCAACCCGGCCACCGGCGAACAGATTGCCGAACTTCCGCTGTCCACCGTCGAGGAAATCAACGCGGCCGTCGCCAACGCCAAGGCAGCGCAACCGGCCTGGGGCGCCATGCCCCCTCTGAAGCGCGCCCGTTTCATGTTCAAGTTCAAGGAACTGCTCGACAAGCACGCCGCCGACATCGCCCGCGAAATCTCGCGCGAGCACGGCAAGACCCACGATGACGCCCTCGGCGAGGTCGCCCGCGGCATCGAGGTGGTGGAATTCGCCTGCGGCATTCCCAATCTGCTCAAGGGTGATTTTTCCCGCAATGTCGGACCGGGGGTCGATTCCATCGCCGACCGCCAGCCGCTCGGCGTCGTCGCCGGTATCACCCCGTTCAACTTCCCGGCCATGGTACCGATGTGGATGTATCCGATTGCGGTCGCCTGCGGGAACACCTTCGTGCTCAAGCCTTCCGAACGCGATCCTTCCGCCCCGATGCTGGCCTGGAAACTGTTCCAGGAAGCGGGTTTTCCGGAAGGGGTTCTGAACATTGTTCATGGCGACAAGCTCGCCGTCGACACGCTGCTCGACCATCCCGACATCAAGGCGGTCAGCTTCGTCGGCTCCACCCCGATTGCCGAGTATGTCTATTCGCGCGGCACCGCCAACGGCAAACGCGTGCAGGCGCTCGGCGGGGCCAAGAACCACATGGTTGTCATGCCCGACGCCGACATGGACCAGGCCGCCGATGCGCTGATGGGCGCGGGCTATGGCTCGGCCGGCGAGCGCTGCATGGCGATTTCCGTTGCCGTCCCCGTCGGCGAGAAGACCGCGGACGCACTGGTAGAAAAACTCAAGCCCCGCGTCGAGGCGCTCAAGATCGGCCCGGCCAGCGACGACACGGCGGAGATGGGCCCCGTGGTTACAAAGCAGCATCAGGAAAAGGTGCTCGGTTACATCGATCAGGGTGTGAACGAAGGCGCCGAGCTGGTGGTCGACGGCCGCGGTTTCTCGCTGCAGGGCTACGAGAACGGCTACTTCGTCGGCGGCACGCTGTTTGACCGCGTCACCACCGACATGAGCATCTACAAGGAAGAGATCTTCGGACCTGTTCTTTCGGTCGTCCGCGCCGGAACCTTCGACGACGCCGTCAAGATGATCAACGACCACGAATACGGCAACGGCACCGCCATCTTCACCCGCGACGGCGACGCGGCCCGTGCCTTCTCCGATTCCATCGAGGTCGGCATGGTCGGCGTCAACGTGCCGATCCCGGTGCCGGTGGCCTATCATTCCTTCGGTGGCTGGAAGCGCTCGCTGTTCGGCGATCACTCGATCTACGGCCCGGAAGGCGTTCGCTTCTACACGCGGCTGAAAACCATCACCTCGCGCTGGCCCAACGGCATCAAGTCCGGCGCGGTGTTCACCTTCCCGAGCTGAGGCAGCACTTACGAACCACCACCCCGGGCGGTTCCGGGGTGGTCCGAAAACGGAACAGACCAGAGGAACCGACCATGTCCGCACCCGCCGCCAACCTTCGCATCAACGCCGACAGGCTGTGGGACTCCCTCATGGAGATGGCCAAGATCGGCCCCGGCGTGGCCGGCGGCAACAATCGCCAGACCCTGACCGACGAGGACGGCGAAGGCCGGCATCTGTTCCGCAAATGGTGCGAGCAGGCCGGCATGACCATGGGTGTCGACACCATGGGCAACATGTTCATGACCCGGCCCGGCACCGATCCCGATGCGCTGCCGGTCTATGTCGGCTCGCACCTCGACACCCAGCCCACCGGCGGCAAGTATGACGGCGTGCTCGGCGTGCTCGCAGGCCTCGAACTGGTCCGCACGCTCAACGATCTCGACATCAAGACGAAGCACCCGATCGTCGTGGTCAACTGGACCAACGAGGAAGGCACCCGCTTTGCACCGGCCATGCTGGCGTCGGGCGTGTTTGCCGGCGTCCACACCCAGGATTGGGCCTATGACAAGGTCGACGCCAAGGGCAAGCGCTTCGGCGACGAGCTCGAGCGCATCGGCTGGAAGGGCGACGAGGAAGTGGGTGCCCGGAAGATGCACGCGCTGTTCGAATTGCACATCGAGCAGGGGCCGATCCTGGAAGCCAAGGGCAAGGATATCGGTGTCGTCACCCATGGCCAGGGCCTGCGCTGGGTGCAATGCACCGTCACCGGCAAGGAAAGCCACACCGGCTCCACCCCTATGTCGATGCGGCTCAACGCCGGCCGCGGCCTCGCCCAGATCACCGAGCTCGTGCACGACATCGCCATGGACAACGCCCCCAATGCGGTGGGCGCCATCGGCCATATCGACGTCTATCCCAACTCCCGCAACATCATTCCGGGCAAGGTGGTCTTTACCATCGATTTCCGCAGCCACGAACTCGACACGTTGAACGGCATGGTCGACCGGCTGATGGCGGAAGCCCCGAAACTCTGTGACGCGCTCGGCGTCAGCTTCGAGGCCGAGATCGTTGGCCAGTTCGACCCGCCGGAATTCGACCATGGCTGCGTCAAGGCGATCCGCGACGCCGCCGAACGGCTCGGCTATTCGCACATGGACATCATCTCCGGTGCCGGCCACGATGCCTGCTGGATCAACCGCGTCGCCCCGACCGCCATGGTCATGTGCCCCTGTGTGGACGGGCTGAGCCACAACGAGGCAGAGGAGATCACCAAGGAATGGGCCGGCGCGGGCGCCGACGTGCTCATGCATGCGGTGGTCGAGACGGCCGGGGTGGTTGAGTGATAGCGCCAGGCGCACCAGGCAATCCTCCCTCCCCCTGGAGGGGAGGGATCGAGGGTGGGGGGCTCATTGTGTCACCAAGCTTGAATTCACCCAGATCCCTGGCTCGGGCGCGACAGCTTCGCCGAGCTATGACCGATGGCGAAAAGCGGCTTTGGCAGGCCTTGAAGGACTTCAGAAAACTCTATGGAATTCACGGCCGCAGGCAGAGCCCGATTGGACCGTGTGTTGCAGACTTTGCATTCCACTCAGCCAAGCTTGTCATAGAGGTGGATGGAGAGCATCATTTTACTGCGGCGGGAACTGCCCGGGACAAGAAGCGCGATGCGTGGTTGGCGGAAGCAGGATACAGCGTGATCCGATTCAACACCGGTGAACTGGCAGAGTCCTATGATGCCTGCATCGAAAAAATACTGCATGAACTGGGGCTGATGAAATGATCAATATGCCCCCCACCCCTATCCCCTCCCCTCCAGGGGGAGGGGGACTGTCTAACCCAAGACGGAGCTAGTGCCTTGACCACATCAGCCAAAGTCGTGCCGCTTGAGAGCACTGACGAGAGCCAACTTCGCATAGACCTCGCAGCCGCGCTTCGCCTGGCCGCCTATTACAACTGGCACGAAGGTGTCGCCAACCATTTCTCAGCCGCCGTCTCGCCCGACGGCAGAAAGTTTCTGATGAACCCGCGCTGGAAACACTTCTCCCGCGCCCGGGCCAGTGAACTGCTCCTCATTGACGCTGATGACCCCGAAACAATGAACCGGCCGGATGCGCCCGATCCCTCGGCCTGGTCGATCCACGGCGCCATTCACCGCCGCGTGCCCCATGCCCGGGTGGCGCTGCACCTGCACCCGCCGCATGCCACGGCACTTGCCGGGCTGAAGGACCCCTCGATCAAGCCGATTGACCAGACCACTGCGCGGTTCTTCAACCGGCTGGCAATGGACATGAGTTTCGGCGGCATCGCCAATGACGAAGCCGAGGGCGAGCGCATCGCGGCCTCCATCGGCAATTACTCCAACGTCATGATGGCCAATCACGGTGTCACCACCGTGGCCCGGACGGTGGCCGAGGCCTTTGACGCCATGTACCACCTAGAGCGCGCGGCGCGGACCATGGTTCTGGCCTACTCGACCGGCCAGCCGCTCAATGTCATGAACGACGAGCTGGCCGAATCCGTCGCCCGTGAATGGGAAGTCTACAAGGACGCCGAATTCTCGCATTTCGAGGAAATGAAACTTGTACTCGACCGGGAGAACCCCGGCTATGCCGACTAGGCCAACTGAATCTTTGAAAAGGCCGCGCCAAGACGGCTGATCAAACCAAACTGGAACAGCAAGAGGACGTGCATCATGAGCACCACCGTCATCAAGAACGGAACCATCGTCACCGCCGATCTGACCTACAAGGCCGATGTGATGATCGAGGGCGGCGTCATTACCGCCATCGGACCCAACCTCGTCGGCGACAAGTCGCTCGATGCCACCGGATGCTATGTCATGCCCGGCGGCATCGACCCGCACACCCATCTCGAAATGCCGTTCATGGGGACCTATTCGACCGATGATTTCGAAAGCGGCACCCGCGCAGCACTTTCGGGCGGCACCACCATGGTGATTGATTTCGCCCTCCCCGCGCCGGGCCAGTCGCTGCTGGAAGCCATCACCATGTGGGACAACAAGTCGACCCGCGCCCATTGCGACTACTCCTTCCACATGGCGATCACCTGGTGGGGCGAGCAGGTGTTCAACGAGATGGAGACCGTGGTCAAGGACAAGGGCATCACCACCTTCAAGCATTTCATGGCCTACAAGGGCGCGCTGATGGTTGATGATGACGAGATGTACTCATCCTTCTGCCGCGTTGGCGAACTCGGCGGCATCGCCATGGTCCACGCCGAAAACGGTGATGTGGTGGCGCAATTGCAGGCCAAGCTCCTGGCCGAGGGCAACAACGGGCCCGAGGCGCACGCCTATTCGCGGCCTGCGGAAGTCGAGGGCGAAGCCACCAACCGAGCCATCATGATTGCCGACATGGCCGGCACCCCGCTTTATGTGGTGCACACATCCTGCGAGCAGAGCCACGAAGCCATCCGCCGTGCCCGCCAGAAGGGCATGCGCGTCTGGGGTGAACCGCTGATCCAGCATCTGACACTCGACGAGAGCGAATATGCCCATCCCGACTGGGACCACGCTGCCCGCCGGGTGATGAGCCCGCCGTTCCGCAACAAGATGCATCAGGAATCGCTCTGGGCCGGCCTCTCTGCAGGCTCGCTGCAGGTGGTCGCCACCGACCATTGCGCGTTCTCCACCGAACAGAAGCGCTTTGGCGTCGGCGATTTCACCAAGATCCCGAACGGCACCGGCGGGTTGGAAGACCGCATGCCGATGCTCTGGACCTATGGCGTCACCACCGGCCGTCTGACCATGAACGAGTTTGTCGCCGTCACCTCGACCAACATCGCAAAGATCCTCAATTGCTACCCGAAAAAAGGTGCGGTGCTGGTTGGTGCCGATGCCGATCTGGTGGTCTGGGATCCGGAGAAATCCAAGACCATTTCCGCCAGCACCCAGCAGTCGGCGATCGATTACAACGTCTTCGAGGGCAAGCAGCTCAAGGGACTGCCGCGCTACACGCTGACCCGTGGGCGGGTGGCCGTCGACGATGGCGAGGTCAAGCCGCAGGAAGGCCATGGCGAGTTCGTCAAGCGCGAACCGGTGACGCCGATCAACAAGGCGCTGTCGACCTGGAAGGAAGTCTCCTCCCCGCGCAAGGTTGAACGCACCGGCATCCCGGCGACCGGGGTATAATGGCATGGTCCTTGCCCGCATCATCAATGGTGCCGGCAAGGATCGATACAATGGACTTTCCTGGGGAATGCAATGAAACAAAAAAGCGGCGACCCATGCCTGAGACAGTGATATCTGCCCAAAATCTGGACCTCACCTTCGAGACCAATGACGGTCCGGTGCATGCACTCAAGGGCATCACGCTGGACATCGCCGAAGGCGAATTCGTCTCGCTGATCGGGCCTTCGGGCTGCGGCAAGACCACGCTTCTGCGGGTGATCGCCGATCTCGAGCAGCCGACCGGAGGTTCGGTCTCGGTCAATGGCATGACACCGGAACAAGCCCGCCTCGCCCGCGCCTATGGCTATGTGTTCCAGCAGGCGGCACTCTTGCCCTGGCGCACCATCGAGGACAACATCGCGCTGCCGCTTGAGGTCATGGGGCTCGATGCGGCCACGCGTGCGTCACGGATCAGGAGCAATCTCGAACTGGTCAATCTGGCCGGTTTCGAGAAGAAGTTCCCCTGGCAGCTGTCCGGTGGCATGCAGCAGCGCGCCTCCATTGCCCGCGCACTCGCCGTCGAACCGGACATGCTGTTGATGGACGAACCCTTTGGCGCGCTTGACGAGATCGTCCGCGATCACCTCAACGAGCAACTGCTCAAACTCTGGGCCAAGACGAAAAAGACGGTTGTCTTCGTCACGCACTCGATCCCGGAAGCCGTCTTCCTGTCGACCAAAATCGTGGTCATGAGCCCGCGCCCGGGCCGAATTCACCAGATCATCGACTGCAGCGCACTGGGCACTGACCGGCCGCTCGACATTCGCGAAAGCGCGGAATTTCTCAGGATCGCACATCAGGTGCGCGAAGGCTTGAAAGCGGGACACAGCTACGATGACTAGCGCGCCCAGACCACGACAGGACAGCGCGCTGTTGCTTCGCTACGCCACCGTGGCCGACTTGCCGGTCTGCGCGGCCATCATCAATGACTATATCGATGCCACGGACTGGCTTCCGCGAACGATCGACCACGCCGCTGTCGAGGCGCTGTTCGTTCCGGCCCTGCTGGAAGCCCGCACGCTGTTTGTGGCAGAAGATGATGGCGAGATCCTTGGCTATCTCTCGATGAGCAAAGACGGCTTTGTCCCCGCTCTCTATCTGCGACCCGATGCGCGCGGCAAGGGCATTGGCAAGATGCTGCTTGATGCGGCGAAGGCGGCGCACCCGGACGGCCTCGAGCTCACCGTCTTCGAACGCAACATTGATGCGCTGCGCTTTTACGAGCGTGAGGGTTTCCATGAGGATGTCTCCCGCCGCGACACTGCCACCGAGGAGGGCATTCCGACGCTGTGGATGCGCTGGCCCGGAGGTTCGGCATGAGTGACAGCAGCCTCTTCAGAGACAAGATCCTGCCGATCGGAACGGTGGTGCTCGCCATCATCGCGATCTGGTACGCCGCAGCGGTGGTCCTCAACACGCCGTTTGAACGCGACCAGGCCGAACGTGCCGGCACAGCAGTCGGTTTTTTTGAAATCCTGCCGCGCACCATGGCCCAGGACCGGCCGGTGCTGCCGGCGCCGCACCAGGTCTTCGCCGAGCTCTGGGATACCACCGTCGGCAAGAAGATCACGTCCAAGCGCAGCCTGATCTACCACTCCTGGATCACGCTGTCCTCGACCCTGCTCGGCTTCGCCATGGGCACCGTGCTTGGTGTCGCGCTCGCAGTCGGCATTGTCCATTTCCAGACGCTTGACCGCTCGCTGATGCCCTGGATTATCACTTCGCAGACAATCCCCATCCTGGCGATCGCACCGATGATCATCGTCGTGCTCAACGCAGTCGGCATCTCCGGGTTGTTGCCGAAAGCGACGATCTCGATGTATCTCTCCTTCTTCCCCATTGCTGTCGGCATGACCAAGGGGCTGCGCTCGCCGGAAGTCATGCATCTCGATCTGATGCGCACCTATTCCGCCACGGCATCCCAAACCTTCTGGAAACTTCGCCTGCCCGCGGCGGTGCCGTTTCTCGTCACCTCGATGAAGGTTGCCATTTCCATTGCACTGGTCGGTGCGATCGTCGGCGAATTGCCAACTGGTGCCGTCGCAGGACTTGGCGCACGGCTTCTGGCCGGATCCTACTATGGTCAGACCGTGCAGATCTGGTCGGCGCTGCTGATGGCGGCAGCCCTGGCAGGTCTTCTGGTCATGACGGTTGATATCATCGGAAACCGGGTCAACCGGCGCATGGGAGTGAAACCGGCATGAACGGGCCCTTTCTGACCGCTATTGTCTTCTGGCTCGCCGCATGGGCGGCCAATGCCTGGCTTGCCCGGCTCAAACCGAAAAGCGCAGCACTCGCCAGGCTGATCAATATCCTGATCCCGGTGCTTTTCGGCGCTGCGTTGATTGCGCTCTGGGAAGGGGTGACACGCGGCTTCAACGTGCCGAGCGTGCTGCTGCCGGCCCCGTCGATGATCTGGGACCGGATTTTGAGTTCCACCCACATCCTCTGGGCGGATTTCCAGCAGACCTATCTCAAGGCGGTGATCGCCGGTTACGTGATGGGATGCGGCATCGGCTTCCTGACCGCCATTCTGGTCGACCGCAGCCCGTTCCTGCGAAAGGGCGTGATCCCGGTCGGCAATCTGGTCGCAGCGCTGCCGATCGTCGGCGTTGCTCCCATCATGGTGATGTGGTTCGGTTTCGACTGGCAGTCAAAGGCCGCCGTTGTCGTCGTGATGACCTTCTTCCCGATGCTGGTCAACACCGTTGCGGGACTCGCCGCGACCAGCTCGATGGAGCGCGACCTGATGCGCACCTATGCCGCATCGCGCTGGCAGACCCTGTTCAAACTGCGGCTTCCCGCCGCTATGCCTTTCATATTCAATGCACTTAAGATCAACTCGACTCTGGCGCTTATCGGGGCCATTGTTGCGGAGTTCTTCGGCACCCCGATCGTCGGCATGGGCTTCAGGATCTCCACCGAAGTCGGGCGCATGAATGTGGATATGGTCTGGGCCACGATTTTTGTCGCGGCCCTGGCCGGGTCACTTTCCTACGGGCTTATTGCGCTCGCGGAAAGGGCCGTAACTTTCTGGCATCCGTCCTACCGGCGCCGAGCCGGTTCATAACAAGACGGAGCCGCAACCAGAGGAGAATGGCATGAAAAAGACGATCTCGATTACAATGGGGCTGGCGCTTTCGTTGATGGCCGGTTCGGCGCTTGCGGCCGACAAGCTGACGCTGCAGCTCAAATGGGTGACCCAGGCCCAGTTTGCCGGCTATTACGTTGCCAAGGACAAGGGCATGTATGAAGCAGCCGGTCTCGATGTCGAAATCAAGCCCGGCGGCCCTGATATCGCGCCTCCGCAGGTCATCGCCGGTGGTGGCGCCGACGTCATCGTCGACTGGATGCCTTCGGCGCTCGCCAGCCGCGAAAAGGGTGTGCCGCTTGTCAACATTGCCCAGCCTTTCAAGGCCTCGGGCATGATGCTGACCTGCCTCAAGGAGACTGGCATCACGTCGCCCGACGATTTCAAGGGCAAGACCCTCGGTGTCTGGTTCTTCGGCAATGAGTATCCGTTCCTGTCGTGGATGAGCACGCTGGGCATTCCGACCCAGGGCGGAGAAGATGGTGTCGAGGTTCTCAAGCAGGGCTTCAATGTCGATCCGCTGATTCAGAAGCAGGCCGACTGTGTCTCGACCATGACCTACAACGAATATTGGCAGGTGATCGACGCCGGCATTTCCGCCGACGACCTGGTCACCTTCAAGTATGAAGAAGAAGGCGTGGCAACTCTCGAGGACGGCCTCTACGTGCTCGAGTCGAGCCTTGAAGACCCTGAAATGGTCGACAAGCTTGCCCGCTTCGTCAAGGCCTCGATGGAAGGCTGGAAATGGGCCGAGGAAAATCCGGACGAAGCCGCCGAGATCGTTCTCGAGAATGACGCCAGCGGCGCCCAGACCGAAGAGCACCAGAAGCGCATGATGGGCGAAATCGCCAAGCTGACCGCCGGCTCCGACGGCACACTTGACGAAGCCGACTATCGGCGCACCGTCGACACATTGCTCCAGGGCGGTTCCGACCCGGTGATCACCAAGGAACCGGAAGGCGCCTGGACCTCTGTCGTCACCGACAAGATGAAGTCCATGTAATCAGCCGTTTCGGCTAAACTCGACCGGCCGGCAGACATGCCGGCCGGTTTTTTGATACGCAGTCACAACGATACGGAGCCTCCATGACGGACAGACTTGGCGACATGATTGATCAGGGCACGGGCCGCAAGCCTGCCGACATCGTTCTCAAGGGCGGCAGGCTGTATGACCTCACCACCGGCGAGTTGCGCGAAGGTGACATCGCAATCTGCGGCGACCGCATCGTCGGCACGCTGGAAAGCTACGAGGGTCTCGAGACAATCGACATTTCCGGCAAGATCGTCGTACCGGGTTTTATCGACACCCATCTGCACATCGAGAGTTCGCTCGTCACCCCGCATGAATTCGACCGCTGTGTCCTGCCACGCGGCATCACCACGGCGATCTGCGACCCGCACGAAATTGCCAATGTCATCGGCGCCACCGGCATCCGCTATTTCCTCGATTGCTCGGAGCAGACAATCATGGATATCCGGGTGCAGCTCTCGAGCTGCGTTCCCGCCACCCATCTCGAAACCGCCGGCGCACGGCTGGACATCGAGGATCTGCTGCCCTTTCGCGACCATCCGCAGGTGATCGGTCTCGCCGAGTTCATGAACTTTCCCGGCGTGCTGGCCAAGGATCCCGCCTGCATGGCCAAGCTTGAAACCTTTCAGGGCGGCCATATCGACGGCCACGCCCCCTTGCTGCGCGGCCTGGGCCTTAACGGTTATCTCGCCGCCGGCATCCGCACCGAGCACGAATCGACCACTCCGGAAGAAGCGCTGGAGAAGATGTCAAAAGGCATGCATGTGCTGGTCCGCGAGGGTTCGGTCAGCCGCGACCTCGACGCGCTGATCCCGATCATCACCGAGCGCAATTCGCCTTTTCTGGCGCTGTGCACCGACGACCGCAATCCACTCGACATCGCCGAACACGGCCATCTCGACTACATGATCCGCCACGCCATTTCGAAGGGTGTCGAGCCGCTGGCGATCTACCGCGCCGCGTCGATCTCCGCCGCCCGCGCCTTTGGCTTGAAGGATCGCGGTCTGGTGGCGCCGGGCTGGCGCGCCGATCTGGTGGTGCTCGACAGTCTCGAAAACTGCAACGCCCAGATGGTGTTCTCCGCCGGCCGCCGTGTCACCGACGAGCTGTTCGCCAGCCGCAGCCACACCGACCCTGTAGGCACCGACAGCGTCCGGGCCCCAAATGTCGACGCCGGTGGCTTCACCGTGCGCAAGAACCGCAGCCAGACACCGGTGATCGGCATTGTGCCTGGCAAGATCATCACCGAACGGCGGGATCTGGATCTTGCGATCGACAATGGTGAGAAGAAGATCGACCTGGGCCGCGACATTCTCAAGATCGCGGTGATCGAGCGCCACGGCAAGAACGGCAATATCGCCACCGGCTTCGTGCAGGGCTTTGGTCTCAAGCGCGGCTCCATCGCCTCGACCGTCGGCCATGACAGCCACAATATCTGTGTCGTCGGCGCGACCGAGGCCGACATGGCCGTGGCCGTCAATCGGCTGAGCGAGATCCGTGGCGGTTTCGTCGTGGCAGAGAACGGCAAGGTGGTGGCGGAAATCGCGCTGCCGGTGGCGGGCTTGATGAGCGACCAGCCCTACGAGCATGTGCGCGAGAAGCTGATCCCGTTGCGCAAGGCGGCCAAGGCTTTGGGCGGCACCCTCGATGAGCCGTTCCTGCAACTGGCCTTCCTGCCGCTGCCGGTGATCCCGCATCTGAAGATCTCCGACCGCGGCATGATCGATGTCGATGCCTTCGAGATCATCGATCCTTAAGTTTAGCGCGTTGTTCGATTGATAAGACGCATTCTGCCGCTTTGATTTTATGGGCTGAGACGGATTTTCGGCGAAGGGCATATCTGCTGGTACGTTCAAGGCGAAAAATCGTCTCAGGACTTGAAAGCATGCGGCCCTACGGGTTGGCTGAAACGTGGTTGTCCACTGCGTCGGACGGCTTGAGAGATGGGGCTCAACCGGGCTCAGGCAAGCCGGGCACAAAACACATCAAGCCCCGACAGCATGATGGCGTCCCCTTCGTGACCGGCAGCAAAACCGGGCAGCCGAACCGGCTCGGCAATCGACAAGTCTGATGGCGGCGTCCATTCGACCGGCTGACGGTCCAGATTGAAGACGAACAGGAAGCGTTCGTGCGCCTCCCCCCTTATGAAGGCCAGCAGGTCGCCATTGGTGTTTAGAAAACGCATCGGCCCGTCAACAAGGCCCGGATGCGATTTGCGGAAGGCAAGCGTCTGACGGTAGTGGCTCAGCAGTGAGCCGCTGAGATGGTCTTGCTGATCGACCGCGTGCCGCAGGTGGCTTTCCGGAACCGGAAGCCAGGTGCGCGGCGCAGCAGAGAAACCGGCATGGGCCGCGTCCTTTTCCCAGACCATCGGCGTGCGGCAGCCATCCCTGCCCTTGTAGGCCGGCCAGAAGCGGATACCGTAGGGATCAACGAGATCCTCGAACGCGATTTCGGCTTCTTCAAGTCCCAGTTCCTCGCCCTGGTACAGGCAGATCGACCCGCGGAACGAGGAAAGCAGGGTGATGGCAAAGCGCGCCAGATGTTCGACATCGTCGCCCTCGCGCTTCCAGCGCGACACGTGCCGCTCGACATCATGGTTGGAAAAGGCCCAGCAGACCCAGCCATCCTGCACAACCGATTGGAAATTGGAGATGCTGCGGCGGAAATGTTCGGCCGAGAACTCGCCGCTGAGCATGTCGAACGTGTAGCACATGTGCAGCTTGTCGCCGCCATTTGTATAGGCGGCCACCGTCTTCAGCGAACGCCGGCCATCGCCCACTTCGCCGACAGTCGTGCGGCCGTCATACTCGTTGAGCAGGGCTCTGAGCCGCTGCAGAAAGACGATGTTCTCGGGCTGCGACTTGTCGTAGAGGTGGTCCTGGAAACCGTAGGGATTGGTGTCGGGCGCATCCACACCCATGAAGTTGCCGTCTTCGGTCGACAGCGACAATGCCGGATTGTCCCGTAGCTGCTTGTCGTGAACATAGAAGTTGACGGTGTCGAGCCGGAAACCGTCGACCCCGCGATCGAGCCAGAACCGCACCGTGTCCAGGATCGCATTCTGCACATCGGGATTGTGAAAGTTCAGATCCGGCTGCGAGGCGAGGAAATTGTGCATGTAGTACTGCCGGCGCACCGTGTCCCATTCCCAGGCCGGCCCGCCGAAGATCGACAGCCAATTGTTGGGCGCAGTACCGTCGGGCTTGGGATCGGCCCAGATGTACCAGTCGGCCTTGGGGTTGTCCCTGCTCGATCGGCTTTCCTTGAACCAGGCATGCTGGTCGGATGAATGCGAGATCACCTGGTCAATGATGATCTTGAGCCCCTTGGCATGGGCCAGTTCGATCAGTTCGTCGAAGTCCGACAGTGTGCCGAACATCGCATCGACATCGCAATAGTCCGACACGTCATAGCCGAAATCGGCCATCGGCGACTTGAAGAAAGGCGACAGCCAGATCGCATCGACACCCAAAGAAGCGATATGGTCGAGCCTTTGAATAATGCCGCGAATATCGCCGATACCGTCGCCGGAGGTGTCCTGGAAGGAGCGTGGATAGACCTGGTAGATGACGCAGCCGCGCCACCAGTCGGAGGATTGTGTCTTGCTCACGGCTGGCTCCAATGTTGGGAGGGTGGCGTCCTCAGGCGAAGTGCCATGCTAATCGTTTAAATTAGGCAGGATCTGCATGCAAGCCGGAGAAACGGCGGGGCAGAAGTTGAACAGCTGATGACGACGTCCGCCAAGCTGTTCGCGACGGCTGATGAGCTATGAGTGGCTTATATACGAACGCGACTACTCCGGTACACGTCCTTGGATATTGATGGGTCCTGGAGTCAGGCCGCGGGCACTGCCGAATGCTCTTCGAGGCCGAGCAGGAAGTTGATCGACGGCCGCGACTTCACAAGGTCTTCGATCGAATAGGTTGACAGCACTTCGAAAAAGGCTCCGAGGGCCTTTCTCAGTGCCGCGTTCAGGCCGCAGGAATCCACCAGAGGGCATTCGGTCGCGTCATTCTCGAAGCACTCCGCCATGGCGAAATTGTCTTCCGTCACCTTGACCACATCGAGCAGGGAAATCTCGGCGGCATCGCGGCCAAGACGGATACCGCCATTGCGTCCACGCACAGATTCGACCAATCCGGACTTGGTCAGCGGCTGCAGGATCTTGAACAGGAACAGTTCGGAGACGGAATAGGCCTTGGCAATGTCACCGATACGGCTCAACGGCGCGTCATTGGCGGCACAATACATCAGTATCCGCACTGCGTAGTTGGTTTGGCGTGTTAACCGCATTTTTTCGCTCCGGACCTGATGCTGCGCTTCCATTCGCAAGAGCTGATAGTTTAGAATGCTTCCAGAAAAAGGAAACCCTTTCATTCAAGTTTTTCGCGCCTGCCGCGCAGCAAGTCCAAATCGAGAAAAATCATGGCCCGTGCGACCAAATTCGAGACTATCAACGGCTTTTCGCGCGAAACCGTCACGCTCGCCAACTGGCGCACCCGCCCCTACAGCTTCTGGAGCTTCCGGAATGTGGCGGAAATGGTGCGCTCGGCCCGCATTCGCGCAGCACACCCTGCCGCGTTGCCGGCCGCCGTCGGGAACCCCGATCTGCTGTCCCGCCCCGCTTCGGCAGGTGCGAGCCTCACCGTTGCGGAGCTGTTGTCACAAAGTCAGGCCGACAGTTTTCTGATCTCAAAGCATGGCAGCATCATTGCCGAGTGGCACGCCGAAAATGTCGACCGCAGCGACCCGCATCTGATCTTCTCGATTTCCAAGTCCATCACCGCGCTGATTGCCGGTATTCTGCAGGACCAGGGGCTGCTCGACCCCGAAACTCCTGTTGGCGATCTGGTTCCCGAGGCGCGCATCAGTGCTTATGCCGACGCCACGGTGCAGCATCTGCTCGACATGCGGGTCAGCCTGGATTTCGACGAATCCTATTTGTCGGAAGAAGACTATGCCCGCTACCGCCGCGCCATGTCCTGGAACCCGCCGTCCGGCACGGGCGGCGACGAAGCCATGCTGTCCTTCCTGTGCAGCCTGAAAAAGGCCGACGGCCCGCATGGCACCGACCATCGCTATCTCTCGCCCAATTCCGACATGCTCGGCATCGTGCTCGAGCGTGTGACCGGCGAACGCTTCCCGGACCTCTGCTCCCGCCTGCTCTGGCAACCCCTCGGCGCTTCTTCCGATGCCTTTATCACGGTCGATACCGAGGGCGCACCACGCACCGCCGGTGGCATCTCCTGCCGTCCGCATGACCTGCTGGCGCTTGGACAGATGCTGATCGACGGCGGCGCCGCAAACGGCAATCAGATCGTTTCGCCGCGATGGATTGCTGACATGCAGACCAGAGGAGATGAAGGTGTCTGGGCGCGCGGAAGCCAGGCCGATTTCCTCGCAACCGGCCGCTACCGCAACAACTGGTACCAGGTTGGCGGTGATTCGAATGCCTTTCTCGCTGCAGGCATTCACGGCCAGTTTCTCTATTGCGACCCCGATTCCGGAACCGTGATCGTCTGCACCTCGTCGCAGCACGAGCCGCAAACCGACGCGATCGATCAGCCGCTTCTCGCAATGTTTGCAAGTCTCTGTACCGAGGCGTGAGCAGCATCAGGCCCTGATCAGCTCCGGGTCCCGGTTGGTCCTATTCGAAGACGATATCGGGCATTGCCCGTTTGCCATCACCGGCAAGTTCTTCCAGACGAGCGCGCACCTTGGCGGCAATCTCGAGATAGACCTTGGCATGCGCGCCCTCGGCGGCCGTCGCCACCACCGGGCGACCGGCGTCGGATGTCTCGCGAATCGGCATCGCCAGCGGCACCTCGCCCAGGAACGGAACGCCGATACGGGCCGCTTCGTCACGGGCACCGCCATGGCCGAAGATATCATGCCGTCCGCCGCAATCGGGGCAGATGAAATAGCTCATGTTTTCGACAATGCCCAAAACCGGGACATTGACTTTGTTGAACATGTTGAGCCCCTTGCGCGCGTCGATCAGTGCCAGGTCCTGCGGCGTCGAAACGATGACGGCGCCGGCCAGCGGCACGTTTTGCGCCATCGTCAGCTGCGCATCACCTGTCCCGGGCGGCATGTCGACGACGAGCACGTCGAGCTCCCCCCAGGCCACTTCGCGCAGCATCTGGTTGAGCGCGGAGATCACCATCGGCCCGCGCCAGATCATCGCCGTGTCTTCATCGACGAGGAAGCCCATCGACATGACCTTCAGGCCGAAGTTTTCCATCGGCTTGAGCAGCCGGCCCTCAAGCTGCTCGGGGCGGCCGGAGATACCCAGCAGCCGCGGCATGGAAGGACCGTAGATATCGGCATCAAGCACCCCGACCTTGAGTCCGGTGGCCTGCAGACCGAGCGCCAAATTGACCGAGGTGGTCGACTTGCCGACGCCGCCTTTGCCCGAGGCCACTGCGATGATGGTTGCAATACCCGGCACATCCGCCTTCGGCTTGCCTTGGGGCTGGCCGGGCTGGCCAGGCTTGGCCGGTGCATGTCCCTGCGCCGCAGGCTGCGCTGCCGGCCGTGGCGGCGGAGAGGAAGAGCCAGGCTCCTTGCTCGCCGTAAGCGCCACCATGGCGCCCTGCACGCCCGGAACGGTCTTGGTGGCACGCTCAGCGGCTTCCCGCAGCGGCTCGAGTTCCTGGGCGCGGGCGGCTGGCACCGTCAGTGAGAAATAGACCTTGCCGTCGGCAATGAAGATTTCGGACACCAGCCCCAGATCGACGATATTGCCTTCGAGATCCGGTCCCTTGACCGATTTCAACTTGGCCAGAACCTCTTCCTTGGTCACGCTCACGATGCACTCCGCAATTTGTCGTTTCAGACACCCTTCACATAATGCACGTGGCAACGCAATAAAATGGCCTGGGATGTGAAAAACGGGACGCCCGGGATCAGCTGCCGCGGCGGCCACGCAGAACGAAGATCGGCACGATCACTGTCAGCATCAAGAGCCGCGCGACATGGTGACTGGCGACAAAGGTCGGATCGATTCCCAGCATGACGGACATCGCGGCCATGGTCTCAAGACCACCGGGCGCAAGGGCGATCAGCACCGCGATCATATCCATCCCGGTCAGCCAATGGGCAAGAATCGCGAACACTGCCGCTAGCGTCACCCCAAGCACCGTGACAAACACTCCGGCGCTGAACGCCCGGCGCAACTGTGCCCAGCTGACGCCTGAAAACCGCGATCCGATCAGCGCCCCCAGAGCCACAAACGCCGCTGCTGCAAGCCAGACATTCATAACTCCGCCAACCAGCCCGGTGACATGCGCCACGATGGAAACCAGCATGCCGCCGATCAGGTAGGCCGCGGGCAGGCGCAGCCGCTGCAGCAGGTACCCGGCCAGCCCGGCGCAACCGATCATTGCCAGGAGCGGCAAAGCTGCCGTCGCGGTGGGGGGCTCCGCTACGCTCGCGGGCAGCTGGCCCGACAGCGTAACCGCGACAGGCACCAGAAGCGTCAGTGCCAGCACGCGGATGGATTGCACGATGCTGACGGTCTTGAGATCAGCTTTGGCGCCCTCGCTAAGGCCGAGCACATAACTCAGATGCCCGGGAGCGGAGGAAAGAAAGGCCGTGACCGGGTCCATTGACCAGAACTTCACCAGGATGGAGGGGGTCAGCAGGATGATGACGGAAAGGCTGCCGGCCAGTGCTGCCAGCGTGACCGGCCAGGCCTGCACTGCACCGAGCACGTCTGGTGTCACGCCCTGCCCGATGGTGAGCCCGAGAATGACAAAGACCGCATCGCGCAACCGCATGGGAAGGGCTTCTGTCTTGACCCCGGCAAGCCCCGCCAGCGTTACCGCCATGGCAGGCCCCGTCAGAAAGGGAGCCGGAAACGAGAAGAGCAGCATCAACCCGGCGCCGAGAACCGCAATGGCGTAGGTAATCAGGGGAGCTCGCCAGCCAGTCATCCGCATGGATCAAAACTCCTGTCCTGTTCACCCGGCAGGTCCGCTCCAACCCGACGGCTCAACTGCGGCGACCCCAAGCCCAATGCATCTCCTTTGCGATTGGTTTCATGGAAACCTTCGCGATGGCATCTCCCCCCGGGTCGCACGAGCCCGGGCTGGAAAAGCCCGAGATCATGGTCGTGCTGATCAGGCCGGCTGGGCGGAAGCTTGCTTCGAGACCTGGCAACACCCCTCAAGGCAGCGCTTTGAGAGAAATCACAATGCCAGCCGCAGCCTGGATCCCACAGCCCGCGAACAACAGGCCATCATCCGCCCGCCTTCCGCCCGTTCCGCCGATGTCAGCACCCGGTCGCGATGATCGACCTCGCCATCCAGAACCCGCACCTCGCAACTGCCGCAAAGCCCCTCCTCGCAATCACTCGGCACGTCGATCCCCGCGGCGCGCACGACATCCAGCAATGTCTGCCCCGCAGCCACGGTCAGGTTGAGATCGGAATCCTCGAGTTCGACGTCGAATGCTGTATCACCTGACTGCAATGCGCCCGAGCGATCGGTCGAAAACACTTCCGTGCGCAGCATGCCCTCAGGCAGATCGACGCAATGGCCGTCCAGCGCCTCGAGCAGCCGGGCAGGTCCACAGGCGTGAATCCGGGCGCCGTCCGTGCTGCACCCCGCGACGATAGCCGCAAGGTCCGCACGGCTGCCTTCCTCCGACACATGTAGCACCGCACGGTCCCCATGATCCTGCTGTAACCGCTCGGCAAATGCCATGGCCGCGCGCGATCGGCCGCAATAATGCACGACGTATTCGCAATTGAGCGCCTTGAGATGATCCGCCATTGCAATGATCGGTGTAATGCCGATGCCACCGGCGATCAGAACATGACGGGGAGCGTCATGCTCAAGCCGGAAATAGTTCTTCGGTCCGCGCAGCCTGATGACCGCGCCGGCGGAAAGCTGCTCATGGATGAAGCGCGAACCGCCGCGCCCCTCCTGCTCCCGCAACACCGCGATCGTGTAATCCGGATCAGAAGGGTGGCCGCACAGCGAGTATTTCCGCGAGAAATCGCCGACCAGGAGATCGACATGCGCGCCGGGCGTCCAGGCCGGCAACGGCAGGCCGTCCGGGTCTTCCAGGCGTATGGTCTTGACCCCTGAGGCTGCCTCTGAAATCTCCGCAACCCGCACGGACCGCGCAATCTCCTTGCCCGACGGCGCGCCTACGGGAAACGAGACGCTTCGCTTCAGTATCGAAGGGTCGGCGCGCTCCGGATTGTCTGCCGGGTCCCACTCCACGATCAGCTTTTCGGGACCGCGGAAGGCGAGATTGGGCAGATAGGTAAAGTCCTGATCCTCGGCCAGCCGCATATGCGGCAGCCGCCGGCTCAATTCCTCGATGAAGATCCGCATTTCCAGCCGGGCAAAATTCTTGCCCATGCACTGGTGACTGCCATAGCCGAAGGTCAGGTGCTCCGCCGCGTTGTCGCGGTAGATGTCGAGAAGATCACCGTTTTCGAAATGCCGGTAATCATGATTGGCCGAGGCGCTGACGATCAGCAGCTTGGCTTCCGCCGGTATCGCCACTCCGGCAATTTCGGTATCGCAGGTGGCGCGCCTGCGCCAGGCCACCACCGAGCCTTCCAGACGGAGGCATTCTTCCACGGCGTTCGGGATAAGCTCGGGGTCCTTGCAGATCCGCTCCCAGACCACGCGGTTGGACAGCAGCAGTTTCAGCGCATTGGTGCTCGCCAGGGTCGTTGTCTCGTGCCCGGCGACGATGATCGCCATCATCATCGAATGCAGATAGGAGCCGGTCACCACGTCCGGCATTTCCGCATTCATGCGGATGGCATGGTGCATCCACCCGGTGCCATCGGGCTGCTTGCGCATCTTGTCGAGTACCTGCCCGGCATATTGCCAGAAACGTCCGACGGCATCGGCCACCTTTACCTGCTGTTCCGGCGAGGGCTTGCCCCAGGTGTTGACCGTGTGCGCGACGGAAAACTCCTTCAGCGCCCCCATGTCCTCCTTCGGCACGCCGAGAAAGTGCAGCGCCACCGTCAGCGGGATCTCCCAGAACATCGCCTCGACCAGGTCCACCCGGCCGCTGTCGACAAAGGCATCGACCTTCTCGCGCGTGAGTTCGCGGATCATCTCTTCCTTGGCAGCGAGATTGCCCGGCAGGAAATGCTCCATCAGCACCCGCCGCCGCTCCATGTGCGCCGGTTCATCCTCGTTCACCAGGGTGCGGTTCAGCTGGTACTTGTAGCGCTTTAGGGTTTCCATCGCCTCTTCGCTGGGAGGCACGACCCGTTCCAGCGCGATGGACGGTGAGAAGGTGACATTGTCGCGGAACACCGCCTTGACGTCCTCGTAGCGGCTGACCACCCAATAGCCGAGCTCCGGATTGTAAAACACCGGCTCCTGATCGCGGGACCATTTCAACGCCTCTGCCGGATTGGCCAGGTACTCGGCGGAAAATGGATCAAACGCCTGGGCCTGCGCCGAAACGGGGCAAGCGCCCGCCCCAGCACGGGGATGAACGGGGCAGCCCGGTAACACCTGTAGATCATTATCCGTCCGTGGCTGTTGATCCGACATGCTCAACCTCATTTACTAATAATGCACAATATGTTCTATAAATGTAACGTAGCCCTTCACTTGCAGTCAATGAACCCCGTGAACCCGGTGCTTGAATGAGCAGCTTGCAAACCCTGTCCCGCGGCATCCAGGTTCTGGAGATTGTCTCGCGCACCCCCTCCGGGCTGCAGATTGCGGAGATCGCGCACATACTGGGCGTCCACCGGGCGATTGCCTACCGTCTGGTGGCAACGCTCGAGGAGCATTTGCTGGTCACCCGCGATCAGCAGGGGCGCATCCAGATCGGAGGCGGTATCGTCGCGCTCAGCGACCGCTATCAGCCACAGCTGCGGGCCAAGGCCCTGCCGGTTCTGCGATCACTGGCGGAAGCCAGCGGCGGAACCGCTTTTCTCTGCGTCGGCCAAGGCGACGAATGCGTCGCCATCGAGGTGGCCGAACCTGAAGCCCCCTTGCTGAAAGTCTCCTACCGCGTTGGCAGCAGGCACCCGGTAACGAGGGGCGCGGCGGGCCTAGCCATCGCCATGCAACGGCCGCCCCGACCCGGCGATTCAGACGATCTGCTAACCGCCAGGAAAAACGGTTTTGCGCTCACGCGTGGACAATTGCAGGAAGGCGCGATCGGGGTTGCAGCACCCTTGGGAAAGACAGGCGCCACCGGCCGTTCCGTGCCGGGGGCAGAAGCCTGCATCGGCGTTGTCGCCATGCATGCGCTCGACACCACCTCCGCAACCGCTGCAGTCCTGTCCCACCGTGACCGCTTGCGCGAAGCGCTGGCATAGCTCAGCCGGCACAATTACCTCGCCAACACAAGCTCGCCCCGCGCAACTCAGCCTGACCCGGGAAGCTGCTGCCGATGCTGGCCAAGGTCACTCCAGCCTGGCGGGGAAGCCGGGCGCGCGCAGGTCGGTGCCGAGACGATCTTCGAGCAACTTGGCAATCATCGGCGATTCCGCGTCTCCGCCGTAAGCCGCCTTGGCTTCGACATAGGTCTGCTCGGTCATCGACGCCAGTTCCAGCGGCACGCCGAATTCCCGGCCGAATTCCATCGCAAAGCCGAGATCCTTGAGCGCCAGGTCAATGTTGAAGGCAACATCGTAGGAGCCGTTCAGGATCAGCGCACCCTCGGTCTCGTGCACGAAGGAATTGCCCGAGGACGCCTTGATCGCAGCCCAGGCCTGGCCGAGGTCGAGTCCACCGCGCTTGGCAAGCATCAGCGCTTCGCCGCAGGCCTTGAGATGGATGAAGGCCAGCATGTTGGTGATCACCTTGATGATCGAGGAATTGCCGAGCGGACCCATGTGAAAGATCTGGTTCCCCATTGCCTGCAACGCCGGCAGGTGCAGGTCGAACAGGTCCTTGTCGCCACCCGCCAGCATGGTGATCTTGCCTTGTGCTGCCAGATGCACGCCACCGGTCACCGGCAGTTCCATGGTGCGCACGCCTTTCTCGGCGGCGATCTTCCCAAGCCGCAGGATCTCGTCACGGCCCAATGTTGACATCTCGATCCATGTCGCGCCGGATTTCGCCGTGGTCAGCACCTCTCCGAGAACTTTTTCCGAGACGGCTGGCGACGGCAGGCAGGTGACGATGGCGTCGCAATCGCGCGCAAGGTCCGCCGGCGTTTGAGCCCAGACCCCGCCCATGTCGACATGGCGTTTGCCTAGCGACGGGTCCAAATCGTTGACCGTGACTTCAAAGCCTGCCTTGAGCAGGCTTGCAGCCAGATGACCGCCGAGATTGCCCAGCCCGATAAATCCATAGCGCATGGTGATACTCCTGAATATGTGTATGAGACGAGGGAGAGACCGGCCTGGGTCCTGTCGACAGGACCTAGCCGTGGCCGATCAGTGCCTTTGCTTCGAGGTAATCGCGCAGGCCCCAGTCGGCATATTCGCGGCCATTTCCGGACTGCTTGTAGCCGCCAAACGGCGCAAACAGATCCCAGTCCGGAGAATTGATATGGACCTGCCCGGCACGCAGCTGCCGCGCAATCCGGCGCGCGTGTTCGATCTCGCCCGACTGCACATAGGCGGCAAGGCCGTAGACCGTGTCGTTGGCAATTTCGACTGCCTGCTCTTCACTGTCATAGGGCATGATCGAGATCACCGGCCCGAAAATCTCCTCGTGCGCAATCCGCATCTCGGGCGTCACGCCGCCAAACACCGTCGGCTTGACGTAGTAGCCATGCGCCAGCCCTTCGGGCCGCTCGCGGCCGCCGGTCACAAGCTGCGCGCCATCCTGAATGCCCGATGCGATCAGGCCTTGGATCTTGTCATACTGCACCTGGCTGATCACCGGTCCAAGATCGGTGGCTGGATCGCGCGGATCACCGGTCACCAGCTTCTCCGCTGTCACCTTCGCGATCGCCAGCGCGTCCTCGTGCCGGTCGCGCGGCACCAGCATGCGTGTCGGCGCATCGCAGGACTGGCCGCTGTTGGCAAAGCAGGCTTCGACACCGGAGGAAACCGCCGTCTCAATATCCGCATCCGCCAGAATGATGTTCGGCGACTTGCCGCCCAGTTCCTGCGCCACCCGCTTGACCGTGTCGGCTGCGGATTTGGCCACCAAAATGCCCGCCCGCGTCGACCCGGTGAAAGAGACGATGTCGATGTCCGGATGGCCGGAAAGCACCTGTCCGACACCGGGCCCGTCGCCATTGACCAGGTTGAACACGCCTTCAGGCACACCGGCTTCGTCGAGGATCTCTGCAAACAGGATACCGCTCAAGGGCGCGATCTCGCTCGGCTTGAGCACGACCGTGCAGCCCGCGGCAAGCGCCGGCGCCACTTTGCAGGCGATCTGGTTCATCGGCCAGTTCCAGGGCGTGATCAGCCCCGCCACGCCAATGGCCTCGTGGACGATTAGCGTCGAGCCGCGCTTCTCCTCGAAGACGAAGTTCTTAAGTGCCGTCATGGTGGCCTCGATGTGACCCAGCCCCGACCAAGCCTGATCGGATTTTGCCATCGCCAGTGGCGCACCCATTTCGGTGCTGATTGCCTCGGCAATCTCGTCCATCCGCGATTCGTAGACATCACGGATACGGCCCAGCAGCGCCAGCCGCTCGGCAGCGCTCCATGCACTGAACCCCGGAAAGGCTGCCCTTGCCGCAGCAATCGCCTTCTCCGCATCAGCTCGCAATCCAAGCGCCACTGTGGCGACGATCTGTTCGGTGGCCGGATTGATTACATCAATAAGTGAAGCACCCGCAGAAGGATCGACCCAGGCCCCGTTGATGTAGAAGCGCCCGATATTCTGCTCGATGGTCATGAATCAGTCCCTAGATATGGATATTGAACGCCGCCCGGATCGCTGCATCGACAGCCGGGTCGAGCTGCGGCGTGGTTGACTCGGCCAGGATCCGATTCTTGCGTGCTATCGCCTTTTGAACAAGGTCCGGCTTGCCGATTTCCGCCCATTCTTTCGGACTGGTCCGGTCTGCTACAGCCGGATAGACATATTCGGTCTGCATCACGCTGAGCGTTTGCGGATGGCCCAGATAGTGGCCGGGCCCTTCAAGGCAGACCTCCCGCATCGCTTCGATGCTGACGCTGTCCTCAGTCACATCGATGCCGCGGACGCATCTGAGCACCTGCCCCAGAAGATCGTCGCCGAGCACCAGAGATTCCATGCAGAAGCCCAACAGCGAAGCGTGCATGCCGACCGCTTCATAGACCATGTTGAGACCGCTCAGCCCGGCCATGGTATTGGAGATCGCCTGTTCCCATCCCGCCTGCATGTCCGGCAGCTTGGAATCAGCAATCCCTGCGGCAGCCCCGCCCGGCAGACCGTAGAACCGATGCATCTGTGCACACCCCGCTGACAGCAATGCCTGCTCGCCCGAGCCGCCCGACATGGCGCCGGTTCTCAGATCGGACACGAAAGGCCAGGTACCGAACACCGCCGGATGGCCGGGGGCCATGGCGTTGACATAGACGACACCAGCCAGGCACTCGGCCACAGCCTGCACGATCGCGGTTGCCAGCGGCGCCGGCGCCGTGGCCCCCGCCTGCCCGGCAGACAGCAACAATACCGGCATTCCGGCACGGATACATTTTTCCATGGTGACGCAGCTTTCCTCAGCGAATTTCATCGGAGGGACCACGAAACAGTTGGAATTGGAGACGAAGGGGCGGGCACGCCAGGCTTCCTCGCCACCGGCGATCATGTGCAGAAGATCCATGCAGCTCTCAACATGCGACGGATCGGAGAAACTTGTTCCCACATGCTTGGTTGTGCCGGCGCAGCAGGCATAGATCGTGTTGATGTCCATCTCGTAATTGTCGAGTACATCGCGGGCGACCATGGCGCGCTGGAAGAAATGTACATTGTCGAGCGCATGGGTGATGCGCGCCGCATCGTAGAGATCCTGCGCGGTGGATTCGCGGTAGTCCCTGCCCTCGACATCGACGACATGCACCGCAGCACCGGCTGTGCCGAAATGAACCCGAGTACCCGACAAATCGAGATCATGCTTGGGATCTCGCCCGCGCAGAACGACAGTTTTGTTGGCGATTGCCAGCATGTCCTCGACCAGCGCGCGGGGAAACCGAATGCGGCCATCATCGCCCAGAACAGCCCCGGCACCTGTCAGGATTTCGACGCCGGACGCCGGCGCCTGTGACAGGCCGATGGTTTCGAGCGCGTCCAGTGCTGCTTCGTGAATGCGCAGCACATTGGCCTCAGACAAGGGCGCGTACTGCCCACCACTCATGCCTGCCCGGATCGGCCTCAGATTCTCCGCAAGTGGCGAGGTTCGGACCAGAACCCGGTTAGCTCGACCGCCCGAACGGCGACCCTTCTTTTCAAATACCGGAGACTCGATGTCGGCACTGGGGTCAATTGCGATTTCCATGCTGGTCTCCGTTGAAAGGAAGCAGGTTTCAGATCACATCCGGACTCGCAGCGAGCCGGGGTCGTAAAGAGGCTTGAGGGACGCAATCGCGGAATGGCGCACCCCGGCAATCTCGATTTCATAGGTTGAGGCGAGCACCTCTTCGGCGCTTTCCCCCTTGCTTGGCACGTAGCCGAGACCGATGGCGCCACCGAGGTGATGCCCGTAATTGCCCGAGGTGATGATCGAGACGATCTCGCCGTCGCGGACAACCACTTCGTTGTGGAACAGCAACGGTTCGGGGTCTTTCAGCTGAAACTGCACTAGTCGCCGCGAGAGTCCTTGCTCGCGTTTGGCAAGCACCGCTTCGCGGCCGATGAACTCGCCTTTGCCCGGCTTTACCGCGAAACCAAGGCCGGCCTCGAGAACATGGTCTTCATCGGTGATGTCATGGCCGAAATGCCGGAACCCCTTCTCGATGCGGCAGGAATCGAGCGTGTGCAGTCCGCATAATTTCAGCCCGTGATCCGCACCTGCCTGCATCAGCGTTTCGAATATATGCGCGGCCTGATCGGAGGTGATGTAAAGCTCCCAGCCGAGCTCGCCGACATAAGTAACCCGGTGGGCGCGGGCGAGCCCCATGCCGATCTCGATCTCCCGCGCCATCCCGAACGGGTGCGCATCGTTGGAGAAATCATTCGGGCTCACCGCCTGCAGCACATTGCGGGCGTTAGGTCCCATCAGGCAAAGCACCGATTCCGCCGCCGTGACGTCGGTGATGACGACGAATTCATCACCCAGATGCCGCCGCAGCCAGGCCAGGTCGCGCTGCAGCGTGAAGCCCGGCACGATCAGCAGGAATGCCGTTTCCGACAGCCGCGTCACGGTCAGATCGCTTTCGATGCCGCCACGTCGGTTGAGCATCTGGGTGTAGACAATCCGGCCCGGCTCGACATTCATCTCGTTGGCGCAGAGCTTCTGCAGGAACGGCAACGCGTCCCGGCCCTCGACCCGGATCTTGCCGAACGAGGTCATGTCGAACAATCCGGCGGCCTCGCGCACGGCCATGTGCTCGCGCTTCTGGTTGCCGAACCAGTTCTGGCGTTTCCAGGAATACTCGTATTCGCGCTTCTGGCCTTCATCGGCAAACCAGTTGGCCCGCTCCCACCCGGCCACTTCGCCAAACACCGCACCATGGGCCTTGAGCTGCTCATGGATCGGCGACCGGCGAATGCCGCGTGCTGTTGCCTTCTGCCGGTAGGGGAAGTGATCGGCGTAAAGCAGGCCGAGCGTTTCGCTTACACGTTCGCGCAGATAATGCCGGTTTTTCTGGAACGGCTGCGCCCGGCGGATATCCACATCCCACAGATCGAATGGCGGCTCGCCGTCATTCATCCATTGCGCCAGCGCAAAGCCGGCGCCGCCCGAAGAGACGATGCCGATCGAGTTGTAGCCGGCGGCCACCCAGTAGCCTTTGATCTCCGGGGCTTCGCCGAGGTAATAGCTGTCATCCGGCGTAAAACTCTCCGGGCCGTTGAAGAAGGTGTGAATGCCGGCTGTGCCCAGCAGCGGCAACCGGTTGACCGCCTGCTCGAGGATGGGCTCGAAATGATCGAAATCCTCCGGCAGTTGATCGAAACAGAAGTCTTCGGAAATCCCGTTCATGCCCCACGGCTTGGCGACCGGCTCGAAGGCGCCCAGCAGCATTTTGCCGGCGTCTTCCTTGTAATAGGCACACTCGTCGGGCACGCGCAGCACCGGCAGCCGCGGCAGATCCTTGATCGCCTCGGTGACGATATAGAAATGCTCGCAGGCATGCAGGGGCAGCGTCACGCCCGATTGCGCTGCGAGATCCCGGCCCCACATGCCGCCGCAATTGACCACAAGATCCGCCGCGATCGATCCAGTCTCTTCGCCTCGCTGCCAGTCAACGCCGGTCACGCGGCCATCGGCGCTGGTTACCGCGGTGACCTTCACCCCTTCGATGACCTGCGCCCCGTGCATGCGCGCGCCCTTGGCCAGCGCCATGGCGATGTTGGCCGGGTCGCATTGCCCGTCGAGCGGCAGATGCACCGCCGCCGTGATGTCGGAGATGTTGAGATGCGGATACATCTTCAGCACCTCTTCTGGCCCAACCTCATGGACATCAACATCAAAGGCCCGGGCCAGCGAGGCTTGGCGGTAGATTTCTTCCTTGCGCGCCTCGGTCAGCGCCACCGTGATCGATCCGCATTGCCGCATGCCGGTGGCAACGCCGGTTTCTTCCTCGAGCTTGACGTAGAGATCGGCCGAATACTTGGCCAGCCGCGTCATGTTGATCGAAGCCCGCAGCTGCCCGATCAGCCCGGCAGCGTGCCAGGTGGTGCCGCAAGTCAGCTGCTTGCGTTCCAAGAGCACGATGTCGCGCCAGCCGAGCTTGGCCAGATGGTAGGCCACCGAGCAGCCCGAGACACCGCCTCCGACAATGACGACGCGGGCGTTTTCCGGAACCGCCTGGCTCATGCGCGCAATCTTTCGTTCGCCGGATCCCAGAGCGGTTCGTCGGCCTGCACGCTGGCGGGGTAGCGTTCACCGAATATCTCCACGTCAAGCCTCGTCCCGGGTTCGCTCAGATCCGTGCGCAGCATGCCGAGCGCAATGGATTTGCCGATCCGGTGACCCCAGCCACCGGAGGTGGTTTCCCCGACGACCTCGCCATTGTGCCAGATCGTCGACATGTAAGGCGCGTCGCAGTCACTGGCCTCGACAGTCAGCGTCACGAAGCGCCGCTTGCTGCCCCGTTGTCTTTCGTTCTCGAGCGCCATCTTGCCGAGGAAACCCGGCTTGTCCCATTTGACAAAGCGGCCAAGGCCACCTTCGAGGATCGTGTAATCGGTCGAGAGATCGCCCTTCCACGCCCGGTACCCTTTCTCCAGCCGCAGCGAGTTGAGCGCGAACATTCCAAAGGGTTTGAGGCCGAGCGGCGTACCCGCTTTCATCACCGCATCGAAGATCTTCGGCGTGTCCTCGACCTTGGAATGGATTTCCCAGCCAAGCTCGCCGGCAAAGGACACCCGCACCAATTGGCACCAGATTCCGTCAATTTGTGCCGATTGATGCGTCAGCCATGGTTTGCTTAAATCTGCATCGGTGATGCCCGACAGGATCTCGCGCGATTTCGGGCCGGTCAGAATCTGGCAGGAAAACACTTCGGTGACGTCTTCCACCACGATACCCGAACCTTCGGACAGATGCTTCATCAGCCATTCGAAATCATGCCATTGCGCCGTGGCGGCGGTGATCAGGAAGAAGACATCTTCGTCCAGTGCCATCAGCGACATCTCTGTGACAATCCGGCCTCTGGCATCGGCGAAATAGCCCAGACCGATCCGGCCCGGTCGCGGCGCCATGCCAGTGATCAGTGTGTTGAGCCAGTCCCGCGCACCCTGCCCTTGAACCTTGAACCGCGAGAACCCCGGAAGATCAAGAATGCCGGCGGCGTCACGCACCGCCAGGCATTCCTCCCGCACCGCTTCGAACCAGGAACCCGCGCGCGCCCAGGTTTGGGTTGCCTCTTCGCTTGTGTCATCGCCAGGGCGTGCATACCAGTTGGCCCGCTCCCAGCCGTTATAGGCGCCGAACTGGGCACCAAGGGCCGCGATCCGGTCATGCACCGGCGAGAGTTTCTTTTTGCGGCCGGCGGGCCAGGCGTGGTGCGGGAAATGCATGCCGTATTCATGACCATAGACTTCCATGCCCTTGGCGATCGCGTAATCCTGATCGCAGAAGCCGGTAAAACGCCGCGGGTCACACGCCCACATGTCCCATTCGGTCTCGCCTTCCATCACCCATTCGGCCAGCACCTTGCCCGCACCGCCGCCCTGACAGATTCCGAAGGTGAAGACACAGGCTTCAAACGCATTCGGCACACCCGGCATCGGCCCGATGAGCGGGTTGCCATCAGGCGTGTAGGGGATCGGACCATTGATGGTCCTGGTCAGCCCCGCGGTGCCCAGCAGCGGCACCCGCTCGACTGCATCGTTAATGTACCATTCGAGCCGCTCGAGATCATCCGGATAGAGTTGGAACGAGAAGTCCTCCGGCATCGGATCGTCGGGCGTGATCCAGTGCGCCTTGCAGTTGCGCTCATAGGGACCGAGGTTGAAGCCGTTCTTTTCCTGCCGCAGATAGTAGGAGCTGTCGACGTCACGCAGAAGCGGCAGTTTGCGCCTGTTCTCCTTGCTCCAGGCCTCGACCTCGGGCACCTCGTCAAACAGCATGTATTGATGGCTCATCACCATCATCGGCATGTCGCGGCCAAACATCTTGCCGACCTCGCGGGCGTAGTAGCCCGCCGCGTTGACAACATATTCGCAGCGGATCTCACCCTTCGGCGTCGAAATCACCCATTCGTCGTTTTCGCGGCGAACGCCGGTCGCCGGACAGAAGCGGTAGATCTTCGCTCCTAGATCCCGCGCCCCCTTGGCCAGCGCCTGGGTCAGCTGTGCCGGATCAATGTCGCCGTCATGGGGGTCATAAAGCGCGCCCGTCAGGTCATGGGTCTCGACGAAGGGATAGCGCGACTTGATCTCGTCGGGCGCCAGGATATCGAGATCCATGCCCTGGTAGCGGCCCATGCCGGCCACCCGCTGGAATTCCTGCAAGCGCTCCTTTGAATGCCCCAGCCGGATCGACCCGGTGACATGATAATTCATCGGGTAATCAACCGCATCGGCCAACCCTCGATACAGCTCCGCCGAATAGCGCTGCATGTTCATGATCGCCCAGGACGACGAAAAGGTCGGCACATTGCCCGCCGCGTGCCAGGTGGACCCGGCCGTCAGTTCGTTCTTTTCCAGAAGCACGCCATCGGTCCAGCCGGCCTTGGCCAGATGATAGAGCGCCGAGACCCCGACCACGCCTCCACCGATGATGACTACCCGCGCATGCCCCGCAATCTCACTCACACCAATCTCCTGAACATCAATGATCGGTGCGAGTATCAGACCGGCTCTGGAGATGCGCAATTGTGCCGAAACCGCTTTATTAATCGGAGAATCCGATTAGGGTGCAAAGCAACAATTTGCGGGAGCGCCTCATGCAAATCGAGCACCTGGAAACCTTCCTCGATCTGATGGAGACGAAAAGCTTCAACCGGACAGCCGAGCGTCTGAACCTGACCCAGTCAACCGTGTCGGGGCGTATCTCAGCGCTTGAAGCCTCGCTCGGGCGCAAGCTGTTTACCCGCAGCCGCGCCGGAACCGAACCGACCCATGCAGGCTACCGACTGCTGGATCACGCCCGCACACTACGTCATCAATGGGCGCAAGCCCGGCGCTCGGTGCAGAACACCGGCAACTTCTCGGAATCGATGCGCATTGGGATGCAGCACGATCTCGCCTCCAGCCATATTGCCGACTGGGTTGCCGGTTTCCGCAAGGTGCTGCCCGACGCATCATTTTATATTGAACTCGATTTCTCCACCCAGATGAGCATCGACCTGCTGGCCGGCGAGATCGATCTGTCGATCATGTTTACGCCGAAAAACCTGCCCGATCTGCATCATGAACTCATCGGCGAGTTGGCCTACCGGATGATCAGTTCGAAAGTGCAGCGCATCGCCGACATAGAGCCGCAAAGCTACATCTTCACCCATTACTCGCCAGCCTTTGACAAGGTTCACCGTCAAGTGGTTGCAAAGCTCGCCGAGGCTCCCCTGTCGAGCGGACAGAACATTACCGTCTGCGGCCTGCTCTCGGAACTTGGCGGCACCGCCTACGTGCTTGAAGATTCAGCCGCAGAGATGGTCGGCACCGGCCGGTTCCGTTACGTCGGAGACGCTCCGGCAATCCCCCAGTCGGTCTATGTCGCCATGCATCTGCGCAACCGTCATTCGCATGTCCACCGCCGCCTGCTCGACAGCGTCCGCAAGCAACTGTCGGGGCGCTGACAGGCAAACGGCGCCAGCACTTTCGCACTGACGCCGCCTGCCCGATGGGCGCGTTTCCGCACCCATCCTGTTCTTGCAATCAAGCTAGTTCTTGAACTTCCGGATTTCTCCTGCCTGAAGCCGGGTGGCGTAGGAGTTCAGTTCCTTCTTCACCAGCCCCATGAGGAAGTAGAGGCAGAAGATGTTGACCACTGCCATCGCAAAGATCGCCGCATCGGAGAAGTCGATGACCGGCCCGAGGCTGGCTGCCGCACCGATGACGATGAAGATGCAGAAGATGATCTTGAAGGTAAGCTCGGCATTCTTGCCTTCGCCGAACAGATAGGTCCAGCTCTTCAGCCCGTAATAGGACCACGAGATCATCGTCGAGAAGGCAAACAGCACCACTGCGATCGCCAGCACATAGGGGAACCAGCCGATGGCTGAGCCGAAGGCCGCAGACGTCAGGGCAACACCGCTGACATCGTTCACGGTGGCAATCGCGGAGCCTGCTTCATTGAGCACATAGAGCCCAGTTGCGGGATCGATAATCAACTGCTGCGAAATCGTGATCACCAGGGCAGTCATGGTGCAGATCACGACCGTATCGATGAGCGGCTCGAGCAGCGACACGAAGCCCTCGGTGATCGGTTCCTTGGTTCTCACCGCCGAGTGGGCAATCGCCGCGGAGCCGACGCCGGCTTCGTTTGAAAATGCGGCCCGCTTGAAGCCCTGGATCAATGCGCCGACAAAGCCGCCGGCAACGCCAAGCCCGGTGAAGGCGCCGGCGAAGATCTGGCCGAAGGCCCAGCCGATCTTGTCGTAGTTCACAAGCAGGATCACCAGCGCCGTGCCAACATAGAGAACGCCCATGAACGGCACCACTTTCTCGGTCACATTGGCGATCGACTTGATGCCGCCGACGATCACCGCATAGACCACCCCGGCAAAGATGATGCCGGTGATCCAGCCCGGATAGTCGCCGACGATGCCGGAGATCTGGGCATGTGCCTGATTGGCCTGGAACATATTGCCGCCGCCAAGCGCGCCGAGGATACAGAATATCGAAAACATGATCGCCAGGAATTTGCCACCCGGCAGCCCCAGTTCCTTGAATCCCTTTGAGATGTAATACATCGGACCGCCCGAAACCGTGCCGTCCTCATACTCGTTGCGGTATTTCACCCCGAGTGTACATTCGGTGAATTTCGACGCCATGCCGAGCAGACCGGCAAGGATCATCCAGAATGTCGCGCCCGGCCCGCCAATGCCCACGGCAACGGCCACACCGGCAATGTTGCCGAGCCCCACTGTTCCCGAGAGCGCGGTTGCAAGTGCCTGGAAATGACTGACTTCACCGGCGTCCTCCGGGTCGGAATAGTCTCCCTTGACCAGGCCTATGGCATGGCCGAAGAAGCGGAACTGGACGAAGCCGAAATAGATCGTGAAGATGGAGGCCGCGATCACCAGCCACATCACGATCCAGGGAAAGCTGGTCCCGGGAATGGGTGCGAAGATAAGGCTGACAAACGGGCCGGTGGTGGCCGCAAAGGCCTCGTTGACCCTCTGGTCGATGGTCATGGCTTCCTGCGCCGCTGCCATCGTGCCGAAACCAGTCGTCGCAATGGCCGACAGCATCAGTGTTTTGAGAAATCTCATGATAGTCCCCCTCAGTTGACGACAGTCACAGGCACGGATGCGTGCATGACAAGGTTTGAGGTCGCGCTGCCGAAGATGCGCTTGGCAAATCCGCCTTCGGAAGACCGGCTGACGATAATCTGTTCAGCCTTCTCCTCTTCCGCTACGGCTATGAGGATCGATGCCACGTCGCCATGCCGGACCTTGCCCCTCGCCGTGATTCCGGAGGACTTCACCTTGGCCACCGCCGGATCGATGACCCGCTGCGTCGCCGTTGAAATCTCCTCTTCGCGGCGCTTGTGGCGCTGCGCGTTCTCTTCCGCCGTCTGGAATGAGTAAGGTGACCACTCCACCACGTAGACGATCATCAGTTCACAATCCCCGATGAGCTTGGCCAGACGCTCCGCGTAGGCCAGGGCCCGCTCGCCCGAACCGTGGCCATCCAGGCCAACAACCAGTCTTGTCGTCATTTCAAGTCCCCTCTTATGGTTTTCAAAACATGCCCGCCGCCGGAAACAACCTTAAAAACCCAACACCAACAAATTCCGGCACCGAAATTCGGATGCAGTCCGGGCAAATCCCGCATATCAACTTTAGTCCAAAAGACTAGCCGTTGGACCTCTAATTGGTATACATTCGAAACAATTTACCAGAAAGCAGGAAATACAAGGAAAAAGGACTGAATGAGAAGGAATTTGGACGCAGTCGACAAGCGCATTCTTAACGAACTTCAGGCCCATGGGCGCATGTCGATCGTTGACCTTGCCGAGCGGGTGCATCTTACCAAAACCCCCTGCTCCGAACGCGTCAAGCGGCTTGAGCGCGAAGGCGTGATCACCGGCTACAGTGCAACCATAGATCCCGTCGAGGTCGACATGGGGCATGTCATGATTGTGCATGTAAATCTTTCCAAGACCAGCGACAGCTCGCTCGAGGATTTCAACCGCGCCGTCAGGCGGATTCCGCAGGTGCAAAGCTGTTTGATGATCGCCGGACCCTTCGATTACATGCTGAAGGTACGCACGCGCGACATCACCGAGTTCCGCGAACTGCTCGGCGAGCGCATCAGCCAATTGCCTTCGGTCATGCAGACCCACTCCTTCGCAGTGATGGAACTGGTCAAGGAAACAGGCATGATCGAACTGCGCAGCTGACGTACTGAAAAGCGATTTGCACGTATAACCTGTAGGGACTTGCCGGTCAGTCGGCTTATGTTCAGCGGTTTCCGGCGTGTGACAGACCGGCAATGACGCCGCGCAATTCGGCCAGGCCGCGCATGCGGCCGATCAACGGGTAGCCGGGATGGGTTTTGCGGCCGGCATCGTCGAGCAGATCATGACCATGGTCAGGCCGAAACGGAATTTCCCAGTCTGCCATCCCGGCCTGCCCGCGCCGTGCCTCTTCTGCGAGCAGCTCCGCCACGAGGTCCACCATGTCGGTATCGCCGGTCAGGTGAGCGGCTTCCTCGAAAGATCCGTCCGTGTCCTTCCTGACATTGCGCAGATGGGCGAAGTGGATCCTGTCGGCAAACCGGCGCGCAATCGCCGGAACGTCGTTGCCTGGATTGGCGCCGAGTGATCCGGCACAGAGTGTCAGGCCGTTCGCCCGGCTGTCGACCGCATCCAGCAGCCAGGCGATGTCTTCGGCATTGGAGACAATCCGCGGCAGGCCGAGAATATCGCGCGGCGGGTCATCCGGGTGGATGCAGAAGCGCATGCCGAGCTCTTCGGCCACCGGAACAACCTCTTCGAGAAAGCGTCGCAGATGCCGCCGCAACGCCGCCCTGTCGATTCCTTCATAGAGCTTTAGCGCGGCTTTCAGCCCGTCCGCGTCATAGCGGTCATAGGCTCCCGGCAAGCCGGCCATTACCGCGCGCATCAGATCTGCCCGGTCATTCTCCGAGGATGCCCGGAACCAGCTTTCGGCCTCTGCGATGACCTCCGGAATATAGTCTTCCCGCGCCTCGCCGCGACCCACCATGAACAGTTCCAGTGCCGCCATCTTCGGTGCGGAAAACCGCAGGCAGGTGCCGCCGCGCGCTACCGGTGCTGCCAGATCCGTCCGGGTCCAGTCGAGCAGCGGCATGAAGTTGTAGCAAATCGTATGCAGCCCCTCGGCTGCGAGGTTGGCCATTGACTGCCGGTAGTTTGCAAACAGCGCGCTCAGGTCCCCCTCGTTGCGCTTGATCCGTTCATGGATCGGCAGGCTTTCGACCACCACCCAGTCGAAGCCGGCGGCTGTAATTTCGGCTTTCCGCGCCGCGATCGCCTCCCGGCTCCAGACCTCGCCATAGGGCACCTCATGCAGGGCCGTGACGATGCCGGAGGCCCCGGTCTGGGCGACTTCCCCAAGTGAAATCTTGTCGAGCGGTCCGTACCAGCGCCAGCTTTCCCTCACAGCATATCCTCGATTGCGTTGCGCGACCCGCGTGCTGCGATACGCGCGTAGGCTTCAGTGACCGGCTCGGCCAATTGAGCCGAGAGGCGCGCGCTGAAAACCTCGCGCACCCCAAGCAGCGCGGCAACCTTTTGCTCCGCCGTCCCGGCTGCATCGGACAGGTCCCGCAACCTGGTCGCCAGAGGATCCTTGACCTCGATCGGCTGTCCCTTCTCATCGACACCACCGACATAGCGCATCCAGCCGGCAACAGCGTGCATCAGTCCCGGACACGCGCGCTCGGCCGCAAGATTGTCGGCGATCGTCGCCAGGATCCGCTGCGGCAGCTTCTGGCTGCCATCCATGGCGATCTGCCAGGTCCTGTGGCGGATGGAAGGATTGGTATAGCGGGTAAACAGCGCATCCGCATAGGCCTCAAGGTCAACACCCTCTGGTGGCGTGAAGGACGGTATGATCTCGTCCCGCCACAGCTGCTTCACATAGTCTGCGAAAACCGGATCGGTCACGGTTTCCGCAATCGTCTCATGGCCGGCGAGATAACCCAGATAGGCAAGCGACGAGTGCGTGCCGTTGAGCATCCTCAGCTTCATGTTCTCGTAGGGCGTGACATTGGCCACCATCTCTGCACCGGCGGCAGCAAGATCCGGCCGCGCATCGGGGCCATAGTCGGGAACGAAATCATCCTCCACCACCCATTGCCGGAACGGTTCGCACAGAACCGGCGCGTCATCCCGGTAGCCGGTCTTCTGCGCCAGCCGGTCGATATCTTCAGGCTTTGTCGCCGGAGTAATCCGGTCGACCATCGTAGAGGGGAACCGGCCCTCATCCGCTATCCAGCCGGCAAGTGCCGGGTCGAATTTCCGCGCAAGATCCAGCGCTGCCCGCCGAACCAGCTTGCCGTTCTCGGGAAGATTGTCACAGGTGAGCACGGTAAACGGCGGGTGCCCTGCATTCCGGCGCCGCTCAAGCGCACGGACCAGAAAACCCGGCGCCGATCTGGGCAATGCGGCCTCCAGATCATGAACAATGTCGGGGTGATCGAAGTTCAGCGCGCCCGTCGCCGGGTCATGACAATAGCCTTTTTCGGTCACCGTCAGGGTGACGATCCGGATCCCCGGATCGGACATGACACTGAGCACGGCTTCCGGATCCTCCGGTGCGACAAGCACGTCTTGAATGATTTCGACCCTGCGGGAGCTTTCGCCACCATCAGGGTCTTGCGTCACCACCGTGTAGGCGAAATCCTGCGGCGCAAGCCGGTCTCGCGTTCCCGGGCTCTGCAGGCTGACGCCGATGATCCCCCAGTCGCCCCCGGAAATCCGGACGGCGTCTTCCACATAAATCGCCCCAAAGGCCCGGAAGAAAGCCCCGAGACCGAGATGCACGATCCCGGCGGCCGGTTTCACCAGCCCCGACCGTTCAAGCTTTTGCGCATCAGCGTGCAAGCCAGCCTCCATCGACATTTAGGATTGCGCCATGGATGTATTTTGCGGCCGGTGAGGCCAGGAACACCGCCGTCTCGCCGATATCATCCGGTTCGCCCCAGCGCCCGGCGGGAATCCGCTCTAGGATCGCCTTGTTGCGGGCCTCGTCCCTGATCAGGTCCGCGGTGTTGTTGGTGGCAATATAGCCCGGCGCGATCGCATTGACGTTGATGCCCTTTGCCGCCCATTCGTTGGCCAGCAGCTTGGTGATGCCGGCCACGCCGTGCTTGGACGCCGTGTAGGAAGGCACCCGGATTCCGCCCTGCAGTGACAACAGCGAGGCGATGTTTACGATGGAGCCGGTACCGCCGCGATCAAGGATCGCCCGCCCGAAAGCCTGACAGGTAAAAAAAACTGCTTTCAGGTTCACATCCAGCACATCGTCCCAGTCGCTCTCGGTGAAATCGACGGCATCGTTGCGCCGGATGATACCGGCATTGTTGACCAGGATGTCGATAGGATCATCTGCAAAGACGTCACGCGCGGCCATCGGATCGGCAAGATCAAGGATGAGTTCGCGCGCGCCAGCAATCTGGCCGACGGTCTCGGCGCAGGATTGCCGCCCCGCGCAGACAACGTTTGCGCCCGCCCGGCCCATGGCCAGGGCGATCGCCTGTCCGATGCCGGTATTGGCGCCGGTCACCAGCGCGGTCTTGCCAGCAAGCGAGAATGGGCTCACCGCAGATCTCCCATCGCCACCATGTCCATGTCGGTGAAATCGACATTGTCGCCGGCCATCGCCCAGCAGAAGGTATAGGCGCCCGTGCCCGCGCCGCAATGGATCGACCACGGCGGCGAGATCACCGCTTCCTCGTTGGCCATCACGATGTGGCGGGTTTCATCCGGCTGTCCCATGATGTGGAAGACCCGCTGCTCCCGTCCGAGCTCGAAATAGAGATAGGCTTCCATCCGCCGGTCGTGCAAATGCGCCGGCATCGTGTTCCACACAGAGCCCGGCGCAAACTGCGTGTAGCCCATCAGCAACTGGCAGCTTTCGGCGACTTCCGGGTGCAGGAACTGCAGGATGACGCGCTCGTTCGACGTCTCGGCGGAGCCCATCTCCACCCGCCGCGCATCCTCGATGCGGATCAGCTTGCTGGGACAGCTCCGGTGGGCGGGGGCCGACAGAATGTAAAATCTGCCGGGTCCGGAAAACGTCACCGGCCCCGATCCCATTCCGAGATAGAGCACGTCGCCCTTGTTGACGGTGTAATCGGTGCCGCCGGCAGACACCATGCCGCTGTCGCCGATGTTGAGAATTCCCATCTCGCGCCGGTCGAGGATCGAGGGAGTGCCGCATTCCTTGACATGATCGAGTGTCAGCTTGCCCGCGCCAGGCACCGCTCCGCCCAGGATCAACCGGTCGTAATGGGTGTAGACAAGCCGGATCTCACGATCGGCGAAAATCCCGCTGGCGTGAAAATGCGAACGCAGTCCCGCGGTGTCGAGCCCCTTGGCGGTGGCCGGGTCTATGGCGTGCCGGGTTTCAACGGTCAGCATGAAAAGTCTCCCTTCAAGGGTTGGACATCAGAAAATCATCGCGCCGGGGCGCAAACGTATCGATCAGGATTCCAGGCTCAAGGCACTTGCAGCCGTGCACAGCATTGGAGGGAATGACGAAACTTTCGCCCGGCGAAACCTCGAAACTTTTGCCGTCAACAGAGAACACGAAGTGTCCGGATTCGACATAGGTCGACTGAACATGCGGGTGCTTGTGCAACTTGCCTTCCGCACCCTCGGCCTGGAACCGGAAGGCCACGACCATCAGGTCCGGACTGTCGCTCAGCACCTGCCGCGTAACGCCGGGATCGGCCTGGACCTCGGGAAAATGCTTGATCATGGACACCTCAGCGGAACAGGGATGGCAGCCAGAGTGACAGCGACGGGATGTAGGTGACGAGCAGCAGCGTGAAGACCGCCGCCCCGTAGAACGGCCAGATCGTCCGGATCGCGTCCCAGACCGAAATCCGGCCCACTGCGCACCCGACGAACAGAACCGTACCCACCGGCGGCGTGCACAGCCCGATCCCGAGATTAAGCACCAGGATGACCCCGAAATGGACAGGGTCGACACCGAAAGCGGTTGCAACCGGCAGGAAGATCGGCGTCGTGATCACGATCAGCGGCGACATGTCCATGAAGGTGCCGAGCATCAGCAGGACAAGGTTGATCATCAGCAGGATAATGATCGGGTTGTTGGAGACAGCCTTCATCAGCTCGACCAGCTCGGCCGGAATTCGAAGGAAGGCGAGCAGCCAGCCGAAGGATGCTGCACATCCGATCACCAGAAGCACCATCGCGGTGGTGCGAACGGCAGCCTTTGTCGCTTCGACGAAGCTGGCCCAATTCATGGTGCGGTAGGCGAGTGTGGTGACAAGCAGCGCATAGACCGCAGCGATGCAGGAACTCTCGGACGCCGTGAAGATGCCGGACCGCACACCGCCGAAGATGATGACAATCAGTAGAATGCCGGGAATGGCATTGAAGAAGATCGCCCCCAGCATCGCCCAGCCGGGAAAGGATTCGGTCGGATATCCTGCCTTGCGCGCAACGAACCAGGCGGTGACCATCAAGGACGCCGCAAGCAGAAGGCCGGGGATGATACCGGCTGTGAACAGATCCGCGATCGACAGGCGGCCACCGGCCGAAATCGAGTAGATGATCATGTTGTGCGACGGCGGCAGCATAAGTGCGATGATCGAGGAGACCACTGTCACGTTGACGCCGTACTCGACGCTGTAGCCCTTTTCCCGCATCTGCGGAATCATCAGGCCGCCGATTGCAGTCGCGTCGGCGGCAGCCGAGCCGGAGATGCCGCCGAACAGGACGGATGCGGTGATGTTGACCTGGCCCAGGCCGCCGCGCATGTGTCCGACCATGGCCCCGGCAAGTGCCACAAGCCGCCGCGCGATGTCTCCGCGCACCATGAGCTCGCCGGCAAAAATGAAAAACGGGATCGCCATCAGCGCAAACACCGACACCCCGGAATTCAACTGCTGGAACACGACCACCGGCGGCAGGCCGATATAGAGAACCGTCGCGAATGACGCCACGCCCAGGCAGAAGGCCACCGGAGTGCCGATCAGAAGCAGGAACACGAATGTTCCGAAGAGAACCCAGACTTCCATTGTCAATCTTCCAAGGGGTCGGTTTCGCCAAAACGGGCGGTGGGCAGTCCGGCTGCCCTGCGAGCCAGCCGTTCCAGCGAGAAGAGGATGACCAGCACGCCGCCGCCGACGATCGGCAGGAAGTCGTAGGCACCGGAGATCCCCAGCGAAGGCAGTTTCACGTCCCAGGCCGACAGCGCCAGCTGGGAGCCGAACCAGAGCATCCCGGCCCCGAAGCCCACCACCACCAGGTCGGAGATGCTGTAAAGCCAGAGTTTTGCCTTTTTCGGCAGGAAATAGAGCAGCACGTCGAAGCTCAGGTGATAGCCTTCGCGGATGCCCACTGCGGCGCCCAGAAAGATGAACCAGCCCATCAGGATGACGGCCGCCGGTTCGCTCCAGACCAGTGAATCGTTGAAGATGTAGCGGGCGACGACCTGTGCAGTGATGAAGACGGTCATCAGGATCAGCCCCGCGGCCGCCAGCCAGAGCGCAAGGCGCGCAACGTGGCGCAAGGCCCGCGCGACGGATGTCATAATGTCCTGCACCTTACCCCCCGGAAGCAAAGGACCATGGCGGACACTCCGCCATGGTCTTCAAGTCGAAATCAGTCGGTCGCGCGGATGCGGGCAACCAGATCCTTCAGCTTGTCGGAGGTGACGTGCTTTTCATAGACGCTGTCCATTGCCGCCATGAACGGCTCCTTGTCGATCTCGGTGACGACTTCGACACCCGCTGCCCGCACCTTTTCCTCGGAAGCCTTCTCACGTGCCGCCCACATCTCGCGCATAAACGGCACGGAGTCCCTGGCGGCTTGGCGGACTGCGGCCTGGTCTTCGGCCGAAAGCTTGTCCCAGGATGCTTTCGACATGACCAGCACTTCCGGCACGATCAGGTGTTCGTCGAGCGTGTAATGGCCCGCGACCTCGTAATGGCCCGAAGATTCAAACGACGGCCAGTTGTTTTCCGCACCGTCGATGACGCCGGTCTGGATGGCGGAGTAGACTTCGCCATAGGGCAACGGTGTCGCGTTGGCGCCAAGCGCCGACATCATGTCGACGAAGATGTCGGACTGCATGACGCGGATCTTCATGCCCTCAAGGTCTTCGATCGACTTGATCGGCTTGACCTTGTTGTAGAAGCTGCGCGAGCCGCCGTCATAAAATGCCAGGCCGACATAGCCATGCGGCTCGAATGCTTTGAGGATTTCCTCGCCGATCGGCCCATCCATGACCCGGTGCATGTGGTCAACGCCCTTGAAGACGTAAGGCAGCGAGACGACCTTGGTCTCCTCGACGAGATTGTTGAACGGACCCATCGAGACACGGTTGAGATCGATCACGCCGAACTTCGTTTGCTCGATCGTATCCTTTTCCTGGCCGAGCTGGGCGGAGTGGAACACCTCGATGCAGAGACGGCCATCGGTGCGCTCTTCCAGAAGCTTGCCCATGTGCTTGACGGCTTCAACCGTCGGATAGCCATCGGGATGGGTGTCGGATGATTTGAGTGTGGTCTCACAGGCTGCGGCGGTCACCGCCATGGCTGCGGTTGCCAGCAGCACGCCGGTCAGGGTTTTCATCAGTTTCATGGTCATTCTCCTCCCAGAAATGGCTCTCAGAGCCGGTAAGCTTGCTTGGCAAGCCGATAAGCAAGGTCATTGGCGACCTCATAGGCATCTCCCTCCGAAAGCCGCCCAGTGGCGACCAGCGTGGCGAGAAATCCGCAATCCACGCGCCGCGCCACGTCGTGGCGCGCCGGGATTGAACAGAAAGCGCGGGTATCGTCATTGAAGCCGACGGTGTTGTAGAAGCCGGCGGTTTCCGTCGTCATCTCCCGGAAGCGGCGCATGCCTTCAGGGCTGTCGTAGAACCACCAGGCCGGCCCCAGCTTCAGCGCCGGATAGGCACCCGCCAGCGGCGCCAACTCACGCCCATAGCTTGTTTCGTCGAGCGTGAAGACGATGATCGTGAGGTCCTTTTCGAGACCGACCGCATCCAGCAGCGGCTTCAGCGCGCGGACATAATCGGTGCGGGTCGGGATATCGAACCCCTTGTCGCGTCCGAATGCCGACATGATCGGGCCGGAATGATTGCGGTAGCTGCCCGGATGGATCTGCAGCACGAGGCCGTCCTCGAGACTCATGCGCGCCATTTCCGTGAGCATGTGACCGCGGAAGGCATCGGCCTCACCGGCGGTACAGCTCCCCTTGAGCGCCTTGGCAAACAGCGCCGCCGCATCGGAAGCCGAAAGGTTCTCTGTGCGCGCTGTCGGGTGGCCGTGATCGGACGAGGTCGCCCCAAACTCCTTGAAATAGGCCCGGCGGATACGATGGGCTTGTAGATAGCCCTCCCAGGTCGAGCAATCTTCGCCGGTCATGTGCCCCAGCTGCTCTACATTTTTCGCAAAACCATCGAATTCGGGATCAACGACGGCATCGGGCCGGTAGGCTGTCACCACCTTGCCTTGCCAGCCACTGTCACGGATCATCCTGTGCCAGCCGAGATCGTCGAGCGGGCTCTCGGTCGTGGCGATCGCCTCGATATTGAACCGCTCGAACAGAGCCCGCGGCAGGAATTCCGGCTTGGTCAGGCACTCGGCGATGTGATCATAGCTCTGGTCAGCGGTTGCAGCGGACACCGGCGTTGTCATGCCGAACACGTCCTCGAAAGCATGATCGAGCCAGAGCCGTGACGGCGTCCCGCGAAACAGATGATAGTTCTCGGCAAACAGCCGCCAGATCTTGCGGCCGTCAGTTTCTGTCGGCCCGCCGTCCACCCGGGGCACGCCGAGGCTCTCGAGACTGACGCCCTGCGAGAACAGCATCCGGAAAACATAATGGTCGGGCGTGATGAACAATTGCGCTGGATCGGTGAACGGCTGGTTTTCCGCATACCAGCGCGGGTCGGTGTGGCCGTGGGGGGAGATGATCGGCTTATCAGCAACTGTCTGGTATAGTTCCCGCGCGATTCCGCGCGTCTGCGGATCTACCGGAAACAACCTGTCGGGGATCAACATTGTCACCCTAACCCTCCACAATCAGCCCGCTTTTACGGGGCCTTCCCAACATGCTAGCAGTGTAATATTCTAGTATGCACATCAAGTCAACGGAGTGAGCGCATGTCCGTACCGTCGCCCTTGAGGGCCCTGGAACCTTTGAACCGTCCCTCCGTGGCTGACACAGTTTTCGACACCCTGCACAACCAGATCCTGCTGCTTCAGCTCCCGCCCGGAACCAAGATGTCGGAGGTCGAGGTGGCCAAGGCTTTCGGCGTCTCGCGGCAGCCGGTCAGGGACGCTTTCTACCGCCTGTCCAAGCTCGGCTTCCTGTCGATCCGGCCTCAGCGGGCGACACTGGTGTCGCAGATTTCAACAACCGGCGTTCTCCAGGCCCAGTTCGTGCGAAACGCGCTTGAGGCCGAAACCGTCCGCACCGCCTCTCGCGTACTGACAACGGAAGACTTCGATGCCCTGGAGGATCTCATCGAGCAGCAGCGCAAGGCGGTGAAGGACAAGGAACGAGTCATGTTTCACGGACTCGACGACCAGTTTCACAAGGAAATTTGCGAACGCGCAGGTCTCGACTTTGCCTGGGACATCATCCGCGAATACAAGGCACATATGGACCGGGTGCGGTTCCTTTCACTTTCCTATGCCTCTCAGGACGCCTTCAACGACCACGTCGAGGTCATGGCCGCGATGCGGGCACGAGACGAGGAACGCGCCATGCATCACATGCGGATCCACCTTTCGCGGATCAAGGAACAGATTGTCCGGATCCGGGCAGATCACAGCCGCTACTTCGACAACGAGACCGAGACATGACACAGAGATTTCTTTCGATCGGCGAATGCATGGTCGAAATGGCGCCCACTGCAAAGGGCGATTACCAGCTCGGCTATGCCGGCGATACGTTCAACACGGCCTGGTATGCGCGCCAGCTTTTCAACCCGGACTGGGATATCGCCTATTTCACCGCCGTCGGCGAGGACGTGATATCCGGCCAGATGGTGAGCTTCATCGCCGATACAGGCATCAACACGGGCTTCATCCAGCATCTGAAGGGATGCACCGTCGGGCTGTACCTGATCCAGCTCGAAAACGGCGAGCGCAGTTTTGCCTACTGGCGATCGGATTCCGCCGCACGGCGTCTGGCCAATGACCCGGCCCGGCTGGATGCCGCCCTCAGCTCGGCAGACGTGGTCTATTTCTCCGGCATCACGCTTGCAATACTGGCACCTGGGCACCGGTCAGTGCTGGTGGATGCCATTGCCACAGCACGGCAAAGTGGCGCCACAGTGGTATTCGATCCCAATCTGCGACCCCGCCTGTGGGACAGCCAGGACACGATGCGGCAGACCATCATGACGGCAGCAGCCCATAGCGACATCGTCCTGCCTTCATTTGACGATGAAGCGACCTTCTTCGGTGACCAAACACCAGACGACACCGCACGGCGCTATGCCGGCGCCGGTGTCGGCACCGTGGTCGTCAAGAACGCCGGGGATGAAGCCGTGTGTCTTGCCAAGGGAGAGATCAGCCGCTTTTCCCCGGCCCGGGTCGATCCCGTTGTCGACACCACAGCCGCAGGCGACAGCTTCAACGCAGGTTTTCTTGCCAGCTATCTCGAAACCGCGGATTTGAACGCCGCAATGGCCGCCGGCGCCACCCTGGCAGCCCGCGTGATTTCCGAACGCGGCGCCTTGATAAGACTGTAACGCCCAGGCTCTCAGGCCGCAGTTCACATGTGCCTGCTGGAAATTCTTGCGAAGCCACCGGCTATCGTCCGCCCCACTCCGGCTGCCACCGCCTCGCCATTCCTGCGCTCGATCGTCTGGACCGGCTGTCAGTGCTTGCCGGCCGTCGCCACACACCTGCCGGTTTCGCCAAAGAGCCATGCGATCTGGGTTCCACCCGATCTACCGCATCCCGTCAGGTATAAGCCCAAGCTTTCGTCACGCAGAATGCAACCCCGGGCGCTCCACGCGCCGGTCGGCCCGCGACGCGCGAGACCTAACCACCTGCAATATTGGAAAAATTTGGTAGCGGGAGAGGGACTTGAACCCCCGACACGCGGATTATGATTCCGCTGCTCTAACCAGCTGAGCTACCCCGCCGCCAGCCGCCGATTGTTATCGGGCCGGACGGGCGGCATATAGGATGCGGGTTGCTCTGCTGTCAAGCGTGGTTTGGGCTTTTCTTTCCGCTTCACCCGCTTCCGTTGGACAAGCACGCCGCGAGCTACGGCCGGGCCATGTTGCAGGGCCTGGCAGCGGCTCCAGGGCACCGGCTTTCTCCGCAGGGCATCCGGCATCGTATTCCGGATCGATGGCCCACATTTGCGGCGCGGGCTGCATCATGGCCAGATTGGTTAGGGTATGCAAGGACGCCATGCCGCACCCCGGGTCCGGATCTGACGGGCGCCCTGCCTTGCCTTGTCTGGCCAACGGGTCTAATCCCCTCGGTCAAAGAACACGACAAGAATGACACAGGACCTGCGCCTCTCATGACATCTGCCCCCTCCCCGAAGATCGCCGTTGTCGGATGCGGCTATTGGGGTAACAATCACGCCCGCACCTTTTCCGAGCTCGGTGCGCTCCATGCCGTCTCGGACCGGCATCCGGACCGCGCCGAGGCGCTTGCTGCTCAACACGGCGGCCGCGCCATGGCCTATGAGGATGTCCTTGCCGACCCGGAGATCGACGGCGTGGTTCTGGCCTTGCCGCCGCAATATCATGCCGATCAGGCCATTGCAGCGCTTGAGGCCGGCAAGCATGTGCTGGTGGAAAAGCCGATCGCGCTTTCGGTTGCCGATGCACGGCGGGTGGACGAGGCCGCACAGAGATCCGGGCTCGTCGCCATGACCGGCCATGTGCTGCGCTTCCACCCGGCTTTCGAGGCGCTCGAGGCGATGGTCGCGGCCGGTGATCTTGGTTCGGTTCGCTACATCCACTCGCACCGCGTTGGACTGGGAAAGTTCCACGCCGAAAACGATGCCCTTTGGGACATCGCGCCGCATGATTTGTCGCTCATCCTGGCGCTCACCGGGGAAAAGCCGTTCAGCGTGCGCGGTGTCGGCTCGGCCATGCTCAACCGGCTCTCGGATTTCGCCCATCTGCACCTGCAGTTCAGTTCCGGTGTGCGCAGCCACGTCTTCGCGTCCCGGCTCAACCCCTATCGCGAGCGCCGCCTGACCGTTATCGGCTCAAAGGCCATGGCGGTGTTCGACGACGTCGCGGACTGGAACCAGAAGCTCGCAGTCTACCACCACAAGCTCTGGGAGGACGAGAATGGCTGGCAGTCCGAGATGGTCGATCCCAGCTATGTCGAGCTTCCCGACGGCATGCCGCTGACGCGCGAGTGCAGCCATTTCCTCGATTGCATCCGCAGCGGCACGGCACCACGGACCCCGGTATCCGATGGCCTGGCGGTGATCGAGATCCTGTCGGAAGGCACCGTCCGGCACGACTGAGCCGTCGCGGGACCGTATCGAGGCGTTGAAGCTTTCGGGTCAGGCCGCAGGCTGCAACAGATCGGACAGCATCGCCTCGGCAGCAGCGGACCGCTCGGAACGGTCGATGAACCCGCCGCCGAACACGCGTGCCTCGTCGCCCGGTGCGGAATAGAGCACGCAGGCCTGCCCCGGCGCCACGCCGGCTTCGCCTTCGACCAGCTCGACGGAGACTTCGCCATCTGCCGCAACACGGATGATGGCCGGTTTTGGCGGCTTGGTCGAACGCACCTTGGCAAAGCAGGCGAGCCCATCCGGGCCGATATCGGCAAGCGCCGTGTCTCCAAGCCAGTTCATGTCCCGCAGAATCACCCGCCGCGTATCCAGCGCCTCGCGCGGACCGACGATGACCCGCCGCGAGCGGGCATCCAGATGCACCACATAAAGCGGATCGCCGGTGGCCACGCCAAGTCCCTTGCGCTGGCCGATGGTGTAGTGGACGATGCCCGGATGCTGGCCCAGCACAGTGCCGTCTATATGGACGATGTCACCGGCCAGAGCCGCGTTCGGCTTCAGCTTGGTGATCACGTTGGCGTACTTGCCCTGCGGCACGAAGCAGATGTCCTGGCTGTCGGCCTTGTCGGCAACGATCAGCCCCATTTCCTCTGCCAGTTCGCGCGTCCGGCTCTTGGGCAGCTCACCGAGCGGAAACCGGACATAGTCAAGCTGCTCCTGGGTCGTGGCGAACAGGAAATAGCTCTGGTCCCGATCCGAATCGATCGGCCGGTAAAGTGCCCTTCGCCCTGGATCATCCGGCGACGGGTTGGCGCGGGAACGAATATAGTGTCCGGTCGCCATGGCATCGGCGCCCAGATCCCGTGCAGTTGCCAGCAGATCGGCAAATTTTACCGTCTGATTGCAGGCAACACACGGGATCGGCGTTTCCCCGGCAACATAGCTTTCCATGAAAGGGTTGATCACCGCATCGCGAAACCGCTTCTCGTAGTCGAGCACGTAATGCGGAATCCCAAGTGTTTCGCAAACCCTGCGCGCATCGTCGATGTCCTGGCCGGCGCAGCAGGAGCCGGCCCGGTGTACCGCGGCACCATGATCGTAAAGCTGAAGCGTCACGCCCAGCACATCATAGCCCTCGCGCGCGAGAAGACCCGCAACGACCGAGCTGTCAACGCCGCCGGACATGGCGACCACCACCCGCGTATCACGCGGGTCCTTGTCAAAATCGAGACTGTTCACTGTATTCCCCGGCATTCAACAGCGTTCAAGGCGCTGATCAAGCGGTTGCAAATATGTCCTTCCGGACCGCGTCTTTATAGGGCCTGCGGCGCTCTCCAACAAGATGTCTGAGTGGTACCGGCCCAAATCGCCGCAGCCCGCCCGAATTGTGCCAAAAATTACCAAACCCTTTCCAGCCCCTTAGCCAATTTTTAAACCCCCGCCTGTAGTCTCTGCTCGATAGGTCTTGAGTATGTAAGAGAGTCCAATGACCGAAATGGTACGACCCCGCGTCAAATACGTCATCGGCCCCGATGGGAGCCCGTTGACAATTGCCGATCTGCCCCCCGCCAACACCCGCCGCTGGGTGATCAGGCGCAAGGCTGAAGTGGTGGCCGCAGTTCGCGGTGGCCTTCTCAGCCTCGAGGAGGCGTGCGAGCGCTACACGCTGACAGTTGAGGAATTCCTCTCCTGGCAGTCTTCAATCAGCGATCATGGACTTGCCGGCCTGCGTACGACGCGCATCCAGCAGTACCGGCACTGACCCCCGCTGGCATGAGCCGGAAGCGGTTCATGTCAGACGTTTCGACACATCAGTTTACAATCACGATCAGCCGGACCGGTATCGCCCGATACTGTGCAGCTACACTGCCGCGCCTATCGCGATTCTGCCCGCAGACGCCCCGCACCTGGTGGATGTCCGCCTGAGAGGGGTCGCCTGTTTATGGTTTGGGCGCATGGCCGGACTGACCGTTCAGTCCATGCGCCAGCGCAGCGGTCAACGCCGAGCCAGCATAGAACCAGAGCCCGGGCTGTGAAAACGCTTGCGCGACCCCACCGGTCTTCGCCGCCACGATCACCAGGGCGACGAGAACCACATCCATGAGGGACCAGCGGCTCAAATGCGGAAGCAGCCGCATCACAAGCCCGGTTTCACGCGCCAGCCCAAGCGCTTCAGCCGAAATCGCCATCAGTTTGACCACCGGGAACAGCACCGAGACCAGTCCCACCACGACGGCCAGCGCCGGATCGCCGCCGCTCCACAATGTTGCGATGATCTCCAGCAGCGACGGCGACGTATCAAATATATACAGCGTTTCAAATCGCATCAGCGGCAGAACGATCCCAAGTCCGAAGAACAGCGGCCCCAGAACCAGCGCCAGTGCCAGCATCAAACGCATCGCAATACTCCTGCCTCGGTGGCTGTCTGCCTGCTCCCGCACCCGGCGCGAAGACCGGGCGAAGCTGCACCGTTTTGATCCGGAGCCACCAAATCCGTTTCCGTCAAACCCGGCAATCCGCTAAATTTGCACAACCGCACCGATGTCCATATCCGAGTGCGGCCGGGATTGGCAAACAGGAGCGGCCATGCAGATTACCGAGCAGGATGGAGCGACCGGTGGTCGCTATGTTGCAAGTCTCGACGGCTTCGAGGCGGAAATGACCTATTCACGCGCCTCGCCTCAGCTCGTCATCATCGACCACACCGGCGTGCCCGACGCTCTGCGCGGCAAGGGGGTCGGCCAGGCGCTCGCGCTGCATGCAGTTGCCGCCGCCCGCGCCGGCGGATGGAAAATCATACCGCTCTGCCCGTTCTTCAAGGCCCAGGCGCAGCGCCATGCAGACTGGAGCGATGTCGTGACCTGATGGCCGCTGCCGCTGAAAGACGGACATCCAGCACAGGCGGCGAAATCGACACAGTCATTGGGATAATTCACGAAGGAACAAAAGCTGACGGCGCGGGGCAACCACCCGCGCCTGGCCCCAAGGCCATTTCGATATCTCCCCAGCCTGACGTTAGCTCAGACTGCGCGGTTTGTTCGATGGCCGGCGTCCCGCACTTCAAGTGCGGCTGCCTTGTCATACTCGGCCTGCGCTTCCTCGAGCGCCAGTTCGGCCGCATCAAGCTGCACTTTCAACTCCTTGATCGAAGTTTGCAGATTGTCAGACCGCTGGCGCGCAGCCTTGGCGAAGGTGGGATAGGCAAAATGGGAGGGGTCGGTGTTACCGGCCTTTTTCTCCTCGGCAGTGATCTGATACTCCAGCTCCGCTGCCATCTTCTCCATTTCCGCCATCATCAGCTGGATCTGTCCGAGCTGACGGGTTTTCTCGTTGACCTGAAACTGTTTCAGGCGAACATGGCTTTCACGCGACTTCATACGCAATACTCCCGTGATGCGAGACCCCGGTTAATGAAATTCGTTACACTGGCAACCCTGCCAGTCCCGTTTTGCGATTCATGACCGCGACGTTAACTTTTGGCACATCGTGGTAACCATTCGTTTACGGGCATCGTTAATACTACCCCTCATGGTTTAAGGCGGGGTAAACGGAAAACATGATTTTTTCTGTCCGTCTTTCCGGAGTCCTTTGAATCACTTGGCGTCGATTCTTGATGTGAAACATCAAGATAGTCAGGCGATTTTTTTGGAACAATTTCAAGAGTATGCCAGTGATAATTAACATTCGGATAGTGGTTGCATAACCTGATCAGAATTTGTTAACCATTTCGTGGCAGCCTCCAAATCAGGCAACGACTGGATCCGTATCGCGTAAGTGGATCTCAAAACCTTGCGGCGGCGGAAAAGGGGATAAATATGCGGGTACTACTGATCGAGGACGACAGCGCGACAGCTCAGAGCATCGAATTGATGCTGAAGTCTGAAAGCTTCAACGTGTACACCACGGACCTGGGCGAGGAGGGCGTCGATCTCGGCAAACTCTACGACTACGACATAATATTGCTGGATCTCAACCTGCCGGACATGTCCGGTTATGAGGTTCTTCGAACGCTCAGGCTTTCCAAAGTCAAGACACCAATCCTGATTCTGTCCGGTATGGCTGGAATCGAAGACAAGGTACGCGGTCTCGGATTTGGCGCTGACGACTACATGACCAAGCCGTTCCACAAGGACGAACTGGTCGCACGCATTCATGCGATCGTACGCCGGTCCAAGGGTCATGCCCAATCGGTCATCACCACCGGCGACCTGGTCGTCAACCTCGATGCCAAGACTGTCGAAGTCGGCTCGCAGCGGGTTCATCTGACTGGCAAGGAATACCAGATGCTGGAGCTGCTGTCGCTCCGCAAGGGGACGACCCTGACCAAGGAAATGTTCCTCAACCATCTTTACGGCGGCATGGACGAACCGGAACTGAAGATCATTGACGTCTTCATCTGCAAGCTTCGCAAGAAACTCGCGACATCGGCCGGCGGAAAGAATTATATCGAGACTGTTTGGGGCCGCGGTTATGTGCTGCGCGAGCCGGACGAAAACGAGATCCTCGAAAGCGCTTGATTTTGCAAGCCCGCTGTCAGGCAGGCAACTCCTGATACAAAGAACCCGCCTTGCGGCGGGTTCTTTGCTGTCTGCAGGCTCGATGTCGCTGCCGATCACGAAGCTTTGCCAATATCAGGCTGATCTTGCGGGGAAGGCTCAGGCCGCCGCCGCGTAGGGCGCGAAGGCTTCGGTCAGGCTGCCGCGATCAAACGGCTTGAGCAGGAAGTCATCCGCCCCTGCCCGCTTGCCCGCCATCATCTGTTTGAATTCTTTCTCGATCATCAGATAGTAGATGCGCACATCCTTGCCACCCTCCATCTGGCGGATGGATGAAATCAGGTCCAGTGCCCCGGTCATTCCCGCATCTACACAAATTATGTCAGGTAGCTCCGCATCGCACATGATCATCGCTTCGCCGGAGTTGGAGGCCTCGATGACGAGGTAATCCAGCCCGGTCATGATGCGCTTGGCAACCTTGCAGATTACGGCGGAATCATCGGCGATCATAAAGCGGCGCATGGCGCTTCTCCTTTGGCTACTTCCTGACGCACCCTGATGCGAATGCGCCATCGATATGAGGAAGACTAGCCCAAGGGAGCGAAGATTTGGTAATCAGACAGGCTTAACGGAGCGTTGCAGCCTGTAGCCATTGCGTATCACGCCGCAGGCTTGGGCTCTGCGGTGAAAACCACTTCCTCTGCATTGGCGGAGCAGCTCAGGACAAGCCCGGCTTCCTCGGCCAGAAGCACGGTGTAATAGGGCTGGATCGAGTGCGCATCGATCGCCTCGTCAACATCGCCGGAATAGATCTCGAGAAACTTCGGTGGCACTCGCACCATGCGCCCCTTGCTGACAAGGCGGAACCTTGGCTCGGTTTCGGGCGTTTCGATCGTCACATCTATTTCGCCACCGCGCGGAATAGCACCATAGGCGACGAGGAACAGGTTGAGCAGCAACTTCACTCGGTTCTTGGGAATGATGGCGCGCGGCCCATTCCATGTCACTTCGGTCTTCTTGTCCGCCGAGACATAATCGAGAACCGCCTTCTCGGCCTCTCCGGTGTCAATCGACGCCCCGACCGAACCCGAGGCGCCGAAGGCGAGCCTGGCGAATTTGAGCCGCACCGAGGCATTGAGCGCACTGGTCCGGATCAGATCCATCGCATCGGCATCCGCACCGCCCTCGTCCAGCAATTCGAGGCCATTGTTGATCGCACCCACGGGCGAAATGATGTCGTGGCAAACACGGCTGCACAGCAGTGCAGCCAGGTCAGGACCCGCCAGGGTCAAATTATGGTTCTTCGACATCAGAAATCTCCCTTTTGTGCCCGCACGTCGAATCGGCTGGGCAGCAAAATCGCACCAGGTGCCCTTAATCGCAAGCGCTGCCGGCCAGATGCCCCCAATGGACCAACCGCCAACAGTCACCAAAAAGATATCACCCTAAAGACACCACATTTGGTAAACCGCTTATTAAGATCGAAGCGCCACAATGTGATCAATCTTTCCTGCGGTATCTACCGTCTATCAACGGAGTGGACCCGATGATCACGTCCCGCTTTTGCCTTCGTGCATTTGCCACTTTCTGCCTTTCTGTGCTGTTTATGGCAGCCGCGTCCCTGGGCGCGAACGCACAGACCTCGAGTTCTTCGCATTATGACATGCAGGAGATTGTCGACGCCGGGCACGGTTTCTTTGGCTCGACCTCCGGTGGTCTCGCCAAGCTTGTCGAGAAGGCTTTCCAATCCTACGGACTGCCCAATGGATATGTCCTGGGCCAGGAAGCCTCCGGCGCCCTGATCGGCGGCCTGACATATGGTGAGGGTGAGCTGTTCACCAAGAATGCCGGCCAGCACGAAGTCTTCTGGCAGGGCCCCTCCCTGGGTTGGGATTACGGCGGCAACGGCAACAGGACCATGATGCTGGTCTACAACCTGCCAAGCGTCGAAGGTGTCTACGGCCGTTTCGGCGGCGTCTCCGGCTCTGCTTTTGCCGTCGCCGGTCTCGGCATGACGGTGCTCAAGCGACAGGGTGTCCTGGTGGTACCGATCCGCACTGGCGTCGGCGCACGCCTTGGCATCAATGTCGGCTATCTCAAGATGACGCCGGCCCCGACTTGGAACCCGTTCTAGGCTGGAGGGCACACCCCGACTGTCAACGGCGGCCCGGAGCGGCCGCCTTTTTTATTGCGCTAGTGCTGATAAATCTACTTGCCGTCCCTCGCATTTACCGCTTCTAGCTTGCTGATCCGGCCCGGTCATGCTTAATGCTTCCCATGTTTCAGCCGGGCACATCATGGGCCCTGAACGCAACCATGTGGATGTGTAGTGATCGAGTTTGTCCTGCTATTTGCGCTGGGTTTTCTGGCCGCTGTCCTCGTGGCGTTGATCGTGGCCCCGATCATTCAGCGTCGCGTGATGCGGTTGACCGAACGCAGAATCCGCGCCAGCGTGCCCCTTTCTGCCGCTGAAATCCGCGCCGAGAAGGATCTTGCCAAGGCTTCCTTCGCCGCGGAAAACGCGCGTTTGTCAGTCGACCTGAAAAACAACCGCGAGAAGCTCACCGAAAGCGTGGCCCGAGGGACACGGCTTAGCAACGAGCTGGTCGCCCTTCGTGCCGAAAAGATCAACTCAGAGAAGCTTCTCGAGGAGCGCGAAGCCGAAGTTCGCGACCTCCACTCCCAGGTCAATGACCGCGACGCCAAGATCACCACCCTGACCGGCAACTTCAGCGACGCCGCGCGGCTGGCTGAAGCCCGCAAACACGAGATCGCGGTTCGCGACGACCAGATCAACCGCCTCGGTACCGAGATCGAGGAACTGCGCATAGATCTGGTCACGCTCGACACCGAAGCGGAGAACTTCAAGTCCCAGATCCGCGAGCTGCGCACAGAGCGTACTGCCTTGCGCGACACACTGAAGGATACCGAAACCACCAATCGGGACCTGGAGAACAGGCTCAAGAGCGCCGAAGAACGGTTGGCTCAAACCGAGGAAAAGCTGTCGAAATCCATCATCGCACTGACCGACCGCGAAAACGCGCTGGACCGGCGGATGGCCGAAGTTGACCGTTTCAAGAAGAAAAACCGCGAACTTTCTGACCAACTCCGCGCCGCCAAGGCCGCGGCCAGGGAGGCCGCCAATCTGGCCCGCAAGGCTGCGGTCCACGGCCGTGACACCGCTTCACAACAGAATGTCGCTGAGCCCGCCTCCGAAGATGACCCAATGGAGGTCCCATCCGAGGCCCAGGCCGACCTCCCCGGCGGAAGCTCCGAGGCTCCGGCTGAGACGGCTGCAGAGGCCGATGACAGCAAGCCGGCCGTCAAGGCCCGCCCTGAGCAGGCTGCCAGCAAGGCAGGCAAACAGGAAGCTCGGGCCGCGCCCGAAACCCTGGAGGAGCTGGAAGATCTGTCTGAAGACGAGAAAATCGACCGTCTCCGCGCCCGTCAGGCGGCCCTTATCGAAAGATTGCTGAAGGCCGACAAGAGTAGCAACGACGCTGCCTTGCGCCGTGAAATCGCCGTGGTTGCTGCCATGATGGTGGAACTGACTGCCAGCCGTGACGGCAGTTCTTCGCCGGTGTTCAGGATTCTCAAGGGCCGCGAAGCCCTGGCGCAACCCGGCAGCACCGAGCCAAGCCTGGCTGCCCGCGCCCGCGACATGCTCGCCAATCACTGATGCCTCACACTCAGACTGATCGGCCGGCAACCGCCATCAAATCGCCCGCCCCATGCGTGCCGCTGCGTGCCACAGCGCAATCCCGCTTGCGGTTGCAACATTCAGGCTGTCCATGCCCGGAGCCTGTTCGATCTTCAACGTCTTGATGCGCTCGATGATCTCGGCCGGGAGCCCCTCGCCTTCGGTGCCCGCAAGCAGCGCCAGACGCTTGCCCGGTACGTAGCTGCTCAACGGCTCTGTTCCGCGCGGAGACAGGCCGGCAACCTCGAAGCCATGCGCCGACAGGCTCGCTATGAGCTCACCGATCCCGCCTGCCCGGCAGAATGGAACCCTCAAGGCAGCTCCGACCGAAACCCGGATCGCCTTGCGGTAGAGCGGATCGCAACAGGTCTCGTCGAGCACAACGCCATCGGCGCCGAACACCCCGGCATTGCGGAAAATTCCGCCGAGATTGTCGTGGTTGGAAATGCCGCAGGCCGCCACCAGAAGCGCCTGCTCCGGCAAATGCGACAAAAAATCGGTAAACGAGGTGGCCGGCACGTGCCGGCCGACCGCCAGGATACCCCGGTGCATGGCAAAACCGACCGCAGCGTCCAGAACCACGCGTCCGGCGACATAGATCGGACAGCCGGGATCGACCCGGTCCAGCAGATTGCCCAGACCATCGATCCGGTTCTCAAGTATCAGTGCCTTTTCAATTCTGAAACGCCGGGAGCCGGCTTCCGCGTCAAGCAGCGCCTGCAGCACGACCTTGCCCTCGGCGATGAACAGGTCACCCCGCCCCGCGAGGTCCCGGTCCCGCATCGCAGTGAATTCGGCAATGCGCGGGTCCGAGGGATCTTCAATCCTGATCAGCCGCGCCTGCCCGCTCCGCTCCATGATCAGCGATTGATCACGACGATATCGCTGACGATGCGGCCCACCGAGATGTCGTGCACGATCAGCCGCATGGAACCATCAGACGCGCGCCCGTAAAAGCCGATCCGATTGCCATCAAGCGTCACGTCTTCAACGCTGAATCCCGCCGGTAGCGCGGCGACGCCTTCGATCGGTGCATCGGACGGCACGCTGGCAGAGGAAGCAGCCACCTGCGCCTCACTGTCATCCGCGCTCGTGAATTTATAGACAATCGCGCCCAGCACGGTCATAAGACCGATGAACATGATGCCGATCGACACGGCCAGCAGCCGTACCATCTTGCGCCGGACTTTTTCCATTTCAGGATCAAGCGGCTTTTCATCAAGATCGTCGTCATTGATTTTCGACATATGTATTCCTTGCCGGGCGGACCCTGATAGTGAAGAACGCGACACCGTTTAACGAAGCCGAGACCGATAGGGAAGCCCAAGACGGCCATGAAGATCAGTCAGGGCCGCAAACCCTTGTTGCCGGCGAAGACGCCGACGGCCGCCTCGACGCCTGGCTGGCCGCACAACTGGAGCCCGACCTGTCACGCAGCCGCATCAAAGCGCTGGTCGAGGCAGGGGCTGTCACCGTCAACGGCAAGGTGACGAAACAGGCCAAGCACAAGATCCATCCCGGCGACCGGGTGGAACTGCAAATGCCCGCACCGGAAGATCCCGACCCGGTAGGCGAAGATATCCCGCTCGAGATCCTTTACGAGGACGACGACCTCATCGTCATCAACAAGCAGGCAGGCCTTGTTGTGCATCCAGGGGCCGGGAACTGGACCGGCACGCTGGTCAACGCCCTGATCCACCATTGCGGTGCCAGTCTGTCGGGCATCGGCGGTGTACGTCGCCCCGGCATCGTCCACCGGCTCGACCGCGACACCACCGGGGTAATGGTGGTGGCCAAGAACGACATCGCCCATCGCCACCTGGCCGAACAATTCGCCGATCACGGCCTCACCGGTCCGCTCGAACGCGCTTACCAGGCCATTGTCTGGGGCAAGCCGCAGGGGCTCAGGGGCACCATCGACGCCAGTCTCGGCCGCGCCCGCGACCGCATTCGCCGTGCCGTGCGTACCGATCACGGCGACGATGTTCGCCACGCGGTGACCCATTACCTGGTGTGCGAACGCTATGACGAGAAACCCGACGGCACCTGTGCTGCCAGTCTCGTCGAATGCCGGCTTGAAACCGGACGCACTCACCAGATCAGGGTGCACATGGCCCATATCGGCCATCCGCTGATCGGCGACCTCGATTATGGCGGCGCCTACCGAACCAAAGCCAACCGTCTGCCCGATGAGATCCGTGCGGTCGTCAGTGATTTTCCCCGCCAGGCGCTGCATGCCTTCCTGCTGGTCTTCGAACACCCCACAAGTGGCGAAACCTTGCGCTTCGAGGCGGCTCTGCCTGCCGACATGGAAACCATGCGCGCGGCACTGGCAACCCTTTGAAACCGGGCCGGCCGGCCACTTCACGCGACCGTGATGGCGGCTACACCTTGATCCCGGCTTTCGCCACAATTAAGTGCGAACTAGGATAACTCGGATGCGATGTTCGGTCCGAGCCTGCCAGCTTGCCGTAAGGAAGCCGGAATTCGGGATAAGGGGGTGCTGTTATGGCCCAAGTTAAATTGCCGTCCATTTCTTCCGGCGAGAACGGTCTCAACCGTTATCTCGCCGAAATCCGCAGGTTCCCCATGCTGGAACCGCAGGAAGAATACATGCTTGCCAAGCGTTTCCTCGAACACGAGGACACCAAGGCTGCCCATAAGCTCGTCACCAGCCATCTGCGTCTGGTCGCCAAGATTGCCATGGGCTATCGCGGTTACGGCCTGCCGATCGGTGAAGTCATTTCCGAAGGCAATGTCGGCCTGATGCAGGCGGTCAAGAAATTCGACCCCGAGCGCGGTTTCCGCTTGGCCACTTACGCCATGTGGTGGATCAAGGCGTCGATTCAGGAATACATTCTGCGCTCCTGGTCGCTGGTCAAGATGGGCACCACCGCAAACCAGAAGCGGCTGTTCTTCAATCTGCGCAAGGTAAAGAGCCGCATCCAGGCCGTCGAAGAAGGCGATCTGCGCCCCGACCAGGTGGCCGAGATCGCCACCAAGCTCAACGTCACGGAAGAGGAAGTCGTCTCGATGAACCGCCGGCTTGCCGGCGACGCATCGCTGAATGCGCCGATCCGCGCCAGTGAAGGTGAATCCGGCCAGTGGCAGGATTGGCTCGTCGACGAATCCGAAACCCCGGAAGACATGCTGGTCGAGCAGGATCAACTGGATAGCCGCCGCGCCATGCTCAAGAGCGCGCTCGACGTGCTCAACGAACGCGAAAAGCGCATCTTCGAGGCCCGCCGCCTGCGCGACGACCCGATCACGCTGGAGGATCTCTCCACCGAGTTCGATATCTCCCGCGAGCGCGTCCGCCAGATCGAGGTCCGGGCCTTTGAAAAGGTTCAGGATGCTGTGCAGAAGGCCGCCTCCGCCCGCGACAAGGCATTGGTGACGGTCGAAGAGTAACCCTGAAACCTAAGATACATGAAAAAGCCCCGGAAGCGGAGACGCTTTCGGGGCTTTTTCGCGTGCGGGATCATGGGGTGGCCTCTCTCCCCTTAGCGAAAAGATTGCCGCGGGGGATGGAGCCCTACCTACCCGCCGGCCCGGCCCCAGGCGTCCAGGGCCTGGTTGAACACCTCGGTGCCGCTGGCGCCTTTCTCCAGCGTGATCAAGGCCTGGCGCCCGTTGGAATAGACCAGCGGAATGTCGATCCAGTTGCGCTGGCGCATCAGGTCGATATTGGCCGTTCGGGCCTCGTCCAGATCATTGAGCGCCACCATGTAGAAATCCTGGGTGATCTTGGCAGGCACCGCGATCAGCGGCGAGCCCTCGTCGGCCTCCGTCTGCTTGAAGGCAATGCGCTGCAGCTGGTCGATAGAGCCGCCGTCGAAATCCGGCGGCACCGCGAAGACGATCTCGACGAGATGGCTGGCCGGCAGCGACGGATCAGTATTCCGCTTGATCGTGAGCAGCGCCGAGAGGCCGGTATCGGGATTGTTGATCTCGCCGCGGATGACCTGCTCGTCCGGTCCGTCGCCCGATTGCTCGCTGACCAGGGTCCAGACCACTGTGCCCGGTTTGACTTCGAGCGACTGCTGGCCGAGGCGCTCCTCGTAGAGGATCATCTTCTGCGCCACGCCAAGCGGCTGCTCGGCAGGTGCTGCGGCGTCTTCGGGCTGAACCTCCGTATCGCCCGTGGCAGTTTCCGCCCCTGCTGCGTCAGCCGGGGCGGCATCGGTGAGTTCCGCCACCGAGCGGCCCTCGATAGTGCCATCTACGGCTGGGCCCGGTGCGGGACCTGGATCGGTCTCGGTGCCGTCCGGATTGAGACGCTGGGTGAATTTACCGCCGTCATCCGCTGTCTCCGGAACGGCCAGCGCGGTTTCAACCGGCTCGGGTTCAGCAGTCTCCGGGGCGGTCTCAGGTGCGGTGTCCGTAGCTGTATCAATGACCGCCGGCTCCGTGTCTTCGCTTGTGATCGGCGTGTCGACGGGCGAAGCGGAGAACATTGCGGTCAACGTGTCCTTGTAGCTCCAGCCCAGAACCGCGACCAGCCCGACAAAAACAAGAATGATCAACAGTGCCATCAGGCCGCCCTTGCCGCCTTTCGAGGGGGTCGCGCGGCGCATAGGCCTGGCTGCCGCGGGCTCACGCGGCGCCGTGTCGAGACCGAAAATCTCGTCATGCGCTTCGCCAACCGGGTCGTCTGACCGGGATCCTGCTGCGGGGCGGTCCAGTATATCATCGATGCTCGCAGCAGCAGGAATCGCACCGGCCGGCTTTTCCGTTGTGCGGAGCTTGTCCTCATCGTAGTGCGCCGGCCCGACAAACGGCTCCGGCTCGTCATACTCCACCGGCTCCGTATAGGGCTCGGGTTCTTCGTAAGTCTCCGGCTCCAGGTGGGATTCGGGCTTCGCATAGGGATCGTGCTCGAAACGGGGGTCGGATGTAAACGCGTGCTCCGGCTCCGCCGCGTGGTCGGGTTCCGGGTAAACCGCCGGCTCGACCAGGCCCGCCGGGACGGGCGCGGGGGCGGCAACGGGCCACGGCTCAGGCTCCGGCGCCGACACCACCTCCGGTTTAGCTTCCGGCTCTGGTTCGGGTTCCGGCTCGGGCTCAGGCTCTGGCTCCGGCTCGGCAAGCACCGGGCTCTTCTCCACCATGGATTCGAGTTCCGCCATCAGGGCGTCGGTCTCGTCCTCGTCGGCAGGCAGGGCTTCGGCGTGTTCAAGCTCGACCTCATCGATCGCAGCGCCGAGCTTGTTGAGCTGGCGCTGGATCACCTCGTCCGAGGGCGGCGGATTGATCGCCTCGAGCTGGCGGCGGATGGCGGCGCGCGCCTTGTCATAGACCTTGGCCCGGTTCTCCGGAGTGTTCTCCGAAAGGTTGTCGACCGCCTTCCGGATGACTGCTACAAAATCCGCCATGATCTACCCTGGTTTGGTGCCTCGAAGCGTTGCAAATCACGCTTTGGCGCTAACCTAGTCTTCAAACGGGTCTGTCACAAGTATGGTGTCATCCCGCTCGGGGCTTGTGGACAACAGCGCAACCGGTGCGCCGATCAGTTCCTCGATCCGCCGCACATACTTGATCGCCTGTGCCGGCAGGTCGGCCCAGCTGCGCGCGCCCACGGTCGTTCCCGTCCAGCCCTCGATGGATTCGTAGACCGGCTTGACGCGGGCCTGCGCGCCCTGGCTGGCTGGCAAATGGTCCATCCGGGTGCCGTCAAGATCGTAGCCGACACAGATCTTGAGCTCCTCCAGCCCGTCGAGCACGTCGAGCTTGGTCAGCGCGATGCCGGTGATGCCGTTGACGGCGACCGACTGGCGCACCAGCGCGGCATCGAACCAGCCGCAACGCCGCTTGCGCCCGGTCACCGTGCCGAATTCATGGCCGCGCTCGCCCAGGAACTGGCCGGTGTCATCGTTGAGCTCGGTCGGGAACGGTCCCTCGCCGACGCGCGTGGTATAGGCCTTGGTGATCCCGAGCACATAGCTCAGCGACCCCGGCCCCATGCCCGAACCCGCTGCCGCCTGGCCCGAGATCGTGTTCGAGGACGTCACGAACGGATAGGTGCCGTGGTCGACATCGAGCAGCGTGCCCTGCGCGCCTTCGAACAGGATCCGCTCGCCGGCCCGGCGTTTCTTGTCGAGAAGCAGCCACACGGTTTCGCGGAACGGCAGGATGCGGTCGGCCACCGAGGTGAGTTCCTCGAGGATGGTCTCGACCGAGAACTCCGGCTGACCCAGCCCGCGGCGTAAAGCGTTGTGGTGGGTCAGCAGCCGGTCGACCTTGGCCGGCAGCGTATCGAGATTGGCCAGATCCATCACACGGATCGCGCGGCGGCCGACCTTGTCCTCGTAGGCCGGCCCGATGCCGCGCCGCGTGGTGCCGATCTTGGTGCCGGAATTCGACGCCGCGTCCTCGCGCAGCGCGTCGAGCTCGCGGTGCAGCGACAGGATCAGCGTGGCGTTGTCGGCGATGCGAAGATTGTCGCCATTGACGACGACGCCCTGCTTGGCCAGCCGGTCGATCTCGCTGACCAGCGCATGCGGATCGATGACCACGCCATTGCCGATGACGGCGAGCTTGCCCGGACGGACGACGCCCGAGGGCAAGAGCGACAGCTTGTAGCTGACGCCGTCGATGACCAGCGTATGGCCGGCATTGTGACCGCCCTGGAAGCGCACGACGACATCGGCGCGCTCCGACAGCCAGTCGACAATCTTGCCCTTACCCTCGTCACCCCATTGCGACCCGACGACAACTACGTTGGCCATGACAACCCCTTGCAAAGCGGCCCCTGACAGGGGCCCGGAAAACAAAACCCGCGCATGCATACAGACTTGGGTCATCAAAATCGACCCTCGGGCGGGGCAATCCGGCGTTTTTACGCGACAATTTCACGCCTGACCGGCAATCAACCCGGGTCAGCGCGGCAACCGGCAGCGAAATTCCGGCAACCGCTGTGCCAGCCCTGGCGCACTCCCTGCACGGATGACTTTCAGAAATTGCCTGTGGCCCGGCGAAATCCCTGTGATAGACAGTGTGACGGCTGCCCCCCGCCACGTCCACCCGAACCGCCACAAAGCCCGAAAGCCTCGCCTTGATCATCCGCGCCTACCTGTTTCTGGTCATCACCGCCCTGTCCTGGGGCGACAATGCCGTGGCGGGCAAGATGGCCGTCGGCCACATTTCGCCGATGCTGCTGACTTCGCTGCGCTGGGCCATCGCCCTGACCATCCTCATCAGCTTCACCCTGCCACAGCTGCGCCGCGACAGGGAAGTGATCCGCGCCAACCTGCCGCTGCTGATGGCCTATGGAGCGATCGGCTTCACCTTCTTCAACAATCTGCTCTACTCGGCGCTGCAATACACAACCGCGATCAATGTCGCCATCGAGCAGGCGGGCATGCCGATGGTGATCTTTCTGGCCAATTTCATCCTGTTCCGCATCAAGGTGACGTCGGCGCAGATCGTGGGCTTTCTGCTCACGTTGTCAGGCGTGGCGATCACCGCCTCGGGCGGCAGCCTCGACCGGCTGATCGGGCTCGAGCTCAACCGCGGCGACGCGCTGATGCTGCTCGCAGTCCTCTGCTATGGCGGCTACACCGTGGCGCTGCGCTACAAGCCGCAGCTGCACTGGCAATCGATGATCACCGTGATGGCAGCCTCCGCCTTCCTTACTTCGCTGCCCTTTTCAGCCTTCGAGGTGGCGCGCGAGACCGTGATCTGGCCCGACACCACCGGCTGGCTGGTCGCTGCCTTCACCGCCATCTTCCCCGCGCTCGTCGCGCAGGTGCTGTTCATCAAGGGCAACGAGATCATCGGCTCCAACCGCGCCGGCATCTTCATCAACCTGGTCCCGATCTTCGGCACCCTGCTCAGCGTGATGATTTTGGGCGAGATGCTGCATCTCTATCATGTCGTGGCGCTCGGCTTGGTGCTGGGCGGGATATGGCTGTCGGAGCGGGGGAAGGGATAGGTATTTAGTATATATAAATTGAGCTCAAAACGAACCGACAAATCTCAGAGTGCACGATATAATACATTTACCGACAGAAGGTAAAATGTCTGAACAGTAGGAATTGATAGAATTATTAACCCAAAAATATAAAATATAAGTGTCAGCATTCGAGCCGAAAAACGACTATACTCATCAGTTTGATATTTTATATATGCAATATCTCTCGAAAAATTAGGAGCCTGCCCGTAAAATGGTACTGTATAGACCCAGTTTATCCTTACCTCATTAGCCATGGCTATCCCATATTTTGTAAAATCATAATATCCTGCACCATTCATAACTTCCATAAAATCGGGTATGTCTTCATACTCCACCTCAGCGCTGCCATCAGGCGTCGCACCTACTTCAGCGCTTTCATCGCTCTCTGCAATATCAGCCGATTCGGCGGCATTGTATAACTCCTCAAGGAGACCGTTCATTTCTCCAATCAAAGTATCTGGATATGAATAGTTTGCTCGATAATCCTCTCTATCAAAATCATATTCGTGCGCTTTTGCAAATGCCTGCACTACATATCTCAGATGTGATTTTGCAAGATTTTTCGAATCTCCAATTGGTGTCGATGAAACGTATTCAAGCTGGTTAGGTTGCGTTTGAATATCGCTTGGACACGCAAGGGAGAATATTATCGAACCAAAACCAAGAGAGCATAAGCCAAAATATGTAAAATATAATGTATTAAGAGAAAATTGATTTCCATTTAATTGACCAATATCTTCCAGAAAATATGGCGCTAATGAAAATATTTTGGATGTATTATCATTGAAAATAAGAACGACGCCTAGCAATGGAATTATTGCAGTCAACCGCATTGGCGCCGAACGCCCAACCCTTGAGAGAGTTGACCAAGTGATCACCTCAGAGAATTTCGTAATTTGATTTCGCCAAAACCAACCTCGAAACAAATTTTCCACCTTTGAAAGGGCGTATAAAATTTTCCAAAGTAATGTACGATATCTCCGATTTTCCCAATTGTCTGCCTAGGATCCTCGAAATGTATGACCAACATCTCTAGCTTTGAGATGTTTGTTGTGAACAATCCCGATACAGGATGACCTGTGTGCGGAGGAATTAATAATGCGGCGTACTTCCTATCAACAGATAATTGAACAGCGCCTGCGTCGGGGTGATCACCATCGCCTCGGGATGGAACTTGTTTCTCAAATCACTGCACTTCGTGCAGATGCCGTTTCGGTTTCAACCCTAAGGTCATCATTCTTTGAATTCATTCCTATTCGGTATGTGACTACGTTAGAGGTGTTTATTCGCGGAATCGTCTCAGAGTTAGTAGATAGTAGTGAGGCTTATTTTGAGCGAGGCGAAAAGCTAACAAAAGGCGCCAAAGTTGACCTCACCTTCGCAGCGCACGTGGATCGGCATGAACTCACCTTAGGTGATTTTGTTGCGCATTCAATTTCTTTGAATAGCATCGAAGCAGTTCTAAACGTGCTCGAAACTCTGGTTGTCGATTTTTCCGAAAAGCTTAAGCTAGCACACCCAAGATGGCTAGAGGAACGGGAACGCTGGCCACTCCCTCCGATTATCAAAAACTATAACAATGTGATAGGCTCGCTCTCTAAGCTCTATAGTGTCCGCCACATTTTGACACATGAACTTCCATCATTGCCCGTCTTCGATCCGTCCGAAATTGATAGTCTTACTGAGGCTGTACTATGTTTTATTGAGGCAACAGACTGGGTGGTTGTCGAGTCACTGCATGGTGCCATTCCGAAGACGCAAATATCGATGAACATTGGGGCCAGAGATGTTCTGATTGAAGAAGAGACAAAGCTTGCGGAAGCGCTAATTGAAGTCACAGCTTTGGAGGGCATCGACAAGGAGAACTTGCGTGCGCTGCAAGCTCGTTGGACGGAATGGGCTGATGCACAGACGAATCTCGTAGCCTCGCAATTTCATGGAGGCTCAATGTATGCAATGATTTGGGCTTCCGAAAAAGCTGAGTTGACACGGGAGCGTACTGCCCAGCTAGTGCGCTTGAAAAGCGAATGGATGGACGCTTGAAATTACGCTTACGGTTTTGTTTCTACAGAACCATGGCTAACCGCCCCCCAATGCCCTCAGGCTCCGGGAGGCGGCGCATCGTTCAGGCACCGGTGCTCAACCCTCAGTCCACGTTGAACACCAGCGGCTTGGCCTGTTTGATGGCCTCGTGCGAGGTGAGCTTTGTAAGCACGTTCTGGCTGACCAGATCGTCGACGTAGAGCAGCGCGATGGCGTCGCCGCTTTGCTTGTCGCGGCCGAGCTGGAAGTTGGCGATGTTGACGCCGGCATCGCCCAGCGTCGAGCCCATGAAGCCGATCATGCCCGGCACGTCGGTGTTGGCGATGTAGATCATGTGCTGGCCGACTTCGGCATCCATGTTGATGCCCTTGATCTGGATGAAGCGCGGCTTGCCGTCGGAGAACACGGTGCCCGCGACCGAGCGGGTCTGCCGCTCGGTGGTCACCGACAGCTTGATGTAGCCGTCATAGACGCCCGACTTGTCGCGCTTGACCTCGGACAGGATGATGCCCTTTTCCTTGATCATGATCGGCGCCGAAACCATGTTGACGTCGGCCACCTGGTTGCGGATCAGGCCGGCCAGCAGCGCGGATGTCAGCGCCTTGGTGTTCATGCCCGCGGTCACCCCGTCATAGAGGATCTCGATCTCCTTGATCGGGCTTTCGGTGACCTGGCCGGCAAAGGAGCCGAGCACGTCGGCCAGCCGGATGAAGGGTTTGAGGATCGGCGCTTCTTCCGCCGTGATCGAGGGCATGTTGATGGCGTTTGAGACCGCGCCCTTGATCAGGTAATCCGACATCTGCTCGGCCACCTGCAGCGCCACGTTTTCCTGCGCTTCGGTGGTCGAGGCGCCCAGGTGCGGGGTGCAGACGACGTTCTCGAGGCCGAACAGCGGGCTCTCGGTGGCGGGTTCGGTCTCGAACACGTCGAAGCCGGCGCCGGCGACATGGCCCGACTTGATGGCTTCCGCAAGGGCTGCCTCGTCGACCAGGCCGCCACGGGCGCAGTTGATGATGCGGACACCCTTCTTGGTCTTGGCCAGCGCCTCGGCGTTCAAAATCCCGCGGGTCTTGTCGGTCATCGGCACATGCAGGGTGATGAAATCGGCGCGCGCCAGGAGCTCGTCGAGCTCGAGTTTGGTCACGCCCATTTCCTCGGCCCGCTCCTTGGACAGGAACGGATCATAGGCGGCCACATGCATGCCGAGCCCGATCGCCTTCTTGCAGACGATGCCGCCGATATTGCCGGCACCGATGACGCCGAGCGTCTTGCCGGTGATCTCGACGCCCATGAACTTCGATTTCTCCCACTTGCCGGCCTGGGTCGAGGCGTCGGCTGCGGGCAGTTGACGGGCGACGGCGAACATCAGCGCGATCGCGTGTTCGGCGGTGGTGATCGAGTTGCCGAAGGGCGTGTTCATGACGATGATGCCGCGGCGCGAGGCGGCCGGAATGTCGACATTGTCGACGCCGATGCCGGCGCGGCCGATCACCTTGAGATTGTCGGCAGCCGCAATCAGCTTCTCGGTCGCCTTGGTGGCCGAGCGGATCGCCAGGCCGTCATACTGGCCGATGATTTCGAGCAGCTTTTCCTTGTCCTTGCCGAGCTTCGGCATGAAATCCACTTCAACGCCGCGATCGCGGAAGATCTGGACGGCGGTTTCCGACAGGGCGTCGGATACGAGTACGCGAGGTGCCATGATGGCCTCCATTGCTTAGGTCAGATTATGGGGAATGGGCATGTGGGCCGCACCGGAGGGGATCCGGTGCAGCCATCGGCCTGGTCTCAGGCAGCCTGGCTGAGCGCGGCCTTCTCCTGGGCGAAGGCCCAGGACAGCCACGGCATCAGCGCTTCGAGATCCGAGGTCTCGACGGTTGCGCCGCACCAGATCCGCAGACCGGCCGGCGCATCACGGTAGGCGCCGATATCGAGCGCCACGCCTTCCTTGTCGAGCCGCGAGACAAGCGCCTTGGCGAAGGCTGCTTGCGCATCGGGCGCCAGAGCCGACACTTGCGGGTCGGTGATCACCAGGCAGACCGAGGTGTTGGACCGGGTCGCCTCCACCTTGGCGAGATTGCCGATCCAGTCGTTCTCGGCGACGAAGCGATGCAGCACGTCGGCATTGGCATCGGCCCGGGCCATCAAGCCCTTGAGACCACCGACGCTTTTGGCCCAGGTGAGCGCATCGAGATAGTCCTCGACGCAGAGCATCGACGGCGTGTTGATGGTCTCGCCCTTGAAGATACCCTCGATCAGCTTGCCGCCCTTGGTCATGCGGAAGATCTTTGGCAGCGGCCAGGAAGGCACGTAGCTCTCCAGCCGCTCGACGGCGCGGGGGCTGAGGATCAGCACACCGTGGCCGCCCTCCCCGCCCAGCACCTTCTGCCAGGAGAAGGTGACGACATCGAGCTTGGCGAAGTCCAGATCCTGCGCGAATGCCGCCGAAGTCGCGTCGCAGATGGTCAGCCCCTTGCGGTCGGCGGGAATGAAATCGGCGTTGGGAACACGCACGCCGGAGGTGGTGCCGTTCCAGGTGAACACCACGTCGCGGTCAAAATCGATCGTCGAAAGATCCGGCAGCTCGCCATAAGGGGCCGTGATCTTGCGCACGTCGTCGAGCTTGAGTTGCTTGACCACGTCGGTGATCCAGCCTTCGCCAAAGCTCTCCCAGGCAACCATGTCGGTGCCGCGGGCGCCGAGCATCGACCACATCGCCATCTCGACGGCGCCGGTGTCGGACGCCGGAACGATGCCGATGCGGTAGTCATCCGGCACGCCGAGGACTTCGCGGGTCAGCTCGATGGCCTGGCTGAGTTTGGATTTGCCGATCTTGGCCCGGTGCGAACGGCCGAGCGCCGCATCGATGAGCGCTTCGGGCGTCCAGCCGGGACGCTTGGCGCAGGGACCAGAAGAAAAACGGGGATTGGCCGGACGCAGGTCCGGCTTCGTAACAGTCGTCATAATGCTACCCTTCCAGATAGTGGCCCCTCGTTGGGGAGGGGTGGCCCACTGACGGGGTTAATCCCGCGGCCATCCGAAGTCAAGCGGCATCATGCGCTGCACCATGTGAAAAAGGGCGGAGATGATCCGCCCTCTTGCAACCCTTCGGTCGGCCGCGCCTACCAGAGATTATAGCGGAGGCCGACGCGGATTTCGTGCTTTTCGAAACCGTTGTCACGCACCTGGAAACCGGTTGCGCCTGCGGCCACGTTGGTGGAATCGAAGCCCGCCTGGTTGCCCGACTTGATCTTCGAGTACTTGTAACCGAGGTCCAGCTTGAGATCCTTGCTCAGGTCGTAGGACAGGCCGCCCATCAGCGCGTAGGTGAAGCGCCAGCTCTCGGTTCCCGGGCGGTCCCTGTCGGTCGCAGGAGTGGCGCCGCAGAGATTTCCGGCAGCCGATATGCAGGTCTGGTCATTGCGGTAGGACTTCCATCCCACCCTCGTGACACCGGCGCCGGCACCGACATAAGGCGTGAACCCGACGAAGGTGCCAAGGTCGACATAGGCATTGGCCATGAAGCCGTATTGCTCATAGGACTGGCCGTCCGCGCTGGCGCACTGGCCCGTCGTGAGCCCGGCGCAGGCGGCTGTCGAGCTGGTGGTGCCGGCAAACCGGCCCCTGGCGTAATCGAAGCTCAGGTCGCCGCGCAGATAGTCGGTGAAGTTGTAGCCTACGCCCAGGGATCCCGACCAATCGCCGTTCAGCGTGGAACTGTCGAATGGGGTGGTGGTATAGGTTGCCGGCGGCCCGGCGCTGAAGACCGAATAATTGGTGGCAGCACCGCTGGTCCTGGTCGAATAGCCAAGATCGCCGCGCAGATACCATCCGGACCCGATCTCGACAGGCTGGGTTACCGGTAGCTCCTTGGCGTAGATGATTTCATCAAGATCCGCTGCCTGGGCCGGCGCGGCAATTCCCATCAATGCAGCAATGCTGGACGCCACTGCAATTCGCATAGACATGACCGAGTTCCCTTCGATAGATCCGGTCTGCCTTCGCCCGATGGCGCATGCAGGCCGCGTGAAGGTCACTATGAACAGGGCTGGTTAAGTCGCGGTTAATCATGTTCGTTAACCGTGTTTTTTATCACTTCATTGGCAGTTTCATGGGCTTCGCACGTCGCGGCACAAAAAAAACCGCCCGGCTGTTCAGCCGGACGGTCAAGGTCTTGCTCAATGCTGAGAGAGCGGCGGAATTTATTTGTAGACCACCGGCATGATCGGAGCCGGCTCGACATAGACTTCCTGTTCACAGCCGCCAAAGCCGTAGCGCAGACCACCGCGAACCTCGTGCGAGGTGATCGCCTTGTGCTGGCCCTGGTAGCCATTGCTGGTCAGGCTCTTGAACATGTTGCCACCGGAGATGTGGCGGTAGCGATAGCCGACATCGGCCTTGACCGCGCAGGTAACGTCAATCGAGGCACCGGCCATCAGCGCGTAGGTGAAGCGCCATCCGGCTGCGCCGCCATGGTTGAATGATGGATCGCACAGTGTCGGGGTAGCCGTCGAGCACGAGGTGTTGTTGAGGTCATCCCACTTGACGCGGGTGCCACCGAGGCCACCACCGGCGTAGAAGGTGAAACGGCCCTTCTTGTAGAGATCGACATAGGCGTTTGCCAGCAGGCTCAGACCTGAGACCGAGGTGATGTCGGTAGAGGTACAGGCGGTTGCCACACCACAGCTGCCGATGGTCGAGCCGCGGAAATTTGCCTTGGCGAAATAGTCAAGCGTCACGTCGGTCCGGAGCTTCTCGTTGATCTGGTAACCGACACCACCGCCAATGCTGTAGGAGTTGCGCAGCGAGGCTGTTGCAAAGGGTGCGTAGGTGCCCAGGCCGCCCTGGAAGAACTCGGCGCCCTTCATCTTGTTCCAGGAATAACCGACGTCACCGCGAAGATACCAGCCGCCCGCGGCTGAAACTGTCTGAACCGGGGCTTCGTAAACCGGAGCTTCAACATAGGGGGCCGGCAGCGCATCGGCAGCAATTGCTGCACCTGCACCGGCAAGCAGCATGGCCGTACCGGCCAGGAATATCTTTTTCATGACAGACTCCATCGTCGAGACGTGCGCTGTCGCCGGCTATGGTGACAACACGGTTATTGGTTCGAGATGGATAATGGAGCACAAACGTTAAAGCGCACTTAACCACGCCTCTTTACCAAGACTTGCGAAAATTCGAAGCAAATCGGTTGCGCAATACTGTCAGGCAGCGAAATCATCGCGTGCCGAATGGCAGTCAGGCAAGTACAGCCGACCGCAACGCGGACAGGTCCTTGGGAACGGCAGGCCTTAGGATGGCCATCAACAATGTGCATTGAAGCCTGTTGCCGGAGCAACAGCCAAAGTACCGAGGAACGGCAAGGGCAGGAGCCGGTTGGCCCGGGCAGTATTTGCCGCCCGGGCTCATTCTACCGGAATCAGGCGGCGTTGCGTACGCCCGAAATCACATTGATGAGCTGGTCGACAACAGACTCGATCTGATCCCGGTCGTCGCCTTCGGCCATCACACGGATGAGCGGCTCGGTACCCGACGGCCGGATGACCAGGCGTGCCGAGCTTCCCAGCGTCGATTCCGCATCCGCAATTGCTGTCTTTACCAGCGCATCGTTGAGCGGATTGCCGCCCGAGTGTCTGACATTCTTGAGGATCTGCGGCACTGGCTCGAACCGCCGGCAGACTTCCGATACAGGCCGTCCCATCCGCTGCACGCACGCCATGACCTGCAGTGCCGCAACAAGTCCGTCACCGGTGGTGGCGAAATCCGACAGCACGATGTGTCCGGACTGCTCGCCGCCGACATTGAAGTCATGCTTGCGCATGTGCTCGACCACATAGCGGTCACCCACCTTCGTTCGCTCCAGCGTCAAGCCATTGCCTTCGAGGAAGCGCTCAAGGCCCAGATTGGACATCACCGTCGCCACGATGCCATTTCCGCGCAATAAGCCGTCGGCGGCCCAGGATTCCGCGATCAGCGCCATCAGCTGGTCACCATCGATGACGGCCCCTGTTTCATCGACGATCAGCACCCGGTCGGCATCTCCATCCAGTGCAACGCCGATATCGGCGCGCACTTCATGCACCTTGCGCGCCAGGGCGACGGGATGGGTCGAACCGCAATTGAGATTGATATTGGTTCCGTTCGGCTCCTCGCCGATGGCGATCACATCCGCGCCAAGTTCCCACAGCGCGGCAGGCGCCACCTTGTAACCCGCACCGTTGGCGCAATCGATGACGACGCGCATGCCTGCAAGCGTGATATCCCTGGGCAGCGTCCGCTTGGCGAACTCGATGTAGCGGTCATGTACACCATCCACGCGCTTCGCCCGCCCGATCGCATCCGGACGCGCCAGCTGCAGGTGGATGTCCTCGTCCATCAACGCCTCGATGCGGTGCTCGAGCTCGTCGGAAAGCTTGAAGCCGTCAGGGCCGAAGAGTTTGATGCCGTTGTCCTGATAGGGATTGTGGGACGCCGAAATCATCACGCCGATGTCGGCACGCAGCGACCGGGTCAGCATCGCCACCGCCGGTGTCGGTATCGGGCCAAGCAGAAAGACGTCAAGGCCCGCAGCAGTAAAGCCCGCCACCAGAGCGTTTTCGATCATGTAGCCCGAGAGCCGTGTATCCTTGCCAATCACCACCCGATGCCGGTGATCGCCGCGGCGGAACAGATTTCCTACCGCGATACCGACGCGCATCGCCAGATCGGGCGTCATAGGCGCCTTGTTGGCCTGCCCACGAATACCGTCCGTGCCAAAATACCGCCTGCTCATAGAAGCCCCCAGAAGTGCAGATCTTTATCTTTGAGCCTGATTGATCCAACACATCAGCGCCAGAATACAATCAGATTTTGTTACAAATCGTTGCAATACACACAAAACAGCCGCCAGTCGGCGGCTGTCTACAGTATTTTGGTCAGTATGGTTTACAACGCCGCGGCCTATTGAGGCTGCGGTTCAAGTCCGGCATCAGGCTCGTCGCCCTCATCCTTCTTGCCGGAACCGCCCTTCTTTGCACCCGCGGTCGGAACCGCTGTGCCACGGCTTGGAGGCGTGTCGTCTCCGCTGTCCCGTGAAGGCTTTTCGCCACGGATCAGGGCACTGATTTCCTCGCCAGTCAGGGTCTCATACTCGAGCAGCCCTTCGGCGATGGCAATGAATTCCTTCTTCTTCTTGGTCAGGATCTCGCGGGCCTCGTCGTAGGCCTGGTCGATCAGCCGTCGGATCTCGCTGTCGATCTTCTGGGAAGTCGCTTCGGACACGTTCTTCTGCTGCGCCACAGAATGACCAAGGAAGACTTCCTGCTGGTTCTCACCATAGGCAACCTGTCCCAGCTCGTCGGAGAACCCCCATTCGGTCACCATCGCGCGCGCCAGCTTTGTGGCCTGAACGATATCGGACGACGCACCGGAGGTAATGTTCTCCTTGCCGAAGGTCAGTTCCTCGGCGACGCGACCACCCATCATGATGGCCAGTCTCGACACCATCCACTTGTAGCTCATTGAGTAGCGGTCGGCCTCAGGCAGCTGCATCACCATGCCCAGCGCACGGCCGCGCGGGATGATCGTCGCCTTGTGCACAGGATCGGCCGCCGCAACATTGAGTGCCACGATGGCGTGACCGGCCTCGTGATAAGCGGTCAGCTTCTTTTCTTCCTGCGTCATGGCAGTCGAGCGCCGCTCGGCACCCATCATCACCTTGTCCTTGGCATCCTCGAACTCGGCCATGGTCACGAGACGCTTGTTGCGCCGGGCAGCAAGCAGCGCCCCTTCGTTGACCAGGTTCATCAGATCGGCGCCGGAAAAGCCGGGCGTGCCGCGGGCGAGGACCTTGAGATCGACATTTGGTGCCATCGGCACGTTGCGCACATGCACTTTGAGGATCTTCTCGCGGCCATTGACGTCTGGAAGCGGCACCACGACCTGGCGGTCAAACCGGCCCGGACGCATCAGCGCCGGGTCAAGCACGTCAGGGCGGTTGGTGGCGGCAATCAGGATGATGCCTTCATTGGCTTCAAAGCCGTCCATCTCGACCAGCAACTGGTTGAGCGTCTGTTCGCGTTCATCATTGCCGCCGCCGAGACCGGCGCCGCGATGACGGCCAACCGCATCGATTTCGTCGATGAAGATGATGCACGGCGCGTTCTTCTTCGCCTGCTCGAACATGTCACGAACGCGGCTGGCGCCAACGCCTACGAACATTTCAACGAAGTCGGAGCCGGAAATGGTGAAGAACGGCACATTGGCTTCGCCGGCAACGGCGCGGGCTGTCAGGGTCTTGCCGGTACCGGGGGGGCCCACGAGCAGCACGCCGCGCGGGATCTTGCCGCCGAGCCGCTGGAACTTTTGCGGGTCGCGCAGGAACTCGACGATTTCTTCCAGATCCTGCTTGGCTTCATCGACACCGGCAACGTCTGCAAACGTCACCCGGCCATGCGCTTCGGTCAGAAGCTTGGCCTTCGACTTGCCGAACCCCATGGCACCGCGTGATCCGCCCTGCATCTGCCGCATGAAGAAGATCCAGACGCCCAGAATGAGCAATATCGGCAGCCATGAAATCAGGTAGCCAACGAGCGTGTTGGAACTGTCGACTTCGGGTTTGGCGGTGATCGATACGTTGCGCTCGTTCAGACGCTCGATCAGACCCGCATCACCGGGTGAATAGGTCTGAAATCCGGTGGCCGTATCGGTGTAATTGCCGGTTATCCGCTCGCCAACGATGGTCACATCGCGCACGCGGCCGGCATCGATATCCTGGAGAAACTGGGAATAGGCGATGTCACGGCCAGCAGTCCGATCCGTCGGACTTTGAAACATGTTGAACAACGCGATCAACAAAAGCGCGATGATTGCCCACAGGGCAAAATTGCGGAAGTTGGGATTCATACTCTTCCTCGGGGATCAGGGCCTGCAGCCACCGGCGCATAACCGTATTTCGTAAACTCAGTCTCTAACATAGGAGCCCTGTGTGGCATTGCCAAGGCTCAGACCGGCGTTTGTGATTGCACTTTCATCGCAGTTAACGCCGGAATACGGTGTAATTTGGTCCAGGGGCACTCCGGAAACGACCCGCGTCCTGCCAGCCGTGCCAGAGCCTGGGCGATAGGCAGTTGATCAACCGGCAAAATACGGGAGCTGCGCCCCAGCAGGGGGCGGCAGGTAAATCCTCCAATTACGCCGTCATTTCTATGGACCCGAGTAGAGTTTTCTCGCTTATCTCGGGTGAAACAAGGCAGAACGCCCGTCTCCTCACCTCCAGAAACATGTAGCGAAGAGGTCTTCGAGCGGTTGCAGATCTCGAACCGTCTGTCCCAGACGCCGCATGCGCCGGGAGCCATCATCAGCTCTGCGACATCCCGGCGCTCCCGTTCCACCGTGAGAAAGGAGCCCCGGTGGCGAACAAGCGTTCTCCCCAGGCTTACGACGGAGCCGCTCTTACTGCCGGGGATCGATGACAGGAAATCCCTAAGCGCTGCTTTGCCGCGCCTGTCAAGCGGACGCGAAGCCCCGCCCTGCCAATCAATCAAGGCCTCCAGTGCCGCTGTCACCACTCCCGCGGAGGCGGTGGTATCGAATCGCATCCTGACCGGAGCATCCCCCTTCACACTGCAGGCTGAATCGAGCAGCGCAGCTGCTTCACTGGCAAGTCGAAATCGCCGCATGGCGATCTCCGCCGAATCCTGACCTTCTTGTTCCGGGGTGTTGTTCTCAAGCTCCCGCCGCACCCGGACCCGTTCAAAGCGCGTGTCGGCATTCGAAGGATCCTCGATCCAGCCCACAACGCGCTGACTGCGAAGGAACTCCCGGATGGTTTCGCGGGAGACCTCCAACAACGGGCGCAGAACCCACATCCGCTCCTCAAACAGCGTTGCAGCGGGAATACCGGCGAGCCCCGGCGCTGCATCTGAAAAGCTACGTGCCCGGCGCATTGCCAGGGTCTCAAGCTGATCGTTATGCGTGTGTGCGGTCACCATCGCTGCAAGGCCCAGCCGGGTCGAGGCCCGCGCCAGCAGACGGTAGCGCGCCGCGCGCGCCGCTGCCTGCAGACCTGTTGCCGGCTGACCGCTCTGCCACGTCAGCGTTTCGTGCCGTATCCCGAGCCGCTTGCATTGAGCCTTCACCCAGCGCGCTTCATCGGCCGATGCGGGACGCAAACCGTGATCGACCGTAAGTGCGACCAGCTTGTGCGGCGGCAAGATGGCAGCGAGCCCGTAGAGCAGGCCGAGCGAATCCGAGCCTCCCGAGACCGCGATACCCAGCGGACGGCGGTCGCAGAGATTTGAGTGGAAATCAGTAAGACATTCCAGAAGGGGCTGCGGCTCTTGCGTCAAAACGCCGGAAACATCGAGCTCCACAGGGCGCAGCAACTGGTCAGCAGCTTGTGCGCTGCTGTTCTTCGCTCACCTTGGCGCGGACTGCGGCCGAGGCGCCAGGGTAACGGATCAGGACTTCGCGCAAGGTCGCGCAGGCGGTTTCGCGGTTGTCGAGCTTGGCCAGCGACATGCCGAGTTTGAGCAGCGTGTCAGCGCCCTTGTCGGCCTGCGGATACTGCTTGTGGGCATCGAGAAAGGTCTTTGCCGCTTCCTGGTACCTGCCTTGTGAATACTGTGCTTCGCCCAGCCAGAACATCGCGTCCGACGCCCGCGGGTCTTCCGGGTTATTGGCGACATAATCCTGGAACACCTGCTCGGCCAGGGCATAGTCGCCCGCCAGCATGTGGTTGTAGCCAACCTGATACAGATCGTCCGGCGAGGACAGGGCAGCAATGTCGTCGCTGCCATCCATCGGCTCGATGATGCCGCCGATGAGATCGCCCTTTTCATCGAACGTGATCGTGCCGAGATCGCTTGCAGGCGCGCCCGTTCCCTGCCCGGCCTGAGTGGTTGATGCCGTGGTCGACGATTCGATCCCCGGCTGGGTGACCGACGAGCCTGCGTCGCCACGCTGATTGCCGGTTTTCTCGAGCTCCTGGAAGCGGAACTCGTTGTCCTGCTGCATCTGGCGCATCTGTTCCTGCATTTGCAGCAGCTGGAAACCGAGCTCCTCGATGCGGCCATTGAGCCCGCGAACCTGTTCCTCGAGCTGCCCGATGCGGAACACCGGATCTCCGGTCTGCGCCAGGATCACGGGAGCACGGCTTGTCTCAGGGGTTTCAATGCTCGCGGGCGGCACCAGCGAACCCTGCGAAAACCCGGAAAGCAGCGGTGCCGCACTGGCAGGAATTACAATCATGCTGATCGCCGCCGCAGCGAATAGTCTGGAAATACTTTTCATCGGCCTGACCTCATTACACGGGCACTCGCCCTGACATCTGGATAACGCATGGCGGGACATCAAATCAACGCACAAACCGGCCAAACTATGGTCAAACGGACCCGCCTAACAAAGATGGCGGCCCGAAGACCGCCATCCAACGTTTCAAGACTACATCTGCCTTTAGCTGCCTGCACCGCCAAGCACGGTGACCGCGCGCCGGTTCTGCGACCAGCAGGAAATATCGTCACAGACTGCAACCGGACGCTCCTTGCCGAACGAGATGGTCCGGATACGGTTGGCTGCGACACCACGAGTGGCAAGATAGTCCCGGGTCGCTGCCGCGCGGCGCGCACCCAGTGCAAGGTTGTACTCGCGTGTACCGCGTTCGTCGGCATGACCTTCGATCGTGATCTGGTAGTTAGGATACTGGTTCAGCCACTGTGCCTGGCGATCCAGCGTTGCAGCTGCATCGGCCCGCACGACCGACGAGTCGGTGTCGAAGAAGATCCGGTCGCCGACATTGACGGTGAAATCCTGCTGGCTGCCCGGTGCAGCATTTCCGGCGAGACCAAGATCAGCGGCATTGTTTGGCAGGTTGTTCTTCTTCGAGGCGCAGCCTGTCAGCACGAGCGCTGTGAAAAGCGCGATCATTGCCGGGTTGCGGGCAAATTCTTGCATGCGGCGCATGGCCGGACTCCTTGGGATTGTTTGGTTGACCATTTGTAACCGCTCGCGGTTAATCGGCATTGAAGAAAGACGGTTAATTTTGTCTGTTTTTCGAATTTCTGGGCGCGTTTGAACGCACAATGCGGCGCAAACACGGCAGAATTCTGCCTTTTTCAAGTTGGTCCGCTATTCAAGTAACGGCGACCATGCCGGGTCTGAGGCATAGGACGGCGTCGCCACCAGCTGTTCGTTATAGCCCGTCAGATCGATCGAATAGATTTGCGGACCGCCCGAACCCGCCGGTTGACGGAAGAACATCAACACGCGGCCATTGGGCGCCCAGGTTGGGCCTTCGTTGTGGAATCCGGTGGTCAGGATGCGCTCGCCGGATCCGTCTGTCTTCATCACGCCGATCGAGAACTTGCCGCCCGACTGCTTGGTAAAAGCGATCAGGTCGCCACGCGGAGACCAGACCGGGGTCGAGTAGGATCCGTCCCCGAATGAGACACGGCGCTGGTTGGAGCCGTCTGCACCCATGATGTAGAGCTGTTGACGTCCGCCCCGGTCGCTTTCGAAAACGATCTGGCTGCCATCGGGCGAATAGGAGGGCGAGGTGTCGATGGCCGCGGTATTGGTCAGCCGCGTGGTCTGACGCGAGCGCAGATCCATCGTGTAGATATTGGCGTTGCCATCCTGCTGAAGACTCATGATCACCTTCTGGCCATCCGGCGAGAACCTGGGGGAAAAGGTCATGCCAGGGAAATTTCCAACCAGTTCGCGCTGTCCGGTTTCAAGCTGCAGCAGATAGACCCGCGGCTGGCCGCCCTCAAACGACATATAGGTGATTTCCTGGCGGCTGGGCGAAAACCGCGGCGTCAGCACGATATCGTTGGCATTGGTCAGCATGCGCATGTTGGCGCCATCCTGATCCATGATCGCCAATTGCTTCTTGCGGTCGGTCTTGGGTCCGCTTTCGGACACGAACACGACCCGGCTGTCGAAATAACCCTTCTCGCCCGTCAGTCGCTCATAGATCGAATCGGCGATGATATGCGCCACACGGCGCCAGTTTTCAGGCCGGGTGAAAAACTGCTCGCCCGACAACTGCTGATTGGCAAACGTGTCCCAGAGACGGAATTCCGCCCGCAGGCGGCCGTCGGCCTCGCGCGCCAGCCGCCCTGTCACCAGCGCCTGGGCATTGATGACCTGCCAGTCCTGGAACCGCGGCGCGGCGTCCGGGTTGGAGATCTTCTCGATGAACGCAGCCTTGTCAATCGGCGCGAACAGGCCCGACCGCTTGAGATCGGCGGCAACCACCGCGGCAATCTGCGCACCCAGTTCATCATTGGAAATGAAATCGGTGATGGCGATCGGCAACGGCTCGACATTTGCCTTGTTGATATCGATCTCGACAACCGCCCGTGCCGGGCTGGATGCCAGCAGCATGACTGCGGCCATCATCGCCAGTGGCAGGAAAAGAGTACGTTTGATCATTTTCATCATGCAGCCTTTCAGCGCTTAGAACATCTGGCTCGGATCGAAATTGACGATCACGTCCGACCATGAATCATATTTCTCTTTCGGCAACTGGTAGGGCTGCGCCCTCAGCACAGCACGCCGCGCGCTGCCTGACAACGTGCTGCGCGTGCCCGCCGATCCACCTGAAGCCGTCACATCCGGCTCGCCGATGATGTTGCCGGACGGATCGAGCCGCATCTTGACCGTTACCCGCACGTCTCCGCCATCTGCCATGCCTGGAATGATATTCCAGTATTTCTGGATCTGGCCACGCAAGGCATCCATCTCGCTCTGGCTGAGCGTGTTGCCGCGGGTGGTTTGGGCACCACCCAGCGAGGCAGTTTCGGTCGTGCGCCTGGCGCCACCACCCGCCGCATCCTGCTTGTTGAGCAATGCCGCCACCTGATCGGCGTTGAAATCGCTCTCCTTGGTCGAGGGTGTCTCCGTGGCTTCCGGCTCGGATACTGTTTTCTGCGGCTCGGGCCGTGTCTGTGGCACGGGTCCGGCACTCGGCAGGGACGCAAACTGCGGTTCTGCTGGTGCCGCCTCGGTGATGGCTTCAGCCACCGGATCTGGAGCAGGCTCGGCCGGTAGTGCGGCGACCTCAACCGGTGCCGGCTTCGGTTCTGCGGGCTTTTCCGCAGCGGGTTTGGGCGCTGGCTCCGGTTCTGGCTTCGGCTCGGCGACCTTGACCGGTTCAGGGGTCTCGGGGACCGGATCCGGCTTTGGCGCGGGCTTTTCCGCTGGTTTTGGCGGCGCCTCTGACACCACCTCCTTGGGGCTTGGCTTGGCTGCCTCGCTCGACTTCAGGTCGACCGAGTTGTCGCCGGCATTCTCAGCATCCGGCACGGGTTCCGGACGCGATGTTGGTGTCGGTGCTGCTTTCTCGGAAATAGGCGCTGTTTTCTCGCCCTGCTGGATCTGGGTGATTTCCTCGACCGGCACGATGCTGACCGGAAAGGATTCCACATCCTCGACCTCAAGCGTGCGCGGCGCAGTGAAGGACGACAGCGCCACCCCCAGCACCAGCGCATGCAAAACCGTTGATGTCGCTAGACTTGCCCTCATCAGCGCGCCGTCAGCTATCCTGTTCCTGAAGCGTCACCAGACCGAGATTCTTGAATCCGGCTGCCGAAATACGCGCCATCACCTTCATGACGGTGCCATAATCGGCATTGGTGTCGCCACGCACATAGATCCGTTCATTGTAGCCGGTGGTCGAAATCGCCTCGAGCTTGGCCACCACTTCGTCGACCGCGATCTCGGTTTCCTGCAGGAACACCTGACCGGTCGAATTCACCGAAACTGTGATTGGCTGGGTCTCGGAATTGAGCGCCTTGGCCTCGGTTTCGGGCAGGTCGATTGGCACCCCAACCGTCAACAGCGGGGCCGCGACCATGAAGATGATCAGCAGCACCAGCATCACGTCGACGAAAGGCGTGACGTTGATCTCGCTCAAGAGCTGCTTGCGGCCACCGCGGCGTCCGCGGCGCGAGCCGCCGCCCCGGCCACCCTGTACGGACATGCCCATACCGCCCTCCTATTCCGCTGCCTGACGAGCATTCGAACGCTCGTCGATCTGGCGCGAGAGGATGCCGGAAAACTCGTCGGCGAAACCTTCCATCCGGGCCGACAGCTTGCCGGCATCGGAGGAGAACTTGTTGTAGGCAATAACCGCTGGGATAGCCGCCAGAAGGCCGATGGCGGTGGCGAGCAGCGCTTCGGCAATACCGGGCGCCACCACTGCGAGATTGGTCGATTTCGACCCGGCGATCGCCTGGAACGAGGTCATGATACCGACCACGGTGCCGAACAGGCCGATGAACGGAGCAGCCGAGCCGATGGTCGCCAGCGAACTCAAGCGTGCTTCCAGCCCGTCGGCTTCGCGCGCCAGGCTCACATCCATGGCCTTGTCGATTCGCATCTGCAGTCCGATCGGCGACTTGGCGCCGCGCTCGAAGGATTTCTTCCATTCACGCATCGCCGAGACAAAGATCGCGCTCATGCCGGAGGTCTTCCTGTCAGACAGTGTCCGGTACAATTCCTCAAGCGATTGTCCCGACCAGAACACCTGCTCGAACTGATCGAGCTGGCGCCGGAACTTGCCAAACGAAATCCATTTGTCGGCAACGATGGCCCAGGTCCAGATCGACGCGCCGACCAGGCCAAGCATCACGAGCTTGACGACAAAACCTGCCTCCATGAAAAGTGACCACAGAGTCACGTCGCTGGTTGCTGCAAGTCCAACCTGTTCCATTCAATAAACCCTCGAATCCAAACGCCCGGCATTAGTACCGGGCGGCCAAGACGTCACTTTTGCCGGGAGACCAGAAGTGCGCGATTGCCGCCTTTTCACTTGCCTAGTCTTCTCACGGCCAATTTTGGTAAAAGGATGGCGCGAATACCCGCACAATCCTAATGGTTTCGGTAATAGTTCATTATGGTTAAGGCTTGGTTAGGATTCTTGGCCTCATCACCGCAGCTGCAGGCCCGTGCAACCGTTCAATCCGGATAAGTGAGAATGATCGGTCCATTACGGCTGGCGACAACCGTATGTTCGAACTGCACGGTTAGCGCGCGCGGGTGCGAGTAAAGCGTCCAGGTTCCCTCATCCGCGTCATCGGCAAAGGTTGCGCCAAACGACAGGAATGGTTCGATTGTGAACACCTGCCCATCCTGCATCAGCCGCTTTTCGCGCCGGTCGGGCCAGGTCGCAATCTCCTCGGGCTCGTCGTGCAGCGACAACCCGATCCCGTGACTGGCAAGGTTGCGGATCAACGTATAGCCGTTCTTCTTGGCAAACTTGCCCACCGACTCACCGATCGCTGCATAGCGGGCACCGCTTTTCACTTGCGCCAGACCCGCGTTCAGCGCCCGTTTGCCGTCACGCAGCAGGCGCGTGGTCTTCTGGGCAACCGGTGCAAGCCCGAACGACGCACCGGTGTCTCCAAAGTACCCATCCTTGAGCGCCGAAACATCAATGTTGATCAGGTCCCCGGCTGCGATGACCCGGTCCCCGGGAACGCCATGGGCAACTTCCTCGTTGATCGAGATGCAGGTCGCCCCGGGAAATTCGTAGCAGAATTCCGGCGCCGACTGCGCTCCGTTGGCCTCCAGGTGTTTCCTGCCGATTTCGTCAAGTTCACGGGTCGACATCCCCGGCTCCATGGCTTTCGCCATGACCTGTATCGTGTTGGCGCAAATCTTTCCGATATGCTTGAGCTTGTCCAGCTCGTCTTCCGTTGTGATCACCATGACGGCAGTCCTTTATCCTCGCTTCAGTCAGCGCCGCGCGTAAAGCGCGCCCGCAATTCATCCGGCAATCGACGTGCCCGGCCCAGCCCGTTGACCACGGCCACGGTGACCGCAGCAGTTGCCAGCACGTCGTCTCCGCGAAGAATGCTTTGCTGCAAAAGCATCCGCGCGCCTCGCACCTCGCCAGGTCTGGTAATGATGGTCAGCACATCATCCATCCGCGCTGGAGACTTGAACTCGATCTCCATCCGCCGCACCACAAAGGCGACCGCATCCGCAGGATCGCTTTGGGCATGCAGGGCGCCTTGTGAGACCCCCAAAAGCCGGATGTAATCCGTCCGGCCACGCTCGAAGAAATGCAGGTAGCGCGCGTGGTAGACGAAACCGGAGAAATCCGTGTCCTCGTAATACACCCGCTGGCTCAGCACATGGCCGCCATCCTGCAGATATCCTGAAAGTGATCGGTCCATGCGCCTCACCTGCGTGACATTCCAGCTCATTTTTCCACAGCATCAACGTGGCATTTGAGACAATCGTGTTTCTGTCATAAAACCGAACTATCAGGATTAAAACCATGCAGGCACAGGAGAATCACGGATGAAGATTGCAATCATGGGCGGCGACGGCTTTGTCGGCTGGCCTACATCGCTGCATCTGTCCAATGCCGGGCATGAAATCCACATCGTCGACAATCTGTCCCGCCGCTGGATCGACACCGAACTCGGAGTTCAGTCCCTGACCCCGATGGATTCGATCCAGGAGCGCACCCGTATCTGGCACGCCGAGACCGGCCGCAAGATCCATTTTCATCTGATCGACATGGCACGGGACTATGACGTGCTGAAAAACTGGCTGGGCGAGGAGCGCCCGGACGCGATCGTGCATTTCGCCGAGCAGCGCGCAGCGCCCTATTCGATGAAGACCGACCGGCACAAGAATTACACCGTCAACAACAACGTCAACGCCACCCACAATCTGCTCAATGCCATGGTGGAGCTAGGGCTTGACGCGCATCTGGTGCATCTGGGCACCATGGGGGTTTACGGCTATTCGACGGTTGGAGCCGCCATCCCGGAAGGCTATCTGCCGGTCGGTATCGAGACCATGTCAGGCGAAACGGCAAAGCAGGATATTCTCTATCCGGCCAATCCCGGCTCGATCTACCACATGACCAAGTGCCTCGATCAGCTGATCTTCCAGTTCTACGCCAAGAACGACAATCTGCGCATTACCGACCTGCACCAGGGCATCGTCTGGGGCACCCACACAGACCAGACACGGCGTCACGAGCAGCTGGTCAACCGCTTCGATTATGACGGCGACTACGGCACCGTTCTGAACCGTTTCCTGATCCAGGCCGCGATCGGCTATCCGCTGACCGTCCACGGCACAGGTGGGCAGACTCGCGCCTTCATTCACATCCAGGATTCGGTCCGCTGCATCGAGATCGCGCTCGAAAACCCGCCCGCCCGTGGCGCCAAGGTCGAGATCTTCAACCAGATGACCGAGACCCACCGGGTGCGCGATCTTGCGAAGATAATCTCGGAGATGACCGGCGCCGAAATTGCCTGGCTGCCCAACCCGCGCAAGGAAGCGGCAGAGAATGATCTCGTCGTCCGCAACGAGAAATTTATTGGACTGGGGCTTGAGCCGACTACGCTGAAGGAAGGCCTCCTGGAAGAGGTTGTCGACGTGGCGAAGAAATACGCCTACCGCGTCGACCGCTCGCGCGTACCCGCAGTATCGGCCTGGACCAAGGACATCGCCACCTCGATCAACCGCGACCCGGAAGGCAAGGCGCTCAAATCCGTGTCATGAGCACCCCGTCCCCCCTGCCCTCGGGTCTCAGCGCCAGCAGACCGGCAGCAAGCCATCGCGCCTATGTCACACTTGTCACCAATGCGGACTACGCAATGGGCGCGACGGCGCTGGCCCGGTCGATACTGCTCACGGGCACACAAGCCGATATCACGGTGCTGCACACAGGCGGTGTCGATGCTGCGGCGCTGGAGCCGCTGTCAGCGCTCGGCTGCCGGCTGATCCGGACCGAGTTGCTGGACACATCCGACGCTTTCAACGAGCGCCACGCCCGCGGCAAGCTGCACGCCAACGCGCCCTTCACCAAGGGCCGAAAACCGGCCTTCCATTCGCCGCTCGACAATTTCTGCAAGCTTCGACTCTGGCAGCTGACCGACTACGAGTCTTGCGTTTTCATCGACGCGGATGCACTGGTCCTGCGCAACATCGACAAGCTGTTCGACTATCCCGAATTCTCCGCTGCCCCGAATTTGTACGAGACCCTGAAGGATTTCCATCGCTTGAATTCCGGCGTGTTCGTGGCCCGGCCCTCGGTCACGACCTTCAGCACCATGCTCGGGGTACTGGACCAGCCGGACGCCTTCTGGCGGCGCACGGACCAGACCTTTCTGGAAACATTCTTCCCCGACTGGCATGGACTGCCGGTTTTCATGAACATGCTGCAATATGTCTGGTTCAACCTGCCCGATCTGTGGGAGTGGAATCAGATTGGCGTACTGCATTATCAATACGAAAAGCCCTGGGAGGAGGGCCACCCCCGGTCTGTGCAGCTCAAGCCGCTGATCGACCTCTGGCATGCCTACCTTGATGGGAAATCGATCCCGGACATTTCATTACTGCCCAACCCGCCGGGATCAAAGGCAGGATGAAAGCCCTGGTCACCGGCGGCACCGGCCTTGTCGGGCGCTATATCGTCGAAACGCTGTTGGCTGCAGGTTACGAGGTGGTTGTCGCTGGACGGACGAAACCGGCGAAGGACCTGTTCTCCCAGCCTGTCGAGTTTCGTCCCGCACGGCTTGATCCAGACTGGAAACCGGGGGATTTGTTCGACGGGATCGACGCCTTCATTCATGCCGCCTTCGAACACCTGCCGGGACGCTATCGTGGCGGCGAAGGCGATGATCCGGACGGCTTCCGGCGGTCCAATCTCGACGGCCCAGTCGGGCTTTTCAACGCAGCAAGAAATGCCGGGTCCCACCGGGTGGTCTTTCTTTCAAGCCGCGCAGTCTATGACGGGGTCCCGCCCGGCACGCCCCTGACAGAAGATCTTCCACTGCAACCAACCTCGCTTTACGGCGAGATCAAGCTTGCCGCCGAGCAGGCCCTGGCAGCGATGAACGCACCGCATTTCATTACATCAAGCCTGCGCCTGACCGGGGTCTATGGCGAGTTGCGCCCGAACAAGTGGGACACGCTGTTTGCCGACTATCTGGCGGGACGCCCGGTGCCGGTGCGTGCAGGCTCTGAAGTCCATGGCCGCGATGCCGGCCAGGCCGTGCGGCTGATGTTGGTAGCCAATCCGGACCGGATCGGAGGCGAGGTCTTCAACGTCTCGGATCTGGTTGCCGATACCCGGGAAATCCTCGCTCCGCTGAGACGGGTCCTGCAAAACCCGCCGCACCTGCCACAGGCAGCCGACAAGACAGCGGTCGCCAGAATGGACACGCAAAAAATACGGGCACTAGGCTGGCAGCCGGGTGGCAAGCCCTTGTTGACGGAGACCATGGCGCGGCTTGTGGGCAACTTGTGAATAACGCGCTCATATCAGTGCCGGAGGTTGTTGGAAGCAGACAGGAACTCGAATAGGCTCTCCCGGGGAGGAGCTTGCCATGTCCGTACCGCCGTCAGCGCTGACACACCAGCGGTCCATCTATCTTGCCGGTGTCTCGGGTGAGCGGCCCCGCGTTCCCTTCCATATCACCTCTCTCGAGCAAGAGGCAGAGAAACGGCTCTCGGCACAGGCCTATGCCTACATCGCAGGTGGCGCCGGTGCGGGACAAACCGTGGCTGCCAACCGTGCTGATTTCAACCGCTGGCGCATCCTGCCGCGCATGCTCAACGACGTGAGCGAGGTCGACCTTTCGACCAGACTGATCGGCCTCGACCTGCCCGCGCCCCTTCTGCTTGCGCCGCTGGGGGTGATGGAACTGGCGCATCCTCAGAGCGATCTGGCAATCGGCCGGGCGGCGGCGAAACACGGCGTGCCGTTGATAATTTCCAACCAGGCGAGCCGTCCGATGGAAGAGGTGGCGAAAGCCATGGGCGACGCACCGCGCTGGTTCCAGCTCTACTGGTCACGCGAGGAGGAACTGGTCAAGAGTTTCGTGTCCCGCGCCGAAAACTGCGGCTGCAGCGCCATCGTGGTCACCCTCGACACCAAGATGCTGGGCTGGCGTGTCAATGATCTCGACCTCGCTTATCTGCCGTTCCTGCGCGGCAAGGGAATTGCGCAATACACCTCCGACCCGGTGTTCCAGCGGCTCGTTGATGAAATGCCCGAGGATCCGCAGGCACCTAAACCGAGGATAAACCTCAAGTCTCTCGCAACCCTCTGGCAGATGCTCAACGCCCACCCCGGAAGTCCGCTCGACAATCTGCGCTCCGGACGGGCGCAGAAAGCGGTCAAGCTTTTCACCGGCATTTACACAAACCCGACGCTCAACTGGGAGCACATTGCGCGGCTGCGCAGCTACACCCGGCTGCCGATCATCCTGAAAGGTATTTTGCACCCCGAGGAAGCCGTACGCGCCGTCGATGAGGGTGTGGACGGGCTGATCGTTTCAAACCACGGCGGCAGGCAGGTGGACGGTGCGGTCTCGACAATCTCCGCCCTCCCGGCAATCTCCAGCGCGGTGAAGGGGCGCATCCCATTGATCCTTGATTCAGGGGTACGGAGCGGGGCGGACATGATCAAGGCGATGGCGCTTGGCGCCTCCGCAGTGGCTATCGGCCGGCCCTATGCTTACGGGCTGGCGCTGGCGGGCGAGGACGGTGTGAGTGAAGTGATCCGCGGCTTGCTTTCGGACTTTGAACTCAACCTGCGACTGGCCGGCGGGACCAGGCCTTCGGATATCGACGCAAGCTGGCTGGTGCGCGCGCCATGAGCAACCGAGCAGCCAAATTGCCGCGTCGCATCACAGGAAGCGGACCCGTACGAGCGAATGCAAGAACCTGTTCTCGGGTGATTCAGTCTTCTTCAAACAGGCTGGCCTGTGTCGCAGCGAGATCCCTGGGCGGATTGAGCCCCATATGGTCCCAAGCCCGTGCGGTCAGCACCCGGCCGCGCGGTGTCCGCTGCAGAAAGCCCTGCTGGATCAGATAAGGTTCGATGATATCCTCGATGGCATCGCGCGGCTCCGAGAGGCCAGCGGCGATGGTCTCGATCCCCACCGGTCCGCCGCCGAAATTCCGCACGATCATGTCGAGGTAACGCCGGTCGAGCTGATCGAGTCCGATGCTGTCGACCGACAGACGCGTCAGCGCCTCATCAGCGATTTTCCGGTCCACCGCCTCGGCCTTGGCGACTTCTGCGAAGTCCCGCACCCGCCGGAGCAGGCGCCCGGCAATACGCGGCGTGCCCCGGGCACGGCGGGCGATCTCCAGCGCCCCGTCATCGGTCATGCCGAGCCCCATGATCCGCGCCCCGCGCCGCACGATCAGTTCAAGCTCTTCAACAGTGTAAAACTGGAGCCGCACCGGGATGCCGAAGCGGTCACGAAGCGGCGTTGTCAGCAACCCCAACCGTGTGGTGGCGGCGACCAGCGTGAACCGCGACAGGTCGATCTTCACCGAACGTGCCGCCGGTCCCTCGCCGATAATCAGGTCAAGCTGAAAATCCTCCATCGCCGGATAGAGGATCTCCTCGACCGCCGGGTTGAGCCGGTGGATTTCGTCGATGAACAGGACATCGCGGTCTTCGAGATTGGTCAAAAGCGCTGCCAGATCGCCGGCCTTGGCGATCACCGGGCCAGAGGTGGAGCGGAAATTGACGCCCAGTTCCTTTGCCATGATCTGCGCCAGCGTGGTCTTGCCAAGCCCGGGAGGCCCGACGAACAACACATGATCGAGAGCCTCGGCCCTGCCCTTGGCCGCCTCGATGAACACTTTCAAATTTGCCCGCGCTTCCGCCTGGCCGGTGAACTCGTCCAGCGTCTGCGGCCGCAAGGACGTATCGATGTCCTCGCCGCGCTTGTCTGGGGAAATCAGACGATCTCCATCACTCATGCCAGGAGCTCCATGCCAGGAACAGAATTGGCGGCCTTGCGGTCAAACGTCATTGTCTTTTCACATCCATTGGCGCGGTTGATGTCGGCGATGATGACATCGGAAAAGCCGGGGTGTGATGACATAAACCATTGCCCCCAATTCTCCACACGCAAAGTTTCGGGAACCTTGATTTCCACCGTGTCGAGCAGTCCTGCCACCTGCTGCCGCGCCACCGGCGGATCCACCTTGTAGGCCTTTTCCAGCACCCACACGGTTTCGGCAATCACCATCGGGTTGACGAACAATGGCGCGGCAGCACTGCTGGCCTTGACCAGCGAAACGGCCGCATCGAACTGGACTGGATCGTCCCGAGTGAGAAGACGGACGATGATGTTGGTGTCAATTCCGATCACGAGACAGCTCAACTCGCTCCGAAACCGCTTCATCAAGCGCTTCGTTCATCGTCTCGACCGAAACCGGCTTGCGATCCGGCTCATGCAGCACGCCGGCGAAATCCAGCGCGCTGCGATTTTTCGGTACGAGCACCACTTTCCCGTCCACGAACTCATACCCGAGACGATCGCCCGCCCCCACCTTGAGAAACTCGCGCACTTCCTGTGGGATTGTGGTCTGGCCCTTGGTTGTCAGCTTCGACTCGATCGCCATTTCCTTACCTGCAGCAAAAATCCTTACATTGAACTATAGTAAGGATTTGCGATCAACACAAGGGACCGCCTACTTGGCAAGTTCCTTCAACCCGAGGCGTATCAGCTTGGCCGAATCAGGGTTCTCACCTGCACTTTTCATCGCTGCTGCGACTGCGTTGGCAGCCTGGTCGCGCGAGTAGCCGAGATTGGACAAGGCCGAGACTGCATCGGCAACCGGAGCGGACGCGACGCCCTCGCCCAGTTCCTGTTTCAGCCCCATCGCCTCGCCGGCTTCACCGCCCAGCGCCGGAACCTTGTTCTTCAGCTCTGCCACGATCCGCTGCGCCACTTTCGGCCCGATGCCTGGGGCGCGCGCCACCATCGCCTTGTCCTGCAGCGCGATCGCATTGGCGAGCTCGGAGGCGGTAAGCGTTGACAGCACCGCCAGAGCCACCTTGGCGCCTACCCCCTGAACGCTCTGCAGCAGCCGGAACCACTCTCGTTCGAGCGCAGTTTCAAACCCGAAAAGCTTGAGCTGATCCTCGCGCACATAGGTCTCGATGAACAACACCGCAGCTTCCCCGACCGAACCGAGCCGCGACAGGGTCCGCACTGAGCAGAAAGCCACATAGCAGACCCCATGCACATCGATCAGGGCATGGTCCTCGCCGATTTCCTCGAGAGTGCCCTTGAGCTTGCCGATCATTGAAAGATCCTCATTCCGCCGCCATCCGCCATTCCGGTGATGTGCGATGATGTGCATGACAGATCGCGATTGCCAAGGCGTCCGCCGCGTGGTCGCTGTCGAAGGATGCCTTCGGGATCAGCATCTTGACCATCATCACGATCTGCTTCTTGTCACCATGCCCGACACCGATCACGGCCTTCTTGACCGCGTTCGGGGCATACTCGCCGACCCTGAGCCCGGCCCGGGCCGGCGCCAGCATGGCAATGCCACGCGCCTGCCCGAGCTTTAACGTCGCCGTGGCGTCCTTGTTGACAAAGGTGTTTTCCACCGCCGCCTCAAACGGCTGGTACTGATGCAGGATGCTCTCCAGCCCTTCATAAAGCTGGTTCAGCCGCGAGGCGAGATCTAGCTTGTTGTCGGATTTCACCGTGCCCGAAGCGACAAATCGCAGTGAGTTGCCAAGGCTGTCAATCACGCCCCAGCCCGTGTTCCTCAGCCCGGGATCAATCCCGATAATTCGAATCGCTTCCGCCATGCAAAACCCTATCCCGATGTGCCGGACCATTCCATCAAAATGTGAACAAACCAAAAACAAACACGTGCAGTGCCACACAGCCTTTTTGCATCCAGCCTGCGGCTACCTACATGGGGAGAAAATCAATTCCGACCCGAAAGAATATCCATGACAGCGTTTTCCATTCTCGATCTCTGCCCCATCGTCGAGGGCGGCACCATCAGCGACGCTCTATCCTCGACCCGGCTGATGGCCAGGCAAGCAGAAGATGCGGGCTTTACCCGCTTCTGGCTGGCCGAGCACCACGGCATGAAGGGCATTGCAAGTGCGGCCACCTCGCTGGTGATAGCTGAAGCCGGCCATGCAACCAGCACCATCCGCATCGGATCGGGCGGCATCATGCTGCCCAATCATTCGCCGTTGGTCATCGCCGAACAGTTCGGCACTCTCGAAGCCCTGTTTCCCGGTCGTGTCGACCTCGGCCTCGGCCGTGCCCCCGGCACCGACATGAACACTGCCCGGGCATTACGCCGCAATCTCGAAACCGGCGCCAACAGTTTTCCCGATGATATTGTCGAGTTGCAGCACTGGCTCGGCGAACCCGATGACCGTATGCTGATCGCCGTCCCCGGCGCAGGCTCGCATGTGCCGCTGTGGATCCTGGGCTCCAGCATCTACAGCGCCCATCTCGCTGCAGCACTGGGCCTCCCTTACGCCTTTGCCTCGCATTTTGCTCCGGACATGCTGCTGGAAGCGCTCGACATCTACCGCAGCAAGTTCACACCTTCGGCCCAGCTCGACTCGCCTTACGTCATGGCCGCAACCATGGGTGTGATGGCCGACACGGACACAGAGGCAAACTATCTGTTCACTACCCTGCAACAGACTTTCGTCAACATGCGCCGCAATGCACGCGGGAAGATGCCAAGACCGATCGACAGCATGGACGACTACTGGAACGAGATGGAAAAGATCGCCGTCGAACATACCCTGCGCTATGCGGTTGTCGGCAGCCCCGACACGGCGAAGACCAAGATGCATGACTTTATCCAGGCCACAAAAGCTGACGAAATCATGATCTCGATGCCGATCCATTCCATCGATGCCCGGTTGAAATCGGTCAAACTGTTCGGCGACATGCGAGACGCGCTCTGAGATATGAAAAAAGCCGCCGGTCAAAAGGCCGGCGGCTTGCAATACGAAGTGACTGGGTCGATCAGGCAGAGAGCTTGGCCATGATCTCGTCGGAAACTTCGAAGTTGGCATAGACATTCTGCACGTCGTCGTCGTCATCAAGCGTCGCGATCAGCTTGAGCACGGAGACCGCCTTGTCCTCGTCCACCGGTGCCGTGGTTTGCGGCTTCCACACGGCCTTGACGGAGTTTGCCTCGCCAAGCGCTTCTTCAAGTGCTGTCGAAACTTCGCCAATATCCTCAAAGGCGCAGATAATGGTGTGCTCTTCCTCGCCGCTGGTCACATCTTCTGCACCGGCCATGATGGCGGCTTCCATGATGGTGTCCGGGTCGCCAGCCTCTGCCGGATAGATGATTTCCCCGACACGCGAGAACATGAAGCCCACCGACCCGGTTTCGCCCAGGGCGCCGCCGGATTTGGTGAACGCCGCACGCACGCTCGAGGCTGTGCGGTTGCGGTTGTCGGTCAGCGCCTCGACGATCACGGCCACGCCGCCCGGGCCGTAGCCCTCGTAACGCACTTCCTCATAGGCTTCGCTGTCGCCACCCGATGCCTTGTTGATGGCGCGCTGGATATTGTCCTTCGGCATCGACTGTGACTTGGCATTCTGGATCGCCAGGCGCAGACGCGGGTTCATCGCCGGGTCAGGTGCGCCCATCTTGGCTGCAACGGTGATTTCGCGTCCGAGCTTGGAGAACATCTTGGAACGGACGGCATCCTGCCGTCCCTTGCGGTGCATGATGTTTTTGAATTGTGAATGGCCGGCCATAACGCCCCTGATCTTTGCTCTGGATTCTGGATTGCCGCGTTATAAGGTCCTTGTTCCATTTCGTCCAGAAGGTTCAGTTCATGCGAAAAACCTCAGTTCCCGTGTTGCCGCTGACCGGCGGCTGTCAATGCGGCCGGATCCGCTACCGGCTCAACGCCAGGCCTCTGGTCTTCTACCTCTGCCACTGCACCGAATGCCAGAGACATACCTCCTCGGCCTTCGGAGAAAGCTTGCGCTTCAGACGGGAGGATCTCGATGTCGACCCGGGGCTGGTCAGCATGAGCCGCATGAGCGAATCCGGCAAACTGCGCCACGGATGGTTCTGCCCCGATTGCGGCGTCCGTATCTGGCATGGCACCGAAGGTTCGCCGGAGTTCAACATCAAGGCCGGCACACTTGATGACACCTCCTGGCTGGTGCCCGCCGGACATATCTGGTGCGGATCCAAACAGCCGTTCATCCATATCGCTGATGATGAACTCAGCTACGACGCCCAACCAACAGACGGGTATGAAGCCATGAAGTTGCGCTGGCAGGCCATGACTGGCTAAGCCGGGACCGGAGTGTCGCTCAAGCGACAAGAACGACAAACCCTGCTCAAAAGTCCTTTACGTTGCGTCATGGCGCTCTAAACTTCCTGTCGTGAGACTGTTTGCGGAGCCGCCAGCATGCACCGTTTGAGCACCTTCGTCCTTGGGTTTACAATCCTTGCCTTCGCACTTCCGGCGAAAGCCCAGGAATCCACCCGACCCTACAGTCAATGTCTTGCGGTGGCTCAAACGCTACCCGGCGCTTCCTACGCCAATCTCACCCCCGCTGAACTTGAGGTCCAGCTCGACCGCATTGCCGAGGGATCAGGCGAGGTCGAGATCATGTTTGCGGGTCATTCGACCTATGTCATCACCACCCCGGCGGGCATTTCCATCGCGACCGATTACAACGGATGGTCGGGCCGGGTTACCGTTCCCGATATTGTCACCATGAATAAAGCGCACTCCTCGCATTTCACGCTGTCCCCGGACGAGCGCATCGGCGAGGTGCTTCGCGGCTGGAACTTTGACGGCACTCCTGCCGATCACGACGTGGTGGTCGAGGACGTCTATATCCGCAACGTCACAACCGACATCCGCAACTTCGGCGCCATGGAGCCCGATGGGAATTCGATCTTCATCTTCGAGGTTGCGGATCTGTGCATTGGCCATCTCGGTCATCTGCACCACCCGCTGGAAGACCGTCATTTCGCTGAGATCGGCAGGCTCGATATCGTCATGGTTCCCGTCGATGGTGGCCTGACCCTCAGCCACGTGGCCATGACCGGGATTGCCCAGCGGCTGCAGTCCTCGATCCTTTTGCCAATGCACCGCCGTGGCGCACCCCTTTCAAGCTTCATCGAAATGATGGGTGACAAGTTCACAACCGACTTCGTCAACGCCGACAGTTTCACCGTCTCCGCCCGTAGCTTGCCTCGACGTCCGACAATTCTGGTCCTGAAGGGAGTTTGACCATGCGCCGCAGAACCCTGTTGGTCGGTATGGCGGCAATCGCTGGCGCTTTTGGTATCCCCGGTAGATTGCAGGCCAATGCCGATACCGAGCGTGAGCGACTGTTCAAAGCGTTGAAGACCGCGAGAAGCGAGCGTGAAGGGCGACTTGCAGAAAACGCGATCTGGAACTGGTGGCTTGATCAGGCCCCGACGGCAAAGGTGCGTGACGCCATCGACCATGGCATGGAGAGGCGCGAGGCCTATGACTTCGAGGCCGCCGAAGCAGCCTTCGACATGGTTGTGGACCAAGCACCGAACTACGCGGAAGGCTGGAACCAGCGCGCCTTCGTGCGCTTCCTGCGCGACAATATCGACGGATCGCTGTCGGATCTCGAAAAGGCGGTCGAGCTCGACCCGGATCACTTCGGCGCCTGGTCGGGGATGTATCACGTGCTCACCCGCATGGGCCGGCCCCAAGTGGCCGCCTCGGCTCTCAGCCGCGCGGTTACCATTCATCCCTGGATCAAGGAGCGAGGTCTGTTGCCACCCGATCCCGATGCCAAACGACCCTTGATCAAGGGGAAGCAGCAGGACCTGTAAACATTAGTTCCAGAAATCAGGCAGGGTCTCGGCAAGCCGCGGCCCGATTCTGAGCGGCGCAATTTTCTCTGCCAGCCCAGTGCGATCGGAAATCTCGACGGCAACACCACAGATCGTCGCCGGGCCCGATGCCACTTCAAAACGCCCTTTTGGAATCTTGGAGACAAACCGGCTCACCGGTTCCTCCTTGTCCATGCCGATCGACGAATCATAATCACCGCACATGCCGGCATCCGACATATAGGCCGTACCGCCATTCAGGATCTGCGCATCGGCAGTCGGCACATGGGTGTGCGTACCCACCACGAAGCTTGCCCTGCCATCGACAAAATGTGCGAAACACAGTTTCTCGCTGGTAGCTTCGGCGTGAAAATCGAACACCACCGCATCCGCCTGCTCGCCGAGCGGGCAGGCTTCCAGGATCGCTTCACCAGCTGCAAACGGGTCGTCGAGATCGGGATGCATGAACACCCGGCCCATCACGTTGGCAACGAGCACCCGCGCGCCGTTGCGGGCAATGTAGAGATTGGAACCGCGACCCGGCGTTCCTGCCGGATAGTTTGCCGGCCTCAGAAACCGATCTTGTCGGTCGGCATAGACCAGCGCCTCGCGCTGGTCCCAGACATGGTTGCCGGTGGTCACCACATCGGCGCCGGCATTGAGCGTCTCGAGGAAGATTTCCTCGGTGATGCCAAAACCGCCGGCGGCGTTCTCACCATTGACGATGACAAAATCCAGCTTGTAATCGCGGATCAGGCCGGGAAGGCGGCTCCAGACCGCGGTGCGGCCGGATCGTCCGACCAGATCTCCAAGAAATAACAGGCGCATTTGCTCTCTATAAGGCTTGCGAAAGCGAGCGCAAGCCTCGCTCCGTCAGGATCATGTCAAGAGGGACGTCGTGCGCTTCGGCCGGCAACCTTTCGACCTCCTGCATCGCAAACGCGGTGCCGATCAAGAGCGGCATCCGAGCCTTGGCGCGAAGCCGTGCAATCGCCCGGTCGTAGTGTCCGGCGCCATACCCCAGCCGGTTGCCCTGCGCATCAAAAGACGACAGCGGCATCATCAGCACGTCCGGATCAAGCAGTTCCGCCTCTGCACCTGGCCCAGAGGTTCCGAACCCGGTGCTGACGAGCTCGGCGCCGCGGATAAAGTCGCGGAAGACGATGGTTTCCCGGTCAAGCACGACCGGCAGGCAAAGCCGGGCTCCCCGCTCACGAAAGCGCGCGAGCATCGGCCGCAGGTCAGGTTCGGACCGGATCGGCAGATAGCCGGCAATCACGGTACCAGGATCGAATTGCAGCTGTTCGCCGATCTCGGCCATGGCAAGGCTCATCTCGATCCGGTCGGCCGCAGCGAGTGCATCCCGTCGCGCCAGAACCGCAGCGCGAATGCCTGCCTTGTTGTCCATCTTGCTCTCCGTGCGGATTCTGCCTGTAAATGGGGGTAAGCGCTCAATTGGCAGAATTCAAGCACGGCCTGGCTCAGTCGGTGGTTGAGAGGGCCGTTTCATTACGACACTCCTCCCTGAAACGGACCATTTACGACAATCCGGACAATCATTTGCCGCCGGCGGAAGCTTGCGCCATCACACCGGATGTCATGCCCATCGTTAAGGCACATCGATACGGCTTCAAAAAACAGATTTGCGGGAATCCATGACTGAAAATTCGGAGCGATTGACCCATCCGGAAAGGGCTATTCTCCAATCGGTGGCAAGAGGGCAGCCCCCTGAAGCCTTGGCCCAAACCGTCAACACTCCTGGAAAATCAGGAAAGGATCATCTCGCCTCGGCCCGCAGGAAGCTGTTGGCAAGCACCACAATAGAGGCCGTCGCCCGCGCAATGAAGATGGGCTTGATCGAATAGTCGGTGATCAGGACCGCCCACCAGCCGGATGTGACGACGACTTGGTTTGTGGTCAATCACGCTTGGCATCCACCTGGACCAGCTGAGAGTCAGGATATGTCAGGACTTCCGCACCGCGTCGATCATCCCCATAAGGCGAATGGCCTTGTCGAGTTTTCCGAACATTCCCCATCCCGTAATCAGGGAAAACAGTGTCAGCAGCGCTTCCGAGTTTTGCCCAACGAAATTGACAATGTCACCGGAGACACCAAGTTTCGGCAGAAACGCAGTGAGCAGTAGTCCGGCGATACCGGTCACAGATTTCTTCCCATTCATGGCCCTTCCGAATGTTTCACCAAGGGCCGCGTTGATCGGCGTCAACGGAGGTTTGCCATCCGGCCCCTTGGAGATCGTGGTGGCCGCATCATAGACCGGAGTGTCAGCGCCCATTCTTTCCCGCGCAGCGCCGGTCAAAAGGCCCAGCAAAGTGCCTACCGCTGAACGCGGTGTCTTCGCTCCGGCATCGGACCGCACCGTTTCAGTGAGCAACCTGATCATCGCCTCCCGGGACCCGGAATCTTGCCCGGGAATAAGTTTCTCGATGAGCAGTTCGAGGTCGGATTGTTTATCTGTCACAGACATCTTGATCGCCGGACGAGCGCCCGCTCCCTTTTGCAGTGTATTGACGAACTCTCTCAATGCGGCCATGCGATTCAGCCAGCCCTTGCCAAAAACCGGGAAAGTGTCGAGCTGGCGCAGATAGTCCTCCTGCCGATCCATGAAAGCTTCCGCCAGAATGGAGGGGTCCGCCCCCCGGATCGCGCTCATGGTCATGCGGCCCAGAACTCCGTCGACGACCAGCGGCTTGCCATCAACCAGCAGTCCGAGATTGTTGAAGGCTTGTTGCACAAATTCGATTGCGCGCTCGCGCCCCGACAAGACCGAACAATTGTAGACCACCATCGCCATCCGCTCCGGCATCTCACCGCAGCGATTGGCGCTATAGTAATTTGCGCGAAAGATGCTGTCGGCCTCGGATCTGCTGAGCTCCCGAACGTCTTCCACGGTAACCTTGGTCCCGCGCCACTCGGCCAGTGTGCCGATGGTGATGCCCATATTGGTTGCACCACCCGGGTCATCCGGATGATCGACGAAACCGCCCTCCCAGCGTTTGATGAATTCGTGCAGCTTCTGAAACCGAGGATCCGTCGAGGCCTTGTCTTCCGGACCTGGCGTATCGCCGCGAACCAGATCCTCCATCTCGGCGATGACATCCGGCGCAAGCGGCGGCCGTTCGGCGACATTTTGCGGCTTGACCGGGGCAGCAGGACTGCCGGTCCAATTGTCGATCAGATTGCCCAGATACTCCGCCCAGGCCTCATCACCTCCTTCAGGGTAGTGCCCTTTGTACAGATCTCTGGCCGAAACACCCTTCAACTGGATGTGAGGCTTTTCGATCAGAGCTCCGGCCTTGTTGTAGAGCGGTGTCATGCCGTTTTCCAAAGCCAGCTCGTGCATTCTGGTCCAGTAGGCTGCCTCAGGCCCGCGATCATCCCATGACCATTTCCCGTTGATCTTCAGGACAAAATCGACCGCCAAGCCATACTGGTGGATCGATCCCCAGGGGCCTACCCAAGTCACCTTTGGCCGCTTCGCCTGCAGTTTTGCCTGGCGTTCAGGGGTTCTAAACGCTTCAAAAACCTCAAACGGAATATCTTCCTGATGCAGTTGATCCCTGATCGCAGTGACTTTTTCACGTATGGCCGGATGTAAAACTGAAACATCATCGCTGCGCGCTGTTGTATTTGACATTTCCACCCCCTCAATGAAGATAAGAATGCTTCAACCCTGAAACAAAACATTGCCTATGTTTTGAAATAGCAATTCAGGACAGCCAGTTGAATTTTGCAGATACTATACACCAAGAAGTCAGTGCAGGAAAATATTGAACGGTTGACTGTCTCCAACGCATGGATCCATCCACCTCGCCATACTCGCAGAGACGACGGCCACAGCGAAAGACGTGCTAAACTGGTAGACCCCTGATCTGATGGCCCGGCCCTGCCCAAACCTCTGAGTTGCCGGGCGCTGCGACAGGCGGCGCAGCGGGTGAACCGAATGGAGGATTTTTGGGGAAAGAGTGCGATCCACGGCAACCGATGGATTTTATTGATCCTGGGAACCTACAACGTAGGTGGGCGCCATATGTCCGGACCCACGGGTCCGGTCAGGGACAGCTCCCTTTGGATCAATTAAGGCCCCAGGGTTCGAGTATCCTGTCGAGAGGCGCAGACCGCATGCCCCATATAGGTCATCGCGTGCTTAACTCCAATGAGCAATTTGCAAGTCAGCAAATAATCCGGCGCTAGCGTGCCGGGCGACCGAAATCACCCTCGCCCAGGACAACCGGCGACACCTGGATGGGCCACAGACCGGCCTTGTACACAGGCAAGCATTTTGAACACGGTCGCACCAGGCTCCCGGCCCGGATTTCAGCTCCGCCCGGAGAGCTTGCCGGCGATCTGCTCGATCTTGCCGGTCACCTCAGACAGGGCCTCGGCGAGATCATGATCGGTCTTGTCAACCTTGCTCAACGCAGTGTCTCGGGTCTTCTTCAGCGTCTCGACTTCGGCTTCCAGACCCCGCATGCGGCGCTGCAGCTCGTGCAGCTCATCCATCACCATGATGCCGGCCATGACCGTGATCCTGAGGTCACCGATCTCGCCGAACTGCCCCTTGAGGTGACCGACGTAGCGGTCGAACCGCCCGGCAAGCTCGCTCAGGTGCTCTTCCTGGCCTTCTTCGCAGGCCATCCGATAGGTCTTTGAGTCAATGGTAACCGTTACCTGAGCCATTCAACACGTCCTGTTTTGCACGACCCCGGGTGATCGAAGGCAAATGCGATTGATACTGTCAGTCTCAGCGATCGAGAACCGCCCTTATGGTTTCCATGGCCGTCACCAGCCTGCGCGAGACTTCCCGGTTGGCTTCCTCCAGACGGTTGGCCCGGTCTTGCGACTGGTCGAGCTCGAGCGCCAGCCGTGATCGATCCTCGATCATCCGGCTCAGTTCAGCCGTCGCTTCGGTCGAACTGCGGCTCGTCTCGACCTGACGATCGACTTCATTGTCGAGTTGATTCAGGGCTTTTTTCAACGCCTCAAGTGCGGATTGTGCTGTTCTTTCAACCGGCATTGTCAGCTTCCCTGGATCTGTACCACAAGCCGAATCGCTTGAATTCCGGACACTTGTGGGCGCGACTTTACGCATTAGCCGAACCGGCCGTCAACAAAACCAGATGTGCATCCCCAGGCGTTTGCAGCCAAGGCATTTGTTGACTCCCGCCTAGCAACTGCTATGTGTGCGCGGCCTTCGATCCGGACTATATCCAGCCCGGACCTGACATGAACGCGACCAGGCGGAACCATCATGATTTCACGCGAAAAACACGACCGGATGGCAAATGCAATCCGGTTTCTGTCCATTGATGCTGTAGAGAAAGCGAAATCCGGGCATCCCGGCCTGCCAATGGGCGCAGCCGATATCGCCACGGTGCTGTTTTCGCGCTATCTGAGCTTCGATCCCAAGAAACCGGACTGGCCCGACCGCGACCGCTTCGTGCTGTCCGCCGGCCACGGCTCGATGCTGATCTATTCGCTGCTCTATCTGCTCGGATATGACGATATCTCGCTCGAAGACATCAAGAATTTCCGCCAACTGGGCTCCCCCACTGCCGGGCATCCCGAATATGGCCACGCCGCAGGCATCGAGACCACCACCGGCCCGCTCGGTCAGGGCATCGGCAATGCGGTCGGCATGGCAATTGCTGAGCGCAAGCTCGCCCAGGAATTCGGCTCCGATCTGGTCGAGCATTACACCTATGCGCTGGCAGGCGACGGCTGCCTGATGGAGGGCATCAGCCAGGAAGCGATCTCGCTGGCAGGTCATCTCAAGCTCGACAAGCTGATCGTGTTCTGGGACAACAATTCGATCTCCATCGACGGTCCGGTGTCGCTCACCGACTCGACCGACCAGCTCGCCCGCTTTGCAGCCTCGGGCTGGAACACGCTCGACATTGACGGTCATGACCCCGATGCGATCGCCCAGGCCATCGAGACGGCGCAGAAATCCGACCGCCCGACCCTGATCGCCGCAAAGACCGTGATCGGTTTCGGCGCACCCAACAAGGCCGGAACCAGCGGCGCCCACGGCTCACCGCTCGGCGACAAGGAAATTGCCGGCACCCGGAAAGCGCTCGGCTGGAACGAAGAACCTTTCGTTGTTCCGTCCGATATTCTCGACGCCTGGCGCCTGGCGGGCCTGCGCTCGGTCAAGGACCGCAAGGCTTGGGAATCCCGCCTTGCCGAGGCCGAGAATGACATCCGCATGGCTTTCGAACGCCGGATGAACGGCGACCTGCCTGGTGAACTGGAACCGGCAATCACCGCCTACAAGAAGAAGCTGGCCGATGACCAGCCGACGGTCGCCACACGCAAGGCATCCGAAATGGCGCTGGAGGTTATCAACGGCGTTGCCCCCGAAACGCTCGGCGGATCCGCCGACCTGACCGGATCGAACAACACCCGCACCAGCCAGACCAAGGCGATCACGCCGGACGATTTCTCAGGCCGTTACATCCATTACGGGATTCGCGAACACGGCATGGCGGCAATGATGAACGGCATCGCGCTGCATGGTGGCCTGATCCCCTACTCTGGCGGCTTCCTGATCTTTTCAGATTACTGCCGTCCTTCGATCCGCCTTGCAGCTCTGATGGGCATCCGTGTCATTCACGTTTTAACCCATGATTCGATCGGACTTGGGGAAGACGGACCGACCCACCAGCCGGTGGAGCATATGGCTGCACTCCGCGCGATTCCCAATCTTTTGACGTTCCGGCCGGCCGATACGGTCGAAACTGCGGAATGCTGGCAGATTGCGCTCGAACAGGGCAAGCGCCCGAGCGGCATCGCCCTCACCCGCCAGAACCTGCCGACGGTACGCACCGATTTCACCGAGGAAAACCTCTGCGCCTATGGTGCCTATGATCTGGTTTCGGCAAGCGATGCAGAGGTGACGATCTTTGCTTCCGGCTCGGAAATCGAGATCGCTCTTGAGGCACGCCGGATGCTTGAGGCGAATGGTCACAGCACCCGCGTAGTCTCCGTGCCCAGCTTCGAACTGTTCGAAGAGCAAAGCCCGGAGTATAAGAAGGCCATCATCGGAGACTCCAGGGTCAAGATCGCCATCGAGGCCGGCATACGGCAGGGATGGGATCGCTTCATCGGCACTGACGGTCTGTTCATCGGCATGAGCGGGTTCGGCGCTTCCGGACCCTACAAGGAGCTCTATGAGCATTTCGGCATCACTGCAAAGGCTGCGGTGAAAGCGGTCGAAGCCAGGTTACATGACGAAGCCTGAACTCGCAGAGACAGGCGCAATCGGACCCAGGACGGAGGGAATAGAATGAAGACCAGGATTGCCATCAACGGATTTGGCCGCATCGGCCGCAATGTTGTGCGCGCCATTTACGAATCCGGGCGCACCGACATCGACATCGTTGCCATCAACGATCTCGGTCCGGTCGATACCAACGCTCACCTGATGCGCTGGGATTCGGTGCACGGCAAGTTCCCCAAGACCGTCGAGGTCGACGGCGACACGATCCGCATTGAAGGCGGCGATTCCTTCAAGGTGTTCTCGGAGCGCGATCCGAAGAACCTCCCCTGGGGCGATCTCGGCATCGACATCGTGATGGAATGCACCGGCATCTTCACCGCGCGGGAAAAGGCTGCCATCCATCTCGAAGCCGGCGCCAAGCGGGTTCTCGTCTCGGCGCCTTCGGCCGGTGCCGACAAGACCATCGTCTATGGCGTCAACACCGACGTGCTGACCAAGGACGACCTGGTGGTCTCCAACGCTTCGTGCACCACCAACTGCCTGGCTCCCGTCGCCCATGTCCTGCACAACGCCATCGGCATTGAAAAGGGCATGATGACCACGATCCACTCCTACACGGGTGACCAGCCGACGCTCGACACGATGCACAAGGATCTCTATCGCGCCCGTGCCGCCGCCATGTCGATGATCCCGACCTCGACCGGTGCCGCCAAGGCTGTTGGCCTCGTGCTCCCCGAGCTCAACGGCAAGCTTGACGGCATGTCGATCCGTGTTCCGACCCCGAACGTCTCGGTTGTCGACCTGAAGTTCATTGCCAAGCGCGAGACTTCGGCTGAAGAGATCAACCAAGCCATCCGCGACGCCGCAAACGGCCCGCTGAAGGGCGTTCTCAGCTTCACCGACGAGCCGAATGTCTCCATCGACTTCAACCACAACCCGCACTCCTCGGTCTTCCACATGGACCAGACCAAGGTCATGGAAGGCACCCTGTGCTCGATCCTGACTTGGTACGATAATGAATGGGGTTTTTCCAACCGCATGGGCGACACCGCCGTGGCGATGGCAAAGCTCATTTAGTTCCTGGCACGAGCCCGCCTGCCGGCGGGCATGTGAAAGACCGCGCAATACGGCAACGCCACCGTTCTAACGAGCGGTGGCGTTGCTGTTTTCGGTACCGATGCTACCGGGCTTTCCTTGTCTGCCTTGCCGCCGGTTTTGGTCCAACTGTCACCTTGTTTTAAGGAAAATATCGCTTCGCGGCCTTGCGATCATTGATCCGATCGCAGCCGCCTCCCATACTTGCAGTCAAAGCATATTCGGCTGTTTTATTTAGCGATCCGGACAAGGGCCGACGGTTGGACACATTCTACGTCGTGACATTGGCTTCAATGTCACTCATTCTCATTGCTGCCTTCTCCAGTCTCTTGGCAGAGCGCTTTGGCGCCCCCTTGCTGCTGCTCTTCCTGCTCATCGGACTGGTTGCCGGTGTCGATGGTCTGGGCATCGATTTTTCCAACAATTCCGCCGCCTACATGCTGGGCTCGATCGCACTTGCCATCATCCTGTTTGATTCCGGCTTTGGCACGTCATTGCAGTCCTTTCGGCAGGCGGCCGTCCCAGCGCTGACGCTTGCCACCGTCGGCGTGCTGTTGACAGCGGTGCTGTTCGGCGCGGCCGCCCGCTTTCTGCTCGGCTTTACCTGGCTCGAAAGCTTCCTGCTGGGATCCATCGTTGCCTCCACCGACGCCGCAGCCGTGTTCTTCCTGTTGCGCACAGGCGGCATCAATATCCGCGACAAGGTCCGCTCGACGCTGGAAGTCGAATCCGGCACCAACGACCCGATGGCGATCTTTCTCACCGTTGCCCTGGTCGGCATCGTGGCCAGTGGCGAGGCCCTCGACAGTGCCGGCGTGGAGCTCTTGCTGCTGTTCATCAAGCAGATCGGACTCGGCCTGCTGCTCGGCCTTATCGGCGGTGTTCTCATTGTCCAGATCATGCGCCGGGTTCCCGTCGAGCGCGGGCTTGCCCCAATCTTCGTTCTCGCCTTGGCGCTGCTGGTCTTCGCCTATACCTCGGCCATCGGCGGCAGTGGGTTTCTGGCGGTCTATGTCGCCGGCATCTACACCGGTAACAAGAAGATCCAGGCCAAGACATCGATCAACCGCTTTCAGGAGGGCATGACCTGGCTGGCACAGATTATCATGTTTCTCGTCCTCGGCCTGCTTGCAACGCCATCGCAATTTCCGCAGATCGTGCTCCCCGCCGTAGGCCTCGCAATTTTTCTTGTGTTCATCGCCCGCCCGCTGGCGGTCTGGCTCTGCCTGCTGCCCTTCGACCTGACGCAGCGTGAAACCGGCTTCGTCGCCTGGGTCGGCTTGCGGGGAGCCGTCTCGATTCTGCTCGCCATCCTGCCCATCCTCGGCAATCTTGAAAACGGCCAGCTCTATTTCAACACCACCTTCATTGTTGTGATGGTCTCGCTTGCCATTCAGGGCTGGACCGTCAAGCCGGTGGCCAAGCGTTTGGGCCTGATCATCCCGCCGCAGATCGGCGCAATCGACAAGCTCGAGGTCGATCTGCCTGGTACCGCCAACCATGAATTGCTGGCTTACCGCGTGGTCGCCGACAGCCCGGTCCTGCGCGGCGAGCGGATTCCGCGCTGGGCACGCCCTTCGCTGGTCATTCGCGACGGCAATTCCATGCGCTATCAATACGCCGGACGGCTGCGTGAGAACGATCAGGTCTATCTGTTCATCGCGCCCGGGTTTTCGCGCCTTCTCGACCGGCTGTTTGCATCCAGGCTGGCCGTCGACGAAAACGACAACGAGTTCTTCGGCACCTTCACCATCGACCCGTCGAGAAGCTGTGAGGAGCTCGAAAGTGCCTATGGTCCCGGCCTGCTCAGTGAGACGGAGAAGTCGCTGACCATCGCCGAACTGATGGAACAGCGCCTGGGCGGAAAGCCCGACTATGCGGACCGGGTCAAGATCGGGCGCATTGTCCTGATCGTGCGCCAGACCGACGAACACGGCCTCATCAAGATGGTCGGGATTTCGCTCGAACCCGTCGCCCCGGCGACCAGATTGCCGCTGTTCCTCAATCTGCGCGAGATCGTTCACATGATCCGCGATTTTGCCCGCGCACGGCGAAAATGAGTGATGAAAGAGCCGGTTGCCAGTTTCCCTCACCGCCTTGCCTCGCTACAACAGCGCTACCATCTTAGCGCAGGCAAAACCGCGCAGCATCAACTTGACGAACGGAACACCTCATGACCTCATTCAAGACACTTGATGATCTCACCGACCTTTCCGGCAAGCGCGTCCTGGTGCGCGTCGATCTGAACGTGCCGGTCAAGGATGGCAAGGTGACCGACACCACCCGCATCGAACGGGTCGCCCCCACGATCATGGAACTGTCCGGCAAGGGTGCACGGGTGATCCTGCTGGCGCATTTCGGCCGTCCGAAAGGCCAGGCTGTTCCCTCGATGTCGCTCGATCCGATTGCCGGAATTGTCGAAAGCGTCCTCGACCATCGCGTCCATTTTGCCGCTGACTGCATCGGCGACAAGGCAGAAAAGGCAGTCGGGGCAATGGTCAATGGCGACATCCTGCTGCTGGAAAACACTCGGTTTCATTCAGGCGAGGAAAAGAACGATCCCGACTTTGCCAAAGCGCTGGCTGAGAACGGCGACATTTTCGTCAATGACGCATTTTCTGCAGCCCACCGCGCCCATGCCTCCACCGAGGGACTGGCGCATCTGTTGCCGGCCTATGCCGGACGCACCATGCAGGCGGAACTGGTGGCGCTTGAGAAAGGCCTCGGCAATCCGGCCCGACCGGTGGTCGCCATTGTCGGCGGAGCCAAGGTTTCGACCAAGATCGATTTGCTTCAGAACCTGGTGAAAAAGGTCGATGCGCTGGTGATCGGCGGCGGCATGGCCAACACGTTTCTCGCTGCCCGCGGTATCGATGTCGGGAAATCGCTGTGCGAGCACGATCTGTCCGACACCGCCAAGGCGATCGAAGCCGAGGCCCTTGCAGCAGGTTGCACCATCGTCTTGCCGGTAGACGGTGTCGTGGCACGGGAATTCAAGGCCGGCGCCGACAACGAGACCGTGGCTGTGTCCGCCATCCCGGCCGACGCCATGATGCTCGATGTCGGGCCTGAATCCATTAAAGATATCAACGCTTGGATCACCAAGGCCGACACCCTTGTATGGAATGGCCCGCTCGGCGCCTTTGAAATCCCGCCCTTTGATGCAGCAACGGTATCCGCCGCCCAGCACGCCGCACGGCGCACCGGTGAAGGCCTGCTGGTTTCAGTCGCCGGCGGGGGGGACACCGTGTCAGCGCTTAACCATGCCGATGTAGCAGACGACTTCACCTATGTTTCGACCGCCGGTGGCGCGTTCCTGGAATGGATGGAAGGCAAGCCCCTGCCCGGCGTCGACGTTCTCAAGCGCTAGGTCCTGTGGACGGATAAGTGTCGTGGTGCTGGTTTGGTCAGAATGGTTTCTTGCCGTGGCCTGAGGAAGCAGGGCATGCTGGGGCATACTCGATGACGAAGGCCGCGGCCAAGGACCATTCTGGCGAAATGCCTTTGGGACGAGGGCTGCATTGCCCGCTACTGGTCGCTGTTAAGCATGACGAAAAAACACCTGAATCTTCAATCGATTGAAAGATTTTCAATCGATTGAAGCGGGCCGATGCCTATTTTCTCCGCCTTGCCGCATCTGTAAAAGCAGCCGGCGAGACACAGACAACGGGGATTATGGCATGATGAACGAAACCATGGCGCGACAGATGGCGGACAAGGACGGCTTTATCGCCGCGCTCGACCAGTCCGGCGGTTCCACGCCCAAGGCGCTGGCCCTTTATGGCGTTGCCGAAGATGCCTATTCCGGCGATGAGGAAATGTTTGCGGCGATCCACGCAATGCGGGCCCGCATCATCAAGTCGCCGGCATTTTCCGGAGAAAAGGTGATCGGCGCCATCCTGTTCGAGCGCACGATGGATGGTGAAATCGACGGCATCCCGACTGCAGATTATCTCTGGGACAAATGCAGCATCGTTCCTTTTCTGAAAGTCGACAAGGGCTTGGCGGCGGAAGAAAACGGCGTGCAGCTGATGAAGCCGATGGGCGATCTCGATGCGCTGCTCGAACGCGCCGTCGCTAAGAACATTTTCGGCACCAAGATGCGCTCGGTCATCAATGCCGCCAGCAAGGACGGCATCGAAGCCATCGTCGCCCAGCAGTTCGAAATCGGCAAACAGATTCTCGGCCATGACCTGATGCCGATTATCGAGCCGGAAGTGAACATCAAGATCGCCGACAAGGCCGAGGCGGAAGAGCTGTTGCTTGAGGCAATCCAGCGCCATCTCGACACCCTGCCGGCCGGAAAGCAGGTGATGTTGAAACTGTCGCTGCCGTCTGCCGCCAATCTCTACAAGCCGCTTGTGGACGATCCCCGTGTCATGCGCGTCGTCGCGCTTTCGGGCGGCTATTCGCGTGAGGAAGCCAACCGCCTGCTCGGCGCGAATGCCGGCGTGATTGCATCCTTCTCGCGCGCGCTGACCGAGGGTCTGTCGCACGGCCAGAGCGATGCTGACTTCGATGCGACGCTTGCCGCGACAATCGACAGCATTTTCGAGGCCTCGCGCGCAGGCTGAACAGGATCAAGCTGTTGAAACTGCATCAACCCGCCGTGGCACCACGGCGGGTTTCGCTTTATCGTGGGCCGCGTACCCAAGCACCGACGACCCGGACACGTAGAGACGATAGCTGCCATGAACAACACACTTGCCGGCCTCATCAGCTGGATGCTGGTGCCGATCGCACTGTTCAAGGGACTTGGCGTACGCAGAATCGTGCCGCGCCTGCCGCCACCGCGTGGCCGGCCAAAGGGCCAGGTCGGGGATGGCGAAGCCGAGGCACGCCTGCTGGTCATCGGCGATTCGTCAGCCGCCGGTGTCGGTGCCGACAGGATTGAAGACACGCTCGGCCCCCAGCTCGCCGAACGCATCAACCAGGCCACAGGCAAGCCGGTCGCCTGGCGCAGTGCCGGCGCCAATTCCGCCATCGCCTCCCAGGTGCGCGATTTCGTGGTTCCGCATATCGAAGAGCGCGATTTCACCCATGTGGTCATCACCGTGGGCACCAATGACGCGAAGAATTTCAAGACCCGCTCAGCCTTCAAGAAAGGTTTCGGTGGACTGCTTTACGCCGTCCACGCCCGCTGGCCCGATGCCGCGGTCTTCTGGTCACCTGTCGTGGCCCTGCCGGATGTGCCCGCGCTGCCCCGCTCACTCGGCTACATCCTCGGCCTGCGCGCACAGATCATCAATTCCATGGGCGTTCAGCTGTGCCGGGAACGCAATGCCACTGCAATAGACCCGCTGCCCGTGGTAGGTCCCGAGGGTTTTGCCGTCGACGGTTTCCATGCCAATGCCGCCGGCTACCATCACTGGGCCCAACATGTCGCCCGCTTCATTCCGGACGCAGTACCAGTGCCATCATCATCGCAAACACCAGAATGAACGCAATTTTCCAGACATCGCTGCGCCGCTTCAGCCCGGGCAGGCCAAACGGCTTGATGAGATGCAGCACCATGGCCACCAGGACCAGGACCAGCAGTATCTTAGTCGACATTCGTCACGCCTTTTTTGCTTTTGGCCACATACCTGTCATGATCCTGACCGATCAGCTAGGCTTATCGAGGTTCGGGCGATGATTCCCGGCAAGCTTGGTCCTTAACACTTTTGCACACCGGTTCCTCATGCGCAGCAATCTCCTTCCCGTCCTGTCATTGCTCCTGGGCACCGCGTTTCTTCTGGCCGGCAATGGGCTTCATGGCCTTTTGCTGCCGATGCGTGGGTCGGCCGAAGGCTTTTCGCCCACATCGCTGGGTCTTCTGGGGACGGCCTGGGCGGCGGGGTTCGTGCTCGGCTGCGTCTTCTCGCAGCGCCTGGTCAGGCGCATCGGCCATGTCCGCGCATTTTCAGCGTTCTCCGCGACGATTGCCATTATCGCGCTGCTGACAGGCTTGCTGGTTGATCCGATCAGCTGGATTCTGCTGCGCGTGGTCACCGGGTTCTCGCTGGCCGCCGCTTTCATGATTATCGAAAGCTGGCTAAACGAGCGCGCGACCAACGAGACCCGCGGCCTCATTTTCTCGCTCTACATGACAGTCACCTATGTTGCCATCGTCGCCGGGCAGATGAGCATCGCAGCCGGGGACGTCACCCAACCGACCTTCTTCATCATCGCCGGTATTCTCTATTGTCTGGCGTTGCTGCCCACCGCGGTCTCCACCGCTTCCAGCCCAGCTCCGTTGAAGGAGGTCAAGCTTGATCTCAAGATGATTTACCGCAACTCGCCGGTCTCCTTCGTCGCGATGCTGCTGATCGGGATTGCCAATGGCGCCTTCGGCACCCTCGCCCCCGTCTTTGGCGCCGATGTCGGCCTGACGACATTCACGATTGCGACGATGATGTCGATCACCATTTTCTCCGGCGCAGTCATGCAACTGCCGGCAGGCCGCATGTCCGACCGCATGGACCGGCGCTACGTTCTCGCTGCATTGGCAGCCATCGCCGGCGTTTCGGGCCTTGCCATCGCCCTGCTCAAGCCTTCAGGCATCACGGTTCTCTACGGACTGATCGCTTTGTACGGCGCGATGTCCTACACGCTCTATTCAATCATTGTCGCCCACGCCAACGACTACGCCGACAGCGATCAATTCGTCACCGTGTCCGGCGGTCTTCTGCTTCTTTATGGTGTAGGCACGATCATCGGCCCGCTGGTAGGCGGCATCACCATGGGCTACAGCCCCTATCTCCTGTTCGCAGTCACCGCAATCGCTCACTTGGCCGTCGCGGGCTATGCGCTGATACGATCCCGCATGCGGGCCGCTATTCCCGCTGAAGAGCGCGAAAATTTTGCCTCCGTTCCCTCGGCCCGCGCAGCAACGCCGGAATCGATCAATCTCGACCCACGCGCCGCACCGGAGAATTGACCGCTCTTTAAATCAACAGCGCCGCTGTCTGTGCATGAACGGCCTGTCAGCATACACCAACGCCCGCTTCCAATTGGAAGCGGGCGTTGGTGTGCAAATCACGAGTGTCCTGTTCGCGGCCTTGCCGCAACTGGGGGCCGTTCAGCTCATGTCGAGCACGATCTTGCCGATATGATCGCCATCCTCCATCCGGCGATGTGCTGCTGCGGCCTGCTCCAGCGGGAAGATCGAATCCATCACCGGCAGCACCCTGCGCTCGCTCAGCAACGGCCAGACATGCTGGCGAAGCTCCCTGGCAATTCCGGCCTTGAACGCGATGTCCCGCGCCCTCAGCGTCGATCCAGTATGCGTCAGCCGTTTCATCATCAGAAGTGAAAAATCAACCTCGGCCTTTTTCCCTCTCAGAAACGCGATCTGGACAATCCGCCCCTCGACTGCCGCTGCCTTGTAGTTGCGGGTGATATAGTCACCACCCACCATGTCGAGGATCAGGTCGACACCCTTTCCGTCTGTAGCCTCCTTCACAGCCTCGACGAAATCCGCGTCACGGTAATTGATCGCCAGGTCAGCTCCCAGGTCGCGCATGGCTGCGCATTTCGCCTCCGAGCCGGCCGTCGCAAATACCTTCGCGCCAAACGCCTTGGCCAGCTGGATCGCAGTTGTTCCGATGCCAGATGTTCCGCCGTGCACCAGGAATGTCTCGCCAGCCTTGAGGCCACCGCGCTGAAACACATTGTGCCAGACGGTAAAGAACGTCTCGGGAATCGCCGCAGCCTCGGTCATGGTCAGGGAAGCCGGCGCGATGAGCGCATTGGATGCGTCCACGGTACAATATTCAGCGTAACCGCCTCCGGGAACCAGGGCACAGACCTGGTCGCCCGGCTTGAAGTTCTCGACACTTGCACCGACGGCCTCGACTTCACCGGCAACTTCAAGCCCGGGAATATCCGATGCGCCCGGCGGTGGCGGATAGGCTCCCTGCCTTTGCAGGCAATCCGGCCGGTTGATGCCGGCAGCCGCCACCTTGATCAGCAGCTCGGAGGCACCTGGAGCAGGCTTGTCGCGGGTGGTCAGTGTCAGAACCTCAGGACCGCCGGGCTGACGAATTTCAATACTGCGCATCTGATCATTCTCCTCGTGACACTTTTCCACAACTTAGGGACACGCTAGGATTACGGCAATGCCGGTTGACCGCTTGCATCATTGCGAAACAGCCCGAGTCGCTCTGGCCGGCACAGCGCGCCGTGAGCATTGGACATAAGGAAAGCAAGACCATGTTTGCAGATGATGATCGCCCGACGCCGAAAAAGCTGCATGAGATCGGCTGTGATCTGTCGTTCCTTTCCGTCGCTGAAATCGAGCAACGAATCGCCTTGTTGCATAAAGAAATCGAGCGCCTGGAAGCAGACAAATTGTCGAAAACCTCAAGCCGCAACGCCGCCGAGCAGTTTTTCAAGTCGAAATAAAACAAGCAAGACAACAACTTATTAAATTGGACTTTACTGTTAAGCCTCAGTTAAGCTTTACGAGTTATTACTAAAGTTATCCAGGATTGCTGGATTTGACAGCCTGGCCCTCGGCCAGACTGTTTGACGCCTCCCTGTTAAACTCTTGAGAGCCGCTGATGCGGCTCTTTTTTTTGAGCCGGCTCCTGTCCGAACGCGTGCTCTGTGCTATATCTCATATACGCAAGTGCCCTTGGGAGCATGGCGTCAGTGACCTGACTGACCAGTGTTGATTTCGCTCACGCAGCCGGTCATTCCGGTGCGCGAAACCAGCGTTTTCACCAGGTTTTTGACGTTAACCCTTTCTTAAGAATAGTCTTGCCGGAACCAGGGCTCCGGTTCATTCTGCGCCCGTTGGCAGGGACACCCGCCGCCAACGAATGCCGCCTACTCAGTAGTTTGTAACCAGGAATATCCGGCCATGTCTGAAACAAGTCTCAACCCGATCAACCTCGCGGACCGCATGGCCAACTCGAGCCAGTTCAAGGCACTTTACGCCGAGGGAATGGGGCTTGTTGAGGAAACTGCAAACTATCTTGATGGACCGGGCCGGGCTGCCTCGAAAGACCTGCCACGCCTGGCCGGTGTACTCTACGCTGCGGAATCGATGCGGCTGACAACCCGCCTGATGCAGATGGCGTCATGGTTGCTGTTGCAGCGCGCCGTCAACAACGGCGAAATGAACCGCGACCAGGTCCTTGCCGAAAAAAACAAGGTGCGCCTCGACAGTTTCCAGTGCGATCGCAGCGCCCAAGGCTGGAGTGATCTGCCGGACGAGTTCAAGGACCTTGTCGAACGCTCGCTGCGCATTCAGAACCGGGTGGCGTTGCTTGACCGCGAGATCTATCGCCCCGAAGAAGCTGCAGCCCTCAAGCCTGACAATGAAAACTCCGTCCAGGCCCAGCAACATCTTCTGCAGACGGTGTTCAGCAAGCGCTGATCCCTTTTTGAAATCACCAGATTTGAAAAGCCCGCGGGAACAGAACCGCGGGCTTATTCGTAAGCTCCGCTGGTGGCACAGTCCGCTGGCAACAAAAAACCCGCCGGAGCCGGCGGGTTCCAAGTTTCGGCGATTGCCGCAAAACTTACAGGCTGAGGCCTTCGAAGCGCTTCTTGAACTTCGAAAGACGACCGCCACGGTCCAGCATCTGCTGGTTGCCGCCGGTCCAAGCCGGATGCGACTTCGGATCGATTTCGAGGTTCATGGTATCACCTTCGGCACCCCAGGTGGACTGGGTCATATACTCTGTGCCATCGGTCATGACGACCTTGATCATGTGGTAGTCGGGGTGGATGTTCGACTTCATCTTCTTTGTCCTGCCTTTGGGAGGCCCTGCGCTGCAAAGCATGCGGCATTTTGGCCAAACACGTAAATGAAGCCGATGTCCCCAGGAACAACGACTTCCCAATTCGATGGCGAGCCTATACATGAAGGCATGACTGATAACAAGGGCTGCAGCGGTTTTTGCAGCATCGCGGCTTCATTGCCCATGACTTGGGATGCGCGTGCCAGGAGTAGACGTGGCCAAACCAACAGATACCCCCAAAAAGGCCCGCTTCTCTATGCGCCCCCTGGCACGTCTTTTTCCCTATGTTGGACGCTACCCGCATCTGGTGATCGGCGCTCTCGCCTTTCTCTCGTTGGCGGCCGTGACGACCCTTACGCTGCCCATGGCGGTGCGCCGGATGATCGACAACGGCTTCTCGGCCCAGGATGCCGGGTTTATCAACACCTATTTCTCGATGCTGGCAGCCATTGCCATCATGCTGGCGCTGGCGTCGGCCTGCCGCTACTACTTCGTCATCACGCTGGGCGAGCGCGTGGTCTCCGATATCCGCCGCGACGTCTTTGACCATGTCACCGGATTGTCCGCCGCATTCTACGATGCCAACCGCTCCGGCGAGATTGTCTCGCGCCTGACTGCCGACACAACGCAGATCAAGTCGACCGTTGGTGCCACCACCTCGCTTGCCTTGCGCAACACGATCCTGTGCATCGGCGCCGGCGTGATGATGTTCATCACGTCACCCAAGCTGTCCGCGCTGGTTCTCATCGCAATCCCCGTCATCGTGTTCCCTATGGTCGGTTTCGGCCGCAAGGTCAGGGCACGATCCCGCAAGGCACAGGACAAGCTGGCCGAAGCCATGACCTTTGCCGGCGAATCCATCGGCGCGACCCGCACGGTACAGGCGTTCAACACCGAACCCCGCGCCCGCGCCCGCTTCAGCCACGCGGTGGAAGTCGCCTTCTCCGCCACGCGTCAGTCCATTCTCGCCCGCTCGGTCCTCACCGGTTTCGCCATCGCGATGGCTTTCGGCTCTGTGGTCGCCGTTCTTTGGTATGGCGCACAATCGGTGCTGACTGGCGAATTGACGCCGGGTACTCTGGGCCAGTTCGTGCTCTATTCGGTCTTTGCCGCAGGCAGCCTCGGCGCCCTTTCCGAAGTCTGGGGCGAGCTGTCCCAGGCTGCCGGCGCCGCCGAACGGCTGAGCGAACTGCTCGACGAGATCCCGGAGATCCGGGTACCAGACTCTCCCAAGTCACTGCCATCGCCGGCGATTGGCGACATCCGCTTCGACAATGTGCATTTCGCCTATCCCGCCAGGCCCGAAACATCCGCGCTTAACGGCACCAGCTTCCACGTCCGCCCTGGTGAAACGGTTGCTGTGGTCGGGGCATCCGGGGCCGGGAAATCGACCCTGTTTTCGCTGATCCTGCGGTTTTACGACGCCACCAGCGGCACGGTGTTCGTCGATGATGTCGATGTCCGGAAAGCCGATCCCGCCGAGGTTCGCAGCCGCATCGCACTGGTCCCGCAGGATGTCACCATCTTTGCCGGTACTGTGGGCGACAACATCGCCTTCGGACGCGACGGTGCCAGCCAGGCTGACATTGAAGCCGCCGCGCAGGCTGCCCAGGCGCATGACTTCATCATGGCGCTCGACTACGGCTACGACACGCCGGTCGGCGAACGTGGCATCACCCTGTCCGGCGGCCAGCGCCAGCGGGTAGCAATTGCACGCGCAATTTTGCGCGATGCCCCGATCCTGTTGCTCGACGAAGCCACCTCGGCGCTCGACGCCGAGAACGAAACCCTGGTGCAGAAGGCGCTGGAAGGGTTGATGCTCGATCGCACCACAATCGTCGTCGCCCACCGTCTCGCAACCGTGCTGCGTGCCGATCGCATTCTGGTGATGGACAAGGGACGCATTGTCGAGGAAGGCAGCCACGCCGAATTGGTCGCCCGTGGCGGGCTCTATGCCCGCCTTGCGCGGCTGCAATTCGAGCACGGGGCCGAAGCGCTAACCGCGGCTGGCCTCTGATTGATAGCCGGCAGAAAATTCACGCGTTGCCGGTTGCGATATTGTGAAAACCGCCAAATCGGAGTAATTATCCGGCGTTCGTCTGGAAGCCACGCGGGGGGTGGGACCTCTGTCCGCGGGTTATAACGGGAACATTCAGAAGGTGTATCCACAATGCGGAATGACGCGGAGTGGCGAACCCTGCTTCTGGCAGGCGTTTGCTATGCTGTGTGGTTGTTGCTGGTGTTCGGATGGGCTGACTTGCCGGATATGTTACGTGTCCTGCTGCTGATCCCCGCGATCACACTGCATTCCTCTCTTCAACATGAATTCCTGCACGGCCATCCATTCAGGAACCAAAATCTCAACGATCTCTTGATCTCACCGCCAATTGGAGTGCTTGTGCCTTATCTGCGCTTCAAATACTGCCATCTTACCCATCACATCAACGAAAACATTACCGATCCCTATGACGATCCGGAGAGCTACTACCTCGACCGCAACGTCTGGGCAGCCGTTCCAGCCTGGCTGAAACAGCTGCTGGTCGCCAACAACACGCTCACGGGCCGCGTCACGCTGGGCCCGGCTCTGGCCACGATCGGTTTTCTCCGCAGTGAGCTTCGTCGTATCAGAGGCGGTGACAAAGGCATTCTTGCCACATGGTTGCGTCATCTCCTGGCCGTAGCCGTGCTGTTCTGGCTGATCGGCGCCTGCGGCAACCTTGATGCATGGGCCTATTTTGTTGCCGCCTATTTCGGCATGGGACTGCTGATGGTGCGGTCCTTTATCGAACATCAGGCGGTGGAAAAGGCCAACCAGCGCTCGGTGATCATCGAGACACGGGGACCGTTGAGCTGGTTGTTTCTCAACAACAACTATCACTCCGTGCACCACGCCTATCCGTCGCTCGCCTGGTACCGCATCCCCGGTTTCTTCCGCGAAAACAGGGTCCGCTTCCTGCGCATGAATGGAGGTTACCGCTATGAAAGCTACTGGGAGGTGTTCCGCCGATTTGCGTTCCGGCCGAAGGAGCCGGTGGCCTGGCCGATTGAAGCCGTGCGCAGGCGGCGTGGCGACACCACGTGACGCCACCTCCAGAACGCGCGGGCGGTGCTGCCACTGGCGCCGCCTCGCTGCCCATGTATGACTGGCCGGAAATCCGCGAAGCCACCGACAGCCTGTGGCAGGCAGTGCATCAGCAATTGAGGGAACGGGGAGTTGAAGCCCCCCAAGCTCTCGACCGGCACGCCGATCCCGAAACATTGTGGACAGCGCCCGACTTGCTGCTGTCCCAGACCTGCGGCTATCCCTATGCCACCATGCTGGCGGACAAAGTGACCCTCGTCGGCACCCCTGCGCATGCTGTCACCCGCGCGGACCCCGGCAGATATTTCAGCGTGCTGGTGGCGCGCAAAAATGAAGCGCCACGGCATCTGGCCGACCTGCCAGGCAAGCGCTTCGCCTTCAACATGCGCCACTCGCAATCCGGCTTTGCAGCCCCGGTCCGGTTTCTTGTCCAAGCGGGTCAGGCATCCCAGCCCGCGCCGCTCGAAACCGGTGCGCACCGCGCTTCCATATGGGCTGTTGCGCAGGGCGAGGCAGACTGGGCTGCGATTGACGCCGTGACCTGGGAACTGGCCAAGCGTCACGAGCCGGCGTTACGGCACCTGACGGTCTTTGCCACAACGCCGCAAACGCCGGCCTTGCCATTGATCACCAGCCTTCAACATGCCGGCCGGGCGGATATCATCGCAGATGCTTTCGAGGCTGCTATCGCAGGACTGGACCAACAGACCCGCGATGCCGTGCTGGTCACCGGAATGAGGCGCTCAAGGCCCCAGGATTACACACCGCTGGCAGCACCGCTCCCTGTAAGGCAAGTCTTCCCGGCCCTCGCCTGATACGGCAGCCATCCGGACTGGCTTCTTCTCTTCAGCGCTCGGTCAGCTTCAGTTCGATTCGCCGGTTCGTGGCGCGATCTTCGTCGGTATCGCCTTCCGCAATCGGCTGGTACTCGCCGAAGCCTGCTGCTACAAGCCGGTTGGCCGGCACTCCCTCGTCGATCAGATGTTTGACCACAGATGTGGCGCGCGCGCTCGAAAGCTCCCAGTTGTCGGCATAGCGGCCGGTTCCCGACAGCGGAACGTTGTCGGTATGGCCATCCACACGCAGCACCCAGTTGATTTCGTCAGGAATCTCGCGTGCGAGCTCTATGATGGCGGCAGCAAGCTTGGTCATCTGTTCCTTGCCGGCAGGATTAAGCTCATTGCCACCGGACGGGAACAGGACTTCCGACTGGAACACGAAGCGGTCCCCTACCACCCGGACATCTTCACGGCTCGCAAGGATCTCACGCAGGCGGCCGAAGAAGTCGGAACGATAGCGGTTCAACTCCTGCACCCGCTGCGCCAGCGCCACGTTAAGCCGCCGTCCGAGATCGGCGATCTTGGCCTGGGTCTCGCGGTCCTTTTTCTCCGACACATCGAGCGCATCCTCAAGCGCGGCAAGTTGCGTTCTCAGCGCAGAAATTTGCTGGTTCAGCAAGTCGACCTGATTGAGTGCCCGCTGCGAAACCTTCTTCTCTGCATCAAGAGTGTCGGTGAGCTGTCCGATCCTGGCTTCCGCCGCACTGCTGGCCCCCGATCCGCTGGCGAGCAGTTCCTGCAGTCGCGAGCGGTCCGATTCCGACTCCGCAAGCGAGGCCTGCAGATTGGCCAGCGTATCCTCGAGGTCCTGATTGCCCGACCGCTCAAGCGCCAGAAGCTCGGTCAGCTCGTTGATCTGGCTGTTGAGTCGGTTGAGCACCTGATCCCGGCCCGAGATTTCGCGCGACAGGAAAAATTGCGCCAGCACGAACACGGTGAGCAGGAACATGATCGCCAGAAGCAGGGTCGACAGCGCGTCGACAAATCCTGGCCAGTAATCGACCGAGCGCTCCCGCCGCCGGTTGCGTGCCAGCGCCATGGCCTATTTGCCCTCGATCTTGTCGGCAAGCTTGTCGAGCGTCTCGCGCAGCCGGCGCGATTCGACCTGCTGCGCCTCGATCCAGTCCCTGAGCATCTGCTGCTCGTTGCGCATGTTCTTAACCAGGCCCTGAATACCTTCCGCCAGGCTGGCCATCGCCGCCGTGGTTCTCGGAGTCATGCCCGAATCTTGGGAAAGGGTCTGCATCCGCTCGGCCAGCATCCGGATTTCTTCCGTCGTACCGGAGCTCTCGGTCGGCACCACGACGCCCGAATCCAGATCCGTCATCGTCGACAGCCAGTTTTCAAGTTCAGTGTAGAACCTGTTCTGCGCCCGGCCCGCCTGCAGGTCGAGGAAACCGAGGATGAGCGAACCGGCAAGCCCGAACAGCGATGAGGAGAAGGCCGTACCCATCCCGTCCAGCGGTGCCGACAACCCACTTTTCAAGGTCGACAGCACATCCTCCGTGCCGCCGCTGCCCGGATCCAACGACTGGATCACCTGGTTGATCGAACCGATCGTGCCAAGCAAGCCCCAAAAGGTGCCAAGCAGGCCGAGAAACACCAGCAGTCCGATCAGATAGCGCGAGGTGTCCCGGGATTCGTCGAGCCGTGTCCCGATCGAATCAAGGATTGACCGCAGTGACGAGGTCGACAGCGCCATTTCCTGACGGCGGCCGATCAGCGCCCGCATCGGCGCAAGCAGCACCGGGTCGCGCCCGACTTTTTCGGCATCACCCGTCGCGCGCAGGGAATTTACCCAGCGCACTTCCGGCCGCAGCCTGAGCACATGGGTGAAGACCAGCAAAACACCAACGGCCAGAACACCGACGATCAGCCCGTTCAGACCAGGATTGGCGAGGAACGCCGTCTGGATCTGCCGGTAGAGGATGGCTGCCACGAATCCGGAGAGGATGAGAAAGATCATCATGCTCCAGAAGAAGACCAGCGGGCTGGACAGCTTGTGCGGATCCGCACCGCTGCCGTCCTCAGAAATACCCCAACCAGACATCGTCAGTTTTGCCATGCGTTATCCGTCCCGGCCCTTGTTCCTGATCCAAATCAGGTTCCAAATCATAAGGTCAGGCGGAGACTAACCGATAATATAGCGGAAATGAAAGCGTGCTTTCAAAACAACGCAGTGAGCTTGGTGTCAGGCTTTCGGGACAGGCCTTTGAACAAGCTCGAGAAGGCCCTTGAGGATATATTCGTTGCCCGCCGCGACCGACCGGCTGCCGAACATGTCGGTCCCGCCCTTGGTGTCGGAAACAAAGCCGCCAGCTTCGCGGATCAACAGGATGCCCGCCGCCATGTCCCATGGCTCCAGCGGTGTTTCCCAGAACCCGTCAAGCCTTCCGGCTGCCACATAAGCCAGGTCCAGCGCCGCGGCGCCCATGCGGCGGATGCCCGCGCATTCTCCCATGACGTGGCGCAGCTCCACCAGGAACTTGCCGTGATGACCGCGTCCGAGATGCGGAACACCGGTGCCGATCACCGCATCCGACATGGCCTTGCGGCCGGCGACCCGGAGACGGCGGTCATTGAGGAACGCCCCGCCGCCGCGTTCGGCGGTGTAGAGTTCATCTGTCGACGGATTGTAGATGACGCCAGCCACGATCTCGCCATTGCGTTCGAGCGCGATGGACACCGCAAAATGCGGCATTCCGTGCAGAAAGTTGGTGGTGCCGTCCAGCGGATCGACGATCCACCGGTGCGCGCCGTCGGTGCCCTTCTCTTCGGTGCTCTCCTCGCCCATGAAGCCATAGGTCGGGCGTGCCCGCATCAATTCGGTCTTGATGATGGTCTCAGCCTTGCGATCCGCCTGGCTGACATAGTCGCCTGGCCCCTTGAGCGAGACCTGCAGGTTCTGCACTTCACCAAAATCGCGCGCGAGCGAACGACCGGCTTTCAGCGCCGATTGAACCATTACATTGAGAAGGGCTGAACGCGCCATCTGTCTTATTCCTTGGTGTCGGTTGCGCGGCGGCCATGGCCGACCCGCGCCGGTGTCTCAGGGCTCGAAACGAACCGCGACGTGCATCAAGCTCAGTCAGCCCGGCGCAGATAGGTCAGTTCGTTGGTATCCACGACCACCCGTTCACCGGCCGAAATGAACGGCGGCACCAGAATACGAACACCATTTTCCAGCGTTGCGGGCTTGTAGGACGACGCAGCGGTCTGGCCCTTGACCACCGGATCGGCTTCCGCGATTTCCAGTGTGACGTGGTCCGGCAGGGCGATACCGATCGGCCGCTCTTCGTGCAGCTCGACAGTGACCATCATGCCATCCTGCAGGAAGGCGCGGCGATCGCCGACAAAGTCCTTCTGCAGTTCAAGCTGCTCGTAGCTTTCCAGATCCATGAACACCAGGGCTTCACCCTGCTCGTAGAGGAACTGAAAGTCCTTCTGCTCGAGCCGGATGCGTTCAACCGTCTCCGAGGCCCGGAAGCGCTCGTTGAGCTTGGTGCCGTCGATGAGGTTTTTCATCTCGACCTGGTTGAAGGCGCCGCCCTTGCCGGGCTTCACAGCGTTGGTTTTGACCACTGCCCACAGGCCGCCATTGTGCTCAAGCACGTTGCCAGGGCGAATTTCGTTTCCGTTGATTTTCATGAGAGCGTTCCGCGTCAAGCTTTGTCCGGGGCCGGCATTCGGCCCCGCTTGGCGGCCTCAAGACCACAAATGGCGCAGCTTTTCAAGTCTGAGCCGCAGCCCAGCCGCCTCAATGCGCCGAATCATTGCTTTGCAAACCTGTTTGCGGCCTCGAGCGCCTGCTTTTGCTCGTCTTCAGTCAGACCCTGGTAGAAATCGTCAAGCGCCCGGTCATCATACCCGGCCCGGCGGGACAGAACGTACCACTTGCCCGCCTCGACCGGATCACCGCTCGTACCAATCGCGTTGATGTGCAGCACAGCCATCCGGTTCTGCGCAACTACATTGCCCCTAGTCGCGGCAACCTCCATCCAGCGAAACCCGGCTTCATAATCCTTCGGGCCGCCGATGCCGTCGATCAACCAGATGGCATAGTCGAGCTGCGCGGTGTCGTACCCCGCCCGCGCCGCCTTCTCCATCAGCTCCCGTGCCCGGGCCCGCTTCGCGTCCGAGACCCCGTCCGTGTTGGCGTAGATCTGGGCCAGCGCATACTGCGCATCCGCGACGCCCTGCTCAGCAGCTTTTTCGAAATAAGGCAGCGCTTCGAAAATCCCGGCATCACCAGGCTTTTGCGAGACCAGGAACTGGGCGTGATTGAACTGCGCAAACGCGTTGCCCGCATCCGCGGCCTTCTTCATCAGTTCCCCGGCCTTCTCCTGGTCGGCTTCGACATGTTTCCCTTCAAGAAGCATCAGCCCGTATTTGAACTGCGCCGAAGCGTCTCCGCCTTCCGCCGCTTGCTTGTACCAGAAGGCTGCACTGTCCATGTCCCGTGCCACCCCGAGGCCATTGGCAAAGAGCTCCGCCACCAAGGTCTGTGCGGCAGGATCGCCCAGCTGTGCGCGTGGCACCGCCAGATCCATTGCCGTGAGGTAATACCCGCGTTGAAACGCGCCGAAGGCCCTCAAGGTAGCGTCATTGGCTGCGTCAGCATCCGCTGCTTCAACGGTCGTTCCGGTTTCGCTCTTTGCGCTTTGCGCCAGGACAGCTTCTCCCGGCAATGCAAGGAGCAGTATCAGGGACAACAATCGGGATGATCGAAAAATCAAGGGAACCATGCTCCAGCGCATCAATATGTCGGACTCGGATCTCGACCGATTATTGTCCTAACCGTGGCGCTTTTTCGTCGAGCACGGCATTGATTTCCGCAACAATTCGCGCTGCGTCCGCCGGATCTGCGAAAACGGCTTTGGAAAACGCGATGAATTCTGCCCGCGTCTCGGCCATTTCTTCGACAAATGCCGTGCTTGTACCGCCCATCAGCACACAGGGTATCTCGATCATGTCGGCCCACCATTCCGCCAGCGCCACATTCTTGGCGTGCGGCTCCGGTTTGATGTCGCCATCGATCGAGCCGAAGATCACGTAATCCGGCTGGGCTTCACCGATCGACAGCGCCGCATGACGTTCACGCGCATTGCCGCCCCCGACAATCAGGCCGGGAGCGTATTTGCCGATCGCTTCAGCCATCGCCGCGGGGCCAACCTCGAGATGCAGACCATCAGCCCGCGCCCGTCCGGCAACCCTCGAATCCCCCGCCACCAGAGCCGCAGCGCCAGCATGCTGGACCACCGGGACCAGCGCCTCGCAACGCTTCTGAAAGCTTTTGTCGTCTAGGCCGTGCTGGGGAATGATGACAGATGCCACATCGCCGCCGCGAAGCGCGTCTCCCACCACCGCGGCAAGGTGGCTCGCGTCTGAAACATCGGGTGTCACGAGGACAAGACGGCAACGGTCGATCGGATCAGTCATCGGAAGATTTCCTGTCAGGGCCAGCGCTGAAAGCCGATATGGCCAATTCGCTGCAAACGGGATAGACCGGCGCGGCACAAGGATCAACAGCCGCGATGATGACAGACCCTATCTTCTATGCCGCCGCCATCCCGGCTGTCATCATGGTTGGCCTCTCCAAGGGAGGCTTCGGCGGTGCCATGGCGTTGATGGGTGTGCCATTGATGGCACTGACCATATCTCCGGTTCAGGCCGCGGCAATTCTGCTGCCGATTCTCATCGTCATGGACATTGTCAGCCTCTGGACCTGGCGCAGCCATTCAGACACTCGCACCTTGACCGTCATGGTACCGGGCGCCCTGATCGGCATCGCCATCGGCTGGGCGACAGCCGCATGGGTGACTGCCCCGATGATCCGGCTCGTCGTCGGTGCCGTCGCGCTCTGGTTCGTCTGGCGCTATGTGGTGCAACGCCTCGCCGATGCCCGCAATGGCGGCGAGCGGCAACCGCATGGCCACAACACCACCAGAGGCATGTTCTGGGGCACCCTTGCCGGCTTCACCAGCTTCGTCTCTCACGCCGGTGGGCCGCCCTACCAGATCTATGCTCTGCCACTGCGCCAGGATCCCAAAACCTACACCGGAACCAGCGTCCGCTTCTTCGCCATCATCAATGCGATCAAGCTGGTGCCCTATTTTGCACTTGGCCAGTTCGACGCGACCAATCTGTCCACCTCGTTGGCTCTTGCGCCGCTGGCGCCGGTCGCGACCCTCGCCGGGGCCTACATTGTCCGGCGCATGAAACCCGATGTCTTCTACCCGTTCATGTATTTCATGGTGTTGCTGGCGGCGTTGAAGCTGATCTGGGATGGGGCTGTTCACCTAATGGCGTGATGACAAGTTCGCATTCAGGTGGTTTGATGCCGGATAGTATGTGAGACATCCTGCATGGGAATTCGACCTTGAGCGCCAACCCCTACGAAACCGACCTCGACCCTAACCCTGCCAATTATCAGCCGCTGACACCTCTTGCTCATCTCGAGCGCGCAGCCCTGATCCATCCCGATCATGTGGCCATTATTCATGGCGCCATGCGGATGAGCTATGGCCGGTTTCTCGAGCGCTCGAAGCAACTGGCCAATGCCTTGTCGAATCAAGGCCTCGCCAAGGGAGACACCGTCTCGGTCATGTTGTCGAACACCCCGGCGATGCTCGAAGCCCATCATGGGGTGCCTATGATTGGCGCGGTCCTGCATTCGATCAACACCAGGCTTGATGCCCCGGCCATCGCCTTCCAGCTGGATCACGCCGACTGCAAGCTGCTGATTGTCGACCGCGAGTTTTCGGCGGTTATCGCCGAAGCGTTGAGCCTTGCAAGGGTCGCGCCGGTGGTGATCGATTATGACGACACCGAGTATCCCGACGACGCGCCGTTCCCCAAGGGCGACCGCATCGGCGAGCATGACTACGAAGAGTTCGTTCAGTCGGGCTCCCCGGATTTCACGCGAAGCCTGCCGGATGACGAGTGGGAGGCAGTGTCGCTGAATTACACCTCCGGCACCACAGGAAATCCCAAGGGTGTGGTCTATCATCATCGCGGTGCAGCGCTGATGGGCTATTCCAATGTGATTGCGTCGGGTATGGGCCGTCATCCGGTCTACCTGTGGACACTGCCGATGTTCCACTGCAACGGCTGGTGTTTCCCCTGGACCCTCGGAGTGGTGGGAGGCACCCATGTCTGTCTGCGATGGGTCCGCGCCAAGGCGATGTATGACGCCATAGCCGATCACGGCGTGACCCATTTGTGCGGCGCGCCGATTGTCATGTCGACACTTCTCAACGCGCCCGACGACGAAAAACGCGAGTTCTCCCAGACCGTCAGCTTCAACACTGCGGCCGCCCCCCCGCCGGAAGCGGTTCTCGCGGGCATGGCCGATGCGGGCTTCGAGGTGGTGCATCTTTACGGCCTGACCGAGACCTACGGTCCCGCCGTTGTCAACGAGTGGAAAAGGGAATGGTCGGACCTTGATCCCGGCGCCCGCACAACCAAGAAGGCGCGTCAGGGCGTGCGCTACCCGGCACTGGAAAACCTGGCCGTTATGAACCCCGAAACGATGGAGAAGGTGCCGGCCGATGGCGAAACGATCGGCGAAGTCATGTTCCGCGGCAACATTGTCATGAAGGGCTATCTGAAGAACCCTGCCGCCAGTCGCGAAGCCTTCCGCGGCGGCTGGTTCCACTCCGGCGACCTCGGCGTTATGCATCCCGACGGCTACCTGCAGCTCAAGGACCGGTCCAAGGACATCATCATTTCGGGTGGCGAAAACATCTCGTCGATCGAGGTCGAGGATGTTCTTTACAAGCATCCCGGCATTGTGGCTGCTGCCGTGGTGGCAAAGCCGGACGACAAATGGGGTGAAACCCCTTGCGCTTTCGTCGAACTCAGGCCCGGTTACGACCTGAGTGAAGACGAGGTGATCGAGCATTGCCGTACGTTGCTGGCACGCTACAAATGTCCCCGCACGGTGATTTTCCACGACATTCCCAAGACATCGACCGGCAAGATCCAGAAATTCCTGCTCCGCGATCAGGCAAAGACCCTTAAATCATCCTGACAGGCATTGCACACATATGGCGCTCAGGACCCGAGGAAGAGTACTGAATATTCCTCACCCGGACTCAGCAACAGGTGCAGGAGAGCAGTAGCAACCTGGCGGTCGCAGTACAGACAAAAGACTTGCCGCTCTGAAACATTTTAACTAGCTTTCCAGCATGACCATGGATGCTTTTCAGGCCATTGCCGATCCCAACAGACGCTACCTTCTCGAAGAGTTGCGCCGCCAGCCTCGAACGGTCAACGAATTGGCGGAAGGCCTGCCGATCAGCAGGCCCGCGGTTTCGCAGCATCTCAAGGCGCTGCTGGAAAGCAGGCTCGTCAGCGTTGAGACCCAGGGAACCCGGCGGATCTACACGGTTCGGACCGATGGTTTCACGCATCTCAATCTTTGGGTCGACCAGTTCTGGTCCTGATCATCGTGGTGATGCGGCGATGGCGTCTGAAAAACGCCTGAAAACCGTCGCGCGTCCGCTCCTGTACCTTTTGCCCTTTGCATCTGCCCCCTGTTCCCGTAGCCAGGCCGTGCCGAACGAAAAAGGCGCGGGAAAGGTTCCCGCGCCTGTCATCCTCGTGTCACGCAATTCCGGTTAGTGTTGGGTCTCGGCTCTCAGGCGATTGATCTCATCCTTGAGCCGGAGCTTGCGTCGTTTGATATCCACAATCATCTCGTCATGAGCAGAGGGTTGGGATTGCACCGTGCGGAGTTCGGCCTCCAGTTCGCCATGCTTTTTCTCAAGTGTGGCAAGGTGAGCATCAATCGACATAAGCGACTCCTTTGTTGGAATGCGCCGGCGCCGGAACGCCGGTGCAAATCGTTAGTGGACGCTAATGAGTGTGCCACGGCTTTTCCGATTTGTCGAAGATCATTTCTTCAACAGGGATAACTTCCCGTTACACCTGTTTTTATGCTACGAGCCCGCCCAGACACCTGGTCGGGCGAGGCGCCGGCCGGGTGCATTTAACGGGGATAACTGCATGTCCAATCAGGAACAGGCGGAGCTTCGCATGCTGGTGGCGCGTCTACGCCATGAGCACGAAGACTTCGACGCCGCCATCAATGCAATGATTCAAGTTGGCTGCGACCAACTGCGCATCCAGCGGATGAAAAAGAAGAAACTGGCGATCAAGGACAAGATCATCGAGATCGAAGACCAGATTATACCGGACATCATTGCCTGATCAGGGAGCGACCCATGAGCCACTCCGAATCACCGAAGGTCGCGGTTATCATGGGCAGCCAGTCTGATTGGCCAACCATGAAGCATGCGTCCGAGATCCTGTCCGAGCTGGGGATTGCGCACAATTCGCTCATCGTCTCGGCCCACCGGACTCCAGACCGTCTGGTTTCCTTTTCCAAATCGGCCCGCTCCAAAGGCTACAAGATCATCATCGCAGGCGCCGGCGGCGCAGCCCACCTGCCAGGCATGACCGCCGCCTTCACCCCCTTGCCGGTGTTTGGGGTCCCCATTGAATCCAAGGCGCTTTCGGGGCAGGACAGCCTACTTTCGATCGTACAGATGCCGGGCGGCATTCCGGTCGGAACCCTCGCCATCGGAAAGCCCGGCGCCATCAACGCAGCCCTTCTTGCGGCCAGCGTGCTGGCGCTCACAGACGATGCCCTGGCCGAGCGCCTCGATGCCTGGCGCCAGGCCCGCACCGACGCGGTCGCAGAGCAGCCGGTGGACCAGCCATGAACACCGAAGCGCTGGCACCTGGATCCTTCATCGGCATCATCGGCGGCGGTCAACTGGGACGCATGCTCGCCATGGCCGCCGCCCGGCTCGGATACAGAACCATCATTCTGGAACCGGACAGCAATGCCCCGGCAGCCCAGGTCGCCAACACCCAGATCGTTGCCGACTATGATGACCCGGCCGCGCTGCAGCAATTGGCAGATCTCTGTGACGTCGTCACCTACGAGTTCGAGAATGTTCCGGTGAAGGCCGTTCAGTGGCTCGAATCCCGTCTTCCCGTCAGGCCCGGCTCGAAGGCGCTGGAAGTCGCCCAGGACCGCCTGATGGAAAAGGCCATGGCGCGCGAGCTCGGTGCAGAAACCGCGCTGTTTTCTGCCGTCGCAAGGCGGCCCGATCTCGACGCGGCGATCAGGACCACCGGCCTGCCGGCAGTGCTCAAGACCACTCGCCTCGGCTATGACGGCAAGGGGCAGGCAAAGCTGGTCCGGCCCGAAGATGCCGACACGGCTTATGCCGCCATGCAGGGCAAGATGGCGATACTGGAATCCTTTGTCCATTTCGAGTGCGAGGTTTCGGTGATCGCAGCGCGTGGCCTGTCGGGTGAAGTGCGCGCTTTTGAGGTTTCGGAAAATGTCCACCGCAACCACATCCTGCACACCTCCACAGTCCCCTCGGGCCTAGGGCCCGAGGCGCAGTCAAAAGCCTTGGAAATTGCGTCCGCCATCGCGGCACACCTCGATTATGTCGGTGTGTTCGCGGTCGAGTTCTTTGCCGTCCGTGATGGAGATCAGCACCGGCTGCTGGTCAACGAGATTGCGCCGCGGGTTCACAATTCCGGCCACTGGACCGAGGCTGCCTGCGCCATATCTCAATTCGAGCAGCATATACGCGCCATTTCCGGGCTTCCGCTGGGCAACACTGAGCGGCATTCCGATTGCGTCATGGAGAATCTCATCGGCTCGGAAGCTGACAAGGTCGCCGATCTTGCCGCCGAACCAAATGCGGTTGTGCACCTTTACGGCAAGGCAGAAGCCCGGCCCGGACGCAAAATGGGCCACATCACCCGGATAAGCGCTCGTTCACAGCTGCCCTGAGCAGGAATGAGACGGGAAAAAGCGGTCCCGGAGTTGACAGCAAATGCCCGAAACGGTACATGCCGTGCCAACCGATGAGCGCGCCCCATGGCTGGCGCGCTTTTGACTGAATAGGCGGCTTCGTCGCCCGAAACTCGCGGATCAGAACAATGAAGATCAAGAATTCGCTTAAGGCGCTCAAAGCTCGTCACCGTGACAACCGTCTGGTTCGTCGCAAGGGCCGGGTTTACATCATCAACAAGCAGAACCCACGCTTCAAGGCTCGTCAGGGCTGAAGCCGAAGGCCGCCTGGCCTTCAACGAAATTTGCATTTGATATTTGGCGCAGGCGGACTAGTTTTCCGTTATGCGCCATTTTTCGTATTTCAAATTACTTCCCGGCCTTGTTGCAGCGTTCATCTGCGGCAGCGCCGCGGCGGCCCCGGCTGTTGCCGAGACCTCGCCTGCAAGCCCGGCCGCCTCCACCCAATCAACCAACACTCTTGATTCCTTGTTCGCCGACCTCAAGCGGGAACGCGATGAGAAGCAGGCCAGGCGAATCAGCGAACGCATCTGGGCCAAGTGGCGCGATTCCGGCAGCGCCACAGCGAACCTGCTGATGCAGTGGGCCGACAAGGCCGTTTCCGAGAAGAACAACGGACTGGCGCTCGATCTGCTGGATCAGGTCGTGGTGCTGATGCCCGATTATGCAGAAGGTTGGAATCGCAGGGCGACGCTGAATTACGCCATGGGCAGGCACGCCAAATCCATGTCTGACATCAGCCGTGTCCTGGCGCTCGAACCGCGCCATTTCGGGGCGATCTCGGGCATGGCCGCGATCCTTGCAGCATCCGGTAACGACGAACTGGAAATGCGGGCCTGGGAACAGGTGCTCGAGATCTACCCCGCCAACCGGCAGGCCCAGACGAGGCTTGGGGAACTGGCAGACAAACTGGCCGGCCGCAGAATCTGAAACTTTCCCGGACCATCTCCGTATAGAAGATGGCAGGCTGGCCCTGCTACCTGGCAACCCGTTGGCAATCAGTCCTCATGCTCGCTCAAAGACCGGTCCTTACTGTCATGCTTTATCTGATCATCATCCTTGTTCTGGTGCTTGGAGGCCTGGCCATTTGGACCAGCCTGAAAACCCGCGAGATCGAAGCTCGCTTCCCGCCGAGCGGAGAGATGATTGATGTCGGCGGCTACAAGCTTCATGCCGTGCACGTTCCGCGCCCGGCCGATGCCGATCTGCCGGCACTCGTGTTCATCCACGGCGCCAGTGGCAATCTGCTCGATCAATCTGTCCCGTTCCGCCCCAAGTTCCAAGGCCGTGCCGAAATGCTGTTCATCGACCGGCCCGGTCACGGCTGGTCGGAGCGCGGCGGTCAGGCCAATGCAACACCCGACGGGCAGGCCGATGCGATTGCCGCGGCGATGAAGGCCAAGGGTATCTCCAGTGCCATCATCATCGGCCATTCCTTCGGCGGCGCGATCGCTGCCAGTTTCGCGCTCGCTCACCCAGAAATGACATCCGGTCTGGTTTTCCTCGCTCCCGCCACCCACTCCTGGCCCGGTGGTATAGCCTGGTACTACAGCCTGACCCGGATGCCGGTAATCGGCTCGCTGTTTGCCAACACACTTGCCCTGCCTGCCGGTCTGACCCGGCTCGAAAGCGGATCGGCCTGCGTCTTTGCACCCAATCCAAAGCCCGAAGACTACCTTACGTCCACGGCGCCTGCACTGGTGCTCAGGCCCGGCGCGTTCCGCAACAACGCCATCGACGTTGCGAATCTCAAGCCCTATGTGAGCCGCGTCGCATCACGTTATCCGGAGATCAAGGCCCCGACAGTGATTGTCACCGGCGACAGTGATTCGGTGGTTCTCGCCCACATCCATTCGGAAGGATTGGCCCGCGACATCGATGGTGCGGAACTGCTCTGGATCCGCAATCTCGGCCACAAGCCCGACCATGTGACAACAGATCTGGCCGTCCGCGCCATTGAGAAAGTTGCCGGCTTCGAAATTGATCTGAAATCCGCGTCAGATATGGCGGAAGCTTCCCTGGCAGACGACAACGCCGTCTGCCAAGGCTAACACGCAGAGCATAAGGTCAGATGCCCGTCATACCGTCGGAACCGATATAGGCAATCCGCAACATGTTGGTCGAGCCGGGTGTACCCAGCGGAACCCCTGCTGAAATGATGATGCGGTCGCCCGGCTTGCCAAATTCCTCGCGGAACGCAATCCGGCAGGCGCGATCGACCATGTCGTCAAGATCGGTCGCGTCCTGGGTGACAACGCAGTGCAACCCCCAGACCACCGACAGCCGTCGCGCTGTCTGGATCACCGGTGAGAGGGCAATCACCGGCACCTGCGGCCGCTCGCGCGCGGCCCTGAGGCCGGTGTTGCCCGACGAGGTGTAACAGACGATCGCCGACAGGTTGAGCGTCTCGGCAATCTGGCGCGCAGCCAGCGAGATCGCGTCTGCGCCGGTGGCATCGGGTTGGGGACGCTGGGAATAGATGATGCCGGGATAATTCGGGTCCCGCTCCACCTTGCGCGCAATTGCCGCCATCGTTTCAACCGCTTCCACCGGGTAATTTCCGGCTGCTGACTCCGCTGACAACATCACGGCATCCGCACCTTCAAACACGGCCGTGGCTACGTCAGAGACCTCCGCACGGGTCGGAACCGGTGCGGAAATCATCGATTCCAGCATCTGGGTTGCGACGACCACCGGCTTGCCGGCCCTGCGGCAGGCGCGTGTCAGCTGCTTCTGTATGCCGGGTACCGATTCGATCGGCATCTCGACACCGAGGTCACCACGCGCAACCATCAGCGCATCCGACAATTCGATGATTTCGTCGATGCACTCGAGCGCCTGCGGCTTTTCGATTTTCGACATCAGACCAACGCGGCCACGGGCAATCTTGCGCACTTCGGCAAGGTCCTCGGGCCGCTGGATGAATGACAGCGCCACCCAGTCGACATCATTGACGGCGAGAACCGCCTCGAGGTCGCTGCGGTCTTTCTCGGTCAGCGCGCTGACGCCGAGCGTGGTGTCGGGAAGACTGACGCCCTTGCGGTCGGAAATCTTGGTCCCGCTGACAACGGTGCATTCGATCGAGGTCTTGTTGGACTTGACCGCAAGCAGGTTCAGCCGGCCGTCATCGATCAGCAACCGGTGCCCGGGCTGCACCGCCTCGAGAATTTCGGGGTGCGGCAAGTATACCCGTGTCGCGTCACCCGGGGTATCCTGGTCATCGAGCGTAAAGGTCTGCCCCGCCTTGAGCGTGACCGATCCTTCCGCAAACTTGCCAACACGCAGTTTGGGCCCCTGGAGGTCTGCGAGAACGCCGATCGGCCGCCCGCATCTCTTCTCCACCGCCCGGATCCGTCCAACCAGCGTACGCATCAGCTCATGGCTCGAGTGGCTCATGTTGATACGGAACAGATCGGCGCCCGCTTCATGCAGTTTCTGGATCATCGCTTCCTCCGACGACGCCGGTCCGAGTGTTGCGAGGATTTTTACATTGCGTTGCCGCTTCATCAATTCTGGCTTTCTGGCGTTTCCGGGGCATCCGATAACTGGACCATCCAGCTGCCTTGTCTCCCGGTATCGTATTCCTTGAACCCCACGCGCTGGAAACCGCGAGCAAAACAGTCGTCAACCCCGACAACGCGAAATTCATTGTCGGCGACACACATGTTGATGTTGCCAGCCCAGCGGCCACCGCCACCGGCATCCTCAGCGTAAAGGTAATAATATCGGGAGCCGAGCTGTCCCTCGATCAGCGTGGCGCAGGAATTTGCCGGAATCTGCCACCAGCCTTCCGTCACCCAGCCTTCCGCCGTCCGGTATCCGATAGCGCCGCCGACAAGTGACTGCGTCCCGTTGCAGACCCTAAAATCCGCTTTCGCATCCGGGGCCGAGACAAGTATCAACGCCCCGGTGGCCAGGGCGGTGAACGTGACAGATCTAACGATGGCAAAACAGGAATTTGGCAACTTGCGAAACAACAATTTCGGTCAGTCTCCGCTTTCAATTTGTGCTTTGCTTTTTGCGCCGGGGGGCCATGAAAGTCAACGAAAGACACCGGTCCAAAGGCAAGCTTTAACGAGGCAACGCCATTGAAAGCCCTCATCTGTGACGAACAGCCCGATTCGAATGGTTGCTCATAAAGCGCGCCTATGCAATTGATCCGGGTCCAAGAACGATCTTCCAATCGGCACCAGAACTCGCATGTCCGGCTTTCAGCCCTTCGAAATCATCCCCGGCGATCCGAGCCAGTCCCTGGTCATCCTTGGCGATCACGCCATGAACCGGCTTCCATCTGAATATGGTGATCTGGGTCTGCCGGCTTCTGCCTTCACCCGTCACATCGCCTATGACATTGGTGTCGAGGATGTGACCCGCAAGCTGTCCGCGCGCCTGGGCGTCCCGGCGGTGATGGGATGCTTCTCGCGTCTGCTGATCGACCCCAACCGTGGCGAAGACGATCCGACCCTGATCATGAAGCTTTCGGACGGAATGGTGATCCCCGCCAATCACCCTCTCACGGAGGAGGAGCGCGAGCGCCGGCTCAAACTCTTCCACAGGCCCTACCATGATGCCGTCGCCTCGACCATCGCAGAGACCTGGCGCAAATCCGGCAAGCCTCCGCTGGTCATTTCGCTGCATTCCTTCACCCACGCCTGGAAAGGTGTCGCCAGGCCGTGGCATGCAGGAGTCCTTTGGGACACCGACCCCAGGGCGGTCCAGCCCCTGCTCAAGGCATTGGGCGCGGATCCGGCCCTGGTTGTGGGCGACAACGAACCCTATGACGGTGCGCTACGGGGCGACACCATGCACCGGCATTGCTCGACGACGGGCCTTGCCCATGCCTTGCTTGAGATCCGCCAGGACCTGATTGCGGACGCCGCCGGCGTCGATGACTGGGTCAACCGGCTCGCACCGATCCTTGCCACGATGGCTGCTCAACCGGAACTGCACGAAGTCGAGCTCCACGGCTCCCGTGTGATCTGACCGCGGTCGACAGCCGGGATTAATCCCCACCCATCGCGCTTATGCCCTTGACCCGAAGCCTGGCTTTGGGCACTTGGAGCCTCACGCATTTTACCCCCAATGTCCTTGTAGGAGAGACCTCATGTCTGATTCCGGTGCAGTTGCCCGCGACCAGCTTCGTTCGATTGTCGAACGCATTGAACGGCTGGAAGAAGAAAAGAAAACCATCGCTGACGACATTAAGGATGTCTACGGCGAAGCAAAATCCAACGGCTACGACGTCAAGGTGCTTCGCAAGATCATTGCCATCCGCAAGCAGGACCAGAACGACCGTCTCGAGCAGGAGGCCATTCTCGACACCTACCTTCATGCCCTCGGCATGGCGCCGGAACCCGAAGACGCAAGCTGAGCGCCGCAACCGGGCTGCCTGTCCAAAAGCAAGACTGGCGCCTCCAGCGAAAATCAAAATGCCGCGCGTCTATCCGACGCGCGGCATTTTCATGACATTTTGAGCGGCATTTCCGGGAGATCTGTTCAGATCAGCACCGGCAGTTTCAGTTACCAAAGCGCGCGACGTTTATGAAATTCACTGCCGACCCGGTGAACTGGTTGTGCGGCAGGTCGCCACCGGGCACAAACGCATTGGCATAGACCGTTTTTGGAGCTTCGCGCAGTTGCGCACCGACGAATTTCCGCGCCTGTCCCGGATGGGTCGCCATTGTCTTCACCCTGTTCTGGGCCAGGGCCCATTTCGAGATGATCGTTTCCGTCAGCTTAGGTTCCGTACGGGTTGAACTGGGCTGAGCCTGCTCTGCTGCCGAAGACTTCGTCGGCCGGTCGCCCTTGCGTGACGCCGAACTGCTCATCGAAAAGGCCGGAACACGCCCACCACGCTGTGGTGCCCCCAGCGAGGCCAGCTCCACCTTCTCCTGCGCGGGGAGTGTCGGCGCCTTGTCGCTGGCCCTGTCACCCGGCCTGCGGATCGGCAACGGGACAAAGTCCTCGGCCGTTGGCAAGTTTACGGAATTGCCGTCTGGCAGCGGTGTCTGTGCGGCCAGGCTCGACGCGGCCTCGGCAGCGCGATCGACCAGTGCGGCAGCAATCTGCAGATCTTGTTCGGGCTGCTCCGCAGCATCCACCTGCATGCGTGCCTTTATCAGATTGGGAACCGGCAATGCGGCCACTTCCACGGCAGCGGCTTCCGTCTCGGCGGGCTGCTCCATAGACCGCTCGGCAAGCAATTGCGGGATTGGCGCACGAATGTTCTCAAGGCTGATCCCTGCAGAGGCCGGCTCCACGACCTCGGCATTGGCAGCGGCGGCAAAGGCGTCAATTTCACCTTGCGCCGGCAGAACCTGCTCGGGCGGCGCAAGCGCTGCCACAACAATGGGTTGCTGTGGTTCGATCACGGGCCGGGCGACTGGAAGCGGCGGTTGCGCTGGCAAGGCAAAAGCTGGTGCAGCAGGCTCTGCCGGCGCGTCGAGCACACCAGGCAAGGCGGCGATTTCAGTCTGCGGGGGTGCGGCCTTGGGTACTGGAGCAGCGGCGATTGCAACTGATTCTTCATCCTCGTCCCCGCCACCGAACAGCGCGGCCAGCAATCCGCCGGAACGTTTCGAGCTCGAGCTGGAACCACCGCCGCTGGAGACAATAGCTCCGCCGCGCTTCTTATATTCCGCCATTGCGGTGTTGTAGCCGGGCAAGGGCTTCCCGTCCGGCGGCAGATGCAGGGTCTTGCCATCGGGAAACAGGCTCACCAGCTCCTGCCGGCTCATGCGTGGCCAGGCACGCACACCGGCCACATCAAGATGTACGAAAGGGGATCCGGATTTCGGATAGTAGCCGACCCCGCCACCCTGCAGCTTCATGGCGACGGCGCGAAGCTTGCTGAGTTTCACGCCCGGAATGTAGAAATCCATCGCCTTGCCGAGCGTGTGCTGGCTTTTCTTGGCCTGGCCACCACGGGTGCGGCGCAGCATATCGTTGGTGGCCGGCGATCTGTAGGCCGAGACGACGTTGATATAGTCCCGCGCCCCGACCTGCCTGTAGACTTCCCACACCAGATCGAACAGCCTCGGGTCCATCTTGGTCGGCTCGTTGCGGCGCCAGTCGCGAAGGAAACGGTTGAGCTTGTTCAGGCCCGACTGGTCATAACGACCGTTGCGCTTGAAGACGATCTCGGCTTTTTCCTTGGTGTGGATGTAGTAGAGCTTGAGAGAGCGCGTCTCTGCAACCGCTTCAGCTGCTGTCAGCAGCCCGGCGGATGCGGTGATGATCGCCAGCAAGAAAATCCGGACCACGGCCAAACGTGACATGTGCCAGAAACGCACACCAGTGTTTCGGGTGACCTGTGCAAATGCCAGTGCTGAAACTGTGTTCAAAGTCGCCAATGCTGTCCCCGGACGCCGGAAAACCGTTGTTGAACACCATTTGGTGCTCAAATGCGGTGACACAATGGCAACCGGTGCCATGTATCGCCGCAGGGACACTTATAGTGAATCTTCCCTTAACAGGGAATGAAGCAGATCAGGCAAGAAACAATATTTTCTCTCACTGGGTGAATCGTGATCTCATGCTGCTTCACGTTCCGGATCGTCGGGATTGATCGCATAGTCCTTGAGCTTGCGGTAAAGCGTAGACCGCCCAATCCCGAGTCTCCGGGCCACTTCGCTCATCTGCCCGCGATAGAATGACAGGGCAAAACGGATCAACTCTTCCTCCACTTCGGCGAGGCGTCGCACCTCGCCCTCGGCCGTGATCGCGTTAACCGCAGGCAGGTTGTTTTCGACCGGATAACCAGGCTGCTCCGCAGGAAATCCGGCAGCATGGTGCGGCGGGGCAGCCTCCGGGCCGGGGCTAAGGTCGAGCGCGGTATCTGTCAGCTCCGCACCGGACCCTGCCGTGTCCACCTGTTCGGCCGCCTCAAGACGGTAACCGGGAATCTGCGCTGCGATCTGAGGAAACAGGTCGCTGGTCAGCTTGTCGCCATCGCACAGCACGATGGCCCGATGGATTGCGTTTTCCAGCTCCCTGATGTTGCCGGGCCAGTCATGGGCCGTCAGCAATGCCATCGCGTCCGGTGCAATGCTGCGCACACGCTTGCCTCCGATCACGCTGGCATAGCGCTCGGTGAAATGGCGCACGAGTTGAGGGATATCCTCCTTGCGCTTGCGCAGCGCGGGGACATGGATCGGAAAGACGTTGAGCCTGTAATAAAGATCTTCGCGGAACCGGCCTGCCTTGACCTCTTGGATCAGGTCCTTGTTGGTGGCCGAGATCAGCCGGATGTCCACCTTTTTGGGCATCCGCGATCCTACGGTTTCGATCTCGCCCAGCTGGACCGCCCGCAACAGCTTGACCTGTATTTCAAGAGGCAGTTCGCCAACCTCGTCAAGAAACAGCGTGCCGCCATCGGCTTCGGTGAACTTGCCGGCATGGCGTTCGCTCGCGCCGGTGAACGCTCCCTTTTCGTGGCCGAACAGAATGCTCTCGACCAGGTTCTCCGGGATCGCCCCGCAATTGACCGTAACGAAGGGCTTGTTGCGGCGCGCGCTTTGGGCCTGGATTGCGTGCGCAACCATCTCCTTGCCAACCCCGGACTCGCCTTCGAGAACCACCGGAATTGTAGAGGCGGCGGCGCGCTTGCCGAGCGAAATTACCCGTTCCATGGAAGGGCTGGCGGCGACGATGCCGCTAAAGCCGGCATGCCGGGTTACGGGGATGGGAGATGATTTGGCGCGGGCGGCCTTGAGCGCGTTGCCAAGCGCCGTGGTCAGCCGTTCCGGCGACACCGGTTTGACGACGAAGTCAAAAGCTCCGGCACGCATCGCCTGAACCACTGTCTCGATCCCCCCCTGTCCGGTCTGGACGATGACGGGAACCGAGCTTCCGGCTGCCGATAGCCGCTCAAGCACTTCCAGTCCGCCCATTTCCGGCATCATCAGGTCAAGCACCACCGCACTGATATCGTGATCCGGCTCGATCAATCGGGCAAGGGCTGAGCGTCCCTCGGTCAGCATTTCAGTTTCGTAACCGGCCTTTTCGGTCGCCGCTTTGAGCAGGCGGCGTTGAACAGGGTCGTCATCGACAATCAAAATTCGTTTGGACACGGATCTTGTTCCCTCGTTTCCGGTGGTGCGGAGAAGACTTTTTGTCATTGCCGGAGACTGCCAGCAAAGGCTGAAAATCGGATTGCGGGAAATGATTGCATTTTAATCGTAGCTGCCAGTAAAACGGGCTGTCGCTTCGCCTGCCTTGCCAAGGCCGTTCCGTTTTTGAAAGTGAGTGCCCCGATGCCGAAATCAATTCTGGACCACGCAGCTGTTTGCGCACCTGCAACCGCCCCGGGGCCCGACAAGAATCTCGGGACGCTGCCAGGCTGGAACCTCGATGACCTTTATCCCGGCAGGGATTCTGCCGAATTCAATGCTGATCTCGCCGCTGCGCGGGCTGGCGCACAGGAGTTCGAAACACGCTGGAAAGGCCGGCTTGCCGAAGCGGCCAAAAGCAGCGGCGACGACGGCCTCGGTGCTGCTGTCGAAGCCTATGAAAAACTTGAGGAACTGCTCGGCCGCATTATCTCCTATGCAGGCCTTTCCTACTTCACCAATACGACCGATCCCGCCATTGCCAAGTTCTACGGCGACGTCCAGAGCGAGATGACCGACACCAGCGCGCATTTGCTGTTTTTCGCCCTCGAACTCAATCGCATTGACGATGCGGTGATCGAAGACAGCTTGGAACGCGATCCGCGCGCGGCGCGTTACACTCCCTGGATCCACGACCTCAGGCTCGACCGGCCGTTTCAGCTCGAGGACCGGATCGAACAGCTTTTCCACGAGAAATCGATGACCGGCCACGCTGCGTGGAACCGGCTCTTCGACGAGACCATGAGCAGCCTCGAATTCGATGTCGAAGGCGAGACACTCTCGCTCGAAGTGACACTGTCGATGCTGCAGGATGCCGACCGGGCAAAGCGCAAGAAGGCCGGCCAGGCACTGGCTGCGACCTTCAAGGACAATCTGCGCATCTTCACACTGATCACCAACACGCTTGCCAAGGACAAGGAAATCTCCGATCGCTGGCGCGGGTTCGAGGATATCGCCGACAGCCGTCACCTGGCCAACCGGGTCGAGCGGCCCGTCGTCGACGCTTTGGCCCAGGCGGTGCGCGAAGCCTGTCCGCGGCTTTCGCATCGCTACTACGCCATGAAGGCCCGCTGGCTGGGTCTGGAGAAGCTCGAGTTCTGGGACCGCAACGCCCCCCTGCCCGAAACCCCGCGTGAGACCATCGCCTGGGACGAAGCCAAGAACACCGTCCTGTCAGCCTATCACGGCTTTGCTCCGGAAATGGCCGATATCGCCCGGCGTTTCTTCGACCGCAGCTGGATCGATGCACCGAGCCGTCCAGGCAAGATTTCCGGCGCCTTTGCCCATCCGACGGTCCCGTCGGCTCACCCCTATGTCCTGGTCAACTATCTCGGCAAGCCGCGCGATGTGATGACCCTGGCGCACGAGCTGGGGCACGGCGTGCACCAGGTGCTGGCGGGCGCGCAAGGCACGCTGATGTCGTCGACACCGCTGACCCTGGCCGAGACTGCCTCGGTGTTTGGCGAAATGCTGACTTTCCGCGCCCTGCTCGAGCGAACCACCGACCGTCGCGAGCGCAAGGCCATGCTGGCCCAGAAGGTCGAGGACATGATCAACACGGTTGTCCGCCAGATTGCATTTTACGAGTTTGAACGCCGTGTGCACACCGCGCGCCGGGAAGGCGAACTGACATCCGAACGGCTCGGCACGCTCTGGCTCGAGGTACAATCGGAAAGCCTGGGGCCCGCGGTCGAGCTGTCAGAAGGCTACGAAACCTTCTGGGCTTACATTCCGCACTTCATCCACTCGCCGTTCTATGTCTATGCCTATGCCTTCGGCGATTGCCTCGTGAATTCGCTCTATTCCGTTTACGAGAACACACCCGAAGGCTTCCGCGACCGCTACTTCGACATGCTCAAGGCCGGCGGCACCAAGCACCATTCGGAACTGCTTGCCCCTTTCGGCCTTGACGCCTCGGATCCGGGATTCTGGAACCAGGGCCTGTCAATGATCGAAGGGTTGATTGACGAACTGGAGGCCATGGAGAGCTGAGCGTCTGATTTCGCTTTATTGTAACAATGAAGTATGGTTTAGCGCCGCTACGCCGCAGACGGCTGCAGCGCCTTTACGGAGCGAAAGACATGACACAGCAGGATTATCCAGTCTATGGCGACATCACCGGCCCGATCGTCATGATCGGTTTTGGTTCGATCGGCCGCGGCACGTTGCCGCTGATCGAGCGGCACTTCAAGTTCGACAAGAGCCGGATGGTCGTCATCGATCCGCGCGATGATGCTGCGGACATGGAAATCCTCGCCCAGCACGGCATCCGCCACATCAAGGCGCATGTCACAAAGGAAAACTACAAGGAGTTGCTCAAGCCGCTTCTGTCGGAAGGCGAAGGACAGGGTTTTTGCGTCAACCTCTCTGTTGATACAGGCTCGGTCGATCTGATCAAGCTTTGCCGCAAGCTCGACGTGCTCTACATCGACACCGTGATCGAGCCTTGGCTCGGTTTCTATTTCGACAAGGACATGAAGAATTCCGAGCGCACCAACTACGCGCTGCGCGAGACTCTCCGCCTTGAGAAAAGGAAGAACCCAGGCGGCACCACCGCGGTCTCCACCTGCGGCGCCAATCCCGGCATGGTGTCCTGGTTCGTCAAGCAGGCGCTGGTCAACCTCGCCAACGACCTTGGCATCAGGTTCGAAGAGCCGGACCAGCACGACCGCGAGGCCTGGGCGAAGCTGATGAAGAAGGTCGGCGTCAAGGGCATTCACATCGCCGAGCGAGACACCCAGTTGACCAAAAACCCCAAGCCGCTCAACGTGTTCTGGAACACCTGGTCTGTCGAAGGTTTCATCGCCGAAGGCCTGCAGCCAGCCGAACTCGGATGGGGCACCCACGAAAACTGGATGCCGAAAAACGCCAGGAAGCACAAGAAGGGCTGCAAGGCGGCGATCTATCTCGAGCAACCTGGTGCCAATACGCGCGTGCGCACCTGGTGCCCGACACCGGGTCCTCAATACGGGTTTCTCGTCACCCACAACGAGTCGATTTCGATAGCCGACTATTACACCGTCAAGGACAAGAAGGGCGATGTCCGCTACCGCCCGACCTGCCATTACGCCTATCACCCGGCCAACGACGCAGTCCTGTCGCTGCACGAGATGTTCGGCAATGGTGGCAACGCGCAACCTGTCCAGCATGTGCTCGACGAAAACGAGCTGGTCGAGGGACTCGACGAACTCGGCGTGCTGCTCTACGGCCACGACAAGAACGCCTACTGGTACGGCTCGCGTCTTTCGCTGGAGGAAACCCGCCGCCTCGCGCCCTATCAGAACGCCACCGGCATGCAGGTGACCTCAGCAGTTCTGGCCGGCATGGTCTGGGCACTGGAGAACCCGAAGGCTGGCATCGTCGAAGCAGACGAGGTCGACTACAAGCGCTGCCTCGAGGTGCAGTCACCTTACCTTGGTCCGGTGGAAGGCCACTACACCGACTGGACACCGCTGACCGGACGTCCGGGCCTGTTTCCCGAGGATATCGACGAAAGCGACCCCTGGCAGTTCCGCAACGTTCTTGTGCGCTAGGTTTACAACACTTGCACCAAACCCGACCGGCGTCCGCGCCGGCCGGGATGCAGCTGCCTTGCTTTCGCCGCGCTGGCACTGCATTGTTTCACTATCAGAATCCTATCGACGTCGGCTCAAGGGGACCACCGCGCCATGAACCTCCACCGCATCATCGCCATTGGCGCATTCGCCAGCCTGCTGGCTGCCTGCCAGTCGGCAACCTACTCCCCACGCCCGATCGCCGTGCCACAGCCGCAGGGCATCGAAGGCCAGTGGACCGATCCCAACGGCATCATTTCAAGCTTTGCAAACGGGCGTTTTGAAACACGCACCACGGACACCAATTCATTGCTGGCCGAAGGCACCTATACCCAGGTCTCGCCTCAAGTCGTCGAAATCGAGCTGACCTCGTTGCTGCGGCAGACACAGTCACGGGTCAATTGCGCGCTTGTCACCCAGTCCCAGCTCAACTGCACCTCTTCGAGCGGGTCGCAGTTCACCCTGGTACGCCGCATCTAAGCAAGCACGAGCACGACCATGACCAGCCATTTCGATGAGCGCGAGACGCGGGGTTCCGAGGCTCGCGAGAAGGAAACATTCGGGGCATTGCAGGCATTGCTGAGCCGCAGCCTCAAACGGCTTCCGGCACTCGATTCCTGGCTTGGTCATCCTGATCCCGCCGCTCTGACGGACCGCACGGCGCTCGCTGCGTTGCCGGTGTTGCGAAAACCCGACCTGATGCAGATGCAGGAAGCCAATCCACCGTTCGGCGGCCTTGCCGACCCGGACGCACTGACCGGCAACCGGGTCTTCATGTCGCCCGGTCCGGTCTGGGAACCACAGGGTCTGGGTATCGATCCCTGGGCCTCGGCACGCGCGCTGTTTGCGGCCGGGTTTCGCTCCGGTGACGTTGTCCACAACAGCCTTGCCTATCACATGACCCCTGGCGGCTTCATTCTCGACGAGGGCGCCCGTGCCCTGGGATGCCTGGTATTTCCGGCCGGTGTCGGCAACACCGAAGCCCAGGTTGACGCCGCCGCAAAGCTGCAGCCGTCGGGCTTCACCGGAACGCCGGATTACCTCAAGACCATTCTTGAAAAGGCCGATGAGATGGGCCGGGATCTGTCGTGTATCAAGCGGGCCCTGGTATCGGGTGGGGCATTGTTTCCCTCCTTGCGTCAGTACTACACCGACCGCGGGGTGTCCGTTCTGCAATGCTACGCCACCGCCGATCTTGGCGTGATTGCCTATGAAAGTGCTGATCAACAGGGCGCGCCGCACCCCGGCATGATTGTCAATGAGGACATGATTGTCGAAGTCGTCCGCCCCGGAACAGATGACCCCGTGCCCGAAGGTGAAGTCGGCGAACTGGTGGTCACCACGCTCAATCCGGGCTATCCGCTGGTCCGTTTCGGGACCGGAGATCTCTCTGCGATCCTGCCCGGCCAGTCTCCCTGCGGCCGCAGCGGCCTCCGCATCAAGGGATGGATGGGCCGCGCCGACCAGCGCACCAAGATCAAGGGCATGTTCGTCGACCCCAAACAGGTTGCTGAAATCCTCAGGGCGCACCCCGGAATCGCCAGGGCTCGGCTCGTTGTCAGCCGCGCGTCTGATGCCGACGTGATGACGCTGAAGGTTGAACCGGCCGCAGGAGCGGGTCTTGAGGTCGACGATATCGAGGCAACGCTTGCGGCGATCGCGAAATTGCGCGGAACGGTGGAGCTTGCGCCTCCCGGCAGCCTGCCAAATGATGGCAAGGTAATCGCCGACGAACGCGACTACACCGCCTGATTCCTGTCTATTTTCAGTGCGACGCGAAACCTGCACTTGAAGTTCCCCGCGGTTAGTGAAACCATTCGTTCAAGCCTGCCCGGACGCACTCTGAATTCGTCACGAGGCACGCAGTGAGCAGCGAAACAGGGAGCTATTCCATGAACATATTTGTAAAGCGCGCTTTGTTGTCAGTGTCGGTTCTCGGCCTGACTTCAGGAGCGGCTCTTGCCGACTACACACTCAACATTCTGCACATCAACGATCTGCATTCGCGCATTGAATCCATCAACAAGTACGATTCCACCTGCTCGGCGGAGGATGAGGCCGAAGACAAGTGCTTCGGCGGCATTGCACGGGTCAAGACCAAGATCGACGAACGCCGCGAGGCTCTGACTGGCGAGAACGCGAATGTGCTGGTGCTCGACGCGGGCGACCAGTTTCAGGGTTCGCTGTTTTACTCGACCTACAAGGGCGAGGCTGCGGCCGAATTTATGAACGGTATCGGCTTCGATGCGATGGCTGTTGGAAACCATGAATTCGACGACGGCCCCGAAGGGCTCCGCGACTTCATCGACATGGTTGAGTTCCCGGTGATTTCCGGCAACACCATCGCCGGCGCCAATTCCGTCCTCGGCGATCGGATCAAGCCCTATGTCATCAAGGAAGTCGGCGGTGAAAAGATTGCCCTTCTGTCTGTGCTCGCCGCAGACACGGTTGAAACCTCTTCGCCAGGAGATTCGGTTCTCATTCTCGACGAGATCGAGTATCTCAAGGGTGCGGTCAGCCAGATCGAAAAAGACGAAGGCGTCAACAAGATCATCCTGATCTCGCATGTCGGCCTTACAAAAGACGAAGAGATTGCCGCACAGGTCGACGGCATCGACGTGATCGTGGGCGGGCACAGCCATACGCTCCTCTCCAACACCGACGAAAACGCGGCCAGCCCCTATCCGACTATGGTGGCAAATCCATCTGGCGTCGAGGTCCCGATCGTCCAGGCCTACGCCTATTCCAAATATGTCGGCGAAGTTCAGGTCACCTTTGACGATGACGGCAAGGTGATCAGCGCGAAAGGCGACCCTCACCTGCTCGATGCGTCGGTGACCCCGGATGAAGCCTTTGCTGCACGGGTGACCGAACTCGGCGCCCCGATCGAGGAGCTGAAGACTAAGGTCGTCTCCGCGTCGACCGACATCATTGACGGCTCCCGCGATGTGTGCCGCGCAGGCGAGTGCTCCATGGGCAATCTGGTCGCCGATGCCATGCTCGACCGGACGGCCAGCCAGGGTGTTTCCATTGTCATCCAGAACGGCGGCGGCCTGCGCTCATCCATCGACGCCGGTGAAATCACCATGGGCGAGGTGCTGACCGTCCTGCCATTCCAGAACACGCTTGCCACTTTCGAGCTGAAGGGCTCCGATGTGATTGCAGCCCTTGAAAACGGCGCCAGCAAGATCGAGGAAGGTGCAGGTCGCTTCGCACAGGTCGCAGGCCTCCGTTACACATTCGACAAGAATGCCGAACCCGGTTCGCGCATTGTCTCGGTAGAGGTGAAGAAGGGCGACGGCTTTGAGCCGATCGACACGGAAGCAACCTACATGGTTGCAACCAACAACTACATGCGCGGTGGCGGTGACGGCTATTCCGTCTTCAACACTGCCGGCATGAACGCCTACGACTACGGTCCCGGTCTCGAACAGGTTGTCGCCGACTACCTGGCCAAGAACAATCCCTACACGCCCTACACAGACGGGCGCGTGATGGCTGCAGCTGAAAAGCCGATGGCCGAATCCGCAGCGGCCACCAAGGACGCAGCACCGGCAGCAGAGGAAACCGCACCTGCCGCCGAAGCTGCGCCTGCAGCGGAAGCCGCAGTCGAAGTTCCCGAGCCGCTGCCCGGCTTCAAGGATCTGACCACCTCGGCACCGATGATCGCTGAAGAAGCCGCCGCGAGCGGCGAGGCGGAGATGGGACAGGAAGCCCCGGCGTCCGACACTGCCGCCATGGCCGGCAAGGAACATGTCGTGGCCTCCGGTGATACGCTCTGGGATCTCGCCAGAACCTATCTCGGCGACGCGACAATGTGGAACAAGATTGCACAAGCCAATCCTTCTATGGACCCCAAGGACCTGGTGGTTGGAGAAACACTGACCATCCCGGCCAAGTGATGTCGAAACCGTCTTGAACAGAAAAAGGGTCCGGTTCACCGGGCCCTTTTTTGTTTCGGCCGCTGGCAAAAGGCCGCATCCGCAGAAGATTGATTTGTCGATTGAGTTCTCTATGTTCCGTTCGACGGTTGAGCAGACGGCGCACAGGCCGCAAGAACGCACCTATAGCCTCCGCCGACAGATTGAGCAGATGAACACCGGATTGGACCGCGCCCCGTGAACAGAACCATGCCCCTGACTGATGAAACCTGCCGGCCTGTGGGGGAACTGCCCGCCGAACATCCGCCGGTCAAGATCCAGAAAGTCGGCGTGCTGCTCGTCAATCTCGGCACCCCCGACGGCACAGATTTCAGGTCGATGCGGCGCTATCTCAAGGAATTCCTCACCGACAAGCGGGTGATCGAGTGGTCGCGCGTCTTCTGGTATCCGATCCTGTTCGGCATTGTTCTCAACACCCGCCCCGGCCGCGTCGGCAAGGCCTATGAGGAAATCTGGAACAAGGATCTCGATGAGAGCTATCTGAGAACCTACACCCGCAACCAGTCCGACAGGCTTGGCGCCATCCTCGCCGATCACCCCTCGGTCATGGTCGATTGGGCGATGCGCTACGGCCAGCCTTCAATCCCCGACAAGATGCAGGCGCTCAAAGACGCCGGCTGCGATCGCATCGTGCTGTTCCCGCTCTACCCGCAATATGCGGCAGCCACCACCGCGACCGTCAACGACAAGGCCTTCAAGGCGATGATGGACATGCGCTGGCAGCCGGCCTTGCGCACGGTCCCGCCCTATCACGACGATCCCGCCTATATCGAGGCCATCGCGCAGTCAATCGAAACCCATCTCCAAAGCCTCGACTGGGAACCGGAGATCGTGCTTGCCTCGTTCCACGGCATCCCGCAATCCTATTTCCTCAAGGGTGATCCATATCATTGCCAGTGTATGAAGACCGCACGCCTCGTGCGTGAGCGGCTGGGCTGGCCGAAGGAGAAGCTGATGCCGACCTTCCAGTCCCGCTTCGGTCCGGAGGAATGGCTCCAGCCCTACACCGACAAGACCGTCGAGAAGCTCGCCAAGGACGGCGTCAAGCGCATCGCTGTGATCAATCCCGGCTTTGTCTCCGACTGTCTCGAAACGCTTGAGGAAATTGCCGGCGAAGCGGGCGAAATCTTCCACGAGCATGGCGGCGAGAAGTTTACCCACATTCCCTGCCTGAACGACAGCGAAGGCGGGATGAAGGTGCTCGAGACCATCGTCCGCCGCGAACTCCAGGGCTGGGTATGAACCCGGCTTTTCGAAGCAGCGATTCTTCAAGCCGAGGGCGCAGATAATACGCCCCGGCGATTGCATGCCCACTTAAGACCAACTACCTGTTTTCAGGCAGGCGGTGAAACTCCGCATCTTTAAGGCGGGTTGAGGAGGCCACTGGCCATGTTGGGACTGGACGTCACGGTCGTTGTCATTGTCGTCATTGCGATCTTGCTGCTGTTTTCCGGCATCAAGACGGTGCCGCAGGGGTTCGCCTTCACGGTTGAACGGTTTGGCCGCTACACCAGGACGCTGACGCCGGGGCTGAACATCATCGTCCCCTTCATCGACCGCATCGGCCGCAAGATCAACATCATGGAGCAGGTGCTCGACATTCCCACACAGGAGGTCATCACCCGCGACAACGCATCCGTTGCCGCCGACGCAGTCACCTTCTATCAGGTGCTGAACGCCGCAGAGGCGGCCTATCAGGTCTCCAATCTCGAGCAGGCGCTGCTCAACCTGACCATGACCAATATCCGCTCGGTCATGGGCTCGATGGACCTCGACGAACTCCTGTCCAACCGCGACGCGATCAATGATCGCCTGCTCAAGGTTGTCGACCAGGCCGCTGCGCCATGGGGCATCAAGATAACTCGTATCGAGATCAAGGACATTGCACCGCCCACTGACCTGGTCGAGGCCATGGGCCGCCAGATGAAGGCCGAGCGTGAGAAACGCGCCGACATCCTGGAAGCCGAAGGCGCACGCAACTCGCAGATCCTGCGAGCAGAGGGCGCCAAGCAATCCGCCATTCTGGAAGCGGAGGGCCGCCGCGACGCCGCATTCCGAGATGCCGAAGCCCGCGAGCGTCTCGCCGAGGCCGAGGCCAAGGCCACCCAGATGATGTCGGTCGCGATTGCCGAGGGAGACACCTCGGCAATCAACTATTTCGTCGCGCAGAAATACACCGAAGCTCTCGGCCAGATCGCCTCCGCACCGAACCAGAAAGTCATCCTGATGCCACTGGAAGCCTCGTCGCTCATCGGTTCGCTGGGCGGCATCGGCGCCATCGCACAGGAGGTCTTCGGCAAGGACGGCAGCAATGGCCCGGCGGCGCAGAAACGCGTCCCTAGCCAGCCGCCGCGCACCAGTACGACACCGGGCTATACGCCCGAAGCCAGGGGAGAGCAGGATTCATGATCGCCGCCCTGATCACCGAACTCGGCCCCTGGAGCTGGTGGATCCTGGGGCTGCTGTTTCTCGGCCTGGAGATCCTGATTCCGGGTGTTTTCCTGTTGTGGATCGGGCTCGCCGCGATTGTCGTCGGCGCGGTCTCTATTCCGCTCTGGGGCACCGCTTTCTGGGGCTGGCAGGTGCAGCTGCTGGTCTTCGCCGTGCTGGCCGTTGCAATGGCGCTGCTCGGTCGCCGGCTAACCGCGTCCAGCGCCGAGAGCGATCAGCCCATGCTCAACAGGCGCGTCGAAGGTCTGGTGGGCAGAACGGCGACACTCGAAGATCCCATCGTCGACGGCAGAGGGCGTGTCAGGCTTGATGACACCACATGGATTGTCCAGGGTCCGGACATGCCGGCGGGTGCAAAGGTTCGCATCACGACCGCCAAGGCCGGCGGCTTGACGGTCGAACGCGCCTGATTTCAGGCCACCCCGATCCTCAGCAAATCATGGAAGTGCACGATCCCGATCGGCGAGAGATTCTGATCGGTGACCATCAGCGCGCCGATGGAGTTCTTGTTCAGGATTGCCATTGCGGTGCTGGCCAGGGCGGTCGGTGCAATTGTCTTGGGCTGGCTGGTCATGATTGCATCGATCGGCTGATCGACCAGGTTTCGCCCCAGATTGCGAGCGACATCGCCATCCGTAACGATGCCGATCAAACGCCCGTCCGGCGAAGTCACGCCGACGCAGCCGAACTTGCGCAACGACAGCGTCATGATCGCTTCAGGTACCGGCGTGCCCGAGGGAACCAGCGGAACAGATTCGCCTGTGTGCATCACATCTGACACATGCGCCAGGGTGGCTCCCAGCTTGCCGCCCGGGTGAAACGTGTGGAAATCGCCGGCGGTAAAACCCTTGGCCTCGAGCAGCGCCACCGCAAGGGCGTCGCCAAGCGCCAGTTGCATCAGCGTCGAGGTCGTTGGCGCCAGCCCATGCGGACAGGCCTCCTGCTCGCGCGGCAGCAGCAGCACGATGTCGGCCTCCCGTCCAAGCGCGGACTCGCCGCCCGCCGTGAAGGCGACAAGCGGAATGCTGAAGCGCCGGGAATAGGCGAGGATGCCCTTGAGTTCGGCGGTCTCACCGGACCAGGACAAAACGACAATCGCATCATCCTTGGCAATCATGCCGAGGTCGCCATGATTGGCTTCTGCCGGGTGGACAAAATGCGCCGGGGTACCGGTGGACGCCAGGGTTGCGGCGATCTTGGCCCCGATATGCCCGCTCTTGCCGACACCGGTGACGATGACGCGTCCGGATATGGCTCCGATGGCCTCCACTGCCCGTGTGAAAGGGTCCGCCAACCCGTTTTCCAGAGCTGCGGCCAGCGCGTCCAAGCCGGCCTTTTCGGTCTGGATCGTTCGCCCCGCCGAACTCAGCATCTCGCTGCGTGGGTAATCTGGCAAAATCTTCTTCATCAGGCGGCAATATCGCTTTGCTGCGCCCATGTCCATCAACCACATCTCGGAAGCGCAAAACGGCAGATCGAAACCTTGCGTTAACCACAAGTGTTTACGGTTTGACAAGATTTGGACGAGGCCGGAACCCAAGCCGCATGCGCGACCCCATTGAGACCATACAGACACGTATAGCTGTGCGTCGTGGCGGACTTCGTCTCACCGTGTCGGCGTTCTGCCTGTTGGCAGCGTTTCCCGCAGCAAATGCACAATCGGCATCCGGTTCAAGCTCCTCGGACGGGTTCTACCAGCTTCGCGGCACCTCCGAAGCGCCTCTCCCCGCCAACCAGCCCGCCGCCTCGACACTTTATGGCGCGCTTCCAGGCCCTGCCACGGGCGGGACAGTTCCGGCAAGCGGTACGGGAACTTTCGGAACAACAGTTGCGACAGGCGAGCCAGGTTCTGCCACGGAATTCGGTCTGCAGACCGGGGAAGACATCACCGGAACCATCCCGTCACCCTCCGATCTCAGCCAGGCAGACCAGGACTATGCCGCAGGTCTTGCACGCCAGAACGCCCGCGTCGGCACAATTGATGATCTGCCTCTCGACACCTCGACCGACGAGGCTGCGGTGCCCGGGATTTCCTTGGGCACCCTGACGCTGCGCCCCACTCTTGACCAGAGAGTGGTGCATGAATCGGTCCGCTATGGCAGCGACCGGCCCCGGCGCACCTACAGCCAGACCACTTTGTCCGGGACGCTCGAGTCCGATTGGTCCCGGCATCAGTTTCGTGCCGACGGAACGGGCACCCTGCAGAAAAACCTATCCGGCACCGGTACGGAGACCCCAAGTGCGGATTTCAATGCGCAGCTCAACCTCGACCTCGTCAATGCCATCACCGCCTTGTTCGGCACTGGCTACAGTTACTCGCAGGAAAGCCGCACCGATCCGAATGCCATTTCCGGGGCCACAACCCAGGCCGGCATCCACGAACTTCGGGCAAGTGCCGGGCTGCAGAAAAGCCTGGGGTTGCTCCGCGGCTCGACCACACTCGACATCACCCGCACCCTCTATGGTGACGCCACGCTCGCCGATGGCACCAGCGTGCAGCTCGATGACCGTGACACGCTGGGCACCCAGGTCACCGCCCGGATCGGCTACGAAATTTCCCCAGCCCTGGTTCCATTTCTCGAAGCCTATGTCGGTCGTGAAAAATACGATCAGCGACTGGACTCCACTGGAGCCGAAAGGTCTTCCAAGACCTGGGGCGTCCGCGCCGGCGCGGAGGTAGACCTGGGGGAGAAACTCTCGGGCGAGTTCGCAGCGGGCTACGTGTTGCGCGAGCTTGATGACGCCAACCTTTCCGACATATCCGGACTGACCGTCGACGGAGAGCTCAACTGGTCGCCCTTGCGGGGCACCGATCTCAATCTCGGTCTGGCCACCACACTCGAATCCGCAACCACGGCAGGCCAGTCGGGCGCGATTGTCTATGAGCTTGATTCCACTTTGACGCAGCAGATCCGCAATAATCTCGTCGCCCGCCTTGGCGCGACGGCAAGCCTCCGGGATTATGATCCCGGCAGCGGCCGCAGCAACCAGCGCAGCTACGGTGCCTCAGCCGGCCTGACCTGGAGCGTCAACCGCTATCTCGACCTGGAAGCAGATGCGAGCTACGAACGAACCAGGGAAACCGGCGGCACCGACGAGGAGACAATGCGCCTCGGACTGGGTCTCAAGCTCCGCAGATAGGGGACGGGATCAAGCCCGTCCTCCGTGTCTCTGTCTGCTCCTGATCGCCTCAAGCCTGTGAGATCAGGTTTTTCAGCCCGTCGGCAACCAGTGGCTTGATGTCCGAACGGCCAAGTGCGAAGGCGACATTGGCGAGAATGAAACCCTCCTTGGAGCCGCAATCGTATGTCTCTCCAGAAAAGGCATAGGCCGAGAATGGCTGGTCTTCCGCCAGTTTCAGCATCGCGTCGGTGACCTGGATTTCATTGCCGGCACCGCGCTCCTGCCGCGCCAGGATGTCGAAGATTTCCGGCTGCAGAATATACCGGCCATTGATGTAATAGTTCGACGGTGCGGTGCCTTTTTCCGGCTTTTCAACCATCTCGGTGATGCGAAATCCGCCGTCGAGTTCCTCGCCCTTGCCGACGATACCGTATTTGTGCGCCAGTTCGGGATCACATTCCGCGACCGCAACGATGTTGCCGCCGACTTTTTCGTAAAGGTCGACCATGCCGGCAAGGCAGCCGGTCTCGTCATGCATCACCATGTCGGGCAGCAACAGGGCGAAGGGCTCGTCTCCGACGATGTCGCGTGCGCACCACACTGCATGACCGAGGCCGAGCGGTGCCTGCTGCCGGGTGAAGCTGGTGGCGCCGGCCTTGGGCAGCATGTCTTCCAGCGATTTGAGTTCGACTGTCTTGCCGCGTTCGCGCAGCGTCGCTTCGAGCTCAACCTGAATGTCGAAATGATCCTCGATGACCGCCTTGTTGCGGCCCGTGACAAACACAAAATGCTCGATACCCGCTGCCATGGCTTCTTCAACGACATACTGAACCACGGGCTTGTCGACCACGGTCAGCATCTCCTTGGGAACGGCCTTGGTTGCGGGGAGAAAACGGGTTCCCAGTCCCGCAACCGGCAGCACCGCTTTTCTGACCTTGCGTATCGTCATCGTCATGTATTTTCCTCATTTCTGATAGATTATCGCCCCGGTGCATTCAGTCGATCGCGGATCAGCAGGCACCGATTGTTAGAAACGGACCAACGCAGTTGCCAGTGTATCGTTCAATCAGTCGACTGCAAATCGGCGGCAAAAATCAGCCGGTCCACAATACGGGCGCGGCGCTGCGGTGAATATCCCGCTTTCCGTATGTCCGGTAAGCGGTTCACGGACCGAAATCAGTACCGCTTACAGCCCTTAGCGTAACCCGCCGTGCCCTTCGATCCAACCGTCAGGGGATAGATTATGGTAAACGATTTGTTGACGGCTCCGGGATATGATTGCCGATCAGTCACCCGAAACAGCCCTCATCAACAGGATGCTTGGAACATGATCCGATCACCCAGCAAATTCGTCCGCGCCGCCAGCCTCTGCCTCTTTGCAACAGTGTTGTCTCCGCTGCCGGCCCAGGCCGATGCAGGTTTTCTGAAATGGGTTTCGGGCTTTTACAGCACTGCCGCAAAGTCGGGGATTTCCCGTTCGACCTATGAAAAGGCATTCAGTGGCGTCACTGCACCGGATCCGGTGGTGCTGGAAAAGGCACGCTATCAGCCCGAATTCACCACCAAGGTCTGGGACTATCTCGATTCGCGCGTCAATCCCTACACCATCGCCAAGGGCCGCGAGATGCAGGCCAGGCACAAAAGGACTCTCGAGGCGATCGAACGTCACTTCGGCATCGACGCCTCGGTTCTCCTGGCGATCTGGTCGATGGAGTCCAATTACGGTGAAATCCTCACCAAGACCGACCGGCTGCACTATGTACCCCAAGCGCTTGCAACGCTTGCCTATGCCGACCCGAAGCGGGCGAAGTTTGCCCGCCAGCAGCTGGTGGCTGCACTCAAGATCCTGCAGACAGGTGACATTTCCACCCGCGAAATGACCGGCTCCTGGGCCGGCGCCATGGGGCATACCCAGTTCATTCCCACCAGCTATCTCGCCTATGCGATCGATGCCGACGGCAACGGCCACCGCGACATCTGGAATTCCATTCCCGATGCACTGGCAACCGCTGCAAATCTGCTCAAGAAGAATGGCTGGAGAACCGGCGAAACCTGGGGCTACGAATCCGTGGCACCCAGGGGTGGCGCCAAGTACAACGGCCAGACCAAAACGCTGGCGGAATGGGCAGCACTTGGCTTCACCCGCCCCAGCGGCAAGAGCTTCCCGGTCGGCAGCCGCCGTGCCGAGCTCAAAATGCCAGGTGGCGCGAATGGACCGGCCTTCCTCATGACCAAGAATTTCTTCGTCATCAAGCGCTACAACAACTCCGATTCCTACGCCCTCGGTGTGGGTGTTCTCGCCGATGAAATCGCCGGATATGGCGGTGTGGATCAGCGTTGGCCGCGGCCGGCCGGTACCCTTGACGTCAAGGAAAAGTTCGAGTTGCAGACCCGGCTCAAGCAACTGGGCTATTACGATGGTGACATCGACGGCAATTTCGGATCGGGCTCCAAAGCAGCCATCGCAGCCTTTCAATCGCGCACCGGCTTGACCGGCGAGGCAGTTCCATCGCAGAAGATACTGGATGCGATCCGCCGAAATTAAAATCCAAGACACCCACCGCCTCTCCCGGACGAAGTGCTCCCCGGGAGAGTGCACCGGTGCGTTCCAAATACGCCACCTGCTGCGCCTGGCTGCACTCACAGTCCTGTTGACGATGTGCGGATTAGCTGTTTTGCAGCAGGTTCAGCCTGCACAAGCTGAGGAACGGGTGGAACGGAAGTCGTTTCTGCAGTTGTTGTTTGGCAGCAAGCAAAGCAGCAAGAAGGAGGAAGCTTCGGCTTCTGCGCCGGCGCCGGCTCGCACAAGCCGGGTTAACAGGGCTCGTTCGCCCAAAGCCATTGCGCCACCACCGGAGCCGGTCGTCGAAAAGCTGGACAACGCCCGCAAGATCCTCGTCGTCGGCGATTTCCTTGCAAACGGGACAGCTGACGGTCTCTCCGAGGCGTTTGCTCAAGCTCCCGGTGTTGTTGTCATTGAACGCACGAACGGGTCATCCGGCCTGGTGCGCGATGATTACTACAACTGGCCGGAACAGGCCCGTGGTATCTTTGAAGAGGTGCAACCCTCCATCGTTGTCGTCCAGCTCGGCTCCAACGACCGCCAGCAGCTCCTTGTTGACGGCAATCGTGAGCCCGTCCGATCGCCGAGCTGGGTCGCAGAATATGAGCGCCGGACCCGCGCGCTGATCGACGCGTTGGGGGGTGGAAAGACCCCGCTGCTGTGGATCGGGCTTCCAGCCTTCAAGTCCCCATCCATGACTACGGACATGGTCGCCCTCAACAGTATCGTCCGCAAGCAGGTCGAAATGGCCGGCGGCGAATTTATCGACATCTGGGATGGTTTTGTCGATGAGGAAGGCAAATTCATCTACACCGGGTCCGACATCAATGGACAGCAGGTCAGGCTTCGTGGCTCCGACGGCATCAACGTGACCAAGGCCGGTCGCCGCAAGATCGCGTTCTATGCCGAAAAATCGATCCGGAGGTTACTGGGTGACGCCGCTGCAGAAGGCATCTCGGCGCTCGATTCCGCCAATTTCCCGGAGATATTCATGCCCCCCGCACCGGGTGAAAACGCTGCCGCGATCCAGCGAACGTTGCCGGTGGCCATGACAGATCCGGCTCTTGACGGCGGAACGGCATTGCTGGGTGAGATGCCGGCAACGGCGGGGCTGGTCCGCTCCCCGCGCGATAAGCTGGTGATAGATGGCCTGTTGCCTGAGGCGCCCCAGGGGCGGGTGGACAATTTCAGCTGGCCACGTGTTGAGCCCTGATCCCCGCTTGGCGCCGTGCTCAGATACACTTGACTGAGCACGGCCAGTTCATGTCCGATACTTACCGCGGCAGATCTGTGGCACCCATCAGGCTCAGATCGATTTCGCGTGCGGCCTGACGGCCTTCCCGGATTGCCCAGACCACCAGGCTCTGCCCCCGGCGCACATCGCCAGCTGCCCAGAGCTTGTCCACCGAGGTGCGATAGTCCTTATCATTGGCCGCGACATTGGTCGAACCACGGCGGTCAATATCAATCTTCAGCTTGTCGCCCAGATCGCTCACCACGCCGGTTTCAAGAACCCCGTTAAAGCCAATCGCCACGAACACCAGATCTGCCTTGATGACGAATTCGGTGCCGGCCAGGGGCTGGCGCTTCTCATCCACATGGCAGCATTTGACGCCGGTCAGAATGCCGTTCTCGCCGACCAGTTCGAGCGTGCCGACCTGGAACTCGCGAACAGCACCTTCCGCCTGGGAGGAGGAGGTGCGCATTTTTGTGGCCCAGTATGGCCATACGGCGAGCTTGTCTTCCTTCTCCGGCGGCTGCGGCCGGATGTCGAGCTGGGTGACCTTGACCGCGCCCTGGCGAAATGCGGTGCCGACACAGTCGGATGCGGTGTCACCGCCACCGATCACGACCACATGCTTGCCACCGGCAAGCACCGGATCGGACGGCCACCCGACATTGTCGATGCTTTCGCGCGCAACCCGCTTGTTCTGCTGCACAAGGTAAGGCATCGCATCATGCACGCCAACAAGGTCCGCACCCGGGATACCCACGTCACGCGGCTTCTCCGAGCCGCCGGTGTAAAGCACCGCATCATAGGCTGCGAGCAGTTCGTCCATGCTCTTGTCGACGCCGACATTGACGTTGCAGAAGAAGGTGACGCCTTCGCCTTCCATCTGCTCGATGCGGCGATCGATGAAGTGCTTCTCCATCTTGAAGTCCGGAATGCCGTAACGCAGCAAACCGCCCGGCCGGCTTTCCCGCTCGTAAACATGAACCTCGTGTCCGGCGCGGCCAAGCTGCTGTGCCGCTGCCAGACCGGCCGGTCCCGAACCGATGATGGCGACCGTCTTGCCGGACTTGCTTGTTACCGGTTGCGGCACGATGAAGCCCATCTCATAGGCCTTGTCGGCGATCGCCTGTTCCACCGTCTTGATGGTGACGGGCGCATCCTCGAGGTTGAGCGTGCAGGCTTCCTCGCACGGCGCGGGACAGATGCGGCCGGTGAATTCGGGGAAGTTGTTGGTCGAGTGCAGGTTGCGGATCGCCTCTTCCCAGTTGTTGTTGTAGACCAGATCGTTCCAGTCGGGGATCTGGTTGTGGACCGGACAGCCGGTTGGACCATGGCAATAGGGGATGCCGCAATCCATGCAGCGCGCCGCCTGCTTCTGGACTTCCTGGTCGCTCATCCGGATGGTGAACTCGCGGAAATGGCGAATCCGGTCAGACGCCGGCTGATATTTCGCCGTCTGCCGGTCGATTTCGAGAAAACCCGTTACCTTACCCATATTCTACTCCCTCACCGGATGACGACCGCAGTCCCTGAAGCTGAAACCATCAGCATCGAACCACTGGATCCGGTTGAAATATTTTCGTAGTCGAGATCGACGCCGATGACGGCATTCGCACCCAGTTTCGCAGCCTCATCCTGCATCTCTTGGAGCGCGATCTCGCGCGCTTCACGCAATGCTTTCTCGTAAGCACCCGAGCGTCCGCCGACGATGTCGCGAATTCCGGCGAAGAGATCCCGGAAGATATTGGTTCCGAGAATCGCCTCGCCGGTGACAATGCCGCGGTACTCGGCGATTTCACGGCCTTCAATGGTGTGTGTGGTGGATGTGATCATCGATCTCATTCCGCCGCCACGCCCATGCGCATCCGCTCCATCTCCTCAAGCGCACGCCGGTATTCCACCGGCATCACCTTGCGGAATTTGGGACGGTAATCAGCCCAGTTGTCGAGGATCTCCTTGGCGCGGGTCGACCCGGTATAGTGCATGTGGTTGGAGATCAGCTGGAACAGCCGCTCCTCGTCATGCCTTGTCATGTCGCCCGAGACATCCACCCGGCCCTTGTGGGCAAGATCGCCGCCATGGTGATGCAGCTTCTCGAGAATATCGTCCTCCTCGGGCACCGGCTCCAATTCGACCATCGCCATATTGCAGCGGGTGGCAAAGTCGCCTGCCTCATCCAGCACATAGGCAACACCGCCGGACATGCCGGCTGCGAAGTTGCGGCCGGTCTCGCCGATCACCACCACGAGGCCGCCGGTCATGTATTCGCAACCGTGATCGCCAACGCCCTCGACAACCGCGATGGCACCCGAGTTGCGCACGGCAAAGCGCTCGCCGGCGACACCGCGGAAATAACACTCGCCCTCGATCGCACCGTAAAGCACGGTGTTGCCGACGATGATCGAGTTTTCCGCCATGATTGGTGAGTTTTCCGGCGGGCGCACGATGATGCAGCCACCCGAAAGCCCCTTGCCGACATAGTCGTTGGCGTCGCCAGCCAGATCGAAGGTGACGCCATGTGCAAGGAAGGCCCCGAAAGACTGCCCCGCAGTGCCGGTCATTTTCACGGTAATGGTGTCTTCCGGCAATCCCTTGTGGCCGAACCGCTTGGCGACCTCGCCCGACAGCATTGCGCCGGCCGAACGGTCGACATTTTTGATTTCGACGTCGAACTCGACCTTTTCCTTGGCTTCGAGTGCGGGCATCGCCTTCTCGATCAGCTGTCTGTCGAGAATATCGGCAATCGGATGGTTCTGGCGTTCAGTCCAGTAGATCTTTTCCTTCGGCGCATCCGGCTTGTAGAAGATCCGGCTGAAATCGAGGCCTTTGGCCTTCCAGTGCTCGATCATGCCATCCTTCGCCAGCAGCTCCGACTGACCGATGATCTCATTGAGATTGCGGTAGCCCATGGCAGCGAGCCATTCGCGCACTTCCTCTGCGATGAAGAAGAAGTAGTTGATGACATGCTCAGGCGTGCCCTTGAAACGCTTGCGCAGAACCGGGTCCTGCGTGGCGACACCCACCGGGCAGGTGTTGAGATGGCACTTGCGCATCATGATGCAGCCCGCCGCGATCAATGGGGCGGTCGAGAAGCCGAACTCGTCGGCACCCAGCAGGGCACCCACGATCACGTCGCGGCCGGTCTTGAGACCGCCATCGACCTGCAGCGCGATACGCGAGCGCAGGCCGTTGAGCACCAGCGTCTGGTGGGTCTCGGCCAGCCCGATTTCCCATGGACCGCCGGCGTGCTTGAGCGAAGTCAGCGGCGATGCGCCGGTTCCGCCGTCATAGCCGGACACGGTGATGTGGTCTGCACGCGCCTTGGCGACGCCGGCAGCAACCGTGCCCACACCCACTTCCGAAACCAGCTTGACCGAGATGTCGGCTTCTGGATTGACGTTCTTCAGGTCGAAAATCAGCTGTGCCAGATCCTCGATCGAGTAGATGTCGTGGTGCGGCGGCGGCGAGATCAGGCCCACACCGGGTGTTGAATGCCGTGTCTTCGCGATCGTCGCATCGACCTTGTGGCCTGGCAGCTGACCACCCTCGCCCGGCTTAGCGCCCTGCGCGACCTTGATCTGGATCATGTCCGCGTTGACCAGGTACTCCGTCGTCACGCCAAACCGGCCTGAGGCCACCTGCTTGATCGCCGAGCGCTCGGGATTGCGGCCACCGCCATAGAGCGGCAGATAGCGATCCGGCTCCTCGCCGCCCTCGCCGGTGTTCGACTTCCCACCGATCTTGTTCATGGCAATCGCCAGCGTGGTGTGCGCTTCACGGCTGATCGATCCGAACGACATCGCACCGGTGGAAAACCGCTTCACGATGTCCGCTGCGGGTTCTACCTCGTCGAGCGGAACCGGCTTGCGGCCGAGATTCTCGGCGGTGCGGATTTCGAACAGGCCACGGATCGCATTCATCCGCAGGGTCGACTCATTGACCATGTCCGCAAACTCGCGATAGCGGTCCTTGGCATTGCCGCGCACGGCATGCTGCAGGGTGGCAACCGCATCCGGAGTCCAGGCATGTTCCTCGCCACGCATCCGGTAGGCATATTCGCCGCCCACTTCCAGCGAGGTGGCGAGCACCGGATCGCTGGAAAACGCCAGCCGGTGGCGCTCGGCGGTTTCGGATGCCACCTCGGCCAGTCCGACACCCTCGATGGTCGTTGCCGTGCCGGTGAAGTAGGTTTTGACGAACTCGCTCGACAGTCCGATCGCGTCGAAAATCTGCGCTCCGCAATAGGACTGATAGGTCGAGATCCCCATCTTGGACATCACCTTGAGGATGCCCTTGCCGATCGCCTTGATGTAGCGCGAGACGACCTCGTACCGGTCGACTTCCGGCGGGAACTCGCCGCGCGCATGCATGTCGAGCAGCGTGTCGAAAGCGAGATACGGGTTGATCGCTTCCGCCCCATAACCGGCCAGGCAGGCAAAATGATGGATTTCGCGCGGCTCGCCAGATTCCACCACGAGGCCGACAGATGTACGAAGCCCCTTGCGGATCAGGTGGTGATGGACGGCGGCGGTCGCCAGCAATGCCGGGATCGCGATCCGGTCCGGACCGAGCTGACGGTCGGACAGGATGATGATGTTGTAGCCGCCGGTCACAGCCTCCTCGGCCCGGTCGCACAGCCGGTCAAGGGCCGCCTTCATACCATCCGAGCCCTTGTCGCTCGAATAGGTGAAGTCGAGCGTCTTGGTGTCGAAACGGTCTTCGGTATGACCGATCGAGCGGATCTTCTCGAGGTCACCATTGGTAAGGATCGGCTGACGCACTTCGAGCCGCTTCTTCTTCGCAGCCCCCTTATGGTCGAGGATGTTCGGCCGTGGCCCGATGAACGAGACCAGGCTCATCACCAGCTCTTCGCGGATCGGGTCGATCGGCGGGTTGGTGACCTGGGCGAAGTTCTGCTTGAAATAGGTGTAGAGCAGCTTCGACTTCTGCGACATGGCAGAAATCGGCGTATCCGTGCCCATTGAGCCTATGGCTTCCTGTCCGGTGGTCGCCATCGGCGCCATCAGGATTTTGGTGTCTTCCTGACTGTAGCCGAACGCCTGCTGGCGGTCGAGCAGCGAGACGTCCTTGCGCAGCGCCCGCGGTTCAACCGGCTTCAGATCCTCGAGGATCAGCTGTATCCGCTCGAGCCATTCGCGGTAGGGGTGCTTGGCGGCCAGGCCCGACTTGACTTCGGCGTCGGAAATGATCCGGCCTTCTTCCATGTCGATAAGCAGCATCTTGCCAGGCTGCAGCCGCCACTTCTTGACGATCGAGCTTTCCTCCACCGGCAGGACACCGGCTTCCGAGGCCATAATTACCCGGTCGTCATCGGTGACGATGTAGCGCGCCGGACGAAGCCCGTTGCGGTCGAGCGTCGCGCCGATCTGGACGCCATCGGTAAAGGCAACTGCGGCCGGCCCGTCCCAGGGCTCCATCAGGGCAGCGTGATACTCGTAAAAAGCCTTGCGGTCCTCGCTCATCAGCGCGTTGCCGGCCCAGGCTTCCGGGATCAGCATCATCACCGCATGCGCCATCGAGTAGCCGCCGCGGATTAGAAATTCGAGCGCATTGTCGAAGCACGCCGTATCGGACTGGCCTTCGTAGGAAATCGGCCAAAGCTTTGAAATATCATCGCCGAACAGCGGAGACGAGACCGACGCCTGACGCGCTGCCATCCAGTTGACATTGCCGCGCAGCGTGTTGATTTCGCCGTTATGGGCCACCATCCGGTAGGGGTGGGCAAGCTTCCATGACGGAAACGTGTTGGTCGAAAACCGCTGGTGAACCAGCGCGACGGCAGATTCAAACCGCGGGTCGCTGAGGTCTTTGTAATAAGCGCCGACCTGGTAGGCAAGGAACATGCCTTTGTAGACCACGGTCTGCGTCGACAGCGAGACGAAATAGAAGCCGTCATCGCCATCATCGATCTCGTTGTAGACCCGGTTCGAGATCACCTTGCGCAGCACGAACAGCTGACGCTTGAAATCGGACTGGTCGTCGACGCCCTCGCCCCGGCCGATGAACACCTGGACATGGCGCGGTTCGGTTGCGGCAATCTCGGGCGCCTTGGACAGCGACGAATTGTCGACCGGTACATCGCGGAAGCCGAGCAAGATCTGGCCTTCGTCGGCAACAACCTCGGCAATGATTCCCTTGAGGTGATCGCAGAGCGCATCGTCCTGCGGCATGAAGATGAAACCCACTGCGTAGTCGCCGGAAGCAGGCAGGGTGACGCCCTGCTCGGCCATCTCTTCGCGGAAAAAGCGATCGGGAATCTGCACCAGCAGACCGGCGCCATCGCCCATCAGCGGGTCCGCGCCGACCGCGCCACGGTGCGTGAGGTTCTCAAGCATGAACAGGCCGTCGCGCACGATCTGGTGCGACTTCTTGCCCTTCATGTGCGCAACAAATCCGACGCCGCAGGCATCATGCTCGTTGCGGGGGTCATAAAGCCCCTGTTTGGGCGGCAATCCAAAGGTCTGCGCGGTGGTCGCCTTGCGCACGGCAACAGCCTCGCAAGCGGTAACGTCCGTCAGAGATGGTGAAAGGTCTGCCATCTTCATTCCTCCTTCATGGCCGCCGTAGCGGTTGATCCCGGCCCATCCTACGCCCCCGCCGGGTGCGGCGGCGCCTTGCGTTCCGGATACAATTGTCGTCTGGCCATGCGCGCCTCTCAGGTTCACCCGGTGTGTGCGGGCACGCAGCGTGGTTTGTATCATGAAGGGGTAGTACGGTCACCTTGAACCGCCGCATCGCAAATGCGGCAGATACCGCTCTCAGCCCCTTGCGTCCAATCAGGCCTTTGCCAGTCGAGCATGTCAGACACAAATAGGACAGCAAGGCTGTCCTATTTCGATTGTTCTATGACAGAATGCAGGGCGTTGCGCAAGATGCCCGACTCAAAAAACCACACCTTCACGACCTAAAATGATCGAATGGGTCCACTCAACGCAACTTTGTTACGCCTACCAATCCCTTTCCGGTGTTTTGCTGTCGGCGGTGCGGAGTCAGCGCAGAGCCCTCTTTTCAGACTTTTCCTCTACCGCGGCTTCAGTTTCGATGCTCACGAGGGCTTCCCCTTTGAATGCCTGCAAAATCATGCAATAGCCGACACAGTTCCATACGTTATCGGAGACCCCCTTCATGATCTTCACTTCGGACAACTGGGCAGGCGCCCACCCGGCAATCGCTGCCTCGCTGACAGCCCATTCGACCGGCTTCGCTCCGGCCTACGGTGCCAGCGATCTCGATCGCAAGGTCGAGCAGAGGTTCAACGAGGTGTTCGAACGAGAAGTAGCAGTGTTCTTTGTCGGCACCGGGACTGCCGCCAACTCGCTCGCCCTGTCTGCGGTCAACCGGCCAGGTGGCGTGACCTTCTGTCACAGCGAAGCCCACGTGATTGCCGATGAATGCGGCGCACCTGAATTCTTCAGCCATGGCGCGAGGCTTGCACCGGTGGAAGGGCCGGAGGGAAAAATGGATCCAGCCAGTCTGGAAGCGCAGATCGCGCGTTTCCCCGCAGGCTTTGTCCATGCCGGACAGCCGATGGCGATCACGCTCACCCAGGCGACTGAATCGGGAACTGTGTATAGCCCGGACGAAATCCGTACGATTTCCGCCATTGCCAGGGCCCATGGCCTGCCGCTGCACATGGATGGCGCCCGTTTCGCCAATGCCCTTGTCGCCCTTGACCTTACCCCGGCGCAGATGACGGTGGATCTGGGCATTGACATGGTTTCCTTCGGCGGCACCAAGAACGGATGCTGGTGTGCCGAAGCCCTGGTCTTTCTCAAGCCCGAGATGGCCGAGCAGGCACCCTTCCTGCGCAAGCGTGCAGCGCAGCTGTTTTCCAAGAGCCGCTTTATCGCTGCCCAGTTCGACGCCTATTTCGAGGGCGATCTCTGGCTCGACATCGCGCGGCACGCAAACATTTTGTCGGCGCGTCTGCAAGCGGGCATCAACAGTTCGCCGAATGCGCGCCTTGCCTGGCAGAGCCCTGCAAACGAGACCTTCCCCATTATCTCGAAAGCACTGTCCAAGCAGCTCGCCGACAAGGGAGCAATGTTCTATGAATGGGCAGCGCCGCGTTCGGCAGCCCACCTGGTCGGCCCGGACGAGACCATGATCAGGCTGGTGACAAGCTTCGCCACCACTCAGGAGCACGTCGACCAGTTCATAGCCATGCTTGGCTGACAGCGCAGGGAAGCGCCTTGCCTTCCCCAGCAAGACAAATCTGCTTCACACCTGGCTCACGCTCAAGTGATGCGGGATAACGTGCGCTTGATTTCCAAGTGATGGTTGAAGTTGTCATGGTTGTTCTGCCGGACGGGAATAGTTCGGAACAAGGTCTCAGAACATCCAAGGAGAACATCATGTCACATAAAACGATTGTCGGCGCGTCAGCTCTTGCAGGCGCAGTAGCCATGGCTATTTCCGGCACCGCATTCCTCGGCTCCACACAAGGCGCAGCAGCCGCCACGGAAAAATGCTATGGTGTTGCCATGGCAGGCAAGAATGATTGCGCCGCCGGGCCCGGCACCACTTGTGCTGGTACATCCACGGTCGACTACCAGGGCAACGCCTGGAAAACTGTTGATGCGGGCACCTGCACCACGATGAGCGTTGAAGGTGGCCGCATGGGTTCTCTCGAGCCGCTGGACCGCGACCTGCCGGCCTGATCTGAAGAAACACCAGGAAACGGGACCCTGAAGATGACGCAGTCCGCCCCCACATCGCCGATTGTCGCGGCGTCCCGTTTCCCCGATGGTCCGCTTCCGCCCCGAGCGGGGGCGGGCCTGAAGACCGAGCACATTGATGCCATCCTGGCCGACGACTACCGTATCGGCTTTCTCGAGGTCCATGCCGAAAACTACATGGGCGACGGTGGCCCTCCGCACCGCGGACTTGAAGCCATTCGGGCAGAATTCCCCCTGTCCGTCCATGGTGTGGGCCTGTCGATCGGATCCGAAAGCGGCATCAATCCGGACCATCTCGAACGCCTCGCCAGGGTTGTCGAGCGCTACGAGCCGGCAATGGTGTCCGAGCACCTCGCCTGGTCGAGCCATGACGCAGGCTATTTCAACGACCTTTTGCCGGTACCCTACAACGACCAGACCCTCAACCGCGTTGTGGCCCATATCGGTCAGATCCAGGATCGTCTGAAGCGGCCAATCCTGCTGGAAAACCCGTCTACCTACGTAGCCTTTGAACAGACCACCATGAGCGAGACCGATTTCATCCGCGAAATCGCGCAGAAATCCGGTTGCGGCCTGTTGCTCGACGTCAACAATGTCTTCGTCTCCGCCACCAACCATGGCTGGAAGCCGTTGCATTACTTGCGCGATTTCCCGCTGGAACTGGTCGAGGAGATCCATCTTGCGGGCCACGCCGAAGACACCGACGACGAAGGCGATCCGCTGCTGATCGATGCCCACGACCGCCCGGTTTCTGACGCAGTGTGGAAACTCTATGAGATCGTCATCAGCCAGGCCGGCGCGCTTCCGACACTGGTAGAATGGGACAATGACGTGCCCGAATGGCCGGTGCTGCGTCGCGAGGCACGCCTCGCCGACGCCATTCTGGCCCGGCTCGGGCCTACCTCTCTGCTCGGATCCCGTCATGCCGCGGAGTGATACATCGACCGCAGGCGAGCAGCACTATTTCGGTGCAGCCCTGCTAAATCCGGACCTGCCGCTGCCCGAAGGCATCGTCGGCCCGCACGGCAAGAAAGCGCAAAAGCGCTTTGCAGTCTACCGCAACAATGTCACTGTCAGCCTCGTCAATGCGCTCGCCGATATTTTCCCGGCTGTGCAGCGGCTGGTCTGCGAGGGATTTTTCCGGGATATGGCGAGGTTCTACGTCGCCAAGGAGCCGCCGGTTTCAGCAGTCATCTTCGAATATGGCGGCGGATTTGCAACCTTCCTCGAAGATTTCGAACCGCTTTCCCGCTACCCCTACCTGGCGGATGTTGCGCGCATGGAAAAGGCCTGGCTTGCAGCTTTTCATGCAGCCGATGCGCCCCCCTTGCCGCCCGACACCCTTGCAGCGATCCCGGCCGAACAGCTTGCCGACACACGCTTCACCCCCCACCCGGCAACACGCATCATTCGAAGTCGATTTGCCGCCGTATCGATCTTTTCCGCTAGCCGCGAACAACGGCCACTCGACGGAATCAGACCGGCCATCGCCGAAGACGGCCTCATCACCCGTCCCTTCGACGCGGTCGAGGTGCGGCAACTTCCGCCGGGCGCAGCGAGCTTCCTGAGCGCGTTGATTGCGGGGAAAACATTCGGAGAGGCCGCCGGCCTGACCATGACCGGCTATCCCGATTTCGATCTGCCGGCGGCGATTTCAGCCATGCTGGAGGCCGGTGCATTTTCTGACTGTTTTGCCGGCCAGCCAACCACGGAGCAAACCCCATGAGATCAGCCGTTGATTTTCTGACCCGCCTCCACGACCGTGTCTTTGCCTTTTTCGAACGGATCGGTGACGCCTGGTTGCTCGGGCTGATCGCCCGGTTCGCATTTGCCGCGGTACTTTGGATCTACTTCCTCAATTCGGCCAGGACGAAAGTCGGGGAAGGGATTCTCGGGTTTTTCTCGATCTCGCCCGGCGCCTATTACCAGATCGCACTTCCGGCGGTTGAAGCAGCCGGCGGGGATGTCGATGCGGTGGCCTTCCTGCCCTGGGGCTTCATTGTGGCGATGGGCACCTATTCTGAATTCATTCTGCCGCTGCTGATCGTCATTGGCCTCTTTTCCCGGTTGGCAGCGCTCGGCATGATCGGATTTATCGCCGTGCAGACCTTCGTCGACATCACGGTTCACCAGATCGGGGCCGAGGCCATCGGCGGCTGGTTTGACAGGTTTCCCGACGCCGTCATCGCCGACCAGCGATTGCTTTGGCTCGTGCCCTTGACCGTGATCATCCTCAAGGGCCCGGGACTGCTCTCCGTTGATGCCCTGCTGAGCCGATTTAAACCGGTCAAACACAGGGCCTGAGCCGGTAATCGGCACCTCCTTGTGTGGAACGAAAAAGGCGCCCAGTTTCCTGGGCGCCATAAGGCCTGCTCCATTTCGGGAGGGCAGGATCAGGCCTGCGTGGCTTCGATCTGCTTCGTGCTGGCGCCGGCATCCTTGGTGATGGCGATGCGCCGCGGCTTCATCGCCTCGGGGATCTCGCGAACCAGGTCGATATGCAGCAAGCCGTTGCGCAGCGATGCGCCGGTCACTTCGACATGATCTGCGAGCTGGAAGCGACGCTCGAAGGCGCGCTTGGCAATGCCGCGATACAAATACTGCGTGGTCTCGGCTTCGGTGTCTTCAGCCTTCTCGCCCTTGACGGTCAGCACATGTTCCCGTGCTTCGATCGAGATCTCGGCTTCGTCGAAGCCCGCCACCGCCATGGTGATGCGGTAGGTGCTTTCGCCGGTGCGTTCGATATTATAGGGCGGATAGGACTGCGACTGATCGGTAGGTGCCATACCATCGAGCATGGTCAGCAACTTGTCGAAACCGACAGTGGAACGGTACAGGGGTGAAAAATCAACGTGACGCATGTGTGTCCTCCTTCAGAGCGACTGGTGTTTGCGTTGTGGCGATTGGGCTGCCCCGCATTGGGCGGCATCCCGGCCAGCAGACCCGGTTTCTGGCGCCTGCAGCAACAATGTGGGAATTGCTTCAAGCCTGTTCAAGACCTTTATCCGCACCGAAAACGCGGGTGTTGGCGCCTGAACTGCAGATGAATTGCCCGTTCGGCGCTGGTTCAGCTGCACCCGCCTATGCTCCTGGTCATCAGACACAAACAGTCTGAACCTGCCGGGGGCATCCCGTCCCTTCTGCTCCCAGGCGCCTGACCGGAGCCGCTCCTTATGTGGCTCCGGTCTTTTTCCTTTTGACCAAATAAGGCCGAAGCACTAATCCCGGTTACCATGAGCGATGATCTCCCCCTGCTGATCGAAACGGATGGCAATCCGGTCCCGGGCAATCATGTCACCGGCTGGTTCAAGAGCGCTGGCGACAAGCGGTTGCGTTATGCGATTTTCAAATCTCACGTGCCGGTGGCGCGCGGCACGGTGGTGCTGCTCCAGGGCCGCAACGAAAGTATCGAAAAATACTACGAGACCATCCGCCATTTCACCAACCGGGGTCTATGGGTCGCGACCTTCGACTGGCGCGGCCAGGGACTTTCCGATCGCCTGACCAAAAACCCGTTGCGCGGGCACGTCCGGCGCTTTCGTGATCTTGAAGCAGACCTGTCCGCTTTCCTCGAGACCGTTGTCCTCCCCGAGGCGCGGCTGCCGTTCTGCCTAGTAGCCCATTCGATGGGAGCGCTGGTCGCTCTTTCGTTGGCGCCGAAGCTTACCAACCGCATTGAGCGGATGGCACTGGTGGCTCCCTTTGTCGAACTGTCCGACCAGCCCTTGCCGTCCTGGGTCATCCGTCTGGCGACAAGGATCCTGCGGCTCACCGGCCTGGGTTGGGTCGGCTCCGGCAGGGACAGTTTCCCCAAACCCTTTGCCGGCAATCCTCTGACGACAGATTTCGAGCGTTATGCCCGCAATCAGGCTCTTTACGCGGCGCACCCCGAACTCAGGCTGGGCACGCCCAGCGCCAGCTGGATCAATGAGATGCTCAATGCGATCGCCCGGGTCAACCGCTTCGAGCATCTCGACCAGATCAAGGTTCCGACATTACTGATCGGCGCCGGCAACGACAGTATCGTGGCCGCGCAGGCGATCGAAAGGCTGGGCAACCGGTTTCGCGCCGGCCGCGCAATTATCATTGACGGCGCACGTCACGAGTTGCTGCAGGAAGCCGACCGCCACCGCATCCCCACTCTGGCTGCAATAGATGCCTTCATACCGCCGGATCAGGCATGGGAACCGGAGGCTGCGGTCAGTTCCGGTTGAGCAGTTCGAGAACTTCCTCATGCAGCGCGGCGGATCCGCTGGCAACAATGGTGCCGCCCATTTCCGCGCTATCCCCTGTCCAGGTTGTCATAACGCCACCCGCTTGCTCGACCAGCGGGATCAGTCCGCCAACATCATAGGGCTTCAGGTCAGCCTCCACGACCAGATCGATGTGCCCGGAAGCCACCATTGCATAAGCGTAACAATCACAGCCGTAACGCGCCAGTTGCACCTGGTCTTCTACCCGCTGATAGACAGGCGCCAGGGCCTCGGAGAATATCTTGGGGGAAGTGGTCATCATGATCGCCTGGCCCAGCGAGACACCTTTTCGAGTGCTGATTCCCGAGTTGAGGCCGTGGCGCCTGACCATGGCCTCGCCGGGCTTCGCGATGAAACGTTCGCCGGTGAAGGGCTGATCCATCATTCCCATCACCGCCTTGCCCTTGTGATAGAGCCCCACGAGCGTTCCCCAGACCGGCAGGCCGGAAATGAAGGCCCGGGTGCCGTCGATCGGATCGATGACCCAGACATAGTCCCGGTCGAGGCCGACATCACCATGCTCTTCGCCCAGAATGCCATGCTCGGGATAACGCTCGGAAATGAGCTCACGAATCGCCTTTTCGGCAGCGCGGTCCGCCTCGGTCACCGGATCGAATCCGCTTGCCTGCTTGTTATCGACGGCAACAGACATGCGAAAGCGGGGAAGCGTTTCAGCGGCAGCCGCTTCCGCGATGGCGTCAAGGAAACTGATGTCAGGAAGCATGGGAAATTCCGTGGGCAACAAGGATGGCGGGATGGTCGATTCCAGATTTCACAGAGTCCTGACCCGGCAGCACCCGAATTGCAATAGAAGGGTCGGCAATCGTCCCGTTGCAATACACACAGGGCAAACAACGCGGCGGTTGACTTTTGTGCAATGCAGCATTAGTCTTTGTTTGCAGTCTCCGGACTGTAAATGCCCTCCTTGGGCGTTTCCTCCCTAGATTTCACCGCGCCACGAGCGCGGTTTTTTTTGCCGCTGTTGCCCCACGCAGTCCTTTCAAGCAGCGATTGCGCAATGCGCCTTGGGTAAAGCACGGCACTCTATTCCGCGGCCAGGCGATCGTCGGACATTCCATCGCGAACATAGGCCATCATCTCACCGACAAACGCGGCCAGATCTGCCTTGAGAAGCTCAAAACCCCGCGTTTTCACGAGGCTTGCCTCATCTACATAGAGACCGCGGTTGATCTCGATCTGAAGGGCATGCAGCCCACGCCCCGGACGGCCGTAGTGCTCGGTGATGAAGCCGCCAGCATAGGGTTTGTTGCGGACCACGTGGTAGCCGAGCCCCGACAGGAACGAAACCGCGGCCCGGGAGACGTCATGCGCGGCGCTTGCACCGTAGCGATCCCCGATAATGATATCCGGCCTGCGATTGCCGCCGGCCACCCGCACATTGGCCGGCATCGAATGGCAATCGATCAGGAACGCCTTGCCGAACCGGACATGGGTCTGGGCGATCAACCGGCGCAGATTTGCGTGGTAGGGGCGGTAAACCCGCTCGATCCGCGAAAGCCCCTCTTCGACGCTCAGCCGTCCCCGGTAGATGTCCATGTTCTCTGCCACCAGCCGCGGAATCGTCCCCAGCCCTCCGGCCACCCGCATCGAGCCGATATTGGCGAACGGCGGCAACGGGCCGTCAAACATACGCGGATCGAGCTCATAGGGTTCGCGGTTCACATCGAGCCATGCACGAGGGAACTGCGCCGCGAGCAGCGGCGCGCCCATTTGCACCACATCAGCGAACAATTCATCGACATAATGGTCTTCCGAACGCCGAATCGCCATCCGGTCAAGCCGCGACATGTTCAGGAACGATTCGGGGTATATCCGGCCGGAATGCGGTGAGTTGAACACGAATGGCTCTGTCTGCTGCAACGGGCGACGGATCTCGAATGGAGCAACCGCCTCGGCGCCGGCATCTTCTGTGCCTTTCGTGCCGGGCCTTTCGGCTTCGTGCATATTTATCCCTCTATCCACGCAACAGCTTGAATCACCTTGCCAGTTGCCCCCACACCTGTCCAGACCGGGACAAAAGCCGTCGCAAAATCGTCTATATTCACCTGATATTTACTGGCGCAATCCATAGATAGGGCAGATATAGCTCAAAGAGCACGCTGACAGGTCTGGAAAACGAATGAACCCGAAAATCCTCCTCGCTGAAGACGACAACGACATGCGCCGGTTCCTGGTCAAGGCGCTTGAAAAAGCCGGCTACGAGGTCCGCTCCTTCGACAATGGCGCCAGCGCTTATGACCGGCTGCGCGAAGAGCCGTTTTCGCTGTTGCTGACAGACATCGTCATGCCGGAAATGGATGGCATCGAACTGGCCCGCAGGGCCACTGAGCTCGATCCCGACCTTAAAGTCATGTTCATCACCGGTTTTGCCGCCGTCGCGCTGAACCCGGATTCGAAGGCCCCCAAGGATGCCAAGGTCCTCTCCAAGCCCTTCCATCTCCGCGACCTCGTCGACGAGGTCAACAAGATGATTCTCGCCGCCTGACATTCCCCCTGCCCTTGGGCAGCCTCAGCGAGCCGATAGCCTGCCAAAACCCGGACAGATTTGTCCGGGTTGTTGTCGTTGCAACCGCTATTTTTCACTCCTGCAGCCAAGCTCCGCACCGCATCGGCAAGGCGCATGAAAAAACCCGGTATTTGCGTATTGACGGCACTGGGGGTTCTGTGGTGTATGCGGCCCATCGGATGGGCGTATAGCTCAGCGGGAGAGCACTACATTGACATTGTAGGGGTCACAGGTTCAATCCCTGTTACGCCCACCATCCTTTCAAGCACTTAGGCCTGGTTTACGTAGTGGGCGACAGGTTCACTGAACCTTGGCTAGATTCGCTTACTACTCCCATAATTACGGCAAGCTCCTCAATTCACGAACCGAACGGATTTCCCGGACGTTTTGATGCCCTGCGATTTCGCTTGTCCATGAGCTTCCGGCCGAGCCCGCTGCGTGGCTTCTCCTATTTCTAGTGTGTGCATCATTGTTTTTCCGATGCACACTTGCGTTGATGTGCAGCAAAAACTAAAATGATGCACACAATGCTGGGGACGAAGCAGATGGAAAACGTCGCTCAAAGCCGAGCTGCCGTCGTCGCCTACCAGGACTTGCTGCGCCTTCATCTCGACGAAAGGGCATCCCGTCTGATTGGCACCATTGAAGAGCGAAAGCGCAACGGACGCACCTATCTCTATGAGAAGTTTCGTATCGGCACCGAGATGGTCAGCCGATACCTCGGCGAGGAAAAGCCGGAGCTGCGGGCACGCCTGGACCGCGCCGAGGCGTCAAAGGCCGAATCCGAAAACCGGCAGAAACAGATGACCAGGCTCGCCAGAGTGCTGCGCGCCGAGGGCTTCATCACGACCGACCGCGAAACAGGTTCACTGCTTCTGGCGTTCTCCCGGGCCGGCGTGTTCCGGCTTGGTGGCACCCTGGTGGGCACATCGGCGTACAGCCTCTATCAAGGCGAGCTCGGCGTCCGCATGGATTACGAGGAGCTGGCCCAGACCGGCGACATGGATCTCGCCAGCTTCGAACCACTCTCCGTCGCTCTGGAAGACCAGGCCGACGAAAACCCAGACGAGAACCTCAAGTCGCTCAAGTTCGATCCCGTTCCCGGTGTTAACGATCGGCAGGTCTGGAGATGGCGACAAAGCCATTCCGAAGCGATGGTCGAATTCCTGACGCCGGCCTTCGGCGATGAAACCGTCAAGCCACTGCCAGCTCTGGGGATAAGCGCGCAGGGTCTGAACTATCTCAACTTCCTGATAGCCGACCCGATCCAGGCCGTGGCTCTTTACCGTTCGGGCGTTCTGATCCAGGTGCCTCGACCCGAGCGCTTTGCCATCCACAAGCTGATCGTGGCTGTCCGGCGCAAAGGCGGCCCCGATCAGCTAAAAGCAAGAAAGGACCGGGCCCAGGCCGAGTTTCTTGTAAGGGTTCTGGTCGAGGACCGGCCGCATGAGCTTGCAGAAGCCTATGAAGATGCGCTGTCGCGTGGATGGCGGGAGCGGATCGATGCGAGCCTGAGGAGGATGCCGGAAACTGCGGAGCAGTTAGCTGGCTTGGCTTGAACGGGCCGCAAGAAACATGATCTCGCTATTGAGGAGCCACCTTTCCTGAATGGGTTCGGGCGGCATTCGCCTGCTGTGTGACAGAACGCGCAAGAGTGCTTTCCGCGCGAGGGCGGTTCACGCGCTGACCGGCCCAAACCGAGCCAAGGATGATGGCGGCGCCGAGAAGCTGTAGCGGTGAAAGGGATTGGTCTAGCCAGAGCCAGCCGAGCGTTACCGCCGTCACCGGGCTCATCATTCCGAGCATGGAAACCGCCCCGGGTTCTAGCCGGGCAACACCGCGAAACCAGATGGCGTAGGTCACAGCGGCGCCAACAAGACCGAGCCAGGCAAGACCGGCGAGGTTCGTAGCCGAGAGGGCTGGCAACGGAGGTTCGACGATGAGGGCGAGCGGCAAGAGAATCAAGCCTCCGGCCGTCAACTGCCACGCGGCGAAGCTGAGCGCCGAAACCGGCGGTTGCCACTTCCGGCTGAGCACGGTGCCGGCCGCCATAGAGGCGGCGCCGCCCAATCCGGCAGCTATACCGACCGGATCAATAGTGGCCTCCGGGCCGATGAGCAGTAACGCAACGCCCAGGACGCCGGTCGCAGCAGCAGCGACCGCCCCCGCCTTTATCGGTGTGCCGAGCCATCCCCGCGCCATAACGATGACGATGAGCGCCTGCAGCGCCCCCAGTGTCGCCGCGATACCTCCGGGTAGTCTATAAGCAGCCACGAATAGCAGCACCCAAAACAGTGCGAAGTTGAAACTCCCAAGCAAGAATGCGCGGCCAAGCCAGGCGCGTGGAGGGAAACACCGTGTGAAGGCAAGTAGGACCAACCCTGCTGGCAACGCGCGGAGCATCGCAAGAGTAAGGGGATGGCCAGCAGGAAGCATCTCGGTCGTAACGAGATAGGTGCTGCCCCAGATCGCCGGGGCGAGCGACGTGAGAAGAATATCGGTGGTGCGTGACATGGCGTTTCGCATTCTTAGGGGACTGGAAAAGATGAAGGAACGACGAGCGCGCGTCCGGCATCGGCTGGGTAGAGCCGCATCATCCGCTGTTGTCTTGCCGCACGGCATCCAAAGGAAGGGCGATTTGTCGTGCATAATGCATCTCCTTTCCGTTGGCTCACCAGAGTCGCCAAGGGGGAATGGGCGGGAGTCTCGACCAGGGATCGAGGCCGATATCCCGCATTAGGTGGGGCCATAGCTCCTGCGGCACGTCTCGGATGTGAGGTCGCTCGCTAAGGAAACGGAAGTACGGGAACGACATGGGACTTTCTTTCAGGCAACAAGCCGGACAGCCGTGCGCAACTGCGCAGCAAGGTCCTCGCGCGGTCCATTGACGAGACGGGCACCTGTTTCGCGGACGATGAGAGTGGGGACTGAACGAACCTGGAGCGCACGGGCATGCTGCCGATCTGCTGCAACGGCACTTGCAGTGGACGGGTCGTCGAAAGCTCTTGCGAAGGCCGCAGCCCCAAAGCCCAGATCCCGAGCGATCCGCAGCACGATGTCGGGGTCAGCAATGTTTTGGGCTTCTGTAAGGTGCGAGCGCTGCAGCCGGTCGAACATGTCCCAGTGAGCGACCTGTCCGCCGAGCCGTTCCGCGGCCTTACAACCAAGCGCAGCTGTCATTCCGTGCGGATAGTCAAACGGAGCTACCCGCATGGCATCGACGTCGATGAGTTCGGGGCGATCACTCACTTGCCGACAGACTGACCAGTGCCCGAGGATGGTGTCCCGCGCTTCCTCGGGAGCGCCCCAACGCGCAGCCATTTCGGAACGGCTCTCCTGTAACACGAAGGTGCGATGATGCACGTCGAGGTCGAACTCGCCGGAAAGACCGCGCATCCGCGACGAGATGTTGAAGCACCAGCAGCAGACGACGTCGTGAAAGAAGTCGATGGTGAGGGACGCCATCACGCGGCCTCCCCACGCAGGTTGATTCCTGCGAGTCGCGCGGAGATCCGCGCCACATGTGCTCCTTGAAAGCGCGCACCGGCCAGGTCCGTTTCAGAAGGCACACGCGATCCGTCCGCACCGGCGATGGTACCGGCACCATAAGGGGCACCACCGACGATACTATCGGCGTTAGTCTGCCCGGCGAAGGTATAGGGCATGCCAACGATGATCATCCCAAAGTGTTGAAGCGGGATTTGGGTAGATAACAGCGTCGCCTCATGGCCGCCGTGCTGCGACCCGGTGGAGGCGAAGACAGCAGCCACCTTTCCGACCAGTGCGTTTCTTGCCCAGAGCCCGCCTGCCTGATCAAGGAAGGACTTCATCTGCCCGGCCATCATGCCGAAGCGGGTCGGCGTGCCAAAAATGATTGCGTCGTAGGATTCCAGGTCGGCAGCCGTCGCGACGGGAGTATCGTCGGCCACAAAGCCCGCCTTTGCACGAATGTCGGCAGGGACAGTTTCGGGAACGCGGCGCAACTCGACATACGTGCCGGGCACGCTGCGGGCGCCGTCGGCCACCGCCTGAGCAAGAGCGCGGACATGGCCATAGCTGGAGTAGTAGAGAACAAGAACGCGGGTCATGGGATCCTCTTGGGGCTGTGGATTTCAATGCCTCGGAGGATCGCGTATGCAACGTGCCGGAATAACCGGCCCGATTTGATTTCATTCTTTACGCTGGTTGAAGAATGTCAGCGGCGGAGCGCCGCGCGGAGATAATCGAAAAACGCAATTACCTTTGCGTCCATGCCCAGCCGGGAGGCGGTAACCGCAAAAATCTCCGGCGCCGGGAGTTCCCAGCCTGGCAAGACCCGCACCAGGTCGCCGCGGGTTTCGGCCTCGTTCGAGACGAAGTCCGGAAGCGTGCCGATGCCCTGGCCCGCAATCAGAAGATCGCGCAAGACAATGCTGTTACCAACACGAACCTTCGGGTCGAGCTCAAGAGTGACCGTGTCTGATGGGCCCTTCAAGCACCAGGAGGTCAGATGGTCCGCCAACAAAAAGCCAATCACGCGGTGATGCAAGATGTCATTTGGTGTCGCTGGCACTCCAGCCCGTCCCAAATAGGCGGGTGCAGCAAATATCCGCTGGCTCATTCTACCAACCTTGCGCGCGACCAGACCTGAGTCCGGCATCGTGGCGCGGATGCGTATCGAAATATCGAAACCGCCCTCGACCATGTCGACGACCCGATCGTCAAGCGAGAGCGTGAGCCTGAGGTCGGGATACGCGTCGAGAAACCCAGGGAGAAGAGGCGCAATGACCATCTGGCCGAAGGAGTTGGAAGCGTTCACTTTCAGGTGACCGCGCACGGCTCCTGCCCCGTCTCGAATGCGATTCTCGATATTGGTAACAGCGTCTAGAATACCGCTGGTTTCATCGTAGTAGAGCTGTCCAGCATCGGTGAGTGACATCGATCGAGTGGTGCGGGTGAGCAGCGTGCTGCCCAGGCTTTCTTCGAGCAGCTTGATCTCGCGACTCAGCAGCGCCGGCGAAACGCCGAGATCCTCCGACGCCCGTGCAAAACTGCCGCGTTCGACGATTCGGCGAAAGGCCCGCATAACAGAAAGCTTGTCCATTTCGACAAAAACTCAAAAAGGCTTGTCCGCGGCCCATGATCGACCAGATGTTCGAGCGGATAACACAATATGTCGACCAAAGCGAACAAACCTTCGTGTTGGTCATGCTCCGCAACCGCGATTGCTCAGCGCCACTGGCCTGAATAGCCCGGATTTTTTGTGGACACCCTCGGGATAATTTTCCTGCCGCCGTTCGAACTCGACGGGCGACAGCAGCGCTTTCCTGACGTGCTTCCGTTTTGGGTTGCAGAACATCTCGATGTGGTCGACCACGTCTTGCCTCGCCTTTTTTAAGTGTTCGCCAGGCACTGCGCCATACCCGCTCACGCTTGAGCAGATTGACGAAGCTTTCTACCACAGCGATGTGGTGGCAGTTCCCTCATCGGCTCATTCGTTGCCCGGTGAGCGATGCGTAGGATGGCTAAGAAGGTCCAAGTTTGGGATGCATGAGGAAGTGTTGCCCAGTCCATGCTGGTGAGCTGGGGCCCCTGATCGGAATGGATCAGGTCCTTGCGCTCGGGTTTTGACGCCCCACAGCCATGAATTTTGCCTGCAACACGACATCGGTTATCTGGCGGTTCTGCATTGACCCACTGCCCGGCAGTCATTGCCTTGCAAGGCCGAGAGGGGGCCGATAACTCTACGTTGGGACAGATCAATGACCACGGCCAGATAGGCAAAGTCATCCTAGACCCTGATGCAGGTGCCGTCGAAAGCCGTTAGCTGTCGCGGCAAACGGTAATACTTCACACTTGGACGGTCACGATCTGCACGAGCCAAATTGGCTGCTTGACAAATGTAATGACGACATCTGCCATTCTAATGGATTTAATTGCTGGAAATTGCCGCCAATATCATTCATTGCTGGAATACACGCGCTTTCATGATGACTCGCTGCGCCCTTTCCGCCGCCGGGTCCCGCCCCAAGCCTGATGGGACATCAGATGATATCCAAGTCCGCCACTGCCAACCTTCCCGCCCCGGCCCCTCTCGGCAATGATCCTGAAACCCTCGCTGCCGACATCATCACCCGTCTGACCTATTCGATCGGCAAGGATGCAAAGGTCGCCAAGCCGCACGACTGGATGACAGCCACTATCCTGGTTATCCGCGACCGTGTGATCGACCGCTGGATGGCGTCGACCCGCAAGACCTACGAGGAAGGCGCCAAGCGGGTCTATTACCTGTCGCTCGAATTCCTGATTGGGCGGCTGACCCGCGATGCGGTGACCAATCTCGGCCTGCTGGAACAGGTTCAGCAGGCCCTGAACTCACTCGGTGTCGATTTCGATGCCGTTGCCGCGCTCGAACCGGATGCGGCCCTCGGCAATGGCGGACTGGGCCGACTCGCCGCCTGCTTCATGGAGTCGATGGCAACGGTGGACATCCCAGCCTATGGCTACGGAATCCGCTATGTCCATGGCCTGTTCAAGCAGCAGATGAGCGATGGATGGCAGGTGGAACTGCCCGAAACCTGGCTCAGCCACGGCAATCCGTGGGAATTCCCCCGCCACGAAAGCGCCTATGAAATCGGCTTTGGCGGAACGGTGGAGACCATCGGCGCGGAGACCGGCGAGGCTCAGCAATTCGTCTGGAAACCCCAGGAACGCATGATGGCCGTGGCCTACGACACGCCGGTCGTCGGCTGGCGCGCCAACCGTGTCAACACGCTCAGGCTCTGGACCGCCCAGCCGATCGATCCAATTCTGCTCGACGCTTTCAATGCCGGCGATCACATCGGCGCGCTGCACGAAAGCAACAAGGCTGAAGCCCTGACACAGGTGTTGTACCCTGCCGACCAAACACCGGCAGGCCAGGAACTGCGGCTGCGCCAGGAGTATTTCTTCTCCTCGGCATCGCTGCAGGACATTTTGCGCCGCCATATTCAGCAATATGGAGACCTTGCCACCCTCCCCGACAAGGTGGCCATCCAGCTCAATGACACCCACCCCGCAGTGTCCGTGGCAGAACTGATGCGGCTTCTGATCGACGTTCACCACGTGGAGTTCGATCAAGCTTGGGACATTACGCGCGCAACCTTTGGCTATACCAACCACACGCTTCTGCCCGAAGCCCTGGAAAGCTGGCCGGTGCCATTGTTCGAACGCCTTCTGCCGCGTCACATGCAGCTGGTCTATGCCATCAATGCCAAGGTTCTGCGCCAGGCACGCAAGGAACGCGGCTACAACGAGGACCAGATCAGGTCCGTCTCGGTGATCGACGAAGGCGGCGAACGTCGAGTCCGAATGGGAAACCTGGCCTTCATCGGCTCCCATTCGATCAATGGCGTCTCGGCGCTGCACACAGACCTGATGAAGCAGACGGTGTTTTCCGATCTGCATGGGCTTTACCCCGACCGCATCAACAACAAGACCAATGGTATTACCCCGCGCCGCTGGCTGATGCAGTGCAACCCTGGCCTGTTCTCTCTGATCCGCGAAGCCATCGGTGATGATTTCATGGACGATGCCGAGGCGCTTTCAGCCCTCGTTCCCTATGCCACCGACTCCGAGTTCCGCGCCCGTTTCGCGGCCGTCAAACGCGACAACAAGATCAGGCTGGCAAATCTGGTCGCGCACCGCATGGACATCAAGGTCGACCCCTCGGCGCTGTTCGATATCCAGATCAAGCGAATCCATGAATACAAGCGGCAACTGCTCAACATCATCGAGGCGGTGGCGCTCTATGACCAGATGCGCTCGCACCCCGAACGCGATTGGGTACCGCGGGTAAAATTCTTCGCCGGCAAGGCGGCGCCGAGCTATCACAATGCCAAGCTGATCATCAAGCTTGCCAATGACGTCGCCCGGGTGATCAACAGCGACCCGGCCGTGCACGGGCTTCTGAAGATCGCCTTCATCCCGAACTATAATGTCTCGCTCGCCGAAGTGATGGTTCCGGCAGCCGATCTCTCCGAGCAGATATCTACAGCCGGAATGGAAGCATCCGGAACCGGCAACATGAAGTTCGCGCTCAATGGCGCACTGACCATCGGCACGCTCGATGGCGCCAATGTCGAGATCAAGCAATGCGTCGGCGACGACAACATCGTCATCTTCGGCCTGACCGCGTCCGAAGTAGCCGAACGGCGTGCCACCGGCCACAATCCGCGCGGCATCATCGAGGCGTCGCCGGAACTCTCCCAGGCCCTGAGCGCCATTTCCTCGGGCGTCTTCAGCCCGGAGGACCGCAATCGCTACAGCGATCTCATTGCCGGGCTCTATGACCACGACTGGTTCATGGTCGCTGCCGATTTCGATGCCTATGCCAGGGCCCAGCGCCAGGTTGACAGTTTGTGGGTTGACGAAGAGGCGTGGTATGGCCGTACTATCCTCAATACGGCGCGCGTCGGCTGGTTCTCCTCGGACCGCACCATACGCCAGTATGCAAAGGAAATTTGGAAAGCCGGCCCATGACCCAAAAGGGAAACGTGCCAGACGCCGACAACAGGGTACCTCTCCTTTCGGCTGAAGAAGCAGAAGCGATAGCTTCCGGTACGCATGCAAATCCCTTTTCCGTTCTGGGCCTGCAGGAATTTGATGGCGACTTTCTGGCCCGCGCCTTTGTTCCCGGTGCCGACACCCTTATTGCCGTGACGCTGGACGGTCAGTCCGCTGGCCGGCTCGAGCCCGGTGCCGCGGCCGGCCTGTTCGAGGGCCTGGTAGCCTTAACCGAACGCCAGCCGCTGCGGTACAAGGCGGCAAGTTCCGATGGCAACACTTGGGAAGTCGGTGATCCCTATTCCTACGGACCGGTGCTGGGGCCGATGGATGACTATTTCATCGCAGAAGGTTCGCATCTGCGGCTGTTTGACAAGTTGGGCGCGCATCCAATCCAGCATCAAGGCAGCGAAGGCGTCCATTTTGCTGTCTGGGCGCCCAATGCCCGCCGGGTCTCGGTGGTTGGCGATTTCAACGACTGGGACGGACGCCGCCACGTCATGCGCCTGCGCAGCGATGTTGGCATATGGGAAATCTTTGCCCCCGGCGTCAGCGCCGGTGCGGCTTACAAATATGAAATCATAGGACCGAACGGCGACAGGCTGCCGCTGAAAGCCGACCCCTTTGCCCGGCGGGCGGAACTGCGGCCGGCGACCGCGTCTATCGTGGCATCAACCCTTGATCATGACTGGGGCGACAGCGCCCACCGGGCCCATTGGAGCAAGGTCGACGCCCGCCGCCAGCCGGTGTCGATCTACGAGGTGCATCCCGGATCATGGCGCAGGCATGCCGATGGCACCTTCCTGACCTGGGACCAGATGGCCGGTGAGCTGATCCCCTATTGCGTCGAGATGGGATTTACCCATATCGAGTTCCTGCCGGTTTCCGAGCACCCCTACGACCCGTCCTGGGGCTACCAGACCACCGGACTCTACGCCCCCTCCGCCCGCTTCGGCGAGCCGGAAGGGTTTGCCCGTTTTGTCGACGGCGCGCACCAGGTTGGTATCGGTGTCATTCTCGACTGGGTGCCGGCACATTTCCCCACAGATGCCCACGGCCTATCGCACTTCGACGGCACCGCGCTCTACGAGCATGCCGACCCGCGCCAGGGCTTTCACCCGGACTGGAACACCGCGATCTACAATTTCGGCCGCCGGGAAGTCTCCTCCTTCCTGGTCAACAACGCCCTGTTCTGGGCCGAGACCTATCACATTGACGGCCTGCGGGTGGATGCGGTGGCCTCGATGCTCTACCTTGATTACTCGCGCAAGGAAGGCGAATGGATCCCTAACAGGGAAGGTGGCCGGGAAAATCTCGACGCTGTCGATTTCCTCAAGAAAATGAACAAGGCAGTTTATGGCAGCCATCCCGGCATAGTCACCATCGCCGAGGAATCCACATCCTGGCCCAAGGTCTCGGCCCCTGTCCACGAGGGAGGTCTCGGCTTCGGGTTCAAGTGGAACATGGGTTTCATGCATGACACACTGGCCTACATGCGGCGTGACCCGATTTACCGCAAGCACCACCACACCGATCTGACCTTCGGCCTGCTCTACGCCTTTTCCGAGAATTTCGTTCTGCCCATCTCACATGACGAAGTCGTCCACGGAAAAGGCTCGATGCTGACCAAGATGCCCGGCGACGAATGGCAGAAATTTGCCAATCTTCGTGCCTATTACGGCTTCATGTGGGGATATCCGGGCAAGAAGCTTTTGTTCATGGGCCAGGAATTTGCCCAGCGCGGTGAATGGAGCGAGGCGCGGCAGCTCGATTGGGATCATCTCGATGATCTGCGCCATCATGGCATGCAGGACATGGTGCGGGATCTCAACCGTCTCTACACCAAGACACCTGCCCTGCATGCCCGGGATTGCGAACCGGAAGGTTTTGAGTGGCTGATCGCCGATGATGACGCCAACTCGGTTTTCGCCTGGGTTCGCAGTGCCCCCGGTGAAAAGCCTGTCGTTGTCATATCCAATTTCACCCCAATGGTTCTGACCGGATACCGGGTCCCGATGCCCGAGGATGGCTCGTGGCTTGAAATATTCAATTCTGATTCCACCATTTACGGAGGGTCCGGCAAGGGCAACCTTGGCAAGGTGACGACGCGGCAGGAGGATGGCTGCGCGATCGCCGAACTGACGCTGCCGCCGCTTGCCACACTGATGTTCATACCCGGCTAGTCCGGATCGACGCAGAACGGGAGGGAAAAATGGAGAATAAAAGGGTTCAGCCACTGGCGCGAGACGCCATGGCCTATGTTCTCGCCGGCGGTCGCGGCAGCCGCCTCAAGGAGCTCACTGATCGTCGCGCCAAGCCTGCGGTCTATTTTGGCGGCAAGACCAGGATCATCGATTTTGCACTCTCCAACGCACTCAATTCCGGTATCCGCCGCATCGGCGTCGCTACCCAGTACAAGGCGCATTCGCTGATCCGGCATCTGCAGCGCGGCTGGAATTTCCTGCGGCCCGAGCGAAACGAGAGCTTTGACATTCTTCCCGCCAGTCAGCGCGTCTCCGAAACCCAATGGTATGACGGCACCGCCGATGCAGTGTTTCAGAACATCGACATCATCGAGGCCTATGAGCCCAAATTCATGGTCATTCTGGCCGGTGATCACATTTACAAGATGGATTACGAATTGATGCTGCAGCAGCATGTCAATTCAGGTGCCGATGTCACCGTCGGTTGTCTCGAAGTGCCGCGCATGGAAGCGACCGGCTTTGGCGTCATGCATGTCAACGACCAGGATGAGATCGTCGCCTTTGTCGAGAAGCCCGCCGACCCGCCAGCCATGCCCGACAAGCCTGACATGGCTCTGGCCTCAATGGGGATCTATGTCTTCAACACCGATTTCCTGATGGACGAGCTGCGCCGCGATGCTGCCACCCCTGGCTCGAGCCGTGATTTCGGCAAGGACATCATCCCCTATATCGTCGAGCACGGAAAAGCTGTCGCCCACCGGTTTTCTGAATCCTGCGTCCGCGAGACGCCGGACAAGGAAGCTTACTGGCGCGATGTCGGCACCGTCGACGCCTACTGGCAGGCCAATATCGACCTCACCGACATCCTGCCCGAACTTGACCTCTATGACCGCTCCTGGCCGATCTGGACCTATGCCGAAATCCGGCCGCCGGCCAAATTCGTGCACAATGAAGAGGGGCGCCGCGGCATGGCGCTGTCGTCGCTGGTATCGGGCGACTGCATCATCTCAGGCTCGGAAATTCATCGCTCGCTGCTGTTCTCGGGCGTTCTGTGCCGCTCCTATTCGAACCTTAACGAGGCGGTTGTTCTGCCCGAATGCGTCATCGGCCGTCACGCCAGCCTTTCCAGGGTAGTGATCGACCGGGGCGTCAAGATTCCGGCAGGTCTCGTCGTGGGGGAAGATCCTGAACTCGATGCCAGCCGTTTCCATCGCACCGAATCGGGGATATCTCTGATCACCCAGGACATGCTGGACCGTGCGGGGCTGATCTACGAATGAAAGTACTCTCCGTCGCCTCCGAGGTATATCCCCTGATCAAGACCGGTGGCCTGGCAGATGTCGCGGGTGCCCTGCCCGCGGCGCTGTCGGCGCATGGCGTGGACATGCGGGTGCTGCTTCCGGGCTACCAGCAGGTCATGGCGAAGCTCCGCAACCCTGTGCCGCATGCCAGGTTTGACGATCTGCTGGACGTTCGCGCAACAATCCTCGCCAGCGTTCTCGACGGTGTGGATTACCTCGTCCTTGACGCTCCGGAATTGTTTGACCGCAAGGGCGGCCCCTACACCGACGCGGACAACGCCGATCACCCCGACAACTGGCTTCGGTTTGCTGCCTTGTGCCGCGCGGCGGCCAACATTGCCGAAGGCGCGCTGGAGGACTGGACGCCTGACATCGTGCATGCCCATGACTGGCAGGCAGGCCTGACGCCGGTCTACATGAAGCAGGGCCCGGCCGCAGCCATGCCGACGGTCATGACCATCCACAACATTGCGTTCCAGGGCCAGTTCGGCCCGGATATCTTTCCGAAGCTGGACTTGCCGGCCCCGGTTTTCTCGATGGACGGCATCGAATATTACGGCGATGTCAGTTTCCTCAAGGGCGGCCTGCAAATGGCGACCGCGATCACCACCGTCAGCCCGACCTATGCGCAGGAAATCCGCACATCCGCTTTCGGCATGGGTCTGGAAGGTTTGATCAATGCCCGTTCCGACAGCCTGCACGGCATCGTCAACGGCATTGATACCGACGTTTGGGATCCGTCATCGGACCCGTTCATTGCCGCCAGTTACAGCCTCGCGAAACCCAAGAAGCGCCAGACCAACCGCAAGGCGCTCGCCGACTGTTTCAAGTTCCCAGACTCCGACAAGCCGGTCTTCACCGTAGTCAGCCGCCTGACCTGGCAGAAGGGCATTGATGTCCTTACCGAGCTTGCCGACGATATTGTCGCCATGGGGGCGAGGCTGGCAGTACTCGGCTCCGGCGACCAGACGCTCGAAACCGCGCTGCAGGCGGCGGCGGAACGTCATCCGGACGACGTCGGGCTGGTCCTTGGCTACAACGAAACGCTGTCACATCTCATGCAGGCCGGTGGCGACATGATTCTGGTCCCGTCCCGGTTCGAGCCCTGCGGCCTCACCCAGCTCTATGGGCTGCGCTATGGCAATGTGCCGGTGGTGGCGCGCACCGGCGGGCTTGCCGACACGATCATCGATGCCAACGAGGCAGCGCTTGCTGCCGAAGTGGCGACCGGCTTTCAGTTCTCTCCGGTCTCACCCGATGCCCTGCGCCAGGCGTTGCGCCGCGCGATACGGGCCTTTGGCGAACCCAAGGTGTGGGAACGGCTTCAGAACCGCGGTATGAAAGCCGATGTGTCCTGGGATCGCAGCGCCCTGAGTTATGCCAATCTTTATGCCGAACTTCTTGTTCCAATGAGTGAAAAGCCATGAACCGGACCGTCTCCGTCACCCCCTTTCCCGATCAGAAACCCGGCACTTCGGGGCTGCGCAAGAAAGTCCCTGTGTTTCAGACGCCGGGCTACACCGAAGCTTTCATCCAGTCGATCTTCGACAGTCTGGACGGGTTTGAAGGCGAATCGTTGGTCATCGGCGGTGACGGCCGGTTCTACAACCGCGAGGTCATACAGACCGCCATCCGCATGGCCGCCGCCAACGGGTTTGGCCGCGTCCTGGTCGGCCAGGGCGGCATCCTATCGACGCCTGCCGCCTCGCATCTCATCCGCAAAAAAGAGGCCTTCGGCGGGCTCATCCTTTCCGCCAGCCACAATCCCGGCGGCCCGACGGAAGATTTCGGCATCAAGTACAACATCGCAAATGGCGGCCCTGCGCCGGAGAAGATCACCGAGGCAATCCACGCCCGCTCGCAGGTCATCGATCAGTACAAGATCGCCGATTTCGGGGAGGTGGATCTCGATCAGATAGGCGTATCTGAAGCAGGCGGCATGACCATCGAAGTCGTCGACCCGGTCGCCGACTATGCCGAACTGATGGAAACACTGTTTGATTTCGACGCCATCCGCGCGCTGTTGAAGGATGGCTTCAATATTGCCTTTGATGCCATGCACGCCGTCACCGGGCCCTATGCCAGCGAAATCCTCGTGCAGCGTTTGGGTGCAGATCGAGCGTCGGTTTTCAACGCCACACCGCTCGAGGATTTTGGTGGCCATCATCCCGACCCGAATCTTGTTCACGCCAAGGCACTCTACGATCTGATGATGGGACCAGGCGCACCGGATTTCGGCGCCGCTTCGGATGGAGACGGCGACAGGAACCTGATCATCGGCAAGGGCATATTTGTCACCCCGTCGGACTCGCTCGCCCTGCTCGCTGCCAACGCCCATCTTGCACCGGGCTACAAGGACGGGCTCAAGGGCATTGCCCGATCGATGCCCACCAGCGGTGCTGCCGACAGGGTCGCAGCCAAGCTCGGTGTCGAGATGCACGAGACACCGACCGGCTGGAAATTCTTCGGCAACCTGCTTGATGCCGGACGCTGCACCATATGCGGCGAGGAGAGTGCCGGCACCGGCTCCGACCATGTGCGCGAAAAGGATGGGCTCTGGGCCGTGCTGCTGTGGCTCAACATACTCGCAGTCCGGCGCCAGAGCGTGGCCGAGATCGTTCAGGAACACTGGGCTGAATATGGCCGGACCTACTATTCGCGGCATGATTACGAGGCCATCGAGACCGATACGGCCCATGCTCTCATGCAGGCGCTTGAAGAAAAACTCGATCGTCTGCCGGGACTTGAGACCGGGTCGCTGACAATCGAGAAGGCCGACAGTTTCACCTATCACGACCCGATCGACCAATCGGTCAGCCACAATCAGGGCCTCCGGATTTTTTTCGAAGGCGGATCGCGCCTTGTCTTCAGATTGTCGGGCACCGGCACGTCGGGAGCGACATTGCGGATCTACATGGAGCGCTACGAACCCGATCCCGCGCATCTTGGCGAGGAAACCCAGGACGCTCTCAGGCCGCTCATCGATGCCGCTGAAGCGCTTGCAGACATCCGCAAGCGCACTGGGCGCGAAGCTCCGTCCGTCATCACTTGATGGGCGGAACCATGGATCTCGGCATTCCGGGAACTCCCGGCGCAGTACTGACTGTTGATGGTGCCCGGTTTACGGTACGGGCTCCCTCGGCCTCATCCGTCACACTCTGCCTGTTCGATAACCTCGACACCGAAATCGCCCGCCACGAACTTGAAAGCGCTGACAACGGGAGTTTTTCCGCCTTCGTGCCGGGTATGATGGCAGGCGCGCGATACGGGCTGCGCGCCAAAGGTCCCTGGCAACCAGAAGCAGGTCACCGGTTTGACGATTCCAAGCTGCTGGTGGATCCCTATGCGATCCGCCTCGACCGGCCGTTTACCTACGATTCCCGGCTCGGCGAACTCGGCACAGATACCCAAGGTATTGTCCCGAAGGCCATTCTGGAAGCCCCTCTGACACCACTCAATCCCGGTCGACCTCGCTTTGACCCGGGCGGCCTGATCTATGAAATCCCGGTGAAGGCGTTCACACAGCTACACCCGGATGTGCCCGAGGAAGATCGCGGCACTTTACGCGCGCTGGCCCATCCCGCCATCATCGAGCATCTCAGCAAATTGCATGTCAGCGCCGTCGAACTGATGCCGATTGCAGCCTGGATCGACGAGCGTCACCTGCCGCCGCTCGGGCTGACCAATGCCTGGGGTTACAATCCCGTGACCATGATGGCGCTTGACCCGCGGGTAGCCCCCGGCGGCACCGCCGATCTGCGCCAGGCCGTGGAGGCGCTGCATGCTGCCGGCATCGGCGTTCTTCTCGATGTGGTGTTCAACCACACCGGCGAAAGCGACAACGAAGGCCCGACCCTGTCGCTTCGCGGACTGGGCAATGCAACCTATTATCGCCACGACGCCCATACCCCGGGCATGCTGGTCAATGACACCGGCTGCGGCAACACGCTGGCCTGTGATCGTCCGGAGGTTCAGGAACTGGTGCTCAGAACCATGCGCCACTTCGTGACACAGGCTGGGATTGACGGTTTCCGCTTCGACCTCGCACCAATCCTCGGTCGCGATATAAACGGCTTCTCCCCTGACGCCAAACTGCTGGAGCTGATCGTCGATGATCCGGTTCTTCATGACCGGTTGCTGATCGCCGAGCCATGGGACATCGGCCCCGGCGGCTACCAGCTCGGCAATTTCGGTCCCCCCTGGCTTGAATGGAACGACCATGCCCGCGACGACATCCGCCGTTACTGGCGTGGCGACGACGCCATGACCGGTGCACTTGCGACACGGCTTTCGGGCTCGTCCGATATCTTTGCGCGCAACTGGGCGACAAGAACCCGCAGCATAAACTTCGTCGCCGCCCATGACGGATTTCCGCTGGCAGACCTTGTTTGTTTTCAGGACAAGCACAACGAAGCCAATGGCGAGGAAAACCGCGACGGTCACAACGCCAATTACTCGTGGAACAATGGCGTGGAAGGGCCAAGCGATGACCCGGACATCCTCGCAAGCCGGGAGGCCGATGCACGGGCGCTGATTGCCACCCTGTTTGCCAGCCGCGGTTCCATCCTGATGACGGCCGGCGATGAATTCGGGCACAGCCAGCAAGGCAACAACAACGCCTATGCGCAGGACAATGCCATCACCTGGCGCAACTGGCACGACCTCAACCAGGGTCGCCTCGACTTCACCCGTGCATGGGCAGAACTGAGAAAGACCTCGAGCTTGTTCGACCGGGTTGCGTTTCTCTCCGATGGCGACGGATCCACCAATCCGAATCAGGTCTCATGGCTGGGCTGTGACGGCCAGCCAATGACACCGGCCGACTGGGAAGATCCCCGCCGCGGCAACTTCATGATGGTGCTGGGGCCGCCTGGCAAACGCCTGACAGTCGTTTTCAACCGCAGCCACGAAGCCGTGCGCTGCGTGCTGCCTGCCTCGAAGCGGCTCTGGTACCCGGCCAGCCCCGGGGCGTCGATCGAAAAGCCGGTGCCGCCGCGCTCAGTGGTCTGCTGGCAGGAATTGCCTGGATGATGCTACCTTCAGGACCAGCGGCAACCGGACGGGCGCTGCCGGTTCGAGACTGACACCATTAAGTTGATGCATCGGCTGGCATATCGCTTTATGGAGTGCACGGTCAAAACAGTTTCAAGGGGGAGATTGACGTGCAGCGAGTGATTTCAGTCATGGAGATCAAGGATCTCGTCGGCACCGAGCTCGGCGTGTCCAAGTGGATCGACGTACCGCAATCGCGGATCGACGTCTTCGCCGATGCGACCGACGATCACCAGTTCATCCATGTCGACCCGGAGCGCGCCGCAGAAACCCCCTTCGGAGGCACGATTGCGCACGGTTTTCTGACGCTCTCCATGCTTTCGGCGATGCACACCGATGCGGTTCCGCAGGTGAAGGAAGACCATTTCGGCATCAATTACGGCTTCAACAAGATCCGCTTCATGGCCCCGGTGCCGGTGGATGGACGTATCCGCGGCCGGTTTTTCCTGAAGGACGCACGGCTTCGCGGCCCCGGCAGAATGATGACCACCTATGAAGTCACCATTGAAATCGAAGGCGGCAAGAAGCCTGCGATGACAGCCACGTGGTTGACCATCATCCAGTTCGACCCGAAGGACTGGGTGGAAGCCTGAGCCCTTGGAAGGGCCCGCATTCCTAAGCCAGGCAGTCCTTTGCAGCTTCGCTCAGCAAGGCGAAAGAGTAGTCCGAGAAAGAACGCCAGCATTCCACCCGGTAGTCGTTTTCGCCGGTCCGCAGGATCACCACCTCGATCTTGCCCATCACCGTGCGCGTGGCTGACCCTACCGGAAAGACCCTGTCACTCAGGTTCTGCGGACAGCCGCATTCCAGCGTCGCACGCGCACCTGTGCCGGAAACCAGGATAGCCGTGTTGCGGTGGGAAACATCGACGGCGGAATGCAGAACCTCGGCCTTGCCGAGCTCCTCGAGCGGATCACCCGTCTCATCGATGATCAGCCATTCGTCCGGGCCAAGCCAGGCGGCGATACGGCCCTTCCCGTTGCTCACCGATGTTTTCGGAGACAAGGGCAGTTCGTGACCCAACGCATCGGACAGGGACTTGGCTTCGCCTGAACCGGCTCGCAGAGAAACGCGGTTGGCCGGCCTTGCCGGCGTCAGGGTGACACCGGCTGCGCCGCCGGCACGTCCGGCAAGCGCTTCGGTACGGGTGGCGTGAGCGATATCAGCCATTCAGGCGCACTCCTTCCTTGTCGACAAACACGGTGTCCGTGACTTCCACTTCGATGGTCTTGTCAGGCATCGGCACGTAAAGCGTCTTGCCGTTGATCGACCGCCCGTCAATCACCAGGCCCATGGCAATCGACCGGCCGCAATTTTCCGACCAGTAGGCGGATGTCACGTGACCGATCATCTTCATGGGAACGGTCTGGTTCGGATCGGCAACGATCTGCGCGCCTTCCTCGAGAACAATGTTCGGGTCCTTGGTGGTCAATCCGACCAGTTGCTTGCGGCCGCTTGCCACCAGATCCGGTCGTTTCATGCCGCGGATACCGACGAAATCGGACTTCTTCCTGGCCACCGCCCAGTTCAGACCCGCATCATCCGGGGTTACCGTGCCATCGGTGTCTTGTCCTACGATGATGTAGCCCTTTTCGGCGCGCAACACATGCATGGTCTCGGTGCCATAGGCACAGGCGCCAAGTGGCTCGGCCCGTTCCCACAGCGCCTTCCACACCGCCTCACCGTAATCGGCAGGCACATTGACCTCGTAGCCGGCCTCGCCGGTGAACGACATCCGGAACAGCCGCGTCGGGACCCCGCAGATCTTGCCCTCACGCACGCTCATATGCGGCATGGCATCATTGGAAAGATCGATGCCTTCGACCAGCGGCGCAATGATCTCGCGCGCCTTAGGCCCTTGCACGGCGATCACTGCCCACTGCTCGGTTGTCGAAGTCAGCCAGACCTTCAGGTCAGGAAACTCGGTCTGCAGATAGTCTTCCATGTGATGCATCACCCGCGGCGCCCCGCCAGTGGTGGTGGTCACATGAAAACGGTCTTCCGCCAGGCGGCCGACGACGCCATCATCATAGATGAAGCCGTCCTCACGCAGCATGATGCCGTATTTGCAGCGGCCCGGCTGCAGCTTGTCCCAGCCATTGGTGTACATCAGGTTGAGAAACCGCGCCGCATCCGGGCCCACCACCTCGATCTTGCCGAGCGTCGAGGCGTCGAACATGCCGGCCACCTCGCGCACAGTCCGGCACTCGCGGTTGACCGCTTCATGCATGTCTTCTCCCGCACGCGGGTAATACCAGGCGCGTTTCCACTGTCCGACATCCTCGAACACTGCACCATGGGCTTCTTCCCAGCCGTGCATCGGCGTGCGCCGTGTCGGATCAAATAGGTCGCCGCGCGAATGATTGACGATCGCACCGAAGGTGACCGGCGTGTAGGGCGAGCGGAAGGTGGTCAGTCCGACCTGCGGCAAGGGCTTGTCGAGCATCTCGGCAGCAATCGCAAGACCGTGAATGTTCGAGGTCTTGCCCTGATCCGTTGCCATTCCGTTGGTGGTGAACCGCTTGACATGCTCGATCGAATGCATGCCCTCGCGCACGGCTAGCCGTATGTCTTTGGCCGTCACATCGTTCTGGAAGTCGACAAAGGCCTTCACCGTCGTGTTGGTACCGGCGCCAGCCGCCGACCCCATCATGCTACCGGCCCAGGACGTTCCGGTTTCCGCTTCAGGTGCAGTCCAGGCGGCGCCGGCTGAAATACCAGCCGCGATTGCTGCGTCGTGGCCGGCCTTTGCCGCGTCAGCAACAGCCTCGCGCAGATCATCGACACCATTGCAGGCGCCGACGCTCACACAATCCTGCACATTGCGGCCGGGCAGAAAGCGCTGGCTTGCCTCATCCCAGACCACCTTGCCGCGTGACTGGGAATACATGTGCACCGACGGCGTCCATCCCGCCGACATGATCAACGCGTCGATTGAGATGTCCCGCGTCGATCCACCTGACGATTTGCCGACCTTCATCGACTTGACTCTGAGCTTGCCCGACGTGTCGAGCACTGCCTGACCTGCAAAAACCTCGATGCCTAGTTCCTTTGCCCGGGCGACGAGTTCAGGGTCCGGATCGGGACGCACGTCGACAATCGCCGGAACCGAAACGCCCGCCTGCTTGAGATCGAAAGCAGCATTCCAGGCCGAATCGCAGGCGGTGTAGACACCGACCTTGGCACCGACCGCGACACCGAAGTGATTGAGATAGGTTCGCGCAGCCGATGCCAGCATGATGCCGGGCCGGTCGTTGTTGGCAAAGACCATGTGCCGTTCGATCGCACCGGTGGCAATGACAACCCGTTTGGCACGGACCTGCCAGAGCCGCTCCCGCGGCAGCGACGGGTCCGGGTTGGCGAGGTGCTCGGTGACCCGCTCAACCAGCCCGACATGGTTTTGTGCCTGGTATCCGAATGCTGTTGTCCGGGTCAGCACCCGGACATTGTCCATTGCCCGAAGTTCGGCTGTCACCGCCTGCGCCCACTCCCAGCCCGGGCGGCCATCCACCTTTGCATCTGTTTCATGATGGAACGCGCCACCGGTTTCGGCCTGCTCGTCACACAGGATCACTTCAGCGCCCGCATGGGCCGCGGCAAGCGCTGCCGAAAGCCCCGCCGCGCCGCCGCCGATTACCAGCACGTCGCAATGGGCGAAATGGTTGGCGTAATGATCCGGATCGGGCTCGGTCGGCGCGACGCCGAGGCCCGCTGCCGCGCGGATCACGGGCTCGTAGATCTTCTTCCAGGCAGCTTTCGGCCACATGAAGGTCTTGTAGTAGAACCCCGCCGCAAAGAACGGGGAAGCCAAATTGTTGAGCCCGCCGACATCGAAGGCCAGCGATGGCCAGCGGTTCTGCGAGCGGGCCCGCATGCCGTCATAGACTTCCTGCACCGTCGCCCGGATGTTCGGCGTTCGCCGCACTGCATCGCGGCCGACATCCATAAGCGCATTGGGCTCTTCCGGTCCCGCAGACAGCATGCCGCGCGGCCGGTGATACTTGAACGACCGTCCGGTCAGGTGGACGCCATTGGCAAGCAGCGCCGAAGCCAGCGTATCGCCCTCGACAGCGGTCAGGACCTGGTTGTCGAAACTGAAGCGCACGGTCCTGGCCGGCGTCAGCCTGCCCTTGCCCTTGATCCGGTTTGCGCCGCTCATTGTGCTGCTCCCTTGACCTGCAAGGCACCGTCCTCGCCACGCACCACCTCGACCCGCGGTTCACCGGCCTTGTAAGTGGTCACGAAGCGGTCGCTGACCGTATCGCGCACCGCGTTGAAGAACCTGGCACAACCGTGAATGTGGCGCCAGCGCTCATAGGCGACACCTTTCGGGTTGCTCCTGATGAAGAAGAATTTCTCGAACTCTTCGTCACTGATTGCGGCGATGTCTTTCGGCCGTTCGATATGTGCTTCGCCCGCGTTGCGGAATTCGAGCTCGGGCCGTTCTTCCTGGCAGTAGGGACAATGGATCAGAAGCATCGCTTGGTCCTTGGTCAGATCTTGGTTTTGGTCACGGCGGTTTCGGGATCACCGGTGTTGGGAGTCCCGGCAGGCTCGATGATGACGAGATGGGTTTCCACGTCGGCACGCGGGCAATGCTCGACACCCTTCGGCACCACATACATTTCGCCCGGTCCCAGCACGACATCGCCTTCACGCATCTGGATCGTCAATCGGCCCGACAGCACGAGGAAAAAGTCATCGGTGTCGGGATGGGAGTGCCAGTTGAACTCGCCGTTCACCTTGACCACCATGACATCGTTACCATTGAAACCGGCTACGATCTTCGGCGACCAGAGTTCGGTAAAAGCCGACAGCTTCTCAGCCAGATTGATGGCGCGTTCGCTCATATGCCCAAGCCTCAATGCGCAACGGCCGCAGCCGCCGCCTCGTCAATCAGGCGGCCGGTCTGGAAGCGCTCCAGCGTGAATGGCGCATTGATCTTGTGCGGCTCGTCGCGCGCGATCGTGTGCGCGAAGACATGGGCCGATCCCGGTGTCGCCTTGAATCCGCCTGTGCCCCAGCCGCAATTGACATAGAGCCCCTTGACCGGGGTCTTCGACAGGATCGGCGACCGGTCCGGCGTCACGTCTACAATGCCGCCCCAGGAGCGCAGCATCTTCATCCGTGTGAAGATCGGGAACATTTCACAGATCGCATCGAGCGTGTGACTGAGAATATGCAACCCGCCGGTCTGGGAATAGGAGGTGTATTGATCGGTGCCGGCACCGATCACCAGCTCGCCCTTGTCCGATTGCGAGATATAGGCATGCACTGTGTTTGACATTACCACGCAGGGAAATACCGGCTTGACAGGCTCGGAGACCAACGCCTGCAGCGGGTAGCTTTCGAGCGGCATCCGCACACCGGCCATTTCCATGATCACCGATGTGTGTCCGGCGGCCACCACACCGACTTTCCTGGCTCCGATGAAACCGCGGCTGGTCTCGACGCCGGAAACAGATCCATCATCGGCGCGGCGAACCCCGGTCACCTCGCAATTCTGGATGATGTGAACACCCATGTCCGATGCCGCGCGGGCGTAGCCCCAGGCCACGGCGTCGTGACGGGCGGTGCCGCCGCGACGCTGCAAGGCCGCACCGACCACCGGATAGCGGGCCGATTTGAGGATGTTGAGCGGCGGGCAGTAGTCTTTCGCCTGTTCGGGTGTCAGCCACTCATTGTCGACGCCGTTGAGCCGGTTGGCGTGGATATGCCTCTTGAAGACCTGGGTGTCATGCACATTGTGCGACAGCATCATCACGCCGCGCGCCGAGTACATCACATTGTAATTGAGATCCTGCGACAGCCCATCCCAGAGCTTGAGCGCATGATCGTAAAGGCCCGCGCTTTCATCGTAGAGATAGTTGGAGCGGATGATGGTGGTGTTGCGGCCGGTATTGCCACCGCCGAGCCAGCCCTTTTCGATCACCGCGATATTGGTGATGCCGTGCTCCTTGGCCAGGTAATAGGCTGTCCCCAGCCCGTGCCCGCCTGCGCCGACGATGATTACGTCATAGGACTTGCGCGGCTCGGGCGAGGTCCATTGCGCAGGCCAGCCCTTGTGACCACGCATCGCCTCGCGGGCAACGGCAAAAGCAGAGTACTTGCGCATGGCTGTCTGGCTCCAAACAGGTTAGAAGGGCGTCCGTCCAGCAAGAGCAAATTCGTCTGCTCCGCATCGGCTCTTTTGCGACTTCCTGAGCATGATGAATGTCGCAGTATGGTTTGTCGCACCACCGGTCTTCATGCGAAGCCGGATCCCGGCATGGTTCGAACACCCACGAAAAATACGCGGCAGCGCCCGTTGTCAAGCTGGCGGGGACTGGACTTCGGCCCTGGAAGCTGTTATCTGCCACCCCAATCGTAACGCCCACGGCCGAACGAACGGAATTTTTGTTTGCCAGGGTTGCTTAAGCCAACCGAAAACTCGAAGGAACGGGATCAACGTGCAGGTACTTGTCCGCGATAACAATGTCGATCAGGCGCTCCGCGCTCTCAAGAAGAAGATGCAGCGTGAAGGCATCTTCCGTGAAATGAAGATGCGTGATTTTTACGAGAAGCCGTCGCAGAAGCGTGCTCGCGAGAAGGCAGAAGCTGTTCGGCGCGTCCGCAAGCTGGCCCGCAAGCGGGCTCAGCGCGAAGGCCTTATCGGCGGCGGCCGTTCGGCTGCACCTGCTCGCTGAGCAAGCCGTTTTTTCGCCCTTTTGGGGTTGCATGAATGAGAGGCGGAGACGAATATTCGTCTCCGCCTTTTTCAGTGTGGTTGTCCGGGTTGTTCCCGGTAAAACAGGTGGGGCAATAGCGATGCGGTCGATTTCAGCCATGGAAGCGAAACAACGGGGCACATTCAATCCTCGTTTTTTGATGCTGGCTGCTGTGTCGGCTCTGAGCCTGGGGCTGTCGGGCTGCAACACCACAACGCCGGTCGACACGATCTCCATCGACGCATCACAGGGCACGGAAGAAAACATTGCCTCGCTGACGGACGTCATCCGCCGCAACCCCAGCGATCCCGAAGGCTACAATGTTCGGGGCTCGGCCTACGGCAAGGCCGGCAAGTACAGCGATGCGCTTGATGACTTCAACCGCGCCATCCAGCTCAACCCGTCCTTTTACCAGGCCTATGCCAACCGCGCCCTCATTCAGAGGTCGATGGGCAATTTGGCCGAGGCCGCAAACGACTACAATCAGGCGCTCAGGATTAACCCGCGCTATGATGTCGCCTATATCGGCCGCGGCAATCTCTATCGCCAGGCCGGCCGGACCGCTGAGGCGATGAATGATTTCAATCGCGCCATCAACCTACAGACCACCGACCCGCGCGCCTACCATAATCGCGGCCTGATCAAGCAGCTCAACAATCAGCATCCACAGGCGATCGAGGATTTTTCCGCCGCGATCTCGCTGGCACCAAACTCACCCGAGCCCTACAACGGCCGGGGAATTTCCTACGTTGCTCTCAACGACGACGAAAACGCCTTCGCAGATTTCAACCGGGCCATCGAACTTGATCAGCGCATAGCCGAATCCTGGGCCAACCAGGCACTGATCTATGAGCGGCGTGGCGAAAAGGCCCGCGCGGCAAAGTCCTATGCCCGTGCAACGCAACTTGACCCCAAGTACCGTCCTGCCATTGACGGGCTGGCCCGCGTTCGCTGATCGCCCGGCGCCGCAGCTGCATGCAGCGCCGGCACGGCTTTCCCACCTTCCCGGTACCCGCCACCTTCCTGTCGGATCACGTTGAAAACCTCTGTCCGGGCGCGGCTCAGTTGCGCCCGTCCGCTTGGCCGGAACTACGCATGGCGCAGAGGAACCATTGACGGAGCAGCACGTTGTCGTGCCGGATCAACAAGCAAGAAAGTGAGTTCAAAATGATCGGGAAAACAAAAATTACAGCTGCAGCAGCACTTCTGGCCACCGTCGCTATTGGTGCAACAACCGTTCCTGCCAAGGCCGACAGCGTGGAGCTCGGCCTGCTTGAATGCGTCGTCGAAGGCGGGACCGGCTTCATCTTCGGCTCATCCAAGGACCTGTCATGCGAATACACGCCTGCCAACCAGAATGCGGCCACGGAAGCCTATTTCGGCGTCATCAACAAGTTCGGTGTGGATGTTGGCGTGACCGGTGCGACTGTCATTGAATGGGTCGTGCTCGCGCCCACTACCGATTACGAATACACCATCGGTTCGCTTGCCGGTGATTACCGCGGTGTCTCCGCGGAGGCATCGGCAGCAGCTGGCGCAGGCGTGAATGTCCTCGTCGGTGGATCTGACGACACTTTCTCGCTCCAGCCTGTCAGCGTCCAGGCTCAGGAAGGTGTGAACGTTGCTGTGGGCATAGCAGAACTTCAGCTCCGCTCCGCCGCAAACTGATCGCGACAGAGCTCGCAAACAAAAGGCCCGGAAAATTTCCGGGCCTTTCTGCATTCGAGACTGATCGGGATCAGTGTTCCATGGCCTTGACGATATCGTCGGTCATTTTCTTCGCATCGCCGAGCAGCATCATCGTACTGTCCTTGTAGAACAGCGTGTTGTCGATACCGGCATAGCCGGAGCCGAGCGAGCGCTTGACGAACAGGCAGGTACGCGCCTTGTCGACATCCAGGATCGGCATGCCGTAGATCGGGGACGACTTGTCGTCGCGCGCGGCCGGGTTCGTCACGTCGTTGGCACCGATCACGTAGGCCACGTCAGCCTGAGCGAATTCAGAGTTGATGTCCTCAAGCTCGAACACCTCGTCATACGGCACATTGGCTTCTGCCAGCAGCACGTTCATGTGACCAGGCATGCGGCCTGCCACCGGATGGATGGCGTATTTGACCTCGACACCCTGCTCCTTGAGACTGTCAGCCAGCTCCCGTGTGGCGTGCTGTGCCTGGGCGACGGCCATGCCGTAACCCGGCACAATGATCACCTTCGATGCGTTGGCCATCAGGAAGGCCGCATCATCGGCCGAACCGAGCTTGACGCTGCGATCGATATCATCGCCACCGGCAGCTGCTTCCTCGCCGCCAAAACCGCCAAGGATGACCGAGATGAACGAACGGTTCATGCCCTTGCACATGATGTAGGACAGGATCGCGCCCGACGAACCAACCAGGGCGCCGGTTATGATCAGGGCCAAGTTGCCAAGGGTAAAGCCGATGCCGGCTGCCGCCCAACCCGAATAGGAATTGAGCATCGAAACCACCACCGGCATGTCGGCGCCGCCGATCGGAACGATCAGCAGCACGCCGAGCACCAGCGACAGCACCACGATCAGCCAGAACACCGTGTAGCTTTCCGATGCGACGAGCACGGCGATCAGCAAGATGATGCCGATCAGGAGGGCAGCGTTGATGGCATGGCGCATCGGCAGCATGATCGGCTTGCCCGACATCCGGCCATCAAGCTTCAGGAAGGCGATGATCGAACCGGTGAAAGTGATCGCGCCGATGGCAACACCGAGCGACATCTCGATGAGCGCCTGGGCGTGAATGGCACCCACCTCACCAATGTCAAAGGCGTGCGGCGCATAGAGTGCTGCGGCAGCCACCAGAACAGCCGCCATACCGACAAGGCTGTGAAAACCGGCAACCAGCTGCGGCATTGACGTCATCGGGATCTTGCGGGCGATGTAGGCGCCAGCGCCTCCGCCGATGGCAAGACCCGCAACAATCATCGCAAACCCGCCGAAGGACGGTTTGGCAAGCAGCAGCGTGGTGACAATCGCAATCGCCATGCCGGCCATGCCGTAGGCATTGCCCTGCCGGCTGGTGGTTGGATGCGACAGGCCCCTCAGCGCCATGATGAAAAGAACGCCTGAAACGAGGTAGGCGAATGCGGCAAAATTCTCTGACATCAGCCGGCCCTCACTTCTCTTTTTTCTTGTACATGGCCAGCATCCGCTGGGTGACGAGGAAGCCGCCGAAGATATTCACCGAAGCCAGCACCAGAGCGACGAAGCCGAAGCCTGTGGCCCAGCCAGACAGCGAAGCACCGACCGCAAGCAGCGCGCCCACCACGATCACCGAGGAAATCGCGTTGGTGACCGCCATCAGCGGCGTGTGCAGGGCTGGTGTCACCGACCAGACCACATAATAGCCGACAAAGATCGCAAGCACGAAGATCGCAAGCCGGAAGACGAACGGATCGATCGCCCCGCCGCTTGCAGCATGGACGGCAGCCGCCACGCCATCACCTGCCGGACCGGCTGTTTCGGCCGCCGTACGGACAGCGATGACGGCCTGCTCGAGATTATCAAGAGCGGTATCGAGTAGGGACTCTGACATCATGCTGCTCCCTTGCTGGTTTCACCGCCGAAGGCGGGGTGAACGACTGCGCCACCATGGGTCAGCGCGGTAGCCTTGACCAGTTCGTCCTCCATGTTGACCGAAACGGTCTTGGCTTCCTTGTCGATCATGGTGTCGAGGAAGGTCAGGAGGTTCTTGGCGTAAAGCAGTGAGGCACTTGCCGCGATCTTGCCTGGCATGTTCAGGATGCCGATCACCGTAACCCCGTCGACTATGACGGTTTCGCCGGCCTTTGAGCCTTCGATGTTGCCGCCACGCTCAACCGCCAGGTCGACCGCAACGGAGCCAAGTCGCATGCTCTTGAGCATGTCGCGGGAAATCAGTTTCGGCGCTGGCCGGCCCGGGATAAGCGCCGTGGTGATCACAATGTCCTGCTTGGAAATGTGATCGGCCACCAGTGCCGCCTGCTTGGCCTGGTATTCCTTCGACATCTCCTTGGCGTAGCCGCCGGAGGTCTCGGCCGCCTTGAACTCGTCGTCTTCCACCGCGATGAACTTGGCGCCAAGGGAGGCAACCTGCTCCTTTGCAGCCGGGCGGACATCGGTCGCCGAGACCGCAGCCCCCAGGCGGCGCGCCGTGGCAATCGCCTGCAGGCCGGCAACACCGGCACCCATGACGAACACCTTGGCGGCCGGCACCGTTCCTGCAGCCGTCATCATCATCGGCATGGCGCGATCGAACACATGGGCACCTTCGATGACTGCCTGATAGCCGGCAAGGTTCGCCTGCGACGACAGCACGTCCATCGACTGCGCCCGCGTAATCCGTGGCATCAGCTCCATGGCAAAGCTGGTCACGCCGGCCTTGGCAAGCGCTGCGAGAGCTTGTTCATTGCTGTATGGGTCCATCTGCGCAAGCACGATGGCACCTGATTTCAGCGATTTAATCTCGGTCTCGGAAGGACGCCGCACCCGCAGCACCACATCCGCCTTCTTGGCATCGGCTGCGGTTCCGGCTTTCGCACCCGCAGCAGCAAAATCTGCATCGGCGATCCGCGATTTCTCCCCGGCGCCTTTCTGGACGATGACATCAAGTCCAAGTGCTGTCATCTTTTTCACGGTCTCCGGCGATGCGGCGACACGCGATTCAAGCGAATCTGACTCTTTGGCTACGAATACTGTGGCGCCCATGAGAGCCCCTCCCCTGGCAAACAGAATGAAACACGCCAGCACGGTTCCTCAATGACCCGCACCAACGCGCAGCAAAAGGGCTCAACGAGCGAGAAGCACGCCGCCGATGCTCAGAACGATAAATGCCAGAATGCTGGTGATCGCGCCGGCGCCGGTGAAGAAATAGATCGCCATGGCAATCAGCAGGGCCGCGATGTGGATGGTCCCGTACTTGGCTCCGGCAAGAAACAAGTTGTAGGTTTTTTCGTGCTCGGCGTAATCCATAGCAGCCCCGGTTTCGACAGGACCGTTCATCTGTTCAGCCATCTGATAGCTCCCCATTTGGCAAATTCATGGACGGATTACACAAACCCCGGCCAATGTGCAATGGACATCGGGTCACAGCACGGTTGAGGGGCACCGCAGCAAGGAGAAAAGGCACAATCTTTTGGACCGTGCAGAGCTTGGCGAAACTCAGCTCGCTTGCTGCAGCGCGTATCGTGCCGTCGGGCGGATGGTCAGCGGTGGCATCAGCAATTCCTGGCGAGGCGCAAACATCAGGCGCCGCTCGCAAAGCTGTGAATTGAAGAAGGGAAAGCGGTCATAGATTTTCTGCAATTCGACATGTGCGTTTGATGCGTGCAGCTCGATATTGCTGTCGTATTTCTCAAAGTATCTCGGCTCAACGAGCGGATGCGAATTGAAAACCCGCTTGTAGAACGCCCGGTGGTTCGGCTTGATCACCGAAAGGCAATAATCGGTCTTGAAATAGTCCGTCGCCATCGTCGCGACCCGCAATGTCAGATATGGCAGCGCCGGATATTCCCGCATGATGTCCGGGTCGGCCGCAAATCTGACCGGATCGATGAAAGTCTGCCCCGCGTCAAGCAGCGGGTTCATGATGTCAGGAAAATGCGAGACGGCAACACTGTCCCGCTCAGCCGGGGTCACATGATGAACACGAATGGTGGAGACCAGCTGTTCATCAAAAAAGATCCCCATCACATGGGCATTGGGTTTGAAATCAAGATCATCGATCAATAGCGAACCGTTCTGCGGCGCCAGCCCGACCATCGTGAACGCCTTGTAGCGGATTCGCGCGACGTCTTCGAGATCGTCAGCATTGTCAACGCGGCGGTACTCAATGCTTTCGAGAAAACGCATTACACCTGCACTGAACCCCGAAACTTTAGCTTGGGCAGCGTTGCTCATTGATGACAAGTCTCCATCGTGATCGACGAAGAAAGCTTATCGTTAAAATTTTCTTAATCAATCTCTACGGGTCATCAGAACCTGTTTAACTACTTATTAGGGTTAACAGGCCGTGAAATTTGATCGTAAAAACAACGACCCTATAAAAAAGAGCCGGGAAGAATTTGCAATCAGGTTTGGATGAAGAAGGGCCTTGCTACCCGGGAAATGACGTTACTTCAGCTGCCGGAATTGCGTGTCTGGCCTGATTGACCAACGACAGTCAGCCCGCACGGGTTCTGCGACAGCTTGTTTGCCAGCTCGATGAAGGCGCCATACGGCATGGGCGTGCCGAAAATGTAACCCTGGATGATATCGGCGCAATTGTTGTCGCTGATCATGACCAGCTGATCTTCCGTTTCCACGCCCTCGACAACCACTTCAAGCCCAAGCTCACGCGCCAGGTGGACGACACCACGCAGCAGCTTCAGCTTCTTGGGGACCTTCGTCAGGTCCCTGACGAAGGAGCGGTCGATCTTGACCTTGTTGAGCGGCAGCATGTCGAGGTAGCTAAGGCTTGAATAACCCGTACCGAAATCGTCGATGGCAATGGACATGCCCATCGACCTCAGTTCCGTAAGGATCTCACGGGCGGTCTTCAGGTCATTCATCAGGCCGCTTTCGGTTATCTCAAGCTGGAGCCGTCCGGGCGCCAGGTTGGACCGGTCAAGCGCGTCGGCAATCACCGAGACAATCGCCCGGTCATTGAGATCATGCGCAGATAGATTGACCGAGACTTGCAGGTCGTCGGGCCAGTTCCTTGCATCCTGAACGGCGCGCTCGATCACACAGCACGTCAGTTCGCTGATAATTCCCATTTCCTCTGCGAGCGGGATGTAGACCGCCGGCGAGACCGGACCAAGCTCCGGATGGATCCAGCGCGAGAGGGCTTCTGCACCAACGATGCGGGTACCCTGCGGGTTGAACATCGGCTGGTAGAACAGATCCATCGAGTGGGTGCGGATGGCTTCACGCAGCGCGGCCTTCATGCTCTGCCGTTCCGTATACCGCTGGTCCATGGAGGCTTCGAACAGGGTCCAGCGGTTCTTGTCGCGCCGCTTGGCCTCGTAAAGCGCCAAGTCCGCCTGGATGTGCATCTCTTCGAGCTGCAAGTCCGCGGCTTTCGACATCACGACACCGCCCGACAGGCTGACGAACAGCTTGTGGCCATCAATGATGTAAGTGCCACGCAGCGTGTCTATCAGGTGATCCATGGTGGCGTGAAGATCTTCGACGTCTCCCACATTCGGAAGGAACAAGACGAACTCGTCGCCACCGAAGCGTGACACGACGAACTTCTGGCGCGAAAGTGATCCAAGCCTGTTGGCGATCGCGCACAGCAGCTTGTCACCGTTGACGTGGCCCATGCTGTCATTGACGTGCTTGAAATCATCTAGGTCGAGAACCGCAAGCGCCATGTTCTGGTCAGGTTGCGCACTCGCTATCTTGAGACCCACGACCTCCTTGAACCACGACCGGTTGGGCAGGTTGGTCAGGTTGTCATAGCGCGCCATGTGCAGGATGCGCTTTTCCGACTGGATTCGTTCCGACACATCTTCAAATATCAGAACCACACCCTTTTCACCGCGGTACCGTGCACTGAATTCGAGCCAGCTGTTCTTGTCAAAACGAACCAGCGCCCGGTCATCGCGGCCGCTGACCAAGCTATCAAGATGCTCGCTGATCTGCGCAAAGTTTTCCTTCGCGATAACCCCGTTCCGGGTACCAAGCCGCAGCGCCGCCTTGAGGGCGCGGCCGGTCAGATCAGTGTTGCGGTCGACGCTGAAGAATTCCCGCGCCTTCCGGTTGGCAACCTCGATCCGCCCTTCTCCATCCAGCATGAACAGACCATGCGACATATTGTTGAGCGCGGTATCGAATCGCTCAGCGAGCTCCGAGGTCTTCCGCTCAGCCGTCACCGAGTTGAACAGGAAATCCCGAACGCCGTTCGCCAATGATCGCGTGGTCAGGAACAACGGCAACAGAAGCACCGCCAGAACCATCATGAAGGGATCACGCGCCATCATAAAGCCGGCCATCATCGGCAGGCATGCGGCGAGAATGATCATGTCCACATTGAGCTTGGAACCGAAATTGCGCCCGACCACGGAAATCATTGTCGCGATCGTCACGGATATCGCCGCCAGGACGGCAAAGGCATCCTGCGCCATAACCAGCGCATGGCCGCAGACGGTTCCGAGCAGAAACGCCGCCACCAGGGAACCGGCGACATAGCGCTTCTCCCAGTGCAAGGTATCTGCAAGCGTGAAGGCGGATTTCTCCAGCCTGTCAAAGGCCAGCATGTCCAGGGTCCGCAAAGCCCAGGTCGCAAAAAGTGCAACGCCTGCATAGAGATAGAAGGGGTCATCAATTCGCAGATAGATTGCCAAAGTCGTCACAAGATGCGCCACCATGCCGGCAGCCAATGTGCCCCGCTTGTTGTAAAGCGAGGCTACAAAGGACAAACGTACTTCGTCTGCGAATGATGTGCTGACTGCGGATGGCATGAACACTTAATCCCTGAATCTGTGCAGGTAAGCTACCAGACGGAGATTAAGAACACATTTATCCAAGTCAGGATTTGAGCCGAAGTCCCAACGAACTACCGATTCAAAGATCGTGGTTAACAATTCGGCAATCAGCAATTGCCAGGCAAGCAGACAGAATCATTCGGCGGCAACAGACTGAACAGCTGGCACACCCGTCAGAATTGAATGCTTCTCTGCTTCCTTCTGCGGACAGACTTCTTCGTAGTTTCTCTTCTTCACGTGACCGTACCCTTTCACTTTTGCGGGATAGGAGAGAAACTCAGCCACCTGGGCGGCATTGTCTCTTCTGAGCACGCCAGTCATCTGGTCGATTTCGTCAATAAAGTCCGCCAGGATCCGGCGCTCCAAGCGCCGCTCCGCACTGTAGCCGAAAACGTCCAGTGCCGTACCGCGTATCACCTTGAGTGCGGCCAGCACCGGAAACACTGCGGCCAATCCGTGGCCAAATGTCGTCTTTGCGGGATGACCCTTGCTGTCCTTCCGCCCCAAGACTGGCGGCGCCATGTGGTACTCGAGCCTGTCATAGCTTTCGAACTGCTTGCCGAGCTGCCGCTTAAAGCTGCCGTCGCTGTATAGGCGCGCCACCTCGTATTCATCCTTGATTGCCATCAGTTTGAAAAGCGATCGCGCAGCGGCTTCGGACACCGGGCCTGTTCTGCCCGTTGCCCGCTCTTCGGCTTCGACCAGCGGCTGCAGAGTGGCACGGTACTGCGCGGCCCACGCCTTGTTCTGGTAGTCCTCCAGGAACTCGGCGCGGCGCCCGATAATGTCTGCCACTGTTTCTTCCGCTGTTGAGTCTGACTCGGCCCGCTGGTCAGACATTAGCGCCTCAACAGACTTCGGATCATGGGCCGCCTTTCGACCCCAGCGAAACGCTTCGATGTTCATTTTCACCGACTGGCCATTGAGCCGGATGGCCTCCTCGACCGAAGCCGGCGAAAGCGGCAAGGCACCCTTCTGAGACGCCATGCCAAGCATGAACATGTTGGCGGCAATCGCATTGCCGAACAGCCGCGTGGCGGCCATCGTGGCATTGAAGAAGCTGGTTTTCTCAGCGCCTGCGGCTTTGACAATCGCGCGCTTCAACCGCTCGGTCGGCAAGGAAAAATCAGCATTACGGGTAAAATCGCCGGGCATCACTTCGCTGGTATTGACCAGGAATGAAGTCTCACCTTCACGAACCGACGTCAGCACCTTGCGGGATCCCGAAACCACCAGGTCGCAGCCCAGGATCAGATCGGCCTTGCCGGCCGAAATCCGGATGGCCTGGATCTCTGCCGGTGTGCGCGCAATCCGCACATGCGAAAACACCGCCCCGCCTTTCTGTGCCAGGCCGGCCATGTCGATCATGCCGCAGCCTTTGCCCTCGATATGTGCCGCCATTCCGAGTATGGCGCCGATGGTGACAACGCCGGTGCCGCCGACACCGTCAATGATCGATGCCCATCCATGCTCGAGGGAGGCGATTTGCGGTTCCGGCAATCCCTCCAGCGGATCCAGCGCCGACCTCAACGCCGACGTGTCCGCCTTGCGGACGCGTGCCCCGTGCACGGTCACAAAAGACGGACAGAATCCGTCGGTGCAGGAAAAGTCCTTGTTGCAGCTGGACTGATCGATCTTGCGTTTGCGGCCGAATTCGGTTTCGACCGGCTGGATCGAGACACAATTCGACTTGACGCCGCAATCTCCGCAGCCCTCGCAAACCAGTTCATTGATGATGACCCTCTTGTCCGGGTCCGGAAAGGTACCGCGCTTGCGGCGCCGGCGCTTCTCGGCGGCACAGGTCTGATCGTAGATCAGCACAGTCACGCCGGGAATGTCGCGCAGTTCGCGCTGCACGGCGTCCATTTCCGAACGGTGATGAACACTCATCATCGACGGCCAGGCTGTCCCCGCCGGGTATCTGTCCGGCTCGTCACTGACCAGGGCAATCCGCGCCACGCCTTCCGCACGCACTTGTCGCGCAATTGCGTCCACCGTCAGGCCACCCTCATGGGTCTGGCCGCCTGTCATCGCAACGGCATCATTGTAGAGGATCTTGTAGGTGATGTTGGCGCCGGAAGCGATGGCGAAGCGCAAGGCCAGCACGCCCGAATGATTGTAAGTGCCGTCGCCGAGATTCTGGAAAATGTGCTTTCGGTTGCTGAACGGCGCCTGACCGATCCATTGCGCGCCCTCGCCTCCCATCTGCGTGAAACCGGAGGTGTCGCGGTCCATCCACAGAGACATGAAGTGACAACCGATCCCTGCAGCAGCCACTGATCCCTCGGGAACCTTTGTCGAGGAATTGTGCGGGCATCCGGAGCAGAAATAGGGCGTCCGCGACGCCACGTCCGATACGCTCGCAAGCATGCTCTGGAACTGGCGGATGCGCTTGACCCTGGCGTCGATGTCTTCCGAATACCCAACGACCTTGAGCACACGCTCACCGACCGCAACGGCAATATCGTTGGGATCGAGCGCACCCTTGACCGGAAACAGCCACTCGCCGCGTTCGTCGCGCTTGCCGACAACCATGGGCTGGCGGGCCGTTCCATAGAGCGCTTCGCGCAGCTGGCTCTCGAGCAACGAGCGCTTTTCCTCGACCACGATGACCATATCCAGGCCCTCGACGAACTCGGTCATGTCGGCCAGATCGAACGGCCACGGGCAGGCGACCTTGTAAAGCCGGACCCCGATCTGGTTGGCGCGTGCTTCGTCGATTCCCAGGTCATCCAGCGCCTGGCGCACGTCGAGATAGTTCTTGCCTACCGTCAGAATACCGATTCTGGCGTTGGCGCCGCCCGAATAGACAATCCGGTTGAGGCCATTGGCCCGGATATAGGCGCTGGCGGCATCGCGCTTGAATTCGTGCAGACGCATTTCCTGGCCGAGGAAATCCAGGTCGTTGGCGCGGATGTTGAGGCCCCCGGGCGGCATGGTGAAGTCCGGGAGTATGATCTTGAGCCGGTCCAGCCCGGCCTCCACCGATGCCGTCGATTCCACGTTGTCCTTGACGCATTTGAGCGCCGCCCAGGTTCCCGCGAAGCGAGACATCGCAAACCCGTGCAGGCCATAGTCGATCATCTCCTGCACGCCGGCCGGGTTGAGGATCGGAATCATGGTGTCAACGAAATTGAACTCGGTCTGGTGCGCGTTGGTTGAGCTTTCGGCAGTGTGGTCGTCGCCCATCAGCGCCAGCACGCCGCCATGCTTGGACGAGCCGGCCAGGTTGGCGTGACGAAACACATCACCGGAACGGTCCACGCCTGGCCCCTTGCCGTACCAGAGCGAGAAGACGCCATCATATTTGCCGGTTCCGTCCAGGCCCGTTTGCTGCGTTCCCCAGCAGGCTGTCGCCGCAAGCTCTTCGTTCAGCCCGGGCTGAAACACGATGTTGTGCTTGTTCAACGAGCGTTGGGCGCGCATGATCTGCTGATCCAGGCCCCCGAGTGGTGAGCCGCGATACCCGGAAACGAAGCCCGCCGTGTTCAGACCTGCTAGACGGTCCCGCTCATGCTGCATCATCATGAGCCGGACGACAGCTTGCGATCCGGTCACGAAGATCCTGTTCTTGCTCAGGTCGTATTTGTCGTCGAGCGAAACATCATGCAGTGTCATTTACAGTCTCCTCAAACTGTTCCGGCTGATCGCGGAGCCGCTCCCAAACCCCGCCATGGACGGCCGACTGATACTTGAGCCAGACGGCGCAGTGGTCAATCGAATTCATCAGCCACACCTGACTGCGCAATCAGATGCTTGGCTCGTGGCTGCAAACGAAACTATCTGTCGCCAGCCGCCGAATTGCCGAAAATTTCATCGGCCAATGGAATGGCCGCCGTCGATGTAAAGCGAGCTTCCGGTCATGAAAGCGCCGGCTTTGGACGCCAGCAGCAGGACCGCGCCGTCTAGATCATGAACGTCCCCGAGCCGCCCCATTGGGTTCTGACCGGCCATCACCCCGGCCCCGGGGCCTTTCAGGAACGGTGCGGTCAGATCAGTCTTGAACCAACCGGGCCGGATTTCATTGACCCTTATCCCGTGCTTGGCCCACTCCAGCGCCAGACTGCGTGTAATCTGGCTGACCGCCGCCTTCGAGGCACTATAGGCCGAGACCTGACGCATCGGAATATCCGACAGCACGCTGGATACATTGATAATCGATCCGCCGCGACTGTCACGGATCAACCGGCGGGCGGTCTCCTGCGCGACCATGTAGACACCATCGACATTGACAGACATCACCTCGCGAAGCCTGTCCCGAGTGAGCTGGGTTGCTTTGTCTCGATGAGCCACACCTGCGTTGTTGACCAGTACACTGACCGGCCCGAGCTTCGCCTCGACCTGGTCGAAAGCCACGGAAATCGAGCTGTCGCTACGCACGTCGAGATCGACGCAGACCGCCTCCCCTCCAGCCGCTGCGATCTTGTCGACCGCGGCCTCCAGGCTCGCCGGGTCGTTGCCGGCAAGTGCAATCCTTGCCCCGTTGAGAGCCAGCGCCTGCGCCATCGCGAGGCCGAGCCCGGTGCCGCCGCCCGTCACGAGCACAATCTCGTCTGAAACGTCGAACAACTCGCTCCTGTGCACCACTGCCCCCTTTTTCCTGTCCGCAACAAACGGTATAGCCCCACTTACCGGCCGGCGCCACAGGTGGTCGTGAGGTAACTGGTCAAAAAAATGCACCACTCGTTGCATTGTATGTGTCTTTCCTGATATGGGCTGGAGCAACACCATGCACATGCTATGGATGGTGAAAAAGGGAACAATGGTTGATCACGCTCCTTTGCAACGGAGGTGAAGAGACCAGGAGGGCAATATGGGAAGTCTATTGGCATTGAGCCGGGTCATTGACCGGGTCAATGAGTTCATCGGGCGTAACGTGTCCTGGCTTGTGCTGGCGGCCGTACTGATTAGCGCCGGAAACGCAACCATCCGCAAGATGTTCGACATGTCGTCGAATGCCTGGCTCGAAGTTCAGTGGTATCTGTTCGGTGCGGTCTTTATGCTCGCCGCAGGCTATACCTTGCGTAAGAACGAGCATGTCCGCATTGACGTCGTCGCCGGCAATCTTTCAAAGCGCACCCGTGACTGGATCGACCTGTTTGGCCATGTCATGTTCCTGCTCCCCTTCTGCCTGATGATGACCTACCTCGCCTGGCCGTTCTTCTGGCGCTCGTTTGAGTCCGGGGAAATGTCCAGCAACGCCGGGGGCTTGATCATCTGGCCGGCAAAGGCAAGCATCCTTGTGGGCTTCATCTTGCTGACGGCACAGGCCATTTCCGAAATCATCAAGCGCACCGCCATCATCCGGGGCGTCATGGAAGAAGAAGTCGGACACGATCACTCGATGCCGCCGCAGGTCGAAGCTGCAGCCGATATGAAGGGCCGCCCCGATGCTTGATGTTATTGCCCACAATCTCGCACCGATCATGTTCATCACCGTTATGGGGATGCTTTTGCTCGGTTACCCTGTCGCCTTCACCCTGGCTGCCGGTGGCATGTACTTCTTCATGGTCGGCGTTGAACTGAGCGACATTTCCCCGGAGATTCGCCTGTTTTGGCCGCTGGCGCAAGCCAACATGAATCGCGTCTTCGACATCATGCGCAATGACACGCTGCTGGCCATTCCATTCTTCACCTTCATGGGGTTGATCCTGGAACGCTCGCGCATGGCCGAGGATCTTCTCGACACCATTGGCCAGTTGTTCGGCACCATGCGTGGCGGCCTCGCTTTTGCCGTGATCGTCGTGGGTGCGCTGCTTGCCGCCACCACCGGCGTCGTCGCGGCCTCGGTCATCGCCATGGGCCTGATCTCGCTGCCGATCATGATGCGTTACAACTACCACCCCGGTCTCGCAGCTGGCACCATCGCCGCGTCGGGAACGCTGGCACAGATCATCCCGCCCTCTCTCGTCCTCATCGTCATGGCCGACCAGCTCGGCCGGTCCGTGGGCGATATGTACGTCGGCGCGTTCTTCCCTGCCCTGATCATCGTCGGTATGTATTGCGCCTACATTTTCGCCATTACCCTGTTCAAGCCGCAATGGGTGCCAGCCTTGCCGCCGGAGGCCCGGCCACTCGGCAATGGCGGCAGGTCGCTGTTCCTGATCATCGGGCTGGCAATAGCTCTGTTTTTTGTCTGCGACCACTTTGTCTTCGATGATCTGCGCTATGAGACGCGGGTAGTCTGGTCCGCCCTGGTCGCCACGCTCATTCCCTACGGTTTTGCATTGATCAACCGCAAGATGAAGCTTGGCTACCTGTCGAAAATGGCCGAGCAGGTGGTGATCGTGCTGATTCCGCCGTTGGCGCTGATCTTCCTGGTTCTCGGCACCATCTTCCTTGGCATTGCCACGCCGACCGAGGGCGGCGCCATGGGTGCGACCGGCGCATTGATCATGGCGATGATGAAAGGCCGTCTGGACAAGAAGACATTGCTGCAGGCGCTGGATTCGACCGCGAAACTGGCAACCTTCGTGATGTTCATCCTGATCGGTGCGCGCGTTTTCGCCCTGACCTTCTATGGCATCTCCGGTGACCGCTGGGTCGAAGAGCTTCTGCTCGCACTGCCGGGCGGGGAAACCGGTTTCCTTATCACCGTCTCGATCGTGATCTTCATCCTCGGCTGCTTCCTCGATTTCTTCGAGATCGCCTTTATCATGGTTCCCTTGCTGGCGCCGGTGGCGGAAAAGCTTGGCATCGACCTGATCTGGTTCGGCGTGCTGCTCGGGTTCAACCTGCAAGCCAGCTTCCTGACGCCGCCCTTCGGCTTTGCCCTGTTCTACCTGCGATCGGTGGCCCCGATCAAAGCCTGGCACGACGCGGCCACCGACAGGATGATCGAACCGATCTCGACGAGGTCGATCTACACCGGGACCCTGCCCTTTATCGTCATCCAGATTGCCATGCTCGGCATTCTGATTGCCTTCCCGGGGCTGGTCACCCATTACAAGACACCTCCGGTGATCATGGATCAGGGCGACATCAATCAGGAGATCAACAATATCGGTGGCGGCGGGTTTGGCCTGCCCGGCTCGGGAATGAGCCTCGATGGTGGCCTCAGCCTGCCCGGGTCGCCAAGCCTGGGTGAACCCGGCAACGGCATGCCGGACATGCCGAGCATTGGCGAGCCGGCGGAACCGGCAGGCGACAACGCGCAGCCTGCCCCAGGAGGGCTTCCCGCCCCGGGTGGAGCGTCTGGCCTTCCCAATTTCGACTGAATCTTTCTGGGATCGAATTCACCAAACCCGGCGGAGACCAACCGCCGGGTTTTTTCGTGCCTTGCTGCCGGCGAATACCCGGTCGGATAATGAAGCGAGCGCCGGCTGCAACCAGACCCACGCCTCAACCACGATAGGCTGAACGGCATGAGGCGGTGAGGACAGCATCACACACATCGGCGATCCCGTGCCAAGACAAAATGTTTCAGGCCAGTCCACGGCAGTCCCTGTTGACCGCTGCAACCAACCGACCCCACACACAAAAAAGCCCCGGAACCTTGCGGCACCGGGGCTTCGAAAGTCAGGTCTGGAAGCGAGGCTTAGAGCTTGCCGCCGCGCTGCTGGATCATCATGAAGGTGTCCATGTTGTACTCGGCCAGCTGGAACCAGAGGTAGCCGTCGCCGCGGTAGCCCATGTAGGAATCATGCAGCTTCTTGAACGCCGCATTCTCCGCACCGATTTCGGCATAGACCTTGTTGGCTGCGTTGAAGCAGGCTTCCAGGATCTCGAGGCTGTACGGACGAAGCTTGGTGCCTTCCGAAACAAGCTTCTTCAGAGCCGGTGGGTTGAGCGTATCGTAACGCGCCATCATCACGCTGTTGGCGTAGGCCGAAGCCGACTTGATAACGCCCTGATAGGCCTTGGGAAGTTCATTCCACTTGTCCAGGTTGATCAGGTTCATCAGCGTCACGCCGCCTTCCCACCAACCAGGGTAGTAGAAGTAGGGAGCAACCTTGTTGAAGCCGAGCTTGGAGTCATCGTAGGGACCGACAAATTCTGCCGCGTCGATGGTGCCCTTTTCAAGCGCCGCATAGATGTCGCCACCAGGAATGTTCTGCGGTACAACGCCGACTTCCTGGATGATCCGGCCGCCGAAGCCGCCGATGCGCATCTTGAGGCCCTGCATGTCGGCGACGGTGTTGATTTCTTTGCGGAACCAGCCGCCCATCTGGGCACCGGTGTTACCGGCCGGGAATGCAATCATGTTGTTGCCGGCATAAAATTCGTTGAGCAGGTCGAGTCCGCCGCCTTCGTACAGCCAGCCATTGGTCATGCGCTGGTTAAGGCCGAACGGAACACCCGTGCCGAAAGCCCAGGTCGGGTCCTTGCCGAAGAAGTAGTAGGACGCGGTGTGCGCCATTTCGATGGTGCCGTCGCGAACGGCGTCCGCACCTTCGAGCGCGCCAACGATCTCGCCGGACGCATAGGCCTGTATCTCGAAATTGCCATCGGTTGCCTCAGAGACCGCCTGTGCAAAAACTTCAGCTGCACCATAAATCGTGTCAAGCGCCTTCGGGAAACCCGAGGACAGACGCCACGTTACTTTCGGCATTGTCTGCGCGATGGCCGGCGCAGCCAGCGTTGTTGCGGCTGCAGCACCTGCACCGGCTACCCCAGCCTTTTTAATGAAGGAACGACGATCCATAAAAACCTCCCAGTTGGATTAACGCCGCGAGGCAAGGGATTCGCTCACCAATAACACCCCAACGACATGCGTCTGACCTAACCATGTTGCGAAGGGCCTTTCAAGCGCAAGACGGCAATTTCAGGCCGATTGGTCAATTTTTCTTGCCAGTTAGAAACCACGCAAATTCGGGTAAAAACAATCCTAGTATCAACCAGCCGATCTTGGGCTCGCGGAATTGACAAAATCCTTGTTAAACGCAAGAACGAAAGATCGTATATCGCCGCTTTCGGCGGCTCAGATCAAGGAATTTGGACGATGCACAGTGGACTTGTTGCCATACCGGCAGATATCCGCGAATTCGAAGGCTACACGTGGCATGCATCTCCGGACCAGTACATCATGGCTGCCGTCAGAGGCTCAGGTGTCCTCCCGCTGATCGTGCCGGCCCTGTCTGAGGGCGCTGATATCGACATGGTGCTCGACCGGGTCGACGGCGTGCTGATCAGCGGCTCGCGAACCAACGTGCATCCCTCCCTTTATGGCGAGGACGAGACCGAGCATCACGGCCCCTTCGATCCCGCCCGCGACCAGCTTTCCTTGGCGCTCATCCGCCGCACCATTGAGCGCGGCATCCCGCTGCTCGCCATCTGCCGTGGCATCCAGGAACTCAACGTCGCGCTTGGCGGTTCGCTGGCGACCGAAATCCAGGACCTGCCCGGACGAATGGACCATCGCAAGCCGGAGACGCCTGACCGCGATGAGGCATTCGCAATCCGGCACACGATCAAGGTCAGGGAAGGCAGCTGTCTTGCGGCCATCGTCGGCAATGGCGAGGTAAGCGTCAATTCGCTGCACCGCCAGGCGATTTCAACACTGGCGCCCCGTCTTGCAGTTGAAGCGGTGGCTGAGGACGGGACCATTGAAGCCGTCAGCGTGACTGACGCACCCGGCTTTGCCCTCGGCGTGCAATGGCATCCCGAATACTGGGTCGGCAACGACGTGATCTCCGACAGGATCTTTGCCGCCTTCGGCGATGCCGTTCGCGCGCGCCACATCCAGCCCGCCGCTGCGGAATAGGCCAACCACTGCGATCACGGCTCGTGCAAGCCCGGCCCATCTCTGACCGGACTTTCGTCTGTCGACACTCTTGATGAGCGTCAGACCGAGAACCTTGCGCCTCGGTTGCGCTCAGCCCGCTTCGCGATCGAAGCTGGCGCACTCGGGAACCGGGGTGATCGCCGGACGGCCTGCAAGCCACTCTCTCAAATTGTCCACCACCAGGTCGGCCATGCCATTGCGGGTGGACACCGAGGCCGAAGCCACATGCGGCAACAGACACGCATTGGGCAGGTCCAGGAGCGCTTGCGGCACATTGGGCTCATCCGCAAACACATCGAGCCCGGCGGCGGCAATGGTGCGGTCTGCTAGGGCAGAGATCAGCGCCGGTTCGTCGATCGTGGAGCCGCGCCCGACACTGATCAGAACGCCTTGCTCGCCGAGCGCGGCAAGCACATCAGCGTTCACGGCATTTTCCGTCGCAGCACCGCCCGGCACGATGACCACGAGCGTATCCACCGCCCGTGCCATATCGATCAGTTTTTCATGCCAGGTATAGGCGACGTCGGACCGCTTCGTCCGGGTGTGATAATGAATAGATAACCCAAAGGCCTCCAGCCGGCGGGCAATCTCCAGACCGATCCGCCCGAGCCCGAAGATGCCGATGGTGCGTCCTCTCAGGGTCAGCGAGGTCAGCGGGTAGGCTCCCTCCGTGACCCAGCGCCCGGCGCGCAAATAGGCCTCGGCTTTCGGCAGTTCGCGCACGGTATTGAGCAACAATCCGACAGTGGTATCGGCAACCTCATCGGAGAGCACATCCGGCGTATTGGTGACCATGACCTTGCGCGTCGCGGCATGGGCGGCATCGACAGCGTCGTACCCCACGCCGAAATTGGCAATCACCTCGAGATTTGGCAGGGAATCGATGAACTCCGCAGAGATCCTCGTTGCAGCAGCTACCCCGCGGATCCGGTTCCGGGTCTCATCACTCAACAGCCCGGCATCAGCTGCGTCGATGGACAGGGCATCGAATTCCGCTTCGACGCGTTCGCGAACCCGGGGGTGCACTTTCCCGGCGAGGAGCACCACGGCGCGGTCAGCACTCATCGGCCAGCTCCCGGGTTGAGCGGCATCGTCGATTGCCTGATCCGCATTTCAGGCTTGATCAGGTGCAGCCCGTCCGCCTCGCTCGAGCCGTTGAGCTTGTCGAGCAAGGCCCGCGCCGCGAAACGGCCGACCTCCGACTGTCCGTTCCAGACAGTCGTCAAGGCAGGAGTGGCTATTGCCGCTTCTTCCAGATCGTCATATCCAGTCACTGAAATATCCTTCCCGGGCACAAGCCCTGCACGTGCAATACCGTTCATCAGGCCAATGGCCACGAGATCATTCCAGCACACCGCCGCAGTCGGCTTCAGCGGATTGGCGAGAAAGTTCACCGCCGCCTCAAAACCGCTTTGCTTTGTTCTCGGCCCTGGAATTCGGAGTGCCGGATCCACCTCGATACCGGCCTTCTTGAGCGCATCGGCATAGCCCGCATAACGGTCCCGCCCCGTCGAAGTGTGGTCGGTGCCACCAATCATGGCAATACGGGTGTGGCCAAGGCTGATCAAGTGATTGGTGGCCAGAGCGGTGCCATAGGCGTCATCGCCGCGAAAGGTCGGAACGTCGATTTCCGGCACCGAGCGGGCGATCAGGATCGCCGGCATACCATTGTCTTCGGCAAGGCGAATGTCGGAGGCCGGCGTTCCGATGGCCGGCGACATGATCACCCCGTCACCACCGAGCTGCAGCAATGTCTCGATGAAATTCCGCTGCTTGTCGACCGAATCATAGTGATTGGAAAGAATGAAGGTCTGTCGGCTGCGATCGAGCTCGGTTTCGATTGCCTTGAGGATTTCGGCATAGAACGGGTTCATGATGTCGTGGACCACAACGCCGACGATACCCGACCGCGAGGTCCGGAGCGAAGCAGCGCGGCGATTGTAGATATAGCCAAGCTCGATGGCTTTTTCCTTGATCCGGTCGCGCGTGACATCCGCCACCAGGGGGCTGTCACGCAATGCAAGGGAAACGGTTGCTGTTGAAAGGCCCAACGCCTCGGCAATAGTCGAGAGTTTAATCTTTTGCGCCAAATTCCGGTCCCCTCCGCCGGAGCACTGCGCTCCGTGTCAACCATTTCAACAAACTAAAAGGTTTAAACCGGACTGGCAATCAGTCTGCGCCGATTGTGGAAACATCTTCGGAAGACGAATGCGGGTCCGCCTTCTGGCCGTCGCCGGTTGCGGTTTTTGGGGAGCTTGCCGGGGCGACATCTGCGTTCAGCGACGCGCAGATATTGGCGTCCACCGTGGAAAGAAGCGCCAGAAGTTCACCAACCTGTTTCTTTTTCAAGCCGGCAAAAGCAGCCTTCTCAGCCTTGCGCTGGGATTTGCGGATTGACTTGATCTGGTCCCGCCCTGCCTCGGTCAGGAACACCAGCATCATCCGCCCGTCATCACGAGACCCCTCGCGTCGCAGGAACCCTTGCGCGGCTAGCCGGCCGATGGTCTTGGTCACGGTCGGAGCCTTGACCCCGAGCGACGTGGCAATCGCACCCGGCGTCTGCCCGTCCCTTGCATCGAGCGCCAGCATGACACCATCCTGCCCGGCATACAGCCCGAGATCCAGAAGATGGCGCGAGAGTGCCGTTCTCGCATTGCGCGCTGTCTGGGTGATCATCAGCAGAGCTTCTGCCTGTTCGGCCTTCCTGGTCTTTTTCGACTTGTTGTTCTTTTTGCCGGACATGGGCAGCTCCTTCTTGCGGCCTTCGGCCCATCACCCTACGGTTCAAACTCTACTCAGGCCCGCGCGGAATAACCACCCTATGCCAACCCAACCCGTCCCCATTGCCGTCCTTCCCCTCGGGGCGCACGAGCAGCACGGCCCGCATCTTCCCTTCGAGACCGATGCGCTGATTGCCGGGGAAGTTGCGCAGCGGCTCAGCGCGGCCGCTCCTTCCGGTATCGCCACCGAACTGCTGCCCGTCGAACCGGTCGGTTATTCGATCGAGCACATGGATGTGTCAGGTACGCGAAGCCTGGGCTTCGAGGAAGCGGTGAACCGCTGGATTGGCATTGCATCGGACTGCGCCGGCCGCGGCATCCGCCGCCTGATGCTTCTCAATGCCCACGGCGGAAACTCGCCCCTGCTGACGATTGTCGCGACCGAGGCCCGCGTCCGTTTCAACATGCTAGCCGTGGCCACCAGCTGGACCCGGTTTGGTGTTCCGGCCGATCTGGTGGCTCCCGAAGACAAAATCTTCGACATTCACGCCGGCGACATCGAAACCTCGGTGATGCTGGCCATACGTCCCGATCTGGTTCGCATGGACGCTCTTCAGGACTTCCCCTCGCGGCAGGCGGGGTACGCGCGCCGCTTCACCCATCTGCGCGCCTACGGTCCGCATGCCTTTGGCTGGAAAATGTCCGATCTAAACTCACAGGGTGCGGCCGGAAAGGCCAGCCAGGCATCAGCCGCCAAGGGCGAAGCAATTCTTGCCCATTCCCTGCGCGGACTGACCGAGCTGCTTGCCGACATGGCGGCTTTCGACGTCGATGAGTTGAGCTGAGCAGCCTGCCCTATCAGATCGTCTGAACCGGATTACACCCGACTGCCGCGTGCTTGAATTGCTTGAGAAAGCTCTAGTTGCTGAACCGACCCCTTCGCCAAAGCAGACCGTCAGGACCTCAGCATGATTGAAACCGACATCCTCGTGATAGGCACTGGCCTCGCCGGGCTGACGCTGGCGCGGGAACTTTCCAACAATTCCCGCAAGGTGACCGTTATCGAGAAATCGAGGTCCGCCGGAGGAAGGCTGTCGACCCGCCGCAGCGACGCCGGGAGCTTCGATCACGGCGCTCAATATCTGACCAACCGGACTGCAAGTTTTTCCGGCCTTCTCGACGTACTTTCGCGCAGTGCCGATCTGGCTGCCTGGGATCCGGTCGGCAAGGACAGCGCTCACACATGGTGGGTCGGCAGACCCGGCATGTCCGCCATTGGCAAGAGCCTCGCCAAGGGCCTCGACATCACCTATCAAACAAGGGTGATTGGCATTGCCAGGCAGGACGAGGAACTTATCGTGCACACTGAGGCGGACGATGGTCGGGCGCCGGTTTACCGTGCTTCGCGGGTGGTTGCAGCCATCCCGTCTCCCCAGGCGCTTGATCTGCTCGAACCGCTTGACCCGGCATTTGAGCAACTACGCAATGTCCGCATGGCCCCCTGCTGGTCTGCCATGCTGGCATTTGACCGCACCCTGGCTGATGTTCCGGATCTGATTCGCGGGCAGGATGGCGACACGCTTGCGCTGATTGCACGCAATGGCTCGAAACCGGACCGGACCGGCGAAACCTTCATCCTGCATGCAACGCCGCAATGGAGCCGGCAACAGCTCGAAGCCGGGCGAGATGCGGTCAGAACAGCGATGCTTGAGGCCATGCGGCGCCAGACCGGATTGGGTAACTTCCTTCCCGATCCGATCCATTGCGAGGTTCATCGCTGGCTCTACGCGCTGGTGGAACAGCCGCTCGATCAACCGTTTCTCGGCAACGCACAGAACACCCTGTTTGCCTGTGGTGACTGGTGCATCGGCGGCCGGGCGGAGGCCGCGCACCAATCCGGCGAAGCTCTGGCCCATCACATCATCTCCTTGCGAGTGGCATAAGCTCGGCGAAACGCCTATATGGGGGTCAAACACACCTTCCTGACAGAGAGATCCGATGAGCGAAGCGCCCGTTTCCACCCCTGTGGCTCCCATCCCCGTCACCGTCCTGACCGGCTATCTTGGCGCCGGCAAGACCACCCTGCTCAACCGCATCCTTTCTGAGCCGCACGGCAAGCGCTACGCCGTGATCGTCAACGAATTCGGCGAGATCGGCATCGACAATGATCTGATCGTCGAGTCCGACGAGGAAATCTACGAGATGAACAATGGCTGCGTCTGCTGCACCGTGCGCGGCGACCTGATCCGCGTCGTCGAAGGCCTGATGCGCCGTCCCGGCCGGTTTGACGCCATCATCGTCGAAACCACCGGCCTGGCCGACCCGGTCCCTGTCGCCCAGACCTTCTTCATGGATGACGATGTACGCGCCAAGACCAGGCTCGATGCGGTGGTCGCGCTCGTCGATGCACGGCATCTGCCCGCTCGCCTCAAGGACAGCCGCGAGGCCGAGGACCAGATCGCCTTTGCCGATGTCGTGGTCCTGAACAAGACCGATCTGGTCACCCCGGAAGAGCTCGAGGCCGTTGAACGCACCGTGCGCGCGATCAACCCGTCAGCACGCATCCACCGCACCGAGCGCGCCGCAGTCCCCCTTGATGCCGTGCTCGACCGCGGGGCCTTTGATCTCAGCCGTGCGCTCGACAACGATCCGCATTTCCTTGATCACGGTCATCCAGACCATGCCTGCGGCCCCGATTGCGACCACGATCATGAGCATCATCACCACGGGCACGATCATGATCATGATCATGATCATGATCACCATGGCCATGCACACCAAGACCATTCAGCACCAGCCGACATCCATGATCTCACCGTCAAGTCGATCTCCCTGCGCGCTGGTCCACTCAACCCCAAGCGCTTCTTTCCCTGGATCGAGAAGATCACCCAGATGGAAGGCCCCAACATTCTCCGCCTCAAGGGTATCCTTGCGTTCGAAGACGATGCCGATCGCTATGTGATCCAGGGCGTGCACATGATTGTCGAAGGCGACCATCAGCGGGCCTGGAAGGAGGACGAGAAGCGCGAGAGCCGCCTCGTCTTCATCGGCCGCGACCTCGACCGCGAGAAACTCGAACGCACCTTCCTGGCCTGCCAGGCCTGAGGGAACGACGATCATGCCGACAGTTGCGCCGATTGATCTCGACGACCATTGCCTTGCAACCGAGTTTCTGGGTGAAGTGCCGGTGTTCGCGCTGGCTTCGGGGCAAGTGGTCCGCCTTGACCACGGAACCCATCACCATGAACTCCATGACGGGCTGCTTGCCACAGCTCGGACCTGGGATGGGCATGGGCTTGTCACGGGCGGCGAAGACGGCAAGGTCATGCGGCTCAATGCGGATGGAAGCGAGAGCACGCTCCGCGGCCCGGCCCGCAAATGGGTAAGTGTCGTTGCAGCGGGTCCGCAAGGTGCCGTGGCTTTCGCCGATGGCAAGGCTGCAACCGTGCTGCTGAGTGACGGAACCGAAAAGTCCTTTGAAGAAGCCCGGACCATCGAAGGTCTCGCCTTCGCCCCCAAGGGCCTGCGGCTTGCCATGGCGCGCTACAACGGCGTCTCCCTCACCTTCGTGCACGGCAGCGCGCCTGCGCTCGATTTTGAATGGAAGGGCGCCCACAACCAGGTCACCTTCAGTCCCGATGGCCGCTTTCTGGTCACATCCATGCAGGAAAACGCGCTGCATGGCTGGAAACTCGACGGCAAGCCCGGGGCCGAACAGCGCCACATGCGCATGACCGGCTATCCAGCCAAGGTGAAGTCCCTCTCTTGGTCCAGCAAGGGCAAGTGGCTTGCCTCGTCAGGCGCACCTTCAGCCATCGTCTGGCCGTTCTCGGCCAAGGACGGCCCGATGGGCAAGGCCCCGCTGGAACTGGGACAACGCGCCGACGCTATGGTGACCTGCGTCGCCTGTCACCCGACCGAGGATCTGGTCGCCATCGGCTTCGGCGACGGTATGGTGCTGGCGGTCCGGATCGCCGACAGCAAGGAAGCGCTTTTGCGCCGCCCCGGCAAGGGGCCGATCACTGCCATGGCCTGGAACAAGCCAGGCCGCCTGCTCGCGTTCGGTTCGCAAGCAGGCGACTGTGGTGTTGTCGACATAGCCGGCTGACGGCTGCCCCGGTCAAGACCAGGACAATTCCAGCTGCGAACGGCCGTTGGACGTGCGAGCGGGGCTGGTGCCATCCTTGCCGATCACGCCATTCACTCTCTTGCGGAACGCCGAGAAGCTGTCAAAAGTTACAACATCGACCGCCTCATCGAGATCCAGCGACACCCGGAAGTTTCCCGGCGAGGATGTGATCGCCTGGATGCCCACCACCCGGGCCGAGAAGGGTTGCCCGAGATAGGCTCCGGTTACCCGGGCCCCTGGCGCAAGGCTTTCCGGCCCCTTCCGGTTGCCAAGCGCGGCATGCAGCGTGTTCCAGTCATTAAACCCGTATTGCGCGGCGACGAGCTCCAGCGCTTTGGAGTGCCCGACGGTTTCGCCGCCGGTTTGCAGTCGGGTTCGCAGGCGTTTGGCCTGGTCTTTCAATGTCGTCAGATTTGGCAAGGGCGTGGGGTCACGCATGGCAGTTCTCCTGTCATGACATGCCGTATTCGAGGGGTGCCCGCATTCCACCATCTGGCATGTCATCAAAAAGGTGACTGCTCGTAAGCTGGAGACTTCACCATGGCTCAACGCCTGCGGACGGCCGGGGCTCCAGACCCGGAGCGCTCACATAGGGACGTTTAGGCCCATTGTCAAATCTGCGATGGCTTCCCCGCATGGTGTGTCGCGCAAAGAGCTCGCAGATGAAATACGGGAACCAATCCAGCCAGTTAGCGTTAGGATAGACAACAGGAGGAAACACCATGGCCCAGCGGGCTCCGTCCCAACCGTTTTGCACCACACGGCGCTTCGTCCTGGTTGGGGGCGGCACCTTGGCTCTTGCGACTGTTGCCGGCTGGCCGGGAAGCGCCTATGCCGCGACAATTGACGTCGAAACATTCCTTACCCTTTCTCAGACATTGACTGGCAATGAGGACCTTGATGCCGAGTATGCGTCGCAATTCCTGAAAGCTTTCGAGGCGGCAGGAAAGGGCGATGATCTTGCCTCGCTTGCCGCTGGCGGAGATCACCAGCAATTGGCAAATGAAGTCGTCGCAGCCTGGTACACCGGTGTGTCTCCTGACCCTGAGAGCGAGGAGGTCGTCACCTACACTGACGCGCTGATGTGGCCAGCAATGAGTTACACCAAGCCCATGGGCTACTGCGGTGGGGCGATGGGATACTGGGCTGACCCTCCAGCCACCTGAGCGTTTCTCCATCTCATGATTTTTGATTTCCGGGAACCGGCACATGGCGGATGATATAAGCGCAGACATACTGATCGTCGGTACCGGCGTCGCGGGAGCCATCGCCGGAGCCAAGCTCGCAGCAAAGGGACTGAGCGTTGCGTTTCTGGAAACCGGCAAGCGAATTGACCGCTACGAATCAGTCGAGCGGTTCTGGAGTGCCAAGATCAAGGTGCCGGAATCAGCCTATCCCAACGACCCGGAGGCCTCGCACCCGCTGTCGCACCGGATCGAAGAATTCTATCAGCAGCAGGGTCCCGAACTGTTCAAATCTACCTACATCAAGGTGGTTGGCGGAACCACTTGGCACTGGCTCGGGACGACGCTGCGAAATCTGCCGTCGGACTTCAAACTAAAAACCTTGTACGGGCACGGCGTTGACTGGCCAATTGGCTACGACGATCTTGAGCCATTCTACCTTGCTGCCGAAAACGAGATCGGTGTTGCGGGCAACTCCGCAGAAGATCTTGGCTCTCCACGGTCAGGCGATTATCCGATGCCGGAAATTCCGATGACCTATCTGGATAAACACTTCCTCGCGGCATTGAACGGAACCCGATATGAAGTAAAGGGCACTCCTCAGGGCCGCAATTCGGTCTACCGGCAGGAGCGGCCCGAATGCTGCGGCAACAATTCCTGCATCCCGATTTGCCCGATCCAGGCCAAGTACGATGCCACCGTTCACGTCGCGCTTGCCGAGCAGGCGGGAGCAAAGGTTTATGAGCAAACCACCGCGACAAAACTCAATGTTGGCGCGGACGGGATGATCACTTCCGTGGATTTCCGCCGTGCCGACGGCAGCAAAGGAACCGCTTCCGGCAAGGTTGTGATCGTCGCCGCGCACGCACTGGAGACCCCGCGCTTGCTGCTCAACTCAGCGCAGGACAACGCACCCAACGGTGTCGCCAACAGTTCCGATCAGGTCGGCCGCAACCTGATGGATCACCCGACCCGGCTGAGCTGGGCCGAAGCAGCCGAACCCGTATGGCCCTACCGCGGCCCGCTTTCGACCGCTGGAATTGAGAATCTCCGTGACGGGGATTTTCGCAAGCAGCGCGGTGCCTTTCGCATCGAGATTGGCAATGACGGCCACAGCTGGCCCACAGGCGCGCCTGCGAGCACCGCCGCCGAACTTGCCGCAAAGGGACTTCGCGGGGAAGAACTGAATGCGGCCATCAAGGACGCGACTTCTCGCCAGATCAGGCTCGCGTCGCTGGTCGAGCAATCTCCCGATGCTGAAAACCGCGTGACACTCGACCCTGACAAGCGCGACGCCAATGGCGTTCCGCTGCCTCGCATCCATTTCGACTTCGACGACTACACACGCAGCGGCCTTGAGGCTGCCCAGGCGGCACACGATGAGATCTTCAAGGCTCTCGGGGCGACGAACATCAAGCACTCGCCCGACATCCAGGGCGCGGGGCACATCATCGGCACGGTAAGGATGGGAGAGGACGCCAGGAGTGCAGTCGTCGACTCGGATTTGCGCAGTTTCGACCATCCGAATCTTTTCTTGCTTGGGTCGGGTACATTCCCGACATCCGCCACAGCCAATCCGACACTGACCATTGCCGCCCTCAGCTTGCGGTCGGTTGATGCAATCGCCGCATCCGTCAGATAGCCACAAGGGCGTTTGGTTGCGGAGCGATCGGCAAGGCGAGCTTCAAGGGGATGGCACGCACGGCAAATCGCGAGATCTTGGCGGCAAGTACCTCGCTGATAGCTTTGTCCAAAAAGAGCCATCACTACGCCTTCAGATACGCCTGGCTGCAGCACACCCAAGTTCGCCCGCGGTACGCATAAGAAACTATCGCTACGTAATGAGCCGTGGAGCGTCTGCCCGTTTTCACCTATGCTGGTCCCTGCCGAATATCGCAAAGGGGTGAGCCGATGATGCATGCACGTTTGATAACCGCCGCGTTCGTTCTGGCATCGAGCTTCAATTACGCGATTGCACAGGATCTGGACTTCAGCAACCTTCCGGGGGTGGTGCAACAGACCGGCCCATCGGTCAGCTTTGAGGATACTGGCAGTCAGGCCAAACCCGAGTGCACCACAGCATTCGAGGTCTATGGCACGGAAAGCAACGTCCCGAAGCGGGTCTACAAGTGCAAAAAAGGCAACATTACAATCACCAGCGACGAGCCCCCCGAGGGCTACTGAGGACATTGCAGAGGCGCTTCAGCACCAGTCTGGTTGCGGGCAGGCTGCCTCATGTCCCGGACTAAGCGCACGCGGTAACCTTCGGCCACCCTTTGGTCCACCTGACCCAAAGCACCTGCCGCCGGCACGCAGCACACGCGGCAGGCATGGTTCAAATGTCCTGTCCGTTCAGATCACGTAGGATCGGAGAGGTTCCAAGCCGTTGAAGGCCACCGACGAATAGGTGGACGTGTAGGCGCCGGTGCCTTCGATCAGCACCTCGTCGCCGATGGTCAGCGAAACCGGCATCGGGTAGGGCGTCTTCTCGTAAAGCACATCTGCGGAATCGCAGGTGGGACCGGCGAGCACACAGGGCTCCATCGCGTCGCCGTCGCGGGCAGTGACGATCGAATAGCGGATCGCTTCGTCCATGGTTTCAGCCAAGCCACCGAACTTGCCGATATCAAGGAACACCCAGCGCACATCTTCCTCGTCGGATTTGCGTGACACCAACACCACTTCGGCCTTGATCGCACCGGCATTGCCGACCATTCCACGGCCCGGTTCGATGATGGTTTCAGGAAGCTGGTTGCCGAAATGCTTGCGCAAGGATGCATAGATCGCCTGGCCGTAGACCTGGGCGGTCGGGATATCCTTGAGGTAGCGGGTCGGGAAACCGCCACCCATATTGACCATCTTGAGATGGATGCCCTGCTGCGCCAGCTTGTCAAAAACGCGTTTCGCGTCGCCGAGCGCCGAGTCCCAGGCCTCGGGATTGGTCATCTGCGACCCGACATGGAACGACACGCCATGCGATGTCAGGCCCAGCTGGTGGGCATAGACAAGCACATCGACCGCCATCTGCGGCACACAGCCGAATTTGCGCGACAGCGGCCACTCGGCGCCTTCGCCGTCGGTCAAAACGCGGCAGAACACGCGTGCGCCGGGCGCGGCACGGGCGATCTTCTCCACTTCCTCGTGGCTGTCGACGGCAAACAGCGAAACGCCCAGCGCATGGGCGCGGGCGATATCGCGTTCTTTCTTGATGGTGTTGCCATAGGACACGCGGTGAGCCGTGGCGCCGGCCTTCATAGCCATTTCGATTTCGGCGACCGATGCGCAATCGAAATTGGAGCCAAGATTGGCCAGCAACCGCAGGATTTCCGGTGCCGGATTGGCCTTCACCGCATAGAAGATCGCGCTGTCGGGCAGCGCCTTGCTGAACGACTGGAAATTGTCGCGCACCACATCGAGATCAACCACCAGGCAAGGGCCATCAGGGCGTCGGGTGCGGATGAAGTCAAGAATGCGTGCAGTCGTCATCGGGTGCTCCGTTCCAGGCCCGGTATCGGGGCCAAATTCAGACAGAGCATCGTACGGTCACGTCCCCGCTCCGGCCGTTGGAGGAACCGGAAGGCTGTGTGAACGCTTGATGCATTCATGGACCACGCCTTGCTGGGGCTATGATCCGTTTAGTCTGCCTTGGATTGGTTGGAGAACCCGACCGCACTTCCGGCAATGAAGGTGTGCCTCTTCAGTAACCCCGGCTGTTGGAAAGCCGGCAGACACCAGAAAGGCCCGCACCGTCGTTGCTTCAAGATGTCCTCGCTCCACCGGTTGGCCGGAAAAACGACTGGAGGGGTTAGTTCCAGGTACCTTACCGATTCCTCACCATTCGAGGGTCGGCGGACACCCACAGGCACGTGCGACTTTGGGCAGAATCGATCTAGGATTTTCGCCTGTCGCAATCAAGTGATTTCTTCATCCGGGCTTGAAAAACACCAATCTTGAACGAATATCACGTAATCGTTCGAACGAAGAAGACAGTGCCGCAGTCCTGAGCAGACCGGCGCGAACCGAAGGACCTGCCGCAGATGGATACATTGACCCGGATTCGCGCCTTCATCGATGTGGTCGAGGCGGAAGGTTTTTCGGCTGCCGGCCGGAAGGTCGGCCGTTCCAAGGCGCTGTTATCAAAATATGTCCGCGAACTCGAGGACGACCTCGGCGCGTTGCTGCTCAACCGCACGACGCGACAGTTCTCCTTGACCGAAGCAGGACACATCTATTACCGCACCGCCTCTGATATTCTCAAAGAGATCGACAATCTTGCGGACCTGGTCCGAGAGGGTGCGACCGATCTAAAGGGTCGGATCCGGGTCTCGGCTCCCCGCACATTCGCCGATGCGGCCATTGGCCGTTCACTCATCGATTTTGCCGCTGCGCACCCAGATATCACGCTAGAGATCATTTCCGACGACCGCTTCGTCGACCTTGTCGAGGAAGGCTATGACGTGGCCATCCGCATCACCAAGCTTGAGGATTCCGGCCTGATTGCCCGCAAGCTCTCGGCTTTCGGTTTGGTGGCCTGCGCCTCGCCGGAGTTTCTTCAACAACACGGCCCGATAACGCACCCATCACAGCTCGCCGACATCCCTTGTGTCGTCGACACCAATGGCCGGTTTCTCAACAACTGGCGTTTTGAGGGGAAGGACGGAACAGCTCTCGGTGTCACCGTGCATGGCAGGCTCGAGGTCAACAGCCCTCTGACGGCAATGCGGGCGGCCGAGGCCGGACTTGGTGTGGCAGTCCTGCCGGACTTCATTTTCCGGGAACGCCAGCCGGGCGGCACGCTTGTACCAATTCTCGAGGAGTTTTCGACGACGGATCGCGGCATTTACGCAATTTACCCGCATCGCCGTTATCTTCCGGCAAAAGTCCGCGCATTTGTCGACTACCTGAACCAGTGGTTCAAGACGGCCCAGTGACGTCAATGGGAACACAATTACTCCAGTGTCGAAATTTGGTCCATATTCAGTGTAAAGCAGCCCCGGCGGACAAAGCAGGCGGAGCGGCAAATAATGAAAATTGACATGATCAGGCGACTTCGAGTTTTGGCTTTCCTGGCAGGCCTGATCCTGCCCACCACCGCATCCGCTCATCCCCACGTTTTTGCCGAAGCCCGTCTCGAGATCGAAACCTCCGCCGACGGCCATGTCATCGAGTTTCGCAATGTCTGGCGCTTCGATGAGGTCTTTTCCTCGAGCGTCGTTCTGGATTTTGACGAGAATTCCGATCTTGTCCTGGACACCGCCGAACTCGCCAAGATCAGCGAGATGGTCACCCAGTCGCTTGCCGAATTCGATTACTATGTCAGCGTCACCGCCAACGGAAAAGACGTCGGCATTTCACTGCCCCAGACCATCAATGTCGACTACCAGGACGGACAGCTGCTGATGTTCTTTGCGGTCGTCCCCGACCAGGAACTTGTTCTCGACGGCAAGATCGCTGTCGGTGTGTTTGATCCAACCATGTATGCGGCGCTCGACTTCATCAATGACGAGGACATGATGGTGACCGGCGGGTCGGCAACACGCTGCACCAACACCGTCGTGCGGCCGGACGCCGACGAGATCATCGCCCAGAACCAGGCATCGCTGACAGAAGCCTTTTTCGAAACCACGGGAAGTGGTGACCTGTCGAAGCTGCTTGCCACCCGGCTGGAGCTGGAATGCCTATGACGGCCAGGACTGCTCGCCGGCTTGCAGCAGCAGCCATAATCCTCACCGTGGCAGCAAGCGCAGCCCATGCGCAATCCTCCCTCGGCATCGGTTCAGCCGAACCGGCGATCTCGCCGACGGGATTTGGCGGCTCCACCCTCAACTGGATCAACCAGCAGCAGCAGGCATTCTACCGCGCCTTGACCGGCGCACTCAAAGCCATGCCCACCGATCCCTGGCAGATGTGGGGGCTGGTCAGCCTTTCATTCCTTTACGGCGTGTTTCACGCCGCTGGTCCCGGCCATGGCAAGGCGGTGATATCCTCCTACATGATCGCCAATGAAGTGGCGCTCAAACGCGGTGTGGTTCTGGCCCTTTTCTCGTCCATGCTGCAGGCACTCACGGCAATCACGGTTGTCGGCGCTGCCTATTACCTGCTGCGAGGACTCTCGGTCTCCATGACGGAGGCCACCCATTTCATGGAAGTGGCGAGTTATGGCTTGATAGCAGCTTTCGGCCTCTGGCTGCTCAGCCGCAAGCTGCTTTCCCTGCGCCCCGCCCCGGCAGCATTAAGCGGCATGGCCGTCCAGACCGCCCATGCGCATGGCGAACACCATCACCACCATGGCCACCATCACCATCATGGGCATGAACACCACCATCATGATCACGCCGCGGGAGAGGTCTGTTCAACCTGCGGTCACGCCCATGCGCCGGACCCCAGGTTGATATCCGGGCAGGATTTCAGTGTCCGCGAAGCCTGGGCCGCAGTGGTTGCTGTGGGGTTGAGGCCCTGTTCCGGCGCGCTCATCGTACTTACATTCTCGATGCTGAACGGGCTCTGGATGGCCGGCATCGTTTCTGCCTTCGCCATGGCGCTGGGTACCGCAATCACGGTGTCTGCCCTGGCGACGCTTGCGGTCATGGCCAAGGGTGCGGCTGTCCGTTTGGCCGGAGCTTCCATGGGAGGCGCCGTCGGCACTGTCATCGAAATTCTGGGTGCCGCGATGGTGTTCGCACTCGGACTGCTACTGCTCGCGGCTTCACTGCAGGCGTGATCGCCTATTCGGGCGTATCTCCAGGCTTGCGCCGGCTCCTGCCGCGCAGCCAGAACACCGCAAAAAATGCCAAGACGAAAATCGACGCCAGGGCATAGGACAGCCATGGTGAGATCTCCGACAGCGACATCATCATCGCCGGCATGAAATAGAACACGAGCCCGGTCATCCCGAGAATGACCGCCGCGGCAATCGCGGAAGAGCGGTTTGAAGAGGTCGGTTCGCTCATGAGCGTTGTCCTTTGCAATCGGCGTTTAGGCACCAGATAAGCCTTTTCGCGGTCACTGCAACACCCCGGCACCTCGACGGCAATCCGGCGGCCACCACGTCCGCTGCTTAATCAGCCTCAAACCTCCGGCACATCCGCGGACATGTGAATGACCCGGCGTCCGGGCTGCTCTACTTCACGGTCGATCAGAAACCCCATTCGTCGGTACCAGGAAAGTGCAGGATTGAGACCATTGGCGATCAATCCGACCCGTGTCTTGCCGAGTTTCCGCGCCCGCTGGAACGTGGCCTCAAGCAGCACGCGGCCGCGGCCTGATCCTGCAGCGTCGGGCGCCGTGGCAATCGATTCCAGAAACAGCGCCTCATCGAGAACCCGCAGGATCAGCACCCCTCTGAGCGCGCCGCCGCTTTCATCAAGCCAGACCTCGCACTGTTCAAGGATCTGGCCATAGTCCCACTCCAGCGGGATCGCCTGTGCACCGACCGTCGCTTCCGTGCGCGCATAGGCTGCCCGCTGGAACTTCTCCACACGCCCGCGCTCAGCGGCCGAAGCGCGCCGCAGCCCCATCATGCTCGCGCGTCCCTCAATTCTTCCAGGCGCCTTTTCTGGCGGCCGTCGCGCTCGAAGTTCGCTGGATCGAGCCAGGCCTCGAAAGCCTGTTTCAGCATCGGCCATTCCCCGTCGATCATCGAAAACCAGGCGGTGTCCCGATTGCTTCCCTTGGAGACGATGTGCTGCCGGAAGACACCCTCGAACTGAAACCCGAGGCGTGTGGCAGTGATCTTGGAGGGCCCGTTCTCATTGTGGCATTTCCACTCGTAGCGGCGGTAATCGAGCTCCTCGAATACATGCCGCGCCATCAGGTAATGCGCCTCCGTCGACATCGGCGAACGCTTCATCGCGACACCGTGGGCCACCGCGCCGACCTCGACAACGCCATTTGCCGGATCCGGCCGCATCAGCGTTGCCATGCCGACGATGTCGCCGCTAACCCGGCTGCGGAAGACGCAGGTTACACTGCCTTGTTCCTGCTGGGCCTGATCCAGCCAGTCGCAAAACTCTGATGAGGTTTCATAGGGGCCATTCGGAAAGTAGCGGATGAGCTTGCTGACGCCGGCGCCGCCCAGCGCATTCCACAATGAATTTTCGTGCACCGCGCGTTGATATGGTTCGATCATCACATATCGTCCCGTCGCAGAAAAACCCTGCGGCGCCGGTCGCCCCGTCCATTCGCTCAAATCACGCATTTGCTCACCAGAATTGAATTTCGCGCCGGGATAGGACATGAGTTGACCGCACAAGACAACCACCGCCGCGAGGAAAAATCAGATGATCCATCCAGTTGCAGCCTTTGACCGGATTGGCGAGGAGAACGCCTTCGCCGTGCTCGCGCGCGCCACCGAGCTCGCCAACCAGGGCCGCGACATCATCAATCTCGGCATCGGGCAACCGGATTTCAAAACCCCTGACCACATTGTCGAGGCCGCCGTAAAAGCCCTGCGCGACGGACATCACGGCTACACTCCGGCCAACGGCCTGCTGCAGACCCGCGAAGCCGTCTGCCGCAGAACCCTTTCCATGACCGGGATGGAGGTATCGCCCGACAGCATCATGATCATGCCCGGTGGCAAGCCCACCATGTATGCCGCCATCCGCATGCTTGGCGAGCCAAGCGTCGACATCCTTTATCCCGACCCGGGTTTTCCTATCTACCGCTCCATGATCGAACATGTCGGCGCCAACCCGGTTCCCGTGCCGATGCGCGAGGAAAACGGTTTTGCCTTCTCCGCCCAAGAAACCCTGGCACTGATCACGCCGCAGACACGGCTGCTGATCCTCAATTCGCCGGCCAATCCGACTGGCGGCGTCACCCCCAAAGCCGAAATCGACAAGCTCGTTGCCGGACTGGCCGATCACCCGCAGGTCGTCATCATGTCCGATGAGATCTACGACGTGATGACCTATGACGGCGAAGAACACACGTCACTTCTGACCTATCCGGAAATCCGGAACCGGCTGATCGTGCTCAATGGCTGGTCCAAGACCTGGGCCATGACCGGCTGGCGCATGGGCTGGTCGATCTGGCCCGACAGCCTGATCGGATATGTCCGAAAGCTCGCGGTCAACTGCTGGTCCTGCGTCAACGCCCCGTCGCAATTCGCCGGCATTGCCGCCATCGATGGTCCGCAGGATGCGGTCACCGATATGCTCGCCGCCTTCGACCGCCGCCGCCGGCTGGTCACCGACCTGCTCAATGAATTGCCCGGCGTGTCCTGCATTGTGCCCAAGGGCGCGTTCTACGCTTTTCCCAACATTTCGGACACCGGCTGGAAAGCCAAGAAGCTCGCCAGTGCGCTGCTTGAGGAAACCGGTGTGGCTCTGATCGGCGGCCCTGATTTCGGCGTCCTTGGCGAAGGCTACATACGCGTATCCTGCGCCAACTCCGACGAGAACATTGAGAACGCCATCGCACGGGTTGGGGATTTTCTGGCCGAAAGCAGGGTCTAAAACCTCGTTCGACAAGTAGGAAGCTCTTACACAGAAAAAGGGCGGCTTGCGCCGCCCTCATCCGTCATGCCGTTCTTGGGAGGAGTGAAGTGGCATGTCTTATGATCAGGGTGCGCCTGAAAAGTTAACCAGATCTTAACGCTAACCGGTCTGATTTGACCTGTTGCTGCACAAAACGGCATGAGTTCGCCAACTCGACCTCCCGGCGATATACGTCTGCTCAGAGTCTTCTGGTCAGGAGCGCGACGCCGGCCAAACCGAATGCCAGTGCAAGCCACGCCTCGAACCATGAGGCGCAGATAGACCGCTACAATTCGTCTGTTGGAAGACAGCAGCGTACTATGCATCACAAAAAAACCGGGGCAATTTCGTGCCCCGGTCAATTTGAGTTTTGGTGTTTTTCTTTGAGGCCCCCAAATACCTATCTGGTCACGATCTCGGGGCCCATGAGGCTGTAGGGCAGCCAGGTTGACAGACCCGGCACATAGGTCACGAGGATGAGGAACATGAACAGCACCGCCACGAAGGGCAGTGCGGCGCGGACCACCTGCACCAGGCTCATCCCGGTGATCCCGGAGGTCACGAACAGGTTGAGCCCGATCGGCGGCGTGATCATGCCGATCTCCATGTTGACCACCATGATAATACCCAGGTGCACCGGGTCGACGCCAAGCTCCATGGCGATCGGAAACACCACCGGTGCCACGATCAGAAGCAGGCCTGACGGTTCCATGAACTGCCCGCCAACCAGAAGCAGGATGTTGACCGCAATCAGAAAGGTGAACCAGGTAAAGCCGTAGCCGAGCATCAGGTCGGTAATGGCATCGGGAATCCGTTCTGATGTCAGCACATGCGCAAACAGCAGCGCATTGACGATGATGAACATCAGCATGATGGTGGTTTTCGAGGCGTCCACCATCACCTTGCGGGTGTCTTCGTTGAAGAACGCGCGGCCGAAATTGCGGCCCATTAGCGACAGGTTGCGGCCCCACACCGGAAGCCCGGCCATGACCGCACCGGGAACTCCCGCAAGGCCCTTGTCGCCGCGCCACGCTATATAGGCAACCAGAATGACGGCCGCGATCGCAAGCCCGAGATTGGACCGGCCGGCAAAGGTTACTGTCTCTGACTCATTGGTCGCGAAGAACGACAGGATCATCCAGACGAAATAGAACGCCACCGCATAGACGACGCCGGAAAACCCGGCCCGCGCACTGCGGGAATCCTTGTCGCTGACCCAGGCGATGCCTGCCATCGGTCCCATGTCGCGATAGATGAAGATGGCGATGAAGAACGAGTAGACGGCCGCCACCGCAGCGGCTTCCGTCGGCGTGAAGACACCGCCGTAGATACCGCCGATGATGATGATGATCAGGAACAGGCCCCAGCCGGCTTGCTTGCCGCCGGCAACGATCTCGCCAAATCCGCGCCAGGGTTCGGAGGGGAGTCCCCTGATCCGTGCCACGATGTAGATCGCGATCATCAGCATCAGGCCGGCGACGATCCCGGGGATCACGCCGGCCAGGAACATGCGGCCGACCGACACATCGGTCGCAGCGGCATAGACCACCATGACGATGGAAGGCGGAATGAGAATGCCGAGCGTTCCCGCATTGGCGATGATGCCGGCTGCAAACTCTTTCGAGTAGCCAACCTGCCGCATGCCGGCGATGGCAATGGTACCGATCGCGACCACGGTCGCCGGCGACGACCCCGACAGCGCGGCAAACAGCATGCACGCCAGCACGCTGGCCATGGCCAGGCCACCACGGAAATGCCCCACCGTCGCAATGGCAAACCGGATGATGCGTTTGGCCACCCCGCCCGTCGACATGAAGGCCGAGGCGAGCACGAAGAATGGAATCGCCAGCAGCGTGTAGTTTTGCGACGCCGTGAACAGCTGGATCGCCACTGACGACATCGAGTCGTTGGAAAAAAATGCGATCAGGATGATCGACGACAGTCCCAGCGAGACTGCCACCGGCACGCCGACAAACAACAGTCCGAGAACGAGCACGAAGAGGATTGCGGTTTCCATCGCGGATCAGTCCTTCAACACATTGCGGTTTTCGGCAACAAGGTCTTCTGCCTCATGCCCTGCAATCACCATTTCACGCTCGCCGCGCCAGATCGCCACGACCGCCTGCAGAGCGCGGAAGGCGAACAGGCCCAGCCCGATAGGGAGGATGAGATAGGCGATCCAGCGCTGCACCCGCTCCTTGAGGCCGAAGGTGTCCTGCATCCATTCAGGATAGCGCAGATCATCGAGCCCAATACCGACCTGATAGAACTTGGCCCAGTAGACCATCGCGCCGCCGCTCGTGTCTGCGCCGAATATTCCAAGCCATGAAGACTCGATCAAAATCGCCGCATAGAGGAAGGCGCAGACGGCACCGAAAATCGCGAAAAACCGGAACACCGGCTTGGGAAACAGCCGGAGCAGCGCATCGACGCCAAGATGCATGCCCTGCTTGAGACCGTAGCTCATGCCGAACAGGATCATCCAGGCGAACAGGATCCGGGTAAATTCGAGAGCGCCGGTCCAGCCGCTGTTGAAGCCGTAGCGCGCGATCACCTGGGTAAACGACACTAAGGTGATCAGTGCCAGCAACACCGCGAGAGCGTTCTCTTCAAACCGTGTTACAGCCTCCGGATTGCGGCGTTCGGCCAAAAAGAACAGCACAATCACCGCGCCCATGATGAGATAAGGCAAGTAGATATTCATCGCGGCCCCCAGCTGCCGGATCCCCCCGGCACAACTATGAGCGGATCCGGAAGGTACCCCCGGATCCGCCGTGCAACATGGATCAGCCTAGTTCGAGGCTACTGCGGCGTCGATCAGATCGGTGCCGATATCGCCTTCGAACTTGGTCCAGACCGGCTTCATCACATCGACCCAGGCCTTGCGCTGCTCGGCGTCCAGTTCGCGGATGGTGCCGCCCGCATCGAGAATGTTCTGGCGGTTCTCGGCCTCCTTCGCGGCCACCGAGGCATTGGCTTCGATCGTCACTTCATTCGTGATCTTGAGGAACTGCTCGCGAAAATCCTCGTCGAGGCTGTTGAGCCATTCGGTCGAGGTCACAAGCAAATAGGCCAGCAGCTGGTGGTTGGTTTCAGTCACGCCGTCCTGCACTTCGAAGAACTTCTGCGTGTAGATGTTCGACCAGGAGTTTTCCTGACCGTCGACGACGCCGGTCTGCAGCGCGCCATAGACTTCCTTGAACGCCAGCTTCTGCGCCGAACCGCCCATCGCTTCGATCATTGCCACAGCAACGTCCGAGGTCTGAACACGGAACTTGAGGCCGTCAGCATCGGAGGGTGTCAGGAGCGGCTTGTTGGCCGAAAACTGCTTCAGGCCCGAAGACCAGTAGCCAAGACCGGTATAACCGACATCTTCCATCACGGTCAGCAGGCCCTTGCCGGCTTCCGACTGGGTGAAGCTGTCAACGGCCTTGAGGCTCGAGAACAGGAACGGCAGGTCAAACAGGCGGTACTTGAGCGTGTAGGCTTCGAACTTCGAAAGTGACGGTGCTGCCAGCTGGACATCACCCAGCAAAAGCGCTTCGAGAACCTTGTCGTCATCGAACAGCGTCGAGTTGGCGAACACTTCCATGCAGGCCTTGCCGTCCATTTCCGAGTTGACCCGCTCGGCCAGCAGCGTGGCGGCATCGCCCTTGGGGTGACCGGTCGCAGCCACGACGTGGCTGAACTTGATGACCATTTCGCCATCATCGCAATTGGCCGATGCGGCATTTGCGGTGAAAAGCAGGGCGGCGGCTGAAACGGCGCCAAGAAGTAGCTTCTTCATGAGATATCCTCCACTGGGGCAACATGCCCGGACTTTGTCAGGCGAAGCGCAAACCGGAGGACTGCGGAAAGGCCGGATTACCCCCCAAGCCTTGCCACCGACGTCCTCCCGTCCATCGCATTCGCCGCAACAGGAGCAATCCCCGTGCCAATTGATCAGAGTTGCCCTAGCTGGCCAGAATAGCTGAAAAACCACCCGAATGACACCGATCCGCGCCTGGACGGAGCCTTGCCGGATAACCGGTGGGCGTCAGGCAACCCGCTGGAGATGAGCAATGGGTCGTCTACGACCCACCGTTACTCCTTTTCGGAAGAGAGGCCCAACCGGCGCATTTTCTCATAAAGGCCCTTGCGCGAGATCCCGAGGCTCTCATAGGTCGGCTTCAGTGCACCGCCGTTGCGTTTGATCTCCGCTGCGATCACCGCCCGTTCAAAAGCATCCACGCGCTCGGACAGATGGCCGGTGCCGGTCTCAAGGCCCGCGCCTTGATCGGAGCCGAAGCCCGACCACATCCCCAGCACGAAGCGGTCGGCCACGTTGCGCAATTCCCGCACATTGCCGGGCCAGTCGTGTGCCAGCAGCCCCGCTTCGATCTGCGGGGTGACGTCCGGAATTTCCCGGCGGTAGCGGGCGCGGGCTTCGCGCGCCAAATGAAAGAACAGCAACGGAATGTCATCTCGGCGCTCGCGCAAGACCGGGATTTCCAGCGTGATCACGTTGAGCCGGTAATAGAGATCTGTCCGGAAGGAAGGATTGTTGATCAGGTCCGTCTTGGTCGCCGCCACGAAGCGGACGTCAAGCGCCACCTGGCGGTTCGATCCCAGCCGTTCGATCGACCGCCCCTCGATCGCCCGCAGCAGCTTGGCCTGCATGTCGATCGGCATCGATTCAATTTCGTCGAGAAAAACCGTGCCGCCATTGGCGTGCTCAAGCTTGCCGATCCTGAGTTTCTGCGCCCCGGTGAAGGCGCCAGCCTCATGGCCGAACAGTTCGGATTCGAAAATGTCGGCCGGCAGCGCCGCACAATTGATGGCGACAAAATTGCCCTTTGAGCGCGATCCGAAATCATGCAGCGCGCGGGCAACGACTTCCTTGCCGGTCCCGGTTTCGCCGGTAATGAGAACATCCGCATCGGTATCGGCCACCGCCGCGATCTGCGCCCTGAGCCGCTGGATTGCCGGGTTGCGGCCAACCAGTCTGGATGACAGATCGTCACTGCCTTCAAGCGCATTGCGCAGCAGGCGGTTTTCGAGCACCAGCCGGCGCTTCTCCAGCGCCCGCTCCACCACCGAAAACAGACGGTTTGCGGCAAACGGCTTCTCGATGAAATCATAGGCGCCGGCGCGCATCGCCTCCACCGCCATCTGGACATCGCCATGCCCGGTGATCAGCACAACGGGGAGCGTCGGATCGACGCCCAGGATGCGGCGCATCAGCGTCAGCCCATCCATGCCCGGCATGCGAATATCGGATACGATGACGCCGTAGAGGCTGCGCAGCGGCAGGTCGGCCACGTCTTCGGCGTCGGTGTGGCAGATCACGCTCAAGCCTTCAAGCTCCAGCGACTGCTTGAGTGCATGGCGAAGATCTGCGTCATCGTCGACCAGGTGGACCACCCGGTCCTGCGGCCTCAGCGCCGAAGAAGTGTCGTCCAAAAGCCGGTTTCCTTCCTGGGTATCACTGCACAGCCTGAAACCATGAAGCTGACGCCTTGTCCAGCATCATACCTCGGCCCCTTCCGATCTCGGCGCAGTTTCTCCTGCGACCTGCGCATCGCCTGGCTCGGCAGCCTTGAGATTCACGGTAAAGCAGGCGCCACCCGTGGCACGGTTCGAGACCGTGATCGTACCGCCAAAATCCCGGATGATATTGTCGACGATGGAGAGGCCTATCCCGATGCCGTCCCCCACCCCCTTGGTGGTGAAAAAGGGCTCGAACACTTTGGGTAGCAACTCGGGCTCGATTCCGGGACCGTTGTCAATGACAGTGACGACGACCCGGTCACCTTCCCGCCGCGCGTCGATCCCAATCTGCGCATCGGGCTGCCCCGACAAGGCATCGATGGCGTTGTTGACAAGATTGACAAACACCTGCCCGAGCCTGATCCGTCCCCCGACCACATGAAGCCCGGAAACGGCCTCGCCCACCGTGATCGAGGCAATGCCTGCAGCACGGGCTCGGGGACGTGCCAGAAGCAGCGCCTCATCGACAACTGTGCCCAGCGGAACAGGTCCTATGGTGGCCCCGGGCTTGCGAGAAAATGACAGCAGGGTCCGCGACAGTTCCGCCATCCGATCCACCAGGCCGTTGATCCGAGCCAGGTTTCCCGACACCTCCGAAGAGGCTCCGCGATCAAGGAAACGGAGTGCATTGTCGGAATAGGTCCGGATTGCCGCCAGCGGCTGATTGTACTCGTGGCTCAACGCCGTCGACATCTGTCCCAGCGCCGCAAGCTTGGCGGTCTGGACCAGCTCGTCCTGCGTCTTGCGCAAGCGGTCTTCCGCTTCGCGGCGAACCTCGACTTCCTGGCTCAGAGACTGGTTGGTGATCGAAAGCGCCCGCGTCCGGTCCCTGACGACGCGTTCGAGACGCAGAGCCGTCGCCCGGTCGGAGCGCGCGCGGATGACGGCCTCTTCATTGCGGCGAAGTACGACGAAGGCAATCACGCCCAGCAGCAAGGCAGCCAGCGAGGCAGTCGCCGCAGCATTGAGCCGTGCCGCCGCTACCGGAGCCGGGTCTGCCAGAACGTGCAAATCCCACTCCAGGACCGGCAAACGCCGCACGAGGTCGATCCGCTCTTCGAAGCGGCCATTGATCAGAAAACGATCGACATCCCCAGGCTGATGCAGTTGAGAAATCGGATTGAGCCGCCAGTCCGGATCATTGGCCAGAAAAACCGTACCCGTCTTGTCGGTGACAAAGATCCGGCGCGCCGACAGGGCCCAAGCCACCTCGACCCGGTAAAAATCCACGTAGACGATAACGACACCCACAAATTTGCCTTCGCGGCGCACGCCCGAGGAAAACGCATAGGTTCGCTCACCTTGGCTGTTTGACAGTGCCGCGCGTCCGAGCCGGCCTTGCAAAGCGACTTCGATCAGCTCGGGCAATCCTTCGGCACGGTCGGCAAATGAGCCACGCGCATTTGCCAGCAGTTCTCCGTCCGGAAAGAAGAACGCGACGTCCCTCGCCGCCGACATGCCGCTGATGGCCTCCGCCGTCCGGCGCGCATCGACAGATTGTGCATTTCCATCGACATCACGAACGAACAGGGCACGGATCGATGATTGCCGAGACAGCAACGGTGGCAGCAAACGGTATTTGTCGAGCACGCCCGACAGGATTTCGGTCTGCACCGAAAGGGTTTCGCCAGCCTTTTGCATCACATCCGACAGCGCACGCTGCTTGGCGGCACTGACCGACCACGCCACCACAACGGCCGAAAGGATAGCCCAGACGACAAACAGAGCGATTCTGGTCAGACGAAACTGTTTCTCGATGGCAACGCGTGACTGCATCGCCGGACTTTAGTTCCGTTCAACTCAAAAGGGAAAGATTTTGAGAACAGCCGACTTTGGCCTCAGACCTTGGCCGCAGCCACCGTAGCTTCGATGTGGTCCACCAGCGGGTCCGCTAGCCCCAATCGCCCTGCGAGCAGATCGAGGAAGCCCCGTTCCGCGCGGCTGTCCGGTTCAATTGCAAGCCGTGCGGCGGTGAACATCTCCACCTTCTGCGCCTCACTTGAAGCAGCGCGTATGATCGAGTCCATGTCGACGGGCTTCGACAGCTCGCCATCCAGGAATGCCACCGCGTCTGCGCCAAGTCCCGACAGGGCCAGCTTGTCGTGAATGCGCGCCCGCTCGACGTCGTCCACGTGGCCATCGGCGCGCGCTGCAGCAATCATCACCCGGATCAGGGCTAGCGCAAAGTCTGCGTTCACGGCTTCAGGTTCGGCCGAAAACTCGGAATCGGACGGCGGCGCAATCAGTTCCGCACCCTGCGTCCCACCTGTGTCATTCGGCGCCTTGCCGGCCTGGTAATTCTTCCAAGCCTGATAGCCGAGGCCCGCGATGGCAGCCATGCCCCCAAGCTTCAGCGCAGATCCGCCAATGGCGCGCCCGGTGCCGGTTCCCAGGAGCACGGCGACGATTGCGCCAGCAGCAAGCGGGTTGTCCTTGGCCATCTTCGTGGCTTGCCCGGCCTTGTCACGAATGGTGCCTTCAGTGCCCGGGATGCTGGAGCCGAGAAACTGGTCAAGCAGGGCTTTGGGATCAAACATGGTGACGGGGTCCTTGTCTTCGTGGAGCGGGGTCTTTCTGGTGCGGCCAACCGGTCAGGCCACTTCACGCTCGAGATAGGAAGCGAGACATCCACTTTCAAATGCCGCCCGGAAACATTTGCAACCGACCTGAGATCAACCGAGCACCATTGTCAGTTCATCTTCGCGCGCGATTCCTCGCCTGGCGACGGCATCAGGCCGCCAGGCGAGAGGCTTCGGTCGCAAGCCGGGTGATTCCATCCCAGTCGCCGGCTTCCACCAGCGCTTTCGGCGCTACCCAAGACCCGCCAACGCAAACCACATTCGGCAGCGACAGGTAATCGCGCGCATTGTCGGGAGTAATGCCACCAGTCGGGCAGAACTGCATGCCTGCCAGCGGCGAGGACAGGGACTTGAGATAGGCGGCACCTCCGGCCTGTTCGGCCGGGAAGAACTTGAGAACCTTGTAGCCCTCTTCCTTCAGCGACATCACTTCACTCGGGGTTGCGGCACCCGGCAAAAGCGGAACCGAGGATTTGCGCGCGACGTCGAGCAACTCAATCGTGGTGCCCGGCGAAACGATGAACTGCGATCCGGCCTCGACAGCCTGGTGAAACTGGCCCGCATTGAGCACGGTTCCCGCGCCCGGCACAGCGCCTTCCACCTTGTCGGCGACCGCCCGGATTGCCTGCAGCGCAACCGGTGTCCTCATGGTGATCTCGATTGCCTTGAGGCCGCCCGCCACAAGCGCCCGCGCCAGCGGCACGGCATGGGCCAGATCCTGAATGACAAGCACCGGCACCACCGGCTGCAGTTTGAGGATGGATGTGAGGGCTTCGGTTTTGTCGCCCATGGCGCTAGTCCTTTCGCGGCATCAACAGGAGCGCTCCGAATAGCCTTTCGGTCCGGCATTGTCCATGCTGCCCGGGCGCCCGCCCGGCACAGACCGATTGCCTGGAACGAACGAACGCGCTATGCCCGCAAGCATGAAGACACCTGCAAAAACACCTGCTCCGAACCAGCCCGTGGTTGTCGCTGCGCTCTATCATTTTGCCAAGCTTGCGGGGCATGAGGCACTGCAAGCGCCGCTGTCTCGATTGTGCGACGAACAGGGCGTCAGGGGCACCTTGCTGCTCGCCCGCGAAGGCATCAACGGAACCATCGCCGGCACCCGTGAAGCGATTGAAGCGGTGCTGGCCCATATTCGAACCATCCCCGGCCTTGAACCGCTGGAGCACAAGGAAAGCAGCGCCCACAAGATGCCCTTCCGGCGCATGAAGGTGCGCCTGAAAAAGGAAATCGTCACCATGGGCGTTCCCGACATCGACCCGCTCGAGGGCGTCGGCGCCTATGTCGAGCCGAAGGACTGGAACGCGTTGATCTCCGATCCCGAGACGGTGGTGATCGACACCCGCAATGATTACGAGGTCGGGATCGGCACCTTCAAGGGCGCCGTCAATCCCGAGACCCACACCTTCCGCGAGTTCCCCGGCTGGGTCGACGAAGCTGGTCTTACAGACAAGTCCCGGCCCATCGCCATGTTCTGCACCGGGGGCATCCGCTGCGAAAAGGCAACCGCGTTCATGCGCGCCAAGGGCTATGAAAACGTCTACCATCTCAAGGGCGGGATTCTCAAATACCTCGAGAATGTGCCGGAAGAGGAAAGCCTGTGGCAGGGATCCTGCTTTGTCTTTGACGAGCGTGTTGCCGTCACCCACGGTCTGCGCGAAAGCGATGAAATTCTCTGCCGCGCCTGCCGCAATCCGGTGACGCCGGAAGAGCAGGCCTCCGAATTGTACGAAGACGGTGTCTCCTGTCCGCATTGCTACGAGACCCGCAGCGAGGAGGACCGGGCCCGTTTCCGCATTCGTCACCAGCAGATGCTGGCCGCGCGCGCTGCCGCAGTTTCCGAGGAAGCATGAGCTCGAAAAGCGTCATCATTGTTGGCGGGGGTGTGGTCGGCATCGCCACGGCGGCGCTGCTCAGCGAAGCCGGCCATTCGGTTACAGTGATCGACCGCTCGGGCCTGGCCCAGGAGACCAGCAAGGGCAATGCTGCGGCACTGGCATTTTCCGACATCATGCCGCTGGCCTCGCCGAAGATTTTACTTCGGGCGCCGAAATGGTTGCTCGACCCGCTTGGACCACTCTCGATCCGCCCGTCCTATTTGCCGAAACTGGCACCGTGGCTGTGGCAGTTCGCAAAAGCCAGCCTGCCATCCCGGCAGCAGGCCTCGATCAGCATGCAAACCGCGCTGATGCGCCTTGCCGAACACGAAATGATGGCGCTGGTCGACCGCGCAGGCATTGCCGGCATGGTGCGCCATGACGGCTCGCTGGAGCTCTATGAAAGCGAGGCCGAGCTCAGGAGCACGGAACATGGCTGGCAGCAGCGTGAGCAGGCCGGCATCGCCTTCGAGCATGTCCGTGGCAACCGGTTGGCGGAGTTGCAACCCGGGCTGTCTCCCCGTTTCGTCGCTGGCACCTTCGTGCCCGGCTGGAAAACCGTCTCCGAGCCGCAGACGTTCGCACAGGCACTCTGGGCCCACGCGGAACGCTGCGGCGCGAGGTTCGAGAAAGCCGAAGTCGCCGGGCTGGAACGCAGTGAAAGCGGCCCCTCCGCAAGGCTCGCTGATGGCACCAGACGCCACGCCGATCGGATTGTCGTCTGCACCGGATCCTGGTCGACCCGGCTGATCAATCCTGTCACCCGGCTCAAGATCCCACTCGACACCGAGCGCGGCTACAACACCACCTTGCCCGCTGGCGCCTTCGATCTCAAGCGCCAGCTGATCTTCGGCCAGCACGGCTTTGTCATGACACCGCTGGAAACAGGTGTCCGGGTTGGCGGCGCGGTCGAACTCGGCGGGCTCGATCTGCCACCCAATTTTGCCCGCTCGAAAGCCATGCTCGACAAGGCCGCAAGCTTCCTGCCCGGACTGAAAACCACCGGCGGCGTTGAGTGGATGGGCTTCCGTCCTTCGCTGCCCGACACCTTGCCCGTGGTCGGCACCCTGCCCGAAGACCCCTCCATCCTGCTGGCTTTTGGCAATGGCCATCTCGGGCTCACACAGTCGGCAGCAATGGGACGCCTGATCACCGATCTCGTAAGCGGCCGTACTCCGGGTATTGACATTCAGGCCTGCCGACCCGACCGTTTCTAACCCCTTTTCAACGAGTACCCCATGGCGCGCAATCGCTTCTTCTGCATCGACGGCCACACCTGCGGCAACCCGGTCCGCGTTGTCACGGGTGGTGGTCCGCAGCTTGAAGGCGCAACCATGCTCGAGCGCCGCGCCCATTTCCTAGCTGAATATGACTGGATCCGTACCGGGCTGATGTTCGAGCCGCGCGGCCATGACATGATGTCCGGCACCATACTCTACCCCTCGACGCGGGATGATTGCGACATCGCGTTCCTGTTCATCGAGACCTCGGGCTGCCTGCCGATGTGCGGCCATGGCACCATCGGCACCGTAACGATGGCGATCGAGAACGGGCTGGTCAGCCCCCGCGACCCCGGCACGCTCGCGATAGATACCCCCGCCGGCCGCATCGTCGCGCAGTATCAAATGAAGGGCCGCAAGGTCACCGAAGTGCGGCTGACAAATGTTCCGGCCTTCCTGCACTCAACCGGCATCAGGACCCATTGCGACGGCCTCGGCGAGATCACCGTTGATGTTGCCTATGGCGGGAATTTCTACGCCGTTGTCGACGCACAGGAAAACTTCTCCGACATGGCGGATTTCTCCGCTGCCGATCTGGTGCGCATGAGCCCGGTCCTGCGAGCGCGCCTCAACAGCGAGCATGAATTCGTTCATCCCGAGAAGCCTGACATCCGCGGTCTGAGCCACATCCTCTGGACCGGTGTTCCGACCACGGCGGAAGCCCATGCCCGCAATGCCGTGTTTTATGGCGACAAGGCGATCGACCGCTCACCCTGCGGCACCGGCACCTCGGCCCGCATGGCCCAATGGGCCGCCAAGGGTAAACTCACACCGGGTGATGACTTCGTCCACGAGAGCATCATCGGTTCGTTGTTTCACGGCCGCGTCGAAGCTGCTACCGAGGTCGTGGGCAGACCCGCCATCATACCCTCGATCGCCGGCTGGGCGGTGGAAACCGGGCTGAACACCATCACCATCGACGACGAGGAAGACCCCTTCGCTCACGGTTTCGTGGTGCGGTGATCGGCCTGTCTCAGCCGGCCTTGTGCGCGGCGATCAGGGACGCATACCAGTGTCCCGACTGCTTGATGGTGCGCTGCTGCGTCTCATAGTCCACATGGACGATGCCGAACCGTTGCGAATAGCCTTCGGCCCACTCGAAATTATCCATAAGGCTCCAGGCGAAATAGCCCTTCAGCGGGTAGCTCTCCGAGACCAGATCGGCGGCAACAGCCAGATGAGTCGACAGATACTCCAGCCGCATCGTGTCGCTGACAGCGCCGTTTTCCACCCCGGTGTTATCAGCAGCCCCGTTCTCGGTGATGTAAAAGTCCGGGAGCGTGTAACGGCCATAGAGATCCTTGACGACATGAGAAAGCCCACGAGGATCGATCTCCCAGCCGATATCGGTTTTTTCCGGCCTGATAGCCGGCGCCGCGGCAACATGCGGAAACGCCGCTGATGCATCGTCGCGCACCCGCATCGGCGTGTAGTAATTGAGCCCCCAGAAGTCGAGCGGCTGGTGGATCGCCTCGAGATCGCCATCCTTGATATGACCGGCCAGATCCGGACATGCTTCAAGTACGGTGTCCGGATAGGCGCCGGCAAACAACGGCTCGAAGAATACGCCGTTGTGAAAATCACTGGCGCGCTCTGCCGCCTTTCGGTCCGCATCGCTGTCGCTCGCCGCCATCACGCTCATCGCGTTGAGAACAATGCCGACAGGCAGCTCGGGCCGCTCGGCCCTGATCGCCTGCACCGCGAGACCATGCGCTAGGTTTGTGACATGAAGGGCTGCCATCGCCGCCTGCATCGAACGCTCGCCCGGCGCATGCACGCCCATCAGATGGCCGAGATAGACCGAGCACCAGGGCTCGTTGAAGGTCACGACCGTGTCGATCCGGTCGCCAAGCCGCCGCGTCGCGATACCTACATAATTCGCGAAAGCCTCAGCCGTATCCCGGTCGGTCCACCCGCCGCGGCCCGCAAGTGCCAGCGGCAGGTCCCAATGGTAAAGCGTCGCAAACGCCTTGATGCCGCGCGCTTTCAGCCCATCGAGGAGGCGGTCGTAGAAATCGAACCCCTTCTCGTTGATCGCGCCGGTTCCATCAGGCAGGAGCCGCGGCCAGGCGATGGAAAAGCGGTAGGCCTCCATTCCCAGGTCCGCCATCATGTCGAGGTCGGCCTCCAACCTGTTGTAGTGGTCGCAGGCAACGTCACCAGTGTCGCCGCCCTTGACGCGTCCGGGCATGTGCGAAAACGCGTCCCAGATTGAAGGCTTTCGGCCATCGGCCTGCGCCGCGCCCTCGATCTGGTAGGAGGCGGTCGCCACGCCGAAAAGAAACTCTTCCGGAAAGCGGCGGGCGAGTGTCTGAGGCGAAGTGCTTGAGCTCATGGCGATCCATTGAAATTGATATTGCCGGGGTGGCCGGGTTTCAGTTTGTCGAAAGCCGCTCGATGAACGCCTTGATGGTTTCGCTGAGTTCGATCGGTTTTTCGATGCACGGCAGATGTGCCGCTCCGGGTATCTCCTGATACATCGCGCCCGGGATCAGCCGCGCCAGTTCCCCCACCAGTGCGGGCGGAGTAGAACCATCTTCGGTCCCGACCACGCAGATCGCTGGCATCACCAGCTTGGAACTTGTGTCGGTGAAATCAGTGTCGCGGATTGCGGCACAGGTGCCGACATAGCCCTCCACAGGCGTACGCTCGAGCATCAGCCGGTAGCCGGTGAATTCGGCGTTGTCGGCGCTGCGATACTCCTTGGTGAACCAGCGTTCCAGAATGGCGTCGGATAGTCCGGCAATACCCATCTCGTTGATTGCCGAAATGCGGGCATCCCACATTTCGGCCGTGCCGATCTTGTGGCCGGTGTCGCACAGGATCAGCGCGCGCACGAGGTCAGGCCGCTTGGCCGCCAGCCCTTGCGCGATCATCCCACCGACAGATAGTCCGCAAAGGATCACGTTCTTGGCTTGGTAATGCTCGATCAGCGCAATCAGATCATCGATATGATCGTCCATGGTGATTTCGGTGCCACCTGATTCCGACAGGCCATGACCGCGCTTGTCGTAGGCGATGATGGAATAGTCCCCGACCATCCGCACGATAACGTCACGCCAGATCCGGTAGTCCGTGCCCAGCGAATTGGCGAAAACGACCGTGGGCTTTTCAGGCGCAGCACCGATCACCTGATGATGGATGACGACACCGTTCAGGCGGGCAAATTGCATGGCGGACTTCCTTCCGGGATGATCTTTCAGATTGGAAGCCTGATTTACGCCAGCAACCACTGTCACGCAAACAAAAGACTGTTCGATAGGAACGGCGATTCGGCACATCGAACCGCCTTCCCAGGAGCAGAACCTGCTGGTCAGCCGTCAGACATAGCGGTTGACGATGTTCTCGAGATACTCCTGACGCCCGGATTTCGGCTGCGGGTTGATGCCGGCCATTGTGACATAGTCGGCGATGTCGGAAAGCGAATAGGTGCCGTCGAGCATCTTCTTCGCTTCAGCGCCGCCCCAGCCCTTGTAGCGATCTTCGACGAAGCTCGTCAGCACACCGTCCTCGACCATTTTGTGCGCTGCCTTCAAAGCCCGTGCGCAGGTATCCATACCGCCGATATGAGCGTAGAGCAGGTCTTCCGCATCAAGCGACTGACGCCGCAGCTTGGCATCGAAATTGGTGCCGCCGGTAGCAAAACCGCCGCCCTTCAGGATGGCGTAATAGGCCAGCGCCATTTCCGGCACATTGTTGGGAAACTGGTCCGTGTCCCAGCCCGACTGGTAGTCATTGCGGTTCATGTCGATGGAGCCGAAAATGCCCAGCGCCTGAGCCAGTTCGATCTCGTGCTCGAAGGAATGCCCGGCCAGGATCGCGTGTCCCTGCTCGATATTGACCTTGATCTCGTTTTCCAAGCCATGCCGTTTGAGGAACCCGTAGACCGTCGCCACGTCGTAATCATACTGGTGTTTGGTCGGCTCCTGCGGCTTCGGCTCGATCAGGATCGTGCCCTCGAAGCCAATCTTGTGCTTGTATTCGACCACCAGATTGAGGAAGCGGCCGAGCTGTTGGTCTTCACGCTTCAGATCGGTGTTGAGCAGCGTCTCGTAACCTTCGCGCCCGCCCCATAGCACGTAATTGGCGCCGCCGAGCTTCTGAGTAGCGTCCATGCAGGATTTCACCGTTGCGGCGGAGTAGGCAAATACGTCCGGGTCGGGATTGGTTGCAGCACCCGACATGAAGCGCCGGTTCGAAAACAGATTGGCCGTGCCCCACAACAACTTGGTGCCGGTGGCTTCCTGCTTGCCGGCGAAATAGTCGACGATCTCTTGAAGGTTGCGGGTGTTCTCGGCGAAGCTGGAGCCTTCCGGCCGGACATCGGCATCGTGGAAGCAGTAGAACGGCGCTCCCAGGATCGAGAACATCTCAAATGCCACGTCGGCCTTCAGCTTTGCCAGTTCCATCGAGTTCTGGGGATACCACGGCCGCTCGAAAGTCTGGCCGCCAAACGGGTCACCGCCTTCCCAGGCAAAGGAATGCCAGTAGGCGACGGCGAACCGCAGGTGATCTTCCATGCGCTTGCCGCCGATGATCTCGCCAGCATTGTAGTGGCGGAAAGCCATCGGATTGGTGCTGTCCGGGCCTTCATACTTGATTTTGGTGACATCTTTGAAAAATCCGGTGCTCATGACATGGCTCCTTTGAGTGCGGGATAAAGCGCGCGATAGGTGTGGTATGCCTCGTCAAAGGCACCTGTGAGGTCGCGATTGGGGTGAATGGTCGTTTCAGTTTTCGGCGCTGTGCAGATCGCTAACGGATCGGCGTTTTCGGCCGCGATCAGCCCGAGCCGGGCGGCACCGAATGCCGCGCCAAAATCGCCTCCCTCGGGAATATCGACCGGCAGGTCCAGCACGGTGGCAAGCGCTTCGAGCCAGTAATCCGATTTCGAACCACCTCCAATGGCGGTCACGCGTGTCAGCACCGTGCCGGTCTGGGCCAGAGCAGCCAGGCTGTCCCGAAAGGCAAAACAGACAGCTCCCAGCACCGCGCGGGTCAGTGCTGGCCGGTCGGATTCATGGCCAAGACCGGCGAAACCGCCGCGAATGGCTGCGTCGTTGTGCGGCGTGCGTTCGCCCGAGAGATAGGGCAGAAACACTTCCGGTCCCGGCGCCAACAATGTGTCGCCAAGCTCCGCGGTCAGCGCGGAGGGCTTAGTCGAGGTAATTCTCGACAGCCAGTTGAGCGAATCCGTTGCCGACAGGATCACACCCATCTGGTGCCATGTGCCGGGCAGCGCATGGCAAAACGCGTGTACCGCACTGTCGGGATTGGGCAAATAGCGGTTGTTGGCGGCAAACAGCACCCCTGAGGTGCCGAGCGAGGCAAAGGCATGCCCGTCGCCCACTGTCCCCATGCCGCAGGCCGACGCTGCATTGTCCCCCGCACCACCGGCAATCGGGATACCTGCAGGCAGGCCGAGTTCGGAGGCCACTTCCGCCCGCAAGGCGCCGGCCCGCTCGGTGCCTTCGACCAGCGCCGGCATCTGGCGCCGCTCCAGGCCGGTGGCAGACAGCAGACCATCGTCCCAGGCGCGCTTGCCGACATCGAGCCAGGAGGTTCCGGCAGAATCCGACATCTCGGAAATGGCATCACCGCTCAGCCAGAGCCGGAGGTAATCCTTCGGCAAGAGTACCTTTGCTACACGCGAAAATGCTTCCGGCTCGTCGGCGGCCATCCATTTCAGCTTCGGCGCGGTAAAACCCGGAAACACGATGTTGCCGGTCAGACGCCGGAATTGCGGATCGGCATCGAGCTCCGCTGCTTCTTCATAACTTCTCGTATCATTCCACAGGATACAGGGACGGATGACCTTGCCGTCCTTGTCGATCGTGGTTGCCCCATGCATGTGGCCCGACAGCCCGATGCCGCGCATTTTTGCCAGCTCCGAAGCGTGGGTGTTTGCCAGTTCGGCCAGAGCCTTCCGCGTTGCGGCAATCCAGCTGTCTGGATCATGTTCCGACCAGCCGTGATGCGGGCGTTCAACGGTGAGCGGCGCACTGGCGGAGCCCAGAATGCGTTGCGTGTCATCGATCAGCAGTGCTTTCAGCGATGACGTTCCGAGATCAAGTCCGAGATACATGGCGGCGGATCCTTTCGGGAAATGAGCGACTGCGCCCCGGCCAACGGCTCATGGCAGATTGTCCTTGAGAAAAATGTCGATACGGATGCGTTCCTGCGCTTTGAGCGGCATCAGGCCGTCGGCGCGCGCCTTCAACACCCGGATCGCGCTGCGCACCTCGTGCCCGCAATCCTGATTGATCACCGCATCGAACAGCCCTTCCGCGAGTCCCTTGCGGGAGACTTCGGTGACCTCGTGCACAACCACGGCGTACCGGCCCCTGTCCGCGTCGGCCAGGGCCTCGAGCAATCCGCGGTTGCCCGCGCCGAGATTGTAGATTGCAACGATATCCGGATTGGCTGCCATTGCCGTGTCGACCGCCTGGCGCACCCTCTCCGCGTCATCATTAGTTTCCACCGGGCCGACAATTTCAAGGCCGGTAACCTCGCTTGTGATGACCGCGGCAAAGCCTGAGGCGCGGTCAATATGGTCGGAGAGAGCCATGGAACCCGCCACGACCAGCACCTTGCCGGACCGCCCCGCGCAAAAGCGCCCGATCAGACCGGCCGCCGTGCGTCCGGCAGCCAGATTGTCAATTCCGCAAAAATGCGTTCGCCGCGAGCCCGGAAGGTCCGAGACCAGCGTTGCGACATGAATACCCTTGTCGACCAACCGGTCGACACCAGCGGAGACCTCAGGCGTATCCGTTGCAACCAGCGCCACGCCGGTGACTTTTGCGGCATCAACCTTATCAAGCACGGCGACAATGGCGGCGGGATCGAACGGCGGGACGGTTTCAATGGTGATTGATGTCCGCTCCGCCGGGGAGCGCTGCATCGCCGCACGAATCTCGGCCTCCAGCCCACGCATGAAACTGTTGGGGCCCTCAGGCACCACGAACACAAGCGGATAGACACGGCCTTTGGCAAGATTGGCAGCCGAGACGTCGCGCACATAGCCAAGCCTTGCAACTGCGGCCTCAACCTTGTCGACGGTTTGCTGACGCACGCCCGGGCGGCCATTGAGCACCCGGTCGACAGTCGCAAGACTGACCCCCGCCTCAGCCGCAATGTCATGTACTGTCGGTCGCACGATCTCCTCCTGCCGCGCCTTCTAGAGCAATTCCTGAGGTACGTAAATCAGAAACCAAGAGAGTGGCCGGAATTTGTCGATACCGCACCGTTCAACCGGCGATGCCCCTCACGGAACCCCTTGTACTTGACGCAACCGGCACAATATGGCCTAAGGCAGCGCCTGCCGGTCTCCGCCGCGCCTTGCCTGGCTGCAGCGAAACCGGACAGCGATCGCAGCCGGCCCAAGCCGCCGCGCGCACCAATCAACCGGACCTGAAAGCGGGCGAACACAAAATGGCCAACACTGCAACGCGGGTGCGCATCGCACCGTCTCCGACTGGCGAACCGCATGTCGGAACCGCCTATATCGCGCTGTTCAACTATCTTTTCGCAAAGAAGAGCGGTGGCGAGTTCATTCTGCGCATCGAAGACACCGATGCCGCGCGCTCGACGCCGGAATTTGAACAGAAGGTTCTCGACGCGCTCAAATGGTGCGGCCTGTCCTGGTCGGAAGGCCCCGACATCGGCGGCCCCTACGGCCCCTATCGCCAGAGCGAGCGCAAGGAGCTCTACGCGCCCTACGTCGAGAAGATCGTCGAGAACGGCCACGGCTTCCGATGCTTCTGCACGCCAGAGCGGCTCAACGAAATGCGCGCAGCCCAACGCGCCGCCGGGAAACCGCCGAAATATGACGGCCATTGTCTCAACCTCAAGGCCGAGGAAGTCAGCGCACGCATGGCAGCCGGCGAGCCCTCCGTGGTGCGGATGAAGATTCCGGCGGAAGGCTCCTGCAAATTCGTTGATGGTGTCTACGGCGAAGTTGAAATCCCCTGGGAAGCCGTCGACATGCAGGTCCTGCTCAAGGCTGACGGCATGCCGACCTACCATATGGCCAACGTGGTCGACGATCACCTGATGAAGATTACCCACGTGGCCCGCGGCGAGGAATGGCTCTCCTCGGTTCCGAAACATATTCTGATCTACCAGTATCTCGGGCTCGAGCCGCCGGTGTTCATGCACCTGTCGCTGATGCGCAATGCCGACAAGTCGAAGTTGTCGAAGCGCAAGAACCCGACCTCGATCTCGTACTACGCCGCACTCGGCTTCCTGCCCGAGGCACTGATGAACTTCCTCGGTCTGTTCTTCATCCAGATCGCCGAGGGCGAAGAACTGCAAACCATCGATCAACTGGTCGCCAATTTCGATCCGGAGAATCTGAACAAGGCCGGCGCGATCTTCGATCTGCAGAAGCTTGACTGGCTTAATGGCCGCTGGCTGCGGGAAAGCCTTTCCGAAGAAGAGTTCGTCTCCCGCGTTCTGGCATGGGCACAGGAAAACGGACGCTTTCGCGAAGGCATGAAACTGGCCCAGTCGCGTATCACCAAGCTGTCCGATCTGCCGGATCTGACCGGCTTCCTGCTCAAGGGTGACCTTGGTCTGACAGCAGACGACTTTTCCAGGATCAAGAAAGTCCCGCTCGAGGACGTTCTGATGATCCTCCAGACGGTTCAGCCGGATCTCGAGAAGATCTTCGAATGGAACGCCGAAAGCATCGAGGCCGAACTTCGCGCCATCGCCGAGCGCAGCGACATCAAGCTCAGAAACCTCCTCGCGCCGATGTTCATCGCCGTGTCCGGTTCATCGCGATCATTGCCGCTGTTTGATTCCATGTCCATTCTTGGCCGTTCGGTCGTGCGCCAGCGCCTCAAGCAGGCCGAACTCGCGGTCAAGGCCGGGGTCGAAGCAGCCAAAGCAAACAACGGGTAAGACAATGAACGACACAACATCTGAACCCGGCCTTTCGTCCGACGTCACCGAGGTGCGCGCCCAGAAGCTTGCCAAGTTGCGCGAGACCGTGGCGGAGGTCTATCCGGCGCATTTCCACCGCACCATGACCAACCGGGAACTCGCGGAAAAATATGCCGATATTGAGCCCGACACACTGACCGGGGACATCATCACCGTTGCAGGCCGCGTGTATTCCTCGCGCAATTCCGGCATGTTCATGGATATTCATGACGCCTCTGGCAAGGTGCAGATCTTCAGCCACAAGGACACGACGCCGCAGCAAGCCCGTGATCTTCTGCCGCTCATCGATATGGGTGACATCATCGGCGTGACCGGAGAAGTCCGCCGCACCAAGCGGGGCGAACTGACCGTCAACGCCCATGAAATTACCATGCTGACCAAGTCACTGCTGCCAATGCCGGAAAAGTGGCACGGCCTGTCAGACATCGAGCAGCGCTACCGCAAGCGCCATCTCGACATCCTGACCAATGAAGATTCCAAGCTCCGCTTCCAGCAGCGCTCGAAAATCATCTCCGGGATCCGCCGTTTCATGGAAGATGATGGCTTCATGGAAATCGAGACCCCGATGCTGCACTCGGTCTATGGCGGCGCCAGTGCAGAGCCATTCAAGACCCACCACAACACGCTCAAGCTCGACATGTATCTGCGCATCGCGCCGGAACTCTACCTCAAGCGGGCGCTGGTCTCGGGGCTCACCGACAAGGTATTCGAAATCAACCGCAACTTCCGTAATGAAGGTGTCTCCACCCGGCACAATCCCGAGTTTACCATGCTCGAGTGCTATTGGGCCTATGCCGACTATGAAGACATCATGGGTTTGGTTGAGCGCCTGTTCGAAAGCCTCGCCCTGTCGATCCATGGCAGCACCGAGATCACCTATGGCGACAAGCAATTGTCGTTCAAGGGGCCGTTCAAGCGGGTCGCGATGCCCGACGCGGTCAAGGAGGTGACCGGCATCGACTTCCGCGCGATTGCCACCGACGAGGAAGCCCGCTCCGCCGCAAAGGCCGCCGGCTTCGAGATCGAGGACGACTGGACCTGGGGAGAATGCCTGGCCTTCATCTTCGAGGAGAAGGTTGAAGCCACGCTGATCCAGCCTTCCCATGTCACCCACTTCCCGAAGGACATTTCGCCATTCGCCAAGGAAGTGCCTGGCGAACCGCGCCTGGTCGAACGCTTTGAAACCTATTGCAATGCCTGGGAACTGGGCAATGCATTCTCCGAGCTCAACGACCCCGAAGAGCAGCGCAAGCGCATGGTCGAACAGCTCGAGCAGGCCCACGCCCGCGGCGAGATGGAAAAGCAGCTTGATGAAGAGTTCCTCGATGCCATCGACCAGGGCATGCCGCCGGCTGGTGGCCTGGGTATAGGTGTCGACCGCCTGATCATGCTGCTGACCAATGCGCCGTCAATCCGCGACGTGATCCTGTTCCCGGCGCGCAAGACCCGCAGCGAATAGGCCGAAAACACCCAAGATGATCAGTGGCCGGCGGCTTTCGCCGGCTTTTCATGCCCATTGGCGGCAACGATTTCGGCGTCTTCACCGGCCAGGTCGCCATCACATCCGGCGACACGATCGATCTCAAGCGCAACGGCTTCGATTTCAGATTGCGGCATGTTCACACGCTCGCCGAAGTAAAAGCCGGTGCTGGATGGAGTGGTGTTGGCGTAGCGGACTTCCCACGGCTGTGCCACGGCCAGCGACTTGGTGGGAACCGGGGCATAGGCGATCTCAACCCCGATCGCCGGACCGCGAAGTTCGGCCCGGGTTGTCGGGCCACGATGATCGGCCATCTGGACGATGACGAGATCGGGGTTCACCGTTTCCGACAGGTGACGCGCAACCCGCAAGCCGGTCTTCACACGGTCTCGTGGCTCAAGATCGTCACCAGCGATAATCGCGATCAGCCGCTTTTCCTTGCCGCGCCGGAATTCCGACTGGTAGACCGTCCTGCAGTGGCCGCGGGTTTCTTCCTCGTAGCCCGGGATAATATTGGTCGGGGCGAACACCAGGGCAGCGGTACCGGAAGCCCCTAGCACAAACAGAAATCCACCTGACAGCAAGGCAAGCTTGCGCGAGATTCGGAACATGTGGGAAAGCTTACGCTTGGCTTCGGCCATAAACGGATACCTTTGACGCAGAACAACTGCGCGCAGTGTAGACCAGTGCACTTACGTAAGTATTAACCCTGTTCTTTAACCGGTGAACCGGATTGGTTCAGACGATTAAGATCCGCTCAGCGCGGTTCCGGTACGCTGAAGCGCCGGTCGATGTCGGCCTCCCGGCCCGGAATATCGAGCCGCATCGGCGACCGCTCCCGCCGGGCGATGACCTTGCCTCGCGCCATGACCATCAGCCGCGCCGCCCGCAGGCGGATCGCCTCGATCGGGTTTCCGGCGTCGAGCACGACGAGATCGGCGCGCTTGCCCACCTCGAGCCCATAATCCTCTAGTCCCATGATTGCGGCACTCTGCGTCGTCACCATCTCGTAGCATCGGCGCATGTCAGACGGGCTCGTCATCTGCGCCACGTGCAGCCCCATGAAGGCAACATCGAGCATGTCTGCGGTGCCCAGCGAATACCAGGGATCGAGCACGCAATCCTGTCCGAACCCGACCCGGATACCATGCTGGAGCATTTCGGGAACCCGCGTCTGGCCGCGTCGCTTCGGATAGGTATCGTGGCGACCCTGCAATGTGATGTTGATCAACGGATTGGGAATTGCCGCCACTTCCGCTTCGGCAATCAGCGGCAGCAGCTTGGAGACATAGTAATTGTCCATCGAATGCATCGAGGTCAGATGCGACCCCGCCACCCGGCCCTGCAGTCCCAGCCGCTGGGTCTCATAGGCCAGTTGCTCGATGTGCCGCGACAGTGGGTCATCGGTCTCGTCGCAATGCATGTCGACCATCAGCCCGCGCTCTGCCGCGATTTCGCAGAGTTCCGTGACCGACGCCTGCCCATCAGCCATGGTGCGCTCGAAATGCGGAATGCCGCCGACCACATCGACGCCCATATCAAGCGCACGAACCGTATTCTCGCGCGCCGTTGGCGAGCGATAGAGACCGTCCTGCGGAAAGGCCACCAGTTGCAGGTCAATATAGTGCGAGATCTCCCGCTTCACCTCCAGCAGCGCCTCAACAGCCAGCAGCCGGTCATCGCAGACGTCGACATGGGTGCGGATGGCAAGCAGCCCCATCGACGCCGCCCAGTCGCAATAGGCGAGCGCCCGCTCCTTGACGGCCTCATGCGTCAGCAGCGGCTTGAGTTCGCCCCACAACCCGATCCCTTCCAGCAAGGTGCCCGAGGCATTGATACGCGGCTGGCCATAGGACAGCGTCGCATCCATGTGAAAATGCGGATCGACGAATGGCGGCGATATGAGATTGCCGGAGACATCGATGATCTCGCCGGCCTCGGCGTCAATACCAGCAGAGATGGCCGCAATGCGCCCGTCCTGAATGGCGATGTCGGCAGTCGTCCCGTCAGGCAGAACGCCGCCCTTGAGCAAGGTATCAAAACTCATCTCTCGCCTTTCTGGTAGGGAACCATCAGCGCCTTCGGATAGGTCGCGCGGCGGGCCACCACGACCAGCGCCACGATGGACAGCACGAACGGCATCATCAGGAAAATCTGGTAGGGAATGACGCCGCCGGTGATCTGCTGCAGCCGTATCTGGTAGGCATCGAAGGCCGCAAACAGGATTGCGCCGATCAGCGCCTTGCCCGGCCGCCAGGAACCGAACACCACCAGCGCGATGGCGATCCAGCCACGGCCGTTGATCATCTCGAAGAAGAACGAGTTGAAGGCCGACATGGTCAGGAACGCGCCACCGATTGCCATCAGTGCGGAGCCGGCCATCACAGCACCCATACGCACCGCCGTCACCGAGATGCCCTGCGCCTCGACGGCCGCGGGGTTTTCGCCCACTGCCCGCACGGCCACGCCCACCGGTGTCCGGTAGAAGATGAACGCCACCGCGGCTACGGTAAGATAGGCAAGGTATGTCAGGGGCGTCTGGTTGAACAGCGCTTGCCCGATCACCGGAATATCCGAAAACACGGGAACGACGACGGGCTGAAACGGCTCAATCTTCGGCGGCGACGAGACTTCGGGCAGCAGGATCCGGTAGGTGAAATAGGTCAGGCTCGCGGCCAGCAACGTGATCCCGATGCCGGTCACATGCTGCGACAGCCCCAGCGGCACTGTAAGGAATCCGTGCAACAGCCCGAACATCGCCCCGGTCAGTGCCGCGACAAGAACGCCCGTCCACAGATCTCCGCCCATATAGACTGTGAACCAGCCCGAGAACGCGCCGGCGACCATGATGCCCTCGATCCCGAGATTGAGCACGCCGGCGCGCTCGCAGATCAGCTCGCCCATGGTGGCGAAGATGAGCGGCGAGGCGATGCGGATCGCTGCAACCCAGAAGCTTGCGGTGAAGAGGATTTCGAATGCTTCGCTCATCTCATCTCCAGCGCACGCGGTAGCGCATCAGCATGATGGCGGCGACCATGGTCAGAAGCGATGTGGCCACCATCACCTCGGCGATATAGCTCGGCACATTGGCGCTGCGGCTCATTGCGTCGGCACCGACGAAGATGCCGGCAACAAAGATCGCCGCAGCAATCACGCCGAGCGGGTTGAGCATGGCCAGCATCGCAACCACGATGCCGGTATACCCATAGCCCGGCGACAGATCGAGCGTCAGGTTGCCCTTGAGCCCCGTCACTTCTGAGAACCCGGCCAGTGCCGCAAGACCGCCCGACAACAGCGCGGTCTTGGCAATCACCCGGTTGACCGGGATGCCGGCAAACCGTGCTGCTTCGGCATTGTGCCCGACGGCCCGCATTTCGTAGCCGAGTGTGGTCTTTTTCATGATCACCCAGACCACGATGGCCGAAGCAATGGCAAGGATGAAACCGAAATGTAGCCGTTTGCCCTTGATCAGCCGCGGCAGTTGCGCATCCGCAACCACGCGTTTCGACTGCGGCCAACCCATGCCCATCGGATCCTTCAGCGGCCCTTCGAGCAGCATCGAGACAAACAGCAACACGATGAAGTTCAAGAGCAGCGTCGTCACCACTTCATCGACGCCGAATTTCGTTTTCAGAATTGCTGGACCAAGCAGCGTCAGCGCCCCGGTCAGCATCGCAGCAACCATGATCAGAGGGATCAAGCCGGCCGAGGGCAGTGTTACCGCACCGGTGCCGATCACGACCGTCATCACGGCCCCCAGATAAAGCTGGGCTTCGGCGCCGATGTTCCAGAGCTTGGCCCGGAAGGCCACAGCGACGGCCAATCCGGTAAAGATCAGTGGAGTTGCCCGTGTCAGCGTCTCGAGAAGCGCGAACTGGGATCCGGCAGCCCCTTTGGCAACCAGCCAGAACACCGTGAAGGGCGAGGCCCCGGCGATCATCACCAGCACCGACGACAACACGACCGTTGCCAGGATCGCCCCCGCCGGCCACAGGATTTTCGCCGCCCCGGCGGATGACGGTCTCGGCTCAAGCCGCATGGGGAGCCCCTTCGTCGACGCCGTGTCCGGCCATCAATTCACCCAGTTCCATGACGCTGCGCTCACCCCGCAGCGATGGCTTGGACAATTGCCCCCGATGGATAACCAGGATCCGGTCGGACAGCGTCTGGATTTCATCCAGATCCTCGGAGATCAGCAGCACAGCAGCCCCCCGGTCCCGCGCCTCGATCAACCGCGCATGCACATAGGCGACCGCTCCGACATCGAGCCCGCGCGTCGGCTGGCTCGCCAGGATGATGTCCGGGTCACCATCCAGCGCCCGACCAAGAATGAGCTTCTGCATGTTGCCGCCTGACAGCAATCTCACCCGCGCCTCCGGCGACGGGCATTTGACGTCATAGGCCTTGATGATTTCATCGGCAAAAGCTGCGGCGGCCTTCCAGTCGAGAAATCCGAAGCGTGAAAACCGGGGACTGCGATATGCTTCCGAAATCACGTTCTCGGCCACGCTCATATCACCGATCATGCCGGTGGCGTGGCGGTCCTCCGGAATACGGCCCAGGCCGCGGTCAAGTGCAGCGCGCGGCGACCATCGCTCAACTGGCGCGCCGTGCACAACAATGTCCCCGTCACGCGCTTCCAGCGTGCCCGCGATCAAGGCCGCCAGAGCCGCCTGGCCGTTTCCGGAGATTCCCGCAAGCCCGGTGATCTCGCCTCCACGCAATTGCAGCGAAATCTGCCTGAGTGCCGCCCCGCCCAGGCTCGGCGTCGACACCGAGCGCAGTTCGAACAGAACATCGCGCGGTGTCGAAGGCCCGATTTCGTTGACCGGTAACTGCCCGCCGACCATCAGTTCCGCAAGTTCCCGCCGCGTTGTTTCAGAGGTCGTTCGTTCGCCGGCAAGCTTTCCGCCGCGCAACACCACGACGCGATCCGAGACCGATTGTACCTCACCCAGCTTGTGCGAAATGAAGATCACAGACAGCCCCGCCGCCACCAGCTTTTTCAGCGTGGTAAAGAGAGCTTCGGTCTCCATCGGCGTCAGCACGGCCGTGGGTTCGTCGAGAATGAGTATCCGCGCCTCGCGATAGAGCGCCTTGAGAATCTCGACCCTCTGCCGCTCACCGACAGACAGCTCCGTGATAATACGGTCCGGATCGACCTCGAGACCGTAGTCGGTCGCAAGCTCTCGGATCTTCGCACGCGCCCGTGCCTTGCCGAGATTGAGTGACCAGATCGATTGCGTGCCCAGCACGATATTCTCGAGCACCGTCATCTGGTCGGCCAGCGTGAAATGCTGGTGCACCATGCCGATGCCAGCGCCAAGTGCTGCATTCGGATCACCCGTCGGCAGCGGCTTGCCGAAGACCTCGATCTCTCCCTCGTCCGCGGTATAGTGGCCGAAGAGAATGTTCATCAACGTCGTCTTGCCGGCGCCGTTTTCGCCAAGCAGCGCCACCACTTCGCCGCGCTTCAGCGACAGCGAAACGGCATCATTGGCGACCAGTCCGCCAAATCTCTTGGTGATGCCCGAAAGGCGAAGAACGATCTCCGCCTCCGGGTCTTGTATAGCGTTCATCAGTTGGACTTGGGTTCTTCGTCGTTGATCTCGACCACGAAGGAGCCGTCCTTGATCGCGGCTTCCCGTTCCTTGACCAGCTTCATCGCTGCTTCGGGAACCTTGCCTTCGAATGTGCCGAGCGGTGCCAGCGAGCAGCCGCCTTCTTTCATGAAGGAATAGACACCATAATTTTCGGCCTTAAAGGTTCCGGCCTTGACCATTTCGATGGCGTGATCAAGCGTCGGCTCGAAATGCCATAGCGCCGACGCCACAACGGTCTCGGGATAGTCAGCCTGGGTGTCGATCACGTTGCCGATCGCCAGAACGCCTTTTTCCTTGGCAGCATCCGACACACCGAAACGCTCTGCGTAGAGAATGTCGGCGCCACCATCGATCTGGGCAAAAGCGGTTTCCTTGGCTTTCGGCGGGTCGAACCATGAGCCGATAAAGGCGACCTGGAACTTGGTCTCGGGTGCTGTTTCCTTGACGCCTGCCATGAAGGCATGCATCAGCCGGTTGACCTCAGGGATCGGAAATCCGCCGACCATGCCCATGTTGTTCGTCTTGGTCATGGCGCCGGCAATAATGCCAGACAGATATGATGCGTCCTGTATGTAGTTGTCGAACACCGCAAAATTCGGAACATCGTCCTTCGGCAGGAAGCTCGACCCCATCAGATAGGCAGTTTCGGGATAGTCGGCAGCCACCTGACGCGCAGCATCCTCGACCGCGAAAACTTCACCAATGATCAGATCGTGACCGGCTTCGGAATATTCGCGCATGACGCGCTCATAATCATTGTTGGAAGTATTTTCCGAAAACACATACTCAATGTCGCCGCGCGCGGCAGCTGCATTGGCGGCCTTGTGAATGCGGCTCACCCATTGCTGTTCGACCGGCACGGTGTAGATCGCCGCCACCTTCAGCGGCCCTTCGGCACGGGCCCTGCCCATGAAACCGGGCATGGCGAGCGCTGCGGCACCGGCTGCGGTCCCTGCAAGAATCTGGCGGCGTTTGAAAAGCTGGGCATGGCTAGACGTCGTTGATTTGGTCATGGCTGACGCTCCTGTTTGACACTGTTTTGGCTGCACCCGTCATCGTTTTTGACCAAAAGATAAAACGCACATCGAACCTTGGCAACCGACTTGTACTTGCTTGTGCACAATTCAGAGGCTGCATCTCAGCTGGCACAAAAATCAGACCAAATTCGTTGCACTGACCAGACCAGCCACGGTTTTGGGTTGCGCACCCCGCGCAATCGGGCACAACGAAAGAGCCTGAAGGCACGAGACAATTCGAGGGACCTAGAAGGAAAGGACGCAGACCGATGAGTGAAACTCCGCACACAGGTCTGCTGGCGCTCAATTGCGGCTCGTCTTCGATCAAGTTTGCCCTCTTCACATCTGACTTCGAACGTAGCTTCTCCGGGCTGGTCGAGGCGATCGGCCATGGCCAGACCCCGCGGCTGAAGACTTCGGACGGCGAGACCATGGAGTTTGACAGCGCTGACCAAGGCCATGCCGAGGTGCTGCCGCGTCTGATCAACGACATCATCTTGCCGCGCGCCGTAGCGATTACCGGTGTCGGCCACCGCATCGTTCACGGAGGCGAGCGGTTCAGCGCCCCAGTCACGGTGAATCCCGAAATTAGAGCCGGCATCGCAGAGCTCATGCCATTCGCGCCCGGACACCAGCCGCACAATCTGGCCGGCATCGATGCCGCCACCGAGGCCTTGCCTGGCGTACCGCAGATTGCCTGTTTCGACACCGCATTCCACGCAAATGTCCCTGTGGTCAGGCGCGAAATGCCGCTGCCGCGCAGCTATGCCCAGAACGGGCTGATCCGCTACGGATTTCACGGGCTTTCCTATGAGCATGTCGCCGCCAGCCTGGCCGGTCTCGGGCTGTCGGGAAAACGGGTGATTGCGTGCCATCTCGGCAATGGTTGCTCGATCTGCGGCATGATCGATGGCGAGAGTATCTGGACATCGATGGGCTTCACCCCGCTCGACGGCCTGATGATGGGTCAGCGCCCCGGGCGGCTGGACCCCGGGGCGGTACTCTGGCTCGCCGAACAGCATGGCGGCGACCTCGCGGCTGTCAGCAAGCTGCTCTATCACCACAGCGGCCTGTCGGGCGTATCAGGCCTGTCGGGCGACATGCGCACGCTGCTGGCGAGCGACAAGCCCGATGCCGCCTTCGCGGTCGAAATGTTCGTCGACCGCCTGGTCCAGGAAATCGGTGCGGCAGCCGCCAGCCTCGGCGGCGTCGATGCCATCGTCTTTTCCGGCGGCATTGGCGAAAACGCCGCACCGGTCCGCGCCATGGCCTTGCAGAAACTGGAATGGCTCGGTTTCAGCCTTGACCCACGAGCCAACGACGCGCGTGCCCAACGCCTGACCACGGCCGGCAGCCAGCGGCATGCCTTTGTCGTGACCGCCGATGAAGAGCGCATCATCGCGCAGGCAACTGCCCGCTTGCTGGATTGAGCGGGCCTCTACCAAGTACCGGCAAGCGCGCAGCAGGACCGAACGTCTGATCTGGCCATCAGAGATTCTTTCGACATCACCCCAAGACGCCGGGCCGTTCCTGACCCAATTTGCCCTTCGCGGAGCGGCTATGGCCAAGGAAACATAAGACCGATGGCCAAGGCTCGGTGCACCGCTTGACCCCTACTCACCCCGCGCAGCACTTGTTTTAGAAGAATTCAAATGACACTATGAAACATCTGTCGCGTCGAAAAAGTTGAAGTCAATAATTCCGGGTCAACCGGAAGCATCACGGAGTCGGCGATCAAGGACAGGGAACCGCATACATTCCTTGGGAGGAAAGCATGTCTACTCTTAACCGCAGAAAATTCCTGCGTGGCTCCGCAATTGCTGGCGCCGCAGCTCTGGCTACTCCGGCAATTGCTCAGAACGCACCCACCACAATCAAGATGCAGGCTGCATGGGGCGGCGGTATCTTCCTCGAAAACGCTCAGTCATTTGCCAGCCGCGTCAACGAAATGTCCGGCGGATCGCTGATGATCGAAGTCTTGTCGGTCGACGCGGTTGTCAAGACCAGCCAGATGCAGGACGCAGTCCACCGCGGCGTGCTCGATGCCGCCCATTATGTGCCTGCTTACTGGTACGGCAAGTCTAAGACAGCGTCGCTGTTCGGCACCGGCCCCTGCTTCGGTTGGTCGAGCCAGGAAATGCTGGGCTGGATCCACGCCGGCGGCGGCCAGGAACTGTTCGACGAGCTGATGGACAATCTGCGCCTCAACGTCGTGTCGTTCTTCAACTCGCCGATGCCGGCCCAGCCGCTGGGTTGGTTCCAGGAAGAAATCACCGACGCGAGCCAGATGAATGGCTTGAAGTATCGCACCGTTGGTCTCGCCGCTGACGTCTTGCTCGAAATGGGCATGTCCGTGGTGCAGCTGCCGGGCGGCGAAATCCAGCCGGCGATGAAATCCGGACTGATCGACGCGGCGGAGTTCAACAACCCGACGTCCGACCGCGACTTCGGCATGCAGGACGTGTCCAAGTTCTATCATCTGGCCTCCTACCACCAGAGCCAGGAGTGCTTCGAGGTCACCTTCAACAAGGACAAGTTCAACGCGCTGTCGCCCGAGCATCAGGCGATCATCCGCAACGCGTCCATGGCAGAAAATTCCGGCTTCTACTGGGGCAACACCAAGCGCTATGCCGACGACCTCGTCAAACTGCAGGAGCAGGATGGCGTCAGCGTCTTCCGCACACCCGACAGTGTCATGGAAGCACAGCTTGAAGCCTGGGACGTGGTCACCAAGCGGATCGCCGATGAAGACCCCTTCTTCGCCAAGGTGATGGAATCGCAGATGGCCTACGCCAAGAACGTCATGGGCTACCTGAACCTCAACCAGCCCAACTACCAGCAGGCCTACAAGCATTACTTCGGCTGACCTGGGAGTGTGGCAAGCGAATGGTCCGGGAACCCTTGTGGTTACCGGGCGTCGGGCGCTCGGGAACAGGCGAAAGACGTCCCGGCTATACTGGAGGGGTAATTGATGAGATTTGTTCACGCCGTGGAAGGCCTGAGCCTCTGGGTCGGACGGGCATTCGGCTGGTGTATCCTGATCCTCACGCTGTCGGTCTCCTACGAGGTATTCGTCCGCTACGTCCTGAATGCGCCGACCGTCTGGGCGTTTGACATGATGATCCAGATGTATGGCGCGCTGCTGTTGATGTGCGGCGCCTACGCACTGGCTCAGGATACTCATGTCAGGGCGGATGTCGTCTACCGCCTGTTTCCGGTCAGGGTGCAGGCCACCCTGGATTTCGTGCTGTATTTCCTCTTCTTTTTCCCCGGCATCCTCGCATTGGTGTGGTTCGGCTATGAAATCGCCGCCGATAGCTGGCGCTACAAGGAAGTAAGCTTCAACAGCCCCGCGAGCATACAGATCTATTTCTTCAAGTCCCTGATTCCGGTGTCGGGTGGATTGCTCATGCTTCAGGGCTCCGCGGAACTTGTCCGTTGCGTGATCGCTATGCGGACCGGTGTCTGGCCGGAAAGGCTGGAGGATGTGAAGGAAACCGAAGACCTGCTCACGGAGGCGGATATGGACACGATTCGTTCCGTCGTTCCACGCAGTTAGCGGTTTGGCATGGCGCTGTGAGAAAGAGTGAGAGATGACAAATCCCGAAGTCGCCCTGCTGATGCTTGGCTTGTTTATCGTGCTGGTCCTGCTGGGGTTTCCGATCGCCTTCACCCTCCTGGCCATGGGTGTCGCCTTTGGCTACTACGCCTATCACCAGGGTCAGCCGATCGAGACCTTCACCGACATTTTCAACAACAACATCTTCTATCTGCTCAATCAGAACACCTATTCGGTGATGGAGAACCCTACCCTCGTTGCCATCCCGCTGTTCCTGTTTATGGGATATGTGGTGGAACGCGCCAACATCGTCGACAAGCTGTTCTTCTCGCTGTACTTGGCCGCGCGCAACCTGCCGGGCAGCCTTGCGATTGCAGCCCTACTCACTTGCGCGGTCTTCTCGACCGCATCCGGCATCGTTGGTGCCGTAGTCACCCTGATGGGCCTTCTGGCCTTCCCGGCCATGGCCAACGCCAACTACAACAAGAGTTTTGCTTCGGGCGTGATTTGCGCCGGTGGAACGCTCGGCATTCTTATTCCGCCGTCCATCATGCTGATCGTCTACTCCGCGATCGCCGATCTGTCGCCGCTGCGGCTGTATGCGGCTGCGGTGTTTCCGGGCCTGCTGCTGGCGGGCCTCTATATTGTCTATGTCATGGCAAGGGTCTGGGCCACTCCCGGACTGGCCCCGAAGCCCAAGATGGATGACGTCCCGCCGCCCCGCGAGATTTACTGGAATCTGCTCGTCAGCTTCGTTCCGCTCACGGTCCTGATCGCGCTGGTGCTGGGTTCGATCCTCGGCGGGCTTGCGACACCTGCCGAGGCTGCCGCAATGGGCGCACTAGGCGGCATCGTTCTGGCGCTGCTCTACCGGTCGATGACATGGAAGAAACTCAAGGAGAGCGTCTTTCTGACCGCCAAGGCAACAGCCATGGTGTGCTGGCTCTTCATCGGTTCGTGGACCTTTGCCTCGGTGTTCTCCTATCTCGGTGGCCACGACATCATCGCCCATTGGGTCGGAGGCATGGACCTTGAGCCCTGGCAATTCCTCATCCTGGCCCAGATCATCATTTTCCTGCTCGGCTGGCCGCTCGAATGGTCGGAGATCCTGATCATCTTCGTGCCGATCTTCCTGCCGCTGCTCGAGGTTTTCGGGGTCAATCCCTACTTCTTCGCCATGCTGGTGGCGCTCAATCTTCAAACCTCGTTCCTGACCCCGCCCATGGCCATGTCGGCCTACTATCTCAAAGGTGTGCTCAAGAAGCAGATCGAACTCATGGAGATCTTCCGTGGCATCATGCCTTATCTCGGCATCGTAATCCTGACCATGGCAATCATGTACCAGTTCCCCGGCATTGCACTCTGGTTCCCCGACTATCTCTTCGGGACCTACGTCCCGTGAAACAGGATCCTGCATCACTGACAGCCCGGCAGGCCGCCAGCCAGATCAGGCAAGGGCTGCTGAGTTCCGTCGATCTGGTCAAGGCATGCCTTGCCCGGATCGAGCAGAGCGACTCCTTGATCGGAGCATGGTCTCATCTCGATCCCGAGCAGGCTCTGGAGCAGGCCGCCGAACTGGACCGGGTCCGTCGCTCAGGCTTTGCCATCGGCGCCCTGCACGGTGTTCCTGTCGGCCTCAAGGACATCGTCGACACCGCCGGCATGCCGACCGAACGGGGCACCCCGATCTTTGCTGGCAGACAGCCCGATGCCGATGCCGCCATCGTTGAACGGCTGCGGGAAGCCGGCGCTGTGATCATGGGAAAAACGGTGACGACGGAGCTGGCGTTCCTCAATCCCAGCCGCACCCGCAATCCGCACAATCCGGATCGCACGCCTGGTGGCTCGTCCAGCGGATCCGCCGCAGCCGTGGCAGCCCATCACGTGCCGCTGGCCATCGGCACCCAGACCAACGGTTCCGTTATTCGTCCTGCCTCCTTCTGCGGTGTCTATGGATTCAAGCCGACCAGGGGCATCATCTCGCGTCGTGGCATCCTGCAGACCTCGGCCTCGCTAGACCAGGTCGGCGTCTTCGCCCGTTCGCTCGAAGATGCCGCCCTGCTCACCGATGCCATCAGCAGCTACGACCAGACCGACCCGGCAAGCGTCCCAAGGCCCCGGCCCGCCATGGCCCGGGGTGCTGCGGAAACGGCCCCGGTGGACCCCGATTTTGCCTTCTTTGACATGCCCTTTCACGACCGCCTGGCTGGCGACGCCCGCGAGGGCCTGGAAGCGGTGGCCGAAACGCTTGGCAAACGGGTTTCGAGATTGCAGCCGGCCGACACCATGACCGGGCTGGTCTCGGTACAGGCCACCATCCATGAGTACGAAATCTGCATGCATCTCAACGAGAGTTTCGACGCACACTGGGGTAAGCTAAGCCCGGTGCTGCAAACCGTTGTCGAGCGCGGCCGCAAGATCAGCACGGCCCGGTACGAAGACGCCCTGGCGGTCAAGGCATCGGCGGAAAAGTTCTTCGCCGATTTCTTTGTCGAATTCGACGCCATTGTCGCGCCGAGCGCTGCCGGCGAAGCGCCGCTCTTTGACCAGGGCACCGGAGATCCAATCTTTTGCACATTGTGGACGCTCGCGGGCCTTCCAACGATCACCCTGCCGCTGCTGGTCGGTGACAACGATCTGCCCATAGGCGTGCAACTGATCGGGCCGGCCGAAAAGGATGACCGGCTTCTCAGAACCGCTAGCTGGCTCCAGACGAGACTGGCCGAGGGAGCCGCTTGAACGCCAGCAAAGGAGAAAACCATGCCCTACACAGTCAAACTGATTGCCGGCTTCATCGGAACCGCGCTGCTCGTCATCTTCGTGGTAGGCCTGTCGCACAGCATCTCCACCGGCTTTGCAGGATTCTGGGGCGGATTTCCGTTCATGGTGATCATCATTGTCGTGCTGGCAATGGCCATCTATGACTTCTGGGATGAATGCGTGCGCAGGCGCAAACCATGACCAGGCCGAAACTGTGGATCACCCGCAAGCTATCCGACGCGACGCTTGAGCGGGCGAAACGGGACTACGACACCATCATCAATCTCGACGACAGTCTTAGCAGCGACGACGAGATCGTGGCCATGAGTGCAAAGGTCGATGCGATCATCCCCTGCCACTCAGAGCGCTTCAGCGCAGATATCGTGGAAAGGCTCGATCCGCACCTCAAGATCATCGCCAACCATTCCGTCGGCGTCGACCATTGCGATCTGCCCGCCCTGAAGGCCCGGGGTATAGCCGTCACCAACACCCCCGACGTTCTCTCCGACGCCACAGCCGAAATCGCCATGCTGCTGATGCTCGGTGCGGCACGACATGCCGTAGAGGGAGACCATCTGGTCCGCTCGGGCCGGTGGGATTTCTGGAGCCCGTCCTTCATGGTCGGCAAACAGGTAACAGGCGCACGTCTTGGCATCGTCGGCATGGGGCGGGTCGGTCAGGCATTCGCTCGCAAGGCGCGCGGTTTTGACATGGAAATCCATTACTACAATCGGTCCCGCCTGCCCGCCGACCAGGAAATCGGCGCGACCTATCACAGCTCGGTCGACAGTCTTTTGCCGGTTTCCGATTTCCTGTCCCTGCATGGCCCGGCAACGCCAGAGACAACAGGCCTGATGAACGCCGAACGCTTTGCGCAACTGCCCGAAGGCGCTGTCTTCGTCAACACCGCGCGGGGCGCGCTGGTAGACGAAGCAGCACTGCTTGAAGCGCTCAGCAGTGGCCGCCTTGCTGCAGCCGGTCTTGATTGTTTTGCCACCGAACCGGGCGGGAACCCAACTTTCGCAGCGCACCGCAACATCTTCATGCTGCCCCATATCGGCAGCGCCACGCGGCGCACCCGCGACGCCATGGGCTTCCGGGCGCTCGACAATCTCGATGCGTTTTTCCGCGGCGATCAGCCTCGAGATTTGCTGTAGGCCACCCTTCCTCGCAGATGGAACCTTCACCTTAATACGGGGTTTGAGAGGCAACCCCGATTGCAACCCGGCTTGCACACGCAGCCTTTTCAAGGTCAAATCCATTCATGAGCTACCGCCAACCCAGCTTCACCCTCGGTGTCGAAGAAGAGTATTTGCTTGTCGACAGTGAGAGCCTTGATCTCGCAGCCGCACCGGAAAGCCTGATGCGGGAATGCGCCTCTGAGCTGGGAGACCAAGTCAGTCCGGAATTTCTGCAATGCCAGATCGAAGTCGGTACGGGGGTCTGCAGGACCGTCGCCGAAGCTGGCGCTGATCTGGCGCGTTTGCGTACCGTTATCGCTGAGGTCGCCGGCCGGCATGGCCTGGCGCCGCTTGCAGTGTCCTGCCATCCCTTCGCCGACTGGCACAAGCAGCACTTTACCGACAAACCGCGATACCGCGCACTTGAGCGCGACCTTGGTGGAGTTGCCCGCCGCATGCTGATTTGCGGAATGCATGTGCATGTCGGCATCGATGACGACGAGACCCGCATCGATCTGATGGCTCAGTTTCCCTATTTCCTGCCTCATCTTCTCGCCTTGTCGACCTCGTCGCCCTATTGGAAAGGCGATGATACCGGGCTCAACGCCTACAGGCTGACCGTTTTCGACAACATGCCAAGAACAGGCCTGCCGCCACGGTTCTCTTCGTGGTCGGAATATGAACGCTCGGTCCAGGTCATCATCGACAGCGGCCTGATCGAGGACAGCTCCAAGATCTGGTGGGACCTTCGCCCGTCCGCCCGCTTCCCGACCCTGGAGGCGCGCATTTGCGATGTCTCGCCGAGACTGGACGATGCGCTTGCCATTGTCGCGCTGACACAGTCCATCATGCACATGCTTTGGCGGCTGCGGCTGAGCAATCAGCGCTGGCGCATCTACGACCGGTTTCTGGTCGGCGAGAATCGCTGGCGCGCCCAGCGCTACGGTATCTCGAAAGGAATGATTGATTTTGCGCGAGGTGAGGTTGTTGTCTTTGCCGAACTTCTTGAGGAGATCATCGAGATGGTGCGCGAGGACGCAGAGGCGCTTGGCTGTTGGGCCGAGGTTCAGGCAGCCCGGCGGATCGTCGAAAATGGTACCAGCGCTGACCGGCAACGCACGGTTCACGAAACCGCAACGGCCGGGGGTGCCAGCACCAAGGAAGCCAACAAGGAAGTCGTCCGCTCACTGGTTGCGGAGTTTACCGAGGGTCTCGAAAAACACACCAAATCCGTTGAGAATCTGGCTTCCTCCTGACAGTCACGCCATCAGCCGTCAATTGGCGCCGGACAAACCCCTTTTTGCAACGAACAGACTGTGTTCGGAGCACCGCCCCGGCGTTCGAAATCATTCGGTGAGGCCATCCTCCGCCTTGCTGGTCAAACGGCAATACCTGCCATGGACCCACGGAAATTGAGCAAGGGTCGAGCAGCGCCGCTTATGTGCCCTTGCTAAACAGCCAACAAAAAGGGACATTTGATGGAAAGCATCGCGTAGCTTGGCAAAGTTTTGGGGAAGGCAGGCTCTTTATCACGGAAACAGCATTGGTGCGTTAGCGGGTATACAGGCACACGCCTCTTTCGAGTGGACAGGAATTCAGCAATGAGATTTGCCAACGCACTTCTGGTCGCAGGAATGTCGATGATCGGGTCGGCCGCCGCCACGGCGGAAACACTTACCATCGCAACCGTCAACAATGGCGACATGATCCGCATGCAAAAGCTTACGGGCGACTTCACGCGCATGAACCCGGACATAGACCTGCAGTGGGTGACGCTCGACGAGAGCACGCTCCGGCGCCAGGTCACCAGCGACATCGCATCGGGCAGTGGACGATATGACGTCATGACGATTGGCACCTACGAGGTTCCGATCTGGGGCAAACAGGGATGGCTGGTATCGCTCGAAGATTTACCAGCGTCCTACGACATCGAGGATCTTCTTCCGCCCATTCGTGACGGGCTGAGCGTCGACGGCAAGCTCTATGCTGCCCCATTCTACGGTGAATCCTCCATGGTGATCTACCGGACGGATTTGATGAAAGAGGCAGGCCTGACCATGCCGCATACACCGGACTGGGAGTTCATAGGCGAGGCCGCCCGTGCGATGACTGACCGGCAGGCCGGCATCAACGGTATTTGTCTGCGCGGCAAGCCCGGTTGGGGCGAAAATATTGCCTTGCTCACTGCAACAGCCAACTCGTTTGGTGCAAGATGGTTTGACATGGAATGGAATGCGCAGTTCGACACCCCGGAGTGGAAGCAGACGCTGTCCTACTACATCGACGTACTCAATGAAGCCGGCCCTCCCGGCGCCGCGCAAAACGGCTTCAACGAGAACCTGGCCCTTTTCCAGGACGGCAAGTGCGGGATATGGATCGATGCAACCGTGGCGGCGTCCTTTGTCACGGATCCTGCGACATCCCGGGTCGCCGACAAGGTCGGCTTTGCGCTTGCGCCGGACAATGGTCTGGGCAAGCGCAGCAACTGGCTTTGGGCCTGGGCGCTTGCCATCCCGGCCAGTTCGCCGAAGGTCGACGCCGCCAAGAAATTCATCGAATGGGCGACTTCGAAGGATTATCATGCGCTTGTCGCAGCGAAGCATGGCTGGGCCAATGTACCTCCAGGCACGCGCACTTCGCTTTACCAAAATCCTGAATATGCCAAGCTTCCCTTTGCCAGAATGACGCTTGACAGCATCAACGGCTCCAACCCCCTGGACCCCACTGTCGACGAGGTGCCGTATGTCGGAATTCAGTTCGTTTCCATCCCCGAATTTCAGCTCATTGCCACAGCCGTCGGCCAGCAATTCTCCGCCGCACTGGCCGGGAAGATGTCGATCGACGAAGCCCTGCGCAACGCTCAGGCGCTGACCACCCGCGAGATGAAAAGGGCCGGATACGGCAATTAGGTATTGCGTTTCGAACAGGAAGACCGTTTCGAACGGTGTCACGCCGAGCAGCGCACAGGACAACCATCGAGCAGCGTGAAGACACTCCTGCCACATTCTAGCGGGTAAGGTCATTTCATGCCGTACCGGGCGTGTCGTTGACAGCGAATGAGACAGGACAATTGACCGAAAGGCACCCCGCCTGACAGGCATATAGTCTTTTCACCCAGCGTTTTGAGCAACTTTCGAACGTTTTGGCATTATCCTCCCGAAAATGGCATTTTTGTCTTTACAAGCGGTGGTCACAGTCGTTTTCATAGGGGCAGACCTAAAGACAACGCCCATCCACGAAGAAGGGCGGCAACAGGCAGGGGACCTCATGAGCGAAAACCGTGGCGCAGCCGTACGGTATGAAAGCGTGCAAAAGAGTTACGATGGTGAAACACTCGTCGTAAAGAACCTCAATCTCGATATCGCCCGAGGCGAGTTCCTGACAATGCTCGGGCCGTCCGGTTCCGGAAAAACCACCTGCCTGATGATGCTGGCCGGTTTTGAACCAGCCACCCACGGCGAAATCTATCTTAACGACAATCCGATCAACAATGTCCCGCCGCACAAGCGCGGCATCGGCATGGTTTTTCAGAACTATGCTTTGTTCCCGCACATGTCGGTGGCCGAGAACCTCGCCTTTCCGCTCCAGGTACGTGGCATGAGCAAGTCCGAGCAGGAGGCGAAGGTCAATCGCGCGCTCGACATGGTCGAGCTTGGCACCTTCGGCTCCCGCAGGCCGGCGCAGCTTTCCGGCGGCCAGCAGCAACGCGTCGCCGTGGCGCGGGCGCTCGTGTTCGATCCGGAACTCGTGCTGATGGATGAGCCGCTGGGCGCGCTCGACAAGCAGTTGCGCGAGCAGATGCAGTACGAGATCAAGCATATCCACGAGCATCTTGGTGTCACGATTGTTTATGTGACCCACGACCAGACCGAAGCCCTGACCATGTCGGACCGGGTCGCGGTGTTCAACGACGGCGTCATTCAGCAGCTGTCGGCTCCCGATGTGCTCTATGAAAGCCCGCAGAATTCCTTCGTTGCGCAGTTCATCGGCGAAAACAACAAACTCAACGGCACAGTCACCGAAGTCAGTGGTTCGGAATGCACGGTCGAAGTGGCCGGAGGCATCAAGCTCAGGGCAGATCCGGTCAACATTACCGGCGTTGGCGGCAAGACGACCCTGTCGTTGCGACCCGAGCGGGTCGAACTGCAGCCGGAAAACCAGATGGACAACATGGTCGACGGCAAGATCGAAGAGCTGATCTATCTCGGCGACCACATCCGCGTGCGGATGAATGTGGCCGACAACAAGGAATTCGTCGTGAAGGTCCGAAATCGCGGCGAACGCAGGAAGATCGCCAAGGGCGACATCGTCCAGATCGGATGGGCTGCGGGCGACTGCAAGGCGCTTGACGTCGTCGAATGAATCCAGATTTGCCGGATCCGACACAGACCGGCATGCATGGTTGTGACGGGTAACAACCTGTCCGACCTCCATCAAAAGGGAGAACATGATGAAAATGAAAACTTTGCTCATGGCGGCTGCCGCCAGTGTTGCATTCACCGTTCCGGTTACGTCCGAGGAGCTGGAGCCCTGTGACAACTGCGCCGACGAAATGACGATCGTCTCCTGGGGCGGCGCCTACTCCAATTCCCAGATCAAGGCTTACAGCGAGCCCTACTCGGCGCTGACCGGCGTCAAGATCGTCAATGACGAATCGTCCAACGAAGCCGTTGCCAAGCTGCGCGCCATGAACGAAGCCGGCAACGTCACCTGGGACGTTGTGGACGTTGTCGCCTCCGACGCGATCCGCCTCTGCGATGAAGGTCTTGCGGAAGTCATCGATCCGGATAGCGATCTTGCAGCTGCGCCGGACGGCACACCCGCATCGGAAGATTTTGGCGACCTGCTGGTCTCCGAATGCTTCATTCCGCAGATCGTCTATTCGACCACATTCGGCTATCGCTCGGATGTAGCCGAATGGAACGGCAAGGAGCCGACCGACATCTGTGCCGTGTTCGATCTGGAGAACTTCCCGGGCAAGCGTTCGCTCGAGAAGCGCCCGATCAACAATCTGGAATGGGCCCTACTGTGTGACGGTGTCGCCAAGGACGACGTTTACAACGTTCTGGAAACTGAAGAAGGCGTAGCGCAGGCCTTGGCCAAGCTCGCAACCATCAAGGACCAGGTCGTATGGTGGTCCGCTGGCGCGGAAACGCCGCAGCTTCTTGCCGACGGCGAAGTGGTCATGGGCTCGACCTACAATGGCCGCCTGTTCTCGGTCATCGAAGAGCAGGACCAGCCAGTCAAGATGCTGTGGGACGCCCAGGTGTTCGACCTTGACGGCTGGATAATCCCGACAGGACTTTCGGAAGAGCGTCTGAACCGGGCCAAGCACTACGTCAAGTTCGCAACAGACACGCAGCGTCTGGCCGACCAGGCCAAGTACATCTCCTACGGCCCGGCCCGTCAGTCGTCGGCTCCGCTGGTCGGCAAGCATGCCGAACTCGGCATCGAGATGGGTCCGCACATGCCGACCGACCCGGCCAATGCGAAGAACACCTTCCTCTACAATTACGAATGGTGGGCTGACAACCGCGACGATCTGGACGCCAAGTTCCAGGCCTGGCTGGCGCAGTAAGCCTCGAACCAATCCCTCGGATGCGGCGGTTCGCCGCCGCATCCAGCCTCAAGTACAAGGCGAAGGTATTCCATGAGCAGCACCAACGAAGACCATGTGTCAAACGGAACAATGCCCGATGACGGGATCATGCGTGCCGCTGATGGAACCCCTTTGAAGCAGCGGCTCGCGAAAGCCCTCAGGCGCGAAAAGCTGCGCTCTTTCCTGCTGATTGCGCCGCTTCTGCTCTTTATCCTTCTGACATTTGTCGCACCGATCGCTGACATGCTGTTCCGGTCCGTTGAAAACAACATTGTCGAAGACACCATTCCGCGGACAGTAGAGGCCCTGGCGCAATGGGACCCGGAATACGACCAACTGCCCGACGAAGCCGTCTTCAAGGCGCTCCATGACGATCTCCAGATAGCCGTCGCCGAGCGCATCCATACCAGGCTCGGTTCACGGCTGAACTATGAGAGTTCCGGCATGTCCGGCCTGTTCCGCAAGACCGGACGCAGAATCAAGCGCATGGACGAGGGGGATTACAAGGCCCAGTTCATTGCCGCTGACAAGGACTGGGGAGATCTCGAGACCTGGCGTGTGATCCGGAGATTTTCCGCACCCTACACGGCAGGATATTTCCTCAGTGCAGCGGATGCCGAACGGACGTCCGAAGGCATTGAGTTGAAGCCTGAAAACGAGCGCGTTTATCTCATGCTGTTCGGCCGCACCCTGACCATGTCGATCGCCATCACGATCTCCTGCCTGCTGCTCGGTTTTCCGATTGCCTATCTGTTGGCGCATCTGCCGCTCAAGACTTCCAACATGCTGATGATACTTGTGTTGCTGCCCTTCTGGACGTCGCTTCTGGTGCGAACATCGGCCTGGAAGGTGCTGTTGCAGCAACAGGGGGTGATCAACGATTTCCTGGTCTGGATCAGACTGATCGACGATGCCAACCGGCTGGTCATGATCAACAACCAGACCGGCACCATCATCGCCATGACCCACATCCTGTTGCCGTTCATGATCCTGCCGCTGTTCTCGGTGATGAAAACCATCGCGCCCTATTACGTTCGCGCCGCCAAGAGCCTTGGCGCCAACGACTGGACGGCCTTCTGGCGGGTGTATTTCCCGCAGACCGTGCCAGGCATCGGCGCCGGCGCGATCCTCGTCTTCATCCTGTCCATCGGCTACTACATCACCCCGGAGCTGGTCGGAGGCACGAGCGGTATCTTCATCTCGAACCGGATCGCCTACCACATCTCGTCATCGCTGAACTGGGGCCTTGCCGCAGCGCTGGGAACCATCCTGCTGGCGCTGGTGATGCTGCTGTTCTACCTCTACGACAAGATCGTCGGCATCGACAATGTGAAGCTGGGTTGAGGGAGCCATCATGTCTGCACTACCACCCTACGCATCCAAGACCCAGATTGCTTGGCACTACACATTCCGGGCAATCTGCGGCCTGATCTTTTTCTTCCTGATCTTCCCGATCATCGTCATCGTGCCGTTGTCCTTCAACGCTGAGGATTTCTTCACCTTCACGCCCAAGATGCTTGCGCTTGATCCCGAAGGCTATTCGTTCAAGCACTATCAGGACTTCTTCACCAATCCCGACTGGCAGCAGGCGCTGTACAATTCCATCACCATTGCTCCCGTCGCCACCCTGCTGGCGACCGCTTTTGGCACACTGGCAGCGATCGGCCTCAGCCAGAGCCATGTGCCCTTCAAGTCCGCAATCATGGCGATCCTGATTTCGCCGATGATCGTGCCGCTGATCATCTCCGCGGCCGGCATGTATTTCTTCTATTCCCGTATCGGACTCCAGGGCACTTATCTGGGTGTCGTCATGGCACATGCGGCCCTCGGCACACCCTTCGTCATCATCACCGTGACAGCAACGCTGGTTGGCTTTGACCGGTCGCTGACGCGCGCTTCGGCCTCGATGGGCGCCGACCCGGTGCGCACATTCTTCAAGGTGCAGATGCCGCTCATCATCCCGGGCGTGGTCTCGGGCGCCCTGTTTGCGTTCATCACCTCGTTCGATGAAGTGGTCGTAGTTCTCTTCCTCGGCTCTGCGTCGCAGAAGACCCTGCCCTGGCAGATGTTCACCGGCTTGCGTGAGCAGATATCTCCAACCATCCTCGCGGTTGCGACTTTGATGGTGGCAATTTCCATCGTCCTGCTTACGGTTCTCGAACTGCTCAGACGCCGTTCGGAACGCCTCAGGGGCCTTACTCCGGGCTGAACCGAACCGGCGAACCACGTCGTGAACCGGCAAGACCATGTCAATTGCGGGAGCGACCGGGCTTCACCGAAAGCCTATAAGGAGATGGCCGGTTTCACTTCCCGGCCAGGCCAACGTCCGCGGCAATAGGGTCGCGGGCCATCAGGCCCAATTGAAGCGATCCTCACAATGAAAAATCTCACCAGCACCGACGACATGCTGCACGTCTTCCAATGGAAGAATGGTGACAAGGAATATTCGCCGTTCTCGGCATCGGAGATGGACCGGCGCCAGAATGCCATGCGCGCCCACCTCGCGGCTCATCAAATTGATGCGGCGGTTTTCACCTCCTATCACGGCATCTGCTACTATTCGGGTTTTCTCTACTGCTATTTCGGCCGCAAGTACGGCTTCGTTCTCACCCAGGACAACGCCACAACCGTTTCTGCCGGGATAGATGGCGGCCAGCCATGGCGGCGTAGCCACGGTGACAACATCATCTACTCGGACTGGCGCCGGGACAATTTCTTCACCGCGCTGAAATCTCTTATCCCGGCCGGTGCCCGACGTGTCGGCATCGAGTTCGACCATGTTTCGCTGGAGTTTCGGAAGCTGCTCGGCGATGCTTTCCCCGGTGTCGAGTTCGTTGATGTCGCCGAAGCCTCGATGTGGATGCGGACGATGAAATCAGCCGAGGAGCACGCGCTGATCCGCGAAGGCACACGGATATGCAATGTCGGCGCCCGTGCTGTGATGGAAGCCATTGCCGAAGGCGTGCCGGAATACGAAGTAGCGCTCGCCTCAACACAGGCCATGGTGCGAGAGATCGGCAAGAGCTTTCCCTTTGTCGAGCTGATGGACACCTGGACCTGGTTCCAGTCAGGCATCATGACCGACGGGGCGCATAACCCGGTCACCAACAAGAAGGTCGCCCGCGGTGACATTCTCTCGCTCAACTGCTTCCCGATGATCTTTGGCTACTACACGGCCATCGAACGTACCCTGTTCTGCGAAGAAGCCTCCGACGCCCATCTCGATCTGTGGCAGAAGAACTGCGCGGTGATGAAGGCCGGCTCCGACTTGATCGGGCCAGGCATGAAATGCTCGGACATCGCGCTTGAGCTCAACGACATGTACCGCAATTGGGATCTCCTGAAATACAGATCCTTCGGCTATGGCCACTCCTTCGGCGTCCTCTCCCATTACTATGGCCGTGAAGCCGGGGTGGAACTTCGGGAGGATGTCGACACCGTGCTCGAGCCGGGCATGGTCGTCTCGATGGAGCCGATGATCATGATCCCGGAGGGCATGCCCGGCGCCGGCGGCTACCGCGAGCACGATATCTTTATCGTCACCGAAACCGGGGCCGAAAACATCACCAACTTCCCCTACGGTCCGGAAGAGATGATCATCCGGCGCTAACCGACCCAGCCGCAACATGAAGCCACCCAAGGGTGGCTTCATTCACCATCGACAGGTTGGTTCGTCGCAGTAGGCGCGCCACCGATGATCAGGCGAGTACCCGCCTCCGCGAAGGCAGCGGCGATCTCGGGGGACACCGGCTCATCGGTCACCACGTGATCGATAGCTTCAAATCCCGCCACCTGCACCAGACCGCGGCGGCCGAACTTTGTACGATCCGTTACCACAAAGCTCTGCGCCCCGCGTGACAGCATCATCCGGGCAAATTCGGCCTCCTCCAGATCAAAATCCATCACCCCTACCCCGGCGTCGATTGCACCGGCAGAGATGATCGCGTGGGTGACCGAGAACTTGGCGATGAACTCGATCGCCGACACCCCGAATGCTGCGCCTGAATCGCTTCGGAGTTCACCACCGGCCATGTAGACCTTGTTGCCGTTCACGGTCGCCAGCGTCCGGGCGATATCCGAGGAATTGGTGACGACAGTAAGCCTGCGATGCCCAAGCAGCTCGCGCGCCACAAAGCTTGTGGTGGTTCCCGTATCCAGCATCACGGAATCACCATCACGGATCAGCTGCGCCATCTCGCGCGCGATCCGTCGCTTGGCCTCGGCATTCTCGCGCATGCGCCGCTGAAACGGCGCTTCCCCCACTTGGCCCGCAAGTCCAACCGCGCCGTGGATCTTGAGCACCGATCCGTTTTCCGTCAGCGGACGCACATCACGGCGCACGGTTTCGAGCGAGACCCCCAGCCGTGCCGCGAGCCCTGAAATCGTGACTGTGCCCTCATCAGCCAATATCCGCATGATCTCGGTGTGACGTTTGGACAGCATCGAATACGCCTTATTTGCTCTGCTTCATTTTTAGGCGATCACCGCCTGTCAATCAATCAAAACCAAGCTTTCGGGCACTAAAGCAATAAAAAACCACAGAATTGATTGACAAGGCCGGAACCGTGGTGTGGGATCAAGAGGTTAACAAGTCGCGCACGGGTGCGCTGCCGGCGGCCGTGTCGGGCTGTCAGCGATGGCGCCGGAATGTGGGACACAACAGGGTGAACAGGAGGCTCGACATGCATTCAGCCAATCTCTTTTCCGGCCGCAGCTTCAGGCAATTGACCGCAGCACTCGTCATTTCGAGCGCTTCGTGCATGGCCATTGCAGCTCCGGTGGCAGCACAGGAATCCACAGACCCGATCAAACTGACACTCCACGATTGGACCGGTCAGCTGATCACCACTGAAATCATGGGCGAAGTGCTCAAGAAGGCCGGCTACTCGATTGAATATGTCCAGGCCGATTACCTGGCCCAGTTCGCAGGGCTTGAATCCGGCGATCTTCATGTCGCGATGGAGATGTGGGAAACCACAGGCCGTGAAGCCATGGATGCAGCCACGGCTACCGGAAAGGTGGAGAATTTCGGCCCCACCGGCATGAAGGCCAAGGAAGAGTGGTGGTACCCGTCTTACATGACCGAGCAATGCCCGGGCCTGCCAAACTGGGAAGCGCTGAAAGACGAGGCCTGCGCCGAAGCCTTCTCGACGGCGGAAACCGCACCCAAGGGGCGCTATCTTGGCGGACCCGTCACCTGGGGTGGCTTTGACGACGAACGCGTCGAGGCGCTCGAGCTGCCTTTCGAGGTCATCCATGCCGGTACCGATGCAGCGCTCTTTGCCGAACTTGAAAGCGCCTACCAGCGCAAGGCGCCGATCATGCTTTGGATCTACGCACCGCACTGGGCCCCGGCCAAGTATGAAGGCGCCTGGGTCGAATTCCCGGAATACTCGTCCGAGTGCTACAATGACGCGTCAACCGGCATCAATCCCGACATGGCCTATGACTGCGGCAAGCCGTTTGGCGAAATCTGGAAAGTCGGCTGGGCTGGCGTGAAGGAAAAGTGGCCCGGCGCCTATGACGCGATCAAGGCCTTTACCATCGACAATGACGAGATGGGCAAGATGATCACCGAGGTCGATCTGAACGGCAAGACCGTCTCCGAAGTCGTTGCCGACTGGATGAACGCCAACGAGGACCGCTGGTCCGGCTGGATCAAGAAATAATCCTGGCACTTGCAGGCTTCGGGCCTGCCCGGACGAAATTGCAATCGGGCCTTCGGGCCCGAATGCTGACCGGATGAAGGATCCCGGCCCCGGGCCGCTTCAGCCGGAAACGATCATCATGCAGTCCCGACCGAGTAATCCATGACCATTCCCGAAGCCAAGCTCGTCTGCCGCAATGTCTGGAAACTGTTCGGCGCCGAGGCCGAAGAATTTCTTGTCAGTCACGACGGACACCCGGACACGGATGCCATCGCTGCAGCCGGGCTGGTCGGCGCGGTGCGGCAGGTCGATCTCGATGTGCATGAGGGTGAGATCTTCGTCATCATGGGACTGTCCGGATCGGGCAAGTCCACCCTCGTTCGGCTGATGTCGCGGCTTATCGAACCCACCGGCGGCGACGTGCTGTTCAAGGGCGAAAACCTGCTCAAGGCTTCGCAATCGCGGATGATCGAAATCCGCCGCCACCAGATGGGCATGGTGTTCCAGCATTTTGCGCTGTTGCCGCATCTCACGGTGCTCGACAATGTCGCCTTTCCTCTCGATATACAGGGCATGGACCGCGCAGCACGCGAGGCCCGGGCGCGTGAAATGATCGAGCTCGTCGGCCTCGCCGGCAAAGAGAGCGCCTTTCCGCGCCAGCTTTCAGGCGGCCAACAGCAGCGCGTCGGCATTGCCCGCTCGCTGGCCGTCGAACCGGAGATCTGGTTTCTCGACGAACCTTTCTCGGCGCTCGATCCACTGATCCGCCGCGAGATGCAGGACGAGTTCATGCGGCTGCAGACAAAGCTGCACAAGACCATCGTCTTCATCACACATGATTTCGACGAGGCCATTCGGCTCGCCGACAGGATCGCCATCATGAAGGACGGCGAAATCGTCCAGGCCGGCACGCCGGAAGAGATCGTGCTCACACCAGCGACCTCCTATGTGGCGGAATTCACCAGGAACGTCGCCCGCGCCAAGGTGATCCGCACCCGCAGCCTGATGAAGGATGCCCAAGGCGACGAGGAGAACGGCGCCCGAATTTCGGCCAGAGCCAACATCGCCGAAGCAGCACCGCTGTTTCTCGATGGTGCGCCCCATCTCGGTGTGACCGACGACGACGGCCGGGTCATCGGCCGGCTGGATCGTGAAGCCGTCGTTTCCCTGATGTTGCAGGGCTGACCATGGCGATGTCCGGCGCGCCATTGTTGGAACCCGAAACGGCCCAGGTGTCACGCCGGCCATCCAGGCTGCCTGTCGCCTGGCTGGTTGCCATCGCCGTGTTCGTGACGTTCTGGCTCTACGGCAAGCCCTTGTTCCCCGCAGCCTTCGACTACCCGAAGGCCTATGTGATCAAGCTCGCCAAATGGATCAGTTCGGCGATGAAATGGCTGATCAACGAGGCCAGTTTCGGCCTGTTCAGCTTTACCGATCTGACACGCTTCATTTCTGCCGTGCTCGACGTGCCCTACACTCTCGCCGCAAGCCTGTTGTCCACCGGCTTTCTCGAAGGCAGCGGGTCGTCGGCCATCCAGCTGTTGCCGCCGCTGCCCTGGATCGCTGTGATCGGCTTGGTGATGTTGCTCGGCCATTGGTTGGGCGGCATGCGCCTCTCTCTGCTTGCAGGCGGGTGTTTCCTGTTCCTTGCCGTCTTCGGCCAATGGACCAGTGCCATGATCACGCTGGCCTCGATCCTCGTCGCTGCCCCTTTGGGTGTTGTCTTCGGCCTGTTGTTCGGTGTTGCCGCCTGGCGCTGGCACTGGGTCGAGCGGATGGTCATGCCACTTCTCGACCTGATGCAGACGATTCCCGTCTTTGCCTATCTGGTTCCGGTGCTGTTCCTGTTCGGCTTCGGCCCGACGGCAGCCGTCATTGCCACGCTGATCTTCGCCACCCCGCCAATGACCCGCATTTCCATCCTGTCGCTGCGTGCGGTGCCTTCCGAAATCACCGATCTCGGGCACATGGTCGGCTGCACGGAAAGGCAGATGACCTGGCGGGTGATGGTGCCTGCAGCGCGCGAAAGCCTGATGGTCGGTATGAACCAGGTCATCATGCTCTCGCTCAATATGGTGATTATCGCCTCGATGATCGGCGCCGGCGGCCTTGGCTTCGACGTGCTCGCCGCCCTGCGCCGGCTCGATTTCGGTGCAGGTCTCGAAGCCGGATTTGCCATCGTCGCGCTGGCCATTGCCATGGACCGTCTGAGCCAGGCCGCGGCAGAAAAGCTTTCCGCCCCGTCGCCGGACACCCAAGCCTCCGGTCTTGTCGCCCGCCACCCTTATCTGGTCGCTGCACTGGCACTCCTCATAGCCACCACCGCTCTGGGATATGTGATTCCGGGTATCCGCACCTATCCGGAAGCGCTGCAACTCTCAACCGGCACCTTCTGGTCCGAGGTCGTGGCCTGGATCAACATCAACTATTTCGACACGCTTGAAGCGATCAAGAACGCGATGCTGATCAATGTTCTGATCCCGTTCAAGCGCTTCCTGGGTGATCTGCCGTGGCTTGGCGTAACCGTCTTCCTCGGATTTGCCGGTTACAGGCTTGGCGGCTGGCGGCTGGGTCTGCTCACGCTCTGCCTGCCGCTTTTCATCGCCGCCACCGGCCAATGGGAAAAGGCGATGATCACCGTCTATCTCTGCGGAATCTCTGCACTGTTCGCTTCACTGATCGGAATCCCCGTGGGAATAATCGCCGCCACCCGCGACCGGCTCTGGTCGTGGGTCCAGCTCGCCATCGACACGCTGCAGACGTTGCCGAGCTTCGTCTACCTGATGCCCGCGGTGATGCTGTTCCGGGTCGGGGATTTTACCGCCATGATCGCTGTTGTCGCCTTCGCCATCGCACCCGCGATCCGCTACACAGCGCTTGGTATCCGCAAGGTCGATCCGAAGCTGATCGAGGCCAGCCGCGCAATGGGCTGCACCGAATGGCAGATCCTCACCCGCGTCCGCCTCAAGCTGGCACTGCCTGAAATCCTGCTTGGGCTCAACCAGACCATCATGTTCGCCCTGTCGATGCTGGTCATCACGGCGCTCGTCGGCACCCGCGATCTTGGCCAGGAGGTCTATATCGCGCTGACCAAGGCCGACACTGGACGCGGGCTGGTTGCAGGACTGTCGATCGCCGCAATCGCCATCATTGCCGACCGGCTGATTTCCGCCGGCGCCAGCCGCGCCCGTCATCGCCTGGGTCTGGAGTAAGCCATGACTGACCTTGCCACCCTTGATCACATCCGCGCCCTGCCCTGTTTCTCGGGCAAGATCGATATCGAGCCGCTGACTGGCGGCCTGAGCAACGAAAGCTGGCTCGTTTCCGACGCCACCGGCCGCCACGTTGTCCGGCTCGGCCGCGATTTCCCGTTTCATCATGTCGACCGCAAGCGCGAGATCATGACCGCCTGCGCAGCCCACGAAGCGGGGTTCGCCCCGCGGGTGGAATACGTCGAGCCGGGCATCATGGTTTCGCAATTCCTCGATGCGAAAACCTTCGAGCCGGGCGATGTCCGCGCCAATCCCGAACGGATCGGTCGCCTCATCCGCGATTTCCACACAAGCATGCCGCGCCACATCGAAGGTCCGGGCTTCATGTTCTGGGTGTTTCACGTCATCCGCGACTACGCCCGCACACTGAGGGCCGGAGGCTCACGGATGGCTGACCGGCTGCCGGCCTGGCTCGGACTCGCCGAAAGCTTGGAAGCCGCACAACAGCCGTTGCCGATAATTTTCGGGCACAATGACCTGCTGCCCGCGAATTTCCTCGATGACGGCCAAAAACTCTGGCTGATCGATTTCGAGTATGCCGGATTCTCCACCGCCATGTTCGACATTGCCGGTGCTGCCTCGAACGCCGAGATGAACGAAGCAGAAGCCTCGATCCTGCTTCAAGCCGCACTGGGTTCCGCCCCCGACGCCGACTTCACCCGCTCCTTCCACGCCATGCAATGCGCTTCGCTACTGCGCGAAACGCTCTGGAGCCTGGTCTCCGAGCTCCATCTCGACGCGCCGGGCGCAGATTACCAGGCCTATACCGCTGAAAACCTCGAGCGCCTCGAAGCAGCGCTTGACCAGTACCATTCGACCTACGGAAAGACATCGCAATGACCCTCCCAGACAGAGCGCAAATCGTCGTCATCGGCGGCGGCATCATCGGTTGCTCCACAGCCTACCATCTGGCGCGCGATCACAAGGCCGATGTCATACTGCTCGAGCAGGGCAAGCTGACTTCGGGCTCGACCTGGCACGCCGCGGGACTTGTCGGGCAGCTTCGCTCCTCCGCCTCGATCACCAAGGTGCTCAAATATTCGGTCGATCTCTACAAGCGGCTCGACCAGGAGACCGGCCTCGAGACCGGCTGGAAGATGTCCGGCTGCCTGCGCATTGCCACCAATCAGGACCGCTGGATCGAATACCGGCGCCTCGCCACCACGGCCCAGAGTTTTGGCATGGACATGGAACTGCTTTCGCCGCAGGAAGCGAAGGCCAAGTTTCCACTAATGCAGGTTGACGATCTCGTCGGCGCCAGCTGGCTGCCCAGCGACGGTCAGGCCAGCCCCTCCGACATCACCCAGTCGCTGGCAAAGGGCGCACGTATGCATGGCGCCAGAATTTTCGAGAACGTTCGGGTCAACGGTTTTGACATGAAGGATGGCCGTATCCTCGCGGTCAAGACCGACAAGGGCGACATTGCTTGTGACAAGGTCGTCAATTGCGCCGGGCAATGGGCTCGTCAGATCGGCGAGATGGCCGGCATCAACGTTCCATTGCAGCCGGTCAAGCACCAGTATGTCATCACCGAGAAGATCGATGGGTTGTCGAGCGATGCCCCGACCATACGCGACCCCGATCGCCGCACCTATTTCAAGGAAGAGGTTGGCGGCCTGTCCTTTGGTGGCTACGAGCCCAACCCGCAGGGCTGGACCACCGGCGATGTGCCCAACGAATTCGAGTTCCAGCTTTTTGACGACGATTACGACCATTTCGAGCAGCACATGATGCAGGCGATCGAGCGCGTTCCGGCGCTGGGCAATGTCGGCGTCAGGCAAATGATTAACGGTCCGGAAAGCTTCACCCCGGACGGAAATTTCATCCTTGGCCCGGCACCCGAATGCGCCAACATGTTTGTCGGCGCGGGCTTCAATGCCTTCGGCATTGCCGCCGGTGGTGGCGCCGGCTGGGTGCTTGCGCAATGGGTAATCGACGGCGAAGCGCCACTCGATCTCTGGGTCGTCGATATCCGCCGCTTTTCCGAAATGCACAGGGACCGGCAATGGGTCAACGACCGTACGCTCGAGGCTTATGGCAAGCATTACGCCATCGGGTTCCCCCATGTCGAATACGAATCCGGCCGTCCCCGCATCGTCTCCCCGCTCTATGACCGGCTCAAGGCCCACCGCGCCGTCTTCGGCTCCAAGCTCGGCTGGGAGCGCCCCAACTGGTTCGCACCCGAAGGCATGGAAGCGGCCGACATCCCGACCATGGGACGACAGAACTGGTTCGACGCTGTCGGTGAAGAACACCGTCATGTGCGCGAGAAGGTCGGTGTTTTCGACCAGTCCTCCTTTGCCAAATACGAAATCAGCGGTTCCGGTGCACTTGCGGCGCTGAGCCACATCTGCGCCAATGACGTGACCAAACCGGTCGGCCGCCTGACCTATACCCAACTTCTCAACACCCGCGGCGGCATTGAAGCAGATCTGACCGTGGCGCGGATCGCCGATGACAAATTCTACGTCGTCACCGGAACCGGTTTCCGCACTCACGACCTGGCCTGGATCCGGGAGCATGTCCCCGAGGGCGCGGATGTACAGGTCGAGGACATTACCGAAGCCTACGGCACCCTGTCGCTGATGGGCCCGCATGCCCGTGACGTGCTGGAGAAGGTGACTGAGGCCGATGTCTCCAACGAGGCGTTCCCCTTCGGTCATGTCCGCGAGATCGGCATCGCCGGCAGCACCGTGCGCGCGCTTCGCGTCACCTATGTCGGCGAATTGGGATGGGAGTTGCACATCCCGATCGCAGACATCGGCGAAGTCTTCGATGCCTTGATGGCAGCAGGGCAGTCCTGGGACATCCGGCCCATCGGCTATCGGGCCCTGGAATCCCTGCGCCTTGAGAAAGGGTACAGGGCCTGGGGGTCGGACATCACCCCCAACGACACGCCGCAGGAAGCTGGTCTCGGCTGGGCCGTGCGGAAGAATTCCAACACCGGCTTCATCGGCGAAGCAGCCCTCAAGGCCATAGCGGAGAAGCCACTGACCAAACGCTTCGCCGGCTTTGTCATTGATGATCCCGATGCGGTCCTGGTCGGCCGCGAAACCATTTTGCGCAACGGTGAACCGGTCGGCTATCTGACATCGGGTGGTTTCGGCTACACCATCGGCAAGAGCGTTGGCTACGGCTACGTCCGCAACGAGGCTGGCGTCTCGAAGGAATTCCTCGAAGACGGAACCTACGAACTCGTCATCGCGCTTGACCGGGTTCCGGCAAAAATCGGCCTGAAACCGTTCTTCGATCCGTCCAACGAAAAGGTCAAAGCCTGATCTTCGTCAGCTCACTTTCAGCGCAATACAGCGGCTCGGCGTGGTTCCCTCCTCGCCGGGCATCGAGACATAGGGACCGGTGTCGTCCACCAGTTTCAGCCTGCCTTGAGCCTCCAGCTCAACAACCCGTCCGCGGAAACTCGACTGCCAGAGCACATCCTTGACCGTTAGCACGATCGTGCCGCCTGGCGCACAGATCCGCAGCAGATCGTCGAGCCCCTCGACCCCGACATGGCCGGAGGTGAAGACGCCTGCCGAGATGATGGCGGCGAACTGGTTGTCGCTGAACGGCAACGTGCCTCCGAGCGCCGCCTTGTGCAGGCCATTGTAGATGCCCTTGCGTTCCGCCACAGCCAGCATGCCGGAGGATATGTCGAGCGCTTCGACACTGTTAAAACCGGTGATCGCCAGCCATTCGCCGATCAGCCCTGTGCCGGCGCCTGCATCAAGCAGCGGTCCCGCACCCTTCGGCACGTGCCGCGACAGGATTGCCAGCGAAATGGCTGGATGCCGGTAGCCGGCAAGCGACATGTCCTGATCATAGTTTTCAGCCCAGGAATCATAGACCCGCGCCACATCATCGGCACTCTCGGCCCGGTACACAGCACCCAGCCGAGCCGTCTTGTCTTCAACATTCATGGTAAGCTCCGCTGTTGATCCGTGGTCCGTTACCATAGCCTTTTCAACCACTTTGTGGAACTGTGCGGAGACTGGAAAAGAAGTGAGGAGGCGCTCTGCCGTGACCGATGATACCGAAACCCAGCTGCGCGCCAGTCTCAAGGCCATCCCCTCGCTGGCAGCTTATACAGGCCCGGTCGAACGACTCGGCGGCCTCACCAATCTGGTCTTTCGCGTCGGCGACGCCTGTGTCCGCTTGCCCGGCGCCGGCACCGAGGAATACATCAACCGGGCGCACGAAGCCGTTGCCGCCCGTGCGGCCGCCGAGGCAGGCGTCAGCCCTCAAGTCCTCCACGCAGATCCGGACACAGGGGTCATGGCGACCCGCTTTATCGAGGATGCCCTCACCATGACCCCGGAAGGATTTCGTGGTGATATCGGCGCCGTCCGCCGCGCCGGCGAAGCCTTTCGCCGACTGCACAGGTCCGGAGCCGAATTCCCCTTCACATTCGAGCTTTTCTCGATGATCGACGAGTATCTCGCAATCCTTTCAACCAAGGATGTGGATTTGCCTGCAGGCTATTACGATGTGGTTCGCGAAGCCGAGACCGTAAGGACAGCCTTGGCAAAAAACCCTGCCCCTTTGGTTGCCTGTCACTGCGATCCGCTATGCGAGAATTTTCTCGACACCGGCGACCGCATCTTCATCGTCGACTGGGAATATTCCGGCATGAATGATCCCATGTGGGATCTCGGCGATCTGTCCGTCGAGGGCGAATTCGACGCTGCCCAGGACCAAGCCTTGCTCGAGGCCTATTTCGGTGGCGAACCGGATGCCTCCGATCGGGCGCGGATGGTGATCTACAAGGCGATGTGCGACCTGCTCTGGACCCTCTGGGGGCTGATCCAGCTGGCCAACCACAATCCGGCCGAAGATTTCCGCGCCTATGCCGATGGCCGCTTCGCCCGCTGCCGGAAACTCATGACGACAGAGCAATTCGCAAGCTGCCTTGAAACATTGCAGTCCGGCTGACCCGGATGTGCTGACAGGTCACTCTCAGCCGGTCTCAGGATGCAGAACCGATCACGGGAACTTTACCAGGGGATTGCCGTTGTGACTGCATGGGCCACCGCGTGGTGCTGCCCTTCGTTGTCCAAGGAGATTTCAAATGCACGGTATCATCTATCTGGTCGGCCTGGTGGTCGTGGTCATGTTCATCCTCTCGCTTCTTGGTCTCCGGTGAGAACATGGAACCGGCAGGGGTAAAAACTGCACTGGTTCATTCAGATAATCTGCCGCAGGGGCAGTCCTATCTCGAATGGGGTGCAGTATGGGGAGGTAGCGTCATCGCTATCGCCACATCCATCGTTCTCGGACAATTTGGCGGAAGCGCCGGCCTAGAGCTCGGAGATCCGATGCTGGCAAATGGCGAACCGTCCTGGCAGGTCCTCGTTGCAAGCCTGTGGCTGTTCCTGATGGCCTTTTCAAGCTCCGCTGCCGGCGGCTACATTGCCGGCCGCATGCGCAGCCGCTGGAATGATGCTTCCAAGACCGAAGTCGAGTTTCGCGACGGTATCCACGGCCTTTCGGTCTGGGCTGTATCAACCATAGCTGTCGCTGCTGTCGCTGCCTTCGGTGCAGCACTTGCGGGTCTGGGGGTTGAAGCCGGCACTACGGAGGAGGTTCCCGCCAATGTGGTCGAATACACCCAAACGCTTACCGTCGTGTACGGTTTTGCGTCAGGTGCAGCAGCAGCACTGGGTGCGGGAGCCGCATGGTGGTTCGCCAGCCTCGGCGGCAGCCATCGCGACGAAGGTACCGACGTCAATCTGCTGACGCCGCGCTTCCTGCGCCGCTAAGATCCACATTGAAACACAAAAAGGGGCGCCGCAAACCGGCGCCCCTTTTTCCTTCCTCAAGACAGACTGCTACTCCGTGGGTCGCCCTACTTCATCGACGCCTTCACGTCGGCGACGTCGGCAGCCGTCATCTGGCCATTGGTGACAACTTCGCCATCCTTGATCTGCCAGAGCCGGAACGGGCCGGAAATGTCGCCATACTTGTCAAATGACACATTGCCGATCACGCCCTGGTAGTTGATCGCCTTGCCTTCATTGATCAGCGCCAGCGCCTTCTTGAACTCTTCCGGTCCGGCATAGATCACTTCACCTTCCGGATCGACGACTGACCGGATGGCATCGCGGATGGCTTCGGATTCGGCTTTGCCAGCCTTGGCAACAGCCAGACCGACAATTGCACCCGCATCATAGGACCGGTCGGCCGCAGGCGCGGAGGGCGCGATGCCGCCTGAAAAATCCTCGTAATTCGCGTAGAAATACTTGGTCGACTCCGTTTCGGTGGTGCCCGACGACGTACCGAACGCACCTTCAAGATATTGTCCGCCGACAGCCTCGATGAAATCGGTCGAGTTCATTCCGTCATTGAGCAGGAACTTCTGCGGTCCGCCCTGGCTGATCCAGGCCCGTGCAACGGTGGCCCCATCCACCGGATAGCTGATCAGGTAGAGCGCGTCGGGTTCGCCTTCCATCGCCGCGGTCACTTCTGCGCTGTAGCTGGGCTGGTTCTCGTTGTAGGGCGTTGCCGAGGTGATTTCGCCGCCGAGCGCTTCGTAGGAGGCCGAAAACTCGCGCATCAGATTGAGACCGAAATCGTTGTTGACGTGAATGATGGCCAGTTTCTTCAGCCCGGAATCGATGGCGTATTTTGCTGCCGCAATTCCCTGCAGTGCATCCGAGGTGATGGTGCGGAAGAAATAGCCATCGGTCTTGCCGTCACGGCTGAGCTGCGTCAGCGTCGGGCTCGAAGAAGCCGGTGATACCTGAACCACGCCGGCTGCAGCCGTCACCGAGGTCAGGATCGGGATCGAGACCGAGGAGATAATGCCGCCGATGACAACGGGAACCTGCTTGACGTTGACGAGCTGCGTCGCCTGGTCGACGGCCACATTGCCCTGGCTCTGGCTGTCACGGGTGTCGGTCACCAGATCACAGCCCAGCACGCCGCCGGCCTCGTTGATGTCGCGGAAGGCCATTTCCACTGATTTCGCTCCGGCCTGGCCATAGGCACCCGCCGGTCCGGTCAGTTCCATCACCACACCTATGGTAATCTCGCAGGCCTGTGAGCTCAGCGCCGAAGCGCACAGCATCGCCATGGCAAGGCCCGTTTTTCTGATCATGTTCATTCGCGTTCTCCTTGTTATGGGGCCTCTCTCGCCCGCTTCGTTATGTCGAAATCCACGTCTCCTGCAGCTGCCGCCAGACCACCCCCTCAGGTGCCTCCGGGTCAGCGCTGAACACGGCAGAGGAGCGGCGCGCAGTTTTCTGCCCGTCGATCACCTGGTGTTCGTCGTAGACCACAAGCGCGATGCCCTGGGCGAGCTCACGCGCTGCGATCAATTCCACTCTGATCTCGAAATCCGCCGGTCGCTTGCCGCGAGCACCCGTGATCATGGCGGCAATCTCCGCCGTGCCAATGGTGTTGGCATCGGGCTCGATCATCACCATGTCGGGTGCAAAGGCTCGCAGCGACACTGCCAGCTCAGCGTCTGGCGCACGCCCGGTGAACCACTCGACAAAAAACTTGTGGCGATTGACGACTTCTGCCTGGGCGCGTGCTATCAGATCCACGGGATCAGTGTCCTTCCTTGTTCAGATTGTACTTCATCACCGAGCCATGCTTGCCGTTGCGGTCCCGCTCGAGCGTGTAGACATCACCCGGCACCGGGTTGGCCCGCGCCAGCACCGCATCAATGGCAGCAAAATCCTGTGCGGTAAGCGTGATCCCAGGAATGGCCAGATTGCGCCCGAGGTGGTTGCGGTTGCGTGCGCCGACGATCACGGCGGCGACACCAGGGCGTTCAAGCACGGCACGGCTGGCAATCGACGCGATGTCACTGTCATGGTGCGCAGCGATCGCCGAAAGCACTTCAAGAAGCTCCTGGAACAGATCCCACCCGCCGAACTCGTCGACGATCAGCTTGTACTTGATCAGCGAGCGGTTCTCGAACGGCGGCTGCAGTTCCTTTTGTCCCAGCATGCGCTCGGAGAACAACCCGCCTCCGACCGAACCGTAGCATAGCAGGCTGATCCCGTGGGCTTGTGCCGCCTCGACCATCGACCGCGATGGTCGGTCGTCGATCAGCGAATACTGCACCTGCATGGACACCAGCGGCACCCCGGCATCGACGATCCGCAGCATTTGCTCGGTGTCGAAATTGGTTCCGCCGATATTGGCGATCTTGCCCTCCTGGCGAAGCTCTGCCAACCAGCTGGCCACCTCGACCTGGCGGTCGATTTCATAGTCCCACCAGTGGAACTGAACCAGGTTCAGCTGTTCCATCCCAAGACGCTTGAGAGAGGTTTCGATGCCTTCGGCCACATCTGTCCGCGTCAGCGTAGCAAGACTGCCCAGATCCGGCACGAATTTGGTGTGCACCTTGATCCGGCTCAGCGCTTCAGCGCCCCGGACCCGTTCGTACTCATCTCGGAATGCACCGATCAGCGCTTCCACGCCGGTGTAGATGTCGGCACAATCGAACGTGGTGATCCCGGCGTCGGCAAAGGCGATCATGTCCTCGATCCCGGCCTGCCTGTCGACTTCGCCGTGCCCGCCCGCCAGTTGCCAGCCGCCCTTGATGACGCGCGAGATCCGGTGCCCGGGCGCAAGGTCAAATGTCTGCATTGTTGTCTCCCAGCGGAACCGCTGTCGTCTCTGAATGGTTGAACCGCCTGAGCTTCGTGCGGGTGATCTTCAGCCGCGAAGGGCAGTGCGGGTCCGGACAGGCGATTTCCGCATCGGTCGACATCCAGTCGTTGGGGTCGGTCTGGCGCTGTTTCGCCGCCAGCAGCGGCAGCACCGAGGCCAGCGAATAGATCGACATGCCCTGTCCCGGCGGCAGATGCAGCATTTCACCGCGCAGTTCGAAATAGTCCCCAACCTTGGCTCCGCACCAGATCTTGGCACCTTCCGGAGCCACCACCTCGACCTTCAGGTCCCACAACTCAAACCCTTCATCGGCGCTCATGACGCAGCTCCGTTTTCGGCCACCCAGAAATCGGGATCTGCGCGCTCCAGAATGGCAAAGGACTGGCTGATATCGGCAGTCAGTTCGGCCGACACCTGTTCCCTGTCACCAGCCTTGATGGCAGCGAGAATACCCCGATGATGCAACGTGGCCGCGGTATCGGTGAGCGGGCTGTGCAACTTTGCGGCCGCCCGCACATAGGGCCCGGCTTGCATCCACAGGCTTTCGACAATTGGCATGAACACGGGCGAGCCTGCAGCCTCGTAGAGCTTGAAATGGAAGGCGTGGTTAAGGGTGGCGACATCCTGCGCCTTGCTGGTGTCCTCGTATTCGGCTGTCAGCACTTCCAGCCGCTCGATATCCGCATGGGTCAGATTGGCAAGTGCGCGTGCCGCGAGCTCCGCCTCGATCAGGGTACGCGCCTGGGCGATGTCACGCGCCCGCTCCAGCGTCAGCAGCGGCACCCGCACGCGCCGGTTGGCCATTGCCTCGAGCGCGCGCTCCGAGACCAGCCGCGCCAGCGCCTCGCGCACCGGCATGGAACTTACCGACATCCGCTGCGCTACGTCACCTGCAAGGAAGATCTCCCCGGCATCGAAACGGCCCTGTATCAGCGCGTCGCGAAGTTGCCGGTAGATCCGGTCCTGAACCGTCTCCCGGCCAATCGGCGCGAGATGATCGAGCCCCGGCCCGTCAAACTTTGAGCTGGTCTGAATGTTCATTCTGACAAGGCACCTTCTTCCGTTTGCAGCTTTACTTTAGGCCTGAAACATGATCCTGTAAATGATAAATGATAGTTGATCAACTTTGGTTGAGTAAATGACAGACCCCAGTCACCCCTCCATCCTCGAGGCTCGCGGCATCACCAAATCCTTCGGTGGGTTCTGTGTCGTCAACGATGTTTCCCTCAGCCTTTCGGCTTCGGAAATTCTTGGCGTCATCGGTCCGAACGGGGCCGGCAAGTCGACCCTGTTCAATCTGCTGGCGGGCGCATTGCCGATCGACTCGGGCAGCATTCGCCTGGCCGGCACGGATTTGACCCGGGCCCGCCCGGAAGCCCGCATTCAGCTCGGGCTCGGACGCACATTTCAGATCCCACGCCCGTTTCCGCGCATGACGGTTCTGGAAAACGTCATGACAGCGGCGCAAAATCAGCGCGGTGAAAGCCTGTTCTCGGCGCTTGCCACGGCAAGCCTCGTTGCCCGGCAGGAACGCGCCAATGCTGTGCGCGCCCGCGACATCCTCGACTTCGTCTCGCTTTCCCACCTCGAGGATCAGCCCGCGGCCGTGCTCTCGGGCGGCCAGAGAAAACTGCTTGAGCTTGCGCGCGTGCTAATGGCCGAACCCAGGGTCATCCTGCTCGATGAACCTGCCGCCGGGGTTAATCCGGCGCTTTTGGATCTGATCATCGACCGCATTGTCGCGATCAACAAGCTTGGAATTGCGGTATTGCTGATTGAACACAATATGGAAATGATTGGCCGCCTCTGCCCTCGCGTCATGGTCATGGCCGCAGGCAAGGTGCTGGCCGAGGGGACGCCGGCCGAAGTGACAAAGCGCGCTGACGTGATCGATGTCTATCTCGAAGGCATGCCGGCATGACCGCGCTGACGCTATCGGATCTGCAGGCCGGCTACGATCCCGACCTGCCCATCGTCAAGGGCGTTAGCTTCACCGTCTCGAAGGGCGAAGCCGTCTGTATTCTTGGTCCCAACGGCGCCGGAAAATCCACCATGATCAAGGCCATTGCCGGGCTGGTGCCCTGTTTCGGCGGTCAGGTGCAGCTCGGCGAGACCGAGGTCACCGGCATGCCCTCGCATCTACTTGCGCGCAACGGCGTGGGCTTCGTGCCGCAGACCGAGAACATCTTCACCCGTCTCTCCATAATCGAGAACCTGCAGATCGCAGCGCAATTGCTGCCCAAGCCGGAGCGCCCACGCAGGATCGAGGCGATGCTCGACATGTTTCCCGATCTGGCCGCCCGCCCCCGCGAATTGGCCGGAGCTCTGTCCGGCGGCCAACGCCAGATGCTTGCCGCAGCACGGGCGCTGCTTACCGAGCCGGAGGTCCTGATGCTCGACGAACCTTCGGCCGGCCTATCGCCCAAGCTCGTGGGCCAGGTGTTCGAAACGCTTCGGCGGATCTCCGACACCGGCGTGACGCTGGTGCTGGTGGAACAGAATGTCCGCGCAGCGCTGGCTCTCACCCATCGTGCGCTGGTGCTGGTGGACGGCAAGCTGGCCCATGACGGCCCCACCGATGTTCTTCACGACGGCAGGTTTCTGGGCGAACTGTTCCTCGGCCACCGTGCAGCAGAGGCAGGCCGATGAACCCGCAAGCCATCATCGACGGACTGATCGCCGGTTCGACCATCGGCCTGGGTGCCATCGGTCTGACGCTCACCTATTCCATTCTGCGCTTTGCCAATTTCACCCATGGCGATTTTCTCGCCTGGGGCGCTTACCTGACACTCACCGTGGCCGGCGTTCTCGGTGGGCTGGCAGCCGGGCTCGGCGCTCCGGTCTATCCATTCAGCTTTGGTTGGGGCCTGCCGCTTGCCGTACTCGGCGGCGTGGCGTTGACGGTCGCCCTCACTCTCGGACTCGACCGGATTCTGTTCCGGAAGCTGCGGGCCCGGGGCGCTGACACGATCATCATCGTCATGGCAAGCTTTGGCGCCTCCATGGCGCTGCGCTCGCTGCTTGAATTCATCTTCACCGCCAAGCCGGTCTATTTCACCAATGCCTTGCAGATTGCCAAACCGCTGGGGCTCGGCATGCGCGCAACGCCGGACCAGCTTATGGTCATTGGCCTTACCGCGCTCATGGTGCTGGGCCTTCACCTGCTGGTCACCCACAGCGCCACGGGCCGCGCCATGCGGGCCGTTTCTGAAAACCCGGGTCTTGCCGGCGTCTACGGCGTCGATGTCGCCAAGGTTGTCCGGGTCACCTGGATCATCGGCGCCGGCATGGCCTGCATCGCCGGTGTCATGGCGGGTCTTCTGGTTCAGATCCGCCCCTACATGGGCTTCGACCTGCTGCTTCCACTGTTCGCCGCTGCCATTCTCGGCGGCATCGGCTCTATCCCCGGCGCCATGCTCGGCGGATTGATCATCGGTCTGAGCGAGGCATTTGCCGTGCAGATCATCGGAGCGGAATGGCGCGCTGCTATTTCCTTTGTCATCCTCGTCATCGTGCTGATGCTGCGGCCGCAGGGCCTCTTTGGCCGGAAGGAGGCCTGAGAATGGAGCTCCTCGCCTACGCCGCCTTCTTCCTCACCATTGCCCTGACCTACGCCGTCATCTGTCTTGGGCTGAACGTGCAATGGGGCCAGACTGGCCTTTTCAATGTCGGCATTGCCGGCTTTGTCGGTCTCGGCGCCTATGTGTCTGCCGCCCTGACGACCCCCGATGCTGCCGAGCGGATTGGCGGGTTTGACCTGCACATCGCGCTGGGCTGGCTGGCAGCCATGGCGGCGGGCGCGGCGCTCGCACTCGCCGTGGGCCTTCTGACCCTCAGGATGCGCTCCGACTATCTCGCGATCACCACATTCGGCATCGCCGTGGCGCTGCAGCTCGTGTTCCAGAACACCGAAAGCCTCACTGGCGGCGCCTTCGGCATGGCCTTCATCCCGCGCCCGTTCTCCGGCTTGCAGAGCGAGCCTTTTGCCTTCAACGTCCTCAATCTGGCGCTCACGGCGCTCGTCGTGCTGGTGCTCTACGTCCTGCTTGAGCACCTGTTGCGCAGCCCATGGGGCCGCGCGCTGAGGGCCGTACGCGAGGATGAGGTCGCAGCCCAGGCGCTCGGCAAGAACCCGGTTCTGCTGCGCATCCAGGCCTTTGCGCTCGGCGGCGCGATCATGGCGCTGGCCGGTGCCGTTCAGGCACATTTCATCGGCTTCATAGCGCCGGCCAATTACCTGCCGATGATGACCTTCCAGGTCTGGGCCATGCTGATTGTCGGCGGGTCCGGCAACAACCGCGGCGCCATACTCGGCGCGGTGCTGGTATGGGCCATCTGGGCCCTGTCCGGAGCGTTGATTTCCGAAATTTTCCCTGCCGACCAGCAGGCCCGCGCGGCTTCGCTGCAGATCGTCATAATCGGCGTGATGCTCTGCGCCATCCTGCTTTGGCGGCCCCAGGGCATTTTGCCCGAGGTCCGCTCCGTTTCCCGCCACCTCGGGCACCGCAACAAGGACACCTAAGACATGAAACCTGACCGCACCGAGCTTGCTCCCGGCCTCTCCATCAGCCGGATCCTCACCGGCCTCTGGCAGGTTGCCGACCAGGAAAAGGACGGCAGCACGCTTGATCCCGTGGCTGGTGCAAAAGCCCTGGCCGAATATGCCGCAGCCGGTTTCGACACGTTTGACATGGCCGATCACTATGGCAGCGCTGAGCTGATCACCGGCGAATTACTGCGCAGCTGGCAGGGCGACACCCGTCCGAAGGCCTTCACCAAATGGTGCCCGGAACCCGGACCGATGACGCCGGAAGTGGTGCGCGCCGGGGTCCAGGAGCGGCTCGACCGGCTCGGCGTCAAGACGATCGATCTTCTCCAGTTCCACTGGTGGACCTTCGAGCATCCGGCCTGGCTCGACGCCCTGCATGAGCTCAAGCGGCTCAAGGACGAAGGTCTGATCGGGCAGATCGGCGTCACCAATTTCGACGCCGCTCATCTCGCCCTTGCTTTGGCCGAAGACATTCCTCTCGTCTCCAACCAGGTTTCGTTCTCGCTCATCGACCGCCGTGCTGCCGGCCACCTTGCTGAAACCTGCAAGGCACACGGCGTGCGGCTTCTCGCCTACGGCACCCTGTGCGGCGGCTTCCTGTCCGAGCGCTGGCTCGGCAAGCCCGAACCTGAAGCGGTCGAGGACTGGAGCGGCTCGAAATATCTCCGCTTCATCCGGACCGCCGGAGGCTGGAACGGGTATCAGGGCATCCTCGCCGCTGCCGACGCGATCGCCAGGAAACACGGCGTGTCGATCTCCAATGTAGCCACCCGCTGGGTACTGGAGCATGCCCATGTCGCAGGCGTCATCGTTGGTGCGCGGCTTGGCGAAAACCAGCACCGTGACGACAATCTGCGGCTGTTTCAGTTCGAACTTGATGCCTCTGACCATGCCTTGCTGGATCAGGCCTTCGCAGCCACCAACATGATCCCCGGCGATTGCGGCGACGAATACCGCCAGCCACCCTTCCTCACAGCCTCCGGCGATCTCAGCCATCACCTTGCTGCCATGCCCAGTGCACTTGAGGCCGTCACCGATCCGGACAATCCGGACCGCGCGCGGGTGTTTTCAGGTTCGCTTTGGGAGCCGATCGCCGGCTATTGCCGTGCGTTGCGGGACGGCGAGAGGATTGTCGTGTCCGGCACCACCGCCACCCACGGCGTCGACCGCACGGTCGCACTCAACGATGCCGGTGCTCAGACCACCTATATTCTCGACAAGATTGCCGCCTCGGTCCGCGCCCTCGGCGGTGACCCGAAGGACATCCTGCGCACCCGCATGTATCTGCGAGGGAACGAGGATGTGGAAGCGGCCGCCCGTGCCCACGGGCTGCGCTTCACCACCAATCCGCCGGCAAACACCACGTTTCTGGTCGGCAATCTGATCGGTGACTTTCGCGTCGAGATCGAGGCCGAAGCCGTGGTCAGCAAGAAGTCTGAAGACCGCTAGGACTCAGATCCCGAACCTGTCCCGCAACCGGTAAGCGGCCACGGACGGCGCCAGGAACCACGGATTCCCCGTGTAGAAAGGCCGTGTTCTGAACGGAATTTCGCTGAAGGCGCCGAGATCCGTGTCGACGCCTGCGGCAGCCCTGCCGAGTTTCGAGCCGAGATACCCGGCCATGCCGACACCGGAACCGCAGTATCCCATGGCATAGAAGAGATTGTTGTCTTCGCCGCAATGCATCAGCGTGTCGAAGGTAAACGCCACGATGCCAGCCCAGGAATGGCTGATCCGTGTGCCCTTGAGGTCGGGAAACAGCCGCACCAGTTCGGCCAGCAGCTTCGGCCCGCTCTTGCGCGGGTCGGTTTCCTGCAGAGAAACCCGCCCGCCGAACAGAATACGCTTCCGGTCCGGTGACGGCCGGTAGTAATAGACCAGCTTTCTGGTGTCGGAGAGAATGCGGTTGGTCGGAAACAACCGGTCCATGGTCTCGGCCGGTATCTCCTCGGTCGCAATCACATAGGACCCGATCGGGATTACCCGCCGCTGCTGCCAGGGTGTCAACGGACCGGTATAGCCGTTGGTGGCGATGATCACCTTGCCGGCACGGATCCGTCCCTTGTCAGTGGAAAGCTCGAAGCCAAGCGGTCCGCGCTCGAGATCATTCACCCGGCACTGACTGATGATCTTCGCACCGGCGGTTCTGGCCACGCCGATCAGACCCGCATGATACTTGCCAGGATCGATGCTCGAATGCCGGGGAAACACGATCCCGCCATGATAGGCATCGGTGCCCAGCTCGCTGTGCAGCCTGTCGCGCGGCACCATGAACGCCCCGGTCTCAAAGCCGGGATGCCGGTGTTCGGCCTCCCGCACCAGCTTGTCATACTGCCGTGCGGTATGCGCGCCATGGAACCGTCCCACCTCGTCGAAACTGCAATCGATGGCTTCTTCGGCAACGAAATCGCGAACGTGGTGCAGCGACGCCTGGCCTTCCCTGAGAATCCGCACAGCCAGCGCTTCGCCATAGCGCTGGCAAAGCGTGGAATAGGATGGTTTGACGCTGGTCGAGATTTGCCCGCCATTGCGGGTCGAGCAGCCGAAGCCTGCTGCCTCCGCGTCGACGACAACCGTCTCGAGCCCCGACCGCGCCGTCTGCACCGCCGCATGCAGTCCGGTATAGCCCGACCCGATAATTGCCACATCCGCGGTTGCGGGCAGCTTGCTCAGATCGTCGGGGTGACGCGGGCTCGCATCCCACCAGTAAGGCACCGGCTTGAAGTCTGCGCTGAAGCACTCGCTGTCATCTGTCATCTCAGACCCCGGTGTGGTCGGAGAGGATCATGTCGGCCCCCTTCTCCGCCACCATGATTGTCGGTGCATTGGTGTTTCCCGATGTCACCGTGGGAAAGACCGAGGCATCGATGACACGCAGGTTTTCGAGCCCATGCGCCTTCAGACGGGAATTGACCACGGAATTGGCCGCATTGTCGCCCATCCTGCAGGTGCTGACCGGATGAAAAACCGTTCCCGCCCGTGCACGGATGTCCGCAATCATTTCCTCATCCGTTTCCACCTGCCGGCCGGGACGGATTTCCTCGTCCAGGATCTCGGCCAAGGCCGGTGCCTGGGCAAGCCTGCGCATGAATCGAGCCCCCTCGAGCTGCTCGGCCACATCGTGGTTGGTCGAGAGATAATTCGGATGGATTGCCGGCGCATCAAACGGGTCGGCCGACTTGAGGTCGAGATGGCCACGGCTCGTCGGTCGCGTCGGTTGGGTGCCCATGATCACGCCGGAGAACGGGTCCGGGCTCATCAGCGCCCGCTTTCCCGGCAGTGCCTTGGTGTAGCTCACCGGCGAGAAATAAAGCTGCATGTTGGGGCGCTCAAGTTCAGGCCGGGTCTTGATGAAACCACCGGCCTGGTTGACGCCGAGCGACAGTGGGCCGCGGCGCCTGAGCACATAGTTCAGGCCGTGCTGCAGCTTGCCGAAAAGCGGACGCAGATCGTCATTGAGCGTCCTGACCTTGGCCTTGTAGGTATGATCGATGCACAAATGGTCCTGCAGATGCTGGCCGACATTGGCCTGTTCGTGAACTATCTCGATACCGTGGCGCTTGAGCATGTCCGCCGGCCCGACGCCCGACAGCATCAGCAGTTGCGGCGAATTGACGGCTCCACCCGAAACAATCACTTCCCGGCCCGCGTAAACCTGTTCGGTGCGGCCGTTGCGGACATATTCCACTCCCACAGCACGCGTCCCGTCGAACAGGATCCGCGTCGCATGCGCGCGTGAGATAACCCGCAGGTTGGACCTCTTTCTCGCCGGATGCAGATAGGCCCGCGCCGCCGACATGCGGAACCCGCCCTTGGCGGTGTTCTGGTAGAGCCCGATGCCCTCATTGCTGGCGGCATTGAAATCCGCAGTGTAGGTCAGCCCGCATTCCACACCGGCCCGAATGAAATTCTGGCAGGTTGGGTGCAGATCCCTCTCCATGGTCGTGACATACAGGGGGCCGCTGTCGCCGCGCCACTCGGTGCCGCCCTGATCGCTGGTCTCGCTCTTCTTGAAGTAAGGCAGCACGCTGCTCCATCCCCATCCGGGATTGCCCATTGCCTCCCAGTCGTCGAAATCGCCGGAATGGCCACGGATGTAGACCATCGCATTGATCGAGGATGAGCCGCCAATCACCTTGCCGCGCGGCCAGTAGCTGACGCGGTTCTCCGTGCCCGGGTCCGGTTCGGACGTGTACATCCAGTTGATGCGCTTGTCGTAAAACGCCATGCCGTAACCGATCGGCATCCAGATCTTGAAGTTCCGGTCATGGCCGCCCGCCTCCAGCAACAGCACGGAGTACCTGCCATTTTCGGTCAGCCGGTTGGCCAGTACGCAACCGGCTGACCCTGCACCAACAATCACGAAATCATAGGTTTGCACGGGATGCGTCACTCTCAGGTTGGAGGCTTGACAGGGAACTCAGGTCTGCGGCTTGTCGCGGTTCACCAGGATCGAAATCAGCGCCAGCAGCGCCGAACCGACCATCAGGAAAAACGAGACTGCGTTGAGCACGGGCGTCGAGCCAACCTTGACCATCCGGTCATACATGGTGATCGTCAGCGGCGCTTCGGAACCGACCAGGAACAGCGTGGTGTTGAAGTTCTCGAACGAGACCAGGAACGCCACGATGCCGGCCGCCGCCATGGCGGGAAACAGGAATGGCAGGGTGATCGTGCGAAGCACCCGCACCCGGCTGGCTCCAAGATTGAAGGCCGCTTCCTCCATCGATTCATCGAATTTTTTCAGTCGCGCGATGATGACCAGCGAGGTTATCGTAGTGATGAAGGAGAACTGCCCCAAGACCACCAGGATGAGACCGGGCCGCAGAAAATCAAGGTCCAGCGACAGAGCCTCCTCCGCGCCATTTGCGATGTTGCTCGCCAGCAGCAGGATGGAGATACCCAGGATGACGCCGGGAATGACCAGCGGCAGCACCATCATGATGTAGAAGAAGTCCTTGGCGGGGAACCTGCAGCGCACAAACAGGAACGCGTTGCAAGTACCGACGAATACCGACAGCAAGGAAACGAAGCTGGCGATGACGAAGGAGTAGTACAGCCCCCTCAGCAGCCTGCGGTCATGAAACATGCCAAGCTTGGGCTCGGTGTCGTTGAAGAACCAGTCCAGCGTGAAGCCTTGCCATGGCAGAGACGGGAACAAGGAGTCGTTGAAGGCGAACATGCCGGCAGCCACCAGCGGCGCCGCCAGGAAGACAAAGAACGCAGCCACATAGATCCGGTAGCTGGTCAGGAACGCGGTGTTGGGTTTGATAGCCATCAGCTTTTCGCCACCGTGGAGTTGAGTGTCTGACCCGACAGCTTCAGTCCGCCCCAGACCACCAGCGAAGTGAAGGCCAGCAGCAGGAAGCCGAACGCAGCACCCGATTCCCAGTTATAGCGGGTTATGAACTGGTCGTAGATCTGTTCGGTAAACCAGCTCGAGTTCTTGCCGCCCAGAAGGATCGGCGTCAGGTAGCTGCCGGCCGTCAGCATGAACACCACGATGCAGCCCGAAACGATCCCCGGCATGGCATAGGGTATGATGATCCGCCTGAGCACGGTCGGGCCGTTGCCGCCGAGATTGTAGCCAGCCTCGATCATCGAATTGTCCATGCCGTCCAGTGTCGAGACCAGCGGAACGATCATGAACAGGATCACGGTGTAGACCAGCCCCATGATCACCGCTGCGTCATTATAGAGAAATTCGATCGGCGTGTTGATCACGCCCGCCCACTGCAGGCTGCTGGAGATGATGCCGGTTTCACGCAGCAGCAGGATCCAGCCGAACGCCCGGATCAGGTCACTGACCCAAAGCGGGATCAGGCACATGAGGAACAGCGCGCCGCGGGTGCGGTTGCCGGCGATCTTGGCAATGTAATAAGCGATCGGGAACCCGAGCAGCAGCGCCAGCGCAGTGACCAGCAATGACATTGATCCGGTCCGGATCAGCGTGTTCCAGTAGATCGGCTCTGCAAAGAAATTGATGTAGTTGCCGAGCCCGAACTCATACATCCGCGGCCCGACCTTCTCCCGCACCGAGATATAGAACATCCCCAGATGCGGCAGCACGATCAGGAGGAAGATCCACAGCGCGAACGGCGCGAACAGCAGAATGAGCGACAGCCGCTTGATATCCTTCTGCATCATCGGATCGCCCTCACGCCTTGAAGCACATGGTCTGCTCAGGCGACCATGAAAGCGTAACGTTATCCTTGGGCTTCAGGTCCTGAGTGCTGCCGGTCAGCACAACATCGGCCTCGATCAGTTCGCCCGCACCATCGCGGACCAGAACGCGGCTGTTGGCACCGTTGAACAGGATGCTGTCGACCTTGCCGTTGATTACATTGTGCGCCGGATCGACCGGCTTGTCCGAAGCGCCGGTCTTTTCCGCCGAAATGAATTCAGGCCGGACAAATGCGCTCACCGTATCACCCACCGCAGGAGTGCCCGTACCACGCACTGAACCGCGCATGGTGAGGCCTGCTTCGGTGGCCACTTCGACAGCGCCGTTCTCGACACGGGTCACCTTGCCTGCCCAGCGGTTGGTGTCGCCGACAAAACCCGCCACGAATGCAGCCGACGGGTTATGGTAGAGCTCTTGGGGGGTCCCGATCTGGACAAACTTGCCCTGGTTCATGATCGCCACATTATCTGACATCACAAGTGCTTCCGACTGATCGTGAGTGATGTAGACAAAGGTTGTATCGAACTGGTGCTGCAGCAGCTTGAGCTCGATTTTCATGGCTTCGCGCAGCTTCAGGTCCAGCGCGCCAAGCGGCTCATCCAGCAGCAGCACATCGGGGTCGAGGACCATGCAGCGGGCAATGGCAATGCGCTGTTTCTGACCGCCCGACAACTGGCTGATCTCGCGATTGGCAACATCCGGCAGCGAAATACGTTCGAGAACATCGTGAACCTTGGTTCGGATCACCTCTTTCGAGACACCGGCACAGCGCAGGCCATAGGCGATGTTTTCATAGACATTCATCATCGGAAACAGCGCCAGGTGCTGAAACACCATCTTCACATTGCGCTTGTTCGGCGGGGTGCCGATCACCGAGTTGCCCTTGATCCTTATGTCGCCTGAAGTCGGAGATTCGAAACCCGCAATCATCCGCATCAGTGTGGTTTTGCCGCAACCTGACGGACCGAGTATGGAAAAGAACGAGCCCTTGGGGATCTCGAAGGAGACGTCATCAACAGCTCTAACCGAGCCAAAGTGCTTCCTGACCTGGACACACTCCAGATCGTTATCGGTGGTGGCCAAATCGTTCTCGGTCATGGATTGCATCGAAAGCCCAGTGCAGTGACGTCAGGTGTCTTTGAGAGTTTCAATGCGGCTGCCCGGATTGGGATGGGCAGCCGCATCATCTTACGAAAAGATGGTCATGATGCCTGGCTTATTCGGAGCCGGTGGCAGCCTTGATCTTTTCAAGCGTCTTGCCTTCCATGTCCTCGACACCAGCCGGGATGTTGGCGAAGAACTTCAGATTGTCGATATCCGCATCGGTGAAAGCGGCGTTGACGGCAGCCTTCTTGTCATCCGGAAGCAGATCCTTGCCGCCTTCGACAGCGGCAATGGCGCCGGTGCTTGCCGACATGATCTTCACGTTCTCGGGCTCGAGCACGAAGTTGATCCACTTGTAGGCGGCGTCATCGGCTTCACCCTTGCGCGGGATGGCAAAGGTATCGATCCAGGCCAGCGCGCCGGTCTTCGGCGGCACGAACACGATGTCCTTGTTCTCGCCATAGAGCTTGTAAGCAGTCGAATCCCAGGTTTCAGATGCAACGATCTCGCCCGACATCATCATCGCCGAAAGGTCGTCGCCACCCTTCCAGTAAGCCTTGAGGTTGTCCTTGCAGGCGATCAGCTTGTCTGCAACCTTGTCCAGAATGGACTGGTACTTGTCGAGATCGGCATAGGCCGCAAACGGATCCTCACCCATGTCGAACGCCATGCCGAGCAGGATGGTGCGCTTCAGGCGCATCGAGGTCTTGCCCTTGTACTGCGGATCGCAAAGATCGCCCCAGGCCTTGACGTCGGGGGCCATCGTTTTGTTGGCCATCAGGCCGGACGTGCCCCACTGGTGCGGAACCGCGTAGACTTCGCCGTCGATCGTGGTGTTGGCCTTGACGCCTTCGAGCAGCTTGTCCTGCATGACATCGGTGTTGATCTTCGAAAGATCGAGCGGCTTGTAGATGTTGTATTCCTGCTGCACCGCGTAGATGCGGTCGTGGCTCGGCTGCGCCAGGTCGAAGCCGGCACCACCGGTGGCGCGAAGCTTGGCAATCATTTCCTCGTTGTTCGAGAATGTCACCTCGACGGTAATATCGGGATATTTCTCTTCGAACTTCTTCACCAGTTCGTCCGGAGCGTAGGAGCCCCATGTCAAGAGGCGCAGCGTCTCTGCCTGTGCCGGTACGACTGCCATCACGGTGGTAGCCAGAAGCCCTGCCATTGCTAGTTTCATGATCATTTCAAACTCCCTTTGAACCCTCTGAGTATCAGCGCATTATTGTTTGTAATCCGCGCAGATGACAAGAAGCGTAGCCCCTCATTGGACTGCACCGCATATCCATTCTAGATATTTTTCCATACCAATTTGTGACAACCTGTCACTGGTGTCCAGACCATTGCACCTCAGGCAAATGACGGCAACCACTGCAAGCGGGCGAGGCGGAGATACCCCCAACATTGACGGAAAAATACCGGTCAGGCGAACAGATGCGCCATCGTGTCCAGCCCCTGCCTGATCTCGCTGTCGCTCGCCGCACCATAGCCGATGACCACACCCTTTGGCTCGATCGGGGTAAGGCAGTAGCGGCCGATGCCAGACAGGGTTAGGCCCGCGGCTGTCGCCGCCTCAATGAAGCTCCTCTCGTCCCGCGCCGGATCCTTGAACAATCCCACCGTATGAAAACCGGCTGAGGCGCGCTGGATCTGCATGTGTGCTTCTAGCTGCCATGCTTGCTCGTGCAGGATCTCGTGGCGACGTTTGTAATGCTGCCGCATGGTACGGATGTGGGTCGCGAAATGGCCCTCATCGATAAAATCGGTTACAATGGCCTGCGGCCAGGTCGGCACCCCACTCAGCGCCGCCGAAAAGATGGTCGACATCGCATCGACCATGCTCGCCGGAGCCACAATGAAGCCAAGCCGCAAGGAGGGAAACAGCGTCTTGGAGAATGTACCGACGTAGATCACCCGGCCGTTGGTATCGATGCTCTTGAGCGTTGGCAGCGGCTGATCACCGAAATAGAAATCACCGTCATAATCATCCTCGACGATATAGGCGTCGGCCTGATCGGCAGCGTCCAGCAGCGCCAGCCGGCGCGCCAGGCTGAGGATTTTGCTCAGCGGCTGCTGATGCGAGGGCGTAACGAAGGCCAGCCGGAAATCCGGCGCTTTCGCAAGTCCCTCCTCGACAATGATACCCTCGTCATCCACCCCGACGGGAACCAGGTCCGCGCCTTGCGAGATGAAGGCGTTGCGCGCACCGATGGCGCCGGGATTTTCGAACCAGACCTTTTCGCCCTGTCCGAGCAGCATACTGCCGATCAGCGAAAACGCCTGCTGCGCTCCGCCTACCACAAAGACCTGTTCCGGATCACACTGAATCCCCCGGCTGGCATTGAGATGCGTGGCAATCGCCGCTCGCAGCCGCGGCAAGCCGTAGGGATTGCCGTAGCCCATCACCGCGTCCCGGTCCGCGCGCAGATGCCGTGCCGAAAGCCGCGCCCATTGTGCCATCGGAAAGGCATTGAGCGCTGGGAGCGCTGTAACGAAGGCCTGGGACTTGTGCGGCAGCCGCCGCCGCTCGGCAAACAGCTTTTTTGCCCGGATGGTCGAAGGAGACAGTCGCGGTTGCCGCTCGCTCACAGTTCCTGCGGACCTTGGCTTGACCGGCGTCCGGCCCGTCATGGTGTGACTGACGAATGTGCCGGCGCCGATCCGTGATTCCAGCAGGCCTTCCGAGATCAGCCGGCTGACCGCATCAAGTGCGGTTGTCCGCGACACCCCGATTTCGCTGGCGAGCGTCCGCGTCGCAGGCAGCCGCTCGCCGCCTTTCAGGCCGCCCGACAGGATAATGTCACGCAGTCCCATATAGAGCTGCACGCTGATTTTTCGGTCCTGGCTACGGTCGATCCGGATCGAGGAAAGGATGGCTCCGGCCTTGGTTTTCATGGCTGTCACCTTCTCCTGCCGAAATTGGCCTGCAAGCTTTGCGAGATTGGACCTTATCGTAAGTCCAATCTAGCCGCTAGGACAGACCAAAATGTCGGCACAGGTTTGGATCACATGAAAATCGCTCACATCGAAACATTCACCAACGAGTTCGTCTGCTTCGTCAAGGTCACCACAGACACGGGCGACATCGGCTGGGGCCAGGTGGCGCCCTACCATGCCGACATTACAGCCCAAGTCGTGCACCGGCAGGTGGCCCCCTATTCGCTCGGCCAGTCCGCACTCGACATCGAATATCTCGTCGATCTGATTCCCGAGAAGGAGCACAAGTTTCCCGGCTCCTATCTCAAGCGTGCTCTCGGAGGCCTCGACACGGCGCTTTGGGATCTGCGCGGTCGCCTTGAAGGCAAGCCCGTCTGCGAGCTGATCGGCGGCACACACGGAACCATCCGCGCCTACGGCTCTTCGATGAAGCGCGACATCACGCCCAAGGACGAAGCTGCTCGTCTGAGCCGCCTGCGCGACGAGTTCGGCTTTGACGCTTTCAAGTTCCGTATTGGTGCCGAATGCGGCCGCGGCCAGGATGAATGGCCCGGCAGGACTGAAGAGATCGTGCCCACCATGCGCAAGGCGATGGACCACGGCGTCGCCCTGCTGGTTGACGCCAATTCCTGCTATGCACCGAAACAGGCCATCGAGATTGCCAAGCTGCTGACCGACAATGGCATCAGCCATTTCGAGGAGCCCTGCCCCTATTGGGAGTATGAGCAGACCAGGGAAGTGACCGAAGCCCTGTCTGCACTGCCCATCGATGTCACCGGCGGCGAACAGGATTGCGAATTGCCAAACTGGCGCTGGATGATCGGCATGAAGGCCGTCGACATCGTCCAGCCCGACATCTGCTATCTCGGCGGCCTCACCCGCACCTTGCGGGTGGCCGACATGGCGGCGAAAGCCGGATTGCCCTGCACACCGCATTGCGCCAACTGGTCGATGGTCACCCTTTTCACCATGCACCTGCTGCGCGCCATCCCCAACGCCGGCAAGTATCTCGAGTTCTCCATCGAGGGCGAGGATTACTACCCCTGGCAGGACGATCTGTTCGTCCAATCGCCCTACACGATTGTCGACGGCAAGGCGACGGTGACCGATGCCCCGGGTTGGGGTGTCGAGATCAGCCCGGCCTGGCTCGAACAGTCGAAACACCAGATCAGCTCAATGGGAGCCTGACCATGCTCACACAACCCGATAGCCTGCTCAAATATCTCACCGATGCGAGCGATTTGCGCCTTCCCGATGGCCATTTCATCGACGGCGCCTACCAGGCTGCCCGTGCCGGCCGCACCATGTCGAGTGAAGATCCCGGCCGCGGTGAAGGCTTCGCCAGCTTCGCTCGCGGTGATGCCGATGATGTGGACGACGCCGTTGCGAGTTCACGCAAGGCATTTGCTTTCTGGCGGAAGACGCCCCCCGCCGAACGCGGGCGCATCCTCGCCCGGACCGCTGAACTGATCCGCCGCGACAGCGAGCGTCTGGCGATTGTGGAATGTCTCGACAGCGGCAAGCCAATCGCCGAAGCCCGGGGCGACGTTTCGGGTGCCGCGCGCACCTTCGAGTACTACGCAGGTGCCTGTGACAAGCTGGAAGGCAGCAGCTTCCCGCTGCCCTCCAACTATGTCGGCTTCAGCCAACTCGAACCTGTCGGCGTCACCGCCCACATCATCCCCTGGAATTTCCCGATCTCGACCGCAGCCCGCGGCATGGCCCCGGCGCTCGCAGCCGGCTGCACCGTGGTTGTCAAACCCGCCGAGCTGACCCCGTTCACAGCCCTTTTGCTGGCCGAGCTTCTCACCGAAGCCGGGCTGCCCGCAGGCGTCTGCAATGTCGTGACCGGTACAGGCACGGAAGTAGGCGCACCCCTGGTGGCGCATACCGGCATCGATCACGTCACCTTCACCGGCTCTGTCGCGACCGGCGGACACGTGATGCGCGCTTGCGCCGCCAACGTCACCCGTTCGGTTATGGAGCTGGGCGGCAAGTCCCCGGTCGTGGTGCTCAACGACTGCAATTTCGACAGCACTGTCGCCAATGTCGCCGGTGCCATTTTCGAGCATGCCGGACAGATCTGCTCGGCCGGGTCGCGCCTTGTGATCGAGGCCGGCATTCACGACCGTTTCATCGAGGCTCTCGGCACCAGGGCCGAGGCAATTTCGCTGGGTCACGGTCTTCGTTCCCCGGATATGGGCCCGGTCAGCTCCGCCGACCAGCGCGACAGGATCATCGGCTTTCTCGACCGGGCGCGCGGGCGCGGCGCCGAGTTCATCTGCGGCGGGCAGATCTCGCCTGATACTGAAGCGGGCAAGGGCTATTTCATCGAGCCGACAATCGTCGCCGCCCGTCCGGAAGACGACGAGCTGGTACAGGAGGAGATCTTCGGCCCGGTTCTCACCGTCCAGAAGGCCGACGATGTGGACCACGCTCTGCACCTGGCCAATTGCACCCGCTTCGGACTTGTCGCCGGTGTGTTCACCAGCGATTTTGCCAGAGCGCATCAGCTGGCCCGCGACATCGACGCCGGCCAGGTCTACATCAACGAGTATTTCGCCGGCGGCATCGAAGTCCCCTTCGGCGGCAACAAGCAATCCGGCTTCGGCCGCGAAAAGGGCATCGAGGGTCTCAGGAGCTACTGCAAGCTCAAGAGCATTGCCGCCCGCATCGATTGATCTTGCCCTTGGGGCGCGGCCTATCTCGACCACAATTTGAAACGCCCCGACCAGCAATCCGTCGGGGCGTTTGTTTTGCAACCGGTCCTCCGGTGGGTAGGAGGCCTATACCTTGACTGCCACCACGGCCATGCAGTCGCCCGCCTTGACCTGGCCGGGAAAATGCCGTGACACGACAATGCCCGAGCGCCGGGCGCGATAATCGACGGGCATCCGGCCAGTTCGGTCGGCGGGCCAGACACGGGCGACGATATCGCCTTTCTCCACCTCGTCGCCAAGATCCTTCACCGCCTCGATCATGCCGTCGTCCTGGGAGAAAACGAAACAGTCGTCATCAGGCATGTCGAGCATGATCGACGGGGCAATCTCTAGCTCGCCCTTCATAATGCCCGCGTGCTTGAGCACGTTACGAACGCCTTTCTTGGCGATGGCATTGGACCGCGCCGTCGAGGTGCCGCCGCCGCCCAGTTCCGTGGTGACGAAGGTCTTGCCCTGATCCTCGACGCTGGTGTCATACATGCCGACATTGTCGATCTCGAGCATGATCATCGAATAGGGCGCATTGAACGCCTCGACCGCTGCAACACAGGCCGCCTGCTGCTCCTTGTTTTCCAGCACATGGGCCGACGCGAAGGGGATGAAATCCAGCGTCTTGCCGCCCGAATGGAAATCGAGCACGATGCTGGCTTCCGGCAGCAGTACCGTCTGGATATAGTCCGCGATCTTTTCCGTGACCGTGCCATTGGGCGAGCCGGGAAAGGATCGGTTCATGTTGCCCCTGTCAATCGGCGACGTGCGGGTACCCGCCCGGAAAGCCGGGTAATTCATCGCCGGCAGGATGATCACACGGCCCTCGATATCCTCGGGCTTCAGCGACACCGCCAGTTCCATCAGCGCGACAGGGCCTTCATACTCGTCGCCGTGATTGCCGCCGGTCAGAAGCGCGCACGGTCCGATACCGTTCTTGATCACGGTGATCGGGATCATCACCGACCCCCAGGCGGAATCATCCCGGCTGTAGGGCAGGCGCAGAAAACCGTGATGCACGCCATCTTCATTGAGCGGTATGGTTGGTGTAATCGGATTGCCAGGCATGAACGATCAATCCTTCACATGCAGCCGGCGCGGAACATTGGCCAGGCACTCGGGACCATTGGCGCCAATGACGATACTCTCGGTAATCTCGAAGCCCCAGTCATCCATCCACAGCCCGGTCATGAAGTGAAACGTCATGTTTTCCTTGAGCACGGTCTTGTCGCCCGGCCGCAGCGACATGGTGCGCTCGCCCCAGTCCGGCGGATAGGACAGGCCGATCGGGTAACCGGTGCGGTTGTCCTTGGTGATCCCGTATTTGTTCAGGACCGCAAAAAACGCGTTGGCGATGTCCTCGCACAGATTGCCGGCCTTCGCCGCTTCCAGTCCCGCATCCATGCCTTCCAGCACCGCCTTCTCGGCATCGATGAAGGTCTGTGTCGGTTTGCCCAGAAACACCGTTCGCGACAGCGGGCAGTGGTAACGCTTGTAAACCCCGGCAATTTCAAAGAAGGTCCCCTCGCCGCTCTTCATCGGCTTGTCGTCCCAGGTCAGATGCGGCGCCGAAGCATCCGCGCCAGACGGCAGCAGCGGCACGATCGCCGGGTAATCGCCGCCAAAACCCAGACCGTCGTCAAAGCGCAGACCGGCTTCGTAGATGTCGGCCACCAGATCGCACTTGCGATACCCCACTTCGCATTTGTCGAAGATCGTCTGGTGCATCCGCTCGACAAGCCGCGCCGCCTTGCGCATGTAGTCAAGTTCCTGGCTCGACTTGACCGCTCGCTGCCAGTTCACCAGCGCGGTGACGTCAGAGAATTTTGCATTCGGCAGATGCTTCTGCAGCGATGCATAGGCCGCCGCCGAGAACCAGTAATTGTCCATCTCGACACCGATGCGCTTGGCACCCCAGCCGCGCTCTTCCAACTTGGCCGAGAGATAATCCATCGGATGCCGCTCGGTCGATTGAACGTAGTGATCCGCATAGCCGATAATGTCACTCTCGCCCAGATAGGCCGTGCGACGTGCGCCATTCGCATCCTGGCCGCGACCGAACCAGATGGGGTCCCCATCAGGGCCAACCACCACACACTGATGCACATAGAACGACCAACCGTCATAGCCGGTCAGCCAAGCCATGTTGGACGGGTCGGACACGATGATGACATCAACACCTGCAGCAGCCATGGCAGCACGCGTCTTGGCGACGCGCTGAGCATATTCGTCCCGGCTGAAATTGAGAAGTGGCGCGGACATTCGGGGGGATTTTCCTTTCTGGGTGAAGCTTCAGTTTGAAAAGTCGGTACCGGCATTGGCCGCAAGTGCGCGGCGGCTGGCAAATGTGGCGATTGCCGTGTCCTGAATGCCGGTGCCCGTCAGGTCGGCAATGGTGATCGCCTTGTCGGATGAACGGCCTTCGCCCTTGCCCGCAACAATCATGCCGAGTTCGGCAAACTCCGCATCGGACGCCACGATGCCTGCTTCTATCGCGGATCGCAGCTCGCCCAGCAGGCGTGTTTGCGACAACCGGTCAGGCACATAGAGGTCAGCCTTGCTAAAACAGGCCGGTTCGAGTTCATTCTTGTGATCCTGATCCGACCCCATCGCCGTGACGTGCTGGCCTGGGCGCAACCATTCAGCCTGCAGGATCGGCTGTGCCGCGGGCGTGGTGGTGACAACAACATCCGCCGCTGAAACTGCACCGGGGAGTTCGCTCGCAGCAGTCACTTCTATCTCCAGTTCCGCAGTCATTTCCACGGCCGCCGAGGCCGCCTTGTCCGGATCCCGCGCCCAGATCGTCGCGCTCTCGATCGGGCGAACGAGGCTGAGCGCCTTGAGCTGCAGCTTGCCTTGGGCACCTGCACCAAGAATGCAGGCGGTGGAGGCATCAGCACGTGCAAGATGCCGCGCGGCAACCGCGCCTGCTGCTGCCGTCCGCACATCGGTGAGATAGCCATTGTCGAGAAGCAGCGCCTCGAGCATTCCGGTTCTCGCCGAAAACAGCACCATCAGTCCCGATGTGCTCGGCAGCCCGATTTTCGGATTGTCGAAAAACCCCGGGGAAACCTTGATGGCAAAGCTGTCGATACCGGGTACGAACGCGGTTTTGACATCAACCTCGCCATTGAACGGCGCAATCGCCATCGACAGGATCGGCGGCATCACCACATCGCCTGACGCAAGCGCGGCAAAGGCTTGCTCGACGCAGTCTATGGCATCAAGATCCAGCGTCACCAGCCTGCGCAAATCCGCTTCCGTCAGAATCTTGATGTCAGCCATGTTATGCCGCCTCTTGGGTTACATCGACGTCTTCGCCGGAGATGATGCGATGGTGCTGCTGCATGTCGATATTGCCGCCGCTCAGAATGGTGACGATCGGGCCGGCACTCTCGACCCTCTGCGCGAGAAGGGCTGCGACACCCACGGCGCCGGACCCTTCGATGATCTGGCGCTCCTGCCAGTAGACATGCCGGATCGCCGCTGCGATCTCTGCCTCGCTGACCAGAATGACGTCATCGACCAGATCCCGCGTCATCGCGAAAGTGAGTTGGTTCTCCAGCCCGATTCCACCACCAAGCGAGTCGGCCAGCGTGGCAAGTTCTTCAACGAAGACCGGTTTACCTGCCTGCAGGCAGGCATGCATGGCAGCACCGCGCTCCATTGAGATCCCTACGATCCGGACAGCGAGACGCCTGGCTCTCAGCGCTGCGGCGACGCCGGAGATCAAGCCACCGCCCGACAGCGGCACCAGCACGGTTGCAACGCCCGGCACCTGTTCGATCAGTTCGAGACCGAGCGTGCCCTGCCCGGCAATGATCTTGCGGTGATCGAAGGGCGGGATCATGGTCATGCCCTCTTCCGACACCAGCCGGTCCACTTCCCCCTGCGCTTCATCCTGCGAACTGCCGACGATACGGACTTCGGCGCCTTGCGCCTTGATACCGTCAATCTTCGCCTGCGGCACCAGCCGCGACATGCAAATGATGCATTTCACCCCGGCAGCCTTTGCCGCATAGGCAAGCCCCCGCCCGTGGTTGCCGGTCGAGACGCCAACGACGCCACGGCGTTTCTCGGCGTCACTCAAGGAGAGCACGGCATTGGTCGCGCCGCGCAGTTTGAAACTGCCGGTTAGCTGCGTGTGCTCGAGTTTAAGATGCACCGGCACACCGGAAAGATCGGACAGCGAGGGTGACACATTCACCGCCGTCATCCGCACGGTAGCAGCGATAGCTGCGCGGGCGCGTTCGATTTCATTCAGATCAACAAAGGTTCGGGTCATGATCAGGCAGCCTCTCCAAAGCCATCGTCTGGCAAGGCGCAGCCAAAGAGTTGGCCGAATTGCGCAGGCCAATAATCGGCAAACCCGCCGAGCCGCGCCATCGCCCAGGCGCTGGCCTGGTTGGAGGTCACCACCGGCTTACCGATCCGTGTTTCGAGTTCCGCAATCACATTGATCGCCGGCAGGCCCGTGCAGGAAATGAACAGCGCTTCCGCGTCGGCGGTATCAACGCTCATTGCAGCACCCAGAATGGTCTGATCGCTGACCCGCGCCATGTCCCGGTCATCCTCGAGGCCGAGGCATTCCACATTGGTAAGCTCCATTCCGTGCCGGGTGAAATAGGCCGCCATTTGTTCCGTGGTTTCCACCGAATAAGGCGTGAGAACGGCAATCCTGCGGACGCCGAGCGCCGCAAACGCCATCCGCGCAGCCGCTGACGGGGTTATCACCGGGACATCGCCGATGCCTGCCTGGATCGATGCCCTGACAGGATCGTCGCCAATTGCAACAGACGCGGCGGTACAGCTGTAGCAGATTGCCTTGAGCGGTTGCAGCGGCGCCAGCAATTGCGCGGCTTCCGTCAGCCGCGGCGCCATCTTGCGCAGATTTGCCGGTGTGGTCGGATTCTCGAATGCGACACGTGTGACATGGATCGACACGTCCTTGCGCGGCAATTGCCGGTAGAGATCGCGTTCGCTGGTCAGGTCGGTGGCAAGCGCGATGAGACCGAACCGCGCAGTCACGCCGGGATCGTTGAAACGAACCGGCTCGCCCGACCGTGAAACACTGATGTCGTTCATACGGCAACTCCTCCCTGTCCTGGCACGCGGTCGCGTCCCTGATTGCCCGAAACTCTCAGACCACCATCACCGGGATCGAGGCCAGGCTTGTCACCTTGTGCGAGACGCTGCCCAGTAGGAACCCCTGCACGTCGCCCTGGCCACGGCTGCCGACAATGATCAGGTCGGCCTTGTGCTCTTCGCCGAACCGGACGATGGTCCGCGCCGGTTGGCCAGCCTTGACGAAGGCCCGCACGTTGCTGGCGCCAACCTCGGCCGCGATCACCTTGGCTTCTTCGGCCACTTCCTTGGCATAGCTCCGCATCGAGTCATCAAGACTTTCCGGATCGTCCGGACGCACCATCGACATGGATGCCTCCAGCAGTGAATGGTGCCGGAACACGGTCAGGATCAGCAATTCGCTGCCGCAGGTCTGCTGCAAGTTCGACGCCAGCCGCAGGGCTTTCCTTGAGCCCTCGGAGCCATCGACCGCGACGAGAATTCGTTCGAACATCGATTACTCCCTTACCGGAATGCCAGGTCGCGCAGGAACAACGCAATCTGCGGGAAATAGATCAGGGCGACGGAGACGCACAGCAGCATCACCGTGAACGGGAAAATGCCACGGATGACCTCGATATAGGGCCGCTTGAAAATCGCGATCGCCGTGAAGATGTCACACCCGAATGGCGGTGTCGCTGATCCGATCGCCACTTGCAGCGTGATGATGGTACCGACAAGCACCGGGTCGAGCCCGACCGATTTGACCACCGGTGCGAAGATGGGAACCAGGATCAGGATCACCACGATCGGATCGACGAACATGCAGCCGATGAAAAAGGCGATCGAGATCACCGCCAGCACGCCCTTCGGCCCCATATCGGCGACACCGACAGCTGCCAGTATAGCTTGCGGCACCTGGGCAAAGGAAATCACCCAGGAGAACGCTGCCCCTGCGCCTATGAGAATGAAGACAACCGCGGTAATGAGCCCCGTCGACTTGGCGATGCGGTAGATGTCCGGGATGTTCAGCGAACGGAACACAATGAATTCGAGGATGACCGCGTAAAGCACGCAGGCCGCTGCCGCCTCGGTCGGGCTGAAGATGCCGCCATAGATTCCGCCGACAATGATGACCGGGAACCCGAGCGGCCAGACCGCCCGTCTGACCGCCTGGCCCCGCTCGGCCCAGCTGGCCTTCGGCTCGGTCGGCACCTTGTTGATGAAGGCGTAGACCATGCTGTAGGCCGAAAACAACACCAGCAGCAAAAGCCCGGGCCCGATTCCGGCGATGAACAGCTCCGAGATCGAGGTGCTGGAGATCACCCCGTAAATGATCATGCCGATCGATGGCGGGATCAGAAACGCAATATCAGACGCATTGATGATCAGCGCCAGAACAAAGGAATCCTTGTAGCCTGCTTTCAGCATCCGAGGGCGCAGCGGTGAGCCGACCGCAACCACGGTTGCCTGAGTCGAACCCGATACTGCCCCGAAAAGAGTGCAGGCAGCCGCCGTGCTGACCGCCAGCCCGCCTTTGACATGGCCCATGAACTTCATCACCATATCGATCAGCCGGTTGGCCGACTGCCCTCGAGTCATGATGTCGGCTGCGAGGATGAACATCGGCACAGCGATCAACGAGGCCGGCCTTATGCCGGCCATGATCTGCTGGACCATGAAGTCCATCTTGCCGATGTCGCCGAACATGAACAGGAAGCCGACAAAAGAGGCGACGAGTAGAGGGATCATCATCGGAAAACCGAGCAGCAGCAGAACGATCATGATCAGAAAAATGGTCAGTGCCATGGATCGTCTCCCTCAGACCTCGAGTTCGTCTTTGTCGTAACCCTCAAGCACGCGGGTCGACAGATAGATGTCTTTTCCAGTCAGGTTCTTGACCGCGGTGAGCGTGTATTGAAGCCCGGTCATGAAGAAGCCGACCGGCACCCACAGGAAGATCCAGTAGACCGGCAGCTGCAGCGACGGCAGCACCCGGCCGGAGGTCGCTACCTTTGTGATGTAGCCAATCGAAAAATAGCAAAGCGCGAACATGACGACCGCGGTGACCCCGGCAATTAGGACCATGAATCCCTTTCGCGCCGGCGGCGGCAGTGCATCATAGATCGCCGACATGCGGATGTGCCGACCCTGGCGGGCAGCATAGCTGATGCCCGCAAATGTGATCAGGATGATCAGGATCCTGTTGAGCTCCTCGGAGAAAAACAGGCTGTATTGAAACACGAACCGGCCAACCACATTGGCGACCGTGTTCAGCGCCATCAGCAGCACACCGGCGGCAAGCAGGACCGATTCCACCCGGCTGATGGTTGAATCTATCACTCCCAGAAAACCCGGGAGTGATGAGTCATGCGGGTTGTTTTCCTTTAGATCGTCCAAGATCGCCTCCCGGCTTGCTGACTGCCCGGACCGAAGGCCACGATCGCATGGCCTCCGGAATTCTCAAAACGGTGCAGATCGCGGGTTCAGCCCTTGGTTGCTTCCAGGTCTGCCTTCAGTTGCTCGAGAATCGCCTTGCCGCTCTCGCCGGTCATCTCGATGAACTTGGCCTCGACCTCTGCTGCCGCTTCCTTGAAGCAGGCACGCTCTTCCTCCGAGAGCACCGTGACCGTCATTTCCGGCTTGGCTTCCTTGATTTTCTTGAGCTCGCTCTCGGCAAGGCCCTTCTGGTACTCGACAATGTAGTCGTAGGCCGATGCGGCAGCGTCCTCGATCACCTTCTTGTCGGCATCGCTGAGGCTGTCATAGAAATCCTTGTTGGCCATGACCGCAGTCGTGAAATTGTTGTGGCCGGTATAGGTGATGTGATCAGTGACTTCGTAGATGCCGGTCGAGTACAGGAAGAATGTCGGATTTTCCTGGCCCTGGATGATGTTGGTCTGCAGACCGCCATAGACTTCGCCCCACGGAAGAGGCGTCGGCGTGGCGCCGAAAGCCTTGTAGGATTCCACCAGCAGCGGATTGGTCATGACCCGAAACTTGACCTCGTTGAGATCGGCACAGCTCTTGACCGGCTCCTTGGTGGTCATCGCCACCTCGCCTTCGGGGAACATCACCAGAAGCTCGAGCCCCTGTTCCGCGTAAAGCTCCGAAAAATCCTCGTTGATCGCCTTGCTCTCCTTGTAGAAGCGGGCCAGATGCTCCTGGTCCGTCGGCAAGAGATACGGTACGAAGAACACCTGGGCTTCCGGGATCAGCGCACCCGTGAAGCCGGGCGACTGGTCAACAAACTGCAGGATTCCGGCCTGCGCCTGCTCCATGATATCGGCTGATTCACCGAGCGTTCCGTAGGGGAACAACTGGATCGTGTGATCGGAATTGGCCTCGACGGCTTCCTTGAACTTGGTTGCATAGACACCCTGGACTTCGGTCAGGGATTCCTCGAAAGCGTATTTCCAGTCGGCGGCCTGGGCAGCAAGCGTGCCGCCGGCCATCATTGCGACGGCGGCAACGCCGCCGAGAAAACTGCGGAATGTCGATGTCATGATCGTTCCTCTCTTCTGATTGTGCTTTCACATCTGTCGTCCGGATTTCTGACCGGCAGATTTGCTGCGCCGGAGCCTGACGTAAATTGCAATGACCTGTTCAAGCCTCCGGCAACGTCCCTGCGAGCGGGTGGAGCACTGCATAGCCAATATTCCCGCCTCTCATTGTTATGATTTAACGAGAGTTGAACAAGGACAATAAAGAGTCAATGCGATTATTAAATCATGACAATTATATTGAAGAGACGCAACCCCGAACAGATGCGCATTCCGAGCAATGACCGGTTCTTGGTAATTGGCTTGGTAGACAGAAGCAGCCTACAGAGTGAGCAGAGCCGGCTCCGGGTTGCTGCGGGCAAGCCGGGCGATCACGTTGAGACCGCGCTGAAGTGTCCTGCTTGTTTCAGCCCCCAGACAAATGCGGACACCCTGGTCGCGTGCACTCTCCGACATGGCAAAGGCAGATCCCGGGGCCACCGCCACGCCATTGAGCCGGGCGTGCGCCACGAACTCTTCTTCGGTCCAGGCTCCGGGAATGGGAAGCCATACATGCATGCCGTTCGGGCTGGATTGGAACGGGATGCCCGAAAGGGCTTTCGCAGCCACCTCGTTGCGCTTGCCGAGCGCATCCATCTGCCAATTCAAAAGCCGCTCGGCTGTCCCGTCCTCGATCCAGCGGCATCCGATCTCCGCCATCAGCGGAGTGGCCATCCAGCTTGTCACCAGGTGGCGGTTGGCCGCAGCGGATGCAAAAGCCTCCGGCATGGTCAGGAATCCGAACCTCAGGCCTGGCATGATGCATTTGGTTAGGCTGGTGAAATAGAACGTCCGCTCCGGCGCCATCGCAGCGATGGGGGCCGGCCTGTCGGGCTGCAACGGTCCCCAGGCATCGTTCTCGATAATCATCACATCATGCTGACGGGCAACAGCGACAAGTTCCGCTCGCCTTTCCGCCGACATCGTGGCTGCACGCGGGTTCAGCCCACTCGGCATCAGATAGATCGCCTTGACCTGTGAACGTTGACACGCTGCTGCGAAACTCGCGGGAACAACGCCTTCCGCATCGGCCTCCAGTCCCTGGATACGGAGTCCCAGATACCTCGATAGCGCCTTCAGGGTATGATGCGCCAGATCTTCCGTGACGATCAGGTCGCTGCAGCTGGCAACCGTCATGAGCGCAATGGTCATCGCTGAAGTGTTGCCATTGGTCATCAACAAGCCCTGCGCCGAAGGGTTCAGCCCACAGCCCTCGAGCCATTTCGTGGCCGCAGCTGTGTATTTCCTCAGCGCCGTCGAGGGACGGAAGGCCGAAACGGCCGAACTCGGCAGATCAGCTCCAAGCTGCGTCAGGGCACGCTGCATCTCGGCAAGATGCATGGCTTCAAAAACCGGCATCAGAATCGAAAAATCGATGAATTTCTCGTTCTGGCTGTCCTGCACGAAGGGCGTTTTTGTATCACTCCTGCCTGCCCGGACAAAAGTTCCGCGTCCGACTTCGCCGGCAATGACCCCGCGCCGGATCAGTTCGTCGTAGGCCCGGCTGACCGTCTGTACGCTCAGCCCCAGATCATAGGCCAGGTTCCGATGCGTCGGCAGCCGGTCGCCGCTGTGTAATTCACCTGCATCGACAGCTCTTACCACGGTATCGGCCAGCGACTTATAGGCGGGACGGCGGAGTTCGCCTGATTTCGGAGGCCAGATTGTCATGATTAACTGATGGCCTTTATCACATTAATTGACAACCCCCCGGCGCTCAATCAAAAGTCCCTCCATGACTTCAATCAAACTCGATGACCGTGACATCAAGATCCTCGCGACCCTTTCGCGGGAAGGCCGGATTTCCAAGTCCGATCTGGCCAAACGGGTCAATCTCAGCCCGACCCCGTGTTGGGAACGGCTGAGCCGTCTGGAAAAGGCGGGGATAATCTCCGGCTATCACGCCGAGATCGAGCTCAAGCATGTCGGTCCCCAGGTCTCGGTCTTCGTCATGATCGAGCTGGAAAACCACCGCGCAGCAACGTTCCAGTCGTTTGAACAGGCCGTTCAGGGTTACAATGAAATCCTCTCCTGCTGGGCGCTCGGCGGCGGCTTTGACTATCTGCTGCATGTCGTCACCCGCGATATCGACAGCTACCAGCGGCTGATCGACGATCTGCTCGCCCGCCGCGCCGGGCTTGCGCGCTACTTCACCTACATCGTCACCAAGCCGGTCAAGCACTCTACGGTTCCGCCTTTCGACATCCTTACCGCGGCAAGCCCGGAGACGAATTAGCCTGCCAAAAGCCAAACAATGGATGAAATCTCTGGCAGACACACCGCGATCAGAGAATTCATCCCTGCCGGCGCAGCTATCCTTGGACAAGGCAACCCAACCCCGGGAGCAACCGCAGTGTCCATTGTCCAGACCAAATTCAAGACGACGCAGTTCGAGCTTTCCGACCCGGCCCTGTTCAGGGGCTTTTCCTACATCGGAGGCCGCTGGACCGCAGGAGCCGCGGCCCAGATGTTCGCGGTGACGAACCCGGCCGACGGCAGCCACCTTGGCGATGTCGCAAGCCTCTCGACAGACGACAGCGCTGCAGCCGTCGATGCCGCGCAGGAAGCATTCGGCATCTGGGCGTCGATGCTGCCGCAACAGCGCTCGGCCATCCTGCGCCGCTGGTTCGAGCTGATGCTCGAGCACAAGGAGGACCTGGCCCATATCATGACGCTGGAGCAGGGCAAGCCGATCTCCGAAGCCCGCGGCGAGATCGACTATGGCGCCTCCTTTGTCGAGTTTTTTGCCGAGGAAGCCAAGCGCCCCAACATCGAGAGCGTTACCTCACATCTGCCCGACGCCGAGGTCGAGATCTGGCGCGAACCCGTCGGTGTCGCAGCCCTGATCACGCCATGGAACTTCCCTTCCGCCATGCTCACTCGCAAGGCGGCCGCCGCACTTGCCGCCGGCTGTACCGTGGTTGCCCATCCTTCCGCGGAAACGCCCTTTTCGGCCCTCGCATTGGCCGAGCTTGCCGAGCGCGCTGGTTTTCCGGCAGGCGTCTTTAACGTGGTGACCGGTGCAGCGCCGGTGGTTGTCGAACCCTGGATGAAGGACAAGCGCGTGCGTGCCGTCTCGTTTACCGGCTCAACCGAGATCGGCCGGCTCCTCTACCGGCAGAGCGCTGACACGGTCAAACGGCTGGTGCTTGAACTCGGCGGTCATGCGCCGTTCATCCTGTTTGCCGATGCTGATCTCGACCAGGCCGTCGACGAGGCCATCAAGGCGAAATTCGCGACCTCCGGTCAGGATTGTCTCGGCGCCAACCGCTTCTTTGTTGAGCGCCCGGTCTACGATGCGTTCTGCGCAAGGTTTTCCGACGCCGCATCAAAGCTGTCTGTTGGCGTCGGTCTGGAGGATCCCGACATCGGGCCGCTGATGAATCACAAGGCTGTTGCCAAGCAAGAGGATCATGTTGCCGATGCGCTGGCCAGAGGCGCACGCCTGCTTACCGGCGGCAAGGCACACAAGGCTGGCCCCCTGTTTTTCGAACCAACGGTGCTTGCCGATGTCTCAGCCGACGCACTGATCATGCACGAGGAAACGTTCGGACCGGTGGCGGCCATCGCGCCATTCGACAGCGAGAAAGAAGTCCTGCAAAAAGCCAATGACACCGAGTATGGTCTGGTCGCCTATCTGCACACCCAGGATCCCCGCCGGATCTACCGCGCCAGCCGCACCCTCCAGTTCGGCATGGTTGCGGTCAACCGGACCAAGGTCACCGGCGCGCCCATTCCCTTCGGCGGGATGAAACAATCCGGCCTCGAACGCGAAGGCTCCCGCCTTGGCATGGAGGCCTTCACAGAGGTCAAATACGTCTGCCGCGACTGGGCATGACATACATCGGAAAGGACACAACAATGCTGACCAACGATCAACTGTCCCAGTGGGACCGGGAAAACTTCTTCCACCCGTCGACCCATCTCGCCCAGCATGCCCGCGGAGAAAGTCCGTCGCGGATCGTCACAGGCGGCGATGGCGTCTTCATCGAGGACCGTGACGGCAACAGGCTGCTCGACGGCTTCGCCGGTCTCTATTGCGTCAATGTCGGCTATGGCCGCACCGAGATCCAGGATGCCATCGCGGCCCAAGCCAGGGAGCTGGCCTATTACCACGCCTATGTCGGTCATGGCACCGAGGCCTCGATCACCTTGTCGAAGATGGTGCTCGACCGGGCGCCGTCGAACATGTCGAAGGTCTATTTCGGCCTTGGCGGCTCGGATGCCAACGAAACCAACATCAAGCTGGTCTGGTATTACAACAACATTCTGGGCCGCCCCGAGAAGAAGAAGATCATCTCGCGTTGGCGCGGCTATCACGGCTCAGGCCTGATGACCGGTTCGCTGACCGGGCTCGCCGGTTTCCACAAGAAGTTCGATCTGCCGCTGTCGCAGGTCAAGCACACCACGGCACCGGATTATTTCCGCCGCGACGATCTGAACCAGACCGAAGCCCAGTTCGTCGCCCATTGCGTCAGCGAACTCGAGGCCCTGATCGAGCGCGAAGGCGCCGACACCATTGCAGCCTTTATCGGCGAGCCGGTGCTCGGCACCGGTGGCCTGGTGCCGCCGCCCGCCGGCTACTGGGAAGCCATCCAGAAGGTGCTGAAAAGGCATGACATCCTGATGATCGCCGATGAAGTGGTCACCGGTTTCGGCCGCCTCGGCACCATGTTCGGCTCCGATCACTATGGCATCGAAGCCGACATCATCACCATCGCAAAGGGCCTGACGTCTGCCTATGCGCCACTTTCGGGCTCGATCATCTCCGACAAGGTCTGGAAAGTACTCGAACAGGGCACCGACGAGAACGGGCCCATCGGTCACGGCTGGACCTACTCCGCCCATCCGATCGGCGCTGCCGCCGGTGTCGCCAATCTCAATCTGATCGACTCCATGGATCTCGTCGACAATGCCGGAAAGATGGGCGCCTATTTCAACAAGGCGATGGCGGACGCTGTCGGCGGTCACGCTCATGTCGGCGACGTGCGCGGCGAGGGCCTGCTCTGCGCCGTCGAGTTCGTGGAAGACAAGTCGGATCGCACCTTTTACGATTCATCGAAAAAGATCGGCCCGCAGCTGGCTGCGGCCTTGCTCAAGCGCAATGTCATCGCCCGCGCCATGCCCCAGGGTGACATCATCGGCTTCGCACCGCCGCTTTGCCTGTCGAAGACCGAAGCCGACAGCATCGTCCTGTCGATGGCCGACAGCATCAAGGAAGTGCTCGGCTGATCTGCACCACTTTGCTTTGAAGTTAACGGATGAACCAGCTCCCTTGGGGGCTGGTTTCTTGCCTCTTGCCTTAAACCCGGGCGCGAACAGGATGCTGTTCGCGCCCGGCGCATTGTTATCCGGAGACGGCGAGGTCGAAACGATCTGCGTTCATCACCTTGGTCCAGGCTGCAATGAAGTCCCTGACGAACTTGTCTTCGGCATCGCTCTGGGCATAGACCTCGGCGATCGCGCGAAGCTGCGAGTTCGAGCCGAACACAAGATCGACGCGTGTGGCGGTCCACTTCAACTCGCCGGTTACCCGGTCGCGTCCTTCGAACTCTTCCTCGTCCTCGTCAACGGCTGACCACTTGGTGTCCATGCTCATCAGGTTGACGAAAAAGTCGTTGCTCAGCGTACCGGGCTTGTCGGTTAGTACGCCGTGCTTCACCTCACCGTGGTTAACGCCAAGAACGCGCAGGCCGCCCAGAAGAGCCGTCATCTGCGGCGCGGTCAGCGTCAGCAGCTGTGCCTTGTCAATCAGCAGTTCCTCGGCGGACGAGGTGTAGCGGGCCTTGAGGAAGTTGCGGAACCCGTCGGCAGCCGGTTCGAGCACATCGTAGGACTCGACATCGGTCTGCTCCTGCGTTGCGTCCATCCGGCCCGGCGCGAACGGAACCTCAACGGTTTTGCCCGCAGCCTTGGCGGCCTGCTCGATCCCGACTGAGCCCGCCAGCACGATCAGGTCGGCCATCGAGATCTTCTTGCCGTCGCTGCGGCTATCATTGAAGCTCTTCTGCACATCTTCCAGAACAGCGAGGGCCTTGGCCAGCTTCTCCGGCTCGTTGGCTGCCCAGTTCTTTGCAGGCTCAAGCCGCACTCGGGCGCCGTTTGCGCCACCGCGCTTGTCCGAACCGCGGAAGCTGGAGGCCGATGACCAGGCGGTCGATACCATCTGCGCAATCGAGAGGCCCGACGCTGCGATCCTGTCCTTCAGCTCAGCAATCTCATCTGCCTCGACCAGCGGATGATCAACCGCGGGAATTGGATCCTGCCAGAGCAGATCCTCTTCCGGTACTTCCGGACCGAAATAGCAGGTCTTCGGTCCCATATCGCGGTGGGTGAGCTTGAACCAGGCCCGCGCAAACGCATCTGCAAACTCGTCCGGGTTCTCGTGAAACCGCTTGGAAATCGGAGCGTAGATCGGATCGAAACGCAGCGCCAGGTCCGACGTCAGCATTCCCGGCGCAACGCGCTTTGAGGGGTCGTGCGCGGCCGGAACCGTGCCTTCACCGGCGCCGTCCTTTGGCTGCCACTGCCAGGCGCCGGCAGGGCTCTTGGTCAATTCCCACTCAAAGCCGAACAGGTTGTCGAAATAAAGATTGGTCCACTGCGTCGGAGCCTGGGTCCAGGTCACTTCGAGGCCACTGCCAATGGCGTCAGCGCCAATGCCGGTGCCGTGCTTGCTTGTCCATCCCAGGCCCTGTTCCGCAATGCCTGCAGCTTCAGGATCAGCGCCAACCAGGCCGGCATCTCCGGCGCCATGAGTCTTGCCGAAGGTGTGACCACCGGCGATAAGGGCGACAGTTTCTTCATCATTCATCGCCATCCGGCCAAAAGTGTCACGGATGTCGCGGGCCGAGGCCAACGGATCCGGCTTGCCGCCGGGGCCTTCCGGGTTCACGTAAATCAGGCCCATCTGCACGGCAGCCAGCGGATTTTCCAGCTCGCGCTCAGGTTTTTCCGGATCGTAGCGGTTCTTGTCATCGAGCCAGGTTTCTTCCGAACCCCAATAGATATCCTCTTCCGGTTCCCAGACGTCCTTGCGGCCACCGGCAAAACCGAATGTCTTGAAACCCATCGATTCCAGCGCGACATTGCCGGTCAGGATCATCAGATCGGCCCAGGAGATCTTGTTGCCGTATTTCTGCTTGATCGGCCAGATCAGGCGGCGTGCCTTGTCGAGGTTGACGTTGTCGGGCCAGCTGTTGAGCGGCGCGAAACGCTGCGCCCCGGAGGTCGAGCCGCCACGGCCATCCGCGGTGCGGTAGGTGCCTGCACTGTGCCAGGCCATGCGGATGAAGAAGGGACCGTAATGGCCGAAATCGGCCGGCCACCAGTCCTTCGAATCGGTCATCAGCGCGTGAAGATCCTGCTTGACCGCAGCCAGGTCGAGCTTCTTGAACTCTTCGATGTAGTTGAAATCCTCATCCATCGGGCTGGCAGCAGGCGAATTCTGGTGCAGCATGCTGACATTGAGCTGATTGGGCCACCAGTCGCGGTTCTGCCGCATGCTCATGTTGGTGGCGCCGTGTGCGACCGGGCATTTGCCCATTTTTGGCATTTCATTCATCGTGCTCTCCGATCCTGCCTGTTGTGTGTGTGGGTTGGCGGTTGCCTGATTCTTGTCGGGAGGATGGTCCCCCTTGTTCAAGGGCAAACCACATCGTTGTCCCTGCCGTTCAAGACAAGGCCCCGAGCTTGCCTGCCGCGCGGGCGAGGCACCGGGGTCACCGATAACTCCTCCATGTGTCAGCACAGTGTAGCAAAGCCATATCATTGGGATAAGTTGTTTTTATTGATCACTCTGATAATTTGAAACTATGAGAAACCTGACCCTCAAACAGCTTCGGTATTTTGAGGCGCTGGCACAGCATGGCCATTTCGGCCGCGCGGCCCACGCCTGCTCGATTTCCCAGCCGGCCTTGTCGGTGCAGATCCGGGAGCTCGAGGAAACAGTGGGAACCGAACTCTTCGAACGCGGCGCACGCCAGGTACGGCTGACCAGTTTCGGCGAGGAATTCGCCACGCGCGCCCGGGGCATTCTCCGGTCCGTCGACGAGTTGAGCGAACTGGCACGTGCCTCCCGCGATCAGCTCGTCGGGCGGCTTCGCATTGGCGTCATCCCGACCATCGCGCCTTACCTGCTGCCGGACATCATTTCCAAGCTCACGGCTGCCAACAGCGGCATCGAAATCCAGATCCGCGAATCGCTGACCCCGATTCTGGTTCACGAACTCTCCGACGGTCTTCTTGACGCGGCCATAGTCGCCCTGCCGGTTTCGGAACCATCCCTGACTGAGGTCGCGCTGTTCGACGAAAACTTTGTCCTGGTACGCCCAGAAGGAGACGAGAACAAGCCGGTGCCCGATCACGAGGATCTGCGCGAGATGAAACTGCTTCTGCTCGAGGAAGGCCACTGCTTCCGAGACCAGGCGCTGTCATTCTGCGACATTCAGTCGACCCGGCCGCGCGAGATGCTGGATGCCAGTTCGCTCGCTACGCTGGTGCAGATGGTCGGCGCCGGGCTTGGGGTGACACTGATCCCGGAGATGGCTATTCCGGTCGAAACCCGGTCCGCCCCGGTTTCAATCGCGCATTTCAAGTCGCCGCAACCATCGCGGACCATCGGCATGATCTGGCGCAAGACCAGCCCGCTCGCCAAGCAATTGCTGCAGATCTCCGCAGTGGTGCGTGAGGCGACGACTGACAGAATGGAACGGTGAATTAACGCCCCATCACACGGCCTCGAAGCCTACCTCTGGTGCGTCAGGATGACGTCGAGAAATTTGTCGCCGTAACGCTCCAGTTTGGATTGGCCGACACCAGAGATACCGAGCAGCGCTTCGCGGTCCACCGGCCTGCTGGTTGCAAATGCGACCAGCGTTGTGTCGGGGAAGACCACATAAGGCGGGACACCCAGTTCCTTGGCAATCGCCATGCGGGCTGCGCGAAGTGCTTCAAACAGCTCGACATCTGCCCCTTCAAGCGCGGATTTCGCATTCATGGAGCTTGACGACGCACCTCGCGCAGCCTTGCCCTTGGTCGGCCTGTCCTTCCGGAAGCGCACATCACGCTCGCGCTTGAACACCGCACGGGCCTCAGGCTCCAACTTCAGCGCGCCATAGGCCTCATGATCGACACTGACCAGCCCGCTTGCCAGCAACTGTCGGTAGACCGACTGCCATGTCTTGGCCGGGATATCCTTGCCGGCGCCGAAGACCGGCATGTCGACATGGCCGAAACGCGTGGTCTTGTCGTTCTCATTGCCGGTTAGCACATCGATCAGATGCCCGGTGCCGAAGCGTTCGCCGGTCCGATAGACTGCCGCCAGCGCCTTGATCGCTGCCTCTGTTCCGTCCCAGGTTTCGACCGGCTTCTGGCAGGTGTCGCAATTGCCGCAATTGCCCGGATGCGCTTCGCCGAAATGCGCAAGGATTGCCTGCCGTCGGCAGCCCGCCGTTTCGCAGATCGCAAGAAGCGCATTGAGCTTGGCCCGCTCCACCCGCTTGATGTCCTCGGCCGATCCGCCGCCATCGATCATGCGGCCGCGCTGGATCACATCGGCCATGCCGTAGGCCATCCAGACATCGGATGGCAGCCCGTCGCGGCCCGCACGCCCGGTTTCCTGGTAATAGGCTTCGACCGAGCCCGGCAGATCCATATGGGCGACATAACGCACATTCGGCTTGTCGATCCCCATGCCGAAGGCGACGGTGGCAACCAGGCAAAGGCCTTCTTCCTTCAAAAACGCGTCCTGGTTGGCGTCACGAACTTCGCGTGTCATGCCGGCGTGGTAGGACAGCGCCCTGATGCCCTGCTTGTTAAGCCAGTCTGCCGTGTCCTCCACCTTTGCACGCGACAGGCAATAAACGATCCCGCTCGAACCCGTATGGCGGGACAGAAACCGCAACAGCTGCTGCCGCGGCTGGTCGCGCTCGACGATCTCGTAAGCGATGTTGGGCCGGTCGAACGATGTTGTGAACACCTCAGCCGAATGCAGCGCCAGCTTGTCGATGATGTCGTCGCGGGTATGTGGATCAGCTGTCGCGGTAAGCGCCATGCGCGGCACGCCCGGATAGAGCTCGGCCAAATGGCCCAGTTCACGATACTCGGGCCGGAAATCATGTCCCCATTGCGAGACACAATGGGCTTCATCGATGGCAAACAGTGCGATCTTCGCCTTGCCGACCAGATTTTTGAAGCCCGGAGTGACGATCCGTTCCGGCGTCACATAAAGCAGAGCGAGTTCGCCACGGCTGATCGCGTTGCGCACATCCATGAATTCATCGCGCGACAGCGAGGAATTCAGCGCCGCGGCCCGGACGCCCAGCTGCCTGAGCGCCTCGACCTGGTCGCGCATCAGCGCAATCAGCGGCGAGACGACGATGCCGACGCCGTCGCGGCACAGTGCAGGCACCTGGAAGCAGAGCGATTTTCCGGCGCCTGTGGGAAACAGCACCACCGCATCTCCGCCCGACACGACCTGGTTCACCACCTCGGCCTGGCGGCCCCGGAATTCGGGATAGCCGTAGATCCGGTTCAAGATCGCGAGCGGATCTGTGGGAGCATCGCTGCTGGCTGCGGATTGGGCACGGCTTTGGGACTGCGGCATGGAATCGCTTTCGTGGGAAGGCTTGGACTATGGCACAGTTTCCAATGCCGCCGCGAGGCCTTCTCCTGAACTTCTCCGCAATCCACCGATGCAAAACGCCGCACATCGTCGATGCGCGACGTCGGATAAGGTCTCAGAACCCCGTCCCTCGATGTAAGCTCAAACGGCTGCGATGCAGATGATTTCGACGTTGTAGTCCGGCGTCGCAAGCTTGGATTCGCCGGCGGCACGCGCGGGCGTATGGCCCTGCGGCACCCAGGCATCCCAGACAGCGTTCATCTCGGCAAAATCATCCATCGAGGATAACCAGATCGTGCTCTGCAAAATCTTCGTCTTGTCCGAACCGACTTCAGCCAGCAGCCGGTCGATATTGGCGAGAATGTCCTCGGTCTGCTTGGTGATGCTGGCGCCGGCCGTACCAACCTGGCCGGCCAGATAGACGACGCCGCCATGGACCACGGCCTGGCTCATGCGCGGCCCGGTTTCGATGCGTTTGATATCACTCATGTCTATTGTCCCTGTTGAAATTTAGTGCCGCCCGTTCGGGGCTCAGCGCTTCTAATACGGTTTCCCCCAGCTGCGACAGCCGTCCCAGGCACAAATCCGCGGCCAATTGCGACAAGGCAGGCGCCGTCTGCATGCCGTAGCCGCCCTGCCCGGCAAGCCAGAAGAAACCTTCTGCTTCCGGCGCAAAACCGACCACCGGCGTCCGGTCCGGAGCAAAGGTTCGCATACCCGCCCAGGAGTGCTCGACCCGCGTCACCGGAATGGTCACCGCCTGTTCAAACCGGTGCAGCCCCTCGGCGACCACCATATCGTCAGCCCAGACATCATGCGGTTCGACAGGATCCTCATCCGCCGGCGAGATCATGATCTTGCCGGCTTCGGGCTTGGCATACCATTGATCCCCGGCATTGGCGAACAGCGGCCAACGCGTGATGTCATGCCCGTCAGGCGCCGGGATCAACACTGCCGACCGGCGCAAGGGCGCCAGACCCAAAGTATGGACACCAGCCATCTGCGCCACATGGTCAGCCCATCCACCGGCAGCATTGATCAGCACCGGCGCAGAAAACTCGCCCGCCGGCGTGGCCACAGTCCAGACGCCATCCCGGCGCACAATCGACTGCACCCCAGCGCCGGTGATGATGCTGCCGCCGAGATTGCGCAGCCGCCGGGCAAAGCCCTGCAGCATGCGGTCGACGTCAATGTCCTGCGCATCCCATTCGATCGCAGCGGCGGCAATCGTCTCTTGTCGCAGGATCGGTACCAGCTCCAGCGCCTGCTGCGGCGACACCCGCTCAAGCCCGTCACTGCCATCGAGATAGGCCTCGAACTGGGCCATGTCCTCTTCCGTTGCCAGCAACAATTCACCCCGCGGTGACAACAGGCTGGTTTCTGCCACCCCTTCCGGCTGCGCCAGAAATGCCGCCGAAGCAGCGTTCAGTGCCCGCAAAGTTGCGTTGCCGTAATTGCGGATGAAAATGGCCGCCGAACGGCCGGAGGAATGATGGCCGATCACCGGTTCGGACTCGAGCACGGTCACCTTGGCGTCTGGCGCCAGCCGCGCGGCAGCACTGATGCCGGCGATGCCGCCGCCAATCACCAGAATATCGGAGCTCGTGTTCATTCTGCCTGGTACCCGTTGAGAAAGCTGGTCAGATTGTCGCCCAGATCGGACGACAGATACCCGCCTTCCTGCACGATGACAGTGGGAAGATCCAGCCCCGCAATTGCCTGGGCGATCTCGCCGAAGCCCGGTGTCGTGACCTTGAAGCCGTGGAACGGATCGTTCTCGTGCGTGTCCAGCCCCATCGCGATCACCAGCACATCTGCGCCAAAGGAGCCTATCCGCTTGAGAGCGATTTCCAGCGTTGCCAGGTAATCCACGTCACCGGTTCCCCGCGGCAGCGGCAGGTTGAGATTGTAGCCCATTCCCTCGCCCTCGCCACGCTCTGCCGCATCGCCCCAGAAAAACGGGTAGAAGCGTGCCGGATCCGCATGGATCGAAACGGTCAGCACATCGCGGCGGTGATAGAAGATGCCTTGCGTGCCATTGCCATGATGCACATCGATATCAAGAATCGCCGGCCTGTGCCCTGCCCGCAGCAGTGCCTGCGCCGCGATCGCCGAATTGTTGAGAAAGCAGAACCCGCCGGCCAGATCGCCGAACGCATGATGACCGGGCGGCCGGCACAGAGCATAGGCAGTCGGCTCGCCGGTAAGAACCGCGTCGACGGCGCTGAGCGCCGACTGCGCCGACCAATAGGCAGATTGCCAGGTACCGGCGGTGATCGGGCACGACGTGTCGGCCTGATGAAAGCCGGATTGCCCCGTTGCAGACTTGGGATAACTGACGGTGCGGCGATCCGGGTGAATGTTCGGAATCACTTCGTCTGAAGCGCCCTCTGTCCGGATCCAGCGGGCATGGATGGTCTCGAGAAAGGTCAGATACTCCGGCGAATGGATCTCGGCAATCGGCCCCATGCCGTGATCGGAAGGCATGTGAAAGTCGCAGCCCGCAGCCCGGGCGCCACGGCTCAGTTCCTCGATCCGTTGCGGCTGTTCCGGATTGGCCGAAAGCTGGCCATTGGCCATGAAATGTTTCGGGTCATGCGCCCACTGACGCTCATCGAATATCGCCTTCATGCCTTCTCTCCCAGAGACCGAAGCGCGTCGCCGGCCAGCGTCATGAATTCTGTATCTTCTGCAGCAACAAAACCGATGCGTTCGTAAAAGGCACGCGCCCTGGAGTTGGCATGATACACACCGAGCCGGATGAAGCTTGCCTCCCAGGCCTCATGCCCGGCCCTGTGCACAGCCGCCAAAAGTCTTTGACCCAGCCGCTGACCACGAATTTTCTCATCCACCCAGAGGTCTGAAACATAAATCCCGACAGAGCCGTAGACGGTCGAGAAGAAGGGGGAGTAAGCCGCGACGCCATTGATTTTCCCGTCTACGCCGCTCGCCACCAGCGCATGCAGCACCGGAGCCGGGCCGAAACAGGCACGCGCTATATCCGCATCGCTGGCCTTGTGCGCGTCGCCCATATCGGCCGAGAGTTGCGACAGGGCCCGGTTCACTGCTTCAACGTCGCCGGGCACCGCCGGCCGGATGCTGATATCACTCACGCTCAAAATCCCACGTTGTCTTTGCCTTTCAGCCCCAGCATCGCCCGCGCCTCATCGGGTGTCGCCACCACGCGGCCCACCGATTCGACGATGTCGCGCACCATTTCCACCTGCTCGGCATTGGACTGGGCCAATTGTCCGCGTGCAATGTAGAGATTGTCTTCCAGCCCCACCCGGACATGCCCGCCCATGGTTGCGCCCAGCTTCGCCAGGGCCATCTGCTGGCGTCCGGCGGCAAGCACCGAAAACATGTACCGATCCCCGAACAGCCTGTCGGCAGTCTGCTTGAGATAGGCCAGATGCTCCGGCTCGGTAGCGATGCCACCCAGCACACCCATGACGAACTGGATGAACATCGGCGTCTGGATCAGACCACGGTCGATGAAATGACTGAGCATGTAGAGATGGCTGATGTCGTAGCATTCGAACTCGAACCGCGCACCGCGCTCCTGTCCCATCTGCCTGAGCACGCCCTCGATGTCACGCGGCGTGTTCTTGAACACCAGATCGTCTGAGTTTCGAAGGAACGGTTCTTCCCAGTCATGCAGCCACTCTGTGCGTTTCCCGAGCATCGGGTAGAGCGCGAAATTCATCGAACCCATGTTGAGCGAACACATTTCCGGCCTTAACGCCAGTGGACCGGTCAAACGCTGCTCCAGCGTCATCACTGCGCTGCCGCCGGTGGTCAGGTTCACCACCGCGTCTGTACCGGCCCGGATGGCGGGGAGAAACCCCATATAGTGCTCGAGCGCGGCTGAAGGCTGACCCGTCTCCGGATTGCGGGCATGCAGATGCAGGATGGCAGCCCCAGCCTCCGCCGCACCGATCGCCTGCCCGGCGATCGCCTCGGCGGTCACCGGCAGATAGGGTGACATTGATGGCGTATGAATAGAGCCTGTTACGGCGCAGGAGATGATGATTTTCGACATGCGGATCTCCGTCAGGCCGTCTCGACCGCAAGCCCTGCCTTGACAGCGAACTTGGTGAGCGCATTGGTGAGCATCTCGATAATCTCATCAACCTGGGCTTCCGAGATGATCATCGGCGGACAGACCAGGAAATGATCGCCTTCCAACCCGCCACGCGTCCGGCGGGAATAGATGATCAGCCCTTCGGCGTAGGCGAGCTCCACCAGCTCGTTATAGGCATTCAGCGCCCTTGGCAGCGGCTGCATGCTCTGGCGGTCGGACACCAGCTCGAAAGCCAGCAGCAGCCCTTCCCCGCGGACATCGCCAATGAAGGAAAACCTCTGCATCAGGTTCTGAAGCCGCGACTTGAGCACGCCGCCCATGCGGCTGGCATTCTGCATCAGACCGCCGGATTCGATTTCCTCGATCACGGCAAGGCCTGCGGCACAGGCCAGCGGATTGCCGGCATAGGTGTGGCCATGCAGGAAGCCGCCGGCATCGAGCACCGGATCGACCAGCCGGTCATGCGCGATCATGGCGCCAAGCGGTGCGTAACCGGCGCCAAATCCCTTTGAGATGGCAATGATGTCCGGCTCGACCCCAAAATGCTCCGCTCCCATGAACCTGCCGGTCCGCCCACCACCCGACATCACTTCGTCATGGATCAGCAAGACCCCGTACCGGTCGCAGATTTCGCGAACCGCCCGCATGTAACCAGCCGGAGGCACCAGCGCGCCGGTCGACGCGCCCCCAATCGGCTCCACGATGAATGCCAGCACACTATCGGCACCTTCTTCGAGGATTTTCGCTTCCAGCATCTCGGCATAATGCTGACCGGTTGCAGGGTCGTTGATATCCAGGCCGTCGAGATAGGCCCGAGGCGCCGGAATTTTCGGCATCGCCTGCATCATAGGCATGAACGGGTCCGACAAAGGTGCATAGCCGGTCAAGGCCAGTGCGCCCAGCGTGGAGCCGTGATAGCTCGGATCGCGCGAAATCACCTTCCAGCGCGAGCCTTGTCCAACCGTCACTGCATATTGCCGCGCCAGCTTGATGGCACTTTCCACTGCCTCCGAGCCGCCAGAGACGAAGAACACCTTCTCCATCCCGGAAGGCGACAGCGACGCGACCTTGGCCGCAAGCTTCTCGCTGGGCTCGGTTTCGAAATGCAGCCGGTATCCGAATGTGGATTTTTCCATCTGTCGCCGCATGGCATCGATCACGCGCGGGTTGGAATGGCCGATATTGCTGACCATCGCCCCCGACGAACCGTCGAGATAGCGCTTGCCGTCGACATCCCACATATAGACCCCGCGCGCTTCGGCCAGCACCGGCCTGCGCGAACGGGTCTGGTAAAACAGATGGCTTTCGGGTTTCACGTGCGGGCCTCCACCGGCAATGCTGCGCAGTCCTTGGCACGGAGCTGCACTGTAACCTTCGATCCCGCGGGAAACGGATGATCATCAATCATGTTGATGGCCTGCAGCTGCTGCTCTCCGACCCGCAGGAAATAGCGCGCGGACTGACCCTGGTAGTCAACATTTTCGACCGCCGCATCAACGCCCAACTCCTCTCCGGCAACAGTGCCTTCCGGTTTCAAAACCAGCCTTTCCGCCCGGATAATGAGTCGCACCGGACCCGGCGCGGAGACCGTTGGCGCGCGTTGCTTCGGGATTACGATACGGGGGAACCCGGGCAGCTCGACCGCTATCTCACCACCGGAAACTCCCGTGCAACTCGCTGAAAGCAGGTTCGAGGCCCCAAGAAACTGGGCGACAAACTCGCTTGCCGGGGTATTGTAAACCTCTTCCGGCGCGCCGATCTGCTCGACCCGGCCTTCAGACATAACGATGATCTTGTCCGACATCGCCAGTGCTTCGGTCTGGTCATGAGTGACGAACACGGTGGTCACACCGATGCTCTGCTGGATCCGTTTGAGTTCGACCCGCATGTCCTCGCGCAGATTGGCGTCAAGCGCCGACAGCGGTTCGTCGAGCAGCAACACGTCCGGCTCGATGACGATGGCCCGCGCCAGAGCGATGCGCTGCTGTTGACCGCCGGAGAGCTCTTTCGGATAGCGCCCGCCAAGGTCTGGCAGCTGCACCAGATCCAGCGCCTCGGCGACCTTGCGCCTGGCGTCTTCCTTGCTGACATTGCGATAATTGAGACCAAAGGCGACATTGTCGGCCACCGTCTTGTGCGGAAACAGGGCATAATTCTGAAACACCAGCCCCAGATTGCGCTTGTGGATCGGCACGTCATTGACCCGTTTGCCCTTTATGGCAATTTCCCCTTCGCTGGGATCAAGCAGGCCGGCGATCATGCGCAAGGTCGTGGTCTTGCCGCAGCCCGAGGGACCAAGCAGCGTGACGAAGCTGCCCTCTTCTATGTCCAGCGACATCTGGTGCACGGCGGTGTAGTCGCCAAAGCGCTTGACGATGTTGTTCAGGGTTACGGCGCTCACGATCTGCGTGCCTCCGGATTTTCAGGGGGCCGGCCCCGCCACAATGGCGGGACCGGCGACTGGCTTAGTAGCCGCGCTGGACGCGGCCGAATTCCTTCGACCACTCGGCCTCGTTGCCGTTCCAGTAGGCCGGATTGGCGAAGGTCAGACCGGAAAGTGTGCCGGTCGGATCGAACGCCGGCAGCTTCGGGATCTTGTCCCCGAGATCGACCTTGGTCGGATCGAGCGCAGGCGGATAACTCTGCCCTTCGGCGACTGCGATCGAGGTCTCCTTGTCGAGCATGAAGTTGAGCAGTTCTTCACACGCCGACATCGGGCTGCCCTTGAGCACAAACAGGCATTCCTGCCAGCCAAAGCCGTTCGGCGGATCGTAATAGCCGATGTCGTGACCCTGTTCCTGCAGCGCGAAGATGCGGCCCGACCAGCCTTCAGTGACGTGGATCTCTTCCTCCGCCAGCAGGCTCATCAGCTCGGCCCCGGACGCCCAGTATTTCAGTGCCAGATCGCGGTGCTTGCGCACGGCTTCCCATGCCGCTTCCGTATCCTCGATATTGTTGGGATCCTGGCCGGTCTGCAGCGCCGCATACCACATCCGGGTACGCCAGTCGCTCCAGCCGCCGATCTTGCCCTTGTGCTTCTCGTCGATCAGGATCTTGGCGCCCTTTTCCCTCATCTCCTCATCGGAAATGAACTTGCGGTTATAGGCCAGACCCGTGGTGCCATAGTCATAGGGCGCGGCGCTCAGACTGTCGGGCGTGATCGACTTGAACGCATTCATCAGCGCCGGCATGACATTGGCCATGTTCGGAATGTTGGCGAGGTTGAGTTCGCTGGTCAGATCGAAGCTGTGGTAACGGGCGTAATCGAAGACGCCAGACAGATGGGCGATGTTGTATTCGCCCGGCTGGCTGGCACGAACCAGGGCCAGGTACTCGTCGCCACCGGGAAAAGTGCCGTCGATGACCTTGATGCCGGTCTTGTCGGTGTAGGGATCGAAAGCGTGTTTGCGGAAGGCTTCCGAGACAACGCCGCCCCAGCCGTCAAAGCGGACCTGGCTGACATCGCCGGCGGCCAGCGCCTGGCGGGCAAACGGCATCTGCAGCCCATAGGCGGCACCCGCGGCACCGAGAAGCCCGAAAAACCTGCGGCGACTGATATCGCCGTTCTGAAACCGCTCGCGCAGCCGCTCATAGCGTTTTGTATCGTCCATTCTTGTTCTCCTACTCTGGTTCAGGTTCGGATGGGCGGTTTATCCGCCGCTTTTCGTTGCAAGTCTTCGGGCAAGGGCCGCACCGATGAGCGGTAGCCCGACCGTCAGCACGATGATTACCGTGCCGAGGGCATTGATCTCCGGAGAGATCGAATTGCGAAGCATCGAGAAGATCTGCGTCGGTACGGTTTCAACCCCGCCCGGCTTCCAGAACAGCGTCCCGGTGATGTCGTCGAAGCTGATGGTGAAGGCGAACAGCCCTCCCGCCGCAACCGCCGGCATCAGTTGCGGCAGAGTGATCTTCAGGAAGGTCTGCATCGGTGAGGCGCCAAGGCTCAGTGCGGCCTCCTCGACATCACGCCTGATGCTGATCAGCCGCGCCTGCACCACCAGGATGACGAAGGGCAGCGTGAAGATCACATGGCCCGCCAAAAGCAGCGTAAAGCTCTTGCCGATGTCGAGGAAGTTGAGAAACAGCAGCAGCGCCACCGCCAGCACCACTTCCGGCACCAGGATCGGCGCGATCAGCAGCGTGGTGATCATGTTGCGGCCTGGTATCTGGTAGCGCACCAGCGCCAGGCTGGCCAGTACCCCAAGTACGGTCGAGATCGCAGCCGTCATCAGCCCGAGCACGATCGAGGTCCGGAACGCCCGCATGATGGCCTCATTGTTCCACAGCGCTTCGAACCAGCGGGTCGACAATCCGGTCATCGGGAAGCTGCCGAACTGGTTGGCGTTGAATGACAGCAGCACCACCACCGCGATCGGCAGGAACATGAAGAGATACACCAGGATCGTGTAGAAGCGGATCAGACGCCAGCCCATCAGCCCAACCCCTTCGCAAGTTGCGCCATGCCGAGGTAGCGGTTGTAGATGATGACCAGGACGCCGAGTACGGCGAGAAGCAGCAGCGACAGCGCCGAGCCGAGCGGCCAGTTCAGCTGCCGGATGATGGCCTCGTAGACGAGATTGGCAAACATCGCGTCGCGCGGCCCGCCGAGGATCACGGGCGTGATGTAGGTACCGGCCGACAGCACGAAGCAGAGCAGCCCGCCGGCTGCCAGTCCGGGCAGCGACAGCGGCAGCGTCACCTGCAGAAAGCCCTGCCAGCGCGTCGCCCCCAACGATGACGCGGCATCTTCCAGATTGGTATCGATCCCGTCGAGACTGACAAAGATATTGAGTACCATGAACGGCAGCAGGAAATGCACCAGGCCGAGGATGACGGTGGTTTCGTTGTAGAGCATCTGGATCGGTTCGTTGATGATCCCGAGCCAGATCATCGCCGAATTGAGCGCACCCGAGACGCCGAGAATATTGATCCAGCTCATCGTGCGAATGATGTAGCTGATCCAGAACGGCAGCATCAGCAGCACCAGCAGCCCGACCTTGTTGCCTTGGGACCGGGCGATGAAGAAGGCCGCCGGATAGCCAAGCAGCGCGCAGACAAGTGTCGTGATTGCTGCAATCTTCAGGGTGTTGAGCAGGATGTCGCGGTAAAACGGATCAGTCAGCGCCTCTTGCCAGTTGTCGAGGAAAAATCCGGGCGTGTCGGCGCCTGCGGCACTCTTGAGCCAGAACGAATAGACCACAATGAAAACCAGTGGCACGATCAGCAACATCACGATCGCCGCAAGTGCGGGAGACAGCAGGATCCACGGCTGCCGCGCCTCACGTTGTTCGATGCTCATGGTTCCGACGCTCCCCCGCGTTCTTGTTTAAGTCATGATGTTGGGGAAAGACGCATTGATCAAATAGATAATTGATATTTCAACTATAGATGATACCTATAATGATATGAGCAGCCTCACGCCCCCCGAACGTCTCGCCCGCGATCTCGACTGGAATCTGCTGCGAACCTTTCTGGTCCTTGCCGACTCCCGATCGGTCACCGAAGCCGCCGAACGACTCAGCCTCAAGCAGCCAACAGTCTCCAGTGCCCTCAAACGTCTTGAAGAACGCCTGGGAAAACAGCTGATCAACCGCAAACCGGGACGGTTCGAGCTCACCGCCGCCGGACGTCTGCTCCATGACGAGGCGATCGACATCCACAGCGCCATCCTGCGTCTTGGCACCGCCATCAGGGATGTCGAGGATGAGGTCAGCGGCCACGTCCGCATCGTCATGGCAAGCCATGTGATAAGCCCGTTGTTCGATCAGACCCTGACCCAGTTCCACAAGGACCATCCCCGCGCCACCCTGTCGATCGAAGCGATGGCAAGCCGCAGCGCCTTGACTGCGGTTGCCGCCCGCCGCGCTTCGCTTGCCATCTGCCTGGTCATGGAACGCAGCCCGCAACTCGAGTACAGGCGGCTGTTCCGCGAGTTTTTCGGCCTGTTCTGCGGCCCGACCCATCCGCTTTACGGCCGCGAAGGCATCAGCATTGCCGATCTTGCTGGCCACTCCTCGGTGAGCTTTGTCACCGACCAGATGGATGATGCGCTCAGGCCGGTTGCGCAGATGCGTGCCGAGGCACAGCTCGAGGCCCGCATCGTTGGCACATCGCCCAATCTCGAAGAGGTGCGGCGCATGATCATCGCCGGACTTGGCATCGGCCCGCTGCCGCTGCACGTGGTACGCGAAGATGTCGAACGCGGACGGCTGTGGCGGCTTCCGCCCTATGAAGCGCCGCCGGCGATTGACGTGCATGTGGTCTGGAACCCGCACGCCAAGCCCAACCGCGCCGAAATCGCCATGCTGACCGGCCTGACCGATCTCATTTCCCGGACTCCCATGGAACAGCGCATCTACAGCTGAGCATCCTGCGACCACCCGGGACTACTGCAGTCCGAGCCGATGCAAGCATTCTCAACAGCCGATCGGGTCCCGCTGCAGCGCGCGGTCACCTGCCGCATGCCGAAAAACGGCTGCCAAGCTGACGGATCGTGGCGACATCCGCATTGGCAAAGGCCACCCGCAGATAGCCTTCCAGCCCCTGCCCGAAGAACGAGCCGGGGATGGTGATGACGCCGGCCTCCCGCGCCAGTCTGTGGGCAGCGTCATAGGCGCTCAGCTCTGAAAACGGATGACGCACAAAGGCAAAATAGGCCCCAAGCGCTGTAATTTCCCAGCCAGCCGCCTCGGCCATGACATCTCTCAGCGCCGCCGCGCGCCCGGCAATCTCGAGCGTGTTGGCCCGGCGCCACTCTCCCAGCGCCGAAATCGCTTTCGCCAATGCGGCCTGCGGTGGCCGAGGCGCACAGATCTGCAGATTGTCCATCACCTTGGCAATCTGGTCGACCACGGCTTCGCTGGCAGTGACGGCGCCGACACGGTGGCCCGGAATGCAGAAGGATTTGGAAAAGCTGTAGAGCCCGATCAGATTGTCCTGCCAGTCCTGCACTCCAAACAGCCCGTGCGGCGCTCCAGCATCAAGCGGCAGAAAATCACGATAGGTCTCGTCGACAATCAGCCAGATGCCCCGCGCCCGGCAAAGCTCCAGCAACTGCTGCAGCAGACCGCCTGGATAGGTGGCGCCGGTCGGATTGTTCGGTGTCACCACCGCCAAAGACCGGACATTCTCGCCAATCATTGCCTCCACGGCCGCCACTGTCGGCAGGAAACCGTCCTCAGCCCGGCAATCGACGTAGTCGACCCCGATGCCGCTCATCTTCAGCGTTGTCTCGTGATTGAAATAGCACGGATTGGTCAGCAGCACCCGGTCACCGGGGCCTGCGATAGCCATCATTGCGGCCATGAAGGCCTGGTTGCAGCCGGATGTGACATGAACATTCGACTGCTTGATGTCTGCCGCATAGATATCGCTGACCCATGCCGCATAGGCCTCACGCAGCTCATGCTCACCCTCGATATCGCCATAACCGGCCATTGCCACCGAACCAGCCGCTTCCCCCAGCCAGCCCAACATGTCGGGATGCGGCGGGTATCCGGGAACGGCCTGCGACAGATCAAGCAGCGGCCCCAGCCGGCCGTCATAATCATGTTTCCATGCCTGCACTTCCGGAATGGGTGGGGCAGACAGTGTTTCGACAAGCGGGTTGATGCGAGCGCGCGGCATGATGGAGGCCTTCATGATTCTGTCAGTTCGACGGGAACGGATTCGGTGTGTTGGACGCCTGGGTTTTGCTGCGCCCGGCGAATGGTGCGGCGCGCGGCGATCATCGGCTCGGCCCGGGCGTCATCTTCCTCGATGCTGGAAAACAGCCAATCTATGAAGGCATCCACGGCAGGTGTCGAGCGCACATCATTGCTGCAGGCAACATAAAACGCGTCGACTGCCGGCACGGCCAGCTTGAACGGCACGATCACCTGCCCCCGGGTCAACAAGCTCGCTGCAGTCAGCGTGTCACCCAGCGCAATACCGTGGCCGAGCAGCGCTGCTTCGATTGCCAGCCGCGCATCGGAGAAATGGTGCTGCTGCACCCCGGAGATACCGCGGACATCAGCCGCCGTCAGCCAGATATGCCATTCATGCCCGCCATCCCCGTGCAGGATGGTGTGTTCCGCCAGATCCCGCGCGGTACGAATCGGCTTGTTGTTGATCAGCGAGGGGCTGGCGATCGGAAACAGGTCGAGATGCGACCACAGCTTGAGCCAGCAATCGGTCCAGCTGCCATCACCATAGAGAATGGCGATATCCACATCTGGAGAATGGATCGCCGCCGGATCATTGGCCGCATTGAGTGTGAGCCTTATGTCCGGATAGCGTGCGGTGAAACTCGCCAGCCGCGGCATCAGCCACAGGGACAGAAGTGCCGACACGCAGGTGATCGACAGCGATCCGGATTTCGCCGGCCGCGTCATCCTCGCCGTGGCCGTGGCAATTTCCTCAAAGGCAGATGTCACCGAAGGTAACAGCTCGGCGCCATGTTCGGTCAGTGTCAGGCGCTGCCCGGTACGTTTGAACAGCTTCACCTGCAGCGAATTTTCCAGCGCCTTGATCTGGTGGCTGATCGCCCCGTGCGTGACGCAAAGCTCCTTTGCCGCCTTGGTCAGCGAACGGTTTCGGGCGGTCGCCTCGAACGCCCGGAGCGGGTTCAGTGGCGGCAATCTCTGTGTCATCGGCTCAATCTTGATGTGAGATTTTCTCACACAAATGGTGCTAACAATATCAATTGCTTTCCTATCGCTGCTTTGCAACATTTTATTCAACGAAAGCGCCGATTGTCGCGGCGCTGCATTTTCTCGGGATGGCGGACACATGACTTGGGACAAGGCGAAGCTCGACGAACTGAAGGGCAAATATGGCGAAAGCCATGGCGGCGAATTGTTCAATCCGAAGTTCCGGCGCGTCGCCGACAGGATCTTCACCGAAAGCGGCACACGGCTGGCACCCTATTCCGGCATCCCGACCTTCCTCACAGCGCCCTATGTCGAAGTCGACAACGACGAGCCAGATTTCGGCGACCTGCAGGTGGCCATGATCGGCATGCCGATGGATCTGGGCGTCACCAACCGCAACGGCTCGCGCTTCGGCCCCCGCGCGCTCCGCACCATCGAGCGCATCGGCCCCTACAACCACGTCCTCGATTGCGCCCCCGTGCACGAGCTGCGTGTCGCCGATATCGGCGATGTCAGCTTCCAGAGCCGCTACCGGCTCGAGCTTTGCCATGAGGATATCGAGCGCCGCCTGCACCAGATCGTCGACGCCGGCGTGCTGCCGCTCTCGGTTGGCGGTGACCATTCCATCACCCACCCGATCCTCAAGGCGGTCGGCAAGAACCGCCCCGTCGGCATGATCCACATTGATGCGCACTGCGACACCGGCGGCGCCTTCGACATGACCAAGTTCCATCATGGCGGACCTTTCCGAAACGCGGTGCTTGACGGCGTGCTCGACCCGACCCGGACGATCCAGATCGGCATCCGCGGACCAGCCGAGTACCTGTGGGAATTCTCCTACGAGTCCGGCATGACCGTGATCCACGCAGAAGAAGTAACCGGCATGGGCATGCCCGCGATCATCGAGCGTGCACGAGAGATCATCGGTGAGGGTCCGACCTATCTTTCTTTCGACATCGACAGCCTCGATCCCGCCTTCGCGCCGGGCACCGGCACGCCGGAAGTCGGCGGCCTGACCACCCGCGAAGTGCTGGAACTGATCCGCGGCCTCAAGGGCATGAACATTGTCGGCGGTGACGTCGTCGAAGTTGCGCCGCAGTATGATTCCACCACCAACACGGCCCATGCCGGCGCACAGGTACTGTTCGAGATCCTCAGTCTTATGGTCTTCAGCCCCACCATAACCGGTGAGGCATCTTGACCAGCGCCCTTCGGGAGGCTGAAACAGAAAGACAAGATCCACTCATTGAGGCAAAGAACCTCAGGCGAGATAACAAGGGAACCCCGGCTAAAGTCCGGCAAACAAAGGAGCAGACAATGCGAAAGATCCTCAATTCATCCATCAGCCGCCGGGCTATGCTCGGTGGCACTGCAGCAGCCATCGGGGCCCTGTCGATGCCGTCGATCCTGCGCGCCCAGGACCGCTCGCTGAAGGTCGGCGTCTATGGCGGCTACTTCAAGGATTCGTTCGACAAGAACATCTTCCCCGATTTTACCGCCGCCACCGGCATTGCCGTTGAATCGATCGCCGAACCCACCGGCGAAGCCTGGCTGGTGCAGCTCGAGCAGGCCGCCAGGGCCGGCGTTGCTCCCGCCGATGTCTCGATGATGTCGCAGGTAGCCATGCTCAAGGGCCAGTCGACCGAGCTCTGGGCACCGATCGACACGTCCAGGATCAAGAACTACGACGACCTGCTGCCCCAGTTCGTCAACAAGTATCCCGATGGCCGCGTTGCCGGCATCGGCGCGGTGGCTTGGTACATCACTCTGGTCAGCAACACCGACGCCTATCCGGAAGCCCCCGAAAGCTGGGCTGCACTTTGGGATCCGGCCAATGCCGACAAGCTCGGCCTGCTGGCGCTGGTGTCGAACTCGTTCCTGCTTGAAGTGACCGCAAAGACTTATCTGGGCGGCACCGATGCGCTCGACACCGAGGAAGGTCTCAACAAGGCCTTCGAAAAGCTCGCCGAAGTCAAGCCGAACGTGCGGCTCTGGTACCGCGACGAAGCCCAGTTCGAGCAGGCATTGAAATCCGGTGAAATTCCGATGGGCCAGTATTACCACGACGTCACCGGCCTGGCTGCCGCCGACGGTCACCCAGTCCGCTCCACCTTCCCCAAGGAAGGTGGCATCCAGGATTCGGGCTGCTGGGCGCTCTCGCGTGCGTCCGACAAGGTCGAGGAAGCCCATGTCTTCATCGACTACATGAGCCAGCCTGAAATCCAGGCCACCCTGTCGCGCAAGGTCGGTACCGCGCCGACGTTGAAGCGTGATGTACTCGACCTCACGGCCGAGGAATTTGCCAGCGTGTCGTCGGACATTGATCCTATCATCCCGCGCTACGACCTTTATCAGACCAAGTCCGACTGGCTGAACCAGAAGTGGACCGAGCTGATCGTCGGCTGACACACGATTGCGCCCCGTATGGGGACGTAATTGGCTGAAAACGGGATGGGCCGGATCATGGCCCCTCCCTTCCCCCGCCAAGGCGGGGCAAGAAGAACGGGGACACAATGTCTGGATTGACGCTCAATTCGGTCCGCAAGGACTTCGGCAGCTTCACTGCGGTCAACGACGTACAGCTTGCCGTGCCGCAAGGCACGTTCGTCTGCATGCTCGGGCCGTCCGGTTGCGGCAAGACCACGCTGCTCAGGATGATCGCCGGCCTCGACCTGCCCACCAGCGGCGAGATCCTGCTCGACGGCGAGGACATCACCGCCGTCCCCACCCACAAGCGTAACCTCGGCATGGTGTTCCAGTCGCTGGCGCTGTTTCCGCATCTGAGCGTCGGCGAGAACATTGCCTATCCGCTCAGAATCCGTGGCGCCCCGCGCGAGGAACAGAGAAGACGTGTCGACGAACTGCTGGCGATGATCCATCTCCCCGGCTATGCCGACCGTCCAGTGGCAAAACTCTCCGGCGGCCAACGCCAGCGTGTGGCGATCGCCCGGGCGCTCACCCGCTCGCCCAAGCTGTTCCTGCTCGACGAGCCGCTGTCCGCGCTCGACGCCAAACTGCGCGAGGCCATGCAGGTGGAACTCAGACAATTGCAACAGCAACTCGGCATCACCACCATCGTCGTCACCCATGATCAGCGCGAAGCCATGACCATGGCCGACACCGTGGTGGTGATGAACCAGGGCCAGATCCGCCAGGCGGCAAGCCCGATGGAAATCTACCGCAGGCCCGCCGACACGTTCGTGGCCGACTTCATCGGCTCGACCAATCTCATCGACATGTACACCGACAGCGCCGGTCGCGCCGTGGCACTCGATCAGGCCATACCGGGACTGAGCGCACCCGGGGGCGGCAAGGCTGTCATCTCTGTCCGTCCGGAAGACGTGCACCTGACAGCGCCCGGCAGCGACGGCACTATCACCGGCACCGTAACCTTCGTTCGCGATCTCGGCGGCACCATCGAGACCTTCATCGACTGCGCCGGTCAGCAGATCATCGCGGTCTCCACCCCGCGTTCCCGGCCCGAGGTCACGGTCGGCCAGCCGGTGGGTGTCCTGCTCGATCCGGGTGTCTGCGTGGTACTCGACAGATGAGACGCGAGACGCCGCAAAGACTGACCGATTACGCACCGATCGCCTTCCCGGCGATCATGCTCACCGTGTTCTTCGTTATCCCCTTCGGGACCATGATCTCGGTCAGCTTCTTCCAGCGCCAGCAGGGCGGATTCTACACGCCCGCCTTCGTGTTCTCCAATTACGAGCGGTTCCTGAGCCTCTTTTTCGCCAATGTGCTTGGCTTCTCGCTGATGCTGGCGGTTCTCGTCGCCATCTGCTGCGTCGTCCTGGGAGTGCCGTTCACCTATCTGCTGACAAGGTTGACCCGGCGGGCCCAGATCATCTGGATGGTGGTGCTTTTGTCGGTGCTGTCACTGTCCGAAGTCATCATCGGATTTGCCTGGTCGACCCTGTTCTCCCGCACCGCCGGTATCACAAACCTGCTCGTGGTTCTTGGCCTGATGGAAAAGGCGGTTGCACTTTCACCCGGCTTTCCGGCGGTGCTGACGGCAATGGTCTATCAGGCCCTGCCCTACACCATCCTGGTTCTCTATCCGGCCCTTATCCGGCTTGATCCAACGCTGACCGAAGCCGCCCGAACGCTCGGTGCATCGCCGCTGCGCGCCTTCTTCACGGTCGTAGTGCCGGCACTCAGGACAACGATCATGGCGACGCTGATCATGGTGTTTATCTTTGCGCTCGGCTCCTACCTGTTACCACAGATCCTCGGCCGGCCGCAGCACTGGACATTGTCTGTGCTGATCACCGATCAGGCCATCTACCAGTCCAACATGCCGTTTGCTGCTGCGATGGCCGTGTTCCTTGTGCTGGTCACGCTTGCCATGGTGGCTCTCACCCTGTTTGCCGGACGTAAGCGGGAGGCTGCCACGTGAGCCATTTTCTCCGTCGCATTTATTTCGCGCTTGTCGGTCTTTTCCTGGCCGCCCCGCTGATCGTTGTTGCCGGTGTCTCCATCAATGCCAAACAGACGCTGGCCTTCCCGCCGCAGGGTTTTTCGCTGGCCTGGTATGTCGAGATCTTCGCCGACACCGGCTGGCGCAATGCCCTGTTCGCCTCACTGATGCTGGCGCTTCTCTCCGCCGCACTCGCCGTGGCCATTGCGCTGCCGCTGGCGTGGTTCCTGTGGCGCCGGATCGCGCCCTGGGCCAACATCTTCCAGCTGCTTGGGATTGCGCCCTTCACCCTGCCGCCGGTGATCACCGCGCTGGGGCTCCTGACCTTCTGGGCTGCCACCGGATTTTATGGCCATCCCTGGACGGCAGTGGTCAGCCACGCGATCTTTTTCGTCACACTGCCGCTCGTCACCCTGTCGCTCGGCTTCTCCGCCATCGAGCGGTCGCTGGTGGAAGCCGCAGCAACCATGGGAGCCGATGACCGCACCATCTTCCGCACCGTGGTGCTACCGCTGATCACACCCTACCTGGTCTCGGGCTATGCCTTTGCGTTCGTGCTGTCGCTCAACGAATACATCGTCGCCTACATGACCGTCGGCTTCACCATGGAAACCCTGCCAATCAAGATCTTCAACGCACTGCGCTACGGCTACACCCCGACAATGGCCTCCGTCACTGTGCTGTTCGTGATCCTGGCTGCCGTCATCTATTCGCTGATCGCCCGTTATGGCGACCTGCTCAAGCTGCTGGGCGCCAATCCCGAGGAAAAACCATGACCCGCATCTCGGCCTTGCAGATGCAGACGGCGGGCACCGACACCGCCGCCAACCTTGCCCGCATCGAAAGCGCGGCTCGCCAGGCCGCGGGAGGGGGCGCAACACTTCTGGTCACGCCGGAACTCGGCATCACCAGCTATGGCGGCGGCGAGGCGATCCGGGCGCTTGCCGAACCCGCCGACGGGCCGATCGTGTCACGGCTGAGCGAGATCGCCCACCAGACGGGTGTCGCGCTCGTCGGAGGGTTTGCGGAAAAAGACGGGGACGCAATCTACAACTCGGCAATTCATACCGACGGCACCGGCACACCATCGGTCTATCGCAAGTCGCATCTCTATGGCGACTACGAGCGCAATCTGTTCACGCCCGCGAAACCTTCGACCTGTCTGTTCAGCCATCACGGCATGAAGCTTGGCATGCTAATTTGCTACGACGTGGAATTTCCGGAAAACGTACGGCGGCTGGCGCTGCATGGTGCAGACATGATACTCGTGCCGACCGCGACACCCATGGGATATTCAGGCAGCTTCATCGCCGAGAAGATGATCCCGGTTCGTGCTTTCGAGAACCAGATTTTTATCGCCTATATCAACAATATAGGCCGCGACGGCGAATTCGACTATGCCGGCCGGTCCGTTATCGCAGCGCCCGATGGCTCGGCACTGGCTCAGGCCGGCTTTTCGGAAGAACTGCTGACTGCGGAAATCGACCCCGCGCTTTACGACTCCTCGCGCAGTGAAAACACCTATCTGAGAGATCTGTAAAAGCACCGGCGGCCTTCGCCCCACGTTACGCTGCCGCCACGGCTTCCTTCACGGCAAGCTCTGCCATCGCCAGCACGGCGTCGCGGGTTTTAGCGGCGGCAATGAACCGACCATTGTGGCAGAAACTTGCGCCTTCCACGCCACAGGCCTTTTCCAGCTCGCCATTTGTCAGACCAGCCCAGGCGGACGGCAGATCGGCCCGCAATTCAAATCCTTCCTCGGCGCGGCGGATGCCGGTCAGGCACCAGTCCTTCTCACGCGGGTGAACCACGAACAGCAGATGATCGGCACCTGACTTCATCACCGCCGAGCGAAACGGCATTCCCATTGGCAGTTCCAGTACCCGGCTCTCTCCAGCCTCCGTCACAGCCTTGAGCACGATGTCCTCAGCGCGCAGCTTGGCTGCGCTCCCGGCGATGTTAGCCTCGAGAAAGCTGCGCGCAATCGCCAGAGCCTCGCCGAATGCTCGCTCCAGAGCCTCCGGGTTCGGATCGTCGAACACCGGCTTCAGTGTTTCAAGCAGAACCGGCAGGGTCAGCTCAGCCAACGGTCCTGCAACCGAAGGGCTTATGGCGCCATTGTCCATCAGGTCAATCGGCAGCACGAAGCTCGCATCAAACGAGCTATGTATCGTGGCGACATGCGCCTCGGGTACACCTGCGGCAGCAAGATAATCGCGCCCGTAGTGCTTCCAGACCAGGCCGAACGAACTGTAGGGCTTCCCGTCCTCACGCAATGGCGCACCGCGCTGGTGGTGGTCGAAAATCCCCGCTTGGGCATCATAGGCGCCACCCACATCATAGATGATCCGGTCACTCGCCGGTGTAATCCATTCCGGTGACCGGCTGCGGACGATCCGCGCGGTCGGAAAAAGCCGGGTGAGAACAACGCTGGACAGCAACTCGTCGGCATGGAAGCCGCCTGAGTGGGTTACGAGGTAATCTGGGATCATGCGTGGATGCGCCTTTGTGGTTGCGGCAATTCCGCCTGTGGCGTTGACCAGATAGCCGTACCGGCACCCCAACTCAACCCCACAATGTCCATTGCACGGCCCGGCTACACGCCTGTCATGGGCAAGGATCTGCGGACAGAGAGGCCCAGATGAGCGCCAGGCACCACCACGTGATCGCGCTGGCGCTTTCTCCGCTGCTCAACGAGGGTCCCGGTTGGCGACGATCTGCAGTGAGAGCTCAGCTTGGATCCGTTCGGACTTTGCCGCCGCAACATATTATTGTGCAGACCGGGCGCTGGTAAATTTGGCGCGCGACAATTACATTGCAAACTTGTCACATTAACGGGAATCCCGGTCTTGCAGGATTTTCGTTTCTGGTCTGATTACAAGGGTTCTCACGGATGAACGATTCAAAAATCAAGAATATGGACGAGTTCGCATCCGTAAGCGGTATTTCAAGGCCTACGCTTTCAAAATATTTCAACGATGCCGACAGCGTCCGGAAATCGACGCGCGAGCGCATTGAGAAGGCGCTGGCGCAATATGACTATCAACCAAATTTCTATGCCATGAACCAGAACCGGCGATTGACCAAGAATGTCGGCATCGTCATTCCCTACATGGCTGACCCGTTTTTTGCCGAGATTGCGCGGAACATCGAAAATCACGTGATCGAAGCCGGATTCCGTCCGATCGTGCTCGGGTCCCATGGCGATCCCGAACAGGAGATCGAAAACCTCAACAATCTGCGCCTGATCAAGCCCGCCGGCGTCTTGCTTGCCCCGCTCGGGCGTGTCTCGGACCGCGGCCGCATTGCGGCCTTCTGCGAGGATGTGCCGACAGTGCTGTTCGACGCGAATATCGACAATGTCGGTGAAGCCTTCATCGGTTCCGACAACGACCAGAGCATCGGGCTGATGGTCGATTATCTATGCAGAACCGGCCAGCCGCCGGCATTCTTTGAAATGCGCACACCTACAAACCCGAATGCACTCAAGCGACGGGCCGCCTACATCAAGGCGATGAACCGTCTCGGACACGAACCGAATCTGGTTCAGGCCGAGGGCGACGGCTGGGATTTCGAGGAAATCGGCTTTCGCGAAGGCTCTCGCGTGATAACCGAACGGACCCTGCCGACAGATACCATTCTGTGCAGCAACGACCGCCTGGCGATCGGCCTTCTGTCAGCCGCCTATCAGCTGGGGCTCAGGGTTGGCCTCGGTCCAAACTGCGCTTTGCGTGTGGCCGGCCACGATGACCATCCCTTCTCGCGCTACACATGCCCGACACTGACGACCGTTTCACAGGATTACACATCCATTGCTTCAATAAGTGCGGAGACCTTGTTTAACGTTATAGATTCCGAACACAAAAGCACCTCACGCCTGGTGACACTGTTTGACGGCAAGCTGGTCATGCGGGGATCAGCCTAGCAGACCCGCTTTCCTTGCGCGCCGTTTGACGCCGTTCTGCAACCAAATTGCCTGTCAGCCGTTTTCCTCTCATTGACGAACCCTGGAAGGAAAGCAGCCATGACAGATTTCCCCGCCCAGCCCCGCGTCGGCACGCTTGGCGAGCCCGTGTCCCGCGAGCAGCCTTCCGGCAAACTCAACATCTACCGGCTGGAACCCAATGCCCGCCTAGACGACCCGCGATGGGACAATGCCCCCAATCATGGCGTACTTCGGGTACGGGCATTTTCTCCCGCCGATGCCCGCGTCGTAGCTGCGGAAGCCGAGATCGACTTTCTGGACCTTGACGCCAAGCCGGGCGACGGAACCACCACCGATTTCGCCAGCGCATTCCGCGATGACAAGCTCTATCATGTAAGCCTGGAAGAAGAGGACGGTGGCGTCGGCCCGCGCGGCCTGGTTCGGGACGCCTGAACAGGTTCAGCTGGCACTCCAAAACCTGGCGCCGAATCAGAGAAGCCCGCAATCCGGCGGGCTTTTTTGGTTTGCGTAGGAGGGTTTCGACCCAACTGAGTCATTCCCGGCGCGACATCTTTCCCGATAAAACTTTTCAGCGCTGCGACCAGATCTGTATCGGTGCCGTCCGTTCCAGCTCACCCAGCTTCCGGTCCCGGAAGCTGCACGGCCCGTTGAGCACCATGGAGAATTTTTCGATGCCTTCCGACCGCTGAACGTCGGCAGCGCTGCAACCGCAGGCTCGGACAGCGTTTTGAGCCGCAGCCCCGCGGCAACCCGTGTGGCTAAGTCTTCGTCGACATCGCGCAATGGCTACGAGATTGCAAAAAAGGTCACGGACGGGGCGTCCGAGACATGCGCGCCCTACTCTGCGTCGCCACGCTTCTCCAGAACGCCGAAGTCGCTGGACTTCTCATGCGATTCGGCAATGGTCACACCTTCAGCCTGCAGGCCGCGCCGCAACAATTCGCGGACCGCGGAGGCGCGGCTGGGCATGCGCTGGTTAAACCTCCAATCATCGATGGCGGCAAGCTCTTCAGGCGACAGCATGATCTGAAGGCGCTCATTTCTTTCACGGTACATTCTGCACACCCAAAAATTCGCTCCCCCGCTTTATGTTAGTAATTGGCGCACAGTTTGCAAGTGACCGAAAACCAGTCAAAGCCACTGTGTATGCTGCCAGCACAACCGTGGCCTTTATCCTACGTTCGTTATGCACCATTATCAGGCATGCGCACTGTCTATGTGTGTCCGCGGCTCAAGCGCCGGGCCACGGCAGGGCGCTTTAAGGAGTGCAAATGAATGAGAGCCCAAGAATCCTGATCATCACTGACGAGCCGATGCTCCTCGTTGATATGCTCTATGAGTTTGAGGCCCGAGGTCTGACTGTTGTTCCCGGAACCAGGGGCGATTATGAGGTGTGCACGGCACACCATGACCTCAATGCCGCGGTTTTCGATTTCCGCCATCCGGACAACGAGGACTTGAAATTTGCATCAAACCTTCGCCAAGCCGGAATTCCGATTGTCATGATCGGCGGGGGATCCTCGACGATCCCGGTTGAAATCACCGGCGCTGTGACCTGCATCTCCAAACCTGTCGATTTCGACGAACTGACAGGCATGATCCGTACTCTTTCCGGTCACATTGCCATCCGCAATGGCTATGAACGCGGCGGCGCGATGCCATTTGCGCAGAGCATTCCAGCCGACAAGTCCTGATCGCACCACTGCTCAAAAGGCATCTCCTGCAGATCACACCCCACTGAAGGGGGAGACCGGCCTTGGCCGCAGAAGCGGCGCAACACCAAAAACAGTTCCTCCGATCGGCGGCACAGGTGCCTGTCGACGTGTCTTCACCTACCTGAGCGGCCTTCAGCCCACATACTCGCTATCAACGCCAGTTGGCAAAAACCGGTGACGGACGCTCCGGCGTCTCCACCTACCCCCTGACTGATCATTGACATGAATATTGATTCATGTTTCATGTTTTCATCGTCATTCGCTCAGGGGAGGAGACCCGAAATGAAGATGAAAACCATACTGGCGGCTGGTGCAGCTGCTTTCATGCTGGCATCACCGGTGCTTGCCGATGAAATCCGCATCGCTCATGTCTATGGCAAGACCGGAGCGCTGGAGGCCTATGCGGCGCAGTCGCACAATGGCCTCATGCTCGGCCTGGAATACGCCACCGGTGGAACCATGGAGATCAATGGCGACAAGATTGTCGTCATCGAGAAGGATACCCAGATCAAACCCGATATCGGCAAGGCCGTGCTGGCCGAAGCCTATGGTGACGACGAGGTCGACATCGCGGTCGGCCCGGTCAGTTCCGGCGTCGCCCTGGCCATGCTGCCGGTCGCCCAGGAATACGAAAAGATCCTGATCGTCGAGCCCGCCGTGGCTGACTCGATAACCGGCGAAAACTGGAACCGCTACATCTTCCGCACCGGCCGCAACTCGTCCCAGGACGCGATTTCCAACGCAGTGGCCCTGGGTGGCGAAGGCGTGACAATCGCGACACTGGCACAGGACTATGCTTTCGGGCGTGACGGCGTGGCAGCGTTCCGCGAGGCGCTCGAAAGCTCCGGTGCCAAGATCGCCCATGAGGAATATGTACCAACCGATACCACCGACTTCACCGCGGCGGCCGAACGCATCTTCAACGCCATGGAAGGCATTGAAGGCGAGAAAAAACTGTTCATCATCTGGGCAGGCGGCGGCAACCCGATGGGCAAGATCAACGCCATGGATCCCTCGCGCTTCGGCATCGAGATTGCCACCGGCGGCAATATCCTGGCGGCACTAAAGGCCTACAAGGAACTTCCAGGCATGGAAGGCGCGACCTACTACTATTACGAGATCCCGAAGAACCCGGTCAACGACTGGCTGGTCAAGGAACATATGGACCGCTTCGGCTCGCCACCGGATTTCTTCACTGCCGGCGGCATGGCAGCAGGAATTGCTGTTGTCGAGGCCATCAAGAAGGCCGGTTCCACCGACACCGAAGCGCTGATCACCGCCATGGAAGGCATGGAATGGGAAACACCCAAGGGCACCATGCGCTTCCGCAAGGAAGATCACCAGGCACTGCAGTCGATGTATCATTTCCGCACCGAGGTCCAGGAGGGCAAGGACTATGGCGTTCCGGTTCTGGTCCGCGAGATCGGCATCGACGACATGGACATTCCAATCCGCAACTAATCCCTGAGAGACGCGGACGCCCGAAGGGGCGTCCGCGATAGCCTTACCTCCTTCCATGGGTGCGCCATGACACAGATGCTTCTGGAAACGGATGGCCTGACCGTCCGCTTTGGCGGCCATGTGGCCGTGGACGCGGTCAGCTGCGGCTTCCGTGCCGGTGAACTCACAGCGATTGTCGGCCCCAATGGAGCTGGCAAGACCACCTATTTCAACCTGATATCAGGCCAGATCACCGTGTCTGCGGGCACTGTTCGGCTGATGGGCGAGGACGTGACTCGCGACCCGGTGGCCACACGCTGCCACAAGGGTTTGGGCCGCGCCTTCCAGCTCACCAACCTGTTTCCCGATCTCACCGTGCTCGAGAATGTGCGGCTGGTCATCCAGGCCCGGCGCAAGATGGGCTTCAACCTGTTCTCCATGGCGGCCTCGCACACCAAGCTCTCGGCCGCGGCGATGGCGGTGCTCGAGCGGGTCCGGCTGCAGGACCTTGCCGAACAGAAGGTCAGCGCCCTCAGCCACGGAAACCAGCGCAAGCTCGAGGTTGCCATCCTTATTGCGCTTGAACCTGCTGTTTACATGTTCGACGAACCGACCGCAGGCATGAGTGTTGACGAGGCCCCGGTGGTGCTCGACCTGATTGCCGAACTCAAGGCCGACACCGAACGGACGATCCTGCTGGTCGAACACAAGATGGATGTCATCCGCTCGCTCGCCGACCGCATCATCGTATTGCACAATGGTGCGCTTGCGGCCGACGGCGATCCGGCCACGGTGATGGCCTCGGATGTCGTCCAGGAAGCCTATATGGGACGGGATCTTGCCGATGTCTGATCCAATCCTCGAACTTTCCGCTGTTCACACCGACATCGCCCAGTATCATATCCTGCAGGGCGTCGACCTCACCGTCCCGCGCGGCGGTGTCACCATGCTGCTCGGCCGCAACGGCGTCGGCAAGACCACGACGCTGCGCACCATCATCGGCCACTGGCAGGCGAGATCCGGCAGCCTGCGCTTCAACGGCACCGATATCACCTCGATGCCCACACCTGCACGGGCCCGTGCCGGCATTGGCTTCGTACCGGAAGACATGGGGATTTTTTCCGACCTCACAGTCGAGGAAAACATGATCCTCGCCGCTGCCTCCGGTCCGCTCGACCCGGCCCGTATGCAGTGGATCTTCCGGGCTTTTCCGCCCCTCAAGACGTTCTGGCGTGCCGAAGCCGGCAACCTGTCCGGCGGGCAAAAGCAGATGCTGTCGATCGCCCGCGCCATGGCCGAGGAACGAAAGCTCTATCTGATCGACGAGCCGACCAAGGGACTGGCCCCGGCGATCATCTCGACCATGGCCAGCGCACTTCGCGACCTGAAGGCAAAGGGCGCCTCAATCCTGCTGGTCGAACAGAATTTCGCTGTCGCCAAAGCGCTCGGCGACACCGCAGCCGTGATGGATGACGGTCGCATTGTCTGGGCTGGCGAGATGGCTGAGTTGGCCAGTGACGCCGCCCTGCAGGATCGGCTGATGGGCCTGAGTATGGAGGCACATTGATGACCACCGCGGCACCCGACCACGCTCCGAAATACGCGCAACTCTCCCTGCCCGACAGGATCGGAAAGGCCATGCCCTTGCTGCTCGTGCCGGTGCTGGTGGTTCTTGGTTTCCTGTCGATCGGCTCGACATCGAGCTGGCTCACGCTCACGGTATCCGGCCTTGCCATGGGAATGATGATCTTCATCATGGCCTCCGGCCTGACCCTGGTCTTTGGCCTGATGGATGTGATCAATTTCGGCCATGGCGCCTTCATCTCGGTCGGTGCCTATGTCGGCATCTCCGCCCTTCTGGCGCTTGAGAGCTGGACCGGTGTTCCATCGCTGCTGCTCAACGTGGCTGCCGTCCTGGCCGCGGCGATCGCCGCCATGTGCGTTACCGGCGCGCTCGGCTGGGGGTTTGAGCGGGTGATCGTGCGTCCGGTCTACGGCGCCCATCTCAAACAGATCCTTGTCACGGTCGGCGGCCTCATCGTCATCGAACAGCTGATTCATGTGGTTTGGGGGCCCGACGAGATCTTTCTTACCCGGCCGGAAATGCTCAAAGGCGCGGTGACCTTCGCAGGTGCTGCAATCGAGAAATACCGCTTGCTGGCCGTCATCTTCGGCCTGGCGCTGTTCGTGGCGATGCGGCTGGTGCTCAAGCGCACCAAGATCGGCCTGATTGTCCGCGCCGGCGTGCAGAACGGCGAAATGGTAGAGGCACTGGGCTACCGTCTGCGGCTGGTCTTCATCGGCGTGTTTATTGCTGGCTCGGCGCTGGCCGGGCTGGGCGGCGTCATGTGGGGCCTCTATCAGGAAGTCATCACCGCCGGCATGGGCGAGGAAATGATGATCCTGGTCTTCATCGTCGTCATCATCGGTGGCCTCGGCTCTGTCGAAGGCGCCTTCATCGGCGCGCTGCTGGTCGGGCTTCTGCAAAACTACGTGGCCTTCCTCGAGCCCAAGCTGGCTCTGATTTCCAACATCGCCCTGATGACGGCAGTGCTGATGTGGCGGCCTCAGGGCATGATGCCCGTCGTGAAGGCGAAGTAAGATGCTGATGAATCTGATCTCCGGCGACCGGCCGCGTTCCTTGGTCCTGACAATCCTGCTGCTTGGCATCCTTGCGGCGCTTGCGCTGGCTCCATTCCTGTTTCCTGGCGTGCGTTCGCTCGAGACGGCTGCGCGGATCTGCATCTTCATCGTGCTGGTGGCAAGCTATGACCTGCTGCTCGGCTATTCCGGCATTGTCAGCTTCGCCCACACCATGTTCTTTGGCCTTGGCGCCTATGGCGTGGCACTGGCCTCCACGCATATGGGCCGCGGATTTGACGCGCTGATCGTCGGCACTCTTGCAGGTGCCTTTGCCGCTGCAATCCTGGCTCTGCTGATCGGATTGTTCTCGTTGAGAGTCCGGGCGATCTTCTTCGCCATGATCACGCTTGCCGTGGCCTCCGCCGTGGCCGTGCTCGTGAGCCAGCTTTCCGGCTTCACCGGCGGCGAGGACGGGCTCAACTACTCCATCCCGCGCGAACTGACGCCCGCCTTCAAGCTGGGCAAGCTGTTCGGCGTCACCATCAACGGCAAGCTGCTCAATTACTACCTGGTGTTTTTCGCCTCGTTGGCCCTGTTCCTGTTGATGCTCAGGATCGTCAATTCGCCGTTCGGACGGGTGCTCAAGGCGATCCGCGAGAATGATTTCCGCGCCGAAGCGATCGGCTACCGGGTCGTGCTTTACCGTACGCTGGCGACCTGCCTTTCCGCCGCCGTTGCCGCTCTCGCCGGCAGTCTGTTTGCCATCTGGCTGCGCTACGTCGGCCCGGCCACCACCCTGTCCTTTGAGATCATGCTCGATATCCTGCTGATGGTGGTGATCGGCGGCATGGGCACTATGTATGGCGCGGTGATCGGCACCACCATATTTGTGTTGGCGCAGAACTACCTTCAGAACCTGATGGGCGTCGCTGCAGGTGCGACAGAAGGCCTGCCGCTGATCCCGCAGCTTCTTGACCCGGATCGCTGGCTGTTGTGGCTCGGCGTGCTGTTCATTCTCAGTGTCTATTTCTTTCCCACCGGCATTGTCGGTCGGCTAAGGGCGGAAAATTGACGGGGGCGCAGATCATGCCCCGCCAGCGGTCCGTTGTTTTCCTGCACGGCTGGACCATGCGTGGATCGATCTTCAACGACCTCGTTGCCAGACTGCCAGCAGAGTTCGACTTTCACACCCCGGACCTGCCGGGACACGGCAAGCGGGCGAGGCTCGAACCCTCGCTCGAGGTCGCGGCGAACACACTGGCCGGTGTCTTGAAGGCACAGGATCTTCGCGATGTTGTGCTTGTTGGCTGGTCGATGGGCGCAGCGGTCGCCTGGCAGTTCATCGAGCAATACGGCGCTGACCGGATTGCGGGCCTGATGACCGTCGACATGAGCCCCAGGCTGGGATGCAATGCGGACTGGCTGCACGGGTTGATCGATCAAGGCGATGCCGATCTCGCCCAAACCACCCAACGCATGATCGCGGACTGGCCCGGCACGGCCGAGGCGATCGCCACCACCATGTTTGCCCGACGCGAAGGCGCACCGGGCTACAGTCGCAAGCAGGCGCTTGACCAGATCCTGTCCAACGATCCGGCAAGCATGATCGCCATGTGGGGCGCCCTCGTTGCAATGGACAAGAGAGAGTTGATCGGTCAATTGCCCTGCCCGCTCCTGGCAACCTTTGGTGCCCGCAGCCGCGTCTATCCGAAGTCGGCTGCCGCGTGGCTCGCCCGCACAGCGCCACGTGGCCGCATGCACGCATTCGAAGATTCAGGTCATTCTCCGCATCTGGAACAACCCGAAGCCTTCGCAGAAACGCTCGTCGATTTTGCCGGCAGTGTCTAACAGTCCGCGGGCGACAGCTTATGCTGCCACATCCTTGGCCTTGACCAGCGAGCGCCCCTCGCAGATCAGCACACCGTCCGCATCCCTGCAGGTGGCCCAGAGGTCGACGAGATGCTTGTCCGGGCGCAGCCTGGTGATTTCGACCTTCGCCGTCAGTTCGGTTCCCGGCGACGCCTGTGCCAGAAATCTGAGCTCCTGCTTGAGGTAATTCGTGCCTGGTCCCGGAAGCTCGACCCCGAGCAGGAAGGAAAACAGCGCCGCGACCAGCGGCTCCGGAATGGTTTCGGGAACAGCCGATCCGCTCAAGCTGGCAAAGCCTTCCAGATCTGCCTGAGTGTAACTGCGGCTAATGCTCGCCGATTGCCCAACCCGCATCACGCCACCTCCGCTTCGCCAACCATAAGCTCTGCGCCATCGGACGACCTGACCGCCCGGACAGAAAGCGTACCGGGACATTCTCCGCTGATAGTCAGCTGAACCGGTTCGCCGGTGTAGCAGGGATTGGGAAACATCATCGACTGGCCCGTCTGCGAAATCTCCGGGTGAGCCGCAATCAGCAGACCCCAAAGCCTGGTGTAGATCAGCATGCCATGACTGACCGTGCGCCCGAACGCGGTCCGGGCCGAGAATTCGGGATCGACATGGATCGGATTGTCATCGCCGGAAATCTGCGCGAACAGGTCGAACTCGGTCTGGGTCGGCGTCCATCGGTTTGAGAGCTCGATCTTCATGACAGCAGGGACCTCAATTCCGGTTTGCGGACTTTTCCGGCCGCGGTGCGCGGGAAATCCTCCACCAGCGTGACCTTCACCGGCACCTTGTAGGCCGCCATGCGCTCCCGGCTCCAGCGCCTGATCTCTTCCGGATTAAGGCTGGCGCCAGGGCGGGCAATGATGAAGGCCGCTCCCACTTCGCCCCATTTGGTGTCGGGCATGCTGATCACCGCAGCCTCGAGCACGTCCTGGTGTTCGTTGAGCACCCGCTCGACTTCGGCCGGATAGACATTCTCGCCGCCGGAAATATACATGTCCTTGATCCTGTCGACGATGAAGATGTAGCCATCCTCGTCGCGCCGCCCGACATCGCCGGTCCTGAGCCAGCCATCCTCGGTGAAGGCATCCCGCGTGGCTCTTTCGTTCAGATAGTATCCCGGCGTGATGTTGGGGCCTCGAAGCTGGATCTCCCCGGCCCCCGCCTCCCCGGCGGCCACGCCGTCAAGACGCATCTCGGTCAGCATCTGCGCCCGTCCGACAGACCCGATCTTCCGCTCGGCGTTTTTCGGATCCATCAGAAATACTGTCGGCCCGGTTTCGGTCATGCCCATGCCGTTGAGCACCTTGGCCCCGAGCCCGGAAAACAGCCGGATCAGTGGCTCGGGCAAAGGTGCGCCGCCACAGCCGCAGCGGATCGCGCTCCAGTTGATTTCCCCCACGTCGGGCAACAGGCTGAAGGCCTGGTAGATCGCCGGAACACCGAAAAACTGCGTCACCTTGCCCTGCCGCAGCAGATCGAAGATCTGTCCCGGTTCGAATTTCGGCAGAACCGTCGACGAGCCTCCCAGCAGGTACAGAGGCAGCGTGTAGAGATTGATGCCCGCGGTGTGAAACAGCGGCAGAAAATTGACCGAGCGGTCTTCCGCCGTCATCCTCGTGGCTTGCGAGATGTTGACCGCATTGGCCCAGGCCATCTGCGCCGTCTGAATTACTGCTTTCGGCCGACCTGTTGTTCCCGATGTGAACAACAGGTACCATGGCTGGTCCGCAGCCACCGCTGTAACCGGGACTGTTCCGCCGGCTTCGATCCATCCGGCGATATCGGTTTCCATGGCAAATTCGGGAATCCGGAACGCGCGCGCCACATCGCCAGCTAGCCCGGCCTGAGCCGCATCATGGATGATCGCCCTGGCCCCCACCGGCGCGAGCGTCTCGACCAGTTCCGGCGCCGGCTGCCGCCAGTTGAGCGGACACAGGATGATGCCGGTTTTCTGGCAGGCAAACAGCGTGATGAAGAACTCGACCCGGTTGAGACACAGGATCGCCAGACGGTCGCCCTGTTGCAACCCGGCTCGCCTCAATCCGGCAGCAATCGCGTTGGCTGCCATGTTGATATCCGAGAAATGCCACTCCCGCCCGCTTCCGGCATCGACAAAGGCTGTGGCATCGGGTGAGATTTCGGCTCGCTTTGAGGCCATGTCGGGGATCGTGTCAAACATCGGCTTTGGCCCCGATGCGCTCGAGAAGTCGCGACATGCCCAAAGTGGTGTCAGCCCGGGCAATCCGGTCCAGGAAGGCCTTCGTCTCAGCCTCCAGCCGAACATTGATTTGCTCGCGGCGATCAGCATCCCAGATAAGTGCCTTGGCCGTGAGCCGGCTGCCGAATGCGCCATTAGCCGAAAGCTCGACCGCCGTTTCCTCCGGATGATCGGAAATACCTCTCGCCAGCCCCAGATCGCATAGCTCCTGCGCAGACAGTCTCCCGTCCGATTGCAGCCACTCGAGCGTGCGTCCGGCGCCGATACGTTCCGGCAGCACCGCTGTCCAGCCTCCGTCGGGAGCAAAGCCGACCTGCGGATAATAGGGCTGCACAAAGGCGTCAGGTGCCAGCACCGCAAGGTCAGCAGCAAACAGCAACCCGGCGGAACCGCCGGTGATCGCCCCGCGTGCGGCCACCACGACAAGGCGGGGCATGGCAATCAGCCGGGCAACGATTGCCTGCAGAGGCGGGACCACCTGACCCGCATAGGCGACAGCTTCCCCGGCCAGCGATGCCTGATGAAATCCGCGCACGTCGCCCCCGCTCGAGAAGTTCCGCCCGCCGCAGAGCAGGATGACTTTTGCATCCTTTGCCTCGGCGTCGTTGAGGGCAGCAGCCAGGTCCCGCAGCAAATCGGGTTCCAGGGAATTGGCCCGGCCGCCGTTAAGTGTCAGCCGCGCGCACAGCGTGCCGTCAGCCAGTTCAAGCATTTGCAAACTGATCCGCGGTGTCATGGCGCCAGGCCGTCGCGGATCATCGCGAAAGCTTCATCGACGATGTGGTCGATATCGGACGTGTCGTCCCACAACACGTACCGCTCGCCCAGCGTTTTGGCGATGCCCATCAGCGCCCAGGCGCGGACCTCGGCATCACCCGGGCGCAATTCGCCCGCTGCGGCGGCCTCGGAAAGCTGCACTGCATAGGCCTTGGCGAAACTGGTGAAATAGGCCTTGTAGGCCTCGGAATCGATGAATCGGGCTTCCTCGACGATCCGGTACAGCGACGGACGTGCGGCAACAAAGCGCAGGAAGGCCTTGAGCCCGGCCCGCTCGGCATCCAGCCGGTTCGGCGCGTCGGTCACGGCTTCGGTGACGACGCCGCGCGTCAGCTGACCCATTTCCAGAACCAGTTCCCGGAACACGTCTTCCTTGCTGGAAAAATAGATATAGAACGTACCAAGCGCTGTCTTGGCTTGCCGGGTGATGTCCGCAATCGAGGCGGCCGAAAACCCCTGCTCGCCGATCGTGGCCTCTGCCGCACGCAGGATCTGCTCGCGCCGGGCGATGCCTCTCTTGGTTCTGGGGTAAGCATTGGTCGCCATAAAACATGAATACTGATTCATATTTCAATTTGCAAGCTCTCAGACTGTCATTTGCCGATCACCCAACCAAGCTGCTGAACCAGTTCGTGACGACCGGAACACCAGGCTAAGCCGAGATCTGTGCCTCGAGTGCCTCGACGACCGCTTGCGATATCGACTGATTTGCTTCAACCGATTGAAGCGGACAGGGCTTGTCCAGCCGTTTGAGCGTCTTGCTGATGTCGAAGGAATTCGCCGCGCGCAGGCGCGACAATTCCTGCCAGGTGACAGGAACGGCGACCGGGGCACCCTTGCGCGCCCGGATCGAATAGGGCGCCACCGCCGTCGATCCTCTGTCATTGCGCAACCAGTCGATGAAGATCTTGCCCTTTCGTTTCGCCTTCGACATCGTCGCCACATAGCGGTCCGGATTGCGCTGCGCCATGAAGCTGGCAACGGTGCGCGCAAAGACGGTGACCGTTTCCCATTCAGCCGTCCGTCTGAGCGGCACCACCACATGCACGCCCTTGCCGCCGGTGACCATCGGCACGCTTTCAAGCCCGATGCCGGCGAGCAGATCGCGCACATCCCTGGCAGCCTTCTTGACGTCGGAGAATGTCAGCCCTTCATCCGGGTCAAGATCGAAAACCAACCGGTCCGGCTTCTCCAGAATATCGGTACGCGCCCCCCAGATGTGAAACTCGATGGTGCCCATCTGCGCCGCGGCGGCAAAGCCTGCCGCGTCCCTGATTACCATGTAGGGTTCGGTCTTGCCGGAACTTTCCTCAATGTCGACGGTCCCTATCCCGTCGGGAAACCCCTTGCCCGCATGCTTCTGGAAAAAACAGTCCCCGTCCCTGCCGTCCGGGCACCTGAGCAGCGACACCGGGCGATCTCCCGACGACTGCAGCATCCGCTTGGAAGCCTTGGCGTAATATGCCGCCACGTCGCCCTTCGTGCATCCGGCATCGGGAAACACCACCCGGTCCGGGCTGCTGATGCGCACGCCCAGCACGGTCCTGGTTTCACCGCTGGCCTTTTCCGGTTTCTCAAGTTTCACCACCTCTGCCTCCTTGTCCTCGCGCATGCCCTGAAACACGCCATGCCGGATACTGCCCTGATCCGTAAGCTCGGCATACTCAACCTCAACCACCAGATCGGGCCTGACCCAGCGGGCAGAGCGGGCGACATCGCCCGGAACCTCGGCAAAGGGGCTGGTCTCTCGCATGCGCTTCCGCATCAGGGAGGAAAGCCTGTCGAGATCGGCTTCACCGAACCCGGCGCCTACGCGACCCCGATAGACGAACTTCCCATTTTCACGTGAGCCGACCAGCAGTGACGCGAATGGTCGGTGCTTTGCAGACGAGGGCGAGAAACCGCCGACGATGAATTCTTGTCTCTGCTTGGTCTTGATCTTCAGCCAGCTGCCGCTGCGGGTGCCCGCATAGGTGCTGTCGCAGGCCTTGCTGATGATCCCTTCCCCACTAGCCTTCTCGACCGCCTCGAAAACCTCGGGCCCGTGCCCGGCCACGTGCTCGGAGTATCGGATCGGCGTGTCCTTTCCCTGCCCCTCGAGCAGCAACGCCAGCGCTGCCTTGCGCTCCGTCAACGGCTGCTTGTGGAGCTTCTCACCATTGAGTTCGAGCAGATCAAAGGCCATGAAAATGACCGGCCGCCCCTTTTCAAGATCGGCTTGAAGCGCCGAGAAGGGCGAACCGCTTGCCTTGCCTGCCGAAACCACCTCGCCATCGATCAACGCATTGCGGCAATCAAGGGCTGCGAAAGCCTCCGGCAATCCGGTATAGCGATCGCTCCAGTCGCGACCGGAGCGGGTGTAGAGCTTTACCCCGCTCTTTCCCAGGGCGGCCAGACAACGGTAGCCATCGAACTTCGTCTCATGCAGCCACTCATCGCCTTCAGGCACCTGGTCGCTGAGCTTGGCCAGTTGCGGCTTGCGAAACCTCGGGGTCGGCAACGTGAAAGTGACCTTGTCGTGTTTTTTCCGGGCAGCCTTTGTCGGCTGCTTGCGAGGTGCTGTGCCCGCCGCGATCTCGTCCATACTCCGGGCACTGGCGACGCTGGTGACGTAGCGCTGGATGAGACCGTCTTCGTCCTCTTCCTCGAAACTGTCGTGTTCCTTGATCAGCAACCAGTTTTCGCGCTTTTCCTTGGTACGCATCCGAACCAGGGTCCAGCGCCCTTTCATTCTCTGCCCGTGCAGGATGAATTTAAGCTTTCCCGATTTCAAACCCTTGGCGAAATCCTCCTGCGGCTCCCACCAGCCCTGGTCCCAAAGCATCACGGTGCCTGCACCATACTGCTTTGCCGGGATCGTGCCTTCGAAACCGCCATAATCGAGCGGGTGATCTTCCGTCCGTACCGCCAGCCGCTTGACCGAGGTCATGGCACTTGGCCCCTTGGTGACCGCCCAGCTCAGTAGGACCCCTTCCCATTCCAGGCGAAAATCATAGTGCAGCCGCCGGGCATCATGCTTCTGCACCACGAAGGCCGGCCGGTCGGACGCCTTGGACTGCGCATCGCCACTCGGTTCTGCTGTCTTGCTGAAATCCCGCTTGGCGACATACTCGGCAAGCCTGTCGGCCGACACAGACATCAGGCCGACTTCTTCTTCGCCGCTGTCTTGGAGGTCTTGGAATTGGCCTTGCCCGACTTGCTGGCGGATTTGCCGGAAGATTTGCCGTCAGCCTTGGCCAGGCTTTGCTTCAGGGCAGCCATCAGATCAATCACATTGTCGCCACCGCCACTTTCGCCTTCGCTGTCATCAGTCTGGACACGCTTGGTCGACTTGCTTCTGGTCTTGCGCTCAATCAGCTCCTTGAGCGCGATTGAGTAATTGTCCTTGAACGCATCGGCCTTGAACGGACCGGCTTTGCGCTCAATCAACGACTTGGCCACCTCGAGCAATTCCTCGTCGGCCGTGTCATCCTCGATGTCGGAAAACAGTGGGTCCGCATCGCGGATTTCCTCGGCGTAGTGCAACGTTTCGAGCAACAGCCCGTCACCGCAGGGTTTGACGGCTGCGAGATATTCCTTTCCGCGCATCGTGACCTGGCCGAGCCCCACCATCTTGGTCGAGCGCAGCGCGTCGCGCACAACGCGGTAAGCGTCTTCCGCCAGGTCGTCAGTCGGCACCAGGTAATAAGGCTTGTCGAAGTAGAGCGGGGGGATTTCACAGGCGTCGACGAACTGGACCAGCTCTAGCGTCTTCTTGGTTTCGAGCTTGATCTCGTCAATGTCGTCGGGATCGATCAGCAGGTACTGATCCTTTTCGTACTCGTAGCCCTTCATGATATCGCCGGCATCGACCGGGCCGACGCCGGGCACCGTCTTCTGGTAGCGCACAGACTTGCCCGAAGGCTCGTGAATCTGGCGGAAGCTGACACGCGCACCCGTTTTCGTTGCCGAGTACATTTCCACCGGGATCGACACCAGCGACAGGCGGAGTTGCCCCTTCCAGACCGGTCGTGCAGCCATCATCTACTCCAGACTTCGAGTGTCATGTGAAAGGATGGGGCGTGTTGACATCCCCACCAACCCAGGCCTCAGGCATTGCTCCCGACATCGGAATAATGCTCACCGGCGCGCAGCTTCGGTGCGAGCATCCAGGCAAGCGGAACTGCAGCCACGAAGCCAGCCACGATGACAGCGGGCAAGAGATACCTGGCCTGCTCGGCGAGCGCGGGGATGGATAACACGGTGATCGCACCGGCTCCGAAGAGCACGGCATTGATGGGCAGGGCGATCGTGCCGGCGATGAATGTGCGGGTTCGCATGGCGTTCTCCTGGCTTCAGAGTCAAACGCCAAAACCCTGCTCGGGTTCCATCCGCTTTGCAGCAGGTCTACTGCAGCACGTCTTCCGGATGGATCGGGTATTTCCTACCTTGCACGCCGGTTGCCTTGTGCACCGCATCGGGGATTGCCCGGCCGCACTGCTGACCCCCAGCTCACCAATGCCGTTGTTGCCGGGCGGGTTGGAATGTTGTGAACTGGTATCCGGTCTTGGAATCGGCCGCGGTCCACCCGGCAACGAAGCAGGCCGGGGGGGCGGTTCACCCGTCTGGCCAGTGTCGATTGCGCGCAAGGTACTTGTCTCGGCATTGTCAGACTTCCACCACCGGTTCGAAGCCCTCATGGATGAGCCGCTAGCCGCCGAACGACATCGGATTCCTTTTTGGGTCCATGCGCGGATCGACCTTTTCGGGGTTCTCCATCCAGTCGTTCATCGTCTTCATGGTCGTGTCGCTTGTCTCTTCGTCGGGCCACTCGATCCAGGAAAATAAACTGTTTCGTCATCCTTAGCCTGCACGGCTGTGCGGAAATCCGCGACCTTGCCTTCCGTGAAGTTGGTCCCGAGTCCCAGGTTACGATCATGCCGAAGCCAGCCTTGTTAAAGATGCCGGAAATCCAATGCCCCCTTGTCTCCAATCGAGTCAGAACCGGCTCATCCGTATCTGCTCCAATTGTCGCATTTCTTAAGGGCTTTTGCTCCCGGATATTGGGTTGGTCCTAATTGGAACCATGGTTCCTTCTAACCTGATTTACCAATCGTAACGGGGCGGCCGACTGAATGGCCGAAATGACGGCTTGAAAACCGCCCTGCCGTTAATTCGGCTCCAGACACAGCCAATCTGGCAATGCGCGACCATCTGACAGTCATGCGCTACTGGTTTTATTAGACAAAATCATTTCTACTCGACACGGAACCAACGGGTTCCGGCCGACATTGCAAGCTGCTTGCCAAGTAGCCTGCACTGGCACTCGATTTTACAGCCTAAGGATAGATCATGAAATACCGCACACTCGGACGCACCGGACTGAAAGTCTCCGAAATCACCATGGGTACGTTCACCTTTGGCGGAAAGGGACCGTTCGGCATGGTGGCCGAACAGGGTGTCGCGGAGGCGCGCAGGCTGGTGGATCTGTGCATCGACAATGGTGTCAATCTTTTCGATACCGCGAATATGTACTCGACCGGACTTGCAGAAGAGATACTCGGAGAAGTCCTCGAAGGCCGCTATTCCAACATTCTGGTCACCTCGAAGGCGCGGATGCGCATCGGTGACGGGCCGAACGACGAGGGCGTGTCACGCTGGCACCTCATCCGCGAATGCGAACGGACGCTCAAACGCCTGCGCACCGATCATGTCGATATCTATTACATGCACGAATGGGACGGCACGACACCGGTCGAGGAAAAGATGGCCGCACTCGACACCCTCATCCAGCAAGGCAAGATCCGCTATGCCGGTTGTTCGAATTATTCCGGCTGGCATGTGATGAAATCCCTGGCGGTAGCGCCAAGCCATGCATCGCGCTTTGCCACCCAGCAGATCCACTATTCGGTGGAAGCACGCGAAGCCGAGTATGAATTGCTGCCCCTATCGGTCGATCAGGGTCTTGGAGTTCTGGTCTGGTCCCCGCTCGCTGCCGGCCTGCTGAGCGGCAAGCACAGGCGCGGCCAGGATGCGCCTGAAGGATCCCGGCAGGCGGCCGGATGGAACGAGCCGCCGATCCGCGACATGGAGCGGATGTGGAACATCGTCGATGTGCTTGTGGCTGTCGCCGAGGAACACAATGTGTCGGCGGCACAGATTGCGCTGGCCTGGCTTCTCGGGCGCCCGGCGATTTCATCGCTGGTAGTCGGCGGACGAAATGAAGAGCAGTTCCGGCAGAATTTCAAGGCAGTGGATATCGTGCTGACCGAGGACCAGCTGCAGCGGATCAATGATGTCAGCCGGCTGCCCCTGATCTACCCCTACTGGCACCAGCACAATTTCGCCCGCGACCGCTTCAGCGCCGCCGACCGGGCCTTGCACGACGATTACTCCGACCGGCATTACGGCGGCGACGATCCGCTGATCTAGTAAATATCGCGTTCAAACGGGTTTACTTGAACGCGAGAAGCCAAAACACTTTGAAATGATGCGTGTGTGTTACCATTCAAATGAACCCATTTGAACGTGACGTGCATCAGCGCCCGGCGGCGGCCTTGACGATGCGCTGCATGGCCAGCATGCCCGGGTCATCGAGGCCGATGCTCTTTTCGGCGAAGATACGGGCGCGGCCGATGGTTGCGGGTTTCTGGCGGAACTCTTCAAGCGCCTGATCGACGGCGTCCGCGGCGGCGGAGGCAACGGCTTCCTTGTCGTCCAGTCCGCTGGTGGCCCGGGCAACCGCATCGAGGCTGTCGAGAACGGTCTTGCCGCCGATTTCGGCCTTGCCGCGCTCCTGCATCTTGTCGCGGGCACCCGCTACAAGATCCGATACCTGGGCAACCTCGAACTCTGTCTGGCCCTTGAGCGCCTTGGCAGCCGACATCAAACCCGTCGCCATCAGCGTGCCGTAGGACGAGCCCGAGGATTTGGTAAAGGCTTGGGCGCATTGCATCAGCGCCATGCCCAGATCGTCCGGCAGGTCATCCTTCAACTGCGTGATGGCGCGCATGCCGCGGGTCAGAGTGACGCCGAGGTCGCCGTCACCCAGGGTTCCATCCGCGGCATTGAGTTCATCAAAATCACGCTCCATGGCAAGTGTCACGCGGTCTATCGCCTGCACAAGCGCCGCCTTGGAAAGGGTCATCCAACCCTCCAGAAAGCGCAGTTGCAGGGAGCCTTCAGCAGGGCTTCAAGCTCATCGTCGAGCTTGCACAGCGTGAACGACACGCCCGACATTTCCATCGAGGTTGCATAGCGTCCGACAAGCGGCATGACGATGGTCGCGCCCGCAGCTTCAAGCCGCTGCTTCACCGTGCGGTAGAGAATGTAAAGCTCTTCGGGAGGCGTTGCGCCAAGGCTGTTGACCAGCACCGAAACCCGGTCGCCCGACGACAGCGGCGTCTCGGCGAGCAACCTGTCCATCATCTCCCCGGCGATTTCGTCGGCGGTACGCAGCTTGCCGCGCCACACCCCCGGTTCGCCGTGGATGCCCATGCCCATTTCCATCTCGTCATCGGCAATGTCGAAGGTCGGCTTGCCCGCCTGCGGCACCGTGCAGGACGACAGCGCCGCACCGATCGAGCGGCAGGCATCGGCAGCCTTTTGCGCCACCGCGGTCACGCCCTCAAGGTCGCGGCCTTCTTCCGCTGCGGCCCCGGCCAGCTTGAAGGCGTAGACCATACCGGCGACGCCACGGCGTTTTGCATGGTCTTCGGGCGGGGCGGATGCCACATCGTCGGTCAGAAGCACTGTCGTGCACTCGATATCGTCAAACTCGACAAGTTCGCCGGCCATGTCGAAATTCATGATGTCGCCGCCGTAATTTCCGTAAAGCCGCAGCACGCCCGCACCCTGATCGGCCGCGCGGATGGCGTCGGCCATCTGATCGGCGGAGGGAGAGGCAAACACATCGCCAATCGCGCAGGCGTCGAGCAGGCCTTCGCCGACATAACCGGTGAAGACGGGCAAGTGGCCCGACCCGCCGCCGGTGACAATGCCGACCTTGCCCGCCTTGGCCTTTTCGGCGCGCGCGACGACCTTGCCGCTGTCGCCGTGCATCCGGTAGAATTCCGGATGCGCCGCAACGAAGCCTTCCAGCATCTCGTCGACGTATTTTTCCGGATCGTTGAGTATCTTTTTCATGGCATCCTCCCGCTTCAGCTGGATTTCGTCGGTTTGGCCCGGGCGAAGAAACCGCGGCCGATTGCATTGCTGTTGATCACCATGACGAAGATCAGCAGCACGCCCCAAATAAGTTCACGGGCGAAATTGGAGACCTGCAGCATGTTCAGGCCGCTCGACAGGAACTGCATCGAAAGCACGGCAAGCACCACGCCAATCACCCGGCCATAGCCGCCATAGGGATTGACGCCGCCAAGCACGGCGATGAGAACGGCAAGCAGAAGATAGCTCGAGCCATAATCCGCCTTTGCCGAGTTGGCGCGGCTCATGATAACAAGCCCTGCAGACGAGGCCAGCATGCCGGCGATCACGTAGACTTTCAGCAGCACCCGGTTGATGTTGACGGCTGCGTAGAGCGCTGCCAGGGGGTTCGCACCATACATGGTCACCCTGAGGCCGAAAGCCGTCTTGGTCAGCAGCAGATGCAGCCCGAGCGCCAGCAGTCCGAACAGGATCAGCGGAACCGGCACGCCCAGCAGGCTTTCATTGCCGATCCAGGCGACCGTCGCCGGGAACCCCATCACCGCACTGCCGCCGGTCATGGCAATGGCCAGGCCGGTGAAGACGAGGCCGGAGCCGAGCGTGGCCAGAATCGGCGGCAACCCGAAGAAGGCAACCAGCGAGCCGTTTACCAGACCCGCCGCGGCGCCAATGCACAGGGCCGCCGCCACTGCAAAACCGAGCCAGATCAGCGACGGGCCGGTAGCCATTTCCGGACCCGCGAGCTGTGTGAGGATCAGGGCCGCGACAACCGCGGAAAGGTTTGCGACGCCCACCACGGACAGGTCGATGCCGCCGGTCATCATCGTGATCGTCATCGCCAGGGCCAGAATTGCAAATTCCGGGAACTGGAATGCCATCGACGTGAGGTTCTGCCCCGACAGGAACCGGTCCGGCGACAGCAGCGACATGAACACAAATACCGCGCAGGCGATGATCAGCAAGCGAAACTCGGGCGACCGTGTAAAACTCATTTTCTGGCCTTGTACTGTCATCACATCCTCATCCGGCTCGCGTAGCCGCGCGCTTGGCACGATAGGCCGGAACACCCGTTCCAATCAGGATCAGGAGACCAATGGCGACCGACTGCCAGGTTGTGGGAATCCCGACCACGATCAGGCTGTTCTGCACGATCACGATCAGCGCAACGCCTAGCAGGGTGCCTGTCAAAGTACCGTAGCCGCCGATCAGCCGGGCCCCGCCCAACACCACCGCCGCAATCACCGACAGTTCAAGCCCCACCAGCGAGAACGGATCGGCCATGCGGCCCATGGAACCATGGATGATACCGGCAAGACCTGCGAGGGCACCAACATAGACATAGACAAAGAACTGCGTTGCCTTGACATTGATGCCGAGCCGCCGCGCACTCTCGGTCGATCCGCCGATCGCATAGATCGAACGCCCCAGCATCGTCTTGTGCAGGATGAACCAGGTCAGCACGATCACCGCAACAAGTGCCGCAAGCGCCCAGGGGAACGAATAGAAACTGCCAGCTTCTGTGGTGCCGCGCGCGATCACCCCGCGGGAAAAATCCCGCATTTCCGGCGGCAGGGCGGAAATCCGCTGGGAACCGATGAAGGTGAGCAGAAACCCGCGAAACACCGACAATGTGCCCAGGGTCACGATCAGTGTGGGCAGGCCAAAAAAGGCGATAAACACACCGTTGATTGCGCCAAGCAGCGCGCCGATCGCCGTCGATATCAGGAAGATCACCGGCCACGGCATGTCAGGCCACACCGCCAGCGAGAAGACCGTCGCCGAATACATGGCAAACACGGCAATGGCGGTAAAACTTACATCAATACCGCCCGACACCAGAACAAGCATGGCGCCAATCGCCAGAATGCCGATGACGATCGATGCCCGCAACAGATCCGACAGGGTGGTGACGGATAAGAACAGCGGATCAGACAGCGTTGCAGCAACGCAAAACAGCACGATAACGCCGGAAACGAGCGTTTCATTGCGCGTCCAGAAATCCTGCGGCACCCACTTGTTCATGACGCCAACCTATGCGCGAGTTCTTCTTCCGTCACCGAGTTTCCTGCAACCTCGTCGGTGACCCTGCCATCGCGCATCACCAGAATGCGGTGAGAGGTTGCGAGCAATTCCGGCAGGTCATCGGAAATCACGATGACGCCAATGCCTTCCGCCGACAGATCGCGGATGATGCTGTGAATGTCCGCCTTTGACCCGACATCCACCCCGACGCTCGGGCCATTGAGAATGAGCACCCGTGGTGCCCGCGACAGCCAGCGTGCAAGCACGACGCGCTGCTGGTTTCCGCCCGACAGGGATTGCACCGGCGCGTCGATGTCCGGGGCCTTGACCTTCAACCGCTTAAGCCAGCCGGCCGCCTCTTCGATCATCGCGGAAGCTTTCAGAAATCCGCCACTTCCCGAGTGCTTGTCGAGACGGCCTATCGCAACGTTGCGGACAATCGACTGGCTGAGGAACAGCCCTTCGGTCAGGCGGTCTTCGGGGACATAGCCGATGCCGGCATAACAGGCTGCAATCGGGTCGCCGGTTGCCACGTCGCGGCCATCGACCTGGATCGAGCCGCGATCGGGGGCGACCAGACCGAACAGCGCCTTGGCCAGCGACGTGCGCCCACTGCCCAGGAGTCCGGTGATCCCCAGGACTTCGCCCGCATTGAGCTCGAAATTTATGTCCGCGAAAGAGCCTTGCTTGGCCAGGTTGTCGACGCGCATCAGCGTCTTGGCGCCGGCTGGAACCGCGCTCGGCGGCGTCTCCGGCATCTCGCGGCCGGTCATGTGATAGGCGAGCGACTGGGTGTCGAATTCGGACGCCGGACCTTCCGCCACCTTCTTGCCGTTGCGCAGCACGACAACCTTCTCCGAGACTTCCAGCACTTCGGCGAGTTTGTGGCTAACGAAGATCACCGCGACTCCGTCTTCCTTCAGGCGTCGAATGATGCCGAGAAGCCGACGCACTTCCTTTTCGGTAAGCGCGGTCGTCGGCTCGTCCATGATGATCAGCTTGGCCTGGGAGGCGAGCGCCCGGCAAATGGCAACCAGCTGCTTGTGGGCAACCGGCAGACTTTCGACCCGCACATCGAGGTCTATCTTCACGCCGATGCGGTCGAGCGCCTCGCGGGCGATCTCGCGCGCCTTGTCGCGCTCGTACAGGCGCCTGTGCGCAGACAATTGCGTCGCAAAGGCAATGTTTTCGTAAACGCTGAGGTTCGGAAACAGCGAAAAATCCTGAAAGATGACCATGACGCCGGCCGCTGCCGAGATCCGCGGATTGAGCACCGGGCGGTCCTTGCCGCCGATCCGGATCCGGCCCTCGGTCAGTTTCTCGACGCCGGAAATGATCTTGATAAGGGTAGACTTGCCCGACCCGTTCTCACCGGCGAGACACACGGCCTCACCCGGCTGAACCGTGAAATCCACACCGTCCAGCGCGGTAACCCCCGCATAGCGTTTGGTGATTCCCGCAAGGTCGATGAATGCGTGTTCGCCCACGTCCGACATGCCGACTCGTTACTTTTATGAGACTAGACAATTGGAGGGCGGCCTGGCAGCCGCCCTCCCGTGACAGCTACATGATCAGAACGGATAGTCCGCCATGTTGTCCTTGTTCACGTTGACCCATGCCTGGCCGTAGATGACCTTGCCGTCGAGAGTGACCTTCTCGTAGCCGGGCAATCCCAGATCCATGCCATCGGCGACAGTCTCGCCTTCCATGACCATGACCGCGAGCTTGTTCATGGCTTCGCCGGCAACCGCCGGATCCCAAAACCCGATGCCATCGACAGCGCCGGTTTCCAGATACTGCCCAGCAATGGACGGCAGCGAGGTGCCGAAGACGCAGATGTCGTCTTCCATGCCGCGCTCTTCGACAGCACGGCCGATACCGGCCACATCGGTGGAGGCGGAACCTTGCATGCCCTTGATATTGGGGTATGCACGCAGAACTTCCTGCGCCTTGGTGTAGGCCTTCTCGGCATCGTCGAAGGTTTCGTTCTTGTCGCCGACCAGCACCATGTCGGGATAGTTGGCCTTCTGGTATGCGATGCCGCCGTCAACCCACTGGTTGTGGGTCTGCGAGGTCAGCGAACCGACATAAACGGCATATTCACCCTTGCCGCCCATGCACTGCGCGAGCTGCTCCATGAGGTTGGCGCCGAAGTCTTCGTTGACGAAGGCTTCAAGATCGTAATTCGTATTCTCCTGCGCTGCAGCCTCATGCGTGATCACGGTGATGCCCGAGTCCATTGCGCGCTTGAGCACCGGTTCGAGAGCTTCCGGCGACATCGGCACGACTGCAAGCGCATCGACGCCTTGCGCGATCATGTCTTCGATCAGCGCTGCCTGCTGCTGCGGATCTGCCTGCGCGGGCCCGACCTGGTAAGCATTGTTGCCGGATTCTTCGGCGAACTTCTTCACGCCCTCTTCCATCCGGTTGAACCACTGAATTCCAGCGATTTTCACCACCGTGGCAATCTGCTTGCTGCCGCCGTGGCTCGCAGCGAAGGCTGAAAGAGCCGTCCCGGCCACGAGTGCGCCTGCGAGGAGTATCGTATGTTTTTTCATGGTCTGTTCCTACCTTGATCCGCTGCTGCGGATACCTCCCTGAGGCCCGAAACAACGGGCCGTGCCTCCATAGGTTTCGGTGCTGCACACCTGACCCGACGGCGATATGGACCGTCGTATCGCGATATGCAACAGTTGTGCATTGACTGCACGTATGTGACTATATATCGGTGAAAGTCGCGGTCAAGCCATTTATGCCGACCAACAGTTGGAGGTGGGAAACAGCCATGCATCCGGGTAAGCGTCAGGCAGACGATGACATCGTACAGGCGGCTTGGCTCTATTATGTGGGGACCATGAGCCAGCAGGAAGTCAGTGAGCGCCTGGGCATTTCCCGCTTCAAGGTCCTGCGCATGCTGGCCGATGCGCGCGAGCAGGGCCTGGTCCGGATATCCGTCGAACACCGGACATCACGAACACTCGCGCTTGCCGACCGCCTGGCCGATGCCTTTGGTCTCAAGGAGGTGCAAGTCGCCCCCACGCCAAGCGACAGCCTGGACAGCGCCTATGGCCGCACTGCGGTGGGGATGCTGGGTGCGGCCTATCTCAAGCGCATTGCTGCATCCGAAACGCCGTTGACGATCGGAGTGGGCTGGGGGCGCACTCTTTCGGCAATGGCCGACCATGTGACAGCGGTCACCAATCCCAACCTGACCTTCGTGTCGCTCATGGGGTCTGTCACCCAGGCCACGCACACCGCACCCGGCGATGTCTGTGTACGCCTGGCTGCACAGACTGGCGGTCGTGCCTTGCTGCTGCCGGCTCCATTCGTCACAGACAGCGCCGAGGCCTGCGAAGTGGTCAAGTCACAGCGGCTGGTCAAGGCCGCGTTGACAGAGGCAGGCAAGGCAGATCACGCCTTGATGAGTGTCGGCGAATGCCGTGATGGCGCCATCCTGTTCGAAAGCGATATTTTTAGCGAGGAACAGTTCCAGCAATTGCGGCAGGCCGATGTGGTCGGCGATTGCTGCGGCGTGTTTTTCAAGGCCGACGGCTCCATCGCCGACATCGAGTTGAACAGGAGTACACCGTGCGTCCAGCCGCGGGAATTTGCCGGCATGGATGCCGTTCTGCTCGCCAGCGGCCAGGGTAAATGCACCGCTACACTGGCCGTGTTGCGCGCAGGCTTCGCCAAACGGCTGATGGTGGATGAAGCGCTTGGAACGCTCCTCCTGGAGCGCATTGACGAGGGAAATGGCTGATGCAGGGTTTTGGTGTCCATACCAGCATGTGGACCATGTCATGGGACCCTGCGGGGTGTGAGAAAGCTGTCTCGAAGGCATCCTCCTATGGCGTGGACTTCCTCGAGATCGCATTGCTCGATCCGCCATCGGTGGATGCGGAACACAGCCGCAAGACGCTTGAAGCGCACAATATGCGCTCGGTGTGTTCTCTCGGACTTCCCGAGCAGGTCTGGGCCTCTCGCAATCCCGATGGTGCGGTCGATTTTCTCAAGATCGCGCTCGACAAATGCGCCGCGATCGGCAGCGAAGCCCTGTCAGGCGTGATTTATGGCGGCATCGGCGAACGCACCGGCAAGCCGCCGACCCGGCATGAGCTGGACAATGTCGCCTCGGCGCTGACGCGGGCCGCAGCCCACGCCAGGAGCCTCGGCCTTCAGCTCGGCATAGAGCCGGTCAACCGCTACGAAACCCACCTTCTGAACACGGGCTGGCAGGCCGTCGACATGATCGAGCGGATCGGGGCGGACAACATCTTCGTTCATCTCGACACCTACCACATGAACATCGAGGAGAAAGGCATCGCCCAGGGCATCATCGATGCGCGCGAGCACCTGAAATACATCCACCTTTCCGAATCCGACCGCGGAACCCCCGGCGCTGGCACCATTGCCTGGGACGAGATCTTCGCCGCCCTGCGCGCGGTGAATTTTCAGGGGGGATTGGCAATGGAAAGCTTTATCGACATGCCACCGGAAATCGCCTTCGGGCTTTCGGTCTGGCGTCCCGTGGCGTCCGGCGAAGCCGAAGTGATGGAAAACGGCCTGCCGTTCCTGCGCAACAAAGCTCGGCAGTATGGATTGATTTGATGACTGAAAAGAACAGCATGCCCGGCAGCAATTCAGGTCTGCCGGATCTTTATCGCCATATGCGCCGCGTGCGCACATTCGAGGAGCGCGTTGGCGAGTTGTTCGTCCGCGGCAAGTCGGCGGGGTCGATGCTGCATCTGTCCGTCGGCGAGGAAAGTGCCGCCGTGGGCGTGTGCTCGCACATGCATGACGGTGACACATTCACCACCCATCACCGCGGCCATGGCATCTTTCTCGCCCGCGGGGCGGATCCCGCACGCATGATGGCGGAAATCGCCGGCAAGGAGACCGGATATTGCCATGGCAAGGGCGGTTCTATGCACATTGCCGACATGGGGCTTGGCCATCTGGGTGCCAACGCCATCGTCGGCGGCGGCATTCCCGCCGTGGTCGGTGCGGGCCTGGCGGCGCGCAACGGCAAGAAGGATGTCGTCTCGCTGGCCTTCTTCGGCGACGGTGCGACGGGGCAAGGCATCCTCTACGAAAGCATGAACATGGCGGCGCTGTGGAGACTGCCGGTGATGTTTGTCTGCATCAACAATCAGTACGGCATGGGCACACGCATCGACCAGGCGACAGCCAATCCGCGGCTGCATGAGCGGGCCGAGGCCTTCGGACTTGTCGCCCGCACGGTGGACGGGCTGGAGGTTGAGGAAGTGGCCGATGCCGCAGCAGAGCTGATTGCCGGCGCACGGGCCGGCAAGCCCGCGTTCCTGGCAATCGAGTGTTACCGCTTTTATGGCCACGCCAGAAAGGACAAATCGCCCTATCGCGCCGAGGCCGAGGAAGCAGAAGGACGCAACAAGGATCCGGTCTTGCGCGCCCGCACCAAGCTCATTGAATCCGGCATCATGGCGGAAACCGATCTTGACGCCATGGATGCCGAAATCGCCCAGGAAATGGACGCCACCATCGACTTCGCCGTGTCCGGAAACGAGCCGCAGATGAGCTCCATGTTCCGCGATGTCTACGCGCCTGAGGAAGCAGAGCCGGAACCGGTTCGCACGCGCATTGAACGTATTCTGGCGCGGCAGTAACGGGGATGGCCATGATCGAGACAACCTATCGCGGTGCCTTGCGTCAGGCGCTGACGGACGCCATGCAGGAAAATGAAGCCGTCGTCATCATGGGCGAGGAAGTCGGCCGCTATGGCGGCGCCTACGGCGTGACCAAGGGATTGATCGACGAATTCGGCGAGGACCGGGTCATCGACACGCCGATTTCCGAGGCCGCGATCGTCGGCGCAGCAGTGGGCGCAGCAATGGCCGGGCTGCGGCCGGTGGCGGAGCTGATGTATGTCGATTTCATCGGCATGACCATGGACCAGCTTGCCAACCAGGCCGCCAAGATCCGCTACATGTTCGGCGGCCAGATCGGCGTGCCGATGATCTTGCGCACCCAGGGCGGCACCGGCCGCTCGGCGGGCGCACAGCACAGCCAGAGCCTGGAAGCCTATGTGATGCACACCCCGGGGCTTAGGCTCGCCATGCCGGCGACGGTCGAGGATGCCTATCACCTGCTGCGCCAGGCCATGAAGCAGCCCGATCCGGTCGTGTTCATCGAACACAAGGGCCTCTACACGATGAAGGGCGAGCTGGACACGAGCGCCGAGCCCGCCGCCTGGGGCAAGGCGCGGGTGATGCGCGAAGGCTCCGATGTGGTCATCGTCAGCTATTCGCGCCAGCTCCATCATGCGCTTGCCGCAGCCGATACGCTGGAGAAGGAAAACGGAATTCAGGCTGCTGTTGTCGACTTGCGGACACTCAATCCGATCGACTTCGCCACCATCCGCCCGCTCGTCGAACAGGCAGGCCGGGCAATGGTCGTCTCTGAAGGCGTGATGACAGCGGGTGTGGCGGCCGAGCTTGCGGCGCGCATCACCGAGGAATGTTTCGACTATCTCGAAGACCCGGTGGTCCGGGTGGCGGGCGAGGATATTCCGATCTCGGTGTCGCCGCTGCTCGAGAAGCACTCAGTCCCGACGCCGGAATTCATAACCGAAGTTGCAAGAATGATGCTGAAATGACCACAGTGACGCAGGTCAAGCTCCCAATGCCGCGCCTCGGCGAGACGATGGAGCAGGGAACCATATCAACCTGGCTGGTCAAGACCGGCGAAACCTTCGCGCGGGGCGACCCGCTGCTGGAGCTGGAAACCGACAAGACGCTGGTGGAATACCCCGCCCTTGGCGCTGGCAAGCTGATCGAGATGCTGGTCGGTCCCGGCGATGTCGTCGATGTCGGTGCACCGATTGCCATCATCGAAACCGCGGAGGCCTGGGATGGCATCGCCGACAGCCCAGCCAGCGAAGAACCGGCGGAAAAGGCGCCGGCTGCGAGCCTGCCGGACACCAGCTCAGATGCGGACGCGAGGCCGGAGGCCGGCCAGCGGCGGGCGACGCCGCTTGCCAGGCGGCTGGCGCGCGAGGGCGGCGTGGATCTTTCCGTTCTTCAAGGCACCGGCCGGCGCGGCCGCATCGAGGCGCGGGATGTCCGTTCCGCGATCGAGGCATCGACACACACGGACACACAGCCGGGGACGCCAGTTGCGGCGCACGCCAATGCGGCAGCCGATTCCGGCCCCGTCCTGTTCATTCACGGGTTTGCCGGCCTTGGCTCCAACTGGGAGAAGCTGCGGGCAAGGCTGCAGAAGGTAGGCTTGAAAACCGAAGCGCCGGACATGCCCGGCCATGGCCGCAACGCCGCGGAAGCCAACAGCGTCGAGGAATGTGTCGCATGGCTTGGCGACTGGCTGAGCGCGCAGGACCGGCCCGTGCATCTGGTCGGCCATTCATTCGGTGCCCATGTGGCGGCGCTGGCCGCGAACCGGACGCGCTCGAAAGTCAGCCGCCTGACCCTGGTTGCGCCTGCGGGCTGCGGCCACGACATCAATGGCGGCTTTGTCCACGGCATGGCACACACGCGCACGGCGGGTGAGCTGCTCCACCTGCTCCGGCTGCTGGGCCCGGAAGCCTCCCGCCTGCCCGCGGATGCAGTCGGGACCATGGCCACCGAACTGGCCAAGGGTCGGCTCCAGACGCTCGCCGGGGTCATTGCGCGCGGCGATACACAGCTGATCGACACGATTGCAGCACTTGGCGCGCTGAGCGAAGATGTTCCGGTCCGGGCGATCTTCGGCAGTGCCGACAGCATCATCGCCAAAGAACATATGTTCAACATGCCGCCACGGGTCGCATCGCACATCGTCCCCACGGGGCATATGCCGCATTGGGATGATCCAGCCCTGCTGGAAAGCTTGATCCGCGGCAGCAACTGACACGGCAGCGAACCATCGGGAGGGAAAAGATGGCCTATTTTCTGGCAGCCGACGGCGGCACCGAAAGCCTGCGGGCACGCATCTACGATCTGCAGGGAAACTGTGTCGCCTCTCATGCCGAACCCTATGAAACCGTTTTCTCTGCCGGGACCCGGGCCGAGCAACGGCCTGAAGACTGGTGGACGAGCCTGTGCAAGGCAACGCGCGCCTGCATGGCCGAATCCGGACTGAAGCCCGACCAGATCGAAGCCATGGCCTATGCGACCACCAGCTGTACCGTCGTCGCACTGGATGACGACGGCAATCCGCTCAGGCCTGCGCTCTTGTGGATGGATGTCCGCGCGTCGAGTGAGGCCGAGGCGGTGCTGGCGACGGGCGATGACCGGCTCAAGCTCAACAGCAATGGCCGCGGACCGGTGTCCGCCGAGTGGATGATCCCCAAGGCCTTGTGGATCAAGCGCAACGAGCCAGAGATCTACGACAAGGCGGCGACCATCTGCGAATACCAGGACTACCTGACGCTTCGGCTGACCGGCGAACGCTGCGCGGCGCTCAACAATGCCGGTCTGCGCTGGCACTATGCCAATCGCGACGGTGGCTGGGCGAAATCACTGGTTACGGCGCTCGGCATGCCGGACCTGATCGAGAAATGGCCATCGCGGGTTGCCGCACCCGGTGAAGTAGTCGGCAATCTCACCGCCCAGGCCGCAGAAGCGCTGGGCCTGACCACTGCGACAAAACTGGTGCAGGGCGGCGCCGACGCATTGATCGGCATGATCGGGCTCGGGGTCGCCAGGCCAGGGCAATTGTGCCTGATAACCGGCTCTTCGCACCTGCAGTTCGGCGTCACCGAAAAGCCGTTCCACGCCGAAGGCATGTGGGGCGCCTATGCCGACATCGTCTATCCGGATCTCTACATCGTCGAAGGCGGCCAGACATCGACAGGCTCGATCATCAACTGGCTGAAGCGGTTTACCGGCGGCGAGCTGGATTTCGAAGCCCTCAATCAGAAAGCGGCGCTGCTGCCGCCGGGATCGGAAGGTCTCGTCATCCAGGACCACTTCCAGGGCAACCGGACGCCCTATACCGACGCCCTGTCGCGCGGCGCGGTCACCGGTCTCACGCTGGCGCATGAACCGCACCACGTGTTCCGCGCCATCATGGAGGGCATCTCCTTTGGCACCCGGACCATCCTCGATGCCTTTTCCAGAGGCGGGTACCAAGCCACAGAGATGGTGGCCGGTGGCGGCGCGACCAACTCGGCCCTGTGGATGCAGATCCATGCCGACACCGCCGGAATTCCGGTTCGCATTCCAGCCTCGGCGGACGGTCCGTCCCTGGGCTCGGCCATTCTCGCGGCCCACGGGGCCGGGCATTTTGCGACGATTGACGAAGGCATCCAGGCCATGGTCAAGCCCGGACGGCTTGTCGAACCGGACCCGGCCGCGATGCGCGCCTATGACGAGATCTACCAGAAATATCTGGCGCTTTATCCCGCGCTCAAGGGTGCGCTCGAGGGCTGATTTCGCATGATCGCCGCATGGGCCACCGGCACGCGTCGGCGGCTTTTCCGGCGCCGCAGGGTCACTCAGCTTATGGCACCTGCGCGCCGGTGGCTGTGACATAGAGCGCGTAGAGCGACCGGGTCGCCGTGATGAACAGGCGGTTGCGTTTGGGGCCGCCGAAACACAGATTGGCCACGGTTTGCGGCACCTTGATCTTGCCCAGCAGCCGGCCGGCCGGATCGAAGCAATGCACACCGTCGCCGGCGCTTGACCACAAATTACCATTGGTATCGGTACGGATACCGTCCGGGATTCCATTGTCGATCAGGCAGAAGACGCGGCCGTTTTCGAGCCGCTTGCCCTCTGCGACGTCGAACACACGGATATGCCGCGGCAGGCTGTCATCATGGCTTGCAGCGGAATCCGCCACGTAGAGAAGGCTTTCGTCCGGCGAGAAGGCAAGGCCGTTGGGCTGGATGAAATCCGTGGCAACGGCGGACAGGTCGCCTGTCTCCGGGTCAAGCCGGAAGACGTTTTGCGCCTGCTGCTCCGGGTCCGCACGATAGCCCTCATAGTCGGACAGGATCCCGTAGGTGGGATCGGTGAACCAGATCGTGCCGTCGGACTTGACCACCACGTCATTGGGGGAGTTGAGCCGGGCGCCCTCGAAACGGTCGGCGAGCACGGTGATCGCGCCGTCGATTTCCGTGCGGGTAACGCGGCGCGTGCCATGCTCGCAGGAGACGAGCCTTCCCTGACGGTCGCGGGTGTGGCCATTGACGAAATTCGAGGGTTGCCGGTAGGCCGACACCCCGCCATCGGGCGTCCACCGCAACATGCGCTGATTGGGAATATCGCTCCACAGCAGCTGGTTGGCGTCATTGAACCAGACCGGACCTTCGGCCCAGCGGCAGCCGGAATAGAGTTCGTCGAGATGGGCGCTCGTGACGATCAGGTGCCGGAAGCGCGGATCGTGAATTTCGTAGATGCTGGTCTCTGCCATGGCAAGGGTCCCGTTTACTGCATGCCCGACCGGCGGCCGCCGGCGAGCATGATGACGCTGATGATGATGAGGTCGGTCATGATAAGCCGGATACCGGCACCGATCCCGTTGGTGTTTAGCATGGAGACGACCAGGAACATGAACAGCGATGCGCTCCAGATGCCCGGCACGTTGGAATCGCCGCCCGCCACCGACGTTCCGCCGATCATCACGACGGCGATCGACATGAGAAGATACTCCGCCCCCATGTTCAGCGCCGAACCACCGGAGAAGCAGGTCAGCAGATAGCCGGCCACCGCGGCAAGCACGGCGCAAAGCAGGTATGTGACGAAGCGTGTGCCGTCAACCGGGATGCCCGACATGCGCGCAGCCGACATGCTCTGGCCGATCGCCGAGATCCAGCGACCATCGACCGATTTTTCCAGAAGCACCCAGGCCAGCACCGAAATGCAAAGCGCGATCAGCGCCACATTGGGCACCCCGAACAGGCTCGAAGTGGTGAACTCCGCCAGCCAGGACGGCGGCTTGACCCGCAGTCAGAGGCTTGGGCCCGAACACGATACCGACAGGCGCCTGGCACTCACCGCTGCCCGGCACCGGCGAGGCCGGGTCCGCGACGACACCCCGCGCTCGGCTATCCTGTGGGAAGCGTCGCCTCAACGGGTCTGTCATTTCAAATTTTGGCTGTCCCACAAGCCGAATGCTCCAGCCAGGGCAGAGAGTAAAGCCGTTAACCCGATTCGAGCGCCCACAGTGCCAGGACCGGAAAGGCAGGACAGTCAAACAGACCGGATCGATCTCAGACAGGTGCTGCAACCGCCTTCTGGGCTTCGGTCCGGCTCTGCCTCATTGCGACAGGTAGGCGGGCAGCCACAGCGTGATGTCGGGCCAGAGGATGACCGTCGCCAGCCCGACCAGCTGCAGGACCACAAAGGGAATGATGCCGCGATAGATGGTGCCTATGCCGACGCCTTCGGGGGCAATGCCTCGCAGGTAGAACAAGGCATAGCCAAACGGCGGGGTCAGAAACGAAGTCTGCAAGTTGACCGACAGGGCAACGGCAAACCAGATCAGCGTCTGTTCCGGGGTCAGGCCGAAATCGAGCGCGGCGACAATCGGCGCGACGATGGGGACGACCACCAGGGTGATCTCCACCCATTCCAGGAAGAAGCCGAGAACGAACACCAGCAGCATGATCGTCAGAAGTACCAAATAGGGCCGCTCGCCATGCACGGAAAAGGCGTCGATGATCATCTGGTCGCCGCCGAGCTTGCGGAAAATGACGCTGAAGATGGTGGCGCCGATCATCACGAAGATGATCATCGCCGTGGTCTTGGTGGTGTCGAGCAGGGCGCTGGCGAAACCGGCAAGGTCGAGCTGTCGGGAGAGCATCGCCAGGATCATGGCGCCGGCAGCGCCGATCGCCGCCGATTCGGTCGGGGTGGCGACGCCGGTGACGATGGTGCCGAGCACCGAGACAATCAGGATGATTGGCGCGAGCAGGTCGCGGGTCAGGTCGAGCACCACTTTCCACAACGGATCGGTACCGGCCTGCTCGCGCGAGGCGGGCATGCGCGAGGGCTGGAACAGGGCCACGAAGATCAGATAGGCGAGATAAAGGCTTCCCAGCAGCAGACCCGGCCCGACGGCGGCCATGAAAAGATCCCCGACCGAGACCCGCATCTGGTCGCCCAACACGATCAGCATGATGCTTGGCGGTATCAGGATTCCCAGGGTGCCGCTGGCGGCGATGAGCCCGGTGGAGATTTTCGGATCGTAGCCGTTCTTGAGCATTGTCGGCAGCGCCATCATGCCCATCAGGACAACGGAAGCGCCGATGATGCCGGTCGAGGCCGCCATGACGATGCCGATGATCGCAACCGCGAAGGCATAGCCGCCGGGCATGCCGCGAAACAGCGCCGCCAGCGAGCGCAGCAAGCGTTGCGCGACGCCGGAACGTTCCAGCATCAGGCCCATGAAGACGAACAGCGGAATCGCGATCAACAGCCAGTTGGTCAAGACGCCCGAATAGATGCGCGACACGCCCAGCGACAGAAACAGCATCGGCACGTCGCCGAAAAAAGCAAAGATCAGGCCGATCCCGGCGAGCACGAAGGCAACCGAATATCCGGTGAAAATGCCGGCCATCAGCCCGACGAGCATCAGGATCGGCAGCAGGTAGGCGTCAGTCATGTGGCTGTTCACTGTTCTTGAGGGTTGGGCGCATCAATTGCCTTGCGGTCTCGATCGCCCGGAGGATCGCGCACAGGCCGAGCAGGGAAAACGACAACGGGATCATCGCCTTGATCACCCAGCGGTCGAGCATGCCGCCATAGGTCGAGCCCTCGCCGGTGGCGAAAGCCTTGACGGCGAAGCTGTAGCCGTACCAGGCGATGACGATGCAGAACGGCAGCAGAAACACCAGGTCGCCGAACAGACGGAACGCCAGTTGCGTGCGCGGTGACAGCGACGACGAAAACACGTCGACGGAAACATGGCTGTTGTCACGGAATGCAAGCACGCCGCCAAACAGCACCATCAGCGAGAAGATATGCCATTGCAGGTCCAAAAGGGTGTTGACCGTGATCGCCTTGCCGAAGAGCGGCAGCGGGTCGGACCATTCCGCCAGCAGGTTGATGCCGTATTGTGCCGCCAGAACCGTCAGGCAGACGCTGACGATCAACGGCACGACAAGCCACCCGACCAGCCTGCCCGGCAGCGTGCACATGTCCTGCAACCGTTCGAGGATATTGCTCATTGCGGTGTTTCCCAGAATTCAGGCTTGCACGGCCAATAGGGCCATCAAGACAAAGCGCACCCCGACATGACGGGCCGGGATGCGCTCTCAAAGTTCTGTCAGCAACTCATCTGTTGCAGACGGTTATTTTGCCGGGATGGCCTGCAGCCGTTCCCATTCACCCACGCGATCCATGTAGGCCGTAAGCGATTCGTAGGCTTCCTTGAAGATCGGGTCGTTGGCGGCTTCTTCCGTCAACACCTTTTCCGCTTCGGTGCGGATGTCTGCGAGCACCTCGTCGGGGAACCGGCGAATCTCGACACCGGCTTCGCGGATGGCGGCAATGGCATCGGCCTGTGCATGCAGCTGGTCACCCAGGTTGAAGGCGATGTTGGCCTTGCAGGCCTCGACCATGATGTTCTGCACATCTTCGCTGAAGCCGTTCCAGACATCCATGTTGATGATGATCGAGTCCCAGCTTGAAGGCTGGTGCCAGCCGGGGAAGTAGTAGTTCTTCACCACCTTCTGGAAGCCGAAACCGAGATCGAGCTGCGGCGCCGAAAACTCGGTTGCGTCGATGCGGCCGGTTTCGAGCGAGACATAGATCTCGCCGGCGGGAACCAGCTGGGTGTTGGCGCCAAGCCGCGCCAGGGTCTTGCCGCCGAGACCGGCAATGCGCATGTTGAGACCCTTGAAGTCGTCGACCGAGTTGATTTCCTTGTTGAACCAGCCACCGGCTTCGGGAACGACGAGGTGACACGGAATCACCTTGACGCCGTGTGGGTCATAGGCCTTCTGGATGATTTCCATCCCGCCGCCCTCAAACATCCACGCAAGCGCGACGTCCGGGGTGGGGCCGAACGGCATCGAGCCGATCAGGTTGGCGACCGGGATTGTGCTGGCCCAGTAGCCGATCCAGTCAAACCCCATCGGCAGTGCGCCGGAGCTGACTGCGCCGAAGACTTCGAATGGCGGCACGAAATCGCCCGCGCCGTGCACCTTGATGTCGATGTCGCCGCCGGTCATCAACTTGACGCGCTCGGCCCATTTCACCGGGCTCGGCCCGATCGAAGGCACCTGCAGGCCGAACACGCTCTGCAGATCGAAGCTTTCGGCCGTTGCCGGAGCGGCAGTCATCATCGCAACCGCCATGGTTGCAGCGCCAATGGTTTTTCTCATGTGAAACCTCCCTGGGTATTTCTCGTTTGTGGCAGATCAGCCTGCACACGGACCTCTGATCAGATGGCGAACCGAAATTTTCGGCAAGCGCTTGTCCTTGGCGATTATTATCTATAATCAAACGAATTAGCAATAACCTAATTTGGGAGCCATCATGCGGGATTTGAACGGGGCGATCGCCGTCGTTACCGGGGCGGGGCAGGGCAACGGCCGGGCAATCGCCATCGGCCTGGCGCGCGCCGGAGCGCGGCTTGCATTGTGCGATCTGAACGCCGAGCTGGCAGAGGAAACGGCCGCGATGATCCGCACCGAGAACGGCGTTGCCATCAGCCGCCGGGCCGATGTCAGGGACCGGGAACAGTGCCGGGACTTCGCCGCAACTGTCGCCGCTGAACTCGGAGACGCAGAAATTCTGGTCAACAATGCCGGCATCATCCGGCGTCACGGCATCGCCGACGCGGATTTCGACCAGCACTGGGATGCGACCTTCCGCGTCAATGTCGACGGCACCAAGAACATGACGCTGGCCTTCGTGCCGCAGCTTGAAAGGACCGCCGGCCGCATCGTCAATCTCGCATCGATCATGTCGCAGACCGCGGGCGCGGGCATTCCCGCCTATGTCGCTAGCAAGGGCGCCATCGGCCAGTTCACCAAGGCGCTGGCGCATGAACTCGCACCGCGCGGCATCCGCGTCAACGCGCTGGCGCCGGGCGTGATCGACACGCCGATGACTGAAACAACCCGTGCCAATGACGCCGCCATTTCGCGCTTCATGATGCACACCCCGCTTGGCCGCACCGGCAAGCCCGAAGAGCTGGTTGGGCCGGTGCTGTTCCTCGCCTCCGAAATGTCGAGCTACGTCACCGGCGTGATCCTTCCTGTCGACGGCGGCTATCTGGCGGCTTGATCCTGAAAATTGCAGTGGAAAGTCATTCAATGAAAAATCATCAATGCGACGTTCTCGTTGTCGGCTCCGGCGCCGGCGGATTGGCCAGCGCCGTGTCCGCAGCACACCGCAATCTCGATGTCCTGGTGGTCGAGAAGGAACCGGTCTTCGGCGGCACCAGTGCGCGGTCGGGGGGCTGGATGTGGATCCCCTGCAATGCTCCGGGCAAGCGAGCAGGGATTGAAGACAGCGCGGAAAAGGCGCGACAATATCTCCAGCACGAAGCCGGAGAACATTTCGACGCCCGCCGTGTCGACGCCTTTCTCGAAGCCGGTCCCAGGGCGGTCGAGTTCTTCGAGGAAAAGACCGCGCTGCAATTCGACCTCGGGCCGACTTTCGCCGACTATCATCCCGATGCGCCCGGCGGCATGGATGGCGGCCGTTCGATCGTCGCCCGGCCCTTCGATGGCCGTGAGCTGAAGGGCGAAATCAAGCGCTTGCGGCCGCCATTGGCCGAGATCACCTTTCTCGGCATGATGATCGGTTCGGGCAAGGAACTGCTGCATTTCTTCAATGTCACCCGCTCGCCGGTCTCCGCTTTCTACGTCGCCAAGCTGTTTATCAAGTTCTTGCGCGACATGGCGTTTCACGGCCGCCCGATGCGGCTGATGAACGGCAACGCACTGGTCGCACGGCTGGCCAAATCCTGTTTTGACAAGAATGTTCCGATCTGGACCCGGTCGCCGGTGCGCGAACTCATCCGCGAGCCGGACGGGCGGGTGACCGGAGCCATCGTCGATACGGCCGAAGGCCCGGTCAACATCACCGCCCGGTGTGGCGTTGTGCTGGCAGCCGGCGGCTTCCCACAGGACCCGGTGCGCAGAAAGGCCATGTTCCCACATGCGCCGAACGGCCATGAACACGCCTCGCCCGCCCCTCCCGGCAACACCGGCGACGGTTTGCGTCTGGGCGAAGCCATCGGCGCCACCGTCGAGGACACCCTGCCCAACAGCGCGGCCTGGGTACCGGTTTCGCGGCCACCCCGCGCCGATGGTACACTGGGCACATTTCCGCATTTCGTCGACCGGTCGAAACCCGGCGTCATTGCCGTCACCCGCTCGGGCAAACGCTTTGTCAACGAGGCTAACTCCTATCATGATTTCTGCCAGGCGATGGTGAAGGCCTGCAAGGAGGAGCAGGGGGAAATCTGCGCCTTCTTCATTGCCGACCACAAGACCCTGAGAAAATACGGTCTCGGTTATGTCAAGCCGAGCCCGGTTCCCTACCGGCCCCACATCCGCTCAGGCTATCTTTATGAAGGGGCAACGCTTGCCGAACTGGCGGCAAAGATCGGCGCCGACAGCGCCCAGCTCGAGCGCACCGTGGCGAACTTCAACGCCCATGCCCGCAAAGGCGAGGATCCGGAATTTCACAAGGGATCGACATCCTACAACCGCTCGCTCGGGGATCCCGAACACAAGCCCAACCCCTGTGTGGCGCCGGTCGAGCGCGGCCCGTTCTATGCCGTCAAGCTGGTGATCGGCGACCTGGGAACCTTCGCCGGATTGCGCAGCGACGAGAACGCCCGTGTGCTCGACGAGGCAGGCAAGCCGATTCCCGGCCTCTATGCGGCAGGCAATGATGCGGCCAGCATCATGGGCGGCAACTATCCCGGCGGCGGCATTACGCTTGGACCAGCCATAACCTTCGGCTACATCGCGGCCCGGCACATGTCCGGCGCCAATTCGTGACGACCGCAGCAAGGGACACGGACAGGGCAACAGATGGGGTAGCCGACAGGGCAGCGGGCGCCGCAGCTGGCCGGCCCGATATGCTAAAGGGTCTCGGCTTCGGCCTTGCCGCCGCCCTGCTCTGGGCGATCTACAATGTCGGTGTCGAGATCGGCCGCGCCGACGGTTTCACCAGTGCAGACCTGGCGCTGTTGCGTTATGGCGGCGCCGGGCTGATCCTGGCGCCGCTGCTGATGCTGCAATGGCGCAGACTGCCAGCATCCCTGACCTCTGGCCGGGCGCTCGCGCTCAGCTGCATCATCGGTCCGCCCTTCGCGTTCCTGTTCAACACCGGCTACGGGCTGGCGCCGCTCGCCCATGCGGTCGTCATCTCGCCCGGAATGTCGATGCTTGTTGCCAATCTGCTTCCGGTTCTGCTTGACCGGCAGCGGCTGTCAGGTAACCGCAAGCTTGGGATTGCAATCCTGATCATCGGCGTGATCGCCATTGCCGCCGATCGCCCGTCTGCGACAGAGGCCGGCGACAGTGCGATCCTGGGAGATCTCTGCTTTGTCGGTTCGGGGACGCTGTGGGGCACTTTCATCTATCTGATGGCACGCTGGCATCTGCCGGCCGTTGCAACTACGGCGGCGGTGTCGATCCTGTCCACCCTCTCCTTCCTGCCGGTCTATCTTATGTGGTTCGCGCCTGCGCAATTGCCGGCGGCGGCATGGATCGAACAGCTGATTTACCAGGGCGCCATCGGCGGCGGCCTGGCGATCGTCGCCTTCGCAAGCTCGATCAGACTGCTTGGATCGGGGCTGGCGGGCCTGTTTCCCGCGCTGGTTCCACCGCTGGCGGTGATCCTTGCCATCCCGCTTGCCCGGCAATGGCCGAACGGGTTGCAGATCCTCGGCGTGGTTATCGCATCGGCCGGCCTGATCGTGTCTCTCGATCGGGTGGCACGCCATTTCAGCCGGAAGTGACGTGGCCGAGATCGTAGGACAGGTCGCCGGTAAAACGCCTTAGCTGCTCGAGGCTGGCGCCGGTTTCCGAAACATCGATGAAGTTGCTCGGGCCGATCAGCGTCACCACCAGCTGCACCATTTCGGTGTGGTCGAACACCGGCGCGGCGATGGCGCTGACACCGGGAATTGGCAAATCCCGGGTGATGGCATAGCCCTTTTCACGAATCGCCGAGACCTCGGCGCGAAAGGAACTCTCGCTGATTTTCGGAACCGTGTAAAGCTGGGCCACCCGCCCGTCCAGTTCCGACCTGATGATCGGCTCTGTCTGCTTGGCCGGCATGAAGGCGGCAAAGACCTTGCCGGTGGCCGTCGCGGTCACCATGTAGCCGCCGCCCAGCGTCACGTTGGAGTGGATGCGGGCTTCCGATTCCTGCAGGTAGACGATGGTCGGGCCGTGCAGGCCCCAAACCGAGACCGTCACCATCAGCCCGAGATTCTCCGCAAGCACCGGCAGCCGCCGGATGGTTTCACGATAGGCGTTCTGGTTGTTCAGGCGCGTCAGGCCCAGATGCAGCGCGAAGGGTCCAAGCTGATACTGCCCGGTTTCGGTCTGCTCGACCATGTTGATGTTGCGAAACGACACCAGATAGGGGTGAAGCTGCGCCGCAGCCATGTCCAGCCGCTCGGCAAGATCGCGCAGTTTCACCGGCCCGCCGGCCTGCGCGAGTGCCTTCAAAAGCGCACCACCGGTCTCGATCGACTGCACGCCGCGCGGGGCGCGGGATTTCGGGGAAACGGTCTTGGCCACGGATTCTTGTCTCTAACTCTTTGGTCCCACACTTACCTTGTTAGTGGCCCGTGTGAAGATTGTCGCCCTCTTTGATTGCCAGAATGGCCAGAAGTTCGAAGCCACGCAGCAAGTCCACCGCAAATGTCCATGCTTGCCGGGCAGTTGCTTTCTCAGCCGGTGACGGATTGGGTTCCATCGTGCAAAGGGGCAAGCCGCCGGTTGATCCAGTAAAAACGGCGCGCAATAGCTCGTCAATTCTTGGCGAACCCCACGGCCGAGACCACCTGAAGCAGGTTCACCTGACCTTCGCCTTTTTGTGCATAAAGCCCTTCGGCTGGGCTCCGAGAGCTCAGACAGACTAGCAAGCAATCGCCTCGATCTCGACCAGGAAATCGATCATCAGCCGCGATTCCGCTGTCGAACAAGACGGCAGATCCTGATTGAAGGATTACTCCGGAGCGGAAGACACCAACGTCCCCAGTCCAGGCCTGCGTCTCGGTGAAGATCCGTCAAAACACCTGCCCTGGGGCAGTGAGAAAACAGGGAGCTGGCCAAGACAGTTAGACTCTCATGTCGATCCTAAGCCTGGCTGGTCACGCCTCGGATATCTTCAATATAAGGGATTGGACAACCACATGCTGAACAGCGGCACAAGGGAGAGAATGACCAGGGTCACGACAATCAGCAGCGTCGCCAGCACAGCGGGGACGGGCCCAAGAGCTCCGGCGCCTTGCCGACCACGTTTTCGACGCCGAGCGCCATGGCCAGAAGCTGTGGCTCCCGCATCGGCGGAGCAATCAGTTGCAATCCGGAGGGAATGCCGTTGCCGTCCAGGCCCGATGGCAGCGTCAGCGCGCACCAGCCAAACAGGTTGACGATGGCGGTGTTGCGCAGCGCCATCATGTTGGCGGCGCGATAGGCATCACCTTCGGCCACGTCCGACAGCAACGGCGCGCTGATCGGCACGGTAGGGGACACCAGCACATCGACATGCTCGAACACCTTCAGTGCGGCATGCCCCGAGGTCCGCAGAACGTTGCGCCGCCGCAGGTACTCGATCGCGGAGACCTCGTCTGCCTGTTCGACGCGGGCACGCACCATCGGATCGAGCCGACCGATCCGGTCCGGAAAATTCAGATCCATGAAGCTGCGCAATTCGGGGGCCGCCAAACCGCCATGGCGGAAGATCTCCAGCACCGCATCAAGGCCGTTCAGCGAGACTTTCGACAGCGAGGCGCCGTTGCGTTCGAGTGTCGCCAGCGCCGCTTCGGTGTTGGCGGCGATCTCAGGGTCGATCCCGTCCCAGACAACATTCTCCACCACACCGATGCGCAGCCCCGCCAGCGGCCGCGGCGTGATCGCGCCGTTCGTCTCGTTGTTCGCCTGAATGTCGAGGGCTGAGAAGGCGTAGGCCAGATCCTCGACCGTGCGGCACAGCAGGCCGGGGGTGTCGAGCGATGGCGACAGGGGCACGATGCCGTCAGCCGGCCACCGGCCATGGGTGGTCTTGAGTGCGCACTGACCGGTAAAGGCGGCAGGGATGCGGACCGAGCCCGCGGTGTCTGTGCCCAGCGCCAGGAGCGCGGACCCCTGCGCTAGCGAGACGCCGGCGCCGGAACTGGACCCGCCGGAGACCCGCGGCGCCTCCTTCGAGGACCAGGGATTGACCGGCGCACCCCAATGCGGATTGGTGCCGATGCCGCCGAAGGCAAATTCCACCGTGTGGGTCTTGCCCATCACGATGCCGAGCTGGCCTGTGAGAGACCGCACCAGCGGTCCGGCGCGCTCCCAGCTCTCGGGAAATCTGGTATCGGTGCCGGCATGGACCGGCATTCCCGGAACCCCGTACAGATCCTTGACCGAGACAGGCATACCCATCAATGGCCCGTGATCTTGTCCACTGCTCAAAAGCACATCAACAGCGCCGGCCTGTTGAAGCGCCTGCGAGCCTGCCCAATGCTTGTAGGCGCGAAGCTCGGGTTCGGAGTTTTCAAAACTGGCGATGGCCTGTGAAACCAGCGCGGAAGCCGAAATCTTCCTGCGCCGCAGGTCGTCGCCAATTTGAGCAAGGGAGTGATGTTTCAAGGTGGCTCTCTCTCGTAGCGTGATGTTCAAACCTTGTGAGCGATTCCGAAACCGTCATCGGGCAGGACGCAGGGCATGTCCACCAGGTCAGGGAGCGTCAGCCCGCTCCTGCCGGCGAGCGGATGATCGGGGTGCACCATTGCAAGCAGCGGCTGGCGCCATTTGCTCACCGTCTCCAGCGACGGATGGGAAAAGTGGTCATGGACGAAGCCGATCTGGCGCAGATGCAGCGCCACATGCAACCGGTCCGCCGCCAGACGGATCGCAAGCAGCCGTGCGACCTCCAGGAAATCTTTTGCGGCAGACAGATTCAACATCGCGCACCCTCGCTACAGGAGGGTTCTATCACACGAAAACATCAGTGAAATCAGGGAAGCGACGGATTTCTGTGATCGCGTCCAGGTCCGAGTTGAGGAGCAGGCCCAGGCCCGCGCCGCTGTCTGCGGCCGTGCGTCAAATCACTCTGGCCTTCAGTCGAGGGCGGCGGTGACGATGATCTCGACCTTGAGATCCTGGCGCGCCAGTCTTGCCTCGCCGCAGGCCCGTGCGGGGGCATGGCCTTCAGGCACCCAGGCATCCCAGACCGCGTTCATCTCGTCGAAATCCGACATGTCGGCAAGCCAGACGATGGCTTGCAGCATCTGCTTGCGCGACGATCCTGCCTGTTCAAGCAGCGCGTCGATCCGCGAAAGGCATTCCGCCGTCTGCTCGGCCACGCTCGCGCCTTCGCCGACTTGGCCGCAGAGATAGACGGTGCCGTTGTGCTTGACGAACTTGCTCATGCGGGCTGACGTCTGAAGTCTCTCAATCATCTCAATGCTCCTGATCTGGTTGCTGTCGCATCTCGTGCATGGCGGCGAGCTCGCCAAGGGTGACCGGCTTGATCAGCGGCCGGATCCGGTAATAACCGGCCGCATCGGGCGTTTGTCGGTTGGCATCGGCGAGCAGTTCCGTCACCGTCAGGCCGCAATAGCGCCCCTGGCACGGGCCCATGCCGGGCCGTCCGAAGGCTTTGGCCTGGTTTGGGCCCAGACATCCCAGCCGAGCAAAGCCACGTACTGCGCCGGCGGTCACCTCCTCGCAGCGGCACACGATCGTCTCGTCGGCCGGCGCCAGCGCCTCAGCATGAGGAGGGTAGGCCCTGTCGATGAACGGACGGGCCGCCAGCTCGCCGCGCAACCTGCGGCGCAGCCGCCGGGCTGCCCTGTCCCGCGTGGACCGTGTGATCACCGACAGATCGCAGGCAATGGCTAGCGCTGCGATCGCGCCTTCTAGTTCGGCCGCCACCGCGCCACCGATGCCGGCGCTGTCGCCGGCGATGAAGACATGGCCTTGTCCGCTCCGGCCGCCACTGCCCCGCCACTGGCCCTACGACGCCCATCACCACTTGCTTCACGACAAGGCGGGCAATTGCTCAAGCACGCCAACATTCACGCGCGATTCGCGCAAACCGTCCCACACTCGCCTTGCGCAACGCGCCAATGACATTGCGCAAATGCCAGATGGAACAGGACCGCCAGCGGATCTGTTCCATGCTCCACATCAAGTCGGTCGCAAATGTCCGGATCATGTGCGACGACTTTCGGGTCTGATGGAGGGCTCCTTCAAGACACCGGATCGGTCAAAGATGCGAAGCGGGGTCATTACGTTAAATGACAAATCATACTAGGGCTATTCAGTTTGGTTATGGCCTGTCCCTAATCTGGGGTTCCGGGCCGTATCGGCCAGCGGTCGCCCGAGGGCCACAAGCTTCGATGGGCAAATCGCAAGCCGCACCAAAGCTCGAGGCAACTCGAATTTTGCGGTACAGCTGCCGATTCGAGCTGAAATCGCGCCGGAATCGGCCGAAATGGCCGACCGCGCTCAGGGCAGATGCAGCGGCTGGTCCTTCAGGATCGTTTCCATCGAGAACAATCCGGTCACCGTTTCCAGATCAACATTCGCAATCAGTTTCTTGTAGACCCGGTCGTAACCCGACATCGAGGTGGTCACGACCTTGATCATGTAGTCCCAATCGCCGCCGATCCTGTGCACATCAACGATTTCGGGAATGGCGGCAAGGTGTTTGCGAAACTCACGCATCCAGCTCTCGCTGTGCTGGCGGGTCCGGATCATCACGAAAACCGTCAGATCCAGCCCCAGCAGATCAGCGTTCAAACGGGCATGGAAGCCTTCGATCACGCCGAGATCCGTCAGCCGCCGGGTCCTGCGCCAGCAGGCATTTTGGGAAAGTCCGACTGCTTCGGCAACATCGCGCTGCGACAGCGCGCCGTTCTTTTGCAGCACTGCAAGAATTTTGCGGTCAATGGCGTCCAATTCGATCATATGACCCAATATTCTTATATACAGCGCAAATTCAAGAGAAAAATTTGATCTGAAAGCAGGTAAATTACTCCGCACAAACGAACGAGAGTGCCGTGATGACCAAGTCCCCTGCCGTAAACCTCTTTGACCGTTTCCGCGCCAGCATCCGAACCGGCGACACGGTGGCACGTCTGACCGACGGCCTGATCGGGCATCACGCGACGATCGACGGGCCGCTGGGCAACAAGCCACTGATCTATGCCGATTACGTCGCTTCCGGCCGTGCGCTGCGCCAGATCGAGGAGTTTGTGCTAACCGAACTGCTGCCGTTCTATGCCAACAGCCACACCGAAGCCTCTTTTGTCGGCGGCATGATGACCCGCCTGCGCCGGCAGGCTCGTGACATCATCCGCGCGGAATGCCACGCGTCCCAGGATCACGCGGTGATCTTTACCGGATCGGGTGCGACCGCCGGCATCAATCGGCTTGTCCATCTTCTCGGACTACCGGAAATGGTCTCCGAGGGCAAAGCCCCCGTGGTTCTCATCGGTCCATACGAGCACCATTCGAATATCCTGCCCTGGCGCGAAAGCGGTGCCGAGGTGATCGAAGTGCCGGAAGCCGAAACCGGCGGGCCCTGCCTGCCGGCGCTGCACAGGACGCTTGCCAGCGTCAAGGGCCGGCCAGTCATCGGCGCGTTCTCCGCCGCCTCCAACGTTTCGGGGATCGTCAGCGATGTGGAAGAAGTCAGCCGCGTCCTCAAGGCGTCCGGTGCCACCGTGGTCTGGGACTATGCGGGCGGTGCGCCTTATCTTCCGATTGACATGTGCCCGGCGCTGGACGCCCTGATTGATGCGGTCGTTCTCTCGCCGCACAAATTTGTTGGCGGGCCTCAGGCGTCCGGTCTGCTGATCCTTCGCCACGACGCCGTGCGGGCCGAAAAACCCACAATTCCGGGGGGCGGCACGGTGCGTTTCGTCTCCCCGACAGGCCACGACTATTCCCGAAATGTGGAAGCCCGCGAAGAGGCAGGCACCCCGAATGTAATCGGCGACCTGCGCGCAGCCCTTTGCTTACTGGTCAAGGCCGAAATCGGCCAGGATTACATCACGAGCCGCAACCGGGAAAATTGCCGGAAAGCGATGCAGGCATGGGGCTCGCATCCCAATATCCAGCTGCTCGGAAATCTCGTCTGCGAGCGGCTTCCGATTTTTTCGTTCCGGCTGGGCAACGGCAAGGGTGGTTATGTGCATCAGCAGCTGGTGACCCGCCTGCTGTCGGATTGCTACGGCATCCAGGCCCGCGGCGGCTGCGCCTGCGCCGGGCCCTATGTGCACCGCGTTCTCAACATTGATGATAACAGCTCAGAGCAGATACGCGCGGAGATCCTTGCCGGACGGGAGCTCGAGAAACCTGGCTTCGTCCGACTGAATTTCAGCTATCTGGCCACCGATGAAGAGGTTGAAACCATCCTCAAATCGGTGCTCGAACTTGCCGACAGCGCAGGTCAGCACGAGGCAGCCTATTCCTGCGATCCAGCAACGGCCATCTTCACCCCGGCCTGAGGCGCACTCAGCTGGCCCGGTATCGGTGGCACTGCCTTCCCCTCCCGATGATGAAATCTTGCGGCCGGCACAGGCTCGAGCCGGCTCGGCCGCGGGCCCGGCAGGCAAGCTGAAAGATCAGCGCATCAGTTATCGCTCACCGGTCGTGCACGTGGCAGCCGACGCGAACGGGGTGGTGGTCCGGTATCGCAGGGAAGCAGCCATTGTCAGCGGCCAGGACGCTGCTTACGAGGCGCTGTCGTTGCTATCAGTCTCGAACGGGCCGCAAGAGGAATAACCGTTGTTTCAATGACGAGTGCCTCAACGAGACGCTGTTCTTGTCAGGCACTGAAGTGCGCCCGCACCAATCCACCGCGTGGAACAAGAACAACAATCGAAACAGGTCGCCACAACACCCCTCACCCGCATGACAAGTTTCGGTCGCGCGGCCTTCAGACGTGAAGCATAATCATTCGGGAAAGGCGCGCCTGCGTCCACATTCTGGCCGATGCGACAAGCTGCCGTCAGGTTGGCGATGCCGGCCGGAGAGTCTCGTTCCACAACCAGACATCAGAGAGGCTGCCTTCTACATCGATAGGTCGACCATGCCCCCTGCTGCTCGCAAAGTTCCTCCTTATTGCCCCGCCTGGTGAACCAAAGCTTGACGTAAAATCGAATTTGTTTCACTCTTCATTATCTTGTTACGCAGAATGAAACAAAATGCGCAGGCAAGGTTTTTTGTTGGGAGGATGGAATGAACAGGTTTTCAATTATTGCCGGGGTTGCCATGATGGTGCTCCCGTCGCTTGCCGAGGCGCAGGAAGTCACCCTGAAGATGGGGCATGCGGCCGCTTCGACGCACATCTTTCACACCGGTCTCGAAATCTTCGCCAGGAAGGTCGACGAAAAGACAGACGGCAACGTCAAGATCGAGGTTTACGGCGACCGGCAGCTGGGCGACGACAAGCAGCTTCTCGAGGGCATACAGATTGGCCTCATCGACGGAGCGCTGGTGTCTTCGGCAACCCTGCCGCTGGTCCTGGGCGCCGCTTCTTTCGACGCGCTTCAGCAGCCTTTCACCGTGTCGAGCTACGAGCAGCTTTCCGCTGTGCTGACCTCCGACCTCGGCGACGAACTGCTCGCGACGCTGGACGAAAAGAACATCAAGGGCGTGGGCTTCGTCGACGCCGGCCTGCGCCACTTCCTGTCCAAGGACAAGCCGGTCACCAGTCTAGCCGACATGAAGGGCCTCAAGACCCGCATCGTCCCGATCCCCCTGCACAAGGCGATCTGGGAGACCATCGGCGTCAATCCGATCGGCATGGCATACGGCGAGGTCTACTCGGCTCTCGAAACCGGCACCATCGATGCCGTCGAGATCAATGTGTCTTCGATCAAGTCCGAAAGTCTCTACAACGCCGCCAAGCAGGTCACCCTGACAGGCCACTATTTCTGGCCCGGCGTGATCATGATTTCGAACGCTGCCTGGGAAAAGATGAGCGATGCCGATAAGGCCGCGGTCGAAGCGGCGGGCAAGGAAGCCACCACCGAGGCCTATGCGCTTGCCGCCTCGCAGGATGCGGAAACCGTGGCCTTCCTCGAGGCCAATGGAGTCACTATCAACAAGCTCAGCGATCTAGACGACCTCAAGGCACTTACGGCTTCGGTGGTAACGACCTGGCAGGGCAAGGATCCGATGATCGCCAAGTTCACCGACGCGTTTGCGGCGGGACAGTGATCCGATGGCGTCGATCAGGGTCTACGGTTGGGACAGTCTTCCCCGTGAAAAGGTTCGCGACGGAGTGTCGCGAACCGCCTTCCGCGGCGACAATGCCCTCATGGTCATGAACTGGCTTGAGCCGGGAATGGAGAAGAAACCCCATTCTCACCCCTTTGAGCAGCTTGCCTATGTGGTTTCCGGCCGGGTCCGTTTCGAAATCGGCGATGATGTGGTCGAGGTGGGAGCTGGGCAGGTCGTCCGTATTCCCCCTGATGTCGTTCATTGCGGCGAAGCCATGGGCAACGAGGTTGCGCTCAACCTCGATGTCTTTGCACCCGTCCGCGAGGACTATCTGCACCTGACGGACTACCAGGAAGCCGATTTCGGCTGATTTTCTGCAGACAACATCCTGTGCCCAAGCAGGAATGACCCGGCGTTTCTAACGCCGGGTCACCAGGAAAACTTTGCTCAGAAGGCAGCAGAACATGGACACTCACGTGGCTCGCAAACCGGAGGAGGCATCGCGACAATGACTGCATTTCATCTTGTCTTTCGAACCGGCCTCAAGGCACTTCTGGTTATGCTGATGGCCACGCTGCTGACGGTGATGACCGCCCAGGTCATCATGCGCTACGGCTTCAACTCCTCGCTGCTCTGGTCGGAGGAACTCTGCCGCTACCTTTTGATCTGGTGCTCTTTCTTGGCCATGGTCTTTGCTTTCGAGCGCGGTGAGATTGCGGCACTTTCGATCCTGGCTGATTCGCTGCCGCGCGTGCCGGCGCTTGCGCTCGCCATTGTCGGCGGCGTGCTTTCGGCAGCCATGTGCGGAGCGCTCGCCTGGTACGGCTATCTCTACGCAAAGCTCGTAGGATCACAGCCGATCCCGGCGATCAGCTTCATTCTCGGAGATATATTCGGTTCCAGTGCCCCGGCGGCGCCGACTGTCTTCTGGGTCTATTTTGCTTTGCCGCTGGGCATGATGCTGCTCGGCCTGCGCATCGCGATCAACATCGTCCATTATCTTCGCGCCTGGGCAGATGGACGAACGCTCCAGGACCTTGCCGCCTCGCATGGAGGGCCGGGCCAGTGACCCTCTATTTGCTCAGCTTTCTCGGCTTCTTGATCATCGGCATCCCGGTTGCCTTCAGTCTCGGCCTGTCCTCGATTGCCTATCTGATCGTCAACGGCCAGATGCACCTGATGATCGGCTTTCCGCAGAAGATGATCGCCGGCATCGACAATTTCGTGCTTCTGACCATCCCCTTCTTCATTCTTGCCGGCAACCTGATGAACTCGGCCGATCTCACCCGCCAGATCGTCCGCTTCGCCCAGATGCTCGTGGGCCGGGTTCGCGGCGGACTGGCCGCTGTCAACGTGATCGCCAGCATGATGTTTTCGGGTGTCAGCGGTGCTGCTACCGCTGAAGCGTCGGCCATCGGCAGCGTCATGATCCCGGCGATGAAACGCGACGGCTACAAGCCTGAATATGCAGCGGCTGTGACCGCTGCCGGATCCATTCTCGGACCGCTTGTGCCGCCGTCGCTGGCCCTCATCCTCTACGGCGTGTTGACCGGGACCTCGATTGCCGACCTGTTCCTGGCGGGCATCTTCCCGGCTTTCGCCCTCTGCGCCGGCTTACTCGTCTACGCTTTGATCAAGGCTCGCCGCGAAGACCATCCGCTGCCGCCCGAAGTCCCTGCCGACGAACGTGCATCGCTGGCGTTGAAGGCAGTACCCGCGCTGCTGCTGCCGGTCATCATCGTAGGCGGCATCAGAAGCGGGGTGTTCACGCCCACCGAAGCTGCCGCAGTGGCAGTGGTCTATGCACTCGCTGTCGGGCTCCTTCTCTATCGCACCCTCGATGCCCGCAAGATCTTCTCTTCCTTTTATGAGGCGGCGACGATGACCGCCGGCGTGATGCTGATCGTCGCCATGGCCAGCATGACCTCGTTCATTCTCGGCATTGAGAATATCCCGCGCGAGATTGCCGCCCAGATGCTCAACATCAGTTCCACGCCATGGGTTCTGATCCTTCTGCTTAATCTGGTGCTGCTGCTGCTCGGCCTGTTCCTGGAGCCGTTGGCGGCTCTGGTTCTGGTGATGCCGATCCTCAACGAGATCTTCCCGCTGCTGGGAATCGACCGTGTCCAGTTCGGTGTGATGGTGGTTCTCAACCTGATGATCGGAATGATCACTCCGCCGGTCGGCCTCTGCCTCTTCATCGTGTCAGCGATCGGCAGGACACCTCTGGAAAGAGTCGCCGTCGCCATTCTGCCGATGATCGGCATCGCCCTTGTCATCCTAGCTCTGGTCGCTTTCGTGCCGTTTCTGACACTTTCGCTGCCAGCACTCTTCCCGGGGTAACGAGATGAAAGACACAAGCAAGATTAACAATCATTCCGCAATCGCCGCCTTCCAGATTATAGAGGAAATGGCGCCGATGAACGAAGCGGTGCGCGTCACGGACCTGGCCAAGCGGCTGGGCATGCCGCGGGCCAAGGTGTATCGCTACCTGCAAACCCTGAGCAACATAGGTTACGTCCGGCAGGACCCGGTCACCGAGCGCTACCGGCTGACACTGAAACTGTTCCATGTCGGTCAGGCGATCGCCGACGGAACCCAGCTGACCAGCACCGCCCGACCGGTCATGGTTCAGTTGCGCGACAAGGTGGCGTTCACCTGCACGCTTTCCATTCCGGAGGAAAGCGCCATGCGGGTGGTCGACATCATTCGCGTCGATTCTCCCGTCCAGATCGTCACCAAGCCCGGAGCGCTCCTCGCCTTTCATGCCTCGGCCCAGGGAAAGATTGCCCTCGCATTCGGTGATCCGGGCCTGCTGCCATCGGTGCTTGCCGCAAACCATAACACCCTGCCCAACGGAAAGCCCGTTGATCCGGCCCGCCTCGAGGCCGAAATCGCCCGCGCGCGCAAGACCGGTTGGGCCGTCGCCCCGGAAGAAACCCTAAGCGGACTCAATGCGATCTCCGCTCCGATTTTCGATCTCGAGAACCGGTTCGTCGCCACCATCACAATTGCCGGCTCGGTGCAGGATATTCCGCCTGAACCGTCCGCAGGCCTCTGCGCAGCGGTGACCCAAGCCGCGCGCGCAATTTCCATGGACTTGGGATGCACGGAGTACCCGACATGACACGTTATTCGCTCGCCATCGACATTGGCGGAACCTTTACCGACGCCGTGCTTCTGGCTTCCGACGGCGGAAGCTACGTCGACAAGACCCTGACCACCCACAACAATCTGCTGGAGGGATTTTTTCGCGGTGTCGATCTGGTTCTGGGCAAGGCCGGCATCGGGCCGGCCGATGTGGACGACGTAGTCGTTCATGCCACAACGGTGGTCACCAACGCACTGATCGAGCGCAAGGGTCCGCCGGTAGCCCTGTTGCTGACCGAAGGGTTTCGCGATGTGCTCTATATCCGCGAAGAGCATCGCTATGACATGTACGATCCGCAGATCGAGTTTGCTGAACCGCTGATCCCGATGGAGCGCACGTTTACGGTTCGCGAGCGCACTTTCGCCGATGCCACGGTCGACGTCGCCGTCGATCGCCAGGAAATCCTGGACATCATCGGCAAGTGCCGCCAGGCCGGCATCGTCTCAGTCGCCGTCTGCTTCCTCAATTCCTACCGCAACGGTGCCAACGAGGAAGAGGTGCGTCGCATTTTTGCAGAGGAGGCGCCGGACATCTATGTCTCGCTTTCAAGCGTCATCGCGCCGCAGATGCGCGAATACCTGCGCGCCTCGACCGTGGCCATCAACGCCTACACGGTCCCGATCACCCGGCCGTATCTCTCAGCGCTGATTACCGAACTCAAGACCCGCGGCTTTTCCCAGCAGCCGTTGATCATGTTGTCCAACGGTGGTGTCATCGGCGCCGAGCGCGCCAGCACCATACCGGTGCGCATGATCGAATCCGGCCCTGCCGCCGGCGCGCTGGTTGCGTGCTACTTCTCCCGCATCTTTGGCATTCCCGACCTTATTTCCTTCGACATGGGCGGTACCACGGCCAAGGCCTGCATCGTGCAGGACCACGAACCGCTGGTTACCGGCACCTTCGAGGTCGACCGCCGTTACCGATTCAAGCCGGGCAGCGGCATGCCGATCACCGTGCCTTCGATCGACATGATCGAGATCGGCGCGGGTGGCGGGTCGATCGCCTCCGTCGATGATCTGGGTCTGCTCAAGATCGGACCGGAGAGCGCGGGCTCCATGCCCGGGCCGGCTTGCTACGGCCGCGGCGGAACCGATCCCTGTGTCACCGATGCGGACGTAGTACTGGGCATTCTCGACCCGAAACGCTTCCTGGGCGGCGACATGCAGCTCGACACTGCAGCCGCCGAGACGGCGCTGGACGATCTGGGCGGCAAGCTAGGCCTGCCGCGCTCGCAGGCGGCCTGGGGCGTCTTTGAAGTGGTTTGCGAACAGATGGCCGCTGCAACCCGGACCCACGCCACCGAGCGCGGCATTGACTATCGGGGCCTTCCACTGCTGGCCTTTGGTGGCGCCGGACCGGTACATGCCTGCATGGTCGCGGAACTGACCGAAAGTACCAAGGTGATATATCCGCCGCTGGCAAGCGTGCTCTCGGCCTTCGGAACGCTGGTCACTCCGGCGCAGATCGACCTCGTTCGCAGCCTTGTCTCGCCGCTCGAAAGCCTGGACTGGGCTGCAGTGGATGGCGTTTTGCAAAGCATGATGAAGGAAGGCGGTGACGCGTTGCGTGAAGCTGGCATTCCCGATTCCGAAGCTTGCTTCGCTTACGCGGTGGAGATGCGCTATGCCGGCCAGCAGTCGGAAGTGCGGATCAACCTGCCCGCCGACGTGGTGTCGGCGCGCGACACGCGGCGCATACAAGACCTGTTCGAAACCGAGTATCACCGCCAGTACGGTCTAAAGCTCGCAGGCATGGGCATCGAGATTGTCAACTGGCTGGTAACAGCCAGCGGTGCCCAGGCGGACCGCCCGGCTGCACGCCAGGCACAGGCGGGAGCCGAGCGCCGCAGCGAAAGCCGCAATGTCTTCATCGGCGGCGAACCGCAATCGGTTGCTGTTTACCAGCGCGCGATGATTACGGCGGAGGACCGCATTGCCGGTCCCGCCATAATCGAGGAACGCGAGACCACTATCTTCGTACTCGAGAACTGGGTTGCCACCCTGCATGCCAGCGGCAGCATCGTGGCGGAAAAGACAAAGGGAGCCTCGTAATGGACGGCGTCGAACTTCAGATCCTGTGGAGCAACCTCATCGGCATCGTCAGTGAGCAGGCAAGGGCCCTTCAGCGGATCGCCTTCAGCCCGATCGTGCGCGAAGCGGGCGACCTCGCCAACGGCCTCTTTGATGAGAAGGCGCGGATGGTGGCGCAGGCCGTCACCGGAACACCCGGCCACATCAACTCGCTTGCGGCCGCTGCCCGCAACCTGCTTGATCACACCGACATGGACAAGCTTCGCCCCGGCGACGTCCTGATTACCAACGATCCCTGGATGTCGGCAGGCCATTTCTTCGACATCACCATCATCTCGCCGATCTTCCGCAATGGCAGAATAATCGCCTATGCGGGGTCGACCATTCACCATTCGGATATCGGCGGATACGGTATCGGCTCGGGCGCACGCGACATCCACGAGGAGGGTCTCTGGATTCCTGTGATGAAGCTTTACGAGGAGGGTCGGCCGAACGAGACGCTGTTCTCGATCATCAAGCGCAACGTGCGCACACCCGATGCACTTATGGGCGACCTCGGTGCCCAGGTGTCGAGTGGTATGATCGCTGCGGAGCGGCTCAATGCACTCTGCGACCGCTATGACCTCGACGACATCTCCGAACTGTCCGAAGAGATCATAGCCCGCTCCGAGAAGGCGACCCGTGAGGCGATCGCCAAGCTGCCAGCGGGAACCTGGCATGGCGCATCGACATTCGATGTGCCCGGCGGCGAGGTCATCGAACTCAAGACGGCGGTGACCGTCGATCCGGACGCGGGCGAGATCACCATCGATTTCGATGGTTCCTCCGGGCCCAGCGCCATGGGTATCAACGTGGTCCCTGCCTACACACACGCCTACGCGACCTTTGCCATCCGGTCGACGCTCAACCCGGATCTGCCCAACAATGCGGGCTCGCTGGCGCCGATCAAGCTCAAGCTTCCCGACGCGTGCGTGGTCAACGCACAGTACCCGTCGCCGGTCAATGCCCGCCACGTGGTCGGCATGTACGTGCCGTTCCCGATCCTGAAAGCGCTGGCACAGATTCTGCCCGACGCGGTGATCGCTGAAGGCTCCGGCGCGGTCTGGACCATCCAGATCCAGGGCAAGGATACGAGTGGCAAGCCGTTCACCAGTTCGATGTTCAACTATTCCGGCGGCATGGGCGCACGCGCTCACAAACCGGGCCTCTCGGCAATCTGCTATCCCACCGGCGTTTCGGCGGTCCCCGTCGAGGTGCTTGAGGCTTCCTACCCGATCGCATTCACCTGCAAGGAACTGGAGCGCGGCACGGGTGGAAAAGGCCGCCAGCCCGGCGGCGACGGCCAGCGGATCGGCTACCGGATGCGCACAAATTCGCGCTGGCTGCTCAACACCATCCCGAGCCGTCTGTCGCACGGCCCTGAAGGCGTTTTCGGTGGTGGCGACGGGGCCAAGGGATCCTTCCAGATCAACGGTCAGGATGTGGCTGATACCCGCAAGCGTGAGATGAACCCGGATGACGAGGTATTCATGATCACGCCTGGGGGTGGCGGTTACGGACAGGCCTGAGCCATGCCGTTGCGCCAGCAATTTGCTCACAGGCTGCGCGCCCGCGCGCCCTTGATCGGCACATTCGTCAAGCTCCGCGATCCCGCCGTGATCGAGATGCTGGGGCATTGCGGGTTTGACTTCGTAGTCATCGACGCCGAGCATGCCCCGTTTGGACGCGAGAACCTCGCGATTGCGATGCTTGCCGCCCGCGCCGCCAACCTGGCCGCGTTGGTCCGGATCCCGGAAGTCAACGGAGCGTGGATTTCAACGGCACTGGATTGCGGTGCGGCCGGCATTGTTGCGCCGCAGGTTGCCAGCGAAGCGATGGCAAAAACCCTCACCCGCATGATGAAACATGACGCTGACCGTGGCTTCTCACCTTCGACCGCCGCCGCGGACTACGGCACGCGCGGTATCAAGAAACATCTGCAGGCTCAACCGCTGGAAACCGTCTTGATCTGTCAGATTGAAGATCCCAGCGCTGTCTCCGTAGCCCGAGAGATCGCCGCGGTGGCTGGCGTTGACGGCTTGTTGGTAGGGCCTGTGGATCTTGCAGTATCGAATGGCATGACAGATCCTTCGATGCCGGAGATCAAGGGGCTGGCCGCGCAAGTGATGTCTGCTGCGCAGGACTCCGGCAAATCCGCCGGAATGTTCTTGTCTGATGCTTCGGCCGTGGCTGAGTGGAGCGCTGGTGGCTGCAATCTTTTTGTACTGGGTACCGACCAGTCTTTTCTGATGCAATCGGCCCGGGCGGGCTGTGCCGCCATGCGTAATGCATTTGCGGGTAACAGCAGTTGAAACGATGGCTCGTGCGCGGGATCATGGAGAAACAATATGAATTTGGCAGAATGGCTCGTCCGCACGGCCAGGCGCGAGCCGGAGAGACCGGCACTTTTGTCGGGCGAACATTTGGTGGCAACTTACGCCGGGTTTGCCGCTAATGCCGCGGGCGTTGGCGCCTTCCTGCGCGCCCGGCACAGCGTCAGGCCCGGCGACCGGGTTGCCGTCTTCATGAAGAACAGCCCGGCCTATCTCGAATTGCTTTATGGCATCTGGTTTTGTGGCGCAGTGGCCGTGCCTATCAATGCCAAGCTACATCCGCGCGAAGCCGCCTTCATTGTCGAGGATTCCGGAGCCAGGGTTGTGTTTGTCTCGGGCGCCGAGGAACTGGCTGCCTTGCTGCCATCCACGTGCACGATGCAAGATCTCGCAGCCGGCCCCGCTTTCGATACGGCAGTCGAACCGCTTGCCGCACCGGAGCCGCGTGCGCCCGATGACCTGGCCTGGCTTTTCTACACCTCGGGGACAACCGGGAAGCCCAAGGGAGTGATGCTGACCAACGCCAATCTTCATGCAATGGCCTATGCCTATTTCGTCGATGTGGATGACGTCCTGCCGGAGGATGCAGCAGTCTATGCCGCACCGCTGTCACACGGTGCGGGGCTCTACAATTTCATGCACGTTCTGCGCGGAAGCCGCCATGTCGTACCTGCCTCGGGCGGGTTTGATCCGAGCGAACTCTCGGACCTTGCGCCGCGGCTTGGCAACGTCACCATGTTCGCCGCCCCCACGATGATCAGCCGCTGGCTGGCGGCCGCACGGCAGTCGGGCTATGCGGGAGAAGGCGTGCGCACCATCGTTTACGGTGGCGGCCCGATGTATTTCTCCGACATCGAGGCAGCGACAAAACAATTCGGCGCCCGGTTCGTCCAGATCTACGGCCAGGGCGAATGCCCGATGTCGCTGACCTCGCTGTCGCGCGACGATGTCACGGACCGCAAACATCCCAGATGGCGTGAACGGCTGGCTTCGGTCGGCACCGCGCAGTCCTGCGTCGCGATCCGTGTGGTCGGCGAGGACGGCGAGGACAAGCCCGTGGGAGAGATCGGCGAGATCGTCGCCTCTGGTGCGCCGGTGATGAAGGGATACTGGAAAAACCCCGATGCCACCGCCCAAAGCATCAGGAATGGCTGGCTGTGGACCGGCGACATGGGCTCGCTCGATGAGGATGGCTATCTCACCCTGCATGACCGCTCCAAGGATGTCATCATCTCGGGCGGCACCAATATCTACCCGCGCGAGGTCGAGGAAGCCTTGCTCATCCACCCGGGCGTGGCGGAAGTTTCCGTGGTCGGTCGGCCCAGTGCCGAATGGGGCGAGGAGGTCGTCGCCTTCATCGTTGCTTCCGATACCGAAATACCGGCCGTCGCCGATCTCGACGCTCATTGCCGTTCGCTCATCGCCGGTTTCAAGCGCCCCAGGAGCTATGTCTTCGAAGAGGCCCTGCCGAAAAACAATTACGGCAAGGTGCTCAAGACCGAACTGAGAGAGCGGCTGAATCAAGATTAGCCGTCAGAGCTGCGTCTACAATGGTTCATTGGCAGGCGGCATGCTCAGCCTCGTTCGGATCCGCTGGAGCCCCGCGAGACATGCGGAGAGCGGCAGATAGGGACTTTGTGGCGTCCGGGGGTCCGGAGAGCACCAATCACGGTGCAGTATTATCTGGCGCCGGCGGAGGCAGCACAACAGGCAGCGGACGGCCGGCTCACTCCTTTGTGTCTGCGACCGGGCTTCCCCAGCCGCCGCCATTGGCGGTCGAGACAATGATCTCGTCACCCGGCTCGATCACGAGGCCGCTTATGAAGGCGTAGCTCCGGCTCGATCCGTCCTTTCGGGTGACGGAGATTGCATTGGTGCCGCCGGCCTCGCCGCCATTCAGGCCCCAGACCGGAACCTTGTTGCGGCTGTAGCCGCCTGCCAGCACAGTGCGTCCACGCGGCCTGTAGGAGACCGAAAGCCCCCTGCCGCCCGCATGCAGGCCCTTGCCGTCGGCGCTTTCGCTTAGGCGCTTGTAGCCGACATCGATGCCGTAACGGGTCTCGCAGATCTCGACCGGGCAGTTGAAGGTCTCGCCATGGCTGGCGGAATACATAGCATCGAGCCCGTCGCGCTCGGCCGTCGCGCCCCAGCCGCCCATCTGCGGCTCGACCATGGTGAAGCGGCGGCCGGTGTCAGGATGGTCGCCGGCAAGAACCGTCCCGCAGATCGAGGCGAAATGCCCCGCCGGCATCCGCCCGGGCAGCGCCCGCGCCATGCATTGCCACAGCATGTCGTAAAGCCGTATCCGGGTTTCGAAGTAATAGCCGTGCGGGGCAGTCCCGGTGGCATGGAAGATGGTCCCTTCCCTTGTGATGACTTTCAACGGCCTGAATGACCCGGCATTGGCGGCAAGAGTGGGATCCGTCAGCGCCCTGAAGATCATCTGCGAGGAAATCACCGCGCCGTCGCGGCTGGTGTTGTAGGGGGCCGAGCGCTGCTCCGGATTGGCCGCAAGATCGACCGTGAAGCTGTCTTCAGTGATGCGGATCTCGGCCTGCCAGAGCGCGCCGTCATCCTGCTGTTCCTCGATGCGAAAGATGCCCTTCGGCAGCAGCGCCAGGCCTGCGCGCGCGCGCCGCTCGCCTTCCTCGAACAGGTTTTCCAGCGCCGCCCTGAACGTGTCGAGACCATAGGTTTCGACCAGCTGCGCCACCCGGGTTCCTGCCCGGCGGCTGGCAGCGACCTGCGCCCAGAGGTCACCGCGCACGAAATCCGGCAGCCGGGAATTGGCCATGATGATGTCGAAGACCGGTTGCAAGACTTCGCCGGCCTGAAACAGCCGCACCGCCGGCAGCCGCAAGCCTTCCTGAAAAATCTCGCTTGCTGTTGTCGACATCGATCCCGGCGTCATGCCGCCTATGTCGTTCCAGTGGGCGATCGATGCGGTCCAGGCGACCAGGACCCCGTCGGCAAACACCGGCATGGCAACCACGACATCGTTGAGATGCGTGACCCCGCCATAGGCCGGGTCATTGGTGACGAAGAGGTCCCCCTCGCGCAGATTGCCGGTGCCTTCGATCTCGAGGATGCGCTTGACCGCCTTGTCGAGCACCCCGACGAAGGTTGGAATCCCGGCGCCGGACGAGACGAGCTCGCCCCTGGCGTCGGTGATGCCGGTGCCGACATCGAGCACCTCGTAGATGATCGGGCTCATCGCCGTCTTCTTGAGCACGGCGAACATCTCGTCTGCCGCCGCCGTCAACCCGGCCTGGATGACGCTGAAGGTGATCGGATCCTGTGCGGCTGCGCTCATTTTCCGGCCACGTGAACATCGCGCGGCAGCGAGGAGAGGACTTCGGGGCCGTCGGCGCGCAGGATGACAATGTCCTCAAGCCGCAGGCCGAAGCGGCCGGGAAGATAGATGCCGGGCTCGATGGAGAACACCATGCCTTCATCGAGCACGGTCTCGGAGGTCGAGGTCAGGTAAGGTGGCTCGTGTACCTCGATGCCCAGTCCGTGCCCGAGCCGGTGGACGAAATATTCGCCATAGCCGGCCTCGGCGATAACGTTGCGCGCCGCGGCGTCCACATCCATCGCCCTGACGCCGGGGCGCGCGGCAGCCATCGCCGCCTGAACCGCACGTTCGACGATTGCGTGAACCTCCTCATAGCCCTCGGGCGCATGACCGATCACGGCCATCCTCGTCATGTCGCTCGGAAACCCGTCCTTGCGGCCGCCGATGTCGATGACCACGGCATCCCCCGTCTCAAGCTTGCGATTGCCCGTAGCATGATGCGGAAAGGCCCCGTTCGGGCCGGAGCCGACGATGGTGAATTCGGGCTTTGCGCCCTGCCGGACAAATTCGGCGCGGATGGCGTCGGCGACTTCCAGCTCGGTGACGCCGGGTTTCAGCGCAGCAAGACCGGCCTGCATGGCACGGTCGTCGATGAGCGCATTTTCCTTGAGCTTGGCAAATTCGGCGTCGTCCTTGCGCATCCGCAACGCACCCACCGTGTCGACGGTGAAATCGTGTCGGGCGCCGGGCAGTGCCCCGAGCACCAGGAGCGCAAAGTCGGCGCGCATGGTTTCGTCGAGAACGACCTTGATCCCGCCGCTGACACCGATCCGGTCCAGCGCCTGCGCAAGGGCCGCGTCCGGGCCCTGGTCGTCCGACCATTCGCAAAACGCGATATCGGTCTCCTCGCGGGTTCCCTCGGCGTTGAGCGCGGGCATCAGGAACATCTCGCGTTCGCGCCCGATCATCAGCAGACAGGGCCGTTCATCTCCGTGCGGGTGGAAACCCAGCAGCCAGTGCATGTGCGCACCCGGGCCAAGGACAACCAGATCCGTGCCGGTCTCGGCCATGACGGTGCGAAGTTTCTTCAAGCGGTTTTCGGTTTGGCTCATGGTCTTTCCTGCTTCTTGTTCACGCGTCGACGCCATAGACGTCTCTTGCCCGTTCGGGCGTTATCAGGCCGTTGCGGATGTCGGCCTTCACCTTGTCCGGATCGCGCCGTTTCGGATCGCCAGAGCCGCCGCCATTGCCGGTGACGACGCGGATCACGTCATCCTTCTTGGTCTGCAATCCGGAAACGAAAGCGTAGCGCTGCGGCTCGCCGTCACTCGGCCGGTACTCGACATAGTTGGACGAGCCCTCCTGTCCGCCATCGACCGCCCAGGCCGGGAATTTCGACCGTGTGTAGCCGGCGGTGAGGAACCCGTTGTCGGCGCGGACCCGGTAATCCATGACGATGCCGCGGCCGCCGGTGAACTCGCCCTCGCCGCCCGGCTCCATGTTCAGCTCCATCCGGTCGACGTAAAGCCCGTTGCGGGCCTCGTTGATTTCCGCCGGGCAATTGTAGGTCTCGCCGTGGAAGCCGCAGAAGATGGCGCTGTTGCCGTCATGGCCCTGGCTTGCACCCCAGCCGCCGATCTGCGGTTCGATGATGGTGTATTGGCGGCCGGTGTCGGGATGGATGCCGCCGATGAAGGTGCCGCAGACCGAGGCGAAATGCCCCGCCGCGAGCTTGCCGTCCATGTGCGGTGCGAGGCAGCGCCACATCAGGTCGTAGACCCTCAGTTCGATCTCGTAATAAAAGCCGATCGGTGCAGGCTCCCTGGCGTGGAAAACCGAACCTTCGCGGGTCAGCAGCGTGATCGGCCTGAAGGACCCGCCATTGGCCGGCGAATAGGGGTCGGTGAGCGACTTGAAGATCATCTGTGCGGCCACCATCACGCCGTCGCGGCTGGTGTTGACCGGGTTCGGCATCTGGTCGGGATTGTCGCGCAGGTCAACCTTGAACTCGTCGTCCGTAATGGTGATCTTGACGTTGAAGATACGCCCGTCATCCTGTTCTTCCGACAGCTCGAACGTCCCTTTGGGCAGATGCGCCAGTTCGGCGCGCGAGACCTTTTCGCCATAGTCCTGGAAATGGGTCATCGCGGCCTGGAAGGTCTCGCTGCTGTATTTCTCGGCGATCTCGGTCAGGCGCTTGGTGCCGATGCGAACCGAGGCAATGGCGGCCCAGACGTCCCCTTCCAGAACGTCGGGCATGCGCGAATTGACCTTGATGATGTCGAACACCGCCCGGATCGGCTCGCCCTTCGAGATGATCTTGATCGCCGGAAGCCTGAGGCCTTCCTGGAAGATCTCCGTTGCGTCGCCGGTCAGCGATCCCGGTGCCATGCCGCCGACATCGGAATTGTGGGCGATGTTGGCCGTCCAGGCGATGATCTTGCCTTCGAAGAAGACCGGCATGGCCACGACGATGTCATTGAGATGGGTGACGCCGCCATAATAGGGATCATTGGTGGCAAAGACGTCCCCCGGCTCGATGTCGCCGGACTTGTCATATTTCGCGGCGATCACCTTGACGGCCTTGTCGAGCACGCCGATGAAGGCCGGGATGCCGGCGCCGGAACAGGCGATGTCGCCCTCAGCGTCAAGGATACCGGTGCCCATGTCGAGCACTTCGTAGATGATCGAGCTCATCGCGGTTTTCTTCATCGCCGCGAACATCTCGTCGGCTGCCGATTGCAGCGAGTTCTGGATGATCTCCAGGGTGATCGGGTCATTCGTCGTCATGGCGTTTTCCCTTCTCAGTTCGCAAGCGTGATGATGACATTGCCGTAGCCGTCGATCGCCACCCGGTTGGCCGGGTGGACGACGACCGTCGTGCCGGGATCCTCGATGACCGCGGGACCGGCAAATTCCATCCCCGGCTCGAGTTTTTCGCCGTCATAGATCTCAGCCAGGTGGCGGCCTTCGGTCGCGTAATCCACCTCGCGCTCGCCCTTGCGCGCCGGGCCCGCATCCGGCGAACCGAGCGGCCTTTTCTCCATGGTCAGCTTGCCGACCTCGGCGGACGCAACCAGATGGATGCCGACCAGTTCGACCGGCGCATCGAGACGGTAGGTGTATTCGCGCTCATAGGTGTCGTGGAACGACGACGCGATCTCGGCAATGCGTTCGGCGCTGACTTCACCGTCGCCCAGAAGCACTTCCGTGGTGTGTTCCTGGTTCTGGTAGCGGAACTTGCCGAAACGCAGGAACTTGACCTTCGACGCCTCTACGCCCTCGGCCTCGAACTGGCGCTTCGCCAGCTCTTCGGTCTCTGTGAACAGAGCCTCGATGGAGGCGGCGCTGTCGGGCTTGAGGTCGGCCAGGCTGGTGACGAAATAGTCACGGCGCAAATCCGACATCATCATGCCCCAGGCAGAAAATACGGCGGCACCGGTGGGAATGACGACCTTCTTCACGCCCAGTTCCTGCGCCAGCGCCACGGCGTGCATGGCGCCGCCGCCGCCAAAGGCAACCAGGGTAAAGTCGCGCGGGTCGAAACCGCGGTTGAGCGAGACCAGCTTGAGCGCATTGACCATGTTGTTGTTGGCGATCCGCACGATACCGCGCGCAGCCTCATCGGTGTCGACGCCAAGCTTCTCGCCGACGGCGCGGATTGCCGAATGCGCGGCCTCCATGTCGGCCTCGACCGAACCGCCACAGAAGTAATCCTTGTTGATGCGGCCCAGCCACAGATTGGCATCCGTGGTGGTGGCCTCGCTGCCCCCGCGCCCATAGGCGGCCGGACCGGGCGCAGCGCCCGCCGATTGCGGGCCGACATGCAGCTTGGCATAGTCATCGACCCAGGCGATGGACCCGCCACCATTGCCGATTTCAACCAGATCGACCACCGGCACCATGATCGGGTAGCCCGCCGACGTGCGGTCGCGCTCGATCCAGTAGTCGGTCATGATCTTGACCTGCCCCTTCTCGATCAGCGAGCATTTCGCCGTCGTGCCGCCGATGTCGAGCGCCAGCACATTGTCTTCACCGATCAGCTTGCCGAGTTCGGCCGCGCCCCAGAAGCCCGAGGCCGGGCCGGATTCGACCATGGTGATCGGAACCCGGGCCACAGCTTCCAGCGAGTCCACGCCACAGTTCGACTGCATGATGTAGGGGCTGCCCTTGAAGCCGCGCGATGCGAGACCGGAATCGAGCCGCTTGAGATAACGCTCGGCAACCGGCTGGACATAGGCCGACAGCACGGCGGTGTTGGTGCGCTCATACTCGCGCCATTCGCGGGTGATCTGGTGCGACGAAACCGTGGCCACCTCCGGCCACAGCCGTTCAACCTCGGCCTGGACAGACTTTTCATGCGCCGGATTGGCGTAGGAATGCAGAAAGCATATCGCCACGGCTTCGACGCCGTCGGCCTTGAAATCGGCAATGATCTGCGGAAGCGCGCTCATATCGAGCGCTTCGCGCTCGTCACCCTTGTAGGTCATGCGACCGGGCAGTTCGCGGCGCAGGTAGCGCGGCACGAAGGGCTGCGGCTTACGGTAATGCAGGTTGAAGAAATCCGGCCGGTTGCCGCGCGCGATCTCCAGCGTGTCGCGAAACCCTTCGGTGGTGATCAGCCCGACTTTCACGCCCTTGCGCTCGGTCAGAGCGTTGATGACGACCGTGGTGCCGTGGGCAAGGAAATCCACCGTTGCGGGATCGACGCCACCCTTTTCCAGCACGTCGAGCACGCCCTTTTCAAAATTCGGCGGCGTGGTGTCGGACTTGGCGGTGCGAATGGTAGACTTGCCGGTTGCCTGATCGGTTTCAAAACAGACCAGGTCGGTGAAGGTGCCGCCAACATCGGTGGCGACGCGGATGGTCTTGTTTGCCATTAGAGGACACTCCCGGATGAAATGGATTTGTTGAGCAGGAAAGCCGCCGCGCCGGGCAGCTTCAGGGCGTCGGAAGCCGCCACACGCTCAGGCGTGTAATGCCCCGCCGCATCGAGGCAGTTGATGGTGCCGCAAACCTTGCCGTTGATGACAATCGGGACGTTGATCACCGACTCGCAGCCGATCGACGCAATCAGTTCGTGATCGGGGAACACCTCCGCGATCGCGCCAATGTCGTTGGCGACGAAGGTCTTGTGACCATCAAGCACGTGGTCCGACCACCAGGTCTCGTTGAGCGGCTTGGTGCCCAGTTCGGGATAGGCATCGGGCATGCTCGAAAAGATCCGTTGGGCGCCGCGCGAACGGGCGTCGAACGTCATCAGGGTGAACAGCCTGGCGCCGACGGCTTGCCTGGCCAGAGCACACAGGGCCTCGAACGTGCTCCGCGGCTGGTTGTCGGCAGATGCCATTGCAGTGGCAAGATCTTGGTGTTGGTTCATTTGGTCGTTTCCTCCAGGCCCGCTGCCAGCGAACTGCGCAGCGCGTCTTCTTCACGTGTGACCACCGGCACTGCACTGATCAGGCGGCGGGTGTAGCTATGGGCGGGGTTGGCAAACAGGTCTTCGGTCTGTCCCAGTTCGACCATCCGCCCCTTCTCGAACACGGCAATGCGGCTGGCGATGTTGCGCACCACCGAAAGGTCGTGGGTGATGAAAACAAACGTCAGGTTGCGGGTTTCGCGCAGCTGGTTGAGCAGCTTGAGCACCCGCGCCTGAACCAGAACGTCGAGCGCCGAGGTCGGCTCATCCAGCACGACAATCTCGGACTGGCAGGCCAGGGCCCGGGCGATCGCGACGCGCTGGCACTGTCCGCCGGACAAGGCAGCCGGAGAGCGTCTGGCAAAATCTGCCGGCAGCCCGACTTCCTCGAGCAGTCCGCCGACCAGATCCGCCCGTTCCTTGCGTGCACCGATGCCGTGCACATCGAGCGCCAGGCGCAGCGATGCGCCGATCGAGCGTCTGGGATTGAGGGAGGACAACGGGTTTTGCTGCACCAGCTGGATGGCGCGACGATGCTCAAGCTTGCGGCTCGCCGGTAGCGTCGTGCCGTTGAGCCGGATCTCTCCGCCGGACGGCGGGTAGATGCCGAGGATCATGTTGGCGACCGTGCTCTTGCCCGATCCGGATTCGCCGACAATTGCCAGGCATTCGCCCTTGTTGACGGCAAACGAGATCGACTGGGCTGCGCGCACCGCGTCAGCCCCGGTTCCGAAGATCTTTGACACCGCGGCAAGTTCGAGGATCGGAGCGGTCATTGCCTGCCCTCCCTCTCATGGGTTTCGAGCGGGGCGCCAAAATCCGGGGAATTCTCGTCGATGTCGGGAATGCCGCCGCCCGTCAGCCGCGGCACGGCTGCCATCAATGCGCGGGTGTAGGGGTGGCGCGGACCATCGAACACCGCTTCCGTCGGCCCCTGCTCGACGATCCTGCCCTTGTAGATGACGTAGATCTGGTCGGCGAACTCTCGCACGACGCCCAGATTGTGCGAGATGAACAGCACGGCGGTGTGGTGGTCCTCCACCAGCTTGCGCATCAGATGCAGGGTTTGCGCCTGCACCGTCACGTCAAGCGCGGTGCCCGGCTCGTCGGCAATCAGCAGTGCCGGCTCGTTGGCGAGCGCCATGGCAATCATGACGCGCTGGTTGAGCCCTCCCGACAGCTGGAATGGAAAGGCGTTGAGCACACGTACGGCGTCACGGACCGAGACCTCGGCCAGAATCGACGCAGCCCGGCCCAGCGCCGCGTCGCGGGTGATACGCGGATCTGCCCGGCGCAGAACATCGTGGAACTGGTCGCCGATCCTGAAGACCGGATTGAGCGAGGATGTCGGATCCTGGAAGATCATCGACATGGCCTTGCCGCGCAGAGCGTGCCGTTCGCGCCTGTTCAAGCTGTCGAGATCCTGCCCTTCGAACCTGACACGTCCTTCGATGCGGGCCGCGCGCAGCTCCTGCAGCAATCCGAGAACAATGCGGGCGGTGACGGATTTGCCGGAACCGGATTCGCCGACCAGAGCGACGCGTTCGCCCGGATTGACAGACAGCGAGATGCCGTGGAGCACTTCGGTGTAGCCGGTATAGCCCTTGAAGCCGAGCTTCAGGTTTTCGATGTCCAGTGTCGGCGCACTCATTGCTCGGCTCCCAGAATGTCGCGCAGCGCGTCGCCGATCAGATTGAAGCCGAAGACCGCAACGAGGATGGCAAGGCCGGGGAAGATCGTCAGCCACCAGCTGTCGGGCAGGTATTTGGCGCCATCAGCCACCATTGAGCCCAGATCCGGCGTCGGCGGCTGGACACCGAGCCCCAAAAACGACAGCGAGGAGGCGATCAGGATGACGAAGCCCATGTCGAGCGTCATCTTCGTGATGATGGCGGGCACGCAATTGGGCAGGATCTCGCGAAAGATGATGTGGGCCCTCGACGCGCCGATCACCTCGGCGGCCAGCACATAGCCCTCCTCCTTCTCGCCGCGGGTGATGTTGTAGACAAGCCGCGTGTACCAGGGCCACCACATGGCGGTGACCGCCAGCATTCCGTTGGCCAGCGTCGGCTGCAGCACGCCCATGATCGACATCGCCAGCACCAGCGGCGGCACGGACAGGAACACGTCGGTAAGCCGCATCAGCGCATATTCCCAACGGCCGCCGAGATAGCCGGCGACAAGTCCGATGGTGACGCCGATCGGGACGGCGATCGCCAGCACCACCACGCCAAGGATCAGCGAGATCCGGTAGGCGTAGAGAATCCGGCTGAACATGTCGCGGCCGACGAGGTCGGTTCCGAAGATGTAGGGCCACTCGGGCGCCTTGTTGAAATTGACGAAATCCACCACCGCGCCCCTGTGTTCGGGGAACGGCGCGATGAAATCGGCAAACAGCGCCGACAGCACCACCAGCGAAACCAGGACAACGCCCAGCAGCGACAGCGGGTTGGCCAGAAGGATGGCAAGGGTGCGTTTCATGCCGGCCTCTGTGAGTAGCGGATACGGGGATTGAGAAAAGCGATCAGCAGGTCGACGATGATATTGACCAGCAGGAACGTGGCCGAGATGATCAACACGGTGCCGACAATGGCGTTGAGATCCTTGCGCAGGATCACCGCCACGCCGTAGCGCGACAGGCCCGGCCAGGCGAAGATCGCTTCGACCAGAAAGGCATTGCCCAGCATCGCCGCGAAATCGAGGCCGATGATGGTCAGCGATGGAATCAGTGACGGGCGGAAGGCGTAGTGATTGGCAATGCGGCGGGCCGGAAAGCCGTAGGACTGCGCCATCTCGATATAGGGCTTCTCATAGGTTTCCACCATGTTGGCGCGGGTCAGCCGCGCCGCCTGGCCGATGCCCGAAAGGGCCAGTGCGAACGCCGGCAACACGATGTGCCAGGCGGCATTGCCAAAGGCGCGGATGTCGCCCTTAAGCAACGTGTCGATCAGCAGAAAACCGGTCACCGGCGATATGGCGTAGCTATCGGAAATACGGCCGGCGATCGGAAACAGCGGCAGGTAGAACGCAAACAGCAACATCAGGATCACCGCCCAGACAAAGCTTGGCGCGGACACCCCGAGCAACGAGATCAGCCGAATGATGTTGTCCGCCGCGCGCCCGCGCCAGCGCGCGGACCAGATGCCGAGTGGCAGGCCGATGCACACCATCATCAGCCCCGCGACCAGCACGAGCTCGAGCGTCGCCGGCAGATAAAGCGCGATGTCCGCGGTCACCGGCCGGTTGGTGTAGAGCGATATGCCGAGATCGCCCCGGGCGACATCGGCAATGAAGTAGCCGTATTGAACGGCAATATTGTCATCGAGATGCAGCTCGGCCCGCAAATCGGCGATCTGTTCGGCGGTTGCGTTTGGTCCCAGCGCAATGCGCGCGGGGTCGCCGGGGATGATCCGGGCTATGGCGAATATCAGCATGGACACGCCAATGAGAACAATCAGCGACGTTGCCAGCCGCTTCGCAAGAAGGCGGGCCAAGGGTATCATGGTCATGTGCTCCATCAGGCCGGGAAAACTTGCCGCGAGGCGAGCGATCCCGGCCGTCCTGGGAGTGTCTCTAGTCAGCGACTTCCATCAGACGGAAGGTGAAACCCATTCCGTCGAGACCGAAGGCTTTGGATGGATCGGACAAGGCCGGAACCTTGACGCGATTGCTGGCAGCGAAGACCGACTGGCGGTCGTAGCCATAGATCGTGGGGGCGATTTCCATCAGCCGGGCATTGAGCGCGGCATAGGCTTCCTCCCGCCCTTCCGGCGTCGCGGCCGTGCGGCCCGCATCGAGCTGCTTGTCGACCTCGGCATCGTTGAGATATTCGGGCGACTGCCATGTGCCCGCAGAAGAGGAATGATACATGCCGTAAAGCAGCGTATCGGGATCGCCGGTCACCGCGTTGACGAAGAGCTGCGACATGTGCGGCGTGTTTTCCGGCTTGGAAACCTGTTCGGCGAACAATGCCCAGGGCATCTTCCTGATTTCCGACTTGACGCCAAGTTCGGCATAATTGGCCTGCATCAGAAGCGCAAAGCGCTCTTCCAGCGGCACTTCGGCAATCCACGAGATTTCGAGCGTGAAATCCTCGGGCTTGTACTTGCACTCCGCCAGATGCTGTTTTGCGGCCTCGAGATCGCGGGTCAGCATCTGGTCGGCGGGATTTGCGCCGAACATGCCCACGGGGATCGCACCGGTGGCGGCAGCACCCTGCGAGACGGTGTCGGTAACCGCGATCATCTTGATCGCAGCGCCGTAATCGAACGCCTTGGCAAAAGCCTTGCGGCAATTGACGTCATCAAGCGGCGGCTTGGTGGTGTTCATCTTGACGTAGAACCCGCCGGTGCCGCTTTCGGTCAGAACCTGCGCCCCGTTCGAGGCCAGCGCCCTGATGACTTCGGGCGGCAGCCACTGCGAGGCGATGTCGTGTTCGCCCTGCGCGATCAGCGTACGCACGGTCGCGGCTTCAAGTCCGTAGCGAAGGCGGGCAGTGTCGGGAGCAGGATCGGGAACGCCGAGGAAGTAATCCGGGTTCTTCTCCATCACCGTTTCTTCCTGCGGATTGTGCGAAACGATCCTGTAGGCCCCGGTTCCGGCGCTGTTGGCCGTCAGATAGGCAGCACCCCAGTCCTTCATCTCGCCTTCGCCCTCGCCGAGATTTTCCATCACGGTCTTCTTGTCGACGATCGGCAGGCGCACCAGTGAAGCGACAAACGGCGCGTAGGGTTGGCTCAGTGTGAATTTCACGGTCGAGTCATCAACGGCTTCCGCGCCCTCCACATTGGCAAACAGGTAGGACAGCCCCTTGCCCATCGCCTTCATGCGATCGAGCGAGAAGACGACGTCTTCCGCGGTCATCGGGTTGCCTGAGACGAATTTCACATCATCGCGCAGCTTGAAAGTGTAGGTCGTGCCGTCGCCTTCCCAGCTTGCCGCGAGATGCGGGACGTGGCCGGGAGCTCCCTGCGCCGGCAGCACCAGCGTGTCATAGACGTTGAACATCAGGATCGAGTCGGCATAGTCCGACGCGATCGCCGGATCGAGCTCGCCCACCGCGACTTCGTCGAGGCGCAGAACGCCGCCCGCCTGCGCGCTCAGCGGCGCGGTTGCCAGCATGGTCGACGCCATGGCTGCAATCGAAAGCAATTTGAGTGGTGTGGTCATGGTTTGAACCCTCTCTGTGTGCATACCTTCATGGATCATTTGTGGGTGTTCAGGTGTCCTGCCCGATTGCCGGGTTCTTGGTTTGGCTGCGGATTGTCACCGAACACGTCCATCGTGCAGACATGCAGAATGGTGACCGGCTCCGCAGTGTGATTCCACGACGAGTGCCGCCGTGTAGAGGCGAAATGGATCGAGTCTCCGGCTTCAAGCACGGTCGTCTCGTGTTCGACTTCGATGGTGATGGCGCCCTGCAGAACGAAGAACATTTCCTCGCCGACATGCTGGATCGGCTCGGAACGGTAGCCCGGCGGTTCGTGCACGATCACCGAGTTGAGAACGCTGCCCGGGAAGGTCGTCGACAGGCGCTCGTAGCTCAGCGCCGCCTTGTCGACGGCGTAGACCGGGCGCTCATTGTGACGCGTATGCGGTGACTTGCCTTCAGGCTGGGCCAGAAACGTGGTGACGTGGGAGCCGAGCACACCGGCAATCGAAGCCAGCGACGAGAGCGATGGAACCGTGAGCCCGCGCTCGACCTGGGAAATGAAGCCGACGGAGAGCCCTGCAGCGTCGGCGACTTCCTTGAGTGTCAGCGACAACTCGCGGCGCCGGGACCGCAGGCGTTGGCCAAGCGGATCACCGGCTTGACCGGTATCGACGATCTCTTCCGCTGTGTCCCCGCTGCTCACTAATCCGCCTCCTTTTTAGTATTGGTAAAATTTAGGAGCATCTTTCGCCGGCCGTCAAGCGAATTTTACTAATACTAAATTTTTTGTGCGTGGCCGAAGCACATGGGTAGGCCGCCAAGCACGGGACACGCCCTTCGCCAGCCCGGGATCGGGAGGCTGGAGCCACCAGGGATCGTCGATCAGGGAACCATGCGAGATACCGGCAAGGGCTAGGTCCTGCCGCGAGCTTGCTCACTTCGGTTGGCGAGGCTGGGTCTTGTCCGCCTGCCGTTTGCCGGTCACAGTCTGTTTCAGCGATTGAGGCGATCCAAAGTCGGAGGCGGCACATGCAAGGCAAGGCAATGGCTCTTCGAGCGATCCAGACTGATGCCTGGCACTGACATCACTTCTCTCAAGCCGCGAAAGCGCAGGCCGTAGGCCCGAGACCGGCGGACGCAGAGCAAGATGATCGACTGATCGAAAGGGCGGCCCATGAACATGACTTATCGCCCGAAACGCCGGGAGGTTGTTGTCTGCCGCCCGGTTGGCAAGGAGCTTGCAGCAGAACCGTTCAGACCCGGCGAAGCCCGTGCTGGTTCAAGAGATTGATCAGCATGTCCTTGGCTTCGGTCCTGTGCCGCCAGTGGATTTCCCGCGCTGCCCTGGCTTCGCCCCTGGCCAACCACGGACCAGTGGTCTGCGGCAAGGATATCGATGCGGCGGTCTATGCGATGGAAGAGCTGGAGGAAGCGGCAAAACCGACCCTTTTGTGCCGGGGACTTTCACCGGCTTTGCTGACAAAGGAACAGGTGTCGGATCTCGCCCAGAAGTTCGACGTCAGCTGGTAGTCTTCTGAGTTGAGGCCGGCCAAATAATTGCCGGCGCCAAAACTTCTGGTGACCCGAGCCCCGAGTTCCCTCCAGTTTCTGGGGATCAGAGCAGTTAAAAACTGCGCCGCAAATTCACTCAGGCATTGTGGCCTTCATTGAAGGCCGGGCCGAGAAGTCTTCGAACCAAGCTGCCAATCGGGGATGCGTTTTGCGCCAATCCTTGTCGGAGAAGCGGAAATCCAGATAGCCAAGTGCGCAGGCAGCGGCGATTGTGCCGATGCTGACCGGGCCGTTCAGCGTGTCGATCCAGCGCTGTTCAAGGTCGTTCAGTCCGCTGTCGACCTTTTCCATCTGGCTGTCGTGCCAGAGTGCCCAGTAGAATTCTTCGGGGCGCAGGACCTTTTCATAGCGGCACAGAAGCGCCGCGCCCAGAACCGTGTCGGCCAAGGCTTCGAGCGTCATGGCGGCAAATCTTGCCTTTGGTTCGCCGGGCAACAGCGGCACCTCGTCCGACATCGTATCGACAAAGGCACAGATCACGCGGCTGTCATAAAGCGCCGTACCGTCCTCGGCGAGCGCGGTCGGAACCTGTCCCGAGGGGTTTTGCTTGACGATCTCAAGGTCGCGTTTGACCGGCCAGGCCTGGGCCGGCAGCTTCTCGATTTCGGCTGACAGGCCCTTTTCGTGAGCGCAGACAAGCACCTTGCGGACAAAAGGCGATGCGGGTGAGTGGAACAGCTTCAGTGTCATTTCTCTGCTTTCTTCGGTTTTTTCGAACCAGAGCCTGCCGTTGCGATCAGCTGTTGCAGGGCTGCTTCGGGGTCATTGCGCAGGCGCTCCACCAGGAGGTCGCCTGCAAAACTGACGTGTTCGCTCATGATCGCAGCTGCGCGTTCACCTTCCGATGAGCGCAGAGCGCGGGCAATCCGGTGGTGGTCGTCATGGGAGCGGTGGATGATGTCGTAATCGTCCCATAGGATGACCCGGTCAGACACCATCGGCACGTTGTGGGTGCGGGCCACAAATTCGCCCAGCAAGGGATTGTTCGCAGCCCGGATGATGGTCTCGTGGAACTCCACATTCATCCGGCGCCATTGCGGAAGTGCGGCGGGGTCAAGCGTGCCAGACGCCAGGATTTCGTCGCCACTCGCGACCAGGGCATCAAGACGGGCAAGCACAGCTTCCGAACAGCCAAGCCGGGCGGCAATGCGGCATGCCTGGGCCTCCAGAACCGAGCGGATTTCAAAGACACTGCGGATTGTATCCACCGAGAAACTGCGAACCCTGTAGCCACGGTTCGCCTCGTAATCGAGCAGGCCGTCCGTCGCCAGTGTCGCAAGCGCGGTTCGCAAGGGTGTTCGTGACAGACCCAGCAACTCGGCAAGCTGGTCCTGGTGGACACGTTCCCCCGGACGAAGCTGCCCGGCGAGGATCATTTCCCTCAACGTCGTTGCAGCGCCGTCCGCAACCGTTTGTCCATTGACGATCATTTCGCAGCCCCTGTTCTCGCAGGCTTACTGTCGCGGAAATTCGATAGCGTTTCAAGAGTGGATTTTCACAATAATATCCAATCGTGCTGTTTTAAGACGAAATACTGTTGACAAGGCGCCAAAATGTATCCAATTTTTCAAGAGAACGAAGGGTTGGAGAGACGATTTGTCAAAGCTGGCATTGGTATCAGGCGCCGCGGGCGGCATCGGCAAGGCAGTTTGCAGCCGTCTGGCAGCAGATGGATTTACGCTGGTTGCCACGGATCTTTCCGCCGCCGCAGCCGAAGCGGTTGCCGCGAGCCTTCCGGGGAGCGCCCATAGCGGATTCGCGCTTGATGTGTCCGACGAAGACGCGGTCGCGGCACTGATCTCCGAGGTGGAGGCGCGTCAGGGGCCAATCAGCGTGCTGGTGGCTGCTGCCGGCATCCTCATCCTTGATGAAACCGGCCAGCGCCGGCCGATCACGGAAACGTCGCTCGACGAATGGACAACCACCCAGACCATCAACAGCACCGGAACATTCCTGCAATTGCGCGAATTCATGCGGGCGCGCAGGGATCGCCCGGTTGCCGGCGCACGCTTCATCGCGTTTTCCTCTGTCGCCGCACAATTGGGCGGCTACAGGAGCAGTTCGGCCTATATCGCCAGCAAATCGGCGGTCCTCGGCCTTGTTCGCGCCGGTGCGCGCGAAGGCGCGGCCCTGGATGTGGCCGTCAACGCGGTGGCCCCCGGCCTTATCGATGCGCCGATGCTGCGGCTGTCGCTGGACCCCTCCCGCGATGCCGAGATAGCCCAATCGATCCCCCAGGGCCGTATCGGCACTTCCGAAGACGTTGCCGGCGCGGTCTCTTTCCTGGCCGGTGTCGACAGCTCTTACATGACCGGCGCAGTGATTGACGTCAACGGCGGATACCGGATGCAATGATCGGGCGCGTCTCACAGCATATTGCGCATTTTCTGGCGGTCATCGCAGCTCTGGCGCTGCTTCTCATGATGCTGCACGTCACCGCCGACGTGTTCGGAAAATATGTGTTCAACGCGCCCATACCCGGCACGGCCGAAGTCGTTGCCAGCTACTACATGGTTGCCGCCGTGTTCCTGCCGCTGGCATGGGTCGAGATCCGTGGAGGCTCGATCATCGTCGAGCTGATCTACAACATGTTCGGCCACCGCGCGAAGACGTTTTGCCTGCTGACCGCCACAGCACTCTCCGCATTGTTTTACGGTGGGTTGGCATGGTTGTCATTTGCTCCGGCGATGCAGGCGTGGCGCATCGGCGAGATGGTCGAAGGCGCCTGGCGCGTGGTCATCTGGCCGACGAAATTCCTTCTGCCGGTCGGTCTTGCCCTGGCCTGTCTCGCGATGGTGCTGCGCATGATCGACATCATGTCTGGCAGCTACAGGCCGGAGTCCCATCCGGCTGAGCAGAGCTAGGAGGGAAGGCAGATGGATCGCCTGGAAATCGGTTTGGTCGGCGTTGCCGTGATGTTCCTTGCCATCTTGCTGCGTGTGCCGATCGCGGTCGCAATGGGGCTCACCTCATTTGGCGGGATCTGGCTGATGATGGGGCAGATGCCCGCCATCGGGATCGCCAAGGCGATACCCTATGAGATGATTGGCGACTGGAATCTTTCGGCGGTGCCGATGTTCCTGCTGATGGGTTATCTGGCATCAGGCGCGGGATTGACGAAGGGCCTGTTCAACGCGGCACGGGTTTTCCTGAACCGGGTACCCGGCGGGCTCGCCATCGCCTCGGTGGCCTCTTCAGCCCTGTTCTCGTCGGCAAGCGGTTCGAGCGTTGCCACGGCCGCGGCGTTCTCCCGCATCGCCATTCCGGAAATGCTCAAGGCCGGCTACGCACCCTCGCTTGCAACGGGATCGGTTGCAGCGGCGGGTACGCTCGGCTCTCTCATTCCGCCAAGCGTGCTGCTGATCATCTACGGCCTGATGATGAATGTCTCGATCGCAACCCTTTTTCTGGCCGCCGTGGTTCCAGGCATCCTGTCGGGCGTGGTCTTTGCCGCAATGATCGCCCTGCGCTGCATGGTCAATCCCGAGCTCGCGCCCAAGCTGAGCGAGCATACGAACTGGCGCGAAAAACTCGCCCTGATACGCGAGACCTGGCCGTTGCCGCTGCTGATCGCAGGCGTTCTCGGCGGGATTTTTTCAGGAATATTCACCGCCACCGAGGCGGGCGCTGTCGGTGCCTTCTTGGCCGGCTTGATCGCGCTGTCGCGGGGTTCGCTGACAATCGAAATGATGCGCAGGGCGCTGATCGACACGGCGGTCAGCACCGCGGCGATCTTCATCATCGTGGTTTCGGCGGCGTTGTTTGCGCGCTTCATAGCCCTGTCATCGCTGCCCGTATGGGTGACCGCGCAATTTGCCGGGCTCGACACGATCTGGGTGATTGTCCTGATCTGCCTGCTGTATCTCGTGCTTGGCTGCTTTCTCGAGAGCATTTCCATCATCTTGCTGACTGTGCCGGTGCTGGCGCCGCTGCTGACCGATCTGGACATCAACCTGATCTGGTTTGGCGTTCTGGCCGTCAAGCTTCTCGAGACCGGGCTGATCACGCCGCCGGTCGGCATGAATGTCTATGTCATCAAGTCGAGCCTCGGCAACGCTGTTTCACTCGGGACGATCTTTGCCGGCGTCTCCTGGTTCATCCTGGCTGACCTGGTCACGATCACACTGCTCGTCGCCTTTCCCACCATCACGCTCTGGCTCCCGGGACTCACCGGGTAGGCCCGCGCATTTTTTCAACCAGCATCACGGGGTAGTCCCGTGGAATACGGAGGAGGATCTATGAAACATCTCGCAATTTCGGCGCTTGCCCTGACGGGACTTGTCGCGACACCCGCCCAGGCGGACACCTACATCGCCACCAACTGGCTGGCACCGGTGCATATTCTCAACGAACAGCCCTATCAGCGCCTCGCCGAGGATCTGGCCGGGGACGAGGCCGCCAACATCACCTTTGAAGTCTATTCAAGCGGGTCACTGGTTCCGGCCAAGGCGACCATGCAAGGCATCCGCGACAACGTGGCCCAACTGGGCGTGGTCTATCCGGGTTACACGCCGTCAGAACTGCCGGTGAACAACGTGCTCAACGATCTCGTCTTCACGTCCGATGACGCGCTGGCTTCGGCGCTGGCCTATACCGAAATCGGTGTGATGAACGAGCGTGTGCAAGGTGAATGGCGCAAGAACGGCGGCATCTTCCTGGGCGGCTATTCAACGCCTGTCTATTACTTCATCTGCATGGAGCCGATCCGGACGCCCGAGGATGCCAAGGGCAAGAAAATCCGCACCGCCGGCGGCGCGCAGACCAATTGGGTCGAAAGCCTGGGCGGCGTGCCGGTCTCGGTTCCGATCGGGGATGTCTACTCGGGCTTGAGCCGCGGCTCTCTCGATTGCACCATGTCGGACCCGACCAATCTCGACAAGGGCAACAAGTTCTGGGAAGTCGCCAAGAGCGTCACCACACTGCCGATGGGCGTGGTGATGGGGGCGACCTATGTCGTCAACCCCGATTTCTGGAACGGCCTAAGCGGCGACCAGCACAAGGCGCTGCTTGACCATCTGGCACTTGGCGTGGCGCGGACGCAGATAACCTATGCTGCTGATGTGTCTGCTGCAATGCAGGGATCACGCGAACGTGGCCTTGAGATCGTCGAGCCCGACGCAAGCCTGAGCGACGCGCTGGCATCCTTCCAGTCGAACTTTGTCGCGGACCTGCCGCAAAAATCCATGGCCGATCGCGGCATCGAGGATCCGGCGGCCCTCATCGAGGCGTTTCTGGCCAGCCAGAAGGCATGGAAACAGCGCCTCGAGGGCATTGACCGGGAAGACCCGGAAGCGGTTGCACAGCTGATCCGGGACGAAATCTACGGCAAGCTCGATCTCGCCAGTTTCGGCAAGTGATCTTTCGCAGGGGCCCGCGGAGGGCCCCTGCCTTCAACTGAACAACGCGGAGATCCAATGGGACAGGCGCAGACCTCGATTGTCACGGGCGGTGGCGCCGGCATCGGACGCGCAATTGCGCTTCATCTGGCGCAAGCGGGGGACAACGTAATTGTCGCCGATCTGAACGCATCCGGTGCCGGTGAAACCGTGGCTCTGATCGAACAGGCCGGTGGGTCCGGGCAGGCTGCCGCGCTGAACATCACGGATAGGGCGGCGGTCGATGATCTGATCGGCAGAGCCTGTGATCTGCGCTGCCTTGTCAACAACGCCGGTATCTTTGATGTCAAATCCTTTGACACGCTCTCGGCCGACGATTTTCGCAGGATGTACGAGGTCAATTTGGTTGCTCTGTTCGGGCTTTGCCAGTCCGCCGCACGGGTGATGCCGCGTGGGGGCACAATCGTCAACATTGCCTCGCGCGCAATGCTGGGCGCCGCCCAGTATGTTCATTATGCAACCTCCAAGGCAGCGGTTGCCGGCTTTACCCGGTCGCTGGCCCTCGAGCTGGCCCCCAAGGGCATCAGGGTCAACGCCGTAGCACCTGGCGTGATCGAAACAGACATGCTGCGCGCCCGCTCCGATACCAATCTGGACGCGCTCCGGGCACTTCAGCCGGGCGGTGAATTGGGCACCCCGGACGACATTGCTGCAGCTGTCGAGTTCCTTGCCTCACCACAGGCAAAATTCATAACCGGTCAGGTTCTTCTGGTTGACGGTGGCCGGTCTCTCGGTGGGTCACTCGGTATCTGAGGGCAACAATCATGAATTTCGACAACAAAATCGCGGTGATCACAGGCGCCGCAGCTGGCATTGGCCGCGCCACCGCGGACCTGTTTGCTGCCCGTGGGGCGCGCATTCTCGCGATAGACCGCGATGCCGATGGTCTTTCCGCGCTCGCGGATCGCGGCATGGCGACCCTTTGCGCAGACGTGACCGACAGCGATTTGCCCGAGGCAGTCGCCGGAAAAATCGCGCCCATGGGCGGTCCGCTGTCCATACTTGTCAACAATGCCGGCATCGGCGGCGGTGGCAGGATGCTTGAGACCAGCGACGACGATTTGCGGCGCCACTTTGAGGTCAATGTCGTCGGTCTTTTCAGGTTGGCGCGCTTTGCTGTTGGCGAGATGAAGGCTGCCGGTGGCGGGTCGATCGTCAATGTCGCCTCCATCTATGCCGAGGTCGGCGCCACCGGTTCCGCAGGCTATTCAGCCTCCAAAGGCGCCGTCGCCGCGCTGACGCGGCAGATGGCAACGGATTACGGTCACGATGGCATCCGCGTGAATGCAGTTGCTCCGGGCCTGATCGAAACACCGCTGACTGCCGAACGCATTCGCACCGAAGCCTGGCGGCACAGCATATTTGTCAAACAGTGCCCGCTGCAAAGGGTTGGTCAGCCGGATGATGTTGCCCGTGCCATCGCCTTTCTTGCAAGCGACGAGGCGGAGTTCATATCCGGCGAAACGCTGCGTGTTGATGGCGGCTGGGCAATGGGGCGGTTTCCCAGGGAGAACCAGGCATGAGCGCGGCGGCAACACCGGCAAAATCCTATGACCTGATCGTGGTCGGTTCCGGCGCTGCGGGAATGGCCGCAGCATTGACGGCCAGGATCGGCGGGCTCGATGTCGCGATCTTCGAAAAAGACGATCTGATTGGCGGTTCGACCGCGGTCTCGGGCGGCGCGATCTGGATCCCTAACAACCCACTGATGCGTGCGGCGGGCATGGAAGACGATGCGGACGCCGCGTTCGAATATCTCTCGGGCGAAGTCGGCAACCTGATCGACGTCGATCTGGTAAAGGCATTCATAGAATCCGGCCCCGAAATGGTGGATTTCTTTCAGCAAAACACCGAGCTCAAATTCGAGTACCGTGCGTTTTCTCCCGACTATCACCCGGACCGGCCGGGTGCGGCGATGGGCGGACGTGTACTGGACGCCATAACTTTCGACGGGCGCAAGCTGGGGAAAGCGTTTTCGCGGCTGAAGCCTCCGATTGCTGATTTTACGCTCTTTGGCGGCATGATGCTGAACCGGTTCGATATCGGCCATTTCATGAACATGACCCGCAAGCCCGCCTCGGCATGGCATGCGGCAAAACTGCTGGCCCGTCATGGGCGCGATCGTATCAGTCATTCCCGCGGTACCCGTCTGACGCTGGGTCAGGCTGTCGCCGGACGGCTTGCCCTGTCGGCTCTCAAACGGGGGATTCCGGTCTTTACCGGCATGGCGCTCGAGCGGCTTGTGATGGATGGAGACCGTGTCACCGGAATCGAGTCCCGGGATGGTGAGCAGATTCTTGCGCGGCGCGGCGTCGTTCTGGCCACGGGCGGCTTTCCTGCAAACGCCGAGTTGCGCAAGGACGTCATGCCCCATGTCGCCAGGGGGGCTGCGCATTATTCGATGTCGCCGAAACCCGCAACCGGCCGCGCGATCATGGCCGCACAGGAGATCGGCGCGCATTTCATCACAACCAACCGGAATGCTGCGTTCTGGGCTCCGGTCTCGCTGATCCCCGAAGCGGATGGCGGCAGCCGCCCTTTCCCGCATCTGTTCCTCGACCGGGCCAAGCCCGGTGTCATCGCTGTTTCTCCGCAAGGAAAGCGCTTCGTCAACGAAGCCGCCTCCTACCACGATTTCGTCTCCGGCATGACCGATGCCGGACTCGCCGAGGCCTGGCTGATCTGTGACCATCGTGCGCTCAGGCGCTACGGTCTTGGCCCGGTGCGCCCTGACCCCGCCCCCTACCGGCATCATCTGACATCAGGCTATCTGAAAAAGGCCGGCACGCCTGCGGCCCTTGCTGCTTTGATCGGGGTTCCGGAACAAGCGCTCGCCGTGACGATCGAACGTTTCAACAGTGATGCAGCCCGTGGGCAGGATCATGAGTTTGGCAAGGGCTCGACTGCCTATCAGACCTATCTGGGGGATGCCGAAAACCAGCCCAATCCCTGCCTGCGTCCACTGGAGAATGCGCCCTATTATGCGGTGCGCATCTATCCCGGTGACATTGGCACTTCCATGGGGCTGTCAGTCGATCGCCATGCGCGGGTGTTGCGGGAAGACCGCTCGGTGATCCCCGGGCTTTATGCGTGCGGAAACGACATGAACTCGATCATGGCCGGGACCTATCCGGGCGCCGGCATCACGTTGGGACCTGCGCTTACATTCGGATACATCGCGGGCCGCCATGTTTCCAATGGGAAAGACGAGGGACACGGATAACGCCCATTTTCCCGTCTGGGACCAGCTGCGTCAGGGCGGCGACGGGAGCCGCACAGACTGTGTTTCACGAGGTGAAGCGGTCCTGTTGCAAACTCCTCGCCAGCCGGCGACTGATGCCTCTGACCGCGTCTCGCACTACCCTGCGTTAAGCCACTCCCGCAGCTCTGCTTCCGCGCGTTCGAGTGCGCTGTAGTTGAGCAGTTTGCGCAATAGGGCCACGGTGACAGCGCGGGTGCGCAGGTTGAAACCGCCGTCCTCATTGGCATCGCCTGCGGCCTGGCAGACATCGAGCATGTCATAGAGTTGCTGCAGCCGGTTCTGAACGCTGCGCAGGGACAGGTTGCGGCGTCTGGCGATGGCCCGGTCGGTCAGTCCGAGCGCGATGTTGATGAGGATCTCATACTCGGAATCGGTGAACCCGTTGGTCTGGCCGAGGCTTTTTTTGCTGAAGCCCGCGGACCTCGCGGTCGATGACGCACTGGCTCTCGATAAAGATCGACCGCAGCGCCAGCCTGTGCCGCTCGTCGGACGCCGATTTCAGCACATAGCCATAGGCAGCACCATCCGGCACGATGCGGGAGACGCCGCGGACATAGGCCTCGTCGGAATAGTTCGACCAGAACAGGATGTGGGTCTCGGGCCGTTTCTTCCAGATCGTGCGCGCCGCCTCGATGCCGTTGCGGGTCGCCATCTGCAGGTCCATGACGATATGCGCGGTCTTGCGGTCGCGGGCGAATTTTCCCCGGCAAGCCCGTTTTCGGCCTCGATGACGGTGTCGCATTCCGGCAAGGCTGCAATGGCGGCCTCATGCAGATAGGACCGGTGCAACGGGTCATCCTCAACGATCAGAACCTTCATTTCGCTCCTCCCGGGGAAGCTCGCCTCCTGCCGGCAATTCTGGCGCCAGCGGCAGCACCACGCGAACCAGCGTGCCATGATTGTCACGCCAAGGCGTGATCGACAACCGCGCCGGGATCAACAGTGCGCGGGTCCGCATATTGTCAATTCCGCCGTCAATCCGCTTGTACATTCTGGCAGGTCCGCTGCCATCGTCGGAAATCTCGATCACCAGCCGGCCGTCCGCCACCTTGAGCCGCACCATGACAGTGCCGGGGGCGGCGTGACGCACGGCATTGTTGATGGCTTCTTGCGCAATCCGGAAAAGCGCAACGCTGACGGTGGGCTCCAGATGCTCCAGGGCGTCGCCGGTCTCGTCCCTGAGTTCCCTTCTGATGGCGGCGCCGGATTCGCGCGTTGAGCGGTCGAGATGGTCTTCGATCGCCTGGGCCAGACCGAAAAGCTGGAGCACGGAGGGTCTTGCCTGTTCGATGATATGGCGCAGGTCCTGCATGCTTTGCTGCAGCGAACGGGCAACCGGCTCGAGCGCTTTGGGCGTCACCTCGGTGAAGCGGGACAGGCGGTCGATGCGGCGGGCGAGCCGCGTCAGGTCGGCGAGTGTCTGATCATGCAGGTCCATGCCGATGCGCTGGCGTTCCTGCTCGAGCGCTTCGGTGAGCTTCAGCGCGCCGAGCCGCAGCCCCACTTCCAGGGCCCGCGCCACGGCTTCGACAATGGCCGAGCGCTGCGCCTGTTCGGCGGCGCGCAGGGCATAGAAATAGGGTGTCAGCAGATCGGCGATGATGCGGGCGCGCTCCACATCCTCCATGGTGTAGACGCCGGCCTGCTGGGACGAACAGGACAGGGCCGCGATGATGGTGCCCTGCACCTTCATCTATGTGGTTGAAGGAGATTGTCGTCGATTCTCCAATCCGCGATGATCTCGCGAGCGTAGCGGTGGCTGCGGAACAGATGCGTTTTGAGGCACTCGTCCCGCCGCCTGCCGTTGAAGCATTCGACAAAGCCGTTCTGCATCGTCAGGCCGCTCGC
>NZ_OCPC01000002.1 GCF_900220985.1 Parahoeflea halophila
TTGGCGCCAGCGGCGCGCCGCCCTCGTTGTGTGAGCGGGTTATAGGGGCACCCCACCAAATGAGTCAACACTCTTTTTCAACAAAATCGAATTTTTCTCATTTTTTTCTGGAACCTTTTCCGTCGGGCAGCTGATGGATGTCTCGTGTATATATAAAGCGCCTTTTTCCGCCCTTTCTGCCATACAGCCGCCGGAATTCGACCTACAAGGTTTGGGAAGGCCGCGCGGCGCCCCGGTAGGGGTGAGTGCTTCAGCAGGCAACGGCGTGTTTGCCGACTTCGATTTGACACATGGCCCGGTGCAGGGCACATCTGCTCCGGGACTGGTGACACAGGCCTGAGCAGAGGGACAGACCAGCACGTTCCACCCGGAGGACGAATGCCAAACGACGATTTTCTTGCACGGCAGATGGGCGATCAACCGCCGCTGCTGGCCGGCGGCCGCAAGCCCCCGGACAAGCGCGAGATTTCGCTGCGCTGGCTGTCGGGCACCTTCATGACTGGCATCACCTCCAGCCTGTTGATGGGTGTGGCCCTGTTTGGCGCCATGGAAGGCCGTGAACAGCTGGCCATTCCCGCCGAGGCACTGGCATCGACAGATCTGAATGCCGGCGGCCTTGCCGCGGTCGAGAAGGGCGCGCGCCTGATCCAGTCGGTCGTCACCGCCAAACCGGCCGACAAGAGCGTCATGGAAGTCTCCACCATGGTTCGCGACGGCGACCGCGACGTGGTCCGGCGCCAGCCCTTTGCCCACGTCAAGATTGCGCTTGCCGCCAACCATCCCAATGCCACCGCCAAGTCCTATCCGGAATTCAACCCGCTCAAGATATTCTCAGCCGGCGAGGACGAGGCGGGCTCCAGTGTGCGCACCGGCGTGATCTACGGCGCCGAGGTCGATTCGGAAATCAGCCTGCGCTCGGTCGACTTCCCGCTCGAGGCACCGGGGCATCCGTTCGCCGCGTCGATGACCCTGGACGAGGCCGAGGAAACCGTCCGCACCAACGGCTCGGTATTGACCGACGGCTCAGTGCAGTTCGCCTCGCTCAACTATGTCGATCCGCGCCGCTTTGGTTCGAACCGTCTGGAACTTGATTTCAGCGCCAGCCTCAACGCCCGCGTCATTGCCGAAAATGTTTCCGTGGCATCCTACTCGCCGCAGACGTTCGAACGCGTCGACTATGTTGATGACATCATACCGGTGCGCAAGGCCGCGGCCCTGTCCGATATCCTGGATGGCGCAGGCTATTTGGCGCAGCAATATGAAGCGGCTCTGGTAGCCCTGTCACGGCAGATAAAGATCGAGAAGATCCCCGCCCAGGCTGTCATTCGCGTCGGTATCGAGCAGTCCGGCGAGACGGCACGGATCATTCGTGTAAGCGTTTACCACAACTCCAGCCACATGATCACCGTGGCGCTGTCGGATTACAACGGCTTCATCATCGGCAACGAACCGCCGCCGACGCCCGCGGTCCGGTCGGCATTTGACGAGACCGCCCCCGTGGCGACCGCCCGTGACCTGCCCAACATCTATGATGGGATCTACCGGTCTGCGCTGCTTTACGGCATGTCCGAAGACATGGTCGGGCAGGTCATCCGTATGCTGGCCAGCAGTGTCGACTTCCAGTCCCAGCTGCGTCCATCCGACACGCTCGAAGCCTTCTTTTCCGTTGCCGACGACAGCGGCATCGCGACGGAAGACTCCGAGCTCCTCTTTGTCAACGCCAGGTTCGGCGGCAATACGATCCGGCTCTACCGCTTCCAGCATCCGGAAGACAACTCCATCGACTACTATGACGAGGAGGGCCGCAGCGCCAGACAGTTCCTGTTGCGCAATCCGGTGCCCAACGGCAAGTTCCGCTCCGGCTTCGGCATGCGCCGTCACCCGATCCTGAAATATTCCCGCATGCATACGGGCGTCGACTGGTCCGCGCCGAGGGGAACGCCGATCATCGCCTCCGGCAACGGCGTGGTCGAGAAGGCCGGCTGGGATTCGGGCGGCTATGGACGCCAGACCATCATCCGTCACGCCAACGGTTACAAATCCAGCTATTCGCACCAGAATTCGATCGCCAAGGGGGTCAGCCCCGGCGCCAAGGTGCGACAGGGACAGGTGATCGGAACCGTCGGCTCGACCGGCCTGTCGACCGGCCCGCATCTGCACTACGAACTGATCGTCAACGGCAACAAGGTCGATCCGATGCGGATTCGACTTCCTGACGGCAAGTCGCTCAAGGGAGAGGCCTATGCGATGTTTGCCCGCGAGCGCGACCGTATCAACGCTTTGCTCGACATAAAGAGCGCCGACAGGGAAGTTGCCAGCCGGTAGTCCAGGCCCGCCGGTGAGTCATGCCGGTCCCGCCCCGGGCACTTGGCCGGCGTCGCGACGGGCGCGTTTCCAGCCGTCCTGCCAAATGGAAAAGGCGGGCCCGAAGACCCGCCTTTCATGCCCGCTTTTCGCGCTTTTCGTCAGTCAGGCGGCTTCGCCCGGCTGATCGTCGGTATCGGAGGGCGTTTCAGCCGAGACCGAAAACACCAGCCGGTCCGAGCCTGCGCCGACAGACACGTGACTGCCTTCGCCGACCTCGCCCAGCAGGATCTTTTCAGCCAGCGGATCCTGCACGTATTTCTGCACCACCCGCTTGAGGGGACGCGCGCCATAGGCTGGATCATAGCCCTTGTCGGCAAGCCAGTTCCGCGCCTCCTCGTCGAGCGACACATCGATCTTGCGGTCGACCAGCAGCTTGCCGAGCCGGGAAAGCTGGATGTCGACGATCGCGCCCATTTCAGAGCGCCGCAGGCGGTGGAACAGGATGATCTCGTCGATCCGGTTGAGAAATTCCGGTCGGAACGACGACCGCACGACGTTCATCACGTCGTCGCGCACTGCATCCGCGTCCTGATCGTCGGTAAGTGCAGCCAGGTATTCCGACCCCAGGTTCGACGTCATCACGATCAGCGTGTTGCGGAAGTCGACCGTCCGGCCCTGACCATCGGTCAGGCGGCCGTCGTCGAGCACCTGCAACAACACGTTGAAGACGTCGGGATGCGCCTTTTCGATCTCATCGAACAAAATCACCTGGTAAGGCCTGCGCCGCACCGATTCGGTCAGCGCCCCGCCTTCGTCGTAGCCAACATAGCCGGGAGGCGCGCCGATCAGACGCGAGACCGAGTGCTTCTCCATGTACTCGGACATGTCCATCCGAATCAGCGCGGTCTCGTCATCGAACAGGAACTCGGCGAGGGCCTTGGTGAGCTCGGTCTTGCCGACACCCGTCGGCCCGAGAAAGATGAACGAGCCCATCGGCCGGTTCGGATCCTGCAGGCCCGCACGCCCGCGGCGAACAGCCTTCGACACGGCCTGAACCGCTTCACCCTGGCCAACGACGCGCTTGCCGATCTCGTCTTCCATTCTGAGCAGCTTGTCGCGCTCGCCTTCCAGCATCCGGTCGACCGGGATCCCGGTCCAGCGCGAGACGATATGGGCGATGTGATCAGGCGTCACCGTCTCCTCGACCATTCCGGCCGTCCCGCTTTCTTCATGCGCCTCGGCTTCCGTGATCTGGCGCTCAAGCGCGGGAATCTCCGCATAGGCCAGTTCACCAGCACGCTGGTACTCGCCGTTGCGCTGGGCAATGGCAAGCTCGTTGCGCGCCTCTTCCAGCTTCAGCTTCAGCTCTGCAGCCATGCCCAGTTTCTGCTTCTCAGACTGCCACCGGGCCGTCATTGCAGCAGACTTTTCCTCGATGTCCGAGAGCTCCTTGTCGAGCCGCTCGAGCCTGTCTTTCGAAGCCTGGTCGGTCTCCTTCTTCAAGGCCTCACGCTCGATCTTCAGCTGCATGATGCGGCGGTCGAGCTCGTCGAGCTCCTCCGGCTTGGAATCAACCTGCATCCTCAACCGCGCCGCCGATTCGTCCACCAGGTCAATCGCCTTGTCCGGCATGAACCGGTCGGTGATGTAACGGTTGGAGAGCACGGCCGCCGACACCAAGGCCGAGTCGCTGATCCGCACCATGTGGTGCTGCTCGTATTTTTCCTTCAGTCCGCGCAGGATCGAGACTGTGTCCTCCACAGTCGGCTCCTCCACCATCACCGGCTGAAACCGCCGGGCGAGCGCTGGATCTTTCTCCACATGCTTGCGGTATTCATCCAGCGTGGTGGCCCCGACGCAGTGCAGCTCGCCACGCGCCAGCGCGGGCTTGAGCAGGTTGGAGGCGTCCATCGCCCCATCCGACTTGCCGGCGCCGACCAGCGTGTGCATCTCATCGATAAACAGGATGATTTCGCCATTGTTGGCCTGAATTTCCGACAACACCGCCTTCAGCCGTTCCTCGAACTCGCCCCGGTACTTGGCCCCGGCGATCAGCGCGCCCATGTCGAGCGCCATCAACTGCTTGTCCTTGAGCGATTCGGGCACGTCGCCATTGACGATCCGGAGTGCCAGGCCTTCCGCGATTGCGGTCTTGCCCACGCCGGGTTCACCGATCAGCACAGGGTTGTTCTTGGTCCGGCGCGACAGCACCTGGATTGTGCGGCGGATTTCATCGTCCCGGCCGATCACCGGGTCGAGCTTGCCTTCGCGCGCAGCCTCTGTCAGGTCGCGAGCGTATTTCTTCAAGGCATCGAAGCCCTGTTCGGCGCCGGCGCTGTCCGCCGTCCGGCCCTTGCGGATATCATTGATGGTCTGGTTCAGGGCCTGCGCCGTCACACCGGCATTCTTCAGGATCTTCGAGGTTTCAGAGGACGCTTCGATCACAAGAGCCAGAAGCAAACGTTCGACCGTGACAAAGCTGTCCCCGGCCTTCTTTGAGGCGTCTTCGGCGGACTGAAACACCTTGGCCACGGGCTGCGAGAGATAAAGCTGGCCGTTGCCGCCAGAGACCTTTGGCAGTTTCGCAATCGCCGCGTCATTGGCAAGCCGAACATCGGCTGGCCTGCCGCCGGCGCGTTCGATCAGGGATGACGCCATGCCTTGGTCGTCGTCCATCAGCACCTTGAGCAGGTGCTCGGGCATGAACTGCTGGTGGCCTTCGGCCAGCGCATAGGATTGCGCCGACTGGATGAAGCCGCGAACGCGTTCCGAGTATTTTTCGATATTCATGGTCTACTCCTTTACATGTCCCGCCCTGTAGCGGCGCGGGACAGCGGGTCCGGATGAGCTCCCGTAAGCGGCAAGCCCGTTTGATGCACCTGATATGGGTATTCACGGTTGGGCGATAAAGGCCAAGCTGCGCAATAAAAAACCCCGGCTGGGAACAACCGGGGTTTTGTCATCAGTCGAAAGATCTGCACTTACTCGGCAGCGGCCGGTTCGGCAGCGGCCGCTTGCTCGTCAGAAGAACTTGAAGCAGCCTCGCTATTGTCTTCCGCCCGCACCCTCTTCGGCCGGCCGCGGCGGCGCGGCGCAGGCTTGGCGACGGCTTCTTCGTCAGACGCGCCTTCTCCGATCGCGACTTCGGCGGGAACCCCTTCGATCACCGGCTGAGGTGCATCCGCATCATAGGCAGCCTTTTGCTTTGGCTCCGGGCGCGGTTTGCGGTCCTGGCGCTCACCCCGCTCCTGGCGGTCGTTGCGTTCGCCCCGGTCCTGCCGGGACTGACGCTCCGGGCGGCCCTGCTGCTCGGAACGCTGGTCCTGCGAATTGCTGTTGGTGTCATTGCCGTCATCGGTATCGCGATCGTCATCATTCTGATCTTGCGACTCGCGGGCCTGCGACTGGTTGTCGTCACGCTGGAAGCGCTCTTGCATCTGCGCCTGAGCGGTCAGGATGATCCGATTATAATGCTCTGCATGCTGCAGGTAGTTCTCGGCCATCACCCGGTCGCCGGAACTTTGCGCATCGCGGGCAAGGTTCATGTATTTTTCCGCCACGTGCTGGGCGGTTCCGCGAATCTTTACGTCGGGACCGGAGCTGTCATAGGAGCGCGAAAGCGGGTTCTGGCCCTTGCGGTTGCCCCCGCCATTATTGTTGTTTCCGCTGCGTCCGCGACCGCGCTTGTTTTGCTGTCCTGGCCTCATTCGATAGTCACCTGGTTGTTTTCCTGAAAAAATCTGTTGGGCGCTTTGGCCAGAAGATCTGGCTCGCAGGTTGCGCCGCGACAAAGGATCATCCACGGATCCCGTCACCATTATGGGTTCAAATTCAGATACCCGCGCCAGAGGCTTTCCTGCGAACCGACGTCAAATTTTGTGGGTTCTGAGAGCCGAGCCACTGCGGATCGAATCTGTTTCAAGACTTGCTATCCGGCGCTGATCGGGAAACTAGACATATTTGCCTGCAATTCCAAGCCTTTTCTTGAAGATGCGGTGAAATGCCCTTTTCCGGCACCATTGGTCACGCCCGCGGTTTGAACACCAGCACCCGGTCGACGCCTCCAAGATCGGCAAAAACTCCAATGCGATCAAACCTACTCGCGTGGAAAATCGCAGTCACCGCCGGGCTTTGCCCAATTCCGATCTCCAACGCCAGGTATCCGTCCTTCTCCAGCCGGCTTCCTGACTGTGCTGCGATCAGCCTGTAGGCCGCGAGCCCGTCCGGACCGCCATCGAGCGCCAGCACCGGATCATGTTCGATGACGTCCCGCGCCAACGAAGCCAGGTCGGCTGTCGGGATATAGGGCGGATTGGAGACGATCAGGTCAAATCGGGATTCGATGCCGGTGAGCCAGTTCCCCGTGGTCGCAGTGTAACGCCCTGCAAGTCCAAGTGCTTCGGCATTTTCGCGGGCGGTCGCCACGGCCTGTGCCGACACATCGATACCGAGGCATCGCGCGTGGGGGCACTCCGCAACCAGCGCCAGGCCGATGGCGCCGGTCCCGATGCCCAGATCGACGATTGAACAGCTTCCCTTTGCATCCGAAATTTCGCGCATCAGCGGTAGTACCGATTCAACCAGGGTTTCGGTATCCGGGCGTGGCTCGAGCGTTGCCGGGGACAGTCCCAGCTTGAGCCCGTAAAATTCCCGCGAACCCAGAATGCGGTGTACGGGCATTCCGTCCAGCCGTTTCTGCAGCGCCTTGCCCAATCGATCCTGAATGCTCTGCGTCAGCACCATCTCGCCCGCCGTCGCCAGCTGATGCGGTTCCACCCCGGCAAGATTGGCCACCAGCAATCGGGCATCAAGATCGGCGCTCTCAAGTCCGGCTGACCGAAACGCGGCGCGCATCGCAAGCCAGGCTTCACCCAGGCTGGTTGTCCTTGCCTGGTCAGGCTTGGTCATAAGTGCCCAGGGTCGCCAGCAGGCCGGCCTGATGATCGGAAATCAGGGCATCCACAATCTCGTCGATCTCGCCCATCATCATTCGGTCAAGCTTGTAGAGGGTAAGATTGATCCGGTGGTCGGTCACCCTGCCCTGCGGGAAATTGTAGGTCCGGATCCGTTCCGACCGGTCCCCCGAGCCAACTTGGCTGCGCCGCGACTGCGAACGCTCCTCATCGGCCTTCTGCCGTTCCATATCATAAAGGCGCGCCCTGAGTACCTGCATTGCCCGGGCCCGGTTCTGGTGCTGGGATTTTTCCGAAGACGTCACCACCAGTCCGGTCGGAATATGGGTGATACGCACCGCTGAATCGGTGGTGTTGACGTGCTGGCCGCCGGCACCGGATGCTCGCATCGTATCGATCCGGATATCTTCCGGGCGCACCTCGATATCGATGTCTTCCGCTTCCGGCAAGACCGCCACGGTCGCCGCCGAAGTGTGGATGCGACCACCAGACTCGGTTTCAGGCACCCGCTGGACCCGGTGCACACCGGATTCGAATTTCAGCCGTGCGAACACACCCTTGCCTGAGACGGTGGCAATGATCTCCTTGTACCCGCCGGCTTCGCCTTCGCTCGCCGACAGCACCTCGACGCGCCATCCCTGCGATGAGGCATAGCGCTCATACATGCGGAAGAGGTCACCGGCGAACAGTGCCGCCTCCGAACCGCCCGTACCGGCACGAATTTCGACGATGGCGCTGCGTTCGTCGGCCGCGTCCTTGGGCAAAAGCATGATCTCGATCTGCTGCTCCAGCTTCTCGATCTTTGCCTTGAGTGCCTTCAGCTCTTCATCCGCCATCTCCCGCATTTCGCGGTCGGTCGAACTGTCGGCCAGCATCGCCATCAGATCGGCACGCTCGGCCTCGGCTTTCGCCAGTTCGCGAATTTCGCCGACAAGTGGCTGCAGTTCGGAATATTCGGATGCCAGTTTCACATAGGTATCCGCATCCGGCCCCGCCGACATGCGGGCCTCCACCTCACCGAAACGCCGTTCGAGTTCACGTATTTTTTGGGTCGGCAATCGCGCCATGTTTGATCCTACAGGCTCACGCCATTGGCGTCGGCGAAATCGGTCAGGAATTCGCGAACAGTTTTCTCGCTACGCTTATCGGCAATCATCGGCAGCAGCGCTTCCTCAAGCTTGCCCAGATCGAGTGACAGCAGCATCGACTTGACCGGCCCGATTGCCGCAGGCGACATCGAGATATTGCGGAACCCGATACCCAGAAGCGCCATGGCAGAGAGCGGTTTGCCGGCAATCTCGCCACAAAGGGTCAGCGATGTGTTGGTGCGGTTCGCCGCATCGACAATCTGTCTGAGCACGCGCAGGAACGGGCGGCCGAGAGGGTCGAACCTGTCGGAGACCCGTGAATTGCCACGATCCACCGCCATCATGAACTGAAACAGATCGTTGGAGCCGACGGAGACGAAATCCACTTCCTCCATCAGTTCATCGAGTTGCCACAGGAGACTTGGCACCTCGAGCATGGCCCCGAACTGCAGGCTCTTCGGCAACTGATATCCGAAGCGGGAAAGGTGGCGGACTTCCTTGTTGAGCAGTTCACGCGCCAGCCGGAGCTCGTTGACCTCGGTGATCATCGGCAGCATCAGCTTGAGCTCGGCGCCGGCAGCCGCCTTCAGGAGTGCCCTCAACTGGGTCCGCAGCAGGCCAGGCCGGTCCAGCGACAGCCGGACAGCACGCCACCCGAGAGCCGGGTTTTCCTCTTCGGCGGAGCGGAAATAGGGCACGACCTTGTCGCCACCAATATCAAGAGTCCGGAAGGTCACCGGACTGTCGGCGGCCTGCCGCAGCACGCTGCGGTAGAGGCTTTCCTGCTCATCGGCCTTGGGCATCGTCGAGGCGATCATGAATTGCAACTCGGTCCGGAACAGCCCGATGCCGCTGGCGCCTGAATCACTCAGTTGCGGAAGATCGACCAGCAGGCCGGCATTCATCTGCAGGGTGATGTACTGACCATCCCGTGTTCTCGGCTCGACCGTGCGCAACGCCCGGAACTGCTCCTGCCGCTTTGCTCTGAAGCGGACCTTGTCGGCATAGGCATCCTGAACGTCCGTCATCGGCCGGAGATGCACGACTCCATCCTCGCCATCAACGATGATGGAGTCCCGATTTTCAGCGAGTGAGGCGATGCCGGTCACCTGTCCGACGACCGGTATTCCCATTGCGCGGGCAACGATCACCACATGGCTTGTCACCGCGCCCTCCTCGAGCACGAGGCCGCGGATTGCTTCGCGCGGATAATCCAGCAGTTCTGCAGCGCCCATGGCGCGCGCCACGATGATTGCATCCTGCGGCAGACCCTTGCCGCCCGGCACGAATCCGGTCAGCTGCCGGAGCAGCCGGTTGGCGAGATCATCGAAATCATGCAGCCGTTCGCGCAGATAGGGGTCGGTCATGTGGATCATGCGCGCGCGTGTGTCGCTCTGCACCTTCTCCACCGCAGCTTCGCAGGTCAGCCCGTTGCGGATCGCTTCTTCAAGCTTGCGAACCCAGCCGCGGTCATGGGCGAACATCCGGTAGGCTTCGAGAACAGCCCGGTGTTCCCCTTCCATCGACACATCACGCCGCGACAGCATGTTGTCGATGGATATGCGCAGCGATCCCAAAGCCTCTTCGAGCCGCTCGAGTTCGGCGTCGATATCGTCATTGAGGAGCTCGGTGACCACGATGCGGGGCTCATGCAGAATCACATGGCCAAGTCCGATGCCGTCGCCATAGGCATCACCCTCGATCGTCACCGGACGGTTGAGGTCAAGCTCCAGCCCGGGCCGGACGATCTGCTTGAGCTCACCCGCAGCGATCATCTCGGCAAGCACCATCGATGTGGTTTCGAGCGCCTCGACCTCGTCGTCACGGTATTTCCGGTGCGCCTTGTTCTGCACCACGAGAACACCCAGCGACCGGCCCGCCCTGAGGATCGGAACCCCCATGAAGGAATTGTAGACCTCCTCACCGGTTTCCGGCAGGTAGGTAAAAGCAGGATGCGACTGCGCATCGGAGAGATTGAGAGACCGGGCACTGGCCGCAATCGTGCCGACAAGCCCCTGCCCCATCTTCAGCTGCGCGTGGTGCACCGAATCCTTGTTCAGGCCTTCGGTGGCAAAAAGCTCCAGCGCCCCATCGGCGCGAAGCACGTAAAAAGAGCACACTTCGGCAACCATGTTGGCCGCGATCTGGCGGACAATCTGATCAAGGCGCTCCTGCGGCTCAAGGGGCTCCGCCATCAATTCGCGCAGCCGCCTGAGAAGGACGCGCGGACCTGCGGAAAGGTCTCTCATCGCGCTTCACTCTCCCAATTCGTGTGACCCGCCCGGAAGTTGTCCCGGCCGGCTGGCAATGGTCGGCTTTTGCCGTTTAACTTGATCCCGTTGGTTAAGTCTTATCCAGACCGTAGACGGAATGCAAAGTCCTGACCGCAAGCTCGGCATAAGCGCCGTCAATCAGGATGGAAATCTTGATTTCAGAAGTTGTTATAGCCTTGATATTGATAGATTTTTCTGCAAGCGCCTTGAACGCGGTTGCGGCCACCCCGGCGTGGCTGCGCATACCGATACCGATGACGGAAACCTTGGCCAGGCCTGATTCGCTCTGAACCACATCGTAACCGACCACCTGCTTCTGGCCCTCAAGCACTGCAAGCGCCTTGTCGGCATCGCCGGATGGCACTGTAAAGGTCATGTCGGTGCGCGATCCGTCTTCGGATATGTTCTGCACGATCATGTCGACATTGATGTGAGCATCTGCAAGCGGGCCAAAGATCGCCGCCGAAACGCCAGGACGGTCAGCAAGCCGTCTCAGGGAAATCTGCGCTTCATCCTTGGCGTAGGCAATGCCGGTAACGACTTCCTGTTCCACGATTTCTTCCTCGTCGCAAATAAGAGTTCCGGGCGGATTGAGCAGATCCCCCATTCCTGGCGCATCCGGGTCGTCAAAGCTCGAACGCACGAAGGTTCTGACCTTGTGCACCATGGCCAGCTCGACCGACCGCACCTGCAGCACCTTGGCGCCGAGAGATGCCATTTCCAGCATTTCCTCGAACGCGATCTTTTTCATCCGCCGCGCTTTCGGCTCAACCCGTGGGTCGGTCGTGTATACGCCATCCACATCGGTATAGATATCGCACCGGTCGGCATTCACCGCAGCCGCGATCGCCACCGCGCTGGTGTCCGAACCGCCGCGTCCGAGTGTTGCCACGCGGTTGTCGGGGCCGACACCCTGGAAACCTGCCACGACGGCCACCTGCCCCATCCCGAAACGGCGGATCAGTTCCGATCCATCAATGTCGACAATGCGCGCCGCAGCATGGGCATTGTCGGTCTTGATTGGGATCTGCCAGCCCTGCCAGGAGCGGGCATCCACACCCATCGATTGCAGCGCGATGGCCAGCAATCCGCTGGACACCTGCTCGCCCGATGCGACGATGGTGTCATATTCACGCGCATCGTAGAAAGAAGCGTTGGCGCCAGCGACCTTCGGCATCTGCTGAACCCAGTTCACCAGCTCGTTGGTCTTGCCGGCCATGGCCGACACCACCACAGCCACTTCATGTCCGGCATCCACCTCACGTTTGACATGCCGGGCGACATTGTGGATCCGGTCAAGGTCGGCCACCGAAGTGCCGCCAAATTTCATCACTATGCGGGCCATGCTGTATCATCCGCTGACAAGCCCGAAACCGGGCAAGAAAAACCGCCCCGGAGACCGGAGCGGAAGGTGGCGATCTCTTAGCCAATAATCTGTCCGGCTGCAACCGGATCGCTGATGCGACATAGCCAACTCTTGACAACCCGGGACCCACGCCCGAGTTGTCTGGATAAGATCCAACACCGGAGAGCATTATGACCGAAGCTGCCCAGACTACAATCGATCAGGATGAAGTCGCGCGGTTTTCGGCCCTGGCGGCGGAATGGTGGAACCCGAAAGGCAAATTCCGCCCGCTGCACAAATTCAATCCGGTGCGCCTGACTTATATCCGCGACCATGTCGCCGCACATTTCGGCCGCGACCCGAAATCCGACAAGCCACTGGCTGGCTTGCGGCTGCTTGATATCGGCTGCGGTGGAGGGCTGTTGTCCGAGCCCATGGCGCGCATGGGCGCCGAGGTGCTGGGCGCCGATGCATCGCAGACCAATGTCGAGGTTGCGTCTATCCACGCAGCCCAGAGCGGCGTCGAAGTCAGCTACGAGGCCGTGACGTCGGAAGAACTGGCCGCCCGCGGCGAACGCTTCGACGTCGTGCTCAACATGGAAGTTGTCGAGCATGTCTCCGATGTCGATCTGTTTCTCAACTCCTGCGCCGAGATGGTCAAACCCGGTGGGCTGATGTTTGTCGCCACCATCAACCGGACCATGAAAGCCCGGGCGCTGGCGATCATCGGGGCGGAGTACGTGCTGCGCTGGCTGCCGCGCGGCACCCATCAGTATGAAAAGCTGGTGCGTCCGGAAGAAATCGAGACCCCGCTGAATGCAGCGGGAATGAATGTCACCGACCGTACCGGGGTGTTCTACAATCCCCTGCAGGATCAGTGGAACCTGTCCCGCGACATGGACGTCAATTACATGATGCTGCTGGAGCGCCCCAAGACGGTTTGAACCTCGGGCGCATCAAGCCGGGCCACGTGCTGGCCGAAATCAGACCTGGCGACACGAGTTCCGGCCGCGCGCATCTCAGCTCAAATCGTCTGGTAACTCCGGCAACGGCGCAATGTCGATGCCGTCCTCGATCAGCGACTTCGCGTCGTCCGCGGTCGCCTTGCCGATGATCCCACGCGCCTCGGCCTCGCCATGGTGGATCTTGCGCGCCTCGTCGGCAAACCGGTCGCCGACATCTTCAGAGTTCTGTCTGACGGCCTGCACCATCTCCCGCAGCTTACGCATCATCTCGCGTCTTTCCGGATCCATCGCCAGCGGCCGCGCTGATGTGTCTCTGGATACTGTAACGGCCGGTGCCATCAGTGACTTGCCGATCTGGCGCGAGCCGCATATCGGGCATTCGACCAATCCGCGCTCGGCCTGTCCGTCAAAATCCTTGCTCGAGGAAAACCATGCCTCGAATTCGTGTTCCTTGTCGCAATGCAAAGAAAAGCGGATCACGCCACCCTCTCTCCTGTCTCTGTCTTGCCTGATGCCGGCTGCATGCCGTTTTCAACGCGGTAGCTGCGGGCATTCTTCAGATTGGGAACCTTGCCCCGTGCAGCCTTGACCTCATTTAGTGCGAGGCTGGCGACAATGACGCCGGGCTCATCGCCCCTGGCTTCCGCGATCACCCGTCCCCAGGGATCGACGATCAGCGAGTGGCCATAGGTTTCGCGCCCGTCCTCGTGCACGCCGCCCTGAGCCGCCGAGATCACGAAAGCTCCGTTCTCGATCGCCCTGGCACGCTGCAGCACATGCCAATGTGCCTCTCCCGTCTGGCGGGTGAAGGCGGCAGGTGCAGTAAGGATGTCGGCTCCGGCCAGTGCGAGGTCGCGAAATAGATGCGGGAAGCGGATATCATAGCAGATACCCATTCCCAGCCGCGCTCCGTCGAGGTCAACCGTGCGGGCAACCTCACCAGGCCGGTAGACAGCACTTTCGCGCCAGCTCTCGCCATTGTCGAGATCTACGTCGAACATGTGGATCTTGTCATAACTGGCAAGAAGTGCCCCGTCGGGGCCGAACACCGCACCGCGATTGGCCGTCATCTCCTGGCCCACTTCGATCGCGGTCGAGCCGATGTGGAGATAGATGCCAAGCTCGCTGGCAAGCGACGCCGCTGCCTTCAGCACCGGATCGTCCTCCTGGGTTCTGAGTACACTGAGAAGACCCTTGCGGTCTTTCTGCACGGCACCGGTCATCTCAGGCGTCTGCACGTAGCGCGCGCCCCGCGCCGCAGCTTCACGCACCAGTGCTTCCATGGACTGGATGTTTGCTTCGGGCATCACGCCCGAACGCATCTGAACGGCAGCGACGACCAGTTCACCCATGGTTCACGCTCCCGTCAGCATCGGGTCAAGCTTGCCGGCATTGTCCAGGGCATGCAGTTCGTCGCAACCGCCGACATGGACACCGTCTATGAAGATCTGCGGAAATGTTGCCCGGCCATTGGCCTTTCCGATCATCTCCTGCTTCAGATCGGGAGAAAACGTGGCGTCGTGTTCGGTGTAGCGCACACCCTTTGTGTCAAGCAACCGTTTGGCCGCGGTGCAAAATCCGCAAAACTGCCGTGTGTAGATGATTACGTCTGCCATACAGGTCTCCGATTATCTCTCTGCCTTCTCGGCCTCTCAGGCATATAGGGTTTCCTCGCCCGGGCTTGCAACCCTAGCAAAAGTCAGCACATTGACCTGGGCCGCACCGGCACGCAGCAAGGCGCGGGTCGCCGCCTCCACGGTTGAGCCGGTGGTCAGCACATCATCGATCAACAGCACCTTGAGGCCAAGCAAGCGCTGCCCCTGTTCCGGCGCGATCGAGAACGCCCCCCGGACATTGTCCTGCCTCGCCTTCAACCCCAGGCCAACCTGCTGCCGCGTGGCCCGCACCCTGCGCATCACGCCCGGCAGGAAAGGCTTGCCCGAGAGAACCGCAACGGCCCGTCCCAGCTCCGCCGACTGGTTGTAACGCCGCGCAAACAACCTGCCGCGATGCAAGGGTACAGCAATGATGACATCGCTGTCGTCGACAGCATCCCGTCCTGCGCGGATCATCCAGGCGGCCATCATTGCGGCAAGGTCGGCGCGGTCCGAGTATTTCAGGCCATGAACGATCCTGCGGGCCACGCCATCGTGAAACACGGCTGCCCGCGCTCGTGCGTAGAGCGGCGGATGGGCAATCGCTTCGGGCGAAACCAGGCCCTCACCACGGTCATGATCGAAGGGCAGTCCGGTGATCTCGCAATAGGGCCGCTCGATGAACCGGACCGTCGACCAGCAGGCGGAGCACAGGGCTGCCGCCTGCCCCACCATGATCCCGCACCCCGAACAGACCGGCGGGTAGACCAGCCGCATCAGACCAGCTGGGGCAGCCCCGAACCCTGCCTTCACCCGGTGCCTGAAATCCGATGCGTCAATTTCGTCCATCGGTTGACTTTAACGCCGTTTAATCCAACAAGCGAGCCAGACCCGGGCAGCAGCAGCTGCCGCCCCGAAACCGACCCTTGGACTTCGATCATGGACCAAATCTTTGATCACGACTTGTTGCGCCGGCGCCGCTTGCGCGCATTGGCCGGCCTTGAGGCGGGTGCGGATTTCCTTGTGCGGCGCGTCGCCGAGGACATGACGGACCGGCTCGCCGTGGTCGAGCGACATTTCGAGTACCCGGTGCTGGTGCATGGCGGCTTGTCCCATACGGCCGATCAAATGCGGGCAATCGGCAAGACGGCCGATTTCAAATATGTCGATCTGTGCCCGGTCCCCGGCGTCGATGCAAGCCGGCAGGCGCTTGCCGAACCCGATTACGTGCCGCTGGAACCTGCCAGCGCCGATCTGCTGGTCTCACCCCTGGCGCTGCATGTCACCAATGATACACCTGGTGTGCTGGTGCAGCTGCGTCGCTCACTGAAGCCGGACGGGCTTCTACTTGCTGCTAGCCCGGGTGCAGGCACGCTTGGCGAATTGCGCGAATCCCTGCTTGCGGCGGAAAGCGAACTGACCGGCGGCGCCAATGCACGGGTTCATCCCTTTGCCGATATCCGGGACTACGGGGCCTTGCTGCAGCGTGCGGGTTTCGCCTTACCCGTGGTCGACATTGACGAAATCGTCGTCAGATATGCAGATATGTTTGCTCTTTTGCGGGATCTTCGCGCCATGGGCATGACTTCGGTCTTGAACGGGAGAAGCCGCAAACCGCTCAACCGGCAGATCTTTCTCCGGGCGGCTGAGATCTATGCGGAGCGGTTCTCCGACCCTGACGGCCGCATCCGGGCCAGCTTTTCTATCATCCACCTGTCCGGATGGGCGCCGCACGAAAATCAGCAGAAACCGCTCAAGCCTGGCTCCGCGACGACCCGTCTTGCCGACGCGCTGAAAACGCCCGAGCGGAAACTGCCCCGCTAGGTCCTGCGGACAACCTACATGGAGTCCTTGAGTTGGGTTGCGGTGCCGTCCATCCGCGCGTTCAGGGCCTCGCCAAGAACCGTGGCGCCACTGATAAGCAGCGTCGCGATCAAGGCTGCGATGAGCCCATACTCGATCGCGGTTACACCCGACCTGTCTTCGACGAACCTGCAAAACAAGGATTTCATGACCTAATTCCGTTTCCGTTTGCGTTGCCAGGAAGGGCCGCTCAGCAGTCGCCCGACTTCTTGCCGTTGCTTCGAATGATGCACAATGCGCCCGGATTGTCCTGCAGGATTGATTTACGAACAGTGTAGGATGTGGTTTTCGCGCGCGCCGGAATTGACCCGGTGGTGATGTTGTCAAACTGTTCCGGCGCCCAGGCCACCCGCGCCGAAGGCGATTTCTCTACAAGAATGGGTGGCAGAATGGCCGCCATTGCAATTGCTGCAGTTCCGAACAGAAGGGCCACCCGCACTGCGCCGAACTGCCTCGGCTGCCTGTCCTGCCCATCCCTGTCCATCACTGTCGTCCAGAACTCTTCGTTGGCCATAACGCCTCCACTGAGAACCTTTCCAGGTCCGCTACAGAAGCTGATAGTGCTGCAAGTGAATTGAAGTTCTATTAACGCTACCCACAAGATCCGGGATGGCGGGGCTTGCAGGTTTCACCTCACAACAGGTCGATGAGGTAGGGGATCAAAGGCTCATCGGCGGGTGGCATCGGGTAATTTCGCATGTCCCGGGGGCGAACCCACTTCAAAGCCTGGCTCTCAAGGCCACGGGCGGTTCCTTCAAACCGGCGGCAGACGAAAAGCGGCATCAGCAGGTGAAACTCGTCGTAGCTGTAACTCGCGAATGTCAGCGGCGCCAGGCACGCTTCCTTGGTCGTGATGCCCACTTCCTCGGCCAGTTCGCGGATCAGGGCCGCTTCCGGTGTCTCGCCAGGCTCCACTTTTCCGCCGGGAAATTCCCACAGCCCGGCCAGTTTCTTGCCTTCGGGCCGCTGGGTCAGAAGCACCCGTCCGTCGGCGTCAACCAGCGCACAGGCGGCAACCAGCAGGATTTTCTTGTCGCTCATTGAAATCAGTATCCCGGCTTCTGGCGGTAGGCGTAGCGATAGACCTCGCCGAAACCGAGCCCTTTATACAGGGCCACCGCTGCAGTATTTGCGCTTTCGACCTGCAACCAGGCTGTTTCCGCGCCGCGATGGCGGGCCCAGCGTAACGCGGCTGTCACCACGTCACGGCCGTAACCTGACCGCCGCTTGTCTGCCCTTGTTGCCAGTTCGAACAGTCCCGCAAGGTCGTTGTCATGGACGCACAAGGCCGTCGACACCGGACCGGTTGTCTCCTCCTCGAGCACGAACAATCCGCTGGGTGGTCGTATTGCGCTCAGGACCTCGGTCAATCCCGGCTTGAGGGACTGTTCGCGGCCATGCACGGCAATCGAAGCATCGACATAGCGCCCGACATCGCGCATCGGCAGATGGTCCATGCCGTGATCGATATCCAGGCTTTCGATCGCACCGGTCATGACGATGGTTTCGTCGAAGCGGCGCCAGCCGAGCGCGTCCAGATAGGCCTCAAGCGGGGGTGGCGCCAGTGGCGATTGCCTGAACACCAGTGGCCGGTCATAGGAACCGAATCGGCGCGCGGCGCGCTCCACCCTGCCTTCGATGTCGTCGTGGTCGGACGGATCGAGCGGATTGACCGAATTCAGCCGCTTTGACGGATGACCGGCAGTCAGGCGAATCTGCCAACTGCCGTCATACTGGATCGAAGCGGCCGGCCAGGCGCGGAATCCGACGGCTTCAAGCCTTCTGACGATTGCTAGGTTCGGCAAGTCTGATCCTGCGTTGTTGTTTGCCGGTGCGCCGCTCAACTGCGATAGTCACCGTTGATCTCGACATAGGCCTTGGTCAGGTCGCAGGTGAAGACACGCGCCTTGCCGCGCCCGATACCAAGGTCCACCCGGATGGCGATCTCTTCCTGCTTCATCACTTCGGATGCTGCAGCTTCACTGTAATCCGGATCACGTTCGCCATCGACGGCAACCCGCACATCGCCGAACCAGATCGCCAGCTTGTCGCGTTCGGCCTTCTCGCCGGCCTTGCCGACCGCCATGACGATCCGGCCCCAATTGGCATCTTCACCGGCAACGGCTGTCTTGACCAGCGGGGAATTGGCAATCGAGCGGGCAATCCGCCCGGCGGCCTTGGCCGAGGCCGCTCCGGTCACCGTGATCTCGACCTGCTTGCGCGCGCCTTCGCCATCGCGCACGATCTGTATGGCGAGATCTTCCATCAAATCCGCCAGAGCCTTTGAAAAACTCCGCGCCTGCGGGTCCGAAGCAGAATGTATGGTTCCCGCTCCATGCTCGCCGGCAGCGCCGGTTGCGAAAACCAACAGCGTATCCGATGTCGAGGTGTCACTGTCGACGGTCACCGCATTGAATGTCGAGCCGACATGCCGGCTCAGCATCGCCTGCAAAGCGGACGGATCGATTGCCGCATCGGTGACGATGAAGGACAGCATCGTCGCCATGTCGGGCGCAATCATGCCCGCGCCCTTCGCCATACCGTTAAGTGTTACAGTTACGCCGTCGATCTGCGCCGTTCGCGTCGCCACCTTCGGATAGGTGTCGGTGGTCATGATCGCCCGCGCCGCGTCGAGCCAGCGGTCACCGCTGGCCGACGCCGCCATCTGATCCAGAACCGTGGCAAACTTGCCCGCATCCAGCGGCTCGCCGATAACACCGGTCGACGCCAGGAAGACTTCGTCCTGGCTGCATCCGACCGCGGCAGCGGCCGACTTTGCGGTCAGCTCGGTGGCCGCGCGGCCTTTCTGGCCGGTGAAGGCATTGGCATTGCCAGAATTGACCACCAGCGCCCTCGCCCTGCCACCCGTCAGGTTCGACCGGCAGAAATCGACGGGAGCGGAGGGGCATTTCGACGTGGTGAAGACCCCGGCCACAGCCGCCGGCTTGTCGAACACCATCAGCATGACATCGGTACGGTCTTTGTACTTGATCCCGGCCGCGGCCGTTTCGATCCGCACACCCGTAACCGGCGGCAGTTCGGCATAGGACTTGGGAGCCAGAGGCGAAATGTCGGTGGGCATGAAAGCAATCCTCGAATGCGGGCAGGCCTGCCGGAAGCGGCTGACCTATTCCTGCTGTTGTTGCTGGCTGACTGCGTCGTAGGCTTCCTTGAGCTCGGGATCGAGCACCTTGATCTCGGTCTCGTCACGGGCGGCACGAATTAGCTCGCCATAGCGTTCGCGCATCACCACCTGGCGGACCTGGTCTGACACCTGTTCGAAAGCCGGCGGGGCAGCTTCCCGGCGGTCCTCAACCTTGATGACGTGCCATCCGAACTGGGTTTTCACCGGCTCCTTGGCATATTCGCCGGCCTGGAGCGTGAAAGCCACGGCTTCAAATTCGGGAACCATGCGGCCCTTGGTGAAGAAGCCGAGATCGCCGCCTTGTGCGGCGCTCGGGCCGGTCGACTTCTCCTTGGCCAGTTCGGCAAAGTCCTTGCCCGCATCCAGCTCGGCAATAACCGCCTTTGCAGCCTCTTCCGTCTCAAGGAGGATATGACGGGCGCTGACCTCCTCCTCGGCCGGAACCGCTGCGATTTCCTTCTCGTAGCGCGCCTTGAGATCGGCATCGCTGACCGGATCGACAACCTCCGACTTGAAAAGGGCATTGTGCAGGGCACGGTCACGCTGGAATGCCATCAGCCGCTTGAATTCATCGGTCTGGTCGAGTTTCTCGGCTTCAGCCTTGCGCGCGAGCGTCTTGATGTCGATGACGGCTGCAAGCGCCGCGACACGCCGCTGCTGGTCGGGAAGGCGGGCGAACTGGGGGTCCAGGTCCCCTTCCGCCAGCGTCAGTTCCGATTCATGAATGTCAACTCCCGCGACCGTTGCCACCACCGGGTCTGCCTCATCGGCGGCCTGGCTGTGAATCGGCAGGAATGCGACAGAACTCAGGAAGAGTGTGGCTGCGAGCTGCGATAGGCGCATGGTTGGACCTTTCATTATAAAGCTTGTTGGGGATGGCCACCCAAGTGCTCTCGAATTTTGGCGACCTTGAGACGGTCTTTGCCGCCGTTGACATCGTTCGACCCCCCTCTTATCTGTCAGCCATCCGTCCGTCCAGACGGCTTTCACGGGATGAAGGCAGTCCGGACAGCGATTTCCAATAGATCCACCGGTCGCAGGCCAGCACAGGTTTAATCACTGCAGACCGTGCAGCCTCAAGAAAGGACCATTGTTATGGTCAAGTTCGGCGCTATCGCCCGCAAGATTTTCGGTTCGTCAAATGATCGCCGGATCAGGGCCTATCAGCCAAGAATTGACGCAATCAATGCATTGGAACCTGAGCTTGCCGGGCTCAGCGATGCCGAACTGGCGGCCCGGACGGTTCAATTCCGGGAACAGATTGCCGGCGGCACCAAGCTCGACGATCTTCTGGTTCCTGCCTTTGCAACCGTGCGCGAAGCGGCCCGCCGCGCCATCGGCCTCCGTCCCTTCGACGTCCAGCTGATTGGCGGCATGATCCTCAACGAAAACGCCATCGCCGAAATGAAGACCGGTGAAGGCAAGACGCTGGTCGCCACCCTGCCGGTCTATCTCAATGCCCTGTCCGGTAACGGCGTCCACGTCGTCACCGTCAACGACTACCTGGCCCGGCGCGACGCCGAGTGGATGTCCCGGATCTACGGCTTCCTTGGTCTGACCACCGGCATCATCACCCACGGCATGGACGACAACGAACGCCGTGAGGCCTATGCCTGCGACATCACCTATGCGACCAACAACGAGCTTGGCTTCGACTATCTGCGCGACAACATGAAGTATGACCGCGCCCAGATGGTCCAGCGCGGACACAACTACGCCATCGTCGATGAGGTCGACTCCATTCTCGTCGACGAGGCCCGCACGCCGCTGATCATTTCCGGTCCCCTCGATGACCGTTCGGAGCTCTACAACAGCATCGATGCGCTGATTCAGAAGCTCGAGCCCGAAGATTACGAAATCGATGAGAAGCAGCGTTCGGCCACATTTACCGAAAGCGGTACAGAGAAGCTGGAGGCCATGCTGGCCGAAGCCGACATGCTCAAGGGTGAATCGCTCTACGATGTGGAGAACGTCGCGGTTGTCCACCACATAAACAATGCGCTCAAGGCCCACCGTCTGTTCACCCGCGACAAGGATTACATCGTCCGCAATGACGAGATCGTCATCATCGACGAGTTTACCGGCCGCATGATGCCGGGCCGCCGCTACTCTGAAGGTCAGCACCAGGCACTCGAAGCCAAGGAAGGCGTCAAGATCCAGCCGGAGAACCAGACGCTGGCATCGATCACCTTCCAGAACTACTTTCGTATGTATTCGAAGCTCGGCGGCATGACCGGCACGGCCTCCACTGAAGCCGAGGAGTTTGGCGACATCTACGGCCTGGAAGTGGTTGAAGTGCCGACCAATGTTCCGATCGCCCGTATCGACGAAGATGACGAGGTCTATCGCACCGTCGAGGAAAAATACCAGGCCATTATCGACGACATCAAGCAGTCACGTGCAAAGAAGCAGCCGGTTCTGGTCGGCACCACCTCGATTGAGAAATCCGAGATTCTGGCCGACCTGCTCCGTAAGGCCGGTGTCGAGGACTTCAAGGTGCTCAACGCCCGCTATCATGAGCAGGAAGCCTATATCGTTTCCCAGGCCGGTGTTCCCGGCGCGGTAACCATCGCCACCAACATGGCCGGCCGCGGCACCGATATCCAGCTCGGCGGCAATGTCGACATGCGCATTGCCCAGGAACTCGGCGACATGCCCGAGGGGCCGGAGCGCGAGGAAAAGGAAAAGCTCATTCGGGCGGATATAAAGGCTCTGAAGGACGAGGCTCTGGCAGCCGGCGGCCTTTACGTGCTGGCCACGGAACGCCACGAAAGCCGCCGTATCGACAACCAGTTGCGCGGCCGTTCCGGCCGTCAGGGAGACCCGGGCCGTTCCAAGTTCTTCCTCTCCCTGCAGGACGACCTGATGCGGATCTTCGGCTCCGAACGCATGGACGGCATGCTCAAGACGCTCGGCCTGAAGGACGGAGAGCCGATCATCCATCCATGGATCAACAAGGCCCTCGAGCGGGCCCAGAAGAAGGTTGAGGCACGCAACTTCGATATCCGCAAGAACCTGCTCAAGTTCGACGACGTGATGAACGACCAGCGCAAGGTCGTCTTCGAGCAGCGCAAGGAATTGATGGACGCAGAATCCATTTCCGAGACCATCGAGGACATGCGCCACGAAGTGGTCGACGGCCTGGTCAAGCTGCACATTCCCGAGCGCGCCTACGCCGAACAGTGGAACGTCGCCGACCTCAAGAAGGACGTTCAGGCCTATCTCAACCTCGACCTGCCGATCGAGCAATGGGCCGCAGAAGAGGGAATTGCCGAAGACGACATTCACACCCGGATTCTCGAGGCCGCGGACAAGCATGCCAGGGAAAGAGCCGAGCGCTTTGGTCCAGAAGTCGTCAACTACGTTGAAAAATCTATTGTTCTTCAGACACTTGACCATCTATGGCGCGAACATCTGGTCAACCTCGATCACCTCCGCTCGGTTGTGGGGTTCCGCGGCTATGCACAGCGCGATCCGCTCCAGGAGTACAAGTCCGAGGCGTTTGAACTCTTCCAGGCCCTGCTCGCCAATCTGCGCCAGGCCGTCATGACCCAGCTGATGCGGGTGGAGATCGTGCGCGAAGCGGCGACCACACCTGAGCCGGAACTGCCCGAAGGCATGGAAGCTCACCACATCGACGCATCGACCGGAGATGATGAATTCGCGCGCACGGATTTTGAAATGGCAAACAGAATCGTGGCCCCGGAAGACCGTGATCCTGAGGATCCGTCCACCTGGGGCAAGGTCGGGCGCAACGAGCCTTGTCCGTGCGGATCGGGCAAGAAGTACAAGCACTGCCACGGCGCTTTCTGACCGCAGGCACATGCAGACCGATCAAGCCGGGGTCGTTTTCGATCCCGGCTTTTTTGTGCCCAAGAGGATTTCGATGCCGGAACACGCGGTATCGGATTGCGCCGCATGGGCGTCTGCCCTGACCACCATACGCACGGTTGAGGAGTTCTGGTCGCGGCCCAAGCCGGCGTGTACCAATCCCGCCCGTTGAAATGAGTGGTCAAACCGTTTCTTAACGTCGCCATGGCAATGTGACCCGGCAAGAAATGGATTGAAGCCAGACCATGACGTTGATCGACACAGCCGGCAGAATATTGCCGCCTCGCTTTGCGGCGCGGCTGGGGCCGGTGTTCGACCGTCTTTCAACGATTGCGACAGCAACCGACGACACCAGCGCAGCCCAGCGCATGGCCATGACTGCCTTTGCCATTCGCATTTTCAGTGCCGCAATCGCCTTCGTATCGCAGATCATTCTGGCACGCCTGATGGGGGACTTCGAATACGGCGTGTTCGTGTTTGTCTGGGTCATCGCCATTATCCTGGGCAACCTGTCCTGCCTTGGTTTCCACACCGCCGTGATCCGCTTTCTGCCGCAGTACCGTACCACCGGCGCCGACGAGGCGATCATCGGTCTTGCTGCAACGGCGCGAATTTTCGCGATGGTTTCGGCCACCCTGATCGCCGCCACCGGCATCGCGGCGATCCATTTTCTGGGCGACCAGATCGAAGCCCATTATGTCCAGCCGCTCTTCATTGGCGCTTTCGTGCTGCCCATGATCGCCCTGGGCGACGTGCTGGACGGAACGGCACGGGCCAATGGCTGGGCCGTTCACGCGCTCAGTCCGACCTACATTGTCCGCCCCCTGCTTATCCTGTGTTTTGTCGCCGGCGCCATCTGGGTTGGGCGCCTGGCCGATGCCAACACCGCCCTGGTCGCCGCCCTCGCCGCAACCTACCTCACCACGCTTGTACAGTTTCTGGTCGTCACCACCCGGCTGCAGCGACGCTTCCCCGCCCGGCGGGCCGAGATTCACGTCAAGACCTGGTTGATGGTCGCCTTCCCGATCTTCCTGATTGAGGGCTTCTACTTCATGCTCACCAATGCCGACGTCATCATCGTCGGCATATATCTTCCGCCTGAAAAGGTGGCCGTCTATTTTGCCGCGGCCAAGACCATGGCGCTGGTGCACTTCGTCTATTTTGCCGTCAAGGCCGCTGCAGCCCAGCGCTTCTCGGCGCTGATGTCAGGCACCGATCGCACCGCATTGGCGCGGTTTGCACGTCAGACAGTGCAATGGACCTTCTGGCCCTCCCTGCTGGTCGGCGGCCTGGTGATTGCTGCCGGTCCGTTTCTGCTGTCGCTGTTCGGGCCCAGCTTTCAGGCAGGGCACCTGATCATGGTCATCCTGTTTGCCGGAATTATCACAAAGGCGATGATTGGTCCCGGCGAAGTGCTTCTGACCATGGCCGGTAGGCTCAAGATATGCGCAACCATATATGCTGTCGCGCTGGCTGCGAACCTCGGACTCAATGTGTTGTTGATTCCCCTCTGGGGGCTTCACGGCGCCGCTGCCGCCACCGCCGGAGCGATGATGATCGAGGCCGGCCTGCTTCACCTTATCATCAGGCGTCAGCTCGGCATCGCCATGTTCATCGCTTCCAACGCCCTGCCCCGCGGCGAACACACTGCGCAGGAGGCGAAATAGCTCATGGCCTCCAGCCCCATCGTCCAGGAAGAAGTCGCAAGCCAGGCCAACACGATGATTGGCGAGTTCGCCGATGTTGAAACCGGCCGTCCACTTCCCGAACGCGAAGTCGCCATCGGCCGTCCCGGGCGGCACCTGGCCATCTATCCCGCACGCGCCGGCTATGACCTGCAGGAAGAGCTCGACTTCCTGACCAACCGGGCACTTGAACCCAACGTCTTCTTTTCCGCCCGCTTTCTGGCCCCGGCCATGCCCCGGCTGGAAGACCGGATGATCCGCCTGATGCTGATGCGCGATGAAACCGACACCCATTCGCGCATGCGCATGCTGCTGCCCTATTCCATCGAGAAGCCCGGCTTCTCCGTCGGCGCCTCGATCGTTCGTGCATGGGCCAACCCGTTCGGCCCCCTGGGCACGCCGCTGCTGGACCGCGAAGACGCCGCCGAAACGCTCGACAACATGCTCGAGGCGCTCAGCCAGGTGGATCTGGGCCTGCCGGGTATCCTGGTCCTGCCCGACATGCGGCTCGACGGCCCCGTAGCGGGCCTGCTGCGCGCCGTTGCAATGGCCCGCAACCTCTCGGTCGTCGTCACCGATCAGGCGCAGCGTCCGTTCCTGGAAAGCAGGCTCGACGCCGATGACTATCTCGCCAGATCTGTGTCATCGCACCATCGCCGGGAGATGCGCCGGCAATGGCGGCGTTTGTCAGAGCATGGTGAGCTGAGTTACCTGGTGGCCCGCCGGCCCGAGGAAATCCGCCATCACCTCGAGGAATTCCTGACCCTTGAGGACACCGGCTGGAAAGGCCGCCGCAAATCCTCCATGGTTGCGGACCGCTACCGCGCCGCCTTTGCCCGCGAAGCCATCAACAGCCTTGCTGAAACCGACAGCGTCCGCATTCATTCGCTGGCGCTCGACGGCGAAGCCATAGCCTCGATGATCGTCTTCGTCTCCTCCGGCGAGGCCTGGACGTGGAAGACCGCCTACAATGAGAAGTGGGCCCGTTATTCGCCGGGCAAACTGCTGGTCGACCGGCTGACCGAATGGCACCTCGACGACCTCAACATCCGACGCACCGACTCCTGCGCCGTGCCCGATCATCCGGTCATGAGCCGCATGTGGTCGGAACGGGAGAACATGGGCACCATGGTGATTGGTCTTCACCCGAAGCACGACCGGGATGTCCGCCAGGTCGCGACCCAGCTCCACATCTACCGCAACACCCGCAACATCGCCCGGCTGCTGCGCGAGAAGATCCGCGGCATGGCCAAGCGCTGAGGCGAAACCCGCTGAACCTGTTCGGGGTGGTGCGCGTGACCGATGGCGTTTGAGTGCCGCTACACCGATGCCTTGCTGGCCTCGGCAATGGCCTGGTCGCGCAGAATCCTGCGGATCACCTTGCCGGTCGTGGTCAGCGGCAGGCTATCGACAAATTCGATCTCCCGGGGATACTCATGCGCCGACAGCCGGGTCTTGACCCAGTCCCGCACCGATTCCGTCAGCTCCGCATCCGGGTCTATCCCGGGCGCCACCACGATATAGGCCTTGACGATCTCGGTGCGCACCGGGTCGGGTTTGCCGACCACGGCTGCAAGCGCCACCGCCGGATGACCGGTCAGGCAATCCTCGATTTCACCAGGTCCGATCCGGTAGCCCGATGAGGTGATGACATCGTCATCGCGGCCGAAAAACGAGAAATAGCCCTCGGCGTCACGCACGCCCTGGTCGCCGGTGAGCATCCAGTCACCAATGAACTTGGCTTCCGTCGCCGCCTCGTTTTGCCAGTAGCCGAGAAACATCACCGGGTCGGGGCGCTTGACCGCGATCTGCCCGGCTGTGCCGTCCGGCACTACCTGCCCCTGATCATCGATCACCGCCACCTCGTGACCCGGCACCGGTTTGCCGATCGCTCCGCCCCGGCTGACACCGAGCATTGCCGAGGACGACAGCACCAGGTTGCATTCGGTCTGGCCGTAGAACTCGTTGATCGTCAGCCCAAGCACCTTTTGCGCCCAGTCATAGGTCTCGCGCCCCAGGGCTTCCCCTCCGGATCCGACCGTGCGCAGGTTGAGGCGATGCCGCGACAGCGGGTTTGAAACCGTGCGCATGATCCTGAGCGCCGTCGGCGGGATGAAGGCATTGCGCACATTCATCTCCGCCATGATCCGGTAGGCAAGCTCCGGATCGAACTTCTGTGCCTGCGAAGACACCACCGGAACCCCGAGCAGCAATCCCGGCAGCAACACGTTGAGCAACCCGCCGGCCCAGGCCCAGTCCGCCGGCGTCCAGAGCTTGTCGCCGGGCTCCGGCATGAATTCATGATGGGTCTGCACCCCCGGAATGTGCCCGATCAGAACCCGGTGCCCGTGCAGCGCGCCCTTGGGCGGCCCGGTGGTTCCCGACGTGAAGATCATCAGCGCCGGATCATCTGCCCGTGTTCTCAATGCGACCGGCGCATCCGAATGGCCGTTCTCAAGCCCGTTGAAGCTGACGGCGTCAGCGTCCGCTCCCCCATCCTCCTCCGCACCACCGGCAACGACAACCGCGTCGAGCTCGCCCAGCCGCTCCCTTATGCTGGAGATCTTGCCGCATCCCCCCGGGGTCGTTACCAGCACCCTGGCACCGGAGGCGGACAGCCGGTGTTCCACCGCTTCCACCCCGAACAGCAGTGCCAGCGGCACGGCGATCGCGCCGAGCTTGTAGATCGCCACATGCGCAATCACGGTTTCGAACCCCTGTGGAAGCATCAGCGCCACCCGGTCGCCGGTTCTCACGCCCAGCGAGGCAAGTCCACGGGCAAAGGCATTCGACCGGCGGGCCAGTTCCCCATAAGTCAGCCGGTCAGGCGCGCGGTCCGGATGGAAATGTTCGAGACAGACCCGGTCCGGCTCCCGCGCCGCCCACGCATCCGACACCGCGCTGCCGATGTTGAAAAACTCCGGCACCTCCCAGGAAAACCGGGCCGCAACCTCTTCAAGCGTATTTCCCTCAGGCAACAACATCACCGCAAATCCCTGCACAAGGCCCCGCGCCAACCTGCCTGCCGCACGCGGTCAGTGGCAAAGCGACTGTAGCTCGACAGAAGCTGTATCAGGCGCGCGATCAGGATTGAAGAGACAACGGCGGCGGGCGCCCGTTTACGGTGGAGGGCTGCATTGGCCGGTGATGTGTCGGATACGTGAATGGTGCCCCCTTCCGGACTCGAACCGGAACTCCTTGCGGAACCGCATTTTGAGTGCGGCGCGTCTACCAATTCCGCCAAAGGGGCAAACCACTGGGTTCAGTCCATTATTATCAGCGGGCGCGCAGGTCAAGCCGATAGATAAGCTCGGGCGAAATCCATTGGCCTGCATTCAGCTGGCGATGGAATTGACCATCTTCCATTGATGGCGATGGAATGCGCCCCATCGCTCTGATAAGACACCCCGCGAAACCCACTTCAACAAGGGCGCATGCTCCATGACTGCATCTCAAGCTTCACCCACGCCGCGCGGCGCGCTTGCAAAGATCGAGGCCATCCTCAGGCCGCATCTCGATTCTCGGGAGGCATCCGCCGAGGCTGGTCCCGGCGCAAAGGCAACCATCAGCCTGGGAGCCTTGAGTGATCTGATGGAAGAGCGCGCCTTCGGCCTGTTGCTGCTGGTTCTGGCTTTGCCCTGTTGCCTGCCATTCGTGTATATCCTGCCGCAACTTGTGGCGCTGCCCATGGTGGTTCTTGCCGGCCAGATGGCTACCGGCCGGCGGGCGCCATGGTTGCCCGAGACTTTGCGCAAGCGCCGCCTGCCGGTGGCTTCGCTGCTCGATGTCGTCACCCGCGCGCAGCGCTATGGCGGCTGGCTGGAGCGGTTTGCGCATCCGCGGTTTCCCGCCGTCACCGGCGACCGGGCGACCCGCATCATCGGCGCGCTGCTGATTGTGCCCTGCCTCTCGATTCTGGTGCCACTGCCGCTCACCAACACCGTGCCGGGGATCGGCGTTGCGTTGACCGCCGTTGGCTTGATCGAGCGCGACGCGCTGTTTGTCGTTCTCGGCCTTCTCGCCGCCCTGATCTGGGTCGCCATCCTCGTGATCGGCGGTCCGGCACTGATCTATTTCCTGATCAGTTTCCTGCTCAACAGGGGCGCTCCGGCCTGAGCTGCTGGAAACGCCTCTGGATGGGACACTATGCGAGCGCTGAAGATGGTGCGCGTCATTCAATCGATATTATCGCGGCACAATCCCTCGGAACGAGAACACACGGAACAAGTCAATGACACCCGCTGCCACCCGGCCTCACCATACCCTCTCCGCGCTTTTTCTGGCCGTGGCCATGGCCCTGGTGGTCGGCTCGGCCCTCGGTTTCGAGCATGTCGGCGGCTATATTCCCTGCGCGCTGTGTCTCGAGCAGCGCACTCCCTATTATATCGGCGCACCGCTGATGCTCGTTGCCGCCGTCATCTCCAGGGCCGGCGGTCCATCCTGGGCGGTGCGCGGCCTTCTGGCAGTGGGCGGGTTGCTGATGCTTTATGGTCTCGTGCTGGGTGTCTACCATTCAGGCGTTGAATGGCACTGGTGGGAAGGCCCGGCCTCCTGCGCAACATCGGCTGATGCCGTGACCACCGATGCCGGCTCCCTGCTCGGCGACCTCAGCTCGAAAAAGCCGCCATCCTGCGATGCCGCCGCCCTGCGCGTGCTTGGTCTGTCCTTTGCCGGATGGAATGTGCTGGCAAGCGCCGCCCTGGCTGCCATTGCCCTGCGCGCTGCGGCCAGGCGCTGAGTTCACCTCAGGGCTGCAGCTCGACATCCCAGTAGAGATAATCCATCCAGCTTTCATGCAGGAAGTTGGGCGGAAACATACGTCCGTTGTTGTGCAGATCCTGAACACTGGGCTGATAGGGCTTTTGCTGCGGGATCATGCCCGCCTGCTTGGGCATGGCCCCGCCCTTCTTGAGATTGCAGGGTGAGCATGCAGCCACGACATTATCCCAGGTCGTCTGGCCGCCGCACCGGCGTGGGATTACGTGATCGAATGTCAGCTCGTCCCTGGAGCCGCAATACTGGCATTCGAAGCGGTCCCTGAGAAAGACATTGAACCGTGTGAACGCCGGCGACCGCGATGGCTTGATGTAGGATTTGAGGCAGACAACGCTGGGCAGCCGCATCGAAAAAGACGGCGACGAAACTGCCTGATCATACTCCGCCACGATCTGCACCCGGTCGAGAAACACGGCCTTCACCGCATCCTGCCACGACCACAGCGACAGGGGGTAATAACTCAGCGGCCTGTAGTCAGCGTTCAGAACGAGCGCCGGCAAGGACTGCGGGGATACAAAAATCGTCACGTGATTCTCCCGAGCGATTCTCTATCTGCAGTGACCATATTAGGCTGGACATGTCAGGAATGTGAAGCGCCTGATTCTCGAATCATTTTCGCCTGCACGCCCGGCTTTCAGCCGGCCCCGACCGGGAGCACATCGCGGCGCATGACGGCGGCGTAATACGCCCACAACAGCCGCGCTGCCACGCCCCGCCACGGGCTCCAGACTTCTGCCAGTCTGTAAAGATCCTTGCTGCCCGGCCGGGCTTCGAGCCCCAGAATCTTCGCGGCGGCGCTTTGCAGCGCAACATCACCGGCAGGGAACACGTCCGGATGACCGGCGCAGAACAGCAGGTAGACTTCCGCCGTCCACGGCCCCACACCCTTGATTGCCGTAATGGTGCGGATCGCAGCCCGAGCCTCGAGCCGGCACAAGTGCTCAAGGTCGAGTTCACCGCAGATCACCGCCTCGCCCACCCGGCGCAGCGTTTCGGCCTTGGCCCGTGACAGCCCGGTCTCGCGCAGGGCGTCGGGGCTGAGCGCAAGCACCGCGGCCGGTGTGATCTCGCCTGCCGCCAGTTCCAGCTTCCGCCACAGCGCATTGGCGCTGGCCTTGGACACCATTTGCGACAGGATGATCTCTGCGAGTGCAGCAAAGCCGGGCGGTTTGCGCCTGAGCGGCACCGGCCCGGAAAGTTCGATCGCCCGCGCCAGCCGTAAATCGGCCTGCGCCAGCTCGCCCAGTCCGTCGGCGATATCGTGGAGACTGTCGATCCGGCGCATTCCCGCTTTCCCGTCTGCTGGTTGGATCTGGCTCACATATTCCGCTAATCAGGATCAGCACTTAGGCCGTCGGCATGTATCGTGACGCGGCTCACCCGGAACCGACATCAAACACCATGCCAGCTGACAACACCACAGCCAATCCAGTCATCAAGGGCCCGGTTGTCCGATTTGCCCCCAGCCCCAACGGCCTTCTGCATGTGGGGCACGCGAGATCGGCCGTGCTCAACTGGCGTTTTGCCAAGGCCCGTGACGGCACCTTCCTGCTGCGCATCGAAGACATCGATTTCACCCGCGCGCGGCCCGAGTTTGAAGCAGCTATCTTTGAGGATCTTCAATGGCTCGGCCTCGACTGGCCTGAGCCCGTCCGGCGCCAGTCGCAGCATTTCGCGGAATACGAGGCGGCACTGACCGAACTGCGCAAGCTCGGGCTTATCTATCCGGCCTTTCTCAGCCGCGCCGAAACCACGGCCCGGATCTCAGAGATCGAAGCCACTGGCCGGGTCTGGCCGCGCGATCCCGATGGCGCGCCACACTATCCCGGCGAGGACCGCACCCTGTCCGCATCCGAGCGCGCGCGAAGGATCGCGGCCGGAGAGCCCCACGCCTGGCGGCTCGACATGCAAGCCGTGCTCGACGGCCTCGGCAAGCCCCTCTTATGGGCGGAACACGGCTCCGGTCCATCCGGCGAAACTGGTGAAATCAGGGGGGACCCGGGGGCGTGGGGCGATGTCATTCTGGCCAGAAGGGACGTTCCGGCAAGCTATCATCTCGCAGTCACGCTCGATGACTCCCTTCAGAACATCACCGACGTCATCCGCGGCGAAGACCTGTTCGCCGCAACATCCGTGCACCGGCTGCTTCAGCACCTGCTCGGCCTGCCCGCGCCGCGCTATCATCATCACGGGCTTGTCCGCGATGATGCCGGACGCAAACTGTCAAAGAGCGATGGCTCCACCTCGATCGCCTCGTTGCGGCATGAGGGCGCCAGCCGCGGGGATATCCTGACCCTTGCGGGACTCACGGACTGATTGTGGCAGTGCCGCGGCTCAGGTTTCGTGCGCTTTTTCGCGCTCGAGCTCGATCGTCGCCCGCACCCGCGCCTTGAGGATGGCCGCATTGATCTCGGCCCCGAGAATGAAGATCGCCGCAATGATGTAGAGAAACACCAGCGCCACCATGATCGAAGCGAGCCCGGCATAGGTGGAAACATAAGTCGCGAATTCCTCCAGATAGCGGGCGAAGGCCAGCGCCCCGGCGATCCAGGCGATCAGCGTCACGCAGATACCCGGTATCACGTCACGCAGCTTGCGCTTGCCTGCCGGCAGCCACAGATGCGACAGCACGAGGCCCGCGACCAGTACCGAGACCGCGACCAGGATGCGCCAGTCATCGACAGCGGTGATCAGGGTTTCCATCCAGGGCGCAAACTGCCGCGCCAGCCTCAGTGCCAGCGGAGCCAGCACCAGCAGGAAACTGATGGCCATGATCACCATCACCGCGATCACAACAAACCCGAGGCTTTGGGCCCGTGTGACATACCAGGCCCGCGTCTCGGTCATCCGGTAGGCGCGGTTGAGCGACACCCTCAGCGCTTCCACGCCATTGGCAGAAAAGAACGCTGCCGCCAGCACCGACACGGTCAGCAATCCACCGCGTTCGATCGTGAGCACATTGACCACCTCGCGCGAGATCGGCGCAGCGATGGATTCAGGCCAGGTATCAAAAATCAGGTGCGACGCGGTGTCCGCATAGGCATTGGCGCCGAGAAAACTTGCCATCGCCGTTCCGAAGATCATGAACGGAAACAGCGCCATCAGGATCGACAGGGCGACATGACTGGCCATTGCCCAGCCATCATCATTGTTGAAATGGGTCACCGCATCGAGGATGACTGCGCGCATGCGTCGCAATGTTTACTCCCTGTCTGACCGACATACGAACCGGGCCGGCATTGTCAGCCCGCCATGATTATGGGATCTGAACCGTCTCGGGAACAGGGTGGATCGCGAAATGAGCAAGAATAGCCAACAAAAGACCATTCTGGTGACCGGCAGTTCGAGCGGTATCGGCGCTTACTGCGCCCGCGCACTCAAGGCCGAGGGCTGGCATGTGATCGCCTCGGCCCGAACGCAAGAGGACATCGGAGCCCTTACGCGTGACGGCATCGAGGCCTATCATCTCGACTATGCCGACGCCGACAGCATCGCCGCCTTTTTTGCCAGCGCCATGCAGTCCACCGGCGGACGTTGCGATGCGCTGTTCAACAATGGCGGCTACGGCCAGGTCGGCGCGGAGGAGGATCTCCCGGTGGAGGCACTACGGGCCCAGTTCGAAGCAAACTTCTTCGGCTGGCACGACCTCACCCACCGGGTGCTCCCAGTGATGCGGGCGCAAGGCCATGGCCGCATCGTGCAATGTTCCTCGATCCTTGGTCTGGTTCCCATGCGCTTCCGCGGCGCCTACAACGCCTCCAAGCACGCGCTTGAGGGCCTTTCGGTCACGCTCGCGCTGGAACTGGAAGGCACCGGCATCCATGTCAGCCTGATCGAGCCCGGCGCAATCAAAAGCAGGTTCAGGGCCAATGCGCTGAAGCTGTTTCACCGCCATATCGACATCGACAATTCGGTACATCGTGAGGATTATCGGGCCCAGCTCCGCCGTTTGGAAAAGCAGGAGCGCTCGGACAGCGGCAAACTCGGGCCCGAGGCCGTCCACGCCGTGTTGCGGCAGGCTCTCACCGCACCGCGCCCGCGCTACCATTACCCGGTAACTCGGGAGGCGAAAATTGGCGTCATCGCGCGAAGGCTTGTGCCGGCACGGCTGTTCTATCCGTTTCTCGCCCGGCAGGATTGAGCCCTGACCGCCGATGGACTTGCGGGCAAAAGCTCCTATGTTCCCCTTCGTATTTCATCACAAGGGAACGACCAGATGTCATCCGTAACCTATGTCCTTTCCATCATCGTCATGATGGCCGTAGCCGCCGTTCTGGTGCGCGGCCTCGTCAACATGGCGCGCGGCGGCTCGGGCAATCTCTCCAACAAACTGATGCAGATGCGCGTCTTGCTGCAATTTGTCGCGGTGGTGCTGATCGTCGTGACCGTCTGGCTGACCGGTGGCGGTCGCTGAGCCTGACACCGCAGCGATAACACCTTCCGCGCCCTGCCCCCGTTTCAGAAAGCCTCTTCCATGGTCAAGCTCAACAAGATCTACACCCGAACCGGCGATGACGGCACGACAGGCCTGGTGGCCGGCGACCGCCGCCCGAAATACGATCTCCGGATCGAGGCCTACGGCACCATCGACGAGACCAACGCTGTGATCGGCCTGGCGCGGCTGCATACGGCCGGGCATGCCGATCTCGACGCCATGCTGATGCGCATCCAGAACGACTGCTTCGACCTTGGTGCCGATCTTGCAACACCCGAAACCGGCGAAAAACCGGAATACGAGCCTTTGCGGATTGTCGATGCCCAGGTTGATCGCATCGAATCCGACATCGATCAGCTCAACGCCGATCTCGAACCCCTTCGCTCCTTTGTTCTGCCGGGCGGAACAGCCGCCTCGGCCCATCTCCACCACGCCCGCACCGTGGCCCGCCGGGCGGAACGCCTGATGGTCGAACTCTCAGACCGGGAGGGCGAGGCCGTAAACCCGGCCGCCATCCGCTACGCCAATCGCCTGTCCGACTTTCTTTTCGTTGCCGCACGCTGGGTCAATGATCGCGGCCGAACGGATGTGCTTTGGGTTCCCGGCAAGAACAGGTAGCCTCTGTCCAACCACTCACCCGCCGGACTGGCCCAGACGGATACCTCGCGATGTTCATTCCCTTGCATGATACCAACGATCTCAAGTACATCAGGCTGCAATGGGTCACCTGGTCACTGATCGCGCTCAACGCGATTGTCTGGGGTATCACCGAGCTCGCCGGCGCCTACAGCGAATTTACCACCGCCACCGTTCTGGGCCTCGGCTTCATCCCCTCGGTTGTCAACGACATTGCCGAGCTGCCCCCGTCACTGGTTCTGGTCCCCGAAAACGCCACCTACGTCACTTACAGTTTCCTGCACGGAGACCTTTTGCATCTGGGCTCGAACATGATCTTTCTCTGGGTTTTCGGCGACAATGTCGAAGACGCCTTGGGCCATATCAAGTTCCTCATTTTCTATTTCGCCTGCGCGGCCGCGGGAGCCCTCGCTCACGGTTTGATGCTGCCCACATCCGACAGCCCGCTGATCGGCGCATCCGGTGCGGTCGCCGGCATCGTTACCGCCTATCTGATGCTGCACCCCAAGGTCCGGATCTGGGTTCTTGTGCTCGGACGCATTCCGCTGCCGCTGCCGGCCTTCATTCCGCTGCTGATCTGGGTGGTGTTCCAGTTTTACATGCTGGTCACGGATATCGACGGCGACGTGTCATGGGCGGCCCACGTCGGTGGCATGATTGCCGGTGCGGCACTGGTTCTGGTGTTCCGCCGCTCAGGGGTGCCATTGTTCGACCGCAGAATCGACAGTCCAAAGGCAGTCGTCCATAAAACGACGAAACCGGAACCTGTGAACGCAGCATCGCCAGCGTCTCCTCCAAAGTGGGGGCGGTAGCTGGTCAGGTAGAAAATTGACGAACACGTAAACGTCATTTATCTCGCATTGCAAAATCTCCTGTGCTGTTGCGATTGAATTTGGAGAAAAAACGCGTATCCATGTCGCCAATCGACTATCCGGTTGGCGTCAGGACAGGCAAAAACCGGATCGATGGTCTGAATGCCGGAGGTTCCGGGCCCATCAGGACACGGCCGAAACAATGAGGCCTAGTAAATTGAGGAAGGCAAACCGATGAAAATTCTCGTGCCGGTCAAGCGGGTTGTTGACTACAATGTCAAGATCCGGGTCAAACCAGATGGCAGCGGCGTCGATCTCGCCAATGTGAAGATGTCGATGAACCCGTTCGACGAAATCGCCGTCGAAGAAGCCCTGCGGCTTCGCGAAGCCGGCAAGGCGACCGAAGTGGTCGCGGTGTCGATCGGACCGGCCAAGGCAGAGGAAACCTTGCGCACGGCTCTCGCCATGGGCGCCGACCGGGCAATCCTGGTGGAAGCAGACGGGATCGTTGAACCGCTTGCTGTGGCCAAGATCCTCAAGGCGATTATCGGCGAGGAAAACCCGGACATGGTCATCCTCGGCAAGCAGGCGATTGATGACGACTCCAACCAGACCGGCCAGATGCTCTCCGCCCTGCTCGGCTGGAGCCAGGCCACATTCGCTTCCAAGGTCGAGATCGGCGACGGTTCGGCCGACGTCACCCGTGAAGTCGATGGCGGTCTGCAGACCATCTCGGTGAAGCTGCCCGCAATCGTCACCACCGACCTGCGCCTGAACGAGCCGCGCTATGCCTCGCTGCCCAACATCATGAAGGCCAAGAAGAAGCCGCTCGACAAGAAGACCACGGCTGATTACGGCGTCGACACCGCGCCGCGTCTCGAGGTCATCAAGACCGAGGAGCCGGGCGGCCGCAAGGCCGGCGTCAAGGTCGGCTCAGTTGCCGAACTTGTCGACAAGCTCAAGAACGAAGCAGGCGTGCTGTAAGCGCGGGAAAGGAAGAAAAACCATGGCCATTCTCATTATTGCCGAACATGACCACGCTTCGCTGTCCGACCAGACCGCAAAGGCCGTCAGCGCAGCCACCCAGATCGGCGGCGAGGTCCACATCCTCGTCGCTGGCAAGGACGCCAAGGCAGCCGCCGAAGCAGCCGCGAAGCTCGATGGCGTCGCCAAGGTGCTGCATGCCGAGGGCGACGAGTATGCCAACCGGCTGGCAGAACCGCTTGCCGATCTCGTTGTCTCGCTGGCTGACGGCTACGACACGCTGATGGCGCCTGCCACCACGAGTGGCAAGAACGTCATGCCGCGGGTTGCGGCCCTTCTCGACGTGATGCAGATCTCCGACATCATTGAGGTCATCTCGGCGGACACCTTCAAGCGTCCGATCTATGCCGGCAACGCGCTGCAGACGGTCAAGTCGTCCGACGCAAAGCGGGTCATCACGGTTCGCACGGCCTCTTTCTCGGCTGCGGGCGAAGGCGGCTCGGCTTCGGTCGAGAGCACCGCTTCGGCTGGCGATCCCGGCCTGTCCAGTTTCGTCAAGGACGCAATCGCCGAAAGCGATCGTCCCGAACTGACCTCCGCCAAGGTCATCATCTCCGGCGGCCGCGCGCTCGGTTCCTCCGAGAAGTTCCAGGAAGTCATCCTGCCGGTGGCGGACAAGCTCGGAGCCGCCGTCGGTGCATCGCGTGCTGCCGTCGACGCGGGCTACGCGCCCAACGACTGGCAGGTCGGCCAGACCGGCAAGGTCGTTGCACCCGAGCTGTACATCGCTTGCGGTATTTCGGGCGCCATTCAGCACCTTGCCGGCATGAAGGACTCCAAGGTCATCGTCGCCATCAACAAGGACGAGGAAGCGCCGATCTTCCAGGTGGCGGACTACGGGCTGGTCGCTGACCTCTTCGAAGCCTTGCCGGAGTTTGAAAAAGCGCTCTGAACCATCAGAATTTGACCCCAAGATCAATGGCCGGGCTGGACGTCTCCATCCCGGCCATTTAGGTTCTTGCTCTGGGTGCGCTGCAGCGAGCGCACAGGATGGCATCCTAAAATCAGTCAGGCGGGTCAAATGGGCAACCAGATCAAGAGTGTCGGCATTATTGGCGCGGGACAGATGGGCGGCGGCATTGCACATGTCTGCGCCATGGCGGGTTACGATGTCAGCGTGCACGACGTCTCTGAAGATACGCTTCAGGACATGCTGGCAACCATCAGCGGCAATCTCGCCCGGCAGGTTTCTTCCGGAAAGACAACCGAAGCCGAACGCGAGGCAGCCCTGTCCCGGATCAGCTTCGCGCCTGAGATGAGCGGCCTTGCGGCGATGGATCTCGTCATCGAGGCGGCAACCGAAGACGAGACCGTCAAACGCAAGATCTATCAGCAGCTCTGCCCGCTGCTCAATCCCGAAGCCATTCTCGCCACCAATACATCGTCGCTGTCGATCACCCGGCTTGCCTCTGCAACCGATCGCCCGGAGCGCTTCATCGGCATTCATTTCATGAACCCGGTTCCGGTGATGAAGCTGGTCGAGCTGGTGCGCGGCATCGCCACCGAAGAAGTCACCTTCAACACGGCCCGCAGCTTTATCGACACGCTCGACAAGACCATTACCGTTGCTGAAGATTTCCCGGCCTTCATCGTCAACCGCATCCTGCTGCCGATGATCAACGAGGCCATCTACACGCTCTATGAAGGTGTCGGATCTGTCGATGCCATCGACACAGCCATGAAGCTTGGCGCCAACCACCCGATGGGGCCGCTGCAGCTCGCCGATTTCATCGGGCTCGATACCTGCCTGTCGATCATGCAGGTGCTGCACGACGGTCTATCGGATTCGAAATACCGGCCTTGCCCCCTGCTGGTCAAATATGTCGAGGCTGGATGGCTGGGCCGCAAATCCGGCCGCGGCTTTTACGATTACCGCGGCGAGACGCCCATTGCGACACGGTAAGCCCGATGAAAGCCAGTACCTTGCGCCGCGGCATGAACCTGTGGCCGCCGTTTCTGTTTTCCGGAATCCGCATTCGCCAGATCAGCGCTGATTTTCGCGCCGTGGATGTCGAACTGCGCGAGCGCTTCTACAACAAGAACTATGTCGGCTGCCATTTTGGCGGCTCCCTGTTTGCCATGACGGATCCGTTCTGGATGCTGATGGTGATGCGCAGTCTCGATCGCAGTTACACCGTCTGGGACAAATCGGGCGAGATCGAATTCCTCCGGCCCGGCCGCGGAACAGTCACCGCCAGTTTCCGGCTTACGGACGAGGACCTCGAAGACATTCGGGCCAACACACGTTCCGAAGGCGACGTCCATCTGCGCTCTTTGCCGGTCGATATCGTCAACGACAACGGCGATCCCGTCGCCCGCGTGACCAAGACCCTGCACATCCGCCGTAAGGCCGATACCCGCAGCCGCATCGGCGGCTGACCTGCCTCCGGTCCCCCGCGACCAGCGCTTCGTGAAGCCACGGGCATTTGTGGCACGGAACCAACCGGATTGCTGCAAAGGCGTGGACGCAGGCTTCGCTCGCGGCGCTTCCTCAAATGTCCTTGAGACCCTCGACCAGGGCCTTGGCGTCAGCGCTGGCCCACTCCGCAGGGCCGTTCATGGCGCCCAGCATGCAGCCATCCTTGCCGATCATCAGCGTCACCGGCAGCCCGAAAGCGAGACCTACCTTCTTCAGCGTGTTGAACACACCCATCGACGCGTCACGATAAAGCCCCAGATTGGCAACCCCGATTTCGTCGAGAAACGCCTTTGGCTTGGCGACATCACCGGTGTCGATGTTGATCGCCAGCACCTTGAAATCCTCATCGCCCAGCTCTGACTGCAGCTCGGCCAGCGCCGGCATCTCCGCCCGGCATGGCGCACACCAGGTCGCCCACAGATTGACCAGCAAAGCCTGACCGGAAAAATCGGCCAGCGTCAGCCCTTCACCCTGCTCGGACACGAAAGCAAGCTCGGGAAGTACGACCGGCTCGTCGCGGACAGTCATCGCCGCCACCTCGCCCTTGGCGAGCGGCTTGAGCGCGGCAGGCATCGCCGGATCGGCCTTGCAGGCGGCGGCGCCAGCCGAGGCCAGACTTTCCTGCCCCGGCGCATTGCCAGACGGCGATGCTTTCCAGTATATCCCGGCTGCCCCGACAGCGGCGCCCAGACCGATTGCAATTGCAACCAGGGCACCGGTGGACAGGCTTTTGCGCGATTGGCTCATGACAAACTCCAAGGCAGGCTCATGTCGACAGATAAGGACAAACAGGCGTCAAACCAGATGTGGGGTGGCCGATTTGCCTCCGGACCAGATGCCATCATGGAAGAAATCAACGCCAGCATCGATTTCGACCGCAAGCTCTATGCCCAGGACATTCGCGGTTCCCTCGCACATGCGGCCATGCTTGCCAAGACTGGCATAATTTCGTCCGAGGACTGCGACAAGATTTCTCACGGGCTGAACACGATCCTGTCAGAGATCGAGAACGGCAAGTTTGTCTTCTCGCGTCAGCTCGAAGACATCCACATGAACATCGAATCCCGCCTCGCCGAACTGATCGGCCCGACCGCCGGCCGGTTGCACACGGCACGCTCGCGCAACGACCAGGTCGCCCTCGACTTCCGCCTCTGGGTCAAGGAAGAACTGGGACGCACCGATGCTGCGCTGACCCGGCTGATCACTGCCTTTCTCGACAAGGCAGAGCAGTATGCCGACACCGTCATGCCCGGCTTCACCCATCTTCAGTCGGCCCAGCCGGTCACCTTCGGCCATCACTGCATGGCCTATGTCGAGATGTTCGGCCGTGACCGCCAGCGTGTGCGCCACGCCATCGAGCACATGGATGAAAGCCCGCTCGGCTCGGCAGCTCTTGCCGGCACCGGCTTTCCCATCGACCGCGAGATGACCGCAAAGGCGCTTGGCTTCCGCGAACCTACCCGCAACTCGATCGACACCGTCTCCGACCGCGATTTCGCGCTCGAGTTCCTCTCGCTCGCTTCGATCTGCGCCATGCACATGTCGCGCCTGGCGGAAGAAATCGTCATCTGGTCGACGCCGCAATTCGGTTTTGTCCGGCTTTCGGATGCCTTCTCCACCGGCTCCTCGATCATGCCGCAGAAGAAGAACCCCGATGCGGCTGAGCTGGTCCGCGCCAAGACCGGCCGCATCAACGGCTCGCTGATCGGCCTGCTGACCATCATGAAGGGCCTGCCGCTGGCCTATTCCAAGGACATGCAGGAAGACAAGGAGCAGGTCTTCGACGCCGCGGAAAGCCTGGAACTGTCGCTTGCAGCCATGACTGGCATGGTCAGCGACATGGAGATCCGTGCAGACCAGATGCGCAGGGCTGCCGGCTCCGGTTATTCGACAGCAACCGATCTGGCCGACTGGCTGGTGCGCGAGGCGGGCCTGCCATTCCGCGACGCTCATCACGCCACCGGCCGTGCCGTCGCCATGGCCGAGCAGAAGGGCTGCGATCTTGCCGAGCTGACATTGGCTGACCTGCAGTCCATCAATCCGGCCATCACCGAAGGTATCTTCGACGTGCTGACCGTCGATGCCTCCGTAGCCAGCCGCCAGAGTTTTGGCGGCACCGCACCGTCGCAGGTCCGCAAGCAAATCGCCTGGTGGCGCGCCCGCGTCTAGGATCCGGGGCGACAAACCGGGTGCACAGCGCACCAAAAACCTGTATGCCCAATTCTGTATTTTGGCTCCCGCACCAGACGAACCGCGGGCTATTGCGAGGAACAGCGAATGACGACCGGCCCATGGATAAAAACGACCTGCGCAGTGGCCCTGCTCGGTGCGGTTCTGACCGGGTGCGGCCGCAAGGGCGACCTGGAGCGCCCGAACGTCGCCCCAGCACCCGCCGGCACCGCTCAGGAAGCTGCCCCCGCCGCCCCGGTCAAGGAGCGGTCTTTCATCCTTGATGGTCTTCTCGAATAGGCACGCCCAGTGAACCACTTTGAATATCGCGATGGCATCCTGCATGCCGAAGGCGTCAGCCTGCCCGACATTGCAGCCCAGGTCGGCACCCCGTTCTATTGCTATTCGACCGCGACACTGAGCCGCCACTACAAGGTGTTTTCCTGCGCGTTCTCAGACATCGATTCGATGGTCTGCTACGCCATGAAGGCCAATTCCAACCAGGCGGTGCTGAAGACCCTGGCGCAGCTGGGCTCTGGTGTCGACGTGGTCTCGGAGGGAGAATTGCGCCGCGCGCTGGCTGCAGGCATTCCCGCCTCGAAGATCATGTTTTCCGGCGTCGGCAAGACCATTCGCGAGATCGATGCTGCACTGACTGCTGGGATCTACTGCTTCAACATCGAATCCGAACCCGAGCTCGAATTGCTCAATGCCCGTGCCCTGAGCATGGGCAAGGTGGCGCCGATCTCCTTCCGCATCAACCCGGATGTCGACGCCAGGACCCATGCCAAGATCTCGACCGGCAAGAAGGAAGACAAGTTTGGCATTTCCTGGCAGCGCGCCCGGGCCGTCTATGCACACGCGGCCAGCCTGGAAGGCGTCCGTGTCACCGGCATCGACATGCATATCGGCAGCCAGATCACTGATCTGCAACCCTTTGACGACGCCCTCAAGCTGATGGTCGAACTGATCGGCACGCTCCGCGCCGACGGCCACACCATCGACCATTTCGACATCGGCGGCGGCCTTGGCGTGCCCTACCGCGACGACAATTCGACACCCCCCGATCCGGATGCCTATGGCCAGATGGTCAAGGCGCGGCTGCGCGATCTCGGCTGCAAGGTCATCCTCGAACCGGGCCGCCTGATTGTCGCCAATGCCGGCGTGCTGGTGTCCGAAGTCATCTACATCAAGGATGGCGGCGACAAGACCTTCGTCATCGTCGACACCGCCATGAACGATCTCATCCGGCCGACGCTCTACGAGGCCTGGCACGAGATCCGCCCGGTCAGGCTGTCAGCCGCAAACGCACCCCGCATCCGCGCCGATATTGTCGGCCCGGTGTGCGAAAGCGGCGATTACTTGGCCAGGGACCGTGAGATGTCGGCGTTAAAGTCTGGCGACCTGATCGCTGTCGGCTCGGCCGGGGCCTATGGGGCCGTGCAGGCGGGAACCTACAACACCAGGCTGCTGGTTCCCGAAGTACTGGTGCATGAAAATCAGTTTCACGTCGTTCGCCCGCGCCCATCCTATGACGATCTGATCGGTCTTGATTCACTGCCTGACTGGCTCGATTGAGCACCGGGCTTTGCAGCCACCGGCGCCCACTTCCGGGACAAGATCCCCGGAGGGTGACAATGGCGCTTCACTTTTTCGGCAATTGCCTCGCCTTGGCCGCAAAGACTGCTATCTTCTTTTCCGACGCTGAAGGAACGTAAGATGGCAGGCAAGGCCGACAGCACGCGAAACCACTCGGATGGCTCCGGTTCCGTGGGCCCCGGCAAGGGAGCGCCCCGGTCCGTGGCGTTCGCCCGTCTGCGCATGCGTCTGAACCTGTCGCTCGGTCGCATGCTCACCCTCGCGGCCCCGCTTCTGGGTGTCGCAGCCATCTTTCTGAGCCTTTCCTGGTTCGGGGTTTTCCGGATCGTGCCAGACTGGCTTCGTCTGGCAGGCCTCGGTCTTTTCGGGCTCGGCTTTCTGGCAGCGCTCCGGCCTCTCATGGGGTTCCGGCAACCGACCGTCCGCGAGATTGACGAGCGTCTCGAAGCACAGAACCGCATCGCCAACCAGGCCATCACCACCCAGGACGACACCATCGCGGCGAAAGACCCTTTCGCCCGTGCACTCTGGCTCGAACATCGCCGCCGGATGGCCGAGAAGATCGGCACGCTGGAGACCGGTATTCCTCGCTCGAGCCTGCCGGAGCGAGATCCCTGGGGCATCCGTGTCGCCATCGCTCTGTTGCTGTTCGTGGCTTTTGGCTACTCGTTCTCCGGACAGTCCGGCAGACCGTCCGATGCCTTTGTCAGCCACAGCGGCACCCAGCCTGCCGAATACCGCATCGATGCCTGGATCACGCCGCCATCCTATGTCAACCAGCCGCCCGTCTTCCTCACCGGGCTGGAACGCGAGCCGGGAGAACCGGTCAACGCCATCGAAGGCAGCCAGATCACCGTCCGCGTCGGCGGCAGCGCCGAAGACGCGCAGGTTCTGTGGGGCGCTGACAGCCAGTCACTGGTCCCGATCGAGCCGGTTGATGCCGCCACGGCAAACCGGGTCCTGCCGGCAGGTGCTTCGAGCTGGACGATCACACCGAAATCCGGTGGCGAACTGAAAATCATGGCCGGCCGGTCCGAGGCTGCCTTCGCCATCAACCTGCTTGCGGACGAACCGCCTGTTGCCAGCTTCGCCGACACGCCGCGCCGTGCCGTCAATGGTGCGCTGGAACTCGACTACACGTTGTCAGACGATCACGGCCTTGCCAGCGCCGAGGCCGAAATCGTTCCGGCCGCCGACCCTTCTCCTGACGCCCGGCCGCTGTTTGATCCGCCCAGATATCGCCTGCGTCTGCCGCGCCGCTCTTCGGAGGACAACCGCGCGGTGGCAAGCCATGATCTGACCGAACACCCGCTGGCCGGTCAGAAAGTCCGCATCACCCTGGTCGCCACAGACGGCGCTGGACAGCAGGGCCGCAGCGAAACCGTTGAAACCGTGCTTCCCGGCAGGCGTTTTTCAGAGCCGCTCGCAGCCGCGGTGGTGGAACAGCGCGGCGTGCTGGCGCTCGATGCCAACAACATAGGCCGTGTGTTTGACCTTTACGAAGCACTGACCATCGCGCCGGAAGAAACCATTCCCAACCTGACCCACTACCTGTTGCTTGAATCGATCCGCGGCCGGCTCGTCTATTCCCGCACGGAAGACGACCTGCGTGACGCCATCGACTACATGTGGAGCGTCGCCCTGCAGATGGAGGACGGCAACCTGTCGCTTGCGGAGCGCCGCCTGCGCGATGCCCAGAATGCGCTTGCCGAAGCTCTGGAAAACGGCGCCAGCGACGAAGAAATCGCCCGTTTGATGGATGAACTCCGCCAGGCCATGCAGGAATACATGCGCGAACTGGCCCGGCAGGCGCCAAACAGCCAGAACCAGGAGCAGCAGGCGATGCCCCAGAACATGCTGCGCCAGCGCGACCTCGACAACATGCTCGACCAGATTGAGAACCTGGCTCGTTCCGGCGCCCGCGATCAGGCCCAGCAGATGCTGCAGGAACTGCAGCGGATGATGAACAATCTGCAGGCCGGAAGGCAGCAGCGCCAGCAACAGCAGGGCGGCCCGATGCGCCAGCAGATGGACAAGCTCGGCGAATTGATGCGCGAGCAGCAGCAGCTGATGGATGAAACCATGCGCGCCGACCGGGAACGCCAGAGCCAGTCCGGCGAAGGCCGCGACCGCCAGCAGCAGGGTCAGCAGAATCCAGGCCAGGGGCAGGACCAGGGTCAGCAGGGTGAAGGCCAGCAGTCACTCGAAGACATGCTGGGCGCGCTCGGCCGCAGCCAGCAGCAGCTCCGCGATGCCCTCGGTCAATTGCAGAGCGACCTGGAAGGCATGGGCATTCAGCCCTCGGAAGGTTTTGGCGAGGCCGGAGAGGCCATGGGCGATGCCGCGGGCAACCTTCAAGGTGGAGAAACCGGTCAGGCGCTCAACGATCAGGGCCGAGCCCTGCAGGCGCTCAGGCAGGGCGCCGAGGACATGATGAACCAGATGATGCAGGCCATGGGCAATGAGCAGGGTGAGGCCGAGGGCCAGGGACCGGACCGCAACGGAAACCGCGCGGCGGATGACCGCGATCCGCTGGGCCGCCCGCGGGCAACCACCGGTCCGGATTTCGGCAGCCGGGTCAAGGTTCCCGACGAAATCGATATCCAGCGCGCCCGCGAGATCCTCGACGCCATCCGCAAGCGGCTGGGTGATCAACTCTCGCCGGAGCTGGAGAAACGCTATCTCGAGCGCCTGCTCGACCTGCAGTAGGACTGGGAGCCTCAGGCCGCCTGCTGGGTCAGCGCCTCTGCGACCGCTTGCCGGATGTCGGGCAGCGTAAATGGTTTCGGCACCACATCGACCACGATCTTCATCAGCGGCTCGGCCCGCTCGCGCTGTTCGGCATAGCCGGTCATCAGCAGGATCGGCATAGCCGGGTTGTTCTCCGCCGAGGCGGTGGCAAGGGCAATCCCGTCCATCACCGGCATTCGGATATCGGAAAGAAGCAGATCGAAGCTGGTCTCCAGAAGGTAATCCAGTGCCTCGGCGCCATCACCCGCCTCGACCACTTCGTGCCCATCCATGACAAGCGCCCGCGCCACAAAGCGCCTGAGCGAGTCTTCGTCTTCGGCGATCAGAATCTTTGCCATGGTGTTCTTCCCTTGTTCAGGAGAGGAAACTAGGACGCAAATCTTGCCGCAAGATGAACACATTACGCATTTTGACAGCGTCCGTCACCTGGTCGCTGCCGCGTAACCGGCTCAAGCGTCGCCCTTGACCACGCCGACAAACGGCAGCTCGCGGAAAGCGTAGGCCACGTCCATTCCATAGCCGACGACGAAATAATCCGGGCATTCAAAACCGACATAGTCGGCATCGAGATTGCCCTCGCGGCGGGAGCGTTTGTCGAGCAACACCGCAATATCCACGTGATTGGCACCACGTTCATACATCAGATCGCGGGCGAATCGCAGCGTGCGGCCAGATTCGAGAATATCGTCGATCAGCAGGACATCACGCCCCTTCACGTCGCTGTCGATGTCCTTGATGATCTTAACGCCCTGGCTGGTGGTTCCACGGCCATAGCTCGACAGCGTGATGAACTCGACCTCCGGCGCAAGCCCGGCATCGTGCAGGGCACGGATCAGATCGGCTGCAAAAATGAACGATCCCTTGAGGATGGAAATCACCAGCAGATCTTTTTTCGGGCTGGCGGCGATCTCTTTCGCCATGGCGCGATTGCGGGCCGCAATCACATCCGGCGTAAACAGGGGTTCGATGTTTTTTCCGCGCACAACCGGCATTCGCGCTCTCCAGGACATTCCGTCTAGTGTGAGCGCCCACTCCTAGAGCCCTTCGCTCGCAATTGGAAGCACTTTGATCTTGCAAACCCCGGTCCGCGGCATGGTGGCGATCAGGTTTTACAGAATTGCGACGGCAACAAGGCGCCGTTAAAGCGGGCCGTTGCTCAATTGCCGGCCGGCCGAATCATCAGGATAGACCCCGCGCGCTCAATCCGGGCGGGGCGCGGCAGCGCCGCGGTGTAACCACCTGCCGAGGCCGGTGGCGTTTCCAGCGGAACAGCCGAGGTAACCACCGGATCGGGCAGAACCGCAGCCGGGGTTCCAACCACCTGAGCCGTCGTGCTGATCCTGTGGCCCTGCTTCAGGTTGCCGGCCTCCGCAATCAGCGCATGGCCGCCAGCCAGCCAGAAGGCAATCCCTGCCGCCATGGCTGAGATCAAGAAGGCAAGCAACATCCCCTGTGATATCGTCCGGCCCACCCGGACCGTGGCTTTCGCATGACTGAACACATCGAGACGCTCCCCCTGGGACATCGTTCTCACCGCAAAATCGCGCGGCACCGGACCATCAGCTTCGGGCTGCACCAGTCGGGATTTGAAAACATTGCCGGATCGAGCAGTGTTCGAGCGTGTCAAAAACAGGTCACGAGGCGCGGAAATCGCTTCGAAACTGGCGTCCTCGACATCGCGGACACGCTTTATCCGAGGTTGCCTGGTTCGCTCCGGCATCAGCAGGTCAGCGGTTCCCGGCTCAATGGCATGTGCCGCGCGATGTGAAACGCCCATCATGCACTCCTTTTCCGCCCCCGCGCTGCCCGGGGGCATTGAAACATCTCTTACCGATCCGTAAATGAAAATGGTTAACGCTTGGCGAACAAGCCGCGTGTACCAGCCCGCAAGGCGGACGTATTAACGCGGCATTAACCATGCCCGGCGAGTGTGCGGACGGTCGCTGCGCAAAACCACCACCAGGACAGGAAGTGACTGTTGATCCATTTCGAAAATGTCGGTTTGCGTTACGGGATGGGCCCCGAGGTCCTTCGTGACCTCACTTTCGACATCCCCAAGGGATCGTTCCAGTTTCTCACCGGCCCCTCCGGCGCAGGCAAGACCACGTTAATGCGGCTTCTTTTCATGTCGCTCAAACCGACACGTGGACTGATTCGCATGTTCGGCCGCGACATTGCCGTTATCCCCGGCGAGGAGTTGCCCCTGTTGCGCCGACGCATCGGAATCGTATTTCAGGATTTCCGGCTGCTTGACCACATGACCACCTACGAAAACGTCGCCCTGCCGTTGCGCGTGCGCGGCAAGGATGAGGCAAGCTATCGCTCCGACGTGATCGAGCTGCTCAAATGGGTCGGACTTGGCGAGCGCATCAACGTGCTCCCTCCGGTCCTCTCGGGCGGGGAGAAACAGCGGGTCGCCATCGCCCGCGCCTTGATCGATCAGCCCGAGGTGCTGCTTGCCGACGAGCCCACCGGCAACGTCGACCCGCCGATGGCAAGGCGCCTGCTGAACCTGTTTACCGAACTCAACCGGCTCGGAACCGCCGTCGTGATCGCAACCCACGACCTGACCCTGATGGACCGGGTCGATGCACGCCGGATGATTCTGACGGGAGGGCGGCTCGACATCCATGACTGAGCGCGCAACCAACCAAAACCGCAGCAAGCGCCGCGCCGATCCGAAGCGGGACCGCCTGGTCAGCTTGCGCCCGATGGCGCCGATCGTTCCGCCGGTCAATGTCTCCGGCCGTGCTCTGATGGTGGTCATCGCCATCATGTCATTTCTCTGTGCGCTGACCCTCGGTGCGGTTACCATGGTGCAGGAAAAGGCCGAAGCCTGGCAGAGCGATGTCTCCCGCGAAATCACCATCCAGATCAAGCCCGATGACGGGCTTGAGATGGAGACCGCGCTCTCGGAGGCCAGAACCATCGCTCTTTCCTTCCCCGGCACGCTGAGTGCCGACATTGTCGACCGTGCCGCCACCTCCCGGCTCCTGGAGCCTTGGCTCGGCGAAGGGTTCGACATGGACGAACTGCCGGTGCCACGGCTGGTGATCGTCACCATCGACGAGACCGCCCCCCCGGACTTTGCGGCCATCCGGCAGAAGCTTGCCGAGGCAGTTCCTGCCGCGGTGCTCGATGATCACAGGGCCTGGGCCAACCGCCTGATTTCGATGGCTCGGATCACGGTCCTCATCGGGGTCGGCATCCTGACGCTGATGTTTGCCACCACCATGCTGACGGTCATCTTCGCCACCCGCGGCGTCATGGCCGGAAATCGTCACATCGTCGAGGTTCTGCATTTCGTCGGCGCAGAAACCAGCTTTATCGGCGCCGAGTTCCAGAAGCGCTTTCTGTTGATCGGCCTTAAGGGTGCGGCTGCCGGCGGCAGCGTAGCTGCGCTCGGTTTTCTTCTGCTTGCCGCATGGCAATCCAATTCGATGGCAACCGCCTTGAACGATCAGGTCACAGCCCTGTTCGGCCGTTTCACCCTGAGCGGTGCGGGCTATTTCGGTATCGTCGGCATCGTCATCCTCATCTCCGCGATGACCGCCGTAACGACCCGACTGACCGTCATCCGCACCATCCGCGAGATTGACCGTCAGCGCGCCGATCCCTCACTCGCAGAAATAGGTTAGCTTGCCCGGCTTTTGCCGCAAATCCGACTGGTCCTTGCCGGAATCTCAAGGTATTCATGGATCATGAGCGTGGACAACGCACAATCTGAACCGGCCCCGGCCGCGACTGCCAAGACGGGCGCGTTGCATCGTCTGCGGCGGGTGGGTGACCATGGCCTGCGCATTGCCACGGTTGCAGCCATTGTCGCGGTGGCGTTGATTGCAATGGGATTTTTCCGGTTCACCGACACGATCTCCGAATTGAAGGCAACCGGCATTCCCAGCGAGGTCGACGCAATCGTGGTCCTCACAGGCGGGTATCAGCGAATCGATCAGGCCCTGGCGCTCCTGGAAGAGGGCGTTGGCGAACGGTTGCTGATCTCGGGCGTCAATCCATCCACCAGCAGCGCCGCCTTGCGCCGCGCGACCGGGACCAAACTGGCCACTTTCGACTGCTGTGTCGACATCGGTTACGAAGCGCTCGATACCATCGGCAACGCCAATGAAACCGCCGGTTGGATACGCCAGCGGAACTATGACCGCATTCTGGTGGTGACCAACAATTACCACATGCCGCGCAGCCTTCTGGAGCTCTCCCAGGCAAGCCCCGACGTCACGTTTCTGGCCTATCCTGTCACCCACACGGATCTGAAAACCGAGACCTGGCTGTCCGACCCGATCGCCTTGCGCACGCTGTTCATGGAATATGCCAAGTACTCGCTCGCCCGGCTGCGCTACTGGAGTGGCGCCAAGCCAGGCAGCGGGTTGCGTGCTGATGCTGCAGGCAGAGAGCCGATATCCGCCAGGCTTGAATGATTTTTCCCGCGCTGCAGGTTTTCCGCCGACCTTCGATGGTGTAACCCGGACGCAAGGCTCGGTCTGACAGGTTGAACGAGCCAGATGCTAATCCGGAATTTTCGATGCTTGCCCTTCGGTCCATACTTTTCAATCTCGCATTCTACATCAACCTGATCGTCCGGATGATCGTGTTCTCGCCCTATTACTTTCTTGCTGAACGCAAGAAAGCCTGGAGCGTGCCGAAGAATTGGGTGCGCGCCAACCACTGGCTGCAGGCGAAGATTGCCGGGACTACATTCGAGATCGAAGGTCTCGAAAATATCCCCGAGGGCGGCTACATTTTCGCACCCAAGCATCAGTCCTTCTGGGATGCCTATGCTTTGCTGCCCTGGCTCGACGATCCGGTCTACATCCTCAAACGGGAACTGATGTGGATCCCGCTTTTCGGCCAGTACGTCTCGAAGATGAAGATGATCCCGGTCAATCGCGGCGCCCGCGGCAAAGTCATGGCCGAGGTGCTGGAGCGCACCAAGCGCGAGATCGACAGCGGCCGCCAGCTGATCATCTATCCCGAGGGTACGCGTCGGCCGGCCGGCGCTCCGCCCGATTACAAATACGGCATTGCCCGGCTGTATCGTGACCTTCAGGTCCCGGTGGTCCCCGTGGTCATGCATCCGGGCCTGTTCTGGCCGCGGCGCAAGTTCCTGCGCTTTCCTGGCCATTTCAAGGTGCGGGTTTTGCCGCCGATCGCACCTGGCATGGATCCTGACGCCTTCATGGAGAAGCTCGTCGAGGTCATGGAAACCGCCAGCGACAAGCTCCTGGTCGAGACCGTCGAGGCCAATCCGCAAATTCCATTGCGCGAACATGCGAAGCGCCGCTTGCGCGAGCTTGGCGCGCTGCCCTCTGATCCCCGCCTTCAGTGACGGGCGGTGAAGGTATCAGCTGCCAAGCCGCTGCACGATCGCTTCAAGATGATGGTCGCTGATCCGCAGCGTCTTGAGGTGATCGACCGTGTTGATCACATAGTCCTCATTCGGGCCTGACTGGCCCACAGCACCCGAGACTTGCATATAGGCCTCCTCGATCGACAGGGCGCCGGCATACTGCTCGTGGGTCCGGTCAACCACATAGGTCAGAGCGCGGACAGCGCGGCCATCGTCCAGCCGAACCTTGCGGATTGTCTCGAGATACACATTGGTCACGAGTTCGCGTTCGCGCAGATAGGCGGTCACCATTTCCCGGTTTGCGGGCCGGACCCTGAACGCCACTCCGTGGCACGAACCGCCACGGTCAAGCCCCAGCACCAGCCCTGGCCGCTCCGGCGTGCCGCGGTGAACGAAGGAGCGAACACATAACGCCCGGTGATAGCCAAACAGCTGCGCCTGCCGGGCTTCCTCATGTTCGAATTCTGGCCGCCACATCAGCGATCCGTAGCCAAACACCCAAAAATCGTCCATATCCCAGCCCATGTTTCGTGCGCACGCAGCCAGCCTCGTAGATCCAGCCCGCACCTATTCGCATGCTGGCCCTTATTGCAGGCCGCACATGGAGAACGCAATGCCCTCAGCCACCAACGCCTCATCCTCTGTATCACGGAAATTTATGTGGCTTGCAGGCGCAATCATTGCCGGCGGAGTGCTCTGGACGGCGGGTTGGTACGCTTTCGCAGCCAAGGTCGAGGCCGATCTGCCCGCAAGGCTGGCGCAACTTGCCGGACCCGCTGCCAGCGCCGAGTGCATCAGCGCGGATGTCCGCGGTTACCCGTTCCGCTTCGGCGTGTTCTGCGAAAGCTTGAGCTATGAAAATGCGGCCGAGGGAATCAGCGCCAATGCCGGCGCCTTCCGCTCGGCGGCCCAGGTTTACCGCCCGCAACATGCAGTCGCCGAGATCGACGGCCCCTTTGTGCTCAGCTCCACCGGCCTTTCGCTGCGCGCTGACTGGCAAGTGCTCAAGGCCAGTGCGCGGGCGACGACCAACGGGCTTGAACGCGGTTCAGTCGAGGCGCGTAACATCAATTTCGACATGGACTGGGCCAGGCTGGCCGGGCGGTTCGGCTTTCAAGCGGAAAAGATCACCGCCCACGCGCGGCGCAACGGGCCAGACCTCGACCTCGCCACCTATGCCGAGGATCTGCGCAGTGATCTTATTGCCGGGCTGACGGCCAGAACCCTCGTGCTCGAAGCCACGCTGACGGATCGGTCAAGCCTTCTCGAAATCCCCTTCGTTCCGCTCCAGGGCCCATTTGACGCGGTGCTGCACAGTTTGAAGATCGGTTTTGATGAAACCACTTCAATCGAACTGACTGGCCCTGTCCGGATCGACGCCGGCAACCGGATCTCAGGCGATCTCGAACTGACGATCAGCGATCTTCAGCGCTTCACCGAGCGGGCAGCGGATCTTGACCAGAAAACCGCCGATCTCTTCAAGCAGTTCGGTCCGGCGATTGCAGCGCTCGACACCAGGCCCGGCGATGACGCCGTGAGCCTGCCCCTGACGATCAACAACAATCAGGTCTCACTCGGCTTCATCCCGCTTGGCCAGCTGCCGGCCTTTTGAGATTATTCGGCTGCTCCGGGAACGTCCGCCTTGCCGGCATTTCGTCCAAAGTCCGGCGCATCGGTGTCCTGACCGGCTTCGATGATGGAGCGGCGAATGCCGCGGGTGCGGGTAAACAAATCGAACAGCTTGTCGCCGTCGCCCCAGCGGATAGCCCGTTGCAGCGATGAAAGGTCCTCGGAAAACCGCGCCAGCATCTCGAGGATCGCGTCCTTGTTGTGAAGGCAGACGTCGCGCCACATCACCGGGTCGGAGGCCGCCAGACGGGTGAAGTCGCGGAAACCCGACGCAGAGTACTTGATCACCTCCGACTGGGTCACCGCCTCCAGGTCATCTGCGGTCCCGACAATGTTGTAGGCGATGATGTGCGGCAGGTGCGAGACGATCGCCAGAACCATGTCGTGATGATCCGGATCCATCCGTTCGACCGTCGACCCGCAAGCCCCCCAGAATGCGGCGAGACGATCGACGGCCTGTGCATCGACATCTGCCGCCGGGGTCAGAATGCACCAGCGGCCTTTGAACAGCTGTGCAAAGCCTGCTTCCGGGCCGCTCTGCTCGGTACCGGCGATCGGGTGCCCGGGAATGAAATGGACCGTCTCAGGCATGTGCGGCTGCATCTGCCGCACCACCGAGGCCTTGGTCGAGCCGACATCAGTCACGATTGCGCCCGGCTTGAGATGGGGTCCGATCTCACGCGCCACCGCTTCCGAAGCGCCCACGGGGACGGAGACTATCACCAGATCGGCATTGGCGACGGCTTCTGCGTTCGAGCTGAAATAGCTGTCGCCCAAGCCGAGCTTCCGTGCGGCCTCGAGCGTTGCTTCACTTCGCGTGGCAATTGCGACATGACCGGCCAGCCCCTCGGCGCGGATCACGCGCGCCAGGGACGAACCGATGAGGCCGATGCCGATCAGCGCGATGGTCTCAAACAGCGGTTTTGTCATGATCTTCAGGCCATAAAGGTCTTCAGCGCGTCGATAACGCCGAGATTGGCTTCCTCGCTACCGATTGTCATTCTCAGCGCATCCGGCAGGCCGTAGCCCGCCACGCGGCGCAATACATAGCCGCGTGCGGCCAGATACTCGTCGGCTTCGGCGGCGGTCTTGCCGGGTGTGGTCGGGAAGTGAATGAGAATGAAGTTGCCGACCGACGGCGTTACCGACAGGCCGATCGCCTCGACCGCTTCGACCACACGCCCGAGCCATTTTTCATTGTGCTCGACAGCGCGCTCGACATGCTGGCGGTCGGCAATGGCAGCAGTGCCCGCGGTTATTGCCAGCGCATTGACATTGAATGGTCCACGCACCCGGTTGCAAGCATCAATGATGGCTTCCGGCGCATACATCCAGCCAATCCTCAGGCCGGCAAGCCCGTGGATCTTAGAAAACGTCCGCGTCATCACCACATTGCTGTTGCTTGACACCAGCTCGATACCCGCCTCGTAGTCATTGCGCCGGACATATTCGGCATAGGCCGCGTCGAGCACCAGGATCACGTGCCGCGGCAGGCCCGCATGCAGCCGCCGCACTTCATTGACCGGGAGATAGGTGCCTGTCGGATTGTTCGGATTGGCCAGGAACACCAGCTTGGTCCGTTCGCTCACCGCACCCAGGATCTTGTCGACATCGGCAGTCAGATCATCGGTATCGGGAACCGAAACCGGGGTCGCACCGGCAGCCACGATCTGGATCTTGTAGACAAGGAAACCATGATCGGTGAACAAGCCCTCGTCGCCAGGTGCCAGATAGGTCTGACACAACAGGCCAAGCAGTTCATCCGATCCGTTGCCGCACATGATGTTGTTCGGGTTGAGCCCATGGGCGCGGCTTATTGCCTCGCGCAGCACATGGGCGGAACCGTCCGGATAGATCGCCAGATTCGCATTCTTTGCCGCGATCGCTTCGGCAACCTTCGGGCTCGGCCCGAGCGGGGATTCGTTGGAGGACAGCTTGTAGACCTTGGCCACCCCATGAACGGTCTCACGCCCCGGCACATAGGGCGCGATATCCATAACGCCGGGTTTGGGGCGGGGCATGTCTGAGCTGCTCATCGAGGCTATCCTTGCAAGCTATGAACCAAGGCGGGAACCGCCGGGATAGCCCTTTGCAGCTATCTTGTCGAGAGCGGCTTTGCCGACACCGGCGTCTCGGAGGCCTTGGCTTGCCGATGCACGGCCCGAGAGGTCTGCGGCGAGAGCACCGGGACAAACACCCGCCGCGACGCGCGCTGGGCCACAGGCAAACCCTGATAGAGCCGCTTCTGCGCCTCGACAATGATGACACCGGAAAAAACCGGCCAGAGCCTCCGCCCCAACCGCTCGAAAACCTGCTGCATTCGCAACACCACGCCGCGTTTCGAGGGTGGAAAGAACAGCGCTTCGGCAAAAGCGCCAGGTGTGAAATTGCTTTCCCGCAGGAGCGTCACCAGCTGTCCCCGGGAATAGGGGCGTCCGGCCCCGAAGGGGGTGTGCTCGAACCGGGCCCACATGCCCCGCCGGTTGGGCGCGACAATCACCAGCCGCCCGCCGGGCGCCAGCACCCGCCACAATTCCTTCAGGGTTTCTCGCGGGTTCTCGGCAAATTCCAGCGAGTGCACCATCAGGACACGATCGAGGGACGCGTCCGGCAAGGGCAATTCCTCGTCGAAGACCAGCGCCGTGGCCGAAGGTCCGCCTGCAGGCCAGTTCACCGCCCCCTGGCCCGCTGGCATGAAGGCGAAGGTCCTTTCGGTGTCGGGGCGGAACCGGTCGAGATAAGGCGTCGCATAGCCAAGCCCCATCAACCGTTCCCCCGGCAGGTTCGCCCAGATCGACGACAACGCCATGGCAACCGAATGCTCGGCAACCACGCCTAGACGGGAATGATAAAACTGTCTCAAATCAACAATGTCTGCATGCATGGCGGCGGACCTGAAAGTAACGGCTGATCTTGGATGCAAGCTTACACCCGTATCGCCGGGGAAAGCCATCTTCGAAGCAATGTCTTGCCGGTTTGCAAACCGGCCGGTGCCTTTTTGTCGCCGCCAAAGGTGACGGAACTCTGTCTGCCAGTTATGCTTTGCCGGTTGATTCAATTATTGCGATGGTGGCCAATATGACCAGTCTCATGATCGAGCAGTTTACCTGCAGGCAGGACAATTTCGGCGTGATCCTGCACGACCCCCTGTCCGGCGAAACGGCTAGCATCGATGCACCCGATGGTGCGAAGGTCGCCGGACGCTTGGGTGATGACGAGTGGAAACTGACCCACCTGCTGATCACCCATCACCACCCCGACCATGTGGAAGGCATACCGGCTCTGGCCCGGGACTATGCGCCGAAGGTGATCGGGCCTGAGGCAGAGGCTTCGAACATCGCGGGACTGACGCAGACCGTCAGCGATGGCGAGAGTTTCGATTTCGCGGGCAGAGAAGTCCGTGTCATCTCGACGCCGGGCCATACTGCCGGCCATATCTGTTTCTACATGCCGGACGAGGGCCTGCTGTTTGCCGGTGATACGCTGTTCGCGCTCGGTTGCGGCCGGCTCTTCGAAGGCTCACCCGCCGACATGCATGGCTCGCTTGCCCGCCTGGTGGAACTTCCCGACGAGACCCGCGTCTATTGCGGCCATGAATACACCCAATCGAACGCACGTTTTGCGCTGTCGGTCGATCCCGACAACGAGATGCTGGCCAAACGGGCGGAAGAAATTTCCGACCTGCGTTCGAAAGGGCTGCCGACGCTGCCCACCACCATCGGCTTCGAGAAGCGGACCAACCCGTTCATGCGGACCGGTGACCCGGCCATCCGCAAGCAGCTGGGCATGGAGACGTCAAGCGACCTCGAGGTGTTCACCGAACTGCGCCGCCGCAAGGACAGTTTCTGAAGATGAATTCAGAGCTGCCCGCCCGCGAGATCATCACGCTTTTAGAGATGCAGCAGCATCCCGAGGGCGGCTGGTACCGCGAAACCTTCCGCGACACCGCCGGCGGCGAGCGCGGCAATTCAACTGCGATCTACTACTTGCTCGAAGGCGGTGACTGCTCGCATTGGCATCGTGTTACCGACGCGGTGGAAATCTGGCACTGGTACGGAGGCGGACCGCTGGCCCTCACGCTGTCTGAAGACGGATGCAACGCCCAGTCCTACCGGCTCGGCATGAATCTGGTGTCCGGTGAGCGGCCGCAGATCGTGGTGCCCGCCAACTGCTGGCAATCGGCAGCCTCGCTCGGCGCCTGGACGCTTGTAGGCTGCACGGTCGCACCAGGCTTCGAATTCGCAAGCTTCGAGATGGCGCCGCCCGACTGGCGTCCCTCGCCTTTTGAAGGTGCCCCGGTCAGGCCAAAAGGCCAAGCGTGATTAGCGCCTGACCGGCATAATAGAGGATCCACACCGCCGGGCTCGTCAGACGCCGCAAGGTACTGGTTTCGGACATCAGGAACTTCTCCGAGCCCAGAATCGCGTCCGACGCCATGAACAGAACCGCACCCAGCAGCACCAGACCGCCAAGCCCGACCCCGCCAACCCCCATGATTGCGATCGCCAGCACATAGGCCGCAACCGGGACGGCCAGCGGCCCCGCTTTCCGGACCATGAGGCCGCCCATGACAATTGCAAACACACCCACCGCTGCAAGTCCGGGCAGCGGCGTTTCAGTCAGTCCCGGCCCTGAAGCAAGGAACAGAACCGCATAGGCGACATGCGCCAGCAGGAAGCTGCCCAGTCCGCCCAGGAAAGCCGCATCACCCTCATGGGCGAGAAACGCGTCACCTGCGGCCGACAGAACCAACGCCAGCACCAGCAACACCGGCCCGCCTACATAAAGCGCCAGTGCGGCGAGCGCCCCAATGGCTGCGGTCTTGGCAAGCGTCCGCTTCAGCGACGCCGGTTGTAGGAGCATCACCAGATAGGCCGCAAACCCGAAGCCGGATACCAGCAACAAGCCGGTCGAAACCATGTCCAGGCTTTCGAAGAACCCGCTCACGACGATGCCGGCCGCCTGAGGAGATCCTTTGCGGCGAGAAACGCGCCCCCTGTGATCAGGAGACAGGCCACGGCGATCCCGACGCTCAGCTGGCCGTGACCGAACAGGATCAGGATCAGGGTCGACAGCAGCGGTGCTGCATAGCTTGCGACACCCAGGACCTGAATGTTGCCTTTCTTGACACCGCTATCCCAGACATAGAAGGCAAGCCCCACCGGCCCCAGGCCGAGTCCCAGAACCGCCAGCCACTGACCGCTCGTGTCGGGCCAGACGGTGGTTTCGAGCATCACATGACAGATCACGGAAAGCACCGCGGAAAGAATGCAGAAGCCGGCAATCACGTCGGTCGGCGTCGAGCCGAAACGGCGCGACAACAGCGAATAGCCCGACCAGGTGAGCGCGCACAGCCCTGCCGCCGCATATCCGAGCAGGCTGCCGCCGCCAAAGCCGCCTTCCGCACCGCGCATCAGGATCAGAGCGGTTCCGGCCAGTCCCATCAATGCGCCGGCCACATGGTGCCAGCCCAGCCGTTCACCCGGCAGAAGTGCCGAACCGACGACGATCAGCAGAGGCCAGAGATAGGCGATCAGCCCTGCTTCGACGGCAGGGGCATTTCTCAGGGCAGTGAAATAGAGAAAATGATAGCCGAACAGGCCAAACAACCCCAGCGCCCAGACCTTCGCCGGCTGCCGCAAGGCACGGAACCGCTTCGGCTCCCTGAGCATTGCCGTCAATCCGATCAGCGATCCGACGAGAAAACAGATTGCCGACAGCTGAAACGGCGGCATCGTCCCGGATGCGGCTGTCAGCACCGCCAGCGCCGACCACATCAGAATCGCCGTAAAGCCGACAAGAGTGGGAAAATTCTGCACCGTTACTACCGCCCCCGCGTGCGCCGCACCACCCCGACACCATTCGCAGCACCTGCGCAAGACCAGTTCAGAGGCATACCTTGTGCATCCGTTTTATGCCCCGTGCCAAGCCTACTTAGACGCCAAATCTTGTGGCTGCAACAATGACCTTTCCGATCTTTGTCGGCACCTTGGCGTAAACCGGGGCGTAGAGACCGAGGGCCTCGTCCTTGGCGAACCAGACCTCCGCACCCTTGAGGTTTCGCAAATAGCGGATACCCGACGAGTTCTTCCTGTATCCGGAATTCGGCTCAAACCGGACACTGCACACGATGGCGTCACCCTTGAAACCCTTTGTCCGGAAGGGGCGGACGCTCTTCGGCGTCAGGTGCAGTGTCGCCCGTGCTTCGCCGTCAAAGATCGGCAGGCTGCGCGGACACACGGCGGAACCTGCCGGGAAGACGAGGCCGGAAAGCGGGTCGAGTACCTTGCGCAGATCTCCCTTCAGCAGCGGAACCCAGTCCGAGCCTCTGGGCTTCGGTTCGGGCTCGTTGATGGTCAAGTGAACATCCCCGTTCCTGAAGGTGATCTCGGTCCGGTGCTTCTTCTTGCCGCTGGTATAGGCAACGCGAAATTTCGACGCTTCCAGCCTGTCGCCGGCCACCCTGCCGGTAACGTCGGCATTGCCCCGGACCCTGGAGAACAGATCCGAAAAGGCCGAGGACCGCAAATCACCCGTTATCCTGTAGGAAGAACCGTCCACCTGGGTGACGAACTTGGCGGAGGCGACAGGAAAGCCGACCAGGGAAACCTTGTAATCCGTGCGAACCTGGACCGGTTCCGCCATCGCATGCTGTGGTCCGGCCATTGCAGCCGCCAGCATGAGACCTGATAAGAACATTTTCACACGTGCCATCGGGAATCCTTACCCTTCTTTTCCTGTGCTGCCTTTATCGATTTCTCATCCTGAACCCACACTGAACGGAGTACCATGTCCGGCGGGCAACAGAAAAAGCGGCTTTGTCCGGGTCTGATGGCCCCGAATGCCGGTTTCCGGACATTGGCGGCTTGACGCGGCTGGCTGGTCTGATTATAGACACGCGACTTCCGATAAAGGCCTGCGGTCCTTTGGGTGAGCCTCCATCCTGGCTCGGCCCGTCCGTTGGCGAAAAGATATAGGTGAAAAATGTCACGCAGCTGTGAATTGACCGGCAAGGCTGTACAGTCCGGAAACAATGTCAGCCACGCCAACAACCGGACCCGTCGCCGGTTTCTGCCGAACCTGTGCAACGTCACGCTGATTTCCGATGCTCTCGGCCAGCGCTACCGTCTGCGCATCTCGGCAAACGCTCTGCGCACTGTCGAGCATCGCGGCGGCCTTGATGCGTTCCTTGCCAAGGCCAAGGACAGCGAATTGTCGATGCGCGCGCGTCTGCTCAAGCGTCAGATCGCAAAGAAGATCGAAGAAAAAGCTGCTGCCTGATAAGGGCTGACGGTTTACCGTATATGAGGCGGGCCATGGCCCGCCTTCATCTTTTTCAACTGGTGGCATCAACCCAGGATAAAAAAATGCGCATGATCCCTTCCGTATATCCATTCATGGCCCTGATGGCCGCTGTCGTCATCGCCTCGAACTATCTGGTTCAGTTCCCGGTCGATTACGTCATCGGTGCCTTGAACCTTGCCGATCTTTTGACCTGGGGCGCCTTCACCTATCCGGTGGCATTCCTCGTCACCGATCTTGCCAACCGCCGCTTCGGCCCGGCAACGGCGCGTCTGGTGGTTTTTTCAGGCTTTGTCATCGCCGTCGCTCTGTCGATCTGGCTCGCCACACCGCGTATCGCGGTGGCCTCCGGCTCCGCCTTCCTGCTGGCGCAACTGCTTGACGTGTCGATCTTCGACCGGCTGCGCAACCGCGTCTGGTGGCTGCCGCCGTTAGCCTCTACCATCATCGGTTCCAGCCTCGACACCCTGATCTTCTTTGGTCTCGCCTTCTCGCAGGCAGCCAACATCATCGGCCCCGGCGATGGTTTCGCCAGCGAAGCAGCCCCTCTGCTGGGCCTGTTCGCCACCGAGGCGCCACGCTGGCTTTCCTGGGCGCTTGGAGACCTCGCGGTCAAGCTCGTCGTCGGACTGTCGATGCTGCTGCCCTACGGCGCCCTGATACCGGTTCTGGCACCCCACCAGTCCCGCGTCTGACAAAAACGGGGGTTTCGCGGAAACGGGAGACCGCCCATCCCGCTGTCAGCGGATTGATAGGGGCCTATTCGCCGTCTCCAAGATAGCGGAATTCAAGAACCAGATTGCGTTGCAGGATGGAGTGGTTGTCGTCCGACACAAGCGTGACGAAAACCTGTCCCGCCTCATCCGTGCTGACATCCAGCCCTTCCATATTGTCGATCTGGTAGCCGAAATCGGCCTCCAGCAGCACCGGTCCGTCGACCAGGTTTCCCGGGCCCAGCCGGCTGCCATCGATGCGGCGGATCCGCATGCCGATGCCGCCTGCGATCGAAAACCGCCGCTCGAGCAACAGCAGATCGCCATTGGGCAGGAAATCCCCGTCGGTAACGTCGTAGGGTGGATGCCGCTTGACGAAGAACACGCCTTTCAGCGGTCCGGTGAGAACTGCAGCGTAGATATCGCCGTCCGTGTTCAGGCTACGCTCGGTGATAACGACAGCATCACCGGCCAGCGGCGACGCCGCAGAGGCCACCATCACGGTTTCCGGCCCCCGATTGTTGCGAATCTCGTGAAGCGGGATCTGCAAGGGAAGCGACCGCAAGGGCCGCGCGTTGCCGGGCGCCTTTGCCGGATAGACATCGACACGGCTGTTCCGTTCGAAGCTGACAAGCACTTCGTCGCCCCGGACAGCGATGCTTTCGGCGTCGACCCGCCATTTTTGTTTTGAAGCCTCACCGTTCCTGTCGAGGATCGACGAGATCGTGAAATCCGTGACACCGGTCAGGACACCGTCAGCGTCGCGTTCAAACCGGCCAGCATACCAGAAGCCGGTGTCCATGACCCCGAGAAAGCTGCGCCTGTCCTCTGACAGGCTGATCCCGGACATGGCCCCGAGTGCGGCGCTGGGCGAACTCAGCTCGATACCACCGACAAATTCGAAACTGCCAAACCGTCTCTCGTCGGATCCGACCTTGAAATGCTCGATAAGGCGGGAATTGATCTGGAGGGACTGGTCTTCCGCGCGCGGTGCAACGGCGGTGGAAACTGCCAGCATCGCCGCGAAGCCGGCGACCAGTGACAATCTTGCAATGGTCCGGCCCGGTGTCACGCCCGCTTGCGTCCGCGACGGGCCGGGGGATCGCCGGATTCATCGGCGAACAGAGCAGCCAGCTGCTCGGTCATGGCGCCGGCCAGCTCTTCCGCATCGACGATGGTCACCGCACGGCGATAGTAGCGGGTGACGTCATGGCCGATGCCAATGGCCAGCAATTCAACCGGCGAGCGCGTCTCGATTTCCTCGATCACCGCCCGCAGATGCCGTTCGAGATAATTGCCAGGATTGACCGACAGTGTGGAATCGTCGACCGGCGCACCATCGGAAATCATCATCAGGATCTTGCGCTGCTCGGGACGCCGCGACAACCGCGAATGCGCCCAGATCAGGGCTTCGCCGTCGATGTTTTCCTTGAGCAGGCCTTCGCGCATCATCAGCCCGAGATTGCGCCTGGCACGGCGCCATGGCGCATCCGCTGACTTGTAAATGATGTGCCGCAGATCGTTCAGGCGGCCCGGCGTAGCCGGCTTGCCACCGGCAAGCCACTTCTCGCGGCTCTGCCCGCCCTTCCACGCCTTTGTGGTGAAGCCGAGAAGCTCCACCTTGACGCCGCTGCGCTCCAGCGTCCGGGCCAGGATGTCCGCGCAGGTGGCAGCAACCGTGATCGGCCGGCCGCGCATCGAGCCCGAATTGTCGATCAGCAGCGTCACTACCGTATCGCGGAAACTGGTGTCGCGCTCCATCTTGAACGACAGCGGCTGCATCGGATCGATGATCATCCGCGTCAGGCGGGCGCTGTCGAGATAGCCTTCCTCGAGATCGAAATCCCAAGCCCTGTTCTGCTGTGCCATCAGCCGGCGCTGGAGCCGGTTGGCAAGCCGTCCGACGACGCCCTGCAGATGCGCCAGCTGCTTGTCGAGAAAGGACCGCAGCCGGTCGAGCTCTGCCTCGTCGCAGAGCTCTTCGGCTGAAATTTCCTCATCGAACTCGGTGGCAAAGACGTGATAGTCGACCTTTTCGTTGAGATCGGCGAAGGGATCGCTCGGCTTCCGGGTCTCGCCTGGCGTTTCAGCGTCTTCGTCGCTGTCGTCGACGGTGTCATCGTCGCCGGTTTCCGCGCCGTCCATTTCACCAGAGTCCATCTGCTCGTCGGAGGTCTCGCTTTCCTCCGCCGGTGCAGCATCCGAGCCTGCTTCTTCCTGAGAGGACTTGTCGTTGTCTTCCTCGCTGCGCGGCTGATCCTCGTCGGAAACCTCGTCCTGCTCGTCCTGTTCGCTGTCGTCGTCGCCGTAATCCTCGGCCATATCCATGGCCGAAAGCATCTCGCGCACCACCCTGGCAAAGGCCTGCTGGTCCTCGAGCGACCCTTCAAGCGTATCGAGCGCGCTGCCGGCCTTGTCTTCGATGAATTCACGCCACAGTTCGACCACCTGGCCTGCCGACTTCGGCGGCTTGCGGCCGGTCAGCTTCTCGCGCACCATCAGCGCCACGGCTTCCTCGAGCGGCGCATCCTCGCGCGTGATAATGCCCTGGTAATTGGCCCGCTGGTACTTGTCTTCCAGCATCGAGGTCAGGTTGTCACCGACTCCGGTCATACGCCGTGCACCGATCGATTCGACCCGCGCCTGCTCGACCGCGTCATAGACGGCACGCGCATCAGCGCCGGATGGCGCCATGCGCGCATGAACCGCATCATCATGACAGGCCTTGCGCAGGGCCATGGAATCGCCAAGGCCGCGGGTGACTGAAAAATCGGCCTGCGTCGGCCGCTTTGGCAGGTCCGGCAGCCGCGCCCTGTCACCGGAGATCCCGGGTCGGTCATTGCCAAACGCGACTTCCAGTTCATGGTCGCCTGCAATCGCCCGCACACAGCCCGTCAGCGCCCGCCGGAACGGCTCGGCGTCCACGCTGCCGCTTGGTCTTGATCGCGAATTGTCGCCGCGTCCAGCCATGGATATACCCGTCAGGCGGTTGCGCTGAGAACGATGTTGGCGGCGCTTTCCTTCAACTCGACGCCGAAGGCGCGTTGATAGTGCTCGGCCACCAGCGCACGCTCCAGCTCATCGCACTTGTTGAGGAAGGTCAGCCGGAAGGCAAAGGCCACGTCACCGAAGATGGCGGCGTTTTCCGCCCAGGTGATCACGGTCCGCGGGCTCATCACTGTCGAAAGATCACCATTGATGAACGACGACCGGGTCATGTCGGCCACCCGCACCATTTTCGACACCGCGTCGCGGCCCTCGCCCTCGGCAAAGTCCTTGACCTTGGCAGCGACGATATCGACTTCCTGGTCATGCGGCAGATAGTTGAGCGTGGTGACGATCGACCAGCGGTCCATCTGAGCCTGGTTGATCTGCTGGGTGCCGTGATAAAGGCCGGTCGTGTCGCCCAGGCCGACGGTGTTGGCCGTTGCGAACAGGCGGAACGCCGGATGCGGCCTGATGACTCGGCTCTGGTCGAGCAGCGTCAGGCGTCCTGAGGATTCGAGCACCCGCTGGATCACGAACATGACGTCCGGGCGGCCGGCATCATACTCGTCAAACACCAGCGCTACGTTGTGCTGGTACGCCCAGGGCAAAATGCCGTCCTTGAACTCGGTCACCTGCATGCCTTCGCGGACAACGATCGCATCCTTGCCGACGAGATCGATACGGCTGACATGGCTGTCGAGATTGACGCGCACGCACGGCCAGTTGAGGCGCGCCGCGACCTGCTCGATATGGGTCGACTTGCCGGTGCCGTGATAGCCCGAGACCATCACCCGGCGGTTGTGGGCAAAGCCTGCCAGGATGGCGAGCGTGGTGTCACGGTCAAACAGGTAATCCGGATCAAGGTCGGGCACATAGGCGTCCCGCTCCTTGTAGGCCGGGACAGTGATGTCCGAATCTATGCCAAACACATCGCGTACCTTGACGGTCGTGTCTGGAAGGTTGGTGATATCGAGGTCGATCTTGCTCATCATGTCTCCAAGGCCTGGCTGATCCGCCCGCGGGCCGCTCTCCTGTCCGGTCCTGCTTAGACTGTTCGCTTAGCAGAAACCAGACTGCTTTAACAATTGATAGGCCTGGATGACGGCGCGAAAACGGTCCTCGGAACCGCGGTCGCCGCCATTGGCATCGGGGTGGTGCTGTTTGACCAGTTCCTTGTAACGGGTCTTGATCTCTGTCGACGTCGCATTTGCAGCGAGACCGAGCGTGTCAAACGCCTTGCCCTCGAGAGTCTTGACCTTACGCGCCCGGGCCGGACGGTGGGGTCGGGTCTCGTTGAAAAACCCGTGCGGGTCGCGCATCCGCGCGTGGGCCCCGGCTGACCCGGAGCGGGCTTTCGACTGCGTCGGACCGCTGGCCGCAGAGCGGTCGACACCCATCTTCCAGGTCGGGCGGTTTCCCGTCAGCGCCTCTTTCTGATAGCGCGCAATTTCGCCGTCGGACAGACCGGAAAAGTAGTTGTAACCCTTGTTGTATTCGCGTGCGTGATCAACGCAGAACATGAAGTACTGCCCCTCGGCATCCCGTCCCACGGGCGCACGGTGGGTACCGGGCTTGCTGCAGCCGTCCCACTGGCATTCAGGCGCCGTTGGCTCAGCCGGTTTTGCGCCCTTGCGGCGGACCCGGATGCGATCAAAATATTTGGAATCCAGTTTCATAGCGACAATTATGGTGCTCTACAGGTTAGCGAACAAGGATTGACAGGGGTGATTCAAGCTGCGTACCCCGTCTCGACTTCGAATGCCACCATGCAAATCGCAACAGTCGAATTTTGTGACCGCGCACCCTACACCAGGAGCATCCTCATGTCCCGCCAGAACCGCATTGAAACAGCGCTGACTGAAAAATTTGAACCTGAACGGCTGGTGGTGATCAACGAAAGCCACCTGCACGCCGGTCATCATCATTCCGGCAGCGATCACCACGAAACCTTCGACGGGACCGGCGAAACTCATTTTCGCATCCGTATCGTTTCGCCCGCCTTTACCGGCCTGAGCCGGATCCAGCGTCATCGCGCCGTCAACGAACTGCTCAAGGCTGAACTCGACGGCGGCCTCCACGCCATGGCGATCGAGGCGAGCGCACCGGGCGAGCCGACGCGCTGGTAATCGCTTACAGCCGAACCGTCAAACAGCAATCTAGGTGCTGGTCACGCTTTTTCCATAGGGCGAATGCGCAGCCTGGTAATTCTGTTGCGGTCACGCTTCATGACGATGAATCGCTTGCCGTGGAATGTGAAGGCCTGCTTCTCCTCGGGAATGGTCTGGGATTCGTGAATCACCAGCCCCGCCACTGTGGTGGCTTCATCATCGGGCAGTGACCAGTCGAGCGCCCGGTTGAGATCGCGGATAGGAACCGAACCATCGACCACGATCGAGCCGTCGGCCTCCTGCCGGACACCCTGAACCTCGGTGTCATGCTCGTCGGCGATGTCACCGACGATCTCTTCGAGAATGTCTTCAAGCGTCACCAGCCCTTCAACCTCGCCATATTCGTCAACGACGATGGCAATATGCGCTTTGCGTCTGAGGAAGGCGTTGAGCTGGTCGGGCACGCTGGTCGTATCTGGCACGAACCACGGCTTCTGGGCGATCTTGACCACATCCATCCGATGCGGCTCGGTCGGGTTGTCCGCGAGCACGCGCAGCACGTCCTTGGCATGAACGATGCCAATGATGTTGTCGGTCGAACCACGCCAGATCGGCATCCGTGTATAGGGGCTTTCAAGAACTGCCCGCACATTGGTTTCCGGCGTCTCGTCGGCATTGAGCATGCGCATCGAGGTGCGGTGGATCATCACATCCGAGACTTCCAGCTCGCCCAGATCCAGGACCCCGCCGAGCCGGTCTCGGTCCGCCTTGACCACCGAACCTTCGCGGTGCAGCAGGTCCACCGCGCCGCGGATTTCCTCGTGTGCCGACAGCATCGAGGTTTCAGACGCAAACGTCACGCCGAACACGGACATGATCTTGCGCACGATCCAGTTGATGATACTCGACAACGGACCAACGACCACGACAAAGACCCTGACCAGCGGGGCAACGAACATGGCGAAACGGTCAGGTGTGGAGATTGCCCAGCTCTTGGGCAACACTTCGGCAAAGATCACCAGCAACAGGGTCATGGTCAGCGTCGCCACAGCCACGCCGGAATCGCCGAAAATCGACAACAGCACACTCGTCGCCAGTGCCGAGGCGAGAATATTGACCAGGTTGTTGCCGATCAACAGCGCCCCGATCAAGCGGTCCTTGCGCTCGATGAGCGTGTTGACCGTGCCGGCGCGCGCATCCCCATTGGTCTCGAGCGAATGCATCCGGGCCCGCGAGGCAGCTGTCAGCGCGGTCTCGGAGCCCGAAAAGAATCCCGACAATCCGATCAACGCCAGGATCGCCAGAATGGTCAGGCCGTGCTCAGCCAGGATTGCGCCGATTGTTTCCAGGATCATGATGCCCGCTTTTCCTCCAGAAATCGAAACACTTCATCTGCCGGTACGTCATCGGCTACAAAGGACTGGCCGATACCGCGCGTCAGGACGAAGGTCAGCGCACCGCGCCGGACCTTCTTGTCCTGCGCGATGTGTTTCATCAGTATATCGGTCGGTGGCAGCTCACCTTCAATATCCGACATTACGGTTGGCAGTCCGACTTCCCTGAGATGATGGCCGACCCTTCGGGCATCATCGGGACTGGCAAGGTTCATCCGCGCAGAAAACTCGTGCGCCAGCACCATTCCGATCGCAACACCCTCGCCATGCACAAGCCGCCGCCCGTCATAATCCGTGGCCGCTTCCAGCGCGTGGCCGAATGTATGGCCGAGATTGAGAAGCGCGCGAGACCCGTGTTCACGCTCATCGGCAGCCACCGCATCGGCTTTTGCCTGACATCCCGTGGCAATCGCCCGTATCCGCGCCTCGCCGCCGGAAAACACGTCACGCCAGTTTTTCTCAAGCCAGGCAAAGAATTCCGGCCGGTCGATCAGGCCATATTTAGCCACTTCGGCATAACCGGCCCGAAACTCCCGGATAGGCAACGTATCCAGCACATCGGTATCCGCCAGCACCAGATCCGGCTGGTGGAACACGCCGATCAGGTTCTTGCCATGCGATGAGTTTATTCCGGTCTTGCCGCCGACTGAGGAATCCACCTGCGCCAGCAGGCTGGTCGGAACCTGGATGAACCCCATGCCGCGCCTCACGATGCCGGCGGCAAAGCCCGAAAGGTCGCCGATCACGCCGCCGCCCAGCGCCAGCACCGCATCGCCACGCTCGAGCCGGGCCCCGAGCACATGGTCGCACACATGCACCAGTTCGTCGAAACGCTTGGTTTTCTCGCCTGGCTCAAGCACCAGCGGCGCGGCCTCGATTCCGCTTGCAGCAAGGCTTCCAAGCAGCGCATCGAGATGTGCGGCGGCGACATTGCGGTCGGTTACGACTGCGCACCTTATGCCCGGCTCGCGGGCCGCTATCTGAGCACCCGCTTCTGCAATCAGCCCGGGTCCGATGACAATGTCATAGCTGCGGTCGCCGAGGTCGACGCGGACGGTTTCACGCAGAGAGTTCTGGGTCATGGTATTGGCACCGTATCCTGGCCCCTGCCCAGCCGGGCCAGCGCCATGACTGTTTCAGAGGCAATAATGTCCTTGTCTTCATCACGTGACCAAACCGTCAGGTCCGCCTTGGCATAGACCGGGTAACGCTTGTCTAGAAGATCCGACAGCGTCTGCCGGGGATTGGCAGTCTTCAGCAACGGTCTGGAATCCCGCTTCGAGACCCGCGCCCACAGCACGTCGAGATCCGCCTTCAACCAAACCGACAGGCCGTCGTTCAGTACCATCGTCCGGATCGTGTCATTCATGAACGCCCCACCGCCGGTCGACAGCACCCTGGGGCCGGTCTTCAGAAGGCGCTTGATCACCCGCCCCTCCAGAGCCCGGAATTCCGGCTCTCCATAGGCCTCGAACAGCTCCGGGATGCTCATCCGCGAAACCCGTTCGATCTCGTGGTCGGAATCGACGAAAGGGATGTCGAGCATCTGCGCCACCAGCCGGCCTATAGCCGATTTGCCGGCGCCCATCAGCCCGACAAACACCAGATTGCGTTGGCCGAGCACACGCCGCGCCATCTCGATATCCTGTTCCGGCGCGAATGTCTGCGGTTCAGTCAACTGTCTCCCCCGCCCCTAGGGCCAATGATCCGCGCCTTCTATTGGCCATGTCCGGCGGCGCGTCAAGCGCGGCCGGGTTTCCCTATCGCGCTTGAAACGGCGCGCGTGCTGCCGCATAACATGTCGACACCAGTTCGCCGGAGTGCCCATGCCTTCCCTGTTTCGGTTCCTTTTCCTGTGCGCCGTGCTTGCCGGCATCGTCTACGGCGCCATGTTTGCATTGATCATCTATGTCGAGCCGGTGGACCGCGAGGTTACCATTCGCGTCCCCACCGAAAAACTCAACAACTGACAGGATCCGGCCCTATCATGCGCGATCTCAGCGCCGCCAATGCCGAAGCCTTCCTCGAAATGATGAGTGCCGAGCGTGGCGCTGCCGAAAATACGCTTGAAGCCTATCGCCGCGATCTTGACGATGCTTCCGATGTTCTGGGCGCGTTCGGAACCTCGCTTCTCAAGGCCCAGGCCGACGACATCCGGCGCTTTGTCGCCGATCTGGCTGCCCGCGGATTTTCGCCGGCCTCCCAGGCGCGGCGCCTGTCAGCCTTGCGGCAGTTCTACAAGTTTCTCCACGCCGAAGGCTTGCGCAATGACGATCCCACCGGGGTGATCGATTCCCCGCGAAAGACCCGCGCCCTGCCGAAAGTGCTTAGCATCGACGATGTCTCGCGTCTGCTGGCACAGGCGGAAACCGATATCGCCACGGCCCAGGACGAGGAAGAGGCATCGCGCCGCATCCGCTTCCGCGCGCTGCTCGAGCTGCTCTACGCTACCGGCATGCGGGTCAGTGAACTGGTCAGCCTGCCTTTTCGGGTGCTCGCTGATGACGGACGGTTTCTGGTCATTCGCGGCAAGGGCGCCAAGGAGCGCATGGTGCCGATGTCGCGTCCCTCACGCGCAGCGCTTGATGCCTGGCTGGCAACGATCGGCGACGCTGCCGAGGACGCCGGCTTCCTGTTTCCGGCCAACTCCGCCGAGGGACATCTCTCCCGCCAGGTCTTCGCGCGCGAGCTCAAGGAAGTTGCCGGCCGCGCCGGAATTCCCGTTGCGAAAGTCTCGCCGCATGTCCTGCGCCATGCCTTTGCAAGCCATCTGCTTGCCGGAGGTGCCGATCTGCGTGCCGTCCAGGAACTGCTTGGCCATGCCGACATTTCCACCACCCAGATCTACACCCATGTGCTAGACGAACGCCTGCGACAACTGGTCAATGAACATCACCCCCTTGCAAAAGCCACAAAAAGCCGCGATTAAGCCCGCTCGCAACACGGCAAATGAATGCGTGACAGACATGTCAGACTAGGCTTGACTGGTCTTGGCGACGAAAAATGCGATGGCCTGCGTGGAAAAACTCAATGCACAACTATCTTGATTTCGAAAAACCGATCTCCGACCTGGAAGGCAAGATCCTCGAATTGAGGAAGCTCGCGAGCGAGGACGAGAGCATCGACACAGGCGATGAAATTGCCCGGCTCGAAACCAGGGCCCGCGACGCCATGGCCGAAATCTACGCCAAGCTCAATCCCTGGCAGAAGACCCAGGTTGCGCGCCATCCGGACCGTCCGCATTTCAATGACTACGCCAAGACCTTGTTCGACGAATTCACACCGCTGGCCGGAGACCGCAAATTTGCCGAGGACGCTGCGATTCAGGCAGGTTTCGCCCGCTTCCGCGGCCAGCCTGTGGTCGTTATCGGCCAGGAAAAAGGCCACGACACCAAGACCCGCATCAAACACAATTTCGGCTCAGCCCGGCCCGAAGGCTATCGCAAGGCTATCCGTATCATGGAGATGGCTGACCGCTTCCGGCTTCCCGTCATCACGCTCGTCGACACCGCAGGCGCCTATCCCGGCGTCGGCGCGGAGGAACGCGGCCAGGCTGAAGCCATTGCCCGTTCGACCGAAGCGTGCCTCAATCTCCGTTCTCCGCTGATTTCGATCATCATCGGCGAGGGCGGGTCGGGCGGCGCCATCGCCATTGCCACCGGCAACAAGGTCTACATGCTCGAGCATTCGATCTATTCCGTCATCTCGCCCGAGGGCGCCGCCTCTATCCTGTGGCGCGATGCAACGCGAGCACGCGATGCTGCCACTTCGATGAAGATCACTGCCGAGGACTTGCTTGATCTCGGCGTCATCGACGGCATCATCGCCGAACCCGTCGGCGGCGCCCACCGCGATCCCGAAAGCGTGTTCTCGCGCGCCGGCGACCTGATCGCCTCGGCTCTTGAGGAAATGTCCAGCCGCTCCGGCGAAGAGTTGCGCGCTGATCGCCGCAAGAAGTTTCTCGAGATTGGCCGTCACATCGGGTGATTTTCGCCCCATTGGGGCCACATTTGGAACGCCAATAGGGCGTCTGGCGCATCCAGGTAGCAACATCCGGCGGGTTTCCGCCGGCGGCGGGACGACGGAAGCGGCCCGTACGGCAGTGGCTGCTTTGCCACTTCTCCCTCGATACCGTTCAGATGACCTGGAGCGGCACCATCGGATTGGTAATGCTTCATGAACCATGTTTGTAGTAGTGTTGCGTTGAAATGCCCGACCGGGGATCACCCCGAAGACGATCCGACTGGCCCCAGAACTTGCCACTGCAACGTCCAAGAGACCCCATGATTCCGACCCGCACGCTGCGTTTCCTCCCTGTTCTTCTCCTGGGTCTGTCCGGATGTCAGGATGCGCTCGATTCCGTTTCCAACAAGGTCGAACACCCGCTGCCTGCCAAGCTCGTCAACAAGATGAAGGCGCAGGACATGAGCACGCGCTCGCCGATCATGATGCGGATCTTCAAGGAAGAGGGCGTACTCGAAGTCTGGAAGCAGAAGGGCAATGGCCGCTACGACATCATCGCGTCCTACGATATCTGCAAATGGTCAGGCGATCTTGGTCCCAAGTTCAAGGAGGGTGACCGTCAGGCGCCCGAAGGTTACTACCGGATCTATCCCCACCAGATGAATCCGAATTCGAGCTACTACCTGTCGTTCAACATGGGGTTCCCCAACAGCTACGACCGCGCACACAACCGGACCGGCTCGAACCTGATGGTGCATGGCGCCTGCTCTTCGGCCGGCTGTTACTCGATGACCGATGAACAGGTCCTCGAGTTCTACGGTTTTGCCCGCGACGCCTTCAAGGGCGGCCAGGAATACTTTATCGTCGAGGCACTGCCTTTCCGCATGACGCCGGAAAACATGGCCAGGCATCGCGACAGCGAACATTTCGAATTCTGGAAGATGCTGAAGGTCGGCTATGACCATTTCGAACTGACCAAGCGGCCTCCGAAGGTGGAGGTCTGCGAACGCCGGTATGTCTTCAACCAGGTTCCTCAGGTCGAAAACGCCAGCTTCCAGGCCAGCGCAGCCTGCCCTCCGGCAAGCGTGCCGAGCACGCTGGCGGTTGCCAATGCCGCTTTCGAGAAGGACTGGAACCGGAACTTCATCGAGGCAGTCGCCAGGTTCGACAACGAGGAGGCCAGGCAGATCGCCGCCAATGAAGCCAAGGCTGAAGCCGAAGCCAGGCGTGCCGAGCGGGAAGCCGAAAAGGCGGCCCGGATCGCTGCCAATGAAGGGCAGTCCGCCTCGGTTCCGGTTCTCAGCCTTTTTTCGACCGGCAACCCCCTCAAGGCCCTTGCGCCCGGAACCGCACCCGCGGCACCGCCGGCCAGCCCCGCCGCCGCTGCGGTGACCGTGACCGATCAGGCGGACATTGAGGCCGGACAGGCCGCGCCGGCAGCCGCCAGCGCCGGCATTCCCGTGCCGACTCCCAATCCCGCCGTCCCGTCTCAGACCGCCAACGCAGGACAGGCGGCGCAACCGGACCAGTCCGACAAGCCGTTCTGGAAGATCTGGAGCAGCAAATGAGCGGCACAGACGACAGTGCGCTGGATCTCCGGGGCCTGAAATGTCCGCTTCCCGTGCTCAAGACCCGCAAGCATATGCGCGGCCTCGCCTCGGGCACCCGGCTGCGCATCGAAACCACTGATCCGCTGGCCGTCATTGACGTGCCGCATTTCTGCCACGAGGACGGGCATCAGTTGCTCGACAGCGCCACGGTGGAGGGCGGCCATGTCTTTCTCATCGAAAAAGGCTGACCGGTTCTTCAGCGCCGCGCATCCGATCGGATGTGCAAAGGTCGCTGTAACACTTTGAAATCATGCATGTACGTTATCGTTCAAATGAATCCATTTGAACGCGACATGCATTAGCGCCGTGCCGGCATTCCCGGGATGGCCAGTGGATTGGCTGTCAGCGCCTCGCGGTCGGGCCGCCCCACCCCCGGCACATTGGCGAAGGACGAGAACAGCTCCGCAACAAATCCCTCCGGCATGTCTCGCGTGATCACCACCAGCCTGGTTTCTTCCCTGGACCCCTCCGGCCAGGCCTTGAGCCGCACGGGCTCGGACATCAGCGACTGGACGGCATGCAGCACGAGCGGCCGCGACGGATCATCCGCAAGCTTGATGAGGCCCTTCATTCGCAAAAGCTTCGGCCCGTGTGCCGAGCGCACCAGGTCGAGAAACATTCCCAGCGCTTCGGGCGTGATCGGTTTTTCGAACACCAGCGAATCCGACCTGATATGCTCATCATGCCGGTTCACATCATGGGCATGGTGATGATCGTGGCCGTGGTGATGATGGCCGCCATGACCATGTCCATGGTCTGCGTGATCTTGCTCTGTACTCAGCCACCGGGCCACATCGAGAGAGCGGCGATCGGGATCATAGGCGCCGCTGTCAAACAGGCTCTGCGCGCTGAGATCCGGCTCATCGGCCAGGAACACCCGTGACAGCGGATTGAGCGCTTCGAGACTTGTCCGCAGCGCAACGCAATTCTCGACGAGCGCAGTCTTGGACAGCACCAGCGTGTCCGCCACCGCCACCTGCCTGCGCGCTTCCTCGTGGGATTCCAGCGTCGCCATACCATTGACCGCGTCGACCACCGTGACCAGGCCCTCCAGCCGGTAGGACTGACCAAGCGCCGGATGCCCAATCACCGACTGCATCACCGGCACCGGGTCGGCAAGGCCTGTGGTCTCGATCACCACCCGCGAAAACGGCCTGATCTTGCCAGTCTGCATCCGGTCCATCAGGTCGGCCAATGTGTCGACCAACTCGCCCCGCACCGTGCAGCACAAGCAACCATCCGACAGTTCGATCACCCCGTCGCCCGAACTCTCGACCAGCAGGTGATCGATGCCCACATCACCGAACTCATTGATGATCAGCGCCGCATCGCTGAGCCAGGGATCGCCGATCAGCCGGTTCAGCAAGGTCGTTTTCCCGGCGCCGAGGAATCCGGTCAGAATGGAAACAGGCACGCCGTTCGGGACGCTCCAGCTGCGCTCGGATTGGATTTCCGCTGTCATGTGCAGGACTCTTTCGCAGATCAGATCTGGGGGCGCGGAACCGGAATCGGAACGCCTCCCGCAAAGGGAAGCATTTCCGCAGCCTGGGCCGGCGCGGTAAAGGCCGAGGCAGCAAACGGCTCCACCTGCCCCGCCAGTATGCCGCCAGGCCGGGGTACCGGAATCGGAACCCGCGACAGCGCAACCTCGACATTGGCACGCGGCAGCCCGGCAGGAGCCTGTACCAGCCGTGGCTCGCGCTCCATCTTCGCGAGATAGGGCGAATTGAGCACGATCTTGCCCTCGTCATCTCGCCCCTCATAGCGAGCGGCGCGCGCCTCGGCGGTGCAGATCTCGCCGGAGATATCGACCACCCGGTCACGTCCGTCGCCATAGGGCGCCAGGCTCTGCAGTCTGGTGCCACCCCAGGCTGTTGTCGTCAGCGCCTTGTGCAGCAGCTCTGCCGACACCTCGGCCCGCGTCTTCTGCGAGGGCGCGCCCAGAACCACGCTGATGACCGACTTCCCGTTGCGTGTCGCCGAGGAAACCTGATTGAATCCGGAGGCGCAGATGTACCCGGTTTTCATGCCGTCGGCGCCGGCAAAGCGGCCCATCAGCAAATTGTAATTCGTGTAGTTCTTCTTGCCGGTGGTAAACCCTTCATAGCTGAAATAATGCGCGAATTCGGGAAACTCGCGTTTCAGCGCGACCGCCAGCAGTGCCATGTCGCGCGCGGTCGTGTACTGACCGTCGCCGGGCAAGCCGTGGGGATTGATGAAGCGTGTCGAATTCATGCCAAGCTGCCGCGCGGCCGCGTTCATGTCGGCGACAAAGGCTTCCTCGGTCCCCGACACGGCTTCGCCGATGGCCACGGCGACATCGTTGGCCGATTTGACCATCAGATATTTTAGCGCCGAATCGAGCGGGAACCGCTCTCCAGGCTTGAAATACATCTTGCTCGGCGGCTCCTTGGCCGCTTGAACCGACATGGTAACCGGCGTCTGCATGCTCATCCGGCCGGCCTTGACCGCCTTGAAGACCACGTAGATCGTCATCAGCTTGGTCAGCGACGCCGGATACCAGCGCTGGAACGCCTCCTCGTGTTCGATCACACGGCCCGATCCCACATCCACGGCGATCACCGGATTGGCTGACGCGCCACCTGGAAACATGGCCGCAAGAGTTGCGATCGCCACTCCGGCGACCATCTGGCGCGATTGTAACTTCAAGCTCATTCCCGGCTTCCGATTTTCCAGTTTCCAACGGTGTTCGATGCAAATTCAACGATTGGCACGATGCCCGCGTCTGCCAACGCGCCGCTTTTCGCTCGTCACGGTCTCCTACTTAGCCTATATGGCAGTCAGATGGCAAAAGGCGACACCAAGTTATACCCGTTTGCCCGACATAACGATCACCAAGCCACAGAGGTGTAAAATGCAGCTTGTCGAAGACGTTGTCTCCATGAAGGATGAAGTCGCGCAATGGCGCCGGACGCTTCACGCCGACCCCGAACTGCTGTTTGACGTGCACAACACCGCAGCCTTCGTCGCCGAAAAGCTCAAGTCCTTCGGATGCGACGAAGTCGTCACCGGCATTGGCCGCACCGGCGTTGTCGGCATCATCCACGGCCGTCCCGGCGGCAACGGGCCGGCCATCGGCCTGCGCGCCGATATGGACGCTCTTCCGATCAACGAGATCACCGGTGTTCCCTGGGCCTCGCGAACCCCCGGCAAGATGCATGCCTGCGGCCATGACGGCCACACCGCAATGCTTCTGGGCGCCGCACGCCATCTTGCGGCAACCCGCAATTTCACCGGCTCCGTGGCGGTGATCTTCCAGCCTGCCGAAGAAGGCGGTGGCGGCGGCCGTGAGATGGTCAATGACGGCATGATGGAGCGTTTCGGCATCACCAAGGTCTTCGGCATGCACAATCTGCCAGGCCTGCCGGTCGGCGAATTCGCCATCTGCAAGGGCCCGATCATGGCTGCGACCGACATCTTCGATGTCACCATCACCGGACGCGGCGGCCATGCAGCCATGCCGCACCAGACCATCGATCCTATTGTGGCAGGCTCCGCTGTTGTCACGGCGCTGCAGTCGATCGCTTCGCGCAACGCCGACCCGCTCGCCTCGGTGGTGGTCTCGGTCACCAAGTTCATCGCCGGCTCGGCCTACAACGTCATTCCCGACAAAGTGGAGATGGCCGGCACCGTCCGCACCCTGTCGCCTGAAATGCGCGACATGGCCGAGACCCGGATCGGTGAGATCGTCCGCAGCGTCGCCGCAGCCCATGGCGCTGAAGGCAGCTTCAACTACATCCGCAACTATCCCGTCACCTTCAACCATGCCGACGAGACCGATTTCGCCGCCGACATCGCAGAAAGCGTCGCCGGGGAGGGCAAGGTCGAACGCCAGCAGCCTCCGACCATGGGCGGCGAGGATTTCTCCTTCATGCTCGAGGCCCGGCCCGGCGCCTTCATTTTCATGGGCAATGGCGACACCGCGAGCCTGCACCACCCTGCCTACGACTTCAACGACGACGCCATCCCCGTCGGCGTCTCCTACTGGGTGAAGCTCGCCGAAAAGGCGCTCGCCGCCTGACCGGCGATCCCGCACCGGAAGATGACAACCGGATGGTTCTTCGTATTGAAGAGCCACCCGGTTTTCTGTATGCACTCTCTCGCGTGGTCCCGTAGCTCAGGGGATAGAGCACAGGATTCCTAATCCTGGTGTCGCAGGTTCGAATCCTGCCGGGATCACCAATCTCCACGCTTTGCCTACGTGTCATGCCTCACGCCGGCACCGCATCCCCGCGCCGGGACCGGGACTTGATGAGGATCATCATCATGAGGCCGATATTGAGGAAGTTCCAGGCGATGCCGTTCAGGAAGGCGGCCCGGTAAGACCCGGTCAGGTCGTAGATCCAGCCTGACATCCAGCCTCCGAGCGCCATGCCCACGATGGTTGCCATGATGACGAAACCGACCCGCGCGCCGGCTTCCTTCGCAGGCATATATTCCCGCACCACCAGCGCATAGCTCGGCACGATCCCGCCCTGCGACAGGCCGAAGATCAGGCTGACGATGTAAAGCGGCGCCAGCCCGTCAAACGGCAGGTACAGAAACAGCGCGATGCATTGCAGCGTCGATCCGATCAGAAGCGTGATCACCCCGCCCAGCCGGTCGGCGACCAGCCCCGAGATCAGCCGCGAAACAACGCCGCCCATCAGCATCAGCGACAGCATCTCGGCGCCCACCGTCGGGCCGTAGCCGAGATCGGCGCAGTAGGAGACGATATGGACCTGCGGCATCGACATCGCCACGCAGCAGCCGATCCCGGCAAGGCCCAGCATCCATTGCAGCGCTGTGGGCGAAAACTGCACCGAACGCGCATTGCTGAGCGACATCCGGTTGGCATGCGCCGTGGCTTCTTCGGGAACCCGGGTTCGCAACAGCAGCGACAACGGGATGATCAGAACCACCGGTACGATGGCCAGCACCAGATAGGCGGTGCGCCAGCCATGTTCGCTCAGCACGCCGCTCAAAAGCAGCGGCCAGATCGCGCCCGACAGGTAATTGCCGCTGGCCGCGATCGCCACCGCGATGCCGCGCCGCCGGTAAAACCAGTGCGAGATATCCGCAATCAGCGGGCCGAACCCCACTGCCGTTCCAAAGCCGATGACAAACTGCATCAGCGACAGTGCCACAATCGATCCGCTGACCGCCGCAAGCCCGAAGCCTGCCGCCATGGTCAGCGCGGAACCGATCAGGGCGGCGGTGACACCGAACCGGTCGACCGCCCGCCCGATCACCAGATTTCCAAGCGCAAAGCCAACCATGGTCAGGGTATAGGGCAGCGCCGCGTCGGCGCGGGCGACGGCGAATTCCGCCTGCACCGCCGGCATGATGACGATGATCGACCACATGCCGACATTGCCGAGCACGGCAATTGCCAGCGTGATGCCAAGCCGTGTCCAGGAATAGCGGCTGTCGAGGGTTTCAGACTCACTCATGCCGCGCACGTTATGGGGCAAATCGATGATTGTATAGGCAATTGCGCTCGGTGACGCTGACGGCGATGTTGACGGCTTGGTCCGCTATTGGAAATTGCCACGCGGCTTTCACCCCTGTACTGCTTGCCCGCAAGATCGACCGCGGAGGAGGACACCGGACATGAAGACAAAGATTGCATTTCTCGGCACCGGATTGATGGGCCTGCCGATGGCGCGGCGACTGCTCGGTGCCGGTTACCAGCTAACGGTCTGGAACCGGGACCAATCGAAAGCCCGGCCGCTTGAAGCCGGAGGCGCGCACCTGGCAGCCAGTGCTGCCGAGGCGGTGAAAGACGCCACCCACGTCATCACTATGCTGACCGATGGCGATGTCGTCGAGAACGTCCTGTTCGCAACCGGCGTTGCCGAAGCGCTGAGCCGCGGCGTCATTGTCATCGACATGAGTTCGATCCAGCCACGCCAAGCCCGCGCCCATGCCGATCGCCTGTCCGCGCTGGGTATCTTCCACCTCGATGCGCCGGTGAGTGGCGGCACAGGGGGAGCCGAAGCCGGTACACTGGCCATCATGGCTGGCGGCGACGAGCAGGTGTTCGAGGATGCCAAATCCGTGCTCGCGCCGATGGGGCGCGCCATCCGCGTCGGCCCCAGCGGCGCAGGCCAGCTTGCCAAGCTCGCCAACCAGGCCATTGTCGCCATCGCTATCGGCGCGGTCTCAGAAGCAACACTGCTGGTTTCGGAAGGCGGCGGCGACCTGGCGGCTTTCCGCGCAGCCCTTGCCGGCGGCTTTGCCGATTCGACCATCCTGCAGGTGCATGGTCAGCGGATGCAGCAAGACGACTTCGTCGCCCGCGGCCGTGCTTCGGTGCAGATCAAGGATCTCGACAATGTGCTCATCGAGGCCCGCAGCCTCGGCATCAGGCTACCGATGGTTGAGGCTGTGCGTGACCGTTTCGTACGGCTGGTCGAAGAGCTGGATGGCGGCGATCTTGACCATTCTGCCCTGTTTGTCGAATTGCTTGATCTCAACGGGCGGTCTAGAAGTCCGCTCGCCTGAGCCACGCCCGGACAGCCAGATCAGAAAGTGTCCTACTGTCCTGATGAACTGACCAACCGGGTGCGAGGCCATCCGGCAATTCAGGCGGCTCGACCGCAAACTCCAAGTTCCGATTGCAAGCCATGAACAGCTGCCCAGAGACATCCAAACGCCGCATCTCGATCCTCGGATCCACCGGTTCCATCGGCTGCAACACGCTTGATGTCATGACCCATCTCGGTGGCCGCGAGGCGTTTGACGTACCCGCAATTACCGGCATGGGCAATATCGAGCTGTTGGCAGCCCAGGCGCGGCAGACCGGCGCGAAATTCGCCGTCACCGCCGACCCCGCACGCTATGACGATCTCAAATCCGCCCTTGCCGGAACCGGTATTGAGGTCGGTGCCGGGCCTTCGGCTCTGATCGAGGCCGGCGCGCGCGAAACCGATCTGCTGATGGCCGGCATTGTCGGCATTGCCGGTCTCGCCCCGACCCTGGCGGCAGTGGCCCAGGGCGCGGATATCGCACTTGCCAACAAGGAATGCCTGGTTTCCGCCGGCGACCTGTTCCAGGACGCCATTGACAGCGGCGGCGGTAAGTTGCTGCCGGTCGACAGCGAGCACAACGCCATCTTCCAGGTGCTGGAACAGGACCAGCGCCATGCCGTCGACCGCATCATCCTGACCGCATCGGGTGGCCCGTTCCGCGATTTCACCCGCGACCAGATGGCCGCCGTCACGCCGGAAACCGCGGCCGCCCATCCCAACTGGTCGATGGGTCTGAAGATCTCCATCGACAGCGCCTCGATGTTCAACAAGGCGCTCGAGATGATCGAGGCGCGGCATCTCTTCGGCATGCGGCCCGACCAGATCGAGGTAATCGTGCATCCGCAATCGATCATCCATTCCATGGTCGGCTACAGCGACGGTTCTGTCCTCGCCCAGCTCGGCGCGCCCGACATGCGCCACGCCATCGGCTACGCCATTGCCCATCCAAGGCGCGCCGGCCTGCCGGTCGAACGGCTCGATTTCGCCAGGCTGGCGAAGCTCGAGTTCTACGCCCCCGACGAGGCTCGCTTCCCTGCCCTTGGCCTCGCCCGCACCGCCATGCAGCGCGGCGGGCTTCAGGGCGCGGTGCTCAACGGCGCCAAGGAGATCGCACTGGAGGCGTTCATCAACGGCAAGCTCGGGTTTCTACAAATGGCCGACATCGTCGCCACCACAATGGACAAGCTCGATGATGGCCGCGTGGCGCACTCGATTGAAGATGTCTATGCGGCCGACCGGGACGCCCGTGACGTGGCGGCTTCGCTCCTACGCCAGTCCGACTGACTCAATTGAAAAGGGCGGCCCCGAAAGACCGCCCCGTTATCAACATTGCAGTCAGCGGTTTCGCATCAGCCTGCGGCGGCAACCGCCCGTCTGGCCATCACCTTGACCAGGTTGGCCCGGTAGGCCGACGAGGCGTGAATGTCCGACATCAGGTCGGCATCATCGACCGTGACGCTATCGAGCGCTTCGGCGGAAAAATTCGAGGCCAGCGCCTGCTCCATGCCCTCATGCCGGAACACGCCGTCCGAACCCGCACCGGTCACAGCCACCCGCACTGATCCGTCACCATGCTTGGCGACGAAAACGCCGGTCATTGCATAGCGCGAGGCCGGATTGGGGAACTTGGCATAGCCGCACTTGGATGGCGCGGTGATTTCCACCGCCACCACCAGTTCGCCATCCTCAAGCGCGGTGTCGAACATGCCGGTGAAGAAATCATCCGCGGAAATCGAGCGCTTGTTGGTGACGATGGTAGCATTGAGTGCCATCAGCCCCGCCGGGTAATCCGCCGCAGGGTCGTTGTTGGCGATAGAACCACCGATCGTGCCCATGTGCCGCACATGCGGATCCCCGATATGGGCTGCCAGATGGGCAAGTCCCGGGCAGGCGGATGCGACCTCCTTCGAGTTCGCGACATCCGCATGCGGCGTGGCTGCACCGATGCGGATCGTCCCGCCGTTGACCGAAATTCCCTTCATCGACGCGATGTGGCGAAGATCAACGAGATCCGAAGGTGCTGCGAGCCGCTGCTTCATGGTTGGCAACAGGGTCTGTCCGCCGGCGAGGTACTTGGTTTCGTCGTTCGCTGTTGCCAGCTTGACTGCGTCCTCGACCGAGGAGGCGCGGTGATAATTGGTTGCATACATGACGTCTGCCTCCCTTTCCTATTGTGCCGATGCGAGCGCTGCCCAGACCCGTTGCGGGGTCGCAGGCATCGTCAGGTCATTGTTGCCGATGGCGTCGGTGATGGCGTTGATCAGTGCCGGTGGTGACCCGATCGCGCCGGCCTCGCCGCAGCCCTTGATGCCAAGCGGGTTGCCCGGGCATGGCGTGTTCTGGTGCGAGACGTTGAAGGACGGCAGATCGTCGGCGCGCGGCATGGTGTAGTCCATGTAGCTTGCTGTCAGCAGCTGGCCGGTATCCGCATCGTAATGCGTGCCTTCCAAGAGCGCCTGTCCGATGCCTTGCGCCACCCCGCCATGCACCTGCCCCTCGACGATCATCGGGTTGATGATGTTGCCGAAATCGTCGGCGGCCACGAACTGGATGATCTCGGTCTTGCCTGTTTCGGGGTCGACCTCGACTTCGCAGATGTAGCATCCAGCGGGGAAGGTGAAGTTGGACGGATCGTAGAACGCGCCCTCCTTCAGGCCCGGCTCCATGCCTTCGGGCATGTTGTGCGCGGTATAGGCCGCCAGCGCCATCTGGAACCAAGGCACGCTCTTGTCGGTGCCGGCAACCTTGAGCTCGCCATTTTCGATGACGATGTCGCCTTCATCGGCCTCCATCAGGTGTGCCGCAAGCTTCTTGGCCTTCAGTTCCACTTTGTCGAGCGCCTTGACGATCGCCGACATGCCGACCGCACCCGAGCGCGAGCCATAGGTACCCATGCCCATCTGCACCTTGTCGGTATCGCCATGAACAATGGAGACCGTATCGAGACCGACGCCGAAGCGTTCCGCCACCAGCTGAGCAAAGGTGGTCTCATGGCCCTGGCCATGGCTGTGCGAGCCGGTCAGCACCTCGATCGTGCCCACCGCATTGACCCGCACTTCCGCCGATTCCCAGAGCCCGACACCGGCTCCCAGCGAGCCAACCGCGGCCGACGGCGCGATGCCGCAGGCCTCGATGTAGCAGCTCATGCCGATGCCGCGCAGCTTGCCGCGGCTCTTGGCTTCGGCCTTGCGCGCCTCGAACCCGGCATAATCGGCAGCCTCCATGGAGGCATCGAGCGAGGCTTCGAAATTACCGGCGTCATAACACATGATCACCGGCGTCTGGTGCGGGAACTCGCGCACGAAGTTGGTCCTGCGCAGCTCCGCCGGCGAGATGCCGAGCTCGCGCGCCGCCGTTTCCATGGTCCGCTCGACCAGATAGGTGGCCTCCGGACGGCCGGCACCACGATAGGCGTCCACCGGCACGGTGTTGGTGTAGACCGTGCGCACATTGGCGTGGATGTTGGGGATGTTGTACTGGCCCGAGAGCAGCGTTGCATAGAGATAGGTCGGGACAGAACTGGAAAACAGCGACATGTAGGCGCCGAGATTTGCAATCGTGTCGACCTTGAAGCCGGTAATCCGGTTTTCGGAATCAAACGCCATTTTCACCGTCGAGACATGGTCGCGGCCATGTGCGTCGGTCAGAAATGCCTCGGTGCGGTCTGACGTCCACTTGACCGGGACGCCGGTACGCTTCGAGGCCCAGAGACAGACGATTTCTTCGGGGTAGATATAGATCTTCGAACCGAAGCCACCACCGACGTCGGGCGCGATCACCCGAAGCTTGTTTTCCGGCGCCACATTGTAGAACGCGCTCAGCACCAGCCGAGCCACATGCGGGTTCTGCGAGGTGGTCCAGAGCGTGTAGTGATCCTCACCCTCGTCATAGACGCCAAGTGCGGCGCGCGGTTCCATCGGGTTGGGAACCAGGCGGTTGTTGACAATCTTCATCTCGGTCACATGCGCGGCCGAGGCAATGGCCGCATCGACGGCGGCACTGTCGCCGATCTCCCAGTCGAAGATCTGGTTGTTCTTGGCTTCCGGATGAAGCTGTGGTGCGCCGTCCTTCAGCGCCTCGACCGCCGAAGTCACCACCGGCAGTTCTTCGTAGTCGATAACCACGGCTTCAGCCGCATCCCGCGCCTGCGCCTTGGTGTCGGCCACCACGATGAGCACCGCATCACCGACATAGCGCACCGTATCCTGTGCCAGTGGGCGCCAGGCGCCCATGTTCATCGGCGAGCCATCCTTGGAATGGATCATCCAGCCGCAGATGATGTTGCCGACCGCGTCTTCGGCCAGTTGGTTGCCGTTGAGAATGCCGATCACGCCCGGCATCTTCTCGGCTTCGGACGTGTCGATGCTCTTGATCTTGGCATGGGCATGCGGCGAGCGGACGAAATGCGCCTGCTTCATGCCCGGTACGACCATGTCGTCTGTGTATTTGCCCTTGCCGGTGATGAACCGCTTGTCTTCCTTGCGCGCCACGCGGGCGCCTACGCCTTCCATTCCCATGTCTCAAACTCCTCCGGTTGGATGATGGAGAAAGGCTGGTGCGGATTGCCCCGGCAGCAGTGCCGGTCCAGGGACTTGAGCGAACCGTCGGGCGGGATCTCGTACCCGGCCAAAGCCCCTCAGACTCCAGTGTTTATTGTCTTTCGCTCATCCGCATGTCTTCGGCCTTTCGCCATTGCCTTGATCAGGCATGCCTATTCAGCTGCGACCTTTGCTCCGTCGCCCATCTTGGACGCCGCATCGAGCACGGCCTTGACGATGTTGTGGTAACCCGTGCAGCGGCAAATATTGCCTTCGAGTTCCGCGCGGACGGTTTTCTCGTCCAGTTGGCCACCATGTCGTTCGATCATGTCGACAGCCGACATGATCATGCCCGGGGTGCAGAATCCGCACTGCAGGCCATGATGCTCACGGAACGCCGCCTGTACCGGGTGCAGTTCGCCACCCGAGGCCAGGCCTTCGATCGTCACAACCTCCGAGCCGTCCGCCTGCGCGGCCAGCATTGTGCACGATTTCACGGCCTTGCCGTCGACATGGACCACGCAGGCCCCGCACTGGGACGTGTCGCATCCGACATGGGTTCCCGTCAGTCCGAGATTTTCCCGGATGAATTGAACCAGAAGAGTCCGGTCCTCGCATTGGCCGGAAACGGAGCGCCCGTTCACGGTCATAGATACATTCGCCATAAATTCCTCCCTGGGTGCACAGACCTCACTCACCCTGAGGGCATCATTTTCCTTTTTTTGAAAAGGATCAACCGCTAAACTCTGTTTTATCTTCACCCTACAATGTCGGGTTCTGTGGCATTGGTGTTCGTGCTCAAGCCGCTTTTTCCCAACCGCGCAGCTGTGCGGCCACAATGCGGTCGGACGTCTTTTCCGACACGACGGTGCTGCCATCCGCTGCCAGACCAGCGTCGCACGGGTCGTTTGTCAGTACAAACCGGTTGCCGGCAACGATGTCCCTACCTATAAACTGACCGGACGGTCGGTTAATCTCGCCACAAGGCTTTGGGGGGATACTATCCGAAAGACTAACACGGCCAATCCGGGACCAGCTTTCCGATGCCGACTGGAACTGGCATACACTCTGCGCAGCACGGTCATGTTGAAGAGGTGCGGCGGACGCTATGCAGCGACCAAAAATGCCCCTATTTTCCGGGGGAGCCGTGATTTCGACCGGCAAGTTCAAACTGGGAGGACAATATGAAGAAACGAAATTTCCTGAAATCCGCTGCCGTTGCAGCCCTCGCCCTGTCTGCAATGGGCGCATCTTCAATAGGTGCTGCCGCGCAGGAAGTGACACTGCGCATGCATCAGTTCCTGCCCCCGCAGGCCAATGTGCCTGCCGGCATTCTGATTCCCTGGGCTGAAAAGATCGGCACGGAATCGGGGGGCCGCATCAAGGTCGAAGTCTTCTCGGCAATGTCGCTTGGCGGCACTCCACCGCAGCTGATGGACCAGGCCCGTGATGGTGTGGTCGACATCGTCTGGACCCTGCCGGGCTATACGCCGGGCCGTTTCCCCAGCGTCGAAGTGTTTGAACTTCCCTTCACCATGACCAATGCGGAGGCCACCTCCCGCGCCTATTGGGAACTGTTCAAGTCCGACATGGAAGAAACCGAGTTCAAGGGCGTCAAGATTCTCGGCACCTGGGTTCACGGCCCCGGCGTCATCCACTCCAAGGGCGAAGGTGTCCGCAAGCTCGAAGACATGCAGGGCAAGAAGGTGCGCGGTCCGACCCGCGTCATCAACGGCTTGCTGGCCGAACTCGGCGCCGAGCCTGTGGGCATGCCCGTTCCCGCGATCCCGGAAGCGCTCTCCAAGGGCGTGATCGACGGCACCGTTATCCCGTGGGAAGTCACTCCCGCGCTCAAGGTTGCTGAACTCGTCGACACCCACACCGAGTTCTCCGGCGACACCGCGCTCTACACCGCGGCCTTCGTGCTTGCCATGAACCAGGCCAAATACGACAGCATGCCTGACGATCTCAAGAAGATCCTCGACGACAACACCGGCGCCGACTTCTCCGCCCATGCCGGCAAGACCATGGCAGGCTACGACGCCAGCGGCCGCGCCATCGCCGAGGCCACCGACAACGAGATTGTTGTTCTCGATGAAGCTGAAGTGGCGCGCTGGAAATCAGCTGCCGAGACCGTGCTCGACAACTGGTTCACGGAAATGGACGCCAAGGGCATCGACGGCAAGGCGCTGTATGAAAAGGCCCAGGCACTGATCGCGAAACACTCCAACTGACGCGGCCGGTATGAAAACCCCGGCGGGCCAGGCTGCAGGCCGTGCCCGCCGGGAAACAATGGGTCAAGATGACAACGGGTCGGCGGACCGGATCGGCAGGCTGAACAAGATGCCCAAAACGATCCGCAGCAAACCGCCTTCGTGGCCACACCCGGAGATATCAGATGTTTGACCGGATTGACCGCTTGATGCGGTTGCTTGCAGCTTTACTGGCCATTGTTGGCGGGCTGGCACTGATTGTGGTTATCCTGTCAACCGTCGCCTCGGTCTCCGGCCGCGCCCTGCTCTGGGCAGGGCTTGGGCCGATCCGCGGTGACTTCGAGCTTGTCGAGCTTGGCACCGGCTTCGCTGTCTTTGCGTTTCTGCCCTGGGTTCAGATCAACCGCCAGCATGCAGCGGTGGAAATCCTGACCATGCACCTGGGCGCCACCGCCAATCGCGTGATCGATATGGTGTCCGACCTTCTGATGCTGACCATCGCCGTACTTCTGACCTGGAAGCACTGGGAGGGCACACTCGACAAATTGGCCTACGGCGAAACCACTTTCATCATCCAGTATCCGATCTGGTGGGCCTATGCCTCCGGACTTGTGGGGGCAATCGGATTTGTGCTGGTCAGCGCCTGGTGCGTGATCCTGAGCGCACGGGCGTTGATGAGCGGCCGGAGCTGGCCGAATGGAGAGACGGTACATTGAGCAATATCGACATCGCACTTCTCTCCTTTCCCGTCCTTCTGCTGATGATTTTCCTGCGGGTACCGATCGGACTGGCGATGCTGCTCGCCGGCATCGGCGGCAGCTATTTCATCAACGGCTCGTTCCTGATGATCTTCGCTCAGCTCAAGAACCTGACCTGGGGCACATTTTCCAGCTATTCGCTTTCCATCATCCCGCTGTTTCTGCTGATGGGGCAATTCGCCACCCTCGGCGGCATGTCCCAGGCCCTGTTCAAGGCGGCCGAAACCTGGATGGGCCACAAGAAGGGCGGCGTGGCCATGGCCGCCGTCGGCGCCTGTGCGGGCTTTGGCGCGATTTGCGGCTCGTCGCTGGCGACCGCAGCCACAATGGGCCAAGTCGCCCTGCCCGAACTCAAGCGCTATGGCTATTCCGGCGAGCTCGCCACCGGTGCGCTGGCGGCCGGCGGCACCCTGGGCATTCTGATCCCGCCCTCGGTGATCCTGGTCATCTATGCCATCCTGACCGAACAGAACATTGCCAAGCTCTTCGTCGCCGCCTTCATTCCGGGCATCCTGGCGGCGATCGGCTACATGATCGCCATTGCGATCTATGTCAGGTTCAAGCCCGGCTCTGCCGGTCAGCGTGAGCGCGCGCCCTATTCCGAGCGCTTCCGCAGCCTGATCCACGTCTGGCCGGTGCTTTTGGTTTTCATTGCCGTTGTCGGCGGCATTTACGGCGGCATCTTCACCCCGACCGAGGCTGCCGCAATCGGCGCCTTCGGCACCGGGCTGATCGCGCTCGTCAATGGTGGCCTGAACAGAACGACGCTGAAATCCTCGATACTGGCCACCGCCAGCGCCACCGGCATGATCTTTCTCATCGTTTTCGGCGCCGGCGTCTACAACGCCTTTCTGGCGCTGAGCCAGCTGCCGCAGACCGCCGCCGCCTATGTCGGCAACCAGGGCTTCAACCCGTGGCTGGTCATGGTGGTTGTGCTGATGCTTTACCTGGTTTTCGGCTGCATCATGGACTCGCTGTCGATGATCCTGCTCACCGTGCCGATCTTCTTCCCGATCATGTCGGCGCTCGATTTCGGCCTGACGCCGGAGGAATTCGCCCTCTGGTTCGGCATCATCGTGCTGATCGTGGTCGAGGTCGGGCTGATAACGCCCCCGGTGGGGATGAACCTGTTTGTCATCAACTCGATGGCCGACAACACCCCGCTCTCGGCAACCTACCGCGGCGTGTTCCCCTTCGTCGTCACCGACATTGTCCGCGTCGCCATCCTGACCATGTTCCCGGCCATCACCCTCGTCGCCGTCAGATTGCTCTACTGACGCCGGCGGGCATGCCGGGCAGGCACGGCACGGCGGATAATGGGATTCAACCGCCGATCGCGCGGATGGAAGCTTCCAGCTCCGCATCCACCGGAATGCCGTGCTCGAGATAATCGGCGCGGATCTGCTGCCGCCGCCGTCCGGGCACACGTGCGCCGTCTGTACCGGCAACCATATCGGCCATAAGCGCCATGCGCGCCTCGCCGCCGGCTCCGAACGCGTCCGGGTCAATCGCGATGATTGCCTGGCCGGTACCCGGCGGATCACCCTTGTCGTCAAAGAACGATGTCGCCTGCCAGGCATAGTTCGCCCCGGTCAGCCCGGCGCAGAGAAGCTCCACCATCAGGGCCAGGGCCGTTCCCTTGGCGTCCCCGAGCGGGATCATCGTGCCGGCCATCGCCGCCTTGGCATCCGTCGTCGGCTGACCATCTGGATCCAGCGCCCATCCTTCAGGGATCGGATCGCCTCTCTGCGAGGCCGCCATGATCTTGCCGCGCGCAACCTTCGACAGAGAAATGTCCACCACCACTGGTGCTCCATTGGAAACCGGAGCAGCAAAGGCAATCGGATCTGTCCCAAACAACGCTCGGTTCCCACCCCAAGGCGCCATTGCCGCCGGTGCATTGGCCACCATCAGCGCGGCGACACCACGTTCGGCCAACGCCTCGACTATCACCCCGGCAACCCCGCAATGATGCGAGCGGCGAATGCCGGCAATGGCAATGCCCTGCGCCCTTGCTGCCCCAGGCAGCCAGTCGAGCGCCAGATCCATCGCCGGATAGGCAAAGCCGTTGCCCGCGTCGATTGCCAGTGCGCCGGGCCGTGTCTGTTCGGATGATGGCTCCGCAAAACCATCCACCTTTCCGGCCTGCGCCTGGGCCGCGTAGGCCGCCACACGCCGCAAGCCATGGCCGTTCTGCCCGGCCAGCTCGGCCGCAAGCAATGCCCGCGCCACTGAGGCGGCATTGGCGTCCGATGTCCGGTTCCGGGTCAGCGCCCCCATTATCAGATCGGTGACCGCCTCCGGTGTCATTGTCAGCATGCCGCTCACGCCTTGCTCCCCAGCACTTCAAGCACCTTGTCGGCGATCAGATGGCTGACCCGCTCGTTCGATTCATCCGTTACCCCGGCGATATGCGGTGTCAGCACAAGATTGCTCAGCCCCTTGAATTTCGCGCCCGCCTCCGCCGTCAGCGGCTCGGTCTCGAACACGTCAAGAGCGGCGCCGGCCAGCTTGCCGGCCTTCAGCGTCTCAGCCAACGCCGCCTCATCGACGATGCCGCCACGTGCCGCATTGATCAGCACCGCCCCCGGCTTCATGCTCGAAAGCGCTCTGGCATCAATCATGTTGCGCGTCGCATCGGTCAGCGGCGTATGCAGCGAAACCACGTCGGAGAGTTCGAGCACCGCATCCAGTGATACATTGCGGGCGATCTGCCAGCCGGGATGGTCGGCCATCAGGTAAGGATCACAGGCGACGATCTGCATGCCCATCATGTGTGCCCGCCACGCCACCTCGCGGGCAATCGAGCCATAGCCGACCAGCCCGATGGTCTTGCCGGCAAGTTCGCGGCCCATCATTGATTGCCGCGGCCAGTCACCCGCAGCCACCTCGGCCGAGCGCAGAAACGCGCCACGCAACAACATCAGTGCCGACGTGATGACGTATTCGGCCACCGACAGATCATTGGCCCCGGTCGCCGGGATCACCTTGACCGAGCGCGCCTTGCAGGCCGCCACATCGATATTGTCGAGCCCGACACCCAGCCGCCCGACCACACGCAGTTTCGGGCCCATGCCGAGAAGCGTCTCGTCCACCTGGGTGCGGTTGCGCACGATCAACGCCCGCGCCGACGCCAGATGCTCGTGCAAAGCCGCAGGGTCATCGACGAGCTTCGGATCATAGACCGTGTCATGGGCCTGGACGAGGCGGCCGACTGCCGCCTCGTCCATGAATTCGGTAATGACGATGTCTGCCATGATGAACCTTTATTGTTTCGCCGGGTTAAGCGGAACGATAGAGCTTTGTCATGGAGAATTCGCGATGCCCGAGGGCTTCTGCTGCCGTGGCGCGGCCATTCGATGTGCGCACAATCATCTCGATCAGCGCATCGCCCGCCTCGTCGATGGTCATGTCGCGCCTGAGGATGCCCGAGACATCGACATCGACATGCTCGCCCATGGTCCGAACCGTGCGCGGATTGGCCGTGATCTTGATCACCGGCACGATCGGGTTGCCAATCACATTGCCCTGACCGGTCGGGAAAGTGTGCACCACGTAACCGCCAGCGGCCATCAGCGTCACGCATTCCGCTGCCGCCGAAGACGAATCCATGAAATACAGGCCCTTGCCCGATTGCGGCGCTTCGGCCGGCTCGAGAATGTCGATGTATTTCGAGCTCCGGCCGATCTTCTCGAGATTGCCCAGCGCCTTCTCCTCGATCGTGGTCAGCCCGCCCTCGATATTGCCCTTGGTCGGCTGGCTGTCTGATAGATCGTCCGTCTGGTGCGCGAAGATGACGTCGTCCTGATAGGCCTTCCACATCTTGTACCAGCGCTCACCGACTTCCTCATTGATCGCGCGGGCCTTGCAGATATGCTCGGCGCCGGTGATCTCGGAGGTCTCGCCAAAGCAGCCGTAAATGCCTTCCGGCAACAGCTTGTCGTACATGTTGCCAACTGTCGGGCAGGAGCCGAGACCGGTCGTGGTGTCGCTCTCGCCGCACTTGGTCGAGACCCACAGTTCCGAGATCGAGCACTCTTCCCGCTGCAGCTCGGAAGCGAAATGCACATATTCCTTGGCCACCCGTGACGCATCCATGATGGTCTTGAGATCGCCATTCTGCTCGATTGAGAGGCCCGTCACCGGCTTGCCGGTGGCAGCGATCCCGTCCACGATCTTCTTGGTCCAGCCCGGCTCGATACCGATCACCACGACAGCCGCCACGTTCGGATTCGACCCGGTGCCGATCATGGTGCGGAAGTGCAGATCCAGGTCTTCGCCGAACTGCAACCTGCCATAGGCATGCGGCAGGGCCAGCGTCCCCTTGATATTGTTCGCCACCGCTTCGCAAGCCGCATTGGAGATATCGTCCACCGGCAGGATGACGACATGATTGCGGACGCCGACACGGCCATTCTCACGCCGGTAGCCTTGAAACGTCATGTTGGAATATTTCGATGCCATGATCAGGGCTCCTACCAGCGCTTGGTTTTGAGGTTGTGTGTATGGACGTGGGCGCCCTTCTCCACATCGGCGACAAACTTGCCAATGTCCTCACCGTATTTGATCGCGGTGTCGCCGGACTTGATGTCTTTCAGCGCGATCTTGTGGCCAATCGGTACATCTGCCTTTGACGCCAACTCAAAGCTCGAATTGTCATGCGTGACGACACAGAGCATCGTGGTTCCAGCCGTCAGGCCCTCGACAACGACGACGCCGACATTGTCTGCGTGATCATGGACTAGCAAATGAGGTGCGGTCACGTTTGTCCTCCAATGTGGATAAGGTGTATTCTGATGACATCAGCTATTTGAGTCTTATATAAGACATAAGATATGGTATGAACCAAAAGTCAACCGGGGCGACGCATGGAAAACAAGAAACGGCTGCCGGAAGGCACTGAAACCGCAGCTGGCGATGCGATCGGCTTCAAACCGCTCTATGCCCAGGTCCGCGAAAGGCTGATGCGGCGTCTCGTTGAAGGTGAATGGGTGCCGGGCATGCTGCTGCCAAGCGAGATGGTTCTGGCGCGCCAGCTCAATGTCAGCCAGGGCACGGTTCGCAAGGCCCTGGACTCAATGACGGCGGACAATTTGCTCTTGCGCCGACAGGGCCGCGGCACCTATGTGGCCGAGCCCGAGGAAAGCCGCATTCTGTTCCAGTTTTTCAGGCTCTCACCGGATGAAGGCAGCCCCAGCTTTCCCGATTCCAGGGTCCTGAGCACCAGCGCCGCCGCCCCGACGAACACGGAAAAACAGCAGCTCGGTCTCGATGACACCGATGAGGTCATCCGCATCGAGCGCATCCGCTCGCTGGCCGGAGAACCGATCCTGATCGAAACCCTCACGCTGCCGTCAAACCGGTTTCCCGATTTCGATCATCTGACGATCATCCCGAACAATGTCTACAGGCTCTATTCCGAGCGCTGGGGCATCACCATCGGCAGCGCCGAGGAACGGCTCAAGGCGATTGCCGCCAGTGCCCGCGATGCCGCCAAGCTGGGATGCGACCCGGGAGAGCCGCTGCTGCTGATCAGCCGTGTCGCCCGCGATCTGGAAAACCGCCCGGTCGAACTTCGCTGGTCGCGCTGCATCAGCCGCAACATCCATTATTCAGTCAATCTTCGGTGAAACTCATAAGCTGATCGCAGTACCGGTCTTGGCTGACTGCTCTGCCGCCAGACCGATCCGCACGGCCTTCATGCCATCCTCGAGAGAGACCTCGGGCACGCCATTGCTGCGGACCATCTCGAGAAACTTCCGGTGCTGGAAATAGGTCGATCCATGGTGATCGCCCACCGCCAGGATGGCGGCATCGACATCGACAATCTCGCGCTGTTCAAGCTTGCTGGCGCGCGGAGACAGCACAAATTCCGAGTGCCTTTCCTTTCCGTCGGGCGAAAACCGCGAAGGCCCGGGCACGAACGCCTCCGCCTTGGCGACATCGCCGGTCACGGCGATGGCTTCCTGCCAGCCCGAGCCTTCGGCAAACATGCATAGATCCAGCAGGGCGCGCACGCCATTGGCGAAATCGACCACCACAAAGGCATTGTCGAGGATGTCAGGACGCTGCCCGTCATATTCTTCATCGAGAAAGTTCACATCCGCCCCACCCGAGGCGTAGACCCGGACCGGCTCCGACTCGGCGATCAGCCGCATCAGATCGAAGAAATGGCAGCATTTCTCCACCATGGTGCCACCGGTCTTGGCCGCAAATCGGTTCCAGTCGCCGACTTTCTTCAGGAACGGGAACCGGTGTTCGCGGATCGAGATCATCCGTGGCACCCCGGTCTCGCCCGACCGGACGGCCTCAAGCAGCCGCTCCACCGGCGGCATGTAGCGATACTCCATCGCCACCCAGACTGGCGATGCCCGCCCGGCAGCGCGGTCCAGGATATCTTCGCAATCAGCCAGCGTCGTGCACAATGGCTTTTCCACCAGCATCGGCAGGTCCGCCGGCAGCACATCCTTCAGGATGGGGTAGTGCAGATGGTTGGGCGCTGCGATCACCAGCGCGTCACACAGACCGGAATTCAGCAGAGCGGCATGATCGCCGAACTGGGCGCAGCCCGCACCGGCCATGAACGCGGCGCTCGTGCGCATGCCCTCGTCCGGATCGCAGACCGCTGTCACCCGGGCCCCCTCTAGGATCCCGAGGGTCCTTATGTGCTCTTGCCCCATCATGCCCGAGCCGATGATGCCGTATCTGAGTTCTGTCATGGCCAGGCCCTGAAGTTCGAAAATTGTCTAGAGATGCACCACCGGCAACCCGGCGGCGGCGGCGAAGCTTTCGAGCGCCGCGACATGATCGCCATAGGCCAGCGCCATGTGGTGCTCGAGCCCGCTGTCGATCACCCGCTCAAGCATCTGCTGCGCCGGGCGCTCGAATTTCACCACGCCGGAGGTGCCGGTAAAGGCCATCTCGCGCTTGAGCATCTCGCCGCGGGCGATGATCAGGCTCTGTTGCCCGCGCGCTTGGCTCAATCGCACGAAGGTCACCGGTCCCGGCTTGAGCGGGAACTCGAACAGGAGCGGCATCTTGCGGTTGGTGTGGATCGTCGCCCGCGCCACCACGTCCGGATCCGCCATCGAGACCGGCGCCTGACCGCAATGCCAGACAACGCCGGTGTCGTCGCTTGCATCGAGATCGACCAGATCGACCAGGAAAACCGGCTGATCGCTCGCCGCCTGCAGCAGCAGTTGCGTTGCCGCCCCGTAGACATCGGCTTCGCAGGCGCAAGGCACCCGGCCCTCGCCCATCATCGAGGCCGGTCCGCAGACAGCGCCGCCATACTCGGTGAATGTTTCCGGCCAGCAACGGATGGCAAAGGCATCGAAGCCGCCATCTGCCTTCATTCCATCGAGCGCCAGCTTGAGCCGCAACGAGCGGTCGAGTTCCGCCTGATCAACCTTGTCCATGCCCGAAAGATGATCGCCGACCTCGGCCTTCAGCGCCCGGGCAGCACTCTCGGGGGTCGACCGTGCCCGCGCGAACAGCTCCGGCAGCTCGAACCCGCTTACCTTCATGCCTGTTAGCCTTGCCAGTTCCGCGCTGTCATAGGCGCAGGTGTCAAACCCGTCCGGATGCGCACCGATCCGCGCAATGCTTTTGCCCGAAAGCCCGGCCAGCAAGGTTGCACCGGCTGAGGGATCGGCCTGCGAAGCCTCAGGAACAAGCGGAACAACCATCGGCGTCTCGGCAAGCATCGTCTCGATACCCGGAGTATGGGGGGCGGCATATCTCCAGGAAAACAGCCGGTCGCGCAGCCCCAGCGCGTGCGAGGCCAGATTGAGACCGCAGAAGGCATTCAGCCGGAGCCGCCCGCCGAGCCGCGGCTCCGGAACCGCCCAGATCGACAGCGGCTCGGCAAAAGCATCCGCGATCCGGCAGGTCATCGCGGCGTCGGTGAACGTCACCTGCAGAATGATGATGCGGTCCGGATTCTTGACCTTGATGTCCGCCATCGCGGCCTCGGTCGAGGCCGCATCCATCAAAAGCTTTTCGGGTCCCACCAGATGGTGCCCGGTGGCCTTGAGATCGGCCATCATGCCGGCCAGCATCTCTTCAGCGAAGGCCACATCGAAGGTTGGCCGGCCCAGCGGCAGAACGCCCAGGGTCAGAGTTTCACCGGACATCGACATGCCCCCTTACATCATCTGGTAAAAACACTAGATTGCAGTCATGAACCTGAACCTGCGACGTTGGCCTGCGGCCCTCATCCTTGCAGTGGCACTGTTTGCCGTTGCCCCGATAAAACAGAGTGCAGCCACCGAGGCCGCCTGGGCCCGTCTGGCGCAAGGCGGCTACACCATCCTGCTCGGCTATGCCCGCACGCCGGGCGGCGAGCCGCTCAGGCCCGATCTCGGCGACTGCGAGAACCGCAAGAGCCTGACTGACCGGGGCATCCAGGAAGCCCGTCGCATCGGCATGCGCTTTGCCGCCCGCGCCGTGGCGATCAGTGCGGTCTATTCCGGAGAATTCTGCCGTGCGCTGGAGACAGCGCAACTGGCCTTCGGCAGATCCAACGTCGAAACCGCCCCATTTCTCAATTCGATTGTCGACGGCGCCGACCCGGCCATCATCCCGCCTGAGCTGATCGTTGCCGTCGAGGAGTTTTTTGGCGCCGGCAATCAGCTGATGGTCACCCATCCGGCTCTGATTGCGGCCATCTCCGGCAGCGTACCGCGTAAAGGCGAAGCCGTGATCATTGCACCGGGCCTCGAACCCGGCGACAAGCCGCGCGTCGTCAACCGGCTGCTTCTCGACTGAGCAAGGCGCCCGTCTCATCCGAAATCTCCATAGCTGTGCCGGAAGCTCTGGTCCGCGGGCGCGAACCGGGCGCCATCCGCGCCGAACATCTCGTGCTTGTTCCAGGGCTTTGCCGCACGGTCGGTCAAGGCGTTGAGATCGCGCATATACTCTACCGACCCGGTTTCCAGCCCATTGCGCATCCCCTCCCAGTCCGGGTAGAGCGCGAAGGGCTCGAGCCAGATCGCGCGGCCTGCGAGATAACCTGATGCGCCCGCCCTGTAGGCGTGGCTGAGGATATTTCGGAACTCGGCCTTGCCGGCGCCGGCTGAAAGCATCACCCAAGGCCGGCCGGCAAGCCGGCCCATCTCGTCAAATGCCGCCTGCACCTGCCCGTCCTCCGCTTCGGGAACATCCTTGGCCGCAACCGGGCTCTCCAGCTTGAACACGTCGATACCGAACTCAGGCGCAGCGAAATCCGCAACCGACTGCAACACGTGGTCGGTGCGCTTGCCGGTCATCTCGACATAGTCCGTGGTCTGGTGCGTGTCATTGGCCAGCGGGTAGACCAGCAGTTCGAACAGGAACGGGATGTCATGGCGCGCGCAGGCCTCGCCGATCCGCTTGGTGAAGTCCTTCTGCTTCTGCCGGATGTGTTCCGCAGCATCGGGCCGGTACCACGCCAGCACCTTGACCGCGTCACCTCCCATCCGCTTGATCTTGGCCACCGACCAGTCATCGATCTCGCTCGACAGCCGCCCATCCGGTGTTTCCTCGAACACCGAATCCTCCAGCGTCACGATCAGCCCCTTGGCCGGAGACAATTTGCCGATCCCGCGCGGGATGGCGAAATGCGGATCGAGCAGCATCGCCGAGGATTGCCCCTGCAGCGTTTCAATAAGCAGGGTCTTGAAGTCCGCCACTTCCTGCCACGGCGCTTCGGCAACCCCATGGTGCCTGGCAATCGGCCCCTTGATCGGCGGCCGCTGGTCCACCGCCGTCATTTTGAACAGCCCCTTTTCATCGGCCATGCGGCGCATGCCCCATAGCTTTCCCGCGCTTAGCTGCATGGCTGGGCCTCTTTCATGAATGTTTCGGTTTCTGCACGTGTCGGATAACCGTCACGGCCATTGGTCCGGGTGCACTTGATGGCGGCGACAGCACTGGCAAAGCGGATCGCCTCGGGCGGTGATGCCCCTTCCCCTAGCAGCAGGGCGAAGGCGCCGTGCCAGACATCGCCCGCCCCCAGCGTATCAAGCGGCGTGATCGCAAAGGCAGGCTCGAAGCCCGACGCTGAGCCATGCCGCCAATTCACGCCGTTTCCGCCATCGGTAACGCACACAAACGCGCCGGTTTCCGCCGCAACATCGTTGAGCGCTGTGTCGAGATCCTCGTGCTCAGCCCAGTCGCGCAGCCCTTGCGCCGAAAACGCGATATGGCTCGCCAGTTGCAGCGCGGTTTCCGCCTCGCGTATCGGTGCTTCGCCATCCAGTACGCCGGGTACCCCACGCTCGCGTGCTGCCCGCATCAGGACCTCGGCCCCATCCGGCCACCGAGTGTCCGCCAGCGCCGCGTTGAAATCCTCCGGCAACGCGGCCAGTAGCCAGTCTGCATCCATCGGCAGTTCGGGATCACGGAAATTGACGATCTGGCGTTCTCCTGCCTGATCGATAAACACCGAGGAAAACGAGGACCGCCGCCCCTCGAACTGCTTCAGCATAAAGCAATCGACACCGTCGGCTTCAAGCCCGGCGGCAATCATCTCTGCCACCTGGTCCGAGCCGAGCCGGCTCGCCAGCATCGCATGACCGCCCAGCCGTGCAATTGCAGCCGCCGCATTGGCTGCGCCGCCGCCTCCGGTGATTTCAGCACCCTTCGCCCGGTATTTTTCAGCCAGCCTCGGCATCTCGTCGAGATGAAAAACGAAATCCATCACGGCGACCCCGGTGGTCACGATCTTTGTCATTGCAAGCTAGTATCCCTGGCGCATCGAGGTTGCGAAAAGCACCCTCCGCGGCACGACTCTATCAAGTCTTATATAAGACACAAGAGCTAATCGCCCGCCGTAGACCGCTGAAAGGGATGAACTTGATCTCAATCCACCGGAAGACCACTCGGCACTGCGGCCGGCCGCCCAAGCCGGCCTTTGGCTTCACCCGTCAAGGCCTCGAGAAAAGCGATGAGATCCGAGACTTCGCGATCGGAAAGCGTCACCGGCTCGATATCGACCCTCGCCCGCAGCCGCTCCCGTTCCCGTTTGTCGTCGAAGGAGATGAAATCCACGCGGGCGAAGCGCTCGTCGGGCGGCAGTTTTACCAATTCCGGCGTCCAGCCGTCCAGCGCTGTCACCGGATCGAGGTGATGCCGGACAATACCTTCGAGCGTGGCATAGGCCCCGTTATGGCCCCATGGCCCGGTCAACGCCACATTGCGCAGCATCGGCGTGCGGAAACTGTAGGCGTCCTCCAGCCGGTCCGATTCCGCCATCCGCCCTACATCACGCACATAGGGATCAAACCGCCGGGTCCGGCCCGGACCGAAATGCGGCAGCGCCAGCGCATGGAACTCCTGGTCCGACATCAGCTTGCCCGCGTGGCAGCTTGCGCATTGCGCCTTGCCGTAAAACAGCTCCATCCCGGCCAGCGCCGCAGGATCAAGCGCTGCGTTATCGCCTGCAAGATAGCGGTCGAACGCGCTGTCCATGCTGCGCCACTCGGAATTGACGAAATCTCCCAGCGCATTGGCAATATGGGTAATGGTGAGATCTCCCGGCCCGCGGAGGTCGGGATCCGCCTCGCGGAACTGCTCGACATAGGTGTCAATACCACGCACCCGCTCGACCAGCAGCGGCCAGACATAGTCGATCCGGTCATAGGCCGCCCCCGCGACCTTGTTTTCCTCCGGGTTGCCGGCCATCTCGGTTTCCGACGTCAGCGGGAACAGCGCCTGCGCCGCCAGTATCCCCTTGAGGCCTTCCGGCAGGTATTCCTCCGCCGGAGAGTTGAACCCGTTGCCGAAGATGTCGTCGATGCTCAGCCGGCCGTCGTGAAACAGCACCCGGATCTCGCGGGCGCCGAGATTGAACAGCGCCGATGCGTTGCGCGGCACCCGCTTTTCGATCCGGTCCGCGCCCTCACCGGTCGTCCGCTTGAGCCCCAGGCCCATGCCGCCTTCTCCCACACCCAGCGGCAGGCCGTCACCTGAGGCGAGATCGTGGTGATGACAGGTGCCGCAGGAGATATTGCGATTGCCCGACAGCACTGGATCGTAAAACAGCAACTGGCCGATCTTCGCGAGTCGCGGATCGTAGTCATGAAAATCCGCCTCGCGCAGCGGTTCGGGGAATGGGGTGACACTGTCAGCTTTGGCCGGCGCAACGAGCCCAGCCAAGCCGAACAGGATAGCCGCAAGCAGGGTGCGGCCAGCGGCAAGGTGGCGCAGCACATCACTTCGCCAGTCAGGCAGTTCCTCTCCGCTCATCTCCCGTTCCTCCCAAAACCGGTGACGCACCGCCAACACCCGTTGCCACATCATCTTGCCACCCCGGACACGAGGCCCCTATTGTCGGCATCACGAATGAATATCGAGAGAATGGCAAATGAACCTTCCGCTTGCAAATGCCAAAACCCGCCTCATGGCCCTGGGCCTCGCGCTGGCCATCGCCGCTCCTGCACAGGCCGAAATCGAGAAGGGCCGCGTGCTGATGGAAAGCCACAAATTCGAGGAAGCCATGGCCGAGTTCCTGCCGGCCGCCCGCTCCGGCAATGCCGACGCTGAGGAACTGATCGGCGTCATGTACGCCATGGGCCTTGGCGTCGAACGCGATGATGAACGCGCCTTCGAATGGTATCTGCGCGCCTCGATGAAAGGCCATCCCGGTGCGCAATCGGGTGTCGGCTGGTATTTTGAAGTCGGCCGCGGCACCGCGGTCGATCTGGTACGCGCCTATCTCTGGTACGGCCTTTCCGCCATCGGCGGCGATCCGGATGCAGCCATTTCGATCGAGGAAGTCGCAAAGAAAATGACGGCAGAGCAGATCCGCCGCGCCGAAGTGCTGATCAACGATTACCGTCCCTGGATGTACCCGTTCCGCTAAACCGGTCATCAACGAAAAACCGCCCGGTGTGAACCGGGCGGCCTTGTCATCGCGGCTATGGCACCACGGCCTTATTGCATGTCCTTCATCGCGCCGCTGTCGATCATTTCGGAGGCCTTTGCGGCTTCCGCGACCAGCAGGTCATAGAAGGTTGCGCCGCCCTGGACATTGGACTTGAACCATTCGAACACTGGCGCTGCGGCTTCCTTGAACTGGGCTTTTTCTTCCATTGTCGGCACATAGACCGAACCACCGTCCTCGGCGAAGGCCTTGTAGGCCTCGATCGACTTGCGCTTCGGCGAGGCGAATGTTGCCTGCTGCAGCGCCGCAAAACCATCGACCACCACCCGGCGCAGGTTCTCGTCCATGCTCATGAAGCGGTCATTGTTCATGTACCACAGCGCGCCCATGTAGGAGTGTCCGTCGAGCGTCAGGTATTTCAAGCCGGCATCAGGGAACTTCATGCCCATGATGTCGGTGATACCGTTCTGGGTGCCTTCAACCACGCCGGTCTGGAACGAGGTGAACAGTTCCGGCCACGGAATCGGGGTCGGCGAAGCGCCCATCGAGCGCACCAGTTCCTGTGGCAGATCGGCCACCACGGTGCGGATCTTCAGCCCCTCCATGTCGGCCGGCGAGCGGATTTCCCGCTTGGTGTTGGCAAAATTGCGCCAGCCACCGGTGTTGCCGATCGTCATCAGCCGGATCATGCCGCCCGAATCGGCCAGCATTTGCTCGCGCAGCGCCCGGGTAAAGGTGCCCTCGGTCAGCACGGCTTCGGCAATCCGGTCGTCGCGCAAGAGGTAAGGCAGATCCAGAACCTGCACGTAAGGGAAGATCCCCGAAGCGCCGCCGGATGTGGAAATGTAGATGTCGATCGAGCCGTCAGCGATGCCCTGCAGGCATTCAGCCCCGGTCGAACAGAGCTGCGTTCCGATAAACAGCTCCACCTCGATGGCGCCGTTCGAAGCCTTTTCGACATAATCCTTGAACACGATCAGACCATCATAGTCCTCGTCGTTCTCATTCGAGTTCGCCGTCGCCCGCAGCTTGATGTCGGCAGCCTGGGCGGCCGATATCATGCCCCCCGACAGAACCGCCAGCCCCAGTGCAGCCGCCGTCAGTGTTTTCATTGCCCTGTTCAAGATCATCGATAACCCTCCCGTTGAGATCTATTTTCCTTCTTGTCTTATATAAGACATAAGATTGATGACGCATCCGGACTTGTCAACCACAACACTTGTCCGGCCTTCGATGTCGCCCGCATGACAGTCACCGGGCAAAACCGAACAATTGCGGCATGAACAGCGAAATCTGCGGGATGAAGGTGATCAGGAAGATCACGATGACTTCGACCAGCAGAAACGGCAGTATTGCCTTGGCAATGGTTTCCACCCGTTCGCCCGACACACTTGAAGTGACAAACAGCACCAGCCCCATCGGCGGCGTCGCCAGCCCCACCGTCAAGTTGACGCTCATGATGATGGCGAAATGCACCGGATGAACCCCGAGATCGGTAAAGATCGGCCCCAGGATCGGCCCCAGGATGATGATCGCCGGCCCCGCGTCGAGAAACATCCCGACGATGAACAGGAGCACATTGATCAGGAATAGCAGGATATAGGGATTGTCCGACAGGCCGAGAATGAAATTGGCCAGGATCTCCGGCGTGTGCGACAGGCTGACCACGGTCTTGAATGCCATCGCCGCCCCCACCAGGAGCAGCACCACCGAAGTCGTCATTGCAGCCTTGGTCAAAACCCTCGGCAGGTCTGCCCATGCCATGGTCTTGAGGATGAACATCGCCACGATCAGGGCATAGACCGCGGCCACCGCGGAGGCCTCCGTCGGCGTGAACACCCCGCCCAGGATGCCGCCCAGAATGATGACCGGCGTCAGCAGAGGGAAGAAGGCTTTCAGGCTCGCCTGCCCGCGCTCAGGCCAGCTCGCCTTGCGCGCGGCAACGGGAAAGCCGTGCCGCCGGGCAAGCAAGGCTACCACGCTCATCAATCCGACGCCGACGAGAATGCCCGGAACGATGCCGGCTAGGAACAGCGCCGCCACCGATTCGCCCATCACATAGGCATAGATGATCATGATCCCCGACGGCGGGATGATCGGCCCGATCACCGAAGAGGCCGCGGTCACAGCCGCCGCGAACTTGCGGCTATAGCCGTTCTTTTCCATCGCCGGAATCAGCATTGAGCCCAATGCAGAAACATCCGCGACAGCCGACCCGGACAGACCGGCAAACAGCATCGATGACAGGATGTTGACATGCGCCAGCCCGCCCTTGAGATGCCCGATCATTGCCTGGCTGAACTCGACGATCCGCATGGTGATGCCGCCACGGTTCATCAGCTCGCCGGCTAGCATAAAAAACGGAATCGCCATCAGCGGGAACGAATCCATGCCCGTGTAGACATTGCGATAGAGCAGCGCCAGGTCGCGCTCCTGGCCATTGAGCCAGAGCAGGAAGCCAGGGGCTGCCAACATGCCGAAGAACACCGGCAGGCCGATCATCAGGAAGATCAGGAACAGGGGAAGGAAGAAGAACAGCATGACCTATTCCACCGCCACGATAACGCGGTCACGGTCATCGGGCAGGTGGGCCTCCGGGTCGATGACATGGGCACAGGCCTTCAGACACAGCTCGACATTGACCAGGCACATCAGCAGCAGACCGACCGGCAACGACATGTACATCCAGGCGAGCTTGATCCGCACCAGCCCCAGCCCGAGAAACTCCAGCGGCAGCTTCAGGGAGCTCGAATTGAACAGCCAGCCCGATTTGACGTGATTGAGTCCGAGCTGAAAACCGTAAACCAGCACGCTCAGCGAAACCGCAAGCAGGATAAGCCCCAGGAAAGAGCCGATCCGCGCCGGCAGCAGGTCTTTGACCATCTCGATCGAGACGAACCCGCCCCAGCGATAGGCGGAGGGTGCGATCAAGGCCGTCATCCACAGCATCAGGAAGCGCGCACCCTCATCTGGCCATGCCAGGGCACTGCCAACGATGTAGCGAAAGAACACCTGCAGGATGATGATCAGGACCATCAGACCCATGGCCACCCAGGCAAAGGTCCGGCCCAGGCGCAAGAGCAGCGTGTTGAAAGCCGCCAGCGGCTTGAGCAACGCCAGTATAACCGTCATGGTCTTGGTCCTCCCCAGGCCCTACCCCGAAACTCGCTCCGCAGTCTTATATAAGACTTCTGACATGGGCTTCTATTTCACAGCCTCTGTCAAGTCTTTGCTGAAGCATTTCAGCTGCGGATGAACACATGTTCGGTGTGCTGAACCCGTTTTTCGCCCGGCCGCAGAACTGCGCCGGCAAAGCCCGCATGGTTAGGGCTGTCGGGCCAGCTCTGGGTTTCGAGACACAGCCCGGCGCAGGCGGAATAGGGTTTCCCGGTCAGGCCGGCAACCGGCGTCGCGATCTTGAAGCCGGTATAGAGCTGCAGACCCGGTTCGGTCGAGCGAAGCTCCATGGCGAGACCCGAGCGCATCGACCGCAGCAGTGCAATCGTGCGGACCGCTTGGCGCTCATGCGACAGGCAGAAATTGTGGTCGTAAGCCACCTGCTGACCATCGGAACCCTCGCGACGGATCGGGCGCAGCTCACGGAAATCGTGGTCCGTGCCTGCCACCGCACGGATCTCGCCCGTCGGAATAAGATCCTCGTCAACCGGCAGATAATGATCGGCCGCCATCATAAGTTCGTGATCGAGGATATCGCCGGCATCATCGAGCGTGAAATAGCTGTGATGGGCGACATTGACGAGCGTCGGCCGGTCGGTGACGCTGGTATAGGTGATCGCCAGACAGCCGCCGGGACGCAACTCGTACCGCGCCTCGGTCTTCGCAGTGCCGGGATATCCCGACTGGCCGTCGGGATCGACGATCGAGAACACGGCGAAATCGCTGCCGTGGCTTTCCAGTGTCCACAGCCGCTTGCCGATGCCGGCGCTGCCGCCATGCAGATGGGTCACGCCGCGCTCGTTGCACTCAAGCTGATAGGTTGTTGCATCCAGCACGAAACGACCCTTGGCAATCCGGTTGGCATGCCGGCCCGCGGTCTGGCCGAAATAGGGCGAATGCGCGGGATAGCTGTCAAAATCCGGAAACCCGAGCGTCAGCGGCGCGCCGTGGCCTTCGAGCCGCAGATCCTGCAGCGTGGCGCCCCAGGTCATGATCTTCGCGCTCAACCCGCCGCCCGCGATCGTCACCCGGTGTACGGTCTGGCCGTCCGCCGTCTGGCCGAATGGTTCAATCATCCTGGCAGTCTCCCCGTCGATCAGTTTGCGCTGTCCCAATGAAAGCCATGCCCGGCTTTCGGGTGCGGCGCAAGCCTTTGTCAGCGGGTCAGCTGACGCGTCGCCGCTTCCAGCCCGGCCAGCGTCATCGGAAACATCCGGTCGCTGAAGAGCTGCCGGATCAGGGCGGTGGAATGGGTGTGCTGCCAATAGGCTTCCGGTGTCGGATTAAGCCAGGCCACCTTGTGGAAATGGTTGAGCACGCGTGTCAGCCACACCTGACCGGGTTCATCGTTCCAGTGCTCCACCGATCCGCCGGCAGAGACGATCTCGTAGGGGCTCATGGCCGCATCGCCGACAAAGATCACCCGGTAATCCGAACCGTAGGTGCGCAACAACTCCGCCGTCGGCAGCAATTCCTGCCGCCGCCGTCGATTGTCACGCCAGACTCCCTCATAGAGGCAATTATGGAAGTAGAAATATTCCATGTGCCGGAATTCGGCCCGTGCCGCCGAGAACAGCTCCTCGACGACCTTGACATGGTCATCCATCGACCCGCCGATATCGAAAAACATCAGAAGCTTGACCGCGTTGCGTCGCTCCGGCCGTGTCTTGACGTCGAGCCAGCCATGCTCAGCCGTCGACTGGATGGTGCCCGGAAGATCGAATTCTTCGGCAGCCCCCTCGCGCACCCAGCGCCGTAGACGCCGCAAGGCCACCTTGATGTTGCGGGTACCGAGTTCGACCTTGTCGTCGAGATTTCTGAACTCCCGCTTGTCCCAGACCTTGACCGCCCGTCGGTGACGACTTTCCTTCTGCCCGATCCGCACACCTTCGGGATTGTAGCCATAGGCGCCAAAGGGCGAGGTACCGGCGGTGCCAATCCATTTTGAGCCGCCCTGGTGCCGTTTCTGCTGTTCCTCGAGCCGTTGTTTCAGCGTCTCCATCAACTTGTCGAAGCCACCAAGCGATTCGATCAGCTTCTTTTCGTCTTCGCTGAGGTGCTTCTCCGCCATCCGCCGGAGCCATTCCTCGGGCAGGTTCTGGGCATCGACGCCGCTCTCGCCGCTGACCGCCTCGACCCCGCGGAAGTAATGCGAAAACACCCGGTCGAAGCGGTCGATGTGGCGCTCGTCCTTCACCAGCGCCGCTCGCGCGAGGTAATAGAAGCCTTCCACGTCATAAAGCGACAGTCCCGCGTCCAGCCCCTCCATCAGGGTGAGGTATTCGCGCAGCGAGACCGGTACTTTTGCGGCTTTGAGCTCAAGAAAAAACGGCAGAAACATGCGCGCGACATTAGCCGCAATGCGCATCAGTTGCCAACCGCTTTGACTGCCGTTTGGCTTCAGCCTCAAAATAGGCTTGCGGCCTTCGCTCGCTTCACGAGCCGACTGTATTTGCCCTTAGCCAAGTATCAAGATTGTCCTTGGTAAAGCTACCGGTTTCGATGCTTCGGATAATGAAGCTGAGAGTTTCGGCTTCAGATGCGGCAATGCGCACTCCATTCAGACGCAGGAACACGTAGACACTTGCAAAGCCGACCCGCTTGTTGCCGTCAACGAAACAATGGTTCATCGTCAGGCTTTCCCAAAGCGCTGCCGCCTGCTCAAAAATATTGGAATAATAGCCTGATTGCGGGCGGTTTATTTCAGCATCCAGCAATCCCGCATCGCGAATGCCGTCAGCGCCACCAAATCTTTCGGCCTGCCGGGCGTGAAGAGCGAGCACGTCGGCCATATCAAGATAGAGTATCTCGCCCATCGTCTGAGGCTACTTGGCCAGTTCTTCGTAGAGGCCGCCGAATTCCTCGATACTTTCCTCGTGATAGCGGCGCACAAGCTCCTGCTTGGAAACCTGAGCAACCCTGCGGTCGTACTCGGCTTTTGACACGACGACAGCCACATCTCGGCCATTCTTGCGAATCATAACAGGCTCCGATGCAGAGCTTTCCAGCAGCTCACCGAAACGGTTCTTGGCTTCACTTGCCTGCATGACTTTCATCGCCGTTCTCCAGTCAACAACCTGTCGCGTTGTACAACTTAGCCAAAATAGCCAATTCAGCCAAAATTCTCGAGCAGCCATCGCATCACGCGTCAGCGGCTGTACTTGATGAAAGGCGTCAGCGTTGCGATCCGGTCGTAGAGCTTGCGCGCGGTAGCGTTGAATTCCTGCGTCATCCAGTAGACGCTCGGGCAGCCATCGGCATCGGCCTGCGCATAAACTGCCTCGATCAGTGCACGGCCAACGCCGGTGCCACGGACGTCAGGCGATGCATAAAGGTCCTGGAGATAGCAGACCGGCTCTATCTTCCAGCCATGCCGGTGGTAGATGTAATGCACCAGTCCCTGGGGTTTTCCATCGACCAGTGCCAGCATGCCGCGCGGCTCGTAAAACGAAGCCTGGCCAACCTCATGCTCCCCGGCAATTCGTGACAAGGTGCTCCGGTAGACCTCCTCGGGAACACGCGACTCGTAGAATTCGAGATAGAGCGTCCAGAGCCGCCGCCATTCGGACTCGTCGGCTGAGGTGATCGGCCGAATTTCCATGGTCCCGGTCATTTCAGTCCCCCAAAATCCCCACGCGTCCACTGCTCCGCGCGCTAAAGTGAGTTAATCTGTAATCACACGCGCCGATGATGGGTCAAATCAAACTCCGTGATCGCTTCACCGGTCAGCCCGCGGCAGTCAGACGATCCGTGCCGATCTCCTGGATGTCGAAAGGCGTGGTCTGGTAAACCTGGTTGATCCAGTTGCCGAACAGCAGGAAGGCATGGCTGCGCCAGCGGTTCGACGGTTTCTTCTGCGGGTCGTCATCGGGAAAATAATGATGCGGCGGCTTGATCGGCTTGCCGGCCTCGACATCCCGAAAATACTCTTCCGCCAATGTGCCGGAATCATATTCGATGTGATTGAAAATATACAGCCGGTTGGCAAAGGCTTCATGCAACAGGCAGAGCCCGGTCTGCTCACTTTCCATCAGGACTTCGAAATCCGGGGTCAGATCCTCGCGCCGGACTTCTGTCCAACGCGATACCGAGACCTGGAAATCGTCCGAAAAGCCCATCAGGTAGGGCGAGGCGGGATTGAGATTGCGGTGACGGTAGATCCCGAACGCCTTTTCGTCGAGCGACCATTTGGGCACCTTGTGAAAGTGCCACGCGGCCGCCATCGCACCCCAGCAGACAAAGAAGCTTGAATGCACATGGGTGGTCGTCCAGTCCAGGATCTGTTCCATCTCCTGCCAATAGGTCACATCCTCAAACGGCATGGTCTCAATCGGCGCCCCGGTGATGATGAAACCGTCGAATTTCCGGTGCTTCACCTCGTCCCAGGTGTTGTAGAAATTGATCAGGTGCTCTTCCGAGGTGTTCTTGGCTCTGTGTGAGCCGATCCGCACGAGTGTCAGTTCCACCTGCAAGGGTGACGCGCCGATAAGTCGGGCAATCTGGGTTTCCGTAGCGACCTTGTTGGGCATCAGGTTCAACAGCCCGATATGCAACGGGCGAATATCCTGCCTGATGGCAATCGATTCATCCATGATTTGCACGCCCTCGCGCACCAGCGCATCACGGGCGGGAAGACCATCAGGAATACGGATCGGCATGTCACTTTGCTCCAACAAAAAACCGGCCGCGAAAAAAACGCTACCGGTCCGGTGGGAACATGCCCGTCGGCCATTTAGCGAGTTGTTTAACGTGGCTGCAAGCCGGCCGGCCAAATCACCACGGGCACCAATCTAGTCACGCGCGCCACCGAGGTCAATCTTGTCAGGCAGCCCCACGGCACGGATGGAATTAGGCGCCCCGCTGCCGCGCCAGAAACGCCAGCCGCTCGAACAGATGCACGTCCTGTTCGTTCTTCAGCAAGGCTCCGTGCAGTTTCGGCAAGGCGTTCTTCGCATCGCCGCGCAATGTTTCCGGTTCTACATCATCGGAGACCAGAAGCCTGATCCAGTCGAGCGCTTCCGAGGTCGACGGCTTTTTCTTCAGTCCCGCCGTCTCGCGGACCTCATAGAACTGGGTCAGGGCTTCACGTACCAGCGCCTGCTTGATGCCGGGATAATGCACATCGACGATACGCTGCAGCGTGTCCATGTCCGGGAAGCGGATATAGTGGAAGAAACACCGGCGCAGAAACGCGTCGGGCAGCTCCTTCTCGTTATTGGATGTGATGATGACGATCGGCCGGTGACGGGCGCGGATGGTTTCGCCGGTCTCGTAGACAAAGAACTCCATCCTATCGAGTTCCTGCAGCAGATCGTTTGGAAACTCGATGTCGGCCTTGTCGATCTCGTCGATCAGCAGCACGGTTTTCTTCTCTGCAACGAAGGCTTCCCACAGCTTGCCACGGCGGATGTAGTTGGAAACATCATTGACCCGCTCGTCGCCGAGCTGGCTGTCGCGCAACCGGCTGACCGCATCATATTCGTAGAGGCCCTGCTGCGCCTTGGTGGTGGATTTCACCGACCATTCGATCAGGTTCAGGCCAAGCGCCCGGGCAATCTGGATGGCAAGTTCGGTTTTCCCGGTCCCCGGCTCGCCCTTGACCAATAGTGGCCGTTCGAGCTTGATGGCCGCATTGACCGCTACGGTGAGATCCTTTTCCGCCACATAGGCCGAAGTGCCTTCAAACTGCATGTACCCTCCATGTGCCGCATCATAGGCAGCTTGGTTTCATGGGGTCTTCAACACCATACTCGGGCCCGGGACGCAACCCGCTGACACGGTTTGCGCCAGATCAAAGCATCATCGCCGTCAATGGCACAGGATGGGCGTGAGCTTGGAACTTCGCTTATGGGAGAACGAGATGACGCTTTACCACATTCATCTGGTCATGGCCCGCAACAAGGATTTCCCCGATGGCAACGTTCATCGCGGTTACGACATCCATGCGCCGCTCGACGCAGACGGCCGTCTCGACAGGGAAGCCTGGGAAAAGGTGCCATCGGCATGCACGGTGATCCGCTTCTGGGATGGAGAACGCTCCGAGCTGGGCTATCTGGTCCATCATCCGAAAGGCGGCTGGGCCTTCGATTATGATCCCGCCGACGACAATGACGACGAAACCGGTTACCGGCTTTCCAACCACGTCTTCAAGACCGGGGAATACATCTCTGTTCGCGACCACGGGGCGGATGAACTCCACACCTTCGTCATCGCCTCTGTGACACAGGCCGACTGACGGAAGCCGGGCGCGGAAATGCGGCCGCGCCTGCAGCCTTAGCCGCCTTCGATTTCCTCGCGGATCATTTCAAGTTCCAGCCATTCACCTTCCATCGCCTCGATCTCGGCCTTGAGGGCATCGTGGGTCTTGGCGCGAGTGGCAAACCCGTTCGGGTCCTTGGCAAACAGGGCAGGATCAGCCATCTCCGCCTCGACCTTGGCGAGCTTGGCTTGCGCTTCCTCGATCTTTGCGGGCAGCGATTCCAGCGCGAATTTCTGCTTGTAGGAGAGCTTTCGCGTGTTGTCCCGGCCTCCAGCCTGTGACTTGGTGGCAGCTGCAGGACGGCTGGCCGCTTCCTGCGCAGCCCGCGCCTTCTTTTCCTTCGCCTCGGTTCCGCGTTGGGTCAGCATGTCGGAGTAGCCGCCGGCATAGGCAATCCAGCGTCCGTCGGGGTCCACGGGATCGGCCGGCGCCAGCGTCGAATTCACCGTGCGGTCGAGAAAATCACGGTCATGGCTGATCAGGATCACCGTGCCGGAATAGGAGGCAACGACCTCCTGCAGCAGGTCCAGCGTCTCCATGTCGAGATCGTTGGTCGGTTCGTCAAGGATCAGCAGGTTGGACGGACGTGACAGGATCCGCGCCAGCACCAGCCGGGCCTTCTCGCCGCCCGACAAATTTCGGATCGGCGTCCGTGCCTGCTCCGGCTGGAACAGGAAATCCTTCATGTAGCCGGTGACATGCTTGGCCTCGCCATTGACAATCAGGCTGTCACCGCGCCCATCGGTAAGATAATGCGCCAGTGTCTCGTCCGGATTGAGTACGTCCCGGCGCTGGTCCAGCACCGCGATGTCGAGCTTCGAGCCATGCCGCACGAAGCCGGTGTCGGTTTCGAGTTCGCCGATCAGCATCTTCAGGAGCGTCGTCTTGCCCGCACCATTCGGGCCGATGATACCGATACAATCGCCGCGATTGATTCGGATCGAGAAGTCGCGCACTACCGGATCCGCCCCGTCAAAGCGCTTGGAGATGCCTTCGGCCTCGATCACCAGCTTGCCGGAATCACGGCCCTCGGCCACTTGCGCATTGATCCGCCCTTGCGGGCCCTTGTGGCCGCGATGCTCGGCCCGCATGGTCTTGAGATCCGACAGCCGCCGCATGTTGCGCTTGCGCCGCGCCGTCACGCCGTAGCGCAGCCAGTGTTCCTCGCGCTCGATCTGGCGGCCCAGCTTGTGCTGTTCCAGCTCCTCGGCTTCCAGCACCGTATCGCGCCAGGCCTCGAAATGTTCAAAGCCGCGGTCGAGCCGCAGCGACCGGCCGCGGTCGAGCCAGATCGTGATCCGGCTGACCCGTTCGAGGAAGCGCCGGTCATGCGAAATCACCAGAAGCGCGCTGCGGGTTCGCAGCAATTCCTCTTCCAGCCATTCGATCGTCGGCAGATCAAGATGGTTGGTCGGCTCGTCAAGCAGAAGGATATCGGGCTCCGGCGCCAGCACCCGCGCCAGCGCCGCCCGCCGGGCTTCCCCGCCCGAGAGCGTCTGCGGATCGGCGTCTCCGTCGAGCCCCAGATGCTCAAGCAGATAAGTGACACGATAGACATCATCATTGGGGCCGAGCCCGGCTTCCGCATAGGCCTGAACCGTGTCGAACCCCTCGAAATCCGGTGCCTGCGGCAGGTAGCGGACAGTCGAGGACGGATGCCGGAAGATCTCGCCCGACTGCGGCTCGACCTGTCCGGCGGCAATCTTCAGAAGCGTCGATTTGCCCGAGCCGTTGCGGCCGACAAGGCAGATCCGGTCGCCGGGCTCGACCTGCAGCTCGGCCCCGTCAAGCAGCGGCGTGCCGCCAAAGGAAAGGCCGATATCGTCAAGTTTGAGAATGGGAGGCGCCATGCTCATGCTCCGGAAAAATCATGGGGACGGGCGATGATCAGGGCGCGACCGGCATTTAGTCTGACGGTCACAGGCCCTTGGGCCACATTGGAGATGGTGCGCGAGGCGCCGAATGCAATATCGGCCTGGTCGAGCGGATACTTCGCCCCTCTCAGGCTCAACCCTGTCAGGGCACTGAACGCGATGACGGAAAACAGCGAACCGGCGGGCAGATCGAGTTCCCGCAAGCCCGGCAGCAGCGGTACCGCCTCTTCCTGCCCGGATGTCAGCACCACCTCAAAGCCACGCTCGGCCAGCGTTACTGCCAGCAGCAGGTGAGACAGCGCATGGTCGGTGCGTTCACCGCCGAAGGAGCCGATCAGCACCAGCCGGGTGGCCCCGCGCTCGATTGCCTGTTCGATTGCCAGTTCACCGTCGGTGAAGTTCTTCTCGGCCGGGAACGGCATCCGCGGCGTAGCGGCATGAAACTCGGACAGCCCGTCGGGCGTCGAATCGAAATCCCCGACCCACACTTCTGGCAGTACGCCGAGAGCCTGGGCATGGCGCATACCGCCATCGGCAGCGATCACCCGTGCCCCCTGTATCAATTCCAGAACACGGTCATCGATCTCGAGCGTCCCGCCAAGCAGGACTGCGAATGTTGAATTGGATCTCATGGCGCAAGCCAATAGCAGTTTTGGCCGCACTTGCCAGCGTCTGGAAGAAATTCTATGTCTGATCCTGCTCTAACGGGGTGCCGGGTGTCTGCGCCAGGCTGAGAGACCGCATGGTCAACCCGAAGAACCTGATCCGGTTTGTACCGGCGGAGGGATTAGACGTGCCCATCGCGCCTATTCCTGTCATTTCTGAGAAAAGGAGGCGCAATCCATGCGCATATCTCGTTTCATTCCCGCTGCTCTTGCAGCTGTTGTCCCGTTTATCGCAGGTCCCGCCAGCAGCGCCGACAGGGCGTTGACGGTCTTCACCTATGAAAGCTTCATCGCCGAGTGGGGCCCCGGCCCGAAAATCGAGGCCGCCTTTGAGGCCGAGTGTGGTTGCGATCTCACCTGGGTCGGCGTCGCCGATGGCGTGGCGCTGCTCAATCGTCTCAAGCTGGAAGGCGACAACGCCGAGGCCGGCGTGGTGCTCGGCCTCGACACAAATCTCGTCGCAGAAGCCAAGGCCACCGGTCTTTTTGAGGCCCATGGCCTCGACACCAAGGCTGTCACTGTTCCGGGCGGCTTCAGCGATGACACCTTCATCCCCTATGACTACGGCCATTTCGCCGTCGTCTACGACACCGAGACGGTTGCCAATCCACCCGCAAGCCTCAAGGACCTGGTCGATGGTGAGCCGGAGCAGAAGATCGTTATTCAGGATCCACGCACCTCGACACCGGGCCTGGGCCTGCTGCTCTGGGTGAAGTCGGTCTATGGCGACGATGCGCCCGAGGCTTGGGAGAAGCTCGCCAGCCGCGTGCTGACAGTGACACCGGGCTGGTCGGAAGCCTATGGCCTGTTCACTTCGGGCGAGGCGCCGATGGTTCTGTCCTATACCACCTCGCCCGCCTACCATATGGTGGCGGAAGAAACCGACCGTTACCAGGCAGCCGAGTTCTCCGAGGGCCACTATCTACAGATCGAGGTTGCCGGCCTGCTGGCCAATGCGCCGGACAAGGATCTGGCACGGGAATTCCTCGACTTCGTGATGACGCCAGGCTTCCAGAACGTGATTCCCACCAACAACTGGATGCTGCCAGCTGCGGCCATCACCATGGAGCTTCCCGAAGCTTTCGGCAAACTGGTCGAGCCCAAGAAGACCTTCCTCTACACACCGGAAGAAGTCGCGGAAAACCGGGCAGCCTGGATCGACGAATGGCTCGGCGCCATGAGCCGCTGATCCGGATCTCGCCACCATGCTGACCCGGGGCGAGCATCGCGCATCACGCGCGGCAGGACTTGCCGCGCTGATGGCGATTGGCCTGGCTCTCGCTGTGCCGATCGCAGTTCTCCTCACCCATGGCGAGTCTACCGGAGTGACTTCTAACCAGGGTGATTATCTCATCAGGATCACCCGCTTCACGCTGATGCAGGCAGGCCTGTCGACACTGCTCAGCCTTGTCTTCGCGGTGCCGCTCGCCCGCGCTCTTGCCCGCCGCCCAGACTTTGCCGGGCGGCGCTGGCTGATCAAACTCTTTGCCGTCCCGCTCGGCTTGCCGCCGCTGGTTGCCGCACTTGGCCTGATTGAGGTCTGGGGCCGCAATGGTGTTGCCAACAAGGGGCTTGGGCTCATGGGCGCCGAAACCCCTTTCTCGATCTACGGCCTGAGCGGAATTCTTCTCGCCCATGTCTTCTTCAACCTGCCGCTTGCCGTCCGGCTGATTCTGCCGGCGCTCGAACGCCTGCCGCCGGAATACTGGAAGACCGCCGCCAACCTGGGCATGAGCGGGCTCTCGCTGTTCCGGCGGGTCGAATGGCCGGCGATGCGCCGGTCCGCAGCAAGTGCCGCCGGGCTGGTCTTCATGCTCTGCGCCACCTCGTTCACGCTGGTACTGGTGCTTGGCGGCGGACCGGCGGCCACCACGCTCGAAGTCGCGATCTACCAGGCGCTGCGCTTTGACTTTGATCCCGGCCGCGCCGTGCTATTGTCTCTCATCCAGATCAGCATGACACTGATTGTGATGCTGGTTCTCAAATTCCTCGGCACACCGGCAGAGGAGGGCGAGACCAAGGGCGGCGGCACCAACCGCCCCGACGTCCAGGGCGGGCTGCACCTTCTGCCTGACGCGGTGTTGATTGGTCTGGGCGGGCTATTCGTCGGTGCACCCATGGCAGCCGTGGTCGTCTCCGGGTTGAGCGCCGACCTCTCCCGTTTGCTCACCGACGCGCTGTTCTGGCGCGCGGCCGGCACAAGCCTTTCGATCGGCATTTCTGCTGCGGCCCTGTCAGTGTTGCTTGCAGCATGTCTGGTACGTGCCCGTTACTCTGCCGGACACCGGCCCCGTTCCGTTCCGCTGGGGCTGCTGGCCGGACTGTCCGGCGCTGCAGGCTCTCTGACCTTGCTGGTTCCCCCGGTCGTGCTTGGCGCAGGATGGTTCCTCCTGCTCGGCGGCGGCGCAGGCCAGCTGCTCGCCCCGCTGATGGTCATCGTGCTGATCAACGCGCTGATGGCGCTGCCCTTCGTCATGCGGGTTCTCGAGCCCGCGCACCAGAATACGCTTGAACGCAACGGGCGGCTGGCCGTGTCGCTCGGCGTGGTCGGCAGACACCGACTATCACAGATCGACATTCCGGCCATGCTGCCAGCCTTTGCCACCGGCTTTGTCTTTGCAGTGGCCCTGTCGCTCGGTGATCTGGGCGCCATCGCGCTGTTTGGCAGCGATCGTATTGTGACCCTGCCCTGGCTCTTGTACCAGAAACTGGGAAGCTACCGCACGGCCGATGCTGCTGGCCTTGCATTGTTGCTGGGCGCAATCACCATGGCGCTGATGATTGTCGCCGAGAAACTTGGCACCCGGAATGGAAGCGTGGACCGATGAGGCAACACCGTGCAATCGCGTTTGACGGCGTCGCCTATGGCATGGGAGAGCTGAGCGCTGCATTCGACTTCCGCCGGCAGTCGGGAACGGTGACAGCCATACTCGGCCCGTCTGGCGCCGGAAAGTCGACCCTTCTAAATCTCGCCGCCGGCTTCCTGACACCGGCCAGCGGCAGGATAATCCTCGATGGACGCGACGTCACCGGTCTCGCGCCGTCCGAACGCGGCATTTCCATGGTGTTTCAGGATAACAACCTGTTTGCCCATCTCGACATCCGGACCAATATCGGCCTTGGCCTCGATCCCGCACTGAAACTGGACAGAGCCGCCTGGACGCAGGTCGACAAGGCGCTCGAGCGCGTCGGCCTCGCAGGCTTCGGCAAGCGCATGCCAGCCACTCTGTCGGGCGGCGAAAGGCAGCGTGTGGCGCTCGCCCGTGCCTTCGCCCGCCGGCGTCCGCTTCTCCTGCTCGACGAACCCTTCGATGGTCTCGGCCCCGGCCTGGCCGCCGATATGCTTGGACTGATGCTGGAGATCCGGGCCGAGGTCGGCGCAACCGTGCTGATGGTCACCCATGACCCCGATGAAGCCCGGGCTGCCTCCGACCAGATCCTGTTCATCGCCAAGGGGCGCATAGCCGCAGATGCGCCTGCAGACGGTTTTTTTGAGCGTCGAGACCTGCCGGATCTGCAGGCCTATCTGGGTTCGGGACCTGTTTAGGTCTTCCCTTCCCTATGAGTTCGACAGGGCCTGACCCCTTGGCGGTACGGGCAGAAATCTGCACAGCGCCACAATTTCGACGTGAGTGTTTGTCACTGGAGAAGTGGCGCGAATTGGGATAGACCGGTGCCACATGCTTCGGCTTGTTTTCAGCTTTCCTCCCGGCATCATTATGACAGAACAATAGACCGGATCATGGCCAAGACAGCAGCGCCACATACTAATATGACTATCTCCATCCGCAGCAAGCTTCGCATCGCGTTGATTGCCGCTGGTGGCGCAGCGTTGCTCTCCGGTTGCCAGACACTGGGCGTCGATGTCTACGAGCCTTCGGTCAAGCCGTCATCCACACCGCAGACCGCAGAAAAGGCCGCCGCTTCCGATCCGCGCACGCGCATAGGCGCCAATGAGCATCCCCGCATCATCGCCAGCTATGGCGGTGAATTCCGCGATGCCAAGACCGAACGCCTGGTGGCGCGCATTGTCGGCGCGTTGACGCTGGTGTCAGAAAACCCGAGCCAGGCCTATCGCATCACGGTGCTCAACTCCCCCGCCGTCAATGCTTTCGCCCTGCCAGGCGGCTATCTCTACGTCACCCGCGGTCTGCTGGCCCTGGCCAATGACGCCTCGGAAGTCGCAGCCGTGCTGTCGCACGAGATGGCCCACGTCACCGCCAACCATGGCCTCGAGCGGCAGCGCCGCGAACAGGAAGTCGAGCTTGCAGGCCAGGTCGCGGAAGAGCTGTTCGCCAATTCCATCGACGGTCGCCGGGCGGTGGCGCGCGGAAAGCTGTCGCTGGCTGCCTTTTCCCGCAACCAGGAACTGCAGGCCGATGTCATTGGCGTGAGAATGCTCGGTGAAGCCGGCTACGACCCCTATGCGGCACCACGTTTTCTCGAATCGATGAGTGCCAACCAGCGATTCAGTTCGGACGATCCGGAATCCGACGCCAGCCTCGACTTTCTTGCCAGTCACCCCAATGCTCCACAACGGGTCGAGCTCGCCAGGAACCACGCCAGGGCATTCGGTCAGGAAGGTGTCGGCGACCGCGGTCGCGATTACTATCTTGAAGGCATTGATGGCTTGCTGTTCGGCGACAGCCCGAACGAGGGGTATGTCCGAGGAACAGAGTTCCTGCATCCGGTTCTGGGTATAAAATTCCGGGTGCCGTCAGGTTTCCGCATCGACAACAATGCCGACGCCGTGCTTGCCACAGGACCGAACGACCTCGCCATCCGCTTTGATGGAGTGACCGATGACAGCCGCCAGTCGCTTGCCGATTACATAGCATCCGGCTGGGTAACAGGCCTCGACCCCAATTCCATTCGGGAAACCCGCATTGACGACCTGCCCGCGGCCACGGCCCGCGCCAGCGCGGACCGTTGGGACTTTGACATCACCGTAATTCGGGTGAAGGACCGTATTTACCGGTTCCTGACGGCAGCCGAGAGGGGTAGCAGCCAGCTCGACGCAACGGCCTCGGTGGTGCGCGCCGGGTTCAAGCGGATGTCGGCTCGGGAGATCCGCGAGATTCAGCCTTTGCGCATCCGCATAGTCACGGTCGCACCCGGCGACACCGTCGCTTCTCTGGCCGCACAGATGAGTGGCGTCGAACGCCGGGACGACCTGTTCAGGCTGCTGAACGCGATTGCGCCGGGAACGGCCCTGTCACCGGGCCAGAAGGTCAAGATCGTCAGCGACAGGTGACCACCCGCCGGCCACCGCCGCTGCGGCGCCGCGCATCCATTGGGATGCGCAAAAGTCGGCTTAACATCGTGAAGCAATGCCTATCGCGTTCAAATGAAACCGTTTGAACGCGATAGGCATCTGGTGTTGGCGCGAAACCGCTGAGCCTTACAGACTGGCAATCTCCGGCGTCTCCGCGGTGAGCACGGTCCGGAGCTTCTCGAGCGCCCGGTTTTCGATCTGCCGCACCCGTTCCTTGGAAATCCCGAGTTCCGACCCCAGCGATTCGAGCGTCGCCCCCTCCTCGCTCAACCGTCGTTCACGGATAATCCGCAGTTCGCGTGGGTTGAGCGTGTTGAGTGCATCGTCGAGCCAGACATTCCGGCGCTCTTCGTCGATCATCATCGAGACTTGCTCGTCAGGCAGGGGATCCTCGCTCTTGAGAAAGTCCATGCGGTCTGACGACGATCCATCATCGCCGGCCGACATCGGCGCGTTAAGAGAGGAATCCGATCCTGACAGGCGCGCATCCATCACTGCAACGTCCTTGGCGTGGACGCCAAGAGAATTGGCAATCTGGGACTGGATCGCACTCTCGGAGAGGGATGGGTCATCTTGGGCAATCTTCGCCCGCAACCGCCGCAGATTGAAAAACAGGCTTTTCTGCGCCGAACTGGTACCCCCACGCACGATGGACCAGTTCCGCAGAACGTAGTCCTGGATTGACGCCCGAATCCACCATGTTGCATAGGTCGAAAACCGTACGTCGCGTTCCGGATCAAACCGGGCGGCGGCTTCCAGCAGCCCGACATGGCCTTCCTGGATCAGATCGTTCATCGGCAGGGCGAAGTTCCGGAACTTGGCCGCCATGGAGATCACCAGCCGCATATGCGCCATGGTAATGCGGTGAAGCGCATCCTGGTCCTTCTTGTCTTTCCAGCGAACAGCCAGATCGTGCTCTTCATCGCGTTCAAGATAGGGCGCGGCCATTGCTGCGCGAACCATCTGCCTGTTTGCGGATATCGCTTTCATCACATCCTCCGGCCTAATTTGCTCTTCGCTTAGTTCTACGCGCGCCAAACGAGAACAGATCACCACGCCCGACGAGAAGCTTTGACAGCGCCACACACAATAAGACTAGGCACAGCCCTGAAGACAAAAGTTGCGAGAGCCGGAATGGTTCCGAAAAAACGTGAAAAGACTGCAATAGCCTGCGAATACCAGCATACTTCAAGTATGCAGCAAAAGTATCGAAGTCCGCTCCAGGTCATCGCAGCGAGGGAAGCGCTATGCGCGCCGGTGGGTCCTGCAGGCCATCGTGCCGAACCGGAGTGATCGCTTCCCCGACACCGCGACGGCTCCGGCAGTCAGGAGCCCGCACAACGAAAAAGCCCGGGCGCGTCAGACGGCCCGGGCTCAAATGTCAGGGTGACGATGGCAGAAGATCAGGCAGCTTCTTCCTGGGCACCATCTTCATCATTGGCTTTGCCGCGCTTGGGCCCCTTGTTGAGGTTGACCTCGATCAGGCGCACCGCTTCAGTGTCGGACATCTTGTTAACGGCACCCAGTTCGCGGGCCATCCGGTCAAGTGCCGCTTCGTAAAGCTGACGCTCCGAATAGGACTGCTCGGGCTGGTTTTCGGCGCGATAGAGATCCCGAACCACTTCCGCGATCGAAATCAGATCGCCGGAATTGATCTTCGCATCGTATTCCTGCGCACGGCGCGACCACATGGTCCGCTTGACCCGGGCCCGGCCCTGGACGACCTTCAGGGCGCGCTCGACGAAGTCTGTCTCCGACAGTTTGCGCATGCCGATGGACAGAGCCTTTGCAACTGGCACCTTGAGGCGCATCTTGTCTTTTTCAAAATCAATCACAAACAGTTCGAGTTTGTGGCCTGCGACTTCCTGTTCTTCGATGGCAACGATCTGTCCAACGCCATGGGCTGGATAAACAATCGATTCACCGGTCTTGAAACCCTGTCTCTGTGAAGGCTTTTTCTGCTGGGTTGTCATGCGTTCTCAAAACTCCCTGTTACGGAAACGGACACTGGGAGCCGGACATGGGTTGCCCGGACCGGTCCTGCGACTGCCGACAGGCGCATCGCGCTGACAACGCTTTCGAGAGCTGGACAAGGCAAAACCAGAGGCAATCATCGCGCGGAGAATGTCAAACCGACAGCGTGGAGCTGCAAGGAGAGGGCTACCGCTATGAGGGACGTTTGCTTCCGTTTTTTGCTTCTTGTTTCGCCCTGACGGCGCCTTGAAGATGTCAGTAATATAATGTGTATCACAAAAAATGGTGTAAATCAATGATTTGCGCGAGCGGCGAAAAGTGGCGAGTCGCAACAAGTTACGATTTGGTTAATCATGCGGCAGCGCACAGTTGAATCCACCGCATTGCAGCAATATCAATCTGGAATTGGCTCCGCTCAGTCGCCTTCGCCGGGCTCGGCAGAGAAGTACAGCTCGAACTTGTTGTCCTTGCCGTCATACTCCTTGGCGTCGGCAGGGGCATCACGCTTGATGGTGATATTGGGCCACTTGTCGGCAAACTCTGTGTTGACTTCGAGCCATTTCTCGAGCCCCGGCTCGGTATCCGGCTTGATCGCTTCTGCCGGGCATTCCGGCTCGCAAACACCGCAATCGATGCACTCGTCAGGATGGATGACCAGCATGTTTTCGCCCTCGTAGAAACAATCTACCGGGCAGACTTCAACGCAATCCATGTATTTGCAGCGAATGCAATTATCAGTCACCACATAGGTCATACGTCTCTCCTGGGGCTCCATGCATGCCACGTACAGCACTTGTCTCGTGCCGGCCGGTTGTGCATCACTTCAGAGCGTTACAGCGTCCGTGACGACCGGTGCAAGACGCCACGTGCAATAGCAAACAACGGCGCTGAGGTACCGGCTTTGACCGCGCATTGCAAGACTTCAGATTTTGCCAAAGCGCCGCAGCCGTACAGGGCTGGGCAAACCTCGCGGCCACATCCGGTTTCGGCGAATGAGCTTCTCAAGACCGCCCGGGGTCAAGGGATTTTCATGCATCGTCATCGGGATGGCGGAACTGATCTATTTTTCGCCTGTCCCGCTTGGTCGGCCGCCCCGACCCGGGCTCTCTTCGTGCTGCGACGGGCTTGGCCTCGCCGGCTGCCACCGGCTTGGGCGTGATGTCCTCATAAAGCAACTGGGCTTCAGGCGCCGGCCCACGCCGATTCCCGCATCCCAGCACCCTGAGCACCAGGATGCGCCGCTCCTGGGTAAGGGTGAGAACGTCCCCCGGCTTGATCTGAACGCTGGCCTGGTCGATCTTTTCGCTGTTGACCCTGACATTGCCGGCAGCCGCGAACTTCCCCGCCAGGGTCCGTGACTTGATGATCCGCGCAAAGAACAGCCATTTGTCGATCCGTTGTCGCGCCGTCGGTTCCACCAGACAGAAGCCTATTTCTTCAGCTGGTCACGAAGGGCCGCAAGCGCTGCGAAAGGCGAATCCGGATCTAGCGGCTTTTCCTTGCGCTGTGGCCGCTCGTTGCGACCACCGCGATTGGCCTCACCCTGACCGCCCTTGCCGCCGCGTCCCGGTGCACCCTTGCCGGCGCCGCCCTTGCCGGGATGCCCCGGCTTTCCGCGATGTCCCCTGCCTTGCCGGCCCTCGCCCTCCTGCTGTTCGCCGGAGCGGGCATTGCGTTGTCCGCCATCGCGGCGTCCCCGGCCCTCGCCGGGCGCATTGCGCGGCCCGCGCTGCGCATCCTGACGTCCGCCGGGACGCCACAGCAGTACCGGACGCGGTGCTTCCGTCTCTTCCGTGCTTTCCGCGGCAGCATCCGTCTCGGGCGCCTCGATGCCGGTGCTCTCGCTGGATCCTGCGGCACCCGCCTCGGTGGCCTCGGAATGCTCAGCAGCCTCAGCAGGCGCGGCGCCCGCTTCCTCGGCCGTCACGGGCAGTTCGCTCGCTGTCGGCGTTTCGCTAGCGGCCGAAGATGCGGCATTGCCTGCCGGCACGGCAGCCTGGTCTCCGTCGGCGGCGGCGGCAGGCTTGTGCGGCCGGTCGGCGGCAGTGCGCGAGACCACGACCTCGACCACCGGCCCGTTCCCATCCTTGCTGCCCGCATCCGGCTGCAACGCATCCAGACCGGCAATATGCGCCTGCGCTTCCTCTGCAGGTACCGAGTCGGCACGGTAGCCGAGACCCTTGAGAATCTCCTCGATGTCGTCCTGGGTGGCGCCGAGGATGGAGAGCATTCCGGTCGTGGTGATGAAGCGCCGGCCGTCATAGGCCGCCTCGGGACGCGCGCCCTGCGTGCCGGGCTTCCACTGCAGCGCGGGCCGGATCAGGTCGGCCAGCCGCTCGAGAATATCGATCCGGACCGCGCGCTTGCCGAGGAACCTGAACCCGGCGAGGCGATAGAATTCGCGGTCGATTGCCGGGTCGGTGGCCACCGATGTTCGGCCAGCCGCCAGCAATGGCGTCACGTCGCCATAGCCCGGTTTCGAGAAGCCGTCATTGGCAAGCGCCCAGAGCAGGGTCACCAGTTCCGCCGGTGCCGGCTTGAGCAGCGCCGGCATGAAAATATGGTAGGCGCCGAAGCGAATGCCGTATTTGCGCAGGCTTGCGCGCGCCGACTGGTCGAGATCCTTGATCATCTCGGCAACGTCACGCCGGAACAGCACGCCGAGATTTTCCGCAAGCCGGAACGCGAGGCCACGCGCCAGACCGTCGAGATCCTCGGCCCGTGTCAGGTCGTCGAGCGGCTTGAGCACGGTGGCGATATGATGATTGACGAATCGGTCGACGCGCGCCGCGACGAGATCCCTTGCGCCGCCGGTCAGCTGTTCGTCGGCCAGCAGGATCGTCCGCGGCTTTAGAATGTGATCGCCGCTGGCAAGCTTGGCCACCGGATCGCCGAGCCAGCGCACGGTTCCGTCCGTGCCGATGGCGAAATCGGAATTGCCGGACGCATGCAGCCGCGCTGCGCGCGCTTCGAATTCCAGCGCCAGTGCCTTTTGCGCAGCCGCTAGCACGGCCTTGGCATCCGGCCCGTCAGCCGATGTATCCGCCATGAATCGGAATCCGGCCAATTGTCCAATGTGATGTCCTTCGACAAAGACATCACCGTTTACACTGATTTCAGCTTCGAGCATCGCGTTCTCTCTCAGGCGCCTCATGAGCACAGATGTCCTGCGGTCAACAAAGCGTTTCGTCAACCTTTCATGCAACGCATCGGACAATCGGTCCTCAATTTCGCGCGTCTTTTCCTGCCAGTGTGTCGGATCGGCAAGCCATTCAGGTCTGTTGGAAATGTAAGTCCAGGTCCGGATCTGTGAAATCCGGGCGGACAAGGTGTCGATTTCTCCATGCGTGGAATCGGTTCTGCGAACCTGTTCTGCCAGAAAATCCTCGTTGACTTCGCCTTTCCGGATCAGGTCGCGGTAAATTGTGGCAATCAGATCGGCATGTTGCGCAGGCGCAATTCGCCGGTAATCAGGCAAAGAGCAGACATCCCACAGTGTGGCAACATTTTTCGGCGTGCTGGCCAGGTCACGAACTTCGAAATCATTGACCAGGTGCTCGAGCGCGCGCTGATCCACCGCCGGCACCGCCCTTGTCAGCCCCTGGACCGCTGGAACCTGATCCAGACTGGCCTGCAGGTTTCTCAGCGTTGAAAAGTCCAGCTGCTTGGAGCGCCACTGCAGGATCTTCACCGGCTCGAACACATGGCTTTCAAGCCGCTGCACCAGCTCTTCCGGCAAGGGCTGGACCTGTCCGGTGACGCCGAAGGTTCCGTCCCGCAAATGCCGCCCTGCCCGTCCGGCGATCTGGCCGAACTCGGAGGCCGTCAACTGCCGGTAGGAATAGCCGTCGAACTTCCGGTCCTGGGCAAATGCCACGTGATCGACATCGAGATTGAGTCCCATGCCGATGGCGTCGGTGGCCACCAGGTAATCGACATCGCCGTTCTGGTAGAGCGCGACCTGGGCATTGCGGGTGCGCGGGCTCAGCGCGCCCAGCACCACCGCAGCACCGCCGCGCTGCCGCCTCACCAGCTCGGCAATCGCGTAAACCTCGTCGGCCGAAAAGGCCACGATCGCAGAGCGCCTCGGCAGCCGGGTAATCTTCTTTGATCCGGCATAATGCAGCTCCGACAAGCGCGGGCGCTCGACAATGGTGAGTCCGGGCAGCAATTGTTCGAGGATGCCCCGCACCGTCGCCGATCCCAAAAGCAGGGTTTCCTCCCGCCCGCGCAGCGACAGGATCCGGTCCGTGAACACATGCCCGCGCTCGAGATCTCCGGCGATCTGGACCTCGTCGATGGCGACGAAAGCGGCGCTGGTTTCCTGCGGCATCGCTTCCACGGTGCAGACCGAATAGCGCGCGCCCGGCGGCGTGATCTTCTCTTCGCCGGTAATCAGCGACACGTGGCTCACCCCGACCTTCTCCACCATCCGGCCATAGACCTCGCGCGCCAGAAGCCTGAGCGGAAGCCCGATGACACCGGAGGAGTGTGCCGCCATCCGCTCGATGGCGAAATGGGTCTTTCCGGTATTGGTCGGCCCCAGCACGGCGGTGACACCGCGTCCGGACAGGATCAGGGGCTTTGGAGAATGGCTAGGGGAAGCGGGCATCGGTGTCCGTATACAGGTCAAGACCGGTGTTACCTAACACATCAAGCCTGGCGAAACAGGGGCAAATATCGAGCCATCCGATAGCTTGCATTTTAACGATTGGAACAGTGGCGGAACGAATCAGCGACGAATCAATGACTCGCCCTGATTCCGGCTTTGTTCACCGCAACATCTATTCCGATACGCCATCGCCGGCACCAGATGCTGAATCGATCCCGTAATGGTCACAGGCGGTTTGCGCTTGCCCGTTAACCTTTGAAGGGTTCACCTGTCCGGGATGCTCGTGCAGAGCGTCTATGGTAATAGTTTGTCAATAATTCCAAAGACTTCGTAAACGCATTCGGCGCCATTAGAGCGTTCCGGTTAACCTTCGGAACAGCGGCGGAACGAATCGGCGACGAATCACCGACCTCACCCGGTTGGCCTTTTGTTCACCACTATATATGGATTTAGGACCGCCCCGGTGCCACTAGAAACGGCTGACGAAACGCACTGGATCGAGACGTGAGAGCGCACAAATTAACCTTCCCGGTCCAGCCGCGTTAATCGATGTTGATGCCGGACCCGTCAAACGCGATTTTCAGGGGCCCAGAAATCAGCTTGTGACCCGAACAAATTGCCAACGAAATCAGAGGCTTTTTACGGTTCCTGTTAACTTCCGGAACAGCGCTGGAACGAATCGGCGACGAATCAGCTTCAGGCAAAATTTCCCGGTTTGTTCCCCACAAGATCTTGTGCCGCGAGCCGCATCGCCACCTAAACTTCTGTGCGCAAGGGCCTGAAATGACAGGTTGACAGCCGGTTTCGTTAACCAGTTCGGCCCAAACAAGCCTCAACCGCGCTACAACCTTTACAGCACTTGCCGTAACGATGCCTCGATCTGTCCGCCGCACCAGGCGTCGCCAAAGGCCTCATCGCTCCAGACCCTGAGGCCGCTCTGGCACGGAAGCGCAGCGATCCTGTCCGATAGCCCGGTGATGACCGGCGCCTGACGCTCAAGCACGGGTCTGAGCGCCGGCAGCTTTGCGGTCATCGTGCCCCAAAGCGTCGACGTCACCAGATCGGCCATCCCGGGCGCATCGCCACCGAGCATGAACCCGGCGTCAGCCGTCACGCCGTGGCGCAACGCTGTCTCCTCGAAAACCGCCATCCAGCGATGCAGCCGCGGCTCGAACTCCGACCAGGCCGCAGCGGTCCACATCTGGGCGCCGTTGTACCGGGTCATCTCGTAGAGCACGTCATTGGCGTCACAGATCAGTTTGAGACACATCGCGCGTGCCCCCGGCTTGCCTCCCGTCAGTCCGTGCTTGTCACCGAGATAGGTCAGAATCGCTGGCATCTGGGAAATGTGGATATTGCCCTGGTGATCCGTAAGTACCGGCGGCCCCATATGCGCAATCAGCTGTTTGTTCGGGGGCGAGGATTTTTGGACAAGTGTGGCTTCGTATCCTGCCTCTTCCCAGGCACAGCCGATGTGCGCAAGCGCAGACCTGACGAACTGGCCACGGAACTGGATGGGCCAATAATACAGTGTGTAATCAGTCACTGCGGATATCTCCCTGCATCGCGCCTGCCCCGATGCCGTATCCTCGGCAGTAGATGCGGCCGGCCGGAACAATGATGCCCAAATGATAACGCCCGGCAGTTATCCGCCGGGCGTAGATCCTTCGGTTCAGCCACCGTGATCAGCTGAAATACTGACCACCATTGGCCGAGATCGTCGAGCCGGTGATGAAACCCGCATCTTCCGACGCAAGAAACACCACGCAGCGGGCAATTTCCTCAGGCTCCCCAAGGCGCCCGACCGGGATCTGCGGAATGATGCGCTCGTTGAGCACCTTCTCGTCGATCGCCTTGACCATGTCAGTGCCGATATAGCCCGGGCAGATCGCATTGACGGTGATGCCCGCACGCGCGCCTTCCTGCGCCAGCGCCTTGGTAAAGCCGATATCGCCGGCCTTTGCGGCTGAATAGTTGACCTGCCCCGCCTGGCCCTTCTGGCCGTTGATCGAGGAGATGTTGATGATGCGGCCGTATTTGCGTGTCCGCATGCCGCTCCACACCGGATTGGTCATGTTGAACAGGCCGGTGAGGTTGGTGTTGATCACCTCGCTCCACATCTGCGGCGTCATCTTGTGGAACATGCCATCGCGGGTAATGCCGGCATTGTTGACCAGCACATCCACCGGTCCAAGCTCTTCCTCCACCTGCTTGATCCCGGCTACGCAGACATCGTAATCGGCCACCGACCATTTGTAGGTCTTGATCCCGGTTTCATCGGTAAACTTCGCCGCCGCCTCGTCATTGCCCGCATAGTTGGCGGCGACCGTGTAGCCCGCCTCCTTCAACGCGATCGAGATCGCTGCACCGATCCCGCGGGATCCTCCCGTCACGATTGCTACCTTGCTCATGCTGCTCCTCCTCAAAGAACACTTTTCATACGTTGCCGTCCGTCTTGAGCAGACTAGATCAACCGGCGCGCTGATTCATCCGGGACCAGCGCGCCCTCTTCTCTTTTGTTGTCAGTCGCGCTCGACGCAGAGCGCCACGCCCATGCCACCGCCGATGCACAGCGTCGCAAGCCCCTTCTTGGCGTCGCGGCGGGCCATTTCGAACAGCAGCGTGTTGAGAATGCGTGCACCCGATGCGCCGACCGGGTGACCAATGGCAATCGCTCCGCCATTGACGTTGACGATCGACGGATCCCAGCCCATGTCCTTGTTGACCGCGCAGGCCTGTGCGGCAAATGCCTCGTTGGCTTCCACCAGGTCGAGATCACCGACGCTCCAGCCGGCCTTTTCCAGCGCCTTGCGCGAGGCCGGGATTGGACCGGTGCCCATGATCTGTGGATCGACGCCGGCAGTCGCCCAGGAGACAATCCGCGCCATCGGGGTAATGCCGCGCCTGGAAGCTTCGGCTTCGCTCATCAGCACGGTGGCGGCAGCCCCGTCATTGATCCCGGACGCGTTGGCGGCGGTCACCGTGCCTTCCTTGTCGAAGGCCGGGCGCAGTTTCGAGATGCCTTCGATGGTCACGCCGTGCTTGATGTATTCGTCTTCCTCGACCACCGTGTCGCCCTTGCGACCCTTGACGGTCACGGCTGCGATCTCGTCCTTGAACTTGCCGGCCTTCTGCGCCGCTTCCGCCTTGTTCTGCGAATTGACCGCAAAGGCGTCCTGCTCATCGCGCGAAAGTTGCCACTGCCTGGCGACGTTCTCCGCAGTGTTGCCCATCAGGTAGTTGTAAAAGGCGTCGGTTAGCGCATCGAGCATCATGGTGTCGACCATTCCGGCCGGTCCCATTTTCACGCCATTGCGCAGATGCATCGCATGCGGCGCCATCGACATGGATTCCTGGCCGCCGGCGACGATGATGTTCGCGTCGCCCGAAGTGATCTGCTGCATGCCGAGTGCGACGGCGCGCAGACCCGATCCGCAGAGCTGGTTCAGGCCCCAGGCCGTGGCTTCCTGTGGAATGCCGGCCTTCATTGCCGCCTGGCGCGCAGGGTTCTGGCCCTGGCCTGCCGACAGGATCTGGCCAAGAATGACTTCGTCAACCTCTTGCGGTGCAACACCGGCGCGCTCGAGCGCAGCCTTGATGGCGACCGCACCCAGATCATGGGCCGGAAGGGAGGACAGAGCACCGTTGAATGAGCCGACGGGAGTACGGGCAGCGCTGGCGATAACAATTGAGTTCATGATGGATTTCCCTGTCATGTTACGATGTGATGAGTTGCTGTGAACGTGACGGAGCTTGCTGTTCCTGTCAAATCCCGGAAGACGGAATTATCGGTGCAATCGGTTTAATCGGCCCCATAATCTGAGGATTTCGGCCCCTCTTCGCCGCAATGCACAAAGGATTTGTCTTTATCAGCGGTTTTCGCCTACAGTCTGCAACATCAAGGCGAGGCTGTGGTCGGGGGAGACCAATTGAGGAGAGTGAAGAATGGCGAAAAACAGCGGCACCATCACCATCAAGAAATACGCCAATCGCCGACTCTACAATACCGGCACCAGCACCTATGTGACGCTGGACGATCTGGCAGTCATGGTAAAGAAAGGTGAAGACTTTGTCGTTCTCGACGCCAAGAGCGGCGACGACATCACCCACTCGGTTCTCACCCAGATCATTTTCGAGCAGGAATCCAAGACCGGCAACACGCTTCTGCCGGTTTCCTTCCTGAGGCAACTGATCGCGATTTACGGCGACCAACTGCAGATGGTGGTTCCCAGCTACCTTGAGCACTCGATGGCGGCCTTGACCGGACAGCAGGAAGAGCTGCGCGCACAAATCACAAAATCCTTCGGCGACAACCCGGTTACACGCAACATGCAGCTGCCGATGCAGCTGGTGGAGGAGCAGGTCCGTCGCAACACCGAGATGTTTCAGAAGGCGATGCAGATGTTCTCGCCTTTTGCGCTGGGGCATTCCACCACGACGGAGGAAGCCCCCAGGAAGCAGGACAATTCCAAGGATATCGACGAGCTCAAGACCCAGTTGAAGCAGCTGCAGGACAAGATCAACTCGATCGACAGCTGAGCAGCCCGGCCTTCACCAGCCAGCCGCTGACTGCGCCGTAATCCCCGCACGCGCCGCGGACAGTAAAACTGTGTAACTGGTGTGAAAAGCTCTGTCTCGACACAAACGGCATGAATGCAGCCTGATTGTTTCCATTTTGGAAAAACAGCTTGCCGCGTGCAACCACGCTGAAGCCTGTGGTGCGGTGCGCGGTTGTGGGCCTATAAGGATCCGATACGTTTCTGATATCGACCTGAAAGGCACTCAGCATGACCGATCTAACCCTGTCCAAGGCTCTCAAGATCATCACCTCCGCGCTCGCGAAGGGCAAGGAACTCGGCCTAAAGCCCCTGGCGGTGGTCGTGCTCGATGCCGGTGGCCACGTCAAAGCCTTCCAGCGTCAGGATGGTGCATCGATGATGCGGTTCGAAATTGCCAGCGGCAAGGCCTATGGCGCGCTTGCCGTCGGCGTCGGATCCCGCTGGCTCAACGCCCAGGCCGAAAGCCGGCCGCATTTCCTCGAAGGCCTTTCGGCTGTTTCCGGCGGTAAGATCGTCCCAGTCCCCGGAGGCGTGCTGGTCAAGGACCGCAAGGGCGCCATCATCGGCGCTGTCGGCATCACTGGCGATACTTCCGACAATGACGAGCTTGCGGCAATTGCCGGAATCGAGGCTGCCGGCTTTACAGCGGACGCGGGCTGAACAGGCCTAATGCATGTCGCGTTCAAATGGATTGAACTGAACGATAACGTACATGCATCATTTTCAACGTGTTACAGCGACCTTGCTCATCCGATTGGATGCGCGGCGCTTTCGGCGCCTCTCTGATCGCGGGGTTCAGAGCCCGATCGACACATCCCGGCCAGCCGAGCGGATCGAGACCGAAAAACCGGCGATCACATCGACAAACGCGATCACCATCAGGATGAAGAACACCTGTGTCGCGGCATCGCGGACCAGCAGGAATTCCACCAGGAAGGCCACGAACACCAGCAACGAGAACATGTGATCGATCACCGACCAGGGACCGGTGCGGGTGGCTTTCAGAACTTCAATGAACAGCAGCACCAGCGACACCACGATCAGCAGGTCGCCGAGACTCATGGTCCATGTCGCCCCCGACATCATCGACAGCGATATGACCGTCAACCCGAGTCCGGAAACGCCACCGCCAAACAATCCGATCAGGACCAGATTGTAGGCAATCAGCGGGACGATCATCAGCGGCAGGGCGGCGAGCATGGCAAGTTCCTCGTGGATGGAAGGGGCAGCGCAGCCTTGCGGAACACGCACCGGCTGCGCTGTCTCTGGCGGAGCGACCGCCAGAGACCATGCGAAATCAATGCGCCAGGCGCAAGGCCTGCAAACGCTGTTTAGTCAGGCGATCCGGTTCCGCTCAATCTTCCGATGCATAGACAACAAGAAGATCTTTGGCGTCGATCTGGTCGCCGGCCTTGACCAGCACTTCCGCCACAACACCGTTGCGCTCGGCGTGAATCGCCGTTTCCATCTTCATTGCCTCGATAGACACCAGCACGTCGCCTGCGGTCACCTCCTGCCCCGCAGCCACCGCAACGGTCGAGACGACACCCGGCATCGGCGCGCCGACATGGGCTTCATTGCCTGCCTCTGCCTTGCGCCGCGCGGCTGATCCGGACGCGCCGTGGGCCCGGTCAGGCACCTTGACCCGCCGCGGCTGGCCGTTGAGCTCGAAGAACACGGTGACCATGCCCTTGTCGTCCGGTTCGCCCTGGGCCAGGTTCTGCACCACCAGCGTCTTGCCCTTTTCGATCTCGACGAACAGCTCGTCTCCCACCGGGATACCGTAGAAATAGGCCGGCGTCGGCAGCATCGACACCGGTCCATAGGTCTCGCTCGCCAGTGCGAAATCAGTAAACACCTTCGGATACATCAGGTAGGAGGCAAACTCGTTCTCGCTGACCTCGCGCTCGAGCTTGGTCTCGATCGCCTTGCGCTCGACGTCGAGATCCGCATCTGGAAGCAAGGAACCCGGGCGCGCCGTGTAGGCATCTTCGCCCTTGAGCACCTTCTTCTGCAAGGCTTTCGGCCAGCCGGCCGGCGGTTGTCCGAGGTCACCGCGCATCATCGACACCACCGAATCGGGGAACGAGACATCCTTGGCCGGATTTTCGACATCAGCGACGCTGAGGTCCTGGCTCACCATCATCAGCGCCATGTCGCCCACCACCTTCGAAGACGGCGTCACCTTGACGATGTCACCGAACATCTCATTGGCGTCGGCATAGGCCTGCGCCACCTCGTGCCAGCGGGTCTCGAGCCCCAGCGAGCGCGCCTGTTCCTTAAGATTGGTGAACTGACCGCCCGGCATCTCGTGCAGATAGACTTCCGAGGCCGGCCCCTTGAGGTCACTCTCGAACGCCGCATACTGGTTGCGCACGGCTTCCCAGTAGAACGAGATCCGCCGGATCCACTCGGTATCGAGACCCGGATCGCGCTCATGGCCCTTCAGGGCTTCGACTATCGAACCAAGGCACGGCTGCGAGGTGTTGCCCGACAGCGCATCCATCGCCGCATCGACAGCGTCGACACCGCTGTCGACCGCAGCCAGCACCGTCGCCGCCGAAATGCCCGAAGTGTCATGGGTGTGGAAATGAATCGGCAGGTCGGTGGCCTCGCGCAGCGCCGTAAACAGCTGTCTTGCCGCTGCCGGTTTCAGCAAGCCGGCCATATCCTTGACCGCGATGATGTGGGCGCCGCCCTTTTCCAGTTCAGCGGCAAGGCCGGTGTAGTATTTCAGGTCATATTTCGGCCGTGCGGAATTGAGGATATCGCCGGTGTAGCAGATCGTCGCTTCACACAGCTTGTTTTCCTCGCCCACCGCATCCATCGAGACACGCATGTTTTCGACCCAGTTGAGGCAGTCGAACACACGGAACAGATCGACACCGCCCTGTGCTGCCTGGCGGACAAAATGTTTGACCACATTGTCGGGATAGTTCTTGTAGCCAACGCCGTTGGCGCCGCGCAGCAACATCTGCAGCAAGAGGTTCGGCGCCCCTTCCCGCACCCTTTCGAGCCGCTCCCACGGGTCTTCGGTCAGGAACCGCATGGAGACATCAAAGGTTGCCCCGCCCCAGCATTCCAGCGACAGCAGGTCCGGCAGGGCTCGTGCATAGGTCCCCGCAATGGCGGCAATATCATAGGTCCGCATCCGCGTCGCGAGCAGCGACTGGTGGCCGTCACGCATGGTCGTGTCGGTCATCAACACGCGCTTCTGCTCGCGCATCCAGCTCCCGAATTTTGTCGGCCCCAGCTCTTCGAGCAGCTGCCGTGTGCCTGGCTTCACATCGCCTTCGACATGCGGAACCCGGGGCGGGGCGGCGTCAGCCAGCGGCAACGGGCGGCCCTTTGTCTCCGGGTGGCCGTTCACCGTCACATCGGCGAGATAGGTCAGCAGCTTGGTCGCACGGTCCTGTCGCTTGACCTGTTCGAACAGCTCGGGCGTGCTGTCGATAAAGCGCGTTGTGTAGGTGTTGTTGCGGAATTCGGGGTGACCAATGATCGCCTCGAGAAATGTCAGGTTGGTGGCGACACCTCGGATACGGAATTCCCGCAGCGCCCGGTCCATCCGGTGGATTGTCTCTTCCGGTGTTGGCGCCCAGGCGGTCACCTTCTCGAGCAGCGGATCATAGAACCGGGTGATCACCGCGCCCGAATAGGCCGTGCCGCCATCGAGCCTTATGCCAAAACCGGTCGCACCGCGATAGGCGGTGATGCGACCGTAATCCGGAATGAAATTCTGCTCCGGATCCTCGGTGGTGATGCGGCACTGCAACGCATGTCCGTTGAGCCGGATCTCGGACTGCGGCGGCACGCCCGACTCCGGCGTGCCTATGACCTCGCCTTCCAGAATGCGGATCTGCGCCTTGACGATATCGATGCCAGTGACTTCCTCGGTCACAGTGTGCTCGACCTGGATACGCGGATTGACCTCGATGAAGTAAAACGCGCCGGTATCGATATCCATCAGATACTCGATCGTGCCGGCACCGACATAGCCGGTCGCGTTGGCGATCTTGAGCGAGTAATCCGCCAGTTGTTGACGCTGTTCTTCGCTCAGATAGGGGGCTGGCGCGCGTTCCACGACCTTTTGGTTGCGGCGCTGCACCGAGCAGTCGCGCTCAAAAAGATGCACAGCATTGCCATGGGTGTCACCCAGGATCTGGCTTTCGACATGGCGCGCCCTCTCGACCAGCTTCTCGAGATAGACCTCATCCTTGCCGAATGCTGCCTTGGCTTCGCGCTTGGCTTCCGTTACTTCGCGGGCCAGGTCCTTCGGGTCGCGGATTGCGCGCATGCCGCGCCCCCCACCTCCCCAGGAAGCCTTGAGCATGATTGGATAGCCGATCCCGTCGGCCATCCGGGCCACTTCATCCATGTCGTCGGGCAGCGGATCAGTCGCCGGCACCACCGGGACACCGATTTCGATGGCCAGGTTGCGCGCCGCCACCTTGTTGCCCAGCCGCCGCATGGTTTCCGGCTTCGGACCGATGAATATGATGCCGTTCTCGGCGCAGGCATCGGCAAATTCCGGGCTTTCCGACAGCAAACCGTAGCCTGGGTGAATGGCGTCCGCGCCTGACAGCTTGGCGACCCGGATCACTTCCTCGATCGACAGATAGCTTTCGATCGGGCCCAGATCGCGAGCCAGATGCGGCCCGCGTCCGACCTGATAGGATTCGTCAGCCTTGAACCGGTGCAATGCAAGCTTGTCTTCCTCGGCCCAGATTGCGACGGTCTTCATGCCCAGCTCGTTGGCTGCGCGAAACACGCGAATTGCAATTTCCGAACGGTTGGCAACAAGGATTTTGGAAATCGGCACTGGCAGGCTCCCGGTTTGAGCGAAGAAGACAGGACAAGAAAATGTCCTGTCTTCACTCATTAGCGCCTGTTTTGTTGCAGTGCAAATTAGGAAATGAGGCCAAGCCGGAAAGCGATTGCCACCACATGATGGCGGTTTTTCGCATTCAGTTTGTCCTGGATGCCGTTCATGTACCAGTCGACGGTATGCGCCGAGAGCCCGAGCGTGGCTCCCATCTCGTTCGAGGTCATGCCGTATCCCAGATATTCCAGTGTTTCCATTTCGCGGCGGGTCAACGCCACCGAAACCGGGCGGCTCAGGCGCTCGTGCGCGTCCGGATCAAGGGCTTCGAGCAGCTCCCAGAAAGCCTTCTTGGACAGCGCATCCATCATCGCCATCTGCGAAGGAGAAAGCTCGACCGGGCGGCCGGCGACCGTCAACACTCCGACGAGCCCGCGACGCCCGTGGACGGGAAACACATAGCCGTCCTCAAGCCCGAATCGCCGCGCATCAACCATCATCCGTTCCATGCGCTTGTAGTGCGAATCCTCCTGGAAAGCCTCCATCGCGTCGCGCCAGCGGTAGCCGCGCTGGCTGTGACCGAGATAGCGAACAATGGGGTCTACGGCCGCATATTTGCGTTTGACATACAGTTCGGGCCAGCCCTTCGGCCATTTCCCTTCAAGCATGATATCCCATGCCTGGCTCTCGGGTCCGGGCTGCCTGACAAGTGTGAAATAGTCAAACCCGAGCTCGTTGATGACATTGCTGATTCGGTTGCGGATGCTCTCTGCGCCTTCCTCTTCGTTTCTCTTCGTTTCAAGAAACTGCAGAACGGCGTTCATCATCGTGGTTCCCTCCAAAAGATCTAATTCAGCATTCGAAATCAAAAAAGTATTGAGCAGCAAAAACAGGTTCACCTTGATATTGTAATCCTAAATCTTGCAGTTGCGCCACATTTTCTTTGCAATCCTCCCACGAGAGAAACTCGCACAGCAAAAAGCCGGCCCGCACAAGTGGTGTGGGCCGGCTTGACTTGAGTGACCAAAGCGGTTCCGGGATCTAGATGCAGGCTTCGAACAGCTCCTTGGTGTTTTCGCTCGTCAGCGTAACCGGGTTACCGCCGGCACTCGGGTCTTCCAGTGCCATCGCGGTCATCTCGTCAATACGGTCGCGACCGACGCCCAGTTCGGCCAGTTTGTCGGGCACACCGAGGTCGGCCCTGAGCTTCATCACGTAATCGTAAAACCCGTCAAAACCGCCGTCGATTCCCATATAGGATGCCGCGCGGGCGATACGGTCCTCGATCGCCGGGCGGTTCATCTTGAGAACCGGGGGCATCACCACCGCATTGGTCATGCCGTGGTGGGTGTTGTAGACAGCGCCGATTGGATGCGACAGCGCATGAATGGCGCCGAGGCCTTTCTGAAACGCGACCGCACCCATGGCAGCGGCGCTCATCATTTCCGCGCGGGCATCGAGATTCGAGCCGTCGGCAATGACGAGTGGCAGGTTTTCCTTGACCAGCCGCATGCCTTCGAGCGCGATGCCCTGGCTCATCGGGTGATAGAAGGGCGAGGAATAGGCTTCCAGGCAATGCGCGAACGCATCCATGCCGGTGCCCACCGTGATGATCTTCGGCATGCCGACCGTCAGTTCCGGGTCGCAGATTGTGACCGCCGGAAGCAGCTTCGGGTGGAAGATGATCTTCTTGACATGGGTAACCGAGTTGGTCAGCACGCCGGCCCGGCCGACCTCGGATCCCGTCCCGGCTGTTGTCGGCACGGCAATGATCGGAGCAATGGCGCTGGCGTCGGCCCGGGTCCACCAGTCACCGATATCCTCGAAGTCCCACACCGGACGGGCCTGCCCGGCTTGGAACGCGATCAGCTTGCCGAGATCGAGGCCCGAGCCGCCGCCGAAAGCGATCACGCCGTCATGGCCGCCGCTCTTGAACATGGCGACGCCGGCTTCCAGGTTCTTCTCGTTCGGATTGGGATCGACTTCCGAGAACATCGCACGGCCCAGACCGGCAGCTTCAAGCAGTTCAAGCGCATTGATCGTGATCGGCAGCGAAGCGAGCCCGCGGTCTGTCACCAGCAGCGGCCTCTTCATGCCCGCCGCAGCGCAGGCTTCGGCAAGTTCGGAAATGCGACCGGCACCGAAACGGATTGCGGTGGGATAGGACCAGTTGGCGCGGGGGCTCATGCGGATTTCTTTCTCAGATGGTAGGATTTGGGACGGGTGAGATTGTGGAAGCCGATTTCCGACAGCGAGCCGCCGCGGCCGGTGGCCTTGCAGCCGGTCCAGCACAGCGCCGGGTCGAGATAGTCGGCCCGGTTCATGAACACGGTGCCGGTCTCGATCTCGTCGCCGATGCGCGCGGCGCGCCCTGCATCATTGGTCCACAGCGAGGCGGTGAGGCCGAACTGGCAATCATTCATCAGCGCCAGCGCCTGCTCATCACTGTCGACCGGCATGATGCCGACAACCGGACCGAAACTCTCGTCGCGCATCACCCGCATGTCGTGGGTCACATCGACCAGCACCTGCGGCATCAGATAGGCACCGCCGTCATCGGCCGGATAGTCTTTCGGATCGATCAGGCCACGTGCGCCCTGGGCAATCGCCTCTTCGGTCTGGGTACGGACTTCCTTGGCAAACCGTACATTCGCCATAGGCCCGATGGTGGTTTCGGGATCGAGTGGATTGCCGAGCTTGAGACCGGAAGAGACCCAGGCCGCCGCCTTCTCGACGAAGGCATCGTAAAGCGGGCGCGCGATGTAGAGCCGCTCGATGCCGCAGCAGCACTGGCCGGCATTGAACATGGCCCCATCCATCAGCGTGTCGACGGCCCAGTCGAGATCGGCGTCCTCCATCACATAACCGGGGTCCTTGCCGCCGAGCTCCAGCCCGAGACCGGTGAAGGTCCCGGCAGCAGCCCGCTCGATCGCCTTGCCGCCGCCCACCGAACCGGTAAAGTTGATGAAGTCGAAGCTTCCCGAGGAAATCAGTTTTTCGGTGCCCGGGTGATCCAGGAACAGGTTGATGAACACGTCCTCCGGCAGCCCGGCCTCGGTGAAGGCACGAACCATGCGCTCACCGACCAGCAGCGTCTGCGTCGCGTGTTTGAGCACCACGGTGTTGCCGGCGATCAGCGCGGGAACAACCGTGTTGATCGCAGTCATGTAGGGATAGTTCCACGGCGCCACCACAAACACCACGCCGTGCGGGGCGCGTTCGATTCGGCGCTCGAACTGCGCCGAGTTCTCGATCTCGATCGGCGCCAGTGCCCGCTGGGCGATTTCGGCCATGTAGTTGCTGCGCTCGTTGACGCCGCCGAACTCGCCGCCATAGCGGACCGGACGGCCCATCATCCAGGCCAGTTCCGGCACCACTTCGTCACTCATCTCGTTGAGCCGGGCAACGCCTGCGCGGACCAGCTTGATGCGCTCTTCCAGCGGCCGCCGGGCCCAGCCCTTCTGCGCCTTGCGCGACCGGGCGACAGCCGCTGCGGCGTCATCGACGCCCATGACCGGGCGTTCGGCGTAGACCGACCCGTCAACCGGCGATATCAGTTTCAAACTGCTCATTGCTTGGTCTCCATCTGGCGGCCCGCAAGTGTCCTGCAGCGCCGGCCGTCACTCCTATTGATGTCGTCTCCCGTCAGGCGCGCTCGAACCCGCGGGCTATTTCCCAGTCGGTCACGGCCTTGTCGAATTCTTCCTGTTCCCATTCGGCGCAGCGGACATAGTGATCGATGACAGCGTCACCCATCGCTTCACGCAGCATCTTGGACTTGCGCAGGGTCTCGGTCGAGGCCCTTAGCGTCGAGGGAATGTGCTTGGCACTCTCGCTCTCGTAGATGTCGCCGGTGGTCGGCGGCGCCAGTTCGAGCTTGTCCTCGATGCCCTTGATGCCGGCAGCCAGCAGGGCCGCCTGTGCGAGATAGGGGTTCATGTCCGAGCCACCGATGCGGCACTCGACGCGAACCGCCTTGGTGCCTTCGCCGCAGAGACGGAAGCCGGCAGTGCGGTTGTCGACCGACCAGACCGTACGGGTGGGTGCGAAGCTGCCCTTCATGAAGCGCTTGTAGCTGTTGACATAGGGCGCCATGAACCAGGTGTAATCCGACGCATAGGTGATCAGCCCGGCCATGAAATGCCGCATCAGCTGCGACATTCCGTGCTCGCCGTTTTCATCGCGGAACGCCGGGGTCTTGCCCTGCCACAGCGACATGTGCACATGCGACGAGGAGCCGACCTTCTTCGGGTTCCATTTCGGCAGGAACGTCACCGAACGGCCATGCGCCCAGGCGATCTCCTTGACCGCATGCTTGGCAATGGTGTGATGGTCGGCACAATCAAGCGCTTCCGCATAGCGGATGTTGAGCTCTTCCTGGCCGGTTTCGGCCTCGCCCTTCGAATTCTCGACCGGAATGCCGGCCGCAAAGAGGTGGTTGCGCACCGGGCGCATGATGCCCTCTTCCTTGGTCGTCTGCAGGATATGGTAATCCTCGTTATAGGCGCTGATTGGCGTCAGCTCGCGGTAGCCTGACCGGGCCAGATCACGGAAGCTCTGCTCGAACAGGAAGAATTCCAGCTCGGTGGCCATCATCGCGTCGTAACCGAGCGCCTTCAGCCGGGCGATCTGGGTTTTCAGGATCTGGCGCGGCGACTGCGGCACCGGCTCGTGACTGTTATGGTCGAGCAGGTCACACAGCACCATCGCCGTACCTTCGAGCCAGGGCACGCGGCGCAGCGTCGACAGATCCGGCTTCATCACGTAGTCGCCGTAGCCCGCCCGCCAGCTGGTGGTGGCATAGCCATCCGGCGTCGCCATTTCGAGGTCGGTTGCCAGCATGTAGTTGCAGCAATGGGTTTCCTCATGGCTCGAATCGATGAAGTTCTGAACATGGAACCGCTTGCCCATCAACCGGCCCTGCATGTCGACGCAGCACACCAGAATGGTGTCGATGTCGCCCGACTTGGCAGCTGATTTCAACGCGTCGAAGGAAAGGTTACCGGCCATGTGTTCTGATCCTGATGTGATGCCCCGGGGGGCCTGGATTTCGTCAGGCGCTGTAGCGCCAATTCGCCCCCCGGCGCAAGCCGGGAGGCGGCAGTCTCAAGCGGTTGCGGCTCAGCTTTCGCCGTAGGGGAAGCCGGCCGCGTTGATCACCTTGTTGTACTCCTTGAAGATCGAGATGACCTTGGCCTTGGTTTCGCTTTCCGCGGCCACTTCATCCCAGAACTTCACCGCAGCGTCCTCGACCTGCTTCCAGTCCGATGCCGGAACCGACCGCAGCTTGAGCTTGTCGCCGGTGGCACGGAGCTTGGCTTCGCCGCCCCAGTACCACTGGTTGCGATAGGTGTGGGTTGCTTCCATGCAGGAGATATAGAGCTGCTTTAGATGCTCCGGCAGCGCGTTCCACTTTTCCTCATTGGCAAACCAGGAACCGATCCAGGCGCCCGAGATGTTGTTGGTCAGGAAGTAGTCGGTCACATCGGCCCAGCCCACGGTGTAGTCTTCGGTAATTCCCGACCACGACATGCCGTCGAGCTCGCCGGTCTGCACCGCAACTTCGGCATCTTCGTAAGGAATCGACACCGGAACCACGCCGAACTGTGTCAGGAAGCGACCAGCGGTCGGGAAGGTGTAGAGCTTCAGGCCGTCGAGATCGGCGACGCTGGTGATTTCCTTCTTGGTGTTGAAGTTGCACGGATCCTGACCCGCTGCCGAGAGCCAGACAACGCCGGTGCCGGAATAGGCGTCGCGCCAGATGTCGGCCAGGCCGTATTGCTGGAACAGCACCGGCACATCGAGGATCGAGCGGGTGGCAAACGGGAAGTAGCCCCCGAACAGACCCACCTCGACCGGAGAAGCCATCGAATCATCGTCGGAATGCACCGCATCGATTGTGCCCGCCTGCATGGCGCGGAACAACTCGCCGGTGGGAACGATCTGGTCGGCAAAGAACAGCTCGATCACCATTTCGCCATTGGCTGCCTTGTTGAAGGCATCGACGAAAGGCTGGGTCACATACTGGCCGAGCGTGGCTCCCGCATAGGTCTGCATGCGCCAGCGGATCGGTTCCTGCGCGATGGCCGCCGGAGCTGCCAGGGTCGTCCCTGCTGCTGCACCGGCTGCAACACCACCGGCCTTGGTGAGAAATTGACGCCTCTTGAGATTGCTCATGCTGTTCTCCTTTTTGGTTTCGTCTTCTTCGTATCTGCTCACGTCAGCCCCGGAGTTTGCCGCGGAATTGCTCCGGCAGCCACAATGCGATTTCCGGGAACATCATCACGATCACCAATGTGAGCAACATGACCGCGACGAAAGGAATGACGGACTGATATATGTGACGCAGCTTGATTTCCGGCGGGGCCATGGCCCGCATCAGGAATAGATTGTAGCCGAACGGCGGCGTCATGTAGGCGATCTGGCAGGTGATCGTATAGAGAATACCGTACCAGACCAGATCAAAGCCGAGGATCTTGACCAGCGGCACATAGAGCGGCGCGACGATCACCAGCATCGCCGTGTCATCGAGAAATGTGCCCATCAGCAGGAAGCTGAGTTGCATCAGGATCAGCACATGCCATGGATCGAGACCGAGCTGTCCGAGGAAGAAATTCTCGATCGCCCGCACCGCGCCCAACCCGTCGAACACTGCGCCAAAGCACAGCGCAGCCAGGATGATCCACATGAACATGCAGGAGATGCCAAGCGTCTTGCGCATGACATTTTCCATCACTTCGCGGTTCAGCCGGCCCTTGATGAAGGCCGCCGCCATCGAAGCCAGCGCGCCGACGGCGGAACTTTCCACCAGGCTGGTGTAGCCCATCAGGAACAGCCCGTTCATCAGGAAGAAGATCATGAATGGCAGGAACCCGGCGCGCAGCAGGCCGATCCGCTCTTTCCAGCTGATCGCGTCGCGCTCGTCCTTGGGCAGCGGCGGGCCGAGATGCGGCTGCAGCTGGCAGCGCACGAAAATGTAGAGAATGAACAGCCCGGCCATCAACAGGCCCGGAAACACGCCCGCAAGCCACAACTGGCTCACCGGCTGCCGGGCAATCATGCCGTATAGCACCAGCACCACCGAGGGCGGGATCAGGATCCCTAGCGACGAGCCGCCTTGGATCACCCCGGTGATCATTATCTTGTCGTAATTGCGCCGAAGCAGTTCCGGCAGCGCGATTGTGGCGCCGATCGCCATTCCCGCCACCGACAGCCCGTTCATGGCCGAGATCACCACCATCAGGAAGATCGTGCCGATCGCCAGCCCTCCCGGCACGGGGCCGAACCAGACATGGAACATGCGGTAAAGGTCGTCGGCGATCCGGCTTTCCGACAGCATGTAGCCCATGAAGATGAACATCGGCAGCGTCAGCAGCGGATACCATTTCATCAGCTTGATCGACTGCGCGAATGCGATCTCGACGCCACCGGTGCCCCACAAAGGAAGCGCTGCGATCACCGCAACCGCGCCAATGACGCCGAACACCCGCTGTCCGGTCAAAAGCAGCATCATCATCGCGGCGAACATGAAAAGGGCGATAAGTTCGTAGCTCACAGGCCAGCCTCGCTTGGATGGTTGACGCTGACGCCACGCAGAAAAAGTATGTCCCGGAACAGTTCGGCCGTGGCCTGCAACAGCATCAGCAGGACCCCGATGACTGCGACGAGCTTGACCGGCCACATGTAAGGCCGCCACACCGAATGCGCCCGCTCGCCCCACTCGATGGCATAGGTGGTGCTCGAAATGCCGCCATAGAGCAGCACGCAGAGATAGAAGATCAGAAACAGCACGGTGACCGAATCCACCGCCGCCTTGCGCCGCGGCGACCAGGAACCGTAGATCAGATCCATCCGCACATGGTCCCCCATCTGCATCGAATAGGCGCCGCCGAGAAGGTAGTAGCCGACCATGATGAACTGCGCGAACTCGAGCGTCCACAAGGCCGGAGTCCCGGCGTATTTGGACACCGAAGACCAGAACAGCACCCCCATCAGCGCGAAGATAAGATACATCACAAAACGTCCGACGCGCCGGTTGAAGGCGTCGACCCTGCGGATGTAGCTTTCAAGGAACCTCATGCCGGAACGTCTCCCGGACAGCCGGGCTGACCCAACAGGCCGGCCGGACTGGCACACTTATGTATCATCACGCCCCCCTTCCGGGATCAGCCGCTCCAGCGACATTTCAAGAAGTTCCGCGACCCGCGCGGCCCAGGCAGCCTGGCCGGTCTCGTCGAAGATGAGATCGTTGCGGATCTCAAGCATGACGTTGGCAATTTGCCTGGTCAATCCGTGGCGTTTGAGCGTGTGGGTCACGCCATCCTGCGGCCCATAGGGGTAGTTGCGCAAGACCTGATCGAGCTTCAGCGCTTGAGCCGCGTCCAGCATGGCGTCGGCCAACCGGCTATCCTCATCATGCAGGATGCCCAGATGCCCGTCGCGCGGCGTGCCGAAATAGATCGGCGTGAACGAATGAACCGTCACCAGCACAACGTCGCGCCCTTCCGACAGCCGCCCGTCGACCAGCGTGTCGATGGCTTGGTGAAACGGATGATACAGCGCCTCGGCACGACGCGCCTTGTCTTCGGCGCTGAGCCCGGCATTGCCCGGCACGTCGTAGATTTCGGAGCGCTCGGGATAGGCGCCGGCGGCTTCCGGCGGGCGGTTGCAGTCATAGGCCAGCCGCGAGAACCGTTGTGAGACCAGTGACGCATCGAGCCTGTCCGACAACATTTCGGCGACACGCTGCGCACCGATGTCCCAGGCGATGTGGCTTTCGAGTGCGGCCTCATCGAGACCCATGGTTCCAAGGGCCTTGGGCATCGTCCTCGACGCATGCTCGCAGATCAGCACGATACTGCTGGTCCCCTCGGGACGGCGTACAGCAAAAGCCGGTCCTTCTGATGGTGCGATCAGCCTGTCATCATGCATTTCGGTAACGGGTCCCTGCGAGCGGAAGCAGCGATTTCACGCTCGTAACATTGATTAGGATTGCCTCCATGTTGTCAATCCTGTAATTTTTATTACACAAACCGCCAAGCCGAACCGAGGGAAGCCATGGCCATACGCGAACAGGTTCAGGCAGCGTTGGGCACATTGCCCGGCGCGGAAAAGAAGATCGCCCACGCTTTCCTCGCCAACTATCCCAGCATCGGCCTGTCGACGATCGCCGAACTTGCGGCCCTTGCCGGCACCAGCGCACCGACCGTACTGCGCTTCGTTGCCCGGCTCGGCTTTGAGTCCTATCCGGAGTTCCAGCGGGTCCTGCGCAACGACGTTCAGGCGCAATTGATGTCCCCGCTCGAACGCGCCCGCAGCACTGGCCCGGCGACAGAAAACCCGGCGCTCAAGGCCAGTTTCGCCAGCATCGCCGCCAATCTCGACGCCACCCTGAAGGCGGTTCCCGAAAGTGAGTTTGAGGCCGCCTGCGAGCTGCTGTCCGACCAGAAATCCGCCTGTCACCTCATCGGCGGGCGCTTTACCGACACCATCGCCAGCTACATGGCAGCCCATCTTCGGATCATTCGCCCCAATGTCCGGCATTTCGGTGGACAAACCTCGACCTGGCGCGATCAGCTGCTCGATGTGCGACCCGGTGATGTGGTGGTGTTCTTCGATATTCGCCGTTACCAGTCCGACCTGGTCAGGCTCGGCGAACTCATGGTTGAGCGCAAAGCCCGCATCGTGTTGATTACCGATCCCTGGCTGTCGCCGATTGCCCGCTCGGCGCGGGTGGTATTGCCCTGCGTGGTCGATGCCAACCGCACCTGGGATTCGAGCATCGCGCTGATGGCGCTGGCCGAAGCGCTGATTGACCGGGTTTCCCGTTCCCTGTCCGAAAGCGCCCGCGCGCGCATGCAGACCCTTGAGGACATCCACTGGAACAACCTGCCCGGTCGTTGATGCGCATTTGTCCGGTGGCGGCAGGACAGCGATCACGAAGACGTCCCATGCTTGCGCAAACCGGCGCTATCCACTACCCATCGGATATGGATCAGCAAGCCGCATTGGACGCATTTTCGGCCCTCAGTCAGGAAACCCGGCTTGCCGTGTTCCGCCTCCTGGTCGCCGCCGGCCCGGACGGCATGGCTTCGGGGGATATCGGTGAGCGCCTGAATGTCCGCCAGAACACCATGTCGACCAATCTCGGCATCCTGCTCAAGGCCGGCCTGGTCCGGCGCGAGCGTGATGGACGCAATGTCCGCTACCATGCCGATCACGCCGGCATCAGCGGCCTGCTCGGTTTTCTGCTGGAAGACTGCTGCGGCGGCAATCCCGAACTCTGCCAGCCGATCATCCGCCAGCTGTCCTGCACGTGAATTCAGCCTGACGGAGAAGTTGCCCGGCGGTACAGGTGCCAGGTTGCATGCCCCATCACCGGCAGCACAAGCAACAGCCCTGCAAAGGCTGGCAGCAACGCCACCAGGGTACACGTGCCGACGATGAAGCCGAATCCCAGCATGGGCATGGGATTTTTCACCACCGTGGCAATGCTGCCGATCATCGCGGTCACGAAATCCACTTCGCGCTCGGCCAGCATCGGCAGTGCGATCACCGTGGTTGAAAACAGCACCGTCGCCAGGAATGCGCCGACCAGCGTACCGACCATCAGGAACCCCCAGCCCTCCGGCGTCGACAGCACGATCGCGACGAAACGGTCCCAGCTCGAAAACGATTTGAAGCCCAGAAACAGCGCCAGCAGCAGCCGTACCTGGTAGACCCAGATCCAGAAGATGAACATGACGACAAAGGCCATCCAGCCGAGCTGGCGTTCACGCTGGTAAAACACCTGCGCCAGTACGCCTTTCGGCGTGATTGGCTCGCCCATCCGCCGCCGCCGGCTGACCTCGTAGAGGCCGACAGCCACGAACGGGCCCAGCAACGGAAACCCGATGGCCAGCGGAATGATCATCCAGGGCGAGCCGATGCGTGTCAGAAACCCCAGGATCAGCAAGCCGCCGAGCATGTAGATAGCACCGAAATACAACCCGTAACCGGGATACGCCTTGAAGTCGGCCCACCCGTCCCCCAGGCTCGCGCGTACATCGCTGAATGTCAGCACCCGAATCTGCGGCGCACCGATCCCGGTGCTTGCGGGCAGTCCGTCCGTCTTGTTGGTCATGATTTCCTCCATCCCCCGCGAAACAGGCTGTCATTGTTGCCCGACAGCACGGCCTCGGCAATGATCCTGATCAACCCGATAACGCAACACGGTCCTCGCAGTACCCGTGCTCCGCCCGACAATGCAACATCGGCTCCGGCTCTGGTAAATGCGCGTCCCGCCACTACCTGTGAACAGCCGGGAATAGCGCTCATTGGGCTTGTCCGGAAACGCCCAGATCCTGACCGGGAGATTGCCATGTCCGCCATCATCATTGCCCTGCTCGTGCTGGCCGTTGCCTCGACCGGCGCCATGTTCAAGCCCGGTGAATGGTATCGCGGTCTTGTGCGCCCACCCTGGACACCACCCGACCGGGCCTTTCCCGTGGTCTGGACAATCCTCTATATCGCCATCGGAGTATCGGGTTGGCTGGTCTGGCAGGATCAGGGCGCGGGCTTCGCTATGGCGCTCTGGCTCATCCAGCTGGTTCTCAACGCGGCCTGGTCGTGGCTGTTCTTTGGCCGTCACCGCATGGATCTCGCATTTGCCGATATCTGCCTGCTGCTGCTGGCCATCGTCGCCTATATCGCCGTTGCCGGCTCAATATCTCCGCTCGCGGCCCTGCTGTTCGTCCCCTATGCCGCCTGGGTCGTTCTCGCAGCTGCGCTCAACCGGGCGGTCTGGCGGCTCAACAAGGACGCCAACGCGTCACCATCGAATTGAACCATCAAGGGCTCCAAACCGACCGCCATCATCAAACTGCTTTCATTTAAGGATGAACGGCACTAGGTAGTGGCCATCCTGAAGGCTCCCTGCGTTTCGCACACAGCAATCCGAGGCCCCGATGTCCATGTCTCCCTTCGTTGAACCGCAAGCCCGCCGAGCCAGCGTCGCTGTCGAAGTCGGCGGCGTCATTGTCGGCGGCGGTGCGCCCGTCGTGGTGCAGTCGATGACCAATACCGATACCGCCGACATCGACGCCACCGTGGCCCAGGTCGCAGCCCTTCACAAGGCAGGGTCTGAAATCGTGCGCATTACCGTCGACCGCGATGAAAGTGCCGCCGCCGTGCCGAAGATCCGCGAGCGCCTCGAGCGTCTCGGTCTCGACGTGCCGCTGGTCGGCGATTTCCATTATATCGGCCACACCCTGCTCGCCAATCATCCGGCCTGCGCCGAGGCACTGGCCAAGTACCGGATCAATCCCGGCAATGTCGGTTTCAAGGACAAGAAGGACCGCCAGTTCATCGAGATTATCGAAAAGGCGATCCTCCACTCCAAGCCGGTGCGCATCGGTGTCAACTGGGGCTCGCTCGACCAGGTCCTGCTGACCCGGCTGATGGACGAGAACGCCGCCAACGGCGCGCCGCTGTCGGCCCGCGACGTCACCCGCGAGGCCATCATCCAGTCGGCGCTGCATTCCGCAGCCCTCGCCGAGGAAACCGGGCTCGAACGCAACCGCATCATCCTTTCGGCCAAGGTCAGCCAGGTGCAGGATCTGGTTGCCGTCTACTCCGAGCTTGCCCGCCGTTCCGACCATGCCCTGCATCTGGGCCTGACCGAGGCCGGCATGGGGTCGAAAGGCATCGTCGCCTCGTCAGCCGCCATGGGCATCGTGCTGCAGGCCGGGATCGGCGACACTATCCGCGTTTCCCTGACGCCGGAGCCCGGCGGAGACCGCACCCGTGAGGTGGTCGTTGCCCAGGAACTGCTACAGGTCATGGGGTTTCGTCAATTCGTGCCTGTGGTTGCCGCCTGTCCCGGTTGCGGCCGCACCACCTCCACCGTGTTTCAGCAACTCGCCCGCACCATCGAGGATGACTTGAGGCACAACATGCCGCTCTGGCGCGACAAATACCCCGGGGTCGAAGGCCTGCAGGTCGCGGTCATGGGCTGCATCGTCAACGGACCCGGCGAATCAAAACATGCCGATATCGGCATCTCCCTGCCCGGAACGGGCGAAAGCCCGGCAGCACCGGTCTTCATCGATGGCAAGAAGGCCGCAACCCTGCGGGGTCCGAACATCGCCGAGGATTTCCAGGTCATGGTCGCCGATTACATCGAGAAGCGCTTCGGCAAGGCAGGTTGAGGCAGCTGCGATACCCGACCGGTTCAGGCCGAACGTGCCAGCTCTGCGTACTGCGGCAGCCAGCGTTCGATCATGGCCCCGAGTTTTTCCGGTGAGATCGGCTTGGAAAGGTAATCATCCATCCCGGCCGCCAGGCAGCGATCCTCGTCACCCTTGAGCGAATGCGCGGTCACGGCGATGATCGGTGTCGGCGCCAGCCCGTCGCGGGCTTCGATCTCGCGGATTGCGGCGGTCGCTTCCAGCCCGTTCATTTCCGGCATCGATACATCCATCAGCACCAGGGACGGCCTGAGTTCCTCCCACATCCGAACGGCTTCGCGGCCGTTGAGGGCAAGATCGTGGATCAGTCCCAGCCCGTCCAGCGTTTGCTGGAACACGATCTGGTTGATGGCATTGTCCTCGGCCACCAGCACCAGCGGTTCGGACCGTACGGCCGTCGCCGGCTTGGATGCGGTGGGCGCTGACCATGGCTCTGCGCTGGCCGGTGCCGTGTCCGCCGGCTGGACCAGCGTTGACTCAGCCGCTGGCGCGGATGCCTGCCCGGGTGACGCCGCAGCCACCGCGTCAGATCTTCTCGGCGCGATACCGGGTTGACGCAAGGCCGCTTCGACGGTCTTGCGCAGTTGCGCGGTCCGAACAGGTTTCGTCAGCTGCGCGAAGATTTCGAGATGATTGAGGGCCGCCAGCTGGTCCGACTGGTCGACGGAGGACAGTACGAGGATCGGCGTATCGGCGATCAGCGGATCGCTGCGGATCGCTTGGGCGACTTCAGCTCCCGACATGCCAGGCATCTGGAAGTCGAGCACGACCAGATCGATACCGATTCCAAGGTGGGATTTCGCATGCCGCAGCAGATCGAGGCCGATTTCTCCGCCTTCGACCGCCACGCAGTCGAAACCCCAGTCGCGGATCTGCTCGGTCAGGATCATCCGGTTGATGGCATTGTCGTCCACCACCAGCACTCGCCGCCCCGGCAACAGCTCCGACGGGGCCTCGTTTGTGGAACTGCCTTGTCCGTCGACATCCATTTCGATGGTGAAGCTGAAGGTCGAGCCGACCCCGACCTGGCTGTCCAGCACGATCTTGCCGCCCATCATCTCCACCAGCCGGGTGGCGATAGCCAAGCCAAGCCCGGTACCTTCGTGTTTCCGGGTCGATGATCCGTCAACCTGACTGAATTTCTCGAAGATCGCCTCCTGCTTGTCGGCGGGAATACCGATGCCGGTGTCCCGCACCGCGACCGAGATTGCCAGCCGGTCGGCTGCATTGACCGAGTCGACCTTGCGCCAATTGATGTCGACCATGACGTGGCCATGCTCGGTGAACTTGACCGCATTGCCGACCAGGTTGGTCAGGATCTGCCGGATCCTGCCGGCATCGCCGATAAGCTTGTCCGGCAGGCCCGGCGCGATGCGCACCACCAGTTCGATGTCTTTTTCGACAACCCGTGACGACATCAACGTTGCCACGTCCTCGGTCGTATCGACCAGATTGAACGGCTTTGGACTCAACGTCAGCTGGCCGGCGTCGATCTTGGAGAAATCGAGAATGTCGTTGATGATCTCGAGCAGCGCGTTGCCGGATTTCAGGATAACATCGGTAAAGGTCCGCTGCCGGGTGTCGAGTTCGGTCCGCGTCAGCAGCTCAGCCATCCCCAGCACCCCGTTCATCGGCGTCCGGATTTCATGGCTCATGGTGGCGAGGAATTCCGATTTCGCCTTGTCGCCGAGCTTGGCCTTGGTCAGCGCGGCATCAATCTCGCGAGTCTTGGCCTGCAACCGCTTGATCATTTGGCGGATGATGATGTCGATCGGGACGAAGACTCCAAGACCCAGAACAAGCAGAATACCGATCGTGGAAAGCAGGTAGCGCTGCAGCAGATCCCCCAGCTCCAGCGACTGCTTGGCGAGGTAATCCCGGAATTGCTCATGTACAAAAAGGTTGGAGGGCTGGATGATCCCGTCGAACAGGGCGCTGATTTCGCGGCCGGCCCAGTACATGTCCTTTTTCGTGCGTGCGTTGTCCAGGCGCGACGCCTCAACCATCTGCTTGTGGTTGAGAAATGCGTCTTCGCCGGTCATGTAGCGCGATTGCAGCTGAATCGTTTTCTTCAGGTCGGCCGGCAGTTTATCCCATTTGTCACTCAGGTGCTTGATCTTCCAACGGGCTCTTTCAAAGCGAAAGCGCAGGCTGGTGATGGCAGAAATGATATCCGGGTCGACAGTCAGATTTTCCCGGATCCTGCGCTTTTCCGCCAGCGTCGCCCCATCAAGCCGGGTGTCGACGGCAGCCTGATAGTCGACGTAGTTCTGCGCCAGACGCTCGGTGCGCTCGGCTATGGCACGCAAGGTATGGTCGACTTCAGCAAACTCCGCGGACACAGCCCCGATCTGCTGAATCGTACGAGTACGCTCGCTCTGCTCGGAGAAGAAGAACGTACAGATCACGGCAAGAGCGCTGAGCGCAGCGATATACCCGATCCTCAGCGAGATAACCGATCGTCGCGCGACCGCTGTTTCGTCCTGATGTTTGCGTTCTTTGGTCATGTTCCTGGCAGCACCCGTTTGCCCCGGATATTGCCGTGAGTAGGTTAATTAAAGACATACAAATCAGCGTCTTCTGCACCACGAGCGGCAGAAAACGCCCTAACTCACTGTTCCAGGGTCAGGCCCCAGGCTTGTCGTCGGAAATGATACTGCTCAGCGTTCCCGGCTGGCGATGAAGCCGGCAGTCTGCCGCAATATCTCCGCCTCGCTGCCAAACGGTTCGAGCAGCTCCGAAGCCTCTTCGACCAGCTGTTCCAGCCGCTGTCGGGCCGCGGCGACACCGTGAAGAGAGACCCATGTCGCCTTGCCGCGCCCGGCATCCTTGCCTGCCGCCTTGCCCAGCGTCGCAGCATCCGATGTGACATCGAGCAGATCATCGGCGAGTTGGAAGGCAAGGCCGACGATTTCGCCGAACCGGGTCATCCGCGCCAGCACCTGGTCATCGGCCCCGGCAGCAACGGCGCCCGCGGCACAGGCATAGCGCAGCAGCGCGCCGGTCTTCATCGCCTGCAGCTCTACGATCCCGGCTTCATCCGGAGCCACCCTTTCGGCGCGGAGATCGAGCGACTGGCCACCCACCATGCCGCCAACGCCCGCGGCTCTGGCGAGCTGGTTGACCAGTCTGAGCCTTGTCTCAGCAGGCAGTTCGGTCTCCGGCGCGGAGAGAATGTCGAACGCCAGGGTCAGCAGCGCGTCACCGGCCAGGATGGCCGTTGCCTCGTCGAAGGCGACATGAACAGTCGGCTGCCCGCGCCGGAGATCATCATCATCCATTGCCGGCAAGTCATCATGGACAAGCGAATAACAGTGAATGCACTCCAGCGCCGCGGCCACGCGGGCCGCTGCTGCATCCGGCGCGCCGAGCAACCGTGCAGTCTCGATCACCAGGAACGGCCGCAGCCGCTTGCCGCCATTGAGAACGCCGTGGCGCATTGCCGCCATCAGCTCGTCCGGACGCACGATTTCGCCCTCCAGAGGCGAACCCGACAACAAGGACTTGAGCAGTGTCACCACCTGCCCTGCGGTCGCATCGAGTCTCGCGGTGAAAATATCTGCCATCTGCCTGTCCATGCCGGTCTCTTGCCATGTCGCAATCCGGTGGGCAACGGTTTGTTTGCAGCTATCGATGCGGGAGACCTTCGCCCCTCCGGTGCACATCCGCCGCTTGAGTCTGGCAATCGGGCGGCAAGACCGTTATGCACGCAACCAGCCCCGTGTCGGACGGCGGCAATCAATTCGGGAACAGCCAGGTGGCCAGACAGACAGACAACGGGACTTCCCGGTCACGACAGAGTTCGGGCAAACCCAGACGCCGGTCATTTCTCGGGCGGCTCTTGGCATGGAGCCTGGCGCTCGTCTTTCTGATCCTGCTTGCCCCCTATGTTCTGATCTTGATCTATGCGTCGCCGCAGGTTCAGCCGATCTCGACCCTGATGCTCGGTGAAACCTTCAACGGCCGGGCCTATGAGCGGCAATGGGTCGATTTCGACGCCATCGCCCCGGTTCTTGTGCAGTCGGTGATGATGTCGGAGGACGGCCAGTTTTGCGCCCATGACGGCATCGATTGGGAAGCGCTCAATCTGGTGATCGATGACGCGTTGGAAGGCGAGGCCACGCGCGGTGCCAGCACGATCCCGATGCAGACGGCAAAAAACCTTTTTCTGCCGCCCCACCGCTCGATCCTGCGCAAGGCGCTGGAGATTCCGCTGGCCATGTGGATGGATGTGGTGTGGACGAAGAAACGGCAGATGGAGATCTATCTCAATATTGCCGAGTGGGCGCCCGGCATCTACGGTATCGAAGCCGCTTCTCAGGCCTATTTCGGCGTTCCTGCCGCCAAGCTGTCGGCCCGCCAGGCTGCCCTGCTCGCGGTTACGTTGCCCAACCCGATCATGCGCAACGCCGCCAATCCCTCAAGCGGCATGAAGCGACTGGCCGGCATCATCGAGAAACGCGCCAGCCAGTCCGGCGCCTACATCAAATGCCTTTATGATTGAGTTCAACCAAATTGGCTTTTCCAGCGCCCGGCTCCGTGCGAGACAGTCACCTTCATTCAAGCTGAGGGGCGCGATATGGCCGATCCGGTACTTTACATTGGCAACAAGAACTATTCCTCCTGGTCGTTCCGGCCCTGGATCGGCATGCGCACCGCAGGCATCGCATTCGAGGAGAAGCTGGTGCCCTTCGACATGGCTGCCGGCAACCCGGCCTTCAAGACGTTCTCACCCACCGGCAAGGTCCCGGTTCTGGTTGATGGCGATGTGACTGTCTGGGAGTCCCTGGCAATCCTTGATCACGTCGCTCGTAGGCATCCCGAATCCGCTCTTTGGCCGGAGAAACCGGCCGACCGGACCATGGCCATGGCCATGAGTTCTGAGATGATGTCCTCCTTCCTGGCCTTGCGCTCGGCCTGCCCGATGAACATGCGCCGCGAGCGCAAGCAGATCGAGACCTCACGGGCGGTCCTCGCCGACGTGGCCCGCATCCAGGCCCTGTGGAGCCAGTGCCTCGAAAAGAGCGGTGGACCGTTCCTCTTCGGCACGTTCTCGATTGCCGATGCGATGTATGCGCCGGTGATCAATCGCCTCGATGTCTATGCCTTCGAGACCACACCCATCGTGTCCGGCTACATGGCCAGGATGAAGGAGCTGCCGGCCTGGCGTGAATGGGAAACAGCAGGCCGCGCCGAGCCGTGGATCGTCGACGAGGACGAGGCCTGACACTTTCCACCGCCCCACGAGGCGTCATCCGCTGGCCAATGAGTCAAAAAAACGCGGCAACCGCTGGTCAAAGCTGCAAATGCCATGTATAAGCCCGGCAAATTTCCGAAATCGGCATGTGTCAGTTTCGGCCCTTGGGTCGACCGTTGGACATGCCTGTACGCTCAATAGGAGTTTATAATGGCTGTTCCGAAGCGCAAAACCACCCCATCCAAGCGCGGCATGCGCCGCTCGGCTGATGCTCTCAAGGCCCCGACCTATGTCGAGGACAAGAATTCCGGCGAACTGCGCCGCCCGCACCACATCGACCTGAAGACAGGCATGTACCGCGGCCGTCAGGTTCTGACGCCGAAGGAAAGCGCATAAGCTTTTCAAACCTGCTGAAGTTTTGAAAGCCGGTTCCTAGCGGGGCCGGCTTTTCTGCGTTAGCGGTCTGCTCCCCGGACAACTTGGTCCGACATCCGGCACCACAGCACGCCTGAATCGCATTGCGTTCAAATGGATTCATTTGAACGATAACGTACATGCATCGCGATTGACCGCTTGCAACAGCCAAAAAAACGCCCGGGAGCGGAAGCACCCGGGCGAATTCAACTCAGAGTGACCAGCCTAGCCAGCCGGTCCCTGCCGGAGCTTTTCAGGCAGCTTCGATGGTCGAAACGGCCATCTTGCCTGTGCGGCGGTCTTCAGCGGTGTCGAATGACACTTTCTGGCCTTCGGCCAGACCGCGCATGCCAGCACGCTCAAGTGCAGTTGCATGGACGAAAACGTCCTTGCTGCCGTCGTCAGGTGCGATGAAGCCGAAGCCCTTTTGATCATTGTAGAATTTAACGGTACCGGTTTTCATGGGGGAAGTCCTTTATGTCCATGAATGTAATTTCCGGCGCCAGCGCTCCTGAAAGCGCTCGGCGCAGGCGTTCGTCATCGAGTTTAAGTGAAGTGTTGAGCGTGTCTCCGCCCCAAGGCGGTGAGCGACCAAGTCGTCCGGTCCAAAAATCGATAGGCTGGTGGTACACGGTTTTTCGCGCCAGCACAAGCAAAAGCGCGTTCACCTTGCAAGCAGCGCAGAATAGCCGACCGGATACCCGGCCCGCTATTCTTGCCTAGTCTGCCTTTTCACCGCACATCAAGCCGCTGCGGCAACGCCCGCACTCCGCCCCCGGACCGAACGGAACGGCACCAGCCGGCGGCGTTCTTCATCCCACAGCGCCAGCGGCACGCAGCGAAGGCTCTGCCAGAAGGTCAGCCGCCCGATCTCGGCCAGCTCGGGGAAATCCTTGAGCACCTGCGGCAGACGGTAGAACGGGATCCGGCTCGACAGATGATGAACATGGTGGATGCCGATATTGCCGGTTACCCACATCAGCGGCTTGGGCAGATCATAGAACGAGCTGCCGTGCAGTGCCGCATATTCCCGCTCCCACTCCGGCGCATGGTCCCAATGGGTCGGGTCAAACTGGTGCTGGACATAGAACATCCAGACCCCGATCGAGGCGCCGATCAGCATGATCGGCAGGTGAATGATCAGGAATGCCTTGAAGCCCACGAGCATGCCGAGCGCTACCCACATCACCAGAATCGCAAGGTTTGTCACCATGACGCTCTTCCAGGACATGATCCCGTCCTTCAGCGCCGTCACCGGCAGACGGTGCTGCAGCATGAAGATGAAGGCAGGTCCGAGGCCAAACATCACCAGCGGGTGGCGGTAGAGACGGTATTTCCAGCGCCCGACCGCCGACAGCGCCAGGTATTCCTCGACCGTCAGCGTGTCGATATCGCCGATCCCACGGCGGTCGAGATTGCCCGATCCGGCGTGATGGATCGCATGCGACCGGCGCCAGTAATCATAGGGTGTCAGCGTGATCACCCCCAGAACCCGGCCGACCCGGTCGTTCCACTTGGCCGTGGAGAACATCGAGCCATGGCCGCAATCATGCTGGATGATGAACAGGCGCACCATGAGCAGCGCGGCCGGGATCGAAAGCACGAGAGTGAGAATGATGCTGTAGGAGAGAGCTGCCCACATAAGAGCCCAGAAGGCAACCAGGAGGCCGAAGGTCAGGACCGTTTCGAATGCGCTTCGCCCGTCACTCGGCAACCTGTAGGGTTGCAGGCGGCCCACCCACTCCCGCGCTGATCCTGTTGCCATGCGAATTTCTCCTAAGATCCTGTTTCCTCACCGGCCGGGCAATTGTTGCTGCTCTCGGCACACATCTGCGGGGGCTTAACACGCCGATTCCCAAAACGGCATCTTTTTCTCCCCACGTCCCCAGATCACGATGTGTCACATCGTCACTCCGAGTGTTACCAGTGCCCAGATTTACCTTGCGCGAAAACGGATGTACCGATTTTCAATCGTTTTAGGACGGATCTCTTCATGTCTGCCACCGCCATTGTTGCTCCCGCGTTGCTTTCGCCCCAACGCCTTGCCGTCTCGCTCATGTTTCTCGCCAATGGATTTGTCGTCGGCAGCTGGGCGCCCAAGATCCCGGAATTCGCCGCCCGGCTCAGCCTCGACGAAAGCGATCTCGGCCTGATGATCATGTGTTTCGGTATCGGCTCGCTCTGCGCCATGCCCGCGGTGGGCGTGCTGATTTCCGGAAGAGGCTCTCACGCCGTCACCCGCATCCTCGCCGCACTGACCGTCCCCTGCCTGCTCTTCGTCACCATCGCACCCTCGATCTGGACTGCGGCGCTGGCGCTGTTTCTCATTGGCGCACTCGTCGGTGGCATGGATGTCGCCATGAATGCCAACGCGGTCGAGGTGGAAAAGCGTCAGGGCCGGGCGATCATGTCTTCCTGCCACGGCTGCTGGAGCCTTGGCGGCGTTGCCGGCGCAGCACTCGGCGGTGTGCTGATCGCGCATCACGGCGTGCTTGCGCATGCCATCACCGCTTCACTCGTCACCCTGGTTATGGTCTTGATCGCCTGGCCGCGGGTGCTTGTCGACCCACCCCATGTTGAACCGGATACGACAGGCCAAGCTGGTGCGGCCAGCCGCCGCCCCAGCCTCATCGGTGCCGGCGCCGTTGTCTGGCTCACCGGCATCATCTGCCTGATCATGATGACGCCCGAGGGGGCCATTCTGGACTGGAGTGCGCTCTATCTGCGTCAGGAACTCGGTGCCAACGCCGCCCTTTCCGGCCTTGCCTTTGGTGCATTTTCAGCAGCCATGGCGCTGATGCGGTTCCTCGGCGATGTGGTCCGCGACCGGTTCGGCGCGGTCAGGACATTCCGGGTCTCCTGCATGCTCGCCATGGCCGGCCTGGGCACCGCGGGACTGGCGACGTCGCCGCAACTCGCCATCGCCGGCTTCGCCATTGCCGGTCTTGGTTTTGCCAACACCGTGCCGATCGCGTTTTCCGCTGCCGGCAATCTGCCCGGGCTACCCCAGGGACTGGCAATCTCGGTGGTCACCTTCATGGGCTATTCGGGAATCCTGTTCGCGCCCTCGGTGATTGGCTTCATCGCCGAACACACCGGCTTTGCCGCGGTCTACATGGCCTTGCCGGTGTTCGTGACCCTTCCGCTCTTCTTTTCCGGTCTGATGCGGCATGCCGACAGGCAGCCGGGATAGAAGCGAAGCTCGCACTCAGCATTCCTCGAACCAGTCGAGCCAATCGAGGCCTTCCAGCGTGGCGGCCTTTGGCCGGTACTCGCATCCCACGAAACCGCGATAGCCGAGCTCGTCCAGCGCCTCGAGCACCCGGAAATCATCCAGTTCACCAGTTCCGGGTTCGTTGCGCCCCGGCACCGAAGCAATCTGCACGTGGCCAATGATCGGCATCATCTGCTCCAGTGCCTTGAGCACGTCCCCGTGCAGGATCTGGCGGTGATAGATATCGAATTGCAGCTTCACGTTCGGGCGGCCTAGATCCGTAATCATGGCTGCCGCCTGATCGAAACTGTTGAGGAAATAGCCGGGCATATCGCGGGGATTGAGCGGCTCGATCAGCAAGGTGATATCTTTCTCGCCTGCCGCATCGGCGGCAAAGGCAAGCGCGTCTGCATAGGCGGCCCGGCGCCCCGGGTCCGCAGCATCGGCAATCCCCGCCATCATGTGCAGCCGGCGCGTGCCCAGAGCCTTGGCATAGCTCAGCGCGGTGGCCACGGATCGCCGAAACTCGTCCTCCCGGCCAGGCAGTGCCGCCAGTCCGCGTTCGCCATCCGCCCAGTCGCCCGCCGGCAGGTTGAACAGCACCTGCTCCAGCTCCGCATCAGCCAGCCGCGCGGCAACTTCAGCTGCCGGGTAATCATAGGGAAAAAGGAATTCCACCGCATCGAACCCGGCATCGGCCGCTGCCCGGAACCGGTCGAGAAATCCGTGCTCGGTAAACATCATCGAAAGATTTGCGGCAAAAAATGGCATTTCGTCCTCCTGTCGCAGCCTTCCCCGTTCCAGCTTTATCAATGTTGCGCCATCTGACAACCTGCGATAGCGAATCCGCATTACGTACCGCCCATGAAAAAGACCGCCAGAAGCACGTGGCTTCCGGCGGTCAAGTCCTTGGGGACAGAGCATGGGGTACCGCGGTTCGCGGCCGGGGGCACCCGAAGGGCGGAGTTCAGGCGGACCAGTTGGCGTACCAGTCCTTGAACAGCTTGAACTGGGTTTCGATATATTGCTTCTGCGAGGCCGAGAGTGCGTCCGTCTCGTTGAAATGCAGCGTGTATTCCTTGTGGCCATTGAGCACCATCAGGTGCTTGTAATAGAGAACCAGATCGGCGCCCTCGTCAAACGATGACAGCACGCCCAGCGCTTCCTCCAGTTCCTTGGCCTTGAGCCGGGCCACAACATCGCCTTCCGCCGCCTTGGTGCACAGATCCACCAGCTGCAGCACTTCCCTGGGCAACGCGTTGCCGATGCCGGTGATAGCCCCGGTGGCGCCGCAATTGACGAAGCCGTGATAGACATTGGTGTCGACGCCAACCATCAGCGTGACGCCCTCGTCTGCCGAGGTGATGTATTCGGCCGCATAGCGCAGGTCTGCCGCTCCGCCGAATTCCTTGAAGCCGACCAGGTTCGGATGCTCCTTGCGCAGCGCGAAGAACAGGTCGGCACGGGTGGCAAACCCGTAATAGGGGCTGTTGTAGATCACCGCCGGCAGATCAGGCGCTGCTGACAGGATAGCCTTGAAGTGCGCTGCCTGTGCGCTCACCGAGGTCCCGCGCGACAGAACCCGCGGGATCACCATCAGCCCTCGCGCACCGACTTTGGCCGCATGCGCCGCATGGGCAACCGCCGAAGCGCTGTTGATCGCGCCGGTCCCGACCACGGTCGGGATTCCCGCCGCCACCAGCCGTTCGACACCCTCCATCCGCTGCTCGTCGGTCAGAAGCGGCCAGTCACCCATCGACCCGCAATAGACCACCGCCGACATGCCCGCATCGATCAGTTCCTGCCCCATCCGTACCAGCGCGTCGAAGTCAGGGGTCCGGTCGGCTTTGCAAGGCGTCATCAAGGCCGGCATGCAGCCGGTGAAAATCGAGTTGTCCATCAGGATAGTCCTTCTTTCAATGAACGGAATCAGAAGCCGACGATCTGGGACGGGAGCCAGGTCGACAAGGCCGGAAACAGAGCAACCGCGAGCAACGTTGCGATTTGCAGGAGAATGAACGGCACCACGCCACGGCACATCTGGCCATAGGTCATCCCGGGCGGCGCGATCGACTTGAGATAGAAGATCGACGACGCCATCGGCGGGGTCAGATAACTGGTCTGGATGACGATGATCATCATGGTTCCGAACCAGACCGGATCGATGCCGGCGGAGCGGATGAACGGCGTGAAGAGCGGTACGGCGATCAGCACATTTGCGGTCCAGTCGAGCACAAAGCCCAGAAGCAGCACGATCAACAGGAAGAAGATGATCATGCCGGTGTCGCCGAACCCGGCGGTGTCGATGAAGGAGCGGATCATCCGCGAGCCGCCATTGGCCGCAAATGTGCCCATGAACATCGTGCCGGCGGCAACGATCAGCAGGATCATCGCCGAGATCCGCACCGTGATCCTCAGCGACTCGAACAGCATGGCGAGATTGAAGCGGCGATAGAATATGCTGAGCAGCGTTGCCCCGACCGCGCCCACGGAAGCGGCTTCCGTCGGTGAGGCAATGCCTGCCAGCAGCGAGCCGAGCACCGCGAAGATCAGGGCGCAGATCGGTAGCAGCGAGGTCACAGTGATGCGCAGCTTTTCACCCAGCGGCATGTCCGGCTCGGCAAAGTCCTGCGCCGGTTGCGGCGGTACCAGCACGCCCTGGATGATCAGGTAGATGATGAACAGACCCACCATCAGAAGACCAGGCAGCATCATGCCGGCAAGCAGTTCGCCGACCGACATCTGCGCCAGCGAAGCATACATCACCGCAATCACCGAAGGTGGTATCATGGTGCCGAGCGAGCCGCCCGCGCAGATCGTGCCGGCAATCTGGCTGTTGCGGTAACCGCCGCGCTGCATCGCCGGGATTGCCATCATCCCGATCATCACCTCGACCGCACCGACCACACCGGCAGCGGCGGCAAACACGGCACCCATTGCGATGGTGGCGACGGCAAGCCCGCCGGGCAGCCGCGACATCCAGATCTGCATCACCTTGAACAGCCGCTCCGCAATGCCCGAACGCTCAAGAATAGCGCCCATCAGCACGAACATCGGAATGGCGGCGAGAATGAAATTGGTCGAGGCAGAATAGAACGCGCCATAGAGCTGGGCAAAGGCATTTGGACCGAACTTGGCAATGCCGGCGGCGGCCGAGACGATCGCTAGCGAAAACGCGATCGGGATGCCGGTCAACACCAGCACGAACAGCGCGGGAAACATCAGGGCGGCAATGGTCATCGGATCAGGCTTCCATTTTGAACGGCTGGTCTTTATCGCCGCGGAACACCCGCAAGCCGTGAACCAGCTGCTGCAGCGTCAGCGCCACCAGCCCGATGGCCAGGATAGCGAAGAACGGCCACATCAGCGGCGCCCAGGGGCTGACATTCTCGACTTCGCCGGTTTCAAAGGCACGCCAGGCTCTCTCGATGGCAAATTTCGACAGGCCCGCGAAGATCGGCGTGATCAGAAACACGAACACGAAGCCCTCGATGCTGCGCCGGATGCCAACCGGCATTTTCTGTGCGAGGAAATCGATCCGCACATGCGCATCCTGTTTCAGGGCGTAGGCGGCACCCAGAACAAACAGCGTGCCTGTGGACATGTAGGAAATATCGAAGGCCCAGATGGTCGGCGCGCCAAAGACATAGCGCGCCACCACTTCGTAGATCATCGAGATCACCAGAACCACCGTCACGGCTTGGGCAATCCACGACAGCAGACGGGAAAATGCGTCGACACTATTGAACAGCCTGGTCATGACGGTGGTTCCGTTGTCTCGGTCAGTCCTGGTTGCGAACCAGGTAGCTGCTTTCGGCTGACCACAGGGCCTTGAAGGCCATGTAGTCGGCGAGGATATCGGCCATCTCCGCCTTGCCGTCAGCCTTCTGGGCTTCGGCGGTCTTGCCGATCCAGTCAGCGCCGGCATCCGACAGCTGCTTGATGAACTCGGGCGACAGCGTGATCACCTCGTTCTTGCCATTGCGGTATTTGTCCATTGCCTCGACATCGCCGCCATAGAAATGAATCAGCGCCTGCATGGTGGTCAGTTCCGCAGCCTTTTCCAGAAGCGGCTTCAGATCGTCGGGAAGCGCATCCCAGGTTTCCTGCTTGAGCACGACTTCCCACAGGAAGGTCGGTTGGTGCACGCCCGGAACGATGATGTATTTCGCCGCTTCATGGAAGCCTTCCGGCAGATTGGCCGACGGCGGGCCCCATTCGATCAGGTCGACACCCTTGCGCTGCAGCAGCGTGTAGATCTCGCCCGGCGGGACCACGGTCGGAACCGCACCGAAATACTCTTCCATCACCTTGGCCCATGGACCCGAGGTGCGGTACTTCATGCCCTTGAGATCCTCCGCCTTGGTGATCGGCACGTTGGAATGGGCCATGACTTCGGACGAACCGATGCCGACGATCAGGTTCTTGAAACCGTCCTTGGCGCGAAGCTCAGCAAGCTTTTCCTTGCCGCCCTTCTCGTAGATCCAGGTGACATAGGCTTCGGGCCCCATGCCGCCGGGGAACCCTGCAAAGATTGCATTGGTCGGGTCCTGATTGACCAGATAGCTCGGGGTCGAGTGGCCGGCCTCGACGATACCGTCGCGAACTCCGTCATAGACTTGCAGCGCTGGCACGAGAACACCGGCGCCGAACGGCTCGATCAGCACCCGGCCATTGGTGAGCACATCGACATTCTCGGCAAAGCGCTCGAGGAAATTGACATAGAAGGGCGAACCTTCCGGTACCGAGGTCGGCACCTGCCAGGTAACTTCCTGCGCCACGGCCGGCACGGCTGCGACAGACAGCATTGATAGCAGCGCCCAGTTTCTGATTTTCTTGAACATGAAACCCTCTGTGGTTTGGCCGCGCAGCCACGCGGACGGTTGGTGGTGTTCTGACCAGCGCCAGGCCTTGCTTCCGCAACGCCCGTCGCATGCGCCTCTCTCCGGAGACACGGCAACCATAATTTATTGTATTTTCATTGTCGACACGAAATATTCACTTGCGCCGAGTCAGCAGAATCCTGCTGCAACGACAGCATGCTTCGAAAATATGCTAACAAATTTATAGGCTTATGCCCGCATTCAGACGGCGGTCTTCGGTCATCGCGTTCTGGATCTGCCGCACAATCTGTTCCGCATGCGCCTCTGCGATGCGGTCAGCAGCCTCGATGTCTTGCGCCTCGATGGCCGCCAGCATGACCTCATGTTCCTGCAGATAGATCCGTGGCAGCTTGTCATTATAGGAGGAGTAATAGAGCCGCAGCAGGCGGCGGCCCTCGTCCAGAAGCCGGACAAACAGATCGGTGTAGTAGCGGTTCTTGCCGGCCCGCGCGATCGCCGCATGGAAATTGCGATTGACCTCGATCATCGCCGGCACGTCGCTGGCTTCCACCGCCGCGGTATACGTATGCTGCAGCTCCCGGATCGCCGCCAATTCATTCTCTGTCCGGTTTGCCGCTGCCAGCCGGGTGGTGACGCGGTACATCAGCGACAGCGCATCGAAGAACTGCGGCAGATTGGCAAAATCGATCGGCGCAACAATAGTGAACCGGTTGGGCAGCGTGACCACCAGCCCTTCCCCGGCCAGCTTCACCATCGCCTCGCGGATCGGCGTGCGCGAAATCCCGAACCGCTCGGCCAGCTTGACCTCGTCGATCGGACTGCCGGGCTCGAGCGTCAGGTTCAGGATTTCATGCTTGAGCGTTTCGAAGACCGCACCGACGCCCTGTCCGCGCTTGCGCTTGACCTCGGGCAATTGTGCCGGCACCGGCTCTTCAAGGCTCATGATTCGCTCCAGATCTCCGCCTCCTACAGCGACCCACTACAACTCCGGTGATATGAACGCAATTGACTCGAAGGCTGATGTCAATCGGCTAGATGGCGACGCAATCGGCAAAATAAGCCGTCTGGCCATCGCTGCCAAGCTCCTGCACCAGGCCATGGATATCGGTCTCGAAGCCCGGACATTCGCGGGCAAACGCCCGGTTGAACTTCAGGTACTCGACGATCTTGGTGTTGAACACCTCGCCCGGGATCAACAGCGGGATGCCCGGCGGGTAGGGCGTCACCAGGCTCGTGGTGATCCGTCCCTCGAGCTCGTCGATCGGCACCCGCTGCGTGGTCCGCTGGGCGATATGGGCAAAGGCGTCGCTCGGCTTCATCGCCGGCGTCAGGTTGCTCAGATACATCTCTGTCGACAGGATCGCCACGTCGTATTTGGCATAGAGCGTGTGCACGTGCTGGCAGAGATCGCGCAGACCCATCCTCTCGTAGCGTGGCTGCTTGGCGCAGAACTCGGGCATCACCCGCCACATCGGCTGGTTCTGGTCATAATCGTCCTTGAATTGCTGCAATTCGGTCAGCAGCGAGTTCCAGCGCCCCTTGGTAATGCCGATGGTAAACATGATGAAGAAGCTGTAGAGGCCGGTCTTCTCCACCACCACACCATGCTCGGCAAGGTACTTGGTCACGATCGAGGCGGGAATGCCGGTCTCCTCGAACCGGCCATCGAGATTGAGGCCCGGCGTGATGATCGTCGCCTTGATCGGGTCGAGCATGTTGAACCCCGGCGCCATGTCGCCGAAGCCGTGCCAGGACTCCTCGCCGTCGGATGATTGCACGCCGTCCGCATCGGTGCGCTTAAGCACCCAGTCCTTTGTCTGACCGATCCCCTCCTCCTCGAGCTCCACCGGCGGACCCCAGACCTGGAACCACCAATCACCCTCGCCAAATTCGTCGTCGACCTTGCGCATCGCGCGCCGGAAATCGAGCGCCTCGGCAATGCTTTCTTCCACCAGCGCGGTACCGCCCGGCGGCTCCATCATGGCGGCTGCCACGTCACAGCTGGCGATGATCGAGTATTGTGGGCTGGTCGAGGTGTGCATCAGGTAGGATTCGTTGAACAGGTGCCGGTCCAGCTTGGTGTCCTGGCTGTCCTGCACCAGCACGTGGCTGGCTTGACTGATGCCGGCCAGGAGCTTGTGGATTGATTGCGTCGCATAGGTCATCGAATGCATCGGCCGCGCCCGCTTGCGTCCCATCGAATGATAACTCCCGTAGAAGGGATGGAACGCCGCATGCGGCAACCAGGCCTCGTCGAAATGCAGGTTCTCGACATAGCCGTCGAGCAGACCCTTGACCGTCTCCGTGTTGTAGAGCACCCCGTCATAGGTCGACTGCGTCAGCGTCATGACGCGCGGCTTGACCGTCTCGGCATCGATCCCGTCGAGCAGCGGGTTGGCGCGGATCTTGGCCTTGATCGAACCCACCTCGAACTCACTCTGCGGGATCGGTCCGATGATGCCGTAGTGATTGCGGGTCGGCTTCAGGAACACCGGCACCGCCCCGGTCATGATGATCGAATGCAGGATCGATTTGTGGCAGTTGCGGTCGACCACCACCACATCGCCTGGCGCCACCGTGTGGTGCCAGACCATCTTGTTCGAGGTCGAGGTGCCGTTGGTGACGAAAAAGCAATGGTCGGCATTGAAGATTCGCGCCGCATTGCGCTCCGACGCCCCGATGGCGCCGTTGTGATCCAAGAGCTGGCCCAGCTCTTCCACCGAGTTGCAGACATCGGCGCGCAGCATGTTCTCGCCATAAAACTGGTGATACATCTGGCCGATCGGACTTTTCAGGAACGCCACGCCGCCGGAGTGGCCGGGGCAGTGCCAGGAATAGGACCCGTCCTCGGCATAGTCGAGCAGCGCCTTGAAGAACGGCGGCTGGATTCCCTCGAGATACTTTCTGGCCTCGCGGATGATGTGCCGGGCGACAAATTCCGGCGTGTCCTCGAACATGTGGATGAAGCCGTGCAGCTCGCGCAGGATGTCGTTGGGCAGGTGCCGGCTGGTCTTGGTTTCGCCATAGATGTAGATCGGCACATCGGCATTCTTCCAGCGCACTTCCTCAATGAAATTGCGCAGGTTGAGCACCGCCGGATCCAGATCCGGTCCGGGGCTGAATTCTTCGTCGTCGATCGACAGCACGAAGGCGCTGGCGCGCGACTGCTGCTGGGCAAACTGGGAAAGATCGCCATAGCCCGTCACGCCGAGAACCTCGAACCCCTCGTTCTCGATCGCCTGGGCCATGGCACGAATGCCAAGCCCCGAGGAATTCTCGGAGCGGAAATCTTCATCGATGATGATGATGGGAAAGCGGAACTTCATGGCAATGTCCTAACGGGAAGACCAGGGCGGGAACATGCAGGATGCAGCGCACCGGCACCCGCGAGACTTCGCGAACACGGCGTATCGGCATCAAGTCCTATGCCTATAGCACACACGACAATGGCTTGAAGATGATCACGTGCCGGGAACAGCCTTATCCGGACGACATGGCGCTTTACACACCGGGTCGAACCGGCAGAACTGTCGCCCCGACAGGTGATGCGACGAAGGAGCTGCGCATGAAGGAGCGACCGGACGACGCCAATCGCTCCTCCGGGGAACCGGAGCTGCGTGATGCGTCGCGCGCCTTCGCGGCTGCGCTCGCCCGCGAGGCGTCGCGGCTGCGCTCGCCCGCGAGGCGTCGCGGCTCGCGGATAGGGCGGGACGACTGGCCGCCGACCGTGGGTCCACCCTGATGCGAGAGGCGAGGCAGGGCGCGTGCCGGCTGCAGTGGTGGAGCGGAGAAGCGGCCGGCCGGGCAAAAGTCGTGGCGCGAGCCTGGCGGATGCGGCGCGCCCGCAACGCCGCCGGTCCCGCGCCCGAGGCACCGACCTGGCGCCCTGCGCGCTGGGCCTTGATCGCCGGTCTTGGCCTGCCGCTCCTGGCGGTGATCGTGCTCTTGGTCTCCGTGCTGTCACAACTGCCCGATCTCGACGCCGTTCAGGAAACGGCCGACCGGCGGATCGTCTTCACCGACGCCGATGGCGGACCGCTTCTGGTGCGCGGCGGCGTCCCGTCCGAATATGCGGCCAGCGAGGCCATCCCTGACGTGGTCCGGCAGGCGGTGCTCGCCGTCGAAGACCAGCGGTTCCGCGAGCATTCCGGTTTCGACCTGCGGGATATCCTCAGGGCAGGCTGGCGCAACCTGCTCGCAGGCGAGGTGGTGGAGGGCGGGTCGACGCTCACACAGCAGCTGGTCAAGATCAGCTACCTCGAACCGGAGCGGACATTCAGCCGCAAACTGCAGGAGATCGCGCTGGCGCTGCAGCTCGAACGGGCGCAGACCAAGGACCAGATCCTCACCCGCTACCTGAATGCCGTCTATATGGGCTCGGGGGCCACCGGCATGCCCGCCGCGGCCCGCATCTATTTTGATGTGGAGCTTTCCGAAGTAAGCACTGCGCAGGCGGCTGCCCTGGCAGCGACGATCCGGACGCCCTCCACTGTCAATCCGCGCTCCAATCCCGCCGCACTGCGTGAGCGGGCGGCGCTCGTCCTCGACCTGATGGGGCACAGGAACGGATTTCTCCCGCGGAAGCCGATGCGGCGAGCGCAGAGCTGGCCACGCTGGCGCCCGAGGCGAACGAGCGGGACGGCTATGGCGGCTGGTTCGCCGACTGGCTGGTGGAAGAGGCGGATCGCCTGGCCATCGGTTTCGACGGGGTTGTGACGCTGCGCACCTCGCTGGACGCGGAGCTGCAGAAGGCAGCCGAGGAGGCTGTCGCCGGACTGATTGGCGAGGCGGGACCCGATGCGGAAGTTGCGCTCGTCGCGATGCGTCCGAATGGTCAGGTGGTTTCGATGGTCGGCGGACGCGACTACGCGGAAAGCCAGTACAACCGCGCGACGAAGGCACTGCGGTCGCCGGGCTCGACCTTCAAGACATTTGTCTACTTCGCCGCACTGGCGCAGGGCCTTGCGCCGGAAGATGTTATCGAGGATGCGCCGCTGGAAATCGACGGCTACGCGCCGCGCAACTTTGACGATCGCTATCGCGGCCGCGTTACCGCAGCGGAAGCCTTCGCGCGATCGCTAAACACCGCGGCGGTGCGCCTTGCGCTCACTGTCGGGCTGAACGAGGTCGCGGAGACCGCCCGCGCGCTGGGCATCGAGGCGGAACTGAGCGAAACCCCGGCACTGGCGCTGGGCGCGTCCGGCGTGGCGCTGCTCGATATGGTGGAGGCCTATGCTTCGATCGCCAGCGGTATGATGCCCGTCAAAGCGCGTGGGATCTCCGGCGTCGACCCACGGGGCGACGGTACGTTGCTGGCCTTCCGCTGGCCCGAACCGCCCGTGACCGACCGCACCGCCGCGCTGCTCGCCGCGCGCGATGGACATGGCCATGCTCCTGGCGGGTGTCGTGAACGCGGGTACCGGCCAGGCGGCCGCGCTGCCCGGTGGCGCGCTCGGCAAGACCGGCACCAGTCAGGACTTCCGCGACGCGCTGTTCATCGGCTGGACAGGCAGCCTCGTGGCCGGGGTCTGGATCGGGCGCGACGACAACGCGCCGCTCGACGCCATTGCCGGCGGCGACTTGCCAGCCCGGATCTGGCGCGACTTCATGCTGCGCGCCGACCCACAGACGGGGGGGGGCGGCGGTGCCGGAACCCGGAGACGAGGAGTATCCGGGCCAATCCGTGGTCGCCGGGAGTACTGGCGACAGTTCCGCTGCCACTGGTCAGGTCTGCAATGTCGAAGCCTGCAGGCGCCACTACCGCTCGTTCCGCGCTTCCGACTGCACATTCCAGCCCTACAGGGGATCGCGCAAGCTCTGCACACGGTGATCAGCCGCGGCTGTCCGCCTCATGGGCCGGCGAGTTTGAGGGCACAGGCCCGACGGAACAGGTCCTGCCGGTTGCGTAAGGGTTGGAGAGCAACGGTTATTCGCGCCACGGGGTCCGATCGCATCCGGGCGCGGAGATGGCGTGATCACCGCAGGGCCGCCCTGGCCAGCATCCAGATTCCCATCAGCACCATCATCAGGTTTTCGGTTAGCGAAACAAGGCCGAGCGGCACATTCGAGCCTCCGCCGACACCGGCGCATCTGAGCTCGCGGTCTTCGATGTGGATTGCGGTGACCACGGAGTTCGCCCCGACAGTGCCGAAAAACAGCGCCACCGGTGCCGAATTTCACACGAGTGAGCCGGCCGCTATCAGGATGCCGACAAAGAGCTTGTGGAAAGTGAGCGCCGCATGGGCCGCCGAATTCATCAGCAGCAGCGCGGGCTTGCGTCCCATCGAATGGGAACTCGCATCGAAAGGATGGAACGCCGCATGCGGCAGCCAGGCCTCATCGAAATGCAGGTTCTCGATTCTGCGCACCGGCACCTCGGAGCATCACGCACCTTGCCCATGGCACACACACGACAACGGCTTGAACATGTTCACGCGCCGGGAACAGCCGCATACACGGCCACGGGGCGAAGGCTGTTTGATTGGATGGCAGGCAAGGCGCTGGCAAGAATGGCGGAGAGGGTGGGATTCGAACCCACGGTGGAGTTGCCCCCACGCCGCATTTCGAGTGCGGTACTTTCGACCACTCAGCCACCTCTCCGCGTCTTTGGTCGGCGCATCATCAGTGCGCGGTCGCCTCCATAACCAAGGAGAGCGGCTTGCACAAGGGGTAAGTTTGCCTTCTGGCCCGGAAACCGCGCCGGACAGCCAATTTGGCTTGACTCATCGACCTGTCTGACGTATCCCGCGAGCCGAATGCGGCGTGGGGCTTCCTGCGCCGTTGGCCTTTGAATGGGAAATCCGGAAACAGCCGGCCCCGCTTCGGGCTTCACCCGGTCATCCGGAAACGGACCGTCCGATCACTCCGACTGGCAAAAAGACGGCCCACCAGAATGGTGAGAGCCGGACGAACACGAAAGGACAAAAGATGTTCGCAGTCATTAAAACCGGTGGCAAGCAGTACCGCGTCGCTGCCAATGACGTTCTGACAATCGAGAAGCTCGAGGGCGCCGCCGGCGATTCCGTCGAGTTCACCGAAGTTCTCATGGTCGGCGAAGGCGCCGGCGCATCCGTTGGCGCACCTTTCGTCGAAGGCGCCATGGTTGTTGCCGAGGTTGTCGAGCAGGGCCGTGCACGCAAGGTGTTCGCGTTCAAGAAGCGCCGCCGTCAGAACTCCAAGCGCATTCGCGGTCACCGTCAGCACCAGACTGTCGTCAAGATCACCGACATCCTGACCGGTGGCGCCAAGCCGTCGAAGAAGGCCGCTCCGAAGAAGGAAGCTGCACCCAAGGCAGAAGCTCCTGCCAAGGCCGAAGCCGCCGCATCCGCAGCGCCGCTGTTCACCGCGCCGGAAGGCAAGGGCGACAACCTGACCAAGATCAAGGGCATCGGCCCGGTCGCAGCCGGTCAGCTCAACGAGCAGGGCATCACCACCTTTGCCCAAGTCGCCAAGCTGAGCGACAAGGACATCACCCGCATGGAGGAAGCCATGCCGTTCAGCGCCGACCAGATCTCTGACTGGCGTGAGCAGGCCAAGGCACTCGCGAAGTAATCAACCGCCCGTTCGGGCCCTGGCGGCACCAGGCCGCAAACAGACAATCGCCCTTGAGGCGGAAACAGGAGCAGACCCATGGCACACAAAAAAGCTGGCGGTTCCACACGTAACGGTCGCGATTCGAACTCCAAGCGCCTCGGCGTCAAGAAGTTCGGCGGCGAAGCTGTGATTGCAGGCAACATCATCATTCGTCAGCGCGGAACCAAGTGGCATCCGGGCACCGGCGTCGGCATTGGCAAGGATCACACCATTTTCGCCGTACAGCCGGGCAATGTTGACTTTCGCAAGACAGCCAACGGCCGAACCTATGTGTCCGTTGTGGCGAAAGCCGAAGCAGCGGAGTAAGCCGGATCGCGTTTTGCAGGCCGGCGTCTCATCGACCCGGCCCTTGCAGGCATCCTCCGGGAAACCGGACAAAAAGGGGAGATGGGGCGCCATCTCCCCTTTTTCTTTGTTCCAAACCGGAGAACGATCATGAGACAGGACACAAGTTTGAGCCCCAGCGACAGTGCTTGGGCCCCCAGAGACAATCTCAGCGACTGTATAAGCGCGAGCGACACTGAACGGTTCGAAGAGGCAGCATCGAGATTCGATTGCCCCGTTCTCCTGACCGAAAACCTGGTCCTGCGCGCACCCCATGCCGAGGACATCGACGCAATTGCCATTCTCGCCGATAACCCGGCCATCGCCACAATGGTGTCCCGCATCCCGCATCCCTATACCCGCGCGGACGCCGAGACCTTTGTGCGAAACGCCGCCAAACGCGGGAATGGCAATTGCGTCTACGCGATTACCGAAGCCGAAACCGGCAAACTGCAGGGCTGCTGTTCGCTGGAGAGATCGGCGGATGGCAAGGCGCTGGAACTGGGCTACTGGGTCGGAGAGCCGTTCTGGGGCCAGGGCATCGCCACGCAAGCCGTGCATGCGCTCGTCGACATGGCCTTCCGCACCCGCGACATCGAACATATCGACGCCCGTTGCCGGGTCATCAACCCGGCATCGCGGCGGGTGCTGCAGAAAAGCGGCTTCCAGTTTCAGGGCACCGGCATGATCAACGTGCTGGCCATCAATGCCAGTGCCGCGGTCGAATGGTTCCGGCTCGACCGCAAGACCTGGGTCTCGCTGATCAGCTGGTCAAACGAGCACCGGTCTGGCCGAAGCTGACTCATGCATGTCGCGTTCAGATGGAGTCATTTGAACGAGAACCTACACGCGTCATTTCAGAGTGCTACAGCGCCGCGCATACGATTGGATCCGCGGGGCCGTAGAAAACCGGCCTGCCGGAGCAATCCGCAAGCCTCCGGGCGGCGTAGAAGGGTCATGTTTCCCAAAAGGAATGAGCCATGACCCTTCTGCGCCCTCTTGCACTCACAGTTTTTGCCGCACTTGTATCGGCGCCAGCCCACGCAGCCGATCTCCGGCTCGAGGACTTCTTCGAAGGCAAGACCTATGCTTATGGTTCTTTCGGCGCCATCACCGGGCTGAGCCGCAGCTTCCGTGTCGATCTGACCGGCAAAGTGCGCGGCAAGGTGCTGACATTGCGGGAGGATTTCCGCTACGACGACGGCGAGCGCGACACCAAGACCTGGATCTTCACCCGCACCGGACCCCACACCTATTCCGGCACCCGAGAAGATGTGCTCGGCGAAACCACGGTGCGCCTGTCGGGCAACACCGCTCGCTTCACCTACCGGGTGGATCTCAATCCCGGTGGCGAGCCCAACATTGTCCGCTTCCACGACAAGCTGGTGCTCAAGGACGACGGCACCTTGCGCAACACCGCCCTGGTGACCAAGTTCGCCCTGCCGATCGCCCGTGTCCGGGTCAATTTCGCGCCGACGCTTGAGGGCGCCAAGGCCATCAAACCCTGACAGACACGGGCCGGAACCTTCAACAATGACCGCAATAGGCTTTGACCTTACGTCGCAGGGCGTTTATCGATGCGGCCAAAGCCGGAGGCTCCGCCAGTCCGGCTGAACGCGTTACAAGCCCGGATCGGTACTGAGATGAAGTTCCTCGACGAAACCAAGGTCTATATCCGCTCCGGCGACGGCGGCGCAGGCAGCGTCTCGTTCCGGCGTGAGAAGTACATCGAGTTCGGCGGGCCCGACGGCGGCGACGGCGGCCGCGGCGGCGACGTCTGGGTCGAGGCCGTCGACGGGCTCAACACGCTGATCGACTACCGCTTCCAGCAGCATTTCAAGGCCAAGACCGGCGGCCATGGCATGGGCCGCAACCGCACCGGTGCGGGCGGCGACAGTGTCACCTTGAAAGTGCCCGCGGGCACCCAGGTCTTCGAGGAAGACAACGAGACCCTGATCTGCGACCTGACAGAGGTCGGCCAGCGCTACCGCATTGCCGTCGGCGGCAATGGCGGCTTCGGCAACGCACATTTCAAATCTGCCACCAACCAGGCGCCGCGCCATGCCAATCCCGGCCTTGCGGGTCAGGAAAAGACCATCTGGCTGCGGCTCAAGCTGATTGCCGACGCCGGCCTCGTCGGCCTGCCCAACGCCGGCAAGTCGACCTTTCTTGCTTCCGTTACCCGGGCGCGGCCGAAGATCGCCAATTACCCATTCACCACGTTGCACCCCAATCTCGGTGTGGCCACCATTGATGGTCGCGAATTCGTGCTTGCCGACATTCCCGGCCTGATCGAGGGCGCCCATGAAGGCGTCGGCATCGGCGACCGCTTTCTTGGCCATGTCGAGCGCACACGGGTGCTCTTGCACCTGGTCTCCGCGCTTGAGGAAGATGTCGCCCAGGCCTACAGGACCGTCCGTCACGAACTCGAGGCTTATGGCCATGGCATCGCCGAAAAACCCGAGATCGTAGCGCTGAGCCAGGTTGATGTGGTCGACGCCGAAGAGCGCGCCAACAAGGTCCGGGCCCTCAAGAAGGCCGCCGGCCGTGCGCCTTACGAGATCTCCGCCATCACCGGTGAAGGCATGACCGGCGGGCTTCGGGCATTGCGCGACATTATCGTAGGCTCGAAAGCCGAAGACGCCGAGGCGGACGGGGCGGACGGCAAGAAAGACTGACCATGTCCGCGCACCGCAAGCCTGTTTCCGCGCACAAGCGCATTGTCATCAAGATTGGCTCGGCGCTGCTGGTCGACCGCAACAGCGGGTTGAAGGCCGCCTGGCTCGAATCACTCTGCAGCGACATCGCCGAACTGAAACAAACCGGAGCGGAAGTTCTGGCGGTGTCTTCCGGCGCCATCGCCATGGGCCGCACCGTGCTCGGCCTGCCCGGCGGCGCACTGCGCCTGGAGGAAAGCCAGGCCGCTGCAGCCGTCGGCCAGATTGCACTGGCGCGGGCCTGGTCGGCCAGCCTCTCCACGCATGGTATCGTTGCCGGACAGATTCTTCTCACCCTCGGAGACACCGAAGAGCGCCGCCGCTACCTTAATGCGCGCGCCACCATGGCCGAGCTGATGCGGCACGGCGCGGTGCCGATCATCAACGAAAACGACACCGTCGCCACCAGCGAGATCCGCTATGGCGACAATGACCGGCTGGCTGCCCGCGTCGCCACCATGGCAGGCGCCGACCTCCTGGTGCTGATGTCCGACATCGACGGGCTCTACACCGCCCCGCCACATCTCGACCCCGATGCGCGTTTTCTCGAAACCATCGATGCCATCACCCCGGAAATCGAGGCGATGGCCGGCGATGCCGGTTCCGAGCTGTCACGCGGCGGCATGAAGACCAAGATCGAAGCCGGCAAGATCGCCACCGGCGCGGGCTGCGCCATGATCATCGCATCGGGCAAGACCGATCACCCGCTGTCGGCCATCGACAGGGGCGCGCGTTCAAGCTGGTTCCAGCCTTCGGGCACACCGCAATCGGCGCGCAAGATCTGGATCGCGGGGCAACTCGACCCTGCCGGCAGGCTGACCATCGATGCCGGCGCTGAAAAGGCGTTGCGCTCCGGCAAGAGCCTGCTGCCGGCCGGCGTCAGGACCGTCAGTGGCGAGTTTCATCGCGGCGACCCGGTAGCGGTCTGCGATCCATCGGGCCGTGAAATCGCCCGTGGCCTGTCCGGCTATGATTCCGATGAAGCCCGGCGCATTGCCGGGCGCAAATCGGCCGAAATCGAGGCCATCCTGGGGTATTCCGGCCGTGCCGCCATGATCCACCGCGACGACATGGTGATTGGTTGAGAACGCCACAAACGCGTCGCCGCTTTACGGCGTCACCCCGATTGCGTAAGAAACCTGCCTGATCGCAAGCCCGGAGTACCACCATGCTCGACAAGACCGAGAGCAAAGCAGACATCGCAACGTTGATGGCCGAGATCGGCCGCCGGGCGAAAGCTGCCGCGCGACCGCTTGCGATTGCGTCAACCGATCGGAAGAACGCGGCGCTGAACGCCATGGCCGATGCGATTTCCGCGCGCCGCAAGGACATCCTCGACGCCAATGCGCTTGATGTCGACGCCGCGCTGAAAAGCAGCATGGCGGCATCCTTCGTGGATCGTCTCAAGCTCGATGACAGCCGCATCGACGGTATCGTCGAAGGCATCCGCGCCATCGCCGCCCTGGCTGATCCCGTCGGCGATGTGATTGCCGCTTGGGACCGTCCAAATGGTCTCAAGATCGAACGCGTCCGCACGCCCCTGGGCGTCATCGGCGTCATCTATGAAAGCCGTCCCAATGTCACCGCCGACGCCGGCGCCTTGTGCCTGAAGGCCGGCAATGCCGTCATCCTGCGCGGCGGGTCGGATTCGTTTCATTCCTCCCGCGCCATCCATGCCTGCCTCACCGAAGGACTGGAAAGCGCCGGCCTGCCCGCCGACGCCATCCAGATGATCCCGGTCTCTGACCGTGCCGCCGTCGGCGAACTGCTCAGCGGCCTGAACGGCACCGTCGACGTTATCGTTCCGCGCGGAGGCAAGAGCCTGGTCGCACGCGTGCAGGCCGATGCCCGGGTGCCGGTCTTCGCCCATCTCGAAGGCCTGTGCCACATCTATGTCGACAAGTCCGCCGATGCCGCGATGGCGCGGCGCATCGTGGTCAACGCCAAGATGCGCCGCACCGGCATCTGCGGCGCCGCCGAAACCCTGCTGCTCGACAGTGCCATGGACCGCATGGTGGCAGCCGCTATCCTTGCCGATCTGGCGGCAGCCGGCTGCGCCGTTCACGGCGACAACGCGGTAATGGCGCTTTTGCCCGAGGCCACGCTTGCCAGCGAAGACGACTGGCGCACCGAATATCTCGACGCCATCATCGCCGCACGCTTTGTTGACGGCATCGACGGTGCCATTGCACATATTGCCCAGTGGTCGTCGAGCCACACCGAAGCTGTGATTGCCGAGGACCCGGCCGTCGTCGAACGCTTCTTCACGCAAGTTGATTCCGCCATCCTGTTGCACAACGCGTCGACCCAGTTTGCCGATGGCGGTGAATTCGGCATGGGTGCCGAGATCGGCATCGCCACCGGCAAGATGCATGCACGCGGACCCGTCGGTGTCGAGCAGCTGACCTCGTTCAAGTACCAGGTGCACGGCACGGGCCAGATCCGGCCTTGAGCGAAAAGCCATCCCTAACCCCATCCTACCTGAAGATGCCCCATGTCGAGCGGGGCATGACGGTCGGCCTGTTTGGCGGGTCCTTCAACCCGCCGCACCAGGGTCATCAGCTGGTCGCGGAGATTGCGCTGCGCCGCCTCGGCCTTGATCAGCTCTGGTGGATGGTCACGCCGGGCAACCCGCTCAAGAGTCACAATGACCTCGCAGGCCTGGGCGAGCGTGTCGAGCTGAGCCGCCGGATGGCGCCGGGTCCGAAGGTCAAGATCACCGCCTTCGAGGCGGCGCATGACCTGCACTACACCGCCCAGACCTTGGCCTTCGTCAAGCTGCGCAATCCCGGCATTCATTTCGTCTGGATCATGGGGGCGGACAATCTGCGCCAGTTCCACAAGTGGCAGGACTGGCGCGCCATCGCCGAAACCTTCCCGATCGCGGTGATCGACAGGCCTGGTTCCACCCTTGCCTACCTGTCATCGAAGATGGCCAAGGCCTTCAGCCATGCCCGCGTCGATGAAAACCATGCGGCACTGCTGCCGTTTCTCCGAGCGCCGGCCTGGACCTTCATTCACGGCCCCCGCTCCTCGCTCTCGTCAAGCGCCATCCGCAGCGCCCGCGCCACGAATAAACCTGCCAGATCTTGAAAAACCGCATGCTCCGTGACTATCTTCATGTTGCGCCGCAATCCGCTTGATGATTTGGCGCGCTTGCTGGACTGTTCAGGACACGGAAAGGAACCACTCTGAGAACAGAACACACGAAGAGAAACGTCAAGGACGGTTTCTCCCGGGCGACGGGACGCGGTGAACCTTCCGCTCTGCGTCAGCTTACACTGGTCCGCGACAGCTTGGCGGACTCCAAGGCAGAAGACATCGTAGCCATCGACATTGCAGGCAAGTCGGCGCTGGGCGACCACATGGTTGTGGCCTCCGGCCGCTCGAGCCGCCATGTTGCCTCGATCTGCGATCGGCTGATCAGCGAACTCAAGGATGCCGATTTCGGCGCTCCGCGGGTCGAGGGTCTGGCGACCGGCGATTGGGTGCTGATTGATGCTGGCGATGTCATCATCCATGTTTTCCGTCCCGAAATCAGGGAGTTCTACAACATCGAAAAGATGTGGCAGACCCCCGACATCGACGACGGAAAGCTGCACTGACCAACTCGGCCTGATCGCCCGCCCGGGTCTCAGGCCGGCTGGTTTTGACGATCAGGTTGGACGCCGCCCGGTGCTTTCAGGCGGGGCGGCAGGGTGTCTGTCGCGCTGATCTGAAGACAAAAGACACGGTTCCAATGCGCATCACACTGTTTGCCGTCGGACGGCTCAAATCCGGTCCCGAAAGCGAGCTGTCGAGCCGCTATCTGGACCGTTTCGCCAAATCGGGTGGCGCGCTCGGCCTCGATTTCGCGAGAACCACCGAAATCGCCGAAAGCCGTGCCGCCACCGCGGATTTGCGCAAGAAGGAAGAGGCCGCCCAGCTGATCCGCTCAATTCCCGATGGCGCGGCGCTGATCCTTCTCGATGAGCGCGGCAAGACCCCCGATTCGCCCGGTTTCGCCGACATGCTCGCACGGCTGCGCGATGATGGCCGCCGCGATCTCGTCATCGCCATCGGCGGCGCCGACGGGCTGGATCCGGAGCTTCACGCAAAAGCCGACGCGGTCATCTGTTTCGGCCGCATGACCTGGCCGCACCAGCTGGTCCGGATCATGGCCGCAGAACAGCTCTACCGCGCGGCAACGATCCTCTCCGGTCACCCCTATCATCGCGCCTGAGCGCCGCAGACTCAGGCCTTGCAAGCGGCCGGTCCGGCTCCCGCGCTCGCGGAGAATTGACCTTCGGCGACAATATGGATCATGGAGCTTTAACGCGGAATTCGATAGGGTGATTCGATGAAGAGCTCCCGAATCGTGCACCCCTGCTCCGGCGCGGCAATGGCAGCCGTCCGCATGCGCCTCGATCGGATCATTCGAGTGTCTGTTCTGGCTCTGGCGATTGCCTTTCCCTTGCTGACCTGCAACGCGGTACCCGCTCGCGCGACCGATGCGAGCGAGCCCGACTCGAGCGGCGTCGCCGCTGAACTGGAACAGGAACAGCAAGCAAGCCAGCTGGAACTGCGTTCGGTCGCCGAACAGGCAGCTCTTGCAGCCAGGGCGCTCTCGGCTCTGGAGGCCGACATTGCAGCGCTTCGCGCCGACCAGCAGGAGCTTGATCGCAAGATCGCCGAAACCGCTGCGCGCAGGGCTGAACTCGACCAGCGGATTGCCGCCGGCGAGCAGACCATGACCGGCCTGTCCGAACGTCAGGAAGCCGTGCGGCTTTCTCTCGTCGCGCGCAGGTCGGTGCTGGCCGAGGTTCTTGCCGCACTCCAGCGGATCGGGCGGGATCCGCCACCTGCCCTGTTGGTCAATCCCGAGGACGCGTTGTCTTCAGTTCGCAGCGCCATCCTGCTGGGCGCCGTGGTGCCGGAAATCCGGGCCGAGACCCAGGCACTGGCGGCCGACCTGAAGGAACTGACAGCCCTGCGTCAGGCGATTGCTTCCGAACGGGTGTCGCTCGCTGCCGCACTTGCCGAAAATTCCGAGGAGGAAGAGCGGCTCGCCCGCCTTGCCTCGGAAAAGGCGGCGCTTCACGAGCAGAGCCGGCGGCGGCTCGAGCGTGAACGCCAACGCGCCGAAGCGCTTTCGGTCCGCTCGAGCGAACTCGAAGCGGTCATAGCCACTTTGGCCGGAGAGATCGTCTCGCTCAGGGAGGCGGCGGAGGCTGCCCGCAAGGCCGAAGAAGAGCGGCAGCGGCAACTGGCAGAGCGCCTGGAGCGGGCCCGCGCCTTTGCCGCGGTGGCCGTGCCCGACAAAAACCGCATTATGCCCGCATATGCATTCTCGAAGCTGACCCGGAGCCTGCCGCTCCCGGTTGAGGGCGAGACGGTACGCCATTTCGGGACCGACGACGGCACCGGGCACATGCTGGCCGGCCAAGTCCTCGCCACAGACAAGGGCGCGACGGTTGTGGCTCCAGCTGACGGTTGGATCGCCTATGCCGGACCGTTCCGCAGCTATGGCCAGATGGTAATCATCGACACCGGCGAAAATCACCATCTGGTGTTGGCCGGAATGGAAACCATCAAGGTCGCGGCCGGCAGCTTCGTCGTCGCCGGAGAACCTTTGGCGGCGATGGGACAGACGAGATTTGCAGGTTCGGCGGCTTTGTCGCTGGCATCGGAGCGTCCGACGCTCTACATTGAGATCAGAAAAAACGGTCAACCGGTGGACCCGCGATCGTGGTGGAAAGACGATATGTCTTCGAGAAAGGCAAGCAATGATACGTAAGGTGACACTTCTCGCGGTTGGCGCATTGATGGGCGCAACTGCAGTGAGCGCGATCAACTCCTATGATGGCTCCGCCAATGCGGCCGGAACCGAGACCTACCGGCAGCTTGCCATCTTCGGCAACGTGTTCGAACGCGTGCGCGCGCAATATGTGACGCCGCCTGAAGAGGACAAGCTGATCGAAAACGCCATCAACGGCATGCTGACCTCGCTCGATCCGCATTCGAGCTACCTCAACCAGGAAGCCGCCGATGACATGCGGACCCAGACCCGTGGCGAATTCGGCGGTCTCGGCATCGAGGTCACGATGGAGGACGAGCTGGTCAAGGTCATCACCCCGATCGACGACACACCCGCTGCGCGCGCGGGCGTTCTGGCCGGCGACCTGATCTCCGAAATTGACGGCGAGGCCGTGCGCGGACTGTCGCTCGGCGAAGCGGTCGACAGGATGCGCGGCCCGGTCAACACCGCCATCGAACTGACGGTGCTGCGCGAGGGCGCCGACCAGCCGATCAAGATCAAGGTCGTCCGCGACATCATCTCGGTCAAGGCCGTGCGCTACCGGGTCGAGGAGGACGTCGGTTACCTGCGGGTGATTTCCTTCACCGAGAAGACCTACGACGATCTCGCCGATGCGATCGAGAAGATCACCGATGAAGTCGGCAAGAAAAAGCTCAAGGGCTTTGTGCTTGACCTCCGCCTCAATCCCGGCGGCCTGCTCGATCAGGCAATCAGCGTCTCCGACGCCTTCCTCGACCGTGGCGAGATCGTTTCCACCCGCGGCCGCAATCCGGAAGAAACCCGCCGCTTCAACTCCCGCCCCGGAGACCTGGTCGGCGGCAAACCGGTCATCGTGCTGATCAATGGCGGCTCCGCCTCTGCCTCGGAAATCGTCGCCGGGGCGCTGCAGGATCACAAGCGCGCCACCATCCTGGGCACACGCTCTTTCGGCAAGGGATCGGTCCAGACCATCATCCCGCTGGATGCGAAAACCGCTCTCCGCCTGACCACGGCACTCTACTACACGCCGTCAGGCACCTCGATCCAGGGCACCGGCATCAAGCCCGATATCCGTGTCGAGGAGCCGGTGCCTGAGGAGTTGCGCGGGCGGGTGAAGCCATCCGGCGAAAGCGAACTTCGCGGCCATATCCAGGGCGAGAACGAGGATGACGAGGGCTCGGGTTCGATCGCCTATGTGCCGCCGGATCCGGAAGACGATGTCCAGCTCGGCTATGCGCTGGATCTGCTGCGCGGCAACAAGACCGATCCGGCCTTCCCGCCCAGCCCCGACCAGGCCGCCATCAAGAACTGACCGCTGCTTGGTTCCGCCGCCCGGCCTGTACCAGCTCTGCTGGCTTGCATGCGGGGCGGCGGACTGATTCAATCAGGCCGTATCGGGGTTCGGACTAGAAATCGTGGGCGACAAGATCCATCAACCGCTGGGACAGCACCTGAAGCCGGGGAAAAAGCCGGGCCGCGGATCAGGCCGGCGCTGGCCAATTGCAGTGCTCGCCACGATTGCGGTTTCCACCTTGATTGGTGGAGCCGCCTGGATTGCCTATTCCGGTTCTCACATCGAGACCGGAGACACCGTGGTGATGCTTGAGCGGTCCGAAGCCACGACGCCGGCCGCGGCAGACCCGCCCTCCGATCCTGAGATTTCCAGCGAACATTCCAGTGCTGACCCTCCCCAAGCCGGGACCGAAGGCAGCATGAAATCGCTTCATGGCCAGTCGGGTGCTGAGGTTGCGACGACACTGGGCAATGATGGCGACGAGATCAACAAGATCACCCCGGTCAAGCGGCCCGACAACCGTCCGGTCCTGCTCACCCCGCCCGGCCGGGTCGGCCAGAGCTCCCATCTGGCCCACTTGCCGGATCCCACAATCCTTGAAGACACGCCGCAGGGCCCCTTGCCAGTGCGTGGCGCCAATGGCGAGCGTGCCTTTGACATCTACGCCCGGCCCTGGTCCGGCGCCCGTGGCGCCCGCGTGGTGATCATCGTCGGCGGGCTCGGCCTGAGCCAGACCGGCTCGCAATATGCGATCCGGACCCTGCCCGAAGAAATCACCTTGGCCTTCGCCTCCAATGGCAACAGCCTGCAACGCTGGATGCAGGAGGCCCGCAGGCAGGGCCACGAGATCCTGCTTCAGATCCCGTTCGAACCTTTCGATTACCCCAATAATGACCCCGGTGCGGGAACCCTCACCGTCGCAGCCGGTGCCAGCGGCAATCTCGCCGATCTGCACACGGCCATGGCGCGGATCACCAATTACACCGGCATCACCAATTTCATGGGAGGGCGTTTTCTGGCCGATCCCGATGCGCTGGAACCAGTAATGCGTGACCTTGCCGAGCGTGGCCTCATGTTCGTCGATGACGGGACGTCCGCCCAATCGCTGACCGGCCAATTCGCCAAAACGCTGGGAATACCCTTCGCTGCCTCCGACCTGGTACTCGACGCCACCCAGGAGCGGGGCTACATTCTTTCCAAGCTGGACGAGCTGGAACGCATCGCCAGGCGAAATGGAACCGCGATGGGGGTGGCCTCGGCCTTCGAGGTGAGCGTCGACGCTATCGCCAACTGGGCCGAGGAAGCCAAGGCGCGGGGGATTGAGATAGTCTCCGCATCGGCCGTGGCCGACGACCCGGAGAGATAGGCAGGGACAGCCATGGCCGGCAAGAATGCACGCTTTGTGGACGCAGACAGCCTTCCCTATCGTCTGTGCGTCGGGGTCATGGTGCTCAACAAGGATGGCCTGGTCTGGACCGGCCGCCGCATCTCACAGGGCAACACTGAGTATGACGGCTCGCCACAGCTTTGGCAGATGCCCCAGGGTGGCATAGATGCCGATGAAGTTCCCCAGCAGGCGGCCCTCCGCGAGCTCTACGAGGAAACCGGCATGCGCTCGGTGGACCTGCTTGCAGAAGCGCCCGACTGGATTGATTACGACCTTCCCGGTCATCTCATCGGCATCGGCCTGAAAGGCAAATACCGGGGCCAGAGACAACGCTGGTTCGCCATGCGCTTTACCGGCGATGAGAGCGAGATCCGCATCGACCCGCCCCCAGGCGGCCATCAGCCGGAATTTGACGCCTGGGAGTGGAAGTCGATGCACGAGCTCCCCGGCCTGATCGTGCCCTTCAAGCGCAAGGCCTACGAAAAGGTTGTCAGTGCCTTCGAGCACCTGGCGGGTGTGACGCCATGAAGCTGATCGGGTTGTTGGGTGGCCTCGGCTGGGAATCCACATCCCTTTACTACCGCATGCTCAACGAATTAACCCGCAAGGAACTGGGTGGCGATCACGCTGCGCGGATCCTGCTCCATTCCGTCAACAACGGCGCCATCAGGGAAGCCGGAAGCAAGGGCGATAGCAGTGGCGTTGTCTCCATCCTTTGCGAAGCAGGTCGCAGCCTGAAGGCGGGCGGAGCCGATTTCCTTGTCCTTGCGACCAATTCGATGCACCGATACGCCGAACAGATCGAAGAGGCCGCCGGCATAGAGCTGTTGCACATCTCCGACGTCACCAGCGCGCAGGTCCGCCAGGCCGGTCATCGCGTCGTAGGCCTGCTTGGAACCCGCGCGACCATGGAAAGCGATTTCTATTCCCGCCACCTGGGAGCCAGTTCCGGCGCGAAGGTGATTTGCCCCGGACCGAGGGACCGTATTGAGGTCGACCGTATCATTTTTGACGAGCTTGACCGCGGCATCATGCGCAACGGATCCCGTGAATTCACGGCTCGGCTGATCGACGACCTTTGCAGGAAGGGTGCCGAGGCCATCGTTCTGGGCTGCTCGGAACTGACGACGATCATCTCGCCCGCACCCGGCGCCGTCCAGTACTACGATACCACCAGGCTGCACGCCCAGGCAGCTGTTCATCGCGCATTGGAGGTCTCCTATGCCTGAAACAAGGTGTATCGCGACAAGGGCCACCTACCGCCGCAGCACGCCGGCGGATGACGCGGCAATCCGCGAGATCGAAGCCCGCAGCTATCGCGCTGCAAACCCGGTATCATCGGAAATACGGCTGAACTCCGCGGACACGGATACCCTCTCCCTTGTCGCTGAAATTGACGGCAAGGTAATTGGCCACATCCTTATGGTCGCAATGTCGGGCCCCGCCGGGGCGCTCGCTCTGGCGCCGTTGGCAGTATTGCCCGAATGGAGGGAAATGCAGATCGGCACAGAGCTCGTCCGGCATGCCCTTGACCTCGCCCGCCGGCAGGGCTGGCAATCGGTGTTCGTGCAAGGCCAGCCGGATTACTATGGCCGGTTCGGCTTCCGATCCGGAACCGCAGATGGCGCAGTGACAAACCTGCAGGGCGCCAGGCTGCTTGCACTGGAACTCAGCGAGGACTCGCTTTCGGGCTGGAGTGGCGAGCTCGAGTTTCCAGAGGGCTTTGGCCAGCTCGGTAACCCTGCTCAGTCAGTCTGACAGCGGGCCTGTCGCGACTCCCGAAGACGCGGCACTCACGCGATGCCACCGCTGTCGCAGGAGGCCCGTCGTATCAAACAAAAAAAGGCGGCCCGAAGACCGCCTTGTCGTTGAACCGGCTGATCTAATCAGGCCGGCAGGATGGCACCGTTCAGCGTGGTGAGCTGATCGAGATATTCCTGAGCCTTCTGCTTGTCCGCATCGGTCGTAGCATCGGCGACGTCTTCGCGCGCATCCTGCAGCCGCTGAGCAAGGTCGTCCCGGTCGATGTCGGACACCGCCACGGCTGATTCTGCCAGCAGGGTGCAGCCTTCTGGCAGGATGTCGGCAAAGCCGCCAAACACCACAAACCGGTCGCTCTTGCCTTCGGCCGTCACCACGGTGACGACACCGGGCTTGATCGTGGTCATGGTCGGCGCGTGATGTGCCATCACCGTCATTTCACCGTCCATGCCCGGAAGCACGACTTCGGTCACGGATGCCGACAAGAGCAGCCGCTCGGGAGATACGAGTTCGAAATTGAAGCTGTCAGCCATGACGTTCACTTTATCGCAGTGCTGTTCGGGTGCGCCGCGCAAGCCGGTCCAGACCGGTTTGCGCGGGCAGTTACATGATTAGGCGACTTCAGCAGCCAGGCGCTGTGCCTTTTCGACGGCCTCTTCGATGGTTCCGACCATGTAGAAGGCCGGCTCCGGAAGATGGTCGTAATCGCCGTTCACCAGGCCCTTGAAGCCCTTGATGGTGTCAGCCAGATCAACCAGCTTGCCTGGCGAACCGGTGAACACTTCAGCCACGAAGAATGGCTGCGACAGGAAGCGCTCGACCTTGCGGGCACGGGCCACGGTGACCTTGTCCTCTTCCGACAGCTCGTCCATGCCGAGAATGGCGATGATGTCCTGGAGCGACTTGTAGCGCTGCAGGATCTCCTGCACGCCACGGGCAACTTCGTAGTGCTCTTCGCCGATGATCATCGGGTCGAGCATGCGGGAGTTGGAGTCGAGCGGGTCAACGGCCGGGTAGATGCCCTTTTCGGCGATCGAGCGGTTCAACACCGTCGTCGCGTCAAGGTGGGCAAAGGTCGAAGCCGGTGCCGGGTCGGTCAGGTCGTCGGCCGGCACGTAAACGGCCTGCACCGAGGTGATAGAACCCTTGTTGGTGGTGGTGATGCGCTCCTGCATCGCACCCATGTCGGTGCTGAGCGTAGGCTGATAGCCCACAGCCGAAGGAATACGACCCAGAAGCGCCGACATTTCCGAACCGGCCTGGGTGAAGCGGAAGATGTTGTCGACGAAGAACAGCACGTCCTGGCCCTGGTCACGGAAATGCTCCGCAATCGTCAGCCCGGTCAAAGCAACTCGGGCACGCGCGCCCGGAGGCTCGTTCATCTGGCCGAAGACGAGCGCGGCTTTGGAACCCTCACCGCCGCCTTCCTTGTTCACACCGGACTCGACCATCTCGTGGTAAAGGTCGTTGCCTTCGCGGGTCCGCTCGCCCACACCGGCAAACACCGAGTAACCACCATGGGCTTTCGCGATGTTGTTGATCAGTTCCTGAATGAGAACGGTCTTGCCCACACCGGCGCCGCCGAACAGGCCGATCTTGCCGCCACGTGCGTAAGGAGCCAGCAGGTCTACGACCTTGATGCCGGTGACCAGAATTTCGGCTTCTGTAGACTGTTCACTGAATTCTGGAGCATCCTGATGGATGCCGCGGCGAACTGCTGACTTGATGGGACCGGCGTCATCGATCGGTTCGCCGATCACGTTCATGATGCGGCCAAGTGTCTCGTCACCGACCGGCACAGAAATCGAACCACCAGTATCGACCACTTGCTGGCCGCGGACGAGACCTTCGGTCGAGTCCATGGCGATGGTGCGAACTGTGTTTTCGCCCACGTGCTGCGCCACTTCCAACACCAGGCGGTTGCCCATGTTGTCTGTTTCGAGCGCGTTCAGGATGGTCGGCAGAGCGCCTTCATCGAACGTCACGTCCACAACTGCGCCGATGACCTGCGTCACGCGGCCGATTGCGCCTGACTTGGCTTCTGCGCTCTTGTCTGCGCTCGCCTTCGTCGCTGCTGCTGCGGGCTTCTTGGCCGCTGCGGTTTTCTTTGCCGCTGCGGTCTTGGTTGCCGGGGTAGCTGCCTTAGCCATGTATCTTACCCTCTTCCGTGTACCTTAGAGCGCTTCCGCGCCCGAAATGATTTCAATGAGTTCCTTGGTGATCTGTGCCTGCCGCTGGCGGTTGTAGCTCATCGACAACTTGTCGATCATCTCGCCAGCATTGCGGGTGGCGTTGTCCATTGCGGACATTTTCGCGCCCATCTCACCTGCAACATTCTCAAGCAGCGCTCTGAAGATCTGTACCTTGATCGAACGCGGCGCCAGATCCTCGAGGATTTCCTCCGCACTCGGCTCGTAGTCGTAGATTGCCGAAGTGCTTGCGTCTGCATCAGCCGCACCGGTTGTCGCCGGGATCAGCTGCTGCGCCGTCGGAACCTGGCTGATGACCGATTTGAACTCCGAATAGAACAGAGTGCAGACATCGAAGCCGCCCTGATCAAACAGACCCATAACCTTTTCGGCAACCAGTTCGGCCTGCGCGAAGCTCATCTGCTTGACGTCCCGGAAATCGATACGCTCGATGATGAGCGATGCGTATTCGCGGCGCAGAATGTCATAGCCCTTCTTGCCCACGCACAGGATCTTGACTGACTTGCCGTCAGCCAGAAGCTTGCGCACGTGAACACGCGCATGGCGTGCAATCTGGCTGTTGAAGCCGCCGCACATGCCGCGCTCGGCCGTGCAGACCACCAGCAGATGCGTATCGTCCTTGCCGGTACCGGTCATCAGCTTCGGTGCATCATCACCATCGCCGACGGCTTCGGCGATGTTCGACATCACCGCTGCCATCCGCTGCGAATACGGTCGTGCGGCCTCGGCCGCCTCCTGCGCGCGCCGAAGCTTCGCCGCGGCGACCATCTGCATCGCCTTGGTGATCTTCTGCGTCGCCTTGACGGAGGCGATCCGGTTTTTCAGATCCTTGAGTGAAGGCATCCGTTATCCGTCCTCGGTCTGTTGCCGTCAGGCAAAGGTTTTGGCGTAAGTGTCGAGTGCCGACTTCAACTGTGACTTGGTGTCGTCGCTGATGGCCTTCTCCTTGCGGATGGTCTCCAGCACGTCCTTGCCTTCGCTGCGCATGTAGGCGAGCAGACCCTGCTCGAACTTGCCCACTTCGCGAACCGCGATCTTGTCGAGATAACCGTTCACGCCGGCAAAGATCACCGCAACCTGCTCTTCCGTCTTGAGCGGCGAGAACTGGGGCTGCTTGAGCAGCTCGGTCAGGCGCGCACCACGGTTGAGAAGCCGCTGCGTCGCTGCATCGAGGTCGGAACCGAACTGCGCGAAGGCCGCCATTTCACGGTATTGCGCGAGTTCGCCCTTGATCGAGCCGGCAACCTGCTTCATCGCCTTGATCTGGGCCGACGATCCCACGCGGGACACCGACAGGCCGACGTTCACAGCAGGGCGGATACCCTGGAAGAACAGATCGGTTTCAAGGAAGATCTGGCCGTCGGTGATCGAAATCACGTTGGTCGGAATATAGGCCGACACGTCGTTGGCCTGGGTTTCGATCACCGGCAGGGCGGTCAGCGAGCCGGAACCATTGTCTTCGTTGAGCTTCGCAGCGCGCTCGAGCAGGCGCGAGTGAAGATAGAACACGTCGCCCGGGTAAGCTTCACGGCCCGGAGGACGACGCAGCAGGAGCGACATCTGGCGATAGGCAACGGCCTGCTTGGACAGATCGTCATAGGCGATCAGGGCATGTTTGCCGTTGTCGCGGAAATATTCGCCCATTGCACAGCCGGCGAAAGGCGCAAGGAACTGCATCGGAGCCGGATCGGACGCCGTAGCGGCGATAACGATCGAGTACTTCATGGCGCCGCGATCTTCAAGGATCTTGACGAACTGGGCAACCGTCGAACGCTTCTGGCCAACCGCGACATACACGCAGAACAGCTTTTCGGCCTCTGCGCCGCTCTCGTGGATCGGCTTCTGGTTGAGGAAGGTGTCGAGAATGATCGCGGTCTTGCCGGTCTGGCGGTCGCCAATGATCAGCTCGCGCTGGCCGCGGCCAACCGGGATGAGCGCGTCGATCGCCTTCAGGCCGGTCGCCATCGGCTCGTGCACCGACTTGCGCGGCATGATGCCCGGAGCCTTGACGTCCACGCGGGCGCGGGTCTTGGACTTGATCGGGCCCTTGCCGTCGATCGGATTGCCGAGCGCGTCGACGACGCGGCCAAGCAGCTCCGGACCAACCGGCACGTCCACGATGGCGCCGGTCCGCTTGACGATGTCGCCTTCCTTGATGTCCCGGTCGGAACCGAAAATCACGACGCCGACATTGTCGGCTTCAAGGTTGAGCGCCATGCCGCGAATTCCACCGGGGAATTCGACCATTTCACCGGCCTGAACATTGTCGAGGCCGTAAACGCGGGCGATACCGTCACCGACGGACAGAACCTGACCAACTTCGGAAACTTCGGCTTCCTTGCCGAAATTCTTGATTTGGTCCTTGAGAATTGCGGAAATTTCCGCGGCGCGGATATCCATCAGCCAACCTCTTTCAGTGCATGCTTAAGGGTGGAAAGTTTAGTGCGAAGTGATGTGTCGACCTGGCGCGATCCGATCTTGACGATCAGCCCGCCCAGCAGCGACGCATCGACTGTGACGTTGAGCGTCACGGTTTTCCCGGTTACGCCCGACAGCGCAGCCTTGAGTTCCTTTTCCTGCGCGGCCGACAGCGCATGCGCTGTCTTGACGTCGGCAGTGACTTCGCCGCGCTCCCGCGCAACGGTCTCATTGTAGGACTGGACAATCGCGGGCACGGCAAACACCCGGCGGTTGCTGGCGACGACCTTGAGGAAGTTGCCGACCAGGCCGGAAATGCCGGCCTTGTCGATCAGCGCCATAATCGCGCGCGATTGGTCTTCAGCCGAAAATACCGGGCTGGTAACAAGGCGCTGCAGATCAGGGCTACCGTCGATCATTGCCTGAAACTGGTTCAGATCCTTGGCGACAGCATCGACCGACTTGGTTTCCGCCGCCAGCTCATAAAGCGACGAAGCATACCGTTCAGCGACACCGGAAATTTGATGGGAGTTATCTGCCACGGGCGGGATTGTCTCTCATTGCCATTCAGACCCCTGCGCATGACCGAAAGCCGGAAAGGCAAGTCTCTGAATTTGTTACGGTAAATTTCAGGTCGTCCAAGCTCGAAAGTTTGTTTTTCCCGAAATGCGCGGTCCGTCTAGCATAGAGCGCCGGGACTCGCAACACGCCGGGAGTGCCATTCCGCACCTGCTTTAGGATGAGAAACCGGCTCTGCCGGTGTTGGCCAGCTTCAAATCGCAGCCGGAATCGTCAAATCCAGCCCAGCGCGTAGAGCAGCGGCCCCGCCGCCAGCAGCACCTCCATCACCACCGAGACCAGATTGAAACCTGTCACACCCCTGTCCGAGAGCATCGAGATGATTCGCCCAAATGCCGTAAAGGCCCACCCGGAGCCCAGCGCCAGATAGATCAGCGGCTGGGCAAACAGCATCGCGCAGATTCCGATCCCGAGGTAGAACCCGGCCATGGTAGCGCGTGCTTCCGACACCGCCTCGGGATGGTCCGGTGCCGTCTGCAGCCTGAGGATCTTTAGCGAGATCCGCGGCGCGAACAGCAGCATCAGGCCAAACAGGATCGTCACCAGTGCGGCCGACCAGGCCAGCCACTCGCCCTGACTTGTCGGCCAGTAAAACTCAATCATCCCGGTATCTCCATTTCTGATCCGCCTATGGCGCGACACCGTGATTTATCGCCCCGGGGCATCCGCCACATCGCCAAACCGCCACATCGGTCGGGATCCGTAATCCTCCATGCAGGCATAGCATTAAGCGCGCACGCGCCAAAGCCCCGGACGGTGTCAGCTCGAACCGGTCTTCTGTCCGTCCCGGCGCGCGATCAGCCGTTCCCGGTTCATGATGTAGATGCCGCTCAGGCAGATGATCGCCGCCCCCAGCATGGTCCAGCCATCCGGCACGTCGCCAAACACGATGTAGCCGAGCGCCGTCATCCACAACAGCTGGCTGTAGACAAACGGCGCCACCTTCGACGCGCTGGCCAGCCGGCTGGCCTTGACCAGCAGCGCGTGACCGCCCATGCCGAGCACGCCGAGACTTGCCAGCAATGCGAAATCGAACACCGAGCCGGGCATCTGGCCATAGATCAGCGCCGGCGGTGCCATCAGGATGGCGGCAAAGATGCAGGAATAGAACACCAGGCTGGACTGGCTTTCCACCATCGCCAGGTGGCGGGTCAGGATCGAGTAGAGCGAATAGGTGAGCGTCGCCAGGATCGACCACACGATCGACAGCGAGAACACATCGGTTCCCGGCCGCACCACGATCAGCACGCCGACGAAACCGACCATGATGGCCGCCCAGCGCCGTGGCCCGGCCCATTCACCCAACAGCGGCCCGGCCATTGCCGTCACCAGCATCGGCACGCTTAGGAAGATGCTGATGGTCTGCGCCAACTGCAATTCGCGCAGCGCGAGGAAGTTGAACAGCGTGGTGGCCGGCAGCAGCAACCCGCGCAGGATCTGCAGCGGCGCGCTGTTCATCCGGTACATGTCGGCCCGCCGCCAGCCCTGGAACGCGACGAAGGAAATCACCGCATGGCTCAGGAACCGGCACCAGACCACGAAGATTGCCGCATAACCGGCGGTGACCAGGTATTTGGCCCCGGTGTCGAGCACCGCGAAACACATGAAAGTACACAGCGCGATGATCATCGCCGCAGGCGGCATGGCCTCACGGTCAACATCGTGCCGCGCCGGGCGGTGATTGGGGATGTGGTCCAAGCTGAGGCTTTCCAAAGAGTAGGGCGCCGGAACCGGCGCATCCGCGACCCTCAAGACATGCACCGCATCTCCGCTCGTGTCAAAACCTGCCACGCCTGCCGGAAGATCGGGGTGGGCAGCATCACGACCCGTCCCCGTCGAACATCTCGCGGATCGCCCGCCCCGCATTGCGCGCCTCGACCTCCGATTCGCGCACCAGCGTGTCGAAATGCTCGGTCAGTGCCGAGACCTGGCGGCTGTCGCGGTAGACCAGGTAGAACTGCCCGACATAGACCGCCGCCAGGAGCCGCCCGAAGATCGACACCGGCGCCGAAAACACCTTCTTCGCATCATAGAGATAGAGCCTTAGCGAGGGGTAGAGCCGGGCACAGCGCTCGGCCATGAAGTCGACCTGTTCGGCACGGGCCGCGCGATCGAGCCCCTGCCAGTAGCCCTCGCCACGGGCCAGCGCGCGGACCTTGTCGATCGGGACGCAGATCTCGTAATCCGAGCCCGGTGCGTGCAGCCATTCGACCGTTTCGCGCATCGCGCCGCGCGCCTGCTCCGGGGTCTTGTCGAGAAAGGCGGCATATTCCCACTCGAGCACGGCTTCGGTCTTCAGGATATCCGGCAAGGTCGCCGGTACGTGGCGGATCTTGTGCCCCGCCGCCTCTTGGTGCCAGGCAATGATCTGCTCGTCGGCGGGCGTCCGCTGCGCCGTTGCCATGCGGAAATTTGCCGAGAGCACTTCCGCCGCCGGCTCCGGCCGGTCCGACAGGCCGAGCAGCCAGTCCGCACTCACCCCGAGCGCCGCGGCACACTCCGCAGCCAGATGCGCGTTCGGCAGCCGCACCTCATCCGGCGCGAGCAATTGCGCAATCGTCGACCTGTCCACCCCCGCTTTCCGCGCCAGCGCACTGCGGCTTATGCCGGCAAGCGCCAGCCGTGCGGCCAGCCGGACGCGAAACAGCTCTGCCCGGTCATTCTTGTGCATCGCTGAATATTTTCACACTTGGTGATATTTCACAACAAACATGAGTTTCTGCTGCGAAGATACCAAATTTCCGCGCCCCACCGAAACACCTAGAACACCCCTGTCCAAATCAGCACAGGGAGTCGCCGCAGACCATGGAATCGAAACTGAGAACCATCGCCAAAGCCATCACCTGGCAGGCACTCGGCCTGGCCGTCACCGGCGCCCTGGCCTGGTTCCACACCGGCAACATGGTGACGGCGCTGAGTTTTGCCCTGTCGACGGCGGCAAGCGGCCTGGCGTTCTTTTTCGTGCATGAACGGATCTGGGCAAGAGTGAGATGGGGGGTCGTTGAACGGCATGCGTGAGCGTGCGGATTCTCATCTCTTGCAGCCGCCGTGTATGTCGCGGTCATTCCGCAGACATCTACCGTCAAAACTGTCTTATACGCCTGGAATATCAGGAGGTCTTTAGTGGCAAACTCTTGAAGCGCAAACCAACGGGTTTCAGGCTAGGTACTTCCGGCCAATGTCCATCAGGTCGTTCCATTGTCCCGCATTATGGGAAGGAGACTTGATATTGAAGAACCCCAGCAGAATGGTCTGGAGCGCGTCATCGCCATCCATTTTTTGCGCAGACCGCGCCGCCGCCTTCACATCGGCCCAGCTGCTCTGGTCGAGACCTGTCGTCCACAAGACCTTCAAAGCTTCTGATATATAGGTCTCGATGCCCCCGATCTTGCCTTTTTGGCAGACTTGCGAGTAGGCACTCCATTCGCCTGAATCGACATGGATACCCGGATTCAGATCGATCACCTTCATCATCAGCTCGTCAAAAATATGCGTGAGGTCATAACCCACGGTGATCGAGACGATGGTTTGCGTTGCATCCGTCAATTTCTCTGTCGTGTCCCATACGTGCTCGTAGCCACCGCCGGAAAGCGTATTGGTATAGATAGTAATTTCGTCGCCGGGACTCAGGGTCACGCTGAATTTGGTTTCTGATGTTTTGGTCTGAAATTTTTCGACCTTTCCGGAAGCCCGGTAATAGGTCTTGACCAGTTCTTCAAATTCATAGCCGGCGCTGGACGATGATTTTATTCCGAAAATTGTACCCGAAGCATTCACCGACGAGCTGAACTTGTGGCTTTTTGTTGCCTCGCGAATATTCTCGATCGATTCAGATGAATTGAATTTTGTTTCATCACTCTCCACAATATCGATCGTCATCGGATTTGACGTCGTGTTCTTTTGCTGCAGTTTTATCACTTGAGAAACCTGCAGCTTGACGACATCCGGCACCTTCAAGACTAGACTTTTCACGCCACCCTCCCCAGAATTATGCAAACGCAAGTTGCATTTTTATTATCAATTCAATTCACCATGTTTTAATGAAATATAATTCTGTTCTAAAATGAACCATTATTCAATAGTGCGCAGATTTCTGTGTTGCTTTTATACGTAAACAGCCATTCTACATATCAATTCTCTAGAAAAACATGCTTTGAAAAACTTATATATATCAGACATTTATCCCATTGATCCTGTAAGGATACTTATTTTTTACAATCGAATTGAACGTTACCTTGTTTCTTAAATTCAGAGTAGTTACCTCTGGAATGGGCTATTCCGAGTGGTCGCTCTGTAGCGATACAGGATTAAATCGGCACGTAAGAGCCATCCTGCCCCGGGAAAAATTGCGTTTCTTTGCCCGAAGTCCCAATGGGTGATAACCGTCGGACTTTACACAGTTCCACTCAGCATCTCTCCGGTTCGCGGTCCATCAGTAGATCCGAGGAGAATCATCCGAGCTTCACAGCCACCTGCCGCTTACAAGAAGCTCTGCGGATCAATGTCCACCTGTACCTGCACCGAGCCGCGCAGTTTCGGGCCCCGGCTCAGCATCTGGCGGATAAAACCCTGCATGTCACGGCCGCGCTCGCCGTGCACCAGCAGGCGAAAGCGATGGCGGCCGCGGATCAGGGCCAGCGGCGCTTCCGCCGGGCCGAGCACCATGATGCCGGGCATGACCGGAGCTGCGGCGCGCAGGCCCCGTGCATGGGTTTCGGCTTCGGGCCTTGTTGCCGCCGAGATGATCACCGAGGCCAGCCGTCCGAAGGGCGGCAGCGCGGCGCGGTTGCGTTCGTCGGTCTCGCGCTCGTAAAACGCCTGCGGATCGCCCGAAGCCAGCGCCTGCATCACTGGATGCTGCGGCTGGTAGGTCTGGATCAACCCGTGGCTCTTGCGCCCGGTGCGCCCGGCCCGGCCGGTCACCTGCGAGAGCAGCTGATAGGTCCGTTCGGCGGCCCGCGGATCGCCGTTTGACAGCCCGAGATCGGCATCGACGACACCGACCAGCGTCATCAGCGGAAAATTGTGCCCCTTGGCCACCAGCTGCGTGCCGATGACGATATCCGCCTCGCCTTTTGCAATGGCTTCGAGCTCGATCCTGAGCCGCTTTGTGCCGCCCATCATGTCGGATGACAGCACGATGACCCGCGCATCGGGGAAATGCCGGTCGGCTTCTTCGGCAATCCTTTCGATCCCCGGGCCGCAGGCCGCCAGGTGATCCAGCGTGCCGCAGGAGGGGCAGGCATTCGGTGTCCGTTCGGTATGGCCGCAATGGTGGCATTGCAGCTGCTCGCGGAACCGGTGCTCGACCAGCCAGCTGGAGCATTGCGGACATTCGAAGCGATGGCCGCAGACCCGGCAGAGCGTCAGCGGCGCATAGCCCCGCCGGTTCAGGAACAAGAGCGACTGCTCCTTGCGCGCAAGCGTTTCTTCGATCGCCTTGAGAAGCACCGGCGACAGGAACCCGCCCCGCGCCGGCGCGTGCCGCCTCAGATCCACCAGCTTCAGGTCCGGCAGTTCGGCCTCGGCATAGCGGCTCTCGAGCAGCAGATGCTGGTAGCGCCCCTGCGCCGCATTGACCCGGGACTCGATCGAAGGCGTCGCCGAGGCCAGCACCACCGGGATATTCGCCAGTCTTGCACGCACCACCGCCATGTCGCGGGCATTGTAGAACACCCGGTCTTCCTGCTTGTAGGCCGGGTCGTGCTCCTCGTCGACGATGATCAGGCCGAGATCGGCAAAGGGCAGGAACAGTGCCGAGCGCGCGCCGGCCACCACCTTGACCTGGCCCTCCGCCGTCTGGCGCCAGACCTTTTCGCGCATGCGCGGCGCCAGCTCCGAGTGCCACTCCGCCGGCCGTGTTCCGAAGCGGGCGTGAAACCGGTCGAGAAACTGGGCCGTCAGCGAGATTTCCGGCAGCAGGATCAGCACCTGCCGCCCGGCCTGGACGGCCTCCGCAATCGCCTCGAAATAGACCTCGGTCTTGCCCGAACCGGTGACGCCATCCAGCAGCGTTGCGCTGAACCCGGCTTTCGCCACCGTCTCCCGCAGCGCTTCCGCCGCTTCCCTCTGCCCGGCCTGCAGCGCCGGCGGGCTGAAATCCGGATCGGGGGCCGCCACCACCGGCGGCGGCGGCAGCTTCACCGGTTCGAACACCCCCTGCTTGGCGAGACCGTCGATCACGCTCGGTGTCACGCCTGCAGCATGCGCCAGTCCGCTCTTGCTCCAGGCCAGCCCGTTGCCGGCATGTTCGAGCACCCGCTCACGCGCCGCCGTCAGCCGTTCCGGCCGGACGTCGGTCAGCCGCAGCGCCTCGATCATCGGCTCCGGGTCAAACGCTGCCGGTGCGCGCAAGGCCATCCGCGCCACCAGCCCGGGCGGCGACAGCGTATAGGCCGAGACCCAGTCGATGAAACGCCGCATCGGCTCGACGATCGGCGGGCAGTCGAACACCTGGGTGATTTCGCGCAGCTTGTCCGGGTTGATCACATCCGCCTCGCCGTCCCAGACAATGCCCGAGACCAGTCGCGGCCCCAGCGGCACCTGCACGATCTGCCCCGGCCCGGCATCCACGCCTTCGGGCAGCGCATAGGAATAGGCGCGCTCCGCCGGCATCGGAATGAGCACGGGAACCACCTTGCGGGGAAACAGCCCGCCTTCAATTTGTCGCGAATCTTTGGCCATGTGGCGTGACCTTGCCCCCGCTTTGGGCTAAAGGAAACCCGGAATTACAGATTGGCGCCGGAACACTCCGGCTTACGCAGCTTGGGAGTCTGAAATGAAATTCTTTGTCGACACCGCGGACGTCAACGAGATCCGGGAACTCAACGATCTCGGCCTGATCGATGGCGTCACCACCAACCCGTCGCTGATCATGAAATCCGGCCGTGACATCCGCGAAGTGACCAAGGAAATCTGCGGTATCGTCGATGGCCCGGTCTCCGCCGAAGTTGCCGCCACCGATTATGACGCGATGATGAAGGAAGCCGCCGTCCTGGCCAAGATCGCCGACAACATCTGCATCAAGCTGCCGCTGACGCTCGATGGTCTCAAGGCCTGCCGGGCGCTGACCTCCGACGGCCACAAGACCAACGTCACGCTGTGCTTTTCCGCCAACCAGGCGCTGCTTGCCGCCAAGGCAGGCGCGACCTTCATCTCGCCCTTTATCGGCCGGCTCGACGACATGGGCATCGACGGGATGGACCTGATCCGCGAAATCCGCCAGATTTACGACAATTACGGCTTCGAGACGGAGATTCTCGCGGCCTCGATCCGCACCGTCAACCATGTCAAGGAAGCAGCCCTGATCGGCGCCGATGTCGCAACCATTCCGGCATCCACCATCAAGTCTCTGGTCAAGCACCCGCTGACCGACAAGGGCCTGGATGCCTTCCTCGCCGACTGGAAGAAGACCGGCCAGACCATCGCCTGAGGCGAGCAACATCCCGGCAATTGCAAACGGCCCGGGCATTCCGGGCCGTTCTTGCGAGAACCGGCACACAACCGGGTTCATTGACCGGGTTGCCGAACTTCAATGGAAAAGGTCCTCGTGCGGACGGGCTTCAGGCCGCCTGCGTCCATCCTGCGGGCGCAGGCTCGAAGGCCCGGTCCGGGTCTTTGGCGAGACCGTGCACGGTGTGGTACTCGAGCGCCCGCACCGCTTCCGCCGGATCGCCATCCAGCGCATCGGGCATGATCGGCTCACCGACTGTAAAGCGGAACGTGTGGTGCTTCTTGTTCAGTAGCTCGTGGAACACGGTCATGTCCCTGAGTTCGGTCGAATGCTTTGACAGCCAGTAAAACAGCCCGGAATTGCGTGCCGAGATATTGACCGGAATCACCGGCAACTCGTGCCGTTTGGCCAGCGTCACCGCAGTTGCCTTCCACGGCCGTTCGGTCAGCTTGCCCTCGTGCCAGAACGCGATCCGGCCGGAGGGGAACAGCACCGTGGCCTTGCCTTCCTGTACCGCGCGGTTGGTCAGCTGCAGCGTCTCCCGGGTCTTGTCGCGGCTTTTGAATTCATCGCGCCATTCCACCGGAATGATGACTTCGTTGAAGCGCGGATTGACCCGCACCGCATCGCGGTTGGCAAACACCATCATGTCGGAGCGGCGGCGGTTGAGGAAATCGAACATCGCCACCCCGTCGGCAATGCCGGTCGGGTGGTTGGCGACGAGCAGGAAGCCGCCTTTTTCCGGGATGCGCTCTTCCCGCCGGGTCTGGATGTCGAGTTGCAGCAGATCGCTTAGATGCTGCATCGCCTCGTGGCCCGACATCTGCGCCATCGCGTCGGCCATCCGCACGGCCGCGCCATATTTCAAGGTTGCGTATAGGAACGGCCGCATCAAAGGCCATGCCGCGTGCTCGACCAGCCGGCCACCGCGCTCGGCAATCAGCCGGTCGATGATATGCCCGGGTCGGCCGTGCGCCAACACCTGCAGTCGGTCTGAAATCTCAGCCACATATGCCAATGGATCCGACCTTCCGTGAAACAGCGCTGAAAAAACCTATGCCAACAGATTGTGATGCCCTTGTGACATCGTTCAACCGCATTCGTTTACTCCCCGCTAAGCCCACTATGCAATAGTATCCCTCAGATTGACCGGAAGTGTGGCCGCGCAGTCGCACTGGCACAGCAACCTGCGTATCCGGATTTGTCCCGGCATGAACCAACGGACCCCATGCAGCAGCCCCTTGTCACCGCAGCCCCCGATGTCATTGCAGAGCGGCAGCGCTGGCTCGACCAGCTGACGGAGGAGCGGCGATTGTCGCCCAAGACCGCCGACGCCTATGAGCGGGATCTGCGCCAGTTCCTGAGCTTTCTCACCACCCATCTGGGCGGGCCGCCGCGGCTTGCCGATCTCGCAGATCTGCGGCCGCTGGACCTGCGGGCCTTCATGGCCGAACGACGGCGCGACGGCGCGGGTGCGCGAACCCTCGGACGCGGCCTTGCCGGCATCCGCTCGTTTCTCCGCCATCTCGAGCGCAAGGGCCTGGCCAATGCCGCCGGGGCGTCAGCCACAAGAGCGCCGCGCCAGCCCAAGTCATTGCCCAAGCCCCTGAGCGCCCGCGATGCGCGGCGGGTGGTCGACGCCGATCTGCAGCTGTCCAACGAACCCTGGATCGCCGCCCGCACTGCTGCTGTCCTGACCCTGCTTTACGGCTGCGGCTTGCGCATTTCCGAGGCACTCTCGCTGACCGTCAACGATCTGCCGCGGGATGGTGAAACCCTGCGCATCACCGGCAAGGGCGGAAAGACAAGGATCGTCCCGCTTTTGCCCGTCGCCAGGCAGGCGATTGCAGACTACCGCAGGCTTTGCCCCTATTCGCCCGGCCCCGACGCGCCGATGTTCCGCGGCGCCCGCGGCGGACCCTTGCAGCCGGCCATCGTGCAGAAGGAAATGCGGCGTCTGCGCTCGGCACTCGATCTCCCCGAAACGGCCACCCCGCATGCGCTGAGACACTCCTTTGCCACCCATCTTCTGGCCGGCGGCGGAGACCTTCGCACCATTCAGGAACTGCTCGGCCATGCCAGCCTCTCGACCACACAGGTCTATACCGGGGTCGATGCCAGCCGTCTGATCGACATTTACGACCGCGCCCATCCCCGGGCGTGAGCCGGAAACTTTGCGCACGCCTCTTGCATGGCACGGCCGTTCTGTCGGAAACCTTGGCCCGTCCGTTTTGTTCGAAATCCAGCAAGCCACGATCGAGCCATGTCCGCCCAAGAAATTTTCATGATTGTCCTGCGCTTTGCGGTCATTTCCGTTCTGATCTACTTCGCAATTGCCGTCGGTCTGATCCTCTCTCAGAGCCCTTCGGAGACGGTCGCCGGCGAGACCATCGATTTTTCCGGCCAGGCCGTATCCGCAACCGCAAAGCCTGTACCGCTTGAAACCTACCAGACCCGCGACGGCTCCTCTCTGGGCTACCGCCATTACCGCAGCGGCAAGGCCGACGCGCCGCTTTTGGTCTTCCTGCACGGCTCCGGCTGGCACGGCGGCGCCTATGACGGGCTGGCGCGTAACATCGCTGAGGAGGCTGGGGTTGAGGTCGCGCTGCCGGATCTGCGCGGGCATGGCCCGTCTCCGCAAACCCGTGGTGACATTGCCTATATCGGCCAGTTCGAGGATGACATCGCCGATCTCGTCGACACTTTGCGCAAGCCCGGCCAGCCACTGATACTCGGCGGCCACTCCAGCGGCGGCGGCCTGGTCATCCGCTATGCCGGTGGCAAGTATGGACAGACCCTTGACGGCGCGGTGCTGCTGGCGCCCTTCTTGAAATACGACGCCCCGACGACACGGCCCAATTCCGGGGGCTGGGCGCGGCCATTGACCCGGCGGATCATCGGCCTGTCCATGCTCAATACCGTCGGCATCACCGGCCTGAACGGGCTCACCGCGATCCAGTTCAATTTCCCCGGCGAGGTGCTCAACGGCGCTCAGGGCGAAACCGCGACCGCACACTACAGTTACCGCCTCAACACCGCCTACGCGCCGCGCAGCGACTATCTTTCCGACATCGCTGCCCTGCCGCCCTTTCTGCTGCTTGCCGGTGCAGAAGACGAATCCTTCAACGCTCAGGCCTATGAGCCGACGATGCAACAGGTTAACCCGAACGGCACCTATGAACTGCTCGACGGCAAGTCCCATCTCGCCATCATCTCAGACGACCGCACGGCCGGTCTGATCGCTGCCTTTGTCAAAGCCTTGCCGACAGGGGGTAATGCTAGACGCAGGCGCCTCGAAAGTCGGCCAACCGGCCGCTTAACACGCTGTTTACCACCGATGGAACTTGGCTGACGGTTAACCGGTTTGTCAGCCTTGACGGGCTATGATGACAGGTCAGATCCAGAAGGAACGGCCCGCCATGCATCACCAGCCAGTCTTGTCCCGCGTGAGGACCTCCTGCGCGCAGTTCCCGAGCCTGGTCTTCGCCGTGGCCTTGTCGCTGCCATTCGTGTTGTTGATCCTGCTGGCTCTGGGACTGGTTTGGGGAACAGGCGCCCGCGCCTCCGAAACCGCTGCCTGTGACGGCACCAGCCTGGTCGAACAACTCGAAATCTCGCATCCGCAGAGGCTGGCCCAAGCGCGGGCCGAAGCAGCCGCAGTGCCCAATGGCAGCGGCCTTCTGTGGAAGGTCGAAAAATCCGGCACCGAACCGTCCTGGCTCTTCGGCACCATGCATGTGACCGACCCCCGGGTGACCAGGATGCCGGAAGCCGCCCAGGCGGCGTTTGACACGGCGGGAACCGTTGTCATCGAAACCATCGATGTGCTTGACCCGGCCAAGGCCCAGGCGGCACTGATGACAAAGCCGGAACTGACAATGTTCACCGACGGCACCACGCTCGACACGTTCCTCGACGAAGAGGAAACAGGCATCATCAAGGCCGAGCTTGACCGTCGCGGCATTCCGCTGGCGCTGGTCTCGCGCATGAAGCCTTGGATGATCGCAGGCCTTGTGACCCTGCCTGCCTGCGAAATGGCCCGCAAGGCCGAAGGCATAGAATTTCTCGACATCAAGATTGCCAACACCGCGCGCGATCAGGGCAAGCAACTGCTCGGGCTTGAAAGCCTCGGCGAACAGCTGGCCGCACTCACCGATCTGCCGATCGAATTCCATGTCCGTGGACTTGTGGAAACCATTCGGCTGGCCGACCTGATGCCTGACATCATGGCCACCATGACCGACCTGTATCTGGAAGGCGAGATCGCGCAGATCATGCCGGTTATCCTGGCTGCAGGGCCCGATCAGCTGAAGGATGATGCCAGCGGCTATGCCGCCTTCGAGGAGCGGATCGTGACCATGCGCAACCATGTCATGGCCGAACGCGCCGTCCCCATCCTTGAGGCCGGCAATGCCTTCATCGCCGTTGGGGCGCTGCATCTGCCCGGCGAGGAGGGCCTTGTTACCCTGCTGCAGGATACCGGCTACACGGTGACCGCAGTCCGGTAACAAAGCGTGACCGGGATCGCGTCATCCTGACGGAACCTATCTCCTGATCCGGGCGTTTTTGCCCTGTGACACGAAAGGAGATGTCCAATGGTCGATTATACACCGCATAACCGCCCCAGCGAGGAAGGTCGTCGTCCCTACGAGCATGTTCGCGACACCACCGTCGTCAAGACGGGCAACACCGGCGTGATGGCAGCCGTCGTCCTGTTTGTCCTGCTCGCTGTCGCAGCTTTTGTCTTTTGGACCGCCGACGAGACCCGGGTGGTCGAAACCACGGCCCCTGCGGCCCAGGTCAACGAACAGGTCGCACCCGACGCCGATGCGTCTCGCCCGGCCCCGGCACCCGATGCTCCGCTGATCGCCCCTGATGCCGCCGCGCCGGCCGAGACCGCTCCGGCGCCCGCCACCGGCGACTAAGCCAGATCCTTTCCGCCACTGTTCAGACCTCCCTCCCTGACCTCCACCAGTGACGGAAACACTCGAACCGCCCGGCCCCACACCGGGCGGTTTCGCATGTTCGGGAAGTTCAGACCCGCGACAGGGTGCTTTTCACGATCAGTTTGTGAAACGGCGTGATCACTGCGAGATACATCCGGCCAAGCATATTGTGCCGTCGGATCAGCGTCATCATGCGAACCGCTGTCTGCTGGTTCTCAAGCGCTTCGGTCTGCACCACGATACGGAAATCGAGATGCCGGTCATCGAAGCCGAGCACGGTCTCGCCCGGTTCCGTGCTGAGCAACGGAAACATGCCAACCCGCGGCGAGCCTGCTGTTGCCACTTCCGCATCGCCCTGAAGACCGAATGGCCGGACCAACAGGTTTCTCAGCGCCATCAGACCATCGACCCATTTCGGCATTCGCTCGAACGCCCGCCGGGCCGCAGCCTCCGCTGTCAATTGAGGCTGAGCCACCCGCGTCTCGAAGCAGTCGGCCCAATCCGCACCCGGCAAGGCCGGATGCGGCATTTTAGTTGCAATCTCGCGAGCTTTCATCAAAGGTCACATCCCGCCAGATCGGACATCGCACTTACATATGGATCGGTTTGAAGAAGGTCGCCAGTGCCGCCTCCTTCACCGCTTCCGACATGGTCGGATGCGCATGGCAGGTGCGGCCCAGATCTTCCGATGATCCGCCAAATTCCATCAGCACCGCGGCTTCATGGATCATGTCGCCGGCACCGAAGCCGATGATGTGAACGCCCAGCACCCGGTCGGTCTCGGCATCGGCCAGCACCTTGACGAAACCGTCAGGCGTCTCCATCGCCCGCGCCCGGCCATTGGCCGAGAACGGAAACTTGCCCGACTTGTACTTGACGCCGTCTGCCTTCAGCTCTTCCTCGGTCTTGCCAACGGAGGCCACTTCCGGCTGGGTGTAGACCACACCCGGAATGACGCCGTAATTTACGTGACCCGCCTGACCGGCCATGATCTCGGCCAGCGCAACGCCTTCATCCTCGGCCTTGTGCGCCAGCATCGGCCCGGCGATCACGTCGCCGATGGCATAAACACCCGGCACATTGGTCTGGTAGTGATGGTCGGTACGGACCCGGCCGCTCTCGTCAAGCACCACGCCGGCGTCCTCAAGGCCAAGGCCTTCGGTGAACGGCTTGCGGCCGGTGGCGATCAGCACGATATCCGCCTCGATGGTCTGGGTATCACCGCCCTTGACCGGCTCGAACGAGACCTTGGCCCCGCCATTGCCGTCCTTGCCGGTTTTCTCGACACCGGTCACTTTCGCGCCGAGCTTGAATTCCATGCCCTGCTTGGAGAGAATCCGCTGGAACTGCTTGGAAACTTCGCCGTCCATGCCACCAAGGATCTTGTCGAGATACTCGACAACGGTCACCTTGGCACCGAGCCGGGCCCATACCGAGCCCAATTCCAGCCCGATCACGCCGCCGCCGACCACGACCATGTGCTCGGGCACCTTGTCGAGCGCGATGGCACCGGTCGAGGACACGATCACCTTCTCGTCGATATCCACTTTTACGCCGGGAATGCCCGCGACATCAGAGCCGGTGGCAATGACGATGTTTTTGGCTTCCAGTTCGGTTTCCTTGCCGTCATTGTCGGTCACCGAGATCTTGCCTTCGCCGAGCACCTTGCCGTGGCCGATGAAGCTGTCGATCTTGTTCTTCTTGAAAAGGAACGCGACGCCGTCGACATTCGACTTCACGGTCGCGTCCTTGTGCGCCATCATCTTTTCGAGGTTGAGTTTCGGCTTGCCGACCTCGACCCCAAGGCTCTCCATGCCGTGATTGGCGTGCGCGAACACTTCGGACGCGTGCAGCAGCGCCTTCGATGGAATGCAGCCGATATTCAGGCACGTGCCGCCGAAGGTCGCGCTCTTTTCCACCACGGCCACCTTCATCCCGAGCTGTGCCGCCTTGATGGCGCAAACATAGCCCCCAGGTCCGGAACCGATGATGATGACGTCGTAGCTCATGGTTTTATCCTTATGATCCGAAATTTATTCCTGGCAGGCTTTGAGCCGGAAGACATCGTCCGGCACCGCTGTGATGTCCTGCGCCTGCCAGGCCTGCGAACGCATCACGGCGGCGCCGAAATCCGGCAAGAGCAACTTGTCGCCCGCTGTCCGCATCGCTTCGCGCGCCGGCAGCCAGTCGACCGAGCCGTCGGTACCGATCGCGTAGATCGGGCCTTCCCAGACCGTGCAGGCGGCAATTTCCGCACCCGTTGCATCGCCTTCGGGGCACTGATGCAGGATAACGCCCCAGGGCCGGTCCGGCTCTCCCGCCATCATCACCACGCCGTCCATTGTAACACCATTGCCGGCAAAACTCAGGCGGAACCGGTGCTGCATTCCGTCAACATCCTCGAGCGGACCCGAAAACGCGATCTCGGCGCCGGATGCCGCCTCGTCATAGACCGCGAGCGCCTGCGGGCAGGCGGCACTGGCCGTGTGGCTGCCTGCGGCCAGCATCATGGCCGCGAGCATCAATGGGGTAAGACGGGCCGAAGCCATCACCTTGCTCCTTACAGGTCGAGAACCAGACGTTCCGGATCTTCCAGGCTTTCCTTGACCCGGACCAGGAAGGTCACGGCTTCCTTGCCATCGACAATCCGGTGGTCATAGGAAAGGGCGAGATACATCATCGGCCGGATCACGACCTGGCCGCCGATGGCCATCGGCCGTTCCTGGATCTTGTGCATGCCGAGCACGCCCGACTGCGGCGAGTTCAGGATCGGCGACGACATCAGCGAGCCGTAGACGCCACCGTTCGAAATGGTGAAGGTGCCGCCCTGCATGTCGGCCATCGACAGTTCGCCGTCCCGCGCGGCCCGGCCGAGACGGCCGATTTCCTGCTCGATGCCGGCAATGCTCATCTGGTCCGCATCGCGCACCACCGGAACCACGAGGCCCTTGTCGGTGCCCACCGCGACGCCGACATGGCAATAGTTCTTGTAGATGATGTCGGTGCCGTCCAGTTCGGCATTGACGCCCGGCACTTCCTTCAGAGCATGGCAGACGGCCTTGGTAAAGAAGCCCATGAAACCGAGCTTGACGCCGTGCTTCTTCTCGAACAGGTCCTTGTATTTCTTGCGCAGATCCATCACCGCCGTCATGTCCACCTCGTTATAGGTGGTCAGCATCGCGGCCGTGTTCTGGGCTTCCTTGAGGCGGCGGGCGATGGTCTGGCGCAGACGGGTCATCTTCACCCGTTCCTCGCGCGGCGCATCCTCGGCCGACGAGGCCGGACGGGCGGCAGCCGGTGCGGCTGCAGGCGCCGAGCCCTTGCCGATCGCGTCGAGAACGTCGCCCTTGAGCACCTGGCCGCGCTTGCCCGAGCCGGAGACATCTGCGGCGTCGATCTTGTTTTCAGCCATGAGCTTCTGTGCCGACGGAGCCGCCGGCATGTCCGAGCCGCTCTTCGCCGGAGCCGCGGGCGCCTCCGCCTTTGCAGCCTGCGCTTCGCTCCTTGCCTCGGGCTTGCTTTCGGCCTTGGCCGGTGCCGCGGCACCTCCCTCGCCTTCCGTCACCTGCGCCAGCAGCGCATTGACCTCGACCGTCTCGCCGTCCTTGGCGAGGATTTCGCTCAGGGTGCCCGAAACCGGAGAGGGGACCTCGATCGACACCTTGTCGGTTTCCAGCTCCACCAGCGGTTCATCCACCTTCACGGTGTCGCCCACCTGCTTGAGCCAGGTGCCGATGGTGGCTTCGCTGACAGATTCACCAAGGGTCGGGACGCGAACTTCAGTAGCCATGATATTTGTTTCCGTTCTTTTTCAGTCAGTCAGACGATTGTTCGGCAACGTTGGGCGGCATCAGCCGCCCAGCGCATCCTCGAGGAAGGCTTCAAGCTGTGCAAGGTGGCGCGACATCAGGCCGGTCGCCGTCGAGGCCGAGGCCGGACGTCCGGTGTAGCGTACCCGCTGGAACTTGGCGTCGATATGCGCCAGCACCCATTCGAGATAGGGATCGATGAACGACCAGGCGCCCATGTTCTTGGGCTCTTCCTGGCACCACACCATTTCGGCATTGCGGAACCTCGACAGCTCGTTGATCAGCGCCTTGGCCGGGAACGGATAGAGCTGTTCCAGACGCAGCAGGTAGATGTCGTCGATGCCGCGCTTTTCGCGCTCTTCGTAGAGATCGAAATAGACCTTGCCCGAACACATCACCACGCGGCGGATCTTGTTATCCTTGACCAGCTTGATCGGCTCGTTCTTGAGCACTTCGGCATCGTCCCACAGCAGGCGGTGGAACGAACTGTCGCCGGCCATTTCGCTCAGGGTCGACACCGCCCGCTTGTGGCGGAGCAGCGATTTTGGCGTCATCATGATCAGCGGCTTGCGGAAATCCCGCTTCATCTGCCGCCTGAGGATGTGGAAATAGTTCGACGGCGTGGTGCAGTTGGCAACCTGCATGTTGTCTTCCGCGCACATCTGCAGGAAGCGCTCGAGGCGGGCGGAGGAATGCTCCGGTCCCTGCCCTTCATAGCCGTGCGGCAGCAGGCAGACCAGGCCCGACATGCGAAGCCACTTGCGTTCGCCCGAGGAGATGAACTGGTCGAACAGCACCTGCGCGCCGTTGGCGAAGTCACCGAACTGGGCTTCCCACAGCGTCAGCGCATTCGGCCGGGCCAGCGAGTAGCCATATTCGAACCCGAGCACCGCCTCTTCCGACAGCATCGAATTGATGACTTCGTAGCGGGCCTGGTTCGGCGTCAGGTTGGCGAGCGGGATGTAGCGTTCCTCGGTTTCCTGGTCGTAGAGCACGGAATGCCGCTGGCTGAAGGTGCCGCGCTCGACATCCTGGCCCGAAAGCCGGATCTTGGTGCCTTCCGTGACCAGCGAGCCGAAGGCCAGCGCTTCGGCGAAGGCCCAGTCGATGCCCTCGCCGGTTTCAACCATCTTGGCGCGGTTGTCCATGAACCGCTGGATGGTGCGGTGCGCCTTGAAGCCTTCAGGCACTTCCGACAGCTTCTTGCCGATTTCGCGCAGCTGCTTGAGCGGCATGGCGGTCTTGCCCCGGCGCTGCTCATCCTGGTTGTCGGCGGTCCTGAGACCGGTCCACTGACCATCCAGCCAGTCGGCCTTGTTCGGCTTGTAGCTCTGGCCGATCTCGAATTCGGTTTCCAGATTGGCGCGCCAGTCGGCCTTCATCTTTTCGAATTCACCCTCGGTGATCACGCCTTCCTCGATCAGGCGGCGCGAATAGAGCGTCACGACCGTCTCGTGGCTGCGGATCTTCTTGTACATCTTCGGCTGCGTGAACGCCGGCTCGTCGCCCTCGTTGTGGCCGAAGCGGCGGTAGCAGAACATGTCGATGACCACCGGCTTGTGAAAGGTCATGCGGAACTCGGTCGCAACCTTCGCCGCATACACGACAGCTTCCGGGTCATCGCCATTGACGTGGAAGATCGGCGCCTCGATCATCTTGGCCACATCGGAGGGATAGGGCGAGGAGCGCGAGAAGCCCGGATTGGTGGTGAACCCGATCTGGTTGTTGATGATGAAATGGACGGTACCCGCCACCCGGTGGCCGCGCAGGCCCGACAGGCCGAGGATCTCTGCCACCACGCCCTGGCCGGCGAAGGCCGCGTCACCGTGCAGGAGCAGCGGCATCACCTTGACCCGCTCTTTCAGCGGAATGATGTCACCGTCGAATTCGGTGGCGATCATGTCCTGCTTGGCGCGCGCCTTGCCCATCACCACCGGGTTGACGATTTCCAGGTGAGACGGATTGGCGGTCAGCGACATATGCACCTTGTTGCCGTCGAACTCGCGGTCCGACGAGGCGCCGAGGTGATACTTCACGTCGCCAGACCCCTCGACCTCGTCCGGCTTGAACGATCCGCCCTTGAACTCGTGGAAGACGGCCCGGTGCGGCTTCGCCATCACCTGGGTCAGCACGTTGAGGCGGCCGCGGTGGGCCATGCCGAAGACGATTTCCTTCAGCCCCATATTGCCGCCGCGCTTGATGATCTGCTCCAGTGCCGGGATCAGCGATTCCCCGCCGTCGAGGCCGAAGCGCTTGGTGCCCTTGTACTTGACATCGATGAACTGCTCGAAGCCTTCCGCCTCGACCAGCTTCTGCAGGATCGCCTTCTTGCCCAGATCGGTGAACTCGACGCCCTTGTCCGGGCCCTCGATCCGCTCCTGGATCCAGGACTTCTCTTCCGGGTTGGAGATATGCATGAACTCGACGCCCAGCGTCGAGCAATAGGTCCGCCTGAGGATGTCGAGCATCTGCGGAATCGTCGCGTATTCGAGGCCGAGAACATGATCGATGAAGATCGGCCGTTCGAAATCGGCTTCGGTGAAGCCATAGGCTTCCGGCGACAGCTCGTTGTAATCATTGTCGGGCTGCTGCGCGAGATCGAGCGGATCGAGCTTGGCATGCAGGTGGCCCCGCATCCGGTAGGCGCGGATCATCATCAGCGCCTTGACCGAATCGCGCGTCGCCTGGGTGACATCGCCCGGTTCCGCAGCCCCGGTGGCTGCCTTGGCCTTGAGCTTGTCGGAAACCTTTTTCTCGACTTCGCCCCAGTTGCCGTCGAGCGCCGAGACCAGTTCGCCATTGGCCTGGACCGGCCAATGGGACTTCTTCCACGAGGCTCCTGCGGCGGACTTGCGGACCTGCTCCGGATCGTCCTTCAGCTCCGCGAAGAACGACTGCCATTCGGCCGGCACGCTGCCAGGATTGTCCTGAAACCGCGCGTACATCTGCTCGATATAGGCAGCATTGCCGCCATACAGAAACGAGGTCTCTGCCATGATGTCGTTGGCTTCGTCTTTGCGTGCCATGGATCTCACCTTTTCCGCGGGCCTGTTTTCCGGGCCCTTTTCCTAGACTCTAAGGCTTGCGCGGCACTCACGCCGCGGCAAGCTTACCCAACCCGATCCCCAACGCCGCCGTGTCGGTGAAGACCTGGTAGCGGACGATCTTGCCGTCGCGTAACGTAAACAAGTTGACCGTTTCGGTGCGCACCGTGCGCGCCGTCTCCTTCACAGTCCATTCGCCCTTGAGCACCGTGATCACGGTGTCGCCTGCGACATGGACCGCAAGCGGTTCGACCGTGTCGATCACCAGGTGATCGCCCACGGTCGCCACGAATTTTTCGAACCCGTCGAAACCGGCCCAGTCCCCGGCCCAGGGCAGAAGCCCCTCCGGCGCCGGGTAATGCACCTCGATTTCGTCGGAGACGACGCCGCGCAAGGCCGCCCTGTCGCCCGCCTTCAGCGCGGCGTAGTAGCGGTCCAGCGTTTCGCGCACGGCGTCGCTCATTGGTCCAGCCTTCGTTTTGCCCCGGGGATTATCCCTTGAGGACTTCAACCAGTGTCTTGCCAAGACGTGCAGGCGATGGCGAGACGCGGATGCCTGCGGCTTCCATCGCCTTGATCTTGTCTTCGGCGCCGCCCTTGCCGCCCGAGATCACCGCGCCGGCATGGCCCATGGTGCGTCCGGGAGGTGCCGTGCGGCCGGCGATGAAGCCGGCCATCGGCTTCTTGCGGCCCTTCTTGGCCTGCTCGATCAGCCATTCGGCCGCATCTTCCTCGGCCGATCCGCCGATTTCGCCGATCATGATGATCGATTCGGTTTCCGGATCGTCGAGATAGAGATCGAGAATGTCGATGAACTCGGTGCCCTTGACCGGGTCGCCGCCGATGCCGACGGCGCTCGACTGGCCAAGGCCTTCATTGGTGGTCTGGAACACCGCCTCGTAGGTCAGCGTGCCCGAACGCGACAGAATGCCAACCGAGCCCTTCTTGAAGATGTTGCCCGGCATGATGCCGATCTTGCACTCGTCCGGCGTCATCACGCCGGGGCAGTTGGGGCCGATCAGCCGCGACTTCGACTTGTCGAGCACGGCCTTGGCGCGGATCATGTCGGACACCGGAATGCCTTCGGTGATGCAGACGATCAGTTCGATCTCGGCTTCGACGGCTTCGATGATGGCAGCTGCGGCACCTGCCGGCGGCACGTAGATCACCGAGGCATTGGCGCCGGTCTCGGCCTTGCCCTCGGCAACCGAGGCGAAGATCGGCAGCTTCTCGCCGCCGGAACCTTCCCAGGTCGAACCGCCCTTCTTCGGGTGAATGCCGCCAACCATCTTGGTGCCGTGATAGGCCAGCGCCTGCTCGGTATGGAAGGTGCCGGTCTTGCCGGTGAGACCCTGAACCAGGACCTTGGTGTCTTTGTTGATCAGAATGGACATGTCATCAGCCTTGTAAGTCTAAGCGAGAAAGTCTTCGAGGAAAGGATTGCAGACACGGACACTTCCGTAGGCCTGCCCGTGATTGAGATCTTCGCTGTAGACGATCTCGAGATCGGCGCGCTGCGCCGCAACCAGAATGAGACCGTCCCAGTGAGAGATCGAATGACGATGTGAGATTTCCATGGCGCGCACGACATCGACCGGCGACACCGCGACCACATTGTCGTTCTGCAGGGTCTGTATCCACTGCATCGCCGCTTCCGCACCATAGGCGAGCTTGCGCCGGAGCACCTGATAGAGCTCCATCATCACCTGGGTCGAGGTTGTCACCTCCCGGGTCTGCATCAGCCGCCGCGCCAGATCCCGCTTGGTTGCGTCCGCCGCAGTTGAATGGGCGGCATAGGCCACGATGTTGGTGTCAAAGAAGGCCGCGTTCATGCATCACCTCCCCGTACAACTCCTCGCGGTCGACCAGAGGTACCTGATCGTCAATCTCCTTGCCGCGGGCTTCGGCGGAGGCGTCGGCCGCATCGAAGACCCGGCCCCAAGCTTCCGCACGGCTTGCCTGGTGCGCTTCACGGTTGACCTCGCGCTGAAGAAAACCGCGCACTAGCTCATTCACGCTCGTCCGCCGCATGGCAGCGAGAACCCTTGCCTTGTCCAGCAAGTCCTCATCGATGGCGAGTGTGATGTTCTTGGTCATCGCTCTACACAGGTTATGTGTTACACATAATACGTGGGCACCGGGAAGTCAAAGCCACAAGGCCGTTTGTCTGCGCTTGTAGGGTGCAGGTCTAGCCGGTCCGGTCCTGAAGCTGCACCGAGGTGTCTATGCTGATCAGAATGGACATGTTTGTTCCCATTTTCTTCCAGCCCTAATGAGCATCCAGAAGATGGATCATGTTGGTGTGAATGATCGCGGGCAGTGGTATTCCTTCAAACCATTCTCTTTGAACAACAACATCGGCGTCGAAACGCTTGCTACCCTGTTCAAAGTGAAAGTTCTTACCGATCATTTTTTCGCTGGAGACTGTGGTGATTAAAGTCCCGGTTGGCACAATTTTCTCCACTGCCTCAACGACATTCGAGCAATCCGGAATCTGAAGGTTCCCATCCGCCACGAATTGATCCAATGTTCCATGAGAACATTGAACTGAAATCATATCAGAGTACTTTCGGTACGAGAGTCTGTACTGTGCACCTTCGGTATCTGTAATAATGGCAGCTCCACCCTTACTTTCGATTTTTGGATTGGCGACCCAAGTCCAGCCCCTATTGATCACCCATGCCTCCATCTCACTAAGCGAATTCTGCACCAAGCAAAGCTCCGCAATATCTTGAATGGGGCAGGCCTCAACCGAACTAGCGTTGCCGACACAGCTGGTGCCGGCGAATGCTATTACAGCCAAGATACGCGGGACAATCGACACTGTGTCAGCCCTTCACGGCAGCCACGATTTTCTGGGCTGCGTCGTCGAGATCGTCGGCGGCGATCACGTCGAGGCCGCTTTCGTTGATGATCTTCTTGCCGAGCGCCACATTGGTGCCCTCGAGACGGACTACCAGCGGAACCTTCAGGCCCACTTCCTTGACCGCGGCGACCACGCCCTCGGCGATGACGTCACATTTCATGATGCCGCCGAAGATGTTGACGAGGATCCCCTTCACGGCCGGGTCGGCGGTGATGATCTTGAACGCTGCCGTGACCTTCTCCTTGGACGCGCCGCCGCCGACATCGAGGAAGTTCGCCGGCTCCTGTCCGTAGAGCTTGATGATGTCCATGGTTGCCATGGCAAGGCCTGCGCCGTTGACCATGCAGCCGATATTGCCGTCGAGCGCGACATAGGCGAGGTCGTATTTCGACGCCTCGATTTCCTTCTCGTCCTCTTCGGTCAGGTCCCGAAGTTCCATGATGTCGTCATGGCGGAACAACGCATTGTTGTCGAACGAGACCTTGGCGTCGAGCACCCGCAGGCGGCCGTTCTTCATCACGATCAGCGGGTTGATCTCGAGCAGCGCCATGTCCTTTTCGACAAACGCCTTGTAGAGGATCGGAAACAGCTTCTCGCCATCCGCCGCAGCCTCACCCTCGAGCTTCAGCGCCGCGGTAAGCTTGGCCAGATCGGCGGAAGTGACGCCGGCATCCGGGTCGATCGCCACGGTGATGATCTTCTCCGGCGTTGCCTCGGCCACGGCCTCGATGTCCATTCCGCCCTCGGTCGAAACCACGAAGGCCACCTGGCCGACGGTGCGATCGACCAGCAGCGAGAGATAGAGTTCGCGCTCGATGTCGGCGCCGTCCTCGATATAGAGGCGGTTGACCTGCTTGCCCGCCTCGCCGGTCTGCTTGGTCACCAGCGTGTTGCCGAGCATTTCCTTGGCGTGTGCCTTGGCCTCGTCGATCGAGAACGCCAGCCGCACACCGCCCTTGGCGTCCGGCCCCAGCTCCTTGAACTTGCCCTTGCCGCGTCCGCCAGCATGGATCTGGCTCTTGACCACGTAAAGCGGGCCGGGCAGCGACTTTGCGGCGGCTTCCGCTTCGTCGGCGGAGAAGATGGCGACCCCTTCGGCCACCGGCGCGCCAAAACCCTTCAGAAGGGCTTTGGCCTGGTATTCATGGATGTTCATGGGAACTCCTGGATTGAGTGTACGCTCGAGTGCGTCTTGACGTTTCGTTAAGCCTGATAACGCTCTAACCCGATGTTCTTACGCAAGTCTGAACGGAAAGCCGGTTTCCGGCTTCCCGTCCGGTCTCGCGACCCGGTTACTTCAGGTTCGGGGCAATGCCGATGCAGGCCTCGCAAAGGCCGGCTACCGATTCCACCGACTTGTCGAAGGCCTTCTGCTCGGTCTTGTTGAGCTCGATCTCGATTACCCGCTCGACACCGCCTTCGCCGATGATGCACGGTACGCCGACATACATGTCCTTGACGCCATACTGGCCCGACAGGTGTGCCGCGCAGGGCAGAACCCGCTTCTTGTCCTTGAGGTAGCTTTCCGCCATCAGGATCGCCGAAGCCGCCGGCGCGTAATAGGCCGAACCGGTCTTCAGCAGGCCGACGATCTCCGCGCCGCCGTCACGGGTGCGCTGGATGATTTCCTCGAGCTTATCCTTCGACGTCCAGCCCATCTTGACCAGGTCGGGCAGCGGGATGCCGGCAACGGTCGAGTAGCGCGCCAGCGGCACCATGGTGTCGCCATGACCACCGAGCACGAAGGCGGTGACGTCTTCGATCGAGACGTTGAATTCCTCGGCCAGGAAATGGCGGAAGCGGCCCGAGTCGAGCACGCCGGCCATGCCGACGACCTTGTTCTTCGGCAGGCCGGAGAACTTCTGCAGGGCCCAGACCATCGCGTCGAGCGGATTGGTGATGCAGATCACGAAGGCGTTGGGCGCGTATTTCTTGATACCGGCGCCAACCTGTTCCATCACCTTGAGGTTGATGCCGAGAAGGTCGTCGCGGCTCATCCCCGGCTTGCGGGCCACACCGGCGGTGACAATGCAGACATCGGCGCCTTCGATTGCCGAATAGTCATTGGCCCCCGACAGCCGGGAGTCGAAACCTTCCGACGGCGCGGACTGAGAAATGTCGAGTGCCTTGCCCTGCGGCGTCCCTTCGGCAATGTCGAACAGGACGATGTCGCCCAGTTCTTTCAAGCCGGCCAGGTGGGCAAGCGTGCCACCGATCATTCCCGAGCCAATCAAAGCAATCTTGTTACGCGCCATATCGAATATCTCCGCAGGTCGTTGTGGTGTGGAACCCGCCGAACGCCTGGCCCCGATTTCGACAACCCGCATAGACTGAATGGCCGGAACTGGCAACTCAAACTTTCGATATGTGTTTTTTCAATCGGTTAGCTTTTAAAACTCTTACGTAAAGGTAAAAGTTCTCAAGCCGGATCGGCGCCGTTTCCGGTCTCGTTTGCCCGGCTTGCCTCAAGGTATGCCTCGCTCTGCATCTCGTTGAGCCGCGATGCGGTACGGTCAAACTCGAAACGCTCGGTTCCGGTCGTCCCCTCGGCCAGCTCCTCAGGCGCCGCAACGGCCGAAACAAACAGCCGGTTCTTGCGGTCGTAGAGCGTGTCGACCAGGGTAATGAAGCGCTTGGTCGCATTGCGCCCGGCATCCTTCATCAGCGGCACATGATCGACGAAAACCGTGTGGTAGCGCTGTGCCACCGCCGCGTAGTCCGCAGCGCCGAGCGGCTTGTCGCACAGGTCGGAGAAACCGAACCGTGCCGCCCCGGCCCCGGCCTGGGGCACCGCCACCTCGCGGCCCTTCATTTGCACCGTTTCCGGCGCCGTCTGCTTTCCCGCCGTCACCTGCTTCCATGCCCCGTCCATCGCCGCCTCACCCTCGCCCTCGCTGAGCCGGTGATAGACCGGAAGCTTGGTGGTCATCTCCATCCGGTAATCGGTGCGTGCATCGAGATTGAGAATGTCGACATTGTCCTTGAGCAGTCCCACGAAGGGCAGAAACAGCTGCCGGTTCAAGCCGTCGCGATAAAGCTGGTCCGGCTCGACATTCGAGGTTGCCACCAGCACGCAGCCGAGCTTGAACAATTGCTCGAACAGCCGCGACAGCAGCATCGCGTCGGCAATGTCGGTGACCGAGAACTCGTCGAAGCACAGCACCCACGCCTCGTCGAACAGCTGTGCCGCCACCGGCGGCACCGGATCGGTTTCCTTGGTCTCGCCGTTCTTCAGCTTCTGCCGATGGGCATGGATGCGTGCATGGGCGTCGGCCATGAAATCGTGAAAATGCGCGCGCCGCTTGCGTTTGGCCGGGACCAGCTCGAAGAACATGTCCATCAGCATGGTCTTGCCGCGGCCCACCGCGCCATGGACATACAGGCCGCGAGGCACCTTCGCGGTCTTCTTGCGCCCGAACATCCAGCCCAGCGCGCTCGATTTGGTGGCCAGTCTCTGGTTGGACACGGCTTCCAGCAGCACGTCGAGGCGGGCCGCCAGCTGCACCTGCGCCGGATCAGGCGAGAACTCGCCACTGGCCACACGTGACTCATAGGCACTGGCAACCGTGTCGTGTCTCTTCCAGCTCATCAGGCAGGGCCTACCTATCGTGTAGCGCTGTGCCCTGTCTTAGCGGGAAAGAGAGATGGGTTGTCCGGACGTGGTCGAGCCGTCGTAGCGCTCACTGGCCGACTGGTAGAGCCGTGCGATCTGGTTGCCGCTGGAATCCGCCAGGATGACCTGCTTGCCCTGAACGTCCCAGGCCGCGATCGCCGCAGCGTTGCCGACACATCCGCGCGACGCCGCACGGTAGCCGCCGGTCCACTTGGTCAGCGACAGGAAGACGTCACAGCTGGAGCCGCCCGTTCCGGCCGACCAGCGCCCGATCAGCGCTTCTCGGGTCAATTCCGGCGCATTTGCTGCTGCAACCTCAGGCGCAGCGGTCTCGGCCGGCGCCGTGGGCGCTGCCGGGAATGCGTCGGGTTGTGGTGCCACCGGCGGCGCCAGCTGGCCGGATTGAACACCACCAACGGGTGCGGGCATCAACGGAGCCGGCTGCTGCTGGGTGTTCAAACCACCGAAGGATGTCCGCTGGCAACCGCCAAGGACCGCGGCGACCGCTGCTGCGACCAGCAAGGTTTGCATCTTCATAGATAAGCTCCGGTTACGCGAAACATGTGCTTCGCTGTTCGTCCACTAATCCGCATAAAATGACCATAGAATGGAAATTGCAAGGCAAACCGGCCTCAGAAGCATATTAGCAAGACGATAATCCAATGATATTGAGGCCAATACACCACCCATGCCACGATTGTCACCCGTCTATTTGCAGGCAGAGCGCCCGTCGAAGCACTCATCTCATAACCGGCAGCCGCCCGTCGCGGGTGGCTGAACTGGCTATTTGGCAAGCCCGTAATTGGCCTCGTCCCCCCACAACGACTTGATCTCCTGGTCACGGCCGCAGGCCTTGCGGTAGTAATTGTAGCGCACGGGACTCTTCTTGTAGAAATCCTGATGATAGTCTTCGGCAGGCCAGAATCTGGCCGGCGGCTCGATTTCGGTGACGACAGGCTTGTCCAGTGTCTTCTCCGCTTCCGCCTTGGCAGCCTCGGCCTGGGCCGCCTGTTCATCATTCAGGGTATAGACCGCCGTCGTGTAGCTGTAGCCGCGATCGCAGAACTGACCGCCGTCATCGGTCGGATTGACCGTGCGGAAAAACGTCTTCAGCAATTCCGCGTAGCTGACGACTGCCGGATCATAGGTGATCTTGACCGCTTCCCGGTCGCCATTGGCGACATGGCTCTTGTAGGTCGGGTTGTCGGCCTTGCCACCGATATAGCCCGAGACGGTCGAGGTAACGCCCTTGACGTAATCGAAGTCCGACTCCACGCACCAGAAGCAACCACCGGCGAAGATCGCGGTGCCGGTCTCTTCGGCGCGTAGGGGCGCTGCCGTGAAAGCGGCGGCAAACAGGGCGGAAGTCACGAGCAGTCTGAGCATGAAATTCTCCTTTGTCACACCAACCTAGGCCAGCGCGCTGCCAAGACAACTCACTCTGGCGCACAAAGCCGTGAAACCAGGCTTCGGTCGTTGCAGCCTCCCGGGGGGGATTTAGTCGCGGTCAAGCCGCGGTTCTGATGTCAGCCATGTGTGGGCCAGGCCCTGTGTTCGTCATCGATGACGAAAACATGCCTGTGCCGCGCACCCCGGACCGGATGTTCGCGCAGATGCGGATGATCCCGGGGCAGATCGCTATGCTCATGCTCCACCTCCAGCGCATCATCCGCCGGCCAGACCAACATTGCCAGCAGCGCGCCAGCCAGCGCCATGATGCCGAGAATGGCCATCGTCAGCGGCAGGCCCAAGGCGCTGCCGGCCCAGCCTGCGACCGAATAGGTAACGAGCCAGCCCAGATGCGACAGCGTGAACTGCGCCGCAAACAGCGCCGGACGGTCCTCGGCATGCGCCGAGATGCGCAGCAACCGGCCCGATGGCGTCAGGATCGCCGAATAGAACACCCCGCTCAGCGCCCAGACCAGCAGGAAGCCGCTCCAGGCCGGAAGCCCTTGCTTCACCAAGTAGAACGCATGGCCAAGGGTCAGGCCCGTCAGCAACAGGCCGGCGCTGAGCATGACGGTCCGGTCGGCGAGCCGGTCGAGCAGCCGCGGCAGCGCCAGCGCCGCCAGCATCGAGCCGCCGCCAAAACCCGCCAGCGCCAGCGCCACTTGGCTTTCGCCCGCGCCATAGCCACCCTGCACCAGCACGACCGTGTTAACCAGCACGAAGGCGCCGGCTGCCGCAGCGGTAAGATTGAGCAGGAACAGACCATGCAGCCGCGGCGTCGCTGCATAAATACGTATGCCGCGTGTCAGCCGATCGACGAACGGTCGTGCTGTCGCTTTCTCCCCCGCCACAGGCACCTTGGCCGACAAGACCAGCAGTGCCGAGCCCAGAAAACCCAGCACTGTGCCGCCGAACAGTCCATGATAGCTGATGAACACAAGCAGGATCCCTGCCAGCGCCGGGCTCAGCAGGTTTTCCAGATCATAGGCCAGCCGCGACAGCGACAGCGCCCGCGTGTAGTCGCGCTCCTCGGTGAGGATATCCGGAATGACAGCCTGAAACGCCGGGGTGAAGGTCGCAGACGCCGCCTGCAGCACGAAGATCAAGCCGTAGATCTGCCACACAGAATCAATGAAGGGCAGCGTCAGCGCCACCGCGGCGCGCACGATGTCTGCGCCGATCAGCACCTGCTTGCGTGGCCAGCGCCCGGCCAGCGCATTGGCCACTGGCGCCAGCGCCACATAGGCAATCATTTTGATGGCGAACACCGTCCCGAGCACCGCCCCGGCCTGGTCCCCGGCAAGGTCATAGGCAAGCAGGCCCAGCGCCACGGTCAAAAGGCCGGTGCCGATAAGGGCAACCACCTGCGCCGCAAACAGCCGCGCATAGTCAGGATGTCGGAGCACTTCGATCATGTCGGCTATGCTAGCAAACTGCAGGCCTCAGCCGATAGCGGCATTCGATTCACAGGGCACGACCCTTTCCGCGAGACCCGGACGGTTTTAGCCCTTTTTCAGCACCCCGGTGTCGATCAGCTGCTGAAACATTTCCGCCGCCGCGTCGCTGACCGGATGGTATTCGATGCCGAGTTCCCGTTTTGACTTGGAATTGTCCGCCCGCCACGGATAGCCCATATTGTCTGCAATCATCTGACGCGACAATTGCTTGCTGACCATCGGTCCAACCAGCCAGAGCAGCCATTTCGGCAGTTCGCGGGTTGGAAACGGCCATTTGTCGCCAAAACGCTGCCGTAGCATCCGGCCCAGTTCGAGAAACGACACGGTCTGCGCCGAGGTGATGTGGCGGCCCTCGGCATCGGCCAGGAACCCGGCCCGCAGATGCGCTTCGGCCACGTCACGCACATCCACCATGCCGATTTCCATCGGCGGCGCGCCGGCCTTCAGGGTGCCGTCACCGAACTGCTTGAGAATGTTGTGCGATTCAGACGTCGAATTGCCGGAGATGGTCTTTCCGATCACCAGCGACGGATTGATTATCACCAGCCGCCAGCGGCTTTGCGCATCGGCAATCGCCCAGGCAGCCTTCTCCGCTTCCACCTTGGAGTAGGAATAGGGCTGGCGCTCGAGCGACGATGTCGTGTTCCAGATCTCTTCGGTCAGCACCTTGCCCGGCGCTTCTTGAACGTCCTTGTTGTCGCCGTAGATCGCGGCACAGGAACTGGTCACCACGACACGCGTCACACTCGGCGTCCGGTTGGCGGTCTCAAGCACGTTGCGGGTGCCTTTGACGGCCGGGTCCACCAGGTCACGCTGCGGATCCTCGAAATCGCTGGTGAACGGCGATGCCGTATGAAAAACCACCGCGCAGCCTTCCATCGCCGGATCATAGCTTCCCTCGTCAAGCAGGTCAGCCTCGAAAAGCCTGAGCTTTCCGGGCAATTCCGCTGCCATCCTGGTCAGATGCTCTGTCTTGTTCTTGTTGGAAGGATCGCGCACCGGGGCATGCACGGTGAGCCCCTCCTCGAGCAGCCTCCGCACCAGCCAGCCGGCCACAAAGCCGGTGGCGCCGGTTACCATTACGGGTTGGTCGGTCGGATAGACATGTTCGGTCATGGCGGGCCTTTCAGAAATTGCGCGCGACTGGACGGGCCTGGCCGGTCGCCTGCCCGTCTCTCATACATCCCAATGCGCCGCGCGCCCCAATGGTTCCGATGATGCTCCCCGAAGGATCCACCACTGATCCTTCAAGCCGCGCCTGCTGCCGGACTTGGCAAGTCCTGCACCCCCAGCATCAAGGCCCGCCTGCAAGCCCTGTGCCTCAAGCCGGTCCGTCCCGGTCAATGTCACCCGCGATAGGGCCGCGCCAGTTCCTCGGCCATCAGGTCATACACCAGCCGCACCCGGCGGCTGGTATGCACTTCCCGGTGCGTGACCAGCCAGACCGGAACCACGAGCGCCTCGGCATCGGGCAGCACCCGCACCACGCCCGGCTCGGCATCGCCGATATCCGCCGCCATGACGCCGATCCCAAGGCCCTGTTTGACGTGGTTCCACTGCACCAGATGGCTCTCCGAGACGAGCGGAAAATTCCGTTGCGTGAGCGTCAGCCCGAAACGGGCCATTGCCGTGATGAACTCGCCTGACCGGTTGAAGCCGATGAAATGCGCTTTCGACACCGCCTCGGGCGTCTCCGGATTGCTGATACTGTCGAGATAGGCCGGCGACGCATAGATCCGGCCCTCGAGATCGCGGATCCTGCGGCCCACCAGATTGGGCTGCGTCGGCCGGTAATTGCGGATGGCGATATCCGCCTCGCGCCGCCGGAGATCGCTTTCCGAATTGGTGGCGACAAGCTCCACGTCGATCCCCGGCGCCTCCTGCCGCAGCCTGGCGAGAATCGCCGGCATGCGGAACGCCGCATCCACCTCGCTGGCGCTGATCGACACCGTCCCCTCGATCGCCTGGGTCCTGCCCGACGCGGAAAGCGACATCCGCGCCGCCGCCTCGCCCATGGCGCGGACATGGTCCATCAGCTCCAGCCCGCCCGGTGTCAGCGTCAGCCCTCGGCCGACGCGCTCGAACAGGGCAACTCCCAGTTCCTGCTCAAGTGCGGCCACCTGCCGCCCCAGCGTCGGCTGTGCCATCCCGAGCGCCCGCGCAGCCGCCGACAACGATCCTTCCTCCGCAGTGACCAGAAACGCCCGCGCCCGGTTCCAGTCAAAGTTCACTGATTTCCAATCCATGCATTGTTGCATATCATTTCGCCAGTTTTGGTCAATTTTATCTGCGTCTGTGCATGGCTATATCCGGATCACCAACCAGAGATCAGACCGATGAAAGCCATTTCCTATTCCCGCTACGGTTCACCCGGCGTACTCAAGCCCGTCACGCTGCCCAAGCCCGCGCCAAAACCTGATGAAGTGCTGGTCCGGATCCACGCCACCAGCGTCACCTCCGGCGATTACCGTGCCCGCAGTCTCGACATGCCGGCGGGCTTCGGCCTGATCGGGCGGCTGGTGTTCGGTCTGTTCCGCCCGCGCCACAAGATCCTCGGCACCGAATTCGCCGGTGTTGTCGAGGCGGTGGGCAACAAAGTCACCCGCTTCAGGCCCGGCGACCGGGTGTTCGCCTATCCCGGCGCGACATTCGGCGGCTACGCCGAATATGCTGCAATCAGCCAACAGGCCGCCATCGCCCATGTGCCGGACAACCTCCGCTTGGATGTAGCGGTCGCACTCTCCTTCGGCGGCGCGACGGCGCTTGATTTCCTGCGCACCAAGGGCAGCATCAAACCCGGCGACCGCGTGCTCGTCATCGGCGCGTCGGGAAACGTCGGCAGCGCTGCGGTGCAGCTCGCCAAGACGTTCGGTGCGCATGTCACCGGCACCGCTTCCACCGGCAAGCGCAACATGGTCGCAGCACTCGGCGCCGATGCGGTGCTCGATTACACGGCCAGCGACCCCTCCGGCGCGAAAGACGCCTACGACATCATTCTCGACACCAGTGGCGCAGCAACATACGCAGAGTATGGCGCCGCCCTGAAGCCCGGCGGCCGGCTGTTGCTCGCCTCTTCCAGCCTGTGGCAGATGCTGGCAGCCCTCACGGCGCGCAAGACCGGCGGGCGCAAGGCCATCCCCGGCTACGCCCCCGAACGCACCGGGGATCTACGCTTTCTGGCCGGTCTCGCCAGGCGCGGACAGTTCACCCCCTTCATCGACCGGCGCTTTCCGCTCGACCAGGCTGCCGAGGCCCATGCCTGGCTTGAAAACCCGGCCAGAAAGGGCAACGTTGTCATCACCCTCGACACCGATTGAACCGGCCACGGTTCTGGTTTCGAGAAGCCATTGAATTTCCCCGCCGGACTGCATAGACACGGACAGAACTAAGGGACGCCGAGGCGTCCGGAAATCTGGCATGAAAACCAGGGAAAGACAGATCTCGCATGACGCTCGCCAACGACCTCAAAGCCTCCACCGTCGCAGCCCAGGCCGGCGGGGTCATCGACACGCCCTCCGGCGGTGTTGTCCCGCCGGTGCAGCCCTCAACCACCTTCGTCCGCGATGCGGACTACGCGCTGGTCAATCCCGACAATATCTACTCCCGTGACAATTCCGACATTGTCCGCATTGCCGAGGACGTGCTGGCGCGGCTCGAAAACGCCGAGGAGGCGCTGCTGTTTCCCTCCGGCATGGCGGCCATCGCAGCGCTGTTCCGCACCCTGCCGAACGGCGCCACCGTGGTGGTTCAGTCCGGCATCTACTGGGGCACCACCAAGTGGCTGAGGGATTTCTCCGCCCGCCGCGAGATCACCCTGCATGAGGTCGATGCCGCCGACCCGGACGCCCTCGCCGCAGCCTGCAGCACCCATACTCCGGGTATCGTGTTCATCGAGACACCCTCCAATCCCTGGCTGAAAACCGTCGACATCGCCCATGCCGCCGAATGCGCCCATGCGGCAGGCGCCCTGCTGGCAGTCGATTCCACCGCCGCCACCCCGGTGCTGCAGAAGCCGCTGGAGCTTGGCGCCGACATCGTCATGCATTCGGCCACCAAGGGCATCAACGGCCATTCCGACGTGCTCGCCGGCCTGCTCGCCACATCCGCCCCCGCGGCCAAAGTCTGGACCGACATCAAGGCCGACCGCCACGACGCCGGTGCCGTCATCGGCCCGTTCGAGGCCTGGCTCCTGCTGCGCGGCATGCGCACCCTGCCGCTGCGTGTCGAGCGCATGAGTGCCAACGCGCTGAAGATCGCCAACTGGCTCAATACGCACCCCGGGGTGACGGACGTTTATTACCCCGGCCTTGAAAGCCATCCCGGCCACGCGATCGCCGCAACGCAGATGAAGGGCGGCTACGGCTGCCTGTTGTCCTTCCTGGTTCAGGGCGGCGCGCCCGAGGCGCTCGCGGTGGTCGGAAAACTCAAGCTCTTCCACCGCGCCACCTCATTGGGCGGCGTCGAAAGCCTGGTCGAGCACCGCCACACCATCGAACCCCACACCGGCATCCCCGAAAGCCTGATCCGGGTTTCGGTCGGCATTGAGGATGCGGACGATTTGATCGCGGATCTGGAACAGGCGCTGGGCTAGGTTCCAAACTCGGCCCCCCACCCCCCCTTGCGAGGGAAATGTCGGCGTAGCCGACAGAGGGGGGTGATGGTAGGTGTCGATACCGCCCACACGACTACGCCCGGCAACTCCATCCTTCGTCATCCTCGGGCCTGACCCGGGGATCCAGCCCGCAATGGAACGACGCCATTCGGACCCGCAGCACCAGCACGGAATGGATCCTCGGCTCGGAGACCGAGGATGACGATGAATTGAGGGCCTGCACCGCTGAAACTGAAAAGGCCACCCGTGAAGGTGGCCTTTCGGTATCGAATCTTACGCGGCCTGCCCCTACACCCGGCGTTCCACCATCATCTTTTTGATCTCGGCGATCGCCTTGGCAGGGTTGAGGCCCTTGGGGCAGGTTTGCGCGCAATTCATGATGGTGTGGCAGCGATAGAGCCGGAACGGATCCTCGAGATCATCGAGACGTTCTCCGGTGGATTCATCGCGGCTGTCGATCAGCCAGCGATAGGCTTGCAGCAGCACCGCGGGACCGAGATAGCGGTCGCCGTTCCACCAGTAGCTCGGACACGAGGTCGAGCAGCAGGCGCACAGGATGCACTCGTACAGACCGTCGAGCTTGGCCCGGTCCTCGCGGCTCTGCTTCCATTCCTTCGCCGGCGTCGGTGAGACGGTCTTCAGCCATGGCTCAATCGAGCGGTGCTGGGCGTAGAAATTGGTTAGATCCGGCACCAGATCCTTGACCACCGGCAGATGCGGCAGCGGATAGACCTTCACCGCGCCATCGATCTCGTCGAGACCCTTGGTACAGGCGAGCGTATTGGTGCCGTCGATGTTCATCGCGCAGGAGCCGCAGATGCCCTCGCGGCAGGAGCGGCGCAGGGTCAGGGTCGCGTCGATCTTGTTCTTGATCCACAGCAACCCGTCGAGCACCATCGGTCCGCAGTCGTCGGTGTCTATATGAAATGTGTCGATGCGCGGGTTTTCCGCATCATCCGGCGACCAGCGATAGATCTTGAATTCACGCGTGTTCTTGGCGCCTTCCGGCTTCGGCCAGACCTTGCCCGGCTTCGGCTGTGAATTCTTCGGGAGTGTGAGTTCAACCATGGTCCCTGTTCCCTCTTAGTACACGCGGGCCTTGGGCGCGATCTTGGCCAGATCGATGCCCTCGGCGATCAGCTCGGTGTGAACCGGGCGATAGTCGAGCGTGACCTTGCCCTTGTCATCGACCCAGGACAGCGTGTGCTTGCGCCAGTTCTCGTCGTCGCGGCCACCCATCGGACCATCCTTGTAGTCCTCGCGGGCATGCGCGCCGCGGCTTTCCTTGCGCGCTTCGGCCGAAACCACCGTTGTGATCGCGTTCGCCATCAGGTTTTCAAGTTCCAGCGTCTCCACCAGATCCGAATTCCAGATCATCGACCGGTCGGTCACCTTGACGTCGGGAAGCTCGGCCCAGATCGCGCTCATCCGCTTGCAGCCGGACTCGAGCGATTCCTGGGTGCGGAACACGGCGGCATCTTCCTGCATCGCGCGCTGCATCTTCTCGCGCAGATCTGCCGTCGGCTGCGAGCCATTGGCATGACGCAGCCTGTCGAAGCGGGTCATGATCTTTTCGAACGAGGCTTCGTTGACCTGCGGGATCTTCGAGGCCCGGTCGATGACTTCGCCGGCGCGGATGGCTGCGGCGCGGCCGAACACCACCAGGTCGATCAGCGAGTTGGAGCCAAGCCGGTTGGCGCCGTGCACCGACGCACATCCGGCTTCACCCACCGCCATCAGGCCCGGCGCCACGCGGTCCGGATCCTCGGATGTCGGGTTCAGCACCTCGCCCCAGTAGTTGGTCGGGATGCCGCCCATATTGTAGTGCACCGTCGGCAGAACCGGAATCGGCTCGCGGGTCACGTCGACACCGGCGAAGATCTTCGCACTTTCCGAAATGCCGGGAAGCCGCTCATCGAGCACCGCCGGATCAAGGTGATCGAGATGCAGGAAGATGTGGTCCTTGGCCTTGCCGACGCCACGGCCTTCACGGATTTCCATGGTCATGCAGCGCGAGACAACATCGCGCGAGGCCAGGTCCTTGGCCGACGGCGCATAGCGTTCCATGAAGCGCTCGCCCTCGGAATTGACCAGATAGCCGCCTTCGCCGCGCGCACCCTCGGTAATCAGGCAGCCTGCGCCATAGATCCCGGTCGGGTGGAATTGAACGAACTCCATGTCCTGCAGCGGCAGACCCGCACGGGCAACCATGCCGCCGCCGTCACCGGTGCAGGTATGCGCCGACGTGGCCGAGAAATAGGCCCGGCCATAACCGCCGGTGGCCAGCACGACCATCTTGGCCGAGAAGCGGTGAATGGTGCCGTCATCGAGATTCCAGGCCACCACGCCGGTGCAGCGGCCGTCTTCTTCCATCAACAGGTCGAGCGCGAAATACTCGATGAAGAATTCGGCGTTGTTTTTCAGCGACTGGCCATAGAGCGTGTGCAGAATGGCGTGGCCGGTCCTGTCAGCCGCAGCACAGGTGCGCTGCACCGGAGGGCCTTCGCCGTAGTTCTGCATGTGCCCGCCAAACGGTCGCTGATAGATGCGGCCATCCTCGGTGCGCGAGAACGGCACGCCGTAATGCTCGAGCTCATAGACCGCCTTCGGCGCTTCCATGGTCAGGTACTGCATGGCGTCGACATCGCCGAGCCAGTCCGAGCCCTTCACCGTGTCATACATGTGCCACTGCCACGAGTCCGGCGTCATGTTGGTCAGCGAAGCGGCAATGCCGCCCTGGGCAGCAACCGTGTGCGACCGGGTCGGAAACACCTTGGAGATGCAGGCGGTCCTGAAGCCCTGCTCGGCCATGCCCAGGGTGGCGCGAAGCCCGGCGCCGCCGGCGCCCACAACGACCACGTCATAGGCGTGGTCGACAATCGAATAGGCGCGTCCGCCAATGTTGACGCTCGACGTCATTACCATGGTCTGTCAGCCTCCGAAGCCGAGTTTGAGAACCGCGAACAGCGACACCGCGCCCACTGCGATTGCAAAGAATGTGTTGAGGATCAGCAGGCTCACCTTCATGCCCTCGGCATGAATGTAGTCCTCGATGATGACCTGCATGCCGAGCTTCATGTGAATGACACCGGAAATCACCACCAGCCCCATCAGCACCGCCACCAGCGGATTGGACAGTGCGCCTGCGACCGTGGCATAGGGCTCGCCATTATAGGCTACGATGAAAAGCACGAAGAAGATCAGAAGCGGCACATTGGCAACGGCGGTCAGCCGCTGGCGCCAGAAGTGATCGGTGCCTTCCTTGGCCGAACCAAGGCCGCGGACCCGGGAAAGCGGCGTGCGCATGTTCTTGCTGTCCATGTCTGCCTCCTACAGCCGGGTTGCGTAGCCGGCGATCCAGATCAGGATCGTCAGCGTGATCGAACCGGCAAGGGTTGCCCAGGCCATCTTGGTCGAGGTCGCCGGATCGAAGCCGCGGCCGGTGTCCCAGATGAAATGGCGGATGCCGCCCAGCATGTGATGCATCAGCGCCCAGGTGTAGCCAAACAGCACCAGCCGCCCGAGCAGCGAGCCGAAAATGCCGTTGACCCAGTCGAACGTCGCCTCGCCGGAAGCCGCCGCCACCAGCCACCACGCCACCAGCAGCGTGCCTGCATAGAGTGCCATACCGGTAAACCGGTGCATGATTGACATCACCATGGTGGGTATTTGCTTGTAGATACTCAGGTGCGGCGACAAAGGCCGGTTCTGCGTCACATTGGTCATCGGGACCCTGTCCTTCTTTCCCTCAAGGAGAGCCGCACGCATCTGTGCGATACCGAGCACGGCGGCTGTGCGGAGGTTTTAGTGCGTTATATGCACCGCGTCAAAGCCCCCATCGCGCTCGACAGCACGGCTTTGGTCGAAAGCGAGACGGGATTTTTCCCTCCATAGCGCTTCAAACGATTCAAAATACTTAACAGCGCAAGAAAGCGCGGCATCAGGCCACGCTTTCAGATTTCGCCGGTTTGATTGCAATGCAAAAAATTCAGCTCGAATGGTCGAAACGCAGTTCCCAGCTGGAAAAATCCGCCTTGGTAGCGAGCTTCTCGTAGAGCTTGCGCCCTTCTTCCGGCAGCCGCGGCGCATTGAGGATGATTCGCGACCAGCCATGGGCGTCGCTCTCCTCGGCCAGCATGTCGATCATCGCCTGGGCAATGCCCATCTTGCGGTGCAGATGGCTGACATAGAGATGGTCGACCTGGCCGCACCGCATTCCCGTCACCGGATCCGGCAGATCGTAGAAGATCACGAACCCGACCAGCTCGCCGTCGAGCCGGGCGCCGAAGATCTGGGCAACGCGGTCCTGCAGCAGCGTTTCGGCGTAATAATCATCCGGCCTGCGCGGCGCACCGCGTTTGAGCGACTGCACATAAGCAGCCAGCAGCGGCGAGAATTGATGCGCATCCTTGAGGCGCAACAGCGAGATGTCGATGTTCTTGGGCGTGTCCATGGGCTGAATGTTTGGGTCAAAGCCGTGCTCCGGTCAAGCCTGACAAAGGTCGCAGCGGGCGGCTCGCTTCGCGACGCCCCCGAGCCGGCTTAACCTTAACCGGCGATAGAAGCTGGCGCAGCGTGACACCCTTTTGCCGCTGGTGCACAATATTGGCCAGATTGGCTGCAAGGGTTGTTTTGACCCGCTCACGGACCACCACCGGCCTCGATGCTGCATGCACTGAAGCCTGCTGAAAGGAAACCGCCATGACCGTCAAGTTGTTCTCGCGCAAGCCGGGGCTCAATCCAGGCCGCCGGCCGATCCAGGCGGCCATCATCTTCGCCGCAAGTGTCGGGCTTGCAACGACTGCACTGGCCATCGAGCTCAAGCCCCCGTCGGGCACATCGAAGCTTCTGCGCGACAAGGACGTCACCGTCATCATCATCGACCGGGATGACGGCAGGTCGAGTTCGCGGATCAGACTGCCCGGGCAGTCGGCATCGTCGCCGCTCAAGCAGCCGTCAACGAAGATCAGGCGCGATGGCGACCACGTGGAGATCCGCGTCAAGCGTGACAGCTCCGGCGGCGGCACCTTTGTCCGGTCCGGCCCCAAGGTCATCATTGTCGACAGCAACACCAGCAGCTGCGGCGACAGCAGCGGTGTCTGCGTCATCCGGCACTGATGCAATCTTGAGCATGGCGCAGCGGCGTTCGGGCATCCGCCCTGGTGTGGAGACGTCCGCACGGGCAAACGCCGGCAAACAGCCACCCCCCGGCACCATTCCGCCCTCGGCCTGAACGCCATTCATTACCATTGACACCGATCTGTGCCGTTCCGGCACATGTTGCAGCTGCTTGCGCCCATCCGGCAATGACAGCGTAACCATCTCCGCCGGATTGACGTGACCTCAGTCCGGGATAGGCAGACACTGGTCCTGCACGTCAAAGGAGGTAGTCTCATGCGATCAACAGCCTGGAACACGCCGATCACCATCGATGACCCCGAGACAGGCCTTCACCGGACGGTGAGGACCGCCCGGCAAGCGAAGAAGCTGCTGCACCGCAACTGGCCGGGCATCCACGGCAGCCGCTTTCACGACGCGGAGCTCGCCTGCGAGGAAGTCATCAATGGTGGCGCGGAACCCCGCAAGGCCCGCCACGCCTTTATCGCAGCCGCCATCGAGGCACATCTGCATCTGAGCTGACGAGACGAGCACACCCTAGCCCCCAAGACGAACGAACCCGCCGGGTGACCGGCGGGTTCTTCTGTGTCTGGTAGGGCAATGAAAAGCGGCGTGCTCTCCTTCGTCATCCTCGGCCCCCGAGCCGAGGATCCATTCCGCGATGCTTCAACGATTTGCGGACAATGAGACGTCACGGAGTGGATCCTCGGGTCAAGCCCGAGGATGAGGAAATCCGGGATGAAGCCAAGGGGACAGACAGGCGGAGCTTACTCCGAGCTTGCAACCGCCTGCCGGTCTGACCTCTATTTCCACTCCCGGATATCGACGAAGTGGCCGGCCACGGCCGCGGCGGCCGCCATCGCCGGCGAAACCAGGTGGGTGCGGCCCTTGAAGCCCTGGCGGCCTTCGAAGTTGCGGTTCGAGGTCGAGGCGCAGCGCTCGCCCGGCTTCAGCCGGTCGTCGTTCATCGCCAGGCACATCGAGCAGCCCGGCTCGCGCCAGTCGAAGCCCGCATTCTTGAAGATCACGTCGAGGCCTTCGGCTTCCGCCTGTTCCTTGACCAAGCCCGAACCCGGCACGATCATCGCCGAGACGCTGGACGCAACCTTCTTGCCTTCGACGACTGCGGCGGCGGCGCGCAGATCCTCGATGCGGCCATTGGTGCACGAGCCGATGAACACACGGTCGATCTTGATATCGGTGATCGGCGTGCCGGGCTTGAGGCCCATATAGTCGAGCGCCCGCCATTTCGAGCTGCGCTTGGATTCATCTTTGATGTCGTCCGGGTTCGGAACCACTCCGGTGACCGAGATCACATCCTCGGGCGACGAGCCCCAGGAGACGATCGGCGGCAGCGCGGCGGCGTCGAGGCGGACAACCTTGTCGTAGTGCGCGCCTTCATCCGACGGCAGCGTCTTCCAGTATTCGACAGCCATATCCCAGGCCTTGCCCTTGGGCGCGCGCGGCCGGTCCTTGAAATAGGCATAGGTCTTTTCGTCCGGCGCGATCAGGCCGGCGCGGGCGCCGCCCTCGATGGTCATGTTGCAGACCGTCATGCGGCCTTCCATCGACAGCGCGCGGATGGCTTCACCGGCAAACTCGATCACGTAGCCGGTTCCGCCGGCGGTGCCGATCTCACCGATGATGGCGAGGATGATATCCTTGGCGGTCACGCCCTCGGGCAGTTCGCCATTGACCTCGACCAGCATGTTCTTGGCTTTTTTCTGGATCAACGTCTGGGTTGCCAGAACGTGCTCGACCTCTGAGGTACCGATGCCGTGCGCGAGCGCGCCGAATGCGCCATGGGTCGAGGTGTGGCTGTCGCCGCAGACGATCGTGGTGCCCGGCAGGGTGAAGCCCTGCTCCGGACCGACGATATGGACGATGCCCTGGCGCTTGTCGTTCTCATTGAGATACTCAACGCCGAACTCGGCCGAGTTGTTGGCCAGCGCCTCGACCTGGATGCGGCTTTCCTCGTTCTTGATGCCGAGCGCCCGGTCCGGCGAGGTCGGAACGTTGTGATCGACCACGGCGAGCGTTTTCTGTGGTGCACGTACCTTGCGGTTCATGCTGCGCAAGCCTTCGAACGCCTGCGGGCTGGTCACTTCATGCACCAGATGCCGGTCGATATAGAGCAGGCAGGTACCGTCCTCCTGTTCGTCGACCACGTGGTCGTCCCAGATCTTGTCGTAGAGTGTGCGAGGTGCGGTCATGAAAGTGGTCCGTTCGGATAAAGGAAGAATGCTTGATCGGAATGCCGCCGGAAAGCCGGCAGGAGAGGCGGCGCCTCAGGCGTTGCGCCCGGCAAATGCCCTGGATACGCGCGCGAAAAACCGTGCCGGCAGGCGCTTGTGATCCTGCAGCACGAAGACTTGAGGCGCGAGACATCCGAATTTCGATCCCATGGCCGCGCTCATACCAGCGTTTGGCGATTTTGGCAATCTGGGATGGTCAGCTCCCACTGTCGGATTCGCACCCCTCTCTGGGTGATTTCAATGACAGCTCGGTTTCCAGGCGGCGCACTGCCGCCAGAATCAACGCTCCAAGTCCGGACGCCAACACCGCAATCAGCCAGAGGCCGAGCCCCGCTGCCAGCCCGGCAGCCGCGGCGAGCCACATGCCGGCACCGGTGGTCAGACCCTTGACCTCCCCGTGGCGCATCAGGATGATGCCGGCGGCGAGAAACGCCACACCGGCGGTGATGGCGTCAACCAGCCGCAACGGATCGAAGCGCACGTCGTCGGGTTCAAATGCCGGCATCGAAAGCATTTCGAGCGTGATGATGGTGAACGCCGCCGACGCGAGGCTAATCAACATATGTGTGCGGAAACCGGCAGGGCGGTCGGCCAGTTCGCGCTCGAAACCGAGGATCCCGCCGAGAGCGACGGCCAGCAGCAACCGCGCAAGGATGACCTGCCAGGGCAGCTGCGTCGAGTGGAGCATTTCATCAAGCAATGTGTCCATATCCTTAAAATGCCCCAGTTACAGGCAGGTTCCCGTACGACCGCTGCCGGATTGCGGGAGCCGGGACGGCGGTCCCGGTAGGCCGGGGCGGTTCCACCACCGGCATCAGCAGGACGGCTCAGGCGAGAACCTTAAAGACATGGGCCGTTACCAGCACGTCCGGCTCGTCGAGAGCGAAGGCCCGGAACGGCGGGCTCTGTTCGAGCCGCCGCCAGATCCCGCGCCCGCTCAGATCATCGATTGTGGACGCAAAACCGCCACTGTGGAAAATCTTGTCCCGCACTGTGAAGATCGCGGTCCCGCCCGGCCTGGTGATCCGGCACAGTTCGTTCAGGCTGGAGGCAGGCGCATGGCCTTCGGTAAACACGCCGGTGGAGAAGAAGGCCGCGAAGTGGTTGTCGTCCCAGGGCAGCCCCTCACCCAGCGTCGCCCGCTTCAGCGCACCATAGGCTTCGCGCGAACCGGCAAGCTTGAGCATCTCGGCTGAGAAATCGAGCCCTTCAATATCGTTGTAGCCCAACGCCTTGAGATAGGGGCCGGACAGGCCGCTGCCGCAGCCTGCGTCGAGCAGCGGGCCGGCATCCGGCCTGACATGACGCGCAACCCACGCCAGCACCTGGAATGGCAGGCAGTATCCGGCTGCCAGCGTGTCCCGGTCATAGGCCGCAGCCCAGGCCGCATAGGCCGCGCCCAGCTCCTCCGCATTGCGCGCGGCATAGACCTGTTCAAGTTCCTGGTTGCTGCGTTCAACCATCAATCCGATTCTCCCTTGCTGCCACGGATCTTGCGAGTTCGCCGGCCCCGGTCGAGCCCGGATCAGCGGTTGTTCAGGCCGCCCGCCTGAAACAGCGGCTTGTCATCGTTTTCAGCAATCTTGTCGACAAAGATCAAGGCCCCGGCACGGCGGAGGCGGCCCGACCCGTCAAAGGCCAGTGCGAACAGCAGCACCGCAAACAGGACGAGATTGGTGAGCGTGGCCAGTGGCACGACCATGTCCGGCCGCTCGCCATAGGGCGGCAATCCGGCGAACACCTTGCCGTCAACAAGCGAGAGCGGGAACTGCAGCACATCGCGCACCGTTTCGATGGTGGCGATGGAAACGCCGAAATTCGGGGCCGGCGACAGCAGCAGATCCGAACAGACCCAAAGGCAGCTGGCGACATAGAGGGGCCCGGCCGGAATGCTGCCGTAAAGCCGGGTCCCGGCGATCGATCCCCCATAGCCCGGCATGTATTCGACCTCGAAGCAGAAAAGCACGCCGAGCACCAGCACCGGCAACAGTTCGAGGAGGCTCCAGCGCGGAAAGAACAGCAGGGCGCTGCCGAGATCGAGGCCCCACAGATGTGCAAGCGCGAACAGCGCCGGCAGGTTGGGCAGCATCAGCGCCAGCGGCATCAGCGCCCAGAACCGCGATCCTACCGCCAGCCCGCGCCGGTAGAAGGCGAGTGTCCCGACGCAGGTGGCCGCAAGCAGCAGCGCCGGCTGCATCCACATCTCGAGCACCGGCGCCATGGCGCCGCAGAGCCCGCCGCTGACGCAGCCCTGCCCGGCAATCACCGGCACCAGCAGCCACAGGGTCTGGCCGAGAAAGACGGTTGCCAGCGCAAACAGCGTGACAGTCGCCACGAGCCAGGTGATGAATGGCCTGGCCGAGAGCTTGGAGAACACACGAATATCCCTGTGGGTGAATTGCTCCCCCAGATGCAATTTCGCGCCTTAACAAAACCTTACCCGAATGCCTAAAGTTTTAGGAATCACAAGGGTTTTCAACAACTTCCACTCTGCGGCACGAGAATGTCAGGGGTTTTCCGTCCGCAAGTTTCACGAGCCAAAGGCCGGCTCAACCATTTGCCGAGCGTTCCGCCTCCGCCCGCCGGAGCCGCTTTTCCAGCGCCCTGAGCGCCAGCGAGAGCCCGACGGTCAAAAGCAGGTAGACGTAAGCCACGATCGAGTAGGTTTCGAAGAACCGGAACGAGCCCGAGGCATAGACCTTGCCCATCTGCGTGAGATCGGCGACGCCGAGCACCGAGACCAGCGAGGAATCCTTGATCATGGCGATGAAATCATTGCCCAGCGGGGGCAGGATGGTGCGGATCGCCTGTGGCAGTACGATAAAACGGAACCGCTGAAAGGGTGACAGCCCCAGCGCCTTGGCGGCCTCGATCTGCCCTTCATCCACCGACAGGATGCCGGCCCGGAACACCTCCGAGATGAAGGCAGAATAGCCGATGGTCAGCGCGATAATCGCCCGCCACAACAGCGAGACATCGCGCACTTTCATCTCGCTGAGCAGCCCCGCCTCGATCAGCGGGCTCGCCAGCGCATTCCAGGCGGCCACGAAGCCCGGCGCCCCGACAAAGGCGATGTAGAACAGCAGCACCAGGATCGGGATGCCGCGGATGATCTCGACATAGAACCGCGCCACCTGCCTGAGCACCAGGAAGCGCGACAGCCCCATCACCGCCAGCAGCAACCCCAGGCCGGTTGCGAAGCTGAACCCGACAAGGGTGACGAAGATGGTGATCCAGACGCCGCGCGAGACGATCGAGAAGATCTGGCTGTAGAGATCGTTGACCGCGATCTGCACCGCCAGGAACAGGGCAATGGCCCCGGCGGCGAGCAGCCACCAGGGATAATCGGGTTTGTCGGACGGCCTTGGGGCAGAAGTCACGGGCAAAAGCCCACGCCCGGACCGGGCAGGCTGCCAGCCACTGTCGGCTTGCAACCGTCATTCTCAATCGGCACGATCGATCCTAGCCGCCAAGCTTGTAGTCGAGGAACCACTTCTTGTTCAGCGCATCGATGGTGCCGTCTGCCTTCATCGCGGCGATCGCCGCATTGACCGGCGCCACCAGCTCCGAGCCCTTGGGGAAGATGAAACCGAAATCGTCCGATCCGAGGGGACCGCCCACCAGCTTGAGTCCGCCGTCGGACGCCTCGACATAGCCCTTGCCGGCAACGCCGTCGGTCAGCACCATGTCGACATCGCCGCTCTTCAGCGCCTGCACGGTGGCGCCGAAGGTTTCCATCAGCTTGATCCGCGGATTGGCTTCGTCGCCGTCCAGCACGTCGTAGACGGCGACATAGAACGGCGTCGTGCCCGGCTGCGCGCCGACCAGCCCGTCCTCGAACGCGGCGAAGGACTTGGCATCGTCGAACCGGTCCTCGTCGCCGCGCACCAGCATGAACATTTCCGAGCGCATGTAGGGATCGGAGAAATCGACCTTCTCCTTGCGGTCTTCCTTGATCGAGATCCCGGTCATGCCGATCTCGTACTGGCCGTCGGAAACCGCCTGGATCATCGCATCCCACGAGGTGTTCTGGTACTCGACGTTGAAATTCAGCCGCTTGGCGATCTCGTTCATCGCGTCATATTCCCAGCCGATCTGCTCGCCGGTCTTGGGATCGATGAACTGCAGCGGCGGATAGGCGTTTTCGGTAACGACGACAACCGTTTCGCCACCCAGATCAGGCAGATCCTGCGCCTGCGTGGCGGCAATGCCGAGGCCGGCAATGGCTGCGACTGCAGCCATGGTGAATTTCGCAAATGACATGACACTCTCCCTGATGAGGTCTGGGGATTGGTTTTGGGCGTGCCGCTTGTCGGCTGCGGCACTTGCCGCGCACTTTGCAATGCCGCCGGGCGGGCTGCAAGGGGGGAGATTGGAACAGGTGGCTGCTCTCGCCGGCGTATTCAGCATATCTCCCTTGCGGCCAGAGTTCACGCACCCCGAAACCCTCCGCGCGCCTCAACGCCGGAGTTTGTAAAATGCAGATCCGGAGGGCCGCACGCGGGCTTTGCCTCTGGAGAATGAGTAAACGGTGGCGCGGCACGCGCGCGGCCCGACTGTCGCCGGATGATGTCCGCATCCGACAGGCGGCGCCTTGCACTCCCGGAAATGTCATTCCCGCCCGGATTGCTCCGGTCACGGCCTGGACGGGCCGTTCGAGTGGGTCTCGGGATACCGGCACGGACGCTGAGGGGGAAACCCGTCATGTCCGCCACAGGCCCGGACCGGTTTGATGGCCTCGTCCCCGCCTTGTCAGCTGGCACGACACGCAACCTGGCCCGGTGGCTGGCTTTGCACGTGTCTTTGTGAGACCCGCCCGCCAGCGGAACCCCGATGGCCTCCGCCTCCTCCCCGTCCTCACCGCACGTTACGGCGAGCCCCGGGAGGCCTTCCTCCCGCCTGGTCGAAAGCGTTCGCGAACCATCCGGCAGCGGGAGTGCGGGAAGTATGGCATGGGGGAGGAGGGTGTGGATGAAATCGGGGGGATTGTTTTTGTGATGGAGGGCACGCACCCTCTCCCCCTTGTGGGGGAGAATGCGAAATTCAGCGCCTTGGCATAAACCAAGTGCTAGAAATTCCGAGACAGGGGCTGCTTCGAGGGCCGCACTGACCCCTCACCTGAAAAATCCATGACTTGGCTGAAACCAAGATCATGATTTTTCTTCCTCTCCCACAAGGGGAGAGGCAGGGTGCCAGAGCAACTAGTCCGGCTCATCCCGCGTGATGCTCATCAGCACGTCCCAGAGCTCGGCGCCGGTTTCGAACACCAGGGCGTTGGCCTTGAAGCCGGTTTCCGCCTGCTTGAGGGTGAGCAGCTCGTTGGCGAGGCTGATTTCGGCATCGGTCTCGGTGGCAGTACCGGGCCCGGGAGCGGCGATGTTGGTGGCTGCGTCCATCAGGCGGCTCTGCTCAGACTGCATGCCCGAGACAGCACTGTTCATCATCGAGGAAATCGTCATCGGTCCCGCCCTTCACGCGTGAGAGGGCACTGTCGCCGATCCGGCTTAGCAGAGGATTAATCCAGTCCTTCGGTTTTGAGCGGTTGGCTGAATCCGCGTTTGTAAGACCTGCAACTGCTCACTCCGACCTGGCTGCAGTGGGAAAGCCGTCTCCGGTTTGGCTGGAACCGGGTGACCAAGGCCTGTCGCGTTCGCATGAATTCGCTTGAACGATGACCTGCATGCATCATGTCAAAGCGTTGCAGCGAGGTTTGCGCACCCAGTTGGATGCTCGGCGCTGTAGGCTCACGATTTCCCGGGCTGCCCGGCCGGCCTTGGAGGAACGGCGCCAGCACCTTGCCGGGCGGAAGTCCGGACAACAAAAAAGCGCCGGTTGCCCGGCGCTTTTCCGTCTGATCCCGCAGGATCGTCAAATCATGGCGGAGCGGCTTATTCGCTCTTGGCTGCTTCAGCCGATGCTGCTGCTTCCTTTGCGGCTGCGGCTTCCGCGGCTTCTGCTGCTGCCTTTTCGGCGGCGAGAGCCTGTGCGGCTGCAACCTTCTCGGCCTCGAGGCGTGCCTTCTCGGCGGCCACAGCCTGACGCTCGGCGTCGTTGAGCTTGCGGGCGCGGGTGCCGGTGTTCTCGACGATACGAGCCGACTTGCCGCGACGGTCGCGCATGTAATAGAGCTTGGCGCGGCGCACCTTGCCGCGGCGGACGACTTCGACGGCTTCCACGATCGGCGAGTAGATCGGGAACACGCGCTCGACGCCTTCACCGTAGGAGATCTTGCGAACGGTGAAGTTCTCGTTCAGGCCGGCGCCGGAGCGCGCGATGCAAACGCCTTCGAAGGCCTGCAGACGGGTCCGCTTGCCTTCCGTCACGCGCACCTGAACCCGCAGCGTGTCGCCGGCGGAAAATTCGGGAAACTTGCGGGAAGCTTCGATCTTGGCGGCCTGTTCGGCCTCCAGCTGGGCAATAATGTTCATGGTCCTTGACCTTTCGTTCTTCTCAAACGGCCAGAGCGCCCTCGTTTCATCCCTTTGACATGTCCCGGTTCCGGGATCATTCTCAGGGCTATGCCGGTGAGGGCAGGAGCGGGTTCACCATTCTTTGTTTGGCAGGCGCCGTTGTTCACACGACCGTCGGACTTTGCCGATCGCGGGGCAGATACACCATCGCCGCGGTTTTGTCACGCCTGCGCGGACGATTTTGTTGCCACCTTGCAGCAGGTTTTGCCACGGGTCTTGTGGCAAAGGGCGAGCGATGCTCTAAAACCGGTCCCATTGTTTCTCTGCACGGCACCCCATGTCCCTTTTCGATATCGTTCTGCTGTTTTCCGCCGGCTTTCTCTCGAGCGCCGTCAATGCCATCGCCGGTGGCGGCACCTTCCTCACCTTTGGCGCCATGACGCTGACGGGCGTACCGCCGATCATGGCCAACGCCACCTCCTCGGTGACCCAGTTCCCCGGCTATGTCACCTCGGCTCTGGCCTACCGCAAGGAGATTCGCGAGGCAGGCCGCGAAGCCTGGGTTCTGGCGGGGCTGTCGCTGGCAGGCAGTCTCGCGGGAGCGCTGATCCTGGTGTCGATGTCCAATCCCTCGTTCCGCTCGCTGGTGCCCTGGCTGCTGCTTGGCGCCACCGTGATCTTTGCTGCCGGGCCCTATCTGCGGCCCAAACACCTGCATGCCGAGCGGCCGATTACGCGATTTGGGATGGTGGGCCAGTTCATCACCTCGATTTATGGCGGTTTCTTCGGCGCCGGGATGGGCATCATGATGCTCGCCGTGCTCGGCATTACCAAGGGCGGCGACTACCACAAGCTCAACGCGCTTAAGAACTTCATTGCCGTCATCATCGCCTTCATCGCCATCGTGGTGTTTGCCACCGGCGGTGTCGTGGCCTGGCTGCCGGCCCTGATCATGATCCCTGCGGGTGCGCTCGGCGGCTATGCCGGGGTCTGGCTGGCGCGCCGGGTGCCGCAGGCCGTGATCCGCGCCATCGTGGTCGCCGTCGGCCTGCTGCTGAGCTGGTATTATTTTGCAAGCTGACCGGTCAGCGTCACCCGTCGCGGTCCTCCGGGCCAAGCAGATCGGGACGCCGCGCGCGCGTTAGTTGAAGCGATTCCGCCGCGCGCCATTCGTCGATCGCCCTGTGATTACCCGATGTCAGCACGGCCGGGATCTCGCGGCCTTCAAAAAGCTGCGGCCGTGTGTAATGCGGGTGTTCGAGCATTCCGGTCTCGAAGCTTTCATGGGTGCCGGACGCGGCATTGCCCATGACACCAGGCAAGACCCGGATCACCGCATCGAGCAGGATCAGCGCCGCCGGTTCGCCGCCCGACAGCACATAGTCGCCGATCGAAATCTCCTCGAGATTGCGCGCCTCGATCACCCGCTGGTCGACACCTTCAAAGCGGCCGCAGACGATCACCGCGCCGGGCCCCTCAGCCAGCGCCCGCACGCGGGCCTGGGTCAGCGGACGCCCGCGCGGGCTCATCAAGAGCCGCGGCCGCGTGTCGCCTTCCGGGCTGACGGCATCGATGGCGCTGGCCAGCACGTCAGGCCTGAGCACCATTCCGGCGCCGCCACCGGCCGGTGTGTCATCGACCGAGCGGTGCCGGTCGGTGGCGAAATCACGGATATTGACCGGTTCGATCGCGGCATCGCCGCGTTCCAGCGCCCGGCCCGCCAGCGACTGCCCGAGATGGCCGGGAAACATGTCCGGATAAAGCGTCAGGATGGAGGCGCGAAAACTCACCTTCCGTCCTCGCCGCCATCCTCATCGCCGCTATCTCGATCGTCACCGCCTTCGGAGCCCTCGTCATCCTCGCCGCTCTCGACAAGGCCGGCGGCCAGCGGGTCGACCAGGATCCGCCCGGCCTCGAGATCGACATGCGGCACCGCAGCCAGCGTGAACGGGATCACCACCGGCTTGCTGCCGTCTTCGCGCAGCTCCAGGAGGTCGCCGCCCCCGAAATCGAGCACGCCCGAGACCTCGCCCCAGAACCGGCCGTCTTCGTCCCAGGCTTCAAGCCCGACAAGATCGGCATGGAAATATTCGCCCTCCTCCAGATCCTCGTCATCGAGGCTGGAGCGGTCGATGAACAGCTCGAGCCCCTTGAGCGCCTCGGCCGCATTGCGGTCGTTGATGCCGCGGAACCGCACCACGACCACGGTCTTGGCGAAGCGGTGATCGAGGATCTCGAAACGGCGGCCATCCTTCGTGTAGAGCGCGCCATATTCGGCGATCGCCATCGGGTCCTCGGTAAACGGCTTGACCCGCACCTCGCCGCGGATGCCCTGCGCGGCCCCGACAACGCCAATCAGAATGGGGTGGGTAAGCTTGGTCATGAAAAACTCCGCTGCAGCCGGGTGCGCCTGAAGGCAAAAGGCCTGCTGCAACACATAGGATATTGCCTGCATCCTGTCACTCAGGCCATGCCGGTGAGGCTGGAATGCAGGGTGAACGGGCCAGCGTCAACGCGAAACGGGCGGCACGAAGCCGCCCGCATGAGTGCGCACGCTGCGCATCCGTGAAGATGCGCCTGTGCGGCCAACTTACTCCGCAGCGGCTTCTTCGGCCGGTGCAGCAGCGGCTTCGGCGGCAGCAGCGGCTGCATCCTCTTCCTTCTGCTTCTTCTCGGCAGCGCGTTCCTGCGCCTTCTTGCCGGGCTTTGCCTTGTTCGGGTTGTTGCGGGCGTCGCGGGTGATCATGCCGGCTTCAGCCATGAAACGGGCGACACGGTCGGTCGGCAGCGCGCCGTTGTCGAGCCAGTGCTGGATGCGCTCCTGGTTGAGGTTGACGCGGCCCGCGTCGTCCTTGGCCAGCATCGGGTTCCAGTAGCCCAGACGCTCGATGAAGCGGCCATCGCGCGGGGACCGCACATCGGCTACGACGACGTGGTAGTAAGGACGCTTCTTGGAGCCGCCACGCGACAGACGAATTTTCAGTGCCATTTTCTTTTCCTTCGATTTGCAGTTGTGTTGACTGTCTGGTTGGTCATGGTCGGGCGCCGCAGGGCGCCAGATGGGTTACTTCGCCGCCGCCTGCTTGTGATGCTGGATCACTTCGCGGATGACGAATTCGAGAAACTTTTCGGCGAAATCCGGATCGAGATCAGCGGATCTGGCCAGATCCCGCAGCCGGGCAACCTGCTCGGCCTCGCGCTTCGGGTCCGACGGCGGCAGATCGGCCGAAGCCTTGAGCGCGCCCACTGCCTTGGTCACCCGGAAGCGCTCGGCCAGAATGTGGATCAGCGCAGCGTCGAAATTGTCGATCGACTTGCGGAATTCCTGCAATTTGGCCAGCGCCTCGGTGTTCGTGCTCATGCCCCGCCCCTCACTTCTTCTTCGGCAGGCCGGGAAGGCCGCCACCAAGGCCGGGTAGCTTTGGCCCGCCCAAACCGGGCAATCCACCCGGAAGACCGCCGTGCATGCCGCCCTTGCCGAGACCGGCGGCCTCGGCCTGCTTCTGCAAGGCTTCGAGCTGCTTCGGATCCATCTTCGACAGATCCGGCATGCCGCCAATTCCACCCATGCCGCCAGGCAGGCCCATCTTCTGGGCCAGGCCGCCCATGGCCGCGCGCATCATGCCGCCGCCCTTGCCCTTGCCGCCCATGGCCTTCATCATGTCGGCCATCTGCCGGTGCATCTTCAACAGCTTGTTGATCTGCGCCGCATCGGTGCCCGAACCGGCGGCAATGCGCTTCTTGCGGGAATGCTTGAGAATGTCGGGATTGGCGCGCTCGGCCTTGGTCATCGAACCGATGATGGCGAGCTGGCGGGCGAATGTCTTGTCGTCCATGCCGGCCGCCGACATCTGGTCCTTCATCTTGCCCATGCCCGGCATCATGCCCATGATGCCGCCCATGCCGCCGAGCTTCTGCATCTGCCCCAGCTGCTCGGCGAGATCATTAAGGTCGAACTTGCCGGTCTTCATCCGGGCGGCCATCGCCTGGGCCTTCTCGGCGTCGAAACTCTCCGCCGCCTTTTCGACCAGGCTGACGATGTCGCCCATGCCCAGGATCCGGTCGGCGACGCGGCGGGGGTGGAATTCCTCCAGCGCGTCCATCTTCTCGCCGGTACCAATCAGCTTGATCGGCTTGCCGGTGACAGCCCGCATCGACAGCGCCGCACCGCCACGGCCATCGCCGTCCATTCGGGTCAGCACCAGGCCGGAAATGCCGACGCGCTCATCGAAATTGCGCGCCAGATTGACCGCGTCCTGACCGGTCAGCGCATCGGCGACGAGCAGGATCTCGTGCGGATTGGCGCGCTTCTTGATCTCGGCCATCTCGGCCATCAGCGGCTCGTCGATATGGGTGCGGCCGGCGGTGTCGAGGATGACCACATCATGGCCGCCGAGCTTTGCCGCCTGAACCGCGCGCGCGGCGATGTCGGTGGGCGACTGTCCGGCGACGATCGGCAGCGTGGCGACGCCGGTCTGCTCGCCCAACTGCTTGAGCTGCTCCTGTGCCGCCGGACGGCGGGTGTCGAGCGAGGCCATCATGACCTTCTTGCGGTCACGTTTCTCGAGCCGGGCGGCAATCTTGGCCGAGGTGGTGGTCTTGCCCGAGCCCTGCAGGCCGACCATCATGATGACGACGGGGGCGGCCGCATTGAGATCGATGGCGACGCCTTCTTCGCCGAGAAGGGCGACCAGCTCGTCATGAACCAGCTTGACCACCATCTGGCCCGGCTTGATCGACTTGACGATCTCGGCACCGACGGCCTTTTCCCGCACCCGGTCGGTAAAGCCCCGGACCACTTCCAGCGCCACGTCGGCCTCCAGAAGCGCGCGGCGAACCTCGCGCATGGCTTCTGCGACATCCTTTTCCGACAGGGCGCCGCGCCCGGTCAGATTGTTGAGGATGGAGCCAAGCCGGTCCTGGAGATTTTCAAACATTGCGTCGTCCTGTGGTTGCTGGGGTCTCCAGCCAATATGGGAAGAGCATCACGCAAAGCCAAACGACACCCGAGGGCGCATCGCGCTGTCGGATGTTGACCTCCGGTGCTCAAATGTTTCGCTTGACACTTCAGACCGGTCCGGTCTGAAAAAAGGTTTCAAGCGACCACAGGAACCATCCCGGTCGGCGGCTCGGAGTCATGCTCGTCGCAGATTTGCGCGGGATAAACAGGAAAACTGCGCCGGAGTCAAGGTTAGCGCCCGAGCCTGACGCCTCGGCGGTTAGGATGTGATTGCAACCCTCTACCGATGCGGTAATCTGTCTCATCCAAAGCGGGAGGAAACCATGGACCAAATCGCTGCCTATTCGATCGGTCTGATCTCATTGCTGATATTCGTTCTTATCGTGTTGCTGCAATCGGCCCTGGTCGGTGCCGGCAAGGCCAGGGCCAACCTGGTCCCGGGCAGTGATCCGGCAAAGGATTACGCCGACGGGCTATACCGGCTGAACCGGTCTCATCTCAATGGTGTGGAGATAATGCCAGCAGCGGGCATCGCCCTGTTTGCCAGTATTTTGTCCGGGGTGTCGAGCTGGTGGGTCAATTTGCTGATGGGCTTGTTCCTGCTCGCCCGCATCGTCTACGTGGTGATCTATGCCCAGAATGTCGGCAAACCGATCCAGGGCGTGCGCACCTTTGTCTATGTCGCCGGATGGGCGATGCTGGTGGTGCTGTGCATTATGGCGATCTTCAGGCTGATTTGAGACCTGCCCGTTTCGCTGGTTCTTCATGAAAGTCGGAGTCCCGGCGACCATCACGAGAGGTGTAACCCGGTCAGGGATCGACGATTTCGATACGAACCGGGAATTTTATCGCTTGCCGACTTGATACTTGACCGGCTGTGCAACAATTATCCGGTTTCAATGCCAAGCCTGAAAGCACAGAATGTATCCCAGCTACACCAAATCAGAACGCGTTGCCGACGGCAGCATGCATGTCGTCGGTGTTACCGGCGCGGTGCTTGGTGCCATTTTGTTGCTGGCCTGGGCGGCACCGGTTGCCTCGCCCTGGCAGATAGCCGCCATAACTATTTATGCCATCACCCTGATCGCTACCTTTGCCGCCTCGGCCTTCTACCACATGACCCCGTGGGAAAGCCTGCGGCCGACCTTGCGGAGGATCGACCATGCGGCGATCTACCTGAAGATTGCCGGCACCTACACGCCGCTGGTGGTGATGATCGGCTCCGGCCTGGCCTATGTCGTGCTCGGCATCGTCTGGGCGCTGGCGCTGATCGGCATGGTGCTCAAGCTGGTGTTCTGGTCGACGCCCGGCCGCTTCGGCCCCGCACTATACCTCGCCATGGGTTGGCTGAGCGTGGTGCTGTTCTGGTCATCCTGGCAGCAGCTGCCCTTTGGCTACATCGTCGCCGGTGGTCTGCTCTACACTGTCGGCGTGGTGTTTTACGCGGCCAAGAAGATGAAGTTCTCCAACGCCATATGGCATGGCTTCGTCATCGCCGCATCGGCCTGCTTCTTCGCCGCCATTTCCTTGTCGGTGACGCAGGACAGCCTGGTGTAGACAGACGAGCCAAGCGGGCGGGATCTAACTGTGCTCCCGCGCCAGCGTGGTGGTCACCAGCTTGTTGAGACTCACCCCCGCGCGCTTGGCGGCGGTGACCAGCGCCCTGTGCAGGGCGGGCTCGGCACGCACTACAAATTGCCCCGAATAAGGCTTGTCAGGCTCCACGCCCCGCTCGGCGCAAAAGGCCAGATAGTCATCCACCGATTCGGCGAACGCTTTCTTCAGCTCTGAAGCTGAATTCCCCTGAAAGGTGATCACGTCGCGGGTATTGATGACCTCGCCATGAAACAACTCCGCGTCCTCGTCAAACTCGACGAGCGCCTCATAGCCATTGTAGTGCATCATGGTCATGGTCGAATCTCCGCTTCTGTCAGAAAACGCCGTACGGATTTAACCGCACCCTTGTCCGTCTCTTTTTGTGGATGCGGACGGTGAAATACCGCACGCACGCCGTTCAGCGATACCCGAACCCGCGATCCTTGCCCTTCGCTGACTTCACCACCTGCAGCGATAAACAGTGCCTCAATGTCCCGCCACGGGATACTGGCCCGAACCGGATCAGCAAAAAACGGCCTCAAGGATTAGCCGGTGTTTCCTACTTAGGTTCATTTAGTATCACTTTCCAGTATCATCTACAATCATTCTGACACCAGACAGCCACAGTCCCTTCAGGCTCTGAACTAAAACGGCCACACCCAGGCAATCATCGGCACGCCGACGACGATGACCAGCACTTCGAGCACCAGGCCCATGCGCCAGTAGTCGCCGAAGCGGTAATTGCCCGGGCCCATGATGATGGTGTTGTTCTTGTGCCCGATCGGCGTGAGGAAGGCGCAGGAGGCGGCGACTGCGACCCCCATCAGGAACGGATCGGGACTTGCGCCGAGCGAATTTGCCACGCTGACCCCGATCGGGGCTGCAATCAGCGCGGTGGCGACATTGTTGAGGAAATCCGACAGCGTCATGGTGATGATCATCAGGACCGCGAGAACACCCCAGGCCGGCAGGTTCTCGGTCTGGGTGACGATCAGGTTGGCAATCAGCTGGCTGCCGCCGGTGTCTTCCAGCGCCGCTGCCACCGGAATGAGACAGGCCAGAAGCACGATCACCTTCCACTCGATCAGGGCGTAAAAATCCCGCCCGTTGATGATCCCGAGCAGCAGATAGGCGACCACGCAAAGTCCCAGACCGATTGCCAGCGAGGTGATGCCCAGCACCGAAAGCGCAATGGCCGCGGCGAAGATGGCAATGGCCAGGAATGCCTTGGTCCGCTGCAGCACCTCCAGGCGCCGGTTTTCCAGAGGTAGAACGCCGAGCCACTGGCTGGCCGCGGCGATGTTCTTGTCCGGCCCGATCAGCAGCAGCAGGTCGCCCGCCTTGATCGGCAGATGGCTGACCCGCTCGCGAAACCGCTGGCCTTGCCGTGAAATGCCAAGCAGCGTCACACCGTGGCGCTGGATCAGCCGCAGCCCGAGCATGGTGCGGCCCACCGCACTGGATTCCTCCGGCACGATGGCCTCGACCAGGCTGAGCGACTTGCCCATCAGCCCGCCATGCTCCTCGGTGCCGATGGCATCAAGTTCCGCAGCGCCCATGAAGGCCTCGATTTGTTTCGGGTCGCCTTCGAGCACCAGGAAATCGCCTTCGCGGATTTCGCGCGCCTGCGAAAACCCCGGCAGCCGCTTGCCGTTGCGGGTCAGCCCGAGGATCGAAACGTCGTTTTCCTCGGCAAGCGGATAGAGCTCACTCACCGCATGGCCGGTGGATTTCGAACCTTCCTTGACCCGCGCCTCGGCGACATAGAGCCCGGCATCGCCTTCAAGCGACATCACGTCGGGCCGCGAGGGAATCAGCCGCCAGCCAAGGAACGCCACGTAGACTATGCCGACGGCTGCGACCGCCAGGCCGACCGGGGCGAAATCGAACATCGAGAACGGCGCACCGAGCACGTCCTGCCGGTATTGCGCAATGACGATGTTCGGCGGCGTTCCGATCAGCGTGATCATGCCGCCCAGGATGGTGCCGAATGACAGCGGCATCAGTGTCAGCGACACCGCCCGCTTGGCCTTGCGCGCCGCGTCCATGTCCAGCGACATCAGCAGTGCCAGTGCTGCGACATTGTTGATGATTGCCGACAACACCGCGCCTGCGATGGCCATGATGCCGATATGCGTGGTCAGGGCGCGGTCCGGCCGTGTGACGAAACGGGCGATCAGCTCGACCGCGCCCGAATTCATCAGCCCGCGCGAGACAATCAGCACCAGCGCGATGATGACGACGGCGGGATGGCCGAAGCCGTGAAAAGCATCCTCTGGCGCAATCAGCCCGGCAAGCACGGTGACCAGCAAGGCCACGAAGGCAACCATGTCATAGCGCACCCGGCCCCAGACCAGCATGCCGAAAAGCACGATCAGAATTCCAAACAGCATGATCTGGTCGGTGGTCATGAAACCCGTCCTGTTGCGCGAGCCTGCGACATGCACGGCTGCTCTTTGGGTTGCATGGCCGCAAGTGCCGGTCAACCGGTTTCCACACCCGGAAATGCAGATCAACCGGCGCCGGCTTGGCTTGCATTCGCCAGCAGCGCCAGGATAACGCCGCTGGCGTGGCGGTGGTTGAAGAGACCGGTCAGCGTTTCTGCCGCCGGATTGATCTCGAGCACCAGACCACCCGGCTCCAGCACCACGATCGGATCCGGCAGAATCGAGAAGATGATGACCCGCGCAATCGGCGGCGCGATGAACAGCTTGCCGCGCAGTTGCGCGAACAGCACGGCCAGCACCGTGGCGCTGAAGGCGAAGGGCGTCGGGTCATCGTTGGAGAGCCGGAACTCGAACAGGATGAGAAGCGCCAGGAAGGCTCCTCCGAGAACAGGGACAGGAAGGCTTTTGTGAGGGAGTGGCTGCAGCTGTTGCAACGGGCCAGATAAGCGATTTCGGGCCCCCTGCCTCGACCCGCTCTGCCGGCGCACTTGATCGCGCCCCCCTCGCTCCCATATTTTACCCCATGAAACGCCGCTCCTTTCTCAAATTTACCGCTTTCGCCGCCCTTCTGGGGATTGGCGCGTCAGGGACCGCCATGGCTGTTGCCCGCAACTCCAATCGCTATCATTCCGGCCCGGTCAGCGATCATTTCGACGGGACGCGGTTCTTCAATCCCGATGGCGCCGACCCCAGGGGTTTTTCGGATCTGTTGCGATGGAAGTTTGGCGGCACACCGGCCAAGTGGCCCGCCTCGGTGAAAAGCCCGTTTGCGCCTGCCCGGCCCGAGCCACGGGTGGAAGGCGACCGTCTGCGCGTCACCATGGTCGGCCACGCCACCATGCTGATCCAGACCGCAGGGCTCAACATCCTCACCGACCCGGTCTGGTCCGAACGTGCAAGTCCGGTGGCGTTTGCCGGACCCAAGCGCGTCACCGCGCCCGGCATCGCCTTTGAGGATCTGCCCGACATCGACATTGTGCTGCTGTCGCACAATCACTACGACCATCTCGACCTGGTGACGCTGGCCCGGCTGCGGATGGCGCATGATCCCCTGGTGGTCACCCCTTTGGGCAATGACACAATCATCAGGGCGCATGTGCCGACCATGCGGGTGATGACCGGAGACTGGGGCGACGCCATCAAGTCCGGACCGGTCACGGTGCATTTCGAACCCTGCCATCACTGGTCGGCCCGCGGCATCAATGACCGCTCGATGGCACTCTGGGCAGCCTTTGTGCTGGAAACGCCGGGCGGCAAGATCCTGCATATCGGTGACACCGGCTTCGACAAGGGCCGCCCCTACAAGAATGCCCGCGAGCGGCACGGCAAATTCCGCGCCGCGATCCTGCCGGTCGGCGCCTATGAGCCGCGCTGGTTCATGAAGGATCAGCACCAGAGCCCGGAAGAAGCCATCGACGGGTTCCTGATGTCGGGCGCCGATTACGCGCTGGGCCATCATTGGGGCACGTTCCAGCTCACCGACGAAGGCCGTGAGGCGCCCGAAGAACTGCTCTATGAGAAACTTGCCGAGAAGGGCGTCGCCAAGGACCGCTTCCGGCCGCTGCATGTCGGCGAAGCCTGGGACTTCCCTGACCTCGCCTGAACCGGCGCCCGCACTCCCGAGACTGGTAATCCCGTCGCTTTTCGGCCATATAGGCCGCAAACAGAAACAGGTGCGCGTGATGGGATCCATGGTTCCTTTTGCCAAGATGAACGGGCTGGGCAACGATATTGTCGTCATCGACATGCGGGGCCGCAGCGATGTGGTGACGCCCGAGGCCGCGATTGCACTGGCCAGCGGCGAGCGCACCGGCTTCGACCAGATCATGGCGATCCATGACATCGATCTGGACGGCGTCGACTACCGCATCGACATCCTCAACCGCGACGGCAGCCACGCCCAGGCCTGCGGCAACGGCACCAGATGCGTGGTCCAGGCGCTGGCGTCGGAGACCGGGCGCAAGAGCTTCACCTTCAGGACGCTGGCCGGCATTGTGACCGCCGAGGAACACGAAGACGGGCTGATCTCGGTCGACATGGGCGTGCCCGAGTTCCGCTGGGACCGGATCCCGCTGGCCGAGGAGTTTTTTGACACCACCCGCATCGAGCTGCAGGTCGGCCCGATCGATGCGCCGGTCCTGCATTCGCCTTCGGTGATGGCGATCGGCAATCCGCACGCCATCTTCTGGGTCAAGGAGGATGTCTGGTCCTATGATCTAGAGCGCTTCGGGCCGCTTCTGGAAAACCATCCGATCTTTCCCGAGCGCGCCAACATCTCGATTGCCCGGGTCAAGGATGGCCAGACGCTTGATCTTCGCACCTGGGAACGCGGTGTCGGCCTGACCCGGGCCTGCGGCTCGGCCGCCTGTGCCGCCGCCGTCTGTGCCGCGCGCACCGACCGCACCGGCCGGCGGGTCACCGTCAATGTACCCGGCGGCCCGCTGCACATCGACTGGCGCGCCAACAACCACGTGATGATGACCGGCCCCGCCGAATGGGAGTTTTCGGGCACTGTCGATCCGCTGACCGGAGCCTGGCAGGCCGATGAGGTGGATGCGTGAGCGGCGTTCGCGTTCTCACCCTCGGATGCCGGCTCAACACCTATGAATCGGAGACCATGCGCAAGGCGGCGGAAACCGCAGGCCTCAACAATGCGATCCTGGTCAACACCTGTGCCGTGACCGCCGACGCGGTGCGCCAGGCCCGCCAGACCATCCGCCGCGCCCGGCGCGACAACCCGCATGCCCGCATCGTCGTTTCGGGCTGCGCCGCCCAGACCGAACCGGAAACCTTCGCCCGGATGGACGAGGTCGACGCGGTGATCGGCAACGAGGCCAAGGGCCAGGCCGCGACCTACCGCAAGCTGCCGGATTTCGGCGTCTCCGAAAGCGAGAAGATCCGCGTCAACGACATCATGTCGGTGCGCGAGACCGCGCCGCAGATGATCGAGGCGGTCGAAGGTCACGCCCGCGCCTTCGTCCAGGTGCAGAACGGCTGCGATCACCGCTGCACCTTCTGCATCATTCCCTATGGCCGCGGCAATTCCCGCTCGGTGCCGATGGGCGCGGTGGTCAGCCAGATCGAGAAGCTGGTCGACAATGGCTACCAGGAGGCCGTCATCACCGGTGTCGACGCCACCAGCTATGGCGCCGACCTGCCCGGCAGCCCAACGCTCGGCACCCTCGCCGCCACCATCCTGAAGCAGGTGCCCGGTCTCAGGCGGCTGCGGCTGTCGTCGATCGATTCGATCGAGGTGGACAATGCCCTTCTGGACCTGATCGCCAACGAGCCGCGGTTCATGCCGCATCTGCACCTGTCGCTGCAGCACGGCGACGATCTGATCCTCAAGCGGATGAAGCGCCGGCATGGGCGCGGCGATGCAATCCGGTTCTGCCGCCAGGTGCGCGACTTGCGGCCCGGTTTTGCCTTCGGCGCCGACCTGATTGCTGGGTTTCCGACCGAAACCGAGGAGATGTTTGCCCGTTCGCTTGACATCATCGATGAATGCGGGCTGGCATTCCTGCACGTGTTTCCCTATTCGCCGCGCGAGGGCACGCCTGCGGCGCGCATGCCGCAGCTGGACCGCGGCCAGATCAGGCAACGCGCCGCCCGCTTGAGACAACGTGGCGAACAGGCCTATGATGACCACCTCGAAGCCATGGTTCGCGCTGGCGGAATCCACTCCGTTCTCGTCGAGTTCAGCGGCATGGCGCGGACGGAAAATTTCACTCCGGTGCTTGCACCTGGTGTACCCCGGGGCCAGATGGCGCTGGTAAGGCTTGATGGCCGCAATGGAGACCACCTGACCGGAAACATGGTCGCAGACACCATGGACGGCTATCAGACGACAGATCGTGCCCTGGGCTGACATCGAAAAGGTATCGAACACGCATGGCGTTCAACTTCATCAAAAAGGTTTTTTCTTTCGGGAAAGACAAGGAAGACGCGCCCGCACCGGCCGAGGCGGAAAAACCGGCCGCGCCGTCCGCCGAGACAGCGGACGGGGCATCCGCCACCGGAGACGCCGCTCCCGGTCAGGCATTCCCGCAAGACTCAGCGATGCAGTTCACGCCCGAGACCGTACCCGGCGAAACGCCTGCCACGCCGGAGCCCGCCGACGAGGACCACGCCGGCGAACCACCGGTTCCAGGGGAACGCAAGACCGCTGACGAGGCAAAAGACGAGACAGAAAATCACGTCGTTGACGGGCAGGCCGCCGATGCAGAGGCACAAGAGTGGGTGGCGCCGGAAGATCTTACCACCGACCCCGCTGCGTCACCGGTTCCCGAGCAGCCGGAGATGCCCGAAACAGCCACGGCGGAAACACCAGCTGCAGCACCCGGGAAAGCCGTTCCGGGTGATGGCGGCCTGCAGTTCACGCCGGAGACTGCCGCCGGTGAACCGCTCGCCACGCCTGCACCGGTGAACGAAGACCATACCGGCGAACCACCGGTTGCAGCCGCGGACAGCAAGTCCGATGACGCGGGCAATACGGGTGCCGCGGATGACGAAGGCATCCCCCCTGAAGAGCTGGTTTCCGATCCGGACATCACGCCGGCCCCGGTTGACCCGGCAGCGAGCGAACCGGCTTCCGCGCCCCGCAGACTGGTCATCCGCGACAGCGTGTCCGACGCCGCGCCCGTACAGGCTCCCGCACCGGTTGAGGAAGGCAAGGGCAACTGGTGGCAGCGCCTGCGCAAGGGCCTGTCGCGCACCTCGGGCCAGCTGACCGGCCAGATCACCGGCATCTTTACCAAGCGCAGGCTCGACGAGGACACGCTCGAGGAGCTGGAAGATATTCTGCTGCAGGCCGATCTCGGCGTCGAAACCGCGATGCGGATCACCGATGCGCTGTCTTCGAGCCGCTACGGCAAGGACATTTCACCGGCGGAAGTGCAAAAGGTGATGGCCGGCGAGATTACACGCGTCCTCGGCCCGGTGGCCAAGCCGCTGGAGCTTGATCTCAGCCACAAGCCGCATGTCATTCTGGTCGTCGGCGTCAACGGCACCGGCAAGACCACCACCATCGGCAAGCTCGCCGCCAAGCTTTCGGCCGGCGGGCTGAAGGTGACACTGGCTGCCGGCGACACCTTCCGTGCCGCCGCCATCGAACAGCTCAAGATCTGGGGCGAGCGCACCGGTTCGAAAGTGGTCTCGACAAAGCTCGGTGCCGACGCGGCGGGTCTGGCCTATGAGGCCTTCGAGACCGCCCGCACCGATGGCGCCGATGTGCTGATCATCGACACCGCCGGACGGCTGCAGAACCGCACCGAGCTGATGGATGAGCTAGCCAAGGTGGTTCGCGTCATCGGCAAGCTCGATCCTGACGCGCCGCACACGGTGTTGCAGACGCTCGACGCCACCACCGGCCAGAACGCGCTCAACCAGGTGGAGATTTTCCGCAATGTCGCCGGCGTCAACGGCCTCGTGATGACAAAGCTGGACGGCACCGCTCGCGGTGGTATCCTTGTTGCCATTGCAGCGAAGCACAAATTGCCTGTCTATTTCGTCGGTGTCGGCGAAGGTGTGGACGACCTTGAACCCTTTGAAGCGGCAGATTTTGCATCTGCCATTGCCGGGCAGCCGGCCGGAGATCTTACATGAACGACCGCAAGCAACCGCAGTCCGAGGCGACGGATCAGGAATTTCATGTGTTTGAACTCGATCCGTCCGATCCGAAGCGCAAACACATCAATCCGCTGTTGAAAATCGTGCTCGAACTGGGGCCGCTTCTGGTGTTTTTCTTCGCCAATGCGCGCGGCGAGTGGCTTGCCGAGCGGGTACCGTTCCTGGCTGATATCGGCGGTCCGATCTTTGTAGGCACGGCCTGTTTCATGATCGCGACCGCGATAGCTCTGTCGGTCTCGTGGGCCCTGACCCGGACGCTGCCGATCATGCCGTTGCTTTCGGGCGTCATCGTGCTGGTCTTCGGCGCGCTGACACTGTGGCTTCAGGACGAGACCTTCATCAAGGTCAAGCCGACCATCATCAACACGATGTTCGGCGGTATCCTTCTCATTGGTCTGCTCTTCAACAAGTCCTTTCTTGGCTATGTCTTTGATTCAGCCTTCAGGCTCGATGCCGAAGGCTGGCGGATTCTGACCCTGCGCTGGGGCCTGTACTTTCTGTTCATGGCCCTGGTCAACGAGGTCATCTGGCGCAATTTCTCAACCGACTTCTGGATTGCCTTCAAGGTCTGGGGCAACTTGCCTCTGTCCATCATCTTCACGCTGCTGCAACTGCCGCTGATGAAGCGTCATGCGCTGCCGGAGGAGAGTGCGGCAGGGGCCAAGGGCTGAATTACCAGCACCGGCGGGCCGCTGGCCTGAATGTGGATCCGGTCCGGCACGGTGCTATAAACGACCCAGCGAAGCAAATGCAGGACTCCGTCAGATGAACGAACACTTGCCCGGGCGGACAGCTCTGCAAAGCCACGCCACCTATCTGGCGGGTGAGCATGATTTCCAGGCTGATATCGAAATCATGGCCGGCAGCGAGCTGATCGGCACGGTGCTCGAAACCATCATGCTGGCGACAAACATGCGGTTTGCCGCCGTGGCCCGGGTCACCGCTGACCGCTGGGTCGCATGCCGCACCATTGACGAGGTCAATTTCGGTCTTGCCGAGGGTGACGAGATCGAGATCCAGTCTACCTTCTGCCAGTCGGTCCGCGACAGCGGGGAACAGGTGCTGTTCAACGACGTCGCCACCGACGATGTCTATCAGAACCACCCGATCGCACTGAATTTCGGCATCGTTAGCTATGCCTCGATCCCGATATACCGCAGCGATGGCAGTTTCTTCGGCACCCTGTGCGCCATCGACACCGAAATCCGCGATGTCAAGCATCCGCGCGTCGTTGCCATGCTCAGGATGTTTGCCAGCGTCATCAGCCAGACGCTGGAAACCGAGGAACAACTCGCAGCCCAGGAAATGCTGCTCGAGAAAGAGCGCGAACTGGCACAGATCCAGGAAGAGTTCGTCGCGGTTCTGGGCCACGACCTGCGCAATCCGGTCGCGGCCTTCGGTGCGGGGCTTCGCCAGCTTGAGAGGAACCCCGAGCCCGGCAGGATCGCCGCGGTTCTGCCGCTGATGCGATCTTCGACGCGCCGCATGAACGAACTGATTGACAACATCATGATGCACGCCAAGTCCAGGCTCGGCGGCGGTATTCGCATCGCGGCAACCCAGAACGCACCGCTCGAGCAAGCGATCACCGATGTGGTCGAGGAAATCCGTCTGGCAGCGCCCGGGCACCGGATCGACCTCGATTTGCGCATTGACCGGCCCGTGCACTGCGATGCCTCACGCATTGCCCAGGCGGTCTCGAACCTGTTGTCCAACGCCATCCATCACGCAGCCCCCGGATCGGTGATCGCCGTCGAGGGCGCGGATACCGGCGGTGAAATTGCCATCACGGTCTCCAACCGTGGCGAACCGATCCCCGACGATCTCAAAGGCGACCTGTTCCGCCCCTACCGGCGCGGCCGGAAAGCCAGCAGCGAAGGGCTGGGGCTGGGACTGTTCATTGCCTCATCCATCGCCGAAGCGCACAACGGCAACATCGATGTCGAGTGCCAAGATGGCACCACCGCATTCGTGCTGAGGCTGCCGCGCACGGGTGGCGACCAGCAGCCCGAAGGCGAAGCCGAGCATGGCCAATGAGGCCTGTCGCGTTCATATGAATTCATGTGAACGATAGCGCACATGCATCGCGTCAGGATGTTTCAGCACCGCGCATCCAATTGGACACGCGGTGCTGGAGGTCTGACCCGGTCATGCCGGGACTGGGGATATGCCGATGAACCGCGCGCGCTTCCGGCGCTGTCCAGGCTGCCCACTGGGTTTCTGCGGGAGCCGCGTCCTACCGTTCAAAAACAGCCTGGCAAAGCGTTCGCTCACTTCGCAAGTCCTTTCGCGTAGGCCTCCAGCTGGGTCGCGACTGTTCCCCAACCGTCGATAAAGCCCATGTCTTCATGGGTCTTCCGGGCGTCAGGATTGCGGTGCCGTGCAATCGCCGTGTAACTGGTGCCGCCGCCGGGCGCATCCGCCAGCAACAGGATCGCGGTCATGAACGGGTCGGGCGCAGGTTTCCAGCCTTCGCTGTAGCTGTCGGTGAAGACCAGTTTTTCTTCCGGGACCACCTCGAGATAGACACCGGGATTTTCCATCACATTGCCCTCGACTTCGAAGCTTGTGTTGAAACGCCCTCCGACCCGCAGATCGATCTCCACCGCGGTCACCTTGTGCGGTGCGGGCACGAAGAAGTGGGGAATGTGCTCCGTCCGCGTCCAGCATTCCCATACCAGATGCCGCGGAACAGCCAGGGTGCGGGTGAAACTCAAATCCGTTTCAGGGTTCAGGTCCAGTGTCATTTCTCTCGGTTCTCCATCACCGTTTTTACATATGCATCCAGCCGGTCGAGCCGGGATTCCCAGATTGCCCGCTGTTCATCGAGCCATGTTCGCATCGGCGTCAGCGCTTCGGGCACCATCGCGCAGGTGCGCACGCGGCCATCCTTTTCCGTTGCGATCATCCCCGCGTCCTCGAGCACCGAAAGGTGCCGCATCACTGTCGGCAGCCGCAGCCCGGTCGGCTCGGCCAGTTCGCTCACCGGGGCAGGGCCCCGTGCCAGACGGGTCAGGATCGAGCGCCGGGTCGGGTCAGCCAGGGCGTGAAACAGAAGTGAAAGATCGACATCATGCTTAGCCATGTGACTAAGTATACCGGCGGCGACACGCCGTCAAGGATTAGTTCGCAATTTGGCTAAGTATTTTGTTTGGGATGTGAAATCACTAAGCCGGGTTCGCGAAAGGCCCGGTATAGCCCCGCGCCATCACCTCGCGCTCGTGGCCGAGCATCCAGTGCACCGTCGGAAAGGCGATATCGTCCGTTGGCAGCTCGTCCCAGTCAAACAGCTGCACTTCGAGGCTTTCCTCGCCGACGCCGAACAAGGCGGCGCCGGCGCCGGGATCGAGGAGTTCCGCGCGGTAGATCAACTGCACCTGGCTGAGATGCGGCACCGAGTAGATGGCCAGCAATTCGCCAAGCTTGAGCTGCGCCAGTGCCTCTTCGCGCGCTTCGCGGCGGGCTCCGTCTTCGGGCGTTTCATTGAGTTCGAGATAACCCGCAGGCACCGTCCAGAAGCCGCGTCGCGGCTCGATGGCACGGCGGCACAGCAGTACCTTGCCCCCGTGCCGGACAACCGAACCGACAACGATGCGCGGGTTCTGGTAATCGACGAAGCCACAAGTGGCGCAGACCTCGCGTTCATGGGTGTCGCCATCGGGAACCAGGCGGCGGAAGGATTTGGGCGTGTTCATGCGGCAAAGATAGAGCCCGGCCATCATCAAGGCGAGGGTTGCCCTGCGCTTTGCGGCAAAAAACCCCTCAGCCTGCCGAAGCTGTCGCCTTCTCGATCGCCGGCAACAGCTTGTCGCGCAGGCTTTCGAGTGTGAACGGGCCGATCTGCTTGAACAGGATCGTGCCGTCCGGGCCGACCAGATAGGTTTCGGGAATGCCGTAGACGCCCCAGTCGATCGCCGCCTTGCCGGCCGGGTCGACGCCGACGGCGGAAAACGGATTGCCCAGTTCACGCAGGAACCTCAGCGCGTTCTCGTTCTTGTCCTTGTAGTTGATACCGACAAGCTCGACCCGCGGATCGCGCGACAGTTCCAGCAGGATCGGATGCTCCTGCCGGCAGGGCACGCACCAGGAGGCCCAGACATTGACCAGAGACAGCCTGCCCTCGATCGCCGCATCGGTGAGCGCCGGCACCGGGACGCCACCCGCACTCAGGCCTTCGAGCGGCGGCAGGTCAAGCGACGGTGCCCTGGTGCCGATCAGCACCGAGGGAATTTCGCTGGCATCCTTGCCGGAGCCAAGCTGGTAGAGGAACACGCCCGACAGCGCGATGAACAGAACCAGCGGCAGGAACGCGATCAGCAGCCGCCGGCGGCCTGGCTGAGCAGGCGCAACATCCTGCCTGGAATCATCGCTCATCAACTGGCCCCACCGGCAGGTTTCGAACGCCGCCGCACACCTTGCGCTTCGAGCTCGGCGAGTTCACGCCGCCGGGCCCGGCCATCAAGCAGGATAGCGGCCAGCAGCCCGGCGAGCGTCACAGCGCTGGCGCCGTAGGACAGAAACACAAAGGCTTCGTGGCTCATCATCTCAAGCACCGCCGCCAATTGCCTGGGCTGCCTGGCGCCGCATCGTCTGAACCCGGCGCCTGAGGATCTCGTTGCGCATCGCCATCAGGTGCAGGGTGAAAAAGATCAGCGTGTAGGCGAGTGCCATCACCAGAAGCGGATAGAGCATGCTCGGGTGAATGGTCGGCCCGTCGAGCCGGATCACGCTGGCCGGCTGGTGCAGCGTGTTCCACCAGTCGACCGAAAACTTGATGATCGGAATGTTGATGAAGCCCACAAGCGTGAGCACCGCGGCCGGACGGGCGGCGCGGGCCGGGTCGTCCATCGCCTTGTGCAGCGCCATCAGCCCCAGATACATCAAGAACAGCACGAAGACCGAGGTCAGCCGCGCGTCCCAGACCCACCAGGTGCCCCACATCGGCCGGCCCCAGAGCGAACCGGTGAGCAGCGACAGGAAGGTGAAGGCGGCGCCAATCGGCAGTGCCGTCTTCGCCGCCACATCCGCCAGCGGATGTCGCCAGACCAGCGTGCCGATCGAGGCGATCGCCATCACCGAATAACACATCATCGCAAGCCAGGCCGCCGGCACATGGATGAACATGATCCGCACCGTGATGCCCTGCTGGTAATCCTCGGGCGCGGCAAATGACATGAAAAGTCCGATCAGCAGCGACAGCACCGCAGCCGTGGCCAGATAGGGCAACAGCCGCCCGGAAAGCGCGAGAAACCGGGTCGGGTTTGCGAGGCTGGTAAACCAGCCCTGGGAGATGGTGGTGTCACTCATGGCTTTTTTCTAATGCGTCAGGCGTGCGGTTTCAATGCGACAAATCAATCGGACGCTCCCTTCAGCGCCGCTGCCGCCGCCACCGGGCCGAGGGCGGCGAAGAACAGCGCAATCGCCGAAAGGATCATGAAGGGAGGCCAGAACGGGTCCGGATCGGTTACCGCGGCATAGGCGGCACTGACGCCGAAGATCAGGATCGGGATCGCTAAGGGAAGGATCAGGATCGACACCAGGAGCCCGCCGCGCGGCAGCACCACGGCCACCGCAGCCCCCACGGCGCCGATGAACGAGATCGCCGGCGTCCCCACCAGCAGCGTCAGCATCACCGCTCCCGTGGCTGCTGCACCCATGTTCATCAGCAATCCCAGCAGCGGGGCCGCCAGCACCAGCGGCAGCCCGGTTGCAAGCCAGTGCGCCAGGCTTTTGACGAACACGGTGAAGATGAGCGAGAACCAGTCCTGCATCACCAGCATGTCGAGCGAGCCGTCCTCGCGGTCGGCCTGGAACAGACGGTCGAGGCCCAGAAGCGAGGCCAGCAGCGCGCCGATCCATAAAATGGCCGGCCCGATCCGTCCCAGCAGGTTGAGATCCGGCCCGATGCCGAAGGGGATGACGGCGACCACGGCGAGGAAGAACAACACGCCGAGCATGGCGGCACCGCCCGAGCGGGTGGCGATCGCCAGGTCACGCACAAGAAGCGCCATCATGCCCAGGCTCCCCCGGCAACGGTGGCATGAATACCCGGCAATTCCAGTGTCCGGACGCCGTCGAGGCCGAGCGGCTGGTGCGTTGCCGCGATCGCCAGTCCGCCCGATGCCAGATGCGTGCGCACCAGCTCGGCAAACAGCCTGTCCGAGCGCGCATCGAGCGCCGCTGTTGGCTCATCCAGCAGCCACAAGGGCCGGTGACTGACCAGCAGACGCGCCAGTGCGATCCGCCGCTGCTGGCCTGCCGACAGGTAACCGAACGGAAGATGTCCGACACCGGTCAGCCCGACCCGGTCGATGGCCTCCTCGACCGGCAATCCTTCGCCGCTGTCGCTGCGCTGGAAGCTCTGCCAGAAGGCGAGATTTTCCGACACCTTGAGCTCCCGCTTCATCGCGTTGCGGTGACCGAGATAGTGGCAATGGTCCGAAACCGGGACCGGCTCGCCCCCCTCCCCGATCAGGGCAAAGGCGCCCGAATCAGGGCTCAGAAGCCCTGCCAGGATCCGCAGCAGGGTCGACTTGCCCGATCCGTTGGGGCCGGTGATCACCAGCGCTTCGCCATGACCGAGCGAGAAGCTGATATCGGCAAACAGCACATTGTCGCCGCGCCGTCCCTTGAGTTCTGTGGCTACTGCCTGCATCGGCCCCCGCATCCCCGGCCGCCAGAGGACGTCCGGCGCTCCCATTCGCAAAAAACCAAACACCCAAAAAAACATTGAAATGGGCCGTTGGTTGATCTGGCACGTTCTTACGAAATTATCTATAACGCCCGCAACCACGCCAGCGGTCGGCGTGAATTCAATCTAGCGCCGAACATGACGTCCCAAGCGTCACGGGCGGACAGCGGAAATGACCGTACCCGCATCCTTGTTCACGCCACCCGCGTGTAAGGTGTTCGCCCTCAATGTTCGGCCGAACTCATGAAAGCGGGTTGCCTGTGGCCAAATCACTCGACAGCTTCAATTGCCGTTCCACCCTCAAGGTCGACGACATCGAATACGTTTATTACAGCCTTACTGAGGCTGAAAAGAACGGTCTGACCGGTGTGTCGACGCTTCCATTCTCGATGAAGGTCATCCTCGAGAACCTGCTGCGCAACGAAGACGGCCGCTCGGTCAAGAAGGAAGACATCCTTTCCGTCGTTGCCTGGCTCACCAACAAGGGCAAGGCCGAAGCCGAGATCGCCTATCGTCCGGCCCGCGTGCTGATGCAGGACTTCACCGGCGTTCCCGCCGTGGTCGACCTCGCCGCCATGCGCGATGCCATGGTTGCACTGGGTGGAGACGCGCAGAAGATCAACCCGCTGGTGCCCGTCGACCTGGTCATCGACCACTCGGTCATCGTGGACGAATTCGGCACCCCGCAGGCGCTGGCGCAGAATGTCGAGCGCGAATACGAGCGCAATGGCGAACGCTACCGCTTCCTCAAATGGGGTCAGCAGGCCTTCAAGAACTTCCGTGTGGTTCCCCCCGGCACCGGTATCTGCCACCAGGTCAACCTCGAATATCTCGGCCAGACCGTCTGGACCAAGGAAGAAAACGAAGAGATCATCGCCTATCCCGACACCTGCGTCGGAACCGACAGCCACACCACCATGATCAACGGTCTTGGTGTTCTGGGTTGGGGTGTGGGCGGTATTGAAGCCGAAGCCGCGATGCTCGGCCAGCCGATCTCCATGCTGCTGCCGGAAGTCATCGGCTTCCGCCTCACCGGCGCGCTCAAGGAAGGCGTCACCGCCACCGACCTGGTGCTGACCGTGGTGCAGATGCTGCGCAAGAAGGGCGTTGTCGCCAAGTTCGTCGAATTCTACGGCCCGGGCCTGGATTCGATGTCGCTGGCTGACCGCGCCACCATCGGCAACATGGGCCCTGAATACGGCGCCACCTGTGGCTTCTTCCCCGTCGATAGCGAAACCATCAACTACCTGACCATGTCGGGCCGCGACGAAAGCCGCATCAAGCTGGTCGAAGCCTATTCCAAGGCGCAGGGCATGTGGCGCGAAAGCGGTTCCGCCGATCCGGTGTTCACCGACACGCTCGACCTCGATCTTGGTTCCGTCGTTCCCTCGATGGCCGGCCCGAAGCGTCCGGAAGGCCGCATTCCGCTCGAAAACATCGCCTCCGGCTTCGCCAAGTCGCTGGTCGACGAGTACAAGAAGCCCGATCAGCTGGAAAACCGCTATCAGGTCGAAGGCGAAGACTACGATCTCGGCCATGGCGATGTCGCGATTGCCGCCATCACCTCGTGCACCAACACCTCCAACCCGAGCGTTCTGATCGGTGCCGGACTTTTGGCCCGCAACGCTGTCGCCAAGGGCCTGAAGACGAAGCCCTGGGTCAAGACATCGCTGGCTCCCGGATCCCAGGTGGTCGCCGAATATCTCGCCAAGTCCGGCCTGCAGGAAGATCTCGACAAGCTCGGCTTCAACCTGGTCGGCTTCGGCTGCACCACCTGCATCGGCAACTCCGGCCCGCTGCCGGGCCCGGTTTCCAAGACCATCAACGACAAAGGTCTGATCGCCGCCGGCGTGCTTTCGGGCAACCGCAACTTCGAAGGCCGCATCTCGCCCGACGTGCAGGCCAACTACCTGGCCTCGCCGCCGCTGGTTGTGGCCTATGCGCTGGCCGGATCGGTGCAAAAGGATCTGACCAAGGAGCCGATCGGCGAAGACAGCGACGGCAACCCGGTCTATCTCAAGGACATCTGGCCTTCTTCGCAGGAGATCCAGGAGTTCATCATGAAATATGTGACCCGCGAACTCTATTCGACCAAATATGCCGACGTGTTCAAGGGTGATGAGAACTGGCAGGCCGTCGAGGCGCCGGAAAGCCAGACCTACGCCTGGGACGACAACTCGACCTATGTCCAGAACCCGCCCTACTTCGCCGGAATGGGCAAGACCGGCGCAGGCATCTCCGACATCAAGGGCGCGCGCATCCTCGGTCTGTTCGGTGACAAGATCACCACCGACCATATTTCGCCCGCCGGTTCGATCAAGGCCCAGTCACCGGCCGGTTCCTACCTGATGGATCACGGTGTCGGTGTTGCCGACTTCAACCAGTACGGCACCCGCCGCGGCAACCACGAAGTCATGATGCGCGGCACTTTCGCCAATATCCGCCTGCGCAACCACATGCTTGGCCCGAACGGACGTGAAGGCGGCTATACCTTCCACTATCCGTCGCGCGAAGAGGTCTCGATCTTCGATGCAGCCATGCAGTACAAGTCCGAAGGCGTCCCGCTGGTGATCTTCGCCGGCGTCGAGTACGGCAACGGCTCGTCGCGTGACTGGGCCGCCAAGGGCACCAACCTGCTCGGCGTCCGCGCCGTCATCGCCCAGTCCTACGAGCGTATCCACCGCTCCAACCTGGTCGGCATGGGCGTGATCCCGTTTGTCTTCGAGGAAGGCACCAGCTGGGAAAGCCTCGGACTGAAGGGCGACGAAACCGTCACCATCGAGGGCCTGGCTACCATCCAGCCGCGCGAGAAGAAGATCGCGAAGGTGACTTTCGCCGACGGCACGGTCAAGGATGTGCCGATCCTCTCCCGCATCGAGACGCTCGACGAACTCGAGTATCTCAACAATGGCGGCATTCTGCAGACCGTTCTGCGCGATCTGGCGGCCTGACGGGTCGTCAGCTGACGCGCCATTGAGCGAAAACAATACGCCGGGGCATTGCTCCGGCGTTTTGGTTTGAAGCCGTTTGACCTGATCAAGCGGCGATGCCAAATCTCTCACCGCAACGTGATTTGGACGTGTGCGCCACTCCACGGTACAAATCTGCATGGTTTATCGTAATGAAAAAGACCGAGTCCGATTTCCGTTCATGACTGCGCCTGCCGCTCTTCTCGCTTTTGCCCTTCCGGTGCTGGCCGCCGGTTCCGTGCTGGCAATTTCTGGCAGTGCGGGGGCGGGAGAGCTCAAGGGCGTCGTCGAGCTGTTTACCAGCCAGGGCTGCTCATCCTGCCCGCCGGCAGATGAAGAGCTTGCACGGCTTGCCGAACAGGACGATGTGCTGGCGCTGAGCTACCATGTCGATTACTGGAACTATCTGGGCTGGGCCGACACCCTCTCGAGCAAGGCCAACACCGAGCGGCAATATGGCTACGCCAGAACCTTCGACCGCAACGGCGTCTACACCCCGCAGGCTGTGATCAATGGACAGGCCCATGTCAACGGCGCAGACGCATCAGCCATCAGCAGCATGCTGGATAGGTTGTCCGCAGAAGGCGCGGGCCTGACCGTCGAGGTCTCTGCAATCGCGAATGAGGACGAGCTGCGGATTTTCGTTGGTGCGGGCAATGGCAAGGCCGATATCGTCGCGGTTTACTTTGATGACGCCACCACGGTTGCTATCGACCGCGGCGAAAACACCGGCCGTACCATCACCTATCGCCACAGTGTTCGCGACATGGAAACCGTTGGCATGTGGAACGGCCAGGAGGTCAATCTTAAGCTTCCCGGATCAGTAATTTCCGCCCATCCCGGCCGCAGGTGTGCGATCCTGCTTCAGGAAGTCGGCAAGGACGGCTCTCCCGGCCGTATTCTCGGCGCAGTGGAGATCTGAGCTTCCCGGCATATTTGCGCTCATCCAGGCAAAAAAAGACCGGCATCATGCCGGTCCAGTTTTGGGGGTTGCCTCGCGCCCAGCGCGCGGGGACGTTCTGAGACGCTCTCGACGCCCGGACCGCCGGGACCGTTCCCGGTCACATGGCCCGCACGCTTGTTGAGATGATCCGTCCCGGGAACTCCGAGGGGGCTGGGGGGCTGTAAATCCGAAGTCCCCGGTTCGAACCGTCTGAGGCAACGATCACACACTCACGCCCAATTCCGGCGAGGTTTTGACTAAAATGCGGCCCAATTGGGTCCGGCTGGGGTTTTCGCACTGCCGGCGGTAAACAAAGACGACCGCCGGAAGCCTTTCGTGATGCTGCATCGCGCCACCACCGGCACGGTAGCCGGGCATATCGGGACCAAATTTCGCGCGCCGCGCTTGAATTTACGCAAGTGTCAGGCAAACTGATCCGATGAAAACCGATTTGCAGTCCAGCTGATGGCTGATGGAAGCGATTACGCGGCGCGCCGCGGCCAGGGCGGACAACCCGGCGCAACGGCAACAGTGGATCTAAGCGAGCACCGCCGCCGCAACACGCCCGAACCCGTGACATTCAAACGCCGAGAACTCGATCGCATCCTGCAGGTCTACAGCCGCATGGTGGCCGAAGGGCACTGGCGCGACTATGCCATTGATCACCTGCGCGACAAGGCGGTCTTCTCTGCCTTTCGCCGGGCCAGTGAAGTGCCGCTGTTCCGCATCGAAAAAGATCCCGCGCGTGCCCGCAAACAGGGCGCTTTCGCCATCATTTCCGCCGCCGGGCAGGTGCTCAAGCGCGGTCACGAACTCGAGATCGTGCTGAAATACTTCGACAAGCCGCCGCGCCTGGTGCGCTGACGGTCTTCATTGCTTGAAGAGGGTTCCCGGATAGGTCTTCGGGTCAGGTTCCGTCTGCTTGCCCTCACCCAGGGACCGCTGCATGAACACCGTGTCGAGCCAGCGTCCGTGTTTGTGGCCGGCGCCGTTGATCATTCCGGAACTGACGAAGCCCGCTTTCTGATGCAGCTTGATCGATGCCAGATGCGCGCCGCCGATAACCGCCACCATCTGCCGGAAGCCGAGCGATTCGCAGCGCGCAATCAGGGCTTCGAGCAGCGCCCGGCCGACGCCCTGTCCGCGGGCCTGAGGCGCCAGATAGATCGAATCCTCGACCAGCCAGCGATAGGCCGGCCGCGTCCGGAACGCGGACGCATAGGCATAGCCAAGCGCCGTGCCGTCCGGGTCTGTTGCAATCAGATAAGGGTACCCGTTTTCGATAATCGCCGTCATTCTGCGCCCCATTTCCGCCTCGTCGGGCGCCACGAGCTCGTAACTGGCGACGCCGTTGAGAACGCTGTCGGAATAGATGCGGGCGATATCAGCGAGATCGGCGGGTGTTGCATCGCGTAAGATCATGAAGATCCGGTCCTGTGGGTCGGGCCTCCGGTGTATCTCCGCTTGCGCCGGCGGCCAACAAAAAAGGCGGCCCGAAGACCGCCTTTTCCTTGATCAGTGCAGCTGAGACTACTCGCGATTGCCGAGGAACTGCAGCAGGAACATGAACAGGTTGATGAAGTCGAGATAGAGACGCAGCGCACCCATGATGGCCTTGCGGCCGGCGGTGGCGTCGGTGTCGCCTTCATAATACATCGACTTGATCTGCTGCGTGTCGTAGGCGGTCAGGCCTGCGAAGATCAGCACGCCGATGCCCGAGATGGCGAACTGAAGCGCGCTCGACTGCAGGAAGATGTTGACCACCATCGCGATGATAAGGCCGAACAGGCCCATCATCAGGAACGAACCCATCGCCGACAGGTCCTTCTTCGTGGTGTAGCCGAACAGCGACAATGCGCCGAACGAAGCTGCGGTGATGAAGAAGGTCTGCGTGATCGATGCGCTGGTATAGACCAGGAAGATCGACGACAGCGAAATACCCATCAGCGCGGCGAACACCCAGAAGGTGGTCTGCGCGGCGGAGACACTCATCTTCTCGATGCGGGCGCTCAGGAAGAACACCATCCCGAGCGGCGCCAGCATCACCACCCACTTGAGCGGCGAGCCGTAAAGCGCGGCGCCCAGGCCGGTCAGCATCTTGCCGTTGCCCATCGTTGCCACGGCGGAGGCCGGGTCGTTGGTGGTTGCGAGCATTGCGATCGCATAGGCTGCGACACCAGTGATGCCCAGTCCCATTGCCATCAGGTTGTAAACGCGCAGCATGTAGGCGCGAAGGCCTTCATCGATCGCGGCGCCTGCATAGGCGCCATTTGCTGCGCGGACATTCGAATTGCGAAGGTCAGCCATGGTTTCCTCTTTATAAGCCCCGGTAAGGTTTACGGTGTCGGGTTCAGAGACCCAGGCGCCGCTGCGGGGCTCCAGCATGCCTGCCTACAATATGAGGATGAACTGTGTCCACGGCAAGACCCTGCATCGCGGAAGATGGGCCGAAACCTCTGCGTTTGCTTAATAAATGCGCGGGTGCCGACCGTCTCCGGCCCCTACAGCTCGCGCAGCACCGGTGCGGCTTTCTGTCCCAGCACACGCCAGGTCCCGGCCAGGCCGATGCCGACGGTCAAAACCAGTGCGCCCGCAAGCGTCATCAGTGCGATGTCAGGCATGAAGTCGGACGGCAATGTCATGATCCTGCTGACCACGAACCAGGATGCCACGCCGCCGAATGCCAGCGCGAACACCGCTGTCGCAATTCCCAGAAGACCATATTCATAGACATAGGCCCTGATCAGGGTCGCCCGTGTCGCGCCCAGCGTCTTGAGCACCACCGCATCGTGGATCCGCGAGCGGTTGCCCGCCGCCAGCGCTCCGGCCAGCACCAGAACCGAGGCCACCAGCGCCACCAGCGCCGCGGCCCGGATCGCAATGCCGATCTGCCCGACCAGCCGGTTGGCCAGTTCCAGCGCATCCTTGACCCGCACGCTGGTAATCGTCGGATAGGTCTGCGTCACAGCCCGCAGCACCTCGCCCTCGGCTGCGGCATCGGCGTTCGGGTCGGACAGGGTCGCCATCCAGGAATGCGGCGCACCGGCGAAAGTGTTGGGCGAAAACACCATGACGAAGTTGATCGACAGCGATTCCCACTCGACTTCACGCAGATTGGCGATGCGGGCGGTGATCGCCCGGCCCAGCACCGAAACCGTGATCGTGTCGCCGACGGCAAGCCCGATTTCGCCTGCCTCCTCGGCCGAGAAAGACACCAGTGGCTCACCTTGGTAGTCGGCCGGCCACCATTCGCCTGCGGCCAGGCGCGAGTTTTCGGGCTGGTTTTTCGCATAGGTGACGCCACGGTCGCCCCTGAGCACCCATTGCGCCTCAGACGGCACATTGTCGGCATTGACCTCTTCGCCCTTGAGCTGGGTGATCCGGCCGCGCAGCATCGGCACCTTGATCACCTTACCTTCCGGCGCCAGCTCCATGAGCTGGTTTTCGAATTCCTCGATCTCGTTTGACTGGATGTCGACAAAGAAGAAGTTCGGCGCCCGCTCCGGTAAATTACCCGAAAGTTCCCGCCGCAGATTGGTGTCGATCAAGGCCAGTGTCACCAAGAGTGCCAGCCCGAGACCGAGCGACAGCACCACCGATGGCGTCAGCGCACCGGGCCGGTGAATATTGCCGATCGCCAGCCTGAGCGGCGTCGAGCGCACTGCGGGCCAGCGCCTTGCGATCAGTTGCACCGCATGGCCGACGAGCCTGAGCACTGCAAAGGCCACGATCACCGCAGCCACGAAAACCATGGCAATGCGACGGTCATCGGCAAACCAGATCGCGGCCAGGCATAGGGCCGCCAGCGTCAGCCCGGCGGTCAGCAGATAGGGCCAGCGCGGCAAGGAGCTGGCCTCGAATCCCTGCTGCCTGAACAGCGCCGTGGCAGGAACCTCGCCCGCCCGCCCGAGCGGCAGCACCGCAAAGGCGAATGCGGTCATCAGTCCGAACCCGGCGGCAATGCCCAGCGACGCGGGATAGAACGAGGCGTTGACGGAAATCGGAATGATCCCGGTCAGCGCGCCCGCCGCAAGAAACGGCGTCGCAGCCCCGAGCGCCAGCCCCAGAACGATACCGAATGCCGCAATCAGCATCACTTGGATCAGGTAGATCGCCACCACCAGCTTCGACGGTGCACCGACGCATTTCAGCGTCGCGATGACACCGCGCTTGCCGTCGAGCCAGGCACGCACCGAGTTGGCGATGCCGACACCGCCGACGATCAGCGCCGTGAGCCCGACCAGCGTTAGGAACTGCGAAAACCGTTCGATGTTGCGGGTCAGCGAGGGTGCTGCGTTCTGGCTGGTGCGGATCGACCAGCCGGCGTTGGGGAAGCGGCTGGTGGCTTCTTCGCGAAGGCCTGCAAGCGCGCTGGCGCTGGCGCCGTCATCGAGCCGCACCCGGTAGCTGTATTCCACCAGGCTGCCCGGCCGGATCAGCCCCGCCGCATCAAGCGCTGCGCGCGACGTCATCAGCCGTGGAGCGAAACCGAAACCCTCCGACAGCGAATCGGGTTCGGCCGCAATGACGCCGCGGATCTCCAGACTGGCCTCACCGACGAGCACGGTATCGCCAACACTCAGATCCAGCCGGTCGAGAAAGATCTGCGCCACCGCAGCGCCATGAACGCCATTTCTTTCGGCAAACAGCTCGGTGAGCGGCATCGACGGAACCGTCTCGAAGCTGCCATAAAGCGGGTAAAGGTCATCGACCGCCCGCAACTCGACCAGCGACTGGTCCGAACCGTCGGGTTTGCGCGCCATGGTGCGCATGTTGAGACCGGAGGAGACCGTGCCGAGCTCTTCGATATAGGCCCGTTCCGCCGCGCCGATGTCCTGGTTGTCGCTCTCGAAGCGGATGTCGCCGCCGAGAATGGTCTGGCCTTCAGACGCGATTGAGCCGGTCATCATCTGCGAGACCGAGTTCACCCCGGCAATTGCGCCGGTGCCCAGCGCCACGCAGGCGAGAAAAATGTAGAAACCGGACAGGCCACCGCGCAATTCGCGCAACGCCAGCCTCGCAGCGAGACCAAGCCGCAGGCCGTTGCCCCCGGCATTGGCCACGGTTTTCAACTCTGCCGGCGCCATCAGGCTATCGCCTTGGCGGCAGCGTGCTGGTCGTCGCCGGTCACGATCCGGCCCGAGCGCACGGAAATCTGCCGCTGGCAGCGTTCCGCCAGCGCCGGGTCATGGGTGACCAGCAGCAGCGTGGTGCCGCGCTCGGCCTGCTTGGCAAACAGGAGATCGGCAATCTGCCGCCCGGTTTCGCCATCGAGATTGCCCGTCGGTTCATCCGCCACGATCAGCACCGGGTCCGGCGCCAGCGCCCGGGCAATGGCCACGCGCTGCTGTTCTCCCCCCGACAACTGGCCGGGATAATGGGTCAGCCGCTCGCCGAGCCCGACCGCGACGAGTTCGGCGCGCGCGCGCTCGAAGGCATTTGCCTTGCCGGCGAGTTCCAGCGGTACGGCGACATTTTCAAGCGCCGTCATGTTGGGAATCAGGTGAAAGGACTGGAACACGATGCCGACGGAACGGCCGCGCACGGCGGCAACGGCGTCTTCGCTCAGCGCGTGCAATGCCTGCCCGGCGACGTGGACTTCACCCGTATCCAGCCTTTCCAGTCCGGCAATGACCATCAGAAGCGTCGATTTGCCCGATCCCGACGGACCGACAATGCCGACCGACTCGCCCTGGTGGATGTCGATATCGATGCCCTTGAGTACGTGAACCGAGGAAGCCCCATTGCCGAGTGTCAGATTGGCTTGCCGCAATGTGACAATGGATTTTGCTGGAGATTGAGACACGGGCTGAACATCCTATATGGAAAGGGAGCTGTCGGGCGTGAACCGGCTGATGTCGAGCACTTAGGGGCAACCCGGTGCGTTTTAAAGGTTTAGCCCATGCGTTTTAAGAGCCTCATCACCCTATTGTGTATCGGTCTCGGACTGGCAGCCACGCCGATGCAGGCAGCGGCCGCCGATGAAATCAAGCTCGTCGGTTTCGGCGACAGCCTGATGGCTGCCTACAATCTGCAGGCCAGCGAGGGATTTCCGGCCCGGCTCGAGGCGGCTCTGCGCGAACGCGGGCACAATGTCTCGATCACCAATGCGGGGGTCTCCGGCGACACCACATCCGGCGGCCTGGCGCGGCTCGACTGGTCGGTTCCCGACGGTACCGATGGCGTCATTCTCGAGCTTGGTGCCAATGATGCCTTAAGGGGCCTGCCGCCGGAAAAGACCCGGGAAAACCTTGAGGCGATGATCAAACGGCTTCAGGAACGCGGGATTGCAGTGCTGCTTGCCGGCATGCTGGCGCCGCCAAACATGGGTGGCGACTATGAGACCAAGTTCAACGCCATCTATCCCGACCTCGCAGCCAGATACGAGTTGACGCTCTATCCGTTTTTCCTCGACGGGGTGACGGGGAATCCCGACCAGCTGCTCAGCGACGGCATGCATCCCAACCCTAATGGAATCAACACGATGGTGGAAAAAATCCTGCCTGTTGCCGAACGATTCTTGTCGGAAATCAAGGGCGAATGACATCGCGAACCGGCCGAAACCCTAAATTTCGGTGCTTGCCCTGATCTTCCCGAAGTGGTTCGCTCGAATCAAACGGTGATTCGGGGGACATGCAATGCCCAGACTTTTTACCGCACTCGAAGTTCCCCGGGAGGCGGCCCTGTCCCTCTCCCTCCTGCGCGGCGGATTGCCCGGCGCGCGCTGGATGCGGGGCGAGAATTACCACATCACGCTGCGCTTCATCGGCGACATCGAATGCCACACCGCCGACGAGCTGATCGCGGCCTTCGACCGGATAGACCGGCCCTCCTTCTCTCTCACACTCTCCGGCATGGGCTCCTTCGGTTCGAAGAAGCCGCACTCGATCTGGGCCGGCGTCGCACCCTCGCCGCAACTGATGGCGTTGCAGGCTGAAATCGAACGGATCTGCCAGCGCCACGGCCTGCCTCCTGATCCACGCCGCTTTTCGCCTCATGTCACGCTGGCCCGGCTGCGCAATGCGCGTGTTGCCGATGTGGTCAAATATCTCGGCGGCCGCGGTGATTTCTGCACCCTGCCCTTCGATGTCTGCCGCTTCGTGGTGATGTCGTCGCGCGATTCGGTCGGCGGCGGGCCCTACCTGGTGGAAGAGGCCTATCCGCTGGGCTGGCGCAATTCCTTCTCCAGCCTCGAGACCAGCTCGCTGCAGCCCTCACGCAACAACTGAAAGACGTTTTCGAATCCGTCTGCGCCGCCGTAATAGGGGTCGGGCACATCGGCCCGGCTGCACTGCATGTGCTCGAGAAACAGCTTGATCTTGTCGTGCCGCTGGGACGGCGCCCGTGCCCGCATCGTCGCTTCGTTGGAGCGGTCCATGGCGAAGATCATGTCGAAGCGATCAAAATCATCCGCGGTTACTTGCCGTGCCCGCTGGCCGGAGATGTCGATACCATGCCGAAAGGCGGTGTCCACCGAGCGCGGATCCGGACCATCGCCCTGATGCCAGTTTCCGGTTCCTGCCGAATCAACATCCACCAGCTCCGACAAGCCCGCCTCGGCCAGGCCGTGACGGAAGATTCCTTCAGCCAGGGGCGAGCGGCAGATATTGCCCATGCAGACAAAGAGCACAGAGATTTGGGCCTTTTCGGCATCATTTGCTACGCTAGGTGTCATTGCTCGACTGCCATATTACCAAGAACCAAGACTGGAGGACGTCATGCCGCGCCAGAAACTCGATAGCACAGCCATTGCCGAAAAGCTTGCCGCTGTTGCGTCCTGGGACATCGACGCCGGCGAAACCGCGCTCGACAAGACTTTCAAATTCAAGGATTTCAGCGAAGCTTTCGGCTTCATGGCCCGTGCAGCGCTTGTCGCCGAGAAGCTCGATCACCACCCGGAATGGAAAAATGTCTACAACAAGGTTGATGTGCGCCTGACCACCCACGACGCAGGCGGATTGACCGGTCTCGACTTCGATCTTGCCGTTGCGATGGACCGCATCGCTGCGTCAACAGGCGGCAAAACCGCCGGCTGACATTGAAGCCGTCCTCGCGAGCTACCATATGATGAAAACGACCCCGTCGACGATTCGGGCAAAGGAGGCTTGCAGATGACCGGCCTTGATGGCGAAATTCTCGAACCGGAAAACTTGAGCAGCGACAAGACCGCAGGCGCGGATGAAGCCTCGGTTCGCGCGGGCTTCTGGCGTACTTTCGGCAAGGCGGCAAAGCAGATCCCTTTCACCGAAGATGTGGTCGCTGCCTATTATTGCGCGCTCGACCCGCAAACGCCCGGCAAGGCGAAGGCCGTGCTTTTGGGCGCGCTGGCCTATTTCATCCTGCCGACCGACGCGGTACCCGATTTTCTTGCGCTGGTCGGATTTTCCGACGACATCGCGGTGCTGACGCTGGCGATTGCCACCGTCCGCAGCAATCTCACCGAGGCGCACCGCATCGCAGCGCGCAAATCAATCGAAAAACTGGCTGCCGACAAGACCGCCGCCTGACGCGGCGGTGCCGGCAACGGCGTGCATCAATGCATCGTCATCTCGCCGCCATCGCCTTCCAGGCTCCGGCGCAGCCGTGAGAACGCCAGCCGGATCCGGGATTTGACCGTGCCCAGTGGCAAACCGGTGTCCTCGGCGATCTGGCTGTGCGAGCGCCCCAGGAAGAATGCCTGCTTGACCAGCTCCACCTGTTCATCGGGAAGGTCCAGCATCGCCTTGCGCACCCGCTCGTCACGCTCTTCAGCCTCGACGATGTCCTCGGCCGATTCTGGTTGTGACGGCTGCAACGCCGGGTCATCCGCATCCAGCAAGGCCGATTTGTCGCGACGAAACGCATCGATCCGGCGATTGCGCGCGATCCGGAACAGCCAGGTCGACAGCGACGACTTGACCGGATCGAACAATCCCGCCTTGTGCCAGAGCACGATCATCACTTCCTGGGTCAACTCTTCCGCCTGGCCATTCTCCATGCCGAGCCGCAGCAGGTAGGATTTGATTCGCGGCGCGAAATAGTCAAACAACTCGGCAAATGCCGTCTGATCCTGCCTTTCGGCGACCGCCGAGGCAAGCCGGACAAACCGCTCTTTCAATTCATTCGACATTAACTGCGCGCAACCCCGTGAACTCCATGCGATCAGCCGCCGCCCCGCGACCGACATATGAACACGTACACCGGATTCCACCAAGGTCAAACTGTTGCCGGATTCGAGTTGTTACAAAAGGTGAGCAAGGGACGCGCCGACCCGCGGCGAGACACGATAACTGGCTTTCTGTGGGATTTATTGACGGTTTGGTAACCAGGATTAAGTCAAAATGAACCATTCACCTCGCAACCAGCGGGAACTGTCACCGCGCCTGACGCGTGACACAGGACCACGAACCGGTAGGAAAGCCATGTTTGGGAAGACAATCGCAACCGCAGTAACGGCGCTTTTTGCATTGACCGCCGCCGCGGCGGCGCAATCGCCCACCAGGATCCAGCAGTTTGATGCCTGGGGGGCTTATTCGTACAATTCAGCGGGGGGCAAGGTCTGCTATGTTCTTTCGGTGCCGACCAGTTCCGCACCGACCGATGTCGACCATGGCGACATCTTTTTCCTCATCTCGCAGCGCCCGGGCCAGAACGTCAGCTACGAGCCGCAGGCAATGATGGGGTATCCTCTGCAGGAATCCTCGAAGATCACCGTCAATGTCGATGGCCGCGATTTCACCCTGTTTACCCGTGGCAATTCTGCCTGGGTGGAAAACGCTGCCCAGGAACCCCAACTGGTAGCCGCGATGAAGGCCGGGTCCTCGATGACCGTCAAGGCCACCTCCCGCCGCGGCACCGCCACCTCCTACAGCTACTCGCTCAAGGGCGTGACGGCGGCCCTCAACCAGATCTCCAACTGCAGCTGATTGCATGTCCCGGCACCGGGATGGAAGGGAAGGCCGCGGATCCGGCCTTCCCTTTTATATGTGCGCTCAACCGTTGCGAAGCCTTTCCGGAACCACCCCCAACCCGGCGAAACCGGCCAAATTAACCATTTGTTATCCATGGCATGTGTAAGGAATGAGACCGTTGATCGGTTAATGCATTGCATTGGATATGGGGCGGCATGGCCACGAAACAGACACTCACACCCGAAGATTGGATCAAGGCCGCCTTCAAGCTTCTGACCAGTGCAGGCCCGAAGGCGATCCGCGTCGATTATCTGTGCAAGGAACTGGGAGTCACCAAGGGTTCGTTCTATTGGCACTTCGAGGATCTGGCAGCGCTCCGCGCGGCCATGGTCGAGCACTGGCGACGCATTGCCACGAGCGATGTGATCGCGTCCATGGTCTCGCCGGAACTGTCGCCGCGCGACCTGTTCATCCGCTTCATCGAGGACATTCTGCAAGTTCCCACCCGCGAGTACGGCGGACCGATGACCGAAGTGGCCATCAGGCACTGGGCCGCCGGCGACGAAGCCGTGCAAACGGTGGTTCGCGACGCCGATACAGAGCGACTGGCCTTTCTCACCCTGCAGATGCGCGGCGCCGGCCTGACCGGCCCGGAAGCCCGTTCCCGGGCGACCCTGATCTATGCGACCCTGGTCGGTCTCAAGCAATTGACCGGCGAACCGGCACTGCCGCGGATGGACATTCCCGGTTTCGTCGACGCCATGCTCAGGCCGTCTCCGGCAAGTGCCGCCGCCATTCAGGCGGCCCTCGTCACAACGGCCGCCACGGCACGCGCACCCGAGCCAGAGCCAGAGCCAGAGCTCGAAGTCCAGTGATTCAGGCGGATTCAGCCACACCCGGCTCGACACGGCCCCAACGGTCCTGATCCGGCCAGATGGCGCGCAAGCCATCGCCCTGGCCGGCAAAGCCCTCTTCGAGCACCCGGCACTCGTAGATCCGGTCGGTACGGAAATGCCGGAACCCGGCCCTGAGCTCGCACCAGCATGCCAGCATCACGCATTCCAGATGATAGACCAGCGCCAGCGGCCTCACCGTTCTGGTCGTCCGGCATCCCTGCTCATTCTGGTAGACCAGCTCCAGCTTGCGTTCCCCCCGGATGGCATCGCGGAGCGTGGATTTCGACACGCAGCCCATTGCCGGATCATCCAGTGCCGCGCCCCAGGGCGCCACTTGCAGCCAGTTCGCCGGACCGTGCAGCGCGTCGATCTTCTCGTGGATCCGCCGGGCCGCGCGCTGCAGCGCACTGTCACCTGTGCGTGACAACAATGCCAGGCCGACCCTGAGCGCCTCGATTTCCTCCAGATCGAAATTCAGCGGCGGCAGGTCATAGCCCCTGCGCATGATATAGCCGATCCCGGCCTCCCCTTCGATCGGCGTGTTCATCACCTGAAGCGCGGCGATGTCGCGGTAGATCGTCCGGATCGAAACCTCGAGTTGCCCGGCCAGGGTTTCGGCGGTCACCGGCTTGCGTGCGGATCTGAGGATCTGGATGATTTCAAACAGTCGGTCGGAACGGCGCATGGTCGGGATCTCGTGTTCAGCGGGCCTTTGCTGCTGACACTATCACAGCCCCCACTGACACCGTACTGTCAGCAGCGCTCTGCTTTCCTGTTTAGGACAGGAGACCGGCTATGAGCTACTACGACCACGCCACCATGATCGCCTATCGCCTCGGACCCTTCGCCCCGACGCCCGGCTCGTCGCTTGATGTCCCCAGCAGCAACAGGTCAAAACCTGCTGCCGTCACCGCACCTTGCAGCACCACAACTTGGCTCCGGCGCAAACCGATCCGGGCCTGGTTTACCGGGCTGAGGGACCGGTTCCGCCCCCGGGCGATGCCGCAAGGCCGGCAGGATCGCTGGCACCGTTGAGGGTGCGACACAACGGCGGTGGTGACGTAAGGCTCAAAAGCTGGTAGGACGCGGCCAATCTTGCAACATCAGAACCGAGCCCGTGATGCCAGCGACCATTGACCTGTCAGACCCTTCCGCGCGTCCCGCCCCGTCTCAGGCTGCCAAAGCAGCGAGCCCGGGCATGGACGGCAAGCCGACGCTGATCGGCATGAGCCGAGAGGAAATGGTGGCCGCCATGGCCGACGCCGGCGTGCCCGAAAAGCAGCGCAAGATGCGCGTCAACCAGCTCTGGCACTGGCTTTACGTGCGCGGCTCGTCCGATTTTGCCGACATGCACACGATCTCGAAGGAGCTGCGCGAGAAACTCGCCGCGCGCTACACCGTGGCCCGCCCGGAGATCGTCGAGGAGCAGATTTCCAATGACGGCACCCGCAAATGGCTGATGCGCTTTCCCCCGCGCGGCGCCGGCCGCCCGGTCGAGGTCGAGACCGTCTACATCCCCGAGGAAGGCCGCGGCACGCTTTGTATCTCGAGCCAGGTGGGCTGCACGCTGACCTGCACCTTCTGCCACACCGGCACCCAGAAGCTGGTGCGCAACCTGACCTCCGAGGAAATCCTGTCGCAATTGCTGGTCGCCCGCGACCGCCTCGGCGATTTCCCGCACAAGGACACGCCGCAGGGCGCCATCGTGCCGGCTGAGGGCCGCAAGGTCACCAATATCGTCATGATGGGCATGGGCGAGCCGCTTTACAATTTCGATCATGTCAAGCAGGCGCTGCTGATTGCGTCGGATGGCGATGGCCTGGCCCTGTCGCGCCGCCGCATCACGCTGTCAACCTCCGGCGTGGTGCCCGGCATCGTCCGCACCGGTGAGGAAATCGGTGTCATGCTGGCGATCTCGCTTCATGCCGTGCGTGATGAATTGCGCGACGAGCTGGTGCCGATCAACAAGAAGTATCCGCTGAAGGAACTGCTCGACGCCTGCCGCAACTATCCGGGTCTTTCCAATGCACGCCGCATCACGTTTGAATATGTGATGCTCAAGGGCGTCAATGACTCGCTTGCCGACGCCAAGGAACTGGTTCGCCTGCTCAAGGGCATCCCGGCCAAGATCAACCTGATCCCGTTCAACCCCTGGCCGGGCTCGGCCTATGAATGTTCGGACTGGGAGCAGATCGAGACCTTCGCCGATTTCGTCAATGCCAACGGCTATGCCTCGCCGATCCGCACCCCGCGCGGCCGCGATATTCTCGCCGCCTGCGGTCAGCTCAAGAGCGAATCCGAGCGCATGCGCAAGAAGGATCGTGACCAGCTGCAAGACATGGCGCTGCAGGCAATGATGATCTCTGGCCACGGCGCCGACTGAAACCGGCGATGAGCGACCTCTTCCGCCTGATCATACGGATGTTTGCCATAACCCTTGGCTTTTTCCTCGGCTGTCTGGCGGCAGGCCTGGCCTATGCCTTTCTCGCCCGGCTGATCCGGCCCGAGGATTTCGGACGTTTCAGCGACATTGAACTCACTGTGACGCTGGTGATCGGCGTTGTCGGCGTCGCCAGCCTGTTTGCCCGGGCGGCGCTGCTGCCGGCCTTCATCCTGATTGCCGTTTTCGAATTCTGGCGCCGCCGCGACTGGCTCAGCCACGCCTTGGGCGGCGGCGCGATCGCCCTTGCGGCGGCCAGCATGGTGTTTGCCACGCAGTCAGCGGCATCGGCGGGGTCCACCCGGCTGATCGCAGTTCACGTGGCGTGCGGCATTATCGGCGCCAGCGTTTACTGGCTGTTCGTCGGCCGCAGTGCCGGCCGCTGGCTGCCGAGTGAGCGCCGGGCCAGCCCGGACATCGGCGATCCCCGACCCTGATCAGCGGCCCTGGGTCAAGAAGATCTTGAGAGCGAAGATCGAGAACACCGAGGCGAACACGTAATCGACGATCCGCATCACTTGCGGCTTGCGCTTGAGCCAGCTCGCCAGACTGTGCGCACCCAGCACGATAGCGATGACGATGGGCGTCGAAACCACCACGAAGAACATCCCGAGAAAAATCAGCTTGCCGGTGATATGCGGATCGGAAGCCGCGACAAATTGCGGCAGGAACGTCATGAAAAACAGGATGATCTTCGGGTTGAGCAGATTGATTCCAAGCCCCTGAGCCCAATTTGCCATGACCCCGCGGCCCGATCGGCCCGATACCGGCAGTGTCAGGCTTGAGCCCTTGCGGATGGCCTGAATGGCAAGCCACATCAGATAGGCCGCGCCAACAGCCTTGAGTGCAAAAAACGCGGTCGGCGACGCCACCACCAGTGCCGACAGTCCCAGTGCCACCATCAGCGTATGCACTGTTATGCCGCTCATCGCACCGGCGACACAGGCAAAGCCCGCGGCCCGTCCGTCCGACAATGCCCGCGAGACAAACAACGTCATGTCGGGTCCCGGCGTAATCGCCAGAACGACAGAAGCCGCAAGAAAGGCAAGCAGCGTCGGATAATCCGGAATGAAGTGCATTGGGGGCTCGCTATTGAGATCAGCAAAGCAAACTTCTTATGCCGAATCGGGCCGTCTGCCAATCGGCGCGTTCATTCAGGCGCTGTGGCTAGACCCTTGCATGGCACGGCAAACCGGCTAAAAGTGCCGCAAATTTCAGGGCTCCGAGATTCAGGTTTCTTAGGGGCGAGGCTCAAAACAGAAAGACGCACAACCATGGCATCGCACAAGGACGTCAAGAAAGTCGTTCTCGCCTATTCCGGCGGTCTCGACACCTCGATCATTCTCAAATGGCTGCAGACGGAGCTGGGCGCGGAAGTCGTCACCTTCACCGCCGACCTCGGCCAGGGAGAGGAACTGGAACCGGCCCGCAAAAAGGCGGAAATGCTCGGCATCAAGGAAATCTTCATCGAGGATGTGCGCGAGGAATTCGTCCGTGATTTCGTCTTCCCGATGTTCCGCGCCAATGCGGTCTATGAAGGCGTCTACCTGCTCGGCACCTCGATCGCCCGCCCGCTGATCTCCAAGCGGCTGGTCGAGATCGCCCGCGAGACCGGTGCCGACGCCATTGCCCACGGCGCCACCGGCAAGGGCAACGACCAGGTCCGCTTCGAGCTGTCGGCCTATGCGCTGAACCCCGACATCAAGATCATCGCGCCCTGGCGCGACTGGTCGTTCAAGAGCCGCACCGACCTGATCAATTTCGCCGAAGCGCACCAGATCCCTGTCGCCAAGGACAAGAAGGGCGAAGCCCCGTTCTCGGTCGACGCCAACCTGCTGCATTCCTCTTCCGAGGGCAAGGTGCTGGAAGATCCGGCGGTCGAAGCGCCCGAATATGTGCACATGCGCACGATTTCGCCGGAAGCGGCGCCCGACAAACCCACCATCATCAAGATCGGTTTCGAGCAGGGCGATGCAGTCTCGATCAACGGCGTGCGCATGAGCCCGGCGACAATTCTGGCCGAACTCAACAATTACGGCCGCGACAACGGCATCGGCCGTCTCGACCTGGTCGAGAACCGCTTCGTCGGCATGAAATCGCGCGGCGTCTACGAGACCCCTGGCGGCACCATCCTGCTCGCCGCGCACCGGGCGATGGAATCGATCACGCTCGACCGTGGCGCAGCCCACCTCAAGGATGAACTGATGCCGCGCTATGCCGAGCTCATCTATTTCGGCTTCTGGTTCTCGCCCGAACGCGAAATGCTGCAGGCGGCCATCGACCACAGCCAGAAAAACGTCGAGGGTGAAGTCACCCTCAAGCTCTACAAGGGCAATGTCATGGTCACCGGCCGCGAAAGCGACAAGTCGCTCTATTCCGACGCGCTGGTCACCTTCGAGGACGACCGCGGCGCCTATGACCAGAAGGACGCGGAAGGCTTTATCCGCCTCAATGCCCTGCGTCTGCGCACGCTCGCGGCCCGCGACCGCTAACGCCGGAAAGACATTCGGACTTCAGGGGCGGGCCCAGCGATGGGGCCGCCCCTTCTCTTTGCCGCGATCTGTGCCCGGGTAGCACCCGGCGCCTTGCCCATCCGCATCCGCGCGCCTACATCAGGCCCAACAAGGAGCCTTTCATGACCTCATCCGCCTCCCCCGTTTTTGACTGGAGCGCACCGCTCGGCCTGCCGGAGTTCGACAAGATCGCCGACACGGATTTCGCCCCGGCCTTCGAAACCGCGCTTGCCGAGCATGATGCCGAGATCCAGGCCATCGCCGAAAACGCCGAAGCACCCGATTTCGACAACACGCTGGTGGCGCTCGAACTTGCCGGAGACAAGCTCTCGAAGGTCTCGTCGCTGTTCTGGAACCGTGCCGGCACCGACACCAACGACACCATTCAGGCGCTTGAGCGCGAGATCGCGCCACGCATGTCGCGGCATTACTCGAAGATCTCCATGAACCGAGCCCTGTTCGAGCGCGTCGACGGCCTGTACCGGAAGCGCTCCAGTCTCGGCCTGACGCCCGAACAGGACCGCCTGCTCGAGCGGGTCTGGAAATCCTTCATCAAGTCCGGCGCGGCACTGGATGAAGCAGGCCAGAAACGGCTTGCCGAAGTTGGCGAGACCCTGGCCGGCCTTGGGGCGCAATTCGGCCAGAACGTGCTGGCCGACGAGAAGAACTGGGTGATGCTGCTGGATGAAGGCGATGACCTCGACGGTCTTTCCGATGATCTGCGCGCCGCCATGGCCGCCGTCGCCGAGGATCTCGGCCACAAGAACAAGTTTGCCGTGACCCTGTCGCGCTCGATCATCGAGCCATTTTTGAGCTCCAGCGAACGCCGTGACCTGCGCGAGAGAGCCTTCAAGGCCTGGATCGCCCGCGGCGCCAATGGCGGCAGCACCGACAATGCGCCGCTGATTTCGCAGATTATTGCCTTGCGCAGCGAGAAAGCCGAGCTTCTGGGCTATGACAGCTACGCCGCCTACAAGCTTGATGACACCATGGCCAAGTCGCCGGAAGCCGTCGAGGACCTGCTCGGCAATGTCTGGACCCGTGCCGTTGCCCAGGCTGACACCGATCGCGCGGAACTCGCCGGGCTGATCGCCGAAGAGGGCGGCAACCATGACGTGGCAGCGTGGGACTGGCGCCACTATGCCGAAAAGCTCAAAGCCCGCCGCTTCGCCTTCTCCCAGGCCGAACTCAAGCCCTATTTCCCCTTGAGCGGCATGATCGAGGCCTGTTTCGACGTCGCCAACCGCCTTTTCGGCATCTCCATGACCGAGTGCCCCGACATCCGCGGCCCGCACAAGGATGCCCGCGTGTTCGAGGTCAGGGCCGGGAATGGCGAAATGATCGCCACCTTCATCGCCGACTATTTCGCCCGGCCGTCAAAACGCTCCGGCGCCTGGATGAGCGGCCTGCGCAGCCAGCACAAGCTCACCCTGCCGGACGGCAGCACCGGCCAACAGCCGATCATCACCAATGTGATGAACTTCGCCAAGCCCGCACCCGGACAGGAAGCGCTGCTGTCACTCGATGACGCGCGCACTCTGTTCCATGAGTTCGGCCACGCCCTGCATGGCATGCTGTCGGATGTCACCTATCCGTCGCTCTCGGGTACCTCGGTCAGCCGTGACTTCGTTGAACTGCCGTCACAGCTCTATGAGCACTGGCTGACCGTTCCCGAAATCCTCGAAAAGCACGCCCGCCACTACAAGACCGGCGAACCGATCCCGCGCGAACTGGTCGACAAGGTGCTGGCGGCCCAGACCTTCAATGCCGGTTTCGCTGCCGTCGAATTTACCGCCTCCGCGCTGGTCGACATGGCATGGCACACCGGCGGTGAAAAGGCCGACCCGGCGACCTTCGAGGCCGAGACGCTGAAGAAGCTCGGCATGCCCGAAGCCATCGTCATGCGCCATGCCAGCCCGCATTTCCTGCATGTCTTCTCCGGCGAAGGCTATTCGGCCGGCTATTACTCCTACATGTGGTCGGAAGTGCTGGATGCCGACGCCTTTGCGGCATTTGAGGAAACCGGCAACCCGTTTGATCCGGACATGGCCGGGAGGCTGCGGACCCATGTCTATTCGGCCGGCGGCTCGCGCGATCCGGGCGAACTCTACCAGGCCTTCCGCGGCCGCATGCCCGATGCCACGGCGATGCTCAAGAAGCGCGGCCTCGCCTGACCCACATCGGCAACCAGCAGACGGGCGCCGGCAGAGGCTTTAATAGGCCTTTTTCGGCGTCCGGTCGTCCGACAGCGAGCGCTGGGTGCGTTCGACAATTGCCTCGATCGCATCGGCGAGATGGATCTCGGCGATATTGTAGTCGCCGCGTTCGACCCGGATCTTGTGAGCCTCGACAAAGACTTCGGCATAGCTCACACCCGCCGGCGGTTCGAACCGGTAGGCGGCCAGCTCGATCAGGAAGCCCAGCGGATCCTTGAAATAGATCGAATCCATGAAGCCGCGGTCCTTGACCCCGCTGTGCTTGATGCCGCGCTCGTCGAGACGCTCGACCGCCTGCGAGAATGTTGCCTTTGACACGTTGATGGCCAGATGATGAACCGCCCCCGGCTCGGTCGAGGTTCGCGCCGGATCGGCTTTGCGGTCCTCGCTGGTGAAGATGGTGATCAGCCGGCCATCACCCGGATCGAAATAGAGGTGACTTTCCGACGCCCGGTCCAGATTGGGCTGTTCGAAGATGAACGGCATGCCGAGAAGCCCTTCCCAGAAATCGATCGAGGTCTGCCGGTCCGCCCCCATCAGGGTGATGTGGTGGATGCCCTGTGCCTGCAACTTGCGCATCGTGCTCTCCCGTGTGTTGTCGTCGCTGTTGCCTGCCATTGTTACCCCATGCCCCGGACACGGCAAAATCACGCCTGTCATGAAAGCTTGATCAAGGTTTCATCAAACCGAAAAGGCAGTGTCACATTTCCTTGCGAGGGATCCTGGTTCGCGAAAAACGGACAGTCACCCAGGCTATGCCACCCAGGAGAGAACAATGTCCCTTTCCCGCCGCAGCTTCCTTGTGTCTGCCAGCGCCACCTCGCTGGTAACTGCCTCCGGCCTCGCAGCACCCTCTTTTGTCCGCGCCGCCCAGCGCCCGGTTTTCACCCATGGCGTCCAGTCCGGCGATGTCAGCACCAGTTCCGGCATGATCTGGACCCGTGTCGATCGACCGTCGCGCATCAACATGGAAATTTCCACCGTTGAGAGTTTCGAGAACGCGATCAAGCTGCCGCCGATGAATGCGCTCCCCGACAGCGACTACGCCACCAAGCGGCTGCTCGAAAACCTGCCCTCCGACCAAGAGATTTTCTACCGTTTCAGCGCCGCCGATCTTTCCGACATCAATACCGTCTCGGAACCGGTCGTCGGCCGTTTCCGCACAGCGCCCGCCTCGCGCCGCAACATCCGCTTTGCCTGGTCCGGCGACACCGCCGGCCAGGGCTGGGGCATCGACGACACCGGCATGAAGACCTACGCCACCATGGCCAGGCACCAGCCTGATTTCTTCCTCCATTCCGGCGACACCATCTATGCCGATGGCCCGATGCAGGACGAGGTCGAACTCAAGGATGGCAGCAAGTGGATCAACCGGGTGCTTCCCGAGGAAAAGCGCAAGGTCGCCGAAACGCTCGACGAATTCCGCGGCCAGTGGAAATACAACATGATGGACGAGCATGTCCGCGCCCTGAACGCCGTCTGCCCGACCTTCTTCCAGTGGGACGATCACGAGGTGGTCAACAACTGGTCGGCGTCAAAGGACCTCAGCGGCGATGACCGCTATGCCGAGAAGTCCGTGCCGCTGCTGACGGCCCGCGCCGCCCGCGCCTTCCACGAGATGACCCCGATCAGCTACACGCCTTCAGAGCCGGGCCGTGTCTACCGCAAGATCGCCTATGGCCCGCTCGTCGACGTGTTCTTTCTCGACATGCGCTCCTACCGTGCCGCCAACAGCGACAATGTTCAGCAGACCCAGGGCGATGCGACCACGTTTCTCGGCCAGCAACAGATCGCCTGGCTCAAGCGCGAACTGGCCAACTCCAAGGCGACCTGGAAGATCATCGCCGCCGACATGCCGATCGGCCTGGTGGTGCGCGACGGCGACAACAAGTTCGAAGCCATCGGCAACGCCGATGACGGCGGTGCGAAAGGCCGCGAATTCGAGATCGCCGACCTGCTGCGCTACATCAAGAATGCCGGGATTACCAACACGGTCTGGCTGACTGCTGATGTCCACTACACCGCAGCCCACTACTACGACCCGAACAAGGCACAGTTCCAGGATTTCGAACCTTTCTGGGAATTCGTCTCGGGTCCGCTCCACGCCGGCACCTTCGGCCCCAACGCGCTTGACATGACCTTCGGCCCGGACGTCAAGTTTGTTGCGGCTCCGACCGAGGAGCAGGGCGTCAACCTGCCGCCCTCCATGGGCTTGCAGTTTTTCGGCCTTGTCGACATTCACGGCGATACCGGGCAACTCACTGTCCGTCTGATGAATCGCGACGACGAGGAACTCTGGAGCAAGACGCTGGATCCGGTCCGAAACGCCTGAATACCTGTTTCGACCCCGGTACGATATGACAGGGAAGGGCGTCCTGCGCCCTTCCTTTTGGCTGATCAGCCTGTGTTGTCGTGGCCTCTTTCGCAACCGCAAAAAAACCTGTATAAGCCGCGCAAAGTCCGGTCATTGCCGGCCCGCGCCGGATCAGCATCCGGCGTTTTTGTATTCTCCAGAATGAGATCTGACCTATGTCCCTGCGCAATATTGCGATTATCGCCCACGTTGACCATGGTAAAACCACCCTTGTCGACGAGCTCTTGAAGCAATCCGGTGTCTACCGCGAAAACGAACGCGTTCAGGAACGCGCCATGGATTCGGGCGACATCGAAAAGGAACGCGGCATCACCATTCTCGCCAAGGCCACCTCGGTGGAATGGAAGGGCACCCGGATCAACATCGTCGACACCCCGGGCCACGCCGACTTCGGCGGCGAAGTCGAGCGCATTCTCTCGATGGTGGACGGCGCCATCGTTCTGGTCGACGCAGCCGAAGGCCCGATGCCGCAGACCAAATTCGTGGTCGGCAAGGCACTCAAGGTCGGCCTTCGCCCGATCGTCGCCATCAACAAGATCGACCGCCCCGACGCCCGCGTCGACGAGGTCATCAATGAGGTCTTCGACCTTTTCGCGGCCCTCGACGCCACCGACGAGCAGCTCGATTTCCCGATCATGTACGGCTCCGGCCGCAATGGCTGGATGTCGGCTGGCCCTGACCGCCCGGAAGACGGCGGATCGCTCGCGCCGCTGTTCGACCTGGTTCTCGAGCACTGCCCGGAGCCTAAAGTTGCCGAAGGCCCGTTCCGCATGATCGGCACGATCCTGGAAGCCAACCCCTTCCTCGGCCGCATCATCACCGGCCGCATCCATTCCGGTTCGATCAAGCCGAACCAGACCGTCAAGGTTCTCAACGGCGAAGGCAAGCTGGTCGAGAACGGCCGGATTTCCAAGATCCTCGCCTTCCGCGGCCTTGAGCGCCAGCCGGTCGAAGTGGCTCATGCGGGCGACATCGTCGCCATTGCCGGGTTGTCCAAGGGCACCGTTGCCGACACATTCTGCGATCCGGCCGTCACCGAAGCGCTGACGGCACAGCCGATCGACCCGCCAACCGTGACCATGACCTTCCTGGTCAATGATTCGCCGCTGGCCGGCACCGAGGGCGACAAGGTGACCAGCCGCGTCATCCGCGACCGCCTGCTCAAGGAAGCCGAGGGCAACGTCGCACTGAAGATCGAGGAGTCCGAGGGCAAGGATTCCTTCTACGTCTCCGGCCGTGGCGAATTGCAGCTCGCCGTTCTGATCGAGACCATGCGCCGCGAAGGCTTCGAGCTTGCCGTCTCGCGTCCCCGCGTCGTCATGCACAAGGACGAGAACGGCACCCTGATGGAGCCGATCGAGGAAGTCGTCATCGACGTCGACGAGGAGCATTCCGGCGTCGTGGTTCAGAAGATGTCCGAGCGCAAGGCCGAGATGACCGAACTGCGGCCCTCCGGTGGCAACCGCGTCCGTCTGGTGTTCCATGCCCCGACCCGCGGCCTGATCGGCTACCAGTCGGAACTTCTGACCGACACCCGCGGCACCGCCGTGATGAACCGCCTGTTCCATGATTACCAGGCCTACAAGGGCGATATCGGCGGCCGCACCAACGGTGTACTGCTCGCCAACATGGCCGGCGAGGCTGTAGCCTATGCGATGTTCAACCTTGAAGACCGCGGCCCGATGATCATCGAGCCGGGCGACAAGGTCTATATGGGCATGATCATCGGCATCCACTCGCGCGACAACGACCTTGAAGTCAACGTCCTCAAGGGCAAGCAGCTGACCAACATCCGCTCCGCCGGCAAGGACGAGGCCGTCAAGCTGACGCCACCGATCCGCATGACGCTCGACCGGGCGCTGTCGTGGATCCAGGACGACGAGTTGATGGAAGTGACGCCGAAGTCGATCCGCCTGCGCAAGCGTTACCTCGACGCCAACGACCGCAAGCGCTTCAGCAAAGCCGGCGCGAGCGCCGCCTGATCATGACCTCCGGCGCGCGCGAAATCGATCTTGCGACCTGGTCACGGGCCGGGCAGTTCAACCTGTTCCGGACCTATGACCGGCCGCATTTCGCCACCACCGCGCGCGTCGACGTCACCGCCCTGATGACGAAGGGAAAGCCCGCGGGCGTCTCGCCCTACCGCGCCTTCATTCATGCCATCGGTGCCGGAGTTCACGCCGTGCCGGCGCTGAAGATGCGGTTCGAAAAAGACCGCGTGCTCGAATATGACAGCATCTCGCTTTCGGCGACCGTGCCTCGCCCCGGCGAGAGTTTCGGCTACGCCTATATTCCCTATTTTGAAGACTGGGACAGGTTCGACGCCAGTTGCAAGGCGATCATCGAGGAAACCGCCAAGGGCACCGACCTGGGCGCCAACACCGGCCAGCGGTTTGATGTAGCCTACCTGTCCTGTCTGCCATGGATCGATTTCACCGCGCTCGACAATGCGCTGCCAGGCCCCGATGACTGTATCCCGCGCTTTTCCTGGGGCAAATTTGTCGAGGCCTCAGACGGCCGCTGGAGCTGCCCGGTTGCGGTCCAGGTGCATCATGCACTGGCTGACGGCCTTCAGGTTGGCCAGTTCTTCGAGGCCGCCCAGGCAAGCCTCGACCGGTTTGCCAAGGCCTGAAGCTTCCATTCAGGCGGTGCGCTGCCCTTGCATATTTGCTTAACAAACGGTTAACTCATCTTACGCCGTCCACAAAACAATGCTGTGGGCAGAGGCCGAAGCAGACCCAGCGTGGCTTCTTCGGGCATACCATGACCGGTAGTGTAAGCGCATGAGCACGTTAACCATCGATATCCGGCACGCCGAGCCGCAGGATGCAGAAGCCATCGCCAGCACCCATCGTGCGGCCTGGAGCCATGCCTATGCGGGGCTCTTGCCCTACAAGGCGTTGCGTCACATGCTTGAGCGCCGCAATATTGCCTGGTGGCAGCGCGCCGTACACGGCGCAACCTCGATCCTGGTGCTCGATGTCGGCGGTACGGTCGCGGGCTATGCCACGCTCGGCCTCAACAGGGCCCGCTCGCTGCCACAGGAAGGCGAGATCTACGAGCTCTACCTGAAGCCGGAGTTCCAGGGCGTCGGCCTGGGCAAGCGCCTGTTCAACGAAGCCAGGCAGTTGCTCGACTCCCTCGGCTGCAAGGGCGTGGTGGTATGGTGCCTGGAGGAAAACCATACAGCGGTCGAATTCTATCGCTTCCAGGGTGGCCGCGATGTCGCCGAAGGCCACGAGACATTTGACGGCAAGACGCTGAAGAAACTGGCCTTCGTCTGGTCCTGACTGTTCCGCAGGGGCGATCCGCTCCAAAAGTCCTGTTGCACCGAACCGTCTTTGGCTTTAATTCCGGAGCCGACTGATACAGCGTGCGCCCGACCGGGCGCGCATCGCCGTATCATGGCCCTGAATTCTCGCATGCGCGTTCTCCTCAATCCTCCCATTTGAGCGCGGCATGCACCACAGATCCGGATTGGAGCGACCATGCGCATAGACGCCATCAGCATCGGCGAAACCCCACCCAACGACGTCAATGTCATCGTCGAGGTGCCGGTCGGCGGACAGCCGATCAAGTACGAGATGGACAAGGATGCGGGAACCCTGGTGGTCGACCGCTTTCTCTACACACCGATGACCTATCCGGGCAATTACGGCTTCGTGCCGCATACCCTGTCTGACGATGGCGATCCGATCGATGTCCTGGTTTGCAACACGCGGCCGCTGATTCCGGGCTGCGTCATCAATGTTCGGCCGATCGGCGTTCTGGTCATGGAAGACAATGCGGGACAGGACGAAAAGATCATCGCCGTGCCCTCGACCCATCTCACCAAGCGGTATGAAGGTGTCAACGACTACACCGACATGCCGGAGATCACCCTGCAGCAGATCGAGCACTTCTTCGAGCACTACAAGGATCTCGAGCCAGGCAAGTGGGTCAAGATCGGCGGTTGGCGCAATGCCGAAACCGCCCGCAAGCTGATCACCGAAGCAATCGACCGGGCCAAGTCCAAGGCCTGATCTTCACGGTCTTCCGGTTCGCGGAACCAGTCACAGACATCCCCTCACGCCGCCCGGTCGAATGATCCGGCGGCGTGTTTGCTATCTGCCGGCAAGCCGGGTGAGCGTTCCGAAGACCGCGCCGGGATCGGCGTCAATCCGGATGATCTTCGACCAGACCTTCAATGCCGTCGGCGGCGGCGGTTGGCGTCAGCCGAACCGGCGGTTCGACGCCATCTCCGACCATATTGTACCAGCTGGTCAGATGAACATCGGTGCGACCGAAGTCATGATAAAGGTGCGCAGGAAGAAGATCGCGATCAGCAAAATGATCGGGGAGATATCCAGGCCGCCCAGATCCGGCATGATCCGCCGGATCGGCCTGAGCGCTGGTTCGGTCGCCTTGTAGAGAAATTCGCCGATCATGCCGACAAAGCGATTGTTGGCGTTGATCACGTTGAAAGCGTAGAGCCAGGAGAAGATGGCACTGCCGATGATGATCCAGGTGTAAAGGCCCAGCACCAAGTCGATAGTTGAAAAGATCGCAATCATGGGATTCTCCGGCTGTTCTTCGCGTGACCGACATGTAGACACTCCCAGCCCGGGCGGCAAGGGCGGGAAACATCCAATGACCCGGAAGGGTTAAGAGGGCAGGAGCACCGCGAATTGCTGCCTGCAGACACTGGCATCGCGCCAGCGCTCGTGTATAGCTCGGCCAGCAGCAACCGGACAGACATCATGCAAGTCCCAGCCACGGCGGAAGACCGCTTCGCAGCCTTTCGCCACCGCGCCTTCAGCTTCTATTTCGCAGCCCGCTTCCTGTCGACATTTGCGCTTCAGATCATCAGCGTCTCGGTCGGTTGGCAGATCTACGACCTGACCCGGGATCCCTTCGACCTCGGGCTGGTCGGCCTGATCCAGTTTCTGCCGGCTTTGGTCCTAATCCTGTTTACCGGAGCCGCCGCCGACCGTTTCGGCCGCCGCACCATCATGCTGATTTGCGAGATCATCATCGCGCTGTCGGCTGCAGCCCTTGCCTATTTCGCCTGGCGCGGCCTGACCAGCCCGCTGCCGATCTTCGCGGTTCTGCTGTTGATCGGGATTGCCCGGGCCTTCTTTGCGCCTGCCTCCCAATCCCTGGCGCCAAACCTGGTGCCGGCCAGGGACCTGCCCAACGCCATTGCCTGGAACTCCACCTCCTGGCAGACCGCCACCATCGTCGGGCCAGTCGCCGGCGGCCTGCTCTACGGCGCTGGCGCGATCGTCCCTTATATGACTGCCTGCATTTTCCTTGCTGCCGCCATCACGGCAATCGCGCTGGTACCACCGCCATTGCAACGCACGCGCGGTCAAGGCCAGAGCTGGAAGACACTGGTCGCGGGCTTCAGCTATGTGCGCAACCAGAAGATCGTTCTCGGTGCCATTTCGCTGGACATGTTCGCGGTGTTGCTCGGCGGCGCAATCGCGCTGATGCCGGTCTTCGCCCGCGATGTGCTCGACCTCGGGCCCTGGGGTCTCGGATTGCTGCGCGCCAGCCCCGGCATCGGCGCCATCGGCATGGCGATCTTTCTCGCCTCACGGCCGATCCGGCGCCATGCGGGACGGGCGATGTTCATCGCGGTGGGCGTGTTCGGAGCTGCGACAGTTGTCTTCGGGCTGTCAGAATCGCTGCCGCTGACCATGGTCGCACTGATCGTCATGGGCGCGTCGGACATGATCTCCGTCTATGTCCGCCAGAGCCTGGTGCAATTGTGGACGCCGGACGAGCTGCGCGGCCGGGTCAGCGCCGTCAACATGGTCTTCATCGGCGCGTCCAACGAGCTGGGGGAATTCCGCGCCGGCGTCATGGCCTCGCTGATCGGACCGATCGCAGCCGTGGTCATCGGCGGTGCGGGAACGCTCGCGGTGGCGCTGGCCTGGAGCATCGGCTTCCCGCAGTTGCGTCAGATCCAGTCGCTCGACCGCGAACTGGAAGAAAGCCGGGTGGCCCTTAAGGCAGAGCTGGAACGGGAACAAAAATCCGCGTCAGGGACAGCCTGAGGCAGGCGGTGCGTCGGGCCTTCTTGCTTCACATTCTTTCGGAATTCGCCTGTATCCTCGAAGGCGTCAGCTCAATTGCCGTTGTCCGCGTCAGCTTCGTCTTCGATCCCCGCACTTGCCAGCGCGCGCTGCCGCGCCAGCACCCGGTCACGGCTTGAAACCCCCATCAGATCGGCGATGCGCCAGACCACATGATCCTCCAGCTCATGGCGATGGCCATCAGCATAGGCCAGGTTCCACAGCAACTCGATGAAATGTACTTTCGCGTCGGGCTCTAGAGCGCGGTTGAGCACGCTGGTGAATTGGTAGAGATCAACCGCTTCGCGGTCGGCCTTCTTGCCTGCCTCGATCAGCTCCTGCATCTCGGTGCCGTCGACATTGTATTCCTCGGCAATCAAAACCCTGAGCTTCTCCGACTCCTCCTCATCGATCACTCCGTCGGCGCCGATCACGTGGAAGAACAGCGCCACGGCTGCCACATCCGTGTCGTTTACGCCGGACGCCTGAGGGGTCTCGCTTTTGAGCTCACGCAAGAAGCTGCGTATCTGGTCAAGCATTCATTGTCCTTTCAGTAGCCGGTCAAAACAGCCGGAAACGGCCCGGCTTTTCCGGTTCGTCATTGCCGTCGATCCCCGGATCATCCGGCCTATGGGTCAGAAACGCCGCTTCTTTGGCTTTGGCATCTGCTTCCGGATCTTCATCCGCCTTCGCAGCCACCTGTACCGGCTTCTTTGAAGTGCCCGGTTCCGCAGGTTTAAGCCCCGCCGCGCCGGCCTTGCCGGAATTATCCGCGGGATCGGGGTCAGCTACTTTCACCTTCGCTTCCGCGGCTGCCGTATCATCCGGCGTGTCTTTGGCCGGAGACACTGCCGCGACGGCGGAGTCCTGCTTTGGTTTCGTCCTCGCATTGTCCGCCGGTTTACCGGCAGAGCCGGAGACGGGAGCTGCCTGCTGCTTGCTGTCAGCCACGGTATCGGATTCGATCACCGGACCGGAGTTTGTGTTGGCAGTCCGGAGCTTGCCCCCTGCCTCGGCGGGCTTGTCTGCTGAAGGGCTAGCCCCGGCCTGTTTATCTGCCACTGGAGCCACACTTGCCGTCGCACCATTTGAGACTGGCGCCGGTCGCGGCTTGGGTGCCCTGGTGATCGGCGGCAGGCTGGCCATCGCCCGGTCGAAAACCTGCGCTGGTGGCTCATTGTCGATGCTCGGACCTGCCAGCTGCTCGACCGGAACCTTCCACTCGAAGGCATCCAGCTTGCCGCTTACGGGTGAGACCGGCTCCCAGCTTTCCGACACATAGCCATCGGCGGTCCAGGCCGGGTCACGCGGCGCGCGTACCGCCTGACTGAGCCAGTGGCGCACACGGCCCTGGTCGTCGGTTTCGGCTTCCTCGATATCGGCGAGCAGCAGGAAGATTCCCTCGCAGGGCTGCAGCCGTGCCGAGGCTTCCGCCTTTTCCCGCGCCAGGTCGAACCGGTGGGCTTCGAGCGCGGCACGCGCGACCACCTCAAGCGACAGCGGATGAAGCGGTTTGTGCTTTTCCAGCCGTTCCGCCCGCTTGAGCCGGTCTGCAGCGGTGTCTCCAACCCGTGCCCGCACGTAGGTTTCGGCAATTTCGGGATGCGGATTGTGTTTCCAGGCCGCTTCGAGGGTCCTGGCTGCCTTGCGCAGATTGTCCTGGCGCAGCAGTGCCTTGGCCGCAACGACCGCGGCAGGCGGGAACCCCGGCGCCAGTTTCAACGCCGCCAGCGCATCGTCACGGGCGGAGGACGGGTCGCTGTCAACATGATCGCGCGCCCGGGCGGTCAGAAGCACAGCCTTGGTGCGGGCGACCTCTGCCACTTGCACCGTGCCGGCCTGGCGCTGGCGGTCGAGCAGTTTCAGGGCCTCGTCCCATTTGCCTTCGCGCGTTCTGTAGGACAGCGCGGCGGCCCCTGCCCATGGCAGGTGCGGCGCCTCGTCGGCAGCCTTCTCGGCGTAATGCTGCGCTGCTTCGCCGGCCCCCTGGCGCTGGGCTTCGAGATAAAGGCCGCGCAAGCCGAGAAGCTTGGTTTCCGGATCTTCCGACATCGCTTCGAACAGCTTGCGCGCTTCCTCGTGGCGGCCTTCGATCAGCGCCGCCTGCACGTCGAGCAGATGGATCAGAGGCTCCTGATCTGCATTCAGCAGGCCTTTTGTGCGCTTGTTCATCTTGCGCGCCGTTGCCGCGTCACCGGAGCCCGCCGCCAGAAGGCCGGTCGACAGCGCCTGGTAACCGCGGTCGCGCTTGTTGGCGCGGAAATAGCGGGCCAGCGTCCGGGGCGAATAGAGGATCGTCCGGATCAGCCACCAGGTGATCATGATTGCCGCAATCAGCGAGACGATCATCGTCACTGCCGCCATCAGCGACATTTCAATTTCGCGTCCCTGCCAGTTGATCGACAGATCACCCGGCCGGTCGGCGAGCCATGCGAACCCGAAGGCCAGAGCCAGCACCAGCACGACGAAAAACAATATCCGGATCATGGCGGATCTCCTAGTTGGCCGGGGTGTCGGAAGAGGAAGCGGCAGGCGCCGTCGGTGCGGAACCGGACGGAGCTACCGCGGAGGCAACCAGCCTTTCCGCGCGCGCCCGCGCGGCCAGCGCATCGCCATAGTCCGCCGTGGCGGCCAGTGCGGCCTCCGGAAGCGTGTTCCATTCGCGCACTGCTGCCTCGAGATCGCCATTGAGCAACCGCGTCTCGGCGCGGGCCGTGATTGCCTCGGCGTTGTCGCCCTCGATATCCCCCACCTTGCGTACCTTGACCACCGACATGGCGCTCGACATCAGTCGGTCGACCAGACCTGCTTCCGGATCACCTGGATTGGCCGCAGCAATTGCCTCGCTCGCCGCATCGGAGAAACCTGCGGCCAAGTCGGCCCGGCTCGGAACCCCGCGCGCCGCAAGCTCCCGCAGCTCGGCTACCGCGGGATCATCCGGCGCCACCGAGGCAAACGCTTCCAGTTCGCTCATGAACGATCCACCGCGATCAATCGCGGATTTGAGACCGGCGGCGGCAATCGCCCGCGCCAGGTCGATCTGCCGGGCGGGGGCATCAACCTGTTCGGAAAGCGTCGCCTGCTCCGATTCGAGCGCGGAGAGTTTTTCAGAGACCGCGTTCGAGCCCGATTGCAGTTCGCTGAGAGCTGACTGCATTCCGCTTTGCGCCGCCCGCAGCTCGTTGATTTCCGCTGCCAGCGCCGGATCGACGGTGCTGGCGCCATCGCCAAGCTCGGCGATTCTGTTCTCAAGCGCTGCGAGCCGCTCTTCGATCGGGCCCAGTTGAACCGGGTCGCCGCCGGAACCGGCCGGCCGTGCCGCGACTTCCGCCAGATCGGATTCGAGGTTGTCCAGACGCGCTCCGAGATCGGCGGGAACGTCTGCACCGGCTTGCGCGGTGGAGTTTTCGAGCTGCTGCGACAGTGTTTCGACCTGTGACGACAGGGCCTCCACTCTCGAAACCAGCGGTGCGTTGGAATCTCCGCCCGTGCCGGGGGCCGGAAGCACGCCACCGGCCTGCAAGGCATAGCCGCCGCCAAGGGCAATCACCGCGCCGATGACGCCGGACATCACCATCCCAAGCCCGCCGCCGCTTTTCCTGTCTGCCGTGGCTTGTGGCTTGGCGCTCGCTGGACCCGCCGATCCCGGTGTCGTCGTTTTGGCAGCTTCGGGCTTGGGCGTTGTTCCCCCGGCCTTGTTGTCCCTGGGGTCAGCTGGCTTGGGGTCAGCTGGCCTGGCGTCAGACGTCTTGTTTTGTGGAGACTTGCTCGCGGCCGCAGCCGTGTCATGCTGTGTCTCCTGCTTCGAGGCCCCCTCCTTGTTAGCGGTCTCGGTATCCGCGCTGGTCGCGCCACCGCTTGCCTGCGCCGCTGTGTTGCTTGCGTCCTTTGCCTTGGCCGTGTCTGCCTTGGCTGCATCGGCTTTGGCCACGTCCGGTTTCGCCGGTTCCCCGGACTTGGCAGTATCCGGCTTTCCGGCCGCGGAAGGTTTGGTCGCTGACGGCGTGGCCTTGAGGTCCTCGTTTTTCGGCGTCACGTCGGTGGCGTCGAGATCGATGGTAACCGGTTTGGGCTGTTTGGAGTGTCGCGGGGTGGGGCCCTTGCTCATGGCATCTCCTGCTGGATGAAGTGTGGCGTAGCGGATCACGCCAACAATATGACGCAATACGCTCTAACCATGACCATGGTTCCGGCAAATCACCCCAAAGCGGAGAGCGATGTGAGCAGGCTGTCCTCATCGGGCCGTGCGGCGACCGTCAAACGCGTCCGCCAGGCCGACGGGAGTTCGTCCGCAATTGCCGCCGAGAGGCAGAGAAATCGAACAGATTCAATGGCTTCATCAAGCGCTAGAGTGTCTGCCAACTCGCGGAATGCCTTGGCGGCATTGGCGGAGTAGAACAGGACACCATCAGGGACCGGTGAGAAAAAGTCCGCTTTCACTATGTCAGTCGAATAACTTATTTTGGTCATTCTGTAGCATTCTACGACACTGTGACGAATCCGGTGGGTGCTTAACCCGACTTCGATCGCGGTGGTCCGCGGTACGCCGGCAAGATAGACCAGTGGTTTCCCGGTGACGAACGAACGTCCCGTTTTGCCACCATTCGAGACCGGTGCATGATGGGCTATGAGGGTTTGTAAAAGCGCTTCTGCGGTTCCGCCGCCCTCAACAACATGCGCAAACCCGGCGTCGCGAGCCGCCTGCGCCGTGGCGGTTCCGACGGCATACACGGGCGTGCTGAAAAGCCCTGATTCAGGCACCGGCTGCTTTGCAAACATGACAAAGGCCCGGGCGCTGGTGGCAATCAGGCCACCGATCTCTGCGACCGGCGGCAGATCGTCGATGGTCGCTGTGACCGAACCCTCGAACAACGGCATTATCACCGCCTCGTGCCCCAGCCGGGACAGCCGGGCGGCGGTCCGGTCGGCGCCGGGTTGCGGCCGTGTTACCAGAACACGCACCGGCCCGGCCTCAGACCCAACTGTCGAAGAAGCTGCTGCCGGCCCGGACGCGCACCTCTGCACCGGCCTCGGCCCCCAGCACCGATGCGTCACCGACCGGCCCTTCTGTTCGGATGTCATGCCAGACGCTGCCGTCCGGCGTCAGGATCATTCCGTAGAACGAGAGCTGATCGCCGGCAATTGTCGCCAGCCCCGCAATCGGCGTCCGGCACGAACCATCAAGCGCCCCGAGGAAGCCCCGTTCGCACAAAAGCGCTGCCTGCGTCGCCGGGTGGTTGATCGGCGCCAGCAATTCGGCGGTCCGCTCGTCATTGATACGGGCTTCGATGCAGATGGCCCCCTGTCCCGGCGCCGGTGGAAAGCTTTCCGGATCCAGCAACTCAGTGATCACCCCGGTATTGCCGAGCCGCTTCAGACCCGCATGCGCCAGCAGCGTCGCATCCACCTGCCCCTCGCCAAGCTTGCGCAACCGGGTTTCCACCTGGCCGCGGAAGGTGATGACCGAGATATCGGGCCGCAACCGGCGGATCAGCGCCTGGCGTCTGAGCGAAGCAGATCCCACCACGGCATTCTGCGGCAAGTCCTCGAGCCGCGGCGCACTGCGGCCGATGAAGGCATCACGCACATCTTCCCGTTCCAGAAAAGCCACCAGGCCAAGACCGTCAGGCAGCACCGTCGGCATGTCCTTGGAGGAATGCACAGCCAGATCAAGCCGCCCGTCGCTGAGCTGCTCCTCGATCTCCTCGGTGAACAACCCTTTGCCGCCGATTTCCGACAAGGGCCGGTCCGTGACCCGGTCGCCCTTGGTCGACAGCACCACGATCTCGAACGCCTCTTCCGGAAGATCATGCGCCGCCATCAGCCGGGCGCGGGTTTCGGACGCCTGCGCCAATGCGAGCGGGCTGCCGCGGGTGCCGATGCGGTAAGGTTTCATTTGCAAGATATCCGATCCGTTGTTACCGACAGACAGGTACCGGGATCATCCCGCAAGCGCAACATTCGGGCTCGAACTCCCCGTATTTGAGAGACCACAGGCATCGGCGGCATGGACATTCTCGGAATTGAAACAAGCTGCGACGAGACCGCAGCCGCAGTGGTGCGCCGCCACCCGGATGGCTCCGGTGAGATCCTGTCCGACGTGGTGCTGAGCCAGCTTGACCTGCACGCGGCCTTCGGCGGCGTCGTGCCTGAACTTGCGGCCCGCTCGCACGTCACCACGCTCGACCGCCTGGTCAAACAGGCGCTTGATGAAAGCGCGGTCAACCTCGCCGGGATCGATGCCGTGGCGGTCACCTCCGGCCCCGGCCTGATCGGCGGGCTGATGGTGGGCCTGATGACGGCCAAGGCCATCGCCATGGCAGCGGACAAACCCTTTGTCGGCATCAACCATCTCGAAGGCCACGCCCTGACGGCGCGTCTGACCGACAGGGTCGCCTTTCCCTACCTGCTGTTGCTGGTCTCGGGCGGGCACACCCAGATCGTGCTGGTCAAGGGCGTCGATGATTACGAACGCTGGGGCACCACCATCGACGATGCGCTCGGCGAAGCTTTTGACAAGACCGCGAAGCTTCTCGGCCTTGGCTATCCCGGAGGGCCGGCGGTCGAGAAGGCAGCGCTGGGGGGCGAAGCCAAGCGCTTCCGCCTGCCGGTGCCGATGCGGAAAGACCCGAGACTGGACTTTTCCTTCTCCGGCCTGAAAACCGCCGTGCGGCAGATGGCGGAAGAGCAGGCGCCGTTGTCGCAACAGACCATCGCCGATCTCTGCCTCGCTTTCCAGACCTCGGTGACGGCAAGCCTCGACGACCGGATCTCGATGGCACTTCAGCGCTTCTCGGAACGTTTCGGAAACGAATCGAAGCCTGCTTTGGTGGTCGCCGGCGGTGTCGCCGCCAACAAGGCGATCCGCGCGACACTGGAAGCGCGGACGGCCAAGGCCGGGTTCCGTTTCGTCGCGCCGCCGCTTCACCTGTGCACCGACAATGCCGCCATGATCGCCTGGGCGGCGGCCGAGCGGCTGGCGGCCGGGTTGGAAACCGACGAGTTCAATCTCGCGCCACGGTCGCGATGGCCGCTCGATCAGGCGGCCGCCGCCGCAATCGGCTCCGGCAAACGCGGCGCCAAGGCCTGAGCCACTATTGAAACCGCCGGATAGGCAAGGCATAGAATGCGCCACACCCTGACCGGCGATCCGCACCCGGAATGCCCAACCTGATGGAGACCTCATGCTTTACGCCCTGATGTGCAAAGACAAGCCCGGCTCGCTCGACCTGCGGATGTCAAACCGTCCCGCCCATGTTGAGTATCTCAAGAGCCTGGAAGCCAGCGGCGTGTTGAAGATGGCAGGCCCATTGCTGGATGATCAGGAGAAGCCGATGGGCAGCCTGCTGGTGATCTCCGCCGGCCACATCAAGGAAGCCGAAGCCATCGCCGCGGGCGACCCCTATGCGATGGCGGATCTGTTTGCCTCGACCGAGATTCGCGCCTTCAACTGGGTCTTCAAGAATCCCGAGGCGTGACGATGGCATACTGGTTGTTCAAGTCCGAGCCCTTCAAGTGGTCCTGGGAGATGCAGAAGGCCAGGGGTGATGTTGGCGAGCAGTGGGATGGTATCCGCAACTACCAGGCCCGCAACAACATGCGCGCCATGAAGCTCGGCGAGAAGGCCTTATTCTACCACTCCAATGAGGGACTCGAGATCGTCGGCATTGTCGAGGTCTGCAATCTCATTCACCCTGACACCACTACCGATGATCCGCGCTGGGAATGTGTCGATATCCGCGCGGTCTGCGACATGCCCAGGCCGGTTACACTCAAGGACGTCAAGGCCAATCCAAAGCTTGCCGAGATGAGCCTTGTCACCTCGATGCGGCTGTCGGTGCAGCCGGTCACGGAGGCCGAATATCTCGAGGTCTGCCGCATGGGCAATCTCGACAATCCGCCGCGCTCGCCCGCGTGACGGAAGGGTGAAAGCGTGACACCGCACACTGGAGCGGCCGGATGAAGACCGACCCGGAGAGCTTCATCCGCGCCAACACCGCGCTGTCCGCGCCGCCGCATGTGCCCGAAATCCGGCTGCATCTGGCCGACGAAGCCCATGAGCTGTGGCTCAAGACCGAGGAAGAACTCGACGCGCTCGGCCTGCCGCCGCCGTTCTGGGCCTTCGCCTGGGCCGGGGGGCAGGGGCTGGCGCGCCATATCCTCGACAATCCTCACCTGGTTGAAGGCAGGACAGTGCTGGATTTCGCCTCCGGATCCGGGCTTGTCGCCATTGCCGCCAGCCGCGCCGCTGCGGCCCGCGTGACAGCCGCCGATATTGATCCCTGGTCGGCCACTGCGGCCCGCCTCAATGCGGCTGCCAATGATGTCGCCTTTGAGATCAGCCAGTCCGACCTTGTTGGATCCGACAGAGGCTGGGACGTGGTGCTGGCCGGAGACGTGTTCTACGATCAGGCGATGACCGCGATGATCCTGCCCTGGTTCCGCGATCTCAGCCGCCGGGGCGCCGACGTGCTGATCGGCGATCCGGGCCGTTCCTATTGCCCACGCGAAGGACTGCAGCTTCTCGCCACTTACCAGGTCCCTGTCACCCGCGCGCTGGAGGACAGCGAGATCAAGCGCACCTCGGTGTACCGGTTTACGGGGTGATATGGGATTTCGTTTCGTCCATCTCCTGTTCAGGAGACGGTTTGTGATAGCATCGGCCTTTTAATGGAGAGCGTTATGCAGTTTGCGGGCATGAATTATCTGGCGATCCTGGTTGCCGCCATCGTCGCCTTTGTCATTGGATCAATCTATTACGGCACATTGAGCAAGCCCTGGATGAAAGCGGCAAGGATCGATCCTGACGGTCCGAAACCGGCGATCGCGCCGTTGATGATCACGACCTTCATTCTCGAGCTCGGTCTGGCTTTCGTCACCGCCGGGATCATTGGACACCTTGGACCAGGCCAGGTCACTCCGCTCAACGGCGTGATTTCGGGCCTGTTTCTCTGGGCCGGCATCATCTTCACCACCATGGCGATCAACAACCGCTACCAGGGCTTTGGCTGGGACTTGACCCTGATCGACGGTCTGCACTGGCTTCTGGTGATGATCGGGATCGGTGCCACCATCGGCTGGTTCGGCGTCTGAGCCAGCCGGAACCGCCCGTTATTCGACACGCACAACCGTGCCGCGCCTGATCAGCGGCATCAGCCTGAGCATGTCGCCGCGCTTGAGCGCGACACAGCCCTGTGTCGGCGGGAATCCCGGCTTGGCCACATGCAGAAAGATCGCGCTGCCCATGCCGCGCCGCCGTGAGCGGATATTCCAGTCGAGCACAAAGCCGAAATCATAAAGCAGGTCTTTGCGAAGCAGGGTTTCGTGGCTTGCGGGAAACGGCAGCCGCACAGGTTGGTTGTAACGCGCATGTGCGGGCGCATCGCACCAGCCATCGCGATTGCCCACCCGGCGCAATTTCAGCCCGGCCCGGTCTGGTGTCAGCATGCCACCCTTGCGGAATCCCGACAGCACCACCATGTGGGCGCGCGGCGTGCCACCGTCGCCTTCGCGCTTGAACGTCCTCACGCCGCCCCGCCCCAGCGCAGCCTGGAAGGTCAATGGACCGAACCGCACCAGTGCCTTCAATCGGTCGCGCGGCGATACGCGCACCGTCAAGGTGCCCGCCGTGCGGCATTTGCGTGACGGCCTGTGTAACGTCGATCTCACGATCAAGTGCTCCTGCTGTGACCTGAGCGGGATATTTAGCACTTTGCCCTCGGGCCGAAAGTGCCTAAACAGGGACACAATGACATATGACACCATCGATCGCGGCCGTGACATGGCCGCGACCGGCGCCAGAATAAAGAGGGAAGACACGATGACCGCCCGTTCGATCCTGCTGGTAGATGATGACAACGACCTGAGGGAAACCCTGGTCGAGCAGCTTTCGCTTTACGAGGAGTTTGCGATTTCCCAGGAATCCTCCGCGACCAAGGGGGTGCAGGCGGCCAGGAACGAGCATGTCGACCTGTTGATCATGGATGTCGGCCTGCCGGACATGGATGGTCGGGAAGCGGTCAAATTGCTGCGCAAGGGCGGCTTCCGGGCGCCGATCATCATGCTCACCGGTCATGACACCGATTCCGACACCATCCTCGGCCTTGAAGCCGGCGCCAATGACTATGTTACCAAGCCGTTCCGCTTTGCCGTGCTGCTGGCACGAATTCGCGCCCAGCTGCGCCAGCACGAACAGAGCGAAGACGCCACCTTCACCGTCGGTCCCTACACCTTCAAGCCGAGCCAGAAGCTGCTGCTGGACGAGAAGGGTGCGAAGATCAGGCTGACCGAGAAGGAAGCCGCCATCATCCGCTATCTCTACCGTGCCGACCAGAAGGTGGTCACCCGCGACGTGCTGCTGGAAGAGGTCTGGGGTTACAATTCGGGCGTCACCACCCACACGCTTGAAACCCATGTCTATCGTCTGCGCCAGAAGATCGAGGCCGATCCGTCGAATGCTGAAATTCTGGTCACCGAAAGCGGCGGCTACAAGATCATCCCGTGATTTGGCCGGGCGCGCCCATGTGTGATGTTTCCGGTATTCTCGGGCTCAAGGAGGACATCCGTGGCTCTGAATGATGACATTGCCCTGCTTTCGATTGTTCCGCTGTTCCGTGACATCAGCGAGGACAAGCTGCGTCTTATCGCCTTCGGCGCCGAACGCAGGCGGATGCAGCCGGGACAGATGCTGTTTCGCGAAGGTTCGCCGGCGGACTGCGCTTTTGTAGTCGCCGGCGGCCGGTTTGAACTCACCCGGGCCGGCAAGGATGGCCATCCCGTCCAGCTGGGTCTTGCCGAGCGCGGAACCCTGCTGGGCGAGCTGGCGATGGTGACTGCGGTCGACCGGTCGATGACCGCCATTGCGCCCGACAATGCCGAAGTGATCCGCATCAACCGGCCCCTGTTCCGCCGCATGCTGGAAGAATATCCCGACATCGCCGGCATCGTCCGCCAGCGCATCGATGAAAACCTCGCAGCGCTCAACGCGGATCTGGCAAAGATCGCCGGGCGCTTCGCCAGCTAGAGTATTTCCGGCGAAAATGGAGCCATCTCAAATGCTCTTGCTCCATCTTGTTGTCTTCCCGCAACTCCGGACGCGAAACCGGTTCCCACTTTCGCTGGAATTGCTCTGAGAGCGAAATCAGAAATCGAAATGGGCTGTCACCGGAACGTGGTCGGAGGGCCGCTCCCAGCCGCGGGCCTCGCGCAGCACGTCGACGCGCCTGAGCGCCGGCGCCAGGTCGGATGACGACCAGACATGATCGAGCCTGCGGCCGCGATCGGCGGCATCCCAGTCCTTGGCCCGGTAGCTCCACCAGGTGAAGATCTTCTCTTCCGGCGGAATATGTTGGCGGATCAGGTCGACCCAGCGGCCGGCCCTTTGCATCGCCAGCAACGCCTCGGTCTCGACCGGCGTGTGGCTGACGACCTTGAGAAGCTGCTTGTGCGACCAGACGTCGGTTTCCAGTGGCGCGATGTTGAGATCGCCGACCAGGATCGAGGAAACGCCATCAGCCCGCTCGGCATCGGCCTGAAGCAGCTTCATCTCCTCGACAAAATCGAGCTTGTGCGCGAACTTTTCATTGATTTCACGGTCCGGTTCATCGCCGCCGGCCGGCACATAGAAATTGTGGATCCGGATCCGCCGCGCACCCGGGACTTCCACGATGGCAGAGACGTTTCGCGTGTGATCGATCTCGCAATAGGTCTGCCGGCGGTCGTCCGACAGCGGCAGCCGCGAAATGATGGCGACGCCGTGATAGCCCTTCTGGCCATGGATCGCCATGTGCTCGTACCCCAGCTTGCGGAACGCAGCGCTCGGAAAAGCGTCATTGGGACACTTGGTTTCCTGCAGGCACAGCACGTCGGGCTGGTGGGTTTCGAGAAAATGCTGAACCAGCGGCATCCGCAGCCGCACGGAATTGATGTTCCAGGTGGTAAGGGAAAATGCCAAATCAGATTGCCTTCATGGATAAGAACCTGCCCGTATGTGGCCGATTAGACATTCAAGGGCAAGCCGATCCGTCCAGTGAGGGCCGAATCCGCGATCATCCACAAACTATTGATGCTGTCAGACGAGACAGGCAGCCGCCGTCTACCGTTCGCTCGGCTTCTTAGTCGGCTGGACCTGTGCATAGGGAATTTCGAACACATCCTCGGCAAACCGGACACCGGACTGGACGTTGAAGATCATCACCGTGGTGTCCTTGCCCTGGGCATCGCGAATCGTCCATTGCCGCAAGTCAAAGCTTTCCGGATCGAACATCATGGAGATGGTCGAATCGCCGAAGATCGACTTGTTGCCCAGAACGATGGTGGTCAGATCCGGATCTTCCTTGACCGAGCGCACGGTCTCGCCCGAAAGATCGATGCGTTCCGACAGCAAGAGTTTCAACGGTGTCTTGCCCAGCGGGTAAAGATCCCAGGTTCTGAGCTTGCGGTTGCCGATGACGACGTTCTTTCCGTCGGCAATCACCCTGACAGCGGACGGTTCTTCGTAGTTGAAACGCAACTTGCCGGGCCGCTCGATGAAGAATTTGCCCCCGGTCTGCTCGCCATTGGGGCCGAATTGGATGAACTCGCCGGTCATGGTCTTGACCGAGGCAAAATGGTTGGCGACCCGCTGGGCGGTTTCGGCCGAACGTGCTGCGCCGGGAAAGCCGACAAGCCCGGTGGCCACTGCCATCAGCGACAATCCAAATCCGAGCCCTCCGCCAAGCATTGCCCGGCGGGATACGTCATGCCGTGTGATCGTAGTGGAAGTGGTCTGCTTCGGCATCTCGGTCTCCGTTTGATTTCGGCCTCTGTCTCGCTCAAGACTGCGGCGCCAGTGTGACGCACCGCACCACAACCGGAGAAGTCTAGCGCGGATCAATCTCGTCTTCGGTGGGCACCAAGATTTCGCGCTTGCCGGCATGGTTGGCGGCACTGATCACGCCTTCATTCTCCATCCGCTCGATCAGCGAGGCGGCACGGTTGTAGCCGATGCCGAGCCGACGCTGGATGTAAGATGTCGAGGCCTTGCCGTCCCGCAACACGATGGCCACTGCCTGGTCGTAGGGATCGTCCGAATCAGCAAGGTTGCCGGTCCCGGCGGGACCATTGCCGCTGTCGCCTTCCTCGTCTTCCTCGGTGATCGCATCGAGATATTCCGGAACGCCCTGGGTCTTGAGGAAGGAGACGATGTCCTCGACTTCCTTGTCCGAGACAAAGGGGCCGTGGACACGCTGGATCCGGCCACCGCCGGCCATGTAGAGCATGTCGCCCATGCCAAGCAGCTGTTCGGCGCCCTGCTCGCCGAGAATCGTGCGCGAATCGATCTTCGAGGTGACCTGGAAGGAGATACGGGTCGGGAAGTTGGCCTTGATGGTGCCGGTGATGACATCCACCGAGGGACGCTGCGTCGCCATGATCACGTGGATACCGGCAGCACGGGCCATCTGCGCCAGCCGCTGCACCGCGCCCTCGATGTCCTTGCCGGCCACCATCATCAGGTCGGCCATCTCGTCGATCAGCACGACGATGTAGGGCAGCGGGGTCAGGTCGAACTCTTCGGTCTCGTAGACTGCCTCGCCGGTGTCACGGTCGAAACCGGTCTGCACCGTCCGGGTGATCGGTTCACCAGAGGCTCTGGCCTGTTCCACCCGCGAATTGAAGCCGTCGATGTTGCGGACTCCGATCTTCGACATGTTCTTGTAGCGCTGTTCCATCTCTCGGACGGTCCATTTCAGCGCAACAACCGCCTTTTTCGGATCAGTCACCACCGGTGTCAGCAGATGCGGAATGCCGTCATAGACCGAAAGCTCGAGCATTTTCGGATCGATCATGATCAGGCGGCACTTGGACGGGTCCATCCGGTACAGGATCGACAGGATCATGGTGTTGATCGCTACCGACTTGCCCGAGCCGGTGGTGCCGGCAACCAGCACATGCGGCATCTTGGCGAGATCGGCGATCACCGGCTCGCCGCCGATGGTCTTGCCCAGCGCCAGGCCTAGCTTGGCCTTCGAGGTTTCGAAATCCCGGCTGGCGATCATTTCGCGCAGGTATACGGTTTCGCGCTTCTGGTTCGGCAACTCGATGCCGATGGCGTTGCGGCCCGGAACCACGGCGACACGAACCGCAATCGCACTCATCGAACGCGCGATGTCGTCGGCGAGTCCGATCACCCGCGAGGACTTGATGCCGGGAGCGGGTTCCAGTTCGTACAGGGTGACCACCGGGCCGGGCCGGACGTGAATGATCTCGCCCTTGACGCCGAAGTCCTGCAGAACACCCTCAAGCATGCGCGCATTCTGTTCCAGCGCCTGCGGCGACAGGGTCGAATCCTTGGCGATACTCGGCGCCTCTGACAGCAGGTGCACCGACGGCAGCGAGAAGCCCTGGTCGTCCAGCATCGAGCCCTGGGCGTCGCGATGCACGCGGCCGCCCGGTTTGGGACGCTCGGCCGGTGCGGAAATGCGCGTGGCCCTGGACGGCGCCGGTGCCGCCTGCGGCTGCCAATCGGATGCCGGATCATCGTCATAGTCCAGATCGTCCGACAGGATGCCCTCGGGAAGCGCCTCGTCTTCCATGTCAAACGGTGGCGCATCGTCAACCGCAACCGCTTGCCTGCGCACAGCAGGCCCGAAACCGGGCTCGATCCGTTCCGCATTCGGCCGGACCGGCGCCACCTGGTACAAGTCGTCGCCGGTTTCTGCGTGGCCGTCGTTCAGGTCAAAAGGCGACTCGGGCATGGCGCGCAGCTTTTTAAGCCGTGCCAGGCCTGTCATGCGGCGCACGTGCCCCCGTGCCGTAAACACTGCATGGGTGAGGGCCCCCAGCATCAGCGAACCGCTGGAGACCTCGTCCCCATCATCCTCTTCCTCTGCGACCGGTGCGTTGCCCGGTTCGGACACAGCCGCTCCGCCGGTGAGGCCAGCCCCGAACAGCAGCAGCCAGCAGGCCACCGGTGCAATCAGCAGGCCCAGGATCACGGCAACAAGACCGGACGGGAAGCCACCGGTAAAGGCAGAGGGGATCTTCAGTGCCATATCGCCCAGCACGCCACCCAGGCCATTGGGCAGCGGCCAGCTCTCCGTACGGGGCAACAACCCGAACAGCGCTGCGGTCAACCAAGCGCCGCCGAACCATGCGGCACCGCGGCGTGACATCCGGTCGACCGGGCGATTGCGCAGCAGACCGATCGCCCAGAACAGTGCAGGCAACAGGCCGACAACCCCCGCCAATCCGAAAAACTGCATGATCATGTCGGCAAAGGCAGCACCGGTGAAACCCAGGGCATTGTTCGGCACAGCGCCATTGGCGTTGGAAAAGCTCGGATCCGTCACGTTCCAGGTTGCAAGCGCGGCTATGGCGAGCACCAGCCCGGCGAGGACAGTCAGACCGATGACAAACCGGATCTGCCGCCGCACCAGATCGCCCAGCAAGCTGCTGTGAGAAGAAACACCTGACGGGAGGGAGGATGAGCCTGACTGCATGGGTACACAATGTCCGAATCGGGTTTTGGGCCCTTGCGAGCCCATCTGCTGCCGATCTAACCATTGCCGGGTTAATACGGCATTAACCATGCATGCGCGGGATCAAGGACCATGTCGACGATCCTGAACAGCAAGGACAGGATGGCGTTGGTCACAAATTGCGAGCCGACGGCACAACCATCCCCGCCCGAACCGCCAAAGGCAAAGGCAAAGGCAAGGGAATATCGAGGGCCGCCCAGATCACCACCAGCGCGGTCTTGGCGGTGTACCGGATCGGCGCGGACAGCATGAAGCCCGCTCGGGCGCACAACCGGTGACAAAAGCGGGCAACGGCTACAAAAAAAGGGGCCCGGCAGACCGGGCCCCAGAAGAAGGGATGGAACTCCATCCCGACGGGAGTCTTGTTAAGGCGCTCAGGCCTTGGTGAACTCCGGATAGGCTTCGACGCCGATTTCCGCCATGTCCATGCCCATCATCTCCTGCTCTTCCGTGGCGCGGATGCCGATGGTCGACTGGAGGATGTACCAGATCACCCCGGACACGATGAAGGTAAAGGCGCCGATCGAAACGATGCCGAGGATCTGGGTGCCGTAGGAGATGTCCGGGTTGGAGAACGGCACGATGAAGGTGCCCCAGATACCCGCCAGAAGGTGAACCGGGATCGCGCCGACCACGTCGTCGATCTTGAACTTGTCGAGCATCGGCACGGCGAACACCACGATCACACCGCCGATGGCGCCGATAATGACGGCTGTCAGCGGCGAAGGCATGAGCGGTTCGGCAGTGATCGAGACCAGGCCAGCCAGTGCGCCGTTGAGCGCCATGGTGACATCGATCTTCTTATACATGACCTGGGTGAGGATGATGGCCGCGACCACGCCGCCGCAAGCCGCAAGGTTGGTGTTGGCGAAGATCCGGCTGATGTCGGAAACGTCGCCGTTCGAACCCATGGCAAGCTGCGACGCGCCGTTGAAACCGAACCAGCCGAGCCAGAGAATGAAGGTGCCGAGCGTGGCAAGCGCCATGTTCGAACCGGGCATCGGGATGACCTTGCCGTCAGAACCGTACTTGCCCTTGCGCGCACCGAGGATAATGGCACCGGCGAGTGCGGCCCAGCCACCGACCGAATGAACCAGCGTCGAGCCGGCAAAGTCGGAGAAACCGGCTTCGCTGAGCCAGCCGGCACCCCATTGCCAGGAGCCGGTGATCGGATAGAGCACGCCGGTCAGGATGGCAGTGAAGATCAGGAACGGCCACAGCTTGATGCGCTCGGCCAGGGTGCCCGAGACGATCGATGCCGTGGTGGCGCAGAACACCATCTGGAAGAACCAGTCGGAGGCCACCGAGTAGTCGCCCTCGTTGGCCGTGCCCGCATCGGGCCAGCTGTAGGGCATCGGCGTGCCGAAGAAACCGCCATTGACGTCGGTGTACATCAGCGAGTAGCCGATGATCCAGAACATAAGGCCGGCAATCGAATAGAGCGCAATGTTCTTCAGGCATTGCATGGATACGTTCTTGGAACGCACCAGGCCGGCTTCAAGCATGGCAAAGCCCGCGGCCATCCACATGACCAGAAAGCCGCCGATGAGAAACAGGAGCGTGTTGAAGATGAAGGCCGTTTCCGCAGCCGATGCGAATTCCGGCGCCGCAGCGGTCTCAGCCGCTTCCTGGGCGAGAGCGGGAGCAGCAAAGGCGGCAAGTGCGCCTGCTGCCAAAAGTCCAAGCCGAAGCGGGGATGTGGGTGACATCTGAAGTGTCATGGAAATATCTCCTGTTGCCTTACAACGCGTCGGCGTCGGTTTCGCCGGTGCGGATACGCATGGCCTGGTCAATCGAGTAGACGAAGATCTTGCCGTCGCCGATCTGGCCGGTCTTGGCCGACGTCGCGATGGCGTCGACCGCCTTGTCCACCGCATCCGATGCGACCGCGATCTCGATCTTCAGTTTCGGCAGAAAGCTCACCGCGTATTCCGTGCCGCGGTAGATTTCCGTATGCCCCTTCTGCCTTCCGTAGCCTTTGACTTCGCTGACGGTCAGGCCCTGAATGCCGATGCCGGTGAGGGCTTCGCGCACCTCGTCCAGCTTGAACGGCTTGATGATGGCCATCACAATTTTCATCTGGTTTCCCATCCTTGTTGTCCGCGGCCATGCCGCCTCTTCTGACAGGTTTCCCGGCCTGCGCTGGGTACCCCGCCTGAAGACAAGACAAACAAATGCCGTGCCAGTTTCGAATAAACCGGACAACACATTGGAATGATGGATTCATTTCAGGTTACGGGATTCGAACCGATGGCGTGGCACACCATCTGAGATGAATAATTAGGCAATAATCAATGTGTGCACAAATTTTAGGCTATTGCCCGATCTCGAATCAATCCCTCTTGCGCCACCGATGCAATCAGCTTGCCGTCGCGCTGATACAGGCTGCCCCGGGTAAAGCCGCGGCCACCATTCGTGTTGGGAGAATCCATCGAGTAGAGCAACCAGTCATCGAGCCGGCACGGCCGGTGAAACCACATCGCATGATCGAGACTCGCGACCTGCAGGTCACGGTCGAACACCGACCGGCCATGCGCAAACAGGGCCGTGTCGAGCAGCGTCATGTCGGAGAGATAGGCGAGGATGGCCGCTTGAATGATCTGGTCGTCAGGCACAGGCCCCGTGGTCCGCACCCAGACCTTCTGCTGCGCATCGAGCTTCTGGTCGGAAATATAGTGCTGCAACGACAGCGGCCGGACCTCGATCGGCCGTTCGCGCTCCCAGTAGTTGCGGATATGGTCGGGCGCGCCTTTCAGGAATGCCGCGCGCATTTCCTCCTTGCCCGGCAGATCCTCCGGCTGCGCGACCCGGGGAATCGGGTCCTGGTATTCAAGCCCCTCTTCGGCCTTCTGGAAGGAAGCCGACAGCGAAAAGATCGCCTTTCCATGCTGGATTGCAACCACCGAACGGGTCGCGAAGCTCATCCCGTCCCGGATCCGGTCGACTTCGTAGATGATCGGTGCTGCGGGGTCTCCCGGCCGCATGAAATAGGCATGCAGCGAATGCACCAGCCGGTCCGCCGCAATCGTCCGCTGGGCCGCGACCAGCGCCTGTCCGATCACCTGGCCGCCAAACACCCGCTGCCAGCCGACCTGCGGGCTGGTTCCGCGAAACAGATCCTGTTCGAGCCGTTCGATGTCGAGGCTGGACAGCAGTTGTTCCATGGCAGTGGCAGCAGGACGCGACATTTTGGTACTCTCGCAGTGGTGGGCTGGACGGTGACAATGCGGTATACGGTGTCACAACGCCGCTGCAAAGTCCGGAGCCGCCATTGGCACGCCACAAAGCTGCCCAAGCTTAAAGGAATTGTCGCCAGGTGCCGGGCCGGATGCTCGGTCGGAGAGTGGGCCAGAGAGTGGGAAGGAAACATGCGATGACGACCGAGAGCCTCGATATTCTGGTGTGTGGCGGCGGCTATGTCGGCCTTTCCACCGCTGTGGTGCTGAAGCTCGCCAGCCCCTCGCTGAAAATCGCTGTCATCGACGCTGCCCCCCCTGAAGTCTGGCGCAAGGACCAGCGCGCCTCGGCCATTGCCGCAGGCGCCAAGAACCTTCTCAGGACCCTCGGAGTCTGGGATGCGATCGAGCCCGAGGCCCAGGCCATCAATGACATGGTGATCACCGATTCACGCACCTCCGATCCGGTACGTCCGGTGTTCCTGACATTTGACGGCAAGATCGAGGACGGCGAACCCTTCGCCCACATGGCGCCGAATGTCGCCATGGTGGCCGCCTTGCGCGACAAGGCCGCCGAAATCGGCGTCGAAATCCACCAGTCCGCCGCTGCAACCGCGCTCGACATCACCGAGCGCGACGCCCGCGTCGAAACGAAGGATGGCCGTGTGTTTGCTGCCCGGCTTGTGATCGCCGCCGACGGCGTCAAGTCCAGCTTGCGCGAAATGGCCGGCATCAAGACCCAGCACTGGGAATATGGCCAGTCAGGTATTGTCACCACCGTCGCGCATGAACGGCCGCACAATGGCCGTGCCGAGGAACATTTCCTGCCCTCCGGTCCCTTCGCCATCCTGCCGCTGACCGGTAACCGCTCGTCCCTGGTCTGGACCGAACGCACCGAAACCGCCAACAGGCTTGTCGCGGAAGATGATTTTGTCTTCGAGGCCGAGCTGGAACGCCGGTTCGGCCACCATCTGGGCGCGCTGAGCGTTGAAGGCGGCCGCCGCGCCTTTCCACTGGGCCTGACCCTGGCCCGTGATTTCGTCAAGCCACGCCTGGCACTGGCCGGCGACGCCGCGCACGGTATCCACCCCGTCGCGGGCCAGGGTCTCAATCTCGGCTTCCGTGATGTCGCAGCCCTGGCCGAAACGGTCGTCGAGGCCAACAGGCTGGGCCTCGATATCGGGTCCCTGACGGTGCTCGAGCGCTACCAGACCTGGCGGCGTTTCGACACGGTGCGCATGGGAATGACCAGCGACGTGCTGACCCGGATGTTCTCCAACGACATCACGCCGCTGCGGCTGATCCGTGACTTCGGTCTCGGACTGGTGGACCGGATGCCGGCGATGAAGCGCTACTTCATCAATCAGGCAGCTGGCATCCCCGATGCCTCCGGCCCAAGGCTGCTGCGCGGCGAGGCCATCTGAACCGAACGCGGCTTTTCGCCGGTTCGAAGGCAGCAGTCAGGACGTGATCTGCAGGCTGTGTTCGGCGCGGCGCAGGCTTTCGGTCAGCACGGTCATGTCGTTGAACGCGTGCGCCAGCGCGATGCCGCCCTGCCATTCGATCACCACCGCGCGCGCCCGCCCCAGCGCGATGGATGGCCGGGGGCCGGTTTTCTGCAGCTCGCGGGCAATGAAACTGACCAGCAGCTCGAAGCTCCGGCCGGCGCGCGCCGAGGCTTCGGGCGCTAGACCGCGGAAATCTCTCACCGCAGCACTGATCGGGCAGCCATTCTCCACCCGGCTCCGGTTGGATTGGCCGAGCCGTTGCAACAGGAAGCGGATGCGCTCGCGCGGGTCCGGCGACGCGGCCTCGGCCTCCTGGATCAGCGATTGTGTCTCCTCGACAAACACGATTGCAACCGCCAGCGCCAGCTCGGCCTTGGTCTTGAAATAGTAGAACATGTTGCCCTGCGGGACACCGGCCGCGCGGGCGATGTCGGCGATGCTGGTGGCCGAAAACCCATTGACCCAGAACAGCCGCGCCGCGGCGGCAACAATCGCCTCCCGTCTCTGATCGCCTTTTTTCGACATAAAGCCCGCACTTATGATTTGGATGGCTGACTTATATTCGGGCAGTTCGCTGCCTCCCGTCAAGCACAGGCAAGACCCACAGCTAACGGAATGGATATTCAGTCGTTGTCTGGAAGCTCGCGTGCTTCGGAAACAAGCATGATCGGAATGCCATCACGAACCGGATAGGCCAGCTTACCCCGTTCCGACACGAGTTCATCGCGGTCCGGATCAAACTTCAGCGGTCCGCTTGTCAGCGGGCACACCAAGAGTTCGAGCATCTTGACGTCGACGACGCCTCTGGCCCGGATACCCGTGGTTGGTTCAGTCTGTTTTGCCATGGTGATCGGACACGCCTATTGCAGAACAGGGCCATGATCGTCCGAATCACGGGCCAGAGCAATCTCGGTGATGGCTATCAGCGTTTCGGCCCGTATCTTCAGATTGTCCGCCTCCAACAGCGCCTGCTTTTCCGCCGGACCGTAAGGCGACATCATCGACAACGAATTGACCAGCGATTCGGTGCTTGCCCGCTCCACAGAGCTCCAGTCGGCTTCCAGATCATTGGCCTCAAGATAGGCTCTGAAGCTGTCCAGCAGTGCCTTGCGGTCGACTTCCTTGCCCTGATCACCCGCTTCGAGGTCGCCGAGAAAGGGGGAGATCCGGCATATCCGGTAGGGCTTGCGCCGGTTCAGCTCCTCCCCAATCCGAAACCTGCACACACCGCCAAGGGTGATGATGTAGCGGCCATCGCCGGTTTCGGCAAAGGAAGTGATGCGTCCGAGGCAGCCGACAGAGCACAGGTCTTCCACCGGTCCTCTGCGTTGCGTCCCATCAACCAGCGCTGGCTGGATCACGCCGATCAACCGGTCCGAACTCATCGCATCGTCAAGCATCGACAAATAGCGCGGCTCGAAAATGTTGAGCGGCAATTGTGCGCCCGGCAGCAACAGTGCGCCCGAGAGCGGGAACACCGGAATCTGCTCCGGAATATCTGCTTCAACCCTGTAGGATTTGTTTCCGACCTGCATGCCTTTAAGCCTTCATGTTCGCCATACCCGGTGATGTGGGGCAAGGCGCCGAAATCTCAAGTGCCTGAGTGCGATCCAGAATTCACGAAAACAGCAGTGACGACAGCTTGCGACGGGCTGACAGGGTCGCCGGATCAACCGGTCCCCAGGCTTCGAAAAATTCGAGCAGCATCTTGCGCGCCGCCTCGTCTTCCCATTTCGGGTCCGCGCGCATGATCGTGAACAGCTCGTCGGCAGCCGCTTCCCTTTTTCCCTTCGCATTCAGGATCTTGGCAAACTGGATCCGGGCCTCGTGATCTGCCGGATTGGAAGCCAGGCGCGCCTCGAGCTCAACCGGGTCACCCAGTTCGGACACCTCCCTGGCCATCTCGTGACGTTTGAACACGGCGGCAATCTCGGGATCCTTGCGGTCCTCTACAGGCACCGCGTTAAGCAGCTTCTCCGCGCGGTCGAGTTCACCGGCAGCCAGCATGCAGGCGGCCATCCCGGTTATCGCGCCGACATGGCCCTGATCGCTCTGCAGAACCGCGCCGAAACCGCGCGCTGCCGTTTCAATGTCACCGGCAGCCAGCGCCTCGCGCGATTGGGTTATAATCTGTGTGATCTGCTCATCGGCGGATGAGGCCGGTGCGGGGCCGGCCACCTTGTCGATAAACTCGCGGATCTGGCTTTCGGGCAGCGCACCCATGAAACCATCAACCGGCTTGCCACCGGCAAAGGCGACGACAGCCGGGATCGACTGGATGCCCATCTGTCCCGGGATCGCCGGGTGGTCGTCGATGTTGAGCTTGACCAGCTTGACCCGGCCATTGGCTTCCCTGACCACCTTCTCGATGATTGGGGTAAGCTGCTTGCAGGGTCCACACCAGGGCGCCCAGAAATCCACCAGCACGGTAACATCCCGCGAGGCCTGGATCACATCGGCGGTGAACCCGGCGGTGGTGGTGTCCGAAATCAGCTCTCCGGCAACGCCGCCACCCTGGGGCCCGGTCTGAGCAGGTTGTGCGGCAGGCTTGGCCTGGTCGCCAAAGGTAACCGTGCCGCTCATCTGGCCACCGGAAGCCGGCGCATAGGGGTTGTCGTGGTCGCTCATGGGTCTGATTCCGTGCCTGCTGAATAGATACGCCTGTCAAAGTCGTGTTTTAGACCGAAACTTTCAAGATCTTCGGCTCGTGCCCGGTATGGGCGAGGAAGCGTTTCAGATCATCCCGCCCGATGGAAGTGGTCGCGTCATTGCTCAGCGGATGGGCGTTGATAGTGTCATGCTCCAGAAGCGGGGCGTCAATGACGATTGTCACCTCCTGGTCCGGATCGTTGATCGCACAGAAGATCGTCACCGAGCCTGGCGTCACGCCCAGCTTCTCCATCAGGGCTTCCGGCTTGCCGAAGGACACCCGGCCGCTGGCGCCGATCAGGCCGTGGATCGTCTTCAGATTCACTTCCGCGTTCTCTTCCAGCGTCACCAGAAAATAGGCACCTTTCTTGTCCTTCAGAAACAGGTTCTTGGTATGCCCGCCGGGGATCTCGTCCCTGAGGCCTTGCGATTCGGCAACGGTGAACACCGGAGCGTGGTCAACGGTCGGGTGCGCGATGCCGAGCGCATCCAGGCAGTCAAACAGGTCCTGACGGGTTTTGGGCATGGGATCAACTCTTGCTGGATTGTGGATCTGTTCAGATTTGGCCGCCACCGGGCGAAACGCGCCTCGCCATTGGTAGCCATCATGTGGCCTCTTGATAGGCAACCCGGCAGACCAGCGCAATGGTTTGGGGTTTCACGCCGGAACCGCCTCGTTTCCGGTAGCGGCCCACAGGCTGCAAGCCCCTCAAAACACCTGCAAATGCGATATAGTGCAAATCACTGAAAATTCCCTGTTGCAATTGAAAGCAGGTTGCGCCATATAGCGCCGGTCCGGGCCGAACAGCCTGGACAGCCGGTCCGGTTTCCCCACGGATCAGGTCATGAGCGGGCGTAGCTCAGGGGTAGAGCACAACCTTGCCAAGGTTGGGGTCGGGCGTTCGAATCGCCTCGCCCGCTCCATTTTTCCAAAGACGCGCAAGACCTCGGTTTTTCCGGGGTTTTTTGTTGTCTGGAATCTGCAATTCGTCAGCAACAGCCGGAAACGAAGACCGTCCGGGCAGCCCGTGTCTGTATGCCGGGCGAATCGGGTGGTCCCGCCTGTCAGCAGGTTGCCATCAGATGAAATGCAGGCTGATCGGTTTTCCGGCGATCGTCTCGACATCGATCCGGACGAGATTCTCGTCGTTGACCTCCACCGCGTTGCCGCTGGCACTGCTCGTGCCGATGACGATGCGGTTGGGTACCCATCCTGCGCCTGCGCATGTGCTCAAAGCGCGAACGGGCTGACGGCACGGACCAGAAAACGGGCGGATTTCGATATGGTGGCTCCGGACATCATTCAGATGATGTGGCTTGCCTGAATGGCGTCTGGCTTCCGTTGAAGCCCCAATTTTAGATCTGACAACAGACTCAAGTTTAAGTCTGGAGTTTCTTGACCATGGCTGCTGTTAGGGCGCCGGGCGGTCCGCAGTTTGCACCAAAGGTCGCCTTTTCTCGGGCTTTGTTGCCGTCAACGTGCTTCTTGCCCTGGGCGTTATCACCGCCCTGCCGATCCAGATAATCAGGGGTTGTCCGAACGCTACATTCCGCGACGATGACCACTGCCCCCTCAATTCCTGCCCTCGAAAAGCCGGATCGCTTCCCTTATATGCACAGGACGGACTGACCGGTCCGGTACAGACGAACCGGAGGGCAAAGGACTTTTTGATGGCACGTATCGATCAGACAGGGGATTGGAGAGACCGGCATGCGCCGTCTCTCGCCGAGTTCGAATCACTCGCCATTGACGCCTATGCCCAGCTGCCTGACAGTTTCCGCAGCCATACCGGCAATGTGGCGATCATCGTCGCAGATTTTCCTGACGACGAGATTTTCGAGGACATGGGCCTGGAGACCCCCTTCGATCTGCTCGGCCTGTTTGAAGGCCGCGGCCTGACCCAGCGTTTCGCAATCGAGACCGGTGAACTGGCCAACAAGGTCATCCTTTACCGGCGGCCGATCCTCGACTACTGGGCCGAAAACGACGAGACCCTGGGCGACATCATAAGTCATGTCCTGATCCACGAGATAGGTCACCATTTCGGTCTTTCCGATGAGGACATGGAGCGCATAGAGGCGGGCGTGGAATAGGGTTTCGCCCGCTTAGCCGTCAGTCGAATCCTGCTCTCCGCAGATGTCGCGGGAAATCGCCGCGAACATCGCCACACCCGGTCCGATCAACTCGTCGGGAAAATCGAAATCCGGATTGTGCAGCCGCGGATGGTCTTCTCCCGATCCTAATACGAAGAGGCCGGTCTTGGCGACGCTGCCGAAACGGCCAAAGTCCTCGGACCAGCGGAATGGGTCCCCGACCTCGGCGCGGCTTGCCCCCAGTCTTGTTGCCGCGGCCTCGATTTTCTCCACCGCTTCTGCGTCATTGTGCCCGGCGGCAAAATTCTCGTAGCGATCGAACCGCACGCCCAGCCCGCCGGCCTCGGCAAGCCGCCGGGCAAGCGCTTCAGCCTCGCCCATCAATTCGCCCTGCAACCGGTCATCGATCGCCCGCACCGTCACCCAGATGTCGGCCTCGCCCGGCGAAATCCCGAAGGCTGCCTCGCCCAGCCGCGCATGCGACAGGGTGACCAGCGAGTGGCCACGAGCATGGCCCAGTGTTTCAGGTAGTTCGGGAAGTGCCTCCATCAGCCTGCCCATGATGGCCGCGGGGCTCAGCCCGGCTTCCGGTTGCGCCGCGTGCGATGTGCGGCCGGTCAGCCTGATCGCCAGCCCCTCGGACGCGAATGTGAATGGCCCGGTCCGAACCCCCACCGCCCCGAGCGGCAGTCCCGGCAGATTGTGCAGCGCAAAGGCATAATCCGGCCGGATCCGGTCGAACCGCACGTCGTTGATCACGTCCGCAGCTCCAGCACCTGTCTCCTCTGCCGGCTGGAACAGGCACACCACCCGGCCGCGAACGGGTTTGTTTTTTGACAGGTGCCGGGCAAGCCCCACCAGGATCGCCATGTGCCCGTCATGCCCGCACAGATGCCCCTTGCCATCGATCTCGGAGCGCCAGCCGATTGTGGAGATTTCAGTGATCGGCAATGCATCGAGCTCGCAACGGAACAGCACCGTGGGACCCTCGATACCACTGTCAAAAACAGCTGCCACCCCGTGCGTGCCAAGCTCGCTGAGGATCTCTTCAGGTTGGCAGCGTTTGAGTTCGGCAACGATCCGGGCAGCAGTTTCCCGCTCCTGACTGGAAAGCTCCGGCCTGCGATGAAGCTCCTGCCGCAAGGCGACCAGCTCCGCCGAAGCGGGTTGGCTGAGAAACCCGGTCAAGATCACTGCTCTCCAAGCTTCATGCCGGGCTCGTACTCCTTGCCCTCGACATCCTTGGTCACGGCCTGACCGCACTCCATCATGCCCGTTGTCGCATTGAACGCCAGGCTGGGCGAGCCATGCAGCTGCCACCCCTTGGACAGCGCAAGACTGACCTTGTGGCAAAAATCGGCACCCTGGTCGGGTCCGGTCAGAAAGCGGTACAGTTTCATGTCGTTTGTCCTTCGCCTTGGCGCGCGGCTATCCGGGCAGCCTTTTCAATCAGCCGTTCGGCCATTTCCAGATGTAGCCTTTCGACCATTTTTCCGTCGAGACTGATGACGCCGCGGCCCTGATTCTCCGGCAAGGCAAACGCCTCTGCAATTACCCTGGCTTGCGCAAGCTGGTCCTCCGCAATGCCGAAAGTCTGGTTCGCCGGCGCGATCTGGGCCGGGTGGATCAGCGTCTTGCCGTCGAACCCCATCGCCTGGCCGTCAGCGCATTCGCGCATCAGGCCGGTCTCATCCCTGAAATCATTGTAGACCCCGTCAAGCACATCGAGACCATAGGCCCGTGCCACCAACACGATCTGCATCAGCCATGATGACAGCCACGGCCGTCCCGGCAGTGGCGCCACACCCGTTTCCTTGAGCAGGTCGTTGGTGCCAGTAACGAAACAATCGAGCCGTGCGCCGTCGGTTTGCGCCATGCGCGCGATCAGGCCTGCATTCATCACCCCGCGCGGTGTCTCGATCATGGCCCAGAGCCTGAGAGCCGCCGGCGCATCGGTCTGAGCAAGCGCGTCTTCCACGGCGAGGATGTCTTCCGGTGCATCGACCTTCGGAACCAGGATCGCATCCGGCCTGCAGGCGCGCGCCGCCAGAAGATCCTCCCCGCCCCAGGGTGAAGCCAGTGGATTGATGCGGATCACCTTCTCCATCCCTGCGGGCAGGGCAGCCGCCCGGCCATCGCTGAAAAAGCCTCTAAGAGTCTCACGTGCCGCGTCCTTGGCGCCCGGTGCAATCGAGTCCTCGAGATCGAAGACGACGCTATCGCACGACAGGCCCGGAAGCTTGTCGAGCGCACGGCCATTGTTGGCCGGCAGATAGAGAACGGAGCGGCGCGGCCGGACTGGCCTGGATGAGGTTGTGGTCATGGCGCTTTTATTGCCCTTGCCGGCCCACCCTTGCAAGGGGTCGCTGACAGAAGGGCCTCCAACAGCCATTCCAGGTGCTGCCATCGCCCTATTGAACCGGGGTCATCCGATCACCACATAGAGTGCATGAAACAAGGGAACGCCGTCATGAGAACTCTTTTCGCAGTCGCCACCGGTCTGGGTCTGGTGTTTGCAGCTTTCGCCGGACTGGCACTGGCGCTCGTTCTTGGCACCGTCGCCGCTGGCGCCATCGCATTCGCGCGCCTGACCGGCCGTTCCCAGCCTGCCATGGCCCGGGCATCGGCAGACCCGGCCCGGGACAGGTCGGGTTCCGAATTCCGCGTGTGGAATGACGGCCGCGGCACCATTATTGACATGTAATCGGCGACTTTAGGCCTGCAGATCGCCTTCTTGCCCGGAAGTGGCTGCCCGCCTCTTCTTTTTCGGCTCTTTGTTTGTTAAATGCTCCGGCACAGACAGACAGGATCCGCTAGCCATGGAAAAATTCACCCGCCTCACCGGCGTTGCCGCCCCCCTTCCGGTCGTCAACATCGACACCGACATGATCATCCCCAAGGATTACCTCAAGACCATCAAGCGTACCGGTCTTGGCAAGGGACTGTTTGCCGAAGCCCGTTACAACGAAGACGGTTCGGAGAACCCCGATTTCGTGCTCAACCAGCCGGCCTGGCGCAATGCATCGATCCTGGTCGCCGGCGACAATTTCGGCTGCGGTTCGTCGCGCGAGCACGCGCCCTGGGCGCTTCTCGATTTCGGCATTCGCTGCGTGATCTCGACAAGCTTTGCCGACATTTTCTACAACAACTGCTTCAAGAACGGCATCCTGCCGATCGTTGTCAGCCAGGAAGACCTCGACAAGCTGATGGACGACGCCCGCCGCGGCGCCAATGCCACCGTGTCTGTCGATCTGGAAGAACAGGAGATTCGCGGGCCCGATGGCGGCGTTATCAAGTTCGAAATCGACGCCTTCAAGAAACACTGCTTGCTCAACGGCTTGGATGACATAGGATTGACTCTGGAGAAGGCCAGCGCCATCGATAGCTATGAGACAAAGGTCGGCGCCACGCATTCCTGGCTCTAGCCCCGGCGGCTGACACGCAGCGGCCTGCAAGAACAAGAGTATTGCGTTCCGGCGCGTGTTGAAGGGAGTATCCATGTCCAAGGATGTCGAAGCCTCGATCATCGCAGTGATTGCGTCCGCTGGGGAAATCGAACCCGGCGAGATCACCCGCAACACGGAACTGGCCGAACTCGAGATCGACTCGCTGGTCCTGACGGAGATCGTCATGGATATCGAAGACGAGCACGATATCGAGATCGACCTGAACACCGCTGAAGCCTGGGAGTCGCTCAAGACCGTGGGCGACATTGTGGATATGGTCAAACAGCTCATCGCGGCCAAGACCTGACCATGAGCCAGCATCGGGTCGTCATCACGGGCATGGGCGGCATCTGCGCCCTCGGCGGAAATCCGGACGATATCTGGACCAGCATGAAGGAAGGCCGCGACGGATGCCGGCCGCTGGCGATGGATACCCGCGATCTCAAGATCGGCGTTGGATGCGGCCTCATGGGCTATCCCGAGGATGACGGCATCGACAAGCGCCAGAGCCTGACCATGAGCGGCATCAGCCGGATCTCGGTGATTGCAGCACGCCAGGCCATGGCACAGGCGGGGCTCGCACCCGGTGAGTTCAACCCGCAACGCTGCGGCGCCGTCGTCGGCGTCGGTATCTTCGGCACCGATGCAGTCGACCAGAGCTATGTCGACATTTTTCTCGAGAATAAGAAACGCGCCCACATCTTCACCGTTCCCCGGGTGATGCCGAGCGGCCCTTCCGGCCATGTCTCCATCGCCATGGGGTTGCAGGGCCCGGTCTTCGGTGTGACCTCCGCCTGCGCGTCGGGCAACCACGCCTTCATCTCCGCGATCGACCAGATCCGGCTTGGACGCGCCGATGTGATGCTTGCCGGAGGCGCGGAGCTTGCCCTGGTCTATGGGCCGCTCAAGGCCTGGGAATCGCTGCGCGTGCTTGCCCGGTCGGTCTGCCGGCCGTTCTCCGCCGATCGGGACGGGCTCGTTCTTGGCGATGGCGCAGCCATCGCGGTTCTTGAATCCTACGAACATGCCAAGGCCCGCGGCGCCAACATCCTGGCCGAGATCATCGGCTCGGGCATGTCCGGCGACGCCTCCGACATCGTCAACCCGACGGTTGAGGGACCGGCTGCCGCGATGCGCAACTGCCTTGCTGATGCCGGTATTTCCGCCGATCAGGTCGATTATGTCAATGCCCACGGCACTGCCACCCAAGCCAATGACCAGACCGAGACGAAAGTCATCCGCGAAGTTTTCGGATCAGCCGCCGATACGGTCTCGGTGTCGTCGACCAAATCCATGCACGGCCATTGCCTTGGCGCCTCGAGCGCCATCGAGCTGATTGCCTGCGTCAATGCGGTGCGCGAAAACGTGATCCCGCCGACCATCAACTACACCACCCCCGATCCGCAATGCGATCTCGACGTGACGCCGAACGAGGCCCGCGAAAGGACCGTCGACATCGCCATGTCCAACGCCTTTGCCTTCGGCGGCACCAATGCGGTCATTGCGGTGCGCAAGGTTTAGCGCCGGTCCTTTATCGAAAGTCTAGCTCGAAACAACTGGCAACGATCTCCTCGCCCTGCCCGGTGATCGCGGTTTCCAGCCGGCAACGGCCCGCCTCCGGGCTTACTTTCATGCCCGCATAAGCGGCACAGACGGCTTCTGATTAAGCCATCTGTCACGGCGACGATGTCGACGCCCTGCGCCGGATCACCTAAAAGTTGCGAACCGGACCGGCTTGCTCATCAGCAGCAACAACCAGCCTGGCAAGCCAAACAGTTGAAAACCCTCCGAAGGGTGTTTAAGGACGCATCATCTTTTTCGATTTTGGTGCGGGGACTTCAAATGGCAACACGCTCTCTCTTTCTTCTCCCAGGCGACGGTATCGGCCCGGAGGCCATGGCCGAGGTCCGCAAGATCATCGCGCACATGAACGACAAGGAAGCCGCGGGTTTTTCCACCGACGAGGGTCTTGTCGGCGGCTCGGCCTATGACGCCCATGGCCAGGCGATTTCCGATGCCGACATGGAAAAGGCGATGGCAGCAGACGCCGTTTTGTTCGGCGCAGTTGGCGGCCCGAAGTGGGATTCGGTGCCTTATGAGGTTCGCCCGGAAGCCGGTCTCCTCCGCCTGCGCAAGGACATGGAGCTGTTCGCAAACCTGCGCCCTGCGATCTGCTATCCGGCGCTCGCCAACTCCTCTTCGCTGAAGCAGGATGTGATCGAAGGTCTCGACATCCTGATCGTGCGCGAATTGACCGGCGGCGTCTATTTCGGCGAGCCCAAGGAAATCATCGATCTCGGCAACGGCCAGAAGCGCGGCATCGATACCCAGGTTTATGACACCTACGAGATCGACCGCATTGCAGCTGTCGCCTTCGAACTTGCGCGCACCCGCCGCAATGAAGTCTGCTCGATGGAAAAGCGCAACGTGATGAAGTCCGGCGTGCTGTGGAACGAAGTGGTGACCGCCACCCACAAGGATCGCTTCTCCGACGTCAAGTTGAGCCACATGCTGGCCGATGCCGGCGGCATGCAGCTGGTGCGCTGGCCCAAGCAGTTCGATGTCATCGTCACCGACAATTTGTTCGGCGACATGCTCTCCGACATCGCCGCCATGCTCACCGGGTCGCTCGGCATGCTGCCCTCCGCCTCGCTCGGCGCACCGGACGCCAACACCGGCAAGCGCAAGGCGCTTTACGAGCCGGTGCACGGCTCGGCGCCCGACATCGCCGGCCAGGGCATCGCCAACCCGATCGCCATGATCGCGTCCTTTGCCATGTGCCTGCGCTATTCCTTCAACATGGTCGCCGAAGCGGATCGTCTCGAAGCCGCCATCGCGGCCGTGCTCGACAAGGGCCTGCGCACCGGCGACATCATGTCCGATGGCTGCCGGAAGATCACGACTGCTGAGATGGGTGATGCAATTCTGGCTTCCTATGCCGAGTAACCCGAACTGGGCTTTTCAGGCCATGGATCAATAAAACGGCCCGGTATTGATTCCGGGCCGTTTTCGCAAGGAAGCGGTCTATTTCGACGTCAGCGTTTCAAGGTCTTCACCACCGGCAGCAGTGTGGCAGGCAATGCACCCGGCATCGGAACCCTTTGCGACGCGCCCGGCCAGCTGCAAGCCATTCGGGTTCTTGTCGAGCGTGCCGTCGGGCAGGTACTTGGCCCAGAACCAGTCCTGATTTTCCGCGTCATATCCGCTTTCGCGCTTGAACATGATGGTGATGGCAGCAAGGTTGCTCAGCGGATCGTCATAAACGTCCTCCACGCTCAGTTCGCCCTCGGCACCATGGTTGCGCTTGACCAGCAACCGGCCGCTGTGGCCGTCCATCGTGGCAGTTGTTGCCAACACTTCCTGGATTGTGCCGTGCGGCTCATTGCCTTCGAACGGCCGGACCTTGATGGAGTCGTCACCGACCAGTTTCTGGTCCATCATGACCTGCCAGAGCTTGCTGGCGTAATCGACATCTTCGGCATTGCCGAAGGGCGCGTTCTGGGCATTGCCCAGCGTCATGGTGCCGATCAGTACAGCGCCACAAATCAGTATGAATGCTGTTTGCTTGTACATTGGTGCTTCTCCCGGTTGTCAAACCCGGGATCAGGCTAACATGCCCTCGGGTAACCGCCCGTCACCCTATCTCACAGCTGCTTGAGGCATTGTGATCGCCGGGCTGAACCTGAACTGGCGCGTCAAACCGGGATGCGCGCCCTCAAGGGCGACGACTTGATGATCGCGGTGTTGGTTTCGGCCTTCTCGTGAAACGGAAGCAACACCGGATCGAGATCGGCGATCGAGCGCAAGGCCAGCCGGGCGACGAAGCAATCGTCGCCGGTGACCTTGTCGCAATCGAGAAATCCCGGCTCGTTCATGATCATCTCCTCGACGATGTGCATGTTGCCCGGCCGCGGCTTGATCCTCACAATCGCCTGCAGCGGATACCCGAGCGTTGCAAGATCGATCTCCAGCGTAAACCGGGAAATGATGCCGTTGCTCTCCAGCCGCCGGATCCGCTCGCTGGTCGCGGGCCCGGACAGACCTACCCTTTTCGACAGCTCGCTCACCGGCATCCGTGCGTCACGGCTCAAGAGCTTGATCAGCAGGCGATCTTTCTCATCGATCTTCATTTACAAGCCCTTCCGGAACCATCACTTCTGAAATATTGGCAGATGAAAGCATACACCTTGATTATGGCAAGGCAACTTCCGGCAAAATCCTGTAATTTCCGCTCCACTGGATCAGAAAGGACACCATCATGACCGTTCAACGCATTTCAGCCTTCTCGGATTCCGGACAGGGCGGAAACCCGGCAGGCATCGTCATTTCAGACGCGTTTCCGGCAGACGCCGAGATGCGCCGGATCGCGGCCGAAGTGGGCTATTCCGAAACCGCCTTTGCCACGCCCGATGGCGCGCCCGGCCAGTGGCGGGTGCGCTACTTCTCGCCGGAATCGGAAGTCCCGTTCTGCGGCCATGCCACCATCGCGCTCGGTGCGGCACTGGCTGCCGGTTCAGGGGATGGCCGCTACAGGCTCAGGCTCAACGATGCCGAAATCACCGTCGAGGCGGTAACCGAGGGGGCCGGATACCGGGCCGCCCTGCAATCGCCTCCCACCCGCAGCAAACCCGCAGACCCCCAATTGATCGAAGCCGCACTGCGCCTCTTCGGCTACAGCAAGGACCAGCTTGACCCGGCGCTGCCTCCGGCCGAGATCCATGGCGGTGCCGACCACCTGGTGCTCGCCCTCAAGGACCGCGCCGATCTCGCCGCCATGACCTACGACCTCGCTGCCGGCCGCGCGCTGATGCGCGAATTCGGCCTGGTCACCATCATGCTGGTTCATGTGCGCAGCGAGACCGAGTTCGACGTGCGTAACGCCTTTGCTTCCGGCGGCGTTCTCGAGGACCCCGCAACCGGCGCTGCCGCAGCAGCCTTTGCCGGCTATCTGCGTGATCATCGCTGGCCCCACCGGAACCGGATCCTAATCACCCAGGGCGAAGATATGGGCGCCAGATCCTCCATTACCGCGGAATTCGATGATCAGCCGGGCGGCTCGATTCGTGTTTCCGGCGCCACCCGCCAGATCGCCCACCCCTGATTCCGTTCAGGGCGAGGCAACCGGGTTTCCGTCACATCAGCAGCCGCGGAACATCTCGGCAATGGTCCGCTGCAGGTTCATGGCGCGCAGCTTCACTTCCGCGAAAAACTCGCGCGCGCCATGGAATTGACATTTCACCGCACTTGCATCAAAACACGGCCACCATGCGCACCACGATCAAAACCAAAACCACGATCTGACCCGTTCCGCCCCCTCACTCTCCCCGGGGCGGGAAGAGTGGCGCTTGACTGCTAACAAGGGGAGAGAGGAGCACGGGAACCATGGGTTTCAAAATCGCAATCGCCGGGGCGACAGGCAATGTCGGCCGCGAAATGCTCAACATCCTTGCCGAGCGCGCCTTTCCTGTCAGCGAAGTCGTTGCCCTTGCCTCGAGCCGTTCCGTCGGCACCGAGGTCTCCTTCGGCGACACTACGCTGAAGGTCAAGAACCTCGAGACCTATGATTTTTCCGATACCGATCTCTGCCTGATGTCGGCCGGCGGCAGCATCAGCAAGAAATGGTCGCCGAAGATCGGCGCCCAGGGCTGTGTCGTCATCGACAATTCCTCGGCCTGGCGCTACGACGCCGATGTGCCGCTGATCGTCCCGGAAGTGAACCCGGATGCGATCTCCGGCTACACCGCCCGCAACATCATCGCCAATCCGAACTGCTCGACCGCGCAGCTGGTGGTGGCGCTGAAGCCCTTGCATGACCACGCCAGGATCAGGCGCCTTGTGGTTTCGACCTACCAGTCGGTCTCGGGCGCCGGCAAGGACGGCATGGACGAGCTGTTCAACCAGACCCGTGCGGTCTTTGTCGCCGACCCCATCACCAGCCAGAAGTTCACCAAGCGGATCGCCTTCAACGTCATCCCGCACATCGATGAGTTCATGGAAGACGGCTACACCAAGGAAGAATGGAAGGTGCTCGCAGAAACCAAGAAAATGCTCGATCCGAAGATCAAGGTCACCTGCACTGCCGTGCGCGTACCGGTCTTCATCGGTCACTCGGAATCGGTCAACATCGAGTTCGAAAACGAGATCAGCGCCGAGGAGGCCCGCGAGATCCTGCGTGATGCTCCGGGCTGCCAGGTCATCGACAAGCACGAGGACGGCGGTTACATCACGCCCTACGAAAGCGCCGGCGAAGACGCGACCTACATTTCGCGCATCCGCGAGGATGCAACTGTCGAGAACGGCCTGAACATGTGGGTGGTCTCCGACAATCTGCGCAAAGGCGCGGCGCTCAACACCATCCAGATTGCCGAACTGCTGGTCAACCGCCGCCTGATCAAGCCGCGCGCCGAAGCGTAAGTGCTTGAAAGCCTGAAAACAGCAAACCCCGTCATCGCAGCCCGGTGGCGGGGTTTTCCTGTTACGGCATTTCGTGACTTTTAACCGAATCGCTGGCACAGTTCGCGCAGATCGTTTTCACGAAGGTTAGGGTGGCAGGCATGGATAGCAGATTCAAGAAATTCAAGATTCTCGGCGCCGCAGCGCTTCTTTCCGCAGCTCTTGGCGGACACGCGGTGGCAGCCACATGTGGCAACAACGCGAGTGGGTTCAACACCTGGGTCGGCCAGTTCAAGCAGGAAGCGGCAAGAGCAGGGATCTCACAAAAAACCCTCGACCGGGCATTCAAGAATGTCCGCTATGCCACCAAGACCATCTCGGCGGACCGGAATCAGAAAAGTTTCAAGCTGTCCTTTGACCAGTTCATGCGCAAGCGCGGCGCTTCGACGATCATTTCCAAGGGGAAGCGTCTGAAGGCGCAAAATGCCGGCCTTTTTGCTGCACTCGAAAAGAAATACGGCGTCCCGCCCGGGCCGTTGATTGCGATCTGGGGCATGGAAACCGGCTTCGGCTCGTTCATGGGAAACCAGCACACGGTCTCCGCGGTAGCAACGCTGGCCTATGATTGCCGGCGCTCTGCCTTTTTCACCGAACAGCTCTATGCGCTGATGCAACTGATCCAGAAAGGCTGGCTGTCGCCCGATTTCAAGGGTGCGGCCCATGGTGAAATCGGCCAGACCCAGTTTTTGCCGGCCAACGTTGCCCGCTTCGGGGTCAATGGCGACGGAAGCGGTGGCGTCAATCTCGCCAGCAAGGCTGACGCACTGGCCTCGACCGCAAACTTCCTGCGCGGCCATGGCTGGCGCCGCGGCGGCGGCTACCAGCCGGGCGAAGTCAACTTCCGCGCCATTCAGGGATGGAATGCGGCTGGCGTCTACCAGAAGGCAATCGCAAAGATCGGCGCCGAGATCGACGGCTAGGTCCTGTGGACATCAGCACAGCGCGTTCCGAAAACAGCTTCCGAACGCGCTGTGTATCAGAGCTTTTTTCCCAGCCGGATGCGCAAAGCCCGCAGCAAATCAGTGAAATGAGTGAGCGACGTCAAAAACTCTCGCAGCTGTCGCCGACGGTCGTTTGCACGCTGCTGACGATCTTGGAGTCCCGGAAGCGGAAAACCTCCCGGATCATCAGCTCGTTGTCCGGAAACTGGTAACACACCAGCACCGAAGCTTCGTTGGGGCCCGCTTCCGCGCCGTCGTCGAGTTGCCAGGCGAGATTGGCGTTCTTGACCACATCTTCCCATTCATCCAGTGACTCGATGAACTCGGCCTTGGTCTGGGTCACGCCCAGATCTTCGAGATTGATGACTACATCCTCGGCAAGCAGATCGGCGATCGCCAGCCGGTTGACGTCGAAGAGCGCTGTATACCAGCGGTCAAGCAGTGTGGTCTGAGCCAGAACCGGAGAGGCAGGCAGAAGAGCTGCAACAACCAGCAGCATTCTCAGACGGCGGACGGCATTCATCTCCGGCTCCCAAACTAGTCCCGCGCAGAAAAGCTTGGGTCATGGAACCGGACAGACATGCCGGATGTCAAGCTTCCGCGGTTTCGGGCCTGAAAAAATCGCCTGTCTTGCTGTCCATCACCCACAACTCGCCGCTTGAGATGTCAAACCATGCTCCATGGATCCGCAGCTTGCCCTGTTCCTCGAGAATCTTGACGCAAGGAAATGTGCGCAGGTTGGCCATCGAGTTGCGGATCGATATCCGCTCCAGGGCAATCTGCCGCTCGCCGCCTGTCATGAGCTGGCTGTCCTGGATTTGCTGGGCGGCGGGCTTGAGCAGCTTGACCCAGTTGCCGATGAAATCACCGGGAGAAAGTGGCGTCGCATCCGGATCAAGCGCGGCCTTGATGCCGCCGCAGCGGCCGTGTCCCATGACCAGGATTTCCCGGATCTTCAGGGCCTGCACCGCAAATTCCAGCGCCGCGGACGTCGCATGCAGGTTGTCATCGGGCTCGTAAGGCGGCACCAGATTGGCGACATTGCGCACAACGAACAACTCCCCGGGGCCGCAATCGAAAATTGTCTCGGGCGCGGCACGCGAATCGCAACAGGAGATCACCAGCGTGTGTGGTTCCTGCCCGGTCTCGGCGAGTTGACGATAGCGGTCACGCTCATCTGCATAGCGGCCGCTCATGAATGTCTGGTAGCCTTCGAGGAGGCGGCTTGGAAAATTCGACATGGCCTTGCACATAACCGGGCGGGAAAAGAAGATCAATCAGCCTTTTGCCCGATCCGTCTATGAACCGGCCCGGCTTGGATGTGGCGCAGAGCAGCTGCCGGACACGCATGTGAACCTTCAGATCAACAAATGGGCCGGGTCAGCCATGAATGGCGATCCGTATCCCGTAACGGTCGCGCTCCGGATCGGCAGGAAATGTCTTGGTCAGGCCTTTTGCATGGCGCCCGGCCATGACCAGGTTGACACTTGCATCCACCAGATCGTCCATCGCCGCCCCTCGCGGCGGACCTTTGTCGAACAGGACGGGGTCTATCCCGTGCAACGCCAGCAAACCGATCCGCTCGGCCATACCGTCGCGATTGAGTACCCCGCGCTTTTTCTTGGGTGAAGCCATAGGGACCATGTTGCTGAGCCGGCAAAACGAAAATTCGGGATGACATTCGATGATCCGCCCGCGCAGAGTCATGTCGGTCTGCAGCAGCCGGTCGATTTCGAGGATCTTTGGAAACAGAAAAAATGCCTGCTTCGACACCTTCCTGGGCGGATCGGAGTGGAGCTGCGCCAGTTCGCAGGCCTCGAGATAGGTTTCAGCCTCCACGGCCGCACGCGCCGGGATCGAAAACACGCTGGACCGGCGCGCGCCGAGATATGGCCGGATTGCCTGTTCCGGCCCGCGCCCGGAACCGGTAATCCTGTCCGGCAAACCGATCGGCATGTCCACCGCGATCATGGCGTCCGCACCGAACTCGGCCACGAGATCGGCAAAATGTTTGAAAATCCCGGTTTCGGGCCGCATTTCCCCTTGCCGCACGGCCACCGCGATCCAGCCGGCGCGGCACCCGTCGACGCCGACCAGAACCGGGCCGGGTGCGGCGGGTTTCCTCACGGTTTCTTGCGATTTGTCGTCGACATCACCCGGCGCATGTTGACCATTGCCATCGGTGTCCTGAGGCTTTGCGCGTCGGTTTCTAGCGTCAGCTCGTCGGCCCCGCGCCGTGCTGTCCGGGCGAGAATCTCAAACACGGTGCCGGTCGCCATCTGCAGCGCCTTTTCCTCCGTCAGGCCTTCCAGCAGCCGGGCGAGAAAGGTAGCCGACATCAGATCGCCAAGACCGTTCGGCGCATTCGGGATCAACCGGTGCTCCGCCATCAGCGACAGGTTGCCGCTCACCAGCAGATTTCCGGTGCTGCCGGCCATCATCGCCAACGCCGAGGTCACCAGAACCCGCGCCGGGCCCAGCGTCTCCGCCGCCGCTGTCATCGCCGCAGACTCGGTGATCGGTGCCCCCGAAAGCCAGGCCAGCTCGTGTACATTCGGCGTGGCGATGTCGGCGATCGGGATCAGGTCACGCGCAATCGCCGATGCCACGGTCTCGGGCACGTAAAGCCCACCGGTGTCGCCGATCACCGGATCGCACATGTAAAGCGCATCCGGATTGGACTTGCGCACCGCGGCCACCAGCCGCGCCACATCACCCGCCTGCCCGGCATCACCCAAATAGCCGCTGAGCACGGCACCCACTTCGCCAAGCCAGGGCGCACCGCACAGATCGTCAATCAGCGCCGCAAAATCCTCCCGCGGCGGCACGATCCGGGTCGCCCGGGAGTGGCCCGGATGCCAGGGCAGCATGACCGTCGGCACCGCCCAGACCGGAAAGCCCAGTGTCTCCAGCGCAAACACGGCCGCCCTGTTGCCGACCGATCCGCGCACCACATGGCTCGAAATCACAATCACCGACATGCGGATATCGGAATTGCGCTGATGCTCTGCTGTCATCCCGACACCTGCCTGACCATCCACAGTACCAGTCCGGCAAAGGCCACGACCGCCAGCCCTCGGGCAATCCGAGTTCCCCAGACCTCGACCCTGTCGTTCCTGTCTGCATCCTTGGCGGTAAAGTGGTCGCGGATGCTGTTGGCCGCCGATTTCATCACCGGGGATGCCGACAAGCCGCCTTCTTCGCTGATCCGGTCAAGCGTTCGTTTGGCCTCGCGGACTCTGTCATCGTCTTTCATCACAATTGCTCCCGGTCAGGTAGATTGCCGGTTTATGAACCGGCGTGATGGCAAATACGCCCCGATCAGCGGGCCAGCCCGTGATACTCGGGATTTGGTTGCATGTCTGTGGCCGACGCCATTCGGTTGGTCATGTTGAAGAAGGCCGCAACTGCCGAGATATCCCAGATGTCGCGGTCCGAAAAACCGGCATCTCGCAGCTTCTGCCTGTCAGCCTCTACAATCCGTGCCGGATCCTCCGTTACCAGAACGGCAAAATCAAGCATGGCGCGCTGTTTCGGCGCGAGATCGGCGACCCGGTAATTCATCACCATCTGCTCGCCAAGCACCGGATCACCGGACATCTGGCGTACCGCGGCACCGTGCGCCGTCAGGCAGTAGAAGCATTTGTTGACCGACGAGACCGCCACCGCGATGAGTTCCCGGTCAAGTTTGCTCAGGTTGGAACCGGCCAGCATCAGGTCATTGTAAAACGCGACAAAGGCCTCGAGTTTCTCGTTGTTGAAGGCATAGGCCTTCAACACATTCGGCACCATGCCGAGCTTGTCCTCACACTTGGCGAAATAAGCAGTCATGGAATCACTCAACGGCGTTTCCTGCTCCAGTTTCAGCGCAGTGACAGCTTCTTCCGCGTTTTTCATCATTAATCCTCCAATCTTGGCTTTGATGGCGAAATCGGGTCGCTTTGATACACACTTCTGCTAGGATTCGGCCAAAGATCAAGCCTCGGAGGATATGGCATGGGGGTCAAAAACACGCGCAAGACGGAAGCGCTTCTTGCTGAGACAGCGGCCATTGCCGCCAAGGGCAAGAAACCGCACATCAATCCCGACGTGCTTTTCTCCAGTGTCAGCATGGACGATCTTGAGCTCTTTCCGGCCAAAAACCTCGCTTCTGCCGCCGTATTGGCCGAATCCGAGGTCCGCGCATGGAACGGAAAATCTTCCCGTATGAGCCTTGTCGATGTCGACCAGGCAACCACCGACCGCCGCGACATTTCGATCCTGGCGATCACCACGCTCAACAAGCCGTTCCTCTATGATTCGATCATGGGCGAGGTCACATCCGACGTCCGCGACATTCTAATGGCGCTGCATCCGATTCTGGTGCTCGACGGCAAGAAGCCGGCAACCCTTTTTTCCCAGGGCGACGGCAGTGAACCCTCGCAGCGTGTTAGCCATATCCAGATCCACATGCCGCGGCTCAGCGAGATCGCCGCCAAGGATCTGACCGCAAGGGTCCGCCATGTGCTCGATCAGGTCCAGGCCGCTGTCAGCGACTGGAAATCGATGCTGGCGATGATCGATCACAGCGCCGCCGATCTGGTCGCGCTGGACGTCGACAAGGCGACCGAACCGGCGCGTCAGGAAGCGCTGGCCTTCATCTCCTGGTTGCGCGACAACAATTTCACTTTCCTCGGAATGCGCGAATATGTCTACACCGATGACGGCAACTCTGCCGAGTTGAGCCGCTCGACGGGCGAAGGCCTCGGAATTCTCTCAGACCCCGATGTACTGGTGTTGCGGCTCGGCAAGGACCAGGTCACTACAACACCGGAGATCCTCGATTTTCTGCGGGGACCGGATTTCCTGATCGTCACCAAGGCCAATGTCCGCTCGGTGATCCACCGCCGCACCTATATGGACTATATCGGAATCAAGCGCTTCAACTCCAAGGGCAAGGTGGTCGGCGAACTGCGCATCGTCGGACTGTTCACCTCCACCGCCTACACCCGCTCGGTCACCAAGATCCCGTTGTTGCGCTCGAAGGTGCAATCGGTGGTCTCCGAATTCGGCTTCGATCCGGAAAGCCATTCCGGAAAGCTGCTGCTCAACACGCTCGAATCCTATCCACGAGATGACCTGTTTCAGATCGATGCCGATCTTCTTGCCCGGTTCTGCATGCAGATCAACGAGTTGTCGGACCGCCCGCGTGTTCGGGTTCTGCCCCGCATCGACCGCTTCGACCGCTTCGTCTCGCTGATCGTCTATGTTCCGCGTGACCAGTATGATTCGATCGCCCGCGAGCGCATCGGCGACTATTTCAAGACCGTCTACAATGGTCGTGTGTCGGCTTACTACCCGGCCTTTCCCGAGGGTGGCGTCGCCCGGGTGCATTTCATCATCGGCCGATCAGAAGGCAAGACACCGCAAATCCCGCAGGAGCAGCTCGAACGCGATGTCCGCTCCATCGTCACCCGCTGGGAGGACCAGTTCCGCGTGCTTGGCGGCGGCGAGACCCAGCGCGTCAGCGTCAGCCAGTCCTACAAGGAACGCTTCCGCCCGGAAGAGGCCCTGGCCGATCTCAACTCCATCATCGCCTGCAAGGAAACCGGTGCAATCCAGATCGCGTTCTATCGCAGCGACAACAGTTCCGATGAACACCTGGCGTTGAAGATTTTCCATGCCGGTGAGCCCGTGGCGCTGTCGCGCCGTGTGCCGCTGCTGGAAAATCTCGGTTTCAAGGTGATCAGCGAGCAGACTCACGAGATATTCCTCGACGGTCAGGAAGGGGCCACCAATACCGTCGTGCTGCATGACATGGAGATCGTCCACGAGGACAAGCGCAGCGTAGATCTCGACACCGACGGGGCTCGGCTTGAAGAGGCGTTCCTGTCGGTCTGGTGCGGCGAAACCGACAATGACGGCTATAACCGGCTGGTGACAAATGCCGGCCTGAAGATCAGGGAAGCCACGGTTCTGCGCGCCTATGCGCGCTATTTGCGCCAGGCAGGCATTCCCTACTCCCAGGAATACATTGCCCACAGCCTTAACCGCTATTCGGGCATTGCCGCCAAACTGTTTGAATTGTTCCGGATCCGGTTTGATATCGGTACCAAGCCGGCCGAGCGTGCGGAGCGAAGCGAAGGCCTGGTCCAAGCTATCGAAGCCGCGCTGGCTGAAGTTCCGAGCCTCGATGATGACCGCATCCTCCGGCGCTACGTCAATGCGATCGAATCCTCGCTCAGGACAAACTATTTCCAGACCGGGGCTGACGGCGCGCCACGGCCTGCCCTTGCCTTCAAGCTCGACCCGAAGAAGCTCGAAGGCCTGCCGGAACCGCGCCCGTACCGCGAGATTTTCGTCTATGGCTCGGAAGTCGAAGGCGTTCATCTGCGCTTCGGCCCTGTCGCCCGCGGCGGCCTTCGCTGGTCCGACCGGGCGCAGGATTACCGCACCGAAGTGCTCGGACTGGTCAAGGCGCAGCAGGTCAAGAATGCCGTGATCGTGCCGGTCGGCGCCAAGGGCGGCTTCTATCCCAAGAAACTGCCGCTCGACGGCGGCCGCGATGCCGTATTCGAAGCCGGCCGTGACGCCTACAAGCTGTTCATCCGCACCCTGCTCTCGGTGACCGACAACATTGTCGGCGACGCCATCGTCCCGCCCGATAACACGGTGCGCCACGACGCCGACGACCCCTATTTCGTCGTCGCCGCCGACAAGGGCACCGCCACCTTCTCCGACACCGCAAATGCGCTCAGCCAGGAACAGGATTTCTGGCTCGACGATGCTTTTGCCTCGGGCGGTTCGGCCGGCTACGACCACAAGAAGATGGGCATTACTGCCCGTGGCGCCTGGGAAGCGGTTAAACGCCATTTCCGCGAGATGGACATCGACATCCAGACCACCCCGTTCACGGCCGCCGGGGTCGGCGACATGTCCGGTGACGTGTTCGGCAACGGCATGCTGCTGTCGACCCAGATCAGGCTGCTTGCAGCCTTCGACCACCGCGACATCTTCATTGATCCCGATCCCGACTGCGCCACCGGCTTTGCTGAAAGAAGCCGGCTGTTCGAAATGGGGCGCTCGAGCTGGCAGGACTATGACACTTCCAAGCTGTCGAAAGGCGGCATGATCATCCCGCGCTCGCGGAAATCCGTCGAACTCACACCGGAAGCCGCGGCCGTGATCGGGCTTCAGCCCGGCAAGGCCACGCCGCAGGACATCATGACAGCGATCCTGTCGATGGAGACCGATCTGCTGTGGTTCGGCGGCATCGGCACCTACATCAAGGATGCCGGCGAAAGCGATGCCGATGTCGGCGATCGCGCCAATGATGCGATCCGCATCACTGCGCGCCAGGTGCGCGCCAAGGTGATCGGCGAAGGCGCCAATCTCGGCGTCACCCAGAAAGGCCGGATTGCCTATGCCTTGAATGGTGGCCGCTGCAATTCCGACGCGATCGACAACTCTGCAGGGGTCAATTCCTCCGACGTCGAGGTCAACATCAAGATCGCGCTGGCCAACGCCATGCGTGAGAACAGGCTCACCCGTTCCAAGCGCAACACCCTGCTTGCGGCCATGACCGACGAGGTCGCGGAACTGGTGCTTCGCAACAACTACCTGCAGACGCTCGCCATCTCGATTGCCGAAGCCGAGGGCATTTCCGGCGTCGGCGAGCTCAACCGGGTGATGAGCAACCTTGAAGCCCGCGGCCTGCTCAACCGCAAGGTCGAGAACCTGCCCGATGATCTCGCTGTCGCCGAGCGTGTGGCCGGTGGCCACGCATTGGCGCGGCCGGAGATTGGTGTGCTGTTGTCCTATGCGAAGCTGGTGCTGTTTGACGAGATCGTTGCCAGCTCCCTGCCGGACGATCCCTATTTCGACGCCACGTTGCGGTCCTATTTTCCCAAGCAGATGCAGAAGCAGCATTCGGGGGATATCGCCAGCCACAGGCTGAGACGCGAGATCATCTCGACACTGCTTGGCAACGACGCCATCAACCGCGGGGGACCTGCCTTTGTCATAGGTCTGAGCGACAAGTCGGGCGCCACGGCTGCCGATATCGTCAAGGCTTTCGTTCTTGCCCGTGACGGCCTCTCCCTCAACCAGCTTTATGCCCAGGTGGATGATCTCGACACGAAAGTGTCGGGCACGGTCCAGAACCAGATCTATGCCCGCATTGGCAACACCTTGAAGGACGTTACCGGCTGGGCGCTCAAGACTGGCGCAGCGCAGGGCGACCTGACTGCAGCCGTCAAGTCGATGCAGCAAAGCCTGGGCAAGCTCGGCGGCAAGCTCGGCGCCGCCATGCCCGATTTCATGCGTCAGGAAGCCGAGGAAGCCCGCGACGCATTGCTGGCACAACAGGTTCCAGCCGAACTTGCCAATCAGGTCGCGGGCCTTACCGGCCTCACGCTGGCACCCGACATCTGCCATGTCGCAGCCCATGCGAAGACAGATCTGGGCCGGGCGACCACGACATTCTTTGCCGTCACCGATGCCTTCCGCCTGGGCCGCATCGTCGCGGCCGTCGACCGGATCCCGGTTACGGACCATTTCGAGGGGCTTGCCCTGGCCCGCAGTCTTGACGAGATCTCGGAGGCCCGGCGGATTATCGCCGGCACCGTGCTCGACAGCGATCGCAAGGGTTCGGACCCGGCCGAAGAATGGCTCAAGGCCAACAAGGATCGCATATCGCATGTGCGCGGCCAGATCCTGACGCTGACCGACAGCGGCGAGTTGTCCGTGGCGAAGCTCACGGTGGCTGCCGGCATGCTGAGCGACCTGGCCCGCTCCCTGCGCGCGTGACAGCTGCCGAAGCCTGAAGGATCAAAGCCATGACCGATGTAACCGGATTGCCGTCGGCCCCTGTGATCAAGCGCCGCGGCGTCGCCGGATGGATGCTGTTTGACTGGGCAGCACAGCCTTTCTTCACGGTGGTTACCACCTTCATCTTCGGCCCCTACTTCATTTCGCGCATGGCCAGTGACCCGGCTACCGGTCAGGCGGCCTGGGGTTACGGCATTGCTGCCGGCGGGCTGCTGATCGCGCTGTTTTCGCCGGTGCTTGGCTCGATTGCCGACCAGACAGGGCCGCGCAAGCCCTGGATTGCCTTCTTCGCCATCATCAAGATCCTGGCGCTGTGCACATTATGGTTCGCGGCACCGGGGTCGAACATTGTCGCCGTGGTCGTTGCCTTTACCATCGCCTCCGTCGCCGCCGAGTTCTCCATTGTCTTCAATGATTCGATGCTTTTGCGGCTGGTGCCGAAATCCCAGATTGGCCGGGTGTCGAATCTGGCCTGGGGGCTTGGCTATCTCGGCGGCATGATCGTGCTGATCTTCATCATCGGCTTTCTCGCCGCATCGCCCGAAACCGGCAAGACGCTTCTCGGTCTCGACCCGCTGTTCGGCCTCGATCCGCTTGAAGGGGAAGACGCCCGCGCATCCGGTCCGATCTCCGCCCTCTGGTATGCAGTCTTCATCCTGCCGATGTTCCTGTTTACCCCCGATGCCGGCGGGCGCCGGGCGCTCAGGGGCGCCGTCATCGAGGGGATCACGGAGCTCAAATCGACGCTCGGCGAAGTGCGCCGGCGTTCGGGCATTTTACGGTTTTTGATCGCCCGCATGATCTATCAGGACGGCGTCAACGCGCTGTTGGCGCTGGGCGGCGGCTTTGCGGCGGCGATGTTCAGCTGGTCGATCACCGAAATCGGCGTCTATGGAATCATGCTCAATGTCGTGGCCATCTTTTCCTGTCTTTATGCCAGCCGTCTCGACACCAGGCTCGGCTCCAAGGTCGTGGTCATGATTTGTATCGTGATGCTGTTGATCGCAACGCTCGGCATCGTGTCCACAGGACCCGGGTTCAGCCTCTTCGGTGTACTCGCCTTTGCAGCTCCGGACAGCGGCGGCTTGTTCGGCACCCCCGCCGAAAAGGCCTATATCCTGTTCGGCCTCCTGATCGGCATCGCCTTTGGTCCGGTGCAGGCCTCGTCCCGCGCCTACATGGCCCGTAGCGTTAGCGAAGACGAGGCCGGCCGTTATTTCGGTATCTACGCTCTGGCCGGCCGCGTGACCAGCTTTACCGCTCCCTTCCTCGTCGCCACGGTGACGGCACTCTCGGGATCACCGCGGCTCGGGATGGCGACCATTACCATCTTCTTCGCCCTCGGGCTGCTCATTCTCTGGACCACGCCCTATCCGGCGGATCAGCCCGGCCGCGCAGAACCCAAATCTTGATGTGACGAAGCAAGAAACCCAGCCATACCTCGGGTTTGGCTGCCATACTTGAAGTACGGAATTGCTTTCAGTAGCAAATCAGATGGTGCCACTTGTATGGCGCAGGAAGAAGACGCCACCGGACAGACGGTGCGCCGACAGCCCGAACGCCAATACAAGCGGACAGATCAACCCGGCAAGAAATCTCCCGCGCCTGCGGCGGCGCCTCTTGCCGGATCCTCCATCAGTGCCGGAAGTGCCGCATGCCGGTAAACACCATCGCCACGCCCGCTTCGTCGGCAGCGTCGATGACGTCCTGATCCCGCATCGATCCGCCGGGCTGGACAACCGCGGTGGCGCCCGCTTCGATCGCCGAAAGAAGACCGTCGGCAAAGGGGAAAAACGCGTCGGATGCAACGACGCTGCCGCGGGTCAGCGGCGCATCTAGCCCCAGGGCTTCCGCTGCATCGATGGCCTTTCGCGCAGCGATTCTGGCGGAATCGACACGGCTCATCTGGCCCGCGCCAATACCGACAGTGGCGCCGTTCTTCGCGTAGACGATGGCGTTGGATTTGACATGCTTGGCCACCCGGAAGGCAAAGCCCAGATCGGCGAGCTCACGCGCATCCGGCGCCCGTTTGGTGACCACCTTGAAGTCTTCCGGCAGCACGATGCCGTTGTCACGCCCCTGTACCAGCAACCCGCCAGCCACGGTCTTGACCGTCAGGCCCGGCTGGCTCGGATCGGCCAGGCCGCCGGTGACCATCAGGCGCAGGTTCTTCTTGGCCGCAAGGATCGCCCTGGCTTCGTCACTGGCATCGGGCGCGACGATCACCTCGGTGAACAGCTTGACGATCTCCGTCGCGGTCTCCGCGTCGAGCGTCCGGTTGAACGCGATGATTCCGCCGAATGCAGACGTCTGGTCGCACTCCAGAGCCCGGCGATAGGCCGCCGTCAGGCTGTCGCTGACGGCAACGCCGCAGGGATTGGCATGCTTGATGATGGCGCAGGCAGCACGGTCCCGGTCGAACTCGCTGACCAGTTCGAACGCCGCATCGGTGTCGTTGATGTTGTTGTAGGACAGCTGCTTGCCCTGAAGCAGGGTCGCGGTGGCCACACCGGGGCGCTTTTCTCCGGTTGAATAGAAGGCGGCCGCCTGGTGCGGGTTCTCGCCATAGCGCATGACATCGAGCAATTGCCCGCCAAAGGCGCGGTGCCGCGGTGCTTCGAGCGAAAGCTCCCTGGCAAACCATCCCGAGACCGCGGCGTCATAGGCCGCGGTGCGCGCAAAGGCCAGCGCCGCAAGCTCACGCCGCAACCCCAGGGGCACGGCTCCCCCGTGGCTGCGCAATGCCTCGAGCACACGGTCGTAATCTTCAGGGTCGGTGATCGCGGTGACATAGGCATGATTCTTGGCCGACGCCCGGATCATGGCAGGCCCGCCGATATCGATGTTTTCCACGATTGTCGCCGCATCTGCACCGACGGCCACGGTCTCTTCGAACGGATAGAGATTGACCACCGCCAGGTCGATCCCGGCAATCGAATGCTCCTTCATCGCCGCGACATGCTCTTCATCGGCCCGGATCGAGAGCAGTCCACCATGCACGCCCGGGTGCAGCGTCTTGACGCGGCCATCCATGATTTCGGGAAAACCTGTCAGGTCCGATACATCCTGAACCTTGAGCCCGGCCGCCTCGAGTGCCGCCCGAGTTCCGCCGGTCGAGACCAGTTCGACACCGAGCTCTGACAGGCCGCGTGCAAATTCCACCAGCCCGGATTTGTCGGAGACCGACAGCAGGGCGCGGCGAACCTGCACCATGTCCGGCACGGGATGGTTCTTGGATACTACAGCCATATCTAAACCCCTCGTAAACAGCCGCCCAGCCCCGGCGGCGAGGATGCGTTAACACAGGCGGAAAGCTGATAAAACACGCAAAAGGCCATATCTGTGGAGCATTGACATATCCGGCGTCATTTACGGCCGGACCATCCCGTCCGCCTCCGGCTGCTCAGGCGCGTGGAAGATTGGTCCGGACCAGCTTCCAGTCGACCTGGGACTGTTCACCGACCACAAACTCCAGCGTGATCTGCTTGCTCGCCCGTGCCCCGGCCAGGTCGGCAAAGTGAACGTCTTCCTCTATCTTTGGCATCAGGTCACGCGCGATAAAAGCCCAGGACTCCCCGTCGCCCGCGGTCAGATGCACCACCCCGGTCTCGTCCTGCGAAATCGAGATGGTCGGGTGGATGTGAAACCGGGCCACCGCGGTCGTCCGGTTGTCAGCTTGCGGTGTGCTTTCATCCGGCCTGAGGATCTCGTCCCGTCCCTGCAGCTCGTGTCCCGTTGACAGCAACCTGATCTTGCGCCGGTGCAGCAGCTTGAGACTGCCGGAATAGCCGTCATGAGTCGCGGCAAAGCCCTGGTGCTTGCCCTCCTCGTCCAGCGATTCCACGACCACCCGGCGCACCCCGCCCGTGACGATGGGTCCAAGAAACGGTGAGTGCGAGAAGCTCAAGGAAGAGCGGTCGCTAAGTGTCACCGTGCTGTGGGCGGCCGTCATCCGGGCGAAATCGGCATAGGGCGAAGGAGAAACCACGGGCGCGCCCGCATTGACCACGAAACAGTTGCCGCCTGACGACAGCTCGAAAGACAGACACCCCGCATGGGCCTGGCACGAGAGCACTCCGCGCGGCGGCGCCCCCGTATCTGCAACCACGACGCAATTGCCGGCCGACAATCTCTGGTAATGCGAATGCGGCATCTCGCGAAACGCGACCCCGGAGGTTTCATCATATCGCAACACACCCAGAAGCCGGTCCGCGGACACAGCCGACGCGCCGTTAAACAGCACCAGTTCGCCACTGGAGTGGCGAAAGAAGCGCAGAGCCGAGAACATCCGGTCCATTCCCGCTGCAATGTTGCGCGGCGGTTTCTGTCCGAGATTGATATAGGTCTGCTTCAACGGCAGAAGGTTGGTCAGAAGGTTGATCAACACAGCTGGATTGCGCGAGACATGGCCACCGTCGGGCAGGATCTGCGTATCGATCTCGTTGTCGAGGTTCCGCGACGCCGCCCGTATCGCGCCAGCGCTTGAGGGCAAGCACAGGCTGGCCATCGCCAGCGCAATCCGGGCCTTGAACCGGGTCTCGTCACCCGGCATGGCCCTGGCCACATGCTTGAGATAGCGGGTTTGCAAGGCGATACTTTTGAGAAAGCGGCGGTAGAATCCGTGATCGGCGCCGCGCAACACGATCGGCGAATGCGAGAACCAGGCGATCAAACGGTTGGCCAGCACATCAGGTTCGTAGGAAGGTCCGCCCAGCTCACGGCCCTCGACCGAAATCCAGTCGTCGACAAGTGCGCGGGCATTGGCAAAAGCGAGGTCGTGATCGGCAGCGCGCATGTGCCTGAGCCAGCCGAAGCCGTGCAGGCTGCGATTGAAGGACTGGTTCGAGACCTCGATCTGGAAGGGGCTTCCGCCGCCCGTGTCGACCATGCTTCCCCCCATGGCGAAGCGGCCGGAATAGATTTCTTCGGCAATGTGGGGGTCGGCAATGCGCAGGTCGATCGGTGCGACCACGAGCCGGTCGGGTGTCCCCCCGGCAAAGCGCAGCGCGCTGATGCGGCCCAAAGCCATGCGCCGCGCAAACCGCCGCCAGATCTCTGTCCCGTACAGTTGCGCCGAACGTTGCGAATCAAGAATTGAAAAAGCCAATCGGGATATCCTGAAAACGGGTCCCGGCCCTCCACCGGACGAAAATCGTAGCACAGTGGCTTGATTGTTCAACAGACACTAATGTTTATTCAAGCGCAGCGATTGTGTCGTGGCGGGGCAGTTGTCAACGCTTTCATCCCCGATTCGGGCAATGACGAAGTGTTCTACTGTCTCGCCAGCAGAACGGCGTAAAATCCGTCGAGCCCGGCGAGCCGCGGGTCCTCATCTGCCAGCATGGCCGGGTGGGTCCGGATTTCCCCCTTCGCGGTTATCGCGTTTTCGAGCCCTGGCCAGCGTGAGCCATCCATCGGTCTGATCGTCCAGGCCGGATGGTCGGACAAAAATCCGGCCACCATCTCCTCTCCCTCTTCAGGATCGAGCGAACAGTTGGAAAACACCAGCTCTCCGCCCGGACGCACCAGCCCTGCCGCATGGTCGAGAAGATCGCGCTGCACCCGGGCCAGCCGCATGATGTCGTCCGGCCCCTTGGTGTAAGGAATGTCTGGATGCCGGCGCACCGTCCCCGTCGAGGAACAGGGTGCATCGAGCAGCACTCCGTCAAAGCCTTCCGGCGCAATCAGGTCCTGGGCCCGCGTCAGCTGCGTGGAAACATCAAGCCCGAGACGCGCGAGATTGCCACGCAGCCGCTCCAGCCGTGTGGCGGACTGGTCGCAGGCTGTCACCCGCGCACCGGCAAGCGCCAGCTGTGCGGTCTTGCCGCCCGGGGCTGCGCACAGATCGGCAATCTCCAGCCCTTCGAGCCGGGAAAACATCTGCGCCGGAAGGCTGGCTGCCGCGTCCTGAACCCACCAGGCACCCGCATCGAAACCCGGAAGGCCTGAAACCGGCCCGTCCGGCCGGGCAATGCGCACCGAACCCGTCGGCAACACCACCCCTCCAAGCTTTTCAGCCCAGCCGCCTGGATCGTCCTTGACCGTGACATCAATGGCCGGCGGTTGCGACAGCATTGAAAGAATGGCTTCAGCCTCTGACTTGTAGGCCGCGCGCAGCCGGCTTTCAAACCAGTCGGGGAAATCCGGCGTGATTGCGGCGATCTCCGGCAGAAGCATCTCCTTTTCCCGCGTCATCCGGCGCAGAAGCGCATTGACCAGCCCGGCAAATCGGCGGTTGCGCGGATCGGAATCGGCCTGGGTCACCGCGAGATCCACCGCCGCGCGGTCGGGAACATCGAGATAGAGGATCTGAGCGGCACCCACCCGCAGCACCTGCCGCAGGGCCTTTGCACCCTCGGGCAACGGGTTGTCGACCAGCCGGTCGATGAAGGCATCGATCACCTGCAGATGCCTCAGCGCCGACAACAGGATCGCCCGCACCAGCAGCCGGTCCTGCTCACCGAGCCCGGTGAAAGCCGGGTTGCCGCCTGCCGGATCAAGCAGGCCATCCAGTGAAGCACGGCTTTCGGTTACCGCAGAAAGCAGCCTCGCTGCTGCCTGACGCGCAGCGAGACCCGGCTTCAGATCGGCCGGATCCCGCCTTGAATATGATTTCTGAGATTTCCTGCGCTGCCTGTTCGGCCGCGTTCCGGTCAAGACCAGGGCCCCTTGCGCGGGGGCGTTGCGTCCCGGCCCCATGGTCCCGATTGCGGCACGGATGTCCTGGCCGGACGTGCCGGGCGCGGCGAGGGCTCCGCCATCTCGGCCGCCATCGCTTCCAGTGCCGCAATGCGGTTTTCCGTGGCCGGGTGGGTCGAGAACAGGCTGTCCATGCGTTGACCGTTCAGAGGATTGATAATGAACATATGCGCCGTCGCCGGATTGCGTTCGGCGTCCTCATTGATCACACGACCGGCCCCCATGGCAATCTTTCTCAGCGCCGAAGCCAGCCAAAGCGGATTGCCGCAGATTTCAGCGCCGCGCCGGTCAGCGGAATATTCACGGGTCCTGCTGATCATCATCTGCACCAGCATGGCCGCGAACGGTGCGACAATCATCGCCACCAGCACCCCGATGAAGCCGAACGGGTTGTTGTTGTCGCGGTTGCCGCCAAAGAACAGCGCGAAATTGCCCAGCATGGAAATTGCGCCCGCAAGTGTCGCGGTTATGGTCATGATCAGCGTGTCGCGGTTCTGCACATGCGCCAGCTCGTGCGCCATCACGGCCGCCACTTCCTCGTCGGTCAGAGCCTCGAGAAGGCCGACAGACGCCGCCACCGCGGCATTTTCGGGGTTGCGTCCGGTGGCGAATGCATTGGGCTGCTGATTGTGGATCACATAGACCTTCGGCATCGGCAGGCCGGCGTTTTGTGCCAGATCGGCAACGATGCGGTAATATTCGGGAGCAGATTGCGCATCGACTTCGACAGCATTGTGCATGCGCAACACCATCTTGTCGGAATTCCAGTAAGAGAACAGGTTCATCGCTGCTGCAATCACCAGCGCGATCATCATGCCTCCGGTCCCGCCGATCATGTAGCCGACACCCATGAACAGGGCTGTCATCAGGGCAATCAGCATGGCTGTGCGAACAAGATTCATGTGCATCATCCTTTCCGGCGACCAGGCTCCGTTTGCCGCGATTTGCGTGGAGGTTTGGACTTTCTCGCTTGTGACGCTAGATATGGGTTGTTTCAAGATGATCTTCAATGTGAAGACCGGGCTGGCAGACACGATCCATGAGCAAAGACGCACCCTCCGAAAGCAAACCCACCGACCTAGCGGATGCACCTTCCGGTAAGGATCGCGAGCTGACTGGGAAAGCTCCAGACGAGAAGCTGCAGTCTGCCAAAACGCCGCTCAGTCCCGCTGCCCAACGGGCGCTGGCTGAAGCCGAGGCCCGACGCAAGGCGCGCTATGCCGAGACCCAGTCTGCCGAACGCGAACTCGGCGGTCGCGGCGGCGCAGATCCGGCACGTTTCGGAGACTGGGAAATCAACGGCCGCGCCATCGATTTCTGAACCGCACACTTGATGCGCATACGAATAGAGAATATATTCCTATGTCATGCACACTGATTCTCCCGTTCCGGCGCTCTTGCCGCCTTATATGCTAGTGTTGCTTGGTCTGTTGACTTTTGCGGCGGCTCCTGCGGCGGCCGCGGACACAGAATGGCGCAACGTGGCCGGACCGGTGAAAGCAAAGATCATCCGGATCATCGACGGAGACACGCTCGAGGTTGACGCCCATCCCTGGCCCGGGCACGCGGTGCGCGTTTCAGTCCGTCTTCGCGGCATCGACACCCCGGAACGCCGCTCCCGCTGCGCGGCCCAGCGCGTTGCCGCACAAATGGCACGCAATCAGCTTGAACGGCTGGTGTCGGGATTTCAGTCCGTGGAACTGGTCAATGTCGCAGGCGGAAAATATTTCGGCCGCGTGCTTGCTGACATGAAGGCCGGGTCTCGTGACATTGCTTCGGCCATGCTCGAAAGCGGCCACGCCTCGCCTTACCGGGGCGGCAAGCGCCACAAACCGAAATGCGCGGTGAAGCTCTAAGGTCCGGATTTTCAGTCAGCCAGACATCAAAAAGGCCACCCGCGAGGGTGGCCTTCGTGAATTCCAGCGCCGGTTGGACGCCTGCCCGCTCACATCAAGGAAGGATCGGGACTTGCCAGTATTCCCGGCGCTTCAGAGGCTGCTCCGAAGTCCGGCAATCCGTATCGCACGAACCGGCTTTTGGGAATCACTCGACATCAGATCACCTCCTTTTCATTTGTTAACGACACCTACAATGTGGGACAGGATCGGACGCTTGCCAAGTCAGGAAAGCAAATTTCTTTCTGGGTCCGATCCTGGTTGAAACCACCACATGTCACGGCGCACCAAAGCACGGGCCCGCCAAATGCAGTCGTTCTGGCGATTTTTGGCTCGGATTCTCTCTCACAAGATACACCAATAGAGTTTAGGTTGTTCGAAAATGCATTATGTGTGTGTGTTTCGTGATGCCCTATTCGCCTGCTCCACCGATACGGGATATCGCGGTCTTGAAGTCAGCGGCTTTCAGGGACGTTGCGAGTCCTGCCGGATATTGCCGGTTATGCAGATAGGTGCGGAGACATTCTTCATGATCCCGGCAACCATGTTAAGATCTGGCTGTTGCAAACCGGAGAGCAGAACATGGATCCCGGGGTTTTCGCTGATCTGTTCGAGGAAATCACCACCAGCCAGGGTCATTCAGATTGAAAAGGGCCCACCTGTTGAAAACAGGTGGGCCCGTGAACTGCAATGGCCGAGGATCAGCCCTTCTTGTTCTGGCGGTTGCTGATCAGGTCATCGACCACCCCTGGGTCAGCCAGTGTCGAGGTATCGCCCAGCGCGCTGAACTCATCCTCTGCGATCTTGCGCAGAATTCGGCGCATGATCTTGCCCGAGCGGGTTTTCGGCAGGCCCGGCGAGAACTGGATCTTGTCCGGCGAGGCGATCGGGCCGATTTCGTTGCGCACATGCGCGACCAGTGCCTTGCGCAGCGCGTCGTCTCCTTTCTGGCCTTCCATCAGCGTCACGTAGCAATAGATGCCCTGGCCCTTGACATCATGCGGGTAGCCGACGACCGCCGCCTCGGACACAGCGTCATGGGATACCAGCGCGCTTTCGACTTCCGCAGTGCCCATGCGGTGGCCCGAGACGTTGATCACGTCATCGACACGGCCGGTAATCCAGTAATATCCATCCTCGTCACGACGGCAGCCGTCACCGGTGAAATATTTACCCTTGTAGGTCGAAAAATAGGTCTGGATGAAACGTTCATGGTCGCCATAGACCGTGCGCATCTGCCCCGGCCAGGAATCGATGATGCAGAGATTGCCCTCCGCGGTGCCTTCGAGCACATTGCCGTCGCCATCGACCAGCTGGGGCTGCACACCAAAGAACGGCCGCGTCGCCGAACCCGGTTTCAGCCTTGTGGCGCCGGGCAGCGGCGTGATCAGGATGCCACCTGTTTCGGTCTGCCACCAGGTATCGACGATGGGGCATTTCTGCTCGCCGACGACATTGTAGTACCATTCCCAGGCTTCCGGATTGATCGGCTCGCCAACCGAACCCAGCGTCCGCAATGAATTCCGCGAGGATTTCCTGACGTGATGGTCGCCCGCGCCCATCAACGCCCGGATCGCCGTCGGCGCAGTGTAGAAGATGTTGACCTTGTGCTTGTCGACCACATCCCAGAACCGGCTCGGCGAGGGGTAGTTCGGCACGCCCTCGAACATCAACGTGGTCGCTCCATTGGCTAGCGGTCCGTAGACGATATAGGAATGCCCGGTCACCCAGCCGACATCGGCGGTGCACCAGTAGATATCGCCCTCGTGGTAATCGAACACATATTCATGCGTCATCGAGGCATAGACCAGGTACCCGCCGGTGGTGTGCAGCACGCCCTTTGGCTTGCCGGTAGAACCGGAGGTGTAGAGGATGAACAGCGGGTCTTCCGCATTCATCTCTTCAGGCTTGCACTCCGGTTCCGCCGCCGCCGTCGCTTCGTGGTACCAGATGTCCCGTTCGGCAAACCATTCCACCTTGCCCGCGGTACGCTGAACCACCAGCACGTTCTTGACGCTCACACCGTTCCGCTCGGCAATTTTGATCGCCAGATCGGTGTTGTGCTTGAGCGGGATCTTCTTGCCGCCCCGCAGACCCTCGTCGGCAGTGATCACGAAGGTTGATTCGCAGTCGGTGATTCGGCCCGCCAGCGCATCGGGTGAAAACCCGCCAAACACGATCGAGTGCACTGCACCGATACGGGTGCAGGCCAGCATCGCATAAGCGGCTTCCGGGATCATCGGCATGTAGATGGTGACCCGGTCACCTTTCTTCACCCCGTTCGCCTTCATCACATTGGCAAGCCGGCAAACTTGCTCGTAGAGCTCGCGGTAGGTGATCTTCTTGTCGTCATAGGGATTGTCGCCCTCCCATAGGATCGCAACCTGATCGCCGCGCTTCTCCAGGTGCCGGTCAATGCAATTGTAGGACACATTGGTCAGGCCGTCTTCGAACCACTTGATTGCTACATCACCGGTAAAACTGGTATTCTTGACCTTTGTGTAGGGCTTGAACCAGTGGATCCGCTTGCCATGCTCGCCCCAGAATTTTTCCGGATCCCTGATGCTCTCCTGGTACCAATTCTGATAGGTTTCATCATCTATCAGCGCTCTCGATTTGGCATCATTCAGGATTTCATGGGTTTTCTGCGACATTGGGGCCTCCTCACTAAAATGCGCCCGTCATCGTTTCAGGCGCAACCCGGCTTTCATGGCGACCATTATTGCAAGGCCAAGGCATTGCCGCAATTAGACAATGGGCCGGTTCACGAAACCATTCTGCAACAATTGCATTTGGCCGGGCTTGCAGTTATAAGGACGCCGATTTCCCGGAAAATAGTGGTAACATCCACGGCCCGCGCCCCCGGAGCGGACGGACAGGAGAATTGTATTCATGGCACAGCAGCTTCTCATGCCGAAGGCAACCGCCGTTTGGCTCGTCGACAACACCGCATTGAGCTTCGATCAGATCGCCCAGTTCTGCAAACTTCATCCGCTTGAAGTCAAGGCCATCGCCGACGGCGAAGCTTCGCAGGGCATCAAGGGTCTGGATCCGATCGGGACAGGCCAACTTTCACGCGAAGACATCGCCGCCGCGGAAGCCAATCCGGAACTCAAGCTGAAGCTTCTCGAACCAAAGGTTCGCGTGCCCGAGACCAAGCGCAAGGGACCGCGCTATACGCCCGTTTCCAAGCGTCAGGACCGGCCCAACGCCATCCTCTGGCTGGTGCGCAACCACCCTGAACTCAAAGACGCCCAGATCTCGCGTCTGGTCGGCACCACCAAGTCAACCATTGAACAGATCCGCGGCCGCACCCACTGGAACGCCGCCAACCTGACGCCGATGGACCCTGTTACGCTGGGCCTATGCACCCAGATCGATCTCGACCTCGAAGTCGAACGCGCTTCCAAGAACCGCGGCGCCGTGGCCGGCTCCGGTGACGACAGCGTACTGGTGTCCGCCAGCGAGACCGAATCGGCAACGCCGGTCGAGGACGATGGCGAGAAGGAAATCGATGCAGATGCAGTCTTTGCAAAACTGACCTCGATGAAGCGCACCGAGCCGGAAGAAGACGACGAAGGCTGAATCCGCACCGCGATCCTGAATGCAAAAGGCCCGGCAATGCCGGGCCTTTCTGTATCGCGGAATAATAGCGGCCTGACGGCCGGGTTCCCCGCAACCTATTCCTTGACGGGAACCGTGTAGTTGAGTGGCAGGCGGCCACCATCGGCGTAGATCGTCTGGCCGGTGATATAGCTAGCATCGCCTGACAGCAGAAAAGCCGTGACGGCCGCGATTTCCGAAGGCTCGCCGATCCGCCCCAGCGGAGTGCGCGACAGGATCCGGTTCTTTGCTTCCGGATTGTCGGCCACAGCTGACAGAAGATCGGTCATGATCGAACCAGGCCCGACAGCATTGACGCGGATGCCATGCGTTGCCAGCGACAGTGCCATCACCTTGGTGAGCTGGCTCACCCCGCCCTTGGACACCGAATAGGGAACCTGGTTTGCGATCGCGAACGTGTCGTTGACCGAAGACATGTTGACGATCGAGCCGGGCTCTTCGCCCTTTTCAATCTGCTCGACCATATGGCGCGCGACCGCCTGCCCGCACAGCAGGGTGCCCTTGAGATTGACACCCATGACGCGGTCGAAATCGGCTTCCTCCAGCTCGAGAAAATCAGCCGCATGGACGATTCCGGCATTGTTGACCAGGGCGTTGATCGAACCAAAGGCATCGATCGTCTTGGCCACCAGATTGTGAACATCCAACCGTTCTGACACATCGGTGGCCGTAAACCGCACCTCGCCGTCACTGGAGACCGTTTCCAGCGCGGCGTTGCCGGCTGCCTCGTCATTGTCGGCGATCATCACCTTGGCGCCCTCGGACACCAGGCGGCGCACGATTGCCAGTCCGATACCCTTGGCACCGCCGGTGACAATTGCTGTTCTTCCATCCAGTCTCATGGTCGTTTTCCTTTCTCAGAGCCCCACGCCTCGTCGTTTGAAAGCGAACAGCTGCTCCAACCGGTCTTTTTCAAGCTGGGCCTCGGAAATCACATGGATTTCGATCAGGTCCTTAGCGAAACGGCGGGACATTGACGTGGACGGGTGACGAGGTCAATCGCTCTTCCTGGCGATCCCGCGCTTTGTCAGAACTTCGTGAATCTCGTCGAGAACACCCGGATCGTCGATGGTTGCGGGCATGTTCCACGCTTCGCCATCGGCAATTTTCTGCATGGTGGCGCGCAGGATCTTGCCCGAGCGTGTTTTCGGAAGCCGCTTGACGACCATCACCGTCTTGAAGGCGGCGACGGGCCCGATCTGCTCGCGCACCAGCTTGACCACTTCTGTCTCGATCTCCTCATCGCTGCGGCCGTGCTGGTTGTTGATGACGATGAAACCGGCGGGAATCTGGCCCTTCATAGGGTCGGCAATACCGATCACCGCGCATTCCACCACATCGGGGTGCTCGGACACCACCTCTTCCATCCCGCCCGTCGACAGCCGGTGGCCTGCCACGTTGATGATGTCATCGGTGCGCGCCATGATGAACAGATAGCCGTCCTCATCTACGAAGCCTGCATCGGCGGTCTTGTAGTAGCCGGGAAACTCCGACAGATAGGCTTGCCGGAAGCGCTCCTCGGCATTCCAGAGCGTCGGCAGGCAGCCCGGCGGCAGCGGCAGCTTGACCACGATATTGCCCAGCGTGCCCGCGGACACCTCATGTCCTGCATCATCGAGCACCTGCACGTCGTAGCCCGGCATCGCCACCGCGGGCGAGCCGTATTTCACCGGCTTGAGGCCCAGCCCCATCGGATTTCCGGCGATCGTCCAGCCGGTTTCGGTCTGCCACCAGTGATCGATCACCGGCACCTCGAGCATCTTCTCGGCCCAGTGAATGGTGTCCGGGTCCGCCCGCTCGCCCGCGAGAAACAGGGCTCGGTAACCGGAAAGGTCGTACCGTCCGACGAGACTGCCTTCCGGATCTTCCTTGCGAATCGCGCGAAAGGCGGTTGGCGCGGTGAACAGCACCGCAACCTTGTGTTCGGAGATGACCCGCCAGAAAGTTCCCGCATCGGGCGTACCCACCGGTTTGCCTTCAAAAACGATGGTCGTGTTGCCATGCAGCAGCGGTGCATAGACGATGTAGGAATGGCCGACGACCCAGCCAATGTCCGAAGCTGCCCAGAATGCTTCGCCCGGCTTGACGCCGTAGATCGCGTGCATCGACCAGTAGAGCGCCGCCATGTGGCCGCCATTGTCGCGCACCACACCCTTGGGCTGACCGGTGGTGCCTGACGTGTAGAGAATGTAGAGCGGGTCGGTGGCCTTGACCGGCGTGCAGGGGGTCTTGCGGCCGGCATTGGCCTGGAGCAGCTCCGCATAGTCGAAGTCCCGGCCTTCGATCAGCTCGCAGCCTTGCTGTTCCCGCTGCAGCACAATCGTCGCCTCAGGCTTGTGGCGCGATTGCTCGATCGCTGCATCCAGCAACGGCTTGTAGGCCACGATCCGGCCCGGTTCGATACCGCAGGAGGCACTGACGATCAGTTTGGCCTCGCTGTCCTCGATCCGGGTGGCAAGCTCATGCGCGGCGAAACCGCCAAACACCACCGAATGGATGGCGCCAAGCCGGGCGCAGGCCAGCATCGCCACGATCGCCTCGGGCACCATTGGCATGTAGATGACAACCCGGTCGCCCTTGCCGATCCCCTTGTCCGCCATGGCGCCGGCAAAGGCCTCGACTTCGGCGAGCAGTTCCGAATAGGTGATCGAACGCTTGGTGCCGGTAATCGGGCTGTCATGGATCAGGGCGGCCTGTTCACCGCGGCCGGCGGCCACATGCCGGTCAAGACAGTTGTGGCAGGTATTGGTGATGCCGTCCGGATACCAGCTGCCATACACGCCCTGATTCCCATCGAAAGCCCTCCCGGGCTTGGTGAACCAGTCGATCGCCTCCGCCTGCTCCATCCAGAACCCTTCCGGGTTCTTCTGCCAGCCTGCGTAGACCTCACCGTAACTGCTCGCCATGACCATCTCCTCCATGCTCCTCGGCGCGGCACTCCCATGCCGCACACCTCCACCCGGAAAGCCGAATGCGCCGCACCCTAAGCCTCAGTCCTCGCCGCGAAAACTAGACCTTGGGCTAGGTCTGCCCGTCAAATCGATTAGCGCGCGCCGAATATCGCTGAACCGACCCGGACTTCCGTTGCACCGAAGCCGATCGCCGTATCGAAATCATCCGACATGCCCATAGACAGCGTCTCGATACCGTTCTCGCGGGCAAGTTTGCCGAGCAGCGCGAAGTGCGGTCCCGGATTTTCGTCCACGGGCGGAATGCACATCAGGCCGCTGATCGTGAGCCCCAGTTCGGACCGGCACAAGGCAATGAAAGCAGCCGCTTCATCGGGTTCGATGCCGGCCTTCTGCGGCTCCGAGCCGGTATTGACCTGGACATAGAGAAGCGGGTGCTTGTCCTGTTTCCTGATCTCCTTGGAAATCTCCCTGGCAATCTTCTCCCGGTCAACGGTCTGGATCACGTCAAACAGCGCCACCGCATCGGCGGTCTTGTTGGATTGCAACGGTCCGATCAGATGCAGCTCGATTCCGTCGGTTCCAGCCTTCAGGTCCGGCCATTTCGATTGCGCCTCTTGGACCCGGTTTTCACCGAAAACCCGTTGTCCCGCCTCGATCACCGGTGTGATCTCTTCTGCAGGCTTGGTCTTGGAAACCGCCACCAGCCGCACCGCGCCCTCTTTCCTGTTTGCGCCGGCTTCCGCCGCGGCAATGGCCGCCCTTACCGTCTCCAGGTTTTCCCGTGCACTCACACTGCGCTCCATTCGCTTGCCAATAATTCGCTTCTTGGTGTTACCCCAGCCCACTGTCCTTGCCAATTGAGCCAGACTGCGCTTTCCGCCGCAGCTTACCCGCCGGGAACCGCCAATCGCCCTGTTCTTGGGCGCTATAGCCGCTCAATGGTTGACGCTTGCCGGGTTTCATGGTGAAGGTCGCGACAAAATCTGACAGGTTTTCTGGTGATCCTTTATGGCAATTGAACGATACAATCCCAAACAGGCGGAAACCCGCTGGCAGCGCGTGTGGGACGAGGCGCGTATTTACGAGACCGACAACGGCAGTTCGGACCCGAAATACTACGTGCTCGAGATGTTCCCCTATCCGTCGGGCCGGATTCACATGGGACATGTGCGCAACTACGCCATGGGCGATGTCGTCGCCCGTTACAAGCGCGCCAAGGGCTTCAATGTGCTCCATCCCATGGGCTGGGACGCCTTCGGCATGCCGGCCGAGAACGCCGCGATCCAGAACAAGGTTCACCCGCGCGACTGGACCTATGCCAATATCGACGCCATGCGCAAGCAGCTCAAATCGATGGGCCTGTCGCTCGACTGGAGCCGCGAATTCGCCACCTGCGACGTCGACTATTACAAACAGCAGCAGGCGCTGTTTCTCGATTTCCTCAAGGCCGGCCTGATCTATCGCCGCAATTCCAAGGTCAACTGGGATCCGGTCGACATGACGGTGCTGGCCAATGAGCAGGTCATTGACGGCCGCGGCTGGCGCTCCGGCGCTCCGGTCGAGCAGCGCGAACTGACTCAATGGTTCTTCCGCATCTCCGATTATGCCGAGGATCTTCTGGCTTCTCTCGACGAATTGGACCAGTGGCCGGAAAAGGTTCGGCTGATGCAGAAGAACTGGATCGGCAAATCCGAGGGTCTGTCACTGCGCTGGGAGATCGCCGAACCGGCAGAAGCCGGCGGCGCAACCGATATCGAGGTCTACACCACGCGGCCCGACACCCTTTATGGCGCTTCGTTCCTGGCTATTGCCGCGGATCATCCGCTGGCCAGGGAACTGGCTGCCAAGGATCCGGCAGTGGCCGCGTTCTGTGACGAATGCCGCCGCACCGGGACCTCGGTGGCAGCGCTTGAAACAGCCGAAAAGACCGGCCTGAAGACTGCCATCAACGTAATCCATCCGCTTGATCCTGACTGGACGGTTCCGGTCTATATCGCCAATTTCGTACTGATGGACTACGGCACCGGCGCCATCTTCGGCTGCCCCTCCGGCGACCAGCGCGACCTTGATTTTGCCCGCAAGTACAATCTGCCGGTCACCCCGGTGGTAATGCCTGCCGATGCGGATGCGGCCAGCTTTGTCATCACCGACACCGCTTATGTCGGCGATGGCGTGATGATCAATTCGCGCCATCTCGACGGCCTGACGCCTGACCAGGCGTTTGATACCGTTGCTGAACAGCTCGAAGCCCGGACCCTGGGTGATGCACCGCAAGCTGCCCGCAAGACCAATTTCCGCCTCCGCGACTGGGGCCTGTCGCGCCAACGCTACTGGGGTGCCCCCATACCGGTAATCCATTGCGACGATTGCGGTGCAGTTCCTGTGCCGGCTAAGGACCTCCCGGTCCAGCTGCCTGATGATGTCACGCTGGACAAGCCGGGCAATCCGCTCGATCACCATCCGACCTGGAAGCACGTCAATTGCCCGAGCTGCGGCAATGCAGCCCGGCGGGAAACCGACACGATGGACACATTTGTCGATTCGTCCTGGTACTTCGCCCGTTTCACCGCGCCGCGCCACGACACGCCAACCGATCCATCGGTTGCCAGCGCCTGGCTGCCGGTTGATCAGTATATCGGCGGCATTGAGCACGCGATCCTGCATCTGCTCTATTCGCGCTTCTTCACCCGCGCCATGCAGAAGACCGGCCACGTGGACCTGAAAGAGCCGTTCCGTGGCCTGTTTACGCAAGGCATGGTGGTTCATGAGACCTACCGCACGGACAGGGGCGGCAAGGGCGAGTGGGTTCCTCCGGCTGACGTGGAGATCGCAGAAATCGATGGTGTCCGGCAGGCCAAACACGCCAAGACCGGTGAAGCACTTGTCATCGGCTCCATCGAAAAAATGTCGAAATCGAAGAAGAATGTCGTCGATCCTGACGACATCATCGACAGCTATGGTGCTGATACTGCTCGGTTTTTCATGCTTTCCGACTCACCACCGGACCGTGACGTGATCTGGACCGAAGCCGGCGTTGAAGGCGCGCACCGCTTTGTTCAGCGGGTTTGGCGCTTGCTGGGCGAAGCAGCACCCGAACTCGACGCCGTCGAGGCTCAGATCGGTGTTTCCGGCAAGGCTCTCGAAGTCTCCCGCATCGCCCACAAGACGGTCAAGGCTGTTGGCGAGGACATCGAGAAACTGGCCTTCAACAAGGCCGTGGCCCGGCTTTATGAATTGGTCAATACGCTGGCAGGACCACTGACGGATGTCGCCGCAGGCAAGGCGGATCCGGACCTCAAGGCCGCCTGCAAGCAGGCTGCAGGCATGCTGGTTCAACTTATTGCACCAATGATGCCGCATCTGGCCGAAGAATGCTGGAAATTGCTCGGCAATGACGGCATGGTGGCAACCATCGCATGGCCGGATTTCGATCCCAGCCTGGTTACGGATGAACAGATCACCCTGCCGGTTCAGATCAACGGCAAGAAACGCGGCGAATTGACAATTGACCGCAATGCCGACCAAGCTGCGGTCGAGAAGGCTGTATTGACACTGGACTTCGTTCAAACCGCACTGGGCGGCAATCCGCCACGCAAACTCATCATCGTACCCCAGAGGATCGTCAATGTTGTCGTTTGAAGTTTGCGGATGGGACAGCAGAGCAAGGGTACTTGCAGCCCTGCTCGGCCTCGGGATGCTGGCCGGTTGCCAGGCGCAGCCGCTTTACGGTTCCATGCAAGACCAGCAACAATCCGTCTTTGTGTCGGAGGCCGATAGCAGGATAGAACAGGTGGTCCGCAATGAGCTGGTACTCGGCTTTGGCGGTGAACAGGCCAACAGCACTTACACTCTTGATCTGGTGGTGACTTCAACAACCGCGGGCTTGTTGCCCGGCGGGCTCGACAACGAGTTCTCAGCTGCCCGCACCACCGTGACAGCAGCTTATGTACTGAAATCAGCGAGCACCGGCGAAGCAGTCAAGTCCGGTACCCGCTTCGCTGATGCGCAACTCGATCTGCCTTCACAGAATTTCGCCCAGGAAAGAGCCAAGCTAGAAGCGGAAGATCGCGCTGCACGGCAAGTTGCGAACCTGGTGCGCGCCGACATCGCGGCAGCCCTCGCACGCTAGGCACTCGGCGTTCACTTGCCGGGTTGAATGCTGAACAACAGGCGTCGTTAGGGGATAACTCAACCTCGCGCGCGAAGTAACCTGTTTGCGCGGCGCCTTATTTTGAACCGGGACTCAGAGGCGGCATGGCACAGCTCAAGAACCATGAATTCGCCGGATTTGTCCGGCGCGAAGGGACACCTTACCGAATCGTGCTTGTCTATGGTCCCGACCGGGGGCTGGTCTCGGAACGCTCCGCCGAAGTGGCCGCCAAAACCGGGGTCGATCTCAAGGATGATTTCTCCGTTCTCAAGCTTGAATCTTCAGATCTGTCCAGCGATCCTGGGCGGCTGGCCGATGAATTCGGTGCCATTAGCCTGTTCGGAGGAGACCGCCTGGTCTGGGTCAAGAATGCCGGCAACGAGCGCGGGCTTGTACAGGCCGTCACAGCTCTGGTTGACGCGGAACCGGGATCTTCCCACCTGCTGATCGAGGCAGGGGACCTGAAAAAGGGCAGCGGCCTGCGCAAGGTCGTTGAGAACGCCCGCACGGCGCTGGCCATTCCCTGCTACGCCGACGACGCCAGAGGCATACAGGCGCTCATTGACGAGGAACTCGGCAACGCCGACCTGACCATCCAGGGGGAGGCGCGCCAGCGTCTCACCCAATTGCTTGGCGGGGATCGCTTGGCGAGCCGTAACGAATTGAAAAAACTTGCACTTTACTGCCATGGCAAAGGTACCGTCACTGATGACGATGTTGTCGAGGCCATTGGCGACGTCGCGGCCCTCTCGGTAGATGATGCCGTTGATGCCGTGTTCTCCGGTGATCCCGTTCGGCTGGAAGCAGCATTGGAGCGGATTCTCGCGTCGAAGACATCCGTCTTCCTGGTGCTGCGCAGCTGTATCATGCAGTTTGAGCAGCTCGACGCCATGCGCTCGCTGGTCGAAAATCACGGGCGCCAACCGGCCCAGGCCTTGACCGAAAGGGGGCGCGGCATCCACTTCAAGCGAAAGCCGGTGGTCGAACGCGCCTTGCGCCATTGGCGGCTGGAAGCCATCAACCGGGAAATGCGCCGGCTCTCCGATGCCGTGCTCGACACCCGGCGCAGGCCGCAGCTTGAAGCCTCCATTGCCCGGCAGGCTCTGCTGAGAACTTGCCTGCTAAGCCGCTAGGCCGCTTATCACTGCACTATCGTGCTATTTCTCGCCCAGAAGCCGGCAAAGCTCGTCAAGTTGTTCAAGCGACTTGTAGTCGATCCGCAACTGGCCGCCCTGTCCCTTGTGGGCCAGTTGCACCTTGAGCCCCAGCACGTCGGAGAGGCTTCGTTCCAGCGCCAGTGTGTCGGCGTCCTTCTGATCGGAACGGCTCGACTTGGTTTCCAGCCCTTCCGGCTTACTGCTCTGATCAGCATCCTTCTGAGCCAGCTTCTCCGCATCGCGCACCGAAAGGCCCTCGTCGGCAATCTTGCGTGCCAGGCCGACCGGATCCGAGGTCGAGACGATGGCGCGGGCATGGCCCGCCGACAACGCTCCTTCCGCCAGCATGCTGCGGACTTCGTCCGGCAGTTTCAGCAAGCGCAATGAATTGGCCACGTGACTGCGGCTCTTGCCAATCACTTCTCCAAGGTCGTTCTGGGTGTAGCCATAATGGGCAATCAGCTGCTCGTAGCCCTGCGCCTCTTCCAGCGCATTGAGATCCGCACGCTGGACGTTTTCCACAATGGCGATTTCCAGCGCGGTGCGGTCGTCCACATCGCGCACGATGACCGGAATTTCCACCAGGCCGGCCATCTGTGCGGCACGCCAGCGGCGTTCACCGGCAATGATCTCATAGCGGTCATCGCCACCGCGGCGGACCATCACCGGCTGCACGATCCCGTGCTGGCGGATCGAATTCGACAGATCCTCAAGATCAGCCGGGTCGAAGCTTCTGCGCGGGTTCCGTGGATTTCGGCTGACATGCTCGATCGGCACTGTCCGGTCCGCCGAAACATTGGGTTTCGACGGGGATTGCGCCGGCTGGTCAATTTCTCCGATCAGGGCCGCCAAACCACGACCGAGGCGCTTTCTATTTACATCGTCCGACATTGTCATATCCATCTTCGCAGCTCGACCGCTCGGGTCAGGCAGCCTTACGATTGCGTTCGCGTTGAATAACTTCGGAGGCCAGCTGCAGATAGGCCTGGCTGCCGGCACATTTTAGATCATAGAGTATCGCCGGCTTTCCATAGGAGGGCGCCTCGGAAACCCGCACATTCCGGGGAATGAGGGTCCGATAGACCTTGTCTCCAAGATGCGAGCGGACATCCTCGACCACCTGCAGCGCAAGATTATTGCGCGCATCATACATCGTCATCACGATGCCCTGGATGTCGAGTGTCGGGTTAAGTGAGTCCCGGACCTGGCCCACTGTTTCCAGCAGCTGGCTCAGACCCTCGAGCGCAAAGAACTCGCACTGCAGTGGCACCAGGATCGAATGCGCTGCCGCCATGGCATTCATGGTCAAGAGGTTGAGTGAGGGCGGACAGTCGATCAGCACATAATCGTAATGCTTGGCATCATCTCCCTGCAGCGCCTTCTTGAGCTTGAAAACCCGATCCGACATTCCCGAAATTTCCATTTCCACCCCGAGCAGATCCATAGTCGAGGGAATTATGCTCAAATGAGGCACGGCCGTCTGCCGCACGGTTTCAGCGACAGTCGCGTTTTGCGTCAACAGGTCATAGGCCGAAACGCCACGATCCTTGCGATCGATTCCCAGCCCGGTACTGGCATTGCCCTGCGGATCGATATCGACGATCAACACTTCCTCGCCGATCGCCGCAAGGGCGGTGGCGAGGTTGATTGCGGTTGTGGTTTTGCCCACGCCGCCTTTCTGGTTGGCGATGGTGATGATCCGGTTCTTCGAATGGTGCATCGAAAAGGGTCCGCGGCTTAGTTACGCTTGGATAGATTGCTGACCTCCAGGATTGCCGATCCATCCTGTGCCAGACTTTGATGTTCTACCAGATCGAAGACCCAATGGTCACGCGCTGATCTCACTTCTTCCCGGTAATCCAAGCCTTTGTGAAACCAGATCTGCAAATCTGGGTTTTTCTCAAGAAACAGGGAACTGTATTCGAGCAGTTCCGTCAGGGATGCAAGCGCCCGCGCCGAAACTGCTTCCAAACCCTCCAGTTTTTCCGCTGCAGCCTCGATCCGAGTCGGGTGCACGCTCGCTCTGGCACCGGTTTCAAGAATCACTTGACGCAGAAATGCGGCCTTTTTGTTGTTGCTTTCGACGAGATGGACCCAGCCGGCTTCTCTCTCACGCAGACAAATGGCGGTCACCAGCCCCGGAAATCCTGCGCCACTCCCCATGTCAACCCATGTCAATGGTTCCGGTTTCAGGCGAAAAAGCTGAAGACTGTCGAGAACATGCCGTTCCCAAAGCTCTGGAAGAGTCTTGGGTGAAATCAGGTTGATCGACGCCTGCCATTTTCGCACCAGATCGCTGTAGAGCCGCAACTTGTCCCATGTTTCACGTGAAACAAATTCGCTCTCCGCGAAATTACTATTTGCCTCTGTCACGTTAGACCGCCGCAAATCTGTCGGTAGGATCTCCGGACTGGTGCTTGCGCAAATGTGCGAGGAGCAAAGCGATAGCCGCGGGTGTCATTCCCTCAATCCGTTCAGCATGCCCGATCGAGGGCGGCCGAACCTTCTCGAGCTTGGACCGAAGCTCATGTGAGAGACCAGGGAGCCTGGAATAATCAAAATTCTCGGGAATCTTTCGGCTTTCTTCAAGCTGGCGTTGCTCGATTTCCTGCTTCTGCCGATCCAGATACACGGCGTAAACCGCATCTACCGCCGCGGCATTCAGGATTTTTTCCCCATGGTGACCGAGCTCTGGCCAGATCTTCAAGATACGCTCAAGATCGATATCAGGATAGGAAAGTAACTGGAACGCCGTACGCCGTATGCCATCCTTGTTCAACTTCAGCCCATGCTTCAACGCTTCACTTGGTGAGAGACTCCGTGCAGACAAATCATTCAAACATTTCGTCAGCGAATCGAAATAGGTCTCGAACTTTACTCGGCGCTCCGAAGAAACACATCCCAGCTCGGTCGCTTTCTGCGTCAGCCGTAGCTCTGCGTTGTCGGCCCGAAGCGAGAGCCGATACTCTGCCCTCGATGTGAACATGCGGTACGGTTCACTGATGCCCTTGGTGGTAAGATCATCCACCATGACGCCGATATAGGAATCTGTCCGGCTGAACAGACACGGCGCCCGACCCTGAACCTGCAGCGCGGCATTCAAACCTGCGACCAATCCCTGGGCCCCGGCTTCCTCATAGCCCGTCGTGCCGTTGATTTGTCCGGCGAGATAGAGACCGCCGATATTCCTTGTTTCCAGCGTTTGCCGCAATTCGCGCGGATCGACATGGTCATATTCGATCGCATAGCCCGGCTGAATTATGCGGACATTTTCCAGACCGGGAATCGTCCTCAGAAATGCGTCCTGAACTTCTTCCGGCAGCGATGTCGAGATTCCGTTGGGATAGACAGTTGAATCGTCGAGACCTTCCGGCTCGAGAAAAATCTGATGACCGTCACGTTCGCCGAAGCGAACAATCTTGTCCTCGATGGACGGACAATAACGCGGACCGACCCCTTCGATCTGCCCGGAATACATAGCGGAGCGATGTATATTCTCCTGGATGATGCGATGAGTCCGCTCAGTCGTCCTGGTGATACCGCACCGGATTTGCGGAACCTCTATCCTTTCGGTCAGGAAAGAGAAGGGGATCGGTTCTGCATCCGCTTCCTGCCACTCCACCAGGTCCCAGTTTATCGTATCGCCGTCGAGGCGCGCTGGAGTCCCGGTCTTCAATCGGCCCATCTGAAAGCCTGCGCGTTCCAGGGTCTCCGACAGTCCAAGCGACGGTTCCTCGTTCATCCGCCCGGCCGGAATTTTCCGGTCACCTATATGGATCAGGCCACGAAGGAAAGTGCCTGTGGTCAAAACCACTGCAGAGGTATCTATCCGCCTTCCGTCTTTCAACAGAACCGCTGTGAGTTGATTGCCATCAACTGCCAGATCATCCGCCTCAGCCTCTATGATATCTAGGTTCGGCGTCGCCTTGAGAAGGGTTTGAATGGCCTGCTTGTAGAGCTTCCGGTCTGCCTGTGTCCGGGGACCCCATACGGCCGGTCCCTTGCGCCGGTTGAGCATTCTGAACTGGATACCGGATTGATCGGCTGCCTGGCCCATCAGACCGTCCATGGCATCGATCTCGCGCACGAGATGGCCTTTGCCAAGCCCGCCGATGGCGGGGTTGCATGACATGGTACCGATGGTGTCTATCTTGTGTGTCACAATCGCAGTTTTGGCACCGAGCCTTGCGGAAGCTGCTGCTGCTTCACTGCCGGCGTGACCCCCGCCAATTACAACGACATCATATTTCATCATCTATCTCCGCGAGACTGACTGCTTGGCTACGCTCTTTCGCTGAGTCAAGGGGTTTGTTTCACGTGAAACGCGAACCAGGATATGGCGGGCTCAGCAGATCCAATGTTTCACGTGAATCACCATCCCAAGCTTGTAGCAGATTGTTTCACGTGAATCATTTTCCGACGCAGAATTCTGAAAAAATCACACCGAGAAGGTCTTCGACATCGACATTGCCAGTGATCTTCCCGAGCGCATGCGCCGCACTCCGGAGATGCTCGGACCTCAGCTCAATAGGGAGGGTTTCGCTGGAGATGGCGGCACTCAACTCTTCCTCGCATTTCCGCAAATACTGGACATGCCGGGTGCGGGTCGGAACATTATCGCCGTTCGCCGGGTGAATGGCTGACAATCGCCGACCAATAAGTGCGATCAGCTGATCGAGTCCGGATCCCGCCAGGCTGGAGACCAGTACATCAGTCTTCTCGATGGTTGCGGGTTGTTCCTCCAGGAGATCCGACTTTGTCCAAACGACCACCGTGGGACTATCGATCACCGGATTCGCTCCTTGCTGTTCGATCAATGAACTCGAATCCCGAAGTTCCAGCACCAGATCGGCACTATTGGCGGCCGCCAAACTGCGGCGAATACCTTCCTGTTCGATACCGTCGTCCGAAGATCTCAGCCCTGCCGTATCCTGCAGCAGCACCAAGTGCCCGCCAACATCCAGTCGTACTTCGACAATGTCACGTGTTGTCCCGGGTTGATCAGAAACGATAGCGACATCCCTTTGGGCCAGCGCATTCATCAGCGAAGATTTGCCGGCATTTGGAGCACCGATCAATGCCACTCGGAAACCGTCGCGGACAACTTCACCGCTTCTTGCTTGCAACAAGTGGTCCGTAAGCTCGGTTCTGAGTTGTTCCATGGATGGCCAGATACGAGCTGCCACCGAGCCCGGAATGTCCTCTTCGTCCGAAAAATCCAGTTCGGCTTCAATCATAGCCCGTGCATGGGTGATGCGTTTTGCCCAGCTATCGTAGATATCACGCAACCGCCCATCGGCCTGACCCAAAGCCTGGCGCCGCTGCGCTTCGGTTTCAGCGCGTATCAGGTCGGACAGGCCTTCCACCGCAGTGAGATCCATGCGGCCGTTCTCGAACGCTCTTCGTGTGTATTCTCCCGGTTCCGCCAATCGGTATCCGGGCAAGCGCGAAAGAAGATCAATCACCGCCGAAACCGATGCGCGGCCGCCATGAATGTGAAACTCTGCGACATCTTCGCCGGTAAACGATCTCGGACCCGGAAAGAACAGCACCAAGCCCTGGTCCAGTTCCATGCCCTGCTCATCCCTTAGACGCGCTAAAACTGCTTGTCTTGGCGGGGGGATTGAACCCGATATCGTTTCGAGTCCGAATCGAACGCCCGGCCCCGATATCCGGATAACCGCGACACCGGCAGGCGGCGCGCCCGAGGAGAGGGCAAAAATGGTATCCCGCATTATCGTACCGGTTTCGAATCGAATCGGTTAATTGCGCGACTTATCAGGTGTTCATGGAATCGAAGAAGTCGCTGTTGGTCTTGGTCTGCTTGAGCTTGTCGATCAGGAATTCGATTGCATCTGTGGTCCCCATCGGGGCCAGAATCCGGCGCAACACAAAGATCTTTTGCAGATCCTGTTTCGGAACCAGCAAATCTTCCTTGCGGGTGCCGGACTTGAGAATATCCATAGACGGGAAAATTCTCTTGTCTGCAACCTTACGATCAAGCACGATTTCGGAGTTGCCGGTGCCCTTGAATTCCTCGAAGATCACTTCATCCATGCGCGAACCGGTATCGATCAGTGCGGTTGCAATAATGGTCAGCGAACCGCCTTCCTCGATGTTACGCGCGGCGCCGAAGAAGCGCTTCGGGCGCTGCAGCGCATTGGCGTCGACACCACCGGTCAGGACCTTGCCCGACGAAGGCACCACGGTGTTATAGGCCCGGCCCAGGCGGGTGATCGAATCGAGCAGAATGACGACATCGCGGCCATGCTCCACCAGCCGCTTGGCTTTCTCGATAACCATCTCGGCCACCTGCACGTGACGGACGGCCGGTTCGTCAAAGGTCGAGGCCACAACCTCACCCTTGACCGAGCGCTGCATGTCGGTGACTTCCTCCGGACGCTCATCGATCAGGAGAACGATCAGATAGCAGTCGGGATGATTGGCGGTGATCGAATGGGCAATGTTCTGCAGCAGAACCGTCTTGCCGGTACGCGGTGGTGCCACGATCAGGCCGCGCTGCCCCTTTCCGATCGGAGCAACAAGGTCGATCACCCGGGCGGAAATGTCCTTGGTGGTCGGATTGTCGATTTCCATCTTGAACCGCGTGTCAGGATAGAGCGGCGTCAGATTGTCGAAATGCACCTTGTGGCGGATCTTCTCCGGATCCTCGAAATTGATTGTGTTGACCTTCAGGAGCGCGAAATAGCGTTCGCCTTCCTTCGGCCCGCGGATCGGTCCTTCGACAGTATCACCTGTCTTCAGCGAAAACCGGCGGATCTGCGACGGAGAAATATAGATGTCATCCGGACCAGGCAGGTAGTTGGCGTTGGCAGATCGCATGAAACCGAAGCCGTCCTGCAGGACTTCAACCACGCCCTCACCAATAATTTCGACCTCCTGCGCAGCGAGTTGCTTGAGGATCGCAAACATCAACTCCTGCTTGCGCATTACGCCCGCATTTTCGACTTCAACTGATTCGGCAAAAGCCAACAGGTCGGTCGGGGTCTTGTTCTTGAGCTCTTGAAGCTTCATTTCCTGCATGGGAAATCCAAATTCTTTTTCTGTAGACAGGGGAGTGGCAGGCATATGCGATCCGGCATTTGAATGCCGGCCAGACTGGTACTGGCGCCCGCCATAGAAGACGTTGCCTGCTAGATAGCGATTCACGTGAAACCTAGCAAGCCCTGCACCACCAGAATCTGGCGCTTCATCCGGTCGCATGCCTGCAAGTGATCAGATCAGGCAAACGGTTTGATAACCACCATGATGACCACAACGATCATCAGCACCGTCGGTACTTCGTTCGCCATCCGCCACTGGCGCGCCGTCATCGTGTTTTGGCCGGCCGCAAACCGTCTTGCAGCACGGCTCAGGAACACATGGAAGACGGTCAAGCCAATCACTGCCGCGATCTTGATCCAGAGCCAGACGCCGAGAAACGCGAAACCGCTCCAGGCCAGCCACAGCCCAACGACCCAGGACACCATCATCGCCGGGTTCATGATCACCTTGACCAGGCGCTGCTCCATGATCACGAAGGTGGCCGCAGGTTCCCCCGTCGCATCAGCATCGGCGTGGTAGACGAACAGACGTGGCAGGTAGAACAATCCGACCATCCAGGAAATCACGGCCACGATATGCAACACCTTGAGCCAGCCGTAGAGCCAGGCCGGTTCGAACCACCAGGCAACAAGGGCAAGCAGGACAACGGCGCTGATGCTGGCATAGGCCTTTATCCCGGCCTTCCGGCCTTCCTGCCGGCTTGTCGCCCGATCCGTGCTCACTTCGCGTTCGCTCCGCGAACCCGTTCAATCAACCGGGTGACATTTCCCGGATCCGCCTGCGGTGTGATGCCATGACCGAGATTGAAGATCAGCGGCCCGTTGCCGAGCGTCTCCAGCACCTCGTCGATGCCTTCATCGAGCGCCGTGCCGCCGGCCACCATCCGAAGCGGGTCCAGATTGCCCTGCACCGCTCCCTGCGCCTGGATTTGCCGCGCAAGATTCTTCGGAACTGTCCAGTCGAGACCAACGCAGTCAATCCCCGTGGCCGCCCGATAATTTTCCAGCAACGCACCGGCGCCTTTGGCGAAACCAATGACCGGCACGCCGGGCCGTTCCCTGCGGATCCGGTCGACCATGTGTTTCACCGGCGCGATCGAATAGCGGGCAAAATCACGCTCGGAAAGAACACCCGCCCAGGAATCGAAGATCTGCACCGCATCGGCACCGGCATCGATCTGCGCGATCAGGTAATCGGCGGAGAGGTCCGACAAGAGCCTCAAAAGCGTCGTGAACTCTTCCGGATGCTGCATGGCAAACAGTCGGGCAGGGGCCTGGTCAGGCGTTCCTTTTCCGGCAATCATGTAAGTTGCAACCGTCCATGGTGCACCGCAGAAGCCAAGCAGCGTGGTTTCGGCAGGTAGCTCTGCTCTCAGCCGCCGGACAGTCTCATAGACAGGAGCCAGATGCGTGTGCAGGTTCGACGCATCAAGCGTGGCGATGGCCTCGGGAGAAATCGGATCCATCAAGGGTCCCGTGCCTTCGACAAATCGCACGTTTCTATCAAGCGCATCCGGAATCACGAGAATATCGGAAAACAGGATCGCTGCATCAAAACCAAACCGTCGGATCGGTTGCAACGTCACCTCGACGGCCAGATCAGGTGTGTAGCAGAGATCGAGAAATCCCTTGGCCGTTTTTCGCGTGGCCCGGTATTCCGGCAGATACCTCCCTGCCTGCCGCATCAGCCATATCGGAGGAGGGAAGACGGTTTCACCGGCCAGCACCCTCATCACCTTGCGATCACCGGATTTCGTCATCCACCACTTCCTTAAATAAATCCTTATTGAAAAGGATTCTGATTCTATGACTCTGTGTTTTCAGGGGATTGAGATTTATCCACACGCCATCCACAGCTAGCTCATATAACGGGGGATGGCGCGCAAGGCGAATCTGAATTGCTGACAAGCACTATCAGCCTTCGAATTGCCACACGATTCCAGTGGTCTACCGAAACCGTCGAAACCCAACCTCCAAATCCCGGATTGAAGTTTTCCATTCTCTCCCGGAATCAGAACCGAAATTCTTCCCCAAAACGGCCATTGTGGAAAACCCGGTGGGTTATCCCTTGCAATCGCAAGGCCGGGATCGCTACTTCAAGCTTATCCCGCTTTATCAACAGCCCCCGGAGAATCCTGTGGAGCAGACCAAAAACTATTTTCATCTGCATCTGATCTCCGATTCGACCGGCGAGACCCTCATGGCGGCCGGCCGGGCGGCGGCGGCCCAGTTCCAGGGCGCCCAGGCGCTCGAGCATGTCTACCCGCTGATCCGGACCCGCAAGCAGCTGTTTGCCGTGCTCGATGCCATCGACGGCGCCCCCGGTATTGTTCTCTACACGATTGTAGACGCCGAACTTGCATCGATCATCGAACTCAAATGCCGTGACATGGGCCTGCCAAGCGTATCCGTGCTCGAGCCGGTCATTAACGTGTTCCAAACCTATCTCGGAGCTCCATCACGCCGCCGTGTCGGTGCCCAGCACGCCATGGGCGAGGAATACTTCAAGCGGATCGACGCTCTGAATTTTACCCTCGACCATGATGACGGCCAGTTGCCGCTGGATTTCGACGAAGCTGATCTGATCATCCTGGGCATCAGCCGGACTTCGAAAACGCCGACCAGCATCTATCTGGCCAATCGCGGCATCAAGACGGCCAATATCCCGATCGTTCATGGTGCCCCGCTTCCCGAAGGCTTGCATGCGGCAAAGAAACCGCTTGTCGTCGGTCTTGTCGCCTCCGTCGAGCGCATATGCCAGGTCCGGCAGAACCGTGTGTTGGGATCGACCACCGGATATCAGGGCGAGCATTACACCGACCGGGCGCTGATCAATGAAGAGCTGAAATACGCCCGCTCGCTTTGCGAACGCAATGGCTGGCCGGTGATCGATGTCACACGACGCTCGATAGAGGAGACCGCAGCCGCTATTCTTGCTTTGCGCCCGAAGTGGCGTTAACCCCAACCCTACCGACCGGCCCCGTATCAGGAGACATCCATGACCACGCGCCTCGTGCTTGCATCGGCAAGCCCTTTCAGAAAAGCCCTGCTTGAAAATGCCGGCCTGAGTTTCGACGTGGAACCCGCGCATATCGACGAACGCGCTGTGGAAGCACCGCTTGGGGACCTGAACCCGGAAGATGTCGCCACCATCCTGGCCGAAGCCAAGGCCCAGGAGGTCTCGGAACGAAAACCCGGCGCAATCGTCATTGGTTCGGACCAGACATTGTCGCTTGACGGCACCATTCATCACAAACCCGCCAACATGGATGAAGCCCGGCGTCGGATTCTCGCACTTTCCGGCAAGACCCATGAGCTCAACAGCGCGATTGTCCTGGCAAAAGACGGTGAAACCATCTGGCGGCACATGTCGGTCGCACGGATGACCATGCGTGATCTCGATCCGGCCTTCGTCGGCCGCCATCTGTCAAATGTCGGGGATAGGGCACTGTTTTCCGTCGGCGCCTACCAGTTTGAAGGCGAGGGTATCCAGCTGTTCGAGCGGATCGAAGGGGATTACTTCACCATCATTGGCCTGCCCTTGCTGCCCTTGCTGGCAAAACTCAGGGAGCTGGGCGCCATCGATGGCTGAACCGGACTCCCACCGGCCGCGCGCTTTCGTCATCGGCCACCCGATCGGCCATTCCCGTTCACCGCTAATCCATGGCTATTGGCTCAGGCAGGCCGGAATTGAAGGCAGCTATGAAGCGATAGACGTTGCGCCGGATGATCTGCCAGCCTTCATTTCGGCTCTCCGGGACGGCTCCTCCGGGTTTTGCGGCGGCAATGTCACCATTCCGCACAAGGAAGCGGTTCTGGATCTGGTGGATGATGTTGACGAGACTGCGCGCCGGATCGGAGCAGCCAACACGCTCTGGTGTGAAGATGGGCGGGTGAAGGCCGGCAACACAGATTCCTATGGCTTCACCGCCAATCTCGATGTACAGGCCCCGGGCTGGGATAGGGGCAAGTCCGCCGTGATCCTTGGTGCTGGCGGCGCCAGCCGTGCTGTCATCCATGCCTTGCTGGCGCGCGGTCTTGAAACGATCCAGGTCGTCAACCGCACCGAAGCCCGCGCCCGGATACTGGCGGAGGTGTTTGGGCCACGGGTCACGGCTCACCGGAGCGAACAGCTTTCGAATTGCATCCAGGGAGCTGATCTGTTCGTGAACACAACCTCTCTGGGCATGGGTGGAAGCGAGATTCCCGATATCGATTTTACCGTCATGGCGGACAATGCCCTGGTCACGGACATTGTTTACATTCCGCTGGAAACACCCATGCTCGCCTTGGCCCGGCAGCACGGCCTGCGCACGGTGGACGGTCTGGGAATGCTTTTGCACCAGGCAGTGCCGGGATTTGCCCGGTGGTTTGGTTTGACACCAGAGGTCTCGCCGGAGCTTAGGCAAATGATTGTTGCCGATATGGAATCGCATTCATGATCAAGATCGGTCTCACCGGCTCTATCGGTATGGGAAAATCGACCACGTCGGACATGTTCAAGGCACTGGGCATGCCCGTGATCAGCGCCGATGAGACGGTTCATCAGCTCTACAGCGGTCAAGCAGCGGCCCTGATCGAAGCCGCCTTTCCGGGAACTGCTCCCGATGGCGTGGTCGACCGCGAGGCCTTGTCCCAACACCTGATGGCCAGGCCCGATGACTTCAAGCGGCTTGAGGCGATTATCCATCCGCTGGTGCGGGCCCGTGAGCAGGAGTTTCTCGATCAGGCGACCGCCCGCGGGGAGCCGATGGTTCTGCTCGACATTCCGCTGCTGTTCGAGACCGGAACCACCGACCGTGTGGATGTCATCGTCGTGGTCAGCTGCGCAGCGGAAATCCAGCGGCAACGGGTGATGGCGCGGCCGGGCATGACGGCGGAGAAATTCGAAGCCATCCTGTCGCGGCAGACACCCGACGCGGAAAAGCGTAAACGTGCCGATTATGTCATCGACACCGGGCAGGGGCTTGCGTCGGCCCGGAACCAGGTCGCAGAGATCGTTGCCGAATTGTCCAACACCTTAATCAGGGGCGAATGAATGCGCGAGATCGTATTCGATACCGAAACCACCGGCCTGGACAACCAGGCCGACCGGATCATTGAAATCGGCTGCATCGAGCTCGAAAACCAGTTTCCGACTGGCCGGACACTGCACCTGTTTATCAACCCCGATGGCCGCAAGGTCCATCCCGATGCGCTTGCCGTGCATGGAATCACCGACGCGTTTCTGGCCGACAAGCCGGTCTTTGCCGAAGTGGCGCAGGAAATCGTCTCTTTTTTTGATGGCGCGAAGTATGTCGCCCACAATGCGTCCTTCGACATGGGCTTCCTCAACACCGAATATCAAAGAGTAGGCGTTCCAGTGGTGGCCGCCGAACGGGTGATTGACACCTTGTCGCTGGCGCGGCGACGGCATCCGATGGGTCCGAACAGTCTCGATGCGCTGTGCCGCCGCTATGGCATCGACAACTCGCACCGGACGAAACACGGCGCGCTTCTCGATGCGGAACTGCTGACCGACGTCTATATCGAGATGCTGGGTGGCCGCCAGGCGGCTCTTGGCCTGTCGTCCAGGCAAGACAACGCGGCCAGTCGGTCTGCGGATGATGAGGTGGTGGTCATTGGACAACGTCCACGGCCGTTGCCGCAGCGCGTGACCGATGCCGAACTCAAGGCTCACGCCGCGTTGATCGATCGCATCGGAGACGATGCAATCTGGCGCAAGGTTCAGGGCGGCAACTGACCCATCCCTTGCCGAACAACTCGGCGCTGCGCATGTCGCGTTCAAATGAATTCATTTGAACGAGAACCTACATCCACCATTTCGAAAGACTACAGCGGCCTTTACGCATCCGATCGGATACGTGGCGCTGTAGAAATGCAAAAGCCGCCCGAAGGCGGCTATCACATGGGCTGGTCGATTGACCGCGGGTCTCAGTTGGCGTTGTTGGCAACCTGAGCCTTGGTGTTTTCTTCGGCCATGCGCTGCTGGAACATCTGTGCAAAATCGATCGGGTCGATCAGCAGCGGTGGGAAGCCGCCATTGCGTGTGGCATCGGCAATGATCTGACGGGCAAACGGGAACAGCATCCGCGGGCATTCGATGAACAACAGCGGCAGCATGTGTTCCTGCGGGAAGTTGGCAACCCGGAAGACACCGCCATAGGTCAGTTCGACATTGAAGACCACGCTTTCGCCGGACTTGGCCTGGGCGTTCATCGTCAGCACGACGTCGAATTCGGATTCGCTCAACGGGTTGGCGTTGACGTTGACATTGATGTTGATTTCCGGAGCCTTCTCGCGTGGGCCGAGTGACTTTGGTGCGCCTGGATTCTCAAACGAGAGATCCTTGATATACTGGGCGAGAATGTTGAGTGTCGGTGCTGGTCCGTTGCCCTGGCCTTCAGGTTTTGCTGCTGCTTCGCCTTTGCCGGTCGTATCTTTTGCCATCTGGCTCTTCCCTGTTTTCATCCGCCAAAGCGGTCATTCGGTAAATTGTCGGGGTTTGGCTAGCATTTCGGCTTCTCGCTTACAACCCGTTTGAGCCGCCCCCGCCCTTCTTGCCGGGCCCCTGCAGGCGCTCGTCATCAGCCGACCAGGGAGAAGATGGGTCGGGATTGCGCTGAAACTCGTTTTCATCAAGGTCAACCACGCCATCGTCAGCCCGACGGTGACCGCCTCCCTGCCCAAACCCGCTGGACATGGTCTGAACGACGATCCTGTCTTTCACAGACCGCCACACCAGGTCGCGAATCGCGGGAACAAACAGCAAGAAGCCGAGACTGTCGGTGACGAAGCCGGGGGTCAGTAGCAACACGCCGGCGACCAGGATCATCACTCCGTGAACCAGTTCGCGACCCGGAACCCGGTTTGCCCGGATCTCGGTGTTGATCCGGTTGAACAAGCCCATTCCCTGCCATCTGAGCAGCAAGCTGCCGATAATTGCGGTGAGAAGAACCATCCCGAGGGTCGCCCAGACCCCGATCTGTCCGCCAATGAGGACAAATGCCGCGATCTCGGCCAGCGGCACGAAGAGAAGCAGGAACGGGATCAGCGAGAAACGCATGGTGATTTATCCGAGGTCAGGTCCGGCCTGTTCGTACAGACAATGACAAATAGAATGATGCGACCCTTTGATTGATGGGCCTGAGAGGATTATATGCATCCTGAATGATGATGTAACCGAAAGAAGGCGGGAATGGGTTCCTTTGATTTTGTGACGTTCTTCTTTTTCGTGGCGGCTGTGATCATTTTCATCCAGCTGAGGTCCGTACTCGGCAAGCGGACAGGTCACGAACAACGCCCGCCGCAGGATCAGATGGCGCGTCGCGACGATGCCCGGGCGGCGGAAGGCATGGACGATCCAAAGGTTGTGACCTTGCCGCGGCGTGGCCGGGAGAATGCCGAGCCGGACATGTTTGCCGCCGTTGATGCCTATGCCGAACCCGGTTCTGAGCTGAACCAGGGCCTGCGTGAAGTGGTGACGGCAGACCCCTCTTTCGCGCCCAGGGATTTCATCGGAGGCGCCACTGCAGCCTACGAGATGATCGTCACAGCCTATGCGGAAGGAGACCGCAAGACCCTCAAGGGCCTGTTGTCGCGCGAGGTCTATGAGGGCTTTGTCGCCGCCATCGATGAACGTGAGGCGCGCGGCGAAACCGTCCGCTCGAATTTCGTCGGCATCGAGAAAGCGGCGATCATCCAGGCCGAAATGAAAGGTCCGGAGGCCAATATCACGTTGCGGATCATGAGCCAGCTGATTTCAGCGACGCTCGACAAGGATGGCGAAGTGGTTGAAGGCGATCTTGTCGAGGTTGCCGATGTCAATGATGTCTGGACCTTCGCCCGCGACACGCGGTCTCGCGATCCCAACTGGCGTCTGATCGCGACGGAAGCCGATCAGTAATGGAACTGTCGCTGCGGCGGGAAGATTTCTCTGAGCTTCCCGGCTGGGCAGATGACAGGCCGGCGGCAGCCTTTGCCGCCTTTCGCCGCTCGGCCGGCTTCGCGACGAAAAGCAAGCCCTATCGTTCTGGGTCTCTTGGCCTCAATCACGAGGACTTCGGGCCCGCCTTCGCAGCAGCGCTTGCCGAACCGGTCCCCGAATCCGGCTATCCACCCGAGAGCCGGGCGCGTTCATTCTTCGAAACATGGTTCCGGCCGGTGGCGATCGGTCCGGATGAAAACACAGGACTTGTAACCGGCTATTATGAGCCGGAGGTTGAGGTTAGCGAGCGTGTCGAATCCGGCTATCGATTTCCGTTCCTGCGCAAACCGCCTAATTTGTTAAAGGTTCCGGATCCGGACAACCCGCCCGCCGGCATTCCCGCCGATTACGCCTTCATGCTCGATGATCTGACCTGTTGTCCCGACCGGCAGGCCATTGAATGTGGTGCGTTTGACGGACAGGGTCTCGAGATAGCCTTTGCCAAATCCCGAACTGATGTGTTTTTCGCCCATGTCCAAGGCTGCGCCCGGTTGCGGTTCCCGGATGGGCGGGTGGAGCGAATCACCTATGCGGCCAAGAGCGGGCATCCCTTCACCGGCATCGGCGGCTTGCTGGTCAAGCGCGGAGAAATAGCCGCCGGCAACATTTCGATGGCGAGCATCCGGAAGTGGCTTGCCGACCATCCTGACCAGGCTGACGGACTGATGTGGGAGAACCGCTCCTTCATCTTTTTCGAGAACGCCGCGGTTGAGAACGATTATCTTGGCCCGGTTGCGGCCGCCAAGGTGCCGCTTGAACCCGGCCGTTCACTCGCCGTCGACAAGCGCATTCATACATTCGGTACGCCGATCTTTGTCAACGCGCCCGGGCTTCAGGATTTCGACGAACCACGGCCATTTGCCCGGCTTATGATTGCCCAGGACACCGGAACTGCCATTGTCGGGCCGGCACGGGGGGATCTTTTTGCCGGGTGTGGGTTCGAAGCCGGGGAAAAGGCCGGCTCGATCAAGGCTGCGGCGAGATTTGTCATTCTGGCTCCGGCTGGTTCGGACCTGGCGCGGCGGGCTGGGCATGAGCGCTGACAAATCAAAACTGAGCCACGAGGACCGGATTATCTGGGCCCGCGTCGCGCGGACCGTCGATCCTTTCCCGGGAAAGAAAATTCCCGAAGACGACTGGTTCGCCGTCGAGACTCCGGCTAACGAAAAGCTATCGCCTCCGTCCAGGCCGGTAAGGCCGGTGACACCCGGTCCCGCAGTCAAGCCGGCCGTCAGGCAGCAACCGCATCCGATCGAAAAGCCGGTCATTCGCAAGCTTGCCCGCGGGCGGCTGCCGATCGACGGCCGGATCGATCTGCATGGCCTGACCCAGAGCGAAGCTCACAATCTGCTGTTCGGTTTCCTGGCCCGGGCCCATGAGCGCGGGCTTCGGCACGTCCTGGTCATCACCGGTAAAGGGGCCTCGCGTGGCAGCGAAGGCGCGCTCAAGCGGGTCGTGCCTGTCTGGCTGGCGAAGCCGGAATTCCGGTTCCTGATCTCCGGCTATGAGGATGCCGCAAGGGGGCACGGCGGCGAGGGTGCGCTCTACATCCGCTTGCGCCGCGAAAAGGCGAGCCCGCGATGACACCGTTCGGCGAGGCGATCCGGCGCTTGCGTGCCGAACGCGGTATTACCCAGCGCCAGATGGCTGAGGCGATCGGCGTTTCACCGGCCTATCTCTCGGCTCTGGAACATGGAAACCGGTCCGGGCCGAGCTGGGAATTCCTGCAGCGTGTGATCGGTTATTTCAACATCATCTGGGACGAAGCCGAGGAATTGCAGATGCTCGCAGGCCTGTCGCGGCCGAAGGTCACGATCGACACGTCGGGACTCGAGCCGAAAGCCACCGGGCTTGCCAACAAACTCGCAGCGGTCTTTCGCCAGCTGGACGTGGAGACGCTGGAGCAGATTGAAGCCTTGATTGACGCTAGCCAGAGTTCGCGCAAGGCGGAGGTTGAACCGGGGGCCGATGGTCTGCAGGAGTCTGACAGTTAAAGCGGCAGAACAGAGGCCCGGAGGCGCTGAGGCCCAGGGGCAATGTCATCATTGCCCGATGATTTCGCGCAACTCGTCTTCATGCTCGTTGACCAGCCAACCGTAGTAGTTTTCAATCGGCGGCTTCGGCTTCAGGCCGCGTTTCTTGCGCTTGGCGTTCTCGGCGGCGAGGGCCTTTGCCCTGCGCGATGCATTGCCGACATTGTACAATGTTGCGGTGATGCCGGGGTTCTTGGAGATGTCGAATCCGGCTAAATTCTTGTAGGCGTCAATGGAATCGGCTATCGACGCTGCCATGTAGGCAAGCGTGGAATCCGGCTCCATGATGGCCTTGTAAACGTCCGCTGCGTCACCCGCATCGAGTTTTCTCAGCCGCGAAACCTTGTTGACCCGGTCCGTGTGCTTCAATGCAGTGAGCGGGTTGAGCTGACCAAGGCCGAAGGTCTGGCCGGCATAGAAGGGTTGAAAGAACACTGCGCCAAAGCGATCATCCGGGTAGGACCTGTCGCCGACCGTCTTGCCGCGAAAGGCGTCCTCCCACACCTCCTCGCGGCAGGTCCAGAGCTCTTCGGATCCTGCATCCTCGTCACAATCCTCAAACTCCGGGCGCTTGACGAATTCGACAACACTCTCGCCGTCATGTTCAAACTGGAACCGGTTGCCGGCATAGGAAACCGCCTTGACGTAATAGGTCTGCAGCCGGTCATAGGCATCGACATTGTAGGTATGCTCGCCGACCAGTGCGCCGACGATATGGATCGGATCAATCTTGTAGGCCTTGGAGACGGATACGATCTTCCCCCGCAGCTTGGCGTCCTCGGCGATAAGATCGCGAATTTTCTCGTACTTGGCGTCAAAGGTTGATTTGGTTGCCTGGGTCCGGCGCTTGGAGGCACCGGGAATGGCGGGCTGCTCGGCATTGCGATTGCCCTTGGCCACGGTTTCGGCCGAGTAGGCGGCCGGGGCCCATGCCAGGCCCAAGCTGCATGCGAATGTCATCGCGATCACGGCATTGAGCTTGCTGCTGGGCACAATCAGTTTCCTCTTCGGCACGCCACCGGTTCTCCGCCAGAACACGGTTTTGTTTCACATCCTGCTTGCCATGCGTCATCCGCGACCGCGGCTCAGAGTATGAATCGCGACAGGTCGGTATTCTGCGCAAGGTCGCCAACGTGTTCCCGGACATAGTCCGAATCAATCGTGATTGTCGAGCCCGGCTGGTCTGGTGCAGTGAAAGAAATCTCGTCGAGAACCCGCTCCATCACGGTCTGCAGACGCCGCGCGCCGATATTCTCGATGCTTGAATTGAGATGCACCGCCACCTCTGCCAGCGCGTCGATCGCGTCCTCGGTAAACTCGAGCGTGAGATCTTCTGTCGCCATCAAGGCCACATATTGCTTGATCAAACTGGCTTCGGTCTCGGTCAGGATGCGCCGGAAGTCTTCTCTTTCCAAGGCCCGAAGCTCAACCCGGATCGGCAAGCGGCCCTGCAATTCCGGCAGCAGGTCGGATGGTTTGGACACGTGAAACGCGCCGGAAGCGATAAACAAAATGTGATCGGTCTTCACCGGCCCGTATTTGGTCGCCACCGTAGTGCCCTCGACAAGCGGCAACAGGTCGCGCTGTACGCCTTCGCGCGAAACTCCGGCACCGGTTCCGCCTTCGCGGCTGGCGATCTTGTCGATCTCGTCGATGAAGACAATGCCGTCATCCTGCGCGGACTGCAGAGCCTCCTGGTGAATTTGTTCCATGTCGAGGAGCTTGTCGGATTCATCATTGAGCAGTGAATCATGCGAGTCGCGCACCGTGGTCTTGACCTTTCGGGTGCGTCCGCCCATCGCCTTGCCGAACAAATCGCCGAGATTGAGCACGCCGACATTGCCGCCCTGCATTCCGGGCAGTTCGAACTGCGGCATGCCGGCAGAGGTGTCGGCGACCTCGATTTCGATTTCCTTGTCGTCGAGCAGGCCTTCGCGCAGCTTCTTGCGGAACGAGTCGCGGGTCGCGGGCGATGCGGTGTTGCCGACCAGCGCATCGAGCACCCGTTCCTCGGCATTCAGCTTTGCCTTGGCTTCGACCTCGCTGCGCTTGCGTTCGCGCACCAGCGTGATGCCCACTTCCACCAGATCGCGGATAATCTGCTCGACATCGCGACCGACATAGCCGACTTCGGTGAACTTGGTAGCTTCCACCTTTACGAACGGCGCTCCGGCCAGCCTGGCAAGGCGACGGGAAATCTCGGTCTTGCCGACGCCGGTCGGTCCGATCATCAGGATGTTTTTCGGCATTACCTCTTCGCGCAGCAGCCCCTCGAGTTTCTGACGACGCCAGCGGTTCCTGAGCGCGATCGCAACGGCACGCTTGGCGTCGCTCTGGCCGATGATGAACCGGTCGAGTTCGGTGACGGTTTCGCGGGGGGAGAAATTGCTCATGTCGGGATCATGCCTTTATCGGAGGGAGTCTGTTAAGCAGCGATGTGGGAAGCAGCGGCCGGATAATCAAGCTGCGGATTCGCTGCCAGCCGGCGCCGAACAGGATGACGAGCGCACCGATGCTGAGCAGAATCAGCGCAAATGGGGGAATCCCGGTGGAGTTTGCGGTACCGCTGACGAGATAGTAGATGCCGATCGAACCGAAATAGGCCAGCGTCGGCGCGAGCAGCGAACGGCGGTCGATCGCCAGCGCGATGAGCACAAATGCGACCATCATCAGGCCCAGCAACACACCAGCGCCAGCTTCCGGCTCGATACGGCCGCCGAAACCCTCCTGACCCGTGGCCAGGATGAACAGCGGGTGCACCAGCAGCGGCGCCGACACCACGTGCAGCCAGAAGGCACAATCAGACCAGACTGTCTGGCGCTCGCGGTCATGCAGGTCGAGTGCGACCGCCACGGCAAAGATCACCACGCCGCAAATCAGTGGAATTACCAGCGCGGTCGACACAACATCCGCCAACTGCTCGCCAGCCGGCGCAACGATCGAACCGCTGACCATCCGGTCGTAGGTCACCAGCACCGCCGCAAGAAAGGCCAGGCCGGTGGCTGCTACGGCCGCGACGCCCGCCAGCACGGGCACTTTGAACCTGAGGAAATAGAGAGCCGATGCGGCAATCAACCCACCGGACAGGATAAGACCGATCATCACCGCATCATCTCGGAGTGCGAACATCGCAACCGGATTCACGCCAGCGTCAATCCCGAAACGCGTGGCGATGAAGTCAGTCAGGATCACGGCTACCGAAGCGCTGAACACCAGCGCCAGCAGCGTGCTCGACAACCGCATCCGCTTCTGCCGGGTGACAATCTCGGCGACAGCCCAGCTCGCTGCGCCCAACAAGCCTGCAAGCGCCACGTCATTGTCGGGAAGCAGGGCCTGAAGCGCAAACAGCGCGCCGGAGAACAGAAGCACAATTCCGACCGTGACAAAGATGTCGTTGCCGCCGCCCACCAGCCGCATCTGGTCGTCAACCGACAGGGGGCCGGCTTCCGGCGAAACCCGGGACGTTGGCTCTCCGGCGGCGAGGGCGACCAGCGCCTGTTTTTGTTCAAAATTGAGAATGCCCGCGGAGACCGCACGATCAAGCGTCGCTTCGTCAATCATTGGTCTACCCCGTTCTGATCCGCTGTGCCGTCGGGTGCATATCTCATGATCAGTGTTTCATCCTGGCCCGATGATTCACGTGAAACAATCCATTTTCTGAATCCCGCCTTCTCGTAAGCGCGAATGGCGCGACGATTTTTGACGGACGGGTCTATCAGGATTGTCGTGTGACCCTCGGCCCTGAGCCTCTCAACAAAAAGCCGCACCACTGTAGAGCCCAGCCCGCGTGACAGCTGAGTTTCCGAACCGATGCCAATGTCGACGCCGACACTGTCAGCCGGAACCTCGGAGATCCACGGGGCTTCGCTGAGCCACGGTTCCTTGAGATGATCGGCGATGAACCAGACCTGGATGTAACCGGCCGGCATGCCGTCAAGCAGGAACAGGAATGGCTTCGTCGAGTCTCTGCCCTCGACCATATCGCAGATATATCCCAGTTCGGAGGCAGGATCGCCCCACCATTCTTGCCAGTGCGGGCTCTCGAGCCAGCCTCTGAGCAACGGGTAATCATCCTGAGTGACCGGCCGGAAGCCGATCCGGGCGGCCTCAATCGAGCTCAAGGGTTTCGATCACGATATTGGAATTGGTGTACACACAAATGTCACCGGCAATTTCCATCGCCCGCCGCGCAACCTCTTCCGCGGTCTTGTCGCTGTCCATCAGCGCCCGGGCCGCGGCAAAGGCATAGTTTCCACCCGATCCGATCGCCATGGTGCCGTGTTCGGGTTCCAGCACGTCGCCATTGCCGGTGATCGCCAGCGTCACTGACTTGTCCGCCACCAGCATCATCGCCTCGAGTTTTCTCAGGTAACGGTCGGTGCGCCAGTCCTTGGCCAGCTCCACCGCCGCCCGGGTCAGCTGGCCGGGATATTGTTCGAGCTTGGCTTCAAGCCGTTCCAGAAGCGTGAACGCGTCAGCCGTCGCGCCGGCGAATCCGGCAATCACGTCATTGTCCTTGCCGATACGGCGCACCTTTCGCGCGTTGCCTTTCATCACCGTCTGGCCAAGGCTGACCTGGCCGTCACCGGCCATGACCACCTGGGAGCCCTTGCGCACGGTGATGATGGTGGTTGCATGCATGTCGCCAAAGGGGTTGTGCTCGCCCATGGGGCATCCTTTCCTGCAAGCGGCGCAAAAAGCCGCGGGTCTGATGAGGTCAGCCCTATGTAAGTCTCTGCTCGGGGAATGCAAATCCGGTACATGCCCCGGCCACGCGTGCTCTGGCGGCAAAGCCGTTCTGGATATTTCGAGTGCGGGCTGATATTGAGCGCTCGACTGTACCGTTTGGAGACCACAGATGGCCACCACCGAAACCGGGCGTAGCGCTGCCGTTGCCCGCAAGACCAACGAAACCGATATATCCGTGTCCGTGTCTGTCGATGGCACCGGAGCCGGAAACATCTCGACCGGCGTTGGCTTTTTCGATCACATGCTCGAGCAGCTGTCGCGCCATTCGCTGATCGACATGGACGTCAAGACCAAGGGCGATCTGCACATCGATGACCATCACACGGTGGAAGACACCGGCATCGCCATCGGTCAGGCACTGGCCAAGGCTCTGGGCGACCGCAAGGGCATCAACCGCTATGCGTCGCTTGATCTCGCCATGGACGAAACCCTGACCCGCGCCGCGATCGATATCTCCGGCCGGCCCTTCCTGGTCTGGGACGTCGATTTCAGCGCACCGAAGATCGGCACGTTCGATACCGAGCTGGTCCGGGAGTTCTTCCAGGCGCTGGCCCAGCATGGCGGCATCACCCTGCATGTCGCCAATATCTACGGAGCCAACAATCATCATATCGCCGAGACCTGCTTCAAGGCGGTGGCCCGCGTTCTGCGCGTCGCCTGTGAAGTTGATCCACGCCAGAAGGACCGCATTCCCTCGACCAAGGGATCGCTGGCCTGAGCCGTTTTGGGCCCGAAGGCTGACCGGAGACACCCGCAATGACTGCCTATCTTGTTCTGGCCAGGCCTGGCGCACAGATACCGGACGAACGCTCTGTGATCATCGCCGACCGTTTTGCACCCCTTGCCTTCGTCGCGCCGGTCATATGGCTGCTGTTCAATCGCCTCTGGCTCGAGGCCGTCGCGGCTTTGCTGGTCATGATCGCGGCAACGATGCTCTCGGGAAGTTTCGGCCAGCCGGCGCTTGGTCTGGCCATCAGTCTTGGCCTGTCCTTGATCACGGCGATGGAGGGCCGGAGCTGGCGTGCGGCAGCGCTTCAACGCCGCGGCTGGCGTCTGGTCGACGTGGTTGAAACCGATGATGCGGACCTGGCGTTTGACATTCACGCGCGACAGGCTGCGGCCAGCCGCCGGGTTCCGGATCGCTCAAACCATGTGACCACCCGCCAGCCATTGAGACCGGATCGCCAGCCCGGCAATGACCACGGCTCCATCGGCCTTGTGCCGGTCGAAAGGAACTGACCCTGATGAAGGTTGTCATCGTTGACTACGGCTCGGGAAATCTGCGCTCGGCGTTCAAGGCGTTTGAACGCGCCGCGCGTGAAGCCGAGGTGCCCGCCACGATAATGCTGAGCGCCGATGCCGATCATGTCGCGGGTGCCGATCGCGTCGTGCTTCCGGGCGTTGGCGCCTATGCCGATTGCCGCGCCGGGCTGGATGCCATCGACGGCATGGATGCAGCTTTGCGCCATGCAGTCGAAGACAAGGCGCGCCCGTTCCTTGGTATTTGCGTCGGCATGCAGCTGATGTCGTCACGCGGGCTCGAAAAGACGACCACTGAAGGTTTCAACTGGATCCCGGGGGATGTGGTCGAAATCAGGGCCGCGGATCCGGCTTTGAAAATCCCCCAGATCGGCTGGAACACGCTGGAACTCACATCCGCGCATCCCCTGTTTGACGGCATCCAGACGGGGCCGGATGGTCTGCACGCCTATTTCGTACACTCCTATCAATTGGCGGCCAATGACCCCGGTGATGTGATAGCGACAACCGATTACGGCGGGACCGTTACCGCTGCCGTGGCGCATGGCAACAAGGCCGGTACCCAGTTTCATCCGGAAAAGAGCCAGACGCTGGGCCTCTCGCTGATAGCCAATTTTCTCAAATGGAAGCCCTGACATGATCCTGTTTCCTGCAATCGACCTCAAGGATGGCCAGTGTGTGCGGCTCAAGCTGGGCGAGATGGACTCGGCAACCGTCTACAATGAAGATCCCGCAGGCCAGGCCCGCGCCTTCGAAGAGCAGGGTTTTGAGTGGCTGCATGTGGTCGACCTTAACGGCGCGTTTGAAGGCCAGTCGGTCAACGGCGCAGCAGTCGAGGCAATCCTCCAGACCACGAAAAATCCGGTTCAGCTCGGCGGCGGCATTCGCTCCCTGGCCCATATTGAAGCCTGGCTCGACAAGGGCTTGGCCCGCGTCATTCTCGGCACCATCGCGGTGCGCGATCCGGGCCTGGTGCGCGAGGCCTGCAAGCTGTTTCCGGGCAAGGTCGCCGTCGGCATCGACGCCAAGGGCGGCAAGGTCGCTGTCGAAGGTTGGGCGGAGGCGTCGGAGCTTGGCGTGATCGAACTGGCAAAGCGCTTCGAGGGCGCGGGCGTGGCGGCCATCATCTACACCGACATCGACCGCGATGGCGTTCTCACCGGCATCAACTGGGAATCGACCATCGAGCTCGCCGATACCGTCTCGATCCCGGTGATTGCGTCTGGCGGACTGGCCTCGATCGCCGACATCGTCCGCATGAAGATGCCCGATGCCGCGAGTCTTGAAGGCGCCATCTCCGGCCGCGCGCTCTACGATGGGCGCATCGACCCGGCTGAAGCGCTGGGCATTCTCAACGGCACGTTGGCTGTTGACGCCTCCCAATTCGAAGAGGCGGATCGCTCGTGACCCTGAGATCCCGTGTTATTCCGTGTCTGAATGTGAAGGACTGCCCGCACACCCCGCAGCGGCTTTGCCGCGAGGACGTGCAAACCGAAAAGGTGGCCGGCCGATGACCCTGAAATCCCGTGTTATTCCGTGCCTCGACGTCAAGGACGGCCGCGTCGTCAAGGGTGTCAATTTCGTCGATCTGATCGATGCCGGAGATCCGGTGGAAGCCGCCAAGGCCTATGATGCGGCGGGCGCCGACGAGCTCTGCTTCCTCGACATCACAGCCTCGTCCGACAACCGCGATACAATCTTTGATGTGGTCGCGGAAACGGCGGAACATTGCTTCATGCCGCTGACCGTCGGTGGTGGTGTGCGCACGGTGGCCGATATCCGCAAATTGCTGCTGTCGGGCGCCGACAAGGTCTCGATCAACTCGGCTGCGGTCAGGAATCCGGATTTCGTTGCCGAGGCCGCAGACAAGTTCGGCGACCAGTGCATCGTTGTCTCGATCGATTCCAAGAAGGTTTCAGCCCCCGGCGAGGCCGATCGCTGGGAGATCTTCACCCACGGCGGGCGAGAACCGACCGGGATCGATGCAGTGGAGTTCGCCCTCAAGATGGTCGAACGCGGCGCCGGCGAATTGCTGCTCACCTCGATGGACAAGGATGGCACCAAGTCTGGCTACGATATCGGACTGACCCGCACCATCGCCGATGCCGTGCGGGTACCGGTGATCGCATCAGGGGGGGTCGGCAGCCTCGATCATCTGGTCGAAGGCATTCGCGACGGCCACGCCACAGCCGTTCTGGCAGCGTCGATTTTCCATTTTGGAACCTATACCATAAGCGAAGCCAAGCACTTCATGGCCGATGCCGGGCTCGACATGCGCCTGAACTGATCAGGCGCATTCAGGTAAAACGCCGCAGGAGACACGTCCCAGATGACCAGCTTCACTCTCGCCGATCTTGAACGGATAGTCTCAGAGCGGTCCCAGGCTGATCCCGGCACGTCCTGGACGGCAAAGCTTGTTGCCGCCGGCATGCCCAAGGCTGCCAAGAAGCTTGGCGAGGAAGCGGTGGAAACCGTGATCGCCGCGACCTCCCAGTCCCGCGGCGAACTGGTCGGCGAAACCGCGGATCTTCTGTATCACCTGATGGTCGTGCTAAGGATTGCGGATATACCTCTCGGCGAGGTGATGGGTGAGCTTGAAGGCCGGACCGTGCAGTCAGGCCTCACCGAAAAGGCGAGCCGTACGGCGGAGTGAGCATGGACCAGACCAATATCCAACCGCCTGCACTTGATCACTTCAAGGGTGACGAGTTCTCGCCTTACCGGTTTTTCACCGCCGACAAGTGGGCCGAGTTTCGCGCCGATACGCCGCTGACCCTGACCGAGGACGAGGTTCGCCGGCTCAGATCGCTCAACGATCCGGTCAATCTCGACGAGGTCCGCCGGATCTACCTGTCGCTGTCCCGGCTGTTGTCGGCGCATGTGGAATCCTCGCAATTGCTGTTCGAGCAGCGCAAGCGCTTCCTCAATCTCTCCGGCGTCGCCAAGACCCCGTTCATCATCGGCATTGCCGGTTCGGTGGCGGTCGGAAAATCCACCACGGCCCGCGTCCTGGCCGAGCTGCTGAAACGCTGGCCTTCGAGCCCGAAGGTGGATCTGGTGACCACCGACGGTTTTCTCTATCCCAACGAGGTGCTCCGCCGGGAAGACCTGATGGACCGGAAGGGCTTTCCCGAGAGCTATGACGTCGGCGCGGTTCTGCGCTTTCTTTCAGGCATCAAGGCGGGACAACCCAATGTCAAGGCGCCGTGCTACTCCCACCTGACCTATGATGTGCTGCCGGGCAGTTTTACCACCATCGACCGGCCTGATATCCTGATTTTCGAGGGCATCAACGTGCTGCAGGTGCGTGATCTGCCCGAAGACGGCAAGATCGTGCCCTTCGTGTCGGATTTCTTCGATTTCTCGATCTATATCGATGCCGAGGAAGAAGACATCCACAAATGGTATGTCGACCGCTTCATGAATCTCAGGCAGACCGCGTTCCAGAACCCCGAATCCTTCTTCCATCGCTATGCCGCGATCAAGGAAGAGGCCGCGCGCGCCATCGCCGAAAGCCTGTGGGAGAATATCAACCTGAAGAACCTGCGCCAGAACATCCTGCCGACCCGGCCGCGCGCCGATCTGATTCTGCGCAAGGCCGACAACCACCTGATTGAACAGGTCGCCCTGCGCAAACTCTGACACGCATCGCTCACAGAGCCGGTCAGCCGGAGGGGTAGGCTCAGTCGGTTACCCGCCGCAGGGTCAGGTTGATGCGGCCGCCGTCCTTGAGCAGTGTCGACGTGGTTGGATAGATCTTGTCCACGCCATGAAACGCCAGGCGGCCTTCACCTCCAAGAATGACGATATCACCGCTTTCGAGCCGGAACGATCTTGTCGGGTGGCTGCGCTCCGTGCCGCCAATGCGGAACCGGCAGGCATCGCCCAGCGAGACCGACAGAACCGGCGCGGACAGATCACTTTCGTCGCGATCCTGGTGCATTCCCATGCGGGCATTGCTGTCGTAGAAATTGACCAGGCAGGCTTGTGGCGGTGCTGTATGGCCTGCGAGTTCGTCCCAGAGCCTGAGCAGCCGGGGAGGGATCGGTGGCCACGGCTCGCCGGTCACCGGGTGGTGATCCTGGTAGCGATACCCCTTCTTGTCGGTGAGCCAGCCGAGTTCACCGCAATTGGTCATCCGGACGCTCAGCGGCTTGCCGCTGCGCGGCATTTCCGGACGGTAGAGCGGCGCCTGGCGCACCACCTCGCGAATGTCGTCGAGCAGCGATTGCTGCTCTTCCCGGTCGAGATGACCGGGGATGTGGCGTACGCCTTTGGGCAGAACCAGCATTTCCAGCCTTTTCTCACGGTTTGCAGACAGTCTGCACCAGCCTCGGCGCTGATGCCTGAAAGCGGAGATAGAGCACCCTGATGTCAACACTGTGATCGCCGGACACTCTATCCCCGTTCGCCGGCTCAGGCCGTTTCAATATCGGGGATGCGCAGGACCTGACCCGGATAGATCTTGTCGGGATCCGACAGCATTGGCTTGTTGGCCTCGAAGATCACCGTGTACTTCGCGCCCTTGCCCTTGCCATAGGCCGCTTCGGCAACCTTCCAGAGATTGTCGCCCTTTTCCACCGTGTGGAACCTGGGTTCCTTGGCCGGTGTCGATGCCTTCACCAGCTCAGTCATGTCGGCGCTGCCGAGCGACAGGCCGGAATCGGGAATGACCACCTTGAGCTCGGAAGCTTCGACCTTGGAAATCCCGAGCGTGTTGCCCACGGCCACGACCGCTTTTTCAAAGATCGACTGGTCTTCGACCACGCCGGTAAGCACGATCTTGTCGCCGTCGACCTTCACATCGACCTTTTCGGTACCAAGCTTGTGCGAATCGAGCTCTTTCTTCACCGCTTCGGCTTCCGGCGCGTCGTCGTCGCCGATGCCGAGCTTCTTGCCGGCTGACTTGATGAAATCGAATATACCCATTAACCGTGCCTCCTGGTTCAATAGCGGGCAACATAGCCCCGCTGTTTGGGTCCTGCCAACCAAAAGCTTGTACCGGTCGTGAATGGTTGGCGGTTCCGCGCCAAGACACAATTGCTTCGGCCAGCCCCGCAGAATCAACCCGGGACCGTGATTCCGATCTTGCCGATATGGGACTTGGCGAGAAATTTTTCCTGTGCCGCGCGCAGCTGTTCAAGCGGATACGTGGCAGCCAGCAGCGGCCGGATTTCACCTTTCTCGATATAGCGAACAAGGTCGGTAAACACGGTTGTCGGCTGGTAGGTGCTGCCGATCAGCGTCAGATCACGGAGATAGAGTGTGCGCAGATCCAGTTCGACAATCGGCCCGGCAATGGCGCCGGAGGTCACATAACGGCCCCGGTCGCGCAGGCTGTCGATCAGGTCCGGCCATCTCGGCCCGCCGACCAGATCAAGCACCACGTCGAAAGCAGCAGCAGGCAGTGGCGCATCGCGATCAATCGTTTCATCCGCACCCAGCGCGCGCAAATCAGCGGCTTTGGCTGCGCTTGTCAGGGCGGTGACATGCGCACCGCGCCGCATGGCAAGCTGGATCGCGGCCGAGCCGACCCCGCCGGATGCCCCTGTGATCAGGACCTTTTCTGCATTGAGACAGGAGCGCTGGATCATCCCCTCGGCTGTCGAGAAGGCGCATGGAAAGCTTGCCAGCTCAACGTCGCTCAGCTCGGAGTTCACCTTGACTGCGTCATCTGCGGCAGCAATGGTGTATTCGGCGAACCCTCCATTGCATTCAGACCCGAAGGTAAATGTCACCCTGTCACCATCCACTCCGGGACGGGACTGCATGGGCCGTACCAGTACACGGTCTCCAATCCTGGCCCCGTCCACACCGTCCCCGACCGCGACGATCCTGCCGCAGCAATCAGCACCCTGAATGAGCGGGAATGACAGTGGTTTGCCTGCCCAGCTGCCCCCGGCTGCGGTTGCCGAGGCGTCGTAACCCTCAATTGCACCGGACGCCGTGTCGCCGCGGACGCCTCTGGAGTATCAGCCGGTGCGGGTGTTGATATCAGTGTTGTTGACGGCAGCTGCACCCACCTTGATCAACACTTCGCCCGATTTCGGCTCAGGGACTGGCATATCCTCGCGCCATTCCAGTGTTTCCAGTCCGCCATGACCGGTCAGCGTCATGGCGCGCATTGTGGCTGGGTGTGTCATGTCCGAGTTTCCTGTAGAGTGTTCATTCTACTTGCGTAGGTAGAGGGAACGCTCTACATCGTCAAGCATGAATGCTACGGAACTCAAGATTGCCGCCGGGCTGGAAAAGGCTTTTTCCCGTCACGGTTTTGCCGAGCCCAGTGTCGAGGCCCTGCGCGATGCCGCCGGCGTCAGCCTGCGGACGCTTTACAAATACACTCCCTCGCGGGAGATGATGGTGCGAAGCGCGCTCGAACACCGGCACCGCCGCTACATCGCCCACCTGTTTGATGGGCTTCCCGAAGACCCCGGTACCGCGCTGCCTGAGATAATCGGCCGGGTTGCCGGCTGGATGCAGAAAGAGGCCACGCATGGATGCCTGTTTCATGCAGCTGTTGCCTCCTCACCGCACGATCCCGAGTTGAGAGCATTGCTTCAGCGGCACAAGGCGGAAGTTGCCGACCGAGCCGTGTCCGCCACAGGTCTCACCGGGCGGGAAGTGGATTTGACGCTGGTCATCGAGGGTCTGACCCAGAGTTGGCCGCTCTATCGCGAGGAAGCGGTGGAAAGCGCCTTGCGACTGAGCAACACGATTTTCACCAGTCAATGAGCTGGTCTGTCTGAACGTTATTCGTCGCGCACCTTGGCGCGGGTTTTCTTGATCTGGCCGCGTCCGGTCTTGGCTGCAAGACGGCGCTCGACCGAGCCTCTGGTCGGCCTGGTCTTGCGCCGCGGCGGGGGTGGTGGCTCCGAGGCCTGGTTGATCAGCTCCACCAGCCGTTCGCGCGCATCGGCCCGGTTGCGTTCCTGGGTCCGGAACCGGTTGGCCTCGATAATGATGACGCCATCCTTCGACACCCGGCTGCCGCCAAGTCTGATGGCATTCCTTTTGACCCGTTCAGGCAGCGAGGGCGAATTGCGGATGTCAAAGCGCAATTGCACCGCCGTCGCCACCTTGTTGACGTTTTGCCCGCCGGGGCCGGAAGCGCGAATGAAGCTCTCGGTCAACTCCCAGCCTGCAATGACGATGTCGCGCGCTGCGTGAAGCGGATCGGCGCTCATGGCGCGGTCTTCCAGAACAGCACGTCCTCCTCGGCTTTGCGGCTGATTGCCGGAACCCGCGCCCCTTCGGCCGGGTGGCCAACAACCAGCAGCACGAACGGTTTTTCATTGTCGGGACGTCCGCAGATCTGGTTGAGAAATCCCATCGGCGAGGGGGTGTGCGTCAACGTTGCCAGTCCCGCCGAATGCAGGCTGGCAATCAGCAGGCCGATGGCAATGGAGACCGATTCGGGCACATAATAGTGCTTGACCTTGCGGCCTTCCGGATCGTTGCCCCAGCGCTGGCCGAAGATGACGATCAGCCAGGGAGCAGTCTCCAGGAACGGTTTGTTGGCGTCGGTGCCCAGATGCGCCAGCGCGCCCAGCCACTCTTCTCCGGCCTTTCCTTCGTAGAACGCCCGTTCTTCCGCTTCCGCGGCCAGCCTGATGGCGCGTTTGGTCTCGGTGTCGCTGATCGCGACAAAGCTCCAGGGCTGCTGGTTGGCGCCAGACGGCGCCGTCGCCGCTGCGCGAATGGCCAGCCGGATCACTTCCGGATCCACCGGATCAGGTGAAAAATCCCGCACCGTCCGGCGCGCCTGCATCAACTCGAAGAATTTCTGCGCTTCGGCCTGCATTTCGGCATCGGTTTTCCGGGCGAGCGTTAGCGCAACAGTTTCGGCCATGGCGAGAGCTCCTTCCGGGGTTGGCCCGGCCGAAGATGCGCGACAGGCCCCGCCGGGTCAACGGGGCCCGTCAAAGATCGCGGCAATGATGTCGCAAGCCTACTCGGCGGCGGCCTGGAAGCCGGGTGCCGCATCCAGCACCGAGCCATCGACATGGGCTTCGAACTTGGCGAAGTTCTCGACGAACATGCTGACCAGCCGGTTGGCGGCGGCGTCATAGGCGTCCTTGTCGGCCCAGGTCGAACGCGGATCGAGAATGGCGCTGTCGATACCTTCGACGTCCACCGGTACGGCAAATCCGAAATTAGGGTCGGTCCGGAAATCGGCCGTGTCGAGCGAACCGTCGAGCGCGCCGCTGAGCAAAGCCCGCGTCGCCTTGATCGGCATGCGCTGGCCTTCGCCATAGGCGCCCCCGGTCCAGCCGGTGTTGACCAGCCAGCAATTGACCTTGTGGTCATTGATCAGCTTGCGCAGCAGATCGCCATACTCCGATGGGTGACGTGGCATGAACGGGGCACCGAAGCAAGTCGAGAACGTTGCTTCCGGTTCGGTGACACCTTTTTCCGTTCCCGCTACCTTGGCCGTGTAGCCCGACAGAAAGTGGTACATTGCCTGTTCCGGTGTCAGCCTGGCGATCGGGGGCATGACGCCGAACGCATCCGCCGTCAGCATGATGATGTTGTGCGGGTGGCCCGAGCGACCGGTCTCGCTGGCATTCGGAATGAAGTGCAGCGGATAGGCACAGCGGGTGTTTTCAGTCAGCGAGCCGTCGTCGAAATCGGGAATCCGGTTTTCGTCCAGAATCACGTTCTCCAACACGGTGCCGAAGCGCTCGGTGGTACCGAAGATTTCCGGCTCCGCTTCACGTGACAACCTGATCGTCTTGGCGTAGCAGCCGCCTTCGAAGTTGAACACGCCGTGCTCGCCCCATCCATGTTCGTCGTCGCCGATCAGGGTTCGCTTCGGATCGGCGGACAGCGTCGTCTTGCCGGTTCCCGAAAGACCGAAGAACACCGCCGTGTCGCCTTCGGGTCCGGCATTGGCCGAGCAATGCATCGGCATCACGCCCTTGGCCGGCAGCAGGTAGTTGAGTGCCGTGAAGACCGATTTCTTCATTTCACCGGCATAGGACGTGCCGCCGATCAGCACCAGGCCGCGAACCAGGTTGACCGCGATGACGGTCTCGGAGCGGCAGCCATGGCGTGCCGGGTCGGCCCGAAACGACGGCAGGTTGATGATGGTCAGAGCCGGCACATAGTCGGCAAGCGCTGCACGCTCCGGCCGGATCAGCAGGTTGCGGATGAACAGGGCGTGCCAGGCAAATTCCGTGACCACGCGGGAGTTGAGCGCATAGTCTTCGTCGGCGCCGCCGATCAGGTCCTGGACGAAAAGATCGCGGTCCTTGGCGTGTTCCATCATGTCGGCATGCAGCGAGTCGAACGCGTCCGGCGTCATCGGCTTGTTGTTGTCCCACCAGATCTGGTTCTCGGTGGTGTCGTCGCGGACCACGAACTTGTCCTTGGCCGAGCGTCCGGTGTGCTGGCCGGTCAGCGCCCGAAGCGCACCGTGAGCCGTCAGCGTCGCCTCGCCATTCGCCACGGCCAGTTCGATCAGCTCTGCCTCGCCAGTGTTATACCGCACGGTGCCGGTGGTGTTGAGGCCGCACAGGCCAATTCCAGCAGACGGATTACGCACTCCCAAATCCTCACTCATGTCGGATTCCTTTTCGTACTAGCGCAGGACAGGTTCAAATTTCGCCGGACCATAGGGACGAGGATTTTAAAAAACAACATGTAGTTGGAAAAATAGTGAATGAAATCAGAGTATTAATCGATTTAAAAAAATGTGCGCTTGTTTAAATCGTTTCAATCGAAGTGGCCGGCTTACCCCTCTTCAATGAAGGAATGACTCGAGACTGGAACTGTGCCACATTTTGTTCTCACTTTATCCCCAAGGACGTGACCACGGGATCCGGAGATGGCGTTGCAGACGGCATATCCGGACAAGCGGGGGCACTTCCTGGAGATGTGCAAGACGATGATGGAGACGACAGACATGCAGACAATCGCGCTCGTCGACGACGACCGCAACATCCTTACCTCTGTTTCGATTGCACTCGAGGCAGAAGGGTATCGTGTTGAAACCTACACCGATGGCGCCTCCGCACTGGATGGATTGCAGGCTCGCCCGCCGCAGCTTGCGATCTTCGACATCAAGATGCCGCGCATGGATGGGATGGAGCTCCTGCGCCGTTTGCGCCAGAAGTCGGATCTTCCGGTAATCTTTCTTACCTCCAAGGATGAAGAAATCGACGAACTGTTCGGCCTCAAGATGGGAGCCGATGATTTCATCACCAAGCCGTTTTCGCAGCGGCTGCTCGTCGAGCGGGTCAAGGCGGTGCTGCGCCGAGCAGCCAACCGCGAGGCCGCTGCGGCGACAACGCCGGGACGGACGGATGCGGCTCCGACAAAATCGCTTGAGCGCGGCAACCTGGTCATGGATCAGGAACGCCACACCTGCACCTGGAAGAACGAGCCGGTCACACTCACGGTCACCGAATTCCTGATCCTGCAGTCGCTGGCCCAGCGCCCCGGTGTGGTCAAGAGCCGTGATGCGCTGATGGATGCTGCCTATGACGAGCAGGTCTATGTGGACGACCGCACCATTGACAGCCACATCAAACGTCTGCGCAAGAAGTTCAAGATGGTTGATGATGACTTCGACATGATCGAAACCCTCTACGGCGTGGGATACCGGTTCAAGGAAGCGGCATGACGTCCCCCGCCATCTTCACAGGCTGCGGGATCTGGCAATAAGCGAACATGGGCATTGAAACCGAGGACAATGCGGGCGGCAAGGACACGGGACCTTCCGATATCCGGACCCTGACCAGTTGGGCTCATCCGCTCAAGCTGCTCCGCCGGCTGTTCGGTCACCTGATCTTTTCAAGCCTGACCCGCCGCATCCTGTTTCTCAACCTTGCCGCGCTGATTGTCCTGGTCTCGGGTATTCTCTATCTCAACCAGTTTCGCGAGGGCCTGATCGACGCCCGGGTCGAAAGCCTTCTGACCCAGGGCGAGATCATTGCCGGTGCCGTAGCCGCCTCGGCTTCGGTGGACACCAATTCCATCACCATTGATCCGGAGAAATTGCTCGAACTGCAGGCGGGTCAGAGCATTTCGCCCACCAATTCCAACGAAAATCTCGATTTTCCCATCAACCCGGAGCGCGTTGCCCCGGTGCTCCGCCGGCTGATATCGCCAACCCGGACCCGAGCCCGGATCTATGACGACGATGCCAGCCTGATCCTGGATTCGCGCTATCTCTATTCCAGCGGTCAGGTGCTGCGCTATGACCTGCCGCCGGCTGAAGCGGTCTCGCCCGGCTGGACCGAAATGGTCACCACCTGGTTCAATCGCCTGTTCCAGCGCCGCGATCTGCCGCTCTATCGTGAGCCGCCGGGCGCCGATGGTTCGATCTATCCCGAAGTGATGAACGCCCTCACCGGCGGCCGCGGTGCCGTTGTGCGGGTGACGGACAAGGGGGAGCTGATCGTTTCGGTCGCCGTCCCGGTGCAGCGTTTCCGTGCGGTGCTGGGCGTCTTGTTGCTTTCGACCCAGGCCGGCGATATCGACAAGATCGTCCATGCCGAACGAATGGCCATCTTCCGGGTGTTCGGCGTCGCCGCCATGGTCAACATCGTCTTGTCACTGTTGCTCGCCAGCACCATCGCGACGCCGCTCCGGCGCCTGTCGGCGGCCGCCGTGAGGGTCCGCCGTGGCGGGCGGGCGCGTGAGGAAATCCCTGATTTCTCCGACCGGCAGGACGAGATCGGCAATCTCTCGGTGGCGTTGCGCGGCATGACCAATGCGCTCTATGACCGGATTGCCGCCATCGAAAGCTTTGCCGCCGATGTCAGTCACGAGCTCAAGAATCCGCTTACCTCCCTGCGCAGCGCGGTCGAAACCCTGCCGCTGGCGCGCAACGAACACTCCCGCAAGCGGCTGATGGATGTCATCCAGCATGATGTCCGCCGCATGGACCGCCTGATCAGCGATATCTCCGATGCCTCGCGGCTGGATGCCGAGCTGGCGCGCCAGGATGGCGTTGCGGTCGACATGCGCAAGCTTCTCACTGACCTCGCCGACATCGCCCGGCAGACCCGCTCCGGCGGCAAGGAAGTCGCCATTGACCTGAAAATCGACAAGCGCGGCACCGGCAAGGCTGCCTTCACCGTGCTGGGCCATGATCTCAGACTGGGGCAGGTGGTCACCAATCTGATTGAAAACGCCCGGTCTTTCGTGCCGGAAACCGGTGGCCGTATTACCATACGGCTTCGCCGCCGCCGCGGCATTGTCCAGGTGCTCATCGAGGACAATGGCCCGGGTATCCGTGCGGAGGTTATCGAGCGCGTATTCGAGCGGTTCTACACCGACCGGCCCGACGGCGAGGATTTCGGCCAGAACTCCGGTCTCGGACTCTCGATCAGCCGCCAGATCATTGAAGCCCATGGCGGGTCACTGACCGCGGAGAACATCCCCGGTGAAGAGCTCGGCGCCTGGCAGGGCGCCCGCTTCATCATCGAACTGCCTGCCGAAACACAATGACTGCCCTGTCCGTTGAAGCCCGGCAAACCATTCATGCGACATCGATCGTCATCGGCCAGGCCGGATTACTGTTTCTCGGGCCTTCGGGCTCGGGCAAGACCGGCATCGCGTTCAGCTGTCTGGCGGAGGCTTGGGCTTTGGGCTGGTACGCTGCGCTGATTGCCGATGACCGGACCTGCCTCGCAATCCACGGCGATCATTGCATTGCCTCGTGCCCGGAGCCGATCCGCGGGATGATGGAACTGCGCGGCACCGGAATCGTCCCTGTCCGCTGCATCGATCGGGCCTTGATGCACTGTGCGGTCAGTCTCGGCGACGCCTCGGCTGCATCGCGGATCCCCCCAGAAGATGAAACTTTTTCGTGCAACGGCGCCTCAATGCCGCTTTTGCGTCTGTGGCACGATGGCGCAGGGTCTCCGCTCGCGCGCATTCGGGCCGCCCGTCCGCAGCTGTTTTCCGGCTGCTGAGGGCCGTGCCAGTCAAAATTGGTGGTTCCTCGTCGATTTTTGGCTTGAACTTCGCCTGCATCTGTCCAAGATGATTTTTCAAACTGTTCGCAGCTGCGAAGCAATCGGCATGTCCAGGTGATCAATCACCCTGGCCAAGTGCTGCTGGAGGCAAAATGATCGGATTGGTGCTTGTCACCCATGGCAAGCTCGCGGAGGAGTTCAGGCATGCATTGGAGCATGTCGTTGGACCGCAAACTGCTCTTGAAACCGTCAGCATTGGCCCGGAAGATGACATGGACCAGCGGCGGATGGATATCGTGGGTGCCGTGTCGCGCGTCGAAAACGGCAATGGTGTCATTATTCTGACCGACATGTTCGGCGGAACGCCCTCCAACCTGTCCATCTCGGTGATGGATTCAGGACGCATCGAAGTCATTGCCGGAGTCAATTTGCCGATGCTGATCAAGCTTGCCGGTGTCCGTGGCGCAAATGACATGGCCAAGGCTCTCGCCGATGCCCAGGACGCCGGGCGCAAGTACATCAATGTTGCAAGCCGTCTGCTGACCGGCAAATGACCTCCGCCTCCGCTGTCCAGTCGCGTACCTTCAAAATCATAAACAAGCGTGGGCTGCATGCCCGTGCCTCGGCTCGCTTTGTCCAGACCGTCGAGGCATTTGATGCCCAGATCCGGGTGACGCGGGAAGGATCGACCGTCGGCGGCACCTCCATCATGGGCCTGATGATGCTGGCTGCAAGCACCGGCTGTTTCATCGAAGTTGAGGCCGAGGGCCGCCAGGCCGGCGAGGTCCTCAGCGAACTTGAGGCGCTGATCGCGGATCGCTTCGGGGAAGACGCCTAGGCACCCCACATAAAGACATCTTTATATCGTATTGCCACTTTGCGGGTTTCCTGCTATGGCAGCGCTCATGCAATTCAGTCTGTCCCGGCTGGATCCCGAAACCTTTGGAAAATCTCATGACCGCTAACCAGGATTACGTCGTAGCCAACATCGAACTGGCCGACTATGGCCGCAAGGAACTTGATATCGCCGAAACCGAAATGCCGGGCCTGATGGCCCTGCGTGAGGAATACGGCAACGAGAAGCCGCTCAAGGGCGCGCGCATTGTCGGTTCGCTGCACATGACCATTCAGACCGCGGTGCTGATCGAGACCCTCACAGCGCTTGGCGCGGATGTGCGCTGGGCGTCCTGCAACATCTTCTCGACCCAGGATCACGCCGCAGCGGCGATCGCCAAGAGCGGCGTGCCGGTGTTTGCCGTCAAGGGCCAGAGCCTGGCCGAACATTGGGATTACCTGGATCGCTCGTTCCAGTTCCCGGAAGGCGCCAACCTGATCCTTGACGATGGCGGCGACGCCACGCTCTACGTCCTGCTCGGCGCACGGGTCGAAGCCGGCGAAACCGATCTGATCGAGGTTCCGACGTCGGAAGAAGAAGAAGTCATCTTCGCCCAGATCAAGAAGCGCATGAAGCAGAGCCCGGGCTGGTTCACCAGGACCCGCGATGCGATCAAGGGGGTCTCGGAAGAAACCACAACCGGTGTCCACCGTCTCTACGACCTGCAGAAGAAGGGCCTGCTGCCGTTCCCGGCCTTCAACGTCAACGATTCGGTTACCAAGTCGAAATTCGACAACAAGTATGGCTGCAAGGAAAGCCTGGTCGACGGCATCCGCCGCGCCACCGACACCATGATGGCCGGCAAGGTTGCTGTCGTCTGCGGTTACGGAGACGTCGGCAAGGGATCTGCGGCTTCGCTGCGTGGCGCCGGCGCCCGCGTCAAGGTCACCGAAGTCGACCCGATCTGCGCGCTGCAGGCAGCCATGGACGGCTTCGAGGTTGTGCTGCTTGAAGACGTGGTCAAGACCGCCGATATCTTCGTTACCACCACCGGCAACAGGGACGTGATCCGCCTCGAGCATATGCGCGAGATGAAGGACATGGCCATCGTCGGCAATATCGGCCATTTCGACAACGAGATCCAGGTCGCGGCGTTGAGGAACCACAAGTGGACCAACATCAAGGACCAGGTCGACATGATCGAGATGCCCTCGGGCAATCGCATGATCCTGTTGAGCCAGGGCCGCCTGCTCAACCTCGGCAACGCCACCGGCCATCCGAGCTTCGTCATGTCGGCCTCGTTCACCAACCAGGTGCTGGCCCAGATGGAGATCTGGACCAGGGGCGATCAGTACAAGAACGAGGTCTACGTGCTGCCCAAGCATCTTGATGAAAAGGTGGCCCGACTGCACCTGGACAAGATCGGCGCAAAGCTGACCCAGCTCAACACGGAGCAGGCCGACTACATTGGCGTGACGGTCGAGGGTCCGTTCAAGCCGGAACACTACAGGTACTGATTTTCCGATCGATACCCACAAGATATTGAGACCGCGTCCTTGACAAGAAGGGCGCGGTTTCTTTTTGCGCGGCGTCCTCTTCACCGTGATTCGCGAAACAGGTATGTTTTTGACTCATGATTCGTTTTCACGTTGTGGCGGCGCGGCAAACGGATGGGCCATACGATTGGCGATGTCTTGTCAGACAGACCACGAGGGGACTGGGACATGCCGGTGAAGACGGATTCACTTGGGCTTACGGGGCGGCGAGGACTCAAACAAACTGTGATCAGGCATCTTGACGGGTTCCGGCGCGGGATCCTGACCGGGACGGCGCTGCTCAGCGGCGGTTACCTCGCATCGGCGCTCCCCGCTCTGGCCCAGGCTACCGGTGGCAGCGCCTCTACCGGACCTGGCGTCTCTTCCTTCGACGTGATCAATTTCGCCATGGTCATCGGCGCCATTTCGGCGGCCATGATCTCGGCCATCTGGCTGATCCGCGAGCGTGGCAAGATCGATCTCGAAAATATCGAACTGCGTGCCGCGCTGGCCGATGCCAATGCGAGGATTTCCCGCCATGAGGCCCTGATTGTCGACCGCGACCGCCAGATCGTCGTGTGGGACGGCGTCGGCCTGCCTGCTGAAGTGCTTGGCCAGCTTTCCGCCGAAACCGGGGCGCCGCAAAAACCATCCCAGTTTCTCGCCTTCGGCCGCTGGCTGGCACCGCGCTCCGCCGCCGGCCTTGATGAGGCCATAGACCGGCTCCGCACCCATGCCGAACGTTTTGACATGGTTGTCGAAACAACCCGTGGCCATGTCATTGAAGCCCAGGGCCGGGTCTCTGGGGGGCGCGCCTTTGTGCGTTTCGTCACCCTTTCCGGGGTCCGCGCCGAACTGGCCGAACTGACCACCGAGCGCGATCGGTTGCTGACCTCCCTCGACACGCTCCAGGCGCTGCTCGACATCATCGACATGCCGGTGTGGCTGCGCGGCCCTGATTCGAAACTGGTCTGGGTCAACAATGCTTACACCCAGGCCGTCGAGGGCGAAGACCGGCAGGATACGCTCAACCGCGGACTGGAGCTCTTGGGAACGGCCACCCGCGAACGGGTGCGCGCGACAGCCACCCCGGAACGGCCGTTTCTTGACAAGGTCTCGACCGTCATCCACGGTCATCGCCGCTTCCTTGAAGTTGCCGATGCAAAGACACCCTCAGGGACGGCCGGGCTGGCGCTCGATGTCTCGATCGAGGAGGATCTGCGTCAGGAGCTCAAGCGCACCATCCAGAGCCATGCCGAGACCCTGGATCACCTTGCCACGCCAGTGGCGATTTTCGACCGTGACCAGCGGCTGCAGTTCCACAACCAGGCATTCCAGCGTCTGTGGGAGCTCGACACCCCCTTCCTCTCCCGCCGGCCCGACAACGGCGAATTTCTCGAGCGGCTCCGTGCCGACGGAAAGCTGCCCGAACCCCATGCCTGGCGCGACTGGAAAGAGCAGATGCTCTCGGTCTACCGCTCGGTCGAGGCGACGCCGCATCTGTGGCATCTTCCCGATGGCCAGACCCTCAACGTCTTTGCCAACGCCCATCCGCAGGGCGGTGTCACCTGGGTGTTCGAGAACCTGACCGAGAAGGTCGACCTTGAATCCCGCTACAATGCGCTGCTTCAGGCCCAGGGCGAAACCATCGATCATCTTGCCGAAGGCGTCGGTGTGTTCGGTCCTGATGGCAAGATCCGTCTGTCCAATCCCTCGTTCCGCGCTCTCTGGGGTCTGAACGAGCAGCAGGTCAAGCCCGGCACCCATATCAGGCACATCGTCGAAGCCTGCGAGTCCTCCTATCGCGATGCCGATGGCTGGAAACTGTTTGCCGGCGCAATAACCGGATTCGAGGACGAACGCCGCACCCGGGAAGGCCGCATCGAGCTCGTCACCGGGCTCATTCTTGACTATGCCATCGTGCCGCTGCCCAATGGCCAGACCATGATTGCCTTCGTCAATGTCACCGACAGTGTCGGTGCCGAACGCATGCTGAGAGAAAAGAACGAGGCCTTGCGCAAGGCCGATGCCCTGAAAAACGATTTCGTCCAGCATGTTTCGTATGAACTGCGCTCGCCGCTGACCAACATCATCGGCTTTACCGAATTGCTGCAGACTCCTGGCATCGGTGAGCTCAATGAGCGCCAGTCCGAATATCTCGACCATATCGCCACCTCTTCCTCTGTGCTGTTGACCATCGTCAACGACATTCTCGATCTCGCGACTGTCGATGCCGGCATCATGCGCATCGAGTCCGGCGTCGTCGATATCGAGGAGCTCTTTACCGAGGCCGGCGAGCAGATCGCCGACCGGCTGAAGGAAAATGAGCTGTCGTTGGACATCGACATTGCAACTGCGCCAACCGAGATGGTTGGCGACCAGCAGCGGCTCAAGCAGATTCTGTTCAAGCTTCTCATGAATGCTGCCAATTTCGCCCCCGACGGGTCTGTGGTGCGTTTGCGCTGCACCCGGGAAGAAGATGCGGTCTGTTTCTCCGTCACCGATTGCGGCCCCGGTATTCCCGAAAACGCGCGCAAGGATGTCTTCGCCCGCTTCGAGACCAATGGTCAGCCGGGGCGCCGCCGTGGCGCGGGACTGGGACTTTCAATCGTCCAGAGCTTTGTCGGCCTGCACAATGGCAGCGTCTCCATCGAGAATGGTGAGGAAGGTGGCGCGACCATCATCTGCCGCTTTCCCGCGCAGCGCCCGCTAACCCGCGATGCGGCCGAGTAACGTCCGGTGACCGCCGTCCGCATGTGCGTGGATCTGACCGACCTGGCAGCAACGGAGCGGTTCGCCGAGGACGTTTCGTTGGTGCTCAAGCCGGGTGATTGCCTTTGCCTGTCGGGTGATCTCGGCGCTGGAAAATCGACCTTCGCTCGCGCCCTGATCCGCGCCATCGCCGATGATCCGCAGCTGGAAGCCCCCAGCCCCACCTTCACGCTGGTTCAGAGCTATGATCTCAGGCTTCCGATCGCCCATATGGATCTCTACCGCATCGGTGCGCCGGAGGAGCTTGATGAGCTGGGCCTTGATGACGCGTTGGTCGACGGCGTGGCCCTGATCGAATGGCCCGAGAAGGCGCTCGAGCTTTTGCCGGAGAACCGGGTGATGCTGCGCTTCGACGGCTCCGGCGAAAGCCGTAGCGTTACCGTTTCCGCACCGCAAGCCTTCCTTGTCAGGCTCGAACGTTCCCGCGCCGCCCGCGCATTCCTTGAGCAGCATTTGTCCACACCGGTGAACCGGCGTCACCTGCAGGGCGATGCCTCGACCCGGACCTACGAGACCATCCGCCCTGATGACGGCCGGCAGCCACTGATTTTGATGAACGCAGCGCGCCAGCCCGATGGTCCGCCGGTCCGCGATGGCTTGCCCTATTCGCAGATTGCCCATCTGGCCGAGGATGTCGTCCCCTTTGTCGCGATTGCCCGCTGGCTGCGCGCGCAAGGCTTCGCCGCCCCCGAAATCCATGCCGAAGATCTCGAACAGGGATTCCTGCTGATCGAGAACCTCGGCGCTGACGGCGTTCTTGACGCAGACGGCAAGCCGGACCCGGAGCGCTACATGGTCGCGATCGACTGCCTGGCTGCGCTGCATGGCAAACCGCTTCCCGATGCGCTGCCGGTCGGCAAAACGCAGCATCATGTGCCGGCTTACGATCCCCGCGCGATGCAGATCGAAGTCGAACTGCTTACCGACTGGTATCTGCCCTACAAGCGCGGCACACCGGTGCCCGACGCGGAACGGCAGGACTATATCGCGCTGTGGCGCGCGCTGTTTAATGATCTGCAGGATGCAAAGAAAGCGCTCGTGCTGCGCGACTATCATTCGCCCAATCTGATCTGGCGTTCCAGCAAAACCGGACTGGACCGGCTCGGCATCATCGATTTCCAGGACGCGATGATCGGCCCGTCCGCCTATGACGTTGCCTCCCTGTGCCAGGATGCAAGGGTGACGGTCGATCAGGACCTCGCCGATCGGCTGCTGGACCGTTACGTCACAGCGCGCCGGGGCAATGATCCCCATTTCGGCGAGGATGACTTCAGGCGGGCCTATGCCATCATGGCAGCCCAGCGCGCAGCCAAGATCCTGGGCATCTTTGTCCGGCTCAAGCTGCGCGATGGAAAGCCCGGCTATCTGCGGCATCTGCCCCGGATCGAGGCCTATATCGCAACTTCTCTGCAGCATCCGGCGCTGCAACCCTTGCGCAACTGGTTCGCAAAGGCTGGTATCGGCGAAACCGAATCATAAACCGGAACCGCCGTACCGATGACCATCGACACCGCCATGATCCTTGCCGCGGGGCTTGGCACCCGCATGCGCCCGATCACCGAGACGCTGCCCAAGCCGCTGGTCGACGTGGCGGGCAAGCCACTGATCGCCTATGGTCTTGAAGCGCTCTCGCACGCCGGAGTGAGCCGCAGCGTCGTCAATGTGCACTATCTCGCACCGCTGCTGACCGATTGGCTGTCAAAGCAGTCAGGCATGACAATCGAGATTTCCGACGAAACCGATCAGCTGCTCGATTCCGGCGGCGGCATCGTCAAAGCCTTGCCGCTGCTTGGGACCGAACCGTTTCTGGTGCTCAATGCCGATACCTTCTGGCTCGAGGAACCGGGCAGCGACACCGGTAACCTGACCCGCATGGTTGATCGTTTCGATCCCGAATCAATGGACATTCTGCTGATGACCGCTCGCTTGGATCAGGCCACCGGCCATACCGGCGCGGGGGATTTCGTTCTCAGTGAGGATGGCCGTCTCGCCCGTTTCCGGGGCCAGGGTGATCCGGTCATCTATGCCGGTGCGATTATATTGCATCCACGCATCTTCGAGGACATTACGGAACCGAAATTTTCTCTCAACCGCTGTTTCGACTCGGCGGAGAAAGAAGGCCGTCTGTTCGGCATGCCGATGCGGGGCCATTGGCTCACCGTGGGAACCCCCGAAGCCATCGGCGAGGCCGAAGCAGCCCGCGCCCGCTATCTCGGCGAACCGGTCCGGTGACGCCGGCCTCCCCCCGCATAGTCACGATCCCGCCCGGGGTGGATTTCCTGGCCACGCTGGCGGGCCGGATCATCGACGGCGGACTTGTGCCGGGGCTCACCTATTCACCAGAAAATCCGCTTTCTTTGGCCGGCGCAACGGTGTTCGTCCCCACCCGCCGCGCCGCGCGGGTGCTGCGCTCCGAACTGACCGATCTGATCGGCAAGGGGTCGGCGATCCTGCCGTCCATTCGACCCCTGGGCGAAACCGACGACGATGCCGGGTATTTCGATTCCGCCGATCCTGAAACCCTGGCGCTCGACCCGCCCATTCCGCAGACGGCTGCCACCCTGCGTCTGGCCGATCTCGTGCTGGCCTGGAAACAGGCCTTGCCGCAGGCGGTCAAGGATCACCTGGGAGGCGTGCCGTTGGTCGCACCCGCCAATCCTGCCGATGCCATATGGCTGGGCCGCGCGCTGTCGGATCTGATTCAGGCCGTGGAAACCGAGGAATGCGATTTTGCCAGGCTGGATGCGGTTGCCGATGCCGACCTGCAGCAATGGTGGCAGCTGACGGCAGAGTTTCTGAAAATCGCCCGCGAGTTCTGGCCCTCGCTGCTGGCGGAAATCCATCGCTCCAGCCCGGCCCGGCATCACAACGCGATGCTCGACGTCTTCACCCGCAGCCTCGCCGCTTCACCTGCCTGCCGCCCCGTCATCGTCGCCGGGTCGACCGGCACCAGGCCGTCCACGGCCCGGCTGATTGCCACGGTGGCCAAGCTGCCGCACGGGGCCGTGGTGCTGCCGGGGCTGGATCACGCGATGCAGCCAAGGCATTGGCAGGGTCTGGCAGAGGCCGCGATGACACGGCAATCGCCCGATGGCCGCAATCTGATCGATGTCGCCATCCGCAGCCACCCGCAATATGGTCTGCTCAAGCTGCTTGAGAGCTGTGATCTCCGCGTTGACCAGCTCTCCGAGATCCCCGAAATCGGCAGCCTCGGACCTGAGCTTGCAGTCCGCCGGACGCTGGTCTCCCAAGCCCTGTTGCCGGCCATCGCGACCGAAGCCTGGGGCGAGGCCGGGTTTCTGCCGGATGCGGCGGTGGTGAAACCGGGCTTTGAAAGCGTCAGCCTGATCGAAGCCGCCAATGAGCGCGAGGAAGCCGCGGCATTGGCGGCAGCCATGCGCCGCGCGCTCGAACCGCGTCCCGGTCTTGCGGAGCCGACGGCGGCGCTGGTCACGCCCGACCGCAATCTCGCCCGCCGCGTCATCACCGAACTGGCGCGCTACGGCATCGAAGCCAATGATTCGGGCGGCACGCCCCTGACCTCCAGCCTTCAGGGCGGCCTGGCACGGCTCGCGGTCCATGTGGCCTTTGCGCCCGGCGATCCGGTGGCCATCGCGGCCCTGATCAAGCACCCGCTGGCACGCTTCGGGCTCAGCCAGTCCGAGGCTCGCGCCCGCGCCGGTTATGTCGAGCGGATCGCGCTGCGTGGCGGCAGCGGATCGGCCGACATTGAAGAACTTGAAGCACTGGTCATCCGGCGTGAGCCCATGCGGCATGATCGCCATGCGGGCGGGTGGCTGAGCCGCATCAGCGATGAACAGGCGGAGCAGGCCCGGGATTTCGCCTCCCGTGCCGCCGATGCCCTTTCTCCGCTGACCTCCGTTCTGGTCGAGCGCGACGGCACCGGCGTCACCAAAGAGATCCCGGTCGGCCGGCTTGCTGCCCTGACGGCCGATGCGCTCGAACGCATCTGCATCGACGACACCGGCACGCTGGAGGCCCTGTGGGGCGATGAGGCGGGGGCCGACCTCGCTGCCGTGCTGCTTGAAACCCGCGACAGTGGCGCAATGCTGTCAATGACTGGTTATGAGTGGCTGGGTGCCCTCGACGGCTTGATCTCGGGCCGCACGGTCAAGCCGCGCGTCGGCGGCCATCCCCGCGCCTCCATCTGGGGTGCGCTCGAGGCCCGGCTGCAGCATGTCGACACGCTTCTGATGGGGGCGCTGAATGAAGGCGTCTGGCCGCAGGCCGGTCAGGAAGATCCGTTTCTGTCGCGCGCGATGAAGGCAGCTGTCGGGCTCGAACCGCCCGAACGCCGCATCGGCCAGGCCGCGCATGACTTCCAGATGGCGATGGGCGCGCCCGAAGTGGTGCTGTCGCGCTCCTTCCGCTCCGGCAAGGCGCCGACTGTCGCCTCGCGCTGGTTGCAACGGCTTCTGGCTGTCATCGGGCCGGAACCGGCGGCCATGCTCCGCACTCGCGGCCAAGCCCTGCTCGCCCACACCCGCAGGCTTGATCAGGGGCCATCTGCCCCGACATCGCCCCGGCCCGAGCCACACCCTCCGGCGCATCTTCAACCCGGCAGCTACTCGTTTTCCGAAGTCGGCAGACTGCGCCGAGACCCCTACGCGATCTATGCAAGGCGGATTCTCGGCCTTGATCCGCTGGAGCCGTTTCTCGCCGACCCCGGACCACGCGAGCGCGGCACGCTCTACCACGAGATCCTCGAGGAATTCGTCGCCGGGCATGACCCGGCTGCCCGCACGCTTGATACCCTTCGCGACATCGCCACAAGACGTTTCGAGGCTGCCGGACTGCCGGATGCCACCGCGCTGGTCTGGCGCCTGCGCTTTGACAAGGCGGCCGGGGCGATTGCTGACTGGGAACGCGAACATGCTTCCGGCCTGGCGCAATCGCTCGTCGAGACCCGCGCCAGCCTGGAGCTGCCGCTGGGTGGGCTCAAACTCACCGGAATGGCCGACCGGCTCGATTTGCGCCAAGACGGCACCGTCTGGATCATCGATTACAAGACCGGCGGTACGCCCTCGCGCAAGGAAGCGCGGATCCTGCTCGATCCGCAGCTGGCGCTTGAAGCCTACGCGCTGCTCAATGGCGGCTTTTCCGGGCTCGGCAGGATGCCGGTGTCGAGCCTGCTCTACCTCCGCCTGACCGGAAGGGAGCCGTTTGCCGAGCGCATCGACACCGATCCCGACAAGCCGGGCCGCGACGAATTTCTGGCGCCGCAGGATCTCGCAGACAAGGCGGCCGAGGAGTTCAGCCGGCTGGTGGCGCTGCTGCGCTCGGGCAAGCGTGGTTTCCTGTCCCGGGCGATCCCGCGCAGCGCCCGTGATTTCGGCGGCGAATACGACCATCTGGCACGGGTCGCCGAATGGCAGACCGCCGTCGATGCCGAGGGAGGTGACGGCGATGACTGAGCAAACCAGCCAGGCGATCATTTCCGACACCACGCTGCGTCAGAACCGTGCGGCGACGCCGACATTGTCGGCCTGGGTCTCGGCCAATGCCGGTTCCGGCAAGACTCATGTTTTGGCCCGCCGGGTGATCCGACTCTTGCTGCGCGGCGCACGGCCTTCGGCAATCCTCTGCCTGACCTATACCAAGGCCGCTTCGGCGGAGATGTCCAACCGTATCTTCAAGACGCTGGGCGAATGGGTACGGCTCGACGATGCCGCGCTCGCCGAGCGGATCACCGAGCTTGAAGGAAGGCCAGCCGAGCCGCATCAGCTGGTGCGCGCGCGCCGGCTGTTTGCCACCGCGCTTGAAACGCCGGGCGGCCTCAAGATCCAGACCATTCACGCCTTTTGCGAAGCCGTGCTGCACCGGTTTCCGCTGGAAGCCAATATTCCCGGCCATTTCAACGTGCTCGACGACCAGAAAGCAGCCGAGCTGCTGGCCGAGGCGCGCCGTCATCTGATGTCGTCGCAGTCCTTCGAAAACCACCCGGAACTGGCGCGTGCGGTCACTGAAGCGCTTGATGTCGGCGGTGAGGCCGGTTTCGACAAGTTGATCTCGGGCCTTTACGCGCGGCGTCGCGAATATATTGCCTTTGACGCCATGGCGAAGACGGCGACCGGCGCGGAAGCGCTGATCCGGCAAGCCCTTGGCCTCGCTCCTGAGGACAATGAAACAGCGCTTGTCAAAACATCCTGGCCGCTCGAGGCGCTGCCGGTGGAGTACCTGCGCGCTGTCCATGAGTTTGCCGAATCGGCGAAATCCGCTTCCAAGGCGTACAATTTTTCCTTCGGGCTGCTCACCGCCGGCTCCGAACCAGACCCGGATACGAGGCTCGATCTGCTCAGGCAGGTGTTCTTCACCAAATCAGGCGCTCCGGCCAAGCTCGGCACGGTTGCCTCGAAGTCCGTCCTTGAGCGGTTTCCGGACCTCACCGACCGGGTCGCTGCAGCGCAGGAACAGATAATCGCTGTTTTCGACAAGCTGGCGCGGCTCCACATGTTGTCGGCTTCGGTAACCGTGTTTCACCTGGCACGGCGCTATCTGGGCGAGTTCGAGCGGCTGAAAACCCGGCAGGCGCTGCTGGATTATGACGATCTGATCGGCGCCACCGAAGCGCTTCTGTCCAAAAGCGGCGCCAGCGCCTGGGTCCACTACAAGCTAGACCAGGGCATCGACCACGTGCTGGTCGACGAGGCACAGGACACCGCGCCGCTGCAATGGAACGTCATCGGGGCCCTGTCAGATGAATTCTTTGCCGGCGAAGGAGCCCGGCCGGCGACCCGGACACTGTTTGCGGTCGGGGACGAAAAACAGTCGATCTATTCGTTCCAGGGCGCCCGGCCCGAGCGCTTCGCCGAAGAGCGTGGCCGGATCGCCAAGCTTGCCAAAGCCATGGACGCCGAGTTCGAGCAGGTCTCGCTTCGCGTCTCATTCCGCTCCTCCACCGAGGTGCTGAAACTGGTCGACCATGTCTTTGCCAGCGCCGACGCGCTGCGCGGCATAGGGTCGGCTGACGAGCCGGTGATCCATGAGACCGTGCGGTTGCAGGCACCCGGGCTGGTCGAGATCTGGCCGATGATCGCCAGGGAGCAGACCGGCGACGAGGACGACTGGACTGCGGCCTTTGACGAGGTGCCGGAGTCCGCACCCGCCGCCCAGCTTGCCCGCCGCATTGCCGATGTGCTGCGGCACTGGGTCGGTAAGGAGATGATCGAGGATCAGAAATCCAGGAAGATACGACCCGTGGCGCCGGGCGATGTCCTCGTTTTGGTCCGCAAGCGCGATGGCTTCGTTCCGACATTGCTCAGAACCCTGAAGGCGACCACGGATATTCCGGTAGCGGGCGCCGACCGGCTTCGTCTGACCGATCATATCGCGGTGCAGGACCTGATCGCGCTGGGGCGTTTCGTGCTTCTGAGCGATGACGATCTCTCACTCGCAGCCTTGTTCAAGAGCCCGTTGCTGGGTCTCGATGAGGATGACCTGTTTTTACTGACGTCCCAGCGGCCTGACGGCATGTCGGTCTGGCGGCGGTTGCGCGACCTTGCCGAAACCGACCCGCGCTTTGAGACAGCGGTTGCCAAACTCAAGCGCTGGAGCAGCCGTGCCGCACAGCTGCCGCCGCATGATTTCTTTGCAAGCCTGCTCGGCCCCGATGGTGGCCGCCGGGCCTATCTCGCCCGCCTCGGTCATGAAGTTGGCGACGTGCTGGACGAGTTTCTCGGCCTGACGCTTGACCACGAACAGGCCGGATTGCCGGGACTGCAGTCCTTCCTCGCCATGCTCGAAACCGACACGCCGGAAATCAAGCGCGAGATGGAAGGCCAGTCCGGCGCCGTGCGGATCATGACGGTTCACGCTGCAAAGGGCCTGGAAGCGCCGATCGTGTTTCTGGTAGATTCCGGCGGCGAGGCATTCCAGCACAGCCATCAGCCGCGGCTCCTGCTGCTGCCGCCAAGACCCGGATCGGACGAGCCGCCGAGCGTGCCGGTCTGGCTACCCGACAAGGGTCACGAGAACGAGGCGATCGCGCCGGTCCGCGAGAAAATGCGTGAGCAGGCCGAGGAGGAATACCGGCGGCTGCTCTATGTCGGGCTGACCCGGGCTGCGGACCGGCTGGTTGTCTGCGGATATCGCGGCATCCGCGAAGTCCGGACACCGACCTGGCATTCGCTGGCATCCGCCGGGCTTGAGCGCGCCGCCGACGGAGAGCCTGATTACACGGTTTCGGACGTCGTCTACCAAGCCGTCACTGAACCCTTCGAAGCCCGGCGCTTTTGCCGGACCCGAGTGGCAGAACCGGTGGCTACATCCCGGGGTCCACAGGCATCCGCGTTTGCCGCCACGACGCCCGTGAGCGGTATCCACATCCCGGCAGCTCCCTTGCCGCCTCCTGCTCGCCTGCCCAGGCCGCTGGCGCCTTCAGGAGTCAGTGCCGTGCTCGAGGACAGTGCCGAACTGGCCACCCGTTCGCCCTTTGCCGGCGGCCATGCCGGTTCGACCGCAGCGCTCGAACGCGGCAGCATGATCCACCGCCTGCTTCACGTCTTGCCGGGCGTTCCTGCAGCCGAACGGCAGGCCGTGCTCACCCGTTATCTCGCACGCGCCCTGCCCGGAGAACAGGAAGAATCGCGGCAGATCATCGAGAGTCAGGTGCTGTCAGTCCTTCAGGATCCGGCCTTTGCACCGATCTTCGATGCGCCGGGCGAAGCCGAAGTCTCCGTCATGGGCACGTTGCGGGTTGCAGGCGAGGAACGCGCGGTCTCGGGCCGGATCGACCGCATCGCGCTCGACGGTGACCGGGTGCTGATCGTGGACTACAAGACCGGTCTTGCGCCGCAACCCGGTGAGCAACCACCGTCCGGTCATGTTTCCCAGCTCGCCATCTATCGCGCGCTGCTTTCGCCGCTTTATCCTGGGCGGCGGATCGACGCTGCGCTGGTCTATGTTTCCGGCCCGCAACTCATTGAAATTCCCGGCCCGGTTCTGGATCAGGCATTGTCCGGTCTCGATGCATAATCGGCCGGCCGGTATCACGGCTCGGTGAAGCCGATGGAAATGCCTTGAATACTTGGGCCTGAATCATCACATTGGGATCACACACGAGTCACCCATCAAAGGAGTGCCGAAACATGGCAACCGTAAAAGTAGACACCGCCAATTTTCAGAGCGAAGTGCTCGATTCCACCGTTCCCGTCGTCGTCGACTTCTGGGCTGAATGGTGCGGACCGTGCAAGATGATTGCTCCGAGCCTCGAGGAAATTTCCAACGAGATGGAAGGCAGCGTCAAGGTCGCCAAGCTCAACATCGATGAGAACCCCGAACTCGCCTCCCAGTTCGGTGTCCGCTCGATCCCGACGCTTGCGATGTTCAAGGGCGGCGCCGTGGCCGACATCAAGGTTGGCGCTTCGCCAAAGACGGCGCTCTCGAGCTGGATTTCCGGCGCCATCGCCTGATTTCAGGTTTTCGAGCCATGAAACACCCGTCCGGGAAACCGGGCGGGTTTTTTGATGCCTGGATTTGAAACCTACCGTTCAGACGGGCGGTGTTTCGTTGAACCTCAGCACTTCACCCAGAAGGTAGAGCGATCCGCCGATCAGGATCCGTGGTGGCCGCTCAAGTTCGTTCCAGTTGCTGCAGATGGCGGCAATCGCGCTCTCGACATCCCTGGCAGCCTGCGCGGTCAGGCCCGCCTGGATGGCGGTACTGGAGAGAAACCCGGGATCCAGACCAGCCTCGGAATCGGAAACCGGAACCGTGAACACGTGGCGCACCATGCCGGCAAAGGCTTCGAAATAGCCCACCGGATCCTTGGTGTTGATCATGCCGGTGATCAGGAACAGCGGCCGTGAGTCGCGGTCGTTGAGGTTCGCCATGGCCTCCGCTATCACCTTGCCGGCGCCGGGGTTATGGCCGCCGTCGATCCACAGCTCGACACCTTCCATTGCGCCGTCGACGAGGCGTCCGTGGGTCAGGCGTTCGAGCCGCCCGGGCCAGGACACGTTGAGCAGGCCTTCGGCGGTGGCGCGTTCCTGAAGCTTGAAGCCGGCCGCCTTCAGGCCGCGGATGGCGGCCGCCGCATTGCCCTGCTGGTGCCGGCCCGCAAGCCTGGGCAAGGGCAGGTCGATCAATTCGTCCTCGTCCTGGTAGACCAGCCGTCCGTTTTCCTCGAGCGCCATGAAATCCTGGCCGTAGATGCTCATCGGGCACCGGAGCCGCTCGGCGATCTCGATCAGCACTTCGCGGGCTGCTTCTTCGGTCTGGGCACCGATCACCGCCGGCGAACCTGCCTTGATTATCCCGGCCTTTTCCGCCGCAATCAGCTCGACGCGGTCGCCAAGATAGGCCTGGTGGTCGAGCGAGATCGACATGATCAGGCTGACCGCGGGATGCGCGATCACATTGGTGGCATCAAATCGCCCACCGAGCCCGACCTCGATCAGCGCCGCATCGGCGGGATGCTCGGAAAACAGCACGAACATCACGGCGGTCAGGATCTCGAAGACGGTGATCGTCTCGCCCTGATTGGCATCTGCCACCCGCCGCAACGCCTCGGCCAGCACCTCGTCCTCGACCAGCTTCCCGCCACCCTTGGCGCCGATGCGGAAGCGCTCGTGCCAGTTGACCAGGTGCGGCGAGGTATGGACGTGAGCCGTCAGCCCGTGCGCTTCGAGAATGGCGCGGCAGAAGGCGCTGGTCGATCCCTTGCCGTTGGTTCCGGCGATATGGAGCACCGGCGGCAGCTTTTCATGCGGATTGCCGAGCCGCGCAAGCAGCCGGGTGATCCGCTCCAGCGACAGGTCGAAGCCCTTCGGATGCAGCGCCATCAGCGCGTTGATTTCCCGTTCAGCAGCCGACACGACAGCTCCTCTCGCCACCGTTTCCGGTTCTGGTTGGGATCTTATTCCGCGGCCTCTGCCGGTGCGGCTGGAGCAGCTTTCTCGGGTGCGGGGAGGGCGGTCGGCGCCGGCGCATCCAGCTTCAGAAAGATCCTGAGCAGGCGGGCCACGGTCGCCGGCAGGTCGTGGCGGTGCACCACCATGTCGACCATGCCGTGATCGACCAGGTATTCCGCGGTCTGAAAGCCCTCCGGCAGCTTTTCACGGATCGTCTGCTCGATCACCCGTTTGCCGGCAAAGCCGATTTCTGCGCCCGGCTCGGCCAGGTGAATATCGCCGAGCATCGCGTAGGAGGCCGAAACCCCGCCAGTGGTCGGGTTGGTCAGCACCACGATATAGGGCAGTCCGGCTTCCTTGAGCATCTCCACCGCAACGGTTGTGCGCGGCAATTGCATCAGCGACAGGATGCCTTCCTGCATGCGTGCGCCGCCCGATGCCGGGAACATCACCAGCGGGCACTTGCGCTCTATCGCGGCTTCGAAAGCCTTGACGATGGCTTCACCGGCAGCAAGACCGAGCGAGCCGCCCATGAAAGCAAAATCATGCACGCAGGCGACGATCTTGACGCCCTGCACCGCGCCATGGGCGGACACGATCGAATCTTCCAGCCCGGTCTTTGCCCGGTTTTCCCTGAGCCGGTCGGCATATTTCTTCGAATCGCGGAATTTCAGCGGATCCTGCGGTACTTTGGGCGACGGCAGTAACTCGTACTTGCCGTCGTCGAACATATGCTTGAGCCGGGCTTCGGCCGACATCTTCATGTGGTAGCCCGACGCCGGGATCACGAAATGGTTCTCTTCCAGATCGTTGTGGAACACCATTTCCCCGGTTTCGGGGCACTTGATCCACAGGTTTTCCGGCACCTCGCGGCGGCCGAGCATCGAATTGATCTTTGGCCTGACGTAGTTGGTAATCCAGTTCAACGCGTTATCTCCGGTTCGTCACCCAGTGTGGGGGTCTTATTGTGTCGGTGCAAGGCGCGCGGCGCGAACGCCGGTGGCAAGGCCGCGCACCATGGTGGCGACACTCTCGACCGTATCGGTCGTGGCCGCACCCTTGGCATCAAGCGTATTTGCGATCTGATTGACGATCGCGGTGCCAACCACGACGCCGTCTGCCGACTGGCCGATGGCGCGCGCCTGCTCGGCGGTCTTCACCCCGAAGCCGACGCAGACCGGCAGCTTGGTGTGGCTCTTGATCCGGTCGACGGCCACATTGACCTTCGACGTGTCTGCGATCGCCGATCCGGTGATTCCGGTCATCGAGACATAATAGACAAAGCCCGAAGTGTTGGAGAGCACCCGCGGCAGCCGCTTGTCGTCAGTGGTCGGTGTCGCCAGCCGGATGAAATTGACCCCGGCCTTCATCGCCGGAATGCACAATTCGTCGTCCATTTCCGGCGGCAGATCGACCACGATCAGCCCGTCGATCCCGGCCTCCTTGGCGTCGGACAGGAACTTGTCCACGCCGTAGATGTAGATCGGGTTGTAATAGCCCATCAGCACGATCGGTGTCTCGTTGTCGTCCTTGCGGAAATCCCGCGCCAGTTCCATCGTCTTGACGAGCGACTGGCCGCCCTTGAGCGCCCGCTGACCGGCCATCTGGATCGCCGGTCCGTCGGCCATCGGGTCGGAGAACGGCATGCCGAGTTCGATCACGTCGGAGCCCGCACCTGGAAGCGCCTGCATTATCTTCAACGAGGTGTCGTAATCGGGATCGCCGCCCATGAAATAGGTCACCAGCGCCGGCCGTCCCTCGGCCTTGAGTTTTTCAAATCGGGTATCGATGCGAGTGGTCATTCAGGATTTTCCGATCTCGGGGTGGTCGAAACGCGCGCCGTTGTTCCAGGCTTCGACATCATTGCCATGATTGGGAATGCCCCCGGCTTCCTTGAGCATCCTCGCCAGATGCATCAGGTTCCAGGTCATGAACGAGGTGTTGCGCTTGGTAAAATCATTGTCGTAGCCGGCTCCGTCATCGCCATAGGATTTGCCCGGGCCGACTTCGCCGATCCAGCCGCAATCGGCCTGTGGCGGAATCGTGTAGCCGACATGCTGCATGGCATAGAGGCAGGTCATCGACGCGTGTTTGACGCCATCCTCGTTGCCGGTGACAACGCAACCGCCGACCTTGCCGTAGAAGATATACTGGCCGCGGTCATTGCGCTGACCCGAATGGGCATAAAGCCGCTCGATGATGACCCGGCAGAGCGAGGATTCCTCGCCCAGCCACAACGGCGTGCCGATCACCAGAATGTCGGCATCGCGGATTTTTGGCCAGAAGATCTCCGGCCAGTCATCCCGCTCCGCCCCATGCTCGCGCATGTCGGGTTGCACGCCGTAGGCGATATGATGGTCTGCCGCGCGCAGAAGGTCCAGCTTGACGCCGTTGGTCTCCATGATCGCCATGGAGTTGCGCATCAGCCGCTCGGTGTGGCTTTCGCCCTGAGCCGTGCTCTTGAGCGTGGTGTTGATGAACACCGCCCGCAGATCGGAGAAATCGGTCATGATCAGAGCTCCACGCCGAGGATTTTGCCGACGGTAAAGATGTCCTTGTCGCCTCGGCCGCACAAGTTCATCACGATGATCTGATCCTTGTCCATTTTCGGTGCCCGCTTGATGACTTCGGCCAGTGCATGGCTCGGCTCGAGCGCCGGAATGATGCCCTCGAGACGGGTCAGCAGCTGGAAGGCTTCAAGCGCTTCGTCGTCCATGACCGGCACATACTCGACCCGGTCGGTCTCCTTCAGGAAGGAGTGCTCGGGCCCGATGCCGGGATAGTCGAGACCGGCCGAGATCGAATGGCCTTCCTTGATCTGCCCGTCGCCGTCCTGCAGCAGATAGGTGCGGTTGCCATGCAGAACGCCCGGCGATCCGGCGGTCAGCGAGGCGCAGTGCTCCTCGCCGTCAAGGCCCTTGCCGCCTGCCTCGACCCCGATGATCTGCACGTCCTTGTCGTCCAGGAACGGGTGGAACAGGCCGATGGCGTTGGAGCCGCCGCCGACCGCGGCCACCAGCATGTCCGGCAGACGGCCTTCGGCGGCCAGCATCTGTTCGCGGGTTTCCTGCCCGATCACCGACTGGAAGGTACGCACCATCTCCGGATAGGGATGCGGGCCCGCCGCCGTGCCGATCAGGTAATAGGTGTCGTCGACATTGGTCACCCAGTCGCGCAACGCCTCGTTCATCGCGTCCTTCAGCGTGCCCTGGCCGGATGTGACCGGATGTACCTTGGCGCCGAGCAGCTTCATGCGGAACACGTTCGGCGCCTGCCGCTGCACATCGGTGGCGCCCATATAGACTTCGCATGGATAGCCAAAGCGTGCCGCTACCGTGGCCGAGGCAACGCCGTGCTGGCCCGCACCGGTTTCGGCGATAATCCGTGTCTTGCCCATCCGCTTTGCAAGCAGGATCTGGCCGATGCAGTTGTTGATCTTGTGCGAGCCGGTGTGGTTGAGCTCGTCGCGCTTGAAGTAGACCTTGGCGCCGCCCAGGTGCTCGGTCAGCCGTTCGGCGAAATAGAGCGGCGATGGCCGCCCGACATAATGGGAATTGAGATGATCGAGTTCGGCGCGGAATGTCGGGTCAGCCTTCGCCTTGGTCCACTCTTCTTCCAGCTCAAGGATCAATGGCATCAGCGTTTCGGCAACGAAACGGCCACCGAAAATGCCAAACATGCCCTGTTCATCAGGGCCGGTACGGAAAGAATTCGGGGTGCTTGTCTGGTTCAAATCATCTACTCCTGAGACCCTGACCGGGCTGTGAGGCCGGCATCGCGAACGGCGCGGACAAACGCGTCCATCATGCCGAAATCCTTGACGCCGGGTGCGCTTTCAACACCGGAGGATACATCGACCATGGTCGCACCGCTGATGCGGAGCGCCTCACCGACATTGTCTTTCGTCAATCCACCGGAAAGCATGTAACTAGCGGCCCCGTCAAGCGTTGCAAGAAGCCGCCAGTCGAAGCTCACGCCGTTGCCGCCGGGCAGGTCGGAGCCCTTCGGTGGCTTGGCGTCGAACAGGAACCGGTCGGCGATTCCTTCATAAGGACCGATGCAGTCAAGGTCGGCGGCCTCGCGGATGGCAAAAGCCTTCATTACCGGCAGTCCGTAGCGGGCCTTGAGTTCGGCTGTGCGATCGGGGCTTTCGCCGCCATGCAGCTGCAGCCAGTCGGGCTTCATGCGCTTGACGATCTCGTCCAGCCCGGCATCATCCATATTGACCGTCACCGCAACCGTCTTGAGATCACGCGCCCGGGCCCGTTCGGCAAGTTTGGCAGCAGTGTCCACCGCAACATGGCGCGGGCTCTTCTCAAAAAAGATGAATCCCGCCATACCGGCGTTCAGTTCGGCCGCGCGATCCACCGCCTCGGCTGTGCTCAGGCCACATATCTTGATCTCTGTCGTCATGGCGGCTGACGTCGCACAAAATGGTGGCAGAGTCGAGACGGGGCTGCTTCGGCAATCGTGGTCAGGCTACGGTGCTTGGCGCATCCGGCAGGGTTCAGAAGCTCACCGCAAACAGGCGCGAGCCGTTCTGCTTGAGCCAGCGCTTGGCCTCCTTGGTGCGCGGGCACAGCGCCTTGCAGGTGGCCCAGAAGTCCGGCCCGTGATTCATTTCCTTCAGATGCGCCACCTCGTGGGCTGCGAGATAGTCGATGACGAAATCCGGCGCCATCGCGATCCGCCAGGAAAACGACAGGTTGCCCTCGGACGTGCACGATCCCCAGCGGCTTTTGGTATCCTTGTAGGAAATCGACCCGAACGGCTTGCCCAGGGTTGCGGCGTGGTGGCGGACCAGCCGTTCCATTTCGGTCTTCGCCACCCGCTTGAGATGGTCTGAGACCCGCCGGCCGACATGTTCGGGCAGGCAGGAAACAAGCAGCGTCGGCATCCCGTCGAGTTCGGTCTGCTCGGCCAGCCCGCGCAGCTTGCCGGTCATCTGGATCCGGTGTTCGACACCGCGAATGGTGATCTTGCCGGTGTCAGCCGGCGATCCGCTCTCTTCGACGCGGGCCAGACGGGTCATCAGCCAGCCGTGGTGGCGGGTGAGAAAGGCGTCGATCTCGCGTCCCGGAAGTCCCTTCGGAATGGTCAGCCTAAGTGCCTGGCCGCCGGGCTCGATGCGCAGCGTCAGCCTTGTGGCGCGCGCGTTTTCCCGGATCGACAAAGGCAGCTCACGGCCATTGACGGTGACTGCGACAGGACGCGGTGCAGCAGGTTTGCGGGTGGAGCGGGGAATACCGAACATGCGGGTCTGTCTATCCGATTCGAATGGGGCAGCGGGACTGTTTTCTTGGCGTCTGTTGCGACGAAACCTGCGATCCTCGCAACAAAAAGGGCGGCGCACTGAGCGCCGCCCTCCCGGGAAGTCAGCTGGAGCGTGGCTCAGGCGTTGATGTCAGGTACGGAACCGGGCGTTTTGGCTTGGTTGGCCTTGCGCTCAGCCATGAAGCGGTTGAACTCCTCGCGGTCGCGCGCCATGCGCAGGTCGCGCATATGCTGGTCGAACTCGCGGCGCATCTCATCGAGCTTCTTGCGTTCTTCATCGAGCCGCGCCATTTCTGCATCGCGCCACTCGTCAAAGGCGGCGTTGCCACTGCCACCCGTACGCATGCCGTGACGGTTCTTTCGGAACGCGCTGGTCAAGTCGTCGGTGGCGCGGTTTACGTCAGCCTTGAACCCGTCAAGCCGCTCACCCCAGATAATATAGGCGAGCATGGCCAGGCCGAGCGGCCAGAAGACCATGAAGCCCAGGACCATCAGGGCGATGGTTGCAGGCGTCCAGGCGGGACGGATCAATGCGGTCTGTGTCATGGGTCAAAACCTCATCTGGTGAAGGGAAGCGGGGATCGTTCCCTTGTACATTCGATGTGGTATGAATCGTGAACCTATTCAAGAAAATCACCGCAGAAATCCGATATTTCTCTGTTTTTTAAGAGAAATTTTGGATGCCTAAAAAGCTCTGAAAATCCGGTTCAGTCGCTCCGGCCGCCCTCGATTACCTTTGGTTGAGCCTTCTTGGCCTTGTTGCCGCGGGCATGGGTGCGAGCAAAATCGAGGATCCGCGGTGCGATTTCTGCGCGGAATCGCGAGCCGTTGAAAACGCCGTAATGGCCGACCTTGGGCTGCACGTAGTGATGCCGCATGTCTTCTGGAATGTTCGGGCAGATGGTCTGCGCTGCCTCGGTCTGGCCGACTCCCGAAATGTCGTCGTTCTCGCCTTCGACCGTCATCAGCGCCACATTGCGGATCGCCTTGGTGTCGACCTTGCGGCCCCGATGCATCATTTCGCCCTTGGGCAGCGAGTGCTTGATGAACACCGTGTCGACAGTCTGAAGGTAGAATTCGGCGGTCATGTCCATCACGGCAAGGTATTCGTCATAGAAGTCGCGGTGCCGCTCCGCGGAATCTCCATCGTTCTTGACCAGATGCATGAAGAAATCCTTCTGCGCGATCATGTGACGGTCGAGATTCATCGTCATGAAGCCCGAAAGTTGCAGAAATCCCGGATAGACGGAGCGGGAAAAGCCCGGCAACGGCCACGGCACCTGCATGATGACATTGTCCTCGAACCACTCGATCGGCTTGGCCTGAGCCAGCTCGTTGACGCCTGTGGGGTTGATCCGGGTGTCGATAGGACCGCCCATCAGCGTCATGGTCGACGGTGCAAACGTGTCACCACTCTCTTCCATCACCGCGACAGCTGCGAGAACCGGTACCGAGGGCTGGCAGACGGCAACCACATGGGTGTCGGGGCCGAGCGCATGCAGCATGGAAATAATGTAATCGATATAGTCGTCGAGATCGAAGCGGCCTTCGGAAACCGGCACCATTCGCGCGTCAGTCCAGTCGGTGATGTAGACTTCGGCACTGGGCAGCAGCGTCTCGACAGTGCCGCGCAGCAGGGTTGCGTAATGGCCCGACATCGGCGCAACGATCAGGATCTTCGGATCCGGCTTGTGGTTCGCCGGCAGGGACCGCTCGAAATGGATAAGGTTGCAGAACGGGCGCGACCATACGACCTTCTCATGGACGGAGACTTTGCCGGTATTGAGCGAAGTCTCGTTCAGCCCGAACTCCGGTTTGCCATAGCGCCGTGTCGTGCGTTCGAAGACTTCAAAACCCGCGGCGAGCGACCGGCCGAACGGTGTGTGCGACATTGGATTGGCCGGGTTCCGGAACGCCAGGCGCATGGCGTCAGCGTAGGCCCGCATTGGCGCCATCGCCGCGTGGTTAAGTTCATACATCTGATAGAACATGATGCTATGCCTTTTGTTGCGGCAGACAGACTGCCCGGTTTGCGCCATCATGCACATCATATCCTTACCGGAGACTGACTTGTTGCAGCGCGCAAATGGTGTGGGAGCCTAGCACGGTTTTATTGCATTGCAACAACAGACCCCTGTGATTCCCCGGAGCATTCGCCCGGGACACTAAGCTTGCGGAGAGTTGACAGCGGTCCAGGCCTGGTTCCTGCATGGGTTGCGGACGGTATTGCGCCTGCTGTCCCGCACACCAAACGCGGTTGTCCTTATCAATGCTCTCGAACTGGTCGTAAGATGTGGGCCTGGTTCGTCCTATGCCGGGCAAGGTCGGCATTTGGCCGGGGAGACAGGCTGTGAAACCCTTTGACGGTAATTTTACTCAGCAGGAGCCGCTCGATGACCTGGTCGTTGCTGCAGCCACCGAGGTCCTGAAATCAGGCCGCCTGCACCGCTACAACAGCGAACCGGGAGAACTTTCGAAGGTTTCCCTGCTTGAACAGGCCTATGCCGCCTATCAGGGCGCGCGCTACTGCCTGGCTTGCGCCTCCGGCGGATATGCCATGGCGATTGCCCTGCGCGCAGCCGGTCTTGTGCAGGGCGAGCCTGTTCTCACCAATGCCTTCACGCTGGCGCCGGTGCCCGGTGCCATCACCGCAGCCGGAGGCAAGCCGCTGCTCGTCGAGATCACCGAAGCCCTGGTGATCGATCTTGATGATCTCGAGCGCAAGGCAAGGTCTTCAGGCGCGCGGTTCCTGCTCTTGTCGAACATGCGCGGTCATCTGGTCGACATGGAACGACTCGCTGCCATCGTCCAATCCTACGATCTGATCCTGATAGAGGATTGCGCCCACACCATGGGGGCAGCCTGGAATGGCCGCAAAAGCGGCAGTTTCGGACTGGCGGGGTGTTTCTCCACCCAGACATACAAGCATCTCAATTCGGGCGAAGGCGGATTTCTGACTTCCGATGATCCCGATTTCATGGCTCGCGCCATCATCCTGTCCGGTTCCTACATGCTCTACGAGCGCCACGGTGCGGCTCCGCCGCCCGAGGTGTTCGCGCGGATCCGGCTCGATACGCCCAACATGTCCGGCCGCATGGACAATCTGCGCGCGGCCATCCTGTTGCCGCAGCTCGCACGTCTCGAAAACAGCATCGATCGCTGGAACGAACGCTACCAAACTGTCGAGCAGGCGCTCGCCGGCGCCGGTGGTGTCGAGGTGTACAAACGGCCGCAGCAGGAACGTTATGTCGGCAGTTCGATTCAGTTCCGCTTGCCCGGTCTTTCGCCAGCTCAGGCGCAGTCCTTCGTCGCAGCCAACAAGGCGCTTGGCGTCGAGTTGAAATGGTTCGGCGCCACAGAGCCGGTGGCCTTCACATCGAACCACCATAGTTGGCATTATGTCGAACCGCAGCAATTGCCTGAGACCGACCGGATTCTTTCGAGCCTGTTCGACATGCGCCTGCCATTGACATTTTCGCTTGAGGATTGCCGCCACATAGGTGCAATCATCGTTCATTGCGCGATGAATCTTGGTGTCGAAACGTGAGCCTGCAGGCCAGTGGTTCAGCGGGGTTGATGCTTCAGATCAGCACGCGCTGCATCTTCTCGACGGCAATGGTGAAATCGTCCAGAAAACCGCGGAGCGTGTCTGTCGACAGCCGGATACTGGGGCCGTGACAGGCGATTGCCGCCAGGAACCGGCCCTGGTCGTCCGTCACCGGAACCGCGATCGCCACCATGCCGTCGAGGAATTCCCCATTGTCGATGGCATAACCGGCCTTTGAAACCGTAGCGAGCTCTTCAAGCAGCGCCTCGGCATCGGTGATGGTGTTGGACGTCTTCCGGTCAAGCGTCAGCCCATGGCAAAACGCCTTCCGCTTGCGGCTGTCGAGGCTGGCGAGAAACACCTTGCCGCTGGCGGTACAGTGAAACGGCACATGCGTTCCGATCGGCAGCTGCACCCGGAAGGCCCAACCGGTTTCCACCCGGTCGAGATAGCTCATCCCGTCATCATCCGGCACCACGTAATTGATCGTTTCGCCGGTTTTCTGCGCAAGCTCGACAAGTACCTGCCGGCGCAGAATGTGTTCGCGCGACGAGTGCAACAGGCCCGCGCCGAATAGGCGCGCCCGCCGTGCCGTGCGCAGCCGCCGACCGTTCGGCTCGTAAACCAGAAAGCCCTCATCCACCAGGGTCGCGCAGAGGCGGTGAATGGTCTGTTTCGGCAGGCCGAGCGACTGGTTGATCTCGGTCGGGGTCATCGCCTCGGCCCGGGTGCCGACGGCTTCAAGAATAAGCAGCGTTCGCAAATTTGTAGCGATGCGGTCTTCCGTATTCGGCATGTCAAACCAGTTTCAAGTAATCAATAGTTCCAGTTGTGCCCCCACTTGCGTCCGGGTCAAGGAAGTGAATACGATGATTAACGAGAAGTAAAGTCTCATTATTTGAGTTTTGAGGTGTTCTTGATTGGAGTTTGACTTTGTCATTGTTGGAGCGGGGTCAGCCGGTTGCGTATTGGCCAACCGGCTTTCGGCTGATCCCTCGGTCTCCGTGGCCCTGATCGAAGCCGGCGGCCGTGATGACTCGCCGTGGATCCATGTTCCGGTCGGATACTTCAAGACCATCAAGGATCCGGCGCTCAACTGGATGTACCGGACCGAGGCCGACAAGGGTCTCAACGGCCGTTCAATCAATTGGCCACGCGGCAAGACACTGGGCGGTTCCAGTTCGATCAACGGACTGCTCTATGTCCGCGGCCAGCCGCAGGACTATGACCGGTGGCGGCAGATGGGCAATCCCGGCTGGGGCTGGGATGATCTGTTGCCATTGTTCAAGCGCAGTGAAGCCTGGGAAGGTGGTGCTGATCCGGTTCGCGGTGCCGGCGGCGAGCTTTCGGTCTCCCGGTCGCGGCAGTCCTGGCAGGTGGTCGACGCCTGGGTCGAAGCCGCAAGATCGGCAGGATTTCCTTTCAATCCGGATTACAACGGCACAGAGCAGGAAGGCGTCGGCTATTTCCAGCTGACCGCGCGCAACGGCCTGCGTTGCAGTTCCGCCAAGGCCTTCCTCAAACCTGCGAGATTCCGGCCCAACCTGAAGATCTTCACGCACATGCAGGTCGATAGCGTTGAACTCGAAGCCGGCCGCGCAATCGCGGTGCGTGGCAGGCGTCACGGCTCGCCGTTGCGGATTTCCGCCAGGCGCGAGATCATCCTCTCGGCTGGCGCCATCGGTTCTCCGCAAATCCTCATGTTGTCAGGCATCGGCGAACCCGGCCACCTTGCCGAGCACGGCATTTCGCTCAATCACGCGCTGCCCGGTGTTGGCCAGAACCTGCAGGACCATCTTCAGGCACGTCCGGTCTACCGTTGCACGGCGCCCACCATAAACACCCGCACCCGGGGGCTGTTCAATCAGACCCGGATCGGCATGGAGTATCTGATCAGCCGCTCCGGCCCCCTGACGCTTGCGGCCAGCCTCGGCACCGGCTTCCTCAAGACCCGGCCGGATCTCGAAACACCCGACATCCAATTCCACATCCAACCGTTCAGCGCCAACAATCCGACCACCGACACCGATGATTTCGACGCTTTCACCGCGTCCGTGCTGCAGCTAAGGCCCGAAAGCACCGGTGAAATCAGGCTGCGCTCGGCCCATATCGAGGATCACCCGCTGATCCATCCCAATTACCTGTCCACGCCGCTCGATCAACAGACCATCGTCGAGGGTATCCGGCTTGCACGGCGCATCTGCCGTCATGCACCGGTCGCCGATCTGATCATCAAGGAGCATGCGCCCGGCAACGCCGTGCCGGACGAGGACTTTGAAGGATTGCTCAACTGGGCGCGCGACACCTCGACCACGATCTATCACCCGACCGGCACCTGCAAGATGGGCCAGGATCCGATGGCAGTCGTCGATGAACGTCTCCGCGTCCGCGGCATCGACGGCCTCAGGGTCGCAGACGCATCGATCATGCCGTCAATCGTCTCTGGAAACACCAATGCGCCGGCCATCATGATCGGCGAAAAGGCATCCGACATGATCCGGGAGGACATGCGCACATGAGAGCAAACATCAAATCCGGCACCGGAGGAGTCACTTGATGCTGCAGCAGGTTTTCGATTTCGGAGCAATCGTTCTGGCCGATCTGATGCTGCCGGGGGACAATGCGCTGGTCATGGCCACGGCCGCCATCGCCGATGGCGACACCGGCATGATGAGCTTCGGACTCGGCTTTATGGTGCTGTACTGTGTCGCCGGTGACGTGCTGTGCCGCGCAGTTGTTGTTCCTGAGACCGGGATCGTGATGATGGTGGGGAGGATATCATCGTGAGGCTCAGCTGACTGCCCGTCCGTTTACACGCTGTCCGGGAAGCCTTCGCCGGGCAGGTTGGTCTGTCGTTGAATTGGAGGCGAGACATGAAACGGGAGGAGAACCCCATGTCGAGACTAACCAAGCTTACCAAGGGTGCCGCAGCCGCCGCTCTGCTCGCGGCAACGTCGCTGTTCGGCGTGTCCGCCGAGGCCAAGACGACGATCCGCGTTCAGTCGGTCATTCCCAACACGGCCGACGAAGTGGTCATGCTTCAGGATTTTGCCGATGACGTCAAAGCCCTGACCGATGGCGAGGTCGAGTTCGAGATCCTGCCGGCCGGCGCAGTCGTCGGCGTCCAGGAAATTCTCGATGCCGTGGACGCCGGGCTGATCGATGGCGGTTTCGCCTGGACCCATTACTGGTCGGGAAAGCATCCCGCAGCCATGCTGTTCGGTTCGCCGGTTGCCGGTGCGGGTATCGGCATCGACAACATCGCCTTCATGTCCTGGTATCTCAATGCCGGCGGCAAGGAGCTCTACGACCAGCTCTGGAAGGAGATGGGCGTCAATGTAAAGGGCTTCATGCTGCAGCCGGTCGGCCCCGAGGCGCTCGGCTGGTTCAAGGAGCCGATCACCACCATGGATGATTTCCGCAAGTATCGGTTCCGCACCCCTCCCGGCATTCCGGGCCAGACCTACAAGGACATTGGCGTGGCCTCGGTCGCCATGGGTGGCGGCGACATCCTGCCGGCACTGGAAAAGGGCACCATCGATGCCGCTGAATGGTGCTGCCCCAAGCCGGATTCGGTGTTCGGTTTCCAGAAGGTGCTCAAGCACTACTATCTGCAGGGCCTGCACCAGGTGGTGGTCAATGCCGACCTCTATCTCAATGGCGATGTCTTCGACGCACTGACCCCGTTGCAGCAGAAAGCCATCGAGGTGGCCGCCAACGCATCGCTGATGAAGGCCATGGCCTATCGCATCAACGAAAACGGCAAGGCGCTCGACAAGCTGATCAACGAGGACGGCGTCGAGTTGCACGACACCCCGGCGGAATATTTCACCGAGTACATGGCCGCCGCCAATGCTGCACTTGAGAAGAATGCGGCTGAAAACGCCTTCTTCAAGCAGGTCTGGGACAGCCAGAAGGAATTTGCCCGGACTGCGGTGCCCTATTGGGCCCAGGCCCAGCGCACCAATGCCAATCTCGGTGCGGCTTACGCCGACACGCTCAAAAAGCAATAATCATCATGAGCTTGCGATCCGCCCCGCGCTGTCGCGGGGCGGGTTATCCACCCGGTAACGGGCGAATCAGGGTCTTGGGAGGGCATCATGGCCGGGAATGAACCAGACGACACCGTGCCGATCGGCGACGAGCTGCTCGCCGAACGCCGCGCCGGACCGGGCAAACGCATGCCCGATGACATGCATCCGGTGGCTCGCGCGACCATCCACACCATCGACACGATCTCCGAATGGGTTGGCCGCGTGGTGGCACTGTTGGTGGTGCCGATCATCCTGGCAATGGTCTATGAGGTGATTGCGCGCAAGTTCTTTATCGCACCGACACTCTGGGCCTTCGACATCTCGCGCATGCTCTATGGCATGTCCTTCATGCTCGGTGCGGCCTATGCGCTGATGCATGGCCTGCATATCAGGGCCGACTTTCTCTACCGTAATTTTGAAGTCAGGACGCAAGGCCGCGTCGATCTCGTGCTTTACATCGTGCTGTTCATGCCGGCGATGATCTTCCTGCTGATCGCAGGCTACGAATTCGCGCTGAAATCGGTGCTTCAGGGCGAACGCGCCGGGGACAGCACCTGGGCGCCGGTTGTCTGGCCGGTCAAGGTCGCTCTCGCCGTTGGCGTCGCGCTGCTGTTGGTGCAGGGAGTCTCCGAAATTCTCAAATCCTGGTACGCGGCAACCCGTGGCAGGTGGCCGTCATGAGCTTTTTCGAGTTTGCGCCGGAGATCATCGGCTTCCTGATGATCGGTGCGATGCTGTTTGCCATCTTTATCGGTTTCCCGATTTCCTTCACCCTGATTTTCCTTGGCATCGTCTTCGGCGCCTGGGGCTTCGGTCTGAAGCTCACCATCTTCCTGATGACCTTGCAATTCTACGGCTCGATGATGGAGCAGACGCTGGCTGCCGTACCGCTGTTTGTCTTCATGGGCTTCATGATGGAGCAGGCCGGGTTGATGGAGCGATTGTTCCGGGCGGTGCAGCTGATCCTCGCCCGCATGACCGGATCGCTGTTCGTCGCAGTCCTTTTCGTCTCGGTGATATTCGGTGCAGCGACTGGCATTGTCGGTGCTTCGGTGACCATCCTTGGCATCATGGCCGCCAGGACGATGAGCGAATCCGGCTATGATGTCCGCCTTGCCGCCGGCACCATTACAGCCGGCGGAACGCTTGGGATTCTCATTCCACCTTCGATCATGCTGGTCGTCATGGGTCCGGTTCTGGAAGTCCCCGTTACCGACCTGTTCGCCGCGGCTATTCTGCCCGGCGTGATGATGGCGGTTCTCTATCTCGTCTATGCCCTGGGCCGTTGCTGGCTCAACCCCAAGCTTGGCCCGCCCTTGCGCGACGACCAGATTCCGGGAGATCGCAGCCATGTCTGGCGGGAGTTTTTCTTGGGTCTTGTACCGCCCACCATCCTGATTGCGTTTGCCATGGGCTCGATCCTGTTTGGATGGGCGACGCCCACCGAGGGTGCAGGCATGGGCGCGCTGGGATCGGTGTTGCTGACCATCGGCTATCGCAAGTTCAGCTGGAAGCGCACCTATGACGCGCTGCTCAAGACGCTCGAGATCTCGGTCCTGATCCTGTTTCTGGTGGCTGCCTCGAACTTCTTCGGCGCGGTCTTCTCCCGGCTTGGCACTCCGGGCCTGATCACCGACTGGCTGTTGCTGCTCGACCTGTCGCCAAGCCTGATCATCATCATGATCCTGGCCATGGTCTTCATTCTCGGCTGGCCGCTCGAATGGGTGCCGATCGTGCTGATCATCCTTCCGATCCTGCAGCCGGTTCTGCTGGAAATGAACGTCAACATGACCTGGTTCGCTATTCTCGTGGCAGTCTGTTTGCAGACCGCTTGGCTGTCGCCGCCAGTGGCGCTTTCGGCCTACTTCCTCAAGGGCGTGGCGCCGAATTGGGATCTGAAGGACATCTATTACGGCATGATGCAGTTCATGACCGTGCAGATCTTCGGTCTGGTCCTGGTCTTCATTTTCCCGTGGCTGGCCTTGTGGTTGCCTGGATATCTTTATGGGAACTGATCTGCCGCCGGAGCAGTGCCGGCGGTCAAACGATCTGGCGTTGCGAAGCGGCCAAACTGGCACTAGAGCTGATCTGGCCAGTTGTGGTTTCTAACCTTCAACAAGGAGGACTTTGCCCATGCCCAGGATGACCACCGAGGAAGCTTTCGTCAAAGTGCTTCAGATGCATGGCATCGAGCACGCGTTCGGCATTATCGGGTCGGCCATGATGCCGGTGTCGGATCTCTTTCCGAAAGCCGGGATCACATTTTGGGACTGCGCCCACGAAACCAATGCCGGCCTCATGTGCGATGGCTATATCCGCACCACCGGAAAGATGGCGATGGCGATTGCCCAGAACGGCCCCGGCGTCACCGGTTTCGTTACCCCGGTCAAGACCGCCTACTGGAACCACACGCCGATGCTGCTGATCACGCCGCAGGCGGCCAACAAGACCATCGGCCAGGGCGGTTTTCAGGAGATGGAACAGATGCGGCTGTTTGCCGATTGCGTCTGCTACCAGGAGGAAGTCCGAGACCCGTCGCGTATCCCCGAAGTGCTCAACCGGGTGATCATGAAGGCCTGGCGCGGATCGGCGCCTGCGCAGATGAACATCCCGCGCGACATGTGGACCCAGGTGATCGACGTCGAATTGCCGCAAATGGTCCGCTTCGAACGCCCTGCCGGGGGCGAGCAGGCGATTGCTGACGCCGCAGCCCTGCTGTCGAACGCAAAATTTCCGGTCATTCTCTCCGGCGCCGGTGTGGTTCTCTCCGGTGCCATTCCGGATCTCGTCAAGCTGGCTGAACGGCTCGACGCGCCGGTCTGCTCGAATTATCAGCACAATGACAGTTTCCCCGGCTCGCACCCCCTTGCTGTCGGACCGCTCGGCTACAACGGTTCCAAGGCCGCCATGGAGCTGATTGCCAAGGCCGATGTCGTTCTGGCGCTCGGAACACGCCTCAACCCGTTCTCGACATTGCCCGGCTACGGCATCGATTACTGGCCCCGGAATGCCGAGATTATCCAGGTCGACATCAATGCCGACCGTATCGGCCTGACCAAGAAGGTCACCGTCGGCATCGAGGGTGACGCAACCAAGGTTGCGCGCGCCATCCTTGCCCAGCTTGCGGACGATGCCGGTGACGCGGGCCGTGAAGATCGCCGCAATCTCGTCTCGCTGACCAAGTCCCGCTGGGCCCAGGAGCTGTCCTCGCTCGATCACGAGGATGATGATCCAGGTACGGTCTGGAACGAGGAATCACGCAAGCGCGACGCCGATCTGATGTCGCCGCGCCAGGCCTGGCGAGCCATCCAGTCGGCCCTCCCGAAGGATGCCATCATCTCGTCCGACATCGGCAACAACTGCGCCATCGGCAATGCCTATCCGACCTTTGAACAGGGCCGCAAATATCTCGCACCCGGCCTGTTCGGCCCTTGTGGTTACGGCTTTCCGTCGATTCTCGGCGCCAAGATTGGCCAGCCGGACGTGCCGGTGGTCGGTTTCGCTGGCGATGGCGCCTTCGGCATTTCCATGAACGAGATGACCGCCTGCGGCCGCGAAAACTGGCCGGCCATCACCATGGTGATCTTCCGCAACTACCAGTGGGGTGCGGAAAAGCGCAACACGACGTTGTGGTACGACAACAATTTCGTCGGCACCGAGCTAGACCGCGACACCTCCTATGCCGCGATAGCCGAGGCCTGCGGCGCCACCGGCGTGGTTGTGCAGGACCAGCAGGGCCTGACCGAGGCCCTAGCAAAGGCCGTCGAGCGGCAGATGCAGGATGGGGAAACCACCTTCATCGAGGTGCTCTTGAACCAGGAACTGGGCGAACCCTTCCGCCGCGACGCCATGAAGAAGCCCGTCGTTGTCGCCGGCATCAGCCGTGACGACATGCGCCCGCAGCAGGGCGCTGTCTGACGGGACGCGTTTCCTCCCGATTGCGGGGGCTGTGCGTGAGCATGGCCCTTGCGGCTGTCAGAATTCGGCGATCGTGTTGGCGATGATGTCGATACCGGCCGAGATCTTGGCGCTTTCGATCGAGGAATAGGCAATCCGGTAATAATGCGCGCCGTCCTCGGGGTTCTCGAAGAAGAAATGGCCCGGTTCGAGCAGTACGCCCCTTTGCCTTACGGCGAGTGCCAGATCGCGCGCATCAATGGTGTCGGGGGTCTTCATCCAGAAGCTCGAGCCGCCGGAAACATCCGAACCGGCCACATTCAATCCACGCCGGTCGATCGCTTCCTGCATCACCTCGCGCCGCCGCCGGTAGGTCTGGCCCATGCGTGCCACAAGCGCGTCGAAATGGCCCAGCGACAGAAAGTTTGCCACCGTGCGCTGCAGGTGGCCGGGCGGGTGCCGGACCACCACCATGCGCAGCGCGCGGGCTTCGCGGATGAAGGTTTCCGAGCCCACCATGTAGCCGAGCCGCAGGCCCGGAAACAGGGATTTAGAAAACGAGCCGACATAGATCACCCGGCCTTCCTCATCCAGCGACTTGAGCGCCGGCGCCGGCGGATTGAGGAATGACATCTCGAACTCGTAATCATCCTCGACGATGATGAAATCATCGCGTGACGCTTTCTCCAGCAGCTGCTGACGCCGCTCAAGCGGCATCGTCACGCTGGTCGGGCAATGATGGCTGGGCGTGGTGAACACCACATCGGTCTCCGCAGGCAAGGCATCGAGACGCAGGCCGGCGTGATCGACCGGCACGTTGACGACATTGCACCGGGCCTGGTTGAGCGCCACCCGCAGGCCCGGATAGCCCGGATTTTCCATTACCGCCGTACGGCGCTGGTTGAGCAACACCTGGGCTGCCAGCCACAGCGCATTCTGCCCCCCCATTGTAATCAGGATCTGCTCCGGCTTGGCCTGGATGCCGCGCCGCGGCAGTGAATTGAGCGCAATGTATTTGACCAGCTCCGGGTCGTCGCGCTCATAGCTGTCGGCGGTCACCGTCGGGAATTCCCGTTTGCCCAGCGCCTGCAGTGCACATTGCCGCCAGTTGCTGTGATCGAAGATCTTCTCGTCCGCCTGGCCGTAGATGAAGGGGTAGGGATAGCTGCGCCAGTCCACCGGCTTCTCAACCAGAACCTGGCCGGAATAGCGCTGCCCGATGGCCCGGTTCCAGTCGACCGACTCCGTTACCTCGCCGCGCAGCGGCTCGAACCGGGTCCGTTGCGGCGCCGTCGGCGAAACGTAATAGCCCGAGCGGCCCTTGGCGATCAGATAATCGTCGGAAACCAGTTCGCTGTAGGCCAAGGTCACGGTGATCCGGCTGATCCCGAGATGGGTCGCCAGCTTGCGGCTTGATGGCAATTTTGCACCCGGGATGAAGCGGCCGGAGAGCACGCCCTCGCTGATCATCCTCTGGATCTTCTGTTGCAGAGTGCCCTCGAATTTAGGGTCGAGAAAAAACGTGTCTATCGGAATCGACATTCCATCGCCCAGCCGGTTTTTGCCAGCATATCGAAATGCTTAGACAAGCGGAAGAGCCACTCGGCCGATTGTCCCGTCCGGTACTTCCGTCACCTCTGCTGCGCATTTGGCCGCGCTATCCGAAGACCCGTCCGAGGGCCTGGTCAACACTGTCGGTGATCCGGTCGATATCATCGGCGGTAGCGATCAGCGCCGGGCTAAAACACAATGTGTTGTTGAAGCCTGGAAGTGACCGGTTGGTGGCGCCGATGATGACCCCCTGCGCCATGCAGTCGGCGACAACCGCCTGCACCCGCTTCTCGTCCACGGGTTCCCTGGTCTTGCGGTCACTGACAAGCTCGGCGCCAATGAACAGTCCCTTGCCGCGGACGTCGCCGATCACGCCGTGTCTCTCCTGCAGCACCCTGAGATTGCCCATCATGCGCTCGCCCATTGCCTGGGTGTTTTCGATCAGGTTCTCGTCCTCGACGATGCGCATGTTCTCGAGCGCTGCCGCGGGACCGGCGGCGCAGCCGCCAAAAGTGGAGATGTCGCGAAAATAGGACATCGGGTCGGACGGATCGTCTTTGAACTGCTCGAATACGGCTTCGGTGGTCACCGTGCAGGAAATCGCCGCGTAGCCCGAGGCCACGCCCTTCGCCATGGTGACGAAATCGGGCTTGATTCCGTAATGCTGGTAGCCGAACCAGGCGCCGGTGCGCCCGACACCGCAGACCACTTCGTCGATATGTAAAAGAATATCGTACTTCTTGCAAATCTCCTGAACCCGCTCCCAGTAGCCTGGAGGCGGGGTAATCACGCCGCCGCCGGCGGTAATCGGCTCCAGGCAAAGCCCGCCGACGGTGTCGGGGCCCTCGCGCAGCATCACCTCCTCGATCGCATTTGCTGCGGCAAGGCCGTAGCTCTCCGCGTCCGGGTACTGGCTGCGATATTCAAGGCAATGCGGCACCATGACAAAGCCCGGCGCCATCGGCCCGTATTGCTCGACGCGCTGCGGCTGACCGCCGGCCGACAGGGTGGCAAGCGTGGTGCCGTGGTAATCGCGCTCCCGGTAAAGGATCTTGTACTTGCGGCCTCCATGGTGCCGGTGTGAGATTTGCCGGATCATCTTGAAGGCCTTCTCGTTGGCCTCTGATCCCGAATTCGAGTAATAGACCCGGCTCATTCCCGGCATCTTCTCGATCAGCTTCCTGGCGAACAGCGCGCCCGGAATCGATCCGGCGCTGTTGGCAAAGTAGTTCATCTTGACCAGCTGGTCGCGCACCGCGTCGGCGATGCTTTCGCGCCCATAGCCAACATTCACCGTCCAGACGCCGCCGGATACCGCGTCGAGATGTTCCTTGCCGGTCGCATCCCACACCCGCATGCCCCGGCCCTCGACCATGATCCGTGGATCGATGGTTTCAAACGGCTTGTGCTGGATCAGGTGATGCCAGACATGGGCGCGATCGGCTTCGACGACTGCCTGGATGTCATTGGTCTGAATGGGCAGATTCATGCGCGGTCCCTCCCGGCAAAGAATAGGATGGCCGGTTCTCCGGCATCAAAACCATCGCCGAAGTGTACGGCAATGGAATAGGGCCAGTGGCTCTTCAGGCATATGGCCAGAAAAAAGCAGAACAAAACCAATGACCTGAGGTGGAGCAGGGAAACTGGTACAATGTTGTCGGGCAAATTGGCGCTATGGCTTTGCATGCCGACTTGATCGACTTGGCAATATAGGCGCAAGATAGATCTTAAAAGAACGCCAAAAACGGGAACAGGGCCGGACATCTCGAGTTTGCCCGGCAATGTATTGCAATCGAACGACCGGCATCATGCTGGTCTGGACAGGGAGCATCACATGAAAGCTGCATCAAGAATTTCCGCATTGCTGGCCGGTATTGCCATGGTTGCCACCGTATCCGTGGCCAAGGCCGACGAAATCACGGTCGGTTACTTCCTCGAATGGCCGATGCCGTTCCAGTATGCCAAGGTCAAGGGGCTTTATGACGAGGCGCTGGGCATGAAGGTCAACTGGAAATCGTTTGACGCCGGGACCGCGATGTCGGCGGCGATGGCATCCGGCGATGTCCAGATTTCGGTCAGCCAGGGGGTTCCTCCTTTCGTGGTGGCCACTTCGGCAGGGCAGGACCTGCAGGTTGCCGATATCGCCGTGGTCTACAACGACAACGACAACTGCGTAGTCAAGGCCGCGCTCGAAATCGACAAGGACAGTGCCAAGGAACTCGAAGGCAAGAAGGCCGGCGTTCCGATTGGCACCGCCGCGCACTACGGCTTCCTCAAGCAGATGGAGCACTTCGGTGTCGACGTCTCCACCATGGAAGTGGTCGACATGGCTCCGCCAGACGGTGCGGCAGCCTTTGCCCAGGGCAGTCTCGACATGGTCTGCGGTTGGGGCGGCTCGCTTCGCCGCATGATGGAGCACGGCAACGTGTTGCTGACCGGTGAGGAGAAGGATGCCATCGGCATTTCCGTCTATGACGTCACCTCGGTGCCGGCGTCCTTTGCCGCCGAGCAGTCCGACGTGCTTGCAAAGTTCCTCAAGGTCACTGCCGACATGAACGCCAAGTGGTTGACGGACTCGGAGGAAATGCTGCCGGTGATCGCCAATGATGCGGGCATGAGCGAGGAAGATGCGGCCGACACCCTCAAGGGCTTCCAGTTCCCGACGGTCGAGGCGCAGCTCTCGGACAAATGGCTCGGCAAGGCCACGCCCGAGTTCCTCAAGGGCGTAGGCGACTTCTTCAAGGAGCAGGGTAACATTCCGGCCTCGCGCGACACCTACGACGGTGCGGTCAACACCGGCCCGCTCGCGGCTGCAGCGAAAATGTAGGCAAGCACCAGATAAACCGGCGGACGGATGGACGCATGTCCGGCCGCCGGGCCACGGCACACTTTGTTTCCATGATTGGAGTAGCCATGGGTAACCTGGTCATTGACGACCTTTCCATGCGCTTTGATCTGCCCAATGGCGGATCGGTGCAGGCACTGGAAAACGTTTCGCTGGAATTGGCAAAAGGCGAGCTTCTGGCAGTTCTTGGCCCTTCGGGCTGCGGCAAGACCACCCTTCTCAACATCGTTGCAGGATTTCTCGCTCCGACCGGCGGTCAGGTTACGCTCAATGGCAACCAGGTCACCGGGCCAGGCGCCGAACGCGGCATGGTCTTCCAGCAAGGTGCGCTGTTCGAATGGATGAGCGTGCGCCGCAATATTTCCTTCGGCCCGGACATGGCGGGCAAGCCACAATCCGAGACCACGCCTGTGGTCGAAAACCTTCTTCGTACGGTCGGCTTGCAGGATTTCGGCGACAAGATGATCTACGAACTCTCCGGCGGCATGCAGCAGCGCGTAGCCCTTGCACGCTGCCTCGCCAATGATCCCGATGTCATCCTGATGGACGAGCCGCTGGGCGCACTCGACGCGCTGACCCGCGAGAAGATGCAGGGTCTGGTGCTCAAGCTGTGGAAGGAAACCGGCAAGACCATCATCTTGATCACTCACTCGGTCGAGGAAGCGCTGCTGCTTGGTGAGCGGCTGCTGGTGATGGCCCCGCGTCCCGGCCGTATCCACAAGGAGTATCGCCTGCCCTTCGCCGAAATGGGCGTCGGGCGTGACCTGCGCCTGGTCAAGAAGGAGCCGGAATTCGCCGAACGCCGGGAAGAAATTCTCTCCATGATCTGGGATATGGAAGAGGAAATCATGGGCCGGCAGGAGGAATCTGCATGATTGTCTTTCTCCTCTATGCGGCAATTTTCGCATTGGCCTATGTCGCCTACCGGGCCTGGCAGCGCTCACGCCGCCATATTCACGATTTCGACAGCCTGAAAACCGTGACATTCGGCGATGAAAGCGCCGTCTCGCCCAACCGATTTGCCTCGGTAGTCTCAATCATCGCCCTGTTTGGGATCTGGGGCGCCTTCACCGGATCGGTGATCACGCCGCTGCACGTGCCCGGACCCTTTGTCGGCGATACAAGCTTCACCTACACCGCACGCAATGCCGCTGGCGAAACCGACCAGGCGGTCGCACATTTGCGCGTCTACCGTGTCGGTGAAGATGTGGATCTGCCGGAAGTCCCGGTCGAGCCAAATGGTTTCGCCGACGACGACGCCATCAAGATCGGCGCCTGGAGGTCCGCGCTCGCCCGTCCCAATGAAAACGACGTCGGCGGCAAGGAGGACGGTTACAGCCTTGTCGCCATCGACGGGCAACCCATCGCCCCGGGTGAAACTGTCCGCTTTTCGGATGGCGAGATCACCATGACCAACAAGGGCAGCCTGTCGATCAAGCCTGACAAGGGCTGGCAGATGGAGCCGATCTGGTTGCCCGCGCCGGAAGCCGTTCTCGGCCGCCTCGGGGAAATTGCCAGCGAGGGATACAAGAACTTCTCGCTGTGGGAGCATCTCGGTTCATCGCTTGGGCGAGTGCTGGTCGGTTTCGTCATCGGCAGCATCGTCGGCATCCCGCTCGGCTATGCCATGGGCCTCTCCGACTGGTTCCGCGGCTGGTTTGACCCGATCGTCGAGTTCATGCGTCCGGTGCCGCCGCTGGCGCTGATCCCGCTTATCATCATCTGGTTCGGCATCGGCGAGGAAGGCAAGGTCATCCTGCTGTTCCTCGCGGCCTTGTGGATCATGACAATTGCGGCCCGGGCCGGGGTATCGGGCGTGCGCATCTCCAAGGTGCACGCAGCCTATTCGCTCGGCGCGTCGAAATGGCAGATCCTGAGGCATGTCATCGTGCCCAATTCGCTGCCGGAGATTTTCACCGGCGCGCGCGTGGCCATGGGAGTCTGCTGGGGCACGGTGGTTGCCGCCGAACTGGTGGCGGCTGATCGCGGCGCCGGCATGATGATCGTCAACGCCTCGAAATTCCAGCTTACCGACATCGTCATCCTCGGCATCATCCTGATCGGCATCATTGGTTACGGCATCGATATCCTGATGCGCATGGCCGAGAGATGGCTCGTGCCCTGGAAGGGCCGCGGCTGAACGGTCAAATACCAATCCGGCAAAACAAAAAACGCCGCTGCTCCGGTCTCGGGCAGCGGCGTTTTCCTGGTGTTGGACCGGCGTCCGGTCAGATGTCGAGATTGGCCACCGACAGAGCGTTGTCCTGGATGAACTCGCGCCGCGGCTCGACTTCGTCGCCCATCAGCCTCGAGAACAGGCTGTCGGCGTCGACCGCGTCGCTGACCCGGACCTGCAGCAACGAGCGGATGTTCGGATCAAGCGTGGTTTCCCACAATTGTTCGGCATTCATCTCGCCAAGGCCCTTGTAGCGCTGCAGCGTCAGACCCTTGCGACCAACGGCAAATACCGCCTGCAACAAAGCGCGCGGCCCCGAAACCTGGGTCCCGCCTTCCTTGCGCCGTATCACCGGCGGTTCGGTGTAGACATCGCGCAGCTTGGCGTTCATCTGGTCGATCATCCGGGCGTCCTGGCTGCCGACAAGGCCTGAATCGAGAGTTGCCGATTCCTTGACGCCACGGACCACGCGCTCGAACCTGTAGCCGTTGTCGATGGTGACCCCTGTCCAGCCCCGCTCCGACTCCTCGGAGATCATGTCGAGGCGCCGGGCAACTTCCGCGGCCATGGCTTCCGAAGAGGCCGGATCGGCAACGCGCTCCAGGTTGAAGGCGCCGGCGATTGCCGCCTGCTCGACAACCGAATGGTCGTAGCGCGAATGTAGGCCTTCAAGCAGTGCCCGCATTCTCAGCGCATCGGTGATGGTGTCCCTGAGATCGGCCCCGGTACGGACTTCACCGGTGGAAAGTTCCAGCGAGGCTTCATCCAGTCCCGTTGTGATCAGATAGTCCTCCATCGCCTTCTCGTCCTTGAGATACTGGCTCGATTTGCCGCGCGACACTTTGTAGAGCGGCGGCTGGGCGATGTAGAGATGTCCGCGTTCGATCAGTTCCGGCATCTGCCGGAAGAAGAAGGTCAAGAGCAGGGTGCGAATATGCGCGCCGTCGACATCAGCATCGGTCATGATGATGATCTTGTGGTAGCGCAGTTTCTCGGGGTTGAACTCGTCTTTGCCGATGCCGGTTCCAAGTGCTGTGATCAGCGTGCCGATTTCCTGGCTCGACAGCATCTTGTCAAACCGGGCCCGCTCGACATTGAGGATCTTGCCTCGCAGCGGCAGGATGGCCTGGTTCTCGCGCGAGCGGCCCTGCTTGGCCGATCCGCCCGCGGAATCGCCCTCCACCAGAAACAGTTCCGACTTGGCCGGATCCTTTTCCGAGCAATCTGCCAGCTTGCCGGGCAGCGACGAGATGTCGAGGGCGCCCTTGCGGCGGGTCAGTTCACGCGCCTTGCGGGCCGCTTCACGCGCCGCCGCGGCCTCGATCACCTTGCCCACCAGAATCTTGGATTCCGCCGGATGTTCTTCCAGCCAGTCGCTGAGCGTCGTGTTGACCAGGTTCTCCACCACAGGCCGGACTTCCGAGGACACCAGCTTGTCCTTGGTCTGGGACGAGAATTTCGGGTCCGGCACCTTGACAGAAAGCACGGCGGTCAGACCTTCGCGGCAATCATCGCCGGTGAGCGAGACCTTTTCCTTCTTGGTCATGCCGGAGCTGTCGGCATAAGCCACCATCTGGCGGGTCAGCGCTGCCCGGAAACCGGCCATGTGGGTGCCACCGTCGCGCTGCGGAATGTTGTTGGTGAAGCAAAGCACGTTTTCGTGGTAGCTGTCGTTCCACCACATGGCGAGTTCGACGGTGATTCCGTCCTTCTCGCCCAGCAGGGTTACCGGATCGGTGACCAGTGGCTTCTTCGAGCGGTCGAGATAGCGCACGAAGGCTTCCAGACCGCCCTCATAGTAGAGTTCCAGCTCCTTGACGTCGGAATGACGCTTGTCGGCCAGAAGGATCCGCACGCCGGAATTGAGGAACGCCAGTTCTCGCAGACGATGCTCCAGCGTGCCGAAATCGAAATCGACCATCGTGAAGGTTTCGCTGCTGGGCATGAAGGTCACTTCGGTGCCAGTCTCGTCGCCGCAATCACCGAGCACTTCCAGCGGTGCGTCGGCAACGCCGTGGCTGAACCGGATCTGGTGGATCTTGCCCTTGCGCCGGATGACCAGTTTCAGCCAGACCGAAAGCGCGTTGACGACGGAGACACCCACACCGTGCAGACCGCCGGAAACCTTGTAGGAGTTCTGGTCGAACTTGCCGCCGGCATGCAGCTGCGTCATGATGACTTCGGCGGCCGATATGCCTTCACCGCTGTGGATATCCGTCGGAATGCCGCGGCCATTGTCGGTCACGGTCACCGACCCGTCCGGGTTCAGCGTCACGGTGACGCGGTCGGCATGACCAGCCAGTGCTTCGTCGATGGCGTTGTCCACCACCTCGTAGACCATGTGGTGCAGGCCGGAGCCGTCATCGGTGTCGCCGATATACATGCCCGGCCGCTTGCGCACGGCGTCCAGGCCCTTGAGAACCTTGATCGATTCGGCGCCATACTCGGCACCGGCGGTCGGGTTTGTCTCAGGCGTATCGTTCATGTAGCAGGTCTTTCGGTCCAGAGCGGCGATGCCGGGCGGAGTCATTGAAAACGCGGCGGCGAATCACCGCCTGGATGAATGTCCACTATAGGCGGGCGGCTTGTGAAAACCAAATCTGCCGCGCCATGGAATTGTGGGTTTTGGAATGCATATATGGGGATGAACATGCCGGACCGTCAGGATTGCGGGCCTGCTGCCGGAACGAGCCGGCAGGCAGGCTGCGATCCCTACCCTGCCGGACCGTGAAGGAAGCCGAATGACTCAGTCCCATGCCCCCTTTGTGCCACCAGCGCCGGTTCCCAGAACAACGCCGCCATCGCGCTTCGAGATCATTCGTACCGTCATGCGCAACCCGCTCGAACTGTGGGGCGAACCGTCGTTCCGGCTCGACTGGTTGAAGACCAGGTTCTTCAACGAGCGGACCCTTATCGTCAACCATCCGGGCCTCATCCGCCACATCCTGGTCGACAACGCGAAGAACTACGAAATGGCGGTGATCCGGCAGCTGGTCCTGCGCCCGATCCTGCGCGATGGATTGCTGACGGCGGAGGGCGAGTCCTGGAAACGTTCGCGCAAGGCAATGGCGCCGGTATTCACCCCGCGCCATGCCCGTGGCTTTGCCCGGCAGATGCTCGAGCAATCGCTCGCTTTCACCGGCCGTTACGAGCAGGCGGCCGACAATGCAGAAGTGCGCGACATCTCTGTCGACATGACCGAACTGACTTTCGACATCCTCTCCGCAACGCTGTTCTCGGGCCAGGTCGCCGGCAGCGAGGAAGAGTTTGCCGGCGATATCGAACGGTTGCTGTCGACCATGGGCCGGGTCGACCCACTGGATCTGCTCAAGGCGCCGTCCTGGCTTCCGCGTGTCCGCGGCATGCTTGGCAAGCCGATTCTCGCCAAGTTCCGCGGAATTGTCGAACAAACGATGGCCAACCGTCAGCAATTGATGCGCACCGACCCGGACAACGTGCCCGAGGATTTTCTCACACTGCTGATCCGGCTCCATGGTCCCGATGGCCTGACGCTGGGCGAGATCGAGGACAACATCATCACCTTCATCGGCGCGGGCCACGAGACCACCGCCCGGGCGCTGGGCTGGACGCTCTACTGTCTGGCCAATTCGCCATCCGACCGGCAGAAGGTGGAAGCCGAGATCGATGAGGTCCTGGTCCGCGAACCCGATCCGGTCAAATGGCTTGACGCCATGCCCTGGACCCGCGCCGCCTTCGAGGAAGCCATGCGGCTCTATCCGCCCGCTCCTTCGATAAACCGCGCCGCGATCACGGATGACGAGTGGCACAACGGCGAGGGTGAAACCGTCACCATCGAGGCCGGGACCACGGTGCTGGTGATGCCCTGGACGCTTCACCGGCACACAAAATTGTGGGATCGGCCCGCGGCCTTTATCCCGTCCCGCTTCCTGCCGGAGAATCGCCAAAGCATCGACCGTTATCAATACCTGCCTTTCGGCGCCGGACCACGCATCTGTATCGGCGCCACCTTCGCGCTGCAGGAAGCGGTGATCGCGCTCGGCGTGCTGCTCTCGCGCTACCGCTTCGATTGTACCAAAAAGACCAGGCCCTGGCCGATGCAGAAGCTGACCACCCAGCCCGGGGGAGGCTTGCCGATGCGCGTCAGCCGCCGCTGAGCCGAACGCAGACAAGCGTTCCCTGCCATGGTGTGGCTTCGGCAAGGCTCGAAGTGGTGGCGCCGATGCTGAAACCGGCCTATGTCAGATCTGAGCTCCCGCAGTCGTGGAGCGCACGAACGGAATGCTCGCCATGACCTCACCCCTGTTTCTCGGCATCGATACCGGCGGCACCTACACCGACGCTGTGCTTTACAGCGAGACCGAAGGCGTTCTGGCCTCTGCCAAGTCGCTGACCACCCGCCATGATCTGGCAATCGGTGTCTCGGGTGCGGTGGAAACGGTGCTTGCCGAAATCCGGGGGGCGGTGAAGCGCATCCGGCTGGTCTCGCTGTCGACGACGCTTGCCACGAATGCGCTTGTGGAAGGCCAGGGCGGCCGCGCCGGCCTTGTGATGATCGGCTTCGGGCCGGGCGATCTCGCCCGCGACGGCCTTGCCGAAGCGCTGGGCACCGACCCGGTGATCTATCTCGCCGGCGGTCACAATGTGCATGGCAATGAGACACCGCTCGATCTGGCGCCACTTGAAGCGCAGCTCGACAGCCTGGCGGAACAGGTTTCCGCGGTGGCGATCGCCGGCTATTTCGCCGTTCGCAATCCGGCACATGAAATCGCGGTACGGGATCTGATACGGGACCGCACCTCACTGCCGGTCACCTGCAGCCATGATCTGTCGTCACGGCTGGGCGGACCGCGCCGGGCGCTCACCACGCTGCTCAATGCACGGCTGATTTCCATGGTCGCGCGGCTCATTGATGCCACCAGCGGCTATCTTTCGGGCCGTGGTATCGACGCGCCGCTGATGGTTGTGCGTGGCGACGGAGCGCTGATTTCAGCTGCTGAAGCGCTGGCGCGGCCAATCGAGACCATCCTTTCCGGCCCGGCAGCAAGTCTGGTCGGCGCACGCCATCTCACCGGGCTCGACAATGCGGTCGTCGCCGACATTGGCGGCACCACCACCGATGTGGCTGTACTTGATGGGGGGCAGCCCCGGCTGGACAGTGAAGGCGCCACCGTTGGCCGCTATCGCACCATGGTGGAGGCCGTGGCCATGCACACATTCGGGCTCGGCGGCGATTCCGAGCTGCGGCTTGACGAGGGCGGCTTCGAGGCCGGCCTGACGCTCGGCCCACGCCGGCTGATGCCGCTCAGCCTTGCCGCCCATCTTTGGCCCGACCCGGTGCTCGCGGGCCTGGAACGCCAGGCGCAGGCCAGTTTCGCCGGGCGCTATGATGGCCGCCTGGTGTTGCGCACGGGTCTCCCGCAGGCGCTCGCTGCCGGCCTCACCGCTCAGGAAGCAGCGCTATACCAGCGCATCACGCTCGAGCCGCAAACCCTCGATACGGTGCTCACCGGTACGTCGCAGCGCGCCACGCTCGACCGCCTGATATCGCGCGGCCTGGTTCTGATTGCCGGCTTCACGCCCTCTGACGCCATGCATGTGCTGGGCCGTCAGGCGCAGTGGAATGCTGATGCCGCGCGCCTTGGCGCCGAGATTTTTGCCCGCCGCAAGGCAGGCTCCGGCCGCGCAGTGGCGCAGTCGCCCGCCGAACTTGCGCAGATGGTTTCCCGGCGTCTGACCCGGCAGAGCGCCGAAGCCGTGTTGACCGCACTGATCGCGGATCAGGGCATCACCGGGATCGACGTCGCCAGGTCGGTCTTTATCGATCGCGCGCTCGATCGCACGCCCGGCCTGGTCCGCTTCAGCCTGAAGCCGGACCGTCCGCTGGTTGCGCTCGGCGCCTCGGCCCCGGTGCATTACCCGGCGATTGCCGATATGCTTGACATCGAGAGCTTCGTTCCGGTCCATGCCGGGGTTGCCAATGCGGTGGGCGCCGTTGTCGGCCAGGTCCGCGAGACGGTAACTGTCTTCGTGACCGAACCCGATGAGGGCCGTTATGCGGTCAATGGCGGCGGCGAGCACCAGATCTTCAGGAGCCGCGACGATGCCTTTGCCCGGGCGCGGGAGCTGGCTGTCTCCGAGGCCCGCCAGGCTGCATTGCGCAGCGGTGCGGAGCATCCCGGCGTCGCGCTGGGTGAACATGTGGACATGCCGGTGATCGAGGGGCTGGAAAAATTCATCGAGGCGCGGTTCGTCGCCGTTGCCTCGGGACGGCCACGTGTCGCCGGAAGATGATTTTTTCCAATTTGGAATAAATCATTTGCACCTTCGATGAATTGACAGGCAATGCGACGCCCGGCAGGGTCGGTTCCATATTGCGACATGTCGCAACGCGCGCGCTAGAATGGAGAGTATCAGTGGCAAGAATCGAAAAAAATGGGCTGAAGATCAGCACCGACCTGCACGATTTTATCGTCAACGAAGCCATGCCGGGCACCGGTGTCGAGGCGGAAGCTTTCTTTCAGGCGTTTGGCGATGCCGTTGCCGAACTGGCGCCGAAGAACCGCGCGCTGCTCGCCAAGCGCGACGCCATGCAGGAAAAGATTGATGCCTGGTACCGTGAAAACGGCGCTCCGGCCGACTTAACTGTCTACAAGGAATTCCTCACCTCGATCGGCTATCTGCTGCCCGAGGGTGGCCCGGTTCAGGTTTCGACCGAGAATGTCGATCCGGAAATCGCGCTGATCGCCGGCCCGCAGCTGGTCGTTCCGGTGATGAACGCCCGTTTTGCACTCAATGCCGCCAATGCCCGCTGGGGCTCGCTCTACGACGCGCTCTACGGCACCGATGCGCTTGGCGATCTGCCGCAGGCCGGCGGCTATGACAAGGAACGCGGTGGCCGCGTCATCGCCTGGGCCAAATCCTTCCTCGATGACAGCGTTCCGCTGGCCAAGGGCAAGTGGGCCGATGTCACAGGTTTCGACTACGAGAGCGGCACACTCAAGATCGAGACCGCCGGTGGCGAGACCACGCTCGCGGAGTCTGCGCAATACGCAGGATTCAAGCGCGACAAAGACCACGCCTACCGCCTCTATTTCCAGAAGAACGGACTGCATGCCGTCGTCTGTGTCGATCCCGCAAGCGTTATCGGCAAGACCGACAAGGCCGGCATCTCCGATGTAATGCTCGAATCTGCCGTCACCGCGATCATGGACTGCGAGGATTCCATCGCGGCGGTCGACGCCGAGGACAAGACGCTCGTCTACCGCAACTGGCTCGGGCTGATGAAGGGCGACCTCGAGGAAGAGGTGCACAAGGGTGGCAACAGCTTCACCCGTAAACTCCATGGCGACATCGAGTATTCCACCCCGGACGGTGAAACTGCCTCGCTCAAGGGGCGCTCGCTGATGCTGATCCGCAATGTCGGTCACCTGATGACCAACCCGGCCATCCTGATGAGCGACGGCAGCGAGATCCCGGAAGGCATCATGGATGCGTTCGTCACCGGCCTCATTGCCCTTCACGATATCGGCCCTGACGGCCGTCGCGCCAACTCGGCCACGGGCTCCATGTACGTCGTCAAGCCGAAGATGCATGGCCCCGAGGAAGTGGCTTTCGCCGTCGAGATCTTCGGTCGCGTCGAAAAGGCTCTCGGCATGGCGCCCAACACCATCAAGATGGGCATCATGGACGAGGAGCGCCGGACCACCATCAACCTCAAGGAATGTATCCGTGCCGCCTCGAGCCGCGTGGTTTTCATCAACACCGGCTTCCTCGATCGCACCGGCGACGAGATCCACACCTCGATGGAAGCCGGACCGATGATCCGCAAGGGCGACATGAAACAGGCCGCCTGGATCGCCGCTTACGAAAACTGGAACGTCGACATCGGACTGGAATGCGGCCTCGCCGGCCATGCCCAGATCGGCAAGGGCATGTGGGCCATGCCGGACATGATGGAAGCCATGCTGGAGCAGAAGATCGGTCATCCGAAGGCGGGCGCAAACACCGCCTGGGTGCCGTCGCCGACCGCGGCCACCCTACACGCCACCCATTACCACAAGGTCAGCGTTGCCGACGTCCAGGCCGAGCTGCGCTCGCGCGAACGGGCGAAGCTGGACGATATCCTGTCGATTCCGGTGGCCAGCAAGCCCAACTGGACGCCAGAAGAGATCCAGCACGAAATCGACAACAACGCGCAGGGAATCCTCGGTTATGTCGTGCGCTGGGTCGACCAGGGTGTCGGCTGCTCCAAGGTGCCCGACATCAATGATATCGGCCTGATGGAAGACCGTGCGACGCTTCGCATCTCTGCCCAGCACATGGCCAACTGGCTCCATCACGGGGTTGTCACCAGGGACCAGATCATCGAGACCATGAAGCGCATGGCAGTTGTCGTCGATGGCCAGAATGCCGGCGATCCCGCCTATAAGCCGATGGCGCCGGACTATGACAGGTCGATCGCGTTTCAGGCCGCGGTCGAGCTGGTGCTCGAAGGCCGCACCCAGCCCAACGGTTACACAGAGCCGGTGCTCCACCGCCGCCGCCTCGAACTCAAGGCTGCTGCTGGCTGAGCCAGGGAAAACGCGCACGGGGATGCCGCGCGTCCCTGTGCTCCACTCGAATTCGAGAACCGCCATTGAAAAAGCCCGCCAGGTCATCCCTGGCGGGCTTTCGAGTCTTACAGCGGCGTCGGGCCTTATTGCTTGACGATCACGCGGGCGCTCTTGCCGGGACGGACACGCTCGTAGAGGTCGATGATGTCCTGGTTCATCAAGCGGATGCAGCCCGATGACGCGGCGGTGCCGATCGAATTCCACTCCGGCGTGCCGTGCAGGCGGAACAGGGTGTCCTGGCCCTTTTCGTTGAACAGGTAGAGTGCGCGGGCGCCGAGTGGGTTGCTCAGGCCGGGTTTCATGCCGTCCTTGCCGTATTTCGCCAGTTCAGGCTTGCGGCTGATCATTTCCTTGGGCGGGGTCCAGGTCGGCCATTCCTGCTTCCAGGCGATATAGGCCTCGCCTTCCCAGGCAAAGCCGGCCTTGCCGACGCCGATTCCGTAGCGCACGGCCTTGCGGCCCGGCAGCACCAGGTAGAGATAGCGGTTGGGCGTATCGACGATGATCGTGCCCGGCTTCTCCTTGGTGGAGTAGGAGACGATCTGGCGGTGGAACTTCTTGTCGACCTTGCTGATCGGCACCGCCGGAATGGAATAGCCGGCATCCGTGACCGAACCATACTCCGAGGTGAAAACCTGCGAAGATGTTCCGTCCCCGGTGCTTGATGTGCAACCGGCAAGCGCAAGCGCCGCAATCAATCCGGCAACAGTGAGGGAAAAACGAGGTGTCATATTAAACTTCCGAGAGCAAGGCGTGACCGCCGATATTGGACCACGGCTAACGTGATGCTGTTTATTTTAATTAAGTCTTAACTATGCAACTGTTTTGACTGAAAAATTGATATATTCTTCAAGCTTTGTGGGATCGCATTGTTTTTCTGCAACATTGGCGCGGCCCGACATTGCGATAGAACAAATGCCGTGGCACGTATAGCTAATGCCGATTATTTCCCCACATTCCGACAATCCGCTTGTTGACGGAAGGCAATCCGATCGCGCCATGATGGTGCGCCGTGGCGTGCAACGGCTCCTGGCCGACCTGCGCCTGTCGATGATGCCGGAACTGGCGCTGGCGTCAGGCCGAAGGGCCGATCTGGTGGCACTCGGCCCGAGCGGCGAGATCTGGATCGTCGAGATCAAGTCCTCGATCGAAGACTACCGCACTGACCGCAAGTGGCCCGACTATCGCCAGCACTGCGACCGGCTGTTTTTTGCCACCCACTCCGGCGTGCCTGCAGACATCTTCCCTCAGGACTGCGGACTGATCGTTGCCGACGAATGGTCGGGTCACCTGTTCAGGGAAGCGCCGGAACATCGGCTGGCGGCGGCGACCCGAAAGGCGATGATGCTGCGTTTTGCCCGCGCGGCTGCCGACCGGCTGCTGCTCGCCGAACTGGCGGCGTCAGCAGGCTGAAATCGCTTTTCATTGCCGAATCTGGCTGTCTCAGCGCGGCGCGCGCTTTGCCAGGATCCGCTGCAGCGTCCGGCGGTGCATGTTGAGCCGCCGTGCCGTTTCCGAGACGTTGCGCTCGCACATCTCGTAGACCCGTTGGATGTGTTCCCAGCGCACCCGGTCTGCCGACATCGGGTTCTCCGGAACTTCGGCCCGCTCACCGGGCTTGCGGGTCAGCGCCGCAAACACCTCGTCAGCGTCCGCGGGTTTGGCCAGGTAGTCGATGGCGCCGAGCTTGACCGCGGTCACGGCCGTGGCGATGTTGCCATAGCCGGTCAGAACGATAATGCGGGTATCGCCGCGGCGTTCACGAATGGCTTCGATCACGTCGAGACCGTTGCCGTCCTGAAGCCGCATGTCCACAACTGCGTATTTGGGTGTCCGGGCGTGGGCCTTGGCGAGGCCTTCGGCCACGCTTTCGGCGATCTCCACCTCGAAGCCGCGCGCTTCCATGGCGCGGCCAAGCCGGCGCAGAAAGGGAGCGTCGTCATCGACGAGGAGAAGCGTGGCGTCGGAGCCGATGGCCTCAACTTCTGCGGATTGGGCGATTTCACCGGTCATGGTTCACCTCACGGGTGCTGGCAATGCATGTTTGCACACCCGATCTAATGCGTTTGACAAGATTATCCAGCTGCAAACTCATGTCAAAGCACCTTATCGGCGCCAAAAAGGTCCATTTTCTCTCTTGGCCAGCTCACCTTGACATGTGCGCCGGTCCCCGGAAGCGGTTTGTTGGCAAATTCCAGCGTCGCCCCGGAACGCTCGAGCAGAGTCTTTGCAATGAACAGGCCAAGCCCCAGCCCGCCGCCCTTGTCCCGGTCCTGCCGGCTGCGCCGGTTCATGAACGGCATCCCGATCTGGGTCAGGACGTCGGGCGCGAAACCCGGACCGTCATCGTCGATCGAGATCTCCACCCGGTCCCGGTCGTGGCTCACTGTCACCGTCACCCGGTTTTCGGCGAAATCAACGGCATTCTCGATCAGGTTGCCCAGCCCGAACAGGATCGCCGGATTGCGCCGGCCGATGGTCTCGCGCATATCCGACTCGCTGTGCAACACGTCGATGTCGATGCCGAATTCGCGGTGCGGTGCAATCACTTCCTCGATCAGCGAACGCAATGGAAGACGCACCATGTGGGCCTCGTCCTCGGCCGACAGGCTTGTCAGCCGCCGCAGAATATCGCGGCATCGTTCGGTCTGGCTGCGCAGCAGCATCAGGTCATCGGTAAACCGCGGATCGTCAAGCAGCGCCTTTTCCATCTCGCGTGCCACAAGCTGAATGGTCGCAAGCGGCGTACCCAGCTCATGCGCAGCGGCCGCCGCCAGCCCGTCCAGAGCCGAAATGTGCTGTTCACGTTGCAGCACCAGCTCGGTCGCGGCAAGCGCGTCGGCAAGCTGGTTGGCCTCCGCCGAGACCTGGAAGGAATAGAACGCCGTGAACGCCATCGTCGACACGATCGCGATCCAGACCCCGGCAATGAGCAGGAAGGGCACCTCGAAGGTGCTCCCGGGATACCAGGGCAGCGGCAGCGAGAAGAAGGCAAGGATCGTGGCCGCGGTGACCGACAGAAGCCCCAGACTCAAGGTGTGCCGCACCGGCTGCGAGGCCGAGGAGATTATCACCGGCACGCACAAGAGCACCGAAAACGGATTGGCCAGCCCGCCTGTCATGAACAGGAGACCCGAGAGCTGCAGCACATCGAAGGAGAGCACTGCCGTCGCGCCCAGCGGCGGCAACCGGTGGGCGGCGGGAAACCGCACCGACAGGAACACGTTCATCCAGGCCGAGCAGGCAATCAGCGCGAAGCAGAAGAGCTCCGGCACATCAAAGCCGTAGCCATGGGCGATGACCAGAACCGTCACGCTCTGGCCGATCACGGCCAGCCATCTCAGCCGTGTCAGCGTTTGCAGCCGCAGCCGGTGCCGGATCGAATGGTCGTCCAGAAAGGAGGGAAACGCGGTCATGCCACTGATCTAGCGCATTGATTGGGAAACCTGCAATTGATTTGGCAGGGGCATTATGTCCCGCGCGGCTTGGCCCGGTGCGTCGGCGCGGCCTCTGCCGGGTTCTCCGGCCAGGGATGGCGCGGATAGCGTCCGCGCATCTCCGCCCGTACATCGGCCCAGGAGCCCGCCCAGAATCCCGGCAGGTCCCGCGTGGTCTGGATCGGCCGCTGCGCAGGCGACAGCAGCTCCAGAGTCAGCGGCATGCGCCCGCCGGCAATTGCCGGATGCCGGGTTTCGCCAAACAGTTCCTGCACCCGGATGGCGACCACCGGACTGCCTTCGTCATAACGGATCGGCACCCGTGACCCCGTCGGCGCTTCGTAATGCGACGGAGTCAGCTGTGCGATTTCGCTTCGCGCACCGGGCCCGCACAGCGACAGCAGCCCCTCGTAAAGCCCGTCCCGGTTGATGGCTTTCAGCGATGTGACGCCCGGCTGGTAGGGCGCAAACCATGTTTCCAGGCCTTGAAGCAGAGCCTCATCCGAGACATCCGGCCACGGCGCGCCGAGGTTCTTGTGCAGAAACCCGATCCGGTCGCGAAGCTGCAGCCCCGAGGCGGAGAATGGCAGCGCCTTGAGACCGATCTTGCGGATCGCCGCACACAGAACCTGCATCGCCGCGGCATCATCGGGTTTGGGCAGCGGCGTTTCGGCGAGGATGATGGCGCCGAGGCGGCTGATGCGACGCGCCCGGACAGCTCCCGATTGCGCGTCAAACACGCAGTCCTCGCTCTGCTCGCCACGGGTCTCCAGAACCTCGTCCAGCACTTCGCCTGACAATTCTGCCGCGGCGAGGATGCGCGCGGCCTGCGCCTTGCCACTCATGTCGGCGATGACCAGGAAGTCTGCCCCCGCCAGACGGTCCGTCTCGTCGATCATCGCGCCGCGGCCATTGGCGAGCACGAACCTGCCACGGGCACCGCGCTGCCGTGCGATCCGGTCGGGAAAGGCATGCACCAGCAGGGAGGCTGCCGTGCAAGCGCCGGAGCGTGATCTCTCGCCGCCCGCGAGCCGGCTAGCCAGCGCCCGTGCAGAGGTGGCGCGCGGTGAGCGGTCGGAGCGAAACCGCGACAGCCGCGTCTCAAGATCCGCGTCCTGTCCGCCAAGACCCTGCTCGGTAAGCAGCACAGCCAATTCGGCAGCTTCGTAGCCATGACCGTCCTCCTGTCCGGACACAACCATCGAGGCCAGCCGCGGCGGCAGTGCCAGCGCCCTCATGCGCTTGCCCCGGCAGGTCAGTCCGCCCTCCGCATCGATCGCGCCAAGATTTTCGAGCAACAGGCGGGCTTCGCTGATCGCGGCACCGGGTGGCGGATCTATGAAGCGGAGCTCGCTTGGGTCCCTGACCCCCCAGGCGAGGCAGTCGAGCACCATCGCCGACAGATCGCTCGCCAGTACCTGCGGCGTCGAGAAGGCGGGCAGGGCCTTGGTCTGCTCGGCTCGCCACATCCTGACGGCAATGCCCGGTTCTGTTCGCCCCGCACGCCCGGCCCGCTGATCGGCGGAAGCCTGCGAGCCCTTGATGGTTTCAAGCCGTGTGATGCCGGTGGAGGGCTCGTAAACGGGTTGGCGGACCAGCCCGCTGTCGATGACGATGCGTACGCCATCGATGGTGATCGAGCTTTCCGCCACAGGGGTGGCGAGCACCACCTTGCGGCGGCCCGCCGGCGCAGGCTTGATCGCCGCGTCCTGCTCCTGCGAACTGAGCCCGCCATAAAGCGGCTGGATGTCGGTCAATGGATCAAGGCGGGTCTCGAGCCTGGAGGCGACCTGTCGTATCTCGCCCTGGCCCGGCAGAAAGGCCAGGATCGAGCCGCTCTCGCTGCGATGAATCGCCTCGATGGCGCTTGTCATCGAGACTTCGATCCGTTCCCCGGGTGGCCGGTCAAGATGCCTAATCTCGACCGGGAAGCTGCGGCCGAGGCTCTCGATGACCGGGCTTCCCTCAAGCAGGGCCGCGACGCGGTCCGTGTCCAGCGTTGCCGACATTACCAGAATGCGCAGGTCCTCGCGCAGCCCCGACTGGATGTCGAGCGCAAGCGCCAGCCCGAAATCGGCCTCCAGCGCGCGCTCGTGAAACTCGTCGAAGATAACGCAATCGATGCCCTCGAGGTCGGGTGATGACAGCGCCATGCGGGTGAAAACGCCCTCGGTCACCACCTCGATGCGGGTTCTCGCCGACACCTTCGTGTCAAGCCGCATACGGTAGCCGACGGAGCCCCCAACCTCTTCACCCAGCATTGCGGCCATCCTCCGGGCCGCGGCACGAGCCGCCAGCCGGCGCGGTTCGATGAGGACGATCTTGCCCTTGAGCCACGCCTCCTCTGCCAGAACCAGTGGCACCAGCGTGGTCTTGCCCGCCCCCGGCGGGGCGGCGAGAACGGCGTGAGGGCCATCTGCCAGCGCTGCGCGCAAGCGGGCAAGTGCGTCGGAAACAGGCAGTTCGGCAAAGCGGGATGCAATGTCGCTCACAGCGCACCGGCCCTGTGTACTTGGTCGGCGGCGGCGGGGCGGGCCTTCCGCCGTCCCGATAGTGGGTTCCGGTTGCAGCCCCCGAACCCGGTAAGCCCGGTATCTTCCAGCGGGGTCAGTGACCCGCCGCGACAAAAGCGGGCTCCGGGCATCGTCAGAACGCAGTCGCCGCGGCAGAACTGCCCACTCGTCAGTCGAAGTCCGTGAGTGTCGCTCATGCTGTTCAATCTCACATCCGCTAGACTACGCCGGTAGCGGAATATCAAGCCGGCCCCGTAACCGTAACCGTCCACAGCAGCTAGTGCGCCTCATCCCAGTTGAGGGCTGCGCGGGCGTCGACTTTCAGCGGCACTGCCATGTCGACGGCCGGCATGGCGGCGTTTTCCATCACCTCGACGATCAGCGGGATGATCTTTTCGGCCTCGGCTTCGGGCGCTTCAAAGATCAGTTCGTCGTGAACCTGCAGCAGCATCCGCGCATTGGCGCCAGCCTTTTCAAGCGCCGGTTCCATCCGCACCATGGCGCGGCGGATGACGTCGGCGGCGGATCCCTGTATTGGCGCGTTGATAGCTGCCCGCTCGTTGAAGGCGCGGACCTGCGGATTGGACGAACGGATTTCGGGATAATGCGCCCGGCGGCCGAAGATCGTCGTCACATAACCATGTTCCTTGGCCTCAACCTTGGTTGCCTCCATGTAGTCCTTGATGCCGGGAAAGCGCTCGAAATACTTCTTGATGTAGTCGCCTGCTTCCGAGCGTTCGATGCTGAGTTGGTTTGCGAGACCAAAGGCCGAGATGCCGTAGATGATGCCGAAATTGATCGCCTTGGCACGGCGGCGCACTTCCGAAGGCATGCCTTCCACCGGCACCCCGAACATTTCCGATGCCGTCATGGCATGAATGTCGACGCCGTCGGCAAAGGCCTGGGTCAGCTGCGGAATGTTGGCGACATGGGCCAGCACCCGAAGTTCGATCTGGCTGTAATCGGCGGAGATCAGCACATTGCCCGGCTCGGCAATGAACGCGGTGCGGATCTTGCGGCCTGCGGCGGTACGTACAGGAATGTTCTGGATGTTCGGGTCCGACGAGGACAACCGTCCGGTGGTGGTTGCCGCCATCGCAAACGACGTGTGCACCCGCTGGGTCCGGGGATTGATGAACCCGGGCAGCGCATCGGTATAGGTGGACTTGAGCTTGGTCAGCTGCCGCCAGTCGACGATCTTGCGCGGCAGCTCGTGGCCTGCAGCAGCGAGATCCTCGAGCGCCTGGGCCGTGGTCGACCATTGTCCGGTCTTGGTCTTCGTGCCCCCCGGCAGGCCCATCTTGTCAAACAGGATCTCACCCAACTGCCTTGGCGAGCCAACATTGAAGCTCTCGCCGGCCAGGTCCTGGATCTCGGCTTCCAGCGCCGCCGCCCCCTGCGCCAATTCGCCCGAAAGCCGCGACAGGATCTGACGGTCGACCCGGATGCCGTTTCCTTCCATGCGCATCAGCACCGGTGCCAACGGACGCTCGAGCCGCTCATAGACCGAGGCCAGCCCGTCCGACACCAGCCGTTGCTTGAGCACATGCCACAGCCGGAGCGTCACATCGGCGTCTTCCGCCGCGTAGGCCGTTGCCCTGTCGATCTGCACTTCGGCAAACGGGATCGCGCTCTTGCCCGAGCCGGTCACGTCCTTGTAGCTGATGGTCTTGTGACCGAGCCAGCGTTCAGACAGGGAATCCATGCCATGGCCACCGGCACCGGCTTCGAGTACGTATGACAGAAGCATCGTGTCGTCGAAGCTCTCGATCGTGATGCCGTGCTGCGCCAGCACCAGCATGTCGTATTTCAGGTTCTGCCCGACCTTCAGGACCGCCGGGTCTTCGAGCAGGGCCTTGAGCTCATCAAGGGCTGCGCGCATCGGCATCTGTCCGGGCTGTGCCCCGCCACCACCAAGCAGGTCGCCGGCACCGTTGGTATGGGCCAGAGGCGCGTAGCAGGCCCTGACCTTCAGCTCGCCCGTGTCGGGTGCGGTCTCGGCAATAGCCAGTGAGAAGCCGACCAGTTCGGCCTGCATCGCATCAAGCGAGGTGGTCTCGGTATCAAACGCCACCAGACCGGTCTCGCGCGCCTGATCGCACCAGGCCTTGAGCTCGCTGAGTTCGCTCAAGGTCTCATAAGCGCTGGTGTCGATCTTGGCCGAGCCTGCTGCCTCCGCGCGCCGCTTGGCCAGTCCCTGGGGTGTGTCGTCGATCTCGCCCACAGGCGCCGCCTGGCCCGGATCGAGATCGGGGCCGCGCATTTCGGCGGCTGCGTCGACAGCGACTTGCGCGGCATCGATATTGCTGGCGTCGGTTTCTGTCGCTTCGGCCACCCGGCGTGTCAGCGAGGTGAATTCCATGCCCTTGAGGAAGGCGACAAGCTTCGGCCCGTCGAGCGGGTTAAGCACCAGGTCCTCGAGTTTCTCGGTAACCTCGACATCATCCCTGAGCCGCACCAGCTCGCGCGAGATTCGCGCCTTGTCGGCAAATTCGATGATGTTCTCGCGGCGCTTGTTCTGCTTGATTTCACCGGCGCGGGCCAGCAGCGTGTCGAGATCGCCGAATTGTTCGATCAGCTGGGCCGCGGTCTTTGGCCCGATGCCGGGGATCCCCGGCACGTTGTCGACCGAATCGCCGGTCAGCGCCTGCAGATCGATCATCTTCTCGGGCGGGACGCCCCATTTCTCGATGACTTCGGGCACGCCGATCTGCCGGTCCTTCATCGAATCATACATTGACACCTGCGGACCGACCAGCTGCATCAGGTCCTTGTCCGACGAGATCACCGTCACCTCGGCGCCGGCCTCCCGCGCAAGCCGCGCATAGGTGGCAATCAGATCGTCGGCCTCGAAGCCTTCTGCCTCGATGCAGGGCAGATCGAAAGCCCGAGTTGCCTCGCGGATGACCGAGAATTGCGGCACCAGGTCTTCCGGCGGCGCCGAGCGGTTGGCCTTGTATTCGGGATACAGCTCGTTGCGGAATGTTTTCGACGAATAGTCGAAGATCACTGCAAAGTGCGTCGGAGTCACGCCGACCGACGTATCGCGCGCATCCGAGAGAAGCTTCCACAGCATGTTGCAGAAACCCGAGACGGCCCCCACCGGCAAACCGTCTGATTTGCGCGTCAGCGGCGGCAATGCATGGTAGGCCCGAAAAATGTAGCCGGAACCGTCAACGAGGAAGAGATGATCACCTTTTTTCATGAGGCAAGGATTACAGCGGGGTGCGCGCAAGGTCCATGCGAATGAAGATTGAAATATCGGGAAAAAGCATCCCTGCACCCTTAAGCCCGGGCCTAAATTTCCCAACACCGTGTCAGCCGGCGGCAAAAAAACTTGCCGATCACCCCGCGTCAGACAGAAAAGGCAGCTTTTTCAGGTCCGTTGGTTGATGAACGTGAAACGGCGACAGTCGCAACCAAGGCGCGATTAAGACAAGTCTAAAGCATTGAAAAAAATCAACGAGTGTCCAGGTGATGCATTGAAATGGAGCATTCTTCCGCGTCCGCATGCCGTTACGATCACAGAATGGTTACTGATTTGTAATCTTGTGAAACACTTGCTGTCCTTGAAAAGCCACATTCACTGAACCAGATGTCAAACACCGGCGAACGAATAAGCCGATGTCTGGATCCCGGCTCGTCCCCCGCCGTTTCCAGACCATGGACAAGGGCCGCCCCGCCCCCCTTTAGAGGCCCTTGTCCTGACAACACGCCGCCATGGCCCTTCCCCTCCGGCCATGGCGGCTTTTCTTTTGCCTGCCTCCGGTTTTAATCTGCCCGCTTCTGATTCCCTCCGGAGTATCCCATGACAGACCTGACCGCAGCCCTTACCGCCGCCGATGCCAGCCTTGATGAAAGCCTCGAGCGGCTGTTCGGTCTTCTGCGTATCCAGTCGATATCGACCGACCCCGCCTATGCGCCGGAGTGCCGCCGCGCCGGTCAGTGGCTGGTCGATGAGCTGGCATCACTCGGCTTCGAGGCCAGCCTCCGCGACACCCCGGGGCATCCCATGGTCGTCGCCCATCATGCCGGCGCCACGCCCGATGCACCGCATTATCTTTTCTATGGCCATTATGATGTGCAGCCGGTCGATCCGCTCGATCTGTGGACCGACCCGCCGTTCGAGCCGGCTATCAAGGAAATTGCCCCGGGCCGAAAGGCGATCACCGGCCGCGGCGCATCCGACGACAAGGGCCAGCTGATGACCTTCGTCGAAGCCTGCCGGGCCTGGAAGGCGGCGTCGGGTTCGCTGCCGTGCCGCATCACAATCCTGTTCGAGGGCGAGGAGGAATCCGGCTCGCCTTCGCTCAAACCGTTTCTCGAGGCCAATGCCGAGGAACTCAAGGCAGAATGCGCTCTGGTCTGCGACACCGGCATGTGGGATCCGGAAACGCCGGCAATCGCTGTTGCCCTGCGCGGCCTGGTCGGCGAGGAAGTGACCATCCATGCTGCCGACCGGGATCTGCATTCGGGTCTTTTCGGCGGCGCTGCCGCCAACCCGTTGCACATTCTTTCAAAGATTCTTGCCGATTTGCATGACGAGACCGGGCGCGTGACCCTCGACGGCTTTTATGACGGTGTCGAGGAAACCCCGGCGCAGGTGCTCGCAAGCTGGGACAGTCTTGGCCGCACGGCTGAGGACTTTTTGGGTGGGGTCGGCCTTTCGGTGCCCTCTGGTGAACAGGGCCGTTCGGTGCTTGAGCAGACCTGGGCACGGCCGACCGCAGAGGTCAACGGCATGTGGGGCGGTTACACCGGCGAGGGCTTCAAGACCGTGATTGCGGCCAAGGCCTCGGCCAAGGTCTCGTTCCGGCTTGTCGGAAAGCAGGATCCCGACCAGGTCCGCGCCGCCTTCCGGGCCCATGTCGAAGCCCGCTTGCCTGCCAATTGCACGGTCAGCTATGCCCCGCATGGCGGCTCGCCGGCGATCCAGTTGCCGTTTGATTCGCCGGTGGTGACCAAGACCCGCAATGCGCTCACCGACGAATGGCCCAAACCGGCGGTCACGATCGGCATGGGCGGCTCGATCCCCATCGTTGGTGATTTCCAGAACATTCTCGGTCTGCAGTCGGTGCTCTGCGGCTACGGCCTGACCGACGACCGCATCCATTCCCCCAACGAAAAATACGACCTGACGTCGTTTGCCAAGGGAATCCGCTCCTGGGTGCGCATTCTCGACGCCCTGGCCACGCGGTAGTCCCGAACTGAAAACCGGCGCCGGGCCGGTTTTCGCATGGTGAAAGGGGTGGTTTCCTTAACCACCCCTTAAATCGTCGCATTTAGGGTGTTTCCAGATCGCCGGGCAGTTTCGGAACGGGATGTCGCATGTCTCTGTCTGCAACTGCTGTGAAACCAAATCCCGCATCAAGCACTCAACCCGCCCGGGTGTCCGTGCTGTCGGGAACGACCAGCATCCGGACCCTCCATGGCGCGCAAGAAAACGACCCGAAGCCGCATCGAACCTTCCTTCGAGGGTGGCCGGCCGAAGGGTGGTTCGCGCACCCTTGCCGACGAGCGCGTCGCCGGCAGGACCTCGCCCAAATCGGGGTCCGGAACAAGCCCGGCAAGGCGCCGCAAGAAACCGCAGTCCAGGGCCCGCAAGCCAAGCAGCCGCACATCCCGCGGTCGCATCACCGGCGCGTTGCGTTCGATGATCTACTGGTGCTGTGTCCTTGGCATCTGGGGCGGCATCGCCATCGCAGGCGTGGTCATATTCTATGGCGCGCGCATGCCAAGTGCCGCGACCTGGTCGATCCCGGATCGTCCGCCCAACGTCAAGATCGTCTCGGTCAATGGCGAGACCATGGCCAATCGCGGTGCGACCGGCGGTGAAGCCCTGCTCCTGGGTGACATGTCGCCCTATATCCCCGAAGCTGTGATCGCGATCGAGGACCGCCGGTTCTATTCGCATTTCGGCGTCGACCCGATTGGCCTGGCGCGGGCCATGGTAGCCAATGTCATGGCCGGGCGAATGGTCCAGGGCGGCTCGACGCTGACCCAGCAATTGGCCAAGAACCTGTTTCTGTCGCCAGAACGCACCATCGAGCGCAAAGTGCAGGAAGTGCTGCTGTCATTGTGGCTCGAACACCGGTTTTCCAAGGATCAGATCCTGGAAATGTATCTCAACCGGGTGTTTTTCGGCTCCGGCGCCTACGGTGTCGAGGCGGCATCGCGGCGCTATTTCCGCAAGCCGGCAAGCGATGTCTCGCTGGCCGAGGCAGCACTTCTGGCCGGCCTGCTCAAGGCCCCCTCGCGGTTGTCGCCGGCCCGCAACCCGAAAGCAGCCGAAGCCCGTGGCCAGCTGGTGTTGGCTGCAATGCGCGATCAGGGTGTGGTGACCGAGAGCGAGATCGCCACGGCGCTGACCAGCCCTCAGGTCCGCGCCAAGAGCTACTGGACCGGGTCGGAGAACTATGTCGCCGATCTGGTGATGCAACGCCTGCCGGATCTGGTCGGCAAGATCTCCGAAGATCTGATCGTCGAAACGACCATCGACTTCCAGCTTCAGCGCGAAGCCGAGAAAGCCTTGCGGGCCACGCTTGAAGCCAACGGAGCCCGGCACAATGTCAGCCAGGGTGCGCTTGTCTCGCTCGATGGCACCGGCGCCGTCCGGTCGCTGATCGGCGGCCGTGAATATGCCACCAGCCAGTTTGACCGGGCAAGCGACGCGCTGCGCCAGCCCGGCTCTGCCTTCAAGCCGATCGTCTATGCCGCAGCCCTTGAGCAGGGCCGCACGCCCCTGTCGGTTCGCAATGATGCGCCGGTGAAGATCGGCAAGTGGACACCCGAGAACTACGACAACAAATATCGTGGCGAGGTGACGCTGTCGGATGCCTTGACCCATTCGCTCAATACGGTGGCAGCCCAGCTGGTCATGGAAGTCGGCCCCCGGACCGTGGTCCAGACTGCCCGGCGGCTCGGTATTGAGGCTCCGATGAAGGCCAATGCCTCGATTGCGCTGGGCACGTCCGAGGTCACGCTTCTGGAACTGACCGGCGCCTATGCAGCCTTCATGAACGGCGGCTACAAGGCCACGCCGCATGTCATTCGCCGGGTCACGAGCCATGACGGCAAGGTTCTTTATGAAAATGCCTATGACAATCCGCCCCGGGTCATCGATCCGGCGGTCGCTGCGATGATGAACCAGATGCTGGCGCGTGTGGTGCAGGAAGGGACCGGCCACAAGGCGCAACTCGGGGGCTGGCCTGCTGCCGGCAAGACCGGAACCACCCAGTCCTACCGCGATGCGCTGTTTGTTGGCTACACCGCCAATCTGGCAACCGGTGTCTGGTTCGGCAATGACGATGGCAAGCCGATGAAGAATGTCACCGGCGGCGGACTGCCGGCCGAAACCTGGAAACAGTTCATGCAGGCAGCCCACTCCGGCCTGCCGCCGGTCAATCTGCCCCTTGGCGGGCCGCGACCACCGGTGGTGATCGACGGAACGGAAGCGCTGGACCACGATCCGGTAGCTGGGCTGGTCCGCGATCTGTCGCCTGTTCCCGTCTCGCGGAATGCGACCGGCGCCACCTCTAACGGTTTCCCCGCCCCGCCGGCTGACGTCGGCTCGGCACCATCCCGGCCAAACGGGGCCAGGCAAACCACCTTGCTCGACATTCTGATGGGCAACTGACAGGATGAAACGCAATTGTCGGGCAATAAGGACACTTTAGCCCGAAAAAAACCGGCAAAATCGTGCAATCTGCGTTTCCTCAGACGCTTGCAGTCTGCAGGTGACATTCTTATATACGGCTCAACGCTTCGGGCGGGGCCTGCTTCAACATGGTCCTGATCAAGAGAGCGGAGACGGATGACACGGGTCATCCTGTTTTCAGTAGAGTCCCGCTAGGGGCTGTCGAATGGAACGCCTGACCGGGTCCCGGCAGCTCGCTTCAAGGAGAATTCAATATGGCAAAAGTAATCGGTATCGACCTCGGAACCACCAACTCCTGCGTCGCAGTGATGGATGGCAAGGACGCCCGGGTGATCGAAAATGCGGAAGGCGCGCGCACCACACCATCCATGGTCGCTTTCAGCGATGATGGCGAACGTCTGGTCGGACAGCCGGCCAAGCGCCAGGCTGTTACCAACCCTGAAAACACCCTTTTTGCGGTCAAGCGTCTGATCGGCCGTCGCTTTGAAGACAAGGCCGTCGCCAAGGACCAGGAACTGGTCCCGTTCAAGATTGTCCGCGGCGACAATGGCGATGCGTGGGTTGAAGCCAATGGCGACAGCTACTCTCCGGCCCAGATTTCCGCGATGATCCTTCAGAAGATGAAGGAAACCGCCGAATCCTATCTCGGCGAAAAGGTCGAGAAGGCCGTCATCACCGTTCCCGCCTACTTCAATGATGCCCAGCGCCAGGCCACCAAGGATGCCGGCAAGATCGCCGGTCTTGAAGTCCTGCGCATCATCAACGAGCCGACCGCTGCAGCGCTCGCCTATGGTCTCGACAAGACCGAAGGCAAGACCATTGCCGTTTACGACCTCGGCGGAGGTACCTTCGACGTCTCGATCCTCGAGATCGGCGATGGCGTCTTCGAAGTGAAGTCGACCAATGGCGATACCTTCCTCGGTGGTGAAGATTTCGACATGCGTCTGGTCGGTTATCTGGCCGACGAGTTCAAGAAAGAGCAGGGCATCGACCTGCGGCAGGACAAGCTCGCGCTGCAGCGTCTCAAGGAAGCCGCCGAGAAAGCCAAGATCGAACTTTCGTCCGCCTCGCAGACCGAAATCAACCTGCCCTTCATCACCGCAGACGCCTCGGGTCCGAAGCACCTGACGCTCAAGCTCAGCCGCTCGAAGTTCGAAAGCCTGGTCGAGGATTTCGTCCAGCGCACCATCGCTCCGTGCAAGGCGGCCCTCAAGGATGCTGGTCTCCAGTCCGGCGAGATCGACGAAGTGGTCCTGGTCGGTGGCATGACCCGCATGCCCAAGATCCAGGAAGTCGTGAAGAAGTTCTTCGGCAAGGATCCGCACAAGGGCGTGAACCCGGACGAAGTGGTTGCCATGGGTGCAGCCATCCAGGCCGGGGTTCTGCAGGGCGACGTCAAGGATGTGTTGCTGCTCGACGTGACCCCGCTGTCGCTCGGCATCGAAACGCTGGGTGGCGTGTTCACCCGCCTGATCGATCGCAACACCACGATCCCGACCAAGAAGAGCCAGGTCTTCTCCACCGCTGAAGACAACCAGAATGCGGTGACGATCCGGGTCTTCCAGGGCGAGCGCGAAATGGCGGCCGACAACAAGATACTCGGCCAGTTCGATCTGGTCGGCATCCCGCCGGCACCGCGCGGCGTTCCGCAGATCGAAGTTACTTTCGATATCGACGCCAACGGCATCGTCAACGTCTCGGCAAAGGACAAGGGCACCGGCAAGGAGCACCAGATCCGCATCCAGGCATCCGGCGGCCTTTCCGACGACGACATCGAGAAGATGATCAAGGAAGCCGAATCCAACGCCGAGGGCGACAAGAAGCGTCGCGCACTGGTCGAGGCCAAGAACCAGGGCGAAAGCCTGGTCCATTCCACGGAACAGTCGCTCAAGGACTATGGCGACAAGGTTTCGGAAGAGGATCGTACCGCGATTGCCGACGCAATCGCAGCCCTGAAGGCCTCCGTGGAAGCCGAAGAGCCCGATGCCGAAGACATTCAGGCCAAGAGCCAGACTCTCATGGAAGTTTCCATGAAGCTCGGACAGGCCATGTATGAGCAGAGCCAGGCTGAAGAAAGCGCTGGCGAAGCGGGCGGCGAAAGCGATGAAAAGATCGTCGATGCGGACTTCGAGGAAGTCGACAGCGACGATGACAACGAGAAGAAGTCTGCCTGAGGCTGATGTCAGCTTGAGACAACATTGCTTGAGGGGTTCCGTCAGGGACCCCTCTTGCGTTTTGCCTCCGCGCGCATGTGTCCGGTCACCTGTGCAGCAGCATGTCAGCCGCTTATAGGGCTGGAATTCTGTGCAAACAGTGACTACATGACGCAGGTGTGCGCGCTGCGGCGCGAACCCTGTAACATTTCTTGGTTGCGGGACTGTGTGAGTTCTTGAGCGTCCACTTGGCCAGAATGCCCTGTATTGGACGCCCCCTGAAGAGAGATTGACGGACAATATGGCCAAGCCAGACTTTTACGAAACGCTTGGTGTGGCGCGTGGCGCGGACGAGAAAGAGCTGAAGAGCGCTTTCCGCAAGCTTGCCATGAAGTACCACCCGGACAAAAATCCCGGCAACGTCGAAGCCGAGCAGAAGTTCAAGGAAATCAACGAGGCCTACGAGTTCCTCAAAGATCCGCAAAAGCGTGCGGCCTATGACCGGTTCGGCCATGCGGCTTTCGAACAGGGCGGCCCCGGCGGAATGGGCGGCGGCTTCGGTGGCGGCGGTGGTGGATTCTCCGACATCTTCGAGGATATTTTCGGCGAGATGATGGGTGGCCGCGGCGGCCGCCGCTCGTCCGGCGGCCGGGAGCGTGGTGCGGACCTGCGCTACAACATGGAAATCACGCTCGAGGAGGCCTATACCGGCAAGACCGCGCAGATCCGTGTACCGACCTCGATCACCTGTGATCTCTGCTCCGGCTCCGGCGCCAAGCCGGGCACGCAGCCGACCACCTGCGCCACTTGTGGCGGTGCTGGCCGTGTCCGTGCCGCGCAGGGCTTCTTCTCGGTGGAGCGTACCTGCCCGACCTGCCACGGCCGCGGCCAGACCATTTCCGATCCCTGCACCAAATGTGCGGGCCAGGGTCGCGTTACCGAAGAGCGTTCGCTCTCGGTCAACATTCCCGCAGGCATCGAGGACGGCACCCGGATCAGATTGTCGGGTGAAGGTGAAGCCGGTATGCGCGGCGGACCGTCCGGCGATCTGTATATTTTCCTGTCGGTTCGCCCCCACGCGGTGTTTCAGCGCGAAGGCGCCGATCTTTTCTGTTCGGTGCCGATTTCAATGACCACGGCTGCGCTCGGCGGCAAGTTCGACATCACCACCATGGATGGTGCCCGTTCACGGGTGACCGTGCCGGAAGGCACCCAGCCCGGCAAGGAACTGCGGCTGCGTGGCAAGGGTATGCCGGTGCTGCGCTCGGCCCAGTTCGGCGATCTCTATGTCCGGATCACCATCGAAACCCCGCAGAAACTGTCCAAGCGCCAGCGGGAACTGCTGATGGAGTTCCAGGAATTGTCGTCCAGAGAAACCAGCCCCGAATCCACCGGTTTCTTTTCCAAGATGAAGGGCTTCTTCGACACCATGTCGGAATAGGCTTTCGGACGGCGCAAGCCTCAGACGAAAAATCACGGGTGCGGCCGGGCAAGGGGCGTCGTGGCCGGGCGTTTGAAATCACCGGACGGCCACAACGCAGCGGAGCAGCCGATGACACCCAGAATTCTTGTTCTCCCGGGCTCGAACCGCACCGGTTCATTCAATGCGTCACTTGCCGCCGCGGCGTCCGTCGAGCTTGCCGGCCAGGGTGCGGATGTCAACAGGATCTCGCTGGTTGACTACCCGCTGCCGCTTGTCGACGAAGATCTCAAGAACGAGAGCGGCATTCCTGAAAACGCGATGAAACTGGGGCGCCTGATTGCTGCCCATGACGGTGTGTTTCTCTGCTGTCCGGAGTACAATTCCTCGATTCCGCCCTTGCTCAAGAACATGATCGACTGGGTCAGCCTGATCAAGAAGGACGGCGACCGGGCGTTCAAACCCTGGGCGGGTCGCTATGTGGCGCTTGCATCGGCTTCGAATGGCAAACTGGGCGGCATCCGCGGGCTCTATCATGTCCGCTCCGTCATGATGAATGTCGGAACCCAGGTCATCACCGAGCAATGCGCGGTCAGCGGCGCGGCGGAGGCTTTTGAAGCCGACGGCCGGCTCAAGGATGAACGCACAAGCGCCATGCTGGCAAACACCTGCAAATCCCTGATCCGATACTGTACGATGATGTCTGCGGGCTGACAGGCTAGCTGTTCTGGCGTCATCCCATCTGCGTCCCCTGCCGGCGGTCTTGCGATCACCGGGTCTTCATGCGAGGACCGGGAAACTGAAAGGGAGTGCACGATGACGGTTGCAGCGCGTGAACAGGGTACACCATCCGCCAACCAGTCTGATCCGCGGTTGATCGTCGGACTCGACGTTCCGACCATCGCCGAGGCCGAAGCCTTGGTCGATCGGATCGGCGATGCGGCGATGTTCTACAAGATCGGCTATCAGCTTGTCTTTGCCGGGGGGCTGCCGCTGGCAAACCAGCTCAAGGCATCGGGCCGCAAAGTCTTTCTCGACATGAAGCTTCTCGACATCGACAACACCGTCTCCAAGGGCGTCGAAAACATTGCCATGATGGGCGTAGACATGCTGACCATCCATGCCTACCCCAAGGCAATGCGCGCCGCGGTCGAAGCGGCAAGGGGCAGCGATCTTTGCCTGCTCGCCGTCACCGTGCTGACCTCCATGGATGCGGCCGATGTGACTGAAGCGGGCTATGCCCTGTCGCCTGAAGAACTGGTGATGCGACGGGCCGCTCAGGCCCGCGATGCCGGCATGGGCGGCATTGTCTGCTCCGCTGCCGAAGCAAGAGCCGTGCGAGAAGTCGTTGGACCCGACATGGCCATCGTCACGCCCGGTATCCGGCCCGCCGGGAGCGATCACGGCGATCAGAAACGGGTGATGACCCCGGCTGAGGCGCTTGCGGCGGGCTCGTCGCACCTGGTGGTCGCGAGGCCTGTGTGCAAGGCGGCCGATCCGGCAGCCGCTGCACGCGCAATCACCGCCGAAATGGCGCAAGGCTGACAAGGGAGAGAGCAGACATGGCAAAGGGATACTGGATTGGCCGCATCGACGTGCATGATCTCGAGGCCTACAAGGCCTATATCGAGACCGCCACACCGGCCTACAAGGAATTCGGCGCCACATTTCTGGTCCGCGGTGGCGAATTCGAACCGGTCGAAGGTCAGGCCCGGTCCCGCAATGTGGTCATCGAGTTTCCGAGCTACGAGGCAGCACTTGCCTGCTACAACTCTGAAACCTACCAGAAGGCCCGGGCCATCCGTCAGCAATTCGCAGAAGGTGAACTCCTTATTGTCAGGGGGCATGAGGCCTGATGCCTGTCTGGGGGTGCGATTAATCCCCGCGCCTGATGCTCGGGGCTTCACCTTGCGCGGGTTTTTGACTAAGAGCTTTGGTTGACTGCGACCGATTCCGGTTGCGCATGCGTGAACAACCGGCGCCAGAGATCCTGTCAGGGAGTGCATAGATGACATCGCTCAATCAACCCAAGCTCGTCACAGTCTTCGGCGGATCCGGCTTTGTTGGACGCCACGTCGTGCGCGCACTTGCCGGGCGCGGATACCGCGTTCGCGTCGCTGTTCGCCGGCCCGATCTCGCCGGCCACCTTCAACCGCTGGGTGGGGTTGGTCAGATCATGGCGGTGCAGGCCAATCTGCGGAACCGCGAGTCGGTCAACAGGGCTGTCCGGGGGGCGGACCATGTCGTCAATTGCGTCGGGATTCTCTTTGAATCCGGCCGCAACACCTTTGCCTCCGTTCAGGATTTCGGCGCCCGTGCGGTGGCCGAAGCAGCCCGTGCCGAAGGCATCGGCCTGACCCACATTTCAGCCATCGGTGCTGATGCCGAGTCGGAGTCAGTCTATGCGAAATCCAAGGGTCTGGCCGAAGCCTCGATTGCCAAGGTTCTGCCCGAGGCTGTGATCCTGCGCCCGTCCATCGTGTTCGGTCCGGAAGACGGCTTCTTCAACAAGTTCGCCGAAATGGCGCGGTTTGCTCCTGCCCTGCCGCTGATCGGCGGCGGCGAAACGAAGTTCCAGCCGGTCTATGTCGGCGATGTCGCCGAAACCGTGGCCCGAAGCGTCGAGGGAACGATCCCTCGCGGCACAATCTACGAGCTCGGCGGCCCGCGGACCATGAGCTTCAAGGACGTGCTGGAAGAGATCCTCGAGACCACCCACAGAAAGCGCGTTCTGCTGCCTTTGCCCTGGGGCCTGGCATCGCTGATCGGCAAGATTTCCAGCCTCGTCCCCTTCATTGATCCGCCGCTCACGGATGACCAGGTGACGCTGCTCAAGACCGACAATGTGGTTTCGGCCGAAGCAAAAAGCGAAAAGCGCACGCTGGCCGGCCTGGGAATCCCGCAGACAACTGTTGAAGCCATTCTGCCGACCTATCTCAACCGCTACCGGCCGCATGGCCAGTACAGCGGTACCGGAAGCGAAGCCTGAGCGACCTCGCCGCTCTGCTGCAGTCAGTCCTGGCGCCGCCGGGGCTGGATGGCTGGGCGGCGATTGTCCTGGTCACGGCCAGCTTCTTCACCTCGGCGCTGACCGTGTCGGTCGGCATTGGCGGCGGTGTCGCGCTGCTTGCCCTCATGGGCTATCTCGCCCCCGTCGCGGCCATCATACCGGTTCACGGCGTGGTGCAGCTTGGCTCCAATGTGGGACGGGCGGCTATGCTCCGCGACCAAGTTGCCTGGAGTTGCCTCGCGGCTTTCTTCATCGGTGCTGTTCCAGGCGCCTGGGCCGGCGGCAGCGTTGTCGGCGCGCTCTCCGATTCGGCGCTCAAGGCAGCCCTTGGTGGCTTCATCCTGGTGATAACCTGGATGCGGCTTCCGCGTCTGGCCGCGATAAGGCTGCCGGGATTTGCACTCACCGGAGCCATTACCACTTTCCTGACGATGATCTTTGGTGCGACAGGCCCGTTCAATGCCGTTGTCCTGTCCAAGAACTTTCCCGAAAGGTTGCGGTTCCAGGCCACAACGGCGGCGGTGATGAGTCTGCAGCATCTGGTCAAGACCGCGGCTTTCGCGCTGGCAGGTTTCGCCTTCGGTCCGTGGTTGCCGCTCATCGCGGCGATGATTCTCACCGGGCTGGCCGGTACCTGGGTCGGAACCCACATATTGCGGAAAACCCCGGAAAGCCGATTTCGGCTGATTTTCAAGATCTGTCTTACAGTGCTCGCGCTCGATCTGATCCGCCGGAGTGTTGCCGGAATGGCGCATGGTTAGCAATGATTTAAGGTTCAGCCGCTTTATTGGTGGCTATTAAGGAATCGGGCTTGAACCAACCATCAGAGCCGGGTAGATCGCGCCTCTGCCCGGGCGGAAAGCCTCGAAAGTTTCCCCTGCGAGGAACATTTTGGCCACCAGACCATTTGGCCAAATGCAGCATTCAGTGCCAATAGGACCAGGACATCAGATTATGGGTAAAACAGTCGTTTCCGCGTTTGCTTTCGCTATTGTGGTGATCCTGTCTGCGTCGGCTTTTGCACCGCGCAGCGTTGCCCATTCGTCGAATGGCTGCACGCCGGCCTATGGTGTTGACCCCTGTGCTCGCCAAGCGATGGTGAAGTAACATTTCCTCAGAGTGCCGCTGGCCGGATCCAAGGAACCAGCGGCTCTGCAGCCTCTTCGCTGCTCCGGCTTAGCCCATCAGCCATAGTCCGATAAGCCCCAGGCTCCCCACGACAATTCGCCACCAGCCAAATAGCGCGAAGCCGTGCCGGGAGACAAAGTCGAGCAGCCAGCGCACGACAACGACGCCTGCGATGAATGCCATGACGAAACCGACGATGATGGTCACCACATCGTCCTGGGCCAGCTTGTCGTAATTCCTGTACAGATCGAGCGTAAAGGCGCCAGCCATGGTCGGCATGGCCAGGAAAAACGAAAACTCAGCCGCCGAGCGCTTGTCGGCACCCATCAGCAGGGCTCCGGCAATGGTGGCGCCCGATCGTGATGTGCCCGGCACCATGGCCAGGCATTGGCACAGGCCGATCTTGAATGCCAGGGAGAGGGGATAATCCATCACATTGGTGTATTTGGGTTTCAGCTTCATCCGGTCGATGACCAGAAGGATGACGCCGCCCCCGATCAGCACCCAGCAGATTAGCGCGGTGGATTCAAACAGCACCGACTTGATGAAACCGTGTGCCAGAGCGCCGATCACGGCTGCCGGCAGGAAAGCCAGAAGGATCGCGCCGACAAAATGCCGCGCCTTTGCGCTCGAAGGAAGCGAGGTGGCGAGAATCCACAGGCGGGAAAAATAAACCGACAGAATCGCGAGAATGGCGCCCAGTTGCACCAGCACTTCAAAACTGTTGCCCGGTGACTTGAATCCCATGAAATGACCTGCCAGCAACAAATGGGCTGTCGAGGAAACCGGAATGAATTCCGTGAGACCTTCGATGAGGCCGAGCATGGCCCCCGCAATTGTCGTTTCATTCATGCTGGAACGTCCTGTTTTGCAACAATGGCAGCCGGTGGCCTTCGGATTGCCCGGTTTTCTGACAAGTCTTCTCTGACATCTGATCAGTGATTCGCTTGTCTTGCGGTGGGTCAGTCCCTATAGCTCTATTTCCCGGAACCTGACCAGTCCCGCGCACCGGCGCCAACGCAAACACGTTCAGCTTCACGATGCCCGTATTATATCACCACACCATCTCTGCCCCGTCCCGATTCGTTCGGGTCTGTTTCAGCGAGGTTGGCTTTGCCGCCGAGCTGGTGGAGGAGCAGCCCTGGGAAAAGCGTCCGGACTTTCTCAAGATCAATCCGGCCGGAACCGTGCCGGTCTGTGTCACCGACAATGGCCACGCCCTGTGCGGACCGCATATCATTGCCGAGTGGATCGACGAATCCTTTGGTGTCTTCAAACGCGACCGCCGGCTGCTCGCTGAAGATCCGTTCCAGCGCGCCGAAATCCGGCGCCTGGTCGAGTGGTTTCTGATCAAGTTCGAGCAGGACGTGGTGCGTCCGCTGGTCCGCGAGCGCATCATCAAGCTGCAACTGCCGACAAGCCAGGGTGGCGGCTCACCCGATCCCAAGATGCTCCGCGCCGGGCGTTCCAATATCCGGCAGCACATGAAATACCTGTCCTGGCTTGCCGGGTCCCGTGCCTGGCTCGCAGGTGACCGGCTGAGCTATGCCGATCTGGCCGCCGCATCGGCGTTGTCGGTGATGGATTATCTCGGCGAGATCGACTGGAACGAACACCCGCAAGCCAAGGACTGGTATCAGCGGGTCAAATCCCGCCCCTCGTTCCGGCCCCTGCTGGCAGACCGGGTCCGCAATTTGCCGCCGGTCGCCCATTACGCCGACCTCGATTTCTAGGCTGATGACCGGCGCAAGCCATACCCGGTCGGTCCCGCCAGCTGAGGCGAATCCCGTCAGGACCGTGCAGCAAGGCAAACGGCTGAGAGCTTTTCTCGCGGCCGAGGCCGAGCGGCTCGGTTTCTGTGCTTGTGCCGTCGCTCCGGCGGTTGCCGAGCCGATTCTGCGTCAGCGGTTGAGCGAATTCGTTTCGCTTGGCCGCCACGGGTCAATGGAATGGCTGCCCGAAACTCTGGGCCGCCGCGCCGATCCGCAGGTCCTTTGGCCGGAGGCGCGGTCGGTGGTCGTGCTGGCGATGAATTACGGACCCGATGACGATCCGCTCGAAAACCACGCCCGCAAGGACAGGGCCACTATCTCGGTCTACGCCCGCAACCGCGACTACCACGACGTCATTAAGGGCAAGATGAAGGAGCTGGCTGCGAAGTTTGCCTCCCGCGCCGGCGGCGACGTCAAGGTTTTTGTTGACACCGCGCCGGTGATGGAGAAGCCGCTGGCACAGGCGGCAGGCCTCGGCTGGATCGGCAAGCACACAAATCTGGTCAGCCGCAGCCACGGCTCCTGGATCTTCCTGAGTTCGATCTTCACCACCGTTGATCTGGGGATCGATAAGGCGGAAATCGACCATTGCGGCTCTTGCCGTGCCTGTCTCGATGCCTGTCCGACCAATGCCTTCCCCGCACCCTACCAGATCGACGCGCGGCGCTGCATTTCCTATCTCACCATCGAGAACAAGGGTCCGATCCCGCTCGAGTTCCGCAAGCCGATTGGCAACCGGGTCTATGGCTGCGACGATTGCCTGGCGGTCTGCCCGTGGAACAAATATGCCAAATCCGCAAACGAGGCCAAGCTGATCGCCCGCGAGGATCTCCGCTCGCCGCCTCTGGCGGATTTTCTGGCCATGGATGATGCCGCGTTTCGGGCCTTTTTCTCCGGCTCACCGGTCAAGCGCATCGGCCGCGACCGGTTTCTGCGCAATGTGCTGATCGCGGCGGGTAACAGCGCTGACCAGACATTGGTGCCCGCCTGCGAAGTCTTGCTGCAAGATGCCTCGCCACTGGTTCGTGGAGCTGCCATCTGGGCGCTGTCGCAATTGGCCGAGCCCGGGCATATGCAGCAACTCTCCGGCAGCTTGGGCGACGAGCCTGATGATCAGGTCAAAGCCGAATGGCAACTTGCGCTTACAGGCAGCGGCACACCGGAACCGGCCAAACAGGACAACACGGGACTGACGCGATGAGATTGATGATTTTCGGTGCCGGGTTTTCCGGCCTTGCCATTGCGCGTGAACTTGCCGGCGAGTGCGTTTCTGCCGGCGGCACCACCCGTAGCCACGAACGATTCACCGCACTCGAAGATGCCGGGCTGACGCCCTTTATCTTTGAGGGCCAGTCCTTGTTGGACGATCTCGTCGTCGCAACGCGCGAAACCACCCACCTGGTGATGTCGATCTCGCCCGATGCGGCCGGAGATCCGCTTTTGCAGCTGTTTTCCGAAGGTCTGCGCACATCGATGCCGCATCTGGAATGGATCGGCTATCTCTCTACCGTCGGAGTCTATGGCGATCACGGGGGCGCGTGGGTGGATGAAGACACGCCCTGCCGGCCAAAGTCCAGGCGCTCGATCGCCCGGCTGGCGGCCGAAGAAGGCTGGACGCGGCTCGCCGCGGAGGCCGGAACACCGCTAGCCATCATTCGCCTGTCCGGCATCTATGGCCCGGGGCGCAATGCGCTCAGGACCATGCAGCAGGGCAAGGCCCGTCGTCTGATCAAACCGGGACAAGTGTTCAACCGCATCCACGTATCCGACATCGGCGGCGCCACCGCGCTGCTGGCTAGGCAGAGGCTCGGCGGCATCTACAACGTTACCGACGACAACCCGGCCCCGCCACAGGACGTGGTCAGCGAGGCAGCGCGCCTCATCGGCGTCGAGCCGCCCGCGGAGATCGACTTCGAGACCGCCGAGCTGTCGCCAATGGCGCGGTCCTTCTATGGTGAGAACAAGCGTGTCTCCAACGCCCGGATCAAGCAGGCGGGTTACGGGTTTCTGTATCCCGACTACCATGCCGGGCTCGCTGCCCTGTATGCAGAGGGTTCCTGGCAGGATTAATTCTGCCCCGTTGCAACAAAACGCAACAAGAAGTGATTTTCGAAACCTTGTTTTGGCCCGGTTTGGCCTTCAACAACCGGCGCGAGACCAAAAGGGATAGAAAATTGACTCCAACAAAACTCAACGCACCACTCGTCGGATTGTTCCTCGCCGCTTTCATTATTGTCGCAGCCACGCTCGCATCGATCAGCCAGGCCTCCGCCGCGGGCCCGTCATGCGGCCGGGCATCATGGTATGCGTTGACCTCCAAGACCGCTTCAGGCGAGCGCATGGATCCCTCCAAGCTCACCGCTGCACATCCACGTCTGCGCTTCGGCACAAAAGTCGAGGTGGTCAACCAGCGCAACGGCAAGTCCGTGGTCGTCCGCATCAATGACCGTGGCCCGTTTATCAAGGGTCGCATCATCGATGTCTCCAAGGCGGCCGCCGGCCACATCGGAATGATCAAGTCCGGCGTCGAAAAAGTCTGCTATCGCGTCATTTCCTGATCTGCGGATCCGGGATCTGGTTATCTGCAAAAAGCTCCCATTTGACCGAGATCGGCCCTAATCCGCTTGCCAGCTCCGAATGTCTCGCTATTGTGACGCGAGATGTATGTATTCAAGGGGTTACAGCGCTGCATGGCATTGTGCAAACGCTCGTCGTTTGAGCAACAGCCTGGCTTTGCTGGGAGCAAGCCATGACCGAAACCGCAGAACTTGGCGGGCGGCAGCACGCCCTGGCAACCGAAATCGCCGGCCGACGCGATGATCTTGTGGCGCTGACCCAGGATCTGATACGCATACCGACGCTCAACCCGCCCGGCGATTTCTACCAGGACATCTGCGAATATCTCGCCCGACGTCTTGAGAAATCCGGCTTCGAGGTCAAATTGCTGCGCGCCGTGGGCACGCCCGGCGACAGCGAACGGCATCCGCGCTGGAATGTGATCTGCCGCCGCGAAGGCGGCCGCTCCGGTCCCTGCGTGCATTTCAATTCCCATATCGATGTCGTGTCGACCGGCGCCGGCTGGACCTTCGATCCGTTTGGCGGAACCGTGTCGGACGGCAAAATCTATGGCCGCGGCGCCTGCGACATGAAAGGCGGGCTTGCTGCCTCGATCGTCGCGGCGGAAGCCTTTGTCGCCAAGTTCCCGGATTATCCCGGCGCGATCGAGATTTCCGGTACGGCCGACGAGGAAACCGGCGGCTATGGCGGCGTCGCCTGGCTTGCCGAGCAGGGCTATTTCTCGCCCGAGCGCGTCCAGCACGTGATTATCCCCGAGCCGCTCAACAAGGACCGCATCTGCCTCGGTCACCGCGGCGTCATGTGGGCCCAGATCAAGACCCATGGCCGCATCGCCCACGGATCGATGCCGTTTCTGGGTGATTGCGCCGTCCGTCACATGGGCGCTGTCGTCTCCGAAATGGAAACCTCGCTGTTCCCGGCGCTTGCGAAGAGAAACACCGTCATGCCGGTGGTTCCCGATGGAGCGCGCCAATCGACCATGAACATCAACTCGTTGCATGGCGGTCAGGCCGAGCCGGACCCGGATTTCACCGGCTTTCCCTCGGCTTGCGTGCCTGATGAGGCCCGCATGGTCATCGACCGGCGTTACCTGATCGAGGAGAAGGCAGAGGACGTGCGCGAGGAGATCATCTCACTGCTCGAGCGCGTCAAGGCCGAGCGGAAAGACTTTCGCTATGATTTCGAGGAGCTCTGGCAGGTCAGCCCGACAATGACTTCAGTCGAGGCGCCAGTGGTCAAGGCGGTTGAACGCGGCATTCGCTCGGCGCTGGCTTGCGAGCCGGTGCATGTCGTCTCGCCCGGCACCTACGATCAGAAACATATTGACCGCATTGGACGCTTGAAAGACTGTATCGCCTATGGCCCCGGCATTCTCGACCTGGCGCACCAGTCAGACGAGTATGTCGGGATCGACGACATGGTTGATTCAGCGAAGGTGATGGCTTTTGCATTGGACGATCTACTGCACGGACGCGCGTAAGACGTCAGCCGTGCCAACGGGAGCGAAGGGAACGAACATGACAAACAAACCGATTGCGGCGGCAGCCGTCTCACTGCTGGCCCTGGGACTGGCGCTGGGTGTCACGCCGGCGGCTGCGGCCAGGATGGATGCGACCATCGGCATGCAGCTCGAGCCACCGAACCTTGATCCGACCGGCGGCGCGGCCGCTGCCATCGATGAGGTGGTCTATGCCAACGTCTTTGAGGGCCTAACCCGGTTTGGCGCCGATGGGTCGATCCTGCCGGCGCTGGCCAAGAGCTGGGAGATTTCCGACGACGGCCTGACCTACACCTTCATGCTCAATGAAGGCGTCAAGTTCCACGACGGGACGGATTTCGATGCAGAGGACGTCAAGTTCTCGCTCGACCGCGCCCGCGCCGATGATTCGACCAATGCCCAGAAGGCGCTGTTTGCTGACATCGCCTCGGTCGATGTGGTCGATCCCGCCACCGTCAAGGTGACCCTGTCCAAGCCGAACGGCTCGTTCCTGTTCAACATGGCCTGGGGTGATGCGGTCATCGTCGCGCCGGAATCGGCCGCCGACAACGCTGCCAAGCCGGTCGGAACCGGTCCCTTTAAGCTTAACGAATGGGTCAAGGGCGACCGTGTCGAACTTGGCCGTTACGACGGTTACTGGGGCACCCCGGTCAAGCTCGACAAGGTGACCTTCAAGTTCATTTCCGACCCGACAGCGGCCTTTGCCGCGATGATGGCTGACGATATCGATGCCTATCCCACCTTTCCGGCACCGGAAAACCTTGTTCAGTTTGAAAGCGACCCGCGCTTTGAAGTGATCATCGGTTCGTCCGAGGGTGAAACCATTCTCGCCATGAACAACAAGCAGGCGCCGCTTGACAACGTCAAGGTGCGTCAGGCCGTCGCCCACGCTATCGATCGCCAGGCGATCATCGACGGCGCCATGTTCGGCTACGGCACGCCGATCGGGACGCATTTCGCGCCGCACAACCCGGCCTATGTCGATCTGACGGCCCAGTCGGCCTATGATCCCGAAAAATCGAAAGCACTGCTCGCGGAAGCCGGCGTCAGCGACCTGACCCTGTCGCTGAAACTGCCTCCGCCAAGCTATGCCCGACGCGGCGGTGAAATCATCGCCGCGCAGTTGCGTGACGTCGGCATTGAGACCGAGATCACCAATGTGGAATGGGCACAATGGCTGGACGACGTTTTCAAGGCCAAAAATTTCGACCTGACCATCGTCTCGCACACCGAGCCGATGGACATCGGTATCTACGGCCGCGATGACTACTACTTCCAGTATGGCGATGCGGACTTCAAGGCGATCATGGCTGATCTCGACAAGGCCACCGATCCGGCAAAGCGCACCGAGCTGATGCAGGCTGCGCAGAAGAAGATCGCTGACGACTATGTCAACGGCTACCTCTTCCAGCTGGCCCGCACCGGTGTCTCAAATGCCAAGCTCAAGGGCATCTGGCCCAACTCGCCGACCCAGGCCAACGACATGACCGGTGTCTACTGGGAAGACTGAGACCTGAGATGACGGCCGTGGCCGGGCGCGTTCCCGGCCATCGTGCCATCATGTCCCTGGATGATGCCCAATGACCGCCTATCTCCTGCGGCGCTTTCTCTCCCTGTCGCTCAGCCTCGTTGCAGCCAGCCTTGTCATCTTCCTGGTCATGGAAGTGGTGCCGGGAGACCCGGCTTCGTTCATGATGGGGATCAATGCCGACCCTCAGGCCGTCGCCGCACTGCGCACACAGCTCGGTCTCGATGAGCCGCTGCCCCTGCGCTATCTTGGCTGGGTCGCAGGCTTGCTGCAGGGCGATTTCGGAGTTTCCTACACCTACCGGGTTCCGGTTTCCGAGTTGATCGCCGAACGCGTGATGATCTCGCTACCGCTGACACTCTATGCGCTGGCACTGTCGACGCTGATTGCCTTTCCGGCAGGCATCCTGGCCGCCTCGCGGCGCAACTCCGCTGCAGACCTGTCGGTGATGGGCGCCACCCAGCTTGGCGTCGCAATTCCCAATTTCTGGTTCGCGATGATCCTGGTGCTGGTCTTTGCGATCAACCTGCGCTGGTTCTCGGCCGGTGGCTTTCCCGGTTGGGACGCCGGCTTCTGGCCTGCGATCAAGGCACTGACCTTGCCGGCCATTGCGCTCGCCCTGCCGCAGGCCTCGATCCTGGCGCGGGTAATGCGATCTTCGCTGATCGATACGCTCAACGAGGATTTCATGCGCACCGCCCGTGCCAAGGGGCTGAGCCGGGGCCAGGCGTTGCGCCGTCATGCGCTGCGCAATGCGCTGATCCCGGTGCTGACCATCATCGGTCTGCAATTCTCCTTCCTGCTTGCCGGCGGCATCATCATCGAAAACGTCTTCTATCTGCCGGGGCTGGGCCGGCTTGCGTTCCAGGCCATCACCCAGCGCGATCTCATCGTTGTCCGCTCGGTGGTCATCCTTCTGGTCTTCGCCGTAATTGTCGTCACCTTTCTGGTCGATCTCGCCTATGCGCTGGCCGACCCGCGACTGCGCAGGCGCCGCACATGACCGCAGCTTCTCCCGATCGTTCCTTCCTGCGCGCAGCACTTGGCCATCCGGCCTTTGTTATCGGGTTTGCGCTGTCGCTGCTGTTCATTGCGCTGGCGCTGGTCTCCTTCGTCTGGACGCCGTTCGATCCAACGAAACTCGCCATCGCCAACAAGCTGAAGACTCCAACATTCGAGCACTGGTTCGGCACCGATCATTTCGGGCGCGACATGTTCTCGATGATCATGGTCGGCGCCCGCGTGTCGATCGCGGTGGCCTTTGTTGCCGTCGGCATCGGCATGCTCATCGGCGTGCCGCTGGGGCTCTATGCGGCGGCGCGCAGGGGCAGCCTGGTCGACGAAGTCATCATGCGCGGCAATGACCTTGTCTTCGCCTTCCCGTCATTGCTGCTGGCGATCATGATCACCGCGGTGTTCGGCCCCGGCGCGGTCAACGCCATCATCGCCATCGGCATTTTCAATGTCCCGGTCTTCGCCCGGCTGGCGCGCGGGGCGGCGCTCTCGCTGTGGACCCGGGATTTTGTCCTCGCCGCCCGCGTCGCCGGCAAGACCAGGGCCCGCATTTCCGCCGAGCACATCCTTCCCAACATCGCCAACCTGCTGATCGTCCAGGGCACCATCCAGTTTTCGCTCGCCATTCTTGCCGAAGCAGCCCTTGCCTATGTCGGTCTTGGCGCGCAACCGCCGCTGCCGAGCTGGGGCCGCATGCTGGCCGATGCCCAGACGCTGATCTCGCTGGCACCGCACATGGCCCTGTTTCCCGGCTTTGCCATCATCATCACCGTGCTCGGCCTCAACCTGATGGGCGACGGGCTGCGTGACCTGTTTGATCCCAAACTGAGGCGGGGGCGCTGATGCCGGTGCTCTCCATCTCCGGTCTGAAGGTCGATATTCACGGCAACACCGTGTTGCACGATATCGACCTGACACTCGACCCCGGCCAGATCCTCGGCGTGGTCGGTGAATCCGGTTCCGGCAAATCGATGACGGCCCTGTCGGTGATGCAATTGCTGCCGCACGGCAGTGAGTGGTCCGGGAGGATCGAGGTGGCAGGCACCGATCTTGCGACACTCGACGAACCTGCTTTGTGCCAGATGCGTGGCCGCGATGTCGGCCTGATCTTTCAGGAGCCGATGACGGCGCTCAATCCGGTGCGCACCATCGGTGACCAGGTGGCCGAAACCGTCCGCATCCACACTGGCGCCAGCCGCCGCGAAGCGTTTGCAATCGCCCGCGAGATGCTCAACCGCGTCGGCCTCGGGGAGGACCGGTTCCCGCTCGACCGCTTTCCACATGATCTGTCGGGCGGCCAGCGCCAGCGGGTGGTGATCGCGCAGGCCATCGCGCTCCGGCCCAAGCTGCTGATCGCCGACGAACCCACCACCGCGCTGGATGTCACCACCCAGGCGCAGATCCTCGACCTGCTCAAGCAGCTGGTGCGCGAGGAGAACATGGGACTGATGCTGATCACCCATGATCTGGCTGTCGTCGCAGGCTTGGCGGACAAGATCGCGATCATGAAGGACGGCGAAATCGTCGAAGCCGGGCCGACGCGCGAGATATTCACTGCCATGCGCCACCCCTACACGCGGGCACTGTTTTCCGCGTCCGCCCATGTGCCTGAGCGCGGCCGCAAGACCGAGCCCGGCGATATTCCGGTGCTGTCGGTTGAGAACGTGGTCCGCGATTACCAGCAGCCGCGCCGCAACCTGTTCGTCAAGCCGCCGCCGTTCCGCGCCGTTGACCATGTCAGCTTCGAGATTTCCCACGGTGAAAATGTAGGGCTGGTGGGCGAATCCGGCTGCGGAAAATCCACCCTGGCCCGCTCGATCCTGGCGCTCGACGGGTTGCAGGGCGGTGACATCCGCCTCAATGGCCACGTCTTCACCAGTGCCGGCGAAGGGCCGCATCCGGAGCTGCGGGCGCGGATGCAGGTGGTGTTTCAGGACCCCTACGGCTCCTTCAACCCGCGTCACCGGGTTCGAAGACTCGTTACGGAGCCGTTCCATCTGGTCAGGGATCCGCCGCGTGGCACCGAACTCGAGCGTCGCATCGACCGGGCGCTCACCGAAGTCGGCTTGTCGTCGAGTGACGCCGACAAGTACATTCACGAGTTTTCCGGCGGCCAGCGCCAGCGCATCGCCATCGCCCGGGCGCTGATCATTGAGCCGGCTTTGATTGTTCTCGACGAGGCCGTCTCGGCGCTCGACGTGTCGATCCGCGCCCAGATCCTCGATCTGCTTGCAGGCTTGTCCGACCGGCTGGATCTGTCCTATCTGTTCATCTCGCATGATTTGTCGGTCGTTCGCGCCATCACCGACCGGGTGCTGGTGATGAAGGACGGCAAGATCGTCGAGCAGGGCGAAACCGAAAGCGTGTTTCGTAATCCGCAGCATCCCTATACGCAAAGACTGGTGGCGGCGACGCCATCGCTGGAAGCAGCACTTGCTGCGCCGGCAAATTGACAGTGAAGAAAGGACGAGCCGTGAGCGAGCTTCTCGACGCCGGGTTTGACACCAGCCAGTGCCTGATCGGCGGGCGATGGATTGGCGCCAGCGGCGGCAGGACGCTTCCCGTGGAAGATCCCTCGACGGGTCACGAGATCGGCCGCATTGCCCGCGGCGGAAAGGCCGAGATCGAGGCGGCGGTCGATGCGGCGCAAACCGCACGTAACGGCGCGTGGGGGCAGATGCCCGCTGCCGAGCGCGGCCGCCTGCTTGCAAAGATCGGCCGGGCGGTGGAAGAGAACATCGAGTGGCTGGCCAAGCTCGAAGCCCATGATGTCGGAAAGCCGCTGACCCAGGCCCGCGCCGATGCCCGGGCGCTTGCGCGATATCTCGAATTCTATGGCGGCGCCGCTGACAAGATGCACGGTGAAACCATCCCCTATCTGGGGGATTACACTGTTTTCACCCTGCGCGAGCCGCACGGGGTGACCGGCCACATCATTCCCTGGAACTACCCGATGCAGATCCTCGGCCGCTCGGTCGGTGCTGCGCTGACCATGGGCAATGCCGCGGTCCTGAAGCCGGCTGAAGAAGCCTCATTGACGGCTCTGGCCTTTGCCCGCATCGCTATGGAATGCGGGCTGCCTGCCGGCGCGCTCAACGTCGTGCCGGGACTGGGCGAAGAAGCCGGCGCGGCACTTTGTGCCCATCCCGGCGTCAATCACATCTCCTTCACCGGCTCGCTCGAGACCGGACGCAAGATCCAGCAGGCCGCGGCCCAGAACGTAATTCCGGTAACGCTGGAACTGGGCGGAAAATCGCCGCAGATTGTCTTCGGCGATGCGGATCTCGACCGCGCCCTGCCGTTTCTGGTCAATGCCGGCATCCAGAATGCCGGCCAGACCTGTTCGGCCTCCTCGCGCATATTGGTCGAGGCCTCGCGTCATGACGAAGTGGTGCGGCTGATGAGCGAGCGCTACAGGGCATTGACAGTCGGTGCGGCAATCGAAGATCAGTCCGTCGGGCCGCTGATTTCGGAGCGCCAGAAGAACATCGTCCAGGGCTTCCTCGCCGAAGCCGATGAAGACGGGCTTGCCCCGGTGGCCGAGGGTCAAATGCCCAAATCGGCGCCCATGGGCGGCCATTACGTGCGTCCGACGCTCTATGGCGATGTCGATCCCGGCCATGCCTTGGCCCGCGACGAGATTTTTGGGCCCGTCCAGGTCATCATTCCGTTCCGTGACGAAGAAGAAGCCATCGCGATCGCCAATGGCACCGATTACGGCCTTGTCGCAGGCGTCTGGACCAGGGACGGCGGCCGGCAGATGCGCATGGCCCGCGCCATCCGGTCGGGGCAGGTTTTCGTCAACAATTACGGCGCCGGCGGTGGGGTCGAACTGCCGTTCGGCGGCGTCGGCAAGTCAGGTCACGGCCGTGAGAAGGGTTTTGAGGCGCTTTACGGTTTCTCGGCGCTGAAGACCGTTGCCGTCTGGCACGGGCGCTGACATTTCAAGAGGAGGCAGTCATGAGACTTGAAGGCAAGACCGCGCTGGTGACCGGCGGTGCATCGGGGTTCGGCGCCGGTATCGCTCGCAAATTCCTCGCCGAGGGGGCTCGTGTCGCCATCGCCGACATCAATACCGGTGCAGCTCAGGACCTGGCGTCGGAGCTTGGAGATCAGGCTTTCGCCGCAACCGTGGATGTCTCGAGCAATGACAGCGTCGCTGCCATGGCAAAGACGGTTCTCGAGCGCTTTGGCGGCCTTGACATCCTGGTCAACAATGCTGGCGTTACCCATCTGCCCGCGCCGATGGAGGAGATCAGCGAAGAGGATTTCGACCGGGTTCTGGCGGTCAACGCCAAGTCGGTATTCCTGACGGCGCGCCATTTCGTTCCGGTGATGAAACAAAAAGGCGCAGGCGCCATTCTCAATGTCGCCTCCACCGCCGGCGTCAGCCCGCGACCGCGGCTGAGCTGGTATAATTCATCGAAAGGCTGGATGATCACGGCTACCAAATCGATGGCCGTGGAACTCGCACCGGCGGGCGTGCGCGTCAACGCCATCAACCCGGTGGCTGGCGAGACTCCGCTGCTCAAATCCTTCATGGGTGAGGACACGCCGGAAATCCGCGCCAAGTTCCTCTCGACGATTCCGCTGGGGCGGTTCTCAACCCCCGAAGACATGGCCAATGCCGCCTGTTTCCTCTGCTCCGACGAGGCCTCCATGATCACCGGCGTCGCCATGGAGGTCGATGGCGGCCGCTGTATCTAGGGCAATACAGACAGGAGAATCGCTTGCTATGCGCCACCTGAGCCGCTAGCAGGGAACGACTTGCAGCACCGCGGGCCCGGATGGGGCACGCAGAAGGTGTTGTCAAACCTTGCAAACCGGCATGTGCGGACACGTTCACCTCCATCTCGATGGGCGCATCATGCAATGGGAGATCAAACCATGCGCCTGGGCGGACGCCTGCAAGCAGCCATCGAAGTCCTGACCGATATCGAAACCCGCCACCGGCCGGTTCCGGATGCACTCAAGGACTGGGGCCTGTCGCACCGATTTGCAGGCTCCGGCGATCGGGCGGCGATTTCCAATCTGGTGCATGATGCGCTGAGAATGAAGCTCTCGCATGGCTTCATCATGGACGGGGATACACCCGCCGATCTGGCGGTTGCGACCCTGTTGCGGCAGTGGAACATCACCCCGGAAGAGCTGACCGCCAGTCTCGACGGCGACAAGTTCGCGCCCGAAATTCCGTCGACGGACCACCTCGTCGCCTGCCTGGCGCGTGATCTGTCACAGGCAGAGCCGCATGTTCGCGCCGACATTCCCGAATGGCTGGCAGCCTCGTTCGAGCGTGCCTTTGGCGATCAGTGGGAAGCCGAGGCCCAGGCCATGACTGCCCGTCCGCCGCTCGATCTCAGGGTCAACACGCTTGCGACCGATCGCGATCAGGTGCTGGAAGCCTTCGCCGAGCAGGGCGCGCATGCCACAAGGCTGGCGCCAAACGGCATTCGCATCGAGCCGGGCCTCGGCCCGCAGCGCCAGATCGCCGCCACCAGCGAAGTCAGCTTCGCCCGTGGGTGGTTCGAAATCCAGGACGAGGGCTCGCAACTGGCAGCAGCCCTGGCCGGTGTGTACCCGGGCGAAAAGGTGCTCGATTACTGTGCCGGCGGCGGCGGCAAGTCGCTGGCCTTCGCGGCGATGATGAACAACGAAGGCAGCATCAACGCCTATGATGCCGACCGCCGCCGTCTCGCCCCGATGATCGAGCGCATTCGCCGCGCCGGTGTTGAAATCATCCATGTCAAGGAACGCGCGGCCAACCTCGCCGGTCTCGAAGGCCGCATGGACCGGGTTTTGATCGACGCACCCTGCACCGGCACCGGCACCTGGCGGCGACGCCCGGATGCCAAATGGCGGATTTCGGACAAAAACATTGCCGACCGAACCGCGGATCAGGACAAGGTGCTGGAAGACGCCTCGGTCTTTGTCCGTCCCGGCGGTGAACTGGCCTATGTCACCTGTTCGCTGCTGCCCGAGGAAAACACCGACCGGGTCAAGGCGTTCCTGCAGCGCCATCCGGAATTTGAAACCATCAGCCTCAAGGAGCGTTGGCGCTCTGCTGTGGCCGATGCGGATGCGCCGGTTCCCTATGCCGATCAGAACCTCGGCCTGGTGCTGTCACCCCGCCGCACCGGTACCGATGGCTTCTACTTCGCCGGGTTCCGCCGAAAGGCGTGACCGGGGAAATCGTGCCAGGGGGATGGCAGAACGGACACAGCGCCCTAAGTAACGTCCGCGACCGGCTAGAGGTGGAACGATGAATAAATCGCATGCGCTGACTTTGATCCTGTTTGTGGTCGTGACCGTCGCCGGCGGCAGCCTGATCGGCTATGCCTCGACCCCAGGTCCCTGGTATCAGGAGCTGCAAAAACCGCCGCTCAACCCGCCGAACTGGATCTTCGGTCCGGTCTGGACCACGCTTTACGTGTTCATCGGCATCGCCGGCGCCCGGGTCTTCATCCGCGAACGCGGCACCTGGCTGCCGAAGGTCTGGTTGCTGCAGTTGGTTCTGAACTTTGCCTGGTCACCGGTGTTTTTCTCGCTGCACCGGCCTGACCTGTCGCTGGCGATTCTCCTTGCCATGCTGGTCGCGATCCTTGCGTTCATTGCCTTGGCCTGGAACCGTGACAGACCTTCAGCGCTGCTGTTTCTGCCATACGCCGCCTGGGTCAGCTTTGCCGGCTATCTGAACGCTGCAATCTGGTGGTTGAACCCGCTCTGAGCGGTTCAGTTCGCATATTTAGCTTGCTGTTTGGCCTTCTGCTTGGCACCTTCGCACCTGCGAAAGGAAACACCGCATGAATCAAAGGCCCGACGAGAATTTCCGCGAGCGTGTGACGGCCAGCTTTGCCCGCCAGAACGCCATGCGCACGATCGGCGCCGAACTGACCAAGGTTGAATACGGCATCATCGAGATCGAGATGCCGTTCCGTGAGGACCTGACCCAGCAACATGGTTTCCTGCATGCGGGCATTCTTTCGACGGCGCTTGATTCGGCCTGCGGTTATGCCGCCCTTTCGGTGATGCCTCCGGATGCCGCCGTGCTGACCATCGAGTTCAAGATCAATCTGCTGTCGCCCGGGCGCGGTGATCGCTTCCTGTTTCGCGGCGAGGTAACCAAGCCCGGCAATACCATTATTGTCAGCGACGGGCGCGGCTATGCGATTGCCGACGGCCCGGCCAAGCTGATTGCCTCGATGACCGGAACCATGATGGTGGTGCGGGGACGTGAAGGGATAGACGGATGAACGGCACACTCAAGACAGTTGGAACCCGCCAGGTGCTTTACGTGATGGCGGCGGAGCCGGAATACGGCCCGCACCTGAAGGACCGCTTCGAGCCCCTGATCACCGGCGTCGGTCCGGTTGAAGCGGCGGCGGCGATCGCCGGCTCCCTGGCGCGGATGGACCGGACGCAGCCCGATTGCATCGTCTGCCTTGGTTCCGCCGGGTCCCGCACGCTGGAGCAGACTGGTGTCTACCAGGTCTCGTCGGTCAGCTACCGCGACATGGACGCAAGCCCGCTCGGCTTCGAGAAGGGACGGACTCCGTTTCTCGATTTGCCTGCGGTGCTGCCGATGCCGGAGATTGCCGAAGGTGTGCCCTCGGCGAGCCTTTCAACTGGTGCCAACATCGTCTCGGGCGATGCCTATGATCTGATCGACGCCGATATGGTCGACATGGAAACATTCGCCGTGTTGCGCGCCGCCCACCGCTTTGAGGTGCCGGTGATCGGCCTTCGTGGCATTTCCGACGGCAAGGCCGAGCTCAATCACATCGACGACTGGACCGAATATTTGCATGTGATCGACGAAAAACTCGCCGATGCGGTGGATCGCGTCGAGCAGGCGATTGCATCCGGCGCGGCTTTGGCTTAATCGCTCGCCATGAACGATATCCTTCACACCACTCATCCCGATTCCATCCTGATCATCGATTTCGGCAGTCAGGTGACGCAGCTCATTGCTCGCCGGGTGCGCGAAGCCGGCGTGTATTGCGAAATTGTCCCGTTCCAGCTGGCGGATGAAGGCTTCGAACGAATGCAGCCAAAAGGCGTGATCTTTTCCGGTGGACCGGATTCGGTTACCCGCGAAGGTTCGCCGCGCGCACCGCAGGCAGTGTTTGATTCCGGTGTCCCGATCCTTGCCATCTGCTATGGCCAGCAGACGCTGTGCGTGCAGACCGGCGGCCATGTCGAAGGCGGTCACCACCGCGAATTCGGCCGCGCCGATGTCGAGATCCTGAAGGCTTCGCCTCTGTTCGAAGGTTTCTGGGAAGTCGGCAAGAAATACCCGGTCTGGATGAGCCATGGTGATCGCGTCACCAGGCTGCCGGAAGGCTTCGAGGTGATCGGCACATCGCCGAACGCGCCCTTTGCCATTTCGGTCAACGAGGACAAGCGCTACTACACCACCATGTTTCATCCGGAAGTGGTGCACACCCCCGACGGTGCGAAACTGCTGTCGAACTTCGTGCACAAGATCGTCGGTCTGAAATCCGACTGGTCGATGGCCGCCTATCGCGCCGAAATGGTGCAGAAGATCCGCGACCAGGTCGGCTCTGGCCGGGTCATCTGTGCGCTCTCCGGGGGTGTCGATTCTTCCGTCGCGGCGTTGCTGATCCACGAAGCCATCGGCGATCAGCTCACCTGCATCCTGGTCGATCACGGTCTGATGCGCATGAACGAGGCTGCGGACGTCGTGCAGATGTTCCGCGATCACTACAATCTCAATCTCAAGCTGGTCGATGCCTCGGACCGTTTCATCTCGCAGCTCGAAGGCGAGGCGGATCCGGAAACAAAGCGCAAGACCATCGGCCGGCTGTTCATCGAGGTCTTCGAAGAGGAAGCCAAGAAGATCGGCGGCGCCGATTTCCTCGCCCAGGGCACGCTCTACCCGGACGTGATCGAAAGCGTCTCCTTTTCCGGCGGCCCTTCGGTCACTATCAAGTCGCACCACAATGTCGGCGGCTTGCCCGAGCGCATGAACATGCAGCTGGTCGAGCCATTGCGCGAGTTGTTCAAGGACGAAGTCCGGGTGCTGGGCAAGGAGCTCGGCCTGCCCGACAGCTTCATCGGCCGGCATCCGTTTCCCGGACCGGGCCTCGCCATCCGCTGCCCCGGCGGCATTACCCGCGAGAAGCTCGACATTCTCCGCCAGGCCGACGCGATCTATCTCGACGAGATCCGCAAGGCAGGCCTTTACGACATCATCTGGCAGGCCTTTGCCGTGCTTCTGCCGGTGCAGACCGTCGGTGTCATGGGCGATGGCCGCACCTATGAGTTCGTCTGCGCGCTGCGCGCCGTCACCTCGGTCGACGGCATGACCGCGGATTTCTATCCCTACGACATGGACTTCCTCGGCAAGACCGCGACCCGGATCATCAACGAGGTCAAGGGCATCAACCGCGTCGTCTATGACGTCACTTCCAAGCCCCCCGGCACCATCGAGTGGGAATGAGGCACAGGCGGCGCTGATCGGCTGAAGACAGTGCGGGAGGGACCGGACATGATCGTCACCATCTACGGGATCAAGAACTGCGACACGATGAAGAAGGCGCGTGGGTGGCTCGCCGATCGTTCGATCGAGGCAGATTTCCACGATTACAAGGCGTCCGGAATCGACCGTGCGCATCTCGAGCGCTGGTGCAGTGAGGCCGGTTGGGAGACCGTACTCAATCGTGCCGGCACCACCTTCCGCAAGCTCGATGAGGCCGAAAAGCAGGATCTCGATCAGGAAAAGGCGATCGCGCTGATGCTGGACCAGCCGTCGATGATCAAGCGCCCGGTGCTCGAAGCCGGTGACCGGATCATTGTCGGCTTCAAGCCCGAACGCTACGAGCAGTTCTTCGTCTGAGGAGCTTCAAGATGGCGAAGTCCACCCGCGCCACGCAAACCCTCAGCAAGCTTGGCATCACCTTCACCACCCACAGCTATGACTACGATCCCGATGCCGAAAGCATCGGCTTGCACGCAGCCGACGCGCTCGGAGAGCCGGCCTCGCGGGTCCTCAAGACCCTGATGGCCGAGCTTGATGGAAAGCCGGTTTGCGTGATCCTGCCCTCAGATCGTGAAGTCAGCATGAAAAAGCTGGCGGCAGCCCTTGGCGGCAAGTCGGCGATGATGATGAAGCCGGCGGATGCCGAACGCCTGACCGGCTACCACGTCGGCGGCATCAGCCCCTTCGGCCAGAAAAAACGGGTCCCGACCGCGATCGAAGCCGCCGCTTTGTCGGAACCCTACGTCTTCATCAACGGTGGTCAGCGCGGGTTGCAGGTGCGTCTTGATCCCAATGATGCCCGCCGTGCCCTCAATGCCGTTGCAGCCCCGGTGATGGCCTGACCGACGGATCCGTTGTCGTCACCCGGTCGGTGCCCCGGCGGAGCGGGCGGTGAGCGCCAGAACCATCTGCGCAGCAAGGCGAAGATCCGCCTCGAACAGCGCCATCTGCTTTTCACGCTCTGCCGGATCAGGCAGGCGCAGCAGGAACGACGGATGCACCGCGATCAGCACCGGGGTGCCGTCGGCAAGCTGTTCGATGGTGCCGCGGCGGCGCATGATGTTGGCACCGGTTCCGGTCAGTGCCTCGGCAGCGGTGGCGCCAAGCGCCAGAACCAGCTTTGGCTGCACGAGGCTGCGTTCGGCATCGAGCCACCAGCGGCAGTGCTCGATCTCGCCGGAATTCGGCCGCTGGTGCAGCCGTCGCTTGCCGCGCGGCGTGAATTTGAAATGCTTGACCGCATTGGTGACAAACGTTTCTGACCGGCTCAAGCCTGCCGATTGCGCGACTTTGTCGAAAAGCTGACCGGCCGGGCCGACAAATGGCAGGCCGGCCAGGTCCTCCTGATCTCCCGGCTGTTCGCCGACAATCATTAGAGCCGCATCGAGAGGGCCGACACCCGGCACGGCCTGGGTGGCAGTTCTGTGCAAGGGGCATCGTGTGCAAGCGTGGATCGCCGCCGGCAGTGCCTCTTTCGGGCCTTCCCAGGCCGACATGTGGGCAGCCAGCTGCTGGCGCGCTTTCTCGGCCCGGATCGGGGGCAGGGTGGGTGCCGCTTCGGCCATCGCCCGCGCCCGCGCCGGGGCATTGGCGATCAGGTCGGGAATGGTTGCCGCCTCCGGCAGGTTCCTCCAGTATTTCTTCGGCATTTCCGAAGTCATCGCCTGCACTTTCAGCCTAGCTGGGTTGAAAATGCTTCGGAAATAGGTCAGCCACAGCGCCTCTCCGGCGTCTTCCGGCAGGTCGGGCCGCGGCTGGCCCTCCGCAAAACTCAGGCGCCCATCGAGAAAAATTGCGGTCTTCTCGGGCGTGACAATGCGCCAGTCCATGTCGGCAAAGCGGCGGGCGAAGAAATCCGCCGTCGGCTCCACCGTGTGGTGGGTCGGTTCGAACCAGGCGGCAAAACTGCGCCGCGGCGCTGTGCGATCGCCGATTTCGCGGAACCGGACAAAGGCTTTCATCTTGTGCTGGCAGCGATGCACCGATTTTTCCATCGAGCGCAGATGCGCCAGCTCCCTGTCACCCCGGTCGGCTATCAGGTGCGGCGCATCCTTCAGTCGCCAGAGAAAGGCGTAAAGCCGTGCGAACCGGTCCGCGTCACGGTGCCAGCAGACGGTTTCCGCAAGGCTGACGAAACTGCGCGGCACCGTCTGTTTTACCGGCGCGGCGGCCCTGGCGGGCTGGTCGTCAAACAGCCCGCGTTCGGATTGTTCGCTGCCCCAGGTGACATCGGAAGGCGCCAGTCCCTCCCTCAGGCATGCCCGTGCGGCATCGCGCCAGGCGGCGGCTGTTCCGAAATCGGGAAGCGTTATGTGACGCATCACAGAAGCGACAATTGCTGTGGCGGTGGCAGGAAGCGGCTGCGCAACTGTGCCGTGTCGGTCAGCCCGCCCGGCGACCAGCCCTGCGCGGTCACGAACGGCCCGGCCTTCTTCATCGATCCACCCATCCGCACCACGTCCTCGTAGCGCACGGTGCGATAGCGCCGCGTGCTCAGGATCCGGTTGACCGTCTTCACCCCGAAGCCCGGAACCCGCAGCAGCAATTCCCGGTCGGCACGGTTGATGTCGACCGGAAACATCTCCCGATGCTTGAGTGCCCAGGCTAGTTTCGGGTCAAGTTCGAGATCGAGATTGCCGTCCCGCGCACCACTGACGATCTCCTCAAGATCGAAGCCATAGAACCTGAGCAGCCAGTCGGCCTGGTAGAGCCGGTGCTCGCGCACCAGCGGCGGCGAGACCAGCGGCAGCCGCGACGAGCTGTCGGGAATCGGCGAGAACGCTGAATAGTAAACCCGTTTGAGCTGGTAGCTCGAGTAAAGCCGGGTCGATTCGCCCAGGATCGCGGCATCATTGGAGCCGTCGGCGCCGATGATCATCTGCGTCGATTGGCCGGCCGGCGCGAAACGCGCCGCCTTGCGCCCGGTATGGGTCTTGTCGCCGGCGGCTTCCTTGCGCAGCCGTACATCGGCCATCGCCCTCCGGATCTGGCCCGGATTCTTCTCCGAGGCGAAGGTCTCCATGCTGGCCTCTGTCGGCAGTTCGACATTGATCGACAGCCGGTCTGCGAGCCGTCCCGCCTCCTCGATCAGTTCCGGTGCTGCATCGGGAATGGTCTTGAGGTGAATGTAGCCGCGGAAATTCTCTTCCTCGCGCAATCTGCGCACGATTTGCACCATGTCCGACATTGTGGCATCCGGCGAGCGAATGACGCCCGAAGACAGGAACAGGCCTTCGATATAGTTCCGCCGGTAGAAGTCGATCGTCAGCCGGACCACTTCGTCAACCGAAAACCGGGCCCGCGGCACGTTCGACGACACCCGGTTGATGCAATAGGCGCAGTCATAGATGCAGAAATTGGTCATCAGGATCTTGAGCAGGCTGATGCATCGCCCGTCCGGCGCATAGGCATGGCAGATCCCGGTGCCCTCGTTCGAGCCAAGCCCCTTGCCGTCGCGGCTGTCGCGCTTGGTCGAGCCGGAGGAAGCGCAGGACGCATCATATTTGGCGGCATCGCTGAGGATGGCGAGCTTTGATTCGAGTGTTTTGCCAGTCATATGTTCCTTATATGTTCCGCGCGAGGGCGCAGCAACAACCCAGGTTAATCCTGTCAGGAAACAATGACCGGGGATTTGTGCCGGTGGAAGCGGCAGCCTTCGTAGGATCGCCTAGAACAGGCTTCCCTGTCCGGGTTCGGTGGCTTTCCCGGTTTTGCCACGAGCCGGCTTCTTCGGCGCCGTGATCGGTTGATCGCTGCTGCTGGCCAGTGCTGAAACCTCGCCATCAGCGAATTCAACGGAAATCATCGTGCCGGTTTCGACCTGTGCTGCGCGCGACAAAAGCGTCCGGTCCTGGTTGCGAACCACCGCAAAGCCGCGCCCCAGCACGCTCTGGTAGGACAGCGATTGCAGCATCCGTGCTTGCGCCCCGAGCCCGCGCTTGTGCTGCTCAAGCTTGAGTGACATCGCGTTGTCGCGCCGCCGCCCCAGATCGGTGAGCCGTTCCAATCCGCGGGCATGTGATTCCCGGATCCGGCGCGGCAGCGTGGCGACGGACTGGGCATGACGCTCCAGCCGGGCTCTCAGCGCATCGATCCGCCGTTCCTGAACCCGGTCCATGCGCGCGATCTTGTCGCGCACTTGCTGTCGCTTCTCCCGCAGCGCCGATACCAGCGCCACTGGCGTGATTCGCGACGCCTGCTGTTCGAATCTCCGGCGACGGTTGGCGGTGTTGAGCTCCAGTGCCCGGCCAAGCGATTGCGCCGAGCGGTCGAGCCGCTGGCGCGGCAAGGCCAACACGCTGTCGAGTGTCGGCAGGGCGCGTGCCAGGCCGCGCACGGTTTCGCGCCGCCGGTCGAGTATCCGGGACTGGGCGGATTTCAGCCGGGCTGCCAGTGTGGCCAGATGCGCCTCGAGATCGGCCTTCACCGGCACCGCCATTTCGGCAGCTCCCGTCGGCGTCGGTGCGCGGCGGTCGGCGGCGTGGTCGATCAGCGTCCAGTCGGTCTCGTGCCCCACCGCCGAAATCAGCGGGATGTCGGATTCGGCTGCGGCGCGCACCACCGCCTCGTCATTGAAACCCCAGAGATCCTCGAGGCTGCCGCCGCCACGCGCGACAATGATCAGGTCAGGCCGCCGGATCGCGCTCAAGGGACCAAGTGCGTTGAAGCCGTTGATGGCGCGCGCCACTTCGTCGCCGGACGTGTCGCCCTGAACCCGGACCGGCCAGACAATAACGTGGACCGGGAACCGGTCCTCGATCCGGTGCAGGATGTCGCGAATCACCGCCCCGGTGGGCGAGGTCACCACGCCGATCACTATCGGCATATAGGGCAGCAACTGCTTGCGGCCCTCGTCGAACAGGCCTTCGGCGGCAAGCTTGCGCCGCCGCTCCTCGATCAGCGCCATCAGTGCGCCTGCGCCGGCGGGCTCCAGCGCCTCGATCACGATCTGGTATTTCGATGACCCGGCATAGGTGGTGATCTTGCCCGAGGCGATCACCTCCAGCCCTTCCTCGGGCCGGTGCTTGAGCCGCGAGAACACACCCTTCCAGATCACCGCCTCGATGCGGGCCCGGTCGTCCTTGAGCGAGAAATAGGCGTGCCCGGAGGAATGCGGGCCACGATAGCCGGAGATCTCGCCGCGCACGCGCACATTGCCGAAGGCATCCTCGACCGCGCGTCGGATGGAGCCCGAGAGCTCACTGACCGTGAACTCGGCGGCGTTTGTGGGCGAATCATTCATCAGCTCAGCCATACCCGATTGCGCCCGACGCCGCACCCGTCGTCAAGTCCGTGTTCCCCTTGCAACCGTTAACGCAAGCAACGACAGTTCAAACGCCATTGCGCAGCACTTTGCTCCCGGTGCAGAGTGCGCGTCAAACGGAGCAGGAATCGTACATGAAAAATGCAGTTGTCGTTGGCGGCGGCCATAACGGATTGGTGTGTGCCTTTTATCTGGCCTCGGCCGGACACAAGGTCACGGTGCTTGAAAAGCGCGACACGATCGGCGGCGCCGCCGTGACCGAGGAATTTCATCCCGGCTTTCGCAACTCGGTGGCCTCCTACACGGTGTCGCTGCTCAACCCGAAAGTGATTGCCGATCTCGATCTGCGTCGCCACGGGCTGGAGATTGTCGAGCGGAAAATGAGCAATTTCCTGCCGTTGCCCGACGGACGTGCGCTGGAATCGGGGCCGGGGCGCACGAAAGAGTCGGTGGCCCAGTTTTCGCAGAAGGATGCCGAGGCGCTCGAGGGCTTCAACCGGATGCTCGACAATGCCGCCGATGTGCTGCGCGATCTGCTGTTGCGCACCCCGCCCAATGTCACTGACGGCAACTGGATGTCGGCGGTGCCGGAGCTGTTGAAGGCCGCCTCACTCGGGCGTCAGTTCGCCGCACTGTCGCTGGATGCCCGGCGCGACGTGCTCGACCTTTTCACCTGTTCGGCGGCCGAGATCCTGGACCGCTGGTTCGAGAGCGATCCGATCAAGGCCCTGTTCGGTTTTGATGGCATCGTTGGCGCTTGGGTCAGCCCCCATACTCCGGGTACTGGATATGTGCTGCTGCATCACTGCTTTGGCGAGGTCAATGGCAAGCAGGGCATCTGGGGCCACGCCATCGGCGGCATGGGCGCAATCACCCAGGCGATGCGCAAGGCCTGCGAGGAAAAGGGCGTGACCATCAGGACTGGCGCCCCCGTCGCCAGCATCGAGACCGCCAGCGACCAAGTCCGCGCGGTGATCACCGAAGACGGCGTTCGCCATGAGGCAGAGATCGTCGCCTCCAACATTCATCCGAAATTGCTGGTCGGCAACCTGCTCAAGGCAGCACCGTTGCCGGACGATTTCCGCCGCCGTATCGGCTACTGGCAAAGCGGTTCCGGCACCTTCCGCATGAATGTGGCGCTCGACACGCTGCCGGTCTTCACCGCGCGGCCCGAGCCGGGGGATCACCTCACCGCGGGCATCATCATCGCGCCCTCGCTCGACTACATGGACCGCGCCTATCTCGATTCCCGCGCCCATGGCTGGTCACGCCAGCCGGTGGTCGAAATGCTCATTCCCTCGACGCTGGATTCCACGCTCGCGCCCGAGGGCAAGCATGTGGCCAGCCTGTTCTGTCAGCACGTAGCGCCTGAACTTCCCGACGGCTTTTCGGGCGGATCGTCCTGGGACGATCACAAGGAGGCCGTCGCCGATCTGATGATCGGCACCGTCGACCACTATGCGCCGGGTTTCGCCAAAAGCGTGGTCGGCCGCCAGGTGCTGTCGCCGCTCGATCTCGAGCGCAAATTGTCACTGGTCGGCGGCGACATCTTTCACGGCAGGCTGAGCCTCAACCAGCTGTTCTCGGCGCGTCCGGTGCTCGGCTACGGCGCCTACCGTGGGCCTCTGGCAGGTCTTTACATGTGCGGCTCGTCGACCCATCCCGGCGGCGGTGTCACCGGGGTGCCCGGCCACAACGCAGCACGTGAAATTCTCGGCGACATCCGCGCCCGGCGGGTGTAACCGGGAGAACAGCCGACGCGCCACAACACATTGATAGCAGAGCAGCAATCCATGAAGACCGAAATCGAAACCATTGTCGGCGAAACACCGGGCATTTCGTACGAACTGATCGTGCATCGCCTTGAGGGGACGGACGTCTCGGCTCCACGCGTCTATATCCAGTCCGGCCTGCATGCCGATGAACGCCCGGGCGTTGCGGCACTGCATTTCCTCATTCCGATGCTGGAACAGGCCGAAGCCGAGGGACGGCTGCGCGGATCGCTGATCCTGGTGCCGCACGCCAATCCGATCGGGGCCGCGCAACATCTCTATGGCGAGCACATGGGCCGCTTTGCCACCGGCACCCGCACCAATTTCAACCGTGATTTTCCGGTGCCCGGAGACGACGGCATGCGCCATCTCGACAAGGCGTCTGCCCCGGTCTTCGCCGAACGCCGGTTGAAAAGCCGTCTCTTGGAATTGGCGGACGGCTGCCCGATCGTGCTCGACCTGCACTGCGACGACGAGAGCGTGCAATATGTTTACGCGCCAGAGGTGCTCTGGCCGGAAATGTCGGACCTGGCCGCCTGCCTTGATGCGGAAGCAGCCCTGCTGTGGGATTCCGGCGCCGACCGGGCCTTCGAGGAAGCGGTCTTCGAGCAGATGCAGGCTCGCGCGCCAGACGGCGATCTTTCCGGCCATTGCGTCACCACGGTGGAGCTCCGTGGACAGAACGATGTTGATGTCACGCTGGCCCGGAAGGATGCCGAGGGACTGTATCGCTTTCTGCAGGGCCGCGGCGTGGTCGCCGCAGATACGACGCCTGCGCCGGCACTCAAGGCCGGTTTCGTCGGCAAGCCGATACGCCATGTCGACATGGTGACAGCTCCGGCCGGCGGCACCCTCCTGTTTCACGTGGCACCCGGTGACCGCGTCGAGGCCGGCCAGTTGCTGGCTGAAATCATCACCAATCCCGGCTGCAAAGGCGGCTCGGTTGAAGTCCGCGCCCCGCAGGCGGGCTACGTCCTGACCCGGCGCATCCGCCGCTTCATCCGCATGGGCGACAATCTGCTCAAGATCATCAGCGACACCGCCGCTGTGGCCTCCCGCAAGGGTGCTCTGGAAGACTGAAGCCGGTCTTCCGCTGGCCCTTTGACAATGAGATGCGAAACCGCGACCTTGTGCGCGGTTCAGCATGGCCGGCGTCAGACCGGTCATGTGCATTGGCTGGGGGGAAAGCATGGACATTCGACGATCGGCGCTCTCCGGCGCCATCAGGGCGCTGGCGATTGCAGCTTTGCTGATCACCGGGGCAGGTGCGAGCCAGGCGGGAGAAGTCCGGTATTTCACCATCGGCACTGCGGGCATCGGCGGAACCTATTTCCCGCTCGCCGGAGACATCGCCAATGCGATCTCCAATCCGCCCGGCTCGCTTGACTGCGCGGAAGGCGGATCCTGCGGCGTCCCGGGCCTGATCGCGGTGGCGCAATCCTCGCACGGCTCGGTCTCCAATGTCAGCGCGATCATCGAGGGCGGTCTCGATTCCGGGTTTTCCCAGTCCGACGTTGCCTATTGGGCCTATTCCGGCACCGGTACCTTCGAGGGGCGGGAACCGATGCGCGATCTGCGCGTGATCGCAGCGCTCTACCCCGAACATCTTCACCTGATCGCCTCAAAGGCGTCCGGCATTGCCTCGGTGACGGATTTGAAAGGCAAGCGGGTCTCGCTCGACAAGACCGATTCGGGAACCTATCCCGACGCTCTGCTGGTGCTCGAGGCCTTTGGCCTGTCGCCAGAAAGTCTCGCCGCCGAACACCTCAAGCCCGAGGACGCTGCCACGGCATTGCGTGAGGGCCGGATCGATGCGCTGTTCTTCGTCGGCGGTTACCCTGCCCGGGCGATCAGCGAGCTGGCCGCGACCACTGAGATTGTCCTCGTCCCGGTCACCGGCGGGCAGGTTGACGGTCTGCTGCGCGAACACTCCTTCTTTGCCCGCGATGCGATACCCGACGGTGCCTATCCCGGCGTGGCCGGTGCCGACACCATTGCCGTCGGCGCGCAATGGCTCACCCGGCTGGGGCTCGACGAAGAACTTGTCTACCAGATCACACGCGCGCTGTGGAATCCGGCAACACGCCAACTGCTTGATGTCGGCCATGCCAAGGGCGCATCGGTAACGCGGCAGACCGCGCTCGAGGGGATCGGAATTCCGCTGCATCCCGGTGCCGAACGCTTCTATCGCGAAGCTGGCATGATCAGGTGATGTGCGGTCGCTCCGGCCGTCACAAGGTTCTCAGCGGTGGCCGTAATAGAGCGAAACCGCGTGCTCTGCCTCGGCGAAGAACAGCCAGCGTTCCGCCAGGAGTCCGGTCAGCATCGACACGGCGGCAACAAGATTGAGAAGGGATGGGGCGCCACTCAGGCCGACAATCGCAAGAATTGCCGCCGGCACCACGCCGCCCAGCACCAAAGCCAAGATGCGCAGAGTGCGGGCGTGCTTGCGGCCGATACGGTGCACCATTTCCTTCGTCAGGTAGTTTTCGCCGGTATGCGGTCGTTCGAGCAGCCTCACCTTGCCGATGAAGCCAAGCCCGGTGGCGGTTTCGGGCGACGATCCTCTATCCGCCAGCCGGTTCCGCCCGGCCCGCGCCCACCACAGCCATTTCGCGCCCCAGGCCAGCGCAATCAGGGCAACGCCCCAGAACTCGGGCGCCTGGTGCGTCCCGAGCGCCGAGGCCAGCAGCCAGCCGGACCCGAGCGCGAAACCGCCATAGACCAGCGGCGTCAACCGGCTGTGCCACTGCGGCACGGTCTTCAGCTGGGCATAGATCATCGAGGTGGTGAACACGGTAAGCACTGCACCAAGGGCTGCCAGCAAACCCAGGAGCTGATATCGGCTGCCGGTCGCCATCCAGATCAGCACGTAGATGCCAAACAGGACCAGCGTGACGATCGCGGCAATGCCCTCGCGCGAAAGCCAGCTCGAACGCCATTGGCTGAGCGCCCGCCAGGCCCGTTCGGGGTGGCCCAGATGGAAGGTCGAGGCCAACAGGCCCGCCACAGTCAGCCCGCCGGCGACGAGGCTGACAAAGAACACCCATGCCGCCGAGGCTTCGACCGGAAAGCCGAGCCCGAGCAGGAAGATCATGCCGAGCCCGGCGCCCGACGTGACTGTGAAGAAGATGACGGAAACGGCAGGATGCATGGGACTATCCGAGTTTGTCGAGCGCGGCGTCGAGCCAGCCGAGAAAGCCGTCAGCCTTGGGCGTGGGCGCTGAGTCCCTGGCTGGCGTAGCGGAGGACTGTGCGCGCGTCTTCGGCCGCGGCGGCAGGTACTTGTTGACCGGTCGCGTTTCCATCTCCGGCATCAGGTCGATACCGCCACGCTCGGCAACCAGACGTGACACGGCGGATTGCGGGTCGTTGAAATCACCGAAATGCCGCGCGCTTGACGGGCAGGTGCGCACGCAGGCCGGGACCCGGTCTTCTTCCGGCAAAACCTTGCTGTAGATCCGGTCGACGCAGAGTGTGCATTTCTTCATCACGTTTTCGACCGGATCCATTTCGCGGGCGCCATAGGGGCAGGCCCAGGCACACAGCCCACAGCCGATGCACAGGTCCTCGCTGACCAGCACGATCCCGTCCTCGGGCCGCTTGTGGCTGGCGCCGGTCGGACAAACCGTCACGCAGGGCGCATCGTCGCAATGCAGGCAGGATTTCGGGAAATGCACGATTTGCGCCGGTGCGTCCTCGGGGGTCACTTCGAAGGTGTGGATCCGGTTGAGCCAGGCGCCTGAGACATCGGCGCCATAGGCGTCAACATCGCTGAGTGGGGAGGCCCCGGCGCTGGTGTTCCATTCTTTGCAATTGACCGCACAGGCGTGACAGCCGACGCAGGTGTCGAGATCGATGACGAGGCCGAGGCGTTTTTCGGTTCTCTCAGGCAGACTGGTCATTCCGCCACCTCCTTGCCGAAACGCACCGTGTCCGGTGCCGGCCCCACCGGGCTTTTTTGCCTACCCGCACGGGGCAGGCTCCGTTCCGCCGTCTGATCGGGATCCTTGCGGATCGCCACCCGCAGATCGAACCAGGCCGCCTGGCCGGTGATCGGGTCGGAATTTGCCCAGCGGCGGCCGTCGCCTTTCGGTGGCAGCAACTCGTCAATCAGATGGTTGAGCAGGAAGCCGCGGGTGGCTTCCGGCGCATCGGTGTCGAGCGCCCAGGCGCCGGAGCGTTTGCCGATGGCGTTCCAGGTCCACAGCGTCGAGCCATTGACCGCATCCATGCGGGCGATCCGGACACGGATCTCACCCGATTGAGATGTCACCAGCGCCCAGTCGCCGGTCTCAAGCCCCTGTTTGTCGCAGACATCGCCGGGCACATAGAGCGCGTTCTCGCCGTGGAGCTGCCTGAGCCAGGCGTTCTGCGATCCCCAGGAATGATACATCGCCGCCGGACGCTGGGTGATCGCGTGCAGCGGGTAGGAGTCGTCACTGAGCCCGATATCCGCAAAGGGTGGATACCAGGTGGGCAACGGGTCGAAACAGGCCTTGATCCGCTCGCGGTGATGCTCCGGTGGCACCGGCTTGATCCTGCCCTCGGCGGCAAGCTGGAACTTGCGCAAGGGTTCGAGATAGAGCTGGAAGATGTTTTCAACCGGCCCGTCCTGCAGCCCGTGCTCGATGGCCCAGTCGCTCCAAGCCCGGTTGGCATGTTTGAAGTAGAGCGCCTCATCAGGCACATGCACCTGCGAGAAGCCGCCATTCTCGACATAGCGCTTGAGCTGATCCGGATTGGGCTCGCCCCGCCCGGTCTTCTCGCCGTTTTCTCCGCGCCAGCCCGACAGCGGCCCGATCCCCGGCTTGCGCTGATGGTTGACGATGTAATCGGCGTAATCCTTGTAGACCGGCTTGCCGTCCTCGGTGACCATGCCCGGGAGTTTCAGCCGTGCCCCGAGATCGAGCAGCACGCTCTGGAACCCGCGCACGTCGCGGTCGGGCTCGACCACCGGCCAGCGGATCGAATCGCAGAGCGCCTCCGGCTCGCTGATCGGCCGGTCGAGCAGCGAAATGCAGTCGTACCGTTCGAGATAGGTTGTGTCGGGCAGGATCAGATCGGCAAAGGCCACCATCTCCGACGAATAGGCGTCCGAGTAGATGATCTTCGGGATCACGTACTCGCCGTTCTCGTCCTTGTCGGTCAGCATGTCCATCACCGATGAGGAGTTCATCGACGAGTTCCAGGCCATGTTTGCCATATACATGAACAGCACATCGATGCCGTAGGGATCACGCGCATGGGCATTGGAAATCACCATATGCATCATGCCGTGCGCCGACAGCGGCGCATCCCAGGAAAACGCCTTGTCGATACGCTCTGCTGTCTCGCCGTCGGCCTCCAGCAGCAGATCTTCCGGCCCGCGCGGATAGCCCAGATGCGGGCCCGCCAATGCCGTGTCGGCGCAGGCGCCGCCATGCGGCCGCGGCTGCCCGGCCACCGGCCGTGGATAGGGCGGTTTGAACCGGAAGCCTCCGGGGCAATCGATCGAGCCTATCAGGATCTGCAGCATGTGCAGCGAGCGGCAGGTCTGGAAACCGTTGGAATGGGCCGATATGCCACGCATGGCGTGAAATGCCACCGGCCGCCCGATCATCCGTTCGTGCCGCTCGCCCTTCATGTCCGTCCAGGGCTGTTCGACGATCACTTCACGTTCGAACGCCGCTTCCGCAATCTCGCCGGCAATCCGGATAATGACCTCGGCATCGATCCCGGTGCGTTCGGCTACGGCCGACGGCGCATATTGCCCATCGAGATATTTCTGCGCCAGCAATTCGAACACCGGGATGGCGGAGCGCCCGTCCGGCAGCTCGAAGCGGCCTTTGAGCGCCGGCTTGATGCCGGGTGTTGCGGAGGGTGCCGGTTTGCCGCTCGTCCGGTCGGCCACCATCGGAGTGCCCTCGTCGTCGCGGGCAAACAGGCCATGATCGGCGCCATCGGGGTCGTCGATCACCAGCCAGGGCGCATTGGTGTAGCGAATGAGATAATCGACATCGATCCTGCCGGTGCGGAGAAGCTCATGCACCAGGGCCAGGATCAGCAGCCCGTCGGTACCGGGCGTGATGCCGAGCCACTCATCGGCAATCGCATTGTAGCCGGTGCGCACGGGATTGACGCCGATCACCTTGACGCCGCGCTGTTTCAGCTTGCCCAGACCCATCTTGATCGGGTTGGAATCATGGTCCTCGGCCACGCCGAAAATCATGAAAAGTTCGGTCTTTTCCCAGTCCGGCGCGCCGAACTCCCAGAACGCGCCCCCCATCGTGTAGATCCCGGCGGTGGCCATGTTGACCGAGCAGAAGCCGCCATGCGCGGCGTAATTCGGGGTGCCGAAGGCTTGTGCCCACCAGCCGGTCATCGACTGGCTCTGGTCGCGGCCGGTGAAAAAGGCCAGTTTGCGCGGATCGGTCCGGCGGACCTCACCGAGCCAGCCCGTCGCCAGCTCCAACGCCTCGTGCCACTCTATTTCCTTGAATTGGCCCGATCCGCGTTCGCCGGTTCTCAGCAGCGGCTTCTTCAGCCGCGCCGGCGAGTAATGCTGCATGATCCCCGCCGAGCCCTTGGCGCAGAGCACGCCCTTGTTGATCGGGTGATCGCGGTTGCCCTCGATGTAGCGGACCTTGCCTTCCGCCATATGGACGTTGATACCGCAGCGGCAGGCGCACATGTAACAGGTGGTCTTGCGAATCTCGTTCGTGCCGTCAGCCGCGCTTGAAGCCCTGCTGGTCTGGTTCATTCACCCTCCCTGAGACGTGGTGCCCGATGGTCCGGCCACACCACGTTGGTCTCTGCCCTGCCGGACAAATCGACAGCGATTGCCTCCGCTGCCGCGCAATCAAACGGACCGTGCAGACGGTCGAATGTCAAGTCCACCACGTAAATCCAGATCGACTACCGCTAAGTCCAGTTCAGCCATTTCGGGAGCTGCTATGCAGCCACTCAGGCGAGGATCCGACCGACCCGGATGGGGGTCAGGAACGGTCTGACCCGGCAAGCAAATTTCGGCGGCGAAGCCCGTCAACACGTCTCCGGATTGGGTGTGGCGCAGTACAATCCGTGCAGCACTTCGAGCACGGCGATAACTTCCTTGCCCTTCAGTGAATAGTAAATGGTCTGGGCGTCGCGCCGTGTGTTGACCAGCTCGGCGTCACGCAGCTTGCGCAGATGATGCGACATCGCCGGCTGTGACAGCCCCGCCATGTCGGCAAGCTTGAGCACGCTCTGCTCGCCATCAAGCAGGATGCAGAGAATTCGCAGGCGCACGGGTTGCGACAGCATCTCCATCAGCTTTGCCGCTTCGGCCATGCGCGGCTCCATTTCCACCATGTCCCGTGCCTCAAGCATTCGCGGCACTCCGTCTCCTGTACATCAATGATTTCTTATATAAGCACTTTTCCGGATGGTTCAATCTCCCGCTGCCCGGGTACTGCCACGGACAATGAGTTCCACCTCGAGAATGGTCGTCTCGATCGCCGGGCTGGTGCTGGTGCCAACATGGTTGATCAGCATCTTGGCGGCATGGAGTCCCAGCTCCTTGCGCGGTTGCCGCACGGTGGTGAGAGCGGGAATGAAGCGCCGGGCGATGTCGATATCGTCAAATCCGACCACAGAAACATCGTCCGGAACAAAAACACCGTTTCGCGCAAGTTCAGAAATGAAGCCGAAGGCCATCTGGTCAGACTGGCAGAACAATGCGCTCGGACGGTGCGCGAGCTCGAGCCACGCCTGCGCCGCGCGCGCGCCCGACTCGAGACTGAAATCGCCTGAAAAGGCGTGCGCGGGGTCAAGCTCAAGACCCCTTTCGGCCATTTCCCGCTTCGCGCCAGCACTTCTCGTGTGGCTCAGAACATTGTCGTCAGGGCCGGTCAATATGCCGATCTGACGGTGTCCCAGCCCGGCAAGATGGCAGATCGCAAGGCTGGCGCCGCAGGTGTTGTTGGCGCGCACCGACGAGAACATGCCTTTCGGGGTCCATTCGCAGGCAAAGATGATCGGCGGCGCGCCGGTCCCCGAACTCGCCACCGCCAGAATTTCGTCCGGCAGCGAGCCATCCAGCGCAATGATGCCGTCGGCCCGTGTCGCATGCAGATACTCCAGCACCAGCTGCGGCTTGCTGTGCGCCTGACGTGTATCGACCACCAGCATGTTGATGTCGACCTCAGACAGGGCCGTCTCGATCCCCGCGAGAATTTCCGAGAAAAACGGATTGCCGAGATTCGGAACCAGCACCACGATGGCACCGGTGCGCTGACGCCGGAGATTGCGCGCCGAGAGGTTGACCCGGTACCCGGTTTTTTCCGCGGCCATCAGGACAGCGTTTCGTGTTGATTCCGCTACGGTTTCCGGCTTGCTCAACGCCCGGCTTACGGTCGCTGTCGAAACCCCTGCGAGCCTTGCGACATCAGTGATCCTCGGTGCTTTTGTTTCCATGATGAGTCGTATTCCCGCTTCTGCGAGAGGGGCGAGGGGCCCGTTTCGCAAATATCACTTGACTCCAAAACTCATCGCGGTCAACCTCTATGTAATCGATTGCACTGCAACGATGTATCGAATGATGTAATCGATTTAAAACGGTGTGAGGGCACCGGTGGACCCGGACAGCTGCGTCAAAGCAACGTGCCGGGAGGAGGAACATTCCTGGGAGGGAACTCGATGAACACATTCAAGCTTTTTCTGGCCGGTGCGTCCGTACTGGCACTCTCGACATCCGTCAACGCGACCGATCTCGAAGTCACCCACTGGTGGACATCCGGCGGCGAAGCCGCGGCGGTGGCCGAATTCGCCAAGGCCTTTGACGCAACCGGCCACAAATGGGTCGACGGCGCCATCGCCGGCGGCGGCGGCACCGCCCGCCCGATCGTCGTCAGCCGTATCATCGGCGGTGACCCGATGGGCGCATTCCAGTTCAACCACGGCCGTCAGGCGGAAGAACTCATCGAAGCAGGTCTGCTGCGCGACATGACCGATGTCGCCGAGAGGGAAGGTTGGAAGGACATCGTCAATCCGCCGTCGCTGCTTGACGCCTGCACCATCGACGGTCGCATCTACTGTGCGCCCGTCAATATTCACTCCTGGCAGTGGGTGTGGCTGTCGCATGCCGCCTTCGAGAAGGCCGGTGTCGCCGTGCCGACCAGCTGGGACGAGTTTGCAGCGGCGGGCAAAGCGCTCAGGGATGCCGGCATTCAGCCGCTGGCCCTCGGCGGGCAGCCCTGGCAGAGCTCGGGCCTTTTCAACGTCCTGATGGCAACGCTGGCCGGGCCTGACGTGCTGACCAAGATCTACGGCGAAAAGGATGCAGATCTCGCTGCCGGGCCGGAAATGGCCAAGGTCTTCCAGGCGGCATCCGATGCTCGCAGCATGGCCGAAGGCTCCAATGTCCAGGACTGGAACCAGGCGACCAACCTGGTGATCACTGGCAAGGCCGGTGGCCAGATCATGGGTGACTGGGCCCAGGGCGAGTTCGCGGTGGCCGGCCAGACTGCCGGCACCGACTACACCTGCCTGCCCGGCCTCGGCATGCGGGAGATCATCTCCACTGGCGGTGACGCCTTCTATTTCCCGGTCATCGACAATGCGGAGATCACCGCCGCTCAGGACGTCCTTGCCGCAACGCTCTTGAAGCCGGAAACCCAGGTCGCCTTCAACCTGAAGAAGGGGTCGCTGCCGATCCGCGGCGATATCGACCTGTCGGCGGCCAACGACTGCATGAAAGAGGGTCTGGGCATCCTGGCCAAGGGCAACACCATGCCTGACGTCAACATGCTGAACACCGAGGACACCAACAACCAGTTGAACGACCTCTTTGTCCAGTTCTTCCAGGATGCATCCATCACTCCGGAAGCCGCGCAGGAGCGCTTCGTCGAAATTGTCCGCAACAAGGACTGATCCCGAAACGGCCGGCCCGACCTGGCGCGGGCCGGCGCCTTTTCTCCTTGTTACGGACAGGAACCTGCCATGGCTTCGGAGCGCCCGAACCGGCTGTATCGCAATCTGACTGCGAAAATAGCCGCGATTCCGATGATCTTGACTGCAGTCTGCGTCTTTCTTGGCGGAACGGCGTGGACGGTGGTCTACTCGTTTACCAATTCCAAGCTGCTGCCTCGGGCCAAGTTCGTCGGTCTTGATCAGTATGAACGGCTGTGGGGCACCCATCGCTGGGTCGTCTCGATCGAGAACCTGATGATCTACGGGATCTGCTCGTTGGTGCTGAGCCTGGTTATCGGCTTCGTGCTGGCGGCGTTGATGGACCAGAAGATCCGCTTCGAGAACACCTTCCGCACCATCATTCTCTACCCCTTTGCATTGAGCTTCATCGTCACCGGACTGGTCTGGCAATGGCTGCTCAACCCGGACCTCGGCCTGCAGAGCGTCGTCCGTTCCGCCGGATGGGTAAGCTTCAATTTCGACCCGCTCTACAACGCCGACATCGTTATTTTCGGCGTGCTGATTGCCGGCATATGGCAGGGCAGCGGCCTGATCATGGTGCTCATGCTTGCCGGTCTGCGCGGCATCGATGAGTCCATCTGGAAGGCCGCCCGGGTCGATGGCATCCCGCTGTGGAAAACCTACGTCTTCATCGTCATTCCCATGTTGCGCCCGGTTTTCATCACTACCCTCGTGCTGATCACCAGCGGTATCGTCCGGCTCTACGACCTGATCGTCGCGCAGACCAGCGGCGGACCGGGGATCGCCTCCGAGGTGCCTGCCAAATACGTCTACGACTATATGTTCCAGGGTCAGAATCTGGGCCAGGGTTTCGCGGCCTCGACGATGATGCTGCTTGCCGTGTTGATCGTCATCATCCCCTGGGCCTATCTGGAATTTGGAGGCAAGAAACGTGGCTAATCCGATAAGTCTCTCGGTGACGGCGGCTGCCATCGGCACCACCCGGGCAGAGCTATCCGGCCCGCGCGGCGCCCGGCCGAAACGCGCCATCTCGCCACGCAACGTCTTCATCTACGGCACCCTTTTGCTGGTATCGGTCTACTACCTGCTGCCGCTTTACGTGATGATCGTGACATCGCTGAAGGGCATGCCGGAAATCCGGCTGGGCAACATCTTCGCCCCGCCGGTGGAAGTCACCTTCGAGCCCTGGGTCAAGGCCTGGGCCACCGCCTGCACAGGGCTCAATTGTGAGGGCCTGTCGCGCGGTTTCTGGAATTCGGTGCGGATCACCGTACCCTCGGTCGTCCTGTCGATCGCAATTGCTTCAGTGAATGGGTACGCGCTGGCCAACTGGCGCTTCAAGGGGGCCGACTTCTTCTTCACGGTGCTGATCTTCGGCGCCTTCATTCCCTACCAGGTGATGCTTTATCCGATTGTCATCCTGCTGCGCGAACTGGGGCTTTTCGGCAGCCTGTGGGGGCTGGTCCTGGTGCACTCCATCTTTGGCATGCCCATCCTGACGCTGCTGTTCCGCAACTATTTCACCTCGGTGCCGGAAGAGCTGTTCAAGGCGGCACGCGTCGATGGCGCCGGTTTCTGGGGGATCTATTTCAAGATCATGCTTCCGATGAGCCTGCCGATCTTTGTTGTCGCCATGATCATCCAGATCACCGGTGTCTGGAACGACTTCCTGTTCGGCGTCGTCTATACCAAGCCGGATGTCTACCCGATGACCGTGCAGCTCAACAACATCGTCAATTCGGTCCAGGGCGTGAAAGAGTACAATGTGAACATGGCCGCGACCATCATCACCGGGCTCGTTCCGCTGATTGTCTATTTCGTTTCCGGCAAGCTCTTTGTGCGCGGCATCGCCGCCGGTGCGGTGAAGGGGTAAGTATCGTGACCAGTGTATCGATCCGTGACCTGACCTTGAAATTCGGGTCACTCGAGGTTCTCAAATCGCTCAATCTCGACATTGACGAAGGTGAGTTCCTCGTCCTTCTGGGGCCATCGGGCTGTGGCAAGTCGACCTTGCTCAACTGCATAGCCGGACTGCTGGATATCTCCGATGGCCAGATCTTCATCGGCGGCAACAACGTCACATGGTCCGAGCCGAGCGAACGCGGCATCGGCATGGTGTTCCAGTCCTATGCGCTCTATCCGCAGATGTCGGTCGAGGGAAATCTGGCATTTGGCCTGAAGAACGCCCGCATGCCGAAGGACGAAATCGCCAAGCGCATTACCCGTGCTGCCGAAGTGCTTCAGATCGAGCCGCTTCTGCAGCGGAAGCCGGCACAGCTGTCGGGCGGTCAGCGCCAGCGCGTCGCCATCGGCCGTGCCCTGGTCCGTGATGTCGACGTGTTCCTGTTCGACGAACCCCTGTCCAATCTCGACGCCAAGCTGCGCGCCGAGTTGCGGGTCGAAATCAAGCGTCTGCATCAACGGCTCAAGAACACGATGATCTACGTCACCCACGACCAGATCGAGGCGCTCACCCTGGCCGACCGGATAGCCATCATGCGCAATGGCATCATCCAGCAGCTGGACACGCCGCATGAAATCTACAACCGGCCTGTCAATCTCTATGTGGCGGGCTTCATGGGTTCACCCGGTATGAACTTCATTGAGGGCGAAATCTCCGGCGCGGGCGACGCCAGTTTCAACGTCGCCGCTACGCAAATCCCGCTCGCGCGCTATCCCTTTGCCCGCGCAGACCGGCCCGGCAAGGCCATATTCGGCATCCGGCCCGAGCATGTCAGCTGCGGAGCCGCAGCAATGGAGGAGCCTTTCAGCACGGACGTCGAAATCGAGGTGGTCGAGCCAATGGGCGCCGACACGCTGGTCTGGGCCGTGCTTGACGGCAAGGAATTCCGTTTCCGGGTTGACGGGCAGAGCCCGTTGCAAGCCGGTCAGACGGTCCGCATCGGCTTCGATCCGGCCAAGGCCTCGGTCTTCGACGCGGCGAGCGAGTTGCGGCTCTGACAGCCGTCCGGAATATAAAATGCCGCTGCCGGGCACGTGGCTGCAGCTGCAACCGCCTTCGCAGGATCAGTCGCACTGAGACGAAGACCGGCGCACCAAAGTTATCGAGATACTGACAAACAGGAAAGTTCAAACAGATGGATTTCTCATTTCAGCTCTACAGCGCCCGTAATTTCCAACCCTGGGCGGACGTCCTGGCGATGCTTGCCGCTGCCGGATACAGGAACGTTGAAGGGTTTGGCGGGGTCTATGAAGATCCGGCTTCATTCCGCGAAATCATGGACCGGAATGGCTTGTCCATGCCGTCGGGCCATTTCTCCATCGATGCCCTGGAAGGTGAATTGGACGGCGTTCTTAAAACCGCTGCGACCCTTGGCATCAAGCAGATCTTCTGCCCGCATATCAGCGCCGAACAGCGCCCGGCCGACAAGGCCGGGTGGCAGGCTTTCGCCGCCCGCCTGAGCGCGGTGGGTGAAAAGGTCCGCGCCGCCGGTTACGGTTTCGGTTGGCACAATCATGACTTCGAATTCGTGCCGCTTCCCGATGGATCGGTGCCGATGCAGATCATCCTTGACGCGGCCCCGGAGCTGGAATGGGAAGCTGACACTGCCTGGGTCATTCGTGGCGGTGCTGATGCATCCGACTGGGTCGCGCGTCATGGCAACAGGATCACAGCTGTTCACGTCAAGGATATCGCGCCGCAAGGCGAATGCGAGGATGAAGACGGCTGGGCCGATGTTGGCCATGGCACCGTCGACTGGACGACCCTGTTCAGGCAGCTCAACACCAGTGCACCGGCGACGCTCTTCATCATGGAACACGATAACCCTTCGGACGCCGGACGCTTCGCCTCGCGATCGCTCAACTGGTGCCGCGGCACTTCGGAGTAATGGATATGGCAAAAGTTCTCGGTGTCGGCATCATTGGATGCGGCAATATCTCCACCTCCTATCTCCGGCTCGCACCGCTGTTCAAAGGCATCGAGATGCGCGCCTGCGCCGACATCAACCCGGCGGCTGCCGAGGCCCGTGCTGCCGAATACGGCATCCGCGCTCAGGGCGTCGAAGACATGCTGGCCGCTGACGACATCGACATGGTCGTCAACCTGACGGTGCCCGCGGTGCATTATGCGGTTTCGGCTCAGGTGCTCGATGCGGGCAAGCACGTGTTTTCCGAAAAACCCTTCGTGCTCTCGGTTGAGGAAGGCCGCGATCTGGCCGAGCTGGCAGCGAAGAAGCGCCTGCGCGTCGGCTCCGCGCCCGACACCTTTCTCGGGGGAGCCCACCAGCTGGCCCGGCATCTGGTCGAAACCGGCGCTGCCGGCCGCATCACCGGCGGCACCTGCCATGTCTTGAGCCCCGGCATGGAGCACTGGCACCCCAATCCGGATTTCTTCTTCAAGCCCGGCGGCGGTCCGATCCTCGATCTTGGCCCGTACTACATTTCCAATCTGGTGCAGCTGATCGGACCGGTGGTCCGGGTTGCCGCCATGTCCGCGATTCCGAGCCCGGAGCGCAAGATCACCTCCGAGCCGCGCCATGGCGAGATGATCTCGGTCGAGACGCCGACCACGGTCCATGCGGTGCTCGAATTCGCCAATGGCGCCCTCGTCACGCTCGGAGCCAGTTGGGATGTGAAGACCCACGGCCACCGCCCGATGGAACTCTATGGCTCCGAAGCCAGCCTGGTGGTTCCGGATCCGAACTTTTTCGGCGGCAAGGTCGAACTGGTCGGGCAGGATGGTGAAGCTCGTGATCTGCCCGTATGGGAGCATGCGCTCGGCGTGCCGAACCAGAAACACAGCCAGGGCATGATGGCGAACTATCGCACGGCGGGCCTCGCCGACATGGCGCTCGCCATTCTCGAAAACCGTCCACACCGTTGCTCGCTTGAATTTGCGCTTCATGTGGTAGATGTGATGACAGCCATTCTCCGTTCGGGAGAATCCGGCGCATTCATCCGCCCGTCCACGAGCTGCGAACAGCCGACCGCCCTTGGCATCGAGGAAGCGGCGGCGCTGCTGAACAAGAAAGAGGCCTAGACATGTGGAAACCCTCACCCGATCGCTACCAGTCCATGAGCTACCGCCGCACCGGACGATCCGGGCTGAAACTGCCGGCGATCTCGCTCGGCCTGTGGCACAATTTCGGCGGTGACACACCGCATGAGCTCAAGCGCGAGCTATGCCGCACGGCCTTCGATCTCGGCATCACCCATTTCGATCTCGCCAACAATTACGGCCCGCCTCCGGGCTCCGCCGAGACCGCCTTCGGTGAAATCCTCAGAACCGATTTTCACGGCCTGCGTGACGAACTGGTGATCTCCTCCAAGGCCGGTTACAACATGTGGCCAGGGCCATACGGCGAGTGGGGCAGCCGCAAATACCTGGTCTCGAGCTGCGATCAGAGCCTCAAGCGCATGGGGCTGGATTACGTCGATATCTTCTATTCGCACCGCTACGATCCGGATACGCCGCTGGAAGAAACCATGATGGCGCTCGATCACATCGTCCGCTCGGGCCGGGCGCTCTATGCGGGTATTTCCAGCTACAACTCCAAGCGCACCAGGGAAGCCGCCGCCATCCTCAAGCAGCTCGGCACCCCGTGCCTGATCCATCAGCCGAGCTATTCGATGATTAACCGCTGGGTCGAGGATGATGGCCTGCTCGACACGCTCGACGAGGAAGGCATCGGCTCGATCGTGTTCTCGCCGCTGGCCCAGGGCATGCTGACCACGAAATACCTCAACGGCATTCCCGAAGACAGCCGCGCGGCCCAGGAAAAATCGCTTCAGACCGGCTTCCTCAACGAGCGCAACCTGAACAATATCAGGGCGCTCAACGAGATCGCCCAGCGCCGCGGCCAGACGCTCGCGCAGATGGCGCTGGCCTGGGTGTTGCGCGGCGGAAGGGTGACAACAGCCCTGATCGGCGCCAGCAAGCCGCAGCAGATCATCGACTGTGTCGGCGCGCTCGACAATCAGGAGTTCACCGAAGCGGAACTGGCCGAGATCGACACCTATGCCCGTGACGCCGACATCAACCTGTGGGCCGCATCCGCCGAGAGGAAGGGGCCTGCGAGAAAATGATCATCAATCCGGTTCTGCCCGGCTTCAATCCGGACCCTTCGATCTGCCGGGCAGGACCGGACTATTACATCGCCACCTCGACCTTCGAGTGGTATCCCGGTGTCCAGATCCATCATTCGACGGATCTGGTCAACTGGAGCCTTGTCTGCCGCCCGCTTGGCCGAGCCAGCCAGCTCGACATGCGCGGCAATCCCGATTCCTGTGGCATCTGGGCACCCTGCCTGTCCTACGCAGACGGGCTGTTCTGGCTGGTCTACACCGACGTCAAACGGCTCGACGGCAATTTCAAGGACGCGCACAACTACCTCGTCACCGCGCCTGCCATCACCGGTCCCTGGTCCGATCCGGTCTATGTCAATTCCTCGGGCTTCGATCCGTCGCTGTTTCACGATGAGGACGGCCGCAAATGGTTCCTCAACATGGTCTGGAACCACCGTACCGATTCCGTCGGCGGCAGCCCCAAGCACCCGGCCTTCGCAGGCATTCTGGCTCAGGAGTATGACGCTGCGGCCGGCAAGCTGATCGGCGAAGCGGTCAATATTTTCGCCGGCAGCGATCATGGCCTGGTCGAAGGCGCGCATCTGTTCCGGCGCAACGGCTGGTACTACATCACCGTGGCCGAAGGCGGCACCGGCTATGGTCATGCCGTCACCATGGCCCGGTCGCGCGATTTGACCGGCCCTTACCAGCTGCATCCCGACACTTTCCTGATGACGTCGAAGGATGCGCCGGACGCCGTGCTGCAGCGTGCCGGCCATGGCCAGATGGTCGAGACCCCGGAGGGTGAAATCTACCACACCCATCTCTGCTCTCGGCCCTTGCCCGGTATGCGCCGGTCGCCGCTGGGGCGGGAGACCGCCATCCAGAAATGCGTCTGGGGCGAGGATGGCTGGCTGCGGCTGGCCCAGGGCGGCCTGGTCCCCGATGTCAAGGTTCCTGCCCCTGATCCGCTGAGCCGCAAGGCACCAGACAAGGCCACGCACCGGGACTTCACCGGGGTCACATTGCCGGAGGAATTCCAGTGGCTCCGCACGCCGCAACCGGAGCGGATTTTCTCGCTCACCGGTACCGCACTGAGGCTGCACGCGCGCGAATCCATCGGCAGCTGGTTCGAACAGGCGCTGGTGGCGCGGCGGCAGGAACATCTGAGCTTCCGTGCTGAAACGTCTGTGCATTTTGCACCGCGCAGTTACCAGCAGGCCGCTGGTCTGGTGCATTATTACAACCGCAACAAATTCCACTATCTGGCCGTCACCTGGCATGAAGGACAGGGACGGGTGCTGACCATCCTGAGTTGCCCCGGCGACTGGCCGGACGGCCGTTTGCAGTTCCCGCTCGAACAGCCGGTTGCCTTGCCGGAAGTCGGCGCGGTCGAGCTGGCGATGGGCGTCAATGGCGCGAATTTGCAGTTCCTTTACAGGCTAACGGGCGATGACTGGCAAGCAATTGGCCCAGTCCTTGATGCCAGCGTCATTTCCGACGAGGGCGGTCGCGGTGAGCACGCCTCCTTCACCGGCGCCTTTGTGGGCATGGCCGCCTTCGACACTTCGGGCAGCGCCATCGAGGCGGATTTCGACCGCTTCGCCTATATCCCGCAGGACGGCTGATGCGCAGCCAGCTGTGTATCTACGATCTCACCTCGGGTGGCGTCGCGGAAGTGCTGTCGACCCGGCGGTTGATCGAAGCGCCGAACTGGGCGCCCGATGGCACCTCGCTGGTGGTCAATGGCAATGGCCGCCTGTTCCGGGTTCCGCTCGATGCGCCGGAGCTTGCAGCAATCCACACCGGCCATGCGATCAAGTGCAACAACGACCACGGTATTTCGCCCGATGGCCGCCTGCTGGTGATCAGCGATTCCACCGATACCGGCCAGTCCTGCATCTGGGTCCTGCCGATCACAGGCGGCACCCCGCGCCGCATCACGGCGGAGGTTCCCTCCTGGTGGCACGGCTGGTCGCCCGACGGCAAGACGCTCGCCTTTGTCGGCCGCCGCGATGGCGCTTTCGGTCTCTACACGATCGATGTCGAGGGTGGCGATGAGCGGCACCTCGTCAGCGGCGACGGCCACTATGACGGTCCGGACTATTCGCCTGATGGCGCCTGGATCTGGTTCAATTCCGACCGTGGCGGCTCAATGGACCTGTGGCGCGTTCCGGCCGCCGGTGGCACGCCCGAACAGATGACCGCTGACGACCGGATCAACTGGTTCCCGCATCCCGCACCCGCTGGCGGCAAGGTGCTCTTTCTCAGTTACGAGCCCAGAACCGAAGGCCATCCGCGCGATCGTGATGTTCAATTGCGGCTGCTCGACCCGACCGACGGCACGATCACCACGCTGCTGGCGCTGTTTGGTGGTCAAGGCACCATCAACGTGCCCTGCTGGGCACCGGATGGCCACCGTTTCGCCTTCGTTCGTTACGAACCGGAGGAGAGCTGACCGCACTCGCTGGTGGCAATCTACCAGTGCGGCGGCGGCTGATTGGCAGGTGGGACGTCGGCGCCGTCTTCAAGTTCGTCGAACCGGTCGGTGAGCCGGGCCAGCTCCTGGCGCAACTTCTCGCTCTGTTTCCAGCCTTCGGTCAATTGCCGCGACAGGTCCTCGATCGCCGCCTGCTGATGGGCAACCAGTTCCTCAAGCCGCACGATGCGGGATTCGGTGTCAAAGCCGTTCTCGTCTTTTTCGCTCATGTCGCTATGGTCCCGAGAATTGTGCGCCAGGCCTCCGGCAATTGTACCGGCCGTCGTGTGCCGCGGTCGACATAGACATGGACAAACCTGCCGTCGGCGAAAGCCGTTTCTTCGTCATTGCGGAACAGGCCGATCGCGTAGGTCACCGAGGACCCGCCAAGCCGCTCGACACCGATGCCGGCCGTGATCTTGTCCGGGAACTTCGCTTCGGCGTGGTAGCGGCAGCCCGTCTCCACCACCAGCCCGACAATATCGCCGTTCAGTGGGTCGAGCAGTCCCTGTTCGATCAGCCAGTGATTGATCGCCGTGTCGAACAGCTGGTAGTGCACGACATTGTTCATGTGGCCATAGACATCATTGTCCGCCCAGCGGGTCTGTAGCGGGCGAAACAGTTTGAAGGCGGTGCGGACTGGAGGCGGTGATCTTGTCATGGACCTGCTTTCACCATGTCATGCGCCTGGGAGCAAGAGTACAGGCACCATGTCCGGCATCTGGCCGTGTTGAAAACCCGCGGCCACAAAAACTGGGCCCTCATTTGATTCTGGACTTTGCAATCAGAACTGTCGAGACTAAAGCATTGGCCCGAAAATTTGTATCGGTTGACAGGCCGCAAACGACCTCAAGGGACAGACGAACTCAGCTTTTCAAAGGCGACGTGACGTTCTGGACCGCAAGCTGCACAGGTGAAGAGCCGGTGATGGCAAAGTAAAAAAGACGAGGGGACATGAACGACATCGCCATTGAGCTGAAGGGGATCGACAAGAGGTTCGGTCTCGTGCACGCCAACAAAGACATCAACATGCGTGTCCGAAAGGGCACCATTCACGGAATCATCGGCGAGAACGGCGCGGGAAAATCGACCCTGATGTCGATCCTCTACGGCTTCTACCAGGCCGATGCAGGCGACATTTTTGTCGATGGCAAGAAGATCGTGATCAGGGATCCGAACGCTGCAATTGCGGCCGGCATCGGCATGGTCCACCAGCATTTCATGCTGGTCGAAAACTTCACCGTGCTCGAAAACATCATGCTCGGCGCCGAGGAAAGCCAGGTTCTCAACGCCGGCATCGCCAAGGCGCGTGACGAATTGCGCCGGCTCGAGCATGAATACGAGCTTGAGGTCGATCCCGACGCGGTCATCGAGGAGCTCCCGGTCGGCCTTCAGCAGCGTGTCGAAATCCTCAAGGCGCTCTATCGCGGCGCCGATATCCTGATCCTGGACGAACCCACCGGTGTGCTGACCCCGGCGGAGGCCGATCACCTGTTCCGGATCCTTGAGCAGCTCAAGTCGCAGGGCAAGACCATTCTGCTGATCACCCACAAGCTGCGCGAAATCATGGCGGTGACCGACGAGGTATCGGTGATGCGCCGTGGGGAAATGGTTGCCACCCGCACCACGGCCGAAACCTCGGTCGGAGAACTGGCCGAGCTCATGGTCGGCCGCCACGTGCTTCTGCAGGTCGACAAGGGCCCGGCCACGCCCGGCGAGGTGCTGCTGTCGGTTGAAAACCTGTCGGTGCGCGACCGTCGTGGCGTCGAAATGGTCAAGAATGTCTCCTTCGATTTGCGTGCCGGCGAGATCGTCGGCATTGCCGGCGTTGCGGGCAATGGCCAGTCCGAGCTGCTGCAGGCGATTTCCGGCATTCGCCGCGCGGTTTCCGGCAAGGTGTTGCTGCAGGGGGAGCCGATCCATGTCACCGGCACCGCCGATCCGTCGGAACTCAGGCATCGCGGCCTCGCCCATGTGCCCGAAGACCGCCAGCAGATGGGGCTGGTGCTGAAATTCGACGAGAGCGAGAATTCGATCCTCGGCTACCACGACGATCCGAAATATCTCAACGGCGTGTTTCTCAACATTGACGCGATCCGCAAGGATGCGACCGACAAGATCGATAAATACGACATCCGTCCGCCAAACCCGAGGCTCAAAACCGCCAATTTCTCCGGCGGCAACCAGCAGAAGATCGTGCTTGCACGCGAGATGGAGCGCGATCCTGCCGTGCTCGTCATCGGCCAGCCGACCCGCGGTGTCGATGTCGGCGCCATTGAATTCATTCACAAGCGCATCATCGAGATGCGCGACGCCGGCAAGGCGGTCCTGCTGGTTTCGGTCGAACTCGACGAGATCCGTTCCCTGTCCGACCGGGTACTGGTGATGTTTGACGGCCGCATTGTCGGCGAACGTGCGCCGGATGCCGGCGAGGGTGAACTCGGCCTGTTGATGGCCGGTGTGGAAGATTCCAAGGAGGCCGCACAATGAGTGTGCCCTATGCAAAGCTGCCCGCCTGGGTGGATTATGGATTGATCCCGCTGATCAATCTGATTGTTGCCTTTCTTGTCGCAGGCCTGGTGGTGCTGGCGGTCGGCGAAAGTCCCCTGCGCGCCGCAAGCCTGCTGATCGAGGGCGCGTTCGGCTACGGCGAAGGCATCGGCTTTACGCTCTACTACGCCACCAACTTCATCTTTACCGGACTGGCTGTCGCCGTCGCCTTTCATTGCGGCCTGTTCAATATCGGTGGTGAAGGACAGGCCTATGTGGCCGGGCTCGGCGTGGCGCTGCCATGCCTGTGGCTCGACCAGTTCGCCCCCTGGTACATCGTCTTTCCCGCCGCCATTCTCGGTGCGGCGATGGTCGGTGGCTTCTGGGCGATGATCCCGGGATGGCTGCAGGCCAAGCGCGGCAGCCATGTGGTCATCACCACCATCATGTTCAATTTCATTGCCTCGAGCCTGATGGTCTACGTGCTGGTGGATGTGCTCAAACCGGCGGGTTCGATGGCGCCCCAGACCCGGGCCTTTGCCGAGGGTGGACAATTGCCGCGGCTTGACTGGTTGCTTGCTTCCGTCGGCCTTGATATCGGCGGCGCGCCGTTCAACATGTCGTTCCTGCTGGCACTGGTCGCGGCCTTCGTCGTCTGGGTGGTGATCTGGCGCACCAAGCTCGGCTATGAGATCCGCACCATGGGGCACAGCCCGACCGCTGCGGCCTATGCTGGCATTCGCCAGAGCCGCATCATCGTCATCACCATGATCATGTCAGGCGCACTGGCCGGCATGATGGCGCTGAACCCGATCATGGGCGACCAGCACCGCATGCAGCTGGATTTTGTCGCCGGCGCCGGCTTTGTCGGCATCGCGGTGGCCCTGATGGGACGTTCGCATCCGGTCGGCATCATTCCCGCAGCAATCCTGTTCGGCATGCTTTACCAGGGCGGTGCGGAAATCTCCTTCGAGATGCCGCAGATTTCACGCGACATGATTACCATCATTCAGGGCCTGGTGATCCTGTTCGCCGGTGCGCTGGAAAACATGTTCCGTCCCGCGATCACCGCGTTCTTTGCCACTCTTGGCGGCGCCGGTTCCGACAAACCCTTGCCAGCGGCGGAATAAGACCATGGAATATTTCGACACTCTCATCGTCATTCTGCAATCCACCGTGCGTGTCTCGGTGCCGCTGATCCTGGCTGCCCTGGCGGGTCTTTACTCCGAGCGGGCCGGCATCTTCGACATCGGCCTCGAGGGCAAGATGCTTGCGGCAGCCTTTGCCGGCGGCGCCGCTGCCGCGGTAACCGGCTCGGCCCTTACCGGGTTGGGTGCGGCGGTTCTGGTCTCCGTCTGCCTTGCACTGGTGCACGGTTTTGCCTCCATCACCCAGCGCGGCAACCAGATCGTCTCGGGCGTCGCCATCAACTTCATCGCGCTCGGCGCGACTGTGATTCTCGGCCAGGCCTGGTTCCGGCAGGGTGGACGCACCCCGCAATTGAGCGGCGACGCCCGCTTCACCACGGTCGAGCTTCCCTTTGCCGCGGAAATCGCCGACATTCCGGTTCTCGGATCGATCTATTCCGACCTGCTGTCGGGGCATTTCCTGCTCACCTATTTGGCCTTCATGATGATTCCGTTCACCTGGTGGGTGCTCTACCGGACCCGGTTCGGGCTGCGCCTGCGCGCCGTCGGCGAAAACCCGGGTGCGGTTGACACGGCAGGGATTTCGGTCACCTGGATGCGTTACCGGGCGGTGATCTGCTGCGGCATTCTCTGCGGCATTGCCGGCGCCTATCTGTCGATGGCCATGACCGCCGGCTTCGTCAAGGGCATGACGGCGGGCAAGGGCTTCATTGCCCTTGCGGCGCTCATCTTTGCCAAGTGGAAGCCGGTCAACGTCATGTTCGCCTGCCTGCTGTTCGGCTTCCTCGACGCCATGTCGATCCGCATGCAGGGCAACGAGCTGCCGATCATCGGCGTGGTGCCGGTGCAGTTCATGCAGGCATTGCCCTATCTGCTGACCGTCATCCTGCTGGCAGGTTTCATCGGCAAGGCGATCCCGCCGCGCGCCGGCGGCGTGCCCTATGTCAAGGAGCGCTGACATGGCGCATGATCTGTTCGAGGCTGCCCGGGACGCCATGGCAAAATGCCATGCGCCCTATTCGAAGTTCCCCGTCGGCGCGGCCATCCGCGCCGATGACGGCAGGATCCATGTCGGCGCCAATATCGAGGTGATCTCGTTTCCGGAAGGCTGGTGCGCCGAAACCACTGCAATCAGCCACATGGTCATGGCCGGCGGTACCCGCATCCGCGAAGTCGCAGTGATTGCCAAGAAGCTCGAACTCTGCCCACCCTGTGGCGGGTGCCGCCAGCGGCTGGCGGAATTTGCCGACGCCGATACGCTCGTGCATCTGTGCGATGCCGACGGCATCAAGAAGACGGTGCGTATGGATGAGCTGTTGCCGCACGCTTTCGTCACGGAGGCAATCGGATGAGCCCGGCAATCGATGTTCTTACAGAGCGGCTGCATGGCTTGATGCCGCGCCATGCGCTGGTGCTGGGATCGGGCTTGGGCTCGTTGGTCGAGACCGTTTCCGACCCGATCCGCATTCCCTATGGCGATCTGCCGGGCTTTCCCGAAAGCGGTGTTTCGGGCCATGCCGGAGAAGTGGTTGCCGGGCTCATCGGCCAGACCCCGGTGGTCATCCTGTCGGGCCGCGTCCACTATTACGAGCACGGCAGGGCCGACGCCATGCGCGCGCCCCTGGAAGCGCTAAAGGGCATCGGCGTCACCAACCTGATCCTGACCAACTCCGCCGGATCCTTGCGCAACGACATGCCGCCAGGCTCGGTGATGCGGATCACCGATCACATCAATTTCTCCGGCACCAATCCGCTGTTTGGCGAACCCAGCGACGGCCGTTTCGTTGGCATGACCAGCGCCTATGATCCCGCGATGGGCGGGCGCATGAAGGCAGCGGCCGAGAGCACAGGAACCGTTCTGCATGAAGGCGTCTACATGTGGTTTTCCGGTCCCAGTTTCGAAACCCCGGCGGAAATCCGCATGGCCCGAACGCTTGGCGCAGATGCCGTCGGCATGTCGACCGTGCCGGAAGTCATTCTCGCCCGGTTCCTCGGCATCAAGGTCATCGCCGCCTCGGTGATCACCAATTTCGGCGCCGGCATGACTGGCGGCGAACTCAGCCACCAGGAAACCAAGGACATGGCGCCCATCGGCGGCCAGCGCCTGTCGGCAATCCTGACCGCAATGTTTGAAACCCCGGAGCCGTCCAATGGCTGAAACAATCGATCTCTCCAACCCGAAAGCCGTTGCCCTTGCAGCGCTGTCCAGCCTCGATCTGACCGAACTCGGCGATGCGGCAACCGAAGCGGCAACGCTGGCGCTGGTGGACCGTGCCGTCAGTGAATTCGGCCCGGTGGCCGCCGTCTGCATATGGCCGCGTTTCGTCGCGGCCGCCCGCACCAAACTGGGTGCGGCATCGCCGGTCCGGATCGCCACCGTGGTCAATTTCCCCTCCGGTGATATGGCGATCGATGAGGTCGTCGCCGAGACCACCCGTGCTGTCGCTGACGGTGCCGACGAGATCGATCTCGTCATCCCCTGGAAAGCGCTGATTGCTGGTGACGAACAGGCGGTGCGCGACATGATCCGGGCAGTGAGGGGCGCAGCCCCCGCGCCCACGACGCTCAAGACCATTCTGGAAACTGGAGAGCTGAACGACCCGGCGCTGATTTCCCGTGCGTCTGACATTGCTTTGGAAGAAAAGGCCGACTTCATCAAGACATCGACCGGCAAGGTCGCCGTCAACGCCACGCTGGACGCCGCACGGATCATGCTTGAAGTTATCCAGCGGTCCGGCAAGCAAGTCGGTTTCAAGCCGGCAGGCGGCATTCGCACGGTGCAGGACGCGGGCGCCTATTTCGCGCTCTGCGAGGAAATTCTCGGTGCCGGCTGGGTGTCGCCGACCACTTTTCGCTTTGGCGCGTCCGGTCTGCTCGGCGACATTCTGGCCACGCTCGAGGACCGCACCCCTGCCGCGGGACAGGGAGAATCCTATTGAGCTTGCTGCCGCAGGAGATCATCCGCACCAAGCGCGACGGCGGTGAACTCGATCCGGCAGCCATCGCTGCCTTCATAGCAGGCTTTGGTGATGACAGCGTCAGCGAAGGCCAGATCGCGGCCTTTGCGATGGCAGTGCTGTTTCAGGGAATGAGCCGTGCCGAGGCGGTGGCGCTGACTGTCTCGATGCGGGATTCGGGCGAGGTACTGTCTTGGCCGGAACTCGATATCCCGGTGGTCGACAAGCATTCAACCGGGGGGGTCGGCGACAACATCTCTCTCATGCTGGCGCCGATTGCAGCCGCCTGCGGTCTCGCGGTGCCGATGATTTCCGGCCGCGGTCTTGGCCATACCGGCGGCACGCTGGACAAGATGGAATCGATCCCCGGCTATACCGCCATGCCCGACAGCGCCCTGTTCCGGAAGGTGGTTGCCGCTTCGGGATGCGCCATCATCGGCCAGACCGGCAATCTGGCGCCCGCCGACAAGCGCTTCTACGCAATCCGCGATGTCACCGCGACCGTCGAATCGGTGCCGCTGATCACAGCTTCCATTCTGTCGAAAAAACTTGCCGCCGGGCTCGGCGCCCTGGTGCTCGACGTCAAATGCGGCAATGGCGCTTTCATGGACAGCCCCGAGCGCGCCAATGAGCTGGCGCGGTCGCTGGTCGAGGTCGCCGTGGGCGCCGGAATGCCCACCACCGCGCTGGTCACCGACATGAACCAGCCGCTGGCAAGTGCGGCCGGCAATGCGGTCGAGGTCCGCAATGCTGCGGATTTTCTTACCGGCAAGGCCCGCGACAGCCGCTTGCTCGACGTCACATTGGCACTGGCTGCCGAAATGCTGGTCTCCGGCGGTCTGGCTGGCACTGTTGAAGAGGCCAAGACCCGCGCGCAAGCAACGCTGGAGGATGGATCCGCCGCAGAGCGTTTCAACCGCATGGTGGCAGAGCTGGGTGGCCCGCTTGACTTTCTCGCCGATCCTGACCGCCACCTGGAAGCAGCGCCGATCGTCTCGGCTTGTGTCGCCGGCAGCGAAGGTTACGTCACCGGCTATGACACCCGCGCTGTCGGCCTGAGCGTGGTCGAGCTAGGAGGCGGCCGCACGAGGCCGGGCGACCCTGTCGATCACGCCGTCGGACTGGGAGGTCTGCTGCCCATCGGTGCCCGTGTCGAGAAAGACACGCCGCTGGCCTTCATCCATGCAAGGAGCGACGATCAGGTGGCACGCGCCGAGCGACAGCTGCGCGCGGCTGTGAAACTCGGCGACGCCGCGCCGTCAGTGTCACCTGCGGTCATGGGACGTCACGGGTAGCAAGCATCGCGGATGGGTGACAGCAATCGCATTCGTCTGGATGCGCAAGGGCCGCTGTCGCAAGCGTCAGTTGACCAGTTCCATCCGGTTGTTGTGGACACGGTAGGATTGCAGCTTCGACATGAAGCTCATGCCGATCAGGGTTGTCGACAGCGCCTTGTCGTCAAGCACGAAGGCCTCGACATTCTCGACTGAAATCGCCCCGATCTGCATCCGTTCAAGATCGATGAGGGCCGCACTGGTGGTGCCGTTTGCAGTGCGCACCTGATGCTTGTAGTCGGATGCCGACAGCCGCAGGCCGAGATGGCGTGCGGTCGAGGCATTGATCGCCACATAGGTCGCCCCGGTATCGATGAGTCCTTGTATGCTGCGTCCGTTGATGCGGAAATCGGCGGTGAAATGCCCATTCCGCGACATCGGGACCGTGGCGGCACGGACCCCGGTCGTGTAATGCGCGGTGGCCTGGGAGAGCGTCTTCTGCGCCTTGGCCGGGGTGGGCTTTGAAGCCGGTTGTTCCTGCCCGGTGTCGTTGGACACCAGTGCGGAGAAATCCTGGGCATAGTAGGGCAGGCCCGAAATGATGAGGACCGCGCAGGATACGAGGAAGATATTCTTGATCATGCCGTTGCCTTTGATAATTCCGGATCATTCAACACCTCCCGGACTAACGGCAAGTGAAGGCCCATCGGATACGGCTGAAAACCGGATCGTGTGGTTAAGGAAGTCCAAAACCGTACGCTTGCCCGGAGGTTCAGCCGGAAGCAGCAGCCACGCCCGGTGCCGGAATCTTGCCGGTCCGTGAACAGATTTTCGCTTTTCGGTAACGTGCCTAACAATGCGATAATGTTTCGGCCCTGGTTTCAGGGGGCTGGGCAAACCAGAATATGAACAACTGGGACGCCAAAAGTGGGCATTCGCGGCTTATGGGGTTAGTATTCAGCCTGTAGTCGAGTTTGTTGTATGACGAGTATCCATAGTAATGTTGGCGCGACCACAGCTCTCCAGACGCTGCGTGGATCAACAACTCCATGCAGATGTCCCAGGGCCGGGTCGCCACCGGGTTCCGGGTCGACACCGCCGCGGACAATTCGGCCTACTGGCCGATTGCCACCACCATGCGGTCCGACAACAAGGCGTTGTCCGCTGCCGAGGATGCCCTTGCACTGAGCGCCGCGAAGGGGGACGTGGCCTATAACGGGATGGAAGCCTCGGTCGATATTCTTGACGAGATCAAGGCCCGTTTCGTCACCGCGCGCGAGCCGGGGGTGGACCGGGACAAGGTGCAGAAAGAATTCACCGAGTTCAAGCAACAGCTCGTCAGCATCGCTCAGTCCGCAACCTTCAGCGGTGAAAACTGGCTATATCTCTCGACACCTTACGATGCCGCCAACAACGCCTCCGACAAGGAGCTCGTCGGGGGGGTCAGCCGGGGCAAGGACGGTCTGATTTCGGTCCAGACCATCAAGCTCGATTTCCGCGACGAGACACAGGTTGCCGAACCGTCTGATACCTGGGCAATGTTTAATTTCATGACCGGTCACATTGGTGATCTGGGCATTGCGACCAGCCCGAATTTTGCCTGGGACGCGGGATTTGCGACCGGATGGGTGCTTTTCAAGAGCCCCAGCCCGACAGTTGCCGGTTATCCGACGGTCACCGAGATCCAGCTTGACGCCTCGACCACCGATGCCCAACTTGACGAGATGATCGTGGTCATTGACGCGATGCTGCAATACGCCATCGAGAAGGCATCGACCTATGGTACGGTGAAGTGGCGGATCGACATGCAGTCGAACTTCGTTCAGGACCTGTCCCACTCAATCGATTCCGGTGTCGGCCGCCTGGTTGATGCCGATATAAGCGAGGAATCCACCAGGCTGAAGGCGCTGCAGACGCAACAGCAACTGGGCATCCAGTCACTTTCGATGGCCAACTCGAACGCCCAGACACTGCTCACGCTGCTGAACTGATCCCGGCGGCTGAAAACCGGCTGTTGCAGCCTGCCTGGCCGGCGGGCGCAACTTCTGCACTGGCCTACTTGGTTCCGTACATGCGGTCGCCCGCGTCTCCCAGGCCCGGAACGATATAGCCCTGCTCGTTCAGATGGCTGTCGATGGAGGCGGTGTAGATCGGAACGTCCGGATGGGCGGCCTGAAAGTTGCGGATGCCTTCCGGCGCGGCCAGCAGGCAGAGAAAACGGATATTGCGCGCGCCGCGTTCCTTCAGTTTCTCGATCGAGGCGATGGACGAGTTGCCGGTGGCAAGCATCGGGTCGACAACGATGATCAGCCGGTTGCTGACATCTTCGGGCGCCTTGAAGTAATACTCTATCGCTTCCAGCGTCTCATGATCGCGGTAGACGCCGATATGGGCAACGCGCGCCGAAGGCACCAGGTCGAGCATGCCCTCCAGCAGGCCGTTTCCGGCCCGCAGGATCGAGGCAAAAACCAGCTTCTTGCCTTCAAGCAACGGCGCTTCGATCTCGACCAGGGGCGTTTCGATCCGCTCCATGGCCAGTTCCAGATCGCGCGTGACCTCGTAACACAACAGCGTCGATATCTCTCTCAGCAGTCGCCGGAAGCCGGCTGTGGAAGTCTCCTTCTTGCGCATGATGGTGAGTTTGTGCTGCACCAGAGGATGGTTGATGACTGTAACGCCGTCCATGATGTTCTGCCTTGAATTTGTGACCGGGTACCGCGCTGATCGCCGAAATCAATGCGGAACATGCCCTGTTCCATAATAATTTCCCGCCGGCTCCAACGCGAAGGACATCCGGAAGCACGGCATGAGCCTGCCCCGATTTAGACACTTATTCCGCAGGCCCGGCAACCGTCGGATTGGGATTCAGTCGAGCTGTCCCAAGAGTTTTGCGCGGGTTTGCGGATCCACGAAGGCAGCCTCGATCGCGGTCCGGGTGAAATCGGTAAGATCCGGTGCGCCGTAGCCCCAGGCATCAGCGGCCATCTGGTACTCGCGACCGACCGAGGATGCGAAATGCGGCGGATCGTCAGAGCTCAGCGTTACTTTCACCCCGGCACGCCGCAGCCGGTCGAACGGATGGCTGGAAATCTCCGGATAGACATTCAGCGCCAGGTTGGAACCAGGGCAGACTTCCAGCACCACGCCTTCATCAGCGATCCGCTGAACCAGCGCGCCATCCTCGATCGCCCGTACGCCGTGGCCGATGCGTGACGGGCGGATGTGATCCAGCGCGTCACGCACGCTTTCTGCCCCGGCAAGTTCGCCGGCGTGGATGGTGATGCCCAGCCCGGCATCGCGCGCAATGTCGAAGGCCCGGGCAAACTCGGCAACCTCACCGAAACGTTCTTCGCCGGCCATGCCGAAACCGGTGATCAGCGGGTGTGGCCGGGAGGCAGCAAGCTTTGCTGCCGCTTCCACCTTCTCGGCGCCCAGATGCCTGACGCCGACGATGATCATCCGGCATTCGATCCCCGAGGATTCGCTGGCCTGTCTGATGCCCTCGGCAAGCCCGTCGAAATAGGCGGTGTGCGACAGTCCGGCGGCCGCCGCGTGATCGGGCGAGACGAAAATTTCTGCATAGATAGCGTTCTGGGCGGCAATGCCCTCAAGATAGGTCCGCGCCAGCAGCGCGTAGTCTTCCTCGCTGCGGAACAGCGACGCCGCACCGTCATAGGCTGTGAGAAACTCGGTGAAATCCGACCAGACATAGCTGTCGCCGGAAATGAAGCCGGACACATCAGTGTTGTATTTGCCGGCCTGCGCCTTCACCAGCGCTGGAGAGGCAGCACCTTCGATGTGGCAATGCAGCTCGGCTTTTGGCACCGGGGCCGTGTTGAAAGGCGCTGTCACAGGAAACTCCTTCCATTGGCGGTTGCCGCAAGCCCCAGATGCTGCGCCAGCGTCGCGCCAACATCGGAATAGGTCGTCCGCACACCGATGTTGCGTGCTGCGACACCGGGGCCGAAGCCCAGGATCGGCACCCGTTCACGGGTGTGGTCAGTACCGCGCCAGGTCGGGTCGCAGCCATGATCAGCGGTTATCAGCACCAGATCACCCTTCTTCAGCAGCTTGGCAAAGCGCGGCAGCATCGCGTCCAAGGCTTCCAGCGCCGCGGCATACCCGGCCACGTCCCGGCGATGGCCGTAGAGCATGTCGAAGTCGACGAAATTGGTGAACACCAGATCGCCGTCCCTGGCTTCCTTGGTTGCCTTCAGTGTTGCTTCGAACAGCGCCGGGTTGCCGCTCGCCTTGCGCACGTCGGTCACGCCCTGGTGCGCGTAGATGTCGCCGATCTTGCCGACGGCAAACACCCGGCTACCGCTCTCGCTGACCTGGTCGAGCAGGGTTGGACCCGGCGGGGGAACCGAAAAGTCCTGACGGTTTCCGGTCCGGTCAAACCCGGTTTCGGCCGAGCCCACGAAAGGGCGGGCGATGACGCGGCCGATATTCAGCGGATCGATGAGTTTGCGCACGGTCTGGCACAGCTCGATCAGCCGTTCCAGGCCGAAGCTCTCCTCATGGGCGGCAATCTGGAACACCGAATCCGACGAGGTGTAGCAGATCGGCTTGCCGGTTCTCACGTGCTCGGCGCCGAACCGGGCAATGATCTCCGTCCCCGAGGCGTGGCAGTTGCCCAGGATGCCGGGCAGCTCCGCAAGCGCCACGATCTTGGCCACCAGCTCGTCGCTGAAGGCCGGCCCGTCATCGGGAAAGTAACCCCAGTCGAACATCACCGGCTGACCGGCGATCTCCCAATGTCCAGACGGAGTGTCCTTGCCGTTGGAGACCTCATTGGCGGCGCCGTGAATACCGCGTGGCCGGGAGGTCAGTTTCCAACCCGCTGGCATGTCGCCGGTGGCCGCGACCGCCGCCTCGGCCAGACCCAGCGATTGCATGTGCGGCAGAGACAATGGACCCTCGCGCAAACCGGGGCGGTCGGCGAGGCCGGCCGCGCATTGCTCTGCGATATGGCCGAGCGTGTTGGCGCCCAGATCGCCATAGGCTTCCGCGTCGGGAGCTCCGCCGATGCCAAAGGAATCAAGAACAAACAGAAATGCACGCGCCATGAAATGTCTCCAGAGTGACGGCCAAGTTAGCCGGTTTCGCACGTGACCGGAAGAGTCGAGATCGGCTGCCGGCGGTAACCTTGTTTTCACCATAACCGTGCATTTCAACCGGGTCGTGGTATAGACCGGTATGGCTATGATTGATCGTCTATGGAAACTTGCAGCGCAGTTTCAGCGACCGCTTTGGGCGGCTCTCTGCTGCGCTATGGTCTGGGCCGCGCCGGTCAGGGCAGATTACCGGGACTCGATCGCAGTGCTGCGCATCGGTCTGGTGGAAACCCACGTTGCGGCAACCGATCCCGTCAAGCTCGAAGCGATACAGCGCGCCTTTTCCGAAGCTCTGGGCATATCCGTCGATATCATCAAGCTGGGCAGCTATGCCGCCTTGATCGACGCGCACGCCAGCGGCCGTGTCGGCTATGCGATTCACTCTGCCAGATCGTTTGCGGCCACCGAGGCGGCCTGCGGCTGCGTCCGGGCCTTTCGCAGCCCGGTGGCTGCAGATGGGTCCACGGGCTTCCGCTCGGTTCTTGTTGCCCGCGACAGTGCCGTCCGGCCCGTCGGAGAACTCAACATCGGATATTCCAGCGAGGCCTCGGTTTCCGGGTGGCAGATTCCGCACCAGGCGATCAGGGCAGGCAGTCTGGCCATGCCCAAACTGATCCGCGCGGGAAGCGTTGGCTCCGTCATCGAGCTATATCAGGCGGGTGAAATCGACGGCTTTTTCGGCTGGATCCCCGACGTGCCTGGCGATGCCGGCTCGGATCCCGGGCGCTTGTTCGGCGGCTGGAACCAAGCGTTGATCGAGACCGCCGAACCGCTCCGGATCATCTGGTCTTCGCAGCGCATCCCTTACGGGCCACATGCTGCCAACCGCTCTCTGCCCGATGATCTGGTAGAGGCTCTGGGTCGCTTTCTCGACGAGATGGCGGTGTCGGCTCCCGGGCTTCTGGATATTTTCGAGCCGCTGTATGGCGGCGGATATGTCCGCCCGGATCCGGAGGATTACCGCAACCTCCGAGGCCTGGTCGAGGCTCAGTCGGTCCGCAAATCCGCCGCCAGGAAACCCTGAACCCGGTTCCTGCCAAGTTTATTCGCCTGACGCGATGGACGGGCTCTGCCCGCTTCGTCGGATCTGAAACGCGGGTATGCCAACGCGATCCCGTGCTGCAACGCCTTGAAAGAAGGTTCCGGCGCCCGGAGGCGCCGGACTTGCGGACCTTAGCAGTTGCTGCAGGTCACGTTGTCGCCGATGCGCTGACGCAGGTGGTAGACCTTCTTCATCTCCAATGTCCGGACATCTACTTTCGGCAGATCCGGGACAAACAACAACAGCTTGTGATCAAATTCCACCTCGGTACGGACCAGGAAAGTGTCCGGGATCGCCAGTTCATCCGGGAGCTCCTGGGTCGAATTGTTTGTATAGGGGCGGGTACCGTCTTCCTGCCAGGACCAGCTCGCCTTGCCGACGCCGGAGCTGTTGACGGCTATGCCGGTGATCTTCACCTTCATGCCGTCCGAAGGAAACGGCGTCATGACGCTTTCCGCGACATTGACCATGGAATTCAGGAAGGCCTTGTCGACCGAACTGTCCTGGGTCACCAGGTCGGCAATGGTGCTTGCGGCGCGTGCGAGTTTCTTGTTCACCGACATGGCGACCGAAACTTCCAGCGATCCCATGTAAAGAATGATCAGGACCGGTGCGATCAGCGCGAACTCCACGGCGCCGACTCCGGATCGATCGCCGCGCAGTTTGCGCACGGTACGGTTGATTTTATCCAGATAGCCTGTCATGGCGGTGCTTCCTTTTGGTTTTCGCCGTTCGGAAATGTCCACGAACCTGCTCACGGAAAGTTCTCGTTGCGGAAAGCGGCCGTCGCCACCATCAGATAGTCGCGCGGCATTTCGCCATCCTTGCGGATGTTGGTGATGAATGGCCTGACGAGATCCGTCATCACTTCCCAGCGGTAGTAGGCACGCACGATATTGATGCTCTTCGGGCCACCCGGGCTGTAGTCGAAATCGGAGGAATCGAGATCCGAGAACTGATCGTTGCTCTGCTTCGGGATGTAACTCGGGATCGCGGCGAAACTGGCGAACTCGCGCACATCGAGATAGAGCTTCTGATCATCGGGATCTTCTTCGGCCGCGCACTTGATCATGATGCTGATCTCGGCGCAAAACCTGGTGCGGAACTCTTCTTCATCCAGGTTCTTTGCCTGACCGGTGCGCACTTGCCGCGCCATCGTGTCAACGGCATTTTCCAGCAGCTGTTCGCCGGCAAACGCCACAAAGGCTTCGATCGTCGCAAAGATCAGCAGGAAGAACGGAAACGCCAGCAGGGCAAATTCGATGGCGGTGGAGCCATCGCTTGACCGCCGGAAACGCGCCAGCGCCCGCGGCATTCGCCGCCGTGGCCTTTGCGATGTACTGGTTTGATCGTCGACTTGCATCGTCGCACTCCCGGACTTTCGTTTCCCGGGAACGACGCTACGTCAAACAGGTTGAATATTGGTAACGCGTACGCCGGCAAGCTGCACAGGTGGTGAACAAATTCCTAACGCAAGCCCTCTTGGCCCGGACGGTGCTGCTGAACGCGGCTACAGGTCACGGACTTGTCGTGGCAACGCTCGGCACGTGTTCTTCGCAGGCCGGTGCGCAGGAATAGACCGAACGTGATGTCTGCTTGAAGACCCGAAGCGTGTTGGCCTCATCCACCGACACCAGAATCCGTTCATCCACGATTGCATCGCCTGCCTGGTCGAGAATGACCAGATTGGTAGTTCCGTAGGATTTGCCTGTAAGCACGATTGTCTGCGGATCGGACACCGCGACGTCGGCGACATTGGCATTGCCGATGATGACCTTGCTGACAGCGCGATCGAGCTTGAGGATCCGGGCATGGTCCATGAACACGCGAATGGCATCCTCTGCTGCCCGGGCCGGGAATGATGCCATCGATACCAGAGCTGCGCCGCACAGAAACATTGCGAGCCAGCGATGCGCAGGGTTGGTGTGGGTCATGCCATGTCCTCGGAATTACGGATACCGTCCCTAAAATCGCCGGGATTGGTGAACGAAGGTTTAATTCCGGCCGGTCCGGCCTATTTCTTTCTCAGTGATCCGCTTTTGGGCGGCTTCCAGGTTCTGTGGTGCTCTGTCTGCGCCGCTGCGGCTACTCTTTTATAATGCACTCATGCGACCTTGAGCGGTGCTCCGGGCGGCCGTGAACCGGACGCTGTTCCGGCAGCGTCAGCCGGTCCTGACCATCATTGTTTGCCGGTCAGAACAGCGGTCCGAACTTTAGTGCTTTGTTTACCATGCAAGGGGCTTTGGCCGTGAAAGGATTTGCTAACCTTGTTCATTAAGCGGTTTGAAAACCCGCTCTCCTATGATCGTCATATCCGACCAACCGAAGCAGCTGGCGGAGTGCTGAAAACACTATTGGATGAAGGAACAGACCCATGAAGAATCTTTTCGATCGTTTCGTCAAAGACGAATCTGGTGCCACCGCAATTGAATACGGCCTGATCGCTGCGCTCATTTCGGTCGCACTCATCACCGGCGCCACCACGCTCGGCAACGCGCTGAACAACCAGTTCGACCAGCTGTCCGACAAGCTGAACTACAAGAGCGGTTCGTAATCGGCGCTTGTTAGCCTGACACAAGCATGAAATGGCCGCCTTCGGGGCGGCCTTTTCTGTTTGCGGTTGATGCGCTTTGTTAAGGACTTTCGCTTAGGCTTTCCTGCACATTCGGGAGTGATCCAACATGTTCGAGGCCGCGATTTTCGTCATCTTTCCGCTGTGTGTGGCCATGGCGGCATTCTGCGACATCATCTCGATGAAGATCCCCAATCGCATTTCGGTCATCCTTGCGGTTTCCTTCTTCGTGGTCGCGCCCTTCAGCAGCATGGATCTTGCAACATTTGGCTGGTCCCTGGCTGCAGCCCTGACCGTGTTTGCTGGTTGCTTTGCCCTTTTTGCCTTCAATGTCATGGGTGGCGGAGACGCGAAGATCCTCAGCGCCGCGGCCCTCTGGTACGGATTCAACATCGATCTGGTGACTTTTCTTGGCTTGACCGGAATTTTCGGTGGCATTCTCGCCCTTGTGGTGCTGGCAATCCGGGCCAACCAGAATCTCTTGCTCGTCTCGCCGCTTCCGATCCCCATGCATTTTTTCAAGCAGCGCGCTGGAATTCCCTACGGTGTGGCCATTGGCGCGGCGGCGTTCGCGACCTATCCCCAGACCGGGCTTTTCCTTCAGGCGCTCGGCCGGCTCAGCTGAGAGCTTATCCGGCCGCATTCTGGTTGCCGGCCTTCCGCACAGACCCTCCTCCTGATCACCGGTTCGGGCCGTCCCGCTAACGGTTCGGAACGCGTTCTGCTTCGGCAGACGGCTGATCGTCTTCACCCGGTTGCCGGGGCGAAGCTCCGCTGCTCTCTGTTCTTTCCGCTTTTATGGGCTTTAGCCCGCGGCTCGCGCACCGGCCTCCGGCTGCTTCAGCTCCGGCAAACTTGCGTTAACCCTGTTTGCTACCGGCTTGTTAACCATAATTACACGATTGCAAATGCATTCTGCGGCCAGCGTACCCAAACTCCGTTCGAGGAATCAGTATGAAAACCGCCCGCGTCGTCATCATGTCAGTGGCTGGCCTGGCCGCAGGATTGGCCGGGTATCTGGCCATGAACCTGACTTCACCGACCGTTCAGGTGACCGAAGTGTCATCAGAGCCGATCATTGAGAAGATGCCGACCGTCGACGTGTTGGTGACAACCACCAACCTGCCGGTGGGCGCGCGCCTGGGCGAAGATTCCCTTGAATGGAAAGGCTGGCCCGAAGATGGTGTGATTGATGGATTGATCCGCCGTGACAACCGGCCCGAGGCTATCGCCGAACTCAACGGCGTGGTGGTTCGCCTGCCGCTGTTTGCCGGGGAGCCTTTGCGCAGCGAGAAGATCGTGGATTCGTCGTCCCGCATCATGTCCTCGCTGCTTCCGTCGGGAAAACGCGCCATCGCGACAGAGATTTCGGTCGCCACCAGCGCTGGTGGCTTCATTCTTCCCAACGACCGGGTCGATGTCATCATGGTGCGCCGGAAAACGGCGGAGGAAGGGTTCCTGACCGAAGTCATCCTGTCCAACATCCGTATCCTGGCGATTGACCAGCGGATCGAGGAAAATGCCGATGGTAGCCGGACCGCGGTAGGAACCACCGCCACCCTCGAGCTGACCCCGGAACAGACGAAAATCATCACCGTCGCGCAGCAGATGGCCGACCGGTTGACCCTTGCCTTGCGCAGTGTCGCCGATGTTCAGGAACCCGACAGCGACGGCGCGAACTACCTACTGAGCGGCGAAGACGGCAGTGCAGCCATCCAGCTGATCCGCTCCGGCACCATAACCAACGTTGGCGCCACCAACTGAAGCGGAGAATGAACGTGCGTCCTTTTGCAAAATCGCTCCTGTCATCCATCACCAGCCTTGCGTTGGTAAGCTCGACCTTGTTCACCGGTCTGAGCCTCGATCCGGTCAATGGCCGGCTCGTGTCGCAGGCCGGAGCCGCCGAAAGCGTGATCAAGATCAAGCACACCGGGCCTGGTGCCAGCAAGCGGGTAAAACTTGGGTTGAACAAGGCCCTCGTCATCGACCTGCCCACCGATGCGCATGATATCCTTGTGGCTGACCCGACCCTGGCCGATGCCGTCACCCGGACGTCGCGCAGGCTCTATCTCTTCGGCAAGACCGTCGGTCAGACCAACATCTTCATCTTCGGACCGAACGGCGAGGAAATCGTTGCCATCGAGCTGGAGATCGAGCGCGATGTCGCGGGTCTGCAGGCACACCTGGCTCGTTTTCTTCCCGACTCGGACATCAGTGTCGAGATCATTTCCGACAACATTGTTCTGACCGGGTCGGTGCGGACGCCGCAGGATGCGGCGCAGGCTGCCAATCTGGCGCAGATATTCCTCACCGGGGGTGAAGCCACGACCCGCAACATCACCGAAAGCGGCACCGGCGGCGAGGGGGCCGTGGCCATTTACGCCGAAGCCCGTCAGCAGTCGAAAATCGTCAATCTTCTCAAGATCGACGGCGAGGATCAGGTCACGCTCAAGGTGACCATCGCCGAGGTCAGTCGTCAGGTGCTCAAGCAGCTCGGCTTCAATTCCTCAATTACCGGTGGGTCGGGGACCTTCGTCAATTCCAACCCGTCGTCGCTGGGTTCCGTCTCCACCGGGCTGAACTTCGCACAGATCGCCAGCGGTTCGATCGGCGGACGTACCATCGCAAGCTATGTCAACGCCATGGAGCAGGCCGGTGTCATGCGCACCCTGGCCGAGCCAAGCCTCACCGCCATTTCCGGTGAGAGCGCAAAATTCTTTGTCGGCGGCGAGTTTCAGGTCCGGGATTCGGTCGACTACGACGATGACGGGTCGGCCACCTACACGGACCGTGAGGTGGAATACGGCATCCGGCTCAACTTCACCCCGGTCGTCCTCTCACCGGGCCGCATTTCGCTGAAGGTCCTGACCGAAGTATCCGAACCGACTTTCGAGGGCTCCACCTCGCTCCAGGGCGTTGCAGGCAATCCCGGCCTGACCCGGCTGGCGATCAAGCGCCGCGAGGCCGAGACCGCGGTCGAACTGCCCTCCGGCGGCTCCATCGTGCTCGCCGGGCTGGTCAAGGACGACATCCGGCAGGCCATGTCGGGCTTTCCGGGCCTGTCAAAGGTACCGGTCTTCGGCACGCTCTTCCGCAGCAAGGACTTTGTCCGCAACGAAACCGAGCTGGTCATCATTGCCACGCCATACATCGTCAAGCCGGTCGCGCGCAACGAACTCGCCCGTCCCGATGATAATTTCAACGCCGCCGGCGATGGCGCGGGCTTCTTTCTCGGCCGCGTCAACCGGGTCTATGGCCGGATGGAAACCCAGCTGCCACCGGGTCGCTACCACGGCGTTGTCGGCTTCATCTACAAATGATCAGGAACCCCATCATGTCGAGCAAGATCTCTGTTCCCGTCACTCCTGATCACCGGGCCCTCAGGACCATTGCCGCGCCCCTGCTGGTTGCAGCACTGGTGTCGGGCTGCGCCGGCTGGCCTGGTCACAGCGTCACCGTCGGGGCGGTCCCCGATGATTACCGCACCAACCACCCTATCATCGTCGCCGAGCAGGAGCGTACCGTCGACCTTCCGGTTGCCTCCGGCGACCGCAATCTGACAATCTCGATGCGTGAAACCGTTCGCGGCGCGGCCCAGGCGTACAGATCAGGCGCCTCCGGTGCCATCCGCATCATGGTGCCGGTTGGCTCCGCCAATGCGGGCGCTGCATCGCTGCTCTCCACACAGGTGGCTGATGTGCTGCGCAGCGAAGGCGTGCCGGGAGATCGCATACTTTCCTCGCCCTATCATGTTGCATCTGCAAATGATGCAGCGCCGATCCGCATCGCCTTCATGGCGGTCACAGCCTCCACCGGGGAATGCGGGCGCTGGCCCGAGGACATGCTCGCCAACAACACTGAAAACAGGCACTGGGCGAATTTCGGTTGCGCCAGCCAGAACAATCTGGCTGCCCAGATCGCCAATCCGGGGGATCTCATTGCGCCGCGCGGCATGACCCCGATTGATGCCGAGCGGCGTTCGACTGTGATTGAATCTTATAGAGTGGGCGGCGCGGGGCTGAAGGAATGACCCGCCAGAACCGCCACGCGTTCGATGAAGCAGGACAACGTTGATGACCAATCTAGATTATGCGCTTGAACAGCAGACCCAGCCGGACGAAGGCGAGAGCGTTGCAGACCGCGGCGACTTCGAGCGAATTCGCCCGCTTCCGCGTATATCGGTCCATGCCTTCGTAGAAACCGAGGGCCTCGCCAAGACCATGGAACGGTGCTCTCAGGACCGTCGCATGGCCAAGGTCAATTTGCGCATCAATTCCGGGGGCGTATCGGCCGCGGCCAACATGTTCGCGGGCTCTCCGACCCCGAACCTGCTGATCCTGGAAACCCGTGTCGACGGTCAGGCCCTGCTCGATGAGCTCGGCGAACTTGCCACCGTTTGCGATCCAGACACGCGGGTGGTTATTGTTGGCCACGTCAACGATGTTGCTCTGTACCGCGAGCTGGTGCGGAACGGGGTCTCCGAATACATTGTGGCCCCGGTCTCGATGGCCGATGTGATCGGTGTCGTCTCGGCCATTTTCGTCGACCCCGATGCCGCCCCGCTGGGCCGTTCGATTGCCTTTGTCGGCGCAAAGGGCGGCGTTGGCTCGTCCACCCTTGCGCACAATTGTGCCTGGAGCATCTCCAGCCTGTTCTCCAGCGAAGTGATTCTGGCCGATCTCGACCTGCCATTCGGCACCGCCAATCTCAATTTCGATACCGACCCGACCCAGGGCATTGCCGAGGCGGTGTATTCGCCAGACCGGCTCGACGAGGTGTTTCTCGATCGGCTTCTGTCGAAATGCTCCGAGCATCTTTCCATGCTTGCGGCACCGTCGATGCTGGACCGGACCTATGATTTTTCCGGAGACGCCTTCCTGCCGATCCTCGACATCATTCAGCGCAACGCCCCGGTTTCGGTGCTCGATGTTCCGCATATCTGGAATGACTGGACGCGGAAGGTGCTCTGTGCGGCCGACGAGATCGTCATCACCGCGACGCCGGATCTCGCCAATCTGCGCAACACCAAGAACCTCTTCGACACCTTGCGCAAGCTGCGCCCCAATGATCATGCGCCGCTCCTGGTTCTCAACCAGGTGGGCATGGCCAAACGGCCGGAAATCGCGCCCGAAGCGTTCTGCGATCCGCTGGAAATCGATCCGCTTGCGATCATTCCCTTCGACGCCGCGCTGTTCGGCGAAGCTGCGAATTCGGGTTTGATGATCGCCGAATCCTCGGCCAAGTCACCCACCGCCGAAGCCTTGTCACAGATCGCCCATGTGGTCACCGGCAGGGCGGAAGTGAAGAAGCGCAAGAAGGCGGGTCTGTCATCCTTGATGGGCCTTTTGGGCCGCAAGTAATTTGTAAGTCTGGAGTGAACGCGACATGTTCGGCAAACGCAGCAATGATGGATCGGGCAAGCTGCCGCAAGCTCCGGCGCCCAAGCCTGTGGTCCATGCCGAAGCCCCGGCAGCTCCGGCCCCCGAGGTCGCTGCACCGGTTCAGGCGCCAGCGCCAACCGCGCCAGTGGCACAGGCTCCCGCACCGCCGCCCGTTCAGAAGCCCGCCCCGCGCCGCGAAGAGCCGCCGGCAAAGCGCAAGGCTGCCCGCAACGAGGCCTATTACGACACCAAGAGCCAGGTTTTTTCGGCGCTGATCGACACCATCGACCTGTCGCAGCTGGCCAAGCTCGACGGTGAAAGCGCGCGTGAGGAAATCCGTGATATCGTCAATGATATCATCACCATCAAGAATTTCGCCCTGTCGATCGCCGAGCAGGAAGAACTACTCGACGACATTTGCAACGACGTCTTGGGTTATGGTCCGCTCGAGCCGTTGCTGGCACGCGATGACATCGCCGACATCATGGTCAACGGCGCTGGCATGACCTACATCGAAGTCGCCGGCAAGGTTTTGGAAACCGATGTCCGGTTCCGCGACAACAGCCAGTTGCTGTCGATCTGTCAGCGTATCGTCAGCCAGGTCGGCCGCCGCGTCGATGAATCGAGCCCGATCTGCGACGCCCGTCTCCCCGACGGCTCCCGCGTCAACGTCATCGCTCCGCCATTGGCGATCGATGGCACAGCGCTCACCATACGTAAGTTCAAAAAGGACAAGCTGACTCTGGATCAGCTGGTCAAGTTCGGCGCCATCACGCCGGAAGGCGCGGCGGTTCTGCAGATCATTGGCCGGGTGCGCTGCAACGTGGTGATTTCCGGCGGTACCGGTTCCGGCAAGACGACACTGCTCAACTGCCTGACCGCCTATATCGATGCCGACGAACGCATCATCACCTGCGAAGACTCGGCCGAACTTCAGCTGCAGCAGCCACATGTGGTGCGTCTTGAGACCCGTCCGCCCAACATCGAGGGCGAGGGCGAGATCACCATGCGCGATCTGGTCAAGAACTGCCTGCGTATGCGTCCCGAACGCATCATCGTCGGTGAGGTTCGCGGCCCGGAAGTCTTCGACCTTCTGCAGGCCATGAACACCGGCCACGACGGCTCAATGGGCACGATCCACGCCAACAGCCCGCGTGAATGCCTCAGCCGTATGGAATCGATGATCGCGATGGGCGGTTTCACCTTGCCGGCCAAGACCGTGCGCGAGATCATTGCCGGCTCTGTGGACGTGGTCATTCAGGCCACGCGCCTGCGCGATGGCTCCCGCCGCATCACCCACATCACCGAAGTCATCGGCATGGAAGGTGACGTCATCATCACACAGGACCTGATGAAGTACGAGATGGTTGGTGAAGATGCCAACGGCAAGATCATCGGCCAGCATACCTCCACCGGCATCGGCCGGCCGAACTTCTGGGATCGTGCAAGGTACTACGGCGAAGACAAGCGGCTGGCCGCTTCGCTCGATGCCATGGAAAAGATGACCTCGTAAGGAGACGCGCGCGTGTTTGGTCTGGATATAGTGGTTGTCGCCATCATCGGCCTGGTCGCGCTTTCGGCGGGGGCGCTGGGCTATGGCGTCCTCTATTCCCGCATCGAGGGCGAGCGCAAGGCGGAAAACCGGGTCAAGCGGGTCAAGGCTGCGGAAACCGACCGCTCCAAGGCGAATGCGGCACGCGACCGGCTCAACGAAGCCAACAAGCGGCGCAAGTCCGTCCAGGATTCGCTCAAGACGCTGGAAGAGAAGAACAAGGAAAACGACCGCCGCAAGTCACCGGCGCTCAAGGACCGGATCGCCCAGGCCGGCCTCTCCATTTCTCTGCACAATTTCTACCTTCTCTCCGCCGTATTCGGTCTTGTCATGGGGTTCCTCGCTTTCGTCCTTCAGGGCAATCTGCTGGTCGGTGCCGGAGTGATGGTCATTTTCGGCGCCGGCGTGCCGCGCTGGCTCATCGGCTTCCTGCGCAATCGGCGTATGAAGGCCTTCCTCAACGAATTTCCCAATTCGCTCGATGTCATGGTGCGGTCGATCAAGTCCGGCCTGCCGCTCAACGACGCGATCCGGATGATTTCCGCCGAAGGCCAGGAGCCGGTCCGGACCGAGTTCAAGCGGATTGTCGAAGCCCAGCAGATGGGCATGAACATTCCCGAGGCCTGCAGCCGCCTCTACAACCGGATTCCACTGTCGGAAGCGAACTTCTTCGCCATCGTGATTGCCATTCAGGCCCAGGCCGGCGGCAATCTGTCCGAAGCCCTGGGAAACCTCTCGCGGGTGTTGCGTGACCGAAAGAAAATGAAGGGCAAGATCAACGCGATGTCGATGGAAGCCAAGGCTTCCGCGGCCATCATCGGAGCCTTGCCTTTCATCGTTGCGCTGCTGGTCTATTTCACTTCGCCCGACTACATCATGCTTCTCTTCACCGACTCGCGCGGCCATCTCATTCTCGGCGCGTCCGCCGTCTGGATGTCGATCGGCACCCTGGTGATGCGCAACATGATCAACTTCGACATCTAGGGAACGACTGCCATGATATCCGATCTCGCGTCATCCCTCACCGATCCCGCCAATCTGGTACCCATCCTGATAGCGATTGCGGTCTTTGCCACGTTGTTCACCATCCTGGCGCCCTATTTCGAGAAGGGCGACCTTGATGCGCGGATGAAATCGGCAGCCCTCGAGCGCGACGAAATCCGCGCCAGGGAACGCGCGCGTCTCAACGCCGAGCAATCCCGCAACGGACAAAAGAGCGCCGGCCTCCGGTCGCGCGACAACGCCTCCGTGCGCGGCATCGTCGAGCAGCTCAACCTAAAGGATGCGCTGGCCGACGGCGCCACCATCACCAAGCTGCGCGCGGCGGGATACCGCACCCAGAACGCGCTCAACATGTTCCTGCTGGCGCGCTTCGTGCTGCCGTTCGTGTTCCTCCTCGCCGCGATCGTCTATGTCTTCCTGCTGGAAAACCTCGCCGACAAGCCTCTGACCGTGCGGATTCTGGTCTGCATCGTCGTCGCCTATATCGGCTTCTACACGCCAAACATGTTTGTCTCCAACCAGGCGGGCAAACGTCAGGCTTCGATCAGGCTTGCCTGGCCTGATGCGCTCGACCTGATGCTGATCTGCGTCGAGTCCGGCGTTTCCATCGAAGCCGCAATGAAGCGTGTGGCCGAGGAAATCGCGGTCCAGTCGACTGCGCTCGCCGAAGAGTTCTTGCTGACAACGGCTGAACTGTCCTATCTCCAGGACCGGCGGGTGGCATTCGAGAACCTGGGCAACCGGACCGGACTCGAAATGGTCAAGTCGGTCACCCAGGCGCTGATCCAGTCCGAGCGCTACGGCACACCGATCGCACAGGCTCTGCGTGTGCTGGCCCAGGAGAGCCGCGACCAGCGCATGACCGAGGCCGAAAAGAAGGCCGCGGCACTTCCGCCGAAGCTCACGGTTCCAATGATCCTGTTCTTCCTGCCGGTGCTGATCGGCGTTATCCTCGGACCTGCAGCCATCCAGGTCATGGACAATTTCTCCGGCGGCTAGGATTTTCTGCTGCGCTTGTCTGGACTGGAAGCGCAAAACCCCGAGCTGGGACCGCCCCTGTTCCAAAGGCTTGATCCAACGACGATTGCCTGAGGGGAAGCCGGCGCTATCTGGCAAATCCGGTCAGTTGCTGTCAGTTTTTTGCACTGTGGTGGCAGCTCGATTTTGCCTGGGCCAACGCTCAGCGCAACCGGAGACATCTGGCCGGACGAACAAAGCTTCAGCGGTCCGGCGATCGCACCGCCGCTCGTGCAAACCGCGCTTTCAAGCAGACTTTTTCTGACAGGCTCTCGGATCCGAAAAAAGGGAGTTTGGCGCGGATCCTATATTCTCTATCAAGGGAAGTGGGATCCTGGAGTGGCCGAGCTGGACGCTCGGTATCGCTGGCCCGGAAGGTAAATCGCAGCACCCTGAGCAGGTGCCGCGTTCGGTGTCACATCAGTTGGTGTTTCCGGCGTCCGAAGCCTTGAGCTGGCTCCAGGCGTTCTGCTGTGACAGCATGGCGCGCAGATAGTCCACATTGGCGGTTGCCTGCTGCGGCGAAAGCTCGGCGCTTGCGATCTGCTCGGCCTCCTGGAAGCGGCCCTGAAGGCCGACGACCAGCGCAAGATTCTGCCGCACCCGGCTGTCGGCGCCGGGTTGCTTGACCGCCGAAGCAAGGTAGCTCTCTGCAGTTCTCAGATCGCCTTGCAGAACGTAGGACATGCCCAGGTTGGACAGGATCGAAGGTTCGTTGGGTTGTATGTCGAGCGCCTTGCGGTAGCGCTGCCGTGCGGAGGCAGGATCGCCCATCTGGTCAAGAATGGCGCCTTCCGCCGACAGCAACTGCCAGTCCGGCCGGTCCGGTGTCTGGGCCCGCTGGATCGCGTCCAGCGCCTTGTCGAACTGCCCGGCGCCCGCCAGCGCCTTGCCATAGGCGGCCAGCACGGTCCGGTCCGTCGGATTGTGGATCGCCACCTGCTGCATGACTGCGAGTGCCTGGTCGGAACGGCCGCCCATGGTCAGGACCGAGGCATATTTCATGCCCACTGCCGCATCCTTGGGGTTTCGGTCATAGGCCCGGCCGATGCTTTCGGCGGCGGAATGCAGTTCCGACGCATTCATCGATTCGAGCGGCTTGTTCATCGACGGGATCGAGCCGGTGGTCAGCTGTCCCTTGGATGCGCATCCCGCAAGCGAGAGACCGAGCGCTGCGATGCAGACCGCGCTGAGCAGGCGGCTGGGGAGAATGGTGCGTAGATGGGTCGCTGACATTGGCCTGATCCCGGAAACGAGTGTCGTGGCGGCCCTGCGAAGGTGGCGCCACAGTCTTCCCTCAAGCAATAATCTGTTAACCCTAATCAAGAGTTAACAACTGATTCCCGGCGCATTGTTGCCGGCAGGATGAGAGGAAAAAAAATGCCGCCCTATGCCCTGATTGATCGCCCCTCGCCATTTGCCTCTGAACCGGCTGACGCCCTGCCGGTCTGGGCGGTGACGGCTGAGGCCATCGAGGCCGGCACAATTGATGCGGCAGCACTCGCCTGGGCCAGGGCCGCGGGTTTCCAGGCTGCCGAAGGCACGGTCCTGATGGTGCCCGGACAGGATGGCAAGCTCGCCGGCGCCCTGTTCGGCCTGGGCAGTGACGGGCAGTGTTACCCTTTCGTCAGCGGCAAGCTGGCGCGATCCCTGCCGGAAGGCAACTGGCGCCTCGAAAACTCACCCGTTTCCGGTCAATCCATGGCGCTGGGGTTCGGCATGGGCGCCTATCGCTTCGAACGCTACAAGAAGCCGGCGGCCCAGGGCCCGAGACTGGTGCTGCCCGAAGCGGTCGATGCCGCTGCGGTCCACCGCACAGTGGCCGCTGTCGCGCTTGCCCGAGACCTGGTCAACATGCCTGCCAACGACATGGGTCCCGACGCGCTGGAGACTGCCTTCCGCGGTCTTGCGGATCACTACAAGGCCAAGGTCACCGTGGTCACGGGCGACGACCTTATTTCCAAGGGCTTCCCGATGATCCACGCCGTCGGACGTGCAGCCGTCCAGGCGCCACGCCTTCTGGAAATGCGCTGGGGCAAAAAAGGGGCGCCGAAACTCACTCTGGTAGGCAAGGGCGTGTGTTTCGATACCGGCGGTCTCGACATCAAGCCGGCTACGGCGATGCTCAACATGAAGAAGGATATGGGCGGGGCTGCCAATGTGATCGCGCTGGCCATGATGATCATGGATGCCGGTCTGCCGGTAGATTTGCGCGTGCTCGTTCCCGCCGTCGAAAATTCGATCTCCGCCTCCGCCTTCCGTCCAGGCGACGTGCTCACCAGTCGCAAGGGGCTGACCGTCCAGATCGACAACACCGATGCCGAAGGCCGGTTGGTGCTTGCCGATGCGCTCACCTATGCCTGTGAGGATGATCCCTCTCTGCTGATCGACATGGCCACGCTGACCGGCGCGGCGCGGGTGGCGCTCGGTCCGGACCTGCCGCCTTTCTACACCGATGATGAAGCCCTGGCCGGGGCGCTGGCCACCGCCTCGGTGGAGGTCGCCGATCCGCTCTGGCGCATGCCGCTGTTCAAGCCCTATGAGGCCGATGTGAAGGCCCGGATCGCCGATCTGACCAATGCTCCGGCGGGCGGTTTTGCCGGCTCGATCACCGCGGCGCTGTTCCTCAAGCGCTTCGTCACGGCCGAAACCAGCTGGGCCCATTTCGACATTTTCGCCTGGTCGCCAAAGGACAAGCCGCATGCGCCGATGGGCGGCGAAGCGCAAGGCATCCGCGCCCTGTTCGAGGTGATCAGCAAGCGTCACCCGGCCTGAGGCCGAGCGGCTGGCTTGCGCGCACTCGTTGTTTCGGCCAATATAATCCGGTACCGAAACGATACGGGCACAAAGCCATGCAGCTCGACCTCCGGCCCTCCGATGCCCTCGGGCTCTGGCATGCCGCCACGTTGGAACATGTCCGCGTCATCGGGCCCGATCTGACGATGCGGCAGCTGGCGATCCTGCTGCACATCTATCTCGCGCCGCCCCCGCACACGGTAAGGGGGCTGGCCGCCATGCTCGGTGTCACCAAGCCGGTGATCACGAGAGCCCTCGACACGATGGGCCACATGGGGCTGGTCCGTCGGCTGCGCGACGAACGCGACAAACGCAACGTCATCATCAAGCGGACGGTGGAAGGCGCCCTGTTCGTCGAAAGGCTGGGCGATATCATCATCGCTGAAGGCCGAAAGCTGTCGTCCACGGAGGCGTCAAAACCATGAACAAAAGCCTGGATCACCGCTCTCATGCCTACCGGCCGGACCTGGCCGATATCCGCCTCAAGGGGCAGGTTACGGCCGAGCGCTTCATCGAAGGCGCACCGGGCGAGGTAAGTGTGCCCGTCGCCGACATCCGGCCCCGGCCGGAAGCCGATTGCAGCATCGACACCCAGGCGCTTCTGGGCGAGACGCTGACCGTCTTCGACATCTCCAACGGTTGGGCCTGGGTGCAGCTGGAAGCAGATGGCTATGTCGGCTATGTGCGCGAACAGGCAATCAGGGAAGGAACCAGCGAGACCACCCACACCGTTTCGGTTCCGCGCAGTTTCGTCTATCCGGGACCGGATCTGCGGTTTCCGCACTTCAAGTCTTTGTCGATGGGTAGCCGGGTAAGGATTGTCGGTGCCGCCGAGACACGCGGCACGCCCTACGCCTTGCTGGAAGACGGAACGGCCCTCATTGCCACGCATCTGCGCCCGGTTGGCAAACCGGCCGCTGAAGATGCCGTCTCGGTGGCTGCCCGCTTCGTCGACACGCCCTATCTCTGGGGCGGGCGAACCGGCTTTGGCATCGATTGTTCAGGCCTCGTGCAATTGGCGCTGGCCATGACCGGAAAATCTGCCCCGCGCGATTCCGACCAGCAGGCGGCCCATCTGGGCGCTGTCATAGACCCCGAAACTGATGGCCTGCAACGCGGCGATCTGGTGTTCTGGAAAGGCCATGTCGGCTTTCTTGAAGACCCCGATACACTGCTGCATGCCTCCGGCGGCACCATGTATGTCACCCGGGAGCCCTTGAAGGCTGCCATCGACCGCATCGCGCGGCTCTACGGCCCGCCGACGCTTTACCGTCGGCCCTGAGCCGGCTTACTATTGTGTTTCAATAACCGGCCTTGCGGTCGACCAGGTTGATCAGCGGCTCGCCGCCTTCGAAGGCATCCATCTGCCGCGCCATCGGCTCGATCAGCGAGGACGGCATCGATGCCGCCGCCGCATGCGGTGTCAGCGTCACCTTGGGGTGGCTCCAGAACGGGCTTTCGGGATCGAGCGGTTCCTGCTGAAACACGTCGAGCGTCACCGCGGACAGCAGGCCTTCGTCCAGCGCCGCCAGAAGATCCGCCTCGTTCTGCAACCCGCCGCGTCCGGCATTGATCAGCACCGGTGCGCCCAGCGGACCCCGCTTGCTCATCCGCTTTAACAGATCCAGGTCCAGGATTTCGTTGGTTTCGGCTGTCAGCGGCAGCAGCACGACGAAAATGTCGGCAGACGCTAGGAAGGAATCGAGCCCCTCGGCACCGGCATGGCAGGTCACACCCTCGACCTGTTTCTGCGTCCGCGACCAGCCGGTCACCTGAAAGCCCATGACCTGCAATTTGGCGGCGGCGTCCGTGCCAAGTTCGCCAAGCCCCATGATGCCGACAGTGATATCGCCGGCGGCCTTCTGCTCGCGGTCTTCGTCCCAGACACGGTTCACCTGCTGTGCCCGGTAGCGCGGACCGAGGCGGTGGTGGTCGAGCACCTGCCAGACGACATATTCACTCATCCGGGTGGTCAGATTCGGGGACACCACCCGCACGATCGGCACGTCGGGAAGGCTTGTATCGGCAAGGACGTGGTCTACCCCGGCGCCGAGCGAAAAAATGGCCTTCAGGTTCGGCAGCTTCGACAGCAGGCCGGCCGGCTGCTTCCAGACAATGGCGTAATCGATACCGGGATCGGTTTCGCCGTTCGGCGTGAGCACCACCGGGCGATCCGGCGCTGCCTTCTGCAATTCCTCGACCCAGACCTGCGGGTCCCACCCGGTTAGCGCCAAAAGCACCCGTCCCTTGCCATTCGTGTCGGTCATGTTCTGCCTATTCGCTGACCACGGCGCTGCCGGCTGCTTCCAGATTGAAAGCAGCCGCCATCAGCGCTTTGGTGTAGTCTGTTTCGGGATTGTCGAAGATCTTGTCGGCGCTGCCCTGTTCGACCACCTTGCCGGCCCGCATGACAATCACGTCATTGGCCAGCGCCCGCACCACCTTGAGATCGTGGCTGATGAACAGATAGGCCAGATCGTGCCGCTTCTGCAGATCGCGCAACAGGTCGACGACCTGTGCCTGCACGCTCATGTCGAGCGCCGAGGTCGGCTCGTCCAACATGACGAAACGCGGCTTGAGCACCATCGCCCGGGCAATCGCGATGCGCTGCCGCTGGCCGCCGGAAAACTCGTGCGGGTAGCGCCAGCGGGTGGAGGCATCGAGCCCCACCTCCTCCAGCGCCTCGGCAACCCGCCTGTCACGGTCGCGGGCGGAAAGATCGCGGGCATGGATCGCCAGCCCTTCGCCGACGATGTCGGCAATCGACATGCGCGGGCTGAGCGAGCCGAACGGATCCTGAAACACCACCTGCATGGAGCTCCTGAGCGACTTCATCTGCTTGAAGGATCGCTCATGCAGCGGCAGCTTGTTGAAATGAATTTCGCCTTCGCTGCGGATGAGCCGCATCAGCGCCAGCCCGAGCGTTGTCTTTCCGGACCCCGATTCGCCGACCACGCCGAGCGTCTGGCCGGATTTGAGCGACAGCGACAGCCCGTCGACGGCCTTGACGTGGTCGACCGTGCGCCTGAGGAAGCCTCTCTTGACCGGAAACCAGACCTTGATGTCGCGCGCCTGCATGACTTCGGGCGCGGTTTCCTTGCGCGCCGGCGGCTCACCGCTGGGTTCGGCGGCCAGCAAGTGCTTCGTGTAGTCATGCTGCGGGTTGGTGAAGATCTCGGCAGTCGGGCCGGTTTCGACGATTCTGCCATTTGTCATGACGCAGACCCGGTCGGCGAATTTGCGCACGATGCCGAGGTCATGAGTGATGAACAGCATGGCCATGCCGTGCTCGGTCTTCAGATCCCTGAGCAATTCGAGAATCTGCGCCTGTACTGTGACATCGAGCGCCGTGGTCGGCTCGTCGGCGATCAGCAGCTCCGGCCGGTTGGCCAGCGCCATGGCGATCATCACCCGCTGTCGCTGCCCGCCCGACAACTGGTGCGGATAGGAGGCCAGCCGGGTCTCGGGATCACGGATGCCGACCTGGGTGAGCAGTTCCAGTACCTGCCGCCGGGCCTCGTCCGGCTTGATTAGCTGGTGCAGATGCAGGATTTCCGAGATCTGCTTTTCCACTGTCTGCAGCGGATTGAGCGAGGTCATCGGCTCCTGGAAAATCATGGTGATGTCGTTGCCGCGCACCTGCCGGATTTGCGGCTCCGGTGCGGACAGCAGATCCTGCCCCTTGAAAAGGATTTCGCCCGATGGATGGCTGGCCGCCGGGTAAGGCAGCAGCCGCAATACAGACAGTGCCGAAACTGATTTCCCGGAGCCCGATTCGCCCACCAGCGCCACGGTTTCGCCGCGCTTGATGTCGAACGAGACATGATCGACCGCCGTCTGGCTCTCACCAGCCTGGTGAAACGCCACCGACAGATCGCGCACAGAAAGCAGTGCCCCATCGGCGCTCATAGTCTTTGCACCGCTCATCGGAACGTCTTTCGTGGATCGAAGGCATCGCGGGTCGCTTCACCGATGAAGATCAGCAGCGAAAGCATGATCGAAATGGTGAAGAACGCCGTCAGCCCCAGCCAGGGCGCCTGCAGGTTGCGCTTGCCTTGGGCGATCAGTTCGCCCAGCGAGGCCGAGCCCGGCGGCAGGCCGAAGCCCAGGAAATCGAGCGAGGTCAGCGTCGTGATCGAGCCCGACAGGATGAACGGCAGGAAGGTCAGCGTCGCCACCATGGCATTGGGCAGCAGGTGCCGGAACATGATCGTGCCGTTGCCGACGCCGAGCGCCCGGGCGGCGTTGACATATTCGAAATTGCGCGCCCGCAGAAACTCCGCTCGCACGATGCCGACAAACGCCACCCAGGAGAACAGGAGCATGATGCCGAGCAGGATCCAGAATCCCGGTGGCAGCACCGCAGCGATGATCAGCAGGATGTAGAGCACCGGCATCGAAGACCAGATCTCGATGAAGCGCTGCATCAGAAGATCGGTCCAGCCGCCGAAATAGCCCTGTACCGCGCCGGCGGCGATACCGATCAGCGCCGAAAATACGGTTAGCGTCAGGCCGAACAGCACCGAAATGCGGAAACCGTAGATCATCCGCGCGGTCACATCGCGGGCTTGGTCGTCGGTGCCGAGCCAGTTCATGTTGCCCAGCCTGCAGCCTGGATCCTCGTCCCCAAGCGGGTAGGCGGAGCAGGCCTCCCCGTCCTCAAGCAGCCAGAACGGTGGCGTCGGCGCCGAATGCGGAATATGGGAATTGGCGGTGGTGTAGGAGTAGCGGATCGGCGGCCAGATCATCCAGCCATTGGCCTCGATCTCGTTCTGGATAAATGGATCGCGGTAATCGGTGCGCGCCAGGAACCCACCGAATTTTTCTTCCGGGTAATCGACCAGCACAGGATACAGGATCTCGCCCTTGTAGGAGGCCAGGATCGGCCGGTCATTGGCGATGAATTCGGCCAGCAGGCTCGCAATGAACAGGATCATGAAGATCCACAACGACCAGTAGCCGCGCCGGTTGGCCTTGAAGTTGGCCCAGCGCCGGCGGTTGGTCGGTGACAGCCAGCCTTTCGGCCGGCCGTTGATGTCATAGGCTTGGGGATTGCCGGAAACTGCCTCGCTCATCCCACATCCCTCTTTTCAAAGTCGATGCGCGGATCAACCCAGGTGTAGACCAGGTCCGAAATTAGCCCGACCACCAGCCCCATCAGCGAGAAGATGAACAGCGTGGCAAACACCACCGGATAATCCCGCTTGATGATCGATTCGAAGCCAAGCCGTCCCAACCCGTCGAGCGAGAAGATCGTCTCGATCAGCAGCGATCCCGAGAAGAATGCGGTGATGAAGGCGCCGGGAAAGCCGGCAATGATGATCAGCATCGCGTTGCGGAACACGTGCCGGTAGAGAACCTGACGTTCGCTAAGCCCCTTGGCCCGGGCGGTGGTGACATATTGCTTGCGGATCTCGTCGATGAACGAGTTCTTGGTCAACAGCGTCGTGGTGGCGAACGCCGCCAGCGACAGCGCGATCAGTGGCAGCGCCAGGTGCCAGAAATAGTCGACGATCTTGCCGAAAAGGCTGAGCTCGGCAAAATTGTCCGAGGTCAGCCCGCGCAACGGGAACCAGTCCAGGAACGATCCGCCGGCAAACAGCACGATCAGGAGGATGCCGACAAGGAAGCCGGGCACCGCATAGGCGATGATGATAAGCCCCGAGGTCCAGACATCAAACCGCGAGCCATCCGAGACCGCCTTCTTGATGCCGAGTGGAATCGAGATCACGTAAGACAGCAGCAGGATCCAGATGCCCAGCGAGATCGAGACCGGCAATTTTTCCTTGATCAGGTCGATCACGTCGATGCTGCGGAAATAGCTCTCGCCGAAATCGAAGCGGATATAGTTCCACATCATCAGCCCGAAACGCTCGAGCGGCGGCTTGTCGAAGCCGAACTGGGCTTCCAGCTTGGCGATGAACTCCGGATCGAGCCCTTGCGCGCCACGATAGTCCGAGGACCCCGGATCACCGAAATCCTGCTGTGCGCTGCCGACGGTGTCACCGCCGCCTGCAATCCTGTCGATGGCGGAATCGCCTTCACCGGTCAATTGCGCGATCACCTGCTCGACAGGTCCGCCCGGGGCAAACTGGATCACCGCAAATGAAATCGCCATGATCCCGACTATGGTCGGGATCATCAGAAGCAGGCGTCTGAGAATATAGGCGCCCATCAGGCGGCTGTCCCCTCAGTGGCAGCGGTCTGGCCGCGCATGGTGATGTCTGTCCTGGTCAATCCCGCGTCCTTCCAGCCGGAACATCGGAGTTCCGGCTGATTCGTGTCTGCCCCATACAGAATCGAATGTCGAAACCGGTGCAAGGCCAAAGCGTCTCACTCAGCCGCAGTTGACCACCACACGTCCGGGAAACCAAGCCCGTAATAGGGCAGATCTTCCGGGTGCTTGAGCGTCTTGTCATAGGCCACCTTGACCGCATCGCTGTAAAACAGCGGCACCACGTAATGGTTCGCCAGCAGCACCCGGTCGAGCGCCTTCACCGCGGCAGTCTTCTCCTCACGCGTCTGCGCGAAGATCACCATCCGGATCAGCTCGTCGACCGCGGGATCGGCGATGCCTGCATAGTTGCGCGATCCCTCCCGGTCTGCCGAGGCCGAACCCCAATAACCGGCCTGTTCGTTGCCCGGGTTCAGCGACTGGCCCCATACATTCCAGATCATGTCATAGTCGAAACTTCTGATCCGGTTGGTGTATTGCGAGGCATCGACAGTGCGGATCCTGGCGTCGATGCCGATTTTCTTCAGGCTGGCGATATAGGGCAGCACGGAGCGTTCCAGCGAAGGGCTCGACAGCAGGATTTCGATGCCGAACTGTTCGCCGGTGCTGGTGTTGACCAGCTTTCCCGATTCCAGTGCGTAGCCGGCTTGCTGGAACAGCGTCAGCGCCTGGCGCAGATTGGCCCGTGCTTTCTGCGGATCGCCGCCCACCGGGTTTGTAAACGGCGTGGTGAAGACCTCGGCCGGGATCTCGTTCTCCAATCCTTCGAGAATTTCCTTCTCGCGGCCCTCCGGCAGGCCGGAGGAGGCAAGCTCTGTACCCCAGAAATAGCTGTCCACCCGGGCCAGCGCGTCAAACGCCAGATTGTGGTTCAGGTCCTCGAAATCCAGCACGAAATTGAGCGCCCGGCGCACCCGGACATCCTGAAATTTCTCGCGCCGCATATTAGGCACCAAAGCCTGCATGATGCCGACGGCGCGCAGCGGGTTCGGGATCTCTTCACGAACTATGTCGCCGCTTTCCACTGCCGGGAAATCATAGGCCGTGGCCCATTTGCTGGCCGAATTTTCCTGCCGGAAATCCACCGTGCCGGCGCGGAATGCCTCGAATTCCACATTGGCGTCCGTGAAGTAGACATACTCGATGGCGCCAAAATTGTGCTGTCCGACATTGACGTTGAGATCCTTGCCCCAATAGTCCTCGCGCAGCTCGTAGCGGATTGTCGAGCCGGCCTTGAAGTCGGCGATCCGGTAGGGGCCTGATCCCATGACCGGCTCAAGCGTGGTACGGCTGATGTCGCGGGCCGTGCCGGCTTCGTCCGTGCCGTCCCACCAGTGCTTGGGAAGCACACGGATCTGGCCCAGGATCTGCGGCAGTTCCTGATTGTTGTTTTCGTCAAACAGGAAAGTCACATCCCGCTCACCGGTCTTCTCGGCCGAGACAACATGGGCATAATACTGCGCCTGCAGCGGATTGAGTTCCTTCGCCTTGTTGAAGCTGAACACCACATCCTCGGGCGTCACCGGCGTTCCGTCTGCCCATTTGGCCTCCGCGCGCAGCCGGAAGGTGACTTTCGAAATGTCGTCAGGATAGGAAACGCTCTCGGCGAGCAACCCGTAGGACGACGACACCTCGTCCTCAGACGGTTTCATCAGCGTGTCGAAGACCAGGCTCAGCCCAGCCGCCGTTTCACCCTTGAAAAGGATCGGGTTGAAACTGTCGAAAGTGCCTTCCTCCGACAGTTTCAGCGTGCCCCCCTTGGGCGCGTCCGGGTTGACATAGTCGAAATGCGCAAAGCCTTCGGAATATTTCGGCGCCTCGATCATCGCCGTGGCATGCCGCCATTCCGGTTCCTGTGCCATGGCGCTGGCTGTTGCAAGCAGGCCGGCCAGTGCCAGCGTGAGAGGGGCGAGGCGTTTGATCATGTGTGCGGGTCCTCCGGGTACCTTGTCGTTCCAAGACAATAGGTGACTTCTGCGGCACTTGCAGGGCCACTCTTGCATTTCTTGCCGCTCAAACGAAAAAAGCCGGGCGTGAGGCCCGGCTTTGCGTATCATTGTGGCGAGGAGCTTACTGGCTGTCAGCTGGCGCTTCGACTGCTTCATCCGCCGGTACAGCCGTGACATCGGTCGCTGCGGGCAGCGGCTCCGGCGAGTCGGCGAGGGTGCGCAGATAGGCGATCAGGTCGGCGCGCTCGTCGATCTTCTTGATACCGGCAAAGCCCATCGCGGTGCCCTTGATGTATTTCTTCGGTGCGGCGAGGAAGCCGCTGAGATGTTCGTAGTCCCAGAGCACCGAACCGCCTTCAGCGAACTCGACCATGGCGGCGGAGTAATTGAAGCCGTCATTGGCTGCGACCGGGCGGTTGACGATGTTCCACAGGCCGGGGCCGACCTTGTTGGCATTGGACGAATCGTTGCTGTGGCAGGCTGCGCACTTCTTGAACACCGATTCACCCTTGGCCGGATCGGCGCTGACGAGCAGCGGTGCGATCAGTTCGGGTTCGGCTTCTTCTTCAGCTGCACCGGTATCGCCGCTACCTTCGGCCACTTCGATCATGAAGCCTTCGGTCTCTGGCTCGGCGGTGTCATAGATACCATCCGAAACAATCGAAAGAGACATCAGCACAAACAGAATGCCCAGAAAAGCGCCCGCCGCGGTATTGAAGTATGAGGAGTTCATGTTCCGTCGCTCCGTTTTGGTTCGGTGTCCCGCCCAGTTTCCTGCAATATCCGAACCAGTCTTGAAATCGCGCGGAACCTATGTCTTTTGCAGTTTCGTTGCAACACCGTTTGTAACAGCGGCAGTGAGACTTTTTGACACCCGCGCCGCAGGATGGGGGAATGAACGCGCCATGGCAACAGGTTCCGAGCACACGCTGGTCGTAATTCCGGCGCGAATGGCGTCGTCTCGCCTGCCCAACAAGGCGCTGGCGGATATTGCCGGCGAGCCGATGGTGGTCCGCGTCGCGCGCCAGGCGGCGCTGGCGAATATCGGCCGGGTGGCTGTCGCCACTGATTCGCGCGCCATCGCCGAAGTGGTGGAGGCTGCGGGCTTCGAAGCGGTGATGACCCGGGACGACCATCAATCCGGTTCCGACCGGGTCTTCGAGGCAGCCACGATCATGGATCCCGAGGCCCGGGCGCAGATCATCCTCAATGTGCAGGGCGATATCCCGGCCATCGAGCCGGAAACCATCCGCCGCGCCGCCCTGCCGCTTGCAGGATCGCCTGCCGATCTCGCCACGCTGGCCGTCGAGATTGCCGACGAGGACGAGAAAACCAACCCGAGCATCGTCAAGGTCATCGGCACGCCGATCGGTGAGCGTCTGCTGCGCGCACTTTACTTCACCCGCGCCACCGCACCTTATGGGGACGGCCCGCTCTATCACCATATCGGCCTTTATGCCTGGCGCCGCACGGCGCTTGAACGCTTTGTCTCGCTCAAGCCATCCACCCTGGAAAGACGCGAGTCGCTCGAGCAGTTGCGGGCGCTCGAGGACGGTATGCGCATCGATGTGGCGATCGTTGACTCGGTGCCGCTCGGTGTCGATACTCCCGCCGATCTTGCGCGCGCCCGGCAAATTTTCGGGCGGAAATAGACGCTTCTTTTTCACAACGGACAGATCTGATGACCGCATCCACCAACCGCATCGCCTTTCAGGGCGAATTCGGCGCAAACTCCGACATGGCCTGCCGCGACATGTTTCCCGACATGGATCCATTGCCCTGCGCCACCTTCGAGGATGCCTTCAATGCGCTGGCCCAGGGTGACGCGGATCTTGCGATGATCCCGATCGAAAACACCATCGCCGGCCGCGTCGCCGACATTCATCACCTGCTGCCCGAATCCCGGCTGCACATCGTCGGTGAGTATTTCATGCCGATCCATTTCCAGCTGATGGCGTTGCCGGGTGTCGACCGCTCGGAGCTGCGCACCGTGCACAGCCATGTTCACGCCGTCGGCCAGTGCCGCAAGATCGTCCGCGCCAATGGCTGGAAGGCGGTCGTGGCCGGCGATACGGCGGGAGCGGCGCGGCTGGTCTCCGAGAGCAATGACCGGACCATGGCTGCCCTGGCGCCGCGGCTGGCAGCCGAACTCTACGGTCTCGACATCCTTGAGGAGAATGTCGAGGACACCGAGACCAATGTCACCCGCTTCGTGGTGCTGTCGCGCGAAGCCAGCATCCCGCCGCGGCCGGTGGCTGACGAGGTGGTCGTCACCACTTTCGTCTTCCGGGTGCGCAACATTCCCGCTGCGCTCTACAAGGCGATGGGCGGGTTTGCCACCAACGGCGTCAACATGACGAAGCTTGAAAGCTACCAGCTCGGCGGAAAGTTCTTCGCAACCCAGTTCTATGCAGACATCCACGGCCATCCCGACGAAGCCCCGGTGGCCCGCGCCATGGAGGAACTCAGGTTTTTCTCCAGGGAACTGCGCATTCTCGGTGTCTACCCGGCCCATCCGTTCCGCCTGGCGCAAAACGGATCCCACGCTGAAGAGGCCGAGGGCTGAGACCAGCCGCTACCGGCCCCAGTCGAGCCAGTCGCGCATCAGCCGGTGTGCGATGGCGCCGGGCGGTGGCGCCGAGGCATCGGCTTCGCCCAGGCTGGCTGCCAGCATGGCTTCGGTCTCGGAACGGTCAAACCAGCGGCAATCCTCGAGTTCGGCTGTGTCGCGGGTGATCTCCAGGCTCTGCGCTTCGGCGTAAACCCCGATCATCAGGGAATGCGGCATCGGCCAGGGTTGGCTGGCGTGATAGCGCACCCGGCCGACCCTGATGCCGGATTCCTCGAACGTTTCCCGCCGCACCGCGTCTTCCATGGTCTCGCCCGGCTCGATGAAGCCGGCCAGGCAGGAATACATGCCCAGCGGAAAATGCGGGCTGCGTCCCAGCAAGCATCTCTCGCGGGCTTCGTCGACCACCAGCATGATGGCGACCGGGTCGGTGCGCGGAAACACCGCGCGCTCGCAAGCCTTGCATTTTCGGCGGTATCCGCCTGCTTCCGGCGTCATTTCGCCACCGCAGGTGCCGCAGAACCGGTTGGCCAGCGCCCACGCCAGCAGGCTGGTGCCCTGCGCATAAGCGCCGAGCGCTTCTTCATCCATGAGCGCCTGGCGGTAGACCGAGCGCGTGTCGATGGCCTTGAACGGCGCGGGCAGGTCATCCGGGTCAATGTCCACCGGCATGGCAATGCGCCCGGCATTTCGTTGATCCCAGCCGATCAGGATGGCATCATCGGGGTTGGGCTGCATCGCGGCGATGTCATCGGCTGTCAGAAGTCCATCCGGCGCATCGCCGTCGACCCGCATCGCCAGCCGGCCCTTGGCAATGGCAAAATACCGCGTCGCCGGATCTTTCATCGCATCACCGAGTTCGGTCTCGGTGCGGTATTCGGAGCGTCGGTCAAGCCGGTTGCCTGCAAAAGCGACAAGCCGGCTGGCTTCGCCATGCGGTGCATCATGGTCAAAAAGGGAAGATGTCATGTATCAGAGGGCCTCGAGAAGTCTTTCTGTAAACTTGGCGCGGGCATTCGCGTCCCAGGGTGTGGCCTGGCCGTGGCCCCAGACCGGTCCGGGCCAGGCCGGGTCGCCCTCGGTGCGGGCAATGATGTGGAGATGGAACTGGCGCACCTGGTTGCCGAGTGCGCCGGTATTGACCTTGAGGCAGTCCGTTGCCTGCTTCAACGCCTGGGCAGTGATTGCGGTCTCGAAGGTCAGCATCGTCTGATCCAGCGGCGTCATGTCGAAGATCTCCGTGATGCCATCCCGTTGTGGCACCAGCAGCACCCAGGGCCAGCGCGAATCCTCCATCAGCCTGAGCTGGCACAATCCCAGCTTCGTCAGCAATGTGGTGTCGCGGTCGAGCCGCGGATCGAGAACGAAATCAGACATCAAACACACCGGCGGGCAGGGTCGGAGGCCAACTCTAGCAGTTTTTTTTGGCTCTGGCTTGCTTTTGCCTTTCTGATTGACGATATGTGCCTTCGGGAGGTTGGTGGTGGACGAGCCACTCGCCAACCGGGTCAGGTCCGGAAGGAAGCAGCCCTAACGAGCCCGGCACGGGTCACCGTGCCAGCCTCCCACCCTTTTGCCCGCGCCATAACTGGCAGGCCCACCACTGGCGGCCCCGGCACCAGTTGGCCCAATCACTGGCTTCATTGTCATTGACGGGTCCCGACCGGGGTGCAAACATTCCACATGAATGGCCACCCGGCCATCGCGAGGGCGGCACGAGGATCATGGACGAAACAACCGGCACGACCACAGTTTCGGCGGGATCACATGCCGGGGACCAAGCGCCGTACCGGGTGCTTGCGCGCAAATACCGTCCGAAGGATTTCACCGACCTGATCGGCCAGGAGCCGATGGTCCGCACCCTGACCAATGCGTTTTCCTCAGGCCGCATCGCCCAGGCCTGGATGCTGACCGGTGTCCGCGGCGTCGGCAAGACCACCACGGCCCGCATCCTGGCCCGCGCGCTCAATTACGAGACCACCGAGATCGACCAGCCGACCATCGATCTGTCGGTGCCCGGCGAGCATTGCCAGGCGATCATGGAAGGCCGCCATGTCGATGTCATCGAGATGGATGCGGCCTCCCATACCGGCATCGACGACATTCGCGAGATCATCGAGCAGGTCCGCTACCGCCCGGTTTCGGCGCGCTACAAGGTCTACATCATCGACGAAGTGCACATGCTCTCCAACCAGGCCTTCAACGGCCTGCTGAAGACGCTTGAAGAGCCGCCGTCGCATGTGAAATTCATCTTCGCCACCACCGAAATCCGCAAGGTTCCGATCACCGTGCTGTCGCGCTGTCAGCGCTTTGACCTGCGCCGCATCGATTCGGGCCTGCTCGTTACCCATTTCCGCAATGTCGCCAGCCAGGAAGGCATCTCCATCGATGACGAATCGTTGGCGATGATCGCCCGCGCCGCCGAGGGCTCGGTGCGTGACGGTCTCTCCCTGCTCGACCAGGCCATCGCCCATGGCGGCGGCAGCGTCGATGCCGAAGCTGTTCGCTCCATGCTTGGTCTTGCCGACCGCTCCCGCATCGTCGGCCTGTTCGGCGCGTTGATGGCGGGCGACGTGGCCGGTGCCCTTGCAAGCTTTCGCGATCAGTATGATTCCGGCGCCGCCCCTTCGGTGATCCTGACGGATCTCGCGGATTTCACGCATCTGGTGACGAGGCTCAAATTCGTTCCCGAAGCCGGCGAAGATCCCTCGCTGACAGAGACCGAGCGCGAAAGCGGTGCTGATTTTGCGGCAAAGCTCTCGACCGTCATCCTGTCGCGCGTCTGGCAGATGCTGCTCAAGGGCATCACCGAGAGCGATACCTCGAGCAGGCCCGCCGCGGCCGCCGAGATGGCGTTGATCCGCATTGCCCACGCCGCCAATCTGCCATCACCCGAGGAAGCGCTGAAAGCGTTTCAGGCTTCCGGCGGCACGTCTGCCGGCCCTGCTGGCCAACGCTCCGGCAGTGGCTCCTCCGGTGGCGGCGCAACCGCCATGGCGGTCGGGGAACGGCGCACGGCCCAGGGTGGGCATGGTGGTGGAAATGGCGGCCGCCACCCCGCCATGCGCCTGGCCCATTCCGCCGAGCCATCGGTTGTCGCCCCGCCCGTCGCGGAGCCGGAACCTCAAGTTGCCATCAATTCGCTTGAGGATATTGTGGCGCTGGCCGAAAATAACCGCGACATTGCCATGAAGGTGCAGATCCGCACCGGCGTGCGCCTGGTCCGGCTTGAGCCGGGCCGTCTCGAAATCAATCTCGCGCCCGATGCCAGTTCCAGCCTGCCCGGTGAACTGATCAAGAAGCTGGGCGACTGGACCGGCGCCAAATGGTCGGTCACGCTCAGCCGCGAGGAAGGCCAGCCCACCATTGCCGAGCGCGAGATCGCCAAGCGCGAGGCGCTGCACAGCGATGCCCGCCAGGATCCCGACGTGGCAGCCATCCTGGCGCAGTTTCCCGGCTCCCGCGTTACCGATGTCCGCATTGCCGTCGCGGAAGAATCGCTGCCCGATGACGCGCTTGCGCCGTCAGAGGATGGCGACATCCTCCCCGGCGACATCGAGGCTGACGACAGCCCGGACTGACAGGAACGCCAGCATTCCGGCCGAAACAGAGCCGGCAAACCGAGTTCATGAAGGAGATCCCGATGAAAGACATCATGGGAATGATGGGCAAGATCAAGGACATGCAGTCCAAGATGGAAAAGATGCAGGAAGAGCTCGCCGAGCTCGAATGCGAGGGCGTGGCCGGTGGTGGCATGGTCAGTGTACGCCTGACCGGCAAGGGGCAGATGAAGGGTCTTTCGATCGATCCGTCGATGTTCAAGGAAGACGATGTCGAGATCCTCGAGGATCTGATCGTCGCCGCCCACAATGATGCCAAGGCCAAGGTCGAAGCCATGATGGCCGAACGCACCAAGGAACTCACTGCAGGCCTGCCGATCCCGCCCGGCATGAAACTGCCGTTCTGAGCCTGTTGACCGCCATCGGAGAATGAAATGCAGAAGCGTGTAACCGGCCCCGAGATCGAGCGGCTGATCCAGCTGCTTGCCCGTGTCCCGGGGCTCGGGCCGCGCTCGGCACGCCGTGCAGCCCTTCAGCTGATCAAGAAGAAGGATCAGCTGATGGGGCCCCTGGCGCTGGCCATGAACGAGGCCTTCGAGAAGGTGCGCATCTGCTCGACCTGCGGCAATGCCGACACCTCCGATCCCTGCACGGTCTGCACCGACGCAAGCCGCGACCAGAGCGTCATCATCGTCGTCGAGGATGTGGCCGATCTCTGGGCGCTCGAGCGCGCGGCTGCGATGAATGCCGGCTATCATGTGCTCGGCGGTACGCTGTCGCCGCTCGATGGCGTCGGGCCGGATGATCTGTCGATCGCCGGTCTGGTCGACCGCGTGGCCAAGGGCGGGGTCAAGGAAATCCTGATTGCCGTCAACGCCACCGTCGAAGGCCAGACCACGGCGCATTACATCACCGAGCAATTGTCGGGCTTCGACATCAAGGTCACCCGCCTGGCCCATGGCGTGCCGGTCGGCGGCGAGCTGGATTATCTGGACGAGGGCACGCTGGCAGCCGCCATCCGCGCCCGCACCGCTTTCTGATCCTGATCCGGCGATTTTCGCCAAATCGGGCGTCCGGCGGGTCAAGCGCCATTTTCCCGGCACCAGGCTCGGGTTACGCTCGGCCCATGATTCGCACCCTGATCCTCACCGTCATCTTCGCTTTCACCATGGCCGCCCTTGCGGTGCCCGAATCGCAGGCTGCCACCAAGGCAGGCGTCGAGGCGCAATTCCGGCAATGGCTCGAGGCGGATCTCTGGCCCGCAGCCAGACGGGAAGGGGTTTCCAAACCGGTTTTCGACCGCGCTTTCGCGGGCGTCAGTCTCGACTGGGATCTGCCTGATCTCGTCCCTCCCGGTTTTCCCAAGCCCAAACAGCGGGCCCAGAGCCAGGCGGAGTTTCGCAGCCCGGGCGCCTATTTCAGCGAGAAAAGCCTGCAGAGTCTCACCGCCTCGGGCCGGTCGCTGATGCAGAAACATTCAGGCCTTTTGCAAAGAATCGAGCAGCGCTACGGCGTTCCCGGCGCCATTGTCGTTGCCATCTGGGGCCGGGAATCGGGTTTCGGCCGCGCCAGCATCCCGCATTCGGCCATCCGGGTTATTGCCACCAAGGCCTTCATGTCGACGCGGCCGGATCTGTTCCGCAAGGAAGTCCTTGCCGCATTGAAGATCCTTCAGCGCGGCGACATCCCGGCCTCCGAGATGAAAAGCTCCTGGGCCGGCGCCATGGGCCAGCCGCAGTTCCTGCCCTCGAGCTATCTCGACCACGCGGTCGATTTTGATGGCGACGGCAAGCGCGACATCTGGAATTCGACCGCTGATTCACTCGCCTCGATCGCCAATTATCTGGCGAAGTCGGGCTGGGTGCGCGGCCGTGACTGGGGCTTCGAGGCGGTGATCCCTGAAGGTGTCACCTGCGCGCTGGAAGGACCGGACAGGGCCCGCCCGATCAGTGCCCTCACCGACATGGGCATCATCCGCATTTCCGGCAGGCCGTTTCCCGAGCACGAGCGCCGCGCCCCGGGGATGGTCCTGGTTCCGGCCGGAATCTACGGCCCGGAATTCGTCGTCACGCCGAACTTCTACGTCATCAAGGAATACAACAATTCCGATCTCTATGCCCTGTTCATCGGCAATCTGGCCGACCGCATGGCCCATGGTGGCTCGGCTTTTGTCACGCCCTGGGGCGATACCGGCAAGATGTTGCGCTCCGACATTGCCCGGCTGCAATCCTCGCTGGAAAACCTGGGTTATGATGTTGGCGGCGCCGATGGTCTGCCCGGCTACAAGACCCGCCGCTCGATCGGCGAATGGCAGGCGAAGAACGGCCAGAGGCCGACCTGCTTCCCCACCCCGGCACTGCTTCAGGCCCTGCGCTGAGCGCTGGCCCGGGCGCAATCACCTGCGGGCGGCAAAAATCATTGCGGAGACCTGCTGGTAAAACCGATTGAAGCCGGAATCGAGGTTGCATCGACCCGCATTCCACCCCTACAGAATTGAATTGAACCGGCAGCCTCCCCATGTGGGACGCTTGAACAAGTTTGGAGAATGACATGATCGAGAAGCGCGAGTTTTACATCAACGGTGCCTGGGTTTCGCCTTCAAAGCCACGCGATTGCGATGTGATTGACCCGTCGAACGAGGAAACTTGCGCGGTGATCTCGCTCGGCTCTTCCGAGGACACCGACAAGGCGGTTGCTGCCGCCAAGGCTGCTTACGAATCCTGGTCCCGGACCGATCCGGAGGTTCGGCTCGGCTATGTCAAGAAGATCCGCGAGATCTATGCCGAGCGCGCCGAGGACATGGCGCAGGCGATCAGCCTTGAAATGGGTGCGCCGATATCGATGTCGCGCTCCAGCCAGGTCACGTCCGGCACTTGGCACATCGACAATTTCATAACCGCCTTCAAGGACATCGAGTTCATCCGGCCGCTCGGCCCGCATGCGCCCAATGACCGCATCGCCATGGAACCGATCGGCGTTGTCGGCCTGATCACGCCTTGGAACTGGCCTATGAACCAGGTCACGCTGAAGGTGATCCCGGCGCTGCTTGCAGGCTGCACCATGGTGCTCAAACCCTCCGAGGTTGCCCCGCTGTCCTCGCTCGTCTTTGCCGAGATCGTCCATGCCGCGGGCGTTCCGGCCGGGGTATTCAACCTGGTCAACGGCGATGGCGTCGGTGTCGGCACTGATCTCTCGACCCATGCCGATGTTGACATGATCAGCTTCACCGGTTCGGCCCGTGCCGGTGCGGCCATCTCCAAGGCTGCCGCGGACACCTTCAAGCGCGTCTGCCTCGAGCTGGGCGGCAAGGGCGCCAATGTGATCTTCGCCGATGCCGACGAAAAGGCCGTCGAGCGCGGTGTGAGACACTGTTTCAACAACACCGGCCAGAGCTGCAACGCGCCGACCCGCATGCTGGTCGAGCGCCCGGTCTATGATCAGGCCGTCGAGAAGGCGATTGAAGTTGCCGCCTCCACCAAGGTTGGCTCCTCGCATGATGAGGGCAACCACATCGGTCCGGTGGTCTCGGCTGCCCAGTATGACAAGATCCAGGGCCTGATCCAGAAGGGCATTGACGAGGGCGCGCGGCTGGTCGCCGGCGGCACCGGTCGTCCCGAAGGCTTCAACCGCGGCTATTTTGTCCGTCCGACCGTCTTCGCCGATGTCACCAATGACATGACCATTGCGCGCGAGGAGATTTTTGGGCCGGTCCTGTCGATCATGCCCTTCGACGATGAAGAACATGCGATCGAGATCGCCAATGACACGATCTACGGCCTGACCAACTACGTCCAGAGCCAGGACGGCGCCAAGCGCAACCGCATGGCGCGGCGTCTGCGCTCGGGCATGGTCGAAATGAACGGCAAGTCGCGTGGCGCCGGCGCGCCTTTCGGCGGCGTCAAGGCGTCGGGCCGGGCGCGCGAAGGCGGCGTCTGGGGCATCGAGGAGTTCCTTGAGGCCAAGGCCATTTCCGGTTGGGACAGCGACGCCAACTGACCGGCTGCAGGATACTTCGGAAATCTTCAACGGCTCGCCTTTTCTGGGGCGGGCCGTTTTCAGTCCGCAAATCCGACGCCTTAGCCGTTCTGCAACGTCTTGCTCGGCGGTTGGCCGTACCTGGCCTTGTCGATCTGGGAAAAGCGTCCGAGACGCGAAAACCCCCTCCGGGTCGCCACTTCGGTCACTGAGGTTCCCGGCCCGCCCGCCATCTGCTCTTCATGCATCCGCCGCAGACGTGACCCTGGCCGTATTGGCGATTTCTTCGAGCGAGATCGGGCTGTCGAGATGTGAGCGCTTCCGCTGGCTCTACCCGGTTTGCAGGGCCGGGATCCTGCAACCGACACGAAACCTGGCGATGGATCTGGCCCCCGAAAACATCCGCGTCAATGCGGTGTCAGCCGGCTGGACCTGGTTCAACATCATGGATGAACTCAGCGGTGGTGGCCGTGAGAGACAGACCAGGTGGCCGCACCCTTCCATCTGCCTGGCCGGACAGGCGACCCTGAAGAGATCGCGGCTTCCGTCCTCTTGTTCGGACGACGCCGTAACTCTGGAATTCATGGCATCCACAATCATGCAGGTAGAACTTCTGTGGCGCAGTCTCGGCGTTCTTGGCGAGCACCGGAAGCCCGAATTCCACTCCCATTGAGAAGATGCTTCCGACCAGGGTTGCCTTACGGGACGCAGACCCGTCGCGCGGAAGCTTTGATGTTGAATATTTCCGGCTTCAAGTATTCGTCATGCCGAAGTCCAGATGGGAGGAGGTTTTTCACAAAAGCAAAACAAGTACTCAACTTCTCGCAGCTGCGTGCAAGAGCTTCGATGATCAGGGCAAAGACAGTTTCGTAATCATCATTAGTTTCATTTTAACTCACACTTGGTATATATATCAGCATCCTGTGAAAAGCAATAATTATCAATAGGTTGTATTGCTGCGCAAGTTAAGGTTGAAGGCAGGTGTGCTGCTGGGAACAACAGGAGTGCCGGGGCGCGGCTTCAGAAGTAGAAATCAAACGGGCCGAGGAATCGGCGAACGCGAAAGATTCAGGAAATCGCGACCATCGAGAAGGACCAACATGTTCCACGTTTCAGATCCAGTCGAAAATTCCCGGGCGAGCAGATTGGCGCAGGTGGAAACGATTTTCAGCAACCCGTCCCAGCCTTCGGTCCACGTCATTGGCGGCGGTAAATTCCTGCGAGACGTAACCCGGGTCATGAACCCCTTGAACTATACCGCGACAACTGTTGACGGCAGCTCGGGGCAGGCGGCAGCCGTGTCCTGCGGCGGCGACGATGCCCTGGTGCTGATTGACGGATCGATACCCGATGCGCTTGAGATCTGTGAAGATCTTGGCGAGGCGCTGCCGAAAATTCTTGTCTCGTCTGAAACCAGCTTTGCCTACCGCGCCAAATGTGCCCGGTCCCATGTCAGCACAATAATTGCAGACCCGATCGAGCAGGCGGAGCTGGTGCACTGGCTCGAGCACCTCGGTGGCCAGCTCAGCGAACAGCCGGCATCGATCCTTCTGGTCGACGATGATCCGGTTGCCTCGGCCGTCTATGCGGAGATACTTCGCGCAAATGGCATGATCGTGTCGATTCTCAATGACCCGCTGAAGATCATCCCGACCATCAATGGGACTTTCTTCGACATCATCATCATGGATCTGAAGATGCCCCACACGGACGGCATCGAGATCGCCAAGATCATTCGCCAGCACAAGAGCCATCTGTCGATTCCGATTGTGTTCCTGTCCTCCGAAGAGGACAAGGCCATACAGATGCGGGCACGGCAGTTCGGCGGCGACGATTTCATCTCCAAGCGGGCAGACCTTGATGCGCTGGTGATGCTGATCAATCTGCGGGTCGAGCGCGCGCGGGTCCTGCGGTCGCTGATCGAGCGCGACGGACTGACCGGCCTTCTCAACCATCGCCGCTTCAATGAGCGTGTGGAACAGGAGATGGACCGGGTCAGACGCACTGGCATGCAGTTTTGCGTGGCGATGATCGACGTTGATCATTTCAAGAACGTCAATGACACCTGGGGTCACCCCATCGGCGACCAGGTGTTGTCCATCCTCGCCCGCGCACTGGTCGGGTGGGTCCGCAAGACCGATGTGGTGGGCAGGTACGGCGGTGAGGAGTTTGCGCTGCTTCTGCTAGACACGTCCCCGGAGGCTGTTTTTGACGTGCTGGAAAATTTCCGCAGCCATTTTGCCGGGATTATTTTTGACGGCCGGCCGCAGCAGTTCTCGCTCACCATCAGCATCGGCGTGGCCGGTAGCGACGTCTGTCAAAACACAGCCGAGATCTTCGCCGAGGCGGACCGTGCGCTGTACCTGGCCAAGAACAATGGCCGCAACCAGGTCGTTCTGGCTCACCCGGCGGCAGACGTTCCGGCGAGCCCGGACACCGGCGCTGGGAAGGACCAATGACGGAACTGGCGCCTTACGCCCATCCGTGTACCGAAGTCAGGTCCTCGGCACTCTCGAGGGTTCCCCGTTGTGGAACAGATCAAGACAATCAATGTGATCTGCGAACAGGCGGCCGATGGCAGCGGACTCAGTCTGGATGGCCGTTCGCTCTGTATCGCCAATGTCTGCCAGCCGACGGTCTACATCGCTGCACAACACGAGGAAGTCATGCTGATGCTCAATCGTAAATTGAAAACAACCAGGCTCGACCAGCTGCCGCCCGAAGCCCGCGACCGGATCGAACAGTTGCGGCACCAGTTCATCCAGCGCTCCAGGGGTCATCTCGATCAGATCGGGGAGCTGCTGGCAGCGAGGCAGTCTCCCGGTGGTATGATTGCGGCTGACGCTGGACTCTCGACGCTGGCGCATTCACTGGTCGGAGCATCCGGCGTCTTCGGTTTCCAGGCTCTCGGTGAAGCCGCAGTCAGGCTGGAGAAAATCCTGCGGCAGGACGGCTATTGCGAGTCCGGTTTCACAACTGCAATCACCGGCCTGATCAATGAGATAGAGGCGCTCGACTGATCCCGAAGCCCCGGCATATCAGGTGCTTTCAGGCCCAGCCATCCATATCGCATGGACCAGCTTTGATCCGCGCCTGCCTTGGCTTTCAGCTTGCGGTTATGTCGATCCGGTCAGCCTCTTGTCCGCTCCCAGAGATCCCGCGCCTGCTCGGCCAGAGACATCGGCTCGAAGGGTTTGGAAATAACTCCTGCAGCCCCGAGACTCATGAACTTCGCCAGGTCCTCTGGCTGAGTCCGCGCGGTTGTGAACACAACGGGAATCGAGACCGTCTCCGCTGACTGCCGAAGCCGTTGGAGGGCCTCGGGGCCATCCATGCCCGGCATCATGACATCCAGCAGGATCAGATCCGGCAACCAGTCCGCTGCAATCGCCAGCGCCTCGGAACCGCAATTACAGCTCCGAACGGAGAATCCGGGATCGAATTCCAGTGCCATCACAGCGATTTCCCGTATGTCATCTTCGTCGTCCACATACAGGACCTTGAGGGGATCACTCATCTGTTTGTCGCGCTCCGGATTTGGATGTGTCTGTTTCGCTATGGCTATGGGTATGGGCCTGGCACCATCCGCACTAGCTCAATAAGAGGCTTTCTATGGTCTCGACGATTTCTTTCTCCGAGGCGCGCGATTTTACCAGCGCCGAAGCGACCGAACTCTCGATCTCGCCCGATACCTCGCTGGCCGAAAGGATGATCACCGGTACAGGTGGGACGATCTGCCGGATAAGATCGGTGAGAAACTCAAGCCCCGAACCGTCGGGAAGCTCGATATCGAGAACGACAAGATCGAAGTGCTGATTGCGCAGCAGCTGTTCCGCCTGCTTCAGGCTGGTTGCAGGAACCACCTCGATTTTGCCGTTAAGCGACATGGAAAGAATGCGGGTAAGGTCGTGATCGTCCTCGATGTGCAGAAGCGTCGGCGCATTCTTGCTCTTGTAATGCAGCAAGGCACGCTGGGTGTCGTCCGCATCCAGGCCGCCGATGACATGTCCCTTAACCAGCAGTGGCAATTCGATCCAGAAGGTCGTGCCCTTGCCTGTCTCGGTCTCGAACCCGATGCGGCCGCCCATTCGCTCGACGATCTGCTTGCTGATGTAAAGCCCCAGGCCGCTGCCGCCCTTGACACGCGTCGAGGAGGAATCGCCTTGCGAAAACTTGCCGAAGATCATGGGACGGAATTCCTCGGAAATGCCGTTGCCGTGATCCTTGACTGAAATGCGTACCCGTCCCGGCTGGGCCTGGGCCGAGATCTCGACTTCGTCTCCCCTGTTGGTGAACTTGGCTGCGTTGGAGAGAAGATTTGCCAGCACCTGTGCCAGCCGCTCGGCATCGACATCGGCCGTCAGGCCTGGGTCGATCTTGGTTACCTTGAAGGCCACACCGAGCTTTTCCGCATAGGGCTGGTTGACCTCGACAGCCTGTGTCAGCAGCTCGCCGATATCTTCCTCATTCATGTCGAAGCGCATCTGGCCCGATTCGATCTTGTCGATGTCGAGGATATCGTTGATCAGCACGGTCAGGCGTTCGGAATTCTTGTGGGCGATATCGATCAGGCGACCGGCCTTTTCCGGCAGGTCCTTCGCCATCGGGCCGGCCATCAGTCCAAGCGCGCCGCGAATGGATGTCAGCGGAGTCCGCAATTCGTGACTGACGGTGGAGACAAAATCCGCTTTCAGGCGGTCCATCTCCTTCCGCTTGGTAATGTCGAGAATGACGCCAAGATAGCCGGTTGCCCGCTGCTCTGCGTCGCGCAACGGCGTCACCGCCAGCAGAACCGGAAACCGCGTTCCGTCCTTGCGGATGAAGGTCCATTCGTTCTCGTCGGTGCCGACGAGGTCGACTTTCCGGGTGAAGACGCCAAAACCCGGTTCGACGGTCTCCCCCAGCTCTTCCGTCAGCTCCTGCGCCCGTCGGGCAACCTCGGCGGGGTCGTGCCAGAGCGATGGTGTTTGTTTCCCTACGACCTCTTCAGCGGTGTATCCGAGGGCGCTTTCGGCGGCCTCGTTGAACATCATCACCGTGCCGTCCAACTCGGTGGCAACGATCAGGTACTCGGTGCTCGCCAGAATCGCAGACTTGAGTGTATTGGATTCATGCAGGTCCTTGGCTGCAGCCACCGCCTCGCTGGTATCGCGGATTGTGCCGACGAACATCCGCTCGCCGTCAAGCCTCATCTCGTTGACGGTAAGATCGATCGGGAACTCGGTGCCGTCCCTGCGTATCGCGCTGACCTGTCGCTGTGTACCAGCAAACTTGCGCTCGTCGGTTCGCTGATAATTGCGCAGAAACGCGTCAAGTTCCTCATGGTAGGGAGCTGGCATCAGCATCTTCACGTTTTTGCCCACGACGTCACCCTTGGCGTAGCCGAACAGGCGAAGTCCCGCCGGATTGATGGTTTCGACAAGCCCTTGCGAGTTGGTTGTCAAAACGCCGTCCAGAACAGTGTTCATGATGGCGGAATTGCGCGTGGCTTCCTCTCTTATCCGGTCATTGGACGCCTCCAGGCGAGCGGTTTTCAGTCGCGACAGTCCGGTCATGTGGGCTGTCACGGCTGCAAGAACCGATATCAGCAATCCGGCGAGGAGAGCCACATTGGGCAGCTGGCTGCGCTGAGAGGTGACAAACTGGGCAGTCGGGATGGTGTTGATCGACCAGCTCTTGTCGAGAATCCGGACATTGCTTTGAAGCAGCCAGTCCGCTTCCGGCGGCTGGGACCGGTTTCCGAAGGTGGCATAGATCTGCCCGTTATAGGTGATTTCGAAACGGTAGTGCTGCAGCAGTTCGGTGGGGATCTCGGCGCCGAAAAACTCCTGAACCGAGAATACTCCGGCCAGGAACCCGTTTGGTGCACCCTGCATGCTGAGCGGAAAATATGCGGTAAGGGCATGGTCGCCGGGGATGACTTCAAGCGGTGCACTCAGTTTCGGTACGTCTGCTGCAATGGCTGCCGAAAGCACGTCTTTCTGAGTGCCGTCGAGAATGGAAATGACCCATACCAGCCGCTCGTTTTTTCCCGCCTGCTCGGACTGCAGTATCAGGTTGTCCGAGGTTACCTGGCTGATGGCGCGCAGCCCGCCCAGATCTTCGATGAAGTTCGCGGCATCGGTGCGCCAAGCCAGGTCCGACAGGTTTCGGCTCGATTCCAGCCTGCTCGCCATTCGCTCGAGCGCGGTGATCTTTCCTTTCGCCTCGGCCGCAACAATCGAACTTATTCTGCTGGCCTCGTTGCCGGTCAGGGCCTTGAGGTAATCCAGCTCCGTCGCGGTCAGCGCACGGTAGAGCGCCACGCTGCCTATCGCCAGGACAACGAGGACAACCCCGGGAAGAACAAGTGCCTTCGGGCCAGGCGTGTCCTCGGTTGAATTGCTGCGGCGAATATTGGCCACGAACAGGAATGACGCCAGAAGGAAGGAGATCAGCAGGCCAAAGGCGAGAATCAGGACAGGGTTGTTGTTGCGGGAATTCTGCTCGAATCCCGGCGTGCTTTCCCACACGATCAGCCATTTCTGCTGCATCACATCGATCTGCTCGCGCTTGCTGAAGGCAGGCACGTAATCGGCCACGCGAACCGTCTGGCTGTCGTAGATCAATGCATCGGGATCTTCCGAGCTGCCGTCGTAAACCCGGAAATCGATGGTGTTGCCCTGACTCTGGGTCAGGTCCTTCATGAAGTTCTTCGCGATGAAGGGTGCGTAGATCCAGCCGTCGAACACGGCCCATTCGTCGGCCGAGGACCCGGGCTCGAAGCCTTCCTTGTACATCGGGTGCAAGAGCAGAAAGCCCGGAGTTTTCTCTGCGTCCTGTACGAGGATGATCCGCTTGGTGATTGCCGGTTTCCCGGTATCGCGCGACAGGTCGGCAGCCTGTTTGCGGTGTGCTTCAAACGCGATGTTGAGCCCGACAGCCTGCCGGTTGATGGCTTCGGGTTCAATGAAGTTGATGATGTAGTGGCCGTCCTCGACATCTTTCGGGTGAATCTCGAAATTCGGCGCCCCGTCCGCGCGCGTTGCGGCGAGAAATCTGTCGATTCCGGAAGGCACCAACGGGATAATCCACCCCAGACCGTTGATGCCCGGAAAGTTCTTCTGGATGTCGAGCATGTCGACATACCGCCGCCACTCATCACGGCTGACCAGTTCCGACCCCTGGACATAGGCCACCCCGCCAAGCAGCGCATTCTCGTAGGAACTTATGCGGCTCAGCAGCGCCTTCTTGCTTTCCAGGGCAAGCGATTCAAACAGGATCTCCCCGTTGTCGGTGTTGGCTTCCGAAGAAATCTTCCAGGCATAGAAGGTCAGGCCGAACGGGATGACGAGGATCAGCAGGGCCGTTACCGGCAGTCTGCCAAGCGTGGTTCCGCGCCAGATAAGCCTGTGCTCGTTGAGCGGCGAGAGCAGGATCAGTGGCAGGAAGATGAGGATGCCGAACACGTCGCCGGCCCACCAGGTAAACCAGTTCTCCGCCAGCTCTTCAGTCGGCAGGATTCCGGAGGCGTAGAGCGACCCGACGCCGATGCTTGCGGCAACGATGCAGGCCAGCGGTCCGGCAATGACGAACAGCAGCAGGATCTGCCGGAAACGGTCCAGCGTCAGCGGCAAACCCACCGCACGTCTGACCAGCCCGTAGCCGAGCAAACCCTGCAGGCTCGATCCGCAGGCAATGGCAAGGGCTGTCAACAATTTGGTGCTGTCCAGCCCGGCTTCGGGGGTGTAGGCGCCGGAAATATAGCTGTTGAGCAGAAACGACCCGAGCAGGATCCCGGGCCAGAGCCGCCAGCCGTAAATGAACAGCGCGCCGAGCGCGATGCCCGAGGCCGGCCAGATGATGGTGGCGTAGCCGGGAGGCACGGCGAGAAAAAGACCAAGCCGGCCAGAGATGAAGTACAGCGCAGCGACCAGAAGTATTCGCGCCAGACCAGGTCCAATGCCGTTTCGTGTCATGATCCGGTTCGCTTTCTGTATCGGGTCTGCCGCAGCATAAACGGGCACAGGGGCTCCAGCCTGGCGTTGTGTGACTGATGAAATCCTAAATTAGAAACAGCAGGAACTGACGGACACCATGCAATCCAGTGCTTGCGCCAACCTTTCTGGATAAAGGTTTTAGGCCAGTTTACAGGCACGATCCCGCCTGTGTCCGGCTCTATACTGACACCAGTGCGAAGCTGATCCAAGCCGTCCGTGCCGTCGCTGAGCTCACCGGCATGCGCACGCTGCGGCTGAAGGACCCGATCCCGGTCAGATGCTGCCCGGCATGCATGAGCAGCGCGCGATGCCGCAGATTGATGGGCCAGATCCCGAGGCGCCATCGGCAGGAGGCAGGGCGAAGAGATCCGGGTGGTCGCCCAAGAGCATTGTGCGGACCGCCGATTCCGTATCTCACACGTCGTTCAGCGCCGTCCGGATGGCGTCGATGGCACGGAACGTGTCGCGGGTCAGCGACGGGATCACGTAGTCCGGCCAGGTCGAGAGCTTGACCGCCAGGAACCCGCTCTTCGGGTCGGCATAGATCAGCTGGCCGAACACGCCGCGGGCGCAGATGTCGCCTCTCTTTGCATCGCGGATCCACCAGAACCGGCGATAGGCCCCCCCCGGGACGACTGCGGTATAGGGTGGGCCGAACACTTCCGGATTGCCGTCGCGCAAGCCCTCGATCCAGGCCTCGGGCACCACCTGCCGGCCTTGGGCCATGCCGCCATTGAGCGCCAGCAGGCCGAGGCGGGCATAGTCCCGCAATGTCGCATTGAAGCCGCCATCCGCGAGCGCGGTTCCTGCCTCGTCGACGGTGAAATAGGCATCCCGGTCCGCGCCGATCGGTTGCCAAAGCAACTGGCTGACCAGCTCGGCAAGGGACTTGCCTGCGGCCCGTTCCAGCGCCCAGGCAACCACGTCGGTTTCGATCGAACGGTACTCGAACGCGCCGCCATGCGGCCGCGTCTTCGGCAGGCTGAGAATGACTTCGCGGATCGTCGGCCGAGGCGCATTGCCGGTTTTCGGCCGCCAGCCCGAAGCAATGTCGATCCGGGTCATGTCGCTGCCGGGCAGGTTGTAGTCCTCGCTGAACCTGACGCCAGAGCGCATGTCGAGCACCTGGTCGAGTGTGGCGTCGCCATAGCCGCACTGCCCGAGTTCCGGCACGATGCCTGCCAGCGGCGCATGCATGTCGACCACGCCGTCCGATGCGAGGATGCCGGCCAGCAGGCCGACCACGGATTTTGCCACCGACTGCGACAGGTGCAGTGTCTCGGGCGCCATGCCGTTGAGGTAACGCTCGAAGACGATGCGGTTGCCGTGCATCACGAGGAAGGCGTCGCCGTAACTCTCACTCAGGAACCGGTCGATCGTCACGGTGCTGCCGTTCTCGCGCTCGAAGGTGACACCGGAGAGGTCCTGCGGCGCCTCTTCCAGCCGGCTTGCCGGCCCGAAACCGCGAAACACGTCCACCGTCGGAATCAGGCTGCGCACGTTCTGGAAGGTCCAGCGATTGAACGGCGGAAGGTCCCAGTTCTCAAGCGTCGGCCGCTTCTCCGGCGGCGGCGGGAAACCTTGCATGATTCCCAGTTGCCGGGCGGTTTTTGGCACAGCCGCTTCAACCTTGCCGGTATTGGACCCGGTGTTGGACATGGACAATCTTTCTCTTGTGGAATGCCGGCGCGCCCGCCTTTGCAAGCGCGCCGGAGCTCGGACCTACTGTTTCAGCTGGGTCCAGATCTTGTTGTACAGATCGACGACTTCCTGCGGGCAGGGCGTGACGAAATCCGGCGCCGGTGCACTGGCCGGCATCACGATCTCCGGAGCCGACAGCATTTCCGGATCCATGAACTCATCGCTGCCCAGGATACCATTGGCGTAGCGCGCGAAGTTCGAGGTCATTGCGGCGTTTTCCGGATCCATCATGAAGTTGATGAACAGCTTGGCATTTTCGAGATTGGGTGCACCCTTGAGCACGGCGACATTGTCCATCCAGCCGGTGAAGCCCTCTTTCGGATAGGCATATTTCAGCGTCGGGCGTTGTGCCCGCGCCCGCATTGCCGCTCCGTTCCAGCTCTGGCTCATGTCCACGTCGCCGGAGGTCAGCTTCTCGATGATGGCATAATCCATCGTCCGCCAGTCGGGCTTGGCCTTGGTCAGCAGGGCCAACACTTCGCGCAGCTCCTCCTGGTTGCCGTTGCAACGCCCGTAGCCGAGATAGCGCAGCCCGGCATTGATCACGTCGTTCATGTCGTTGAGCATGTTGATCCGGCCCTTGAGCACTTCCGGTGGATTGAACAGCAGCGCCAGCGTATCGATTTCGCCGTCATAGACGGCGGTGTCGACCGTGAAAGAGGTGGTGCCCCACTGGTAGGGGATCGAATAGTTGCGGCCCGGATCCCACCACACATCGACCCATTTCGGATCGACGTTCTTGAAGTTCTCCATGGTGTTCGGCTTGACTTCCTCGAGCAGCCCATCACCGATCATCACCTTGATCATGTAATCGCCGGGCACAACGATGTCGTAGCCGGTGTCGCCTGCCTTGACCTTGGCCAGCATTGCCTCGTTGGAATCGTAGCCGTCCAGATTGACCTTGACGTCGTACTTTTCCTCGAACTTCTTGATCATTTCGGGTGAGGTGTAGTTGCCCCAGTTGTAGATGTTCAGTTCGCCCGCAGCCATGGCCGCTGACGATGCGAATGCCACGACGGATGCGGTGGCGAGAAGCCTCAATACGGTTTTCATCCTGTTCCTCTCTTTCCTTCTTTCTTGTGTCCGTCCTACCGCTGCATCCGCCGCTGCACGAAGAACAGCAGCATGACCAGCAGTACCGAGACCGCGACCAGAATGGTCGAGACGGCATTGATCTCGGGCGTGATCCCGCGCCGGATGGCGCCGAGGATGTAGATCGGAAGCGTGGTCTCCCCCGGCCCCGCGATCAAAAGCGTGATGATCACGTCATCAAGCGAGACGACAAAGGCCAGCATCGCTCCGGAGACGATGCCCGGGCCGAGCAGCGGCAATGTCACCAGGGTGAAGACCTTGAACGGTGGCGCGTAGAGATCCGCCGCCGCCTGCTCGAGCGTCAGCGTCATGGTTTCAAGCCGCGCCCGGATCGGCATGTAGGCGAACGGAATGCAGAAGGCTGCATGCGCCATCATCAGGTAGCCGATGCCGTTGAGACCGGTCAGTTTCTTGACCAGCGCAAACAGCGAGAGCGTCGCAATGGCGGTAACGATCTCCGGGATCATAAGCGGCTGGTTGATGATGCCGTAGACCAGCCCCTGCCCGGTGAATTTTCTCGTTCGCGTTGTCGCCAGTGCAGCCATGGTGGCGACAATCGTCGAAATCACGGTGGCAAACAGCGCCACCTTGACCGATACCCAGGCTGCATTGCGGATCCCGTCGTTCTCAAGCGCCTTGGCGTACCAGTCGAGCGAGAATCCCGTCCACAGCACCACCGAGCGGTTTTCGTTGAAGGAAAACGCCACCAGCACCATGATCGGCAGATAGAGTGCCACGATGGTGATCCAGGCCATCGCGGTGAAGCCCGGCATCGCCTTGAGATCCCGTACCATCCTGCGGCGGCGCGGTGCGGAACGGGGGCTCGCAACTGCGGTTGCCGGATCAGCCATTGCCCCGCGCCTCCCTGCCGGTTGCCAGCGCGTTGACCAGCAGCACAATCACCACCAGCGCCATCAGGATCAGTGCCGCGGCCGAGCCGAAGGGCCAGTTTCGCGAGGCGCCGAACTGCATCGCAATCATGTTGCCGATCATCAGCTTTTTGCCGCCACCCAGCAGTTCGGGCGTGATGTAGGCGCCGAGCGCCGGGATGAAGACCAGGATGCCGCCGGCCACGAGTCCCGGCTTGGCCAGCGGTACGATGACGTGAAACAGCACTTTCAGCCGGTTTGCGTAAAGGTCGTAGCCGGCTTCCACCAGACTGAAATCGATCTTCTCGAGACTGGCGTAGATCGGAAGAACCATGAAGGGCAGGAACGAATAGATCAGTCCGATGAACACGGCCGTATCGGTGTAAAGGATGGCCAGCGGCGACGAGAGGATTCCGGATTTCATCAGCACCAGATTGATGATGCCTTCGTCGCGGATGATCAGCAGCATCGCATAGGTGCGGATCAGCAGGTTGGTCCAGAACGGCAGCGTGATCAGAAACAGCCAGAGATTGCGCTGTTCGCGCGGCTTGGTGGCGATGAAATAGGCCGTCGGAAAGCCGAGGATCAGCGCCCCGATGGTGGCCCCAAGCGCAAGCCCGATGGACCGGAGGAAGATCGAAAGGTAGGCGGAGTTGAACACCAGCGTGTCATCGAAGATATCGCGCTGGAACAGGAACTGCACATAGCTGTCGGTGCTGAATTCCCAGGTCACACCGCCATAGGTGCCCGGTGTCAGGAAGGAATAGACCACGGTGATGCCGAGCGGCAGGATGCTGATTGCCAGGATGATCAGCAGGGCCGGGGCCAGCAGCCAGAACCGGGTCAGCCGCTCGCGGCGCCGGTTGTGCTCGAGTGCGGCAGCGAGCGCCACGGTGTCGTCCTGCTTGCTCATTCCAGCACCCGGATTAGTTCGGGCGGCAACACGGCGCCGATGGTGGCGCCGGGCCGGTACCTGCCCTCCTCGACGGCGCCGGGGTTGCGGATGACCATCTGCTCCCCGGTCGCAAGACGGATATGAAGATTGGTCGCCGCGCCGAAATAGACCACGTTTTCCACCGTGCCTGACACGGTCGGCGTCTCACCCGCTTGCGCCAGTCGCACATTCTCCGGCCGGATTGCGATGCTTGCTGCGCCCGGGCGGGCCGCCGTTGCCGTTCCCGGCTGCGCCAGGACAGCGGTGCCGTCCTTCAGCCGCACGCTGGCGATGCCGTTGTCGAGGCTTTCGATGGTTCCATCGAGAATGTTGATGTCGCCGATGAAGTCGGCAACGAAGCGATGTGTCGGCCGGTCATAGATATCACGCGGCGAGCCGATCTGCAGGATCCTGCCCGATTTCATCACCGCGATGCGGTCGGACATGGTCAGCGCTTCCTCCTGGTCATGGGTCACGAACACGAAGGTGATGCCGGTTTCCGCCTGCAGGCTCTTCAGCTCGAGCTGCATGTTTTTTCGCAGTTTGAGATCCAGCGCCGCCAGTGGCTCGTCAAGCAGCAAGACCTTTGGCGCCGGCGCCAGCGCCCTGGCCAGCGCCACGCGCTGTTGCTGGCCGCCCGAGAGCTGGTCGGTGCGCCGGCCGGCCATGGCCTCGAGTTGGACCAGCGCCAGCATGCGTTCGGTCGTCTGCCTGATCTCGGCCGCCGGCTTGCCGAGCATTCTGAGCCCGAATCCGATATTTTCCGCCACCGTCATGTGCGGAAACAGCGCGTAGCTCTGAAACACCGTGTTGATCGGGCGCCGGTGCGGTGGCAACGCCGATATATCGCGGCCCTCAAGCGCGATAACTCCATGCGTCGGCAGCTCGAAACCGGCAATCAGGCGCAGCAACGTGGTCTTTCCGCAGCCGGAGGGACCGAGCAGGGTGAAGAATTCATTTTCGCGAATGTCGACTTCGACGGCGTCCAGCGCCGTGACCGCATACTCGCCCTCTCCGAAGGTCTTTGTCAGTCCGCGCACCGACACTGCGGCTTTGCGCTGCGTGACAACTTCTGGTCCGGTCATTCGATGATTTCGCCCCCGCCGGTTTCACTCAATGTCCAGTCTGCAACGCTAGGAGCCGGGAGCAAGGGGGTAAATACCCCGAAGGGGGTATGCCGCTCAGCTCAGAACGGAGCGCAGAAACTTCGACAGCAATTCCGATTGCGAGGAAATCGAAAGCTTGCGGTAGATGTTCTTGCGATGGATCTTGACTGTTCCCACCGCGATGCCGGCCACGGTCGATATCGAGGCTGAGGAATGGCCCTTGAGGATCAGCGTCGCCACTTCGCGCTCCCGTGCCGTCAGGATGTCTTCGCCGAACGCATCCAGCGCCGCTGACAGCATCCGGTCCGGGGAGGTGGCCTCTGAGGCGACCGGTCCAGAATGTCCGCGCTCGAAATGCTTTCCGGTGAGGGCGCCGATGATGCCGATCTCGGCCTCGAACGCACGCACCGCCCGGGAGCTGAACCGGGGTTCGTCACCGATTCGCCCCAGCGAATAGAAGATCGCGCCGTTTCCCTGGGGTACCAGGATTGCCATCTCGTCCCTGAGCGCGATGTTCTTGTAGTAGCGCTGGTAATAGGTCGAGCGCAGGAACTGGTCCGGCGCGATGTCGCGCAGGCGCATGGCGCAATTGCAGCGCCCCGACAGGAAGACGTCATAGACCGGATCCAGCAGATAGGCCGTGTCGAGATACTGATCGACCACCTCGCGATGACGCTCGGCCCGGACATTGTCATAGATGTGGTCCGGAGGTCGCTTGGGGTGCAGATGGGTGATGAAAGCGCCGCTGAATGGCACGATCGAGCGCAGGTAATCCAGCATCGCCGGAAAGAAATCGGCGGTGTTGATTGCGGATATGACACGCGAAAGGCCGGCACGGGCGTGGCCGGGTGGCGGGCTGTGATGCGGAATAAGGGCGTTCGTGTTCACATGAGACTTTCCCAAGGCCGGCGACCTGGACAGATTCGGCAAGCTGACTGGCTGCTCCGGTTCATCTTGCCCAACGAGCCTACAACACGGCTTCGCAAACCGAAATCCATTTGCCGGCTTTGCATGACCACCCGTCGGGAGCAAATCCGATCCATATTCTGAGCGGCGTTTGCCACCGAGACCGCCCAAGGTCCAGATCCGTGGACGTTCTCCGTCACCGCACCATTTCGGCCGCGGGAATGCGCCCTTCTTCGACACCATGGCAGGCGACAACACCGGTTCTTGTCTCGGTCCAGTGCGGCACCTCGCCCTTGCACCGCTCGTTGGCGAAGGGGCACCGCGGATGGAAGGTGCAGCCCGGGGGCGGATTGATGGGGTTTGGAATTTCCCCTTCCACTTCCTTCCGCTGGCGGCCGGTCATTTCCAGATCCGGAACCGCATCCAGCAGCATGCGCGTATAGGGATGCTGCGGCGCCTTGAACAGTTCCTTGCTGTCGGCGATTTCAACCAGCGCGCCCAGGTAGAGCACGCCGATCCGGTCGGCCATGTGGCGAACCACCGACAGGTCATGGCTGATGAACAGGTAGGTCAGGCCCAACTGGTCCTGCAGGTCCCGCATCAGATTGAGAATCTGAGCCTGCACCGACACGTCCAGAGCCGAGGTCGGCTCGTCGCAGACAACGAAATCCGGGTTGGAGGACAGCGCCCTGGCAATGGCGATACGCTGGCGCTGGCCGCCGGAAAACTCGTGCGGGAACTTTGCCCCGTCGGCGGCAGACAGGCCTACCAGCTCAAGCAATTCGCCGACCCGGGCCTGGATCTTCGCGCTGTCCTTCTCGACCCCGAGAACGACCATCGGTTCGGCAATGACATCGGCCACCTTCCAGCGCGGGTTGAGGCTGGCATAGGGGCTCTGGAAGATCATCTGGAAGCGCTTGCGCAGCTCCATCATCCGCTCGGAACTGTCGATGACCATCGGCTGGCCATCAAACAGGATGGTGCCGGCACTTGGTTCCAGCAGACCGACGAGCATCTTGGCGATGGTTGATTTGCCCGACCCCGATTCGCCCACCAGCGCCAGGGTCTCGCCCTTGCGGATCTCGAAGGAGACATCGTCGACCGCACGCAGGAACTGCTTGGATTCGCGTTCGACTACCCGGTTCAGCCAGGGCTTCGAGACGTCGAAAACGCACGACAGGTTGGCGACCTGAATCAGCGGCGTATCGAGCTGCGCGGAAAACTCGGTCATAGGGCGGCCCCCTTCGCTTCGGCATCCTCGTAGAGCCAGCAGGCCACTTCACGGTTTTCCACCGGGATCAGGGAGGGACGGTGCACCCTGCATTTGTCAAACACCTTGTCACAGCGGGGGTTGAACGGGCAGCCGGGCGGAATATCCGAAAGCCGGGGCATCGCGCCGGGTATCTGGACCAGGCGGTCTTCCTCCTGTGCGAGCGTCGGAATCGAGCCCATCAATCCGCTCGTATAGGGATGCTTGGCATTCTGGATGATCTCGCGCACGGGGCCGATTTCGGCGATGCGGCCGGAATACATCACAGCCACCCGGTCGGCGGTTTCGGCAATCACGCCCATGTCGTGAGTAATCAGAATGACCGAGGCTCCGTGTTGGGTGCACTGTTCCTTGAGGACGTCGATGATCTGTGCCTGAACCGAGACATCGAGTGCTGTCGTGGGTTCGTCGGCGATCACCAGTTCGGGTTCCGCCGCGAGCGCCAGCGCAATCACCACACGCTGTCGCATGCCGCCGGAAAACTGGTGCGGGTAATCGTCGATCCGGCGGCTGGCGGCAGGAATACCGACATCGTCCAGCAGCCCGATGGCACGTTTCCGGGCCTCGCGTTCGGACAGCCGCAAATGGGTGCGGATGGTCTCGATCAGCTGATCGGCGATCGTGTAGAGCGGGTTGAGCGAGGTCAGCGGGTCCTGGAAGACCATGCCGATGCGCCGGCCGCGGATGGCGCGCATGTCTTCAGCGCGAAGATTGTCGATGCGTTCGCCCTTCAGGTAGATCTCGCCCGAGGCAATATGGCCCGGGGGATCCAGCAGCCCGATGATGGCCGAACCGGTTAGCGACTTGCCCGCGCCCGATTCACCGACCACGCCGAGAACTTCGCCGGCTGCCAGATCGAAGCTGACGCCGTCGACCGCCGTCAGCGGACCGTGGCGGGTCGGGAACTTGATGACGAGGTCACGAACGGAGAGGAGTGGGGTGGTCATGTCTCCGCCTATTTCAATTTCGGATTGAGCGCATCACGCAGCCAATCGCCCAAGAGGTTGACCGATAGCGCCAGCGCCAGCAGCGTCAGGGCCGGGTAGAGCAGGATCCAGTACTCGCCTGAAAACAGGAAGCCCTGGCCGATGCGGATCAGGGTGCCCAGCGAGGGCTGGGTCGGCGGCGCGCCGACACCGAGGAAGGACAGCGTCGCCTCGGCGATGATCGCCAGCGCCAGCGAAATCGTCGCGATCACCAGGACCGGCCCCAGTGTGTTGGGCAGGATGTGCTTGAGCATGATCGCCATCGGCTTGCGCCCGATCAGCTTCGCCGCCTGCACATATTCCTTGTTGCGTTCCACCAGGGTGGCGCCGCGCACCACACGGGCAAACTGCACCCAGTCGGAGAGGCCGATGGCCAGGATCAGCACCCAGATCGCCACCTCGTCGCGGTAGGACGGCGGGGTGATGCCCTTGGCGATGCCGAAGATCAGCAACGCGACAAGGATCGCGGGAAAGGTCAGCTGGATATCGGCAATGCGCATGATGATCGTGTCGGTGCGGCCGCCCGTATAGCCGGCGATCAGCCCGAGCACCGATCCCAGCACCATGGCGAATATGACCGCAGAAAAGCCGACAAACAGCGAGATGCGCAGACCGTACAGGATGGTCGAGAACACATCGCGGCCCTGATCGTCGGTTCCGAACATGAAGATTTCGCCGGTAAACTGGTTGGGTTCACCCGGCAGTGAAAAACCGTTCATCAGGTTGAGAGATCCCGGGTCAAACGGGTTCTGCGGCGCAATCAGCGGAGCGAACAGGGCCGACAGAACCAGCACCGCAGTGACGATGAAGGCGAGCACCGCGACCGGCGACTTCCGGAAACGGTAAAACAGATCCGAGGCCAGGAAATTGGAAACTGCTTCCATTGCGTCCCCCTAATGCCCGCGTGATGACGCGTCGGCGGAAAGCCGCGGGTCAATGACGAAGTAAAGCAGGTCGACGATCAGGTTGATCAGCACGAACATGACGGAGATCAGCATCAGATAGGCTGCCATGACAGGGATATCGACGAACTGGATGGCGTTGATGAACAGCAGGCCCACGCCGGGCCACTGGAACACCGTCTCGGTTATGATGGCAAACGCGATGATGGAGCCGATCTGCAGGCCGGTTACGGTGATCACCGGGACCAGGGTGTTCTTCAGCGCATGGCCGAAGTTGATGGCCCGCGTCGAGAGCCCTCGCGCCCGGGCAAACTTGATGTAGTCGGTGCGCAGCACTTCCAGCATCTCGGAACGGACAAGGCGCATGATCAGGGTCATCTGGTAAAGCCCAAGCGTGATGGCTGGCAAAATGATGGCCTTCAGGCCGCTTTCGGTCAGGAAGCCCGTGCTCCATCCGCCGATCTTGACTGTTTCTCCGCGTCCGAAACTGGGCAGCCAGCCGAGTTCGACGGCGAAGACGTAAATCAGCAGGATGCCGATCAGGAAGGTTGGCAGCGAGACCCCGATCAGCGATGTGGTCATGATGAAATTCGCCACGAACCCGTCCCTGCGGATGGCGGTGAAGACCCCGAGGCCAACCCCGAAAACAACTGCAAACAGGGCGGAGACGCCGGCGAGCTCCAGGGTCGCCGGCGCACGTTCGGCGATGATCTCCGAGACCGGTCTGCCCTGCCGGTAGCTCACCCCCAGATTCCCCTGCAGCGCGTTGCCGAGGAACTTGACGTACTGAACCGGAAACGGGTCGTTGAGACCCAGCTGGTCACGCACGCGCTCGATATCCGCCTGTGTGCGCTCCTGGCCAAGCAGGTTTTCCACCGGGTCACCGACGAAGCGGAACATGGAAAACGCCACCAGACCGACCATCAGCAGCACGAAGATCGATTGGAATACGCGGCGGATCACGTAAGCGAGCATGGCGAAGCTTTCAAACTGGAAAAATGGACGGGGACCATGGCCCCCGTCCGCAGGCGCTCAGGCGCCGGTCAATTGAACTTCAGGAACTTGAAGTGCGGCTGGTCTTCCGGCTGCACCGGGAAGTCGATATTGGACTTCATTCCCCAGTTCAGGACCTGGTTGTGGATCGGCAGATAGATCTGCTCGTCCTGGACAACCTGCCAGATCTTGGCGATGGTCTCGTTGCGCTTGTCGAGGTCGACCTCCGAACCCAGCGACTGGATCATCGCGTCGACTTCTTCATTGGAGAAGCGCGAGCCGTTCCAGGATCCGCGGTCATCCGTGGTGGAGTGGACCAGGAAGTTGAACACATATTCCGAATCGAACGTCGGTACGCCCCAGCCGAGCAGGTAGAAGTCGGTCTTCTTGCCCGAGATCAGCGGGAAGTGGTTGGCCTTGGTCTGCGCAACCAGGTTGGCCTTGATGCCGATCTTGCCCATCATGCCGACGGCGGCCTGGCAGATGGCCTCGTCATTGATGTAGCGGTCGTTCGGGCAATGCAGGGTGACTTCGAAACCGTCGCCATATCCGGCCTCTTCCATCAGCGCCTTGGCGGCTTCGATGTCAGCCTTCGGATAGGCATCGAGTTCCTCTGTCCAGCCATTGACGAAAGGCGGAATGATCACGCCGGTCGGTGCGGACTGGCCGCGCATCACCACCTGCTTGATGGCGTCACGGTCAATCGCCATGTTCATGGCCTTGCGGACGCGGACATCTGCAAACGGGTTCTTGCCCTCGACATTGTCGTTTTCGAGGTCCTCATCACCGGAATTGATGCCGAAGAAGATGGTGCGGTTCTGCGGCGCATTGCCGACCTTGAGCCCGTCGCCATTGGCAACACGGTCGATATCCTGCACCGGAACATCCTGGATCAGGTCGACTTCGCCGGAAAGCAGCGCGGCCACGCGGGTCGCTGCGTTCTGGATCGGCGTGTAGATGATCTCGGTCACCTCGAGCGGAAACTCGCCCTTGCCCCAGTAGTTTGGATTGGCCTTGAGCACGGTCTTGGTGTCGGGCTCGCGGCTTTCCAGCATGTAGGCACCGGTGCCGTTGGCATTGCGCACCGCGTAGGTTTCCTCGCCATCATCGAATTCGGCCGGCGCGGTCACGTCGTTGGCTTCCGCCCAGCCCTTGTCCATGATGAACAGGTTGGTCAGGTTGTTCGGCAGGATCGGGTTCGGGCCTTCGGTTTCCATCTCGACGGTGTAGTCATCGACGGCGCGCACTTCCTTGATCGAAACCAGAAGCTCCTTCATGTCGGAGCTTTCCATCTTGGCGCGGTTGAAGGAGAACACCACGTCTTCAGCGGTGAAATCTTCGCCGCCGTGGAACTTCACCCCTTCGCGCAGCTTGAAGACCCAGACATTCGGGTCGCCTTCCTTCACCATCCACTCGGTGGCAAGCGCGGGAATCGGCTTGGCTTCCATGTCGGGCGAGATCAGTGGCTCGTAGATCTGCTGTGAAAGGGCATGGGTCGGACCCTCATTCTGCGAATGCGGGTCGAGGGTCAGGCTGTCGCCGGCGCGTGCCCAGCGAAGCGTCTCGGCAGAAGCGAGAGCGCTGCTCCCCGCCAGGATGGCGGTGGTCAGCAAGGCGCCAAGCAGTTTCTTTTTCGATGACATCGGTTTCTCCCTGTATTGCTGTTTTTTGTGTCATTCTCGAGAAAAAACGCCCCGGTGGCCGACAAATCGCTTTGGCCTCCCAGCCTGATCGGGGCGTTCTGGAGATCTGCGACTATAATTGCAGAAGTTTGTATGTCCACACCATAGTTTAGCACTCGGGCAAGTCCGCAGCGCAAGCCGGGCGCGAGAGCTGTCGATCATGGTGGGGCGCCGGTTGCTCTTGCGGCTTGTCGTCAGGCCGATCAGGCAGAACGGTAGCCTGGCCATTCTTCGGTTTCCGACCGCAGGCGCCACAAAAGCTCCGGAAGCAATCGGAAAGACCTATCGGAAGGTGCGCCGGTTCCTGCCGACCGGGTGACAAATCGAGAAGACTTTAACGCCGCCACCCTGCCGCACTGCCAACCAGGGACACGGGCACCATGACGATCTTGGCCCATTGGCTGGCGGGCATGTCGCGCAGGGACCGGTAGAAGTCACTGCACTCGAAAAAAAGCCGGCATGGATGGCCGCGCCATCGACTTCCCTGCGAATGATCCCGCCCCGAAACAGCTCGAGAATACCGCCGACCAGCATTTCGGTCATCGCATAAAGCCCGGTTTCAAACGGAGCCAGATGTTGTCCGGGGCGTGAAGAGGCAAAGGGCTCGCTTCAACCAGAGCCCGAAAATCGCTGTTCGGCCGACTTGTTCCATGTCGTTGAGATGCCATTCAGGTTCTTGCTGATGATCGCGTCTTGGTATGACTCGACGATCGCTGCCAGAAACACTGCCGCACCATGAATGGCTTTCACTCCATGCGCCGCCGTCTCGCCAGTCTGGCAAGGCTGCTGGTCTGAACTGTCCTGTCCGCTTGCGAGATATCCATCAAGCAAATCTTCACACGGGCAGCCGCAGGGTCGCTCCGACGGGGCAAATCATTGTGACTTGTCTCAGTTTTGTGATTCGGTCGTCCATGGGGGAAGGTGTCAGTTGCCTTTGCCTGAGGGTCCCGCCGGCCTATTGCGCCGGATAGGCGGAGAACTTTCGCGCCCCGGACCTGCTGTCCGTGCATCTTCGAGAATCATGCACTCCTTTCCGGCTTCTATCAGATGTCGCGGTTGCTGGAACTGATGCGTCCCCGCGCCCCGAAAGGGAGCTGTCGGGCTCGTCGGCCGTCGTGAGAACGTGGTCATCCAGTTGTGCCATTTCGCATGGGATGGACCGTGTTTGCGGCGCCTCGCCGCAATGCTCCTGACGCGACCCACGATCTCTCAAATGAACCAATTCCTGCTCCTTGGCCTCACATCGGCACCCGGGGTACATCTTAGCGGTAGGGGCAAAACGGAACCACGCGCCCGAGATCTGTCGCGGGGAGCGGCAGCCGCGCTCGACGAAGAACCCCGGCGCGCCTCTGGCAGCGGCGTGTCGGGTGCAACCAGTTGCCTCTTCGGACGTTGACCCATCGGGTCGTCGAATTTGGAGGATCCTGACAGAATGCTAGATTGGATCGCGAAAAACAGCGACTCGCTTCAGCTGGTCATAAGCCTGGTTACAGGGATCGTCTGGCTCGCCTATCTCCATATCATCTGGTTGGGCTTCCGCCGTCAGCGACAGGCCGTGATTCTGATCAACCGCTCTGTCGCGCAGGATGAGAACGCCCGTTGCTTCGTCACCAACATGGGCGCGGAACCCATTTACCTGCTGGAGGTCATGGCAAAGCTCGTCACCGACGACAAATCCTACGTCGTCAAGGTCACGGAGCGGGAGGAGGTCGCCCTCGACGAGGTAGAGGACCCGGTGGCCCGTACCAACCAGCGTCCTATCAAGAGCGGCAGTTTCGTCGATATCGGCTCCTTCGTCGATCTTTTGCGCAGGGCGGAAGTGCGGGCTGGCTCAGACGGGCTGTTCGACAAGGTGCGGCAGTTGGAGTTGACGGTGGCGGCTGCTGACGGCCATGCCAAGCACTTGGTCGCCGCGCGGCGCAAGTTCCAAGCAGAGTGGAAGGACGGCAAACCCTATTTCGTTCCCGAAACCCTTATGACCGATCAGATCCGCAACATCGTTCAGCGCCGCAAGATAAACGCGATGCTGGAAGAAAGGATCGAATAAGGCGGCCGGGTTTTCCTGCTTTGAAAACTGCCTTCCTTGAGGCGCCAGCCCCAATACACAAGAGAAGTAGCCTATACCCAAACGCCTTGTGGGAACGGCGCACTGTTGCTGCCTGCCTATTCTGACGCTGCGCCCCGGTGCCCCGGCTCCATAGGAGGAGGGTCGGGCTGTGTCTGCGTTCTTATCTCTGCGCGTCGACGCGGTAGCGCGTCAGGGTGTTCCTGCTGCAGCCAGGTGATCATCTTCTCGCGGATCTCGCAGCGCAGGTCCCAGGCTCGGGGCGATGTGCCGGCGCTGACAAGGCCACGCACGGCAATGCTGTCCTTCTCGCTCTCGGTCACCTGCAGGTTCACCACTCTGCCGTCCCAAAGCTCCGAGGACTTGGCGAATTCCTCCAGCTTGGCACGCATCTTTTCGATCGGCACGGTGTAGTCGAGGTACCAAAAGACCGCGCCGATGATCGACGCGCTCTCGCGGGTCCAGTTCTGGAAAGGTGTCTCGATGAAATAGGACAGCGGCACAACCATGCGACGCCAGTCCCAGAGGCGCACGACGACATATGTGGCAAATATCTCCTCGACCCAGCCCCATTCGCCTTCGACGATCACCACGTCCTCCAGCCGGATCGGCTGGGTGATGGCGATCTGCAAACCGGCGATAAGGTTGGTCAGCACCGGTCGCGCCGCCAGTCCCACCACGAGGCCGGCCGCCCCGGCGGAGGCGAAGAGTGCGGCGCCATATTCCTGCACGCTTTCGAAGGTCAGAAGAACTCCGCCCACCGTGAAGATGCCCAGCACAATGCTGACAGTCCGGCGCAGAACCCTGGCCTGTGTCACGAATTTGCGTGCCGCGAGATTGTCCTCGACGTCCATTCGATGGCGACGCACCGCGCGGTCCGCGAACCGGTTGGTGAGCAGGATCATGGTCCATCCGACAAGAATGATCAGCAAGATCAGCAAAAGATGGCCCGCAACGTCCTGCCAGCCGTAGGGCAGCCTGACATTCGGCAGCACCCAGGCCAGTGCCGCGACCACGGCGGCCAACCGTGTGGGCCGACGCGCTCCACGAAGCAAGGACCGACCCGTGCCATTCCGACGCGAAACTGTGCGACGCAGGAGCCGATAGAGCAGCCAGTGCAGAACAATAGCCGCAGCACAGGTTCCCAACACGATGAGTAACGGCCCGAGGAAATCAGGTGCGTCCGCAATCCGCCGCCCGATGTCTTCGCCGATTCGATTCAGTGTCTCCAACATTCAGGCCCACCAGATCACCATGGCCGAGGTCGCAAGCACCAACAGTCCGGCCCAAAGCGTGCGGTCCTGCCAAAGCGGCTTTTCCCATTGCGTGAAGATTTTCTTGGTTTCACCCGCCCGCCAGACCAGGTCATCGAGGTTCTCCTTGTCGTGCCGCGAGGTGGCATAGGAAATGCCGAAGTGCAGCAAGATGCCCATGGCCATCATGATCGACGACATGACGGTGTAGTGGATTTCCGGCAGCCCAATGTAGGCCCAGTAGTTGGTCACCTCCTTGAGCACGAAGAGCGGGATGCCGACCACCAGTCCGAACATGATCGTCCAGAAGGCGCCATTGCCGTTCAGCCGCTTGAACACCAGACCGAGAATATAGACCACGACGATCGTGGGCACGACATAGGACAGCGAAGACTGGAAGTAGCTGAACAGGCTCTCGAAACCGGCGATCATCGGCGCGTAGATGGCGCCGAAGATCATGATTGCTGCAGTCACCAGTTTGCCCAGCCAAACCTGCTTCTTCTCTTCGACGTCGAAAACCGGCTCGGCGAAATCCTTGACCACCAGGGTCGAGGCCGAGTTCAGCGCGGAATCGAGAGAGGACATGATTGCCGCTATCAGGGCCGCCATGATGAGACCCCGCACGCCGATCGGCATCAACTCGAAGGCCAGGGTCGGAAAGGCAAGGTCGGGCGTTTCCAGATCGGGATAAAGCTTGAGCGCGATTATCCCGGGCAGCACCATGAGGAAGATGTTGGGCAGCTTGAGGAAACCGGCAAAGAGCGCGCCGATCTGGCCTTCTTTCAGATCCTTTGCTCCAAGGGTCCGCTGCACCACGAACTGGTTGATCGTCCAGTAGTAGAAGCCCAGTAGGATCACCCCCAAAAGGCCTGTCCAGGGCAGAAAGTCATCATCCGCCGGCAAGATCATTTGGGTCATCTCGTCCGGTGTGCCGACAAACAATTCCTGCCAGCCGCCGATCTCATCGAGCCCCAGCCAAAACAGCACGGCGGCCGCGATGATCAGCAGGATCGCCTGCACCGTGTCTGTGACGACCACTGCCGAGAGACCGCCCAGGATAGTATAGATTCCTGCCACCAGCGCCAGCATGGCTACCGCCGCCCAGAGGTTGAGATAGCCGGTTACATTGGAAATCACCAGACCGCCCGCATAAAGCGCACCGGCGGTATCGATGAAAAGGATGGCAAGGATCGTGAACAGTGAAAACGCCCGGCGCGAGCGCACGTCATATCGTTCTTCGAGGAAACCGGGCACCGTGGAAATCCTGGCCCGCAGGTAGGAGGGCAGGATGAAGATCGCGAACAGGATCAGTACAAGGGCCGCCGTCCACTCGTAGTTGAAGATAACGACACCATTGGCATAGGCGCCGCCCATCAGGCCGACAAAGCTGGAGCCTGACATGTTCGAGGCAAAGAGCGAGAACCCGATGAGGTACCAGGGCAGGGATCGCCCGGCGAGGAAGTAGTCTTCTGCCCCCCCTGACTGTTTGCGCGAGACGTAAATGCCATGCGCGACCACGCCAACGAAATAGACGACAACGATCGCGTAATCGATCAGGTGAAGGTCAAACTTGGTTTCCATTGCGGTCTCCCTGGGGCACTTATTGCGTATGTGGCGCGCCGCTGAGGCCGGGGCGGGTCAGCCGTCGTCTTCCCAGGGCTCCATCTCCTGCAACTCCTCCTCGGTGGCCGAGACGTAGGCGCGCAGATCGTCGCCGCCGAGACGGCGCAGCTCGATCATGTCGAGCGGCACGGCAACCTGGGTTTCGCCGAGACCGAGGAAACCGCCGATATCGAGGATGACCTGGTCGATTTTGCCGCCCTCGGCAAAGGTCACTTGCGAAACTTCACCGATCCAGTTGTTGTTCTCGCCAAAGGCGGCCATCCCGATGAACTGGTCTGAACCGACCTCGCTCACCTTGAGGATCTCGACCTTCTCGCCGTCCATCCTCTTGTCCGCGGCGCGGAGGTGCACGTCGTTCTCGTCATATTCGGGCGCGGCTTGCAGGTCTGCCTTCTGCCCGGCGTAGAGCAGGAAGAACTCGTTCTCTTCATCCGCGTCCGGCAGGAACCTCAGGTCGTCCAGCGACACAACGCGCCGCGCGCCCTTGCCAAGAAAACCGCCGACATCGACGACCACACCGTGCAGGGTTCCATCACGGGTGATCACGATCTCGGCGACATTGCCGACCATCTTCCATTCCTCCGACGGCTCGGCGAGCTCTTCGAGGTCTATGTCCGCCAAGGGTTCCTTGCCCGGCAGGAATAGTTTATGGCCGGACAGGCTGGTGACAGCGATCTTCGTGTGGTCGGGGGTGAATTGCGGGGTTTCCGCCTGAGCGGACAACGCAGTGGCGGCTAGGCTCGAAAACAGGGTGAAAGCCAGGCTCGGTGCGTGTTTCATAGGTCTGTCTCCTGCTGCGCGGATCGGTCGGCCAAAGCCGGAAGCATCGCGAAGCTAACGAAACCGTGAGGATTTGGTTCCGTCGGACGCGCTGATTTCACATGACCTGCAACCCGAGTGCCCCAATATAGACCACCAGCAGGCCAGTGCTTTCCCAGCCGATGCCCCGGCGTTCCCGGTAGATCAGCCCGAGGCTCAGGATTGCGGTCATCAGCATGGCCACGGTCAACCAGAACAGGTCATCCGCGGTGATCGCGTGATAGAGCGAGCCGTCCCTGTAGCCGATGTCCGAGAGCGTCAGGAAAAGCGTGTCGAAGGTATTGCCGCCGATGATCCCGCCGACCGCCAGTTGCAACGCCCCGCGTCGCACCGCGACCAGCGTCGTCACCAGTTCCGGCAAGGAGGTCAGCACGGCAGTCATCGTCGCTCCTACCACGGTGTCGGACAACTCCAGCCGGTCCGAGATTTCCGCCGCGATCCGGGCCACACTCCAGCCGGCCAGAGCCATGAGCACCAGCAGGGCAAGGAACGGTAGAACCAGGCTGTATGCGGATTTCTCGGCCTCGCGGTCGTCCTCGGGCCTGTCGGCGCGCGTGTCGGGGGTGGTCACCGGGTGCCACATCGGTTCCTCGCGCAACCGGGCCGTGGCCCGCATCCCAAGCACGTAAATGATGAAAAGCGCGATGCTGGCCGGGTGAATGCCCCAGACAGCAATCTCGGGAGCGGTGAAAGCCATCAGCGGCACGGTCAGCAAAAGCAACAGTAACCCGGCCTGGAAAACATTCGCTAGATCCGCCGCCGCATGTTCCAGATTGGCCCGGCGGTAGATCATGTCCGCCACGGCCAGGAATGCTGTTTGCGCAGCGATCCCGCCGATGCCATTTGAAAAGGCAAGAGAGGCCCGCCCGTCCAGTGCCGATGTCAGCGAGACCACCGTTCCCGACATCGACGTGGCCGCGCCGAGGAGTGCCGCTCCAACCAGAGCTTCACCCAGCCCCGTGCGGTCGGCGATCTGGTCGCTGAGCCCGGTCATCCGGTAGCCGGAGACAAGAATGACTAGCCCGGCGAGGCCGCCGAGCGCGAAGAGGACCGAGGTGGAAAGGCTTGCGAACATGCTTGCTTAACGCGGACCGGCACCGGTTTGTTCGGAGGAAACTGAATTGTTTACGAAACTTGGGGAACCATACGGAAAGTTTTCCGTTGAGATCGCATCACGTGAAAGAACACAGCCGGAGCGGAAAGCTATGGCAAAACGCTTTTCTCGCCGGGCCGTTTTGGCCCAGATTGCCGTAGGCGCCGGCGTCGCCGGGTTTGGTTTTCCAATCCCGCACGCTTATTCCGCTAGCGACGATCGGCCGTGGGCTTTCTTCACCGACGACGAGGCCCGCTGGATCGCCGCGGTGGTCGACGTTTTCATCCCCCAGGACGAGTTCCCATCCGCCTCGCAGGCCGGGGTCGTGGATTTCATAGACAATCAGATGGCCACCCAATACGGTGAGGGTGACGGGCTCTACCTCGAGCCGCCCTTTCCCGCCGGAGTGCCGGAACAGGGCTACCAGCTGGAATTCACGCCTGCGCAACTCTTGCGCCAAGGCATCGAACAAGCGCGCCAACTGGGCGAGATCGCGACCATGGACGCCACTGCCCGCGCCGCGCATGTCGAGGAATTGCACCAGCGCGAAGGCATCACCAGCGTCTTGATAGCGGAGATCTGGAAACTGACCAGGCAGGGCTATTTCGCCGACCCGATCTACCTGGGCAACCACGATTACGCCGGCTGGCGTATGGTCGGTTTTCCCGGAGCGCATGCCTATTACACCGAACGGGTAGACGAGCATCGGCGCTCCGTCACGCCCCCGCCGCGTGGTATCGCGCATGACAGGGGCGGCTCGCCTTTCCCGCCGCGCGCAATCCGCGGAGGGGCTGAATGATGGTCAAAACTCTGCCCAGGACGGACGTGCTCATTATCGGCGCTGGTTGGACGGGCCTTACGGCAGCCTACGAACTGGCCCATGCCGGCCAGCGCTGTGTCGTGCTGGAACGTGGCAGGAAGCGCCACACCGCCACGTCCTTTTCAGCACCGGAGGAGCATGACGAACTGAAATACGCGCATCGCTACGCGCACATGATGGACGTCAAGAAAGAGACCCTGACCATCCGCAATAACCGCGACCAGCAGGCGCTGCCGATGCGCCGCCTTGGGTCTTTTCTGCCTGGATCCGGGCTCGGAGGCGCCGGCATCCACTGGAATGGCCAGTTATGGCGGCCCCTGCCGTCCGACCTGCAAATGCGCAGCCACTATGAAGAGCGTTACGGAAAGGACTTCATCGGCCCCGAGCTCAGCGTACAGGACTGGGGGGTGACCTATGAGGAGCTTGAGCCGCACCTCGATTTCTTCGAGCGGATTTGCGGAGCGGCCGGTCAGGCGGGTAACCTGGGTGGCGAGGCCCGACCCGGGGGCAATGTCTTTGAAGGACCGCGCAGTGCGGATTACCCCAATCCGCCGATGCGCCAGCCCGTATCCAACACGCTCTTCGGTGAGGCCGCCGCACGCATGGGTCTGAACCCTTTCCCGATGCCTTCAGCCAATGTCACCCGCGCCTATGAGAACCCCTACGGCGCACAGTTGCATCCCTGCACCTATTGCGGGTTCTGCGAGCGGTTCGGCTGCGGATATTACGCCAAGGCCGACCCGATCATTTGCGTCTACGACCGGATCAAGGATCACGAGAACTTCGAGATCCGCTTCGACGCGCAGGTGCTGCGCATCGAGAAAAGTGCTGATGGAAAGACCGCGACCGGGGCGATCTACCTTGATGAGAACGGCGAGGAAATGTTCCAGCCCGCCAACACCATCTGCATGTGCGCCTATGCGCTGTGGAACGTGCACTTGATGCTGGTCTCGGGCCTGGGAAAACCCTATGACCCCAAGACCCGCACCGGCGTAGTCGGGCGCAACTACAGCTACCAGACCGTGGCCGGGGTCGATGCCTTCTTCGACCGGACGGTGGAGACCGATCCCTATATGGGCGCCGGCGCGCTCGGGGTGGTAATCGACGACTTCAACGGCGACAATTTCGACCACAGCGAGCTGGGCTTCGTGGGCGGCGGCTATATCGCCTGCAAGCAATACCATGGCCGGCCGATCGGGTATCAGCCGGTGCCCGAGGGCACGCCAAAATGGGGGGCGGAGTGGAAACGCGCGGTGCGCGAGAATTACAACCACCACGCCGACCTGGTGGTGCATGGCTCGTCGGTGTCGACGCCAGAAAATTATCTCGACCTCGACCCCACCTGGACCGACGCCTATGGCCGGCCGCTGTTGCGTATGACCTTCGACTTCCCCGAGAACGACCGCAAGATGTCGGATTTCATGATGCAGCGCGCCATGGAGGTGGCCCGCGAGATGGACAACGTGACCTCTGTCAGCGGCACCAATCTCGCCGCGGTGGACAAGCACTATGACATCGTCCCCTACCAGACCACGCACAACGTCGGCGGTGCGGTGATCGGCACCAATCCGCAAACCAGCGTGGTCAACCGCTATGGCCAGATGTGGGATCATCACAACGTCTTTGTCTTCGGCGCATGCCTGTTCCCGCAGAACCTCGGATACAACCCCACGGGTCCGCTTATGGGGCTCGCGTACTGGACGCTGGATCACATGAAACGCGACTACCTGCCCAACCCTGCCCCTCTGATGGACGCCTGAGAAAGAGACAAGACCGATCGAAAGGACCGCCCCATGACATTCCGCACCGTTCTGATTTTCTTCACTGCCGTTGCGGTCCTGAGCATCTCGGCAAGCTTCATCCGGGCGCAGAATTACGAGGCAGCACCCGGAATCGCGGCGATGGAGGACCGGCTTAGGGACGATTTCCTGCGCTTCAATGCCACGGTGAACACCGAGGTCGACGACGATGTGCTGGAGCTGGGGCGCCTGGTGGCCATGGGCGGGTCCGAGGCAGGCGACAGCGGCATGGCCTGTATTACCTGCCACGGCGCCGATGGCACCGGCGACGGGTCTGGTGCCTTCCCCCGGCTGGCCGGTCAGGCAGGCTGGTACACCTACAAGCAGCTCAAGGATTATGCTTCTGGCGACAGGCAGAACCGCGTGATGTCGGGGATCGCCAAGAAACTCACCGACGAAGAGATGGAGGCGGTCGCGGCCTATTACGCAACGATTTCCGCGCCCTATACTCCGCCCTTGGGCGACGTCGATGGCATGACCCTGCAGTGGGGCGGGCAGTTGGGCGCGGTGGGCTCGGCCGAGCGCGGTGTGCCGGCCTGCGTGAACTGCCACGGGCCAAGCGGCCTCGGCAATCCGCCCTCGGTGCCTTATCTCGCCGGGCAGTATGCCAGCTACCTCGCGCACCAGCTGGAGATGTGGAAGCAAGGCAAACGCGACAATGACATCGACAACGTCATGTCTGCCATTGCCAGGAAGATGACCCAGAAGGACATCGACGCCGTCAGCGAATACTACAACCGCGTGCGCCCGCCCCTGCCGATACCGCCGGGTGCCGGGCCGCTGCCGGAGCCCGCAGCGGCGTCGACGCAGTGAGCCGGAGAATGCGGATGTTTGTCGCGATATCGCTGCTGTTGGTGATCGCTTTTGCGATGGCCTGGTCGGCCATGCCGCCCCAGCACAGCGTCGCCGGCGCAGCAGCCGAGCCGTTCCGGCAAGCCGGTCGTCAGCTGTCCGACTGGTACCGCATCCACATCCGGCAGGGGTTGGCAGAGAAGACGCCGGATTACGAGGCCGCCTCGCGTCGCTTTCTCGACGCCGATCCGCAGCGGGGCGCGGAGCTGATCGTGCAATATGGCTGCGGCGCCTGCCACGACATTCCGGGCATCCGTGCGGCGCAGGGCACCGTCGGGCCAGACCTGCACGATTTTGCGCAGCAGTCCTATGTCGCCGGGGTGCTGCCGAACCGGCCGGGCGATCTGACCCGCTGGCTGTTGAACCCGCCGGCCCACAGCCCCGCCACCGCCATGCCGGACCTCGGGCTGAAACAGGACGAGGCGCGTGACATCGCCGCCTACTTGCTGGGATCGGAGGTGCGCCGATGAGCGGCACCTCTCAGTCCGCCCTGGGCGAGTTCGGCGTGCAGTCGGCCCTTGCGCCTGAGGGTGCCGGGGCCACGGCGATCAATGGGCTGACCATCGGCATGACCATCGCCTTTGGCGTGATCTTCGTTCTCCTGGTGCTCTTTGCCTGGGCCGTGCTGGCGGGACGCCTGGCCCCGCGGCGCTGGTGGATCTGGGCCGGTGGCATCGCGCTGCCGCTGGTCTCGGTGCTGGCGCTGGTGGTGGTCTCGACCGGGATCCTGCAAAAGATCACCCGGGAGGAGCCTGATGCGCTGGTCATTGAGGTCACCGGTAAACAGTTCTGGTGGGACGTGCTTTATGACCCTGAGGGCTGGGCCCTGCGAGACGCCAACGAGATCGTCATCCCTAAGGGCCGCCCGGTGACCTTCCGGCTGAAATCCGACAACGTGATCCATTCCTTCTGGGTGCCCAAGCTTACTGGCAAGATGGACATGATCCCGGGCCGGGTGAATACCCTGCCGGTGCTGGCCACCGAGACCGGGCGCTTTCGCGGCCAATGCGCCGAGTTCTGCGGGCTGTCGCACCCAAAAATGGCCTTCGAGGTCGTGGTGCTGGAGCCCGCAGAGTTCGACGCCTGGATGCAGCGCAACAGCGGCGAGGCCCGCGATGCCGCCCGCAGCGAACTCCTGCGCGGGCGCGATGTCTTTGTCGAGGCGGGCTGCCCTGCCTGTCACACTATCCGCGGCGTGGCCGACGGCGGTACCCTGGGGCCGGACCTCACTCGGGTCGGCGGGCGCGGCAGTCTCGGCGCGGGCATGTGGCGGATGAACCAGGGCACGCTGGCGGGCTGGATCGCGGATCCGAGTGCGATGAAACCTGGCGCCGAGATGCCATCCTACAACCACTTGCCGGGGCCCGACCTGCGTGCGCTCTCGGCCTATCTGGCGAGCCTTAAATGACTGAACGCCAAGCATACGTCGTCGATCTCCCCGAGGATGAAAGCTATTCCGGCAGCGCCAAGGGTGAGCCCGGGAAAAGCTTCGAGCGCATCTGGGACGCCCCGCAGGGAGTCCGCCACCTGTCTTCGGTCAGCCACCGCGTGGTCGGTAAACGCTTTCTGGTCACCGGTTTCGTATTCTTCCTTATCGCCGGGTTCTTGGCCCTGCTGGTCCGCACCCAGCTGATCGTGCCGGACAATACCTTCCTGGATTCAGAGACCTACAACCAGGTCTTCACGATGCATGGCACGATCATGATGTTCCTCTTCGCGATCCCCATGCTGGAGGGGTTCGCGGTTCACTTGATCCCGCTGATGGTCGGCGCCCGCGACCTGGTGTTTCCCAGGCTCGGCGCCTTTGGTTACTACTGCTATCTGTTCGGCGGCATCATCGTGCTGTCCTCGTTCCTGTTCGACGCGGCGCCGGCAGGGGGCTGGTTCATGTATGTGCCGCTGTCGACAAGCACCTATACGCAGGACCTGTCGGCGGATTTCTGGCTTATCGGCATCACATTTGCCGAGATCGCCTCAGTCACTGCTGCCGTCGAGATCATCGCCGCCATCCTCTGCACGCGCGCGCCGGGAATGAGCCTGGCCAAGATGCCCATCCTGATGTGGTACCTTCTGGTCACCGCCTTCATGATCGCCGTGGGCTTTCCGCCGCTGATCATCGGCTCGATCCTGCTCGAGGCGGAGCGTTTGTTGGGTCTGCCGTTCTTTGAAGTTGCCCTGGGCGGCGACCCTCTGCTCTGGCAGCACCTGTTCTGGCTCTTCGGTCACCCGGAAGTCTACATCATCTTCCTCCCCGCCGCCGGGATGGTGGCGACGATGCTGCCGACCTTTGTGGGCAAGCCGCTCTTTGGATATGGTTTCGCCGTGGCGGCTGTGGTGTCCATGGGATTCCTCAGCTTCGGCCTCTGGGCACACCACATGTTTGCCACCGGCCTGCCGGTAATGTCGCTGACGCTGTTTTCGGCAGCCTCCACCATGGTGGCAATCCCGACAGGCGTGCAGATCTTCTGCTTTCTCGCCACGCTGGCGGAGGGGCGGCCGCGGATGAGCGTGCCGATGCTGTTTATCCTGGGCTTTCTCTTCATCTTCGTGCTGGGCGGCCTGACCGGTGTCATGGTCGCCGCCGTGCCGTTCAACCTGCAGGCTCACGATAGCTACTTCGTGGTGGCCCATCTGCATTACGTGCTGATCGGCGGTTTCGTCTTCCCGATGTTCGGCGCTCTCTATTATTGGATGCCGCAGTTCACCGGGCGCATGATGTCCGAGACCCTGGGCCGATGGGTCTTCTGGCTGATGTTCATCGGCTTCAACCTGGCCTTCTTCATGATGCATTTGACCGGGCTGCGGGGCATGCCGCGTCGCATCGCCAGCTATCCTGAGGGCCTTGGCTGGGATCGGCTGAACATGCTCTCGACGCTGGGCTCCTATATCCTGGCCGCCGGAGTTTTGCTGTTCGTCTTCGACTTCTTCCGGCATCGGCGCCACGGCACCCAGGCCCCGCGCAACCCCTGGGGGGCGGCCACGCTGGAGTGGCTCTATCCGCCGATCCCGCCCGGTTTCAATTTCCATGCCATTCCCGAAATCCGCTCCCGCGAGCCTTTGTGGGACCAGCCCGAGTTGATGGACCGCCCGGCTCCCGAGATAGATGGCGCGCTTCGACCCTGCACCGATCATCGGCGCGAGACAATGGGCAACGACCCGATCACCGGCGCGCCTCTGCAGATCGTCCGGCTGCCGCATCCCACCTGGGTACCGCTGATCACGGCCTTCGGGCTGGCGCTTGGGTTCGGGGCGACTCTGGCGTCGCTTTACTGGCTGGTGGCGGTCGGCTTCGCCATCGCGCTGGCCGGGTTCACGGCTTGGGTCTGGGAGCCGTCTGACAGTGGCGTTCTGCGGGACAGCGGTTTGGGTGACCTGCGCCTGCCGGTCAATGTCGTCGATCCGCGCAGCCATCTGCATTTCGCCGTGGTCGGCACCATGATGATCTCTGCCGCGCTCTTTGCCTCGCTGCTTTTTGCCGGGCTCTACCTTTGGAACACACAACCGCATTGGGCCGAGACCACGCCCCCTGCAGCACCGCTGGAGGCCGGCCTGGCGCTGGGCGTTTCGATCGTGGTTTTTCTGCTCGGTTTGGCCAGCCATCGTGCGGCGTTTACCGCGAAAGTCACGCCGGTGATCGTCATTGACCTGGGTTTGGCCCTGGGGTCCGCAGCGCTTGGCGCTTTGCTTTTCATGTCGATCCGCACGGTCGATCCCTACGGCTCTGCCTATGCGGCAGTCGGCTGGGCGCTCTTTGCCTTCGTCGCGGGCTATCTTGCCGTGGCGATATACTGGTCCCTCGTCAATGCGCTGCGCAAAGCCGTGGGAGCGGTGAAACCGGGACAGATGCTGCCAAACCTGTTGATAGCGACCTACGCGAAGGTCGTGGCGATCATGGGCGGAATGACTGCGGCGGCCTATCTGCTGGCGGGAGGTGCGGCATGACGCGGCTGACCTATGCCATCGCCAAGCCCGTCCTGCTCTGGGCCCTGCATTTTGCGTTGATCTACGCGCTGATCTCGGCGGCCTGCGCCCCCCGCGCGCTGCTGACGCAGGAAGTTCTGGTTGTCACCGCGGCCGTGCTGACCTTGACGGCGGCAACCCTGCAAATTTTCTGGTTGTGGCGGACGTCCAGCAACGGAGATTCGGAGCCGCAAAGCAGTGATGAGCTTCTGCTGCGGCGTGCAGCATGGTGGACGGCACTGATCTCACTCATCGCCACCCTCGCCAACCTCATGCCGGTGCTGATCCTGCCCGGCTGTCAGGGTTAGAAAGGACCGATCATGCAAGAAGACGCGTATATCCCTTTTTGCGGCACTCCGCCTCTCCCCGAGCAATTGCTCACAAGCTGGACTCTCGACCCCTTCCTGCTCTTCGGCCTCGCCATTTTTTCCGCCCTGCTCTGGTGGCAGGCAGAACGCCGCGGAACGGCGCTGGGCGGGGCCGTGCTGGTGACGTTGCTCTTCGTCTCACCGCTCTGCGCGGCCTCGATGGCGCTGTTCTCGGCGCGAGTTGGTCAGCACATCCTGCTGACGCTGGTCGCCGCGCCGCTCCTGGCCGCCGCCCTGCCACGGTTGAGGCTGCCGGTTTGGCCCGTGTCGCTGGCCTTTGCTTTGCTGTTCTGGGGCTGGCATATGCCGATACCTTACGCCGCGACACTTAAGGCGGACCTGACCTATTGGGTTATGCATCTGTCGTTGACCGGCACCGCCGTCGCGCTTTTCGTGGCGTTCCGCGCAGCCGGCGCGCTGGCGGCGGTGCCGGCGGTCTTTACTGCAGCACAGCTCACCGCCTTCGCCGTGGTGCTCACCCTCGCGCCCTCGGCATGGCATGACTGGCACGCCTTCACCGCTCCGCCTTACGGCCTTTCGGCCCTGGGTGACCAGCAACTGGCCGGTGCGCTCATGTGGGTCGCGGGTGGCGGACTCTTCATGGTTTTGGTGGCGCTGCAGGTTCGAAGACTGCTACGGTACGAGGCGATCGCCAACAATGCGAATTGAGCAGACCTCACTCCGGTGCGAACAGGTCCTCAAGATCGCCCAGCGCATCGCGTTTCAATAGCACCACCAGAATGTCTCCTTCCTGGAAGGAGGCGTTTTGCTCCGGCAGAAACTCCTCTCCGTCGCGGATCAGCGCGACAACGCGCCCCTCGCCCGGCAGATCCAGATCCTGCTGGGCCAGCTGTTCGGGGACGGTCACGCGGGTCAGCGCCAAACTATCCTGCAGCAAAGGCTGCTGAGACGGGTCACCGCCCTGGGTCAGCGCCTCGACGATGTCTTCTGCGACGCGGGCATGCGGGTTGATGACATCATCCAGTCCCAACTCATGGCATACCCGCAACAAATCATTGGACGTGATTTGTGGAATCACCCGGCAATAACCGATCGAACGGGCTATCAGCGCCGAGAGTATGTTGATCTCCGAGGCATCGGTCACCGCGATACAGACATCTTCTTCGCTGCGAAATGCCTCACGAAGCACGTCCGGGGACGTGCCGCCGCCTTCTATCATTCCGCAGTCGATCTGTTCTGCCGCCTGTTCCAGCAGATCGCGCGACTTGTCGATCAGAACCACCTCCTTGTCGATCCCGATTAACTGCTCCGCGATGGCGAGGCCGAAGCTCGACGCGCCGACGATGACGATACGCATGGTGGTCTCCTATGTTGCTCTGACCCAGCTGCGTGGCAGCAGCAGCGCAAGTACGGCTATGAACTCCAGTCGCCCTAACCACATCGCGAAGGCGACGGAGAGTTTCAAGTCGGTTGGCATGTCCGGTCCAACGGCCCCGGTGGATAGGCCAACGGTGGACAACGCGGAGATGGTGTCGAAAAGCGCAGACAGCGGGGTGTAGCCATGGGCCACGAAATGAAACCACAAGAGCCCGGCAAAGCCGAGGTAGATCAGCACCAGGGCCAACAGCTGTACCAGGGCCAAGGTCGACACCGGTTCTCCTTCATGGCGCAGTGGAGCCACGGCGTGTTCGGTCATTCGCACATGGCGCACGGCATGGACCACCGCTCCGATGCAGACGTGCAGACGACTGAGCTTCAGCCCTCCCGCCGTCGAACCCGCATCGCCGCCCCAGAGCATTGCCGCCAGCAGGATGATCAGTGCCGGCCCTGCATCATAGACCGGCCCGGTCGAAAAACCGGCGGTCGTCAGCCCCGAAATCAGGTTCAACGCATGTTCGTAGAGCGTGAGTTCCACGCTCTGGGAGGTGGCCACGACCGCCACCAGATAGACCACCAGCATGACGGCAACCGCCGCAAGGACCCGCTGCACCGAGCCAAGCCGCCATGCGTCGCGGTGCCGCCCCTGGCCAACGAAAACGAAGACCAGCAGCGAAATGGCCCCCAGCACGCAAGAGAGGATCACCATTCCCTGCCCGAGAGGCGAATAGCTGGCCAGACTGTCGGCCCGCGGGCTGAACCCGGCGGTGGAAATGGCAGACAGCGTCAACACCAGCGCCTCACGCCAGTCGGGGATCACCAGCATGGTCAATAGAGTCATCACCAGCGTCAGCGCGCCGTAGACCGAGAGCAGCTGCTGCGCCTGTTGGCGGGTCGAGGAGATGCGGTCACCCTGCTGGATATCGACATGCCCCAGCTGGCGCGCGGAGCGTCCGCGCGGCAGAAGCAGCGCCAGCACTGCGGTCGCGATCACCAAGCCGCCACACCATTGCATCCAGCCGCGCAGGACATGGCCCGCAAATGGCCAGCTTTCTGTATTCTGTGCGACCGTTAGTCCGGTCGTGGTGATGCCGCTGACCGCCTCGAAAAAGGCGTCAACGGGCGGCATTCCCAGCACGTAGAAAGCCGGGGTGGTCAGAACTGCAGCGGTCAGGAATACCAGCGCGACTGTCATCATCGCCTCTAACCCGCGCAGGTCGTCCGGAAGGGGGTGGCTGCGCAATGCCAGATACAGGCCTGCCGCAAAGAGTGTCGGGATCAACAGCGCTGCCGCGTAGTACCAGTCCCCCTCGACCAGTGCCCAGACGCCAGGCGGCAGACAGAGGATGGCGAAGATGGGGGCATGTTTTCCGATCGTGAGTGCAATCACGCTGGGCCGGGCCACGGTCATGACGGCAGTCGCCCCCGACCGAAAGAAAGACGCCGGGCGGATCGCCATCAGACCGCGGTCGCCGGGCCGCGATTGGTGCGCGGGTCACTGCACATCGGGCGGCGTTTGCTGGTAGTAGAGCGCGACGGCCTCTATCTCGTCGGGGCTCAGCGACTTGGCGATCTGTTCCATGACGTTGAGGGGCCCGTTCGCCCGCTCTCCCTCACGCCATGCGATCAGCTGATCTGCGATGTACTGTGCCGATTGCCCCGACAGCCGGGGAATGGCCGCACCGCTGGTCTCGTCGCCACCGTGGCATTGGCTGCAGGCCGTCACCGTGTCGCTGCCTGACGCAGCCAGGGCGCCGCCGAGTTGCACCTTTTCGGCAGGAGCGCCATGCTCGAACTTCGACATCTTGGGTGCAGCCGAGGCGTAGTAATCCGACACGGCCTCCCGCTCCGCGTCGCCCAATTGCATGGCGATCGGCACCATTATTGGCGAGATGCGGTCGCCCGACATGAAGGCCTTGAGCTGATCGACCAGGTATTTCGCGGGCTGGCCGGCGAGCCCGGGAATATCGCCCAGGCCGGCCCCGGCGTCATCGAGCCCGTGGCACGCCATGCATTTCATCCCGACGCCACCGCGCTGTGCGCCGCCAGAGGCGATGACGCGGCCCAGGGCTGTGGCAGGGGTACGTTCGGTGTTGGCCTCGTCGCCATCAAACAGTGCGGGCGGGGTCTCGGCCCCGGCCGCAAAGGCCATGAAGACCGTGACGAGGGGAAGTACGGAAACTCTCATGGCTCAGCCCTCCTTCAGGTCTGCAAACTTGGCGCGCATGCGTTTCACGTCTTCGGCCGAAACGTCAGCGTCGTAGTCATTGCCGAGGTTGGTTTGCAGGAAGGACACGATCGCCGCCACTTGGGCGTCGTCAAGCCAGTCGGCAAAGGACGGCATGGCCCCGTTGCCTTCGAGGATCAGATTGACCGGAAAGCGTGCGTGGCCAAGCCGGGGATTGTCTGCCAGAGCCGGGTACCTGCCCGCACCGTAAGCCCCTTTGCCCTCGGGGCCGTGGCAGCCTGAACAGGCGCGACGGTAGAGCTCTGCGCCGTCCTCGTCGGTGAACTTCTCGGTGGTGGACCCGAGGTCGCGCCGCCCGGCATCGACCTGCGAGTTGTCCTCCTGCGCAAGGCTGGGGAGCGCGAAAACCAGTAACAGGGGTGCGATCAGGAAACGCATCATTCAACCCTCCTTCACCGCGCGGTCATGGATTTGCCGTACCGCATCCAGAGCCGAGAGCAGCGAGCCTTCCTGCCAGCCGGGGAGATAGCTGATGTGTTCCCCTGCGCAGACCAGCCGGTTGTCCATCGTCGCCGCGATTTCGTAATCTCGTCCACGGTCATCCCAGTTGGAGTAACACCCGAGCATCCACGGCACCCGGTGCCAGCTCAGCACCACCCCGTTGCTGAACTCGTCCCGGTACTGGGGGTGGATGCGCGCGCCCTGCTCAAGCACGGTTTCCAGCCGTTCTTCGGGCGACATCGAATTGAAAGCATAGGCATGGGGGCCGTAGACATACGCGCCTAGCAGCACGCCCGGTCCGTCGGAGTGCATCTCTGCCGAAGGATAGCTGATCTCGGCAATCGGCAGGTCGGTGAGGGTAATCCCACCGTAGATCTGTTCGTCCCGCTCCCAGAAGCGGCGCTTCATCTCCAGCCCGGCCTTCACCGCCTCATGGTAATGCAACGACCGCATGACGCGGCGCATGTCGGCGGAAACATCGACGTCGAGCTGGCTGAGGATGGTAAAGGGAATGGTGCAGACGCAGTAATCGCCCGTCTCCACTCCGCCCTCGCCCTCGCCATCGGCGGCGGAGTATGCGACCTCGACACTACTCTCGGTCTGTCTGATACGGTCGACCTTGGCGTTATAGGTGATCAGATCCTCTACCTCGCGGGCGAAGGCATGGGCGATTTCCTCCATGCCGCCCACCGGCTGGAACATCGGGGCATGGTGGCGATAGGTCGTGTGGTTGCGCATCTTCTCCCAGAACCGGGATTTCAGCAGGTCCTCCAGCGCAATCGGCTGCGAGGGTTCGGGAGCCGCATCGTAAAGCCCGCCGCCCGGCGCCCCGGCGTCGGGATAGCCACGGTATTCGGCAGTGTCGAGGCTGGCTTCGTAGCTGTAGTCATTGTTCAGGATACCGAAGGATTTCAGCGATTCCAGCAGGATTTCGGTGTCTTCCCTGGTCAGCGCATTGTCGAGCTGCCCCTTGTTCACCGATTTGGCCAGCAGTTCGGTGATCTGGCCCACGTAATCGGCCCATGCGTGGCCGTACCGGATCGGCTTGCCGTCAAAGGCAGTCTGCGAATGCAGGTAGGCGTTTTGATTTTCCTGGACAAAAACTTCGAGCGGGACGTTCAGCCGGTGGCAATAGTCCAGCAGCGCCAGGTGGTGATGCGGAATGCGCCAGGGACCGATGTTGATATACTGACCCTTCGAGAATTCGACCTTTTGCCTGTAACCGCCGAGTTCCTCGATCACATCACCGCCCTTGAGCGTCCAGCAGCGGCCTCCGGCCCGTTTCTGATACTCGAGAATGCTTACCTCGTAACCTGCGTTGCGCAGCTCCAGCGCGGCGCACATTCCCGCGAGGCCCGCTCCCAGTACCACGACCTTGCGCCCCTGCGGGGCACCTTGGAGATCGATGGGCCCTTTGTAGGGGCTTTGCCTCGCGTGACCGAGTGACGACATCGCATGCAACATCGTGGTGGAACCAGCGGCGAGTCCGATCATCTTGAGAAGATCGCGCCTTGAAGGAGACCGGGCGTCGGAGGGCTGTGACATGAGGGAGCGCTCCTATGTAAAGTCAGGAATTCAATGAAAGTAACTTTTCAACGCATGATCCGCCGATTTAGTTCCGGGCGGAGTGATTTGCGTCCCCTAGAGCGGCAGCTGATGCTGCCCGCGAAGACAATCCGCCCCCGGCAAAATGAACCCCTCGATAACCGACGGACAATCCGGCAAGGATCGGGAAGGCCTCACTCTCCCGGCTGTCAAACAAGGCGAATCTCCCGACCTTCACGCTCGCGAACGCCGTGCGCTCCGCCGCAAGATATCCATCCGCCGGGGCCTTGTGGTCGCCACCAAAGGCGACCCACAGTTGCACCAGGCGCTCAAGGTCCTGCCCGCGGCGTCGTTCCGTTCCTGCGAGGTGGTGTTCCGCCTGAAGAATGGCCCTTCGTTTGAGGAGTTGGCCAAGCCATGAACACAGAACGGTTGCTGGAGGTCATAAAGAAACAAATGGCGGAGAGAGAGTCTTTAGAATTATCTAATTAATTATTTGATATATAACGAAAAAAATATCTGCAAACAAAATTGTACCACAAAAAATACCACACCAACCTTAAAGTTGACCCACCACCTAATTGTCGACAATTCTCTGTCGGCACTGGAACTCGCTCCGCATGCAATTCTGCCCGCTAGGGCAAATTCCAGCTAAATAAATCTATGCGCTTGACGACGGACGTTGGGGTGTACAAACCCACTGTTCAGCGGTGAGATCAAATATGAGTTGATTATGACAAGATCTTGGGCGTCGCTCAGCTGATTTGCAACGTCGGCAAACGTCTCGTACCGCAAATTTACGTTACATCCCTTGACGACTACCACCGCCGGCAGATTGCCTTCAAATGCATGCGCGACGAACACGACAGTAAAGGACCAGTCGGCCAGTGGCGCTATTGTTTGTAGTTCCTCTTCCCGTGCCGCCAGTACGTACGCAAATGAGTCAAGATGGTCCATAACGTATGGTCTGGATAAGCGTCCCCCATGAGATTCGTAAGCAATGATCTGAGGATGCGGACGTACCGGAAGCTCAAACTCGATGTCGCCAAGCTTCTTCCGAAACGTGTTTGCGGCGAAAACGGAGTCTCCTATCCCTTTCGCAGACCAGTGAGCAGCCGTAGGATGGAGTTTTAGGCCAAAACAGTCCACCAGCCTTTGCTCAAGTATGCCTGTAGTAGAGCTATTCCCTGCACCGATTGCCGTGAGGAGGCTGACGGCTTGGGCGTGGGAAAGTGCGGGTATGAGTAGAGGAAGTACACCGTCATTCCGCTCCGATTCCACTCGAATGTAACGATGCAGTAGGCCTCTGATCTGAGCGGCCAGTTCGTCCTTTACCAGAGATCCAAGGTTTTCAATCGTTTCGAGAATGTTAGCAAGGGCTGTTGCCGACCGGAGATGATCTGTCCTGCCTGTTACCCATACACTATCAAATCTAAGCGTAGCCTTTGCATTGTTCAAGAATGCATTTCGGGCCACAGGTATTCCCGCTGCAATATACTGCTCCGTAAGCCAGTCTGCTATTTGGCCACGCGGCTTAAATTCGTAAGCGTAGGTGACCGCGTGATCGAATTTGGCCTGTATAATAAGTTGGTAGTGAAGCAGAAGAAGGTAGGGAGCATGAATATCGTTGACGAAAAGGTCATTAAGCCAGACGGTGAATTCGCCTTTGCATCCAAGACTATCAGCAATTTCGGCTACACGGTCTATGCTTCCTACTATGCTCAGGTCACCAAGAAGCTCAGGCTCAGCCTCTGTATCTTCTGCATATATGCCGCTAGCCGTAGGCAGATCAAGGACAGGCGCAGTGCCTATCTTCGTCAGGATGGCATGCACAGCTCTCCAGTTGAGTGAGAAGCGATTGTCTCTAACTGTAATGAGACGACTTATCTCAGACGCGGTCATCTTCTCTTCCACCGCCAGGCGAGCAATCATACCAACGTGAGATAGAATCTGACGGGCCGCATCATGCGGTAGGAGGTGATTGTTGATCAAGGTGGATTGAAGGTCGAAGAAATTCACTGAGGCGAGCCTTGCGGCGTCGCTATAAGCTGAGCCGTTCGGGCCAACAACGCTGTCGAACATGTAGGTGACGGGGTCACGGGTCGGGTCAAAGAGCAAGTTGCGAACGAAGTTGTTGAACACGGGCGTTGGCGAACCAGATCTCTTCCATTGACGAAGTTGGAGGTTAATCCAATTTGCCTTACCATCCGCTACACCAATTGCGTCAAGACTGCGGCTCACTTCGGCTAGAAACTCTATCTCGCGAGCAGAGACAACCGGTAACAGCATACTTCGAATCGCTGCGCGTACTTCATAACTCATGAGGCACCTACGAACAGTTCTTCCACCCTGACACCCAGAGCAGAAGCAACTTTTTCAACGGATACTAGTGAAGGGTTTCTAACTCCGCGCTCGCACCCGCTTACGTACGTTCGGTCGAGGCCACTCTTAAGCGCAAGCTCCTCCTGCGACATGCCGGCCTTAGATCGCAGCCGTTTGAGGTTGCGGGCAAATGTCTGCACAAGAAATGAATCCAATGACTCCATGCGTCGATCGGTAGTGTCTTTGCAGACTATAAGTCTACGGACTATGAGTCACATGAGGCTAGATTTGTCTTGCTCATTGGGCTATCCGTGACATTCCGACTTTGCCGAACCACCGAGAGGATACATATGCAGGACCGTCGCAACGCATTTTCTGCTGTATCGCTGTTCTCTGGTGCCGGGGGCATGGATGTTGGATTTGCACGGGCGGGATTCAACATCCTCTTGGCAAACGACATCGATGCAGACGCCTGTGCTACATATAGACTCAATCATCCAGGAGAGATCGCAAGGGGCAACCTGCTTGACCTTGATACACGGAAGAGGACAGGCGAAACACCAATCGATCTTGTTTTTGGTGGTCCGCCCTGTCAAGGCTTCTCAGTGGCTGGGAAGATGGACCCCGATGACGTGCGTAGTCAACTCATCCACTCCTTCATGGACGTGGTTGACGTATTGAAGCCAAGGGCATTCGTTTGCGAAAATGTCAAAGCACTCGCGGTACTCACGAAGTGGGGTGGTGTGCGAGAAGCCCTTCTTGCACGCGCACGGGAATCTTACCGTGTTGCAATCGTCGTACTAAATGCAACGGAGTTTGGCGTTCCGCAAATCAGGGAAAGGATGTTTTTGGTTGGCCTGCGCAAGAATGAATTCTTGGGCAGTGATGATAACCTCCGGTCTTTCATTGAGGCTGAACTACTCGCGCAGAAATCGACCCCTAAGACAATTGCAGAGGTTGTGCGTTCTTTGGGACCTGCAGGGTCGAAATCAAACTCCCGTACGTGCGCAGCAAAGATTACGTTCGCCCGTAGCCCAATTATGCGGAAGTCGCCGTACGCAGGAATGCTGTTTAATGGTGCCGGTCGGCCGCTGCCATCTAACAAATGGGCAACGACACTCCCAGCCTCAATGGGGGGCAATAAAACCCCCATAGTCGATGAGGCGGAGATTTTTGATGGCCAACCGAGCTATGTTGAGGAGTACCACCGACACCTCATGGCAGGCGGAAAGCCGCGCACTGGCAATGCGCCTGCTCGTCTTAGACGCCTGACAGTTGATGAGTGTATAGCAATACAGACGTTCCCGGAGCAGTACAGCTTGGCAGGATCGCGTAGTGCTCAATACCGGCAACTTGGAAACGCTGTGCCGCCCAATTTAGCAGAGGCCGTTGCCCGTGTTGTGGCCCAAGGCCTGAGCGGTGGCTTCGCACTTCCCTTAGCAGCGGAGTAACCTCTCACTCGACAGCACGCTGCACCGCAATGGCCCTCGCTCCTCAAATAGATGGCGGTCTGGTCCAGCGATCAGCGATCCAAAGTTACTAATCTCCGTCGGACAAGCAGATCGATTGATACAGCCAGCTTCGGGATGGGGTCTAGCAATTTCCAAAAGGAACCTTGCGTAATCAAAAGCCGTCTTAGTAAGCTTGAAAGGCCAGCTGCTGCAGCGTGACCTGGTCAACGCTCTATGATCTCGCGCAGCTCGTCTTCATGCTGGTTGACCAGCCAGCCATAGTAATTTTCGGTCGGAGGCTTCGGTTTCAGGCCGCGCTTCTTCCGCTTTTCGTTCTCCGCGCCCAGTGCCTCGGCCCGGCGCAGGCTGTTGCCGACATTGTACAAGGTCGCTGTCAGCCCGGGATTTCCGGAAATGTCGAATCCGGCCAGGTCCCGGTAGTTCTCGATCGATTCGGCAATCGACGCCGCCATGTAGGCCAAGGTGGAATCCGGCTCCATGATCGCCTTGTAGACTTCGGCGGCATTGCCGGCATCGAGTTTTCTCAGCCTTGAAACCTTGTTGACGCGATCCGTGTGCATGAGGGCCGTCAGCGGGTTGAGCTGGCCCAGCCCGAAGGTCTGCCCGGCATAGAATGGCTGGAAGAACACCGCGCCGAACCGGTCGTCCGGGAAGGAGTCGCCGGATACCTTCTTGCCGCGAAAGGTCTTTTCCCAGACTTCCTCGCGGCAGGTCCACAGCTCGGCCGAGCCTAAATTTTCCTTGCAGTTCTCGAACTCGGGACGTTTGACGAAATCGAGAACGCTTTCGCCATCATACTCGAAGCGAAACCTCTCTCCGGCATAGGAGATGGCCTTGACGTAATAGGTTTGAAGCCGGTCATAGGCATCGACATTGTAGGTGTGCTCGCCGACCAGTGCCCCGACGATGTGAATCGGGTCGATCTTGTACGCCTTCGAAACCGACCGGATTTTCCGCCGGAGCTTGGCGTCGTCGGCGATCAGATCGCGGATCTTTTCGTATTTCGCATCGAACGTCGACTTGGTCGCCTCGGTGCGGCGCTTGGATGCACCCGGTATGTCGGGCTGGCGGGCGTTGCGGTTGCCCTTAGGAACCGGTTCGGCCGAGTAGGTCGGCGGCACGGCGGCAAAGCTCAAGGTGAATGCGATCGTCATCGCTATCACGGTATTGAGCTTTGAGCTGGGCATTATCATGGTCATTTTCAACGGTGCGTTACCTAGTCTGGGGAGCGGCCTGCGGCCAAATCTGTTCTTAACCGACATGTCCCAATTAGAGCGCCCATTGCGTGACCTTGGCAACCACAAGGGGTTCGATCAAGGCCTTGTGCGGCACGGCCTAACCGTCGCTGCGTCGCCAACTCGGGTCTGGCGGATTTTTGGCGTCAGTGGATTCGCTTGTTTTACCTTTAGTCCATTGGAGGTCCTCTTGCATAGACCTGTCGATCCGCTTTCCTCTAGCGCCTCATATTGCGGATCAATTCCATTTGCCGCTCGGTTGTGACAGGCAGGTATGAATTAATGGTGGTGGCGACTTTCTCATGCCCCAAATTCATTGACCAAGCCTTGAACGCTTCGGGGTTCGGACAAACGTCACTCCCATAATGCGTCAGGGTTTTGCGAAAGGCATGGGGGGTATATTGCGGCATCTGGACGGCGGCAAAAGCGGCGCGGATGATCGTGTTCAGCTTGGCAGCATTGGAATAGCCTTCTCGCGCCAACCCCAGATTGGCAAAGCCGTGCCCGTCAACCACACCCACCTTCGCCTTGGGGAACAAAGCATCCTCTGGACCAAACAGTTTGACCTCGCTTAAATAAGTCACCCAAGCCGCGAGACAGTTGCGATAGGCGGCATCGACCGGGAAGAACTGACAATGGATCGCTTTGGCCGCTTTCGTGTTCACCTCGCGGGCGTCTTGGAATACATGGCCAAGGTCAATATTCACATGCTTGAGCTTAAGTGATGCCACGGCACCATCCCTAGCGCCAGTCAACATAAAGAACGCAAACAGCGCCTTGTCGCGTTTCTGGAACTCAGTCTCGAATGGCATCGCCTGAAACGCATGGGCGGCTTGCTGCATTGAAGGGTAGGGGATTTGGCGCTGTGTATGCGCCACCCGCCCCGCCTTTAGGGTGTTGTTGAAATATTCCACATCGGCATAGGTCAGCACCCGTTTGAACCCAGGACGGCTGACTAGCCAGTGAAAAAAGCCTTTGACCAAGCGCAAAGTGGAATCCACGGTCGAAAACCCCAGGGGCTTACCCGTTTTGACGTTCTTCTGCTTGCCCAGAAAATCCTTGAAATCTGCCGCCTGTTGCCGATGGAACTTTTTGAAGGGCTTGAATTTGGTGCTTTCCTCAAATCGCCGGATTGCCGCCCGCGCTTTGTCAATCGACGCATCGTCCTGGCCTTTTGCATGACGCAAATAGGTGGCGTAGTCGTGCTTGATCCGCTCGTTCTCTTCAAGATATCGGGGCATTGTCATTCATCCTTGTATCGCTGCGTATAGGCCCGCTTTGACCATTAAATCCACCTGATTCAGAGGGTGGGTGGAAGTTATGCTTCACGCTAGGTTTGACAGGTTCCTTTAGGGTCTTTTCCTATCGCGTGTTTCGATGGTCAGGATTGGGGTCAATTCTGCGCAAAGGCTCGGGCTGGCGAACTTGCCACATGCCCCTTGGCAGACCTCACACAGCGCCTCCAATCTACCCCGCGTTGCGGTGTAGGGCAGATAGTCAGCCATGCCACCATAGGCCGACCGGGGGGCGTTACAGGCCATGCAAAGGAATTGATCCCGCGCCAAATGGCGTTTGGATTTTTTGGACCTGTTGTTGAGAAAATCTTTAAGTGCAAAACCCAAGATCAAATGCGGCTTTTGGCTGTCTAAAACGACAAGCCCAGATTGCCGCCACAACCGTATTGTCTGCACTGAAACGCCCAGCAGATGCGCCGCCTGCTCATAAGTGTACTGGCTATGGATTTTGACTTTGCGCGATGAAGCGCGCTTGACCATCAGGTGCGGCCATCTTTGCCGGGATCAACCCGGCTTGCCTCTGCCCAAGCGTTCAGGTCAGCGCCGCGATAGATGATCTTGCGACCAAGGCGGTAAAACGCTGGCCCCATGTTTTTATGCCGCCATTGGGCAAGTTTGTCGCGGTCACCGATGATTTCAAGCTCAGGGTCGCCAAGAACATAGTTCCGGCTTTGCTCGAATATGCTTTCCATACTTTCACCCTTGTACGATTGCGTAGGTGAGAAGTATGTGTCGTTCGCTTGGTTCGGATAAGGCTGAAATCAGCCCGAAAAGCCCGCCGCATATGTCGCCTATAATGCCCATTGAGGGCTATCTAATTTTGGGCATAAACCAAGTTCAGTTCTTTGTTCAAGTTCCGTTGGACAGAGCTGCGGCTTGGAGACTTTCCTAGTTCTTTTTCCGCGTATGCAATCAGTTCGTAGATGCAGCTTTCTTTGGTATTTGGAGCCAAGCCACCTTCAACCAAATTCGCCAAGTGCTCTCTTAGGTCACCCCAGTTAACCTCGTGAGGACGCCCACGCTTGCGTCTAGCGGCTGGTCTATCCGTGTTCGACGAAACAAAGAAAGAGCCGAACTGCCCCAAAGTCACAGGTTTCGGCTTTGGGAGCAGGAACTCCCTGTGCTTCAGAACATGATCCGTACGAACTCTGAGCGCGGCAAAATTTCTCGCTCCAATTTTGATCTTGTTCTGTTTCCAGTCAAAGTTAAGAGGGATGGACGATGCCATAATCAATTCAAATTGTGCAGCCTCTTCAAATTCTTCTCGCTCAACACAATTATCCCAGCGGTCGAAATCAATCGCGGTACATTCTATTTCACCGTTTGCCAGCAATTGAAAAAGCTTGGCCCAGGCTACTTCAAAGTGGATCCGGAACTGAGCCTCAGTGCTGTCGACAATCGCTTGAAGCGGCTCCAACTCCGCAAACAGTTTTCGACATCTTTCGGCTTCTTCTTCCCAGAGATTGAATGACGTGCCGTCATCTCTTTCCACCATGACGGATTCTTTTGCCTCATATTCTGAGATCTTGGCGGGAAGCTCGCGCACATCCTGCATGAAGCATTTTTCAGCGGCTCCAAAATATTCTTCGTCAACGGGAATACCCAGCGATTCAAATTCCGGCCTTTCAAACCATGGGATTACAAATGACGGTTCTAGGTCATCAGGCATTTCGCGCCAATAAAAACGGTAGTCTACTCGCTCATATGAATGGCGGTCTTCTGTCCATTCTGCCTGAGGTACGCGCCCCAATGCAGCCCACTCAACCGCCTCAGAAACAAAGCAATGTGTCGGCAACTCTACAGAGGTCAGAAAAGTAATGCTCTCCTCAACCAATTCTCACGACCTTTCCGCTATCGCCGCAGACAAACCCCGACCAGCGCGCCATCAACAATCGCCGCTTTTCCAACAAATCTGACCGCGCATAGGCTCGCTCCACATCGGAGCCAACTTTATGCGCCAAGCTCATTTCTGCAACCTCGCGCGGGGCGCTTGCTGCTTCTGAGGCCCAATCGCGGAATGTGGACCTGAACCCATGCACGGTGACTTCTTCAACCTGCATTCGGCGCAAAAGCATCAGCATGGCCATATTCGACAAAGGCTTGTGCCGTTTCTGTCCTTCAAACACATAATCAGATTGCATTGCGCGCAAGGGTTCGATGATTGCTAGCATTTCATCGGTTAAGGGAACTCGGTGTAAAACGCCGCCTTTCATACGCTCGGCAGGACAGAGCCAAAGCCGCGCCCCAAAATCTATTTCTTCCCAGCGCATACCCAAAACCTCGCCTGTGCGTGATCCGGTCAGGCAAGTGAACATCAGCGCCTTTGCCGCCATTGCTTCGCGAGTTTTCAAATCAGTATAGAAGGTGGGTACGTCCTGCCACTTCATCGCCTTATGGTGTTTTGGCTTGGGCTTCACCTTTGGCAAAACTTGCGCATCGTGAATGGCAGTTACCGGGTTTTCTCCCGACCGAAAGCCCTTGGACTTGGCTACGTCCAAAATGATTTTGACCCGTTGCGCTAAACGTCGCGCGGTTTCTTGCTTTTCCGTCCAGATTGGTGAGAGACACATCAGCACCTCTGGCTGGCCAATGCTATCCACGGGCATCCGCCCGATCTTGGGAAAGGCATAGTCGCGTAAGGTGTTAATCCATTGCGCCCCGTGCTTGGCATTCTTCCAAGTCGGCATTCTGTCAATATGAACTTGTTGAGCAACTTCCTGAAAAGTGGGTATCTCACGGCTGGCATTAAATCTTGGATTCAAGCCCTGCTTTGCCATCCGTCGATATTCCAGCGCCCGTTCGCGCGCTTGGTTAAGCGTCACAACATCCGAGCCGCCCAAGCCAAAGTCCGTTCTAAGTGGCGCACCCTTAGTATTCCTCTGGCCCTTGACCACCACCCGCACAATCCACCGGCGCGCGCCAGATGGATCAACAACCAAATACAGCCCGCCACCATCTCCGTGCCGCCCAGCGCCAAGATTCTCCACCAGCTTCTTAGTCAGCTTGCCCGTGAGTGCCATTGAATATACCACACTTCGTACCACACAAGGAAAGAGTACAAGCGCAATCGAAAGAAATCCAGCGTAATCACAATCTGCAAATAAACTCAATAAAACAAAGAAAAAGGGCCGCTAAGGCGACCCGTTCAAATCGTCAAAAATGGGGTGATGGCGGAGAGAGAGGGATTCGAACCCTCGAGACGGTTTCCCGCCTACACACTTTCCAGGCGTGCGCCTTCGACCACTCGGCCACCTCTCCGCATATCCGTGTTTCGGGCAAGTACCCGGCCATGCCGGCCGCCTTGAAGGCGGTCGCCCTGCCGCTGGAAGCTGATGACGACGCATCAGGTTTCACCGGTCCGGATCGGGCGGCACTATAGTCAAGACGCTTGCCTTGGCAACCGCTATTTCAGGCTTTGTGACGACTATTTTGCTGCCGGCCCGGGCTGTTGCCGCCAACAACATCGCCGCGCATCCAATCGGAGGCGCAAAGGTTGCTGCAACACCATGAAATGATGCATGTATGGTACCGTCCAAATTGTTCCGTTTGAACGCGACATGCATTGGCCATTGCATCAATGATTTTGCCTCTCTATGTCACGGGTCTGGGCAGGGCTTCCGGTCAACGGACCGCTCAGGCACACCTATCTGGCTGGAGGGCTGCATGCGACTGGTCGCGCGCGTTATAAGTTTGATTTTTCTGGTGTTTGCGGTGCTGGCAGGCCTGGTCGACGCGATCCAGACAGTGGCGGCGGGCGAAGTGGTGCTGACGCCGCTGATCGAAACCTGGAGCCTCAACAGTCCCGACACGCTGGATTTCGTCGAGGATCTTTTCACCCGCCATCTTGCGGCCTGGGTCTGGGATGACGGCGTGCTCTGGGTTCTCGCGCAGCCGGCAGCGGCCGTTTTTCTGGGCCTTTCGCTGCTGTTCTACCTTTCCGGCTACCGCCGGCGGAACCCGGCGGGCCGGTTCGCGGCCTGAAGACTGCGGCTTCAAAAAGCCGGGCAACCCGGTCTTCGGCCGGCAGGGCGAGAAAAGGGTCGGTTGCCCCGGACCCTTCCGGTGCCTAAGCTCGCAAGCTGCAGCGTAGCCGGTTCGTCTGTTTGCCGGCAAGTATAGCCTGCCTGATGCGGGTGAGGATAAAAGACCATGTTTCTTGTCGAGATGTTTGAGCGCAAGACCACCATGCCGACGGCTGCCGAAGCGCTCGCCGGCCGCGGCGAGCCGGTGGAGACCGCGGCCACGCATCTTGTCAGCAAGATTCCGCTCAAGCCGCCTTTCCCAGCTGGGTTCGAGACCGCCTATTTCGCCATGGGCCGGTTTACCGCAGCCGAAAAGCTGTTCTGGCCCTTGCCCGGTGTCCACGTCACCGCAGCGGGCTATGCCGGTGGCTTCACGCCCAACCCGACTCTCCAAGAAGTGCTCTCCAGCCTGACCGGGCATGCACAGACGGTGATGGTGGTCTTCGATCCTGAACGGATCAGCTATGGCGCCTTGCTGAAGCTGTTCTTCGAACGCCACGATCCGACCCAGTCGATGCGCCAGGGCAATGACATCGGCACTTTTTTCCGCTCGGCGCTGTTTACCAGCAATGAGCAGCAGCTGACCCGGGCGCACGCGGCGAAGCAGGCCTATCAGGCTGCGCTGAAGCAGGCCGGGCATACGGGCACCGTCGTCACCGAAATTGCTCCCATCGCGGCGTTTTACTATGCCGAAGCCAGCCACCAGCAGCACGCCGCCCGCAATCCCGGCGCCCCGGCGGCAACCAGGGGCACCGGTGTCCAATTCCCCGAGCCGGTGTGAACCGCGACCGGCCCCGGGCCCGGGAAGCTGACGCAAGGACAGTCAGGGTTATCTGCGAGGGGCGCAAATCGGCGTTGGATTTTTCGCAAAAGCCATGCAAGGATACGCCCTTCCGGTCTTCCAGGGACCGGCACATTCCGCAGGTCTGCCCAACCGGGCATGCGGGAGGACCAAACAAGATCAACAAGTAACCTACAGGGCTGCAAACAATGAAACGCACGCTTTTGAGCTTCCTCGCTATGGCCGCCATGTCGGCGACCGCCATGGCCGCCGACATCAAGCCGGCTATCATCTATGACCTCGGCGGCAAGTTCGACAAATCCTTCAACGAGGCCGCCTATAACGGCGCCGAGAAGTTCAAGGCCGAGACCGGCATCGACTACCGCGATTTCGAGATCGCCAATGACGCGCAGCGCGAGCAGGCGCTCCGCCGTTTCGCCAAGGACGGCAACAACCCGATCGTCATGGCCGGCTTCTCCTGGGGTGCTGCGCTTGAAAAGATCGCAGCGGACTATCCGGACACCGATTTCGCCATCATCGACATGGTGGTCGACGCGCCGAATGTCCGTTCGGTGGTCTACAAGGAGCAGGAAGGTTCCTACCTGGTCGGCGTGATGGCCGCCAAGGCGTCCGAGACCGGCACCGTCAGCTTCATCGGCGGCATGGACATTCCGCTGATCCGCAAGTTTTCCTGCGGCTACAAGGGCGGCGTCATGGCCACCAATCCCGACGCCAAGGTTCTCGAAGCCATGACCGGCACCACGCCTGACGCCTGGAACGACCCGGTCAAGGGTGGTGAAATCACCAAGTCGCAGATCGACCAGGGCTCCGACGTCGTCTATGCGGCCGCCGGCGGCACCGGCATCGGTGTGCTGCAGACAGCGGCTGACGCCGGCAAGCTCGGCATCGGTGTGGATTCGAACCAGAACGGGCTGCAGCCGGGCAAGGTTCTCACCTCGATGGTCAAGCGCGTCGACGTGGCCGTCTACAACGCTTTCATGGATGCCATGAACGACGAGTTCACCTATGGCTTCAGCTCGCTCGGTCTGGCCGAAGGCGGCGTCGACTACGCCATGGACGAAAACAACGCGCCCCTGGTCGATGACGACATGAAGGCTGCCGTCGAAGCCGCCAAGGCCGACATCATCGCCGGCAAGATCACGGTTCACGACTACATGTCCGACAACACCTGCCCCTACTGAGGCAGGGAACGCTTTCGGATAAAAGCGAAACTCTCAGCGGCCGGGCAGAAAATTGCCCGGCCGTTTTGTTGCCCGCCCGGTCTTTCCCGGGCTAACTGTGCACAGGACCTAGCCCACGGAATGCCTCAACAACAGGAATGCTCTCGCAATGGCTGAAATCCGCACCCACAAGGGCGATCTCTCCGAACAGGCAATGGCGTTTTACACGGGCGACATTGCGGTTGATACCGAAACCCTGGGCCTGGTGCCGCGCCGTGACCGGCTCTGCGTGGTGCAACTCTCGCCCGGCGACGGCTCGGCCGACGTGATCCAGATCGCCGCCGGCCAGAAGCGTGCGCCGAACCTGGTGGCCCTGCTCAAGGACCGGAAGCAGCGCAAGCTGTTTCATTACGGCCGTTTCGACATTGCGGTGCTGTTTCACACCTTCGGCGTCACCACGACGCCGGTTTTCTGCACCAAGATCGCCTCGCGTCTGACCCGCACCTACACCGACCGCCACGGCCTCAAGGACGTCACCCGCGAGCTGCTGGAGGTGGATCTTTCCAAGCAGCAGCAATCCTCCGACTGGGCCGCCGAGACGCTGTCACAGGCGCAGCTCGACTATGCGGCATCCGACGTGCTGCACCTGCATGCGCTTACTGAAAAGCTGACCGAACGGCTCAAGCGCGACGGGCGCGAGGCGCATGCGAAAGCCTGTTTCGAGTTTCTGCCGACCCGCGCCAAGCTTGATCTCCTGGGCTGGGAAGAAACCGACATTTTTGCTCATAGCTAGGCTCCAGTCCGGGCCGCCTGTCTGCTGCGGACCGCTGTCGCCCGGAACCAATTCATCTTTGCACCGTTGGCCCGAAACCATGCAATCGGGAGAACGAGATGCCCAACAACCAATCTGTCGACGACGCCGTTCGCGCACAGCGCGCAGTGCAGGATCAGGTCGATGCCGCTGATGCGGCATCCGGCGAGAGCGGTTCCGGAGCCATGCAGGCCGGGGCGCGCGAGTATCCCGTGCCGCCTTTCCCACAGCGGCACCAGCGCAAGCCCGGGCAGGAGCACGCGCTCGATCCCGCACCAATGTATGACGCGCCGTATTATCGCGGTTCGGGCAAGCTCGAAGGCTGCGCCGCGATCGTCACCGGGGGCGATTCGGGCATCGGCCGGGCGGTTGCGGTCCTGTTCGCGCGCGAGGGCGCCGACGTTGCCATCCATTACCTTTCCGAGCACGAGGATGCCGAAACCACCCGGGCAATGGTCGAGAACGAGGGACGGCGCTGCATCGCGATTTCCGGTGACGTCCGCGATCGCGGCCAGTGCGAGGCGGCGATCGAGAAGACGGTGCAGGCGTTCGGCCGGCTCGATGTCGTGGTCAACAACGCCGCCTTCCAGTTTCACGCCTTCGATTTCGACGACCTCACACACGAGCATTTCGACGAGACGCTGAAAACCAATCTCTACGGCTATTTCAACATGTGCAAGGCGGCGCTGCCTCATCTCGGGCGCGGCGCGGCGATTCTCAACACCGGTTCGACAACCGGGATCGACGGCTCAGGCGCGCTCGTCGACTACTCAATGACCAAGGGCGGCATCCACGCCTACACGCGCGCGCTGGCGTCCAACCTGATGCCGCGCGGCATCCGCGTCAATTGCATCGCACCGGGTCCGGTCTGGACCCCGCTCAACCCCTCGGACCGGCCCGACGACCAGGTCGAGAGTTTCGGCACGCAGGCGCCGATGAAGCGCCCGGCGCAGCCTGAGGAAATTGCGCCCGCCTTTGTCTTTCTCGCCTCGCCGCAAACGGCGAGCTACATCACGGGTGAAATCCTGCCGATCGTCGGCGGCTACTGATCCGTCTACGGGAATGCGCGGCTGCATGTCTGGCACGGATGTGCCGGTGCATTGCCGCGCGAGGGTGTCGCCGGGATTTGCAGATGCCAGTCCGGAGGGCCGCACGCGGGCTTTGCCTCTGGAATGAGTAAAACGGTGGCGCAGCCTGCGCACGGCCCGAATTTCGCCGGATGATGTCCGCATCCGACAGGCGGCACCTCGCATTCCCGGGACAAGAGCCCCGCCCGGATTGCTCCGGCCGCGGCCTGGACCGGCCGCGGGAGATGATTTTCGTGGTCCGGCACGGGGTTGGGGTCATGAGACCGCAAATCCGCCACAGGCCCGTTCCGGTGCCGCATCGTTGATCCTGCCTGATGCAGAACCGGCCCCGCCGTGAAGCGCGGCCCGGATGCGATCCCGGCCCGGTGGCTGGCTTGGCCGGTTGTTCCTTGCGGGCAACCGGCTGCCAGCGGAGCCACGATGGCCACCGCCTCCTTCAAGGCCCTGCCGCAAGTTACCGCAGACCCCGAAAGGCATTCCTCCCACCTGGTCCGATACGTTGGAGGATCCATCCGGCAGCGGGAGCAGAAAAATCATGACACATGTGTGGAAGGTGGGGATGAAATGGGTGGATGGTTTCTCATCAATGCCCAGAGGCTCCGTCATTCCGGACCCCGATCCGGCGTCCAGCAGGCGAGCGTCCGCCAGCCGGTAAGCCATTGCCGCATCTCGGTTTTTAACAAAGTGTTTCGCGCGCCCGCAGAAGCGGGCGCCGCTGGATCCCGGATCAGGTCCGGGATGACGGTAATGGGGGACGCCGGTGATTTCTCCCCCCTCGCCGCAGTTTGAAATATCAGCGGCCGGGCCTGACAATGCCGATGCGGGCCATCACTTCGGGGGGAATTTTGTAGAAGGTCTGGACGTCGCGGGAGGCGTAGAGCCCGAAGGCCTCGCGCTGGATGATCAGCGCCTGGGTCCGGTCGGCGGCCTCCTGAAGCAGGTCTTCGCGGTCGCGGTTCGGTGACGGGGTCTCGTCGTGGCGCCTGAGCGCGGCCAGTGCTTCCTCGAGCTTCCTGCCGATGTGGCCGAGCGCTTCGGCGGCTTCCTGCCGGGCCTCGTAGGCGAAGGCATCAAGCGGATCGTTTCCCTGCTTTAAAGAAAGCCGCAATCTGTCGGTCAGGTGCATGAGAAAGAAGTGTGCCCGCGCCTTGCCTTCGTCAAGGACAGCCATCAAAAAACCCGCCGGATCGCTCCGGCGGGTTCGTGTGTCAGACGTCAGATCCGGGAAGGATCAGTCGTCGCTGTTCTGCTTCTTGAGCGCAGCACCGAGAATGTCGCCGAGCGATGCGCCCGAGTCGGACGAGCCGAACTGTGCGACTGCCTGCTTTTCTTCGGCGATTTCCAGCGCCTTGATCGACAGGCCGACCTTGCGGTCCTTCTTGGAGAAGCTGGTGACGCGGGCGTCGACCGTCTGGCCGACCGAGAAGCGCTCGGGGCGCTGCTCGTCACGGTCACGCGACAGGTCGGAGCGGCGGATGAACGAAGACAGGTCTTCGTGATCAACCAGAACCACTTCGAGGCCACCGTCGGTGATCGCAGTCACCTTGGCGGAGACCACAGCGTTCTTGCGCAGTTCGCCGGAGGCGGCTGCATCGCCGATCGCATCACGGCCGAGCTGCTTGATGCCCAGCGAGATGCGTTCCTTGTCGACGTCGACGTCAAGCACGACGGCCTTGACCATGTCGCCCTTGTTGTATTCCTCGATGACCTGCTCGCCCGGACGGTTCCAGTCGAGGTCGGAGAGGTGAACCATGCCGTCGACATCGCCTTCGAGGCCGATGAACAGGCCGAATTCGGTCTTGTTCTTGACTTCGCCTTCGACTTCGGTGCCGGCAGGGTGGCTCTGTGCGAACACGTCCCACGGATTCTCCAGCGTCTGCTTGAGACCGAGCGAAATGCGGCGCTTGTTGGGGTCGACTTCGAGAACGACCACGTCGACTTCCTGCGTTGTCGACAGGATCTTGCCGGGGTGCACGTTCTTCTTGGTCCAGGACATTTCCGACACGTGGATCAGGCCTTCGATGCCTGGCTCCAGCTCGACGAAGGCGCCGTAATCGGTGATGTTGGTCACGGTCCCGGTGATGCGCTTGCCGGCAGGGTACTTGACGCCGATGCCATCCCACGGATCGCTTTCCAGCTGCTTCATGCCCAGCGAGATGCGGTGTGTATCCTGGTTGATGCGGATGATCTGGACCTTGACGGTCTGGCCGATCGACAGGATTTCCGACGGATGGTTGACGCGGCGCCAGGCCATGTCGGTGACGTGCAGCAGGCCGTCGATGCCGCCAAGATCAACGAACGCACCGTAGTCGGTGATGTTCTTGACCATGCCTTCGACGGTCTGACCTTCTTCGAGGTTCTGCACGATTTCCGAACGCTGTTCGGCACGGCTTTCCTCGAGAACGGTACGGCGCGAGACAACGATGTTGCCGCGGCGCTTGTCCATCTTGAGGATTTCGAAGGGCTGGGGGATGTGCATCAGCGGGGAGACGTCGCGGATCGGACGGATGTCGACCTGCGAACGCGGCAGGAAGGCCACGGCGCCGTCCAGATCGACGGTGAAGCCGCCCTTGACCTGATTGAAGATGACACCTTCGACGCGCTCCTGCGCGTTGAACTTCTCTTCCAGACGGACCCAGCTTTCCTCGCGGCGAGCCTTCTCGCGCGACAGCATGGCTTCGCCCAGGGCGTTTTCGATGCGCTCGACATAGACTTCGACTTCGTCGCCGACCTTGAGCGTGCCGTCCTTTGCCTTGGCGCCGAATTCCTTCAGCGGCACGCGGCCTTCGACCTTGAGACCGACGTCGATGATGGCGACGTCCTTCTCGATGGCCATCACGGTGCCCTTGGCGACATAGCCTTCGGCGAGGTCCTGCGTGGCAATGGATTCAGCGAACAGGGATGCGAAATCCTCTGTCATGGTTTCAGTGTTAGACATGAATTCTCCTGGTGACCGTGCCCATGGCAAGCGGTCGGATGCGCCTGGCTGGTGTTGTTCGGACCGGCGATGCCTGTCTGTCCCAGACCTCCTGGAGGCGGGACGTGTACGGCGCGGGACAGGCTCGCTGGCTTTCGTTCAGTGTTCGAGCGCAGCATCCAGGGGACGCGGGCAGCTTCGGACGCGGCCTCTATACCTATTTAGGTGGCCTCTCGCAAGTGCGGGGCTTGGTCTGCGTCAATCAGCGTCGCATGGATTGCCGTGGCCCAGATCTGGGCCAGCTCATTCCTGTCCTGCGGCAGCGCGCTGCGGGTCACGCAAAAGCCTTCGAAAAGCGGCATCAATACCGACACCGCCCGGTTGATCCTGTCCCCGTCCGCCGCCGGATCGAGCGATCTGAGAGTTTGCGCATAAAAGCCTGCCAGCTCGCGGTAGTATCGCGTCATTTCCCTGGCCAGACTGCCGGACTGTTGCGCTGCGGCCCAGAGCTCCTTGAAGACGCGGGACGCCTGGGTCTCGTCCAGCAATTCAAGGCCGCTGCTGACAAGTTCGGACAGATCCCGCCGAAGGTCGCCGCTCGGCTGAAACGGCCGGTCCTGGACGAGCGCACCATAGCTGGCGATGAAGGATGCAAGCAGCGCCTCGAGCAGGGCCTCACGGGTCGCATAATGATATTGCAGGTTGCCCAGGCTGATCCCGCAGGCATCGGCCACCTTGCGCATGCTCAGGCCGGCGCCTCCCTCACGGACGAGCAGTGCTTCCGTCTGCTCCAGAATGAATTGCCGCTTCAGTTCGGCTTTCGACATCGATTGGCTCCAAAAATTATACACACACAAATACAGCACTTGCATTTTGGGTCAAGCGACCTATTAAATAGGTCAACTGACCTATCAATGACTGAATGGAGTGCGAAATGAAGGCTCTCATATGTGAGAACAAGGCGCTGCGGCTGGCGGATCTGGCCGAGCCAGGGGTACCGAAGCCCGGAGAGGTGCGGGTCCGGGTGGCCGCAGCCACGGTAAATCCGACCGATCAGGACATGGCCGCCGGCGCCTATGATCTGTTCTTGAAACTCTACGGCGCGCGCGGACCGGTGAAGACCGGACTGGAATTTGCCGGCACCGTGGAGGAGGCAAGCGGACGCTACCGCAAGGGCGATCGCATCTTCGGCTACACGAGCCTGATGAAGGGGCCGAAAACCCATCAGCAGGTTCTCAATGTGAATGAGAATTGCACCGCCGCGATCCCGGAGGGTCTCTCCTTCGAACAGGCGGCCAGTATCGCCATTGCCGGCAACAGCAGCCTCGCACTGATCGACGACATCGCCAGGCTTGCGGCCGGCCAGTCATTGCTGATCAACGGCGCCAGCGGCGGCGTCGGGGTCTTCGCCCTGCAATATGCGAAGTTCCGCGGCCTGAGAGTGTCTGCCACCGCAGGTCCCGGCCAGCAGGATTTTGTCAGAGGTCTGGGCGCCGAGGCGGTCTACGACTACACCACACAGCCCCTCGATGCGCTTGGGAGCACTTTCGATGCCGTTCTCGACTTTTCCAACGGGTTGAAATTCCGCCACGTCCGGCATTTGCTGTCGCCAAGGGGCGTCTTCGTTCCCGCGGACCCGCTGAAGAACCTTGCCGACATCGCAGCCAACCCGCTTCGCCGGCAGAAGACGGGATATTTTCTCGTGCAAGAGGGCGACACCGGCAAGCTGTCCAAAGCGGCGGCGCTGGTGGCCGGAGGAAGCATCAAGGCAGAGATCGATTCGCGATTTCCACTCGCGGCCTATCGTGAGGCGTTTGAGCGTCTGGGAACCAAAGGCCGCCGCGGACGCATCATTCTCGACATGGCGGATGCTGCGAGCTAATGCATGTCGCGTTCAAATGGATTCATTCGAACGACAACGTACATGCATCATTTCAAAGGGCTACAGCGAGTTTTGCGCATCCGACTGGATGCGCGGCGCTGTAGCAGCGAGGCTCATCCTGCGGCCAGGGCCTTGTCGATGATGGTCCTGGCCGTCTCGAAGGCCTCCTCGATGCCCTGATCGGTGGTATCGACCATGTGCGCATCGGCTGCAGGCTTGAGCGGCGAATCGGCGCGTCCGGCATCTCGTGCGTCGCGCTTCTGGAGATCCGCGAGGATTTCCGGCAGTTCAGCGGTGCCGCCCTGGCCGATGATCTCCTGATAGCGGCGTTTGGCCCGCACTTCCGGGCTAGCCGTGACATAGAACTTGATCAGCGCATCCGGGCAGACGACGGTGCCGATATCGCGGCCATCGAGCACCGCACCGGGCGGGGTTGCGGCAAACTCCCTCTGCGCCTCCACCAGCGCCTGCCGCACCTTGGGCATCACGGCGACTTTCGACGCCGCCTCGCCGATCTTGTGTGCCGACAGCACCGCCCGGTCGAGACCCGAAAGTTCGAGCCCGCGGGCGATCCCGGCGGCCAGATCCTCGTCATCGAGCGGCAATCCGCGATCGATCAGGGCCTTGGCCGTGGCACGGTAGGTGAGCCCGGTGTCAAGGTGCCGGAGCCCGTAATGTTCAGCCAGCTTGCGCGACAGCGTGCCTTTTCCGGCGGCGGCCGGTCCGTCGAGCGCGATCACGAGCTGCACTGTTTGAGCGATCATGGCGTCACCTTGTCATTCTTCTGGCCACCATAGCGGCCGACCAGTTCGGCCATGGCCGCGTCACCTTGCGCAGCCAGCCCCGCCTGCACGCCGCGTCGGTCGGCTTCCGGACGGTTCTGGCTGACCTTCCATTTGCCGCTCAGCTCCGTGACAGCGATCTCGATGCCGACGATACCGCGCAATTGCGCCGCCACAAATTTCTCCGGCGCGTCAGTCACTTTCCACGCTTCGGGACGTTGCGCCTCCTGCCGGTCAGTCAGCTCGCTCACCTGCGGTCCGAGCCACTCCGCCCCCTCGTGAACGGTGGCTGCGCCGCGGGCCTGCACCATGGCGTAGTTCCAGGTCGGCACCACCTTGCCGTGCTCGGCCTTGGATTGATACCAGGACGGCGTCACATAGCTTTCGGCCCCCTGGAACACCACCAGCACCTGGGCGCCGTCCCGGATATGCCGCCATTGCGGATTGGCTTTCGACAGATGCGCACGAAGCGTCGTTGCGCCACCGGAGACAGACACCAGAAACGGCACCGGATTGGCCAGCGCCTCGCTGCCGGCGGTCGAGATCAGCAGACCGAGCGGATGGGCCTCGATCAGCGCCCTGAGCACGGTCTCGTCTTTCTCCTCGAACTGTGGCGGTGAATACATCAGGTAAAGCTCCTGTGCGCGTAGGCGGCTTGTCTCGTTCCGGTGCGGTCAGCGAGATCAATGCCCGGGAGATTGATGAAAAAGAGCAAGGCGCTCATTTGCGTTCGATTCCGATGGTCACGTCGTCGAGGTGGCGGAAGGGCTCGCGTGCAAACAGCGTGTCGTCGTCAAGCCAGGCGCGCAGCATGTCGAAGGCGTCGACGCCCCAGAACACTTCATGGCCCGACGCGGTGTCGCAAACGAAACTCGGCACGCCGAAGACCCCGTGTGCGATGGCCTGATCGGTATTGGCCCTCAGCGCGGCTTTGGCAGTGTCGTCGGCGGCGAGCTGCACCGGAATTCCGGCAAACTCCGCAAAGGCCTGCAACTCGTCGTCCGTGTCGGGCGCGCGGCCCTGGGAGAACACGAAGTCGAAGCCGCGGCGAACCGTGGCGAGATCGGCCTCCGCGCCGGCCATCAGCCGCAGTGCTTTCAGCGGATTGAACGGGTGGCGCGGAGGAAACCGCATCTCGACACCATGCTGCCTGCCGAGGAACACCGATTGCCGGTAGGTGTGTAGCCGCTTGGCCGAAATCTCCGCCGGCCCGCGCTGGCCCCAGTGGTTGAGGATCGCACCGAGCAGCACCGGGACCGGCCGCACCGTCACATCCGCCGGCAATTCGCCAAGCCGCGCCAGCGCCACATGGGCAAAGGGCGAGATCAGGTCGTAGCAAAAATCGATTGTCCGTTCTGTCATAACTCAGCCATCTCCGCCCCGATACCGTTCATCATCGCCATGAAACCGGGAAAGCTGGTGGCGATGAGGGCGCAATCATCGATCCGCACCGGGTGTTCGCTGGCAAGGCCCATGACAAGGAAGCTCATGGCGATGCGGTGGTCAAGCCGGGTGGCGACAATGCCATCTGCTGCGGGGGCTCCCAGCCCCTTGCCATCCGGCCGTCCCCGCACCGAGAGCCAGTCCTCACCTTCTGTGCAGTCGACGCCGTTTAGAGTGAGCCCGCGCGCCATTGTTGCCAATCGGTCGCTTTCCTTGACCCGCAGCTCCGAAAGCCCCTGCATCACCGTTTCGCCGCGGGCGAAACTCGCGGCCACGGCGAGCACCGGATACTCGTCGATCATCGAGGCCGCCCGTTCGGCCGGCACAGCAACGCCGGAAAGCTCCGACGCCCGGACCCTGAGATCGGCAACATCCTCGCCCCCTGTGCTGCGGCGATTGAGAATCTCGATGTCGGCGCCCATGTCCTGCAATGTCAGGATCATGCCGGTGCGCGCCGGGTTCATCAGCACATTGCGAAGCGTGAGATCGGAACCCTGCACGATCAGCGCTGCCACCAGCGGGAATGCCGCCGACGAGGGATCGCAGGGAACGTCGATCACCTGCCCGGTCAGGCGGCCGCGGCCTTCCAGCCTTATGGTGCGTGCACCGTCCGCGCCGGTTTCGGTTTCCAGTGCCGCGCCAAAGGCCTGCAGCATCCTCTCGCTGTGATCGCGGGTCGGCACCGGTTCGATCACGGTGGTGAGGCCGGGCGTGTTGAGACCGGCGAGGAGTATGGCGGACTTGACCTGGGCCGAAGCCACCGGCACCCGGAAGCTGATCGGGGCGGGCGTCCGCGGTCCGCGCAAGGTGACCGGCAGGCGGTCGCCGGCCTCTGCCTGAACCTGAACGCCCATCAGCCGCAGCGGATCGAGCACCCGCGCCATCGGCCGGCTGCATAGGGACGCGTCACCTATGAAACGGGTCTCGAAATCGTAAGGCGCCACCAGCCCCATGATCAGGCGGCAGCCGGTGCCGGAATTGCCGAAGTCGAGCGCGGCTTCCGGCGCCAGCAGGCAGCCATTGCCGGTGCCGTTGATGATGAAGCTGTCGCCGTCCTTGCGGATTGCGGCCCCCATCGCCTGCATTGCCCTTGCGGTCGCGAGAACGTCCTCACCCTCAAGCAGGCCGGTGATCCGGGTTTCTCCGGCCGCAAGCCCGCCGAGCATAAGCGCCCGGTGAGACATGGACTTGTCCCCGGGAACCGCAAGATCGCCTTTGAGAGCGGCGCTTTTCGAGGCCTTGGCGGGGCGGAGCGGCACGGTGGCAGGGGCCATGGGAGTTTTCCGGCTGATTCGGTCGGGATGCAAAGCCAGCTAAGTGGCTTGGGCGCAGCGCTAACTACCACAGCCATCGGCAAAGCGTCATCCGGAGAGCTACGTTTTTTGCTGAGAATGGCTTTGACAGCCGCGTTCAACATCATTAAGGGGTCCGGACCCGCCGAAACGGGAAGGCAGGTCTTGCAACCTAGGTCTTCCTGCCAGTTCAAGAGGCTTCGACAGTGGCAAAACCGGAACTTGGAACAAAACGCACTTGCCCCGAATCCGGGCGCAAATTCTACGATCTGAACAAAGATCCGATCGTCTCTCCCTACACGGGCAAGACGTATCCTGTCTCGTTCTTCGAAGAGACGGCCAAGATTGCCGTAATCGAGAAGGAAGAGGAAGAAGAGGAAGTCACGGAAGTCGAGGACGATTCGGCTGACGTGGAAGTCGTGTCACTGGAAGAGGCCGACGAGGAAACCAAGGCCAAGGGCAAGTCGGACGATCTGCCCGATATCGATGACGACGTCGAACTCGACGATGACGACGATGATGACACGTTCCTCGCCGATGACGATGATGACGACGATGATGATGTCAGCGACATTATCGGCGTCAATGACGATGACGACGACTGAGATGAGCCGTCCTTTTTGCGCTGAAAGCCGGCCGGTTTTCAAAACTGCAAAAAGGATTGATTTTTCATCTTGATCTTGTGCGGCAGCAGAAGTATGAAGCCGCACCTGCCCGCCACTTTCGGGTGTCTGGCAACTCGCAGGGATCGGTTCTTGACTTCGATCCTTCGCGTCCCGGGGCCATAGCTCAGCTGGGAGAGCGCCTGCATGGCATGCAGGAGGTCAGCGGTTCGATCCCGCTTGGCTCCACCATTTCCTTTTCGAGTAAGTCTTGCCGCTGAAAGCCGCGCCCCAGGGCCCAACCTTTTGCTGGGTCCGGCAACGCCGTCTTTGCTCGTTTGTAGCGTGTGGGATGGCGGCTTTGGAAAGGCGCCGGTTTGCCGGTGCTTGCTCGGATCGACGCCCATCCCGGTGACAGAATTGCGATGTTCCCGGCCCGGCCGGCAGATCTGGCCAATCCCAAGAAAAGTCAGAGCCATGAAACATGCAACGGCACGTCTGAGGGCGTTGGTCATTGCACATCGCGGGTGGGCGGCGTTGGTGTCATGACCCCGCCGGCCGAAGCTCCGGGGTCTGGCGAATCAGATCCGCGGACCGCTCAGGCTCAGGGTATGTAGATGGCAAATGTGACTGCGAGCAGGGTAAGGCCCACCAGTCCCAGAATGAAAACAAAACGCCGGGTGGGCGTCTTGAGGATGACTTCTCCCTGCCGTGCCTTGTGTGCCGAGAACGACTTCTCGTTTTCCTTCAGTCTCATCGTTGCGGATCTCCTTTCGAGAATTCAACAATCGCGCGGTCGATTTGTTCCAGACACGTGACCGGGAGGGCCCCGAACCGCCTTGTGAACCCTGTCTCCTGAGCAATTCACGGGAACCATTGGTGCTCTGTCGCGATTGACGATTGCAGCGGGGAGTCACGCCATTCGTGGCCGCCGGTCCCACAGCTGGGTCCGCCCGTCTGCACTAACGGAGATAGGGTGCACCATCATGGATGAAATTTTTGAAACCCCGGACATGTCTGCCGCGGAGATCGAGGGCCGGCTGATCGCGCAACGCCGCGTCCTGCAATGGCTGCTGCTGAACGTGGCCAGTCACGATGTCGACACCGGCGCGCTGCTCGACGATCTGAACGAGAACTGGCCTCCCGCTGATGCGCAGGAGGATCCCGGAGCGGTGCCGGCAAATGGCTTTGCCATCTTCTCCGCTGCCACGGCCGAGATGCGTCTGCTGCTTGAGCCGTTGAAACGGAACCGGCCATCTCCTGCAGGCGATGAAGGGACGGCGGACAAGCCGGACACCACGTGAAAGCGGCGCAGCAAATGACCAACCGGCTGGAACCTTGAAGCAAGCCAGGTAGTTGGACTCTTGATGAAGAGCCGGAAGTTCTTTCAGACAGGAGACAGCAAATGACCGAGAAACCCGCATCAGGACCTAAGGAAACGAAGGATCAATCCAACCGCCGGAGCGGTGCGGAGAACATGCCCCCTGAAGACCGCCTGCCGGCGGCTGAAGATCCCGAAGCCGGCAAGGACGCAGCCGGCGAAGATCCCAATGAGACAGAGCAAAACAGTCTTGCCGGCATCGGCAGGAAGAAGATGCACCGGAGGTAACGCGGCTGAAAGGGGGATCGCCCGTTTCGGTGCAGGGCTGGAACGCCGCCACGACTGACGATGACGAGAGCCCCGGGCGCCAGGAACGAGCAGGGACTGCCTGAAACCTTGCGTCTTAACTGCCATGGCTTGAGAGATGGAGTACCGCGGGGGCCGGCGAAACAGCCATCTGATGCGGGTATGTCCTATAGGGGGTCTTGCGGCGCAATTTTCGGTGTGGGGTGCAACTTTTTGATAACCACACCGTGCAAAACCGGCCGTCAATGCCGTCGCTTTTACAGGTCTTGAAGTGTTTTCCGCCATTTGTCTGATGGGACAGAAGTGGGGAAACAGTCATGGATGCAGTGAGCGACAACCGGCACGTGCCGCTTTGCATTGATCTCGATGGAACATTGATCGCGACCGACACGCTCTGGGAAGGGCTGGCCGCGGTGCTGATCCGCCGCCCATGGCTCTTGTTTGCGGTTTTTGCCTGGGCCATTGCCGGCAAGGCGGTGCTCAAGCGCGAAATCGCGGCCCGCTATGTCCGCAAGGGCGGGGAGTGGCCCTACCGTGCCGAAGTCATCGAACGAATCAGGATCGCCCGCAAAGCCGGCCAGCCGGTGTGGCTGGTCACCGGCGCCGCCCAATCCACCGCAACGACCATTGCCGACCATCTGGGGCTGTTCGACCGCGTCCTGCATTCCTCTGATTCCGAGAACCTGACCGCGCGCCGCAAGCGCGAACGGCTGATCTCCCTGTGCGGGGATGGCGGGTTCGACTACGCCGGCAACAGCCGCGATGATCTGGCGGTCTTCGACGCGGCGCGGCGCGCCATCATCGTCGCCCCGGACCGATCGGCCAGCCGCTGGGCCGCCGCCCACGAAGCCGAGGTGCTGCCGCTGGCCAGGATCTCGCCGTTGGCGATTCTCAAGTCGATCCGCGTGCATCAGTGGCTCAAGAACATCCTGATCGCGGTGCCGCTGGTTCTCAACCACGAATTTGCCGATTTCAATCTTGCGCTGGCAGCGGTCGCGGCCTTCTTCTCGTTCAGCTTCCTGGCCTCGACTGTCTACATCGTCAACGACATTTCCGATCTCGCCAATGATCGCCAGCACCCGCGCAAGCGTCTGCGCCCGCTGGCTGCCGGATCGGTGTCGATTCCCGTAGTCAGCGCCACCGCCATGGCGCTGCTCATGGCCTCCATCGGCCTGGCCAGCCTGCTGCCGCCGATGTTCTGGGGCGTTCTGGCGCTCTATGCGGTGATCACGACGGTCTATACCTTTGTGCTCAAGCGCAAGCTTCTGGTCGATGTCTTCACCCTCGCCGGGCTTTACACCCTGCGCATCATCGCCGGTGCCGCTGCAACCGGCGTCGACCTGTCGTTCTGGCTGCTGGCGTTTTCGATCTTCTTCTTCCTCAGCCTGGCGCTGGTCAAGCGCTATGTCGAACTCGACGAGCTTGCCGAGGATAGCGCCGGCCAGCTCAAGGGCCGCAGCTATCTCGGCAGCGACAAGGACATGATCGGCCAGGCCGGAATTGCCGCCGCGTTTTCTGCCGCCATGGTTCTCGCGCTCTATGTCGACAGCAACGAGGTGGCTTCGATGTACGCGCAGCCGGCGCTTCTGTGGCCCCTGTGCCCGCTGATTCTCTACATGCTGTTGAGGATCTGGGTGCTGGCGCGTCGCTCGCAGATGCATGAGGATCCGGTTGTGTTCATCATGCGCGACTGGCGCAGCCAGGTGACCACCGTTGCCGGCGCTGGCCTGGTGCTGCTCGCCGCGGTTCAGCTGTGACGCCGATGGGGTCCCAATTCGAAAGCTGGGGCAGGGTACGGCGAAATCCGCGGGCAGCCGCGCAGGTGGAGCAGTTCGATGCTGTGCGCCCGGACGGCTTTCTGCCCTTCGGCAATGGCCGTTCATACGGCGACAGCTGCCACAATGACCACGGCCATCTGCTGCCGATGCGGCCTGGCGCCGCCATCTGCGCCTTTGACCCGGACAGCGGAGTGTTGAGAGCCGATGCTGGCGTGCTGCTGTCGGAGATCCTGGCCCTGGTAATGCCCTACGGTTTCTTTCTCGAAGTCACGCCCGGAACCGCCCAGGTGACGCTTGGCGGCGCCATTGCCAATGATGTTCACGGCAAGAACCACCACCGGCGCGGCACCTTTGGCCGCTCGGTGGATAGCTTCACGCTGCTTGGCAGTGACGGGGTGCGCCGGACCTGTTCGCGCGACAGGAATTCGGCCCTGTTCGAGGCCACGATCGGTGGCATGGGGCTGACGGGCGTCATCGAACAGGCAACGATCCGGCTGATGCGGGTGCCCTCCGCGAATGTGTGCCAGACCGCGTTCCGTTTTGCAGGCATCGACGGATATTTCGATGCGATCGACGACATTGATGCTCAGCATGAATATTCCGTCGCCTGGATCGACCAGCTCGCCCGTGGCAGCAAGCTCGGCCGCGGCGTGCTGATGGCGGGCGACCATGCCGAGAACGGCGGTCCGGCGAAACCGCCCTCAGCGCCACGGTTGGCGGTACCGTTCTCCCCGCCGGTCAACCTGCTCAACCGGCTGACGCTCACCGCCTTCAACGAAATGTACTATGGCCGTGCGCCGAAGCAGCCTCGGACCGGTGTCGTCGGCTGGTCGTCCTACTTTCACCCGCTCGATGCGATCACCGGCTGGAACCGGCTCTATGGTCCGCGCGGCCTGTTCCAGCACCAGAGCGTCTACCCGGCCGGGACAGCGCGCGAGACCACCGTGGCGCTGATCGAGTGTGCCCAGAACCACGGGGCGGCGTCCTTCCTGACGGTGCTCAAACGCTTCGGCGAAGTTCCGTCGCCGGGCCTGATGTCGTTTCCCAGGCCCGGTTTCACCCTGACGCTCGATTTCGCCAATTCCGGCGAACGGACGCTAAGGATGCTGGACGCACTCGACGAGATCGTGATTGCGGCAGGTGGCGCGCTCAACCCCTACAAGGACCAGCGAATGTCGGCGCGAATGTTCGAGGCCTCGTTCCCGCACTGGCGGGAGATGGAAGCTATGCGCGATCCGGCCCTGATGTCGGATTTCTGGCGCAGGACCGCCATGGCGCTGGAACCCCGGCAGAGCGGCAGGCAGGCCGCCGGCGCCTGATACCCTTCATGGGTCTCAAGCGCCTTGTCGCCATCCCTGCGCGAACCGGGCTGCCCCGCTTGCCAGCATGGCCGCGGCTGACTAAGTGATGAGGCCGAGCCGGGTCAGCCTGATCCAGAGTCCGGCTCCAACCACGAAGGACCTCGACCAATGTCGCGAATTTCCGTCATCGGCACCGGAGCCTGGGGAACCGCGCTGGCTGCTGCCTTCACCCGCCAGGGCCACGATGTGCGCCTGTGGGGCCGCAATGCGGCCACCTGCGAGGAAATCTCCCGGCAGCACAGCAATCAGGCCTATCTCGGCGATGCCCGGCTTCCCGAAAGCCTGACGGCAACGCCCGATATGACAGTGGCGCTGGAAGATGCCGAGATCGTTCTATTCGTCGCGCCCGCCCAGTCGACCGGCGATGTCGCGGCCCAGGCCACGGCGCATCTGCCGCAAGACGCGGTGCTGATCGCCTGCGCCAAGGGCATCGACAACCGCACCGGCCAGACCCAGAGCGAGGTGATCGGCGAAAAGCTGCCCGATCACGTCGTCGGGGTGCTTTCTGGCCCGAGCTTTGCCGCCGACGTGGTGCGCGGCCTGCCCACGGCGCTGACGCTGGCACTTCCCGAGCAGGAGATGGCGCAGGCCCTGGCGCAGGAGCTTTCGGGCGACGCCATCCGGCTTTATGCCTCCGATGACACCATCGGCGCCCAGATCGGCGGTTCGCTCAAGAACGTGATGGCGATTGCGGTCGGGATCTGCCGTGGCGGCGGCATGGGCGCAAGTGCCGAAGCGGCGCTGATCACCAGGGGTTACGCCGAGCTGGTGCGGCTGGGTGTGGCCATGGGCGCCCGGCCCGAAACCCTGATGGGTCTGTCCGGCCTCGGCGACCTGGTGCTGACCTGTTCGTCGGAACTGTCACGCAATTTCGCCTATGGCATCGCGGTTGGCCGCGGCCAGGATGTGTCCGGGCTGAAGCTGGCGGAAGGCGTCCACACGGTGTCGATCGCCAACGAGATTGCCGCCAGGCATGCGATCTCCTGCCCGGTGATGCAGACCGCCGGACTGGTCCTGTCTGGCCGGATGTCGGCTGACAAGGCCCGCACCACGCTGATGTCGCGCCCGATCAAGGCCGAACACCCTGAAACCCGTTGATCAAGCCTTGTGTCCACGCACTCGGACGCGGCATATCGGAGACCCGGACATGCAATGAACCGCAGGAGAGGAATTTTCACTTTTTCCGGTTTCAATGAATTTATCCAGTAAACGGCCCGGCGACGATGCCCGAGCGGCCGCGCAATTCGGAGAATACAATGGTCTCAAGCCATAGCATCACGCCCGTCATCCTGTGCGGCGGTGCAGGATCCAGGCTCTGGCCGATGTCACGGGATTCAAAGCCGAAGCAGTTCCACAAGCTGGTCAACGACAAGACCCTGCTGACCAACACGCTCGAGCGCGTCGACCACAGGGGGGAGGGTCTGCGTTACCTGCCGACCCGTGTTGTCGGCGGGATCGCCTTCGAGGCGCTGCTGACAGAGCAGGGCGAGACCAGCAGTGTCGAGGTCGAGCGCTATGTGCTCGAGCCGTTGATCCGCGACACGGCGGCGGCGATTGCGGCGGCGATCGCCGACCTGGCCGAGACCGATCCCGACAGGATGGTGCTGGTGCTGCCGTCCGATCACCAGATTTCCGACGCTGCCGCCTTTTATGACGTGGTCCGGACCGGCGCCCGGGCGCTGTCGGCCCGTGGCGGCATCATGACCATCGGCATTGCGCCGACCCGGCCTGAAACCCAGTATGGCTATATCGAGCGCGGTGATGGCAACGGGCCGGTCTATGGCGTGTCGCGGTTCCGTGAAAAGCCCGATCTCGAGACCGCCGAGACCTTTTTGCGCTCGGGCCGGTTTTTCTGGAATGCCGGCATCTTCATGTTCCGCGCCGGTGAAATGGGCGCGGAGCTCGCCCGGCAGCAGCCTGAGGTCTGGGCCCAGGCAAAACTGGCCGTCGAGCGCGCCGAAGTCGAGGGCAAATGCTACCGTCTGGATGAGGAGGCCTTTGCCGCCAGCCCGAAGATCTCGATCGATTACGCGGTGATGGAGAATGCGCCCAGCATCGGCGTGGTCGCCGCCAGCTTCGACTGGAACGACCTGGGCTCGTGGAACCAGCTGCATGACGGTTCGCCGCTGGATGCTCAGGGCAATGCCCGCTTCGGCGATGTGCTGAGCATCGACGTCAACAACAGCTATCTGCGTTCCGAAGACCGGCTCCTGGCCGTCGCCGGTCTCGACAACATCATCGTGGTCTCCCAGCCCGATGCGCTCCTGATCGTTCATCGCGACAAGTCGCATCTGGTCAAGGACATCGCCGGCCAGGTCAAACAGACCGGCGAATGGCCACCGCTGGCCGTGGCGCATTCGGGTCGTCCGGTTCCCTCGCCGCGGGTGATCCGCAAATGGCTGTTCGAGACCGCCTTGCCGCTCTGGGCCGGTGCCGGTGTCGACCGGCAGCATGGCGGGGTTTTCGAGGCCCTCAACCATGACGGCACCCCGGCCGATCTGGGCTACAAGCGGCTCCGGGTACTGGCGCGTCAGATCTACTGTTTTGCCAATGCGGAACTGCTGGGCTGGGACGGGGATGCGCGCGAGCTGCTTACCCATTGCTTCACCACGCTGACGGAGACCGGCTGGCATCCTGATGGCGGATGGATCCACCTCTGGAACCCCGACGGCACGGTCAAGGATCCGCAGCGCGATACCTATGACCAGTGTTTCGTGCTGCTGGCGCTGGCCTGGCTGTGGAAGGCGACCAAATGGCCCGAGGCCCGGGTCTGGGCCGAACGCACCATCGCCTATATGGACGATCATCTGGTCGACCGCGCCAATGGCGGATTTTACGAATCCAGCCTGCGGCTCGATTACCGCCGTGCCAATCCGCACATGCACTACCTCGAGGCGATGCAGGCCTGGTACGAAGTCACCGGTGAGCGCGCCTTTCTCGACCGCGCCCAGACGGCGGTGGATCTGTTTACCTCGGTGTTCTTCAATCCCGAAAGCTGGAGCGTCACCGAGCACTTCGAGCGCGACTGGTCGGTGCGTCAGGACAAGCCGTCCCGTGTCGAGCCGGGGCACCACTATGAGTGGGTCTGGCTCCTGTTGCGCCAGGCTCGCTTTGCCGATCAGCCGGAACTGAAGGAATACTGCCGCAAACTCTATGCCACCAGCCACGCTTTCGGCCATGCCCGCGGCACCGACGCGGTCTGCGATTCAATGGCCCCCGACGGATCGGCGATGCTCGGCACGGCTCGGCTCTGGTGCCAGACCGAGGCGCTGAAAGCAGGGCTGTTGGCACGGGCGGAAGGCCTGCCGGGCGACGAGACCCTGTTCATCCGCATGCTCGATGTGATCTTCAACCGCTACCTGACGACTCCCGCCGCGGGCGGCTGGTACGATCAGATCGACCCCCACGGCCGTGTGATCTCCAAACACATGCCGACAAGCACGTTCTACCATGTGTTCTGCGCGCTGGTGGAGTATCTCAGGCATGAGGAAATGCTGTTGCCGTAACCGTCAACCGAGGCGGGGGCTGCCCGTTGCGGTAGCGCGTTGTACGGTTGGAACAGCTGCATTCAATTAGGGGAGAGGCGAACATGGCTGCCAAATTCGGAACCAGCGGGCTTCGCGGCCTTGTCGGCGATCTGACCGACGGTACGGCGGCGGCGCATGCCCGCGCCTTTGCCCGTCACCTGAAATCCGCCGGTTTTGTGGGTGAGGGCGCAGCTGTCTTCATCGGCCGCGACATGCGCGCCTCGAGCCCGGAGATTGCCGCCCAGTGCGCCGCAGCGCTGTTTACGGAAGGGCTTGAGCCGGTGGATTGCGGTGTTGTGCCCACCCCGGCGCTGGCGCTTCATGCCATGGGCGAGGGCGCGGCGGCGCTGATGGTCACCGGATCGCACATTCCCGACGACCGAAACGGGGTCAAGTTCTACCGCCCGGACGGCGAGATCGACAAGACTGACGAGGCGGCGATTTCAGACCTTGCACCTGAGTGTCGCAGGGCTCAGGCGACGCCGCGGCGGATGCGGGACGGCTCACGCGAAGTCACGACCGGCTTCATTGAACGCTACCGCGGCTTTGCGCCCGACGGCTTGTTGCGCGGGATGCGCATTGGTCTTTATGAGCACAGCTCTGCGGCGAGCGGGTGCCTGGCCGCCATTCTCGAGGCTGCTGAAGCCGAAGTGGTGCGGCTCGGCAAATCCGATGTCTTCATTCCGGTCGATACCGAGGCGGTCTCCGATGAGACACGGCGACTGGCTGCAGGCTGGGTCGATTCCGAAAAACTCGACGCGCTGGTGTCGGCCGATGGCGATGGTGACCGGCCTTTGGTCGTCGACGAGAAAGGCCAGGTGATCAGGGGCGACGCGCTGGGGCTGATCGTGGCGCGCTATCTCGGTGCCGATGCGGTCGTGACCCCGGTGACCTCGAATTCGGGCATCGAGCGCGGCTGCCAGGCCGAGGTCAGCCGCACCAGGGTCGGCTCGCCCTTCGTCATTGCCGGCATGACTGAGGCGCTGGCCGAGGGCCGGCAGCGGGTGATAGGCTTCGAGGCCAATGGCGGCGTGCTGACCGGCAACCCCATCAAGGCGGGTGCTGTGGCACTTGACGCGCTGCCGACACGCGACAGTGCCTTGCCGATCCTCTGCGCTCTCGCCGCCGCGCGTGTCGCGGGTCACTCCCTGTCGGCCCATGTCTCCGATCTCAGGCTGCCGGTCGCCGCCAGTGACCGGATCGAAAATTTCCCCACCGCAACCAGCCAGGCCCTGGTTGCCGGGCTGTCCAATGATGCCGCGGCGCGGGACACGTTCTTCGAGCCGCTCGGCACAGTGGCAAACACCGATCTTACGGACGGTCTCAGGGTGACGCTGGAAGGCGGTGAAATCATCCACCTGCGTCCGTCGGGCAATGCCCCGGAGCTCCGGGTTTACAGCGAGGCCGAAACCGAGGCCCAGGCGCACGAAGTGATCGAAAGGACCATTGCCCGGATCAGGCAGTACACCTCCACATAGTCTGCCGCAGCCGGTAACCGGAACCCCGTCGGCCTTTCGCAAGCCTCAAAATCTCGGCATGCCCTTGGGCCGCATGTGCCGCTTTTGCGCGGCGATGCGGAACTGGGCATTGGCGGCACCATAGCCGCGGTAGCCGCCGCGCCGCTCGACGATCTCGAAGAAGAAGCCCTCTCCGAAGCCGGGAGAATAGAGCTGGAAATACTCGCCGTGCTCGTCGCGGTCATACAGCGCGTGCGCCTGTTTCAGCCGCTCGATGAAAGCGCTGTCGAGATCGAACCGGGCCTCGAGATCGTCGTAATAATTGGCCGAGATCTCAAGCGGCTGAAACCCGTTTGCGGTAAGTGCCGCGGCGGTGGCGAAGATGTCCCTGGTTTCAAAGGCCAGGTGCTGCACGGCGGATCCGAACCGCTCGGCGATGAAGTGCCCTGCAAGGGTACGGCGGTTTTCCGCCCCGTTCAGCGTGATCCGGAGCGAGCCGTCCGCGTTTTCGATTGCCTGACTGCGCACCAGTCCTGCCGGGTCGACCACATCGACCATCGGGGTTTTCCCGGTCTCGAAGATCGAGGTGTAGAACAGAAGCGAGGTCAGCATCTCCTCGTAATTCATGGTCTGGGCGACGTGGTCGATGCGTGTCAGCCCGACACTAGCGGCGCTCTGCTGACCGGTCACCGGGCGGAACTCGATGTCCCAGACCTCGGCCAGATCGCTCTCTTCGTCGATGAAATGAATGAGCCCGCCGCCCAGCCCGCGGATCGCCGGAATCTTCAGCTCGCCCGGGCCGACCGGCTGGTCGAAGGGTTCGGCATCCAGCGCCTTGGCCCGTTCCACGGTGGCCGCCGCATTCTCGACCCTGAGCCCGATGTCGCAGACATTCATGCCGTGAACCACATGCGAGGCATGGGCAAAGCCGTCCCGTTCGGTGTTGATGACGATGTTGATCTCGCCCTGCCGCCACAGATCGACATCCTTGGACACATGCCGCCGCGCGCGCTCGAAGCCGAGCCTGTGCAACAATGTGCCGAGCTCCCTGGCTTCCTCCTCGTCGGCGGCGAACTCGACGAATTCGACGCCGCTGACCGCGATCCGGTCGGGCATGTCCGGGGGTGCGATCCTGATGTCCGGTTCGGCGCGGCGCACCCGGTCCATCAGGTAGAGCAGCGAACGGTGCCCGTCGACGGAGATGAATTTCGGCGATCCGCCTCGGAACTGGTCGTTGAAGATTTCCAGCGACAGAGTCCCGTCATAGCCGGTGGCGGCAACCGCGCGCATGAATCCGAGCACGTCCAGATCGCCTTCGCCCGGCATGTTGCGGAAATGCCGGCTCCAGTAGAGCAGGTCCATGTCGATCTTCGGCGCGTCCGCAAGCTGCACGAAGAAGATCTTGTCGCCCGGGATCGAGCGGATCGTCTCCGGATCGATCTTGCGCGCCAGCGTGTGAAACGAATCGAGAATGATGCCGACATTGGCATGGTCCGCCCGCCGCACGATTTCCCAGGCGTCGCGGTGATCATTGACATGCCGGCCCCAGGCCAGTGCTTCGTAGCCGACGCGGATACCGCGTTTGACGGCGCGCTCGCCAAGCTCGTGAAAATCCCTTGCGGCGCGGTCGATGCCGCCGAGCGAGGCGGGCGAGACATTCGAGCAGATCAGCATGAGGTCGGTGCCCAGTTCGCCCATCAGGTCGAACTTGCGCTCGGCACGATCAAACACCTTGGCTCGCTGCGGCTCAGGCATGCCCTCGAAATCGCGGAATGGCTGGAACAGCGAGATCTCCAGGCCGTGGTCGCGCACCATCTGGCCGACATCGCGCGGGCTGCCGTCATAGGCCAGGAAATCATTCTCGAAAATCTCGACGCCGTGAAACCCCGCCTCGGCAATTGCCGCGAGTTTCTCGCGCAGATCACCGGCAATAGAGACTGTGGCGATGGCTGTTTTCATGGGTCAGTCATCCTCTTCGGGCCGCACCGGTCTCATCGTCAGTTCTGCTTCCGTATCGACTTGCGCAGCCATGGCCAGAGCGGGGTCTGCGAGACGATCATCAGGACGAAAGCGATCGACAGGATCAGCGAGATCGGATGCGAGACGAAATTCCAGAAGAATTCGCCGATGTCACCGCGCGCGCCGATCATCGCCCGCCGGTAGTTGGAATCCATCATCGGCCCGAGAATCACCCCCAGAATGATCGGCCCGACCTGGAAGCCGTAGGTCTTGAGGAAATAGCCCAGCACGCCGAACAAGAGCATCCAGTAGATGTGAACCGGGTTGTTCTCGATGGCATAGGTGCCGACAGCCGAGAGCACGATGATCAGCGGGATCAGGATCGCCTTGGGGCATTCGACGATCTTGGTGAACAGCCGGGTCCCGGTCAGCCCGAAGATCAGCAGAAAGATGTTGGCAAGCGCCAGATTGCCGACGGTGAACCAGAACAGATGCGGCGTTTCCACCAGCATCAGCGGGCCGGGCTTCAGCCCGTGGATGAACAGCGCGCCGATGATCACGGCGGTCACCGCATCGCCCGGAATGCCGAGCGTCAGCATTGGAATGAACGCGCCGCCCACGGCTGCATTGTTGGCGGCTTCAGGTGCGACGAGGCCTTCCTTGGCGCCTTCGCCAAACGGAACCTCCGGCTCCTTGACGCTGCGCCGCGCATCATCATAGGCCAGAAGTGCCGCGATATCGCCGCCGGTGCCGGGCAGCGCGCCGATGATCGTGCCGATGCCGGAAGCGCGGACCGCGAGCCAGAAATAGCGCTTGATGTCGGAGAGCCGCGGGATCACCCGGTCGATCTTCTGCTTGATGGCCGGCACATCGAGCGTCTGCAGCTGCACAAGCGCTTCGGCGACGCCGAAAAAGCCGATCATCGCGGCGATGTAGGGAATGCCGCCCATCAGCGAGATCGAGCCGAAGGTGAAGCGGCCCTCCGCCGTCATCGGGTCAAGCCCGACCATGCCGATCAGCACGCCGAGCGCGCCGGCAAAAGCACCCTTGGCAAAGCTCTCGCCCGACAGGGTTCCGACCAGCAGAATGCCGATCAGTCCGAGCAGAAGGTAATCACGGGAATTGAACATCAGCGCGAAGCTGGAGATCACCGGCGCAAACATCGCCAGGGCGGCAATGCCGATAAAACCGCCAAACACCGACATCACCGTGGTCAGCCCGATCGCTTCCCCGGCTTCGCCGCGCCTGGCCATCGGGTAGCCGTCGATCGCGGTCGCAATCGCGCTCGGTGCGCCGGGAATGTTGAGCAGGATGGCCGTGCGCGACCCGCCGTAAACGCCGCCCATGAAGACACCGGCGATCAGCGCCAGAGCGTCATTGACCGGCCATTTGAAAGTGAACGAAATCAGGATCGAGGTCGCCATCGTCACCGACAGGCCTGGGATGGCACCGACATAGATTCCGGCCAGCGTACCGGACGCCGTCAGCAGCAGCAGCCAGGGATCCAGCCAGGAAATGCCGAAATTCGAAAACGCCTCGAGCATGCTAGAACACCCCTGCGGGAAGCAGTTTGCCTTGCGGCAGCACCACTTCGAAAACGATCCTGAACAGGAAATAGACCGCAGCCAGGCTGCCGGCAGAAAGCGCCAGCGAAATCAGGGCATTCTTGCGCCACAGATAGGCAAAGCTGGCAAACAGGAACAAGCCCGAGGCAATGACGAAGCCGAGCCACGGCATCGCGTAGAGATAGAGCGCGACCATCGCCAGGATCACCAGAAGCCGCACCGGCAGCACGTCGCGCCAGAAAACGACGCTTTCACCTGGTTCACGGCTGGACCGGGTGCGAAGCGTGCTGGCCAGGATGAAAAGGCAGCTGGCGAGCATGGTCGCCGCCGCGAGCATCGGGAACACGCCCGGTTGCGAAAGGCCGCTGAAGCCTGAAATGCCGTAGGCCTGCCACAGGGCGGCGGCGGAAAACAGCGTCAGCAGGCAGATGAAGGCCAGCTCTCCCGGCCGGCGCGTTGACTGACCCGACATTCATGCCTCCCGTGATAAATGATGCCCTTGATCTGATGAGAATGCCCCGCCCCGGACCAGGCCGGGGCAGGGTGTTTGAGGGTCAGGGCCGCGGGATGCCGAGCTCTTCAGGGTTCACCTTGGCGGCACCCGTGTCGTGGAGCACCCAGGCGGTGACCTGCTGCCATTTCTTGACGAAATCGGATGCCTCGTCGCCGGAGATGTTCATGATGATGTTGCCCTTGTTGGCCATCAGCGTCGTGAATGCCTCGCTCCTGGCGGCGGTGTCGAAGGCTGAGACCAGGGTTGCCTTGACGTCCTCGGGAACATCGTTCTTGACGAAGACGCCATAGAACGGGCCCCAGGGCAGGAACTTCTCCATGCTGGGCAGGGCCTCGGTGATTGGTGGCACGTCAGGCAATGTCTCGACCGATGTGCCGTTGACGACGGCAAGCGCGCGCATCTTGCCGGCCTTGATCTGCTCGGCCGCAGCCGAAATGCCCGACGGCATGAAGTCGACCTCATTGCCGAGCATCGCGGTCAGGCCGGGGCCTTCTCCGTCAAACGGGATGGCGGTGACTTCGAAATCGGCCGAATTCTTGATCAGCGCGCCGATGGTGCTGGGCAGACCGCCGGGGCCGGTCGATCCCATCTTCACCTGACCCGGATTGGCCGCGATGTCTTCCATCAGCTCGGTCATGGTCTGGTACTTGGAATCGGCGGGCACCACGATAACCGCAACGCCACGACCCAGTATGTTGACCGGGTAGAACGAGGAATAGTCGAGCTCGCTGACCCCCATGACCGGGTGCAGTTGCGGATTTTCCGCGCCGTACAGGAAGGTGTAGCCGTCAGACGGCGCCGCGTTGACATAGGCTGTCGAAATGGCCCCGGCACCGCCGGATTTGTTGAGCACGACGATGGGCTTGCCAAGCGCCTCTTCCGCCGCGGGGTTGACGGCGCGGGCAACCGTGTCGGTCGCACCTCCCGCACCCCACATCACGACGCCGAGAAGTTCCCGCTCGGGGAAATCGGCTGCAAATGAGGCACCGGTCATCATCGCGACCAGGGCTGTGGTTGTAAAAATCTTTCGAAACATCGGTTCCTCCCTTGATGTCCACTTTGCAATCAGCCTCGGCCGTCTTTGTGTGACGGTCTGGCCAAACTCTTCTCCGGCTCTCGCCGGGTATCTTCGTCTTATCCCGGATACCCGAACACCCGCGGCAGCCACAACACGATTCCGGGGAACAGGATCAGGCAAGCGAGTGCTGCGATCAGAACGCCGAGAAAGGCCCAGATTTCGCCGATAATCTCGCGCAGCGGGATCTGCGTCACCGCGTTGATGACAAACAGCAGGATGCCGTAGGGCGGCGTGATCAGGCCGATCATGCAGTTGACCACGGCAACGACGCCGAAATGCACCAGGTCGATCCCCATCTCCCGGCAGGTCGGCAGGAACAGCGGAATGATCACCAGGATGATGGTCGTCGCGTCGAGCACGCAGCCGAGCAGCAGGAACAGCACGTTGACGCCGACCAGGAAGGCCAGCGGCGAGACATCGAGCCCGACCAGCGCCTGGGCGACGAGGTTGGGAATGTTCTCCGACGCGACCACGTAATTGAGGATCAGCGCGCCGCCGATCACCAGCCCGACGGCGGCCGAGGAGCGGGCGCTTTCGACCAGAATGCCGTAGAGCGCACGCAAGGACAGTGCCCTGTAGAACAGGCTTGCCAGGAGCAGCGCGTAGGCTGCGGCGACCGCCGCGGCTTCCGTCGGCGTGGTAACGCCGCCATAGATACCGTAAAGCAGGATTGCCGGCATCAGCAGCGCCGGGAAGGCGTTGGCCGTGTGGCGCGGCAGGTCCCCGAGCGGCACCGGTTCCTCGATGGCGAATTGCCGCCGCGTCGAAATCAGAGTGTTCATCCCCATCAGCACCGCGCCCATGAACAGGCCCGGCACGATGCCGCCGAGGAACAGGAAGCCGATCGAGGTGTTGGAAACCAGTGCGTAGAGCACCATCGGGATCGAAGGCGGAATGATCGGTCCGATGGTGGCCGAAGCCGCGGTGATGGCTGCGGCATAGCCACGGGTATAATGACCGCTTTTGGTCATCATGCCGATGATGATCTTGCCGATGCCGGCGGCGTCAGCGACTGCAGATCCCGACATGCCGGAAAAGATCAGCGAGGCGACGATGTTGACGTGACCGAGCCCGCCGCGGAAGCGGCCCACCGCGGCGACGCAAAACTGCAGCAACCGTTCGGAGATGGTGCCGGCATTCATGATGTTGGCGGCGACGATGAACAGCGGCACCGCAAGCAGGATGAAGCTCTGGTAGAGCCCGTCCATCAGCACCTTGCCGGCAATGCCGACACCCTGGCCGTTGACGCCCAGATAGGCAAAGGCCGCAATCAGGATGGCATAGGCGACGGGCAGGCCGATGCCGGCCAGGAAGAACAGGGTCAGCAGACAGGCGGCGAATTCGAGGGTCATGGTTTGGCTGCTCCGCCATGTCCGGGCTGGTCGATGTCGGCGCCATGGCGGAAGGCGCTGATCGCGCGCCAGCCATAGCGTGCGGCGACCACAACCAGGAACAGCATGTAGACCGAGTAGAGATCGCGCATCCGCACCCAGTCGCCGAGCAACTGGCTCAGTGTCGCCGTCTTCTTCAGCCGCAGGATATGGAATTTCGACCAGGTCGGCTCGATCGACCACAACAGCCCGGCGCAGACGGCAACACCGCCGATGATCGCGAACCAGCGCCGCGCCTTCGGGCTGACATGGCCATAGATGATGTCGAAGGTGACGTGATCGCGTTCGCGCACGACGAAGGCCGCGCCCCAGAACACGATCCAGACCCACAGCGCCAGGCAGAATTCCAGCGTCCAGCCATATTGGCTCGGCTCCAGGAACGGGAAGGTCTCGCCCAGCCATTCGAGCTTCGCCGAATAGCGGATGCCGATCTGCAGAATGAAGGTCGCAAACATGGCGGCCATCATCATGGCCGCCACAAATTCGGTGCCGCGGAGAAACCATTTCACGAGCGTTTTCATGTCAGGTCCACCGCGGCTTTACGGAAACAGCCCGATCAGTTGCCGAGCGCGTTGATCTTGTCGAGCAGGCCCTCGGGCCAGCTGGCGGCAAATTCCGAGCCGACATATTGCGCCTGAACATGGTTGCGGAAGGCCGCGAGGTCCGGCTCATAGATGTCCATGCCCTGTTCACGCAGGAACGAGACCAGCTCCTCTTCTTTCTTCAGCTGTGCCTGACGGCCGCTTTCGGCGGCCTCGTCGGCAGCCTTCTGCACCGTTGCCTGCTGTTCCGGTGTCAGCTTGTCCCAGACCGCCTTGGAGAAGGCGATGTAGTTGAGGTCGACCAGATGCGAGGTCAGCACCACCTGCTTGGTGACTTCGTAGAACTTGGCGTCCACAATGGTCGGCAGCGGGTTGTCCTGGCCGTCGACCGAACCGGTGGAGAGCGCGGTGTAGATCTCGGTGAATGCCATCGGAGTCGGGTTGGCGCCCAGCGCCTTGCCGAGGAACTGCCATGCGTCCGAACCGGGCATGCGCAGATTGACCCCGGCCAGGTCTTCCGGCTTCATCACCGTCAGCTCATCCTTGCTCTGGCGCAGATTGACGTTGCGGCGGCCCAGATACATCACCGACAGGAGCTTGACGCCAAGTTCGTCTTCCACCTTCTGCTTGAACGGATCCATCAGCGGATCGTTGAAGACGGCAACCTGGTGGGCGGCATCCTGGTGAACATAGCCGGTGGCGAAGATCGAGAACTCGGGGAAGAACGTCGCCAGTTCCTGTGCCGAAGCGATCGACATTTCCAGGTCACCCGAAGCGATCGATTCCAGTTCGCTGCCCTGCGCGATCAGCGAGCCGTTGTAATGCGGCTCATAGGTAGCGAAATCGGCCACCTGTGGTGCGAAGACTTCTGCGAGTGCGACCGAGCGCTGGTCGGTTTCCGATGCCGGTGTCGACATGCGCAGCGTGACCTTGTCGTCTGCAAAGCTTGCTGGAACGAAGCCGGCGAGGCTGACGGAAACGGCGCATGCCAGAAGCATGCGGCGGGTAATGCTATTCATGGTTTTCTCCTCCCAGTAACAATCCGGAGACTTCCGGCCCTGTCTAATTTCGCGAAACCTGTCACAAAGGACGGGCATTTTCAACATACATATCTCATTTTGTAGGCTATTTGAAAAAATTCGGCGCCCCTATTGTTCGGCTGCGGCCTCCCTTCTGGCGTTGACGATGAACTCCACCCCGCCCAGAATATGTGTGCTGAGGATCTCCTTGGCCCTTGCCGAATCCCGGTCGAAGGCGGCTTCCAGCAAAGCCGCGTGCTCTCGCGCGCCTGGTTCTCCGCGGAAGGCGAGCGTCAGGATCTGGTAGCGCAAATACTTGTCGAACAGCTGTCCGTGCAGGTCCATCAGGGTCTTGGAGCCGCATCCGGTGATCAGTGCGCGATGGAAGCCCCAGTCCGCCCGCTTCCAGTCTTCCCGCGCCGACAGGTCGCCGGAAATCATCCTGTCTTCGAACCTGTGCAGCTTGTGATGTGCGGCAACCACCTGGGATTCCCAGTCCAGATCGCCATTGGCAAACGACCGCGAGACCGCGTGGCCTTCGACCAGCATCCGCAGTTCCGCAACTTCCCAGAGATCGGCATCCGACACGCTGGCGACCTCGAAGCCCTTCTGCCCCTCGGCGACGACCAGGCCATCCGAGGTCAGCCGGTTGAGGATTTCACGGAGCGTGGTGACGCTGACATTGTAGCGCTTGCGCAGGGGTTCCAATCGCAGCTTCTCGCTCGGGCGAAGCTGGCCGAATATGATGTCTTCCCTGATATGACGGTAGGCGCTGTCACCTATCGTGTCTTGGCTTGCCGCTTCGATCACGCTGCCACCTCCTGGGGTTCATCTTGACTGCACGCAATTATGTAGGACATAAACAACAATATAGGTAATTCCCTTCCTGTAGCAACCATAACCTGATCGGAGTTCGGCCATTTACCTCTCTACCGGGAAAGACAGCGTCGATCATCCCCCCGGGACGAAGCGACATATATATGGGCTGCCAGCTGCAGCCGCTGCCAGGCTGGAGCGGGCCCGGTGAGCATACCATGAAGAATCCAGTCAGGATCGCCGTTGCCGGCGCCGGGCTTATTGGCCGCCGTCATGCCGAGGCCATTGCGTCTGCACCGGATGTCGAGCTTCATTCAATCGCCGATCCGTCTGAGGCGGCCCGCGCTTTCGCCGATGAGATCGGGGCGGCCTGGCACCCGTCGCTGGCCGCCATGCTTGAGGGTGGCAGGCCGGACGGGATAATCCTGGCCACACCCAACCAGCTCCACGTCGACAACGCGCTCGAATGTATCGCCGCTCGCGTGCCGGCGCTGATCGAAAAGCCGCTGGCGACGGATCTGCAGGCCGGCCATGAGCTGGTCCTGTCCGGAGAGCGCGCCGGCGTGCCGCTGCTGGTCGGCCATCACCGCCGTCACAATCCACTCATCGCCCAGGCCAGGGCGCAGATCGAGGATGGCCTGCTGGGGACGCTGGTCGCCGTCCACGGCATGTTCTGGCTAATGAAGCCGGACGAGTATTTCGACACCGGCTGGCGGCGTCAGCCCGGCGGCGGTCCGGTGTTTCTCAACCTCATTCACGACATCGACCTGTTGCGTCACTTGATCGGGGACATCGTGGCGGTGCAGGCGCTGAGCTCCAACGCCGTGCGCGGCCACGCGGTGGAGGAAACCGCAGCACTTGTGTTCCGCTTCGACAACGGCGTGCTCGGCACTTTCAGCCTGTCCGACACCATCGTTTCGCCTTGGAGCTGGGAGCTGACGGCTAGTGAAAACCCGGCCTACCCGCCGACCGGCCAGTCCTGCTATTTCATCGGCGGCACCCACGGGTCGATGGAGCTTCCGAACGCGCGGGTGTGGCGCAACCAGGGCAAGCGAAGCTGGTGGGAGCCGATTTCCGCGACCCGCTATCCGGTTGGCCGCGAAGACCCGCTGGTGCGGCAGATCGACCAGTTTGCCCGCGTCATCCGCGGCGAAGAGCTGCCGCTGGTGCCGGCATCGGAAGGATTGAAGACGCTGCAGGTGATCGATGCGGTGCAGCGATCCGCGCATTCGGGCCAGGCGGTGGCGCTTTGACCCGGCGGGCTCAAGCTTTGGCACAGATGAACAAGGCGTCGGCAGATTGGCGGCAGTGACATGATCTCAGGAACCACCAGCCTGATCGCCCACCTCGGCGTTCCCACGGACTCCTTTCGCGCGCCGCTGATCTACAATCCGTGGTTTGAATCCAGGGGCATCGACGCCCGGGTGGTGCCGATGGGCTGCGAAATCGAGGATTATCCGTCCTTTCTGCCGCTGCTGTTCCGGCTCCGCAACCTGACCGGCGCGCTGGTGACCATGCCGCACAAGGTGACAACGGCCGGCCTGCTGGACGAGGCCAGCCCGGCGGTGCTGATCTCGGGGTCCTGCAATGCGGTCAGGCGTGACGCTGGCGGGCGGCTCATCGGCGATATGTTTGACGGTGAGGGGTTTGTCCGCGGGATGCTGCGCAAGGGTCGTGATGCGGCGGGCGGCCGCGCCCTCATTGTCGGTGCGGGCGGTGTCGGATCGGGGATCGCCGCTGCGCTGGCCCAGGCGGGTGTCGCAGAAATCGGGCTCCATGACAGCCGGGCAAGCGTTGCCGAACAGCTCGGCGAGCGCTTGCGCCGCCATTGTCCCGGCGTCGGCATCATCACCGGCTCCAACGATCCGGAGGGGTGGGACATCGTCATCAACGCCACGCCGCTGGGAATGAACCCGGGCGATCCGATGCCACTGGACGTCAGCCGCATCGATCCCGCGGCCTTTGTCGGCGAGGTGGTGATGAAGCAGGCTGAAACACCGTTTCTCGCCGCCGCCCGTGAGCGTGGCTGCATGACCCAGATCGGTGCTGACATGCTGTTCGAGCAGATTCCGGCCTATCTCGAATTCTTCGGCTTTCCCCCTGCGACTTCGGATGAACTTCGCCAGGTGTCGCAGCTCAGCTGCTAGCGCCGGTCATGTATAGGTGCGCCAGGCAAGGAGGATTTCCGGCGGATTTGCTTGCCAATCCTGTCCGGACTGGCGGAGATTTGACTTTTTTGTGACGGCGCAGCTTGCTGCCCGCCGTTGATTTCCGCAGGTATGTCGATACAGTCTGTCCGCTGTACCGGTTGCATCATATCGCAGTATAGTCATCGGTGATCTGCGAAGGGAGGACCTTGTGGAAACAATTCCCGGCCAGGCAAGAACCTTGATGTTCGAAGAGGTGTGCTACGGCAAGCCGGTCCGCACCCCGGGCGGCCCGCTGCACGAAAGTGCCCTTTACGGTGTCAATGCTGTCACCCCGGGCATCGACAATCCGCTGCGCTACATCCCGGCCAATTTTCTGGGCAACACCAACCTCACCTCGAGCATGATCGATCCGGAATTTGCCGGACGCGGCGCCCTCATCGTCAAGGCGGTCGACGAGGGGCTGGCAATCATGCGCATGCGCTACCGCGCCGAAGCCGGGGAGGGCGAAAGCGGACGCCAGTTCCTGCTGTCGCGCACCCTGCTGTTGCCGGACATTCACTACTGGCACGAGATTCCGCCGGGTCTGTTTTCCTGGTGCGAACAGGCACTGGTGGCGCAGCCTTTCGTGTTCGATCACCCGGCAGCGCCCCCGGCGAGGCAGGTTGATTTGCCGCCGTTCCAGCCCCGCGACGTCAACTGGTTCGACAATCTGAGCCAGCATCGGCAGATCCAGCTGGGGTCCGCTTTCCAGGCGATCACCCGGCGGATCGGATGGACCGTGTCGAGGATGGTTGCCGAGGAGGAAAAGCAAAGGCCCGCGGCCTTGATTGCCGCCGACCTCGATGTGATGTCCTCCCTGCCGAGAAAGTTCCCGCTCAGGGATGGCGACCAGGATCAGTTCATTCTCAATCTCGGTCTCGAGCCGGTGTTGACACCCGGCGCTATCAGCTATTTTCCTGGCCATCGCGGCAGTGCGATAGAGGCGCCGGACCTTCATGCGCTGCGGATTGCAATTATCAGCAGCGAGGAAAACAAGCCTTCCGAGCAGCGCGTGGGCCCGTCGCGCGGGGCCTCCGACAGCCTTGACCGCAGGATTGGCAGCGAGCCCATTCCGTTGAAGTGGCTTTCATAACAATTTCAAATAATTGTGTTGCATTTTAATCATTTACTTTACCGCCATTCAAGGTGGCTCCAGCTGTTGCGCTAAGGATTTATAAACTATATCGTTCGGGTTCCGGTCGGGTAAGTACTAGCGTTGGGTCTTTAATGTTGGATTGGGATCTAAGTAACCCTAAGAAAACGCATCTCAGAATAGAGAATTCTTCCGTGGTCTGTGATCTTGGTGAATTCTCTCGCGTGGTTACGCTGTCCAATTCGACTTTAGATGCCGATGAAACGCTTAAGATATCGGTCGCCGGTTACATTGAAGAGGCTCCCTGGCTGAGTGCGACACTCCGGGATTTGGATAGTGGAGAGTCTATACTTCAATACGATTTGGGAAAATCGAAGAATATTGATCTGGCTCTGGAATGCGCGCGCGAGCCGACCGAGGACGAGATAGATGATGCGTCCCGGCAGAATTTCACCCTCTCGATCACTCTGCAGACCAAACGCGCCGACGGCCAGTCACAGAATCTGAAGGTCGAGCTGGCCGATCCGCGCCTGCAGACGCTGGAATGGCAGCCGCCGGTGGTCCAGACCCGGCAGGCCTCGATCCCTGAACTCAGCCGTGTGGAAAAGCAGGAACACACCGATGTCGACCTGTTCACCGTCAACATCAGGCAGCCTGTCACCCGGCTGGAATATGGCGGGGCGCCGACCAACCTGATTGTCTCGGGCCGGCTGAGCTGCCGCGTTGACGGTGAGATCAGGGAAGTGTCGGCAAATTTCATGCAGGGTGCTGCGGCCGTCCGCGCCAATGCGGGAGTGGCCTGCGAGCTGCGCGCCGGCGACGAGGTCTCCATACCCTGCATCGTCTCCATCAACGAGATCTTCGAGGCCGCTGACAGCGCCGACACGCTGCAGATGCAGTTCGACTGGAGCTGTGTGTTCAGTGACGAGGCCCAGGCGCCGCTGTCGGGCGCCTACGATTTCGACCTGCAGCTCAGGCAGGGTGAAATCCTCGCCCTGAAATACCGCGATGCCTCGGCCGTCCCCAACATGGTCCGCAGCGAAACCCCCTTCGCGGAACGGTTTCCCCTGGAGTTTTCGGTGCCGATCACCGGAGGCGGGGTTCAGTTCGAGCTGGGGGACACCATCGAGTTCGATGTTGTCTGCCTGGACGACAGCTGGAATGTCGTCGCCCACGCACACATCCTGCCCGAGGGCGAGAAGACGACGCTTGCCAGCCGCGAGGACTTCAAGCTGGTGCAGGACATCGAAGTTGATCACGTCGGCGGCGGCAAGATCCAGATCCCGTTCCACAACACCACCTTGGACGAAACCGGCGACACCGACCGCTACCAGCTCTTCATCCGCTTCGAAGCCCGACGCCTGAAAGTCAGGGCCGGCATGTCTCTGGTGGCCGAAGACGATCTGTTCGAGCACAAATACGGCATGGTGGCGGTCGATATCGTGCTGCGCCAGCGGGATCCGAAATATCTGATCTGTCTTGATTTCGGGGCTTCGGCGATCGCCGCATGGTTCGGTCGGGTTGAACGCAACTTGGCGCGGCAGCTTATCCCCCTGGGCTCCTACGCCTACAGCCTGGCCGGGGCCCATTCGGAATATGATCCAAACAAGAAGCGCTGGCAGAACGTTCTCATCCCCTCGACCATCGGCCTCAATCCGGCAAAACACGTGCGCTCGCGCAAGGCGCCCCTGTCCTACGGCAATCTCTCTTATGTCGGCACCAAGCTGCAGGCTGCTGAAAAGAGGATGACGCGGTTCGGCCGCACCTATGATGTGTCGATACCGGTTGACCGCGACTTCGTCACCGATGGGGAAGCCTCCGCCTATCTCGAACTTCAGACCCTCGTCATCCCGGATCTCAAACGCATGCTGATGAACTCCGAGCCGGGGTTCAAGTACCGCATCAAGCAGCCCGTGATCGAGCGCACCGGTAATGGACTTCAGGCAACCCGCGAGATCAACCTCGCCGCCCTGACCCGGGACGCCTTCCATGAGCTGGGGTCCTACATGGTACCCAACGCGCTGTTTTACGCCCATGACCAGCTCGACGGCCCGATTGTCAGCGAGTTTGGTGACGAGCGCTTCGACCAATGGCTGGAATGCGCCGACAATGATGTCCAGGTGGTCGTGACCCACCCCAGCGGCATCGCCCACCACAAGCGCGATCTCTACAAGAATGCCGCCCGGTCCTTTGCCCAGGGTCTTACAGGCACCCAGGATGCACGTGCTGCGCGCGAACCAAAGCTGATACCGGAAGCCCTGGCGGCGGCCTATTTCGGTATTTCCCGGACCCAGGCCCGGCGTGAGGAAACCGAGGTTTTCGCCTGTATCGACATCGGCGCCAGCACCGTGGATGCCAGCTTGATCGAAGTGAAGATGCGGCACGACAGCATCGAAAGCTGGAAGGTGTTTGCCCATTTCGGAGCCACCATCGGCGGCGCCAACCTCGATGAGGCACTGCTCGCCGTGCTGATCAGCAACCTGCGTGAACTGTTTTCCTCAACCGAACCGGTGTTCGAGGATCTCGAGCTCGATCATCGTTTCCTGCGTGACGAGGCGCTGAAGACCGCTCTGCTGCCCCGTATCCAGGAGGCCAAGCGGGCGCTGTCGGAAAAACTGATGCGCTATGCCGGCGCAGACAACGAGTATGGCTGGGCTGAAGAGGGCGAGGGCAGTTGCTTTGCCGTCGAACTGAACGACATTGTCCGCAGTGCCTCGCCGGGGCAACCGCTCAGCGAACGCGACACGCCTGTTCCCGGCTCGAACGGTAAGGTGCAATTGCGTGTCGAGAGCAGCTCGACGGGCGGCCAGTCGGTCTGGATCGAGATTTCGCCGGATCTGCTTGATGCCAACGACCCGATTGCCAGCCCGACCCGCAGCAACCCGCAGACGGTCGCTCGCACCCTCGGCTATGCCGTTCCGGCAATGCTCATCCGGGAAGCCCGGCGGCTGAACCTGGGGGACCCGCAATGGGTGGTCACCGGCCGCGCCAGCCTCTGGCCGTCGATCTTCTCGGGCATCGGACGCACGGCGCAACTGCTCGGCCAGCCGCGGGATGCGGCGCCGATGCGGCCGTTCAGCCCCGACGACATGAAGAATGCCACGGTCTACGGCGCTGCTCGTCTTGCCACCTCGGGTCTTGAAGTCACCGATGGCGCGGATCATTCCTATGCGCTGGTGCTGCATGATGATGGCCGCGGCGTGGTTTCCGAAATCGAGTATCTCGACACGCGATCGCGCTCGGAAGGCAACAAGAGCGTGCGCTTCCTGCCCAATCGCTGGCTCAGCCGGGTCCTGCCCGGGCTGGATGATGTCGGCAGCGACAACGACATCACCCGCGACGAGATCGTGCGCCTGTTCGGCACTTTTGGTCAGAAGGTGGTCGTCGACCAGTCGCAGGTCAAACCCGGCGGCCTTGCCGGTGGCCAGGATCAGCATGTCGAGATTTCCTGGAAACGCAGGAACTCGGAAGTCGAGTTCACGGTCGGTGATATCATCGTCCGCCAGCCCCGAAGTCGCCTGGCGGGAACCTAGAGGGGCAAAGGGAGGTGATGGGTATCGAGTTCACATCCACAATTGCACAGATCATCTTTCTGCTGCTGCTTGCCGTTATCGTGGTTGCGGGGGCCTGGCTGTTCCGGCGGCTTCGCCGAGACGAGGCGCAACTGGCTTCCCTGCGGCGGGAAAACAGCAAGCTGCGAAACGAAATCGCCAACATCACCGGCTGGACGGCCAATGGCAGACTGCCCGAAGACTGGCAGGAGCGTCTGCGCAATGAGAAGGCCGTGCCCGGCGTTGCCAATTCGCCTGCCGGCGCCGATGCGCCCGCAGAGCCGGTGCTGCTGGCGGCCCACCATGCTCTGGCTTCGGTCGAGCCGCCGCACTTTGCCTCAGGCGACAACGCTGACGAAGTCGGTCGCGCGCACCGGCGCAACATGGATCTGATCGCGGGGTTGGCGGCGGAGCGCATCGATCCGCTCCCGGCACTGGCCAATGGCGACATGGACAATCTTTTCTGCTTCTGGCGCCGGCTCGAGGCCTATTTCCCCGATCGCCCCGAGGCCGATGCCTACGGGTTGGCGGCCTATGCGGTTCTCGAGCTGTTCAAGCGCCGGCAGGTCCAGATAATCGCGCCGCGGCCTCTCTCGGTCGAAAGCGTCAAGAACTGTGTTTTCACCACAGACGACGGCGAGAAACTCAGAGACATTTCCCGCATCCGCACAGCGGCTTTTGCAGCGAGCTCCCGCTTTGCCAACCCCAAGGGAGGGGAGGAACTGGTGATCGATTGCGAGCGGCCGGGGTGGAACGGTCCGAACGGGCGCAAGAGCCCGAGAATCCTGATCCTGGACCGGTCGTGGTAGGGCGCGGGCTGATACATGACACTCGGTAATCCAGTTCGCTTCAGCGACGAGTCCGACCGCCCGGTCATCATGATTCCGGTCAAGCTCGATCTGCGGGACAACCAGGCCTTCTGGCGCCGCAATGTCTTCGGCATCCCCAAGCGGGGTCTGCTGGGCTGGCTGTTCAGCAAGGGCTCCAGGGCGGCGCGGGATTATCCATGGGTGGTCGGCGGCAACCCCGATCCGGGCAAGAGGACGCGCCCCTTCCAGGTCGCGCGCGGCTCGGTCGATGAAGTCCTCTACAACATTACCGACAAGCTGGTGATCGGAACCGCCAACGGCAGCGAAGTGGTCGAGGTGGCGTTTCAACACCTGACCTTTGTCTCTGGCCCAGGCGGTGTCTGCGATACCGCCTCCGACATGGGTCTTGAGGAGCGGATCTCGGAAAGTCTGGCTTCGACCCTGAAGGGCTATTTCGATCCAACCATCGGGGTCCGGGTCGACTGCATGGTCAACCCGTCACTGCCTGCCAGCCAGCTCAACATGTATCTCGGACAGGGCGTCTTCGTACCGCGGCGCGGCGAGCGGCCGATTGGCTGGATCCGCTATTATCCCGACCCGTCGCGGCGGGAGGATTACAACCAGCCGCATCTGCTCGATGGCAGGCCTGCAGGCCTCTACAAGGGTCAAGGCGGACTGGTGATCGGCATCGGCGAAGGCCTGCTTCACGCCCAGATCGATCTCGGCTCCGACGAGGAAGTGCAATCCCCTTTCATGTTCATCACCCGGGAAGCGGTGCTCACTCCCGTCGACGAAGAGCCCAGGGGCGGCGGAGTCGATGCCCGGCTGTCGTTCTGCCGCAGCGACGGCAATGAACCTGTGCCAACGCCGGTGGCGCGCACCGACGAGCAGTGTGATGTGGCCTGGAAGATTGATTTTGTCGGCACCGCCCAGATTCCGGGCCGGCTCGAGCTCTGTGTCGATTCACGCAAGTCGCGGCTGCACTGGAAACCCACCACCAGCTGCAATGCCGCGATCACTTCGCTGCTGTTCGATCTGCGCGACTTCTCCCATCGGGACGTGGACCGGGTCTGGATCGATCTCGACCGGGACAACATCCTGACCGCCTACGCGCTGCAGGTGGCACGGGTCTCGCTGGTCTGGGACTGCGAGAACGAAGAGCAATATGTCTATGAATGGGGCCAGACCGGCGCTCCGTTCAAGACCCCGGGCAGTGTCGGCCTGAAATGCCGAATGATCGAGAACAACATGATCGAGGTCGGGCGCGCCGATGGCGAGCCATTCGGCTATCTGGAACTGCCCGAGGTTCCAGAGAAGGTGATCTTCTCCGACACGTTCCAGTCGTTCAGCGGCTACCATCTCGACTGGCTCGACCAATGCGGACGCATCTCCTTTGGCGACACGGTGCTGTCGCTGGGTGAAGCTTATGCCGAAAAATGCTCGGGCATGCCGATCGCCAGATTCGAACCGGGGGAGCCGCGAAAAGTCGTCGGACCCCTTGTGCTGACCCCTTACGAGGGAGGCTGAGAGCCATGAAAGCCGGATTGTTCAGCGCGGGTTATTTCAAGATTATTGTGCTGTCCCTGCTCGCTGGCATTCTCTATCTCGGCGCTCAGTTCTTTGTTGATACGTTCCGGGTCAACCGGATCTGGATGGACCGCGTCGAGATCCCGAGCGCGCTGGCTTTCGACGCCGCGACATTTGACTTCCTCGTTGAAGGTGGCGCGATCTGGCCGGTGCGTGACGGTGTGTCCGTGGCGCTCGGGCACGCGCCCTGCAACACCCTGGCCATGCGCTCGCCCGAGACGGTGACCCTGGTTTCCGGACCGGCTGGCGAGGCGGGCCGAAAATATGTCCGCGAGTTGTGTGAATCTGCCCAGGGCGAACGTATCCGCCAGCAGGTTGCCAATTTCAACCAGAGCTACCGTATCGTTGCTGTCTCCGACAACCGCGCAGCCGACAGTGCGTTGAAATCCGACCAGGGCGTAGCCTGTGCCGACGGCGTGAGCACGGCGAAGCTGTTCGTGCCCGCCCGTTGCCTGCCCAACAAGTGGGAGGCCACGATTGCAGCCGACGGCCGGGCCGTTCAATCGATCACCACGGCAACGATCTCCCAGTTCGACTATGCCTTCCTGGCCAGCGAAACCGAGAGTTTCTTCGGCGACTGGAAGGTCATCACTCCGGTAATCGACACCCAAACCGGCGAGGCCGGCGAGTACCGCTTCACCACCACCATGACGTTGGGCGACATGCCGGTCAGCATCCGCACCATCGGCGCGGTGCGGTCGATCTCGATCAACGGCGCGCCGCTCACCATAGACCCGGAGGTCGGCCGAGACGAGGTAATGGCCGCTGCCGGTATGAGGCAACTTGCATCCCTGGCGATCCTTTGTGCCGACGATACCCGTTCGATCGGGCATCATGTCCGCTGCGAGGGTGAAAATCCCCGCGGACGGCCGATGGGAACGAAGATCTTTCTGGCCGAACCGAAGGGCCGGACGATTGATATTGAACTGCTGATAGAACCCTCGATCCGGATTGATCGCGGCCTCAGGCGCTACCTGGCCGCTCGCCAGAACGGTGCTCCCGACGTTCCGGGTGAAAAGGTCTCGCTCGGCTTCGGACGCATCCGCGTTGCCTGCGACCTGTCCGGATTTGCGGTTGGCAAATCAGCCAGAGGCAGGTCGGAGACCGGCTGCAATCTGGACTGGAATGTGCCTGACAACCAGCGCGTGGAGCGGCAGTCCGAGCCGTTGACCGGGCTGGAGCTAGCCGGTCTGCCGGTGCTGGATTCGCAAGGCGCGCTGACCCAGAAGGCCTTCCAGCTCGGGCTGGGCGGGTTGCTGGGTCTGGGAACCGGCGATTCCGGCTCTGTCGCTGCCGCGCTGACCCGGACGGAGGAGGGCAAAAACCCGTCGCTGACCCTGATCCCCGACTACCAGGAAAAAGCGCTGGCCGCGCTTGAGCAGAACTACACCTGCCCGAACGACGAGGAGCGCTGTGCCCGGCGGGCCGATCTGGTGATCCTCGATGCCGGGGGCGAGGACGCCGGCAACGTGCTCGCGATTGCCAGCCTGCCGCAACCGCGCACCGGCATGTCGTCATGGGACATCGAAACACTGGAGCTGACGGCGTCCGCCAAGAGCCCGCTGGCTGCCTATGCCTGGCGCAATTACGATCTGCGCGGAACGCCGGGGTCCGCTTTCAAGCTGGTGACGGCGCTGGCGGCCAGCCAGCATGTGCTCGACAGCGGCGACAAGGCGCTAGAAAGCGTGCTGTTGGGCACAGCAACCCCGCTCCAGATCGCCGACCTGTTCGGCATTGCCGCGACACGGCCTTCGTTCAACGGCCGCTGCAAACCGGACTACGAGGAGCGCGACCCGGAAAAGATGAACGCACTGCCGATCCCGGGGGCCCGGGACAGGATCGTCTTCTGCATGGGCAACTCGGCATCCTCTGCCGGCGTACGCAGCGGTATCAGTCACATCCTCGAAACCGGGGTGGAAAGCGGCTGCGGTGACGCCCGAACCCCCAGGGCCGGCATGTGCGAGGCGATCAAGCGGTCGTCGAACCTGTTTTTCGCCGGCATTGCCATGTATCTCGACGCCGATAAATTGCTCGATCCGGAAACCGGTTTCGAGCACACCGATCCGGTTTCCGATCTCATCCTGGCGAAAGAAGCCGCGCGGTTCTTCCCCGCCGCCCGCGACCCCGATGCCATTGCGCGCAAGAGCGCGCTCGACATTCTCGATGTCAATTATCCTGCAACCGGCCGCGGCCGTGCCAGCCCGCTGATCGTTGAAGCCGGGCTGCCGGTGCCACCCGGCGAGCCACGGCGTCTGCGGCTGGCGCGTGGCGGCATCGGTCTCAGTGTCAGTGCCAGCCCGCTGGCCATGGCCACCGTCACCGCCTCCGTTGCAACTGGCAAGATTGTCAGGCCGCACCTGGTGCCGCGCGCCGAACGCGGACCGTCGGATGATCCGGTGGAGGGCGAACCCCTCCTGATCGCCCCGCCGGAGAAACAGGCGCTGGCAGACAGGTTTCTGCGCGAACTGCGCGACGGCATGGGCGCGGTGATCCGCAAAAGCGGCGGCACCTCGCGCAGCGCCTTCGCCAAGGTTCCAGAGGAACTGCGCAACTCGGTCTTTGCCAAGACCGGCACGGCGCCAGTGTTCAATCATGTCAACGCGCCGTCCGACGGTCGATATGCCTCCTGGCTGGTCGGTTATGTCGATCCGCAGCAGGGCCTTCCCGGCATTGACCGGAAACTTGCCTTCGCCTGCCGGGTGGCCTTTTCCCCAAGCTACGGCGGATCGGCCTGCGGGCCGATCGTGCGGGATTTTCTCCTCGCCCTTTATGAGGACGGAGAATGAGGATCGTCCGCTCACTCACCTCGGCTCTTGGCATCGGGATACGCCTGGTCTTCGGGCTTGCCACGCTGGCCGTGATCTTCTGGTGGATGGCTGCGCTTTTCACTGCCGCCGGTCAGGCGCCGCGGTTCAGCGCGCTGGGGGAGCTGAAGCTGATGGTGCCGCGCGGCGAAGAGGTGGTGCTCGGGCGCGCCGAATTGCTCCAGCCGGCAGGGGCCCGATCGGCAGAACTGCAGCATGTGCGGCTGCGCGCGAGTGAAGACGGTCAGTTGCTGATCAGCAGGGTGGCGGAGTTGCGTGGCCTCAATGTCGAGTTCGGGGGCAAGACCGAGGAAGGCTCGAGCGAGCGTTATGAAATCTCGCGCCAGGACGGCGCCCATACCCTGCTTTCGGCCGGCTCTCAGTTCGTCAAGATCTCGGTGACGGACGACGACGGCATCGCATTTTCGGTCGAGGACTGGAGCGGAAGAGCCTCGACGGCGATTGTCTATCGCGACGGCGCGGAAATCCTTGTCGACGGAAAACCCGCCGCTGCGTGTTACGAACAGAGCACCGCCGGCTGGGTTCTGTGGCAGGCCAACCGGCTGAGCCATCACATCACCGAGAGAGTGTCGCATCTGCTCGAGCCTCTCGGCCTGGGTGATCTGCTGCGCCGAAAGGGCAGGGCGACAATTGCGGTGCTCGGCGGCGATGTGGATTGCACCATGCACAGCTACGCCCTGGTGGCCATGCCGCGCGCCAACCCCGAGCTCGAATTCGTGGTTCACAAGAACCTCTCCGACGACCGCCTGTTCGTCTCGATTCACCGCGACGCCCAGCTTGTTCCCGTCAGCTTCGAGACCTGGCTCGACGGCGAGAGGATTCGCCACAATTACGGCCGCACCGGCATCGAGATCCCGGTCGCGTCGACCTCGGACCTTGAAAACCCGCCGGTCACGCATTTCACCGCCGGCAAGACCCGCTATGCGATCGAAACGGCGGCCACGGCGGAAGCCGGGTGGGAGGTTCAGATTGTGCCCAACCGGAGGATCGCGCTGTTTGATGACGGCATCTGTGCTCAGGCCTTACTGGCCGATGTCGAAACTGCCTCGGCCGAGGATTGCCCGCCGCCGCTCGACAGTTCGCCAAACCTTCTGCCCAAGGGCGCCAGCATCGAGGTGTCGCAGGTTGAGCTGCCGTCTACGTTAGACAGGTTGTTCGTCAGCAGTCCCGAGGGGCTGGTGAGTGCCGAGATCCTGGCCCGGGGCGCGGCCATCTGCCTGTGCCTGCTGATCGTGCTGGCCGTCCCGGGCGCCACCGTCTGGCGCGCCAATGGCTCGATCGTGCGGGCCGCTTTGCTCACCCTGGCCGGCGGCTTCGTGCTGCTGCTTGCGCTGTTGCCCGATCTGGTTGCGATCGCCCGCTTGATCACCGATGTTCCCGACGCCTCGATGTGGCTGTTTTACGGGCTGGGAGCCATCTGGGCCTGCGCGACGATCGTCGTCATGCTCGACCGTTCGGGCGGGGCGGGCCTTTCGGCCTTCTGGCTGGTTCTGACGGGCATCATCGCCATCGGTTCGATCTCGATGTTCACCATGAGCGCGGAGGGCCCCAACACCGACTGGGAGCGCTTCTTCATCAAGCACAAGCTCGTCGTTCTCGATATACTTCCGCTGTTCGTGATGGCGCTGACGATTGTTTCGCCGACCGCGCTCAAGCTGAGGATCGGCAATGACTTTGCCGGCCGCCCCTCCTTTTTCTCGCCGACGATGTGGCTCCTGGCGATCGTCTTTGCCCTGTTCGCAGCCTGGTTCTTCCTCGGCAACCAGACCGGCCTCGGCGGCTCTATCCAGCCGGTCGAGGCCGGCAAGTTTGCCATTGTCGTGCTCCTGGGGGCGACGCTGGCGCAATGGCTGATCCGCGCCCGGCTGTTGGCCCAGGCCTGGTTCGGCATCACACTGATCGCCGTCATTCTCTCGACCCTTTTCCTGGTCGCGCTCCTGTTCGTCCCGGCGGTCAAATCCGACTATTCGCCCCTGATCATCATCGGTTCGGCCACGGCGATCACCGCAGTGGTCGGCGTCATGGCGATCGGCTGGCGAATCCGCGAAGAGGAATATGATGACCTCAGGGACATTCGCCGGATCCCGCTGTCCTACGTGCCGTCGATCCAGGATTACCGGCTGAGCCATGGCCAGTTCGCGCTTCTGCTGCTGGTGTTTGCCGCCATCATCCTGGCGCCGCTGCTGGCGCTCGAACAGGCGCGGCGGCTTGTCGAAGTGGTGACCGGATCGCCCGAATACCTGATTGCCGCAGCGCTGGTGCTGCTTCTGCTGCTGGTCATGCTGGTCAGGACGCTCGCAATCCCGCGGGCAGTCTTCATCCTCATGCTGGGGCTGCCGCTGGCGCTGATGGGAACCTGGGCGCTGATGCGCGGCGAGCTGCTCATCCTGGTGCTGGCCGTGGCCTGCCTGCTTGTCGTCACCTTCGCGGTCGCCATTCGCAACCGGGTGAACTGGACGCTGGCGCGGGTCGCCATAGCCGCCCCGCTGATCGCGCTGGTTATGGCCGCGGCCTTGCGCGATGTGCCGGCCAAGGCAGGGCTGGGCGTAGAGGACTGGTCCTGGTTCCAAGGCCCCGACAAGCAGATCACCGAATTGGAGAAAGTGCTCGGTGAGGGTCGCCGGCTGCCGGTTGAACGCTTGATGAGCTGGGCGGATCTGCGCTTTGGCCGGACCGGTGGCTACGAGGAGCCGAGGCAGTTGTCGCTGCGCGACATGAACTTCCACGTGCTCAGGTCACGCGCCACCCTGGCCAATGCGCCATGCGGAATGAGTGCGGAACTGACGGCGGCGCCGTACAATATCGGCCAGGCGGTCGGCTGGCTGGGTGACGCGATTTCCACCGGGCTCGGCATTTCCTGCCCGGACGAGGCGCTGGCGGCAGACACGCTGCGCTGTACCCCTTCGACCCTTAAGGGACCGGTCAGGCCCCATTGCGTGCCCGTTGTGCAGAGTGATTTTGCCGCCACCTACATCGTCACCCGCCATGGCAATGCCGCGGCCATCCTGCTGATCACGCTGCAGGCCTGCTTTATCTTTCTCGTCATCAGCCTTTATCTCAAGCTTCAGGCCAAACGCTCCCGCGATCCGGTCGAGACCGGCGCCGATCAGGCGCTGGCCTGCATTGCGCTGGGGGCCGGCATGCTGTTCCTGATGCAATGGATTCTGGCCTGGTCGAATGCATTCGGCCTGTTGCCGGTCATGGGGCAGCCGATGACATGGTTGTCGGCGGGAACAAGTCACCACCTATTCATGGCAATTCCGGCAGCACTGGTGCTCCTCGTGGCGGTCCGCCTTGCAGGAATGAAAGCACCCGTGTTAACAATTCGTATACCGCCAAGACGCCGGGGTTGAACACCAGTAGAGTTTGAGTAGAGGGAGCAGGCGTTGAGATGGACAAGAACAACAAAGACGGGAACGCGGTCCTCAGCACGATCCGGCTGAAGCAAGGTTTCATCATCCTCTTTGCTGCAGTTGCATTCTTCATGACTGCATATGCAACGAGCGGTGGCGCGCGAATATTCATGACCGAGACCTATGCCTGGGTCGGCATTACCGCGCTGGCAGTCGGTTTCCTGGCCTTTACCTCGCTGGTTCTTGGCGACGGCATATCCTCCAACCGGATCACCCAGATTGCCCTGGTGATGCCGTTCTATCTGGTCGCCGTGGCGATTTGCTGGATCTCCTCCTTTGCCTCCTACCATCAGCAGTTCCTCAGCGTCGGCGGCTCCGATCTCGCCAATGCCGAGACCAACCTGCGGCAGATGGGGCTCTATGCCCATAACATCAACAAGGAAATGAACGAGCGCTATCTCGATGAGAAGGCGGAGCTTCTCGGCGACGAGGCGTTGAAGGACTACTCGACCCGGATGGGCGCTCTTACCGACGAGTTGCGAGACCGTGACAAGAAACGGGAAATCGCCTCCGAGCTGCAGACGCTGATCGAGACCAGGAAGGTCGAACTGCGGAACCGGCAGGGTGAGCTGAAGACCCAGCAGGGCGAGGTCGAGCGCAATCTGGCCAAGCTGACGACCGAGATCGGGGAACTGGAGGCGCTGGTTGCCGCAACCGAGGCCCGGGTGGCTGCTTCCGTCGAGCGCGTCGACAACCTCGAGATCGCGCTGAAGCAGGAAGAAGGCGAGCCCGGTGTTTCGCCGGCCAGCAAGGCCATTCTCCTGGCCGACGGCCTGGCCAGTCAGCTCACCGACGATCCCGCTTGCAATCGCAGGCGCCGTGCCGGCACCGGCGGGGGATTGAAGGGCACCTGTTACAATGCTCTTGGTGAGAACCTTGCCGACTCCCGGGCAGAGCTTGCCAGCCTGCGCAAGGACCAGGAAGCGGCGCGCAATCGGCTGCTGGCGGCAAATCAGGAACAGGCCGCGCTGCAGTCGCAGGTCGTGCAGATCGCGCAAGACCTGGACACCACCACGAGCCAGCTCGGCGAGGACGTGGCTTCCGGCTACACGCTCGATGCCGACGGTTTCCTGCAAAGCGTCAACGCCTTCATAGACACGCCGTCGCAGACCACCTTCAAGCAGACCGCCAGTTACTGCCAGGTGGTCACCGAGGTACTGTCGGACCTCAAGTCGGTGTCCGACTTGCCGGCCTGCGAGCCCCAGGCGCTGATGGCCGTATTCCGGCAGATCGATACGCTCGATGCCGAGCAGGCGGCCTTCGCCCAGGCTTGTGACGAGACCGACCGTCGCAAGCAGATCATCGATGATCTGCGCGGCGAGATGCTGGATCTCTCCGGCCCCGAGCGGCTCAAGCCGGTCACCCGGGCCTATGACGAGATGCGCGCTGATGTGCTGGAAACCTGCCTGGTTGCCGCCGAACAGCGCGGTCTTGAAGGCGGCCCTTACCGCGAGGATCTCGCCAGCCTCTATGACCGGATCAACCCGTCACAGGATGCCATCAGCAAGGCCATCGGCAAGGTCGAGGCGCTGTTCAACGGAACCGCGTCTGCGCGGGATTACTTCCCGGCCCTGCTGGCGCTGCTGCAGGAGCTGTCATTGCTGCTTTCCAAATTGTTCTGGGATGCCAATGTCGTTTCCAAGGCCTCGAAGCGGAAGGAGGATCTGGACATCGCCGATCTCGATCTGGACGCGAAGCCCGATGACCCCGATTCCGTTCTGGCCGCCAAGAACGTGATCCTCAACACGGTGTTTGACAAGCAGGGCTACCTGCTGCCGCATCTCTATGACGAGGAATATTCGCACGAGATGCGCAGCCAGATGCGGCTTATCGTCGACAGCCTGTTCCGCAAACAGCTGGCGCGCAAGACCGGGCGCGGCATCCTGATCTCCGAACAGGGACTGGCCGAAGTGGGCCGCCGGATCCGCAGGCACAATGACACCGCTCACCCGGGAGGCGCCGAAGCGGAACCCCCCGCCACAGAGGCATCCGGGATGGTGGCAGAGAAGAACGTCGCGGAGCCGCAAGGAGAAACCGCGACCGGCTCATCCAACGAGGACAAGCCGGTCGCGCGTCCGGTCCCGGCGCAACACGGGCTTGCGGCAGCACAGGCGGAGCAGCTCGAGGAGGCAGAGGCCAATTCCACCCAGCGTCCGCGCCGCCGCAGGCCGGTGGTGGTCCGGCCCAATTTCCGGCGCGAACTCTGATGTCTCGCCCCTGGGGGGTGGGGGGACTATCCGCGTTTGCGTGGAAAGCGGGCGGTCTGGCGATGCAGCCGGCTAGGCCCTGCTGCAAACACTCATTGATATGTGCCGGGTAGCCGAAGGTTCAAGCAAGCCACGTCGCCGCACGCGTGGCGTCTGCGCGTCAGCCCTGGGGTCCGTCCACCGTCTCCGCTGTGGCGGAGGCTGATGCCGCCGGCTGAACCGCGGCTGCAGCCGGGCTCCGTTCCTTCAGCATGCCGCTGAGGATTTCGTCACGCGTGAACAAGAATGGGCTGTCGAGCCCCAGCGCCGCGAAGATGAAGGGATCCGCGGTCATGTAGGGGTAGCGGACATTGTCCGGTGTCAGCGGCACCGGAAAGCGCGAATTCCCCGGATCGAGAATTTCCGCATTGGCGTCGATATTGGCGCATCCCAGCTGCGGATGAAAACCGTAGCTCGACGTGGCGATGAATCTGAGGTCAATGTCCCGCTCCTGCGAAGGAAACGGACGGAAGTCCTTGATGATGTCGAAGGCAGGCCGCATGTGGGCGTGCAGTATGGCGAGCACCGCTTCGGGCTCGGTGGCGATGTCCCGCGAGCGATTGCCGAACCGCAACAGCAGCAGATCGAACATGCTGATGGCGATGGCGACGCGCTCGAGATTCTGAAATTCCGGCTTTCCGGCCCGTTCGAAGAAGTCCTCGACCTTGTCGATCAGCGCTTCGAAACCTTCATCGGTGCCGGCATTCAGTGCCGATATGACGAGCACGATGCCTTTGGCCTTCGAAAACCACTCGTCCAGTTCCTTAGCCTTTTCGGCGTGAGGATTTGCCTTGCCGGCAACATCGCTGCTCGGAAAGGCAGCTTCACCCGGCGCGTCGCGGACATGGATGGTGAATTGCCGGTTCTCGAGAGCTCCTTCAGGCTCGGGCCCCTCCTGTTGCGGAAGATCAAGTTCGAGATCAAACCGGATGTCTGTTACGCTTTCCGTGGCGTCGGGAAGGTTGCGGTAGTAAGTCCGAAGTAGTTTTCGGTTTACCCGGTCAGTTTCGATCTTGATGTTGTGAAGTTGACGAAACCCGTGGAAGTTGAGTTCCACGCATTTGGCGAAATCGACAAACAGGTTTGTTTTGCCTGATCTCACCGGCCCGGTCAGCCCGACGTGAATTTGGTTGTTATCATTAACGGCCAATTCAGCGTTCCCTTTTGCTGAATTTCATTATAAGTCTTTAAAAGCAATAAACCATTTGAATAGTACAGGAAAGAGTCGAATGGGATATCGGGGCGGAGACTGCGAAAATGTCTGGCTTGCCTGGGACGGCGAAGACCAGGCGGTGCTGGGATATTTTGCATCCAAGGGGGAGGAATTGGTCAAGCACCGCAAGGGTGCGATCGTCCTGTGTCACCTCAAGCCGCATGCCTTCCGCGAGGGCAACCGTTCGGGCGTTGTCGTTGACATCTTCTCGATCGCGCCCGGTGAAAATTTTCTCAGAACGCTCCGTCTGCCGCGCGGCACCCATTCCGTCGAATTGCTGATCGATGACGCGCAGACGGCAAGGCCGCTCAAGGCCTTCGAGCTGGTCGGCGAAGCCGAGGGTGCTGTCGCCAATGCCCGTTATGGCAATGTCGTCATCGCACTTCCCGAGGACGAGGGTGACGATCCGGACGCCCGCTTTGTCTGGTCCGACAAGCGCATCCACCATGTCAAGAAACCGCATGCCCACATCGGATGGGCGGGATATTTCACCTCCTGGCCGGTGCATGAAGACGACGAGACCAGCAATGTGGTTGCCGTAACCAGCTTTCGGCTTGAGGTGCCGCATCTCGAAGACGCGCTGCAGATCTTCCCCGTCGGCTACGACATAACCGAAGCGGAGTTGGTGGCCCGGGATGACAATGCGACTGCAATCACCCGTGCGTCTGTCGAAAACGACCGGGTCCAGAATGCGGTTCTGACCATCGAGGGAAGCCGGCCGCTGCTGCATGGGCTTTACTTCCTGCATGTCTCGGCGCACCGGCAACGCGCCAACGAGTGGAGCGAAATCATCGACATTGACCCGGGCACGTTCCAGTCCATCAGTGACAATCTCGTCGATGCCTACCGCCAGCTGCTTTCCGGCTCGGGCGACTGGGACGAGGCCGAGATTGGCGATGCAGGGCAGAACCTGATCGAGATTCTCACCCAAGAGCATCGCTGGTTCGAACTGTCGCAGCCAGACTATTTCGTCGATGTCTTTCCCGACGAAAGCGGCGAGAAGGTCAAGCTCTCGGTCTACGAGATCTCGGCCGGAGACCATCTGGTCTTCTACGACACCATGGGACGCAAACTGCGGGCCGGCCAGCACCTGAGTTCCGACAGCATCATCGCCTTCAAGGCCAACACCACCGGCCTGCAACTGCTGCGCGGCGTCTACACGTTGAGCCACAAGAAGATCGCCGAAATCGACGCGCACCGGCCAGCCAAGCGTTCTTCGCTGTCCGAACCGAATGATTTCGAATCGCTTCCCGCCGCCCTGAGTGTGAAGCACGATTGGGTCTCGGCACCCTATTCGCCCTTCGAGTTCACGCCCTTGAAGGTGCACTCGGCCATCTTCTATGGCATGGGGTCCGGGGATGGCGGCTTTGCCTGGGACGCCTTCATTCGTGATCCGGCGCCCTGGTTGCTCGCCGACGCCATCGATCCCGATTTCTGGGCCAGCCAGACGGAGTTCAGGCCTGCGCGCGACGGCAATATCCTGCTCAGGGCGCTCAGCCTGCTCGATCGCGACGAGGCCTTCGTGGCGCTGCCGCAGCTTGAGGACCAGATCGTGGCTGCCTTCCTGATCACGCGTCTGGCGAGAACGCCGGTGCTGAAGACCTGCATATACCGGATCAACGGCCTGAGCCCGGCCGCTGATGACCTGCCTGCGCTCGCCGAGCTGGTCAATGGCATTGACCGGCGCCTGGGTGACGAGGAATTCCGCGAATGGCTCTCCTACAGCCAGCCGGAAATATTTGAAGCCCTGTGCGAACCCAACGGCAATTTCAGGCCGATCGACCGGGCAGACCTGAAGAAACTGTCGCAAGAGCTGCAGATGGCCGGCGACATCTTCGACGCCTTCCACGGCGCTTTGGGCGAATCCGCCAAGCGGCCGGTTGTGGGGGCTTCGCCAAACGGCAGCTGGCAGCCGCAGGGCGCAAGCGAGGAGGTTCTGGAAAACCTGATAGCCACGCTCACCGAGTCCGACCTTGCCAGGGACAAGGTGGCAGGCCAGCACTACGAATCCCTGCTCGCCCAGTTCGGCCGCAATGCCTATTACAGAAGCCGGATCGCCGCGGACATCTACCAGCATTATCCGGATCTTCTGCCCAATGATTCGAAGAAGCTGATGGAGTTCCTGCGTGGTCTGCTGACCGAATCCGGATGCAATTTCGACATGCGCAATTTCGACGAGAAGCTGGTCGGAAGCGTGGCCGAGAACATGCAGAACGTCGAAAACTGGCTTCTGCCCAATGCCGTCAACATGCGCAAGATGGCACAGGTCGAGCTCGACAACGCCTCGATGAACACACCCACCGACGAGAAGAAGAAAGCCGCCATCGTCGAATTCGCAGCCGCTCACGAGATGCAGAAGACCTGGGACGACATCTCCGACATCATCACGAGAGCGGAAGACGCCGGCATCCGGGTGCCGACCAAGCTGCGCCGCTTGCAGCTGCTCTGGCCGCGCGAGAGCTCAACCACGCTCAGCGAATTCCTGACCTTCGAGCACAAGCACAAGCACATTCTCGGCCAGAAACTGAGCGAGACCTACGGTTATGATTCCGTTCTCTACGCCTGACATGGAACGTCGCAAGATCTGAAATTTCAGCATTCTCGTGGCCCGTCGCTTGGCTCACCGGCGGCCGCGCCGTACTGTGTCCCGGTCCGGCCCGCTACATTTCAGCGGCGCTTGCAAATTATTATTGGAACCAATTCCCGGCTTCGATGTTTCCCTGTTGTAAGATTCAACGAAAGGGAAACACCATGAAAAAGCTCATCGCAGCTACTGCTCTCGCCACCCTGTTTGCAACCAGCGCATTCGCTGAAGGCGTCCAGGAATACAATCGCACCGCCATGGAAACAATGGCCGAAGGCGACACCGCCGTGGTCGACATCATGATGGACGCAGAGGGCAACGACCGCGAAGACGCCGACTTTCAGGCTCGCTGGGACGCCGCGACACCTGAACAGCAGGCCAAACTGAGGGACACCTGCGCCCGGGGCATCGAAGAGAAAGTCGAGTTCTCTGAAACTGGCGCCGCACGCTGCAAGATCGTCACCGAAAACTAAGGTTTTCTCGCGGCCGGCTTTCCTCCCGGCTGAACGCGAAAACTCCCAAACCGCAAGACCGGTCGGATGTTCCTCATCCGGCCGGTTTTGTCGTTGCATTGAATGCTGGCGGCTGGTGACTTGCTCCCGCTCAAGTCCGTCCGATGTGTTGGGCTGTTCACGCTGATGTCGCGCTCTCCGTCTTCATATCACCCTGGGTGGGGAGTTGCAGGCGGAATCACGAGCAGCAACAAGCCACCGATGACGCTCACGAATCTTCCCGCGCATCCGGTCCGCTGTGAGTGCCGTATCGTGGGTTAGTGTATGCGCAGGCACCATTCGGCTTGAGCGCCTCGCATCATGCCTGCCTTCTTCATGCCATCCTGAAAAAAAGGTCCGCGGACCCCAGAGGCTACGGAGGCAGATCCGATGAAGCGGTGCCTGAACGCAAGCCGTCCGTCAAGCCGGCCGTCAAGCCGGCCTTACCGGCCATCAATCTCCGGGGTCGCTGCCGGTCCGCCCTCGAGATCGGCAATCAAGGCTTCCATCTCGTCAATTTCCCGCTTCTGGGCCTCAATGATCTCGTTTGCAAGGTCACGCACACGCGGGTCGCTGATATCGGCGCGCGTGCTTGTCATGATGGCGATGGAATGATGCGGGATCATCGCCTTCATCCAGGCCACGTCGCCGACCGTATCCTGACTTCGTACTAGGTAGAGACTTGCGCTGAACGCGATCACCGATCCGACCACGATGGCAATGTTGGCTTTTCTGTTGGTGTACATTGAGAGCATGAAGGCCAGCATGACCAGCGCCATCGCAGCGCCCATGTAAAGCGCCATCCACATCCTGGTCTGGCTGAACCACACGTGGCTGCTATCCCAGGTGTTGAGATACATCAGACCGTACATGATGATCGTTGAAGTCGCGATCATCGCGAGAAAACGTGAATAGGCCATTTGCTCCTCCATATAGCGTGGTGTCAGCTTAACGAGTTTCCAGTGGTGGAAGGTTCCATTCGGGATGGCAGAAAGTTGGAACTGATCGCTTGACCTTCCAGTCACTGGAAGATCTAGGGTCGTTTGAAGTCAGGAAGGAGCGGCATCATGGACCATCAAGGCTGCACGCACGCAGATTCGAAAGACCACCGTGACGGATCGAAGGTCGACACCGGCGCGCTGTTTGAGGCGGCCACCGTGCCAGTCGACGGCAAGGTCAAGGATCTCGTCTGCGGCATGGATGTCGCGCTCGGCAAGGGCAAGCCGAAGCTCGACTACAAGGGCGAGGCGTTCCATTTCTGCTCGACCGGCTGCCACGACAAGTTCGAGCGCGATCCCTGGTTCTATCTTTCTGGCAACAAGGCCAGAAAGAAACAGGCTGCTCCGAAAAACGCAATGTATACCTGCCCGATGGACCCGGAAATCGTGCAGGAAGGCCCGGGCACCTGCCCGATCTGCGGCATGGCGCTGGAGCCGATGGATGGCGTGGCCGATGGTCCCAACCATGAGCTGGTGGATTTCACCCGCAGGCTCTGGATCAGCGCCGGCGCTGCAATCCCGCTGCTGATCCTGACAATGGCGCCGATGCTTGGGCTGCCCGTTCGCCAGTGGCTTGGCGAAACGCTTGCCCTCTATCTGGAATTTGCATTGGCAACACCTGTGGTTGTCTGGGCGGCGCGGCCGTTCTTTCACCGCGGCTGGACCTCGATCAGGACGTGGAACCTCAACATGTGGACGCTGATCATGATCGGTGTCGGCGCGGCCTATCTCTATTCCACGATTGCGACTTTCCTTCCGCATCTGTTTCCCGCAGGCCTGCAGATGGCCGGCGGCCATATGCCGGTCTATTTCGAGGCGGCAGTGGTGATTATCGCGCTGGTGTTCGTTGGCCAGGTGCTTGAACTCAGAGCCCGCGAACGCACCGGCGACGCCATTCGGGCGTTGCTTGATCTGGCGCCAAAGACCGCCCGCCGCATCCTGCCGGATGGCGAGGAATATGACGCCCCGCTTGAAAACATTGTTGGCGGGGACCGGCTGCGTGTTCGCCCCGGCGAGGCCATCCCGGTGGACGCGGTCGTGGTCGAGGGCCGCAGTTCCGTTGATGAAAGCATGCTTACAGGCGAGCCGCTTGCGGTGGAGAAGGCTGAGGGCGACCATGTGACCGGCGGCACCCTGAACAAGAACGGATCGCTGATCGTTCAAGCTGAAAAAGTCGGTGACGAGACCATGCTGGCGCGCATCGTTGCCATGGTGTCATCCGCCCAAAGGTCCCGCGCGCCTATTCAGGGACTTGCCGATCGCGTTGCCTCTTATTTCGTCCCGGCGGTGGTTATCGTTGCTGTCCTGGCATTCGCAATCTGGCTGCTGATCGGTCCCGATCCGGCTTTCGTGTTTGCCATTGTCTCGGCAGTTTCGGTGCTGATCATTGCCTGCCCCTGTGCGCTCGGTCTGGCAACGCCGATGTCGATCATGACCGCCACGGGACGTGGTGCGCAGGCAGGCGTTCTGATCAAGGATGCGGAATCGCTCGAACGCATGGCAAGGGTTGACGTGCTGGTTGTCGACAAGACCGGCACACTGACCGAAGGTAAGCCGACTCTTACAGATGTTGTGTCCCTCGGGGAAATTGCCGAAACCGAAATGCTCGCACTTGTCCGGGGCATTGAATCGGGATCGGAACACCCGCTGGCCGAAGCCATCGTGGAGGGTGTTGCCGGGCGCGGGATCGAGGCGAAGCCGGTTTCAGATTTCGAGGCGATCACCGGGAAAGGCGTGTCGGGCCGGTCGGGTGACAGGGAAATCGCGCTGGGAAATGCGGCAATGATGGAGTTTGCCGGCGTTGACTGCAGCGCTGCCGACGAGCAGGCCCATGCACTGCGCTCGGACGGCAAGACCGCGATCTATGTCGCAATCGACGGCAGGCTTGCGGGTCTCATCGCAGTTGCGGACCCGATCAAACCCAGCACTGGGGATGCCATCCGGGCGCTCAATGAGGCCGGGCTCAAGATCATCATGGCAACCGGCGACAACGAGACCACGGCCCGCGCGGTGGCCGGTCAGCTCGGCATCGACGAAGTCCGCGCCGGAGTCCTGCCTGAAGACAAGAAGGCACTGGTGGATGAGCTGCACAAGGCCGGCCACAAGGTGGCCATGGCCGGAGATGGCGTCAATGATGCGCCTGCGCTGGCCGCGGCGGAGGTTGGCATTGCCATGGGCACCGGGGCGGATGTAGCCGTCGAAAGCGCCGGCGTAACCCTGCTCAAGGGCGATCTTGTCGGCATCCTGCGCGCGCGCAAGCTCTCCGAGGCGACATTGCGCAACATCAAGCAGAACCTGTTCTTCGCCTTTGCGTACAACAGTGTTGGCGTGCCAATTGCTGCAGGTCTGCTTTATCCGATCACCGGAACCCTGCTCTCACCTATGATTGCCGCAGCGGCCATGAGCCTGTCTTCGGTGTCTGTCATCTCCAACGCACTGCGCCTCAGATCGGTCAGGCTGGACGCTTGACCTTCCAGCAGGTGGAAGTCCTATGTGGGCCAGAATGCAATTTGGTTTCAGGTCAGGGAGGCAGACATGAACATCGGTGAAGCAGCTGACGCAACCAGCCTTCCGGTCAAGACAATCCGCTACTACGAGGATATCGGCCTCATCAAGCCGGTTCGCGCCGCAAATGGCTATCGCGACTATAGCAGTAGCGATGTCCACCGCCTGGCCTTCATTCAGCGCTCCAGAAGCCTCGGCTTCAGCATTGACGAATGCCGTTCTCTGCTGTCGCTCTATGAAGACAAGGCGCGGGCCAGTTCCGATGTGAAGGCACTGGCACTGGAAAAGATCGTCGAGATTGACCGCAAGCTCAAGGAGCTCAAGTCGCTGCGCAACACGCTCAGGACCCTTGCCGATCATTGCCATGGCGATGACCGGCCGGACTGCCCGATCATCGACGAGATCGCGGGGAGAAGCCGCCCATGAACATGCGCAAGGTGGCAATTGCCGTGGCCGTTCTGGGAGCCGGGATCCTGCTCTACCGTGTGCTGGTACCATCTGATCCGGTCGCGACCGGGGCCGTTCTGGCACATGTCCAGGTGCCGGATCTGCCTCCAGTCGCCCGGGAGGGGGAAGAGCGGTTCAACCAGTGGTGCAGTTCCTGCCATGGCCCAAATGCGGCCGGACAGGACGGAATTGCACCGCCATTGATCCACAGGATCTATGAACCCAACCATCATGGCGATGCGTCATTCCACCTGGCGGCGAAGAATGGCGTGCGGGCGCATCACTGGCAATTTGGCAACATGCCGCCGGTCGAAGGAATTACCAATGCTGAGCTCGACAGTATCGTCGTCTATATACGCGAGCTCCAGCGCGCCAATGGGGTGTATTGATCTGAGATCCGGGCCGGCGCTCCGAAATCGGAAACTTGTCACTGGTTTTTGAAAGCGTCCCCGCTTGCCTTGCAACCAGTCGCCGCATCACCGCAGACGGTGAACAAACCCATTCGCCGTCTACCCGGTCGCTGGCATTTGTTTGGAAAAAAGCTCTCCTCCAATTGTCCCCACGGGCCAGGCATATGCATGGAGGTCCAGGACGGTCCAATCCGCCGTCGCCGGACAGGAGGCGGTTCTTGATAATTTAGTAGCGAACCTGCCCGAAAACAGGGTCCAACGCGGGCCTTCGGTTAAGCAGAGTCACCGCGCCTTTAGGTCTCCTGAGATGCAAGCTGCAAATTTTCCGCCTTTGGCGAAACACGCGGTGGCTTTTTGAGATGGCGCGCTCCTGAGTGACCCTGGTCAGTTCGCGCTCCAACTGCTTGATCCCGGTTTGATTGTCATCACCGCCGGAAGCTGTGAGAACTCCTTCCTCCGCGCCTAGAGGGAGTGCGGGCTCACACCCGGCTGCATCAAACATCTGCAACAGCGTAGCCCCGTCCGCTGACCATAGTCACGGCATCCTGCTTGAAACTGTCACTGCAATCGACTTTGCCCATCATGGCCTCCTTGCCTCAAATTCAGGGAAGATGGCGTCTGCAATAACGGGGGCTGTTCACTTGTCCGGCTCAGTGCCCAAAATACAAATTGCCATCTGAATACTTGTCCATCCGTCAAAACTGTAATGATTGCTGCAGCTTGGTGGGAGAGCGGTCCATCCCGGTGGCTCACTGGTCGTATGGTTTCAAGAATATTTGAGAAAGCCGGTCCCCGCGGATTTGAATTTGTTGCGTAACCCGGGTTAAAGTTAACCTTGCTTAGACCGGGAGGGCATCATGACCTTGTGGAAGCGTAGTACTGTGGCAGGACTGGCATATTTCGCCTTCGTTGTTGCCGCCGGCGCTGTCGCCCTCACCGTAACCGACATATCCGAAGGCATGCCGCTGCCGGGCACGACAATCAGCCTGGAGACATTGAGCGGCGAAACGATCCCCCTGCGTCCGGTCGATGCAGCCGAAGCCCCCACAGACGGTTCCGTATCGGACCAACCTGCCGTCGAAGCTGAAACAACGCTGACGGCCTCCCCCGGGGAGGTCGGGGAACAGGGAGAGGATACGGTCGAGCCGCTGGATACGGGCGAGCCGCAGGAAACAGTTTCCGTTCCCGTTCCGGAGGGCCAATCCACCGACGAGGCCGAACCGACGCAGACCGCCTCTGCCGAGGACGGTGCAGAACGGGGAGAGGATGTAGTCCAGACTCGGGATACGGTTTCCATTCCCGTTTTGGAGGACGGATCGGCAGAGTTCGAGGTCGCGGACGAATATGAGGACCGGCTCGTCATTATTGTTATTCGCGATGCGAGCGGCAACGTCATCGACCGGCGTCAGGCTCGTCTGAGCGGTGTCAGTTTGGCCCTCTCGCTAAGCGGTTTGCCAAAAACAGCCGGAGTTCCGGACGATGGAGCGGGCCGCGCCGCCGACAGCAGCGCCCGGCCGGATTTGGCGGACCCGGCGGTAGAGCAGGCTTTCGATTCCACGACCGATGGTCGGACGGAAATGGAAGTCGGTGACGTCTACGCCACGCCGAACATTGAATTCGAAGCAGGCATCGGCGCCATGTCGCGCGGCTCTTTCTCGCCTCTCAGACTGCAGGACGGCGGCTTCAACCTTGTTGCCGCCAATTTCGCGGCTGTTGAACGAGAGGGCACTTTTTCACATGTCGGTTTCTCGTTCAAAAATCCGACCGGACACCGCGATCCGTTCTGGAGCGGCACGGTGAATTTCATCGGCGGCGTGCAGGTCGGCCTTAGCGAGGCGAGCGCCAGTGGAACCAACATCTCGGCGAGGGGCTATGGACTCGGAATTCTCGGCCCGGAAGGCCCCGGCGGTTTTTTTAACGGCGGGGTTGCGATCAATTCCGCCTTTGCGGATGTCAACAGTCTTCACTATGCGGACAAGTATCAGGAGATCATGGTACGAGCCGGTGCTGCGACGCAGCTCAAGACATCGGGCTTGCACATCGAGCCGTCCTTTCAGGTGTTTGTTGGGCAAACATCGGAAGACCTGTCCTACAGCGGTCGATCTGCAAACAGTTCGGTCGGTTTCGCCTATGACGTCTCCACATCGACAAGACGCCTGGGTGTTCAAATCGGCACCGAGATTGCGACCACGCCCCGCGACAACTTCACGCTTTTCGGTTCGGGGGACATACGCCTTGTTCAGAACTGGGGACATGCGAAAGCTGCACTGGATATGACCGGTGTCGTCGTTGGCAGCGAATTCGCCAAAGCGTACGGAAACCTGTTCGATATCGGCGCTGTCGTGCGCGGGGGCGTGCGCTATGAACGCGAGCAAGTCGCTTTCGAAGTCGGCGGCCAGTTCGAGACCTGGCAGGTTCCGGTCGCCCGCATCACCGGTGAGGTTCCGCTCTACGTCGACTATCGAAACAGAAACAGCTGGTCGGTCTACGGGCGGCTGAAGATCAGGATCGGCAATTGATGCCGACATGAATGGCAAGCGCGGGGCAGCTTGATAGCCGCAATTTGCTTAAGACAATGTCGGAGGCCAGCATGTATCTTCGAACCGGTATTAGCACCCTCTATCTCATAACCAGTTCAGCATATCTTCTGTGCGGACTCCTGGTTGCTTCGGCGTTCCTGGTGGCAAGCGTGTTACCGGCGGCGGCCCAGCTCCAAGCGCCGGCAGGGCTTAACGATGGACAGAAAGCGAATGTCAAAAGGGCGATCAAACATCTCGACGGACTTTCGAATACCCGCTTCGGCGGCCGGAAGATCAAGGACTCGCTGAAGGTTTCGACAACCGATCTCACCAAGCGTGACGAGAGCATCAAGTCGTTCCTCGGTCGCATCAAGGCCAATATGGAGAAAGTGGTCCAGGAGGATCGCTTTCAGCCAATCGAGGGTTTGTCGCGAAAGAAGTCGAAGCTCGCATCCGAGAAATACTCGCGGTACTTTTTCGAAGACGGCTATGGAAATCTGAAAGACCGCGAGGATAAGGGAAACGGAAAGACCGAGGCGGCCTATTGCCCGGAGGATGCCTTCATTGCGACCGGTGATCCGAAAAAAATCAAGAAATTCAGAAACAAAGTATACAAGAAAAACGTCGGAAAGTCGCTCACGCCCCAGCAGAAAGCGCAACTTCACCAAAACAGGCTCAAGTACGCAAAGAAACTCGGCATAGAGTTGAAAAAATGCAAGAAGAACGGATTTCTCTTCGATAGCAAATACGTGAACTTCAAATATACGGAGGGCAGTGAGGACAGCTGGTGCAAGGTTCACTATCTGACCGAATTGTTCGTTCACGAAAAATGGCATGAAATCCAGACCGAGGACGGGATTGAACATGCCGCCGACCACGATCACGGCGACCGGCACGACGGATTCTGGGGCGCTGCCACCGATCGCAATCACCAGGAAGTCTATGCAGTCCAGCATCTCATTCGCGTTCTCGCACGCGGGCAGACCAAGGACCGCATCAAGGAACTGGTGGAGCTTAGAAAGCAGCAGAGGAAGGAGAAAGCCGACACCGAAGGGACGACCGCGGAAATAGAGCGGCTTCAGGAACGCCTCAAGAAATGCCTGCCTGCCGGCAAGACCATCGTAACGGAGACATTCGCACAGTCGGTCGCAGTGCAGGAGCCGGGCGTGTGCGTTGCCACGACAACCACAATCAGAAGCTGGCAGCGTGATGAAGAGCTGGTGTTCCTTGCCGGCGACAACTGGACCGAAACCCCGGATGAGGATTTCCCCGGCGTCGAGACACCTGAAACACCAACCGTTCCCGAATGTTTCGAGACGCCCTCCACGGTGACGCTGATCGAACAGGTCCCACAGATTGTGCCACCCGAACAGGCGGAAGCGCCCGGTCGCCCGGAAGAGGTTTCGACAGATGAGGAGGTTCCGCCGACGTTCGTCAGTTTTCCGAGGGAGTACGAACTCGACGATGAGGAAATCCTTACGCCTGAAGAGCCCGATCTCGGCCTGGTCAAGGCCACCACCACGGTCATGAACCTTGCGACGGTGGATCGCGCAACCGGCACGCCGAACCAGACCGTGCAACTAAAGACTCTCATCGACCCACCGGATCTTCCGCTCGATGATGGGGACAACCCGCCAGCGGTCGCATCAGCCTATCTGGAGGATGTCTCGGGCGGGTCCAGCACCAGTACCGGCGCCGTTCCCATCGTGTTCAACACGACACCACTGCAGTTTCCGGCGAGTTTCGACGAGGGAGATCAGGACAGCAGGAATCCGGCCGACATGACCGACGAGGAACTGGACGCATGGCTGGATGAGGGCGATCCGGAACCCGCCGGCAAGCCGAAAAAGAAAGCCAAGACCGGCACATCCAAAGCGAAAACCAAGGTCCCATACCCGGCTGTCACCGACGGTACGAAATCCGACGGCAATCTGGACAAGGCGGAATCCGGTTTCGATAGCTCGAAGATGCATGCCGCAGGGCGCCGGGCGTCAACCAAGAAGTCCGGCCGCGTCGTTTCGAGGCCACCTGTTCCGGAGATGTTGAAGAAGGACCGAACCAGGGAATTGATCGTCACGGTCGATCCCCGGGTGCCGCTGATCACGACAAACGGCCTGCTCAAGAAATCCGACAGGAAATACGCGGCTCCCGCCAAGGGTATTCGTGTCAAAACCCGGATCTCCACGGCCCATCTTGTCAAGGATGTCACGGGCGGCAATCCGGACGATGAATACGAGATAATCATCCTGGTGGGAGAGGCGACTGTCACCTGGCGGTCCGGGGACGAATGCGGTGAGTTCGTTTACAAAGGCGCCGAGCGACACTCGGTCACCCCCTTCAAATCCCGGGAAACCAAGACCGCGGCGATCGTGGTGGATGATCTCGACCTATCCGACCAGGATCTCGGTGAAAAACTGAAGGCCGCCTTGCCGAAATCCGACGTCGCGGGAAGCGCGCGATTTGAACTCGAAGTCACGCGAGCCTACTCGGTGTATGTCCGGCAAAAGGGCGACAAGAAACTCAAGAATTGGCAAAAAATCACTGAGAAACAATATGCCCGGGCGATCAAGGGCCGCCTGGTCGAGATTCCGAAAAAAGGTGAGACGCTAAGTGGCAATAGCGACCGGACCGGAAAATACAGGATCGACCGGCTGGAAACGAATCCGAAGGCGACAACAATCCGGAAGGACTGCGGCGACAAGAAAAAGGTTTCGCGGTTAGAGAGCGTTGCGCCGAATACCGCGACCGGGCTTCTCGGCAAGTATGAGCTAAGGCCGGATGATTCGACCCAGATGGTGCTCATCGCCCACCCGGGAGCCGTTGATGAAAAGCCGGGCAGCAAGACACCTGGGCTGCTCAGGTCGGTTGCCGGAAACAGCAGCCTCATCTGCCAGAAGCGCTCGTTTGCTGTTGGCACGAAAACGGCTTTCGTCGTGAAAGTGCCAAACGAAGAAGTGGACCGGTTCATCGAGGAAGCCGGCGGATCCGAATTGGTCGAGTCGGTCGAGATCGATCCTTGCCGCAACAAGGAGGAGCTCGACGACCCGCATTATTCGTCGAGCGGCTTGTGGGGGCAGGACTTCGACAACCAGTGGGCCATCAAACGGGTCGGTTATCACGATGGCGAAGACTCGGCATGGGCCCTTGCTCGCGCAGACTTGAGCCCTGTGATCGTCGCTGTGATCGATTCCGGACTGGACTGGCAGCACCCCGACTTGCCGAAGGGCTCTATTTGGGAGAACGGCGAGGAGGAAGCCTATGACGGCTTCGACGACGACGGCAACGGCTATATCGACGACATGATCGGCTGGGATTTCGTCGAGGATGGCAACGAGCCTTGGGATCAGGATGGCCACGGGACGTTCGTCGCCGGCATAATCGGCGCGGCGCAGAACAACGGTGTCGGCATTGCTGGAATCAATCCGTTGGCGCAAGTCATGGTGTTGCGGGCGCTCGATCCATTTGGCAGGGGCCATGCCTCAATGACGGCGGAGGCGATCGCCTATGCGGTTGACGCCGGCGCCAGAGTGATCAATCTCAGCGTGGGCGGCCGCCAGCCAACTAATATCGAGAAGGCGGCGATCGAATACGCGACTGCGAACGACGTCGTCATCGTTGTCGCCGCCGGCAACGGCGCATCCAGCCTCGACGATTATGCGCCGGCCGGACTGCCCGGGGTCATTACAGTTTCGGCGACCGATCGCGATGACAACCGCGCCAAGTTTTCCAATTGGGGACCGCAAGTCGATATCGCCGCGCCGGGCGTCGACGTGCTCAGCCTCCGGGCCCAGAAGACAGATCTGCTGGCGCTGATCGACGATGTCGCCTATGAACCGGGCGAAGGCATTGTCGGCCAATCACGCGCCTATTTTCGCGCCAGCGGGACATCCTTTGCTGCGCCGATCGTGGCGGGGACCGCTTCGCTGATCCTGTCGGACAATCCGGATCTGACCGCCGACCAGGTCAAGCGCATGATCCTCAACTCGGCGCGCGACATAGATACACCCGGCATGGACAACTATACCGGTTATGGCCTTCTGAATGCCGCTGCCGCCATCACCGCCGATCCGGACTACTTCGTGGAAAGCCGGATTTCGGGAGTGGAGGTGGTCAGCCGCAACGGGGTTCCGCATCTGCGGCTGAATGGCGAGACGGACGCAGACAAGTTTGCGAGGGCCGAGATTCAACTCGGCAAGTCGGATGACCCAGACGCCTGGGCAAAACTCGATCTCGAGCTTACCGAGCCGCGCAACGGCGCGATTGTGGACATTCCCGGACAGCTGTTCGGTGGCGAAACCACTTGGACGATCAGGTTGCTCACCGTTCACGAAGACGGCTCTTCGCGCGAGGCGCGGTTCGTCTTGACGCTGGGATAGGCAAACACTGTCGAGGTGCGTCACATGCTGTAGGACGCTGCAGCACGTGAAACCTGCGAGTCCAACAAACAACCCCGCCTTTGGCGGGGTCATCCGGCTCATCCGGAACGCTCCGGGACAAAGAATTGGCGCCCAGAAAAGTCACCGCACTCCCTGTCTATTGTATTGATCTAATCAATAATGGTTTTGCTTTTGCATGAACAATACGAACAAGCCTCATGCTTTGAGCAGTGTATGGCAGAGTACGAACTCAAAAGGTCGATGATCCAGAAGGCCAGATTGCTTGGCACTGACAACAAAACCGGCTTCCGACTTCGCAAACGACGGCGGGCGCTGAAGGGATGGCGACCCGGCGATCACGTAAAGCTGGGCGTAGCTGAAGGCCAGGGAGCCAGCTGTAGACCCGGAAGTCAGTTGGGAGAGGTTACGCGTTCGCCGAATCCATATCGCACCAAACCACCATCAGGATCAGACAAAAAAGAGATCAGATTCGGCCAAGAAATTGAGATCTGCCAGGAGCGCAAAAGGTTGTGCGGCGTCCGGCCCGGTTCCGTCACTGTCAAAGGTCAGCAGCTTGGTCGTGCTGTCGAACAGCAAGGTGGCTTGCGCGGTCGCTGCGTTGGCGCCTTGGGTCAGCCGCGCCACGCCGCCACCGGTATCCGCCGCCCCGAAGTAAAGGCGGGCGAGGCCGATCGAATCGAGCCCGGACACGAAATCTCCTATGACATCGGTGTTGCGGTCCGAAGGTGCGGTGTTGAAAATGAAGCGGTCGGCGCCCGCTTCTCCGAACAGATGATCATTGCCGGCAAGGCCGTAGAGCGTGTCGTTGCCGGCACGGCCGTAAATGTAGTTGGCCTGACCGTCGCCATAGGCGGTATCATTGCCGCTTGAAAGAATGAGGCCTTCAACACCGGTGATCACATCGCCCGCCGCCACACCAGAATTGCTTGAGGGTGTGGATAGCGATACCGTGAAATCCGAATAGTTGGCCTCGTCGTAGCGAACATAGTCGAAGCCGCTTCCGCCCTGCAGAAGGTCCGCGCCTATGCCACCAAACAGGTGATCATGGCCGTCACCGCCGATGAGGTTGTCATTGCCATCCTCACCGAAAATGAAATCCTGGTTGCCCATGCCGAAAATCGTGTCGTTGCCGGTTCTGCCATAGATGTAATTGACTGCATCGTTGCCGTAGCCAGTGTCGCTGTTGACCCCGAGAATCAGCCCCTCGATGCTGAAATAGCTGTCACCAGCCGCCACCCCCGTATTCCAGCCGGCGTAGTACAATGAAGCCGTGAATCCGCCATAGCTGGCCTCATCATAGATCGCGTAATCGAAACGGTCGCCTCCATCGAGCCGGTCACCACCCGGACCTCCGTAGAGCCGGTCGGCTCCCGCCCCGCCAAACAGCATATCGTTGCCGCTGCCGCCAAACAGTTCATTGTTCGCATCATTGCCTGTGATCGAATCGTGACCGGAGCCGCCGATTACCCGCTCGATGAGCGAGCGTGCGTCGCCGTTGTAGAGCAGGGCATTGGCAATGTTGCCGGTGGCAATTTCGGACCCCAGGTAATGCAGCTTCGCGAGCTGGGTGGCGGATGTCGTGCTCCAGCCGCCGGGGTTCAGATTGACTGTCAGGTCGGTGGCATGGTTGGAGAAATTGTAGGTATCAACGCCACCGCCGTCCCAGATCGTGAGGAAAATGCGGTTGCCGCCGGGTGCTCCCTGGCCGATTCCGTTGATGAACATCTCGCCTGTTGCCGGGCTCCATGTATAGGTCGTATTGCCGCTGTTGGTGGCGTAATTCGCACCGTACATATGCTGCAGTCCTGCGATGTCATACATCATCATCGACTGTGCATAGCCCCATGCTTCGTTTATGTAGCCGCCGCCGACGCTTGCCCCGACATAGGAACGATAGGTCATGAGCGAATATTCCATCGAATCGCGATCCGTCGGCATCACATAGGCTTCATGCGTGTGTTGCAGCCCAAGTGCATGACCCACTTCGTGGAAGAAGGTCGCATAGGCGTAGTTGCCCTTCACCGGGTTGGAATAGTAACCGGAGGAATTGTTGAACCAGGAGTCTCCTCCCTCGGCGGCAGTGCTCGGGAAGTAGGCCCAGGCAGTGCTGGGTGCGTCGGATCTGGCCAAGCGCAGATCGGCATGCTGCACGGAGGTTTCGGTGATCTCGGTGAAAGTCAGATTAGTCACCGCCGAAATCGAACTGAACACGGTACGGGAGGTGGCTATCTGGGTCGAATAGAGCGCTCCGAAGTTGTTAGACGTTTCTCCCCAGCCATAGCTTGCTCCGTAATAGGATCCACTTGCCGGAAAGCTGAAGGTGAGTGCACCGACGGCCCATTTCAGATCACCCAGAACGCCGTCGATATAGGCGTTGGAAGTCTTGGCATATGTTGTGACCGCTGGCATTTGGTGTCCTTTTTCGTTCGGTGCGCTGCAGCAGGCGTTCCCGGTTCAGGCGGGTAGCGCCGCTGGGCGTAATAGGCTTTTCTAGGTTTCCCTGAAAGAGCGGCTCAGCACCCGCGTCAACGGCGCTGTCAGATAGTTGAGGAATGTACGGCCGCCGGTGGTGATGAAAACCTCCGCTCCAAGTCCAGGTGCAAGCCGTGCAGGATCGAAGCCGGGAACCGCGTCCTTCGACACCTCCAGCCGGGCAATGTAGTAGGCTTCGCCGGTGCGCTGGTTTTCAAGCCGGTCGGCAGAGACATAGATCACCTCGCCGGATACAGGCGGCGTCTCGCGCGGATCGAAAGCGGAGAAGGTCAGCCACGCTGCCTGTCCAATCCGAACCTCGTCGATATCCTGAGGACGGATCTGGGCTTCGACCACAAGTGCGGTTCCCTCGGGCACGATCGTCATGATCTCCTGGCCCGGTGCAATCACTGCGCCGGGATGGGATTTCGCAAGTCCGATCACGTTGCCTGAAACCGGTGCCCTGACGACCACGCGCGCGCTGACATCCGCGGTCGAGTTGAGCTGCTCGATGATTTCCGACCGCTTGGAGCGAACTTCGCTCAGCAGCGCCGAGGCATTTCCGACACGCTCGCTTTCGGTCTGATTGATCCGTTCCCGGATCTCGGCGATTGATTGCCTGGCCTGTGCGATCGCCGCCGCCAGCTGGCCTTCCGCACCCTTGAGTGTGGCCTCGGAACGCTTCAGCGCCAGCACCTCTTTCTTGCGTGTGAGGCCTTCAGCAAGCAAAGCTTCGAGCGACTGGAGCTCCTCGGCGAGAAGTTCGATCTGGAATCGGGTTTCTCTTTTCTGGACCGCATGACCGGAAATCTGTTCTTCGAGTGCAGCGATCTGCTGCTGCATGATGGCTAGCTTTGCACGATGCTGGTGCAATCCTGCTTCGAATTCCGCTTGCTGGTCCTTGAGCAGCGTCGCCACCGGGCTTTCCTGGCTTGCTGCAAGGGCAGCCGGAAATGTCAGTGTTTGCGATCCGTTTCGTTCAGCAAGGGCCCGGACGATGATTGCATCCAGCGTGGCAAGCTGGATCTTGAGACGGTTGTGCTGTGATCGGATGGCCGTATCGTCGAGAACAAGCAGGGCATCACCGGCAACGACACGCTGCCCGTCCTCGACGAAGATCTCCTTGACGATTCCGCCTTCGAGATGCTGGACCACCTTGTTGCGGCCCAGGACCGCCACCTTGGCCTGGGCAATGATTGCGCCCTCCAGCGGTGCCATGGCCGCCCAGGCGCTGAACCCGCCCAGGCCGGTGGCAAGCGTCACTAGGCCAACCAATACCGGCCATGTAATGCCTGTTTTTACTCCATTGTGCCATACCATCTTCGTCATCCTTGGCTTTCAGCCGATCAGCCGAACCGGGCGGTAATTCGGGCGAGCGTGTCTGCGTTGGCCTTCTGTCCGGCCGGTTCCGGTTGGCCGGCAGGCCGGATCAGGCTCTTCATGACCTCGTCCTTGGAACCGAAGGCTTCAATCTGGCCGTCCCGCAGCAACATCATCTTGCTGAGAGCGGGCAAGACGCTGGTTCTTTGTGTGATGATGACACAGGCCATACCGCTGGACTGCGCCTGCCGAAGTGCAACAATCAGCGCCTCTTCTCCCTGACTGTCAAGTGTTGCATTTGGTTCGTCAAGAACGACCAGCCTGGGGTTGCCGAAGAAGGCCCGGGCAAGCGCGATGCGCTGCCGCTGGCCTCCGGAGAGAGCGTATCCGTTGAGACCCAGTACGGTGTCGTAGCCCTGTGGCAGGCTCTGAATAAGCTCGTGGCAGTTTGCCATCCGGGCGGCCGCCACCACCTTCTCCGGGTCCGGGGAACCGCTCAACCGCGCAATGTTCTGGGCGACGGATGCGGGGAAAAGCTCTACGTCCTGCGGTACATAGCCAATATGGGGTCCCAGCGCTTCCGGGGACCAGTTCTGCAGGTCATCACCGCCAAGACGAATCACCCCCGCGGATGGAGCAATCGCTCCCACCAGCAGCCGGGCCAGGGTGGATTTGCCGGCGCCACTTGGCCCGATGATCCCTACCACCTCGCCGGGATCGACGGAGAACGACAGGCCCTTGAGAACAGGGACCGCACCAGCTTCCGGCAAGAACACCAGTTTGTCGACCGAAAGCCTCGCCTCGGGTGCGGGCAAGGCCATCGGCGCTGGTCCTGCCGGCGCCGCCCGGAGCTGTTGTTGCAGGCGCCGCCATGCCTGGTGCGCCGAAGCCAGCGATCGCCAGCCGCCAACGGCCTGGTCCAGCGGCGCCAGCGCGCGCGCGGAGATGATCGAGGCCGCAAAGATGATCCCGGCACTCAGGCTGTTGTCCGCAAGCACCAGGTAGGCTCCGTAGCCGAGAATCGCGATCTGCAGAAACAGCCGCAGGAACTTGCTCAGGCCGTTGAGCACCGCATTGCGCGTGCTGGCACGGCCGGCGGCCTTGAGCGACCGGGCAGCATCCGCCCCCCAAGACTCCACACAATCGGGAAACATGCCCATTGCGCGGACTACCTCGGCATTACGCGCCTGGACCTGCGCCTTGCGCAAGGCGGCAGCGGAATGCTGGGTCGCCTCGGCCAGCGGCTTGCGTGAGAAACGCTGGTTGACGATCGCTACGAACACGATGAGCAGGGCAGCGCCCAGCGACAGCCAGCCCAGATGCGGGTGGATCAGGAACATGAGGGCGAGATAAATCGGCGCCACGGGAGCATCAAAAAGTGCGCTGACCAGGGGCGAGGAGACGAACTGGCGAACCTGGTCGAGGTCCCGCAACCCCTGCACGTCGCTGCCGGAATCCTTGCCGGTCTGCAAGGAGGCATCAAGGATCGGGCCTCCGAGGCTCGTCTGCAGACGGGCAGCGACCCGGGTCAGCACCAGTTGCCTTACTGCTTCCAGCAGGCCGATCGCGACCAGCGCCGCGACCGCCAGGATCGACAGCATGAGGAGGGTCTCTTCGCTGCGGCTGGTCAGCACCCGGTCGTAGACCGTCATCATGTAGAGCGGTATGGTCAACATGAGCAGGTTGAGGGCCAGGGAGAACAGACCGGCGACAGCGAGCCCACGGCGGCAGATCCGCAAGTCGGTACGAATTTCGGAACTGTTCGTTCTTCCCGACTCTGCTTTTGTGGACAAAGGCGTCACTGATCGCACCAATTTTTCCATGACCTTGGAGACTTTTTCAGCGCACCTCCATCCGTGCAAATTACGCCTTTTCGGAGACAATATTGTCGCGAAGATTGATGGCCCTGTTTTTCAGATAGAGAATGATTCACGATTTTCGCTTCTCAAAGGACTGCCCGCATTGTTGTGGACGATTTGAGCGTTGTAAGTTTGCAGGTGCGAGTAAAGACAAAAATTGTTCCAGCCTGTGGTGAAGCAACAACGCTAACTCGGCATTCAGGCTTCCGCAAACCGCACGGATAACGTTCTGACGTTCAGCTCGATCCAGCGGCACGATCGGCAACAACGTCCCTATATCAAGCATGATCAGTTCATCGGTGGCGGTATCGGCACGTATCAGAGCTCCATGTTCGTCGCAATCAGAACTGAAAATAGATGAAGGCGGCCGGTTGACCACTTGATATGTAGACCAGCCCAAGAACCAACGCGGTCGAAACTGCAAGCGCTGCCCCCATACCGGTGGCGGCCATAATCGCGTTGGTGCCAAATCCATCGCCTCCGGCAAGGATGATCCGGGAACTCCAGAAATATTCTTTGAGGCGACTACGGATCAGTGATGATATGTGCAGCCTTTTTGCGGTCGGCCGAAGATACCGGGAAGGATATTCCTGCAAGCATCCATAATAGTCGCACAAGACTGATCAGTCGGGAATCCATCGAAGGGACTTTTGTCTCTCAACCATCCACCAGGAGAAACATCTTCATGCCCATGCGGACGGATACGATGCATTGCTCGTCGATACACCACACTGTAGACACTTTCTGAAATGACCAGAATGGAACAAATATATGCTTAGATTTCTGCGCCGCTTTGATCCCCGTTCCGTCAACGATCGAGATGGTCCACGTTCTTCGACCCAGCCATCTGCAGACGCGGCAAACCAGGGATCCGAACAGACAGGAAACCGGGAACCTGCAAACGCGCATTTGCCATCGGATCAAGTCACCGATGCCCTCGAGAGTTTGCGCCCACTGGACTACTTGCTTGAGCCCAACATCGCGCAGCTTCAAAGTGTGTTTGATAACGCAGACGACAAGATCGCTTGCCTCAGGCGATTTGCGCTGTTTTTTGTGGTGCGTCCGGAAAAACTTAAGTTAATCAATACGCCTTACTATCATCATCACCATGCTGGAAATGTTGTATTCGATTTGATTCTTGCTGCGGGCGAGTATGGCGCGGGGCATCTGGATCTGGCCGAATCTCTGATTGCATCCCACATCGAGGATTTCGATGATCCGTTTCTGGGAATGTTGCTCGCCAGGATACAGGGTGCCAAGGGCGATTTCCCCGGCGAAGCCGAAACCGTTCAGAAGCTCAGGACGAGATTTCCAGACGATGTGATGGTTACACTCTTCCAACTGAATGTGGATCTTCGCGATGGGAACATCGCAAAGGCGAACCAGAACCTCGATAGTGTCCGGCCTTTCGTGGAAGAGCTGTTGAAGACAGAAAGCCTTGAAGTACAATCGTCGGCGGCCGATCTCGCCGACGCTATCAAGAATAGGCGCCTGTCGCGATCGGAATCGTTTGACATTTACGATGATGCACTAACGCGCCAGACGTGGGCAGGATATTTCGAACATTTTATAACCCAGGGACGCCATCAGTCCGGCGACGGGCATCTGATCGACGAGCTCGACGTCCAACTTACGGATTTCATAGGCAAGCACGGTATCGGTACGGTCCTTGATTTCGGTTCATTGTGCGCGGAGATCATCGCTCGACCGGCGGACAAACTGCGCGATACCCGCTTTGTTGGCATTGACCGTCAGGAATTCGTCGCAACACTTAACCAGGAAGCCTATGCGCTCCCGAACATGTCGTTCGAATCTGGAGACATATTCGACTTTCTGCCTCAGATGAAGGAACTGCCAGGCCCGAGACTGCTTTTTCACGTCCGGACAACCTGCTTTCTCTATCCTGAGTTGGTGGAAAGGATTTACGCGGCGGCGGCTCAGGCGGGAGTGGACTACATCATGGGATGGGAGGGGGATGGCCTGTCGCGTCATCACCTTCGATATTTCAGTTTTGATGATATGCCCGACATATCGATCGCTCGAAAAGGGGTTTTGTTCAACCACAATTATCGAAGGATACTCGAACGAGCAGGCTACGAGATCACGCACCAGCAGAATGTAACAACGCTGGCGCTCTGTCCCGACGAGAAGGACTTGTTGGGAGCGGCCCTCTTTTTCACAGCCCGAAGGCGACAGGCATCCTGATCTGTGTTCATCCAGCGGACGGGATCAAGCTGTGGTCGATAGGGAGCGCGAAGGCGTTTCGCCGTCGCTGCTATCTGTGTTGTTTCACTTCTGCAGTGCCTGTCCGGGTCGTTTTCAAGCGCTGAGGCTGTCTGCCCCTGGGTCCCGGTCGCAACCGCTCCGTGGCTGGTGAAGGCAGTCCCCATCTGGTCGTGACCGAGGTTTAGGCTCCAGGCCTTGGATGCCTCTACGCCTTATGATGTCTGGAGGACATGCTCTTCAGGGCGCCGCTGGCGGAGTTTGCGGTGTTCCCGTCCGGGCCACGGTACCGGGGAAGCAGGAAGGGACCCTTGGTGGCCTCACAGGCCCCCATAGCGGCTGATGGAGAGGCGCCCACCAACGGGATGGCCCGTTCGCTACCCTTGGTCTTGGGGCGACGCCACGGGTGAACCCTGACGATGACATGAGGGTGTTCGCCATCCAGAACGGCATCTTGTCGAACGAGACCGGCAGCATCGCCCAGTCGCATCTCCTTATCGCTGATCAGCGCAACAAGCCTCCGAGGCTCGTCATTGATCTTCCTGCTGGAGCATTGGACGATCGCCAGGACATCAAGGGGATTGGAAGTTGGTTTCGCGACCGGTGCGATAGCTTCGTCACCGATGACGACCACCGGGAAGGCCTTTATCTCAGGCAAGCCGTTCTCTCTGGCTGCGAAGTTCACGATTGCGCGGACAGTGTTGAGTGTCCGCTTCGCGCACCTTCGACAGCCCCCGTTCAAACAAGGCGTTCCGAAACTGGTTGACCTCGTTGTGGGCACAGGTGTCGACGGGTTTGTCGCCGTGGCGGCCAATCAGATACCCGGTGCAGCGCTCGGCCGCCTGGGTGAAGCTGGCGGACCGGCCTCCTTCTTTGTGCCAACATGCAGCTCTTTGGCTTCGGTGAAGGTGATCCCTTCGCTCACCGCAGCGATTTCACAAGGCGAATGTCGATGAAGGAAGCGACGCAGTGGGTTCTCCGAGATCTTCCTCCGAAGCGTCAGCCAGACTTGGTCCAGCTTTGCTGCGAGGCCGATCGCTCCACCCCGTGCAACTTTTTTTGACTTGGTTCGAAGCGAAATCGCAATGCGAGGGCTTTTGTGGTGGCCCTTGAGGTCTTCCGGGATGCGTCGTGAGAAATAGTACACGCCACGCTTGATATAGAGAAAAGGGGCGTCTTTGGTCACCCACATGGTCTACCCTCCGCTCGGGATCTGACAGAAACCGATTGGATATCAAGGGGTTAACCTAAGGGAATGGTGCCCAGAAGAGGCATTCGGTTGGCCAGCTGTCAGTTGGCCAGGGTCTTGAGTTTCCATTTTGTTATCAATGACTTACTGAGTCTTCGCTTAGCCTCTCATCCTCATGCAAACATCATAGCTTGTACCTTTTTGAGGTCAAGCTTTGTACCGTTCGCGTTGTCGGCCTCAGTGTGGGTCCTGAACACGGACTAGAAGCGGTCCGTGGTGGCCTTTCGCGATGGCATCGTTTCACATGGTTGAGCTGCTTTCCTGTTGGCTACCCAAAACGAGGGTCACTACGAGGAATGCGGCGAAAATCGTAGGCCTCCAACGGGGAGCCTAGGGTGTAGTGATCGATCACACTCTGCTTCAGAAAAGGGGTGGCGACAAAGCGGTACGTGCGAGCCTCTCTGACCCGCCAAAGCACCCTCTCTGGAGGAGGCTCGATAGCCGGAAATTCAGCATCACCAAAGTCGAGATAAACGGGATGGACACATCTAATCCAGTTATCGACCAGTTTAATGGGGCGCAGTGGTAAGCCCAGGCCACAGATCTCATCGCAATACATGGAGCTGACAGACAAGAAGTCCGCGAAAGTGGACACATCCCTTGCATTTCTAGTTCCATCCACGATCCATACCATCGGGTTGTAGAAGTCCTCTCGGGAACGCCTTTCGGCTTCTGGAAGGTACGAGTGCTGGAACTCAATCACCGTATTATTTGGAAGTCGCACGTCAGCAATATGAACGTCTCCGTCCAGGTCTTCCATCCGAATTTCTTGATAGTCCTCTGGGAACTCGTTTTTCCAATTACGATGCCAGGCTGTTTCCCGCTCCCCCCACTTGTCACAGTTAGCGGTTCGGTGCGCCCAATGATGAACTCTCTTACGTCCGCATTTGGCTATCATTGGTAAGCCACATCCTTGACATACTCCCTGAAGCCCGGTCTCGGCTTCACGGCGACGACCATCGACGAGCGCGTACTTCAATCACAATCCCTTTCGCGTCATGCTCTGCCTGAGTTTTCCGTCCATGGCACTAGCACGATGCGTTAGCAGACTAGTCAAATCAAGAACCTCTTCGATGTGGTCAAGATCGCGGCCTACGACAAGCAGATGCTGGCGCTGGACAAGGATTGCATCCCAGCCGATCAGCTACAAAAGATTGTAGCCCGACTAGACCATAACCGCTATGAGTACAGACACGGCTCATCCGCGCCGTGACGTTCAGTTAGATGAGGGTTTTGATGCGTTTTGTCGCCATGCTGGCCGTCGCCGGTACACTCACTACAACTCCTGTACCAGCCGAAGATATCAGCTACATCGAAATGGCAGCCTTCGCGCTCCTTTCGAGGGCTCTTTGTGACCTGCCCGATCCTGCAATGTATGACCAGATGATCAGAGCCGCCATGAGCGATCTTGGTATCGATCGAGAAGCTGCTGAACAGGTCGCGACCTTTCGTGCGAAACAAATTGGGGAGCAGATCGTCAACGCTGACAAGACATCCGAGTTTTGTATCGGTATTGCGCAGGACTAGATCATTCCGCCCTTAGCTCGGAGTATATGATACGCTTCGTGGTCATTCTCGGCTTCGTCGGCAGCCGTTCCGCTACTCCCGGCTCCGCTGAGATCTCGGTATGTCAAGCAATCGATCTCGCTGCGAAGCCAGCACTCGGTAAGCAAAGTTGCGCGTTAGATACGGACAGCGGGCCGGATACTCGTCACGCCTTCCTTATCGATGCGGCAAGTTGCATCCGTCTCTTGAGCCGAAAGAAGGAACCCTTACCCTGTTCAAATGCCTCTATGCGGGCAATCATCTCAATCGAGAGTTCGCCTATCCGCATTTCCGCATTGTCCAAGAGCTTCCTGTCAGCAAGGTGCTTTACTTGGCTCAGCTTTTCGTAGGCAGCCTGGAGGGCATTTTCTCGCTCTTCGGCACTCGCTCCTTCGACGAAGCGTTGGATCTCATCTTGTTCTTTGGAGGAAACCGGCATGAACGCAATATCTCCTGATTGAATTTAGCGGTGATACAAAATGGCTAAGCTGCCGGTCTTCTAGGTCTTGTCACTGCGACGTAGAAGAATAGCGCTGCACATAGCAGATCGATCGGTAACCAGATTGTCCGGCTCAGTGAGACCTGAAACACTGGATTGAAGAGTATTGCTACCAAACCCATCACCACCACTTCCCAACGGAGAGACTGGCTTGCTTGATAGATAACGTACGCTGCGATGACGGCGGCGAGGGTAACTGCGATGCGGAGAAAGGTGTAGAAACCATATGGCATCGGCAACACCGCTAGTATCAACAGGGCGGATGGGATCAGCAGATAGAAGCGTGAATGGTTGATCATCCTGATTGTTCCCACATATCTTCTAGCGGGTCTGGCCCGTATCGATTTGGTCCCTGAGTACCTGGTACGGCGCAAAGCACCAAAAACAGTGCTAAGGAGGCTGCGCCCCCGACGTACTGGTCGGCAATGCCGGTTACTAACCAGAGCAAAGCAAGCCACCCAGTGATGCCCATATCCCGAAGACGCTGAGCGGTTAAGGTGTATCCACAGATCACGTAAGGTGCGAAGAAAAAGAGGAACAGAATTTGGCCCGACCTTTGACGTGCCTCGAAGAACCAAAGAGCTAAGATCACGCCGCCTAAAATCAAATTCAAGATTAGAGTGGCGAGTATAAAACTCTTTCTGTTTCTCCGTGTTGATAGGGAGAACCATTCTTCTGTCGATGGGATGCTCAACGTCGTCTCTCAAGAGCCATTGATGCAATGCCCATAATAGCAATTACTGGAATGTACCAAAAGAACAGGGTAGCCGCTTGCCAGAAGCTCCAGTCCCAAGCGTTGACAGCCCCGTAAACTCCCAAGACGGATCCCAGCACCGGGATGTAAGTTACTACCATGGCCAGAATGAAGCTGATAACGCCGCCCCACCCGAGCGCATGATCAATGCCATCGATAATCGCAAAAAGCTGAATGATACCAACCGCAAAATATGCGATCCCGATAAAAACCTGCATAATGGCAGCCCCCCGTCTTCCTCTGTTAGCCAGTGTCTACAAGGCTCACACTAGCCTTAGGTTTTGTGATGAGGAAGATACAACCGTGTAGCTGAAATAACCAATCCACAGTGCTGATCGATGTGGTGACCTCGCTCGTGCTAGCGGCCATTCAAAAATCACCGAATATCAAGCCTAGCCATAACCCGACCAACTTGGGCTGCCTTCCAAACCGCGCCTCCACGAGCCGTCGGGATACCTCTCTCACTCAACTCCCTAGCCATCGCATTGAGAGATAGTTTTCGGTCACGCATCTCTGAAATGACGGGTGCGAGATCATCGGCTCTTTGGGCTGCACGTCGTTGTGACGCCCTTCGTCCCCGATCTTGCGCATCCGTGGAGATGAATAGCCCCTAGATTTGTAGACGCCTTCTTCCCTAAATTTGAGGCAAGGAGGCCATCATGAGCACAGCCAAATTCAGTGACGATTTCAAACGCGATGCTGTTC